>OY781920.1:0-3557455 GCA_963677275.1 uncultured Paludibacter sp. | reverse complement strand
GATACAAAAAGCAAATAAAGACATACAAAGCAAAGAGCCATAAAAAAAATTTTATGGCTCTTTATTTATCTTCTACAGGGAAAATCCCTCTTGTTTCCCTAAATATGTATTTTGTCATTTGCTGATTCGACTCAAATCCAACAGCATTAATAATATGTACGGCCTGCGTAATTTTTACGATGGTATCCGAATATATCCGCTCTTCCCGCTGATTCCAAAACAAATGCTCTGTCTCAAACAACTCACCCTTGATGTTGGTCATTCTCACCTGACCTTTTAATTCCCACAATTGCTCATTTTCCTTGAATTTAGCATACTTACTGTGGATATTGGCATCTACCTTTAAGTTCTCGTCGAAACGCTCAAAATGTATTCCCTTCGGAAATTCCCAATAAGGCTCATTGGCCTTATCAAACACATCCCATTGTGGAGCCGAAATACGGTAACGTGTTATACCTGAATCGGAAATTACAGTTGTTATTTCGGTGGCATGTAGTCTTGGCATTGTCGTGCGATCCACAACAGCCGCAATTTTATCAACCTTTTTATTAGTACACGAAAGGGCAAATAACAACATAACAACCACCAGAAAGGTGGTTGTCATGTCCATTTTTTTTCTTGAATGCAGTTTTTGTTTCAAAACAAATCATCTAATTTTAACGGCAAGTTGTATTTTCGCCAATCCAACCACCTACATAGAATGATTTTCCTTCGTTCAGTTCCGGCTTAAAGAACATATCATCTTTTGAAGGAAAATGAGGACTGTAACGTCTGATCAGATCATTGGCTTCATCAGCACAGCTTGAATCAACTTGTTTGGCTCTCACAAATTTATCTACAGCTGCCCAAAATACTGTTTTGCGCAACACAGGATCGTCAAACACAGTAGAACTGGCATAAAGCTTTCCAATCAAAATATATGGTTTTCCGTTGTTTGGATCGTATTCGATAGAATTACGTGCAGCCTCTCTGGCCCTTCCATAATTATCCAGATTACTGTACAACTGTGCAATTTTATACTGATAATCGGCTTTGTCTAAATTTTTTGATGCCAATTTGGTTGCTTCTTCATAAAAAACAACTGCTTTAGAATATTCCTTTTTCTTGATCGACATCTCGGCACAAGCATTAGCCGATTCTTCTGTTGGTTGCAATTTGTGTGCAGCTACAGCAGCTGTAAAATAAACTTCAGATTCAGTACATTTGATACGTTTGTAAAAACTAATAACATTAGCTAAATAATCTATATTTTTTAGATTCGCATTGACCTTTTCTTTATATAAACCATCAAGCATATTACAATCAGCCGCACCACTTTGCGCAAAAATCAAGTCAAGACTTGGTTTTAACTGCGACGCAGCTTGAGCATCTTTTTGTTCAGGATTGTTAGCAATAGCTTCGAGCAACGCATTTACTTTCAAGTAATCGGCTATGTACTTTTCTGCATGATTAGGATCAGCTTTGAAAATTCCGTTCGATAAAGCCATAAAAACACGAATCACTTCAAGTTCCGACGATTCTTTCATTCCGTCAACCGATTTTTCGAGCATTTCGTAAGCTGGCTTCTTAAGTTCATCGTTTTTAGCAAAAGCAACATAATCCAACCCTTTAATTCCTAAAATCCAAGCAGTAGGATATCTATCATCATTTCCAAAATACTTGATACGATTGTCATACATCCCCATCAATTTATCAAACACTTTTTGATATGATGCCGCATCTTTTGTTTGTAGCAGTTCCCACTGCACTATATCACGTCCACGACTATAGATAGCCTTATTCGCTCCGGGGCATTGAGAATAAGCTGCGTTCCAAGGTTTCAGGGCATCAGCATATTGTTTGTTTTTTGCCGACTCGTTGAACAGACTAATGTTCACAAGACATTCCTCAGTTACCACAGGAGCTGCATCTACCACAGCAGGTTCATCTTTTGGAGCAACAAGTTCAGTGGCTGCACCTTTTTTTTCTTTTTTGTCCTTTTTGTTTTCTTTTTGAGCAAAGCAATTGGTAAACATTACTAAACTAAAAACAAGTACAAGTACATTTCTCGTTTTCATATCTCTTTAAATTTAATTTGTTTGTATTTTTATAGCTTTCGTTTCAAGAACCAGTTTTCGTTCAAAGTGGTACTTAGAGTAAACTTGAAGTAATCTTCACGCAATAACCCTGTTGTACCTATCTTTCCGTATTCAAAAGTTGTATTGATAATGGATCTGTTATTCCTCAATGGTAATCCCATTCCAAAAGTTATGCCATAATTTTTGGGCTGCGTCACATTTTCGATTTTATAATATGGATCGCTGACATTGAAACCAGCCCTGTAACGTATTTGATTAAGGTATCTCCGGCTTCTTAAATTCGGTATAAATTCGGCCCCTAAAGCCAATTTAGAGCGATTGGACAAAGAATCGGTGACACCAAAAAATTTGGCGTCACCCCATTTTTGTAAGGAATAATCAACACCTAAGGTCAATTGTTTATTATACACATAATTTAAACCTACACCGAACAATTCAGGCACTTCAAAAGCCGAGAAAACTTCTTTATAAGGCGTTTGCTCTTGATCTACACTTCCTGTCATTTCAGAATAATCAGCATTTAATTTTAATTTAGGTTCATAAATCAAACCAAAACTCACATCGTGTTTGGTTGCAAATGTGTTGTAAAACTGAACACCATAACGGAAACGCAAGCTACTTACCACAATTGAATCCCTTTGAAGCGACGAATAAAAATCGGAAGAACTGAAAGTTAACAATCTGGAGTTAACGGAACTACCAAACATATAGTAAGCATTGACCCCTACCGAAATATGATCAAAAAGCTCCACAGACAGTCCAGCATATATCTGATTAATACCACCATTTCCCACAAAAGACTGAGTAGCAGTAACCGTATCGGGGTACAATTCAAAAGGTAAATAAGAAGTAGAGTAAAAGTTATATCCAGAGAATGAATAAGGCTGCAGACCTGCACTAAAACCCACCTTTTTCCACAATGGAAACTGCATGGTTATATATTCCAGATTTGCATTCAATTTATTGGTAGTTCCTGCAGTTTCGGAAAATCTCGAAACCAAAGCAGACACACCTATATCAAACATAAAAGTCATACTGTCAACAGCACTGTAGGATGCAGGATTCACTGTATTGATTCCATTTTTTGAGCGTGAACCTAAAGAAACTCCACCCATAGCCCGCTGTTCTCCTGAATTCGTATCGCTAATGTCACCATATCCAAAACGCGTATAAGGTGAATTGGTATTATTTTGACTTATAGATATTTGACTAAACAAAACGAAAGCAAATCCGAAAAGAAAAATTTTATTTTTAAACATTGAATTGTAGGATACGGTTGAGCCCAATTAATACTAAATTTTTTTCTGCAAAGATGGCATTTTTTAGCTTCGTATAAAAGTAAAAAGTGCTACCACCTGTTAAATATACTGAAAGTTCAGGATATTTAATCTTTAATGTCTCTATATAACCATTCATTTCGAACTGAATACCATACAGAACTCCCGATAGTATGGCCGAAGCCGTATCTGTTCCAAGGAATGGACTTTCCAATTGAGCTGTCACCAATGGCAATTTGCTTGTAAACTCATGTAAAGCTCTCAGTCTCATTTCAATTCCAGGAGCAATATTACCTCCATGATAAATTCTGCTTGCATCCACAAAATCATAAGTTACGGCTGTACCGGCATCTATCACGAGCACGTCTGTATTGGGCTTCAAATAAGACGCACCAACAACTGCCGCCAGTCTGTCCTTTCCCAATGTTTGTGGCGTGGCATACCTAATTTCCACAGGAACGGGAGTTTGATGATCAAGATAGATAAACTTTTGAACTTTGGTCTTAATAAATTCGGACAAACCAACATTCTCGTTTATAACACTTGATAAAATACAGGACTTAATAGAATACGTTGCAATTATTTCAGCAACACTGCTTTCATCAAAATTCACAAAAGTTCTGAAATTCAGCAGTTCATCATTGGCAAAAACTCCAATTTTTGTGCTTGAATTTCCCTGATCAATACAAAGGCTGTAAAACTTACTCACATCCGACGAGGTCATGAAAATTAAATGATATAATGCTTACAAAATCATTTTTTCAATCGGGATCACTAAAATACCCTCAGCGCCAAGCGCTTTCAATTTTCCTATTATATCCCAAAAGCGTTTCTCGTCAATCACGGCATGCAAGGAATTCCAACCCTCTTTAGCCAGTGGCATTATAGTTGGGCTTTTCATACCGGGTAATACCTCAATGATTTTATCAATATTTTCGCTCGGCACATTCATCAACACATACTTTTTGTCTTCAGCCATCTGAACTGCCTCAATTCTAAACAAAAATTCCTTGAGGATCTCCTTCTTTTCAGCAGATAGATGTGGATGTTGAATCAACAAAGCTTCGGACTTCATCAACACCTCAACCTCTTTCAAGTGATTGGTTACCAATGTACTGCCAGAACTTACTATATCAAAAATAGCATCCGACAATCCAATTCCCGGAGCTACCTCCACTGAGCCTGTTATAACATGGACATGAGCATTAATATTGTTCTTTTTAAGAAAATCCTTGAGAATTTCAGGATAAGATGTAGCAATAGTTTTGTCGTTGAACCATTTAATACCCGGATAATCAACTTCTTTTGGCAATGCCAATGAAAGACGACATTTGCTAAAACCAAGTCGTTTGGTAATATTTACTTTCTTCTTTTTTTCGGCATATTCATTTTCGCCCACAATACCTATATCGGCTACTCCGTCGGCTACCGACTGTGGTATATCATCATCTCTGAGAAATAAAACTTCGAGGGGAAAATTGCGAGCAGGCAACAACAAGAGTCGTTTTCCGGATTCTAATTTTATTCCGGCTTCAGTCAACAACAACATCGTTTCGTCATAAAGTCTGCCTTTGGCTTGTATTGCTATACGTAACATATTATTTCTAAATATTTAAGTGTGCAAAAGTACAAAAAAAGCTTTGATTGTCATAAAAATAAGGAAATAAAAAAGTCCGTTAATAAATTAACGGACTTTTAATGCCTTAGCATTTTTTGCAATAGCGGAATTATTGAGCTACTACAGTGTCAACAGCAGTAGTGTCAACAACAGCTACAGTATCAACAACTACTACTGAATCTTCAGCAGGAGCAGCTTCTTCAGTTGCTTTAGGAGCACATGAAGCAAAAACCATGGCTACAGCAAAAAATAAAAATACTTTTTTCATTTTTCTAATCTTTAAAATTTAACATGTTATATTTTGCAATTCAAAATCGAGACAAAATTACAACATTTTTTGATATTCCATTAATAAATATCGTTTTTTTTTAATTTTTTTTTACGTTGCCAAATAAGCCCACGGACAATATGTCGAGAAATGACATTAAATTACTATTTAGCAGCAAATTAAAAAACAACACACGATATTGCCAATAAAAAATGTCGGAAAGAAATTTAATTCTATCCGACATTAATACGTAATTATTTACGTAGTTATGAATTATTGAGCAACTACAGTTGTGTCAACAGCTACAGCAGCAGTGTCAACAACAGCTACAGTATCAACAACTACTACTGAATCTTCAGCAGGAGCAGCTTCTTCAGTAGCTTTAGGAGCACATGAAGCAAAAGCGATAACTACAGCAAAAAATAAAAATACTTTTTTCATTTTTTTAAACCTTTAAAATTTAACATGTTTTATTTTGCAATTCAAAATCGCTGCAAAATTACATCAAATTTCTATATTTCGTTTACTAATTATCAATTATTTTTTATTTTTTTTTGCTTTTTGTCTTTTATTCTTCCATCTTCTTCATTTACAACACCATCTCTATTTTGAAAACCAGCTGAATAAAGATATCTTTTTATACTCTTTTTAGGTGTTTTTTCAAATTCGTGCGGATAAAGCTGAATTTTAGCAACTGATTCATAAGCCGCCACCGAAGCATTGAGCATCTTTCTGTTTTCTTCCATTACCTCTTCGAGCTGCAACTGATCTAAATGTTCTGTATCGACGGCTTCGTAATCAGGACACACCAACGCTATTAATCGTCCATTACTTTCAATAACAAGACTTTCCATTACGTAGGGCATGTTGTTAAGCCGCGCTTCAATTTCCTCCGGAAAAATATTTTGTCCACTTGCTCCCAATATCATGGTTTTATTGCGTCCCCGTATAAATATGTTGTCATCTGCATCAACAGTTCCAAGGTCGCCGGTATGCAACCAGCCTTCGTCATCAAGAATTGAGGCTGTGGCTTCAGGGTTTCGATAATAGCCGGACATCACATTCTCACCTCTGACACAAATTTCACCAACTCCAGTTTCAATATCAGGGTCGATGATTTTCACTTCCATGATATCGAGAATTTTACCGGCTGATTTGGGTACAAAATCTTTTTTATTCGAATAACTCACCAAAGGAGCGCATTCTGTCATTCCGTAGCCGATAGTAAAAGGAAATTTTATTTTATGAAAAAACTCTTCCACTTCGGCATTCATTGGTGCTCCGCCCACTACAATTTCGGAAAATTCACCTCCAAATGCATCCACTAATTTTTTACGAATCTGCGACAATACCGGTTGATCTAAAAACGGAACACTAAGCACCCAACGTACTGATGATTTGGCCAATAATGGCTGAATTTGCTTCTTATAAATTTTCTCAATAATCAGGGGAACACAGAAAATCACACTTGGTTTTATTTCGGCAAAAGCATTCAGAAGCACTTTGGGTGAAGGTGTTTTACCAATAAAATGAATATGACTACCGGCACAAACAGGCGTCAGAAAATCGAAAGCACAGCCGTAGGCATGCGCCAAAGGTAAAAACGACACAATACGATAAGCCGGACCAACCAATTTAGTGCGAAAACCGAAAGTGATATTTCCGGCCAATGCATTGCCACTTGTCATTACTCCTTTACTAAAACCTGTTGTGCCAGAAGTATAATTAATGGATACAATTTCGTTATTCGGTTTATCAATATATCTTACATTATCTCTGTGAAATCCATTGTTGTATTTAGCATGAAACAAACTATTGATATAATCAGGCTGCAAATACTTTACAACCAGCTGTTCGTAAACCACATGTTGATCGGACTCTGGTTTGGACTCCTTATTAAGCAAGGTAATGCAGTTAAACTGAGTGAGAGAAAAAACAGCTTTCACAGTAGTCAACTTTTCCTCTTCCAGGTTTTCCCAAATATTATCACCCACAAAAAGAAGTTTGGACTCAGAATGATTTGTAATGTGATGAACATCGTTAGGGTTAAAATCCTGCAAGATAGGTACAACAATAGCTCCATAAGTAATTGTTGCAAGATAAACCACAGCCCAGTTTGAATTATTCCGTCCTATCAACGCAATTTTGTCATTTGGTTCTATCTGACATTGATCAAATAAAATATGCAAGCGCGCCACCTTCTTAGCAATATCAGCATAAGTAAGCGTAAGCTCTTCACCGTAATTGCTAAAGCCCGGTAAATCCCAGTTATTCCGGAAGGAATCCTCAAATAAGCGGATAAAATTTTCTTGTATCATGCGTTCTGTATTTTCTGTAAATGTTGATATAACATGCAAAAATAACCAAATAATACACATTCAGCATTTTTATGTGCATAAATTTGAGTTTTGATTTAAAATTTTAGATTTTTTATACGAAAAAACATTACAACGCAGTTTTTGACTTTGAATAACAAGATCGTACTTTATTTAAAACAATAATTTTATAAAAAATGTCTATCTTTGTGACCAATAAAGAAGCGTCAATTATTAACGCATTTACTCAAAAACACAACTGAAAATTAAACATTTGTCTATATGAATATTTCGTACAACTGGCTGAAACAATACATTAACATCGATATAACCCCCGATGAATTATCAAAAGCGTTGACATCAATAGGCCTTGAGGTAGGTGGAGTTGATGAAGTTCAAACTGTAAAAGGAGGACTCGAAGGACTTGTGATTGGCGAAGTACTTACTTGCGCTAAGCACGAAAATTCCGATCATTTACACGTAACGACTGTGAATGTTGGTGCCGAAGAAGCCCTTCAAATTGTTTGTGGCGCACCTAATGTAGCTGCCGGCCAGAAAGTGGTAGTTGCTACTGTTGGCACAAAACTTTATTCAGGCGAAGAAAGTTTCACGATTAAACGTTCCAAAATACGTGGCGTAGAATCGATGGGAATGATTTGTGCAGAGGACGAAATTGGAATTGGCACCAGTCACGACGGAATCATAGTTCTTCCTGCCAATGCAATGGTTGGTACTTTAGCCAAAGATTATTACGGCATTAAGAGCGATTATTTACTTGAAGTTGACATTACACCAAACCGCGTCGATGCAGCATCGCATTACGGAGTGGCACGCGATTTAGCTGCATTTTTTGCATTAAAAAATCCGGCAATACAACTTACAAAACCATCGGTTGATGCTTTTAAAGTTCAAAACACAAATCTCACCATTCCTGTAATTGTTGAAAACCCCGAAGCCTGCCCGCGATATTCTGCGGTAACAATTTCGGGCGTAAAAGTAACGGAATCGCCTGAATGGTTGAAAAATGCATTGCTTGTTATTGGACTTCGTCCTATCAACAATATAGTTGACATTACCAATTATGTGCTTCACGAATTAGGTCAACCGCTTCATGCTTTCGATGCTGATAAAATTGCCGGCGGCGAAGTGCGCGTAAAATGTATGCCCGAAGGCACTCCGTTCATTTCGCTCGAAGGCACAGAGCGCAAACTGAATGCAGCCGACCTAATGATTTGCAATGCAGAAAAGCCAATGTGTATTGGTGGTGTGTTCGGAGGCTTGGACTCAGGCGTAACAGAAACCACTCAAAACGTATTTCTGGAAAGCGCTTACTTCAATCCGGTTTCAATTCGTAAAACGGCCCGTCGCCATGGTTTAAACACCGATGCTTCGTTCCGATTTGAGCGTGGGTGTGATCCAACAAACACCATTTACGTACTGAAACGCTGCGCTTTGCTTATTCAGGAAGTGGCAGGAGGAACTATTTCGAGCGAAATTGTTGACATTTATTCTCAGGAAGTGAAACCATTTGAAGTGGAAATTACTTTACAGAAAATCAACTCGTTGATTGGAAAAGAAATTGGAAAAGAGAACATAGAAACTATTCTCGGAGCGCTTGAAATGAAAATTGTGAACCGCACCGAAGAAGGTTATACACTTCACGTACCGGCTTATCGCGTTGATGTGCAACGTGACGTTGATGTGATTGAAGATATTCTGCGTATATACGGATACAACAACATTGAAATTGGCGAAAAACTGATGTCGAACCTGAGCTACAGCTCAAAACCCGACAGCCATAAACTTCAAAACTTAATTGCCGAACAGCTTACAGCACAAGGATTCAATGAAATTTTGAACAATTCGCTGACAAAAGGCGGATATTATACTGACTTAACATCGTTTCCGGCTGCTCACAGCGTAAAAATTATCAACGCGTTGAGTTCGGATTTAAATGTGATGCGTCAGACTTTGCTTTTCGGTGGTTTGGAAAACATTGCTTACAATGTAAACCGTCGGAATGCTGATTTGAAATTCTATGAATTCGGTAATTGCTACTATTACAATGCCAATAATAAAAAAGAAGGCGAAACATTAGCTGCTTACGCTGAAGATTTCCATTTAGCCATGTGGCTTACCGGCAACAAACAAGCTCAATCGTGGACGGTAGCCGAGCAAAAAGCAAGCATTTACGAACTGAAAGCATATATTGAGAACATTTTCCGTCGCTTAGGGTTTAATCTTCGGAAATTAGTTACCGGAGAATATGCCGACGATTTATTGAGCGAAGCACTAACAGTTTACAGTCCAAGAGGCAACAAGTT
Source organism: uncultured Paludibacter sp. (assembly GCA_963677275.1). GTDB lineage: Bacteria > Bacteroidota > Bacteroidia > Bacteroidales > Paludibacteraceae > Paludibacter. The sequence continues at coordinate 3,547,575 of OY781920.1, read as the reverse complement.
AGCTGTTTATGGCATTGTTCATCCAAAAATCCGCAAAGTAATGGACATTGATCAGGAAGTATTTTATGCAGACCTGAACTGGAATGCCATTCTTTCGGAACTTGGCAAACACAAGGTTCAATATGCCGAAATTTCGAAATTCCCCGAAGTAAAACGCGATTTGGCTTTGTTGATTGACAAAAACGTGACTTTTGCCGAAATTGAAAAAATTGCTTACGAAACTGAACGCAAATTACTTAAAAAAGTAACTTTGTTTGATGTTTACGAAGGAAAAAATCTGGAAGCAGGTAAAAAATCCTACGCTGTAAGCTTTATACTTCAGGACGAAACAAAAACATTGACCGATGCTCAAATTGAAAGCATTATGAAAAAAATTCTTGGCAATTTTGAAAACAAACTCGGAGCAAAGCTCAGATAGTTGATCATTTATTCAACGACAAAACTGAATCAACTTAAACTTTTCCCGGGTATTGTACTTAGGAAAAGTTTAAGTTTACAAACGAATCGAACACTAAAATTTGATTCATGATTTTACAAAAAAATGGAAGACAAATCATTCGAAACTGAACTTTTGCATACCCCTTATGCAAAACCGGACGCATACAACGCTTTGAGTATGCCTGTTTATAATTCTGCTGCTTACGAATTTGATTCAGCGGAGCAGATGGAATCGGCTTTCACCGGAAAAACATCCGAGTTTGCCTATTCGCGCATTACCAACCCAACAGTTCAGTATTTCGAAGACAGGATTAAAGCCACCACCGGAGCAGTGGGCGTAACCGCTTTAAATTCGGGCATGGCTGCCATTTCGAACACGATGATCACCATAGCTCAGACGGGAAGTAATATCGTCACTTCGCGCCACCTGTTCGGCAACACTTATTCATTTTTTGCAAGTACATTGGCAGCGTTTGGAGTTGAGATCAGATTTTGCAACCTCACCAATCCCGACGAAGTTGAGGCACAAATTGACAATAACACCTGTGCCGTTTTTCTGGAAATCATCACAAATCCTCAAATGGAAGTGGCTGATTTGAGTGCACTATCGAAAATTGCCAAATCCAACAACGTTCCTTTGATTGCCGATACTACTATCATTCCATTTTGCGCTTTTAAAGCAAAAGATCTTGGCATTGATATAGAAATTGTATCGAGCACCAAATATATTTCGGGGGGTGCAACAAGTTTAGGTGGTTTAATTCTGGATTATGGCACTTTTAACTGGTCGTCGTCGCCAAAACTGCATACATTGGCCAAAGAATTTGGGTTAATGACATTTACAACGAAACTCAGAAAAGAAATACACAGAAACTTAGGCGCTTACATGACTCCTCAGGTGGCTTATATGCAAACGCTGGGGCTGGAAACCATGTCGCTCCGATACGAAAAAGCAACTGCTAATTGTTTGGAATTAGTGCAGTTGGTAGCGCAATTCCCCGAAGTAGAATCGGTCAACTACACCGGATTGCCCGAAAACAAATACTTCGAATTGAGTAAAAAACAATTTGGAGAACGCCCCGGAGCTATGTTTACTTTCAACCTGAGTTCCCGCGAAGCCTGTTTCAGCTTTATGAACAAACTCAAACTTGTAAAACGCGCCACCAACCTGTTCGACAACAAAACGCTCGCCATTCACCCCGCCAGCACCATTTTCGGAACTTTCACTCCCGAAGTGCGTAAAGCAATGAATGTATCGGACAAAACGATCAGAATTTCGGTAGGGTTGGAAGACGTGAAGGACCTGTATCTTGACTTTAAACAGGCATTACAATAACGGACATTTATTCCGGTGTTCCCGCAAAAAAAGGCTCAGCAATTATTTCGGTTGCTGAGCCTTTTGCAAAATTAAAAACACACACAAGCAAAGGTATTAGTCAGGTTTCCATTTATTTACAATATCGATAAATTGCGATCGGTATCCGTTAGGATCGAACGTTTTAGCCGTGCTCCCTAAGTTAAGCACCATTTGTTTGTCGGCAGTTCCTTTGTGAGCCGATTGTTTCATTATCAATCCAAAAGCAGTGAGCGAAGCCGCGAAACGCATATTTTCGGAAGCCTGAGCCATTTGTTTTGGACTGCTATTGATGCTGTGTTGCAGCAAACGGCTTTCACTTTCGCCCGGTTTTTTATAACGGAAATCGAACTGCGCATAGGGTCCGGCAGATAAGTTGGTAGTTAACGCCACTTCGTAAAGCGCAGTAATTGTTTGTCCGGCGCCAATTTCGCCAGCATCTGTGGAATCGTTCACAAAATCCTCATTGTTCAACGAGCGGTTTTCATATCCAATCAAACGGTAAGAAGCCACTTTATCGGGATTGAAAGTGATTTGGATTTTCGAATCTTTGGCCACCGTATAGAATTTTGATTTTTCGTTGATAAACACTTTTACAAGCTCATCGGCGTTATCGATGTATTCATAATTTCCGTTGCCATTGTTGGCTATTTGCTCCATCATATTGTCGTTCAGATTTCCGGTGCCCACGCCCAAAACAGTTATATACACTCCCGATTCCCGTTTTTCTTCGATCAATTCAATCAACTCTTCGGTTGACGATGGGCCAACATTGAAATCGCCATCCGAACCTATAATGATGCGGTTATTCCCATTTTTAATAAAGTTTTTCTGCGCTATTTCGTAAGCCGTTATCAGACCTTCAGCACCCGCAGTAGAACCTCCGGCGCCTAATTTATCAATTGCTTTTTTAATTTTCGATTTTTCATCGCCATTAGTCGACTGGAGCAATACGGCTGCTGCACCTGCATAAGTTACAATGGCCACTTTATCGTTATCTTTGAGCTGATCGGTCATTAATTTAAATCCCGATTTCAGCACTTCAAGTTTATCGGGCGAACTCATTGAACCCGAAACATCAATCAGGAAAACAAAATTGGAATTGGGCATTTCATTTTCGAGAATTGATTTGCCTTTCATCCCCACGCGCATCAGATGATGTTCGGCATTCCAGGGGCAAACCGCAAGTTCCGAATTAAGCGCCACATTTTCGTTGTCAGCAGGGTTGGCGTAATCGAACGTAAAGTAATTTATAAACTCCTCGATGCGCACAGCGGCTTTGGGAGGTGTTTGTCCAAGATGCATAAACCGACGCATATTGGCATAAGCGCCACCATCGGCATCGACCGAGAAAGTAGAAACCGGATGTTCGCTCACGCTGAAAAAAGGATTTTCTTCGTAATCCTTGTACTTTTCAGTTTCGACCGGCTCATACATTCCATCCATAAACGAATAATTCATTGAGTCATCATAACTCGTACAACTCCAAAACAGAAATACCGACACTGCAAAAAAACTGATTTTTTTAATTGTTTTCATGTGAAAATAATTGTTTTTTAAAGGTCACATGGAACTCGCATGTCGGATTTTCATCTTCTTTGGTGATTATCGCTCATCATGCTCGTTTCATATGCGCATTTTTGATGGTGAAAAATAAATTTGATGCTTTAAATTCTGTTTTCTGGTCGAACCGAACTGTTGTGCAAAAAACATAAAATACAGATGCAATACATTTAACTTTCGTTGCATAGGATAAAAATATCTATTCTTTGGGAGGCTTAAAGTCAGCCGATGAATTTCATGTTTAAAAACATGCTGCTTATAATACTCATTTTAATAAATTATTTCTATCTTTGGCCTGTTAAACAGACGGATGGACATCGTCGGTCTCAGATTATATTAAACAGTAAATGTTATCAAAAAAGGTTGTCTCAGCATTGAGGAACTAATTTTTATTATTAGAATATGCATTCTCTAAACAGAGAAAGTACATTTCACCAATGAAATACCCTTTCTCAGTGTTGAGAAAGGGTATTTCAGCATAAACAGCACCGTCTCGTTAACGAGCTACTGTTTTTCAGGCACGCATACTACCTGCTCATTAACGAGAAGCAATTTTTCATTCGTTTCTTATCGTTTCTCCAACATAAGGATATTTCTTTAACCGTTTTATTAACTTATAATTTAAAATTTCTATGTTTATAAAAAAAATTCACCTTCTGGAACTCCAGAACGAAGAACATGTAGGATTAAATACTTACGTGGACGATTACATTACTGAAAGTGGCGCTGCGGCGCTCAATATTGAAAAACAATCGGGCGACCACAAACTGAAACTGTCTGTGGAAAAATCGGTGCTTGACTTGGTTCAAAAAAACTCATTCACAGCACGGGTGAACGCTGCCGACGAAGCACGCGACCAACCGATTCGCGGATTTTCAAAAATAGTAAAAGGAATGTTGCATCACTTTAATCCGGCCGTGGCACAAGCTGCTTACAACATCGACCTGATTAATGAAAAGTTTAGCAAAATAACACGCCTGTCCGACGAGAAACAAACGGCGGCAGAGGAAAGTTACATTACAGCACTCAAAGCAGCTGCTGCCGACCTCACCACACTGGGGCTGACCGATTGGCTGACTGAAATAGAGGCGACCCAAATTGCTTTTGTGGAATTGGTGAAAAGTCGAAACCAGGAAGACGATCTGAAACCGGCGATTAACATGAAAACTGCACGCGTAGAAACCGACAACGCCTACAATGCCATTGTAAACCGCATCAATGCTTTTATCACCATCGACGGAGATGCTAAGTATGCTGCTTTTGTAACAAAACTGAATAACCGTATTGACCAATATAATACAGCAATTGCACAACGCAAAGGCTGGGCAAAAAAGGTCGATTCGGCAAATACAGAAGCTGAATAAGACCTTACAAACTCACCCCAACGTGCAGGCAGAGCGAAGGGGTGGGCTTTTGGGCTAAAAGCCCTGTATATTCTAGCCCAATGGCAACGTCCTGAAAGGACAACGCCTTGGGTAAAAATAAAAAACAAACAGACCTGCGCCCTGAAAGGGCAATATAGAAATGGAATTATTGATTGGAACATATATTGGGCTTTCAGCCCGAACGCATAGTATTTGACATATTATCCCAACGCGTCGCCATTTCATGGCTTTACGTTGGGCTAGGATATGTTGGGCTTTCAGCCCAAAACAAATTAGAATTTAATTTTTCAACCATAAATCATTAAAAATTATGTCACAATCATTATCGAAATTATATATCCATGCCATTTTTCATGTAAAAAACGATGAATGCTTGATTCGACCCGAAGATGAAAAAGAAATATATGCATACATGGGTGGAACAGTAAAGATATCGAAATCCATTCCAATTATTATAAATGGAACTGAAAATCATATTCATGTGTTGTGTATTATGTCGAAGAATGTGTCATTAGCTAATTTACTGGAAGATATAAAAACGAATAGTAGCCGTTGGATAAAAACATTTGGGCCACACTATCGTAAATTTGCATGGCAAGGAGGCTATGCCGGATATTCGGTTAGTCAATCAAAAGTGTCGGTAGTTGAAAATTATATTCGGAATCAGAAAGAACATCACCAAACACAGACTTTTGAGGAAGAATATATTCAATTTTTAAGAGAAAACGGAGTGGATTATAACGAGGATTATTTGTGGACATAATCTATGCTGCCCCTTCGGGGCGGAATTCAACCTACTCATAAAACCCAACGCGTTGCCATTACATACCCAAGGCGTCGCCACGTTGTGGCTTTGCCATTGGGCTAGGATATCATGGGCTTGCAGCCCAAAAAGGACATAATTTCCAAAAAGAAATTAACAGCTAACATGTGACTGGATTTGTCTTTGAGCTGAAGGCTCACAATATCCTAGCCCAATGGCAACGTCCTGAAAGGACAACGCCTTGGGTAAAAACGCACAAACAAATGTGCGCCCTGAAAGGGCAATATAATAAAGAATCATTCTGATCCAAAATATCATTGCATGAATTGTTATATTGGGCTTTCAGCCCGAAGAAAAACAAAACCGGCTGAATCTCCTTACAGAAATTCAGCCGGTTTTATCTTTATTGGCACATTGGGACATTGACTTATTGGCACATTATTCCTCTTTCAGCTTTGCAAAATACATGGCAAATGAGCGATAAAGGAAGTGCGTCCATTTCCCAAACGGAACAATGATCAACGCCCATTGAACCAATACGGTTAGGTGGAAAATATACAGCCATTTGTTTGTTTCAAGCAGATCGAGGTCGATAAACAGGCGAACCAGAAAAGCGGTTAAGCCCATTAGGAATAACCATACCACAAAGAAAATATCGGAAGGTTGCGAGTGTTTGCTCACTTCTTTTTTAGCCTGAATACGTCCACGAACAAAATCGACAGTTACAACAAAAACGATGGCACTCATCACATAGCCTAAGATAATAACAAATAAATGTGGCGATGCAAACCAGTCCAAAACCACTGTAGTAAACAGCAAGGACAAGTAACCGATGACCAGAATAAAATGTTCGAACCAGCGGAACTGATTATCGTCACAGCCCAATGCACGTTTCTGTGTAAACATGTGTATGAACAATTCACCCATGCTTTTTACATACTTGGTGAATGATACCTTCACTTTCGGTTTCAGAATAGTGAAGTACCACATGCGTGCTACGTTGGGTAATAAAATAACCAATCCAACGGTTCCAATGGCGATCATTTCGAACATATGCCCAAAGTGAACCATTCGCTCCAGCTCAAAATCAACCGAAACTACGAACGCTATTACTCCTACGAAAGCAAGAATAAAAGCTGCCAAACTAATGGGTAGTGATTTGTAGAGAAGTCCAGAAAGACCTGTCCAATCATACTGTCCGGTGAGGTACCTTCGCAGCGACATCATCAACTCACCCGGATTGGCCTCTTGCGGACAATGGGTGGAACATTCGCCACAATAATAACATTCCCATGGTTTGAGGGATGCTTTGATATCGTCTTCAAGCCCGAGCGCGCTTAATCGCACCATTTCGCGCGGAAACGAATCGTCCTCGGTCGATAGTGAACAAACAGCTGTACAGTTACCACAGTTGTAGCAGGCGTTGAAATTTACAGCGCCATATTTGTTCAGTTCTTTTCCAAATGCAGGATTTATTTTTGCCATTATTTGTTCAATTTATAAGTATAATACTCGTCCATATCATCCACTTCACCGGTTTTTACGAAACCGTATTTCACCAGTGACATCAGGTAATAAACTACTTCATCCGAAGGCATATTGAGCTTTTCGGTGAGTTGCTTAATCGTCAAATCTTCATCTTTCAACGCTTCAAGTATCTGTTTTTTGATAGCATTGAAAGCTTTCAGATTTTCTTTGGCCTGCTCCGGTATTCCACCCAGTTTTTCGCGCAGGTATTTTGCTGTTTTTCCTTTTTCTACTTCCATAACTTTATTGATTCAACTTTTCCAAAGCTTAAAACTTTGGAAAAGTTAGTTTTATACAAGTGCATCAATCATACTCATTATTTCCTGACTCGAACAGGCAATCAGATTCACGGCATCGGGCTCGCAAACCGGAGCACACATGCCACAACCCTTACAAACCGTATTGTTGATTTCGGCGATTGTTTTACCATCTTTCTCTACTTTCAGAATAGCGTCAAACGGACAAGCCGCCTCACAAGCACCACACCATGTACATTTCTCAGGGTCAATAGTCGCCACCAACGGATCGGTTTCCAACTCTCCCTTGCTTAAAATAGAATAAGATTTTGTTGCTGCCGACAGTGCAGAATTGACTGACTCGGCAATGTTCTTGGGACCCTGGCAAGCTCCTGCAATAGTAATACCATCGATAACCGTTTCTACAGGACGCAGTTTCATATGCACTTCGTTGAAGAACTTATCACGTCCTTTCGGTATTTTGAATAAACTTCCAATGGTATTATTGTCGCTACGGGGAACCATTCCGGTTACCAGTACTACTAAATCAGCTTCCACTTCTATTTCACGACCGTTTGTCAAAATATCGTTGATCTTCACAATAGTTTTCTTGCCTTCGGTAATTACGGTGGGCAGTCCATCTTCGTAGGATTGCAGGTAAATATCGCCAGAACGCAATGAATCGGCATACAATATCTCCTGTTTTCCGTAAGTGCGCAAACCACGATTGAAATGATAATTATTGATGTCAGCAAATTTCTGCTTAGCAGTAACCGCAGCATGAATAGTAGAAGTACAACAGTTGCGGGAACAATAGGTATTCTCACCATCAGTTTGACGACTACCCACACAATAGATATAAGCGATATTTTTCACTTCCATACCGTTGTGCATCAGTTTGCCCTGCTGCGTATCCACCATTAGTTTAAATTCGGGCAATGTAATTACCTTGTCCGAAACGGCGTATCCAAATTCTCCTTCTTCGGGTGTGTAAAAGTCGAAACCGGTAGCCATAAGCACCGAGCCGACATTTAATTCGGTCACAGTATCGTTTAAGGTTCGAACTTTCAGCGATATATTTCCAACGCTTCCTTTATTTTCAATCACCTCGGTATTGGTCATGAGTGTGATATTCTGATGTTTTAATAATTCAGAAGAAAGGCGTTTCATCATATCTCTCCCTGTTTCGTCCGTTGAAAACAGTGAGCCCCACTGAGCTACGCGTCCACCCACTTCAGGTGCCTTCTCAATCAGAATAACGTCAGTATTTTTTTCAGCCAAAGCGATTGCGGCTTTTATACCGGCTACACCTGCACCAATCACAGCAACTGCCTTTTTGGCTTTTATCTTGTTTGTTTCCAACGCTTCGGCATAACGAGCTTTTGCTACAGCCGCCTGAACCAAATGAATGGCTTTTTCGGTAGCACCTGTTTTATTATCGGAATGCGCCCACGAAGCCTGTTCGCGGATATTGGCATGCACATAGGTGTATTTATTCAAATCGGCACGAATGGACACATTGCGAAAAGTCAATTGATGAAGTTTTGGAGAGCACGAAGCTACAATCACTCCATCGAGATCATTGGCTTTAATATCTTCGACCATATCGCGCTGATTAGCGTCTGAGCAAGCAAACATGGTTGTTTTGGCAATAAAAACAATATCTTCACCCTCCACCGACTGGCGAACTTTTTCCACATCGACATAATCGGATATATTACCACCGCAATGGCAAATATAAACTCCTATTTTCTTTGGTTTCTTTTCCATGATTTGTCTTGTATTTTAAGAGTGTTGAATTAAATAGCTAATCGCTTCAGACGAAGCAGCTCCTGCAGAAAGTATTGAATCAGGAATATCCATAGGTCCGGTGGCAGTACCGGCCACGAAAACGCCTTCGATACTTGTTTTGGCCGGGCTGGCAAGCATATCACTTTGTCCCACAAAACTAAACGGATCCAGTGCCAGCGTTTCATTAACAAAGAACTTGTCGATACTTTTATTTGGTAAAACGCCCGTTGAAAGAATGACCATATCGTGTTCTGTTTCTTTCAATTTACCTTCGTTGATATCTTCGTATCTCAGGATCAGATTACCTCCTTCTTTCTCCGAAATTCTACCTATTTTTCCTTTCACAAAACTCACACCCATCCCTTTGGCTTGTTGGTAAAACTCTTCAAATCCTTTCCCGAACGAACGGATATTGATATAATAAATCGTTACATCGGCCATAGGCAAAGCACCCATCAGCAATTGAGCCTGTTTAATGGAATACATGCAGCAAATTTGCGAGCAGATAGGATTACCCACTGAGGCGTCGCGCGAACCAACACAAAGCACATAGGCTATTTTGTCGGGCACTTTTCCATCTCCGGGACGAAGAATAGTATTGAACGGACGGGTTGGAGCCAACTCGCGTTCCATTTGCAAAGCCGTAATCACGTTTTTATATTGTCCGTAACCATAACGAGGCATTTTTTTTGCGTCGAACATATCAAAACCGGTAGCAATAACTACTGTTTTAACGTGTAGATTCATTTCTTCTACTTCCTGTGTAAAATCTATACAGTTTGTCGGGCAAACTTTTTCGCAAGCTCCACACAAAGTACAATTGTCTATGTCAATGGCGGCAGCTTTAGGACTACAAATGCTGAAAGGAATAAAAGCTGCCTTACGTCCAATTAGGCCAAACTGGTATTGGTCGCGCACATTTACCGGACAGGCCTTTTCGCAAAGTTGACAAGCCGTACAATCTTCTACGCGAACGTAACGGGGTTGTTTGGTTACTTTGGCTGTAAATTCATTGTCGCTCAGTTTGCGAATATCGCTCACTTCGCTTCCGGTAAAAATGGTAATGTTCGGGTGACGCGAGATTTCAGAAACTTTGGGAGTCGTAATACAGGCCGAACAATCGAGTGTTGGAAACACTTTGCTGAGCATAATCATTTTACCACCTACCGAAAGCTCTTTGTCCACCAAAAGCACTTTGAAACCTGTGTTAGCCAGATTCAAAGCAGCTTCGCCACCGGCAATACCGGCACCAATGACTAAAGCGTCGTAGCTGATATTTTTAATTGGATTCCTGCCCCCTAACCCCCTAAAGGGGGTATTTGAGATAGATTCGTTTGCTATATTATCTTTTATGTTCTCTTTCATCATATTCTTTTAAACTAATCAAAACTAATATTAATTCCCCCTTTAGGCTTCGACGTGAGCTCAGCCGAACGGTGTTAGGGGGCAGTCTTCAATAAATACTCATTGAAAGTACGCATCTGTTTTACAAATGATTCGCTACAAACAGAGCAAATGGCAGCCATGCGAAGGCGAGCCGGGTCAATATTTTTTTCCTTCATCAGACTATGTGTTTTCCCTACCAGGTGTCCGGTTTTCTCGGTACATGTTTCACCAAAAACACAATCGCTACCATCGGCAGCAATAAACACACCATCGAAACCTTTTTCGTAAGCGTACAGTATCCAGCTGGGTTTTATTCCGCTTGAACAGGGAATACTAATTGTGTACACAGTCGGAGGGTAGTGCATTTTGAGTAAACCGGCCATGTCAATTGCCGGATCGGATATTTTTTCGGTGGAAAATACAAGTATTTTCGCACTCTTTTTGTTTAGTTCTCCCATGATATTAGAACCCCTAACCCCTAAAGGGGAATTAGATTAGTTAGTTTTATAAAATAATAATTGAAGAAATAACCTATCCCTAAAAGAGAATTAATTCCCCTTTAGGGGTAAGGGGTCATTATTTTTTCTTCATGTAAACCTTGAAGTAGCCGTTTTCTTCTGCAAATCCCAGGTATTCATGACCTTGTTTACCACACCATTTTGGGATGTCTTGTTTGGTACCTTCGTCGGATGAAAGTATTTCCATTACATCACCTGCTTTGATAGTGCCAATGGCTTTTTTTGCTTCCAAAAGTGGACCGGGACAAGCTGTTCCGCGTGCATCTACTGATTTTGCTACATCTACTGATTTTAATTCTTCTGCTGTCATAATGATAAATTTTAATATTTGCCCCCAGCCCCCTAAAGGGGGAGTAAAGAGCAAAAATTGGATTATTTGTATTTAATTCGTTTTTTAATATCAGGAGTCCCCCTTACCAAATTCCCCCTTTAGGGGGCCAGAGGGTTCTAAATAAACAGATTTATCGAACTTTCACCGGCATCGGCTACAAAAGTTGCAGCTCCAGCATAGCTTAAATTTGGATAATCGATAAACTCCTCTTTTTTGAAGCCCATCAATCCCATCGACATTTCGCAAATTACGATTTCTATACCCAATTCACCGGCCTCTTTCAACATGGTTTCGAGCGACATAACGTTTTGTTTTTTCATAAGGTACGAAATCATTTTTGGTCCCATGCCTGCCATATTCATGTTAGAGAGCTTGAGTTTGCCTGTTCCTTTTGGAAGCATCATTCCAAACATTTTGGAGATAAGGTCTTTTCCTTTAGGTGCTTTTTTAGGATCGCGCAGTGCTGATAGCGACCAAAAGGAGAAAAACAATTTCACCTGCGTATCCATAGCAGCCGCAGCAATAGAAATCACAAAAGCAGCCAATATTTTATCCATATCACCGGAGACAACAGCTATCGAAAGTTGATCCTTGCGTGAGTTTTCAAGGGCTTCTATTTTCGACTGCAATTCAGTGATTTGTTCCTGCAATTGTTCAATGCTTATTTCTTTTGATTTTTCCATTTTACAATAGATTTTATTGATTAAAGAATTATTTCTGCAAATGTATTGAAGAAAAATATATTTAATCAATAATTATCAGTGTAGGTGAATACATTATTTTGTGATTTGCGTCACATTGTTTATATTTGCAGTATTATTGGCTTAAATCAATATTTTATGGAAAGCAATTGCAAAGAATGTCCGTTCAACTCCAAGGCTGCGGCAACATTATGTGAAACAAGTTTCGAACAGCTCTCGGCCAACCATCTGGTGCTGAAGTTCAAAAGAGGAGATTCCATCATCAAACAGGGAATGTATTCTACCAATGTCGTTTTTCTGCGAACGGGATTAGCAAAAATTCATCTGGCAGGTCCGTATCACGAGCAAATAGTACGTGTAGTGAAAGCCCCAACTTACCTTGGCTTGCCCACAACATTTGGTGATAAAATAAATCAGTACTCGGTAACAGCCGTTTCGGATGCCGAAGTTTGTTTTATTGATGTACAGGTATTTCAAAACATACTGAACGAAAACCGGGAATTTTCGAATGATATTATCATTGAGCTTTGCCAGAATGAGCTTGAATCGTTTCACCGATGCGCCAACCGTACACAAAAGCAAATACGAGGAAACATGGCGGACGCACTGTTAGAGTTCTCGGATAAAATCTTCATGTCCGACACATTCACCATACCACTTTCGCAAGCCGAGCTGGCCAATCTGGTGGATACAAGCCGTGAAAGTGTGAGTCGCGTTCTGACTGAGTTTGATAAAGACGGAATAATAGAAATTAAAGGAAAACAAATAGAAATAGTGAACAAAAAATCACTAAAACTAATCAGTCAAAACGGGTAAATAATTCATAATGCTCAATTCATAATTCAAAATCAATATCGTTTATTATCTGTATTTTGATCGATGAATTATGAATTATCAATTGATAGAATGGGAATAGAAAAAGGTATATTTCATCGGACACAACTGCTACTGGGAAAAAGCTTTATTAAAAAAGCATCGGAAAAACGCGTCATCATTTTTGGTATTGGAGGAGTAGGAAGCTGGTGTGCGGAAAGCTTAGTCAGATCGGGGATTGGGCATTTAACCATAGTAGATTCGGACAGGGTTTGCATCACCAACATCAACCGCCAGTTGATGGCCACCGCCAAAACGGTTGGAAAAGTAAAAACAGAGGTGCTTCGCGAACGCTTGCTCGAAATAAATCCTAAAGCCGATATTGTGGCTTTACAAAAGATATATAGTCCCGAAACCTCCGAATCATTTGAACTTGATAGCTACGATTTTATTATCGATGGCATTGATAGTTTATCTAACAAAGTACATTTACTTCAAACTGCCACAAAAACAAATGCAACATTGTTTTCGTCGATGGGAGCTGCGCTTAAAATGGATCCGACACGTATCAAAGTAGCTGAATTTTGGAAAGTACAGGGCTGTCCGCTGGGAGCTGCATTGCGCAGCAGAATAAAAAAATCGGGTGGAGTAAGCAAAAAGTTCATGTGCGTGTACAGCGATGAGCTACTGGAAAACAAAGGGGAAAATGAATCGTGCGGAACCGACAAATGCCTGTGTCCAAAATCGCTCCATGGTCCCGGCGACCCTGATTTAGTGGATCATGAATGGTGCAGTTTGAAAGCCAAAATCAACGGAACCACTTCGTACATGCCCGCCATGTTCGGTATGACGATAGCAGGATTGGTCGTTCAGGCGATAGAGAAAGAAGCATAAAAAACGGCGAAAAATTCGCCGTTTTTTTATATGTATTTATAAACCATAAACACCGCCACTGCCATTAAAAAAATAGCATACACTTTTTTGAACAGCGCCGATGGCAATCGCACACCGAGTTTCGAACCGAAAAAAGCACCGGCAAGAATACCAACCGCAATCAACGCGGCAAACAAAATATTTAAGTGACCTTCGTTGGCATAAATAAGCACGCTCGGCAGACCGACAGGCAATTGCAGCGCTGCCAGCGAAGTAGCCGCGGCCGCTTTGGGGTCGTAATGAAAAATGCCAATCAACAGCGGAACGATCACAATCCCACCGCCTTTACCAAACAACCCGGCAAAGATTCCGGCGCCTACACCTACCAAAATAAATGCCCAAACAGGTTTTTTAGTTTCAAGGTTTGCGATCGGCTTAGGCTCTTTTTTCTTTTTGAAATAAGAAAAAATATCGAAATAGCTTAATGCAATATAAAGTAAAATAGCAGCATAGAGCTTTGCCAGCAGACTTTCGCTTATATTTACTGCAAATTCACCCCCTACAAATGAACCCAAAAACAAACCCAATGCAATCCAAAGAGATTCTCTGACATTAATCAATCCGGCTTTATAATACGCCCAAACTCCTAAAACCCCAACCGGCAACAACATAGCCGCTAACGACACTGCATTTGCATCCAAAATATCCAGACCAAACAATACAATTAATGAGGGCACCAACACGATACCTCCACCAATACCAAAAAGTCCTGATAAAATACCTGCCGCTATGCCAAGAAGAACGTAACCTATAAGCTCCATATTTTTTTGAGATAAATTATTAAACAACTCTGAATATAAGAGATGTTAGTTGTTTTTAATCAATATTTTTTCGCCACCGGTATGACTCACAAATTCAGGTGCATATTGGCACTGAATGGTGGCAATTCCGCTCGTATAAGCACCGGCATTATTCACCCACAATTCGTATTCGAATACATAAGTTCCTTTTGGCAAATAAGCGAAGAAGAACTGCGTTGAAGCATCCTTGGCGGTTTGATAATAGCAAACACTTTCTTTCCACCGGCTTCCCGAAAGTTGATCGACAGGTTCGAAACAAGCTGCACGCAAGTCTTTCAGTGCTACAAACTCAAGGTTACGATCAGTGGTAACCACCAATCGGGTGATCACTTTATCGCCTTTTTTAAGCTCTGCCTTTTCAATCGGCATCATAGTAGCACCTTTCATTACAAACAGCTTCTTACTCACTTTCAATGCTCCGCTTTGTCCCTGAATTTTATCTAACTCCTGATAATATTGCCAGTACATAGCTCCCCAGCCAATGCCTTTGTCCGCTTTTGCAACTGTAACTTTGCCCATATCCGCTTTTATTTCGTCCACAGGAATGGTTTCTTTAAAATATCCAGTACCGGCTTCAGTGGATGCAGGTTGAAGCGTTTTGCCACCCATTTTAATGCTCACATTTCCATCGTTAGCCAACCAATCGTTCCCCTGCAAAAGCAAAGCATAAATGGCATTTACAGTGGCCGAAGGCGAATCCCAGCGTTGGGTTTGTTTCTGTTTCAACAACCATATCTTCATTTCATCCACTTCAGCAACATTTTTATTTATTTCAGCAAAAGCCTCAATTATAGCAGCCTGTACCGCAATCGGTCGTTCGTTCCAGAAATAGCCCGACATATTTTTAGCCCAATACATACCCATTTCGTCGGTTTTCATTGCATTTTCTTTCAGCGATTTCAGCATCTCGGTGGCTACTTTTATTTTGCCATTCCGGTTAGCCACCATTGCCATCATGGCTTTGCCATAGAGCGTGAAACTGGTCCAGTACTTTTCGGATTGAGTAGTATAATACTTCAGAGCTTCCTGCGCCGAAACATGTACCGGAACATCCGGATATTCGGAGCGCAAATGCAGGTAAAACAATTGCGGATCGGCAACACATTGTTCTTTCTGATAGTTTTTATTGTATTTCTTTAGTTCGGCAAAATCTTTCGAAATTTCCATATCCAAATAATACAACGCTTTATTAATGGCTGTTTGTTGATTTACAGCCGTTGTCTTTTGTCCTGTCATTCTGTTGAGTCGGGCTATATTCAGCAAAATTTCCTGCGTAATGTAACGACTATCAGGCATACCCGCAAACCATGCAAAGCCTCCGTTCGCCGATTGCAGTTTCAATAATTTATCAAGGTATTGTTGTTCCTGATTTTTCTGCATGTTCAGATCGAAAAGCAGGGCAATTTGCTTTTTTTGTTCGGTTTCGTCCTTTGCCGCCATTACCCATGGCGTTTCTTCCAACAACATATTTTTCAATTCGGCATTTTTCTGCAAGTTCGACAACAATGCTTCCCTGCTGCCTTTTGCATTTTTCCATTGATCGAAAACTTTTGCAATTTTCGGATTCGAATTGGCAATAAATGCCGCTAAAGTATTTGCATAATAAGCCGTAAAATAATCCATTGCATTTTCGTTTTCGGGTGCCGAAAGCGTAGGCAAAGCCTGCACGGCATACCAGGCCGGATTGGAGGAAAACTCAACAGTCAGGTTTTTGGTATCCACTTTCGAAGCATTTTTCAATAAACTATGGAAATTGAAAGTGCGCGTTTCGTTCCCACGAATAGTGAGCGGCATACTTTCGGTTACCATTATTTTATCAGGCAGAACAGGCAGATATTTCTGTTCTCCATCGCTGAAGTTTCCTGCACGGGCAACTATTTTACAAATTAGTAGTTCGTAAGAAGAAAATTGGCTTAATTCAAACTCAACTACCTCACCCCCTGCCCCTCTCCTTGAGGAGAGGGGAGCTGTTTTTGTCTGCGTATAAATAACTTTTTCGGTGGCCGGGTCAATTAATTCAAAAACAACATCGGCTTTCAATTCTTTTTCTGTGAGATTGACCACACTGGCAGTCAACACTAACCGATCAGAACGACGAACAAAGCGTGGCAGATTCATTTGCACCATAAGTTCTTTTTGAGTAAGCACCTGCGTTTCGGCCTGGCCAAAATATAAATCGGGCGTATGTGCCAGCATTTTCACATTCCAACGCGTCAGACTTTCGGGAGCAGTAAACGAGAATTTCACATTGCCCTGCGCATCTGTTTTTAACTGCGGATAGAAAAAAGCAGTTTCGTTGAAATTGGTACGGACTTTTACTTTATCCGTGCTTTTTGATTCGACCTGAGCATCCTCAGCAACTTTATCCATAACTACCGAACCAACCATTTCTTTTTTGATACCGGTGCTTTCAGCCATCGCAAAAACAACATTATCCTCTTCAACCTGAATGTTTTTTGACCTTGCTCCTCTGATGCGAATACCACCATATCCCTGTGATAATTCCAGTCCAAACCAGTTCAGGTTATCAAAACGATAATCGTAAACATCTTTTATCTCCGCATTGAAATGCGTATAACCATTGCTTTGACTTAAATTGTTCGCCATCCAGGGCACTGAATATAAAATTCCTTCCTGATAGAATGGATAAAAATTCCAACTGTGCCGACGAATAGCATCCAACGAAGCATCGTACATCCCTACCAGAAGTTCGGCAGCTTTTTTATCTTTCACTGTTTCAGGAATTGTAACCGTCCACTCTGCTTTTTCGCCGGGCTGCAATTTATCGCGAAAAACGCTCAACGTGGGAGTCAGTTTTTTTTCTTCCACCTTGCGGGCAATCTGCACCTGCTGTGTAAAGAATTGTTCGTCCTTCATAAACGTAAACAGCACTGTAACGCCTGCTCCATATTCAGCTTTAAACGGAATTTCAAAAGTCTTTATCTCATCGTTGAACCTGATCCATTTACTTTCCAACACCTTGTTTCCCAGCATAATTTCGTACAACACCGCCGTATTTTTTGTAGATGTTCCGAAGCGAATCTCCGCTTTTTCACCTACCGCACAAGTGGTTTTAGGCGTTAGCATCCAAACATAAGATTTTACAGGCGGACGTTTATCAGCATTGTCGTACAACACAAAAATATGCTCGGTTTTCACCTCAGCGCCAAATGTATCTTTGGCTTTCAACACCAATTTATATTCCGCCGATTTCCATTTTTTCATTTCGAGAACCAATGATTTATCCGAAGTTTTGTATTGACCCGAAGCAACTTTTTCGGCAGTTTTCAATTCGGTTTTTTCATCTTTCTCCTCTGCATATTCAGCTGATTCAACCAGGCGATATACTTCATAGTCAATCACAGCATCCACTTTTTCGCCATTCAATGTTTCGGCATATATTTCTATTTTTGTGGAAGCATTTTTATTAATTTTACTCGCCACATCGGCAATTATAAATAATGACTTATCACCCACCGAAAGCGATTGCTCACCTTGCTGCGTTTCACCTTTGGCATCTGTTACATCCGCCGAAACTGTATAGGTATAAAAGTTACCACGCCAAATATTCAGTGCATTTTTCGATTTCTCCGGTACAAATGTCGCTTCAAATTTTCCTTCTGCATCGGTTTTTACTGTTCCGCTGGCCACCACTGTCGATGGTTCGTTCCACCACCAACAATAGCGGTGGGTTACGCGTGTCACTGTATATTTTACTTCTGCATCAGGCACATTGTATCCGGCATAAGCTTTTACATTGCCGGTAAGGGTTACTTTGTCACCGAAACGGATTTCAGCCTTCGGTTTTTCAATCTTCACTTCAAAGGTCGGACGTTTGTATTCTTCCACATAAATAGTTTGCGAAAAACCTTTGGATTCGAGACGATACGCGCCATTCAATCCTCCTTCGGGCAATACAAACTCACCGGCAAACGAACCAAATTCGTTGGTTTTAAACGACTTTGAACTTATTTTTTGATGATTTGCATCGTAAAGAACAACTTCATAGGCCGATGATTTATCCACTTCGTTACGGTTTTTACTGGCATAGTAAGCGATTCCTTTAAAATATACGGTTTGTCCCGGGCGATACAACGAGCGATCAGTCAACAAACTGAGTTGTACTTTTTCACTGTTCGAAGGAATTCTATTGTGAAAATTAGCATACGATGCCGATGAAAAGTATTTATCTTTGCCTCGTTCGAAAAAAACCTGATGCTGAACGTAATTGGTAGTAAAAGGGATTCTACATAAACCTTCTTTGTCTGATTTGATTTGTTTTTTCAATTCGTATTTATAACCATTGCCCTTCCATTTTGGCTCGTAGGCGCTGACCTGAACACCCGCCTGTGGTAATCCGCTCTGGCGGTCGAGTACATACAGATGTTGTAAATTCGGAACATTCGAACGTTGGATAAAACCAAAATCGGAAACAACGAAAACCGTGTTCGATATTTTATCTTTATCCGTCTCACCTTTTACATTGATGCTCACTTCGTAAATGCCATAATCGCCTGATTTTATAGTATAAACCGTATCGGATCCTCCAAAATTCGGATCTTTTTTAAGCTTCAGTTCTCGGGTTTCGAGCAGACTTCGTTTTGAAAATGCTTCATTTTCTCTCCGGTTATTTTGTTTAAAAGTAAAATACTCCAAAGCTGTAGCATTGATGCGATAAATATTAATTTGAACAGTATTGATATTGGCGGAATTTATGTTGAGTGAAAGATTGGAAGCCGGTTTCGATACTTCGTTATGACTCACATTCAGGCTTTTTTGCGTAATCGTTTTTTGCAGATTTTTCAGCAAATCGATGCGTTTGTATTTAGGGAAACGCTTGATGCCATCAGTGCAAACATCGTAAGCTTTTTTTCTGAAAATTCCGTTTTCGCCCGACTCGTAACTTTTTTGCAAATAATAGTTTGCTTTTCCCGACAATACTTCTACAACAATCTCATTTTTAGCATATTTATTTTCCAACACCTCAAGGGCATTCAGATAAGCTTCTGTCTCACCTGAAACATTTTTTACATATTCCAATCTGGATAAATCCACATCAAGCAAAGCTGCCTCATTTTTATCTTTCATATGAAAAGCAATCAGTTGCTGATAAGCTTTCAACACCTGATTTTCGATGGACACGCTATATATTGTATCTAACCCTAATGCAACAAAATCATTGAATGGAGCAAAATAACCGTCCGAATGTAAAGGATTTTTCAGGTCGATAGCTTCAGTAATTCCGGTCAGCATCTCTATTTTGCGATGAGCCAAAAAATCGAAAAGTGTTGGTTGTAGCGTGCGGCTATCTTCACCTTTTTCGATCAGCACATCGAATTGAAGCACATCTGTTTTTTGCAGCACTTCTGTATTTTCGAGCGAGCGATCCAGTAAAGCGCTAATTTTATCAAAATAGATATTTTTCGACCATTCCTTTATATCATCAGGCACAAAACCAGTGATTTGAGTACGGCGGTTTATTTTCCACCGATCGCTTTGGTAGTGACGGGCATACAGTTCGGCCGTCATCGAGTGCAGCAACGCTTTTTCGGCAGGGTCGGTACTTTTTTCGGCAAATATTTCAAATTCGTGAATAAGCTCAGGCGCTTTGTCAGGTGCTTTGTCTAACGTAAAACGCATTTTGTACAGCATAGCTTTGATAATTTGTCCGCTGCTTTTTTCTTTCTGAGCCTGCGCAAGTATTTCGTTCACTTCTTTGAGCGCTGATTCAGGCAATTGTTTTTCAGCCAGTTTTTCAACTACCTTCCAACGATTTTCTATGGTGATTTTATTGTTGACCTGAGCCAGTAGAATGCCCGAAACAATACTAAGCGCTATTAAAGAAATGAAAAGTATCTTTTTCATACCGATGAGTTTTTGTGGATTCGTTTAGATTTTACAAATATAATACCAATTCGGGAAATAAGTGAATTAACTATCGTTTTAGTTGATAAGAAAATGCGATCCTCATGAATCCAACCAGCAGGCTCGGTCATTTTAATAAAGAAAAATTCTTTCTTACCTTTGCAAAACAACATCACATTTTCTGATGTTACATTACATTCATCAAACCTTGCACCTGTGAACTCAACCAAAAACATCCTTAACATAACTTATCCGATTATTCTGACCCTTCTGGCTCAAAACATTATCAACGTCACCGACACAGCTTTTCTGGGTCGGGTGAGCGAAGTAGCCCTGGGAGCTTCGGCCATTGCTGGCGTTTTTTATTTTGCAATATATATGGTGGGGTTTGGTTTTAGTCAGGGCGCTCAAATCCTTATCGGACGCCGGAATGGTGAAGCAAACTACAAGCAAATCGGTCCGATCTTCAACAATAGCCTCATTTTCAATGGAACGTTTGCACTCTTTTTATTTGTGGCATCTCTACTCGGGATGCCACATTTAATGAAAATGTTGGTAAGTTCCGACCAAATTTATGCGGCCACTATGGAATACCTCGACTGGCGTATTTATGGCTACTTTTTCATTTTTCTCAACGTAGTTTTCCGTAGCTTTTATGTAGGAATAACCGACACCCGCATTCTCACCACTTCGGCCATCATTACCGCCATCACCAATATCATATTCGATTATCTGCTTATTTTCGGAAAGTTTGGTTTCCCTGAGTTAGGAATTGCCGGGGCAGCCATAGCGTCGGTGATCGCCGAAGCAGCCACCCTTGGTTACCTTCTCCTCCATACCTTTATCTTTACTGATATGAAAAAGTACGGGCTATTCAGCAGCCTGCGCGTCGACTTCAAAACGGTAGGACAGATTCTGAACCTCTCGATTTTCATCATGTTTCAGTTTCTGATTTCTATTTCCACCTGGTTTTTATTCTTTATTTTTATCGAACGTATGGGCGAACGCCCATTGGCTGTAACCAATATCGGTAGAAGCATGTACATCTTATTGATGATTCCGGCATCAGCACTTTCTACTACTGCCGGCACACTGGTAAGCAATATGATAGGCTCCGGACTCAAAGAAGAGGTGATGAGTACCGTGAACAAGATTATACGGATTGCCATCTTATTTGTAGCACCTCTGATCATTTTTACATTTGCATTTCCTGAACTTTTTGCTCATATTTACACCGACGATGATTCTCTGATACTAGCCTCAGTTCCTGTAATAAGAGTAGTATCGATAGCCGTCATATTTTATGCTGTCGCCAACGTAGTTGTCAATGCAGTATCGGGCACCGGAAGCGCAAAAACAGCATTTTATATAGAAATGGTAACTTTGTTTTTCTATATTTCGTATGTATATTTTACCGCCATTCTATATCCTCAATCCGTAGCCATTGTTTGGTTTTCAGAATTTATTTACTGGTCATTTATTGGCGGTTTGGGCTATTGGTTTTTACAAAAAGGGAAATGGCGCGAAAATAAGATATAATGATGGAGGCATTTGAAAATTTGATGATTCGATGATTTGAAAATTTGAAGATTTGAAAATTTAAAAGTTTGAAAATGATGGACAACAATTCGAACACCATAACACACAAATGTCACAATCAACTACTGAACTTATTTCTTTTCTTCATGTTATAAGGGTGAATTTTTAATTTTTACAAACATGAAAGAAAAGAGAAAAGAGATCTCTCTTAAATTATTTTACACCGCCTTGTTTCTATCGTTCATTTTACTTTTCACAATTTCGCTGACTGCATAAACACAGTCCTCATTACAACCCAAAATCAATATAAAAACTCACACACAGCTTTCCTTCCTGAATATGAAAACACATAAAAAGGAACCGGAAGCTTTTTTTACAACAAAAATAAGTTTTGAACGGATTTAGTGTAAAACTAAAAACTGTATAGTCCGAAAATTTATCTATTTTTGTAAGGCAAACTAAACTTATCATGGCCAAAACAAAATCAGTCTACATCTGTCAGAATTGCGGTACCGATTCACCCAAATGGATAGGCAAATGTCCATCGTGCGGCGAATGGAATAGCTATGTTGAAGAAATTATCAGCAAAGACACCAGCCCCAAAATAATAATGGGCGGACTTGAAATCACCAAGCAAAAACCGGTTCGGTTGCATGAAGTGGAAACATCGGAAGAAACCCGCATCGACACATCGTGCAACGAATTGAATCGCGTGCTGGGAGGCGGATTAGTGCCCGGCTCGTTGGTATTGATTGGCGGCGAACCCGGAATTGGAAAATCGACTTTGGTACTACAGGTTGTACTGAACATGAAAGGCAAGCGCACCCTTTATATTTCGGGCGAAGAAAGCGTGAAACAATTGAAGCTTCGTGCCGAACGTCTGAAATACGACAACCCCGATTGCTATATCGTAAGCGAAACTTCGCTCGAACAGGCTTTTGTTCACATCCAAAATATTCAGCCCGATGTAGTGATTGTAGACTCTATCCAAACACTTTCGACCGAAATGATTGAGTCCTCGCCGGGTTCGGTATCGCAGGTACGCGAATGTGCTTCGCATCTGCTCAAATTTTGCAAAACTTCTGGTGTTCCCGTCCTGCTCATTGGGCACATCAACAAAGAAGGAAGTATTGCTGGTCCGAAAGTGCTGGAACACATCGTCGACACTGTACTGCAATTCGAAGGCGATCAGCATTATATGTATCGCATCCTGCGCTCTATCAAAAACCGTTTCGGAAGCACTGCTGAATTAGGCGTTTTCGAAATGCAGCAAAGCGGTCTGCGTGAAGTAAGCAATCCATCCGAATTATTGCTCTCTCAAAACCATTCGGGCCTGAGCGGAGTGGCCATTGCCTCCGCCATCGAAGGCGTGCGTCCCTTCCTTATCGAAGTGCAGGCATTGGTTAGCTCGGCAGCTTACGGAATGCCACAACGCTCCAGTACCGGTTTCGATTTGCGACGTTTGAACATGCTTTTGGCAGTACTCGAAAAACGCGCCGGTTTTAAAATTGCCCAAAAAGATGTTTTCCTCAACATTGCCGGAGGTATCAAGGTAAACGACCCGGCCATCGACCTGGCAGTGATCTCGGCCATACTTTCGTCCAACGTCGACATTGCCATCGAAAAACAAGTGTGCGTGGCCGGCGAAATAGGACTCTCGGGCGAAATTCGCCCCATCAACCGCATCGAACAGCGCATTCTCGAAGCCGAAAAGCTTGGATTTACTAAAATGATTATCCCCGATTTCAATGTAAAAGCCCTGAATATTGGCAAAATAAATATGGAGATAGTCATGGTAAAAAAAGTGGAAGAGGCTTTCAGAGTGTTGTTTAAGAAGTAAAAATGTAAGAGCGAAATATTGAAGAAGAAAAAACCATAAATATGAACCTACGCACCGTAAATGTCACCCGCTATATCACTCCTTTGCGCGAAGGAGGTTCGTTACCCGCATTGGCCGAAGCAGATGACGGTTTTAAATATGTTGTCAAGTTTCGGGGTTCTGGCCATGGAGCTAAAGCACTGATTTCGGAACTGATTGGTGGTGTTGTAGCCAAAATACTGAAACTTCGGATTCCGGAACTTGTTTTTGTTCAGCTCGACGAAGCTTTCGGACGAAGTGAAGGAGATGAGGAAATTCAGGACTTGCTCAAAGGGAGTCAGGGACTTAATCTTGGCTTGCACTTTCTATCGGGTGCGCTCACCTACGATCCCGTGACCACAAAAGTGGATGGACGAACGGCTTCGCTCATCGTGTGGATGGACGCTTATCTGACCAACGTGGACCGCACAGTGCGTAACACCAATATGCTGATGTGGCACAAAGACTTATGGCTGATCGACCATGGCGCAACCTTGTACTTTCATCATTCGTGGATACATCCCGAAAAACATGCTTTGTCTCCTTTTGCACTTATAAAAGATCATGTACTTCTCCCTTTTGCCGATCAGCTCGAGGCCGCAGATATTGAATGCAAAGCCCTGCTTACCGACGAAGTCATTCGTGAAATCGTGAATCTTATTCCTGACGCATGGGCAAGCACATTAGAAGTTGGTGAAACTACCGAATCGGTTCGCGAAGTGTACTACCAATTTCTTAGTTCACGACTTAAAAATTCAGAAATCTTTTTAAACGAAGCTCAAAATGCAAGGAAAACACTTTTATGATTATGCAGTCATTCGTGTTTTGCCGCAGGTGGAGCGCGAGGAATTTATAAATATCGGTGTAATTTTGTTCTCGAAAAAAGCAAAATACATTCGCATGATGTACAAACTGGACGAGCGACGTTTATCTTTATTTTCGTCAGAATTAGACATTGATCTACTGAACGACACCTTGCTATCGTTCGAAAAGATATGCAATGGCGACAAAACAGCAGGACTGATTGCCCAATTCGATATTCCCGAACGTTTCCGATGGCTCACAGCCGTGCGTAGCTCGTGTATTCAGACTTCGCGGCCTCACTCCGGATTCACACATCATCTGGATGAAACACTTGAAAAATTGTTTACAGAACTTGTATTGTGATTCATTTCAACTCATATATCAGTTTTTTAAACGAAAAAACAATCACAACTCTTTGCATATTAAAATAAAAACAGTAAATTTGCACCCTCATTTCGGATAAGGTCAGCAAGAAGCGCTGCTGTGAAGCATCTCACCTTCCCGATGTAATCAATAATTGTATTAATAAATGTACGCAATTGTAGAAATTTTAGGACAGCAGTTCAAGGTGGAAGCCGGAAGAAAACTGTATGTTCATCGTATGAATGAGGCCGAAAGAGGCGTTCAGGTTGAATTTGACAAAGTATTGTTGATCGACAATGATGGTGCAGTTACCGTAGGTGCTCCCACTGTTGCAGGTGCAAAAGTAGTTTGTGAAGTTATCTCGCACGTACGTGGCGAAAAAGTAATTATTTTCCACAAAAAACGCCGTAAAGGTTACCGCAAACGTAACGGTCACCGTCAAAACTTCACTGAGTTAGCAATCAAAGAAATCGTAGCTTAATTAACCGAAAAAAATTAGAAGAAAATGGCACATAAGAAAGGGGCTGGTAGCTCAAGAAACGGTCGTGAATCGGAAAGCAAACGACTTGGCGTTAAAATTTACGGTGGTCAATTTGCAAAAGCAGGTAATATCATCGTTCGTCAACGCGGAACCGTTCACCACGTAGGTGAAAACATCGGTATTGGTAAAGACCATACTTTGTTCGCATTGATTAGCGGAACAGTAGAATTCAAAAAGAAAAAAGATAACAGATCTTACGTTTCTATCAAACCGATCGAAGCTAACTAAACCACCTCACCCCAACCCTCTCCCAGGGGAGAGGGAGAACGTGAAACAAGACATTTAGCGATTTTATAAAAATCTCCTGTCGTTTTACCGTAGTGTAAAATTGCGGGAGATTTTTTTATAAAATTCCCCAATGGTGGAATTTGTTTATATTAAAAGAACATGTTTTATTAAAAATACTACCTCAAAGTCCCCCTTCGGGGGATTTAGGGGGCTTAATTATGTTGACACTCAAATATATCACCGAAAATACTCAGGAAGTAATTACCCGGTTGGCTAAGAAAAATTTCGACGGAGCTGCTATCATTGCTCAGGTTGTTGAATTGGATGGTTTACGCAAAGCCACTCAAACTCAGCTCGACAATCAGTCGGCCGAGATGAATAATCTATCGAAAGAAATCGGTATGCTTTTCAAACAGGGCAAACAAGCCGAAGCCGCCGCAGCCAAAGAAAAAACTACTGAACTGAAAGACAGTATCAAAATCCTTGACGATAAATTATCGGAAATTGAGCAGTCACTCAACAACTTATTGGTACAAATCCCCAACCTGCCGCACGAAAGTGTTCCTGCCGGAAAACATGCTGAGGACAATCTGATTGAGCGAACAGGTGGAGCCATGCCAAATCTTCCCGAAGGCGCTGTTCCACATTGGGATCTGGCCAAAAAATACGATTTAATTGATTTTGAATTAGGCGTAAAAATCTCCGGGGCAGGTTTTCCGGTTTACAAAGGAAAAGGCGCTCGTTTGCAACGTGCTTTGATCAATTTCTTCCTGGATAATGCCCGCGAAGCCGGTTATCTCGAAGTACAACCACCTTATGTTGTAAATGCTGCTTCAGGTTATGGCACCGGGCAACTGCCTGATAAAGAAGGACAAATGTACCATTGTACTGTGGACGATTTATATCTGATCCCTACAGCCGAAGTGCCTGTCACCAACATTTACCGCGATGTTATTTTGGAAGAAAAAGAATTGCCTATTAAAAATACGGCTTATTCAGCTTGCTTCCGACGTGAAGCAGGGTCGTACGGAAAAGATGTTCGTGGGTTGAACCGCCTGCATCAGTTCGACAAAGTGGAAATCGTACAAATTCAACATCCTGATAAGTCGTACGAAACGCTTACCGAAATGGTCAACTACGTTCAAACACTGGTTGATAAACTAGAACTTCCCTGGCGAATTCTCCGTTTGTGCGGTGGCGATATGAGCTTCACATCGGCGTTGACTTTCGACTTTGAAGTTTTTTCTGCGGCTCAGGAACGTTGGTTGGAAGTAAGTTCGGTTTCGAACTTCGAAAGCTATCAGGCCAACCGCTTGAAATGTCGTTTTAAAGGCGCCGACAAAAAAACGCAATTGGCTCACACATTGAACGGTAGTGCCATGGCACTTCCACGCATAGTTGCAGCACTGCTCGAAAACAACCAAACACCCGAAGGTATCCGCATACCAAAAGCTTTGATTCCTTACACAGGTTTTGAAATGATCGACTAATAGCGAATCCTAAAGGTTACAACATAATTTATCGGCCAACAGTCAACTTTAATTGTTGATTTGTTGGCCGATTTTTTTTATTTTATAATTATATTTGCAGAAAAACACACAGACATGAGAATCACCCTCGTACAAGATATTATACATTGGGCAGATAAAACCGCCAATCTGCAAAGAACAGAAAAACAATTGGCTGAACTTGCCGGAAAAACAGATTTAGTTGTTCTTCCTGAAATGTTTACTACCGGTTTTTGTACTGATCAATTAGAATTAGCCGAAGCGATGGAAGGCCAGACAGTTCGCACCCTGCAAAAGTGGGCGCAAACCTACAACCTGGCAATTACCGGAAGTTTTATCGCTAACGAAAATGATAAAATATTCAACCGGGGCTTTTTTGTATTTCCCGATGGAAAAATTGAAACCGCCGACAAGCGACATTTATTTTCGATGGGCGGTGAGGATCAGTATTTCAGCGCCGGCGACAGGAAGCTTATTGTCAATTATTGTGGGTTCAATATCAGACTATTGGTTTGCTATGATGTGCGCTTTCCGGCCTGGGCGCGCAACCTAAACAACGAGTACGATCTATTAATTTATGTGGCTAATTTCCCAAAGAACCGGATTAAAAACTGGGATATTTTATTGCAGGCAAGAGCCATTGAAAATCAGGCCTATGTTTGTGGCGTAAATTGCGTGGGTACGGATGGCTTGAGCGTTGAATACAACGGACATTCAACATTACTCGATTTTAAAGCAACTCCCCTGCTCTCTTTTCCCGAAAATGAATCATCCATTCAAACCTACGAACTAAATCCTGAACCATTATTAAAATTCAGAGAAAAATCTGCTTTTTGGAAAGATGCCGATAAGTTCGAAATTATCTGAAATAATTCATACTTTTGACTTCACAAACTTCAAAATCAATCAACCATGAAAAAACGTATCCTTCGCATTGTTGGCATCATTTTCCTTTTGGGACTTGCCGGTGGAATTTACTACATTCATCTATTAACTCCGGTCATTACCGGCTATGCTGCTAAAAATCTGGCTTCCGGAGTTTTTGTAGGTAACCGTACGCAGAAAAGCGTTGAAAGCATCGATTTGAATTTTTCGTTTATCAAATTCACAAACAACACTGTTGATTTTGAAAAGAAAGAAGTCACCAGTCGTTTCCTTTGGGCAAGTTCCAAAGCCATTTATATCGAAGGTTTTGGCTGTACTTTGGTGCGTGGCAACGAAGCTGAAATCCGCAATCGTCCTTACACAATCGTTCAACTGCCTGCCATCAATCCTGACACGGTGGCCTGGCCTGCCGGCGACAAACTGGCGGATACAATTCCGGTTGAGATTGATCAGCTAATGTTAAACAAAGCCATTGTAGATGCATTCAATGACAGGGAAGGCAACAAAGGAACCTTTGCTGTAGCCATTGCTTATAAAAATCAACTGATTGCTGAGAAATACAAAGATGGTCTTTCAGAAAAAAACCGTTTTCTGAGCTGGTCGATGGCCAAAAGCTTCACGCACGCGCTCGTCGGCATCATGGTAAAAAAAGGACTAATGGACACGAAACAACCCGCCGATATTCCTGTATGGAAAAAAGACAAACGCGGACCCATCACCATCCAAAACCTAATGCACATGAACAGCGGACTGGAATGGAACGAAAACTATGGAAATTTATCGGATGTAACTATAATGTTACATAAATCGGCGGATATGGCCGATTTCACTTTCAATAAAAAACTTGTTGCCCGTCCCGATTCGGTTTGGTTGTACAACTCAGGCGCGACCAATGTTGTGAGCTATCTGATCCGCAAAAAGCTTAGCAACGATGCTGAATACTACGCATTTCCACGCCGGGAATTATTCAACCCCACAGGTATGCGAAGTGCTGTTTTCGAAACCGATGCCTCAGGTACATTTGCCGGTTCATCCTATATATATGCATCCATGCGCGACTATGTGCGCTTCGGATTATTATATCTCAACAAGGGAAACTGGTTGGGACAACAAATTCTACCCGAAGGCTGGACCGACAATGCCATAGAACCGGCCAATGGTTCGGATGGTCAATACGGATCATTTTTCTGGCTGAACGAATCAAATGATTATCCTGACGTACCAAAAGATCTATATATGTGTCGCGGCCACGATGGACAATACATTTATATTATTCCATCGCTCGAGCTGGTAGTGGTTCGCACAGGATTTTCGAAAAAAGGCGATTTTGATTCGCCTGAATTTCTGGCTTCGATAGTTGCTTGCATAAAGAAATAGAAGATAAATAATAACTTTTCCAAAGTTCTAAACTTTGGAAAAGTTTCATTTTTCTATTGCTTCTCTGTCAAATACTTCCAATAACGTTTTGGTAAGTGCTGCCGCTGAAGTTTTGGATTGATGCGCTCTTTGATGGTGAGCGATTTGAAATAAGCCTTCCAGAGTTTTTGAAACAGTTGCTCATCTTCGGCCATCAGTTGCTCGTTCAATTTTCCTTCAGGGAAAAGTTCGGTAGTATCAAGTGTCATTTCAGTAACGGTTTTCAGGTCGTAAAAGAAACCGTAATCGCGTTTGGTATCGTAAATGATCCATTTCTGATCGGCAAAACGATCTTTGAAATGCGAAATGGTAAGCGGCAAACAATTATGATCGGGCGAAACAGGCGCAAAGAAAATATCATCCGCCGCTTTCTGAAAACGCAGCAATTCTATCATTCTGTGTTTTTCGGTACTTACTTTCTTAGCCGTTTTGTGAACCTGCATCACATCCTGGTCGGCAAAATTTGCAGAAATATCCACCTTACTATCAAATGTTTTCCTGATATATCTGAAAAGCAACTCGTCGCTGCCGGGCAATTCGGACAACCACACATAGGTCAGCATATTCAGTATGTTTCGTTCTGTCTTCTTCTCCAACCCTTTCCACACGCGCGCCGATTTATCTTCCTGCGTCAAAACCGTATAAGTTTCGGTCACAAACAAAGGCTCAATATCGTCAACCCCCAATAACTTTTCAGGAAAGGTATTGCGGTTATAAGCATCGAAAACGGCCGTTAGCAGCCCTTCGAAAGTTTTATCGTAACGAAAAAGAACCATAAGTGAACGAATTGATGAAGTTGAGAGCTTTTCAGCCCATCTGAACTGTAAAAGTATAAAAAAATCAACTGAACACAAATAAATCGGACAACAGATGAAAACTTAAAAACGGCGAAAACTATTTTTGAGAATTAAATGAGTATCTTTGCAACATATTAATATATTTTCAATGAGATTTGACGAACTTCCTCTTTGCGATGCCGTATTGGACGGCTTGCAAGCCATGAATTTTAAAGAAGCCACTCCGGTACAAGCCGAAACCATTCCGGTAATTTTACAAAAACGCGACGTGATTGCCTGCGCCCAGACCGGAACCGGGAAAACGGCTGCTTTTATTTTACCCCTTTTACACAATTTACAGGCCGAACCTCACGCCGAAGACAAAGTGAATGCCATTATTATGGCTCCTACCCGTGAATTGGCGCAACAAATCGACCAGCAAATGGAAGGTTTTTCTTACTTTACGTCCTTTTCGTCGGTAGCTGTTTATGGCGGCAATGACTCGCAGGCCTGGGATGTGCAGCGACGTGGCTTGCAAAAAGGAGCCGATGTGGTGATTGCCACTCCAGGACGCTTACTTTCGCACATCAATTTATACGATATCGATTTTTCGTACGTAAAATATTTCATTCTGGACGAAGCCGACCGCATGCTCGACATGGGCTTTTTCGACGATATTATGCAGGTGGTGAACCGACTGCCGAAAGACCGCCAAACTATTATGTTTTCGGCTACTATGCCACCAAAAATCAGACTATTAGCCAAAACAATCCTGCACGATCCTGTTGAGGTAAAAATCGCCATCTCACGTCCGCCCGAAAGTATAATGCAAACGTCGTATATTTGTTACGAAGCTCAAAAGCAAGGACTTGTTCGTCATTTATTTGCCGATCAAACGCTCAATAAAGTGATTATCTTTTCAGGTTCTAAGCTAAAAGTGAAAGAGCTTTTCAAAACGTTCCGCCAAATGGGACTCTCGGTGGGTGAAATGCACTCCGACCTCGATCAGGTGCAGCG
Organism: uncultured Paludibacter sp.; assembly: GCA_963677275.1. Lineage (GTDB taxonomy): Bacteria > Bacteroidota > Bacteroidia > Bacteroidales > Paludibacteraceae > Paludibacter. The sequence continues at coordinate 3,516,236 of OY781920.1, read as the reverse complement.
CGACCACATTATGCACGAATTCAAAAACAACCGCGTCAATATTTTGGTTGCCACCGACATTGTTTCACGCGGCATCGACATCGACGATATTTCGCTGGTTATCAACTATGATGTTCCGCATGATGCCGAAGATTATGTACACCGAATTGGTCGTACCGCCCGCGCCAGCGCTAAAGGGATGTCCATTACTTTTGTGTCGGAAGACGAACAATATAAATTCAAACAAATAGAAAATTTCCTCGAAAAAGACATTTATAAAATTCCTATGCCCGAAGAATTGGGCGAAGCTCCATTGTATGAACCTGAAAAACATAAATTCGGGCATAAAAAATTCGCATCAGGCAAAGGAAAATTCATTAGAAATAAACAAAGAAAATAAATTCGGAAGAAGAGTCGCCTTCATTGAGCGGCTCTTTTTTTGTCTACCCACCTGATCAATCTCACATTTTAAAAAGTTCGTAATAAAAATTTCATTCTCAACACAAGGGAAGTTTTTCATGACGAACCAATGACTTCGACTCTCAAGATAAATAAAACAAAATTCACAGTTCTCAAATTCTTTCATACCAAAGTCACGCATTCGTCACGCCACTGAAAAGAACTTATAGTTAGTTTGCAGTAATTAAATAACAAGAGACATGTCAAAACAAATCGTCTTAATACTTTTATTTATGCTGGAAACAATACTTTACGCTACAGGCCAAACGCATCAAACAATGAATAAGGCAATTGAAAGTTCTAAAACATTTAAAATTCTCAGTTGGAATATTTACATGCTGCCTTATTTTAGTTTATTCAACAACAACGGAAATCGTGCCCGAAACATAGCCGACAGGTTAGTTAACTCTGATTATCAGATGATTGTTTTTCAGGAAGCATTTAGCAGTAAATGCAGGAATATCCTGGCAAAACGCCTGAAAGAAAGCTATCCGTTTCAATATGGCCCGGCCAATAAATGCCATTTCCCCTTTCGTACCAACAGCGGACTGTGGGTAGTCAGCAAAATTCCGCTCACAAAAATTGATGAGATTAAATTCAGCATCAGCAAAGGCTTTGACATGGTAGCCCGCAAAGGTGCAGTACTTTTCGAGGGCGATTTCGAAGGAGCTAAATTCCAACTGCTGACAACTCATCTTCAGGCCGATGGCGATCATCAAATCAGGGAAAAACAATGCAGGGAAATCAACGAACACTTGCTGGATCAATACTCAGACCCGAATGTACCTCAATTCATTTGCGGCGATTTTAATATTGACAGGAACGACCCTGTGAATTATGAATTAATGCTCCATACGCTTGACGCTCACAACGGCGAAATCAGCGGCGATGTGAAATTTACCTACGACGAAATTGACAATACCCTGGTTCGAAAAGCTTCGGGCGAAAAGAAACTGATCGATTATATACTTGTACGAAATCAGCAATGGATTGGTAATATAGAACGGAAAGTCCAGACTTTCTATGAGAAAATCGGACATACACCTGCAAATCTTTCAGATCATTACGCCATGGAAGCAAATGTGTATTTTACTGAACCCGTGTTGGAAAACGAACTCTTATATTCTCTGAACGATTAGTTGGAATTTTGTTTTTCAGATTAATGAACAGGATTTCAAAGATCTTATGTTTTCACAGTAGTATGAAGGCATTCTTCACAACAGTATGAAGGCATTCTTCACAACAGTATGAAGGCACACTTCACAGTGGTGTGAAGACTCACTTCACAACGAAAATATTTCTACTGTTACCATTTTTTTATGCAACAATAACAGGCAAATCAGAAATGACGGATTATTTTCATGATAATATAAAGATTAACGAACTTTCGAATTCATCTGCAGAAAAAGCTGCAATCGATTCGGTTATATATTTTAATCTGTGTATATCGGCTCATTACTTTATATTATTAAACTTTGTGTAACTTTGCCTTACAAACGGTTACACAACGAAAATGACAGAATACTTTCCATATACTTTGCTCAGCAGAATACAATTACAGCAGCAAATCAATCACTTATCTTCATCAGGCGTCCCTTTCCTTTTTATCATCAACTACAAAGCCACCGAAGGATACCTGATACCCGAGCCTGAATTGGATGCACGATTTATTCGTTTTCAAACCCAAACGAATCATCAGCAAAACAAAATAACAGCACAGCAACAACTTAACTGGCATATTTCTCCCATCTCCTTAAAAGAATATAAGCAGAAATTTGAGTATGTGCAGGAGCAGATTCATAAAGGAAATTCATTTCTGGTCAACCTCACACAACCTACCCGATTAAAAACCAACCTTGATTTGTCCGATTTATTTGATTTTGGAACGGCTAAGTACAAACTCTGGCTAAAAGATAGATTTACAGTACTATCTCCCGAAACTTTCATTCAGATCCGGAATTCAAAAATCTCTTCATTCCCTATGAAAGGTACGATTGACGCTGCGCTGCCCAACGCCAAAAACATTATTCTGAACGATCCGAAAGAGAAAGCCGAACACGCCACCATTGTCGATCTGATACGCAACGACCTGAGCATAGTTGCCGAAAACGTGGAACTTACCCGTTATCGATACCTCGACAAACTGTCGACAAATAAAGGCGAGCTATTGCAGGTAAGTTCCGAAATCACAGGAAAGCTCCCTGACAATTATCACCAAAAACTGGGCGATATTATATTTTCACTGCTTCCTGCAGGCTCTATCTGCGGTGCCCCAAAACCTAAAACGCTTGAAATTATAGAAAAAGCCGAAGGTTATGGTCGCGGTTTTTACACAGGTATTTTTGGCTGGTTCGATGGCAAAAACCTGGATTCGGGGGTGATGATTCGCTTTATAGAACAACAAGCCGATCAACTTGTTTTCAAAAGCGGAGGAGGAATTACGTCACAAAGCGAGTTGGAAAAAGAATACGAAGAACTAATTCAGAAAGTATATGTACCGCTTCATTGAATCCATAAAATTAGCAGAGGGTCGTTTTTACAGGTTAACACTCCATCAGGCCAGGGTCGACAAGGCTTTTGCCGATTTCTATCCCTCCGTAAAACCAATTAATTTAGCTGAATTACTGGAGAAAAATGATTTTCCTGAAACCGGAATTCATAAGTGCCGCATTGTTTTCGATGCCGAAGTACAACTTCTGGAATACATACCTTATGTCCGCCGCGAAGTAAAATCATTAAAATTAATTGAAACAGAGGCAGAAACATCATTTTACAAAAAAGAAGACAGAGCAGAATTGAACGAAGCTTTTGCACGGCGCGGCGATTGCGATGATGTTTTACTTGTCAAAAATGGTTTACTTACTGACACTTCGTACTCTAACATAGCCCTGTTCGATGGTAAAAACTGGATCACACCGAAGGTTCCGCTACTGTTTGGTGTAAACAGAGCACAATTGATTGCTGAGAACCGGTTGATACAAAAAGACATAAAAGTGAGTGAGTTATCCAACTTTCAGCGTATTTGTTTGTTTAATGCTATGATAGAATTTGGGGAACTGGAAATTGAAATCGGAAGTATAAAGTATTAAATCTATTAAAATCATGTATTTTAGCGCCGCTTTATTTTGAATTGAAAGGAAAATAATCAAAATATTTTCATTTTCGTTTGCTTGTTTCAAAATTTGCAGTATCTTTGCATCGAATTTATAAAAAGAAGCAATGAACAACAATTTTCTGCATATTCTTCTACTCGGTATTATTATTCTCTTGCAAAACAAGTAGAAGTGAGTTTGGTATGTAGATAATTCAACATAAATATATAAAGCCTTTCTCACTGCGGTGCGAAAGGCTTTTTTTTAGGACTGCCCCCTAACCCCCTAAAGGGGGGAAAGACAGAAAAAGCAACTAATTATTGATAATATATTACCCTTGCCTCCGATTATTTTGGGTAATTCCCCCTTTAGGGGGTTAGGGGGCTTAGGATTATGGACAGATTATTTATTTTCGACACTACATTACGCGACGGTGAACAAGTTCCCGGTTGCCAGTTGAACACCATTGAAAAAATTCAGGTGGCCAAAGCACTCGAAACTTTAGGCGTCGACGTGATCGAAGCAGGATTCCCCATCTCAAGTCCGGGCGATTTTAATTCGGTAGTGGAAATATCAAAAGCGGTCACCTGGCCAACCATTTGTGCATTGACGCGCGGCGTGCAAAAAGACATTGACGTAGCTGCCGAAGCGCTCAAGTATGCCAAAAATAAACGTATCCACACAGGCATCGGAACTTCGGAATTTCATATCAAACATAAATTCAATTCCACTCAGGATGAAATACTCGAACGGGCTGTAGCTGCCGTAAAACACGCCAAAAAATACGTTGAAGATGTTGAATTTTACTGCGAAGATGCCGGACGAACCGACAATGTTTACCTAGCCCGCGTTGTGGAAGCTGTTATCAAAGCCGGCGCTACTGTTGTAAACATCCCCGACACTACAGGCTATTGTCTGCCCTGGGATTATGGCGAAAAAATTAAATTCCTGATGGAAAATGTAAAAGGAGTTCATAACGCCATACTCTCCACTCACTGTCACAACGACCTTGGTATGGCCACTGCCAACACCATGGCCGGAGTAATGAACGGCGCCCGTCAGGTGGAAGTAACCATCAATGGAATAGGCGAACGCGCAGGCAATACTTCGCTCGAAGAAATTGCAATGATTTTAAAATGTCATAAAGGGCTGAATATCGACACGCAAATCAATACACAGAAAATCTATTCTACCAGTCGTTTGGTTTCCAGCTTAATGAATATGCCGGTACAACCCAACAAGGCAGTTGTGGGTCGCAATGCGTTTGCTCACTCGTCGGGAATTCATCAGGATGGAGTGCTTAAAAACCGTGAAAGTTACGAAATTATGGATCCGAACGATGTAGGTATTGATCAAAATTCGATTGTGCTTACCGCCCGTAGCGGACGTGCCGCACTAAAGCACCGCTTAAGTGTGTTGGGTGTTGAAGTTGAAAATGGTAAATTAGACGGGATTTACGAAGAATTTCTTAAATTGGCCGACAGAAAGAAAGACATCAACGATGATGATGTATTGTTGCTCGCTGGCAAGGAACGTTCTGAAAAACAAAGAATAAAACTTGATTACCTGCAAGTTACATCTGGCGTAGGCGTAAAATCGGTAGCAAGTATCGGGTTGGTTATTGCGGGTGAAAAATTCGAAGCAGCCGCTTCGGGTAACGGACCTGTAGATGCAGCTATCAAAGCTTTGAAACAAATTATCAAACGTAAAATGATATTGCGCGAATTCACAATACAAGCCATCGACAAGGGTAGCGATGACATGGGCAAGGTTCATATGCAGGTTGAACATGATGGATCGGTTTATTATGGCTTTGGAGCGAATACCGATATAGTAGCTGCCTCTGTGGAAGCTTATATCAATGCTATTAATAAATTTGTGAAATAAAATTGCCCCCTATCCCCCTAAAGAGGGAATATTGAGTAAAAAGGAAGCTTTGTAGAATAATATACTAATTTAATAAAACAATGAATAATACAGAAAATAATGATAAACGCTCCACAACTCCCCCTTCAGGGGGATGGGGGGCAGGTCAGGGGGCTACCCTCTTTGACAAAATCTGGGATGCGCATGTCGTATCAACGGTCGAAAACGGACCGACACAATTGTACATCGATCGTCATTTCTGCCACGAGGTAACAAGTCCTCAGGCTTTCAACGGACTTCGTGCACGTGGACTAAAGGTGTTCCGTCCGGAACAAACCACCATGACGGCCGACCACAACACACCGACAATCGATCAGGATCAACCTGTAAAGGATCCCGTTTCGCGCCATCAGCTCGATACTTTTGCAAAAAACGCAGTTGATTTCAACATGCCTGTATTTTATCCGCTCGGACATCAAAAAAACGGTGTGGTTCACATCATCGGTCCCGAAAACGGATTTACTCAACCGGGAATGACCATCGTTTGCGGCGACAGTCATACTTCTACTCATGGTGCTTTCGGAACTATTGCCTTTGGCATCGGGACCAGCGAAGTGGAAATGGTATTGGCCACACAATGCATCCTTCAAACCCGTCCGAAAACAATGCGCATCACCTTCAACGGAAAATTCGGCAAAGGAGTGACTGCTAAAGATTTGGCGCTATACATGATTTCGAAACTCACCACCGGCGGTGCCACTGGTTATTTCGTTGAATATGCAGGCGAAGCTATTCGCAATATGAGCATGGAAGAACGCATGACCGTCTGCAACCTTTCTATCGAAATGGGCGCTCGTGGCGGACTAATTGCTCCTGACCAAACAACTTTCGATTATGTAAAGGGGCGTGAGTTTGCTCCAAAAGGCGAAGAATGGGACAAAAAACTGGCTTATTGGAAAACACTGAAAACTGACGATGGCGCCAAATTTGATATAGAACTCACATTCAATGCTGCTGATATTCAGCCAATGATCACCTACGGAACAAACCCCGGAATGGGAATGGGCATCAAAGAGAGTATTCCAACGTTGGAGAATATCGACGAAGCCGGACGTATTTCTTTCCAGAAATCGCTCAATTACATGGGTTTTACTCCGGGCGAGAAACTCGAAGGCAAATCGATCGACTATGTATTCCTTGGAAGTTGCACGAACGGAAGAATTGAGGATTTCCGCATTTTTGCCAATTATGTAAAAGGAAAGAAAAAAGCCGACAATGTAACGGCATGGCTCGTTCCGGGAAGCTGGATGGTAGAAAAACAAATTCGCGAAGAAGGCCTGCTGGATATTTTAACAGAGGCAGGATTCAAACTCCGTCAACCCGGATGTTCAGCCTGCTTGGCCATGAACGACGATAAAGTTCCTGCTGGAAAATATGCGGTTTCTACATCCAACCGAAACTTCGAAGGCCGTCAGGGACCCGGAGCACGTACAATTTTGGCTGGCCCACTGGTTGCTGCTGCTGCTGCCGTAACCGGAAAAATAACAGATCCACGAAACTAATGTGCCAATCTCCTAATATGCCAATTTGCCGATCTGTTAGTTTGACAATAATGTAATTTTCAAACATGAGATCAAGCTAATATGGCAAATATGAGAAATGAAGAATAAATTTTTTTAGAAATAACATAATTAATTGAATTTATGTCTGAATTACCAAAAACAGGAAACAGAATTGTAGATTTGTCTTTTGCTTTTGCATTAAAGATTGTAGCTTATACAGAGAGGTTAGAAGAACTTAAAAAATATGTAATTTCTAATCAACTTTTAAAAAAGTGGAACATCCGTTGGTGCAAATGTAAGGGAAGCTCAAAACTGTGAAAGTAAGGCCGATTTTATTCATAAATTTAAAATAGCTGCTAAAGAAGCTGATGAAACTGAATATTGGCTGCTCTTGTGCAAATACTCTGAGAATTACCCTTTCGAAGAGTCGTTATTAGAAGAGATAAAAGAAATACAGAAAATTATTAATAGTATAATAAACACGTCAAAAAGCAAATAAGCCTCAGCTACAACGAATTGGCACATTGGCATATTTTCTCATTGGCATATTAAGAATATGGAAAAGTTTATAACATTAACTTCAACAGTAGTTCCACTTCCTATCGAGAATGTGGACACTGATCAGATTATACCTGCCCGCTTTTTGAAAGCGACCGACAAAAATGGTTTCGGAAACAATTTGTTTGCCGACTGGCGATACAACAAAGATGGAAGCCCAAAAGCCGACTTTGTATTAAACAACGCGCTGTACAGCGGTTCCATCCTGGTGGCCGGAAAAAATTTCGGTTCCGGTTCGAGCCGCGAACACGCTGCTTGGGCCATTGATGGCTATGGATTTAAAGTGGTGGTGTCGAGCTTTTTTGCCGATATTTTCCAGAACAACGCACTGAACAATGGTGTGCTGCCTGTGGTTGTAAGCGCAGAGTTTCTGGCAGATATTTTTTCATCTGTCAACACCGATCCGAAAACTACGTTGACTATTGATCTTGAAAATCAACAAATCACTAACAATGCAACCGGAAAGTCCGAATCGTTCTTTATCAATCCATACAAAAAAGAATGCTTGCTGAATGGATTGGATGACATTGATTATCTTTTGAGTAAAAAAGATCTGATTGAAGCATACGAAAAGACAAGATAATGTGCCAATACATCAATATGCCAATGTGCCAATAATTTTAAAATTATTCACATAGGCATATTGACACTCCCGATAGCTATCGGTGCACATTAGCATATTGACAAATTATTCACATTGGCATATTAGGATTAGGATTATGATAGAAATAATGGATACCACGCTTCGCGATGGTGAACAGACATCGGGTGTTGCCTTTGCAGCCCAGGAAAAGCTTAGCATAGCAAGGCTTTTGCTCGAAGAACTATGTGTCGACCGAATTGAAATTGCCTCAGCCAGAGTTTCAGAAGGAGAATATAATTCGGTGAAACGCGTAGCCGAATGGGCTCGGAAAAATGGCCACATACACAAAGTGGAAGTACTCGGATTTGTGGACGGACGTAGCTCGCTCGACTGGATAAGGAATGCCGGCTGCGAAGTTTTAAATCTGCTTTGTAAAGGCTCCCTCAAACACTGTAGCTATCAGTTAAAGAAAAAACCGGAAGAACATATTGTTGATATTAAAAAAGTATTGGCAAATGCCCGCGACATGGGCATTGCAGTAAATGTCTACCTTGAGGACTGGTCGAATGGAATGCGCGATTCGGAGGACTACGTTTATTTCATGGTGGATGCTTTGAAAAACGAAAACATTAAACGCTTCATGCTTCCCGACACTTTGGGAATACTCAACCCAGACGAAACCCGTTTGTTTTGCGAAAAAATGATAACTCGATATCCCGACCTTCATTTCGATTTTCATGCACATAACGATTACGATCTGGCTGTCGCCAACGTGTTCGAAGCTGTAAAAGCCGGTGTTAAAGGCGTACACGTCACTGTGAACGGATTGGGAGAACGTGCAGGAAATGCCCCTTTAACAAGTGTCCTTGCTGTTTTGCACGACCATGCAAAGGTAGAAACCAATCTGAAAGAAGAAAAAGTAAACTCAGTAAGTAAAGTGGTCGAAACCTATTCGGGCATTCGTATTCCTGCCAACAAACCGGTGATCGGCGATAATGTATTCACACAGGTAGCCGGCGTTCATGCCGATGGCGACAACAAAAAAAATCTGTATTTCAACGATTTACTTCCAGAAAGATTTGGTCGCTTGCGTCAGTATGCCCTTGGAAAAACATCAGGCAAAGCCAATATTCTGAAAAACCTGCAGCAACTCGGTATCGAACTCGACGACGAAATGATGCAGAAAGTAACGCAACGCGTCATTGAACTTGGCGACAGAAAAGAACTGGTTTCACTCGAAGAATTACCCTATATCGTTTCGGATGTGCTAAACAGCACCCAGGATGATCAACATGTTAAATTGTTGAATTATTCACTCTCAATCACTTACGGGCTGCGTCCAATGGCATCCGTAAAAATGCAGATCAATGGCGAGATTTACGAACAATCGGCCTCGGGTGACGGGCAGTACAATGCGATTTCGAAAGCCATGTGGAAAATTTATAAAAGCCTTGATAAACCAACTCCCGAATTGCTCGATTACGTGGTTGTGATTCCTCCGGGCGGGCAAACCGATGCCATTGTACAAACAATTATCACCTGGCGTTTCGATGGTAAAACATTTAAAACGCGTGGCTTACATGGCGACCAAACAGTGGCAGCCATCAAGGCCACAATGAAAATGCTAAACATCCTCGAATCAGGGAATATTCCGGTTATCAATTATTCTCAGTTACCATAAGTTATTTAAAAACGCATTCTAAACAGCAAATTATTATATGTCAGAAACAAAAAAACTTAACATTGCAGTATTACCGGGAGATGGTATCGGTCCCGAAATAGTAGAACAGGCATTAAATGTAACAAAAGCCATTTGTTCCAAATTTGGCCATGAACTCATCTACGAAACGGCTATTGTTGGTGCCTGCGCCATCGATGCGGTTGGCGAACCTTACCCTAAAGCCACTCACGAGCTTTGTATGAAATCGGATGCTGTACTTTTCGGCGCTATCGGCGACCCGAAATACGACAATAATCCATCAGCTAAAGTACGACCCGAACAGGGATTGTTGAAAATGCGCAAAGACCTTGGTTTGTATGCCAACATTCGTCCGGTGACCACTTTTCCTTCGCTCATTCATAAATCACCGCTTCGTGCCGACCTTGTGGAGGGAGCTGATTTTATGTGTATCCGTGAATTGACAGGCGGAATGTATTTCGGACGCCCACAAGGTCGTGCCGAGGATGGCAATACAGCTTATGACACCTGTATTTACACCCGCGAGGAAGTGGAACGCATTCTGCACCTGGCTTACAAATACGCCGGACAGCGCAACAAAAAAGTAACAATTGTGGATAAAGCCAATGTGTTGGCAACTTCGCGTTTATGGCGACAAATTGGTCAGGAAATTGCCCCACAATATCCTGAAATCGAAACTGAATTTATGTTCGTCGATAATGCCGCCATGCGCATTATCCAATGGCCAAAAAGTTTCGATGTACTTGTAACCGAGAACCTTTTCGGCGATATTTTGACCGACGAGGCTTCTGTAATTACAGGTTCATTAGGAATGCTTCCTTCGGCTTCGGTGGGTATTCATACTTCGGTTTTCGAACCTATCCACGGCTCCTATCCTCAGGCTGCAGGTAAAAATATCGCCAATCCGCTAGCAACAATTCTTTCTGCAGCTTTGATGTTCGAATATGCATTTGGCATGATGAAAGAGGGCGCTTTGATTCGTGAAGCTGTAGCTGCCAGCATGGATGCTAACGTAGTGACCGAAGACATCGCAAACAACGGAAAAGCCTATTCAACGTCAGAAGTCGGTGAATGGGTGGTTGATTACATAAACAACAAATAAAATTCATTTTTGAAATTTCGATAAAAAGGCCTGATGACTCAGGCCTTTTTTAGTTACTGGTCAGAATCATAAGTTGTGTGAAAAACCACAAACTATTGATTTCAAAATGTATATCAACATTTAACTCAGTGCAAATTAAGTTAAAACAAGAGTCAGTAATCTACATAAAAGGAAACAATCTACTAAAAAATAAATACATTTGCTGCGTACAACGAAAACTCATACACATATGCAAAAAAATCATTGTTGTCCGCTAAAAGCGAAAATTTATTTTTAATGCTATTATCATGGCTTTTGAGCCATACTTTTGCTGTTTTTTCAAATATAAGCCCCCTGAACCGGAAAAAGTGTAGTTTGATGGTTGTTTTTAAGTAAATCTTCACGTTCTTTTTCCTCTGCTATTCGTTTACGCCAAGTTCTTTCCGGGTCTTCAAAGAAAGCATATACGTTAATATAGCTCATTAATTGGTATCTTATAATTGACATCATGTTTGAGAATGCCCATTGCTTTTTGATTTTGCTTCTGAGTATAGTCAAAAGCAGATTTGCTATCATTGCCGCCCATATTTGAATGATTATTGCATTCTCATTATCTCCCAAGAAGTATTTCAATGGAAAATTCTGTTTCAATTGCTTGAAAAGAAGCTCTATTTGCCATCTTTTCTTATAAATCAATGCAATTTCTTCTGCTGACAAATCAAAATTATTGGTTATAAACTCGAATACGCGACCATTTTCATCATCCCAAAATGCTATTCTCCTTGATTTGTGCTTTAATTCTTTGTTTTTACCGTACCGAAGTTCTATTTCTTCATCTTTCAGGACACCTGGATGTGCATCATCGGGTATATCAAACTCTTGCTTAGCCTTATAAAGCGCATTATCCTTTAATCGAGTCACATACCATATTTTTTTTGTAGTAAAGACTTCGTATTGCTCATAATCAACGTATCCTTTGTCAAAGCAAATAAATGAGTTCTCAGGCAAATCTACATCTTTTAAAAGTACATGGTCGTGCTTTGCAGCTTCCGTGTACCGTATAAAGCAGGGCATGTTATCCTGTGAATCAATAATTGTATGAGCTTTTATTCCGCCTTTGTTTTTACCATTCTCTGGCTTTCGGCCAACACCCTTCAGAATCTCCTTAAACAAGGTTATGGTGGTCGAATCCATGATATACAAACGAATCATGTCTGTTTTGCTTAAGCTGCTGTCCGATAAAATATCCTTATGTCGCTTGTAGGTGTCATAGTAAACTTTGGAGAATAGTTCATTCGGACGTCGAACATTGGCATCGGATAAAGTGGAACGTCTGACAATGTAATCTAAACCCAAATGTTGAAGCTTGTTAGCGTGAGACAATAGGCCCAAAACAGTATCACGTATTGAATGATAACCTTCAAATACCGCGAATAACATAACCACCACATGCTTGTAACTCGTGAATTTCTTCACATATTTGTCTGCTCCTAACTCTTTAGAAGCGCGTTTTATGAATCCTTTGTCAAGAAAATTTAATAACTGTCCGAATATCGGCTGTCCGATAAAATTTGTATCTTTGCTCATGAATTTAATTTTGTGTTGCAATTACAAAATTAATTCATTAGAGGCAATTTCTTCGGATTTTGCCTCTACTTATTTTTTTTTACCGGACAACAATGCAAAAAAATTTATTGCTATTGGCTTTTGTTCTATTTCATTGTTTCGCAAACGCACAAACGCTTAAAGGAACGGTCACAACTTCTTCCGGTCAGGCCATCCCCTATTCCACAATATACATTCAGGAACTCACTTCAGGCATGGTGGCCGATGAAAATGGAAAATTCCAAACCAAACTTCAATCAGGCACTTACACCTTCGAAATACGTTCTATCGGCTATGTACCTGTAGTACGAAAAATCAATATTACATCCGAAATTACTAAAATAGAAATCTCCCTGAGCGAAAAGCCTGTGGTTTTAACGGAATTACTCGTAAAACCATCAAAAGAAGACCCGGCCTACAGAGTGATCCGACACAGTATTGCCCGGGCACCATTTCATCTCTACCAGCTATCGAGCTACGAAGCAACAAATTACATGAAGGGAAGTGCAAAAATAGAAAGCATTCCGGCAGTAATGAAAATGATGATCAAAGATCGGCAACTAAAATCTCTTATCGGCAAACTATTGGTACTCGAATCGCAAAGCGAAGTAACATTCCGCTCACCGGGAAAATACACACAAAAAGTAGTCGCCTTCAAAAGTTCCATCCCAAAGGAAATGACCCCAAAAGGAGGATTGCGCACCTCCACATCGAGCATATATCAAGCTGATTTTATGGGCTATATCTCACCATTATCTCCTCATGCTTTTAAGTATTACAATTTTAAACTTGAAGATATTTATGCGAGTGGGAAATATCAGGTAAACAAAATAAGAGTTATTCCTAAATTCAAAAACGACAAGTTATTTTCGGGATTTATCTATATACCCGAAGATATTTGGTGCGTTTCGGCTGTAGATTTAACCGCCGACGAAATGGGAACTATCACGCGTTACATTATCAACTACCAGGAAGTACGACCCACTGTATTTTTGCCCATTACCTACCAAATGAAATCGACTATAGGTACAATGGGAGTAAAAGGGCACGCAAGCTTCTATTCGTCGGTGAAGTATGGAAATATAAAACTGAACGAGTCGACAAAAAATGTTGTAGATAAACAACCTGAAAAGCACATAAACCTATCCTCAAAATCCGATTTAAAAGTAAAACAAAGGATTGAAAATATCACCTCCAAAGATAAACTCACAACAAAAGATGCCATTCAGTTGTCAAGACTTTTCAATAGCATTGCTGAACCTGCCGAGGTAAAAGAACAGCGCAAATCGCTTGAAATAAAAGAAATACAACCGGTTAACGTTGAAGTTGATTCATTTGCCGAACTCCGCGATTCTGTTTTCTGGGAGAATATCCGCAAAGTTCCTTTACAAAAAGAAGAGGCTGCAAGTTTTTTTTTGAAAGATTCGTTGTCGACACCTAAGTCGGTAAAAACAAGCTCAAACTCCATAGAAGTAAGTTTATCTAGCTCTAATCAATCCTCAGGATGGCTGCTCGGGAGCAACATTAAACTGAGTGAAAAAATATATCTACATTACGATGGATTATTAAAGGGCGTACTCAAGGAGTATAATTTTGTGGATGGCTGGTGGTTAGGACAAAATTTATCACTAACTGTACATACAAGAAAAGCCACCAAACTGACAATCAGTCCTTCCGTCTACTACACGACAGCAAGGAAAACTCTGGTTTGGGAAATGAATTCAAGCTACGATTATGCAACCGCCTCGAACGGGAGATTTAGTCTTTCGTTTGGAGATACCAGCGCTGATGTACAGGAGACACAAGGAACTTCACGCTTTTTAAATGCTTTTTCTTCGCTCTTTTTTGGCGATAATGTAATTCGGTTTTATCAAAAACAATACATCAAAGCCGAAAATAGCATAGACATTGCCAATGGTTTAGTTTTAAATGGAGGTACTTCCTATGAGAAACGTCATTTACTAAACAATTTGGCTGAAATGCATTTTTTCGGCAACAAGGCACAGCCCAATTACCCAGATGCTGCTTATCTGAATTCTTTCCCTGATCACTCAGCTGCCACTGGATGGTTGTATCTTCAGTATACACCTTTTTACAAATACAAATTAGTTGGACGTAAGAAACAATACATCAGTTCTGACTATCCAAGCTTTGGTTTGAGTATAAAAAAAGCATTTTCATTAACGAACGAATCTGAACAATCATCATTCAGCATTGTACAATTCAATATTTATCAAAGTTTAAAACTTTCGGAGTTCGATCACTTGAATTATAAAGTAATTGCAGGAACATTCCTATCGAAGCAAAAAGTTTTCGCCCCTGATTATAAATATTTTGCAACCAGCCCGTTAATAGTCACCAGTCAGCCTTTTGGTGATACATTTCAGTTACTCGAAAATTATTCGTTCAGCACAAACCGATGGCTTGAAACACACTTCAATTGGAAGTCCGATTATCTGTTACTTAAACGCATAAGCTGCATGCAGCCAAAACAGTTCAACGAATCCCTGCATTTAAATATGCTATGGAACGACGAACATCCCCAAACTTACCTCGAAACCGGCTACTCTGTTGGGCTTGGTATGCTGGGGCGTATTGGTGTCTTTGTCGGATTTGAGGGAATAAAATATGAAAGTATCGGTGTAAAAGTGAGTTTGCCTTTATTCAGATAAATGATTACTCACAAACGGAATCTCTCTGAAAAAATAAGGTTGGAGAAAAATGGAGAATTTGGGCTTTTCTGCACCGTAACTCACATCAACCTTAAAGGCGTTCCGAATGATCTGAATCGGCAATTCAGAGCAATAAAGTGCTGTTGTATCTGAAGCATCAAAAGCTTCATCGAAAGGAATTTTTTGTTTTAAACATCTGGCTGCTTGCGCTGCAATTTGTCCTGTAGTGTCGTTTCTGAAACGAAAAACCTTGACCGTTTCAATTTTACTGTCGGCCATAAATTGATCGAGCTCACAAATCTGTACCCCATCAGTGTCTGACACTTTTTTTGAAAGTGCATGAATCACACTATAGCTGCTGTCAGGATTTTTCATAATTATGCCACAATGCGAAACATCAATCGTATCATTCAGTTCCATAACTACGATATCGCTGATAAGACCGTAGCTTTTTCGCAAAATAATATCTCCGCTTTGCAATGAGTCGGTTGAATACAAGCAAAAGCCTGTTGTTTGTAGAGGTGGAGTGCAGCTCACCAACTGAAACAACAGGCCAATACAAAAAAAAACGCGACTTATTTTAATTTGAACTCTACCAACCACTTATCCTGAATCTTCACCAATTGAGTTTTTGAATCAACAGAATCTTTCACGCCTCCTTTTTCGAGGTCTATACTACCAAGCACGACAGCTTCAACAGTCGCTGAATTTCCATCTTCAGCCAGTTTTACATTGGTAACTTCGTATTTGACATCTGCTTTTTTCATTTCATCCACTTTCTGCGAAGCAAATGCCGCTACAAAATCGACAGCTTGCTTACTCTGATCGGTACACAAGGCTTTTGCTCCATCAAAATCGGCAGTGTAAAGCGCTTTATTAAATTTTTCGGCAACCATTTCGGGTTCATTTCCACCTGAACATGCTGCGAATACCATTAAAGGTAAAAACAAAAATAACATTCTTGATCTTCTCATAAAAAATAGATTTTTAAAGATTAATTTTTACCCTGCAAAACTGCAGTTTGATAATTCGAGGTAAAAATAGCGTTATTATTTGTTAATACAAAAAGAAAAAAAGGTTTTTTTATAAAAAACCTTTTTTCAGCACAAATACTAAATATTATTTCAGCAATGCTTCAATATCAGCCGCAATCTCTGCCGGTTTGGTTTTTGGAGCATATCTTTTTACGGGTTTTCCATCTTTCCCGATAAGAAATTTCTCAAAATTCCATCGGATATCATTTTTGCCATCAAGAGGTAAAGTCGATTTCAGATATTGGTACAGGGGGTGAGCATCATCTCCGTTTACTTTCAGTTTTTCGAACAACGGAAATGTTATATTGTACTTAGTTGTACAGAATTTTTCAATTTCCTCAGCCGTGCCGGGTTCCTGACCCATAAATTGGTTACAGGGAAAACCCAACACCACAAATCCATCCGCCTTATACTTATTATAAAGACTTTCCAACCCCTCGTACTGAGGTGTTAATCCACATTTACTTGCCGTATTGACAACTAAAATCACTTTATTTTTATAATCCTTCAGCTTTACATCTTTTCCTTTGATGTTCATTACTTCAATGTTATAAAACTCCGGGGTAGATTGAGCCTGTAAAGCAGATGCACTAAATAATAAAATTGCAAAAAGAAATAATTTATTTTTCATACACATTTAATTTGACGATTTATCAAGCACTTCAATTAATTCGTAAAGTTTATTCTTCAGATTCAGCGCCTCAGCAATTTGAATCTCCGACACCTCCAGATTCAGCTTGTTGATCAATTTCGAAGGTATATCCGCAGCACTTTCACGCATAGCCAGTCCTTCACTTGTAAGTTGAATAATTACCTTTCGCTGGTCAATAGCGGAAGGCGTTCGGGTGATCAGTTGCATGGATTCCATTCTTTTAAGCAGTGGAGTTACTGTATTGGTATTCAAAATAAGCTTCTCCGCTATTTCGTTTACCGAAATACCATCTTTCTCCCAAAGCACCATCAATACAAGGTATTGAGGATACGTAATCCCCAGCCTGTCGAGATCTTCCTGATACGCCCTTATAATCAATCGGGAAACCGCATAAAACGGGAAGCAAAGTTGGTTTTCAAGTTTTAGTTGTTCGTAGTCCATGTATTCGTTTTTAACTTCATAAATAACAATATACTGAACAGAATGGTTTATGCTGTTCAGCAGCTTTGTCCGTTTTATTATTGTGCCAAAAGTTTCTCGATGTCTTTGCGTAGTTTCTCTGGTTTTGTAAACGGAGAGAAACGTTTGTAAGGTTTTCCGTTCCGGTCGAGTATAAATTTACCAAAATTCCATTTAATTTCGCTGCCAGGAAATCCCTTCAGTTCGTTTTTCAGGTATTTATAAATTGGGTGTGCATTCTCTCCATTGACATCAACTTTCGAGAACATCGGAAATGAAACTCCGTAATTGATCAGACATCCCTCCGAAATTTCCTTCTCACCTCCGGGCTCCTGCCCACCAAACTGATTGCAAGGAAATCCCAACACTACTAATCCTTTGTCTTTGTATTCTTTGTACAATTTCTCAAGTCCTTCGTATTGTGGTGTCAGTCCGCATTTGCTCGCTGTGTTCACTACAACTACAACTTTTCCTTTGTACTCTTCCATCTGTTTTTCTTTTCCCTGTAAACTGGTGGCTTTAAAACCATAAAAATTCTGTGTCATAATGTTTGTTGTTTTATAAGTTATTTATTATTTGATTGTATTTATATCGTTTGCGATACAAAAATAGATAATATATCGCAGGCGATATATTATCTGACGAATATTTAATATTTATTAAGCTTTTTATGGTTTTATGAATCGTCACTCTATTACATTTTCCGAAGCAATGCAGGGTAAAGTTCGTTCTTAACCCATTTGAAATCAGGTTCGAATCGAAGAATTTTATCATAAGTAATAGCAGCCTGCTTTTTTTGGTCGGCATTTTCATAAGCTTGTGCTATAGAAGTAAGCAAATTAAGATAAAGCCAATTATTTTTGGCTGACT
Organism: uncultured Paludibacter sp.; assembly: GCA_963677275.1. Classification (GTDB taxonomy): domain Bacteria; phylum Bacteroidota; class Bacteroidia; order Bacteroidales; family Paludibacteraceae; genus Paludibacter. The sequence continues at coordinate 3,498,065 of OY781920.1, read as the reverse complement.
TTGAAGTTTCGATGAGAGTGACACCCTCATGAAAAAGTCTTAAAGCTTCTTTTTTATCGCCACCAAATAGTCTGGGAGTATGATACAAAGCATTAGCTCGGTCCACAACTGCCTGTATATTCTGAGGATCGAGTTTGTAGGCCTTTTCAATACTTTCTATGCTCTCCTGCCCCATCGAAAGGGCTTTGAACTTGCTCATTCCAATACGAAAGCCGAGAAATGAGCCTTTAAACGCGTATGCAGTTGCATTATTGGGCGACGTTTTAATCACATCGGCAATCAGCTTTTCTCCTTTCACTATGAATTTTTGAGCTATTTCATTCTTTTTAGCTCCGATTAAATAACCGATGTAACCATAATAATAACTTACAAGCTCCAACTTACGTTCAATTGTCGAGGGCGATTCCTTTTCGAAGTTATGAATAATCGTTGCCCATTTATTCATATCGCCATTGATGTAGGCATTGTAAATCTGAAGTTTGTAGCCCGACTGAGCGCACACATTTGATTGTGCACTTACTAAAACGAAAAAGAATATCAAAAAGAATAAATTTTTAAACTTCATGTGTAAAAATGTAATTTTATAGCACTTAAATTATTGAATCACTACACTAAAGAACGGAAGGAGAACCAAAATCTGATCGTAAGGAACTGTTTGAGTCCTCGGGTAACAATTTTATGTTAATAACAATTTGCCTTAAATTTGGTTCAGCCCAGCATAAGAACATCAAATTTGAACAGAGTCAGCTGTTGAGTTTTCAGAAAAAAAAAAGCCGGAAGGAAAACTGCAACTTGCACCGAACACCAAATGATATAGTACTTTACACCTGTCACACAAATTTTGATATAAAAAAAAACAAAGCAACAAATTAGTTTCAACTCAAATTTCGTATCTTCGTCCTACCAAAAACAATTTTATATGTACAAAAAAACACTTGTTCCTGTTGTTATCCTGTTGTTTCTGCTCTCGTCGTGCACATCAAGGCAATGGATCATTACCGAAACGCGCTCTGTAAAAATTCCCATCGATAGCAAAACAGAACAAATAGCTGATAAAGAATATGTTTCATTTTTAAAGCCTATAAAACAAAAGGTTGATAATGAGATGAACATAGTGATAGGACAGGCCTCCGAAACAATGCTGGGTCATGGTCCCGAGAGTCTGCTTTCCAACTTTAGCGCCGATGTGTACCGCCTCAAAGCAAGCGAATATCTTGGACAAGCGGTGGACATTGCCATTGTGAACCTTGGTGGTTTGCGTACTCAGGTTCCGGCAGGCGACATTACCGTAAGAAAGGTTTTTGAGTTGATGCCATTCGAAAACGAACTTGTAATTCTTTGGTTGCGTGGCGATAAGCTCAATGAGCTTTTGCAAGGCTTTGCAAAAATGGGCGGACAAGGCGTTGCCGGATTACGCATGACAATCTCTGATAAAAAAGCTGTAGACATAACCATCGGCGGTTTGCCCCTGGACATGAGCAAAACTTACACTATTGCCACTAACGATTATCTGGCGGGCGGAAACGACAACATGGAACAACTGGCTGAACATGAAAAAAGGCTCAATACCGGAGTTAAAGTTCGGACTATGCTACTCGACTATATCAAATCCGAGACACAAAAAGGAAATAGGATACAATCGAAACTGGACGGGCGAATCAAAATAAATGAATAAAAAAAATTACCATGCACCCAAACAATAAAATAATTGCAATTGCTTTGTTGATTATCATTTCAACATTTCAGCTTGCTGCAGAAAAAAAAATAAAACTGGTGATTTTACACACCAACGACACACACAGCCAGGTAGAACCTACCGATAAATCGACCTTGAAAACAGCCGACATGGGAGGTTATGCCCGACGTATGGGAGTGATAAAGAAAATACGTTCGGAAGAAAAAAACGTATTGCTTTTTGATGCCGGAGATTTTTCGCAGGGAACCCCCTATTTCAATTTTTTCAACGGCAGAGTGGAGATCGATGCACTGAACCGCATGCAATACGATGCCGCTACACTCGGGAATCATGAATTCGACAATGGCATAGACACCCTGGCTGTAATTCTGAAAAATGCACGTTTCCCTTTGATAAGTTCAAACTACGAACTTGAATACACGCCCATCAAAAACCTGATTCAGCCTTATTTGATTTTAAAAAAATTCGGTTTGAAAATTGGCATTATGGCCTTAAATGTAGAGCCAAAAAGCCTCATTATTGAAAGTAATTACCGCGGGCTGGTGTATCGCGATCCGATTGAGAAAGCGAAAGAAACGTCTGCATTTCTGAAAAACAAACAAAAATGCGATCTTATTATCTGCCTTTCGCATTTAGGGTCTGACTCTACATCAGTCGATGTGAACGACTTTACTATCGCTCACCAAACAAAATACATCGACATTATTCTTGGCGGACACTCACACAGCTTGCTCGAAAAGACAAAGACGAACAATGCTAACGGTAAAAAAGTGATTATCGCTCAAATGGGAAAAAGCGGTCTGTATTTAGGCAGAATTGACATTGAACTGGAAAAGAAAAAATAGCCACCAATGCGTAGGCATTTTTCAAAATAAAGGCAGAGCTACAATATATTTCAAAAAACAGCTATCTTTGTAACCGTTGGCCAGCGCCAACCATTACGACCAATTAATTATGTTAAAGCAACAACTACAACAAAAACTACAACAAAAGCTTTCGCCCGCTCAAATTCAGGTGATCAAGATGCTTGAAGTTCCCACGCTGGAACTTGAAGAGCGCATTCGTCAGGAAATTGAGGAAAATCCAGCCCTGGAAGAGGGAGCAGATAGCAATGATGATGAATTTGATGAGGACTTCAACAATGAGGATGGCGGAAATAATGATGACTTCGACATAGGTGATTATGTGGCCGATGATGATATTCCCGACTATAAACTGAAAGCCAACAACACGTCCAAAGATGACAAACACGAGGATATTCCATTTTCGGCAGGGATGACTTTTCACGAAAACCTGATGGATCAGCTCGGGTTACTGCAACTTTCGGAACATGACCATCAACTGGCGGAATATGTAATTGGCAATATCGACGAAGAAGGCTATTTACGACGTACCCCTGAATCGATGGTGGATGATATTGTTTTTCAATCGGGAATACAAACAACCGACGATGAAATGTACCGCATTGTTTCGCTTATACACAAATTCGATCCCGCAGGCGTAGGCGCAACTACACTTCAGGAATGCTTGGTGCTGCAATTGGAAAGAAAAACCCAAACACAGGAAATAAAACAGGCTACAAAAATCATTGTAGAATACTTTGAAGAGTTTTCGAAAAAACACTATGACAAAATCACCAAGGCTCTCAATATCGACGAAGAACAGTTAAAGAAAATAATTACTGAAATTGTGAAGCTGAATCCTAAACCCGGCAACAGTTGGGGAGGAAACATTCTTGAAAAATCAATGTCGGCTATTGTCCCCGATTTTATTCTCGAAAACGATGAAAATCAACTCACAGTGCACCTCAATAACAGTAACATTCCGGAGCTAAGAGTGAACAATACCTACAATGAAATGTTTCAGGATTATGCATCGAACAAAAAAAATCAGACACGCGAGATGAAAGATGCCGTGATGTTTGTTAAACAAAAAATTGATGCCGCCCGTTGGTTTATTGATGCCATCAAACAGCGTCAACAAACACTGCTGACAACGATGATGGCGATTGTTAACTTCCAAAGAGAATTTTTTATCGAAGGAGACGATACTTATCTCAGACCAATGATCCTCAAGGATATTGCAGACATTACAGGCTACGACATTTCGACAATTTCGCGGGTAAGCAACAGTAAATATATTCAAACCGAGTTCGGAATTTTCCCTGTAAAATACTTTTTTTCCGAATCGATGACCAATGATTCGGGCGAAGAAGTTTCGACACGCGAAATTAAAAAAATACTTCAGGACTGCATCGACAACGAAGACAAACGCAAGCCGCTGAACGACGATGCACTGGCCGAAGTTTTAAAAGAAAAAGGCTATCTGATAGCCCGACGAACAGTGGCAAAATACCGTGAACAACTAAATATTGCAGTTGCAAGACTAAGAAAAGAAATCTAACAAAGCAAATACATGGCTGCGCTCGCATGCCTGCTTTTAACTATAAGAGAATGAATAAATTTCATAATTTAGTATCATTAATATTTCAGCCGTTGTTAATGCCGACTTATGGCATGATAATGCTTCTGAATCTTAAAGTTTTCGACATTTTACCCTTTGCCTGGCGACTTATTGCCATACTGGGAACCTTGTTGTTCACTGGATTAATGCCGGCTACCCCCATTTTGTTTCTGATGAAAAAAGGAGAAGTACACGACTTGTTTATTTCCCGCCGGGAAGAGCGAACACTCCCTTATCTATTTTCTTTTCTTTCCTACATTTTCTGGACAATTTTCCTTTGGAGGATATTAAAGTTTCCACCATTTATGGTAGCCATGGGTATCGGAACGGCCATTTCAATTCTACTTATCACATTTATTAATCTTAAATGGAAAATATCAGCACACATGTCGGGCATAGGCGGCTTAGCCGGTGGTGTTTTTGGTATTTGCTACCGAATGGGATATAACCCCACATGGCTGCTTATGATTATATTAGGTCTTGCTGCGCTTATTGCCTTGTCCCGAATAGAACTTAAAGCCCACACCCCCGGACAAACACTTGCAGGATTTACGCTCGCCTTCTTCTCCGTCTTTTTACCATGCATATTTATATAGCAAAAGCAAGAGAAAAAGAAAGGACCGGATATTACAACTTACTTTCAGTACAACAACACACAAATATCGAATTATTAAACTAAAATAAATACAAACTAAATGATTACTACAGACCAACTAAAAGATGTGTTGGAGCGCGAGTCCGCGTTGAGGAGGTACCTTTGACATCGACTCGAAGAGCATCCAATTAGAAGAAGAAGAATTACGTACGCAAGCCCCCGGATTTTGGGATGATGCCAAGGCTGCCGAAGTGCAAATGCGTAAGATAAAAGAATTAAAAAAATGGCTTAACGGATATAGCGGTGTAAAAACAGCCATTGAAGAGTTACAGTTGGCCTACGATTTTTATCGCGAAGAAGTGGCTACCGAAGAAGAGGTGGACGAAGCTTATCGCCTGGCGCTCGAACAGGTTGAAACGCTCGAATTGCAAAATATGCTTTCGAAAGAAGAAGATCAGTTTGGTGCAGTAATAAAAATTGTGGCAGGAGCAGGAGGCACCGAAGCTCAGGACTGGGCCGATATGCTTTTCAGAATGTATCAGCGTTGGGCCGAACGTCAGGGTTATAAATGCGAAATCACAAATATACAGGACGGCGATGAGGCTGGAATAAAAACAGTAACCATGCAGATTGAAGGCGAAATGGCCTACGGTTATCTAAAAAGTGAAAATGGAGTACACAGACTTGTTCGTGTTTCCCCGTTTAATGCTCAGGGAAAACGAATGACATCATTCACTTCGGTTTATGTAGTTCCTTTGGTCGACGACACGATTGAAATTGAAGTCAATCAGGGCAATCTGAGTTGGGATACTTTCCGTTCATCAGGAGCTGGTGGTCAGAATGTAAACAAGGTAGAAACCGGAGTAAGGTTACACTATAAGTTTACGAACCCTGTAACCAATGCACCGGATGAAATCATTATCGAAAATACCGAAAGTCGTTCGCAATTTGGCAACAAAGACAATGCATTGCGTATGCTACGTTCACAGCTTTACGAACTCGAACTCGAAAAACGCCGTGCAGCAAGCGCAGTAGTAGAAGCCGGCAAAAAGAAAATCGAATGGGGCTCGCAAATACGCAGCTATGTGTTCGACGACCGCCGTGTAAAAGACCACAGAACCAACTACCAGACATCGAATGTAAATGCGGTGATGGACGGCGATATTGATGCATTTATAAAAGCATATCTAATGGAATTTACGGATTAACTTTCTTGAAGGCAGTTAAATACTATTGGATAGGACGAAAGGGGAAAAATTCCCTTTTCGTCCTATTTCACAAACAAAAAATTCACGGATGTCAGATCAACTGATTCGGCAACTACAAGAGCACTTCCTGATTACATGACAGAAAAAGAGGAGTATCAACTCACCTCTTGAATACTTGCATATAAATCCTGAAGAGTTCCGTCGGCGTCAATGCTTGCTTCTATTTTTTGCCGGCGTTTTTTAATTGTCGACAGGCTTACATTGAGAATGGAAGCAATATCTTTGAGAGGAATATTAATTTTGACAAGCATACAGAACTGAATTTCCTGCTGGCTGAATTCAGGATGTTTTAGTTGAAGATGCGCTATAAAATCGGGATAGACCATATTAAAACGCGTCGTCATATTTTTTAGGTAAAACTGATTGCTTTCCTTTTTCGAAATGCCTGTCACATCTTCAGCCTCTTTCCTATCGATAATACCAACGGCCGATACCTTTCGGCGTATTTCTTCATTTTCTTCCGAAAGTTGCATCCATTCGTTTTGCTGTTGTTTCACCACCTTCTTCAACCAGACCGATTGCATCTCTTGCACATTTCTTAATTCGGTTTCTATCTTGTTGATTTCTTCCAAATTTGCAATCAGCTTTTTCCGGTTTTTTGCACTTCGCTGATAAATAATAACAATCATCACTATGAATGAAACCAGAAATAATATGATAATTAACCGCAGCAACAGATTTAACCTGTTATTCTCCACCTCCGAGAGCAGTTTCTCGTTTTCGAGCCGAATGTGCTCCGATTGATAAAAGAGCTCCATATCATGAATGGCCAACTGCTTGTTGAAGCTGTTAAGTGAGTCTGACTGATGCTTGAGTGCATCGGCCACTTCCATGGCTTTTTTGTAGTCGCCTTTATATTGGTACAGTTCTTTCAGTTGCTTCTTAAAGGCCAAGGTAAACCTTATTACTCCATCTTTCTCGAATATGGCTATCGCATCGAGTATGTAGCGTTCCGCCTTATCATATTGTTTTCGTTCAGAATAAATAGAAGCCAGTCCGCTCGAAACTACTGCCACTCCCATTTGCATATTCAGGTCCTTACATTGCCTGTATAGTTTTTCAAACATTGTCATCGCCTTGTTGTACTCTTTATTATCGAGAAACAAATTGGCGTAATTATATTCTAACTGTATTCGTTTGAGTGTAAGAGGAGTTTCCGGAATTGCTTGAAGCGCCTTTTGATAATAATACTTTGCACTGTCAGTATCGGTATTCCGGTAATGCACACCCAAATTCATCCATGCCGATATCAACCCGATCTGATAACCGGATTCCTGAGCAAACGCTCGAGCATAATGGTAAAATTTTAATGCTTCCGGTCTACTTCCGATTTCTTTATAATTATTGCCAATATTCAGACTGAGCGAAGACAGCCCTTTTATATTTTTGATTTTCTGATACAAATCAAATGCTTTTAAAAATAGTGTCTGCGACTTCTCGTACTCGCCTCTGCCCGAAAGTATAGCGCCATGAATAGAATAAGCCAGCGCCTGATTATCTTCCGGACCGAATCGTATAAATATATTTTCGGCATCAATTATATATTTTTCAGCAACATACAGATTTTCCTTTTGCGATTCCAATTCGGCCCTATACAACCAACACTTGCCTATGGCCAGCGAATCTTTGTTTTCGATCGCAAGCTCATAATAGGCGTCAAGGTAGTTGTAAGCCGAATCCTTTTGCTGCAAGTCAGTGTACAGTCGGGATTTAAGTTCGACCACCTTCATCAACTCTTTTTTACTCAAATGGTATTGGCCGATGAGTTTCAAAGCAGAGTCGGCATACATCAAACCCGAATCAGGGTGAATGTCCATGGTTCGTTCCACTTTCGCTTCCACCGCCTCAAATAAGCGTAGTCCTTCTTTATTTCCGGTCGACGAAGTACATGAATATAAAAAAGCACATCCGACAATCAGACAAATTAAATCTTTAACTCTGGTTCTGAATTTATGTTCCATTGCATCGAATTAGTTCAACAAAAAATCTTCTTATGTATTTCCCTGCAAAAAAACGAACGCAGGAAAGTAATTTTAGCCATTACAAATTTGCGGGACTTTCACAGCTAGGATATGAACATACCAAACAAAGTTATGGTTCATTTAGAAACTTAATTTTTTCACAAAATATTAAGTTTTTAAAAAAACAGTATCCAAAATATCCGACCTACATATAACAATAGTTTACAAGCAATTATCTATCTGAAACACAAAAATAATTAGCTTAAAAACGTCAATTGAACAAACAACAAAAAAGGAGACAAAACTTTTAAAAAGTTGTCTCCTCCATTGTACGTACCCGAAGCGGGACTTGAACCCGCACAGCCGTGAAGCCAAAGGATTTTAAGTCCTTCGTGTCTACCATTCCACCATCCGGGCAGAATACGTATATTTGAGCGAAAAACGGGACTCGAACCCGCGACCCCGACCTTGGCAAGGTCGTGCTCTACCAACTGAGCTATTTTCGCAATTTTTTTTTGATATTATCTGAATTCACTTGTTCAGAAACTCTTGCCAAGGTCGGGATTCTCGTTTCCATTCTTTTGGGGCAAGGTCGTGCTCTACCAACTGAGCTATTTTCGCAATTTTTTTTTGATATTATCTGAATTCACTTATTCAGAAACTCTTGCCAAGGTCGGGATTCTCGTTTCCATTCTTTTGGGGCAAGGTCGTGCTCTACCAACTGAGCTATTTTCGCAATTTTTTTTTGATATTATCTGAATTCACTTATTCAGAAACTCTTGCCAAGGTCGGGATTCTCGTTTCCATTCTTTTGGGGCAAGGTCGTGCTCTACCAACTGAGCTATTTTCGCAATTTTTTTTTGATATTATCTGAATTCACTTATTCAGAAACTCTTGCCAAGGTCGGGATTCTCGTTTCCATTCTTTTGGGGCTAGGTCGTGCTCTACCAACTGAGCTATTTTCGCAATTATTTAAATCTTGTTTTGTTCTCTCTCAAAGCGGGTGCAAATATACGTCCATTTTTTTTAATTACGAAACTTTTAATTCAAAAAAACGACGCAAAACAGCGATTTTTAGGTAAAAAAAAAGCAGAGAATGTAGAATCCCTGCTTTTTATATCCCAATGTTCTTATGCTAATGCAATGAACAATTCTCCTTCAACCTCGTTGAATACAATTTTTCCTTCACGTGCCAACCAACCCAATGCAAGATTCAAATCTTTTTCGGTCAGCTTTGTGGCTTTTTTTACGGCTTTTACATTCAGTTCGCCGTTTGCTAATGCCGACCAAACAAGTCCGGCATTATTTCCAATTTTTTCATTTAACATAACAATCTTCTTATGAAATTAATTTTAGTAAACAAATACGGCTCAAAAATACGAATTTATGTTGTAAAACACAAATTCAATGCAAAGAAAACCTATAAATCTATAAAATTACGAATTATACATAGCATCTATCTGCTTTTTATATTTCTGCATAATCACCGTTCTTCTGGTTTTAAGGGTGTTTGTAAGCTCACCGGTTTCGATACTGAATCCTTTTTTAATCAGTACAAACTTTTTAATTTGCTCGTAATTGGCCATTCCTTTTTGCAACTCTTTGATACGGCTTTCGACCAAATCATATATTGCCGAATGGGCAATTAGATCTTCCAACGAATCATACTTAATTTTATTTTTAGCGGCATACTCTTCGATGGCGGGAATAGCCGGCGCTATAATGGCCGACACGAAATTTCGTTCGTCGCCAATAACAGCAATTTGCTCAATGTATTTATCGAGCGACAGCCGTGTTTCAATAGCCTGTGGCGCAATGTACTTTCCATTCGAAGTTTTAAATAAGTCCTTGATCCTTTCGGTAAGTACAATTTTATTGTCTTTAATATAGCCGGCATCACCGGTTTTAAACCAACCATCTTCGGTAAAAGCATCTTTTGTTGCTTCAGGATTATTGTAGTATCCGGGGAAAATGGTTTTTCCTTTCAGCAGTATTTCATTTTCATCACCAATTTTAACATATACTGAAGGCATAATTGAACCTACAGTTCCTATTTCATAACCAACATAATCGTAACAAGCAACGGTTGCCGTACTTTCGGTAAGTCCGTAACCATAAGTAATTGGAACGCCTATGCTTCGCATAAATACCGCAATTTCGTCAGAAAGTTTTGCGCCTGCCGTAGGTAATAAATTTGCATTTTCGATGCCTATCGTGTTTTTTACTTTCGAGAAAATAAGCTTATCGGCTATTTTATATTTTAATTTCAGCAACAAACTCGGGGTTTTACCAATGCGCAAGCAATCAATATTATGGTGTCGCCCTACGGCCAAGGCCCAAGTAACTATACCTTGCTTCGATGGTGTCATTTGCGCTATATTTTCCTGAACGCCGGCATACACTTTTTCCCAAAACCGTGGAACAGCACACATAAGCGTCGGACGTACGTCCTTTATGGTATCCTGTATTTCGAGCGGTTTCAAATTTATGTAAATCGAAACACCTTTATAAATGCAAAAATAACACCAGGTACGCTCAAAAACATGTGAAAGGGGTAAAAAAGCTACCGATATATCATTGTCGGTAACCGTAGTAAGTCTTAGGTCATGGATGCGCATGGCTTCGATAAAGCAGGAATGAGGTATCATTACTCCTTTGGGATTTCCTGTGGTGCCCGAAGTGTAAAGTATGCAGGCCAAGTCGTTTTCGTTGGCTTCATCCTGACGGGTAACCACCTCAAAATGTTTTGTCGACTTTGTCCCTATCAACATGAAATCTTTATAATACATCGAATCAGTGTTCTCTTCAAATCTTACATTTTCGTCGAAGACAATAATTTTTTTTAGTACCGACGTATTTTTCATTACTTCCAATGCAATATCATACTGCAGTTGCTCGCCAACAAAAAGCACTTCGATTTGAGCATCGTTGATAATAAATTCGACTTGCGAAACAGACGAAGTGGCATAAAGAGGCACCATCACTGCCCTGTTTGCATACAAAGCAAAATCAACAATCAGGTTTTCCGCCATGTTTTGCGAGAACTGACCTACCCTTTGATGTTCGGCAACTCCGAGTTCATACATGGCTTTGGCAGCCAAAAATACTTGTTTTTCAAAATCGTTCCAGCTGATTCCATTCCAGTTTTCAGTGAGTTTTTTTCTGGAATAAATAGCTGCTTTGTCTCCATACTTTTTGGCCTGGGCAGTTACAATTTGAGAAAAATGAAGGTGTTCCATGATGTGTGTTTTTAGAGAAATAAATTACTTTTGAACTGTGGGATACAAAGATATAAAATATATCAGAAAGAATTACACAATCAAACGCAAAGTGAGCAGTTATATACTCAAAAGCACTATATAACAACTGATTATCTGTTTGTAAAAAAAATACTTTAATCTCTCCGGCGAAGAAATTATTTATCTGAGGTAAGCACCTCTTCAACAAACAGCGGGTTCGACTGAATTAACTGGTAAGCTTTCGAGGATGCATTTTGCTGCGATTCTTTTTTGCTCGATCCGGTAGCCTGACAAATTGGTTTTCCCGAAATAGTGAGTTCGGTGCAAAACAAATGCTTATTTTCATCGAACAGTTGATCCTCAAGCAGGACGAATTCAACGTTCAACCGATTTTTCTGACCCCATTCAATTATTTTTGATTTAAAATTAACTTCTCCTTCGGCCAACTTATCTAAATCGATAAAGGTTTTAATCAGTCGTTGCTCAACGAAGCGTTTACATTTTTTATATCCATAATCGAGATAAATGGCGCCCATCAAAGCCTCTAAGGCATTTCCATAAATGCTGTTATTCGTGTGAAGATTGGTGTGTTTGGAAGCTAGCATAAGCTTGTCGAGCCCTATGTCAAACGCCAGCATATTCAAGGAATCGCGTTTCACAATTTTAGAGCGTGTATTGCTCAAAAAGCCTTCACGCTGATTTTCGTAGCGTCGGTAAAGAATATCGGTTACAACCGAATTCAGAATAGCATCTCCTAAAAATTCAAGTCTTTCGTTGCTTAATAAAAGGCCATCGGCGGTGGGAACGGCTACCGAACGATGCCGTACAGCCAGTTGATAGTACTCAATTTTATCAGGATAAAAACCAAGAACTTTATGAAAGAGCAAATAAGGCTCTTTTCGTGATTTAGAAAAGAGCCTTAAATTACGTATTAATGTTTGAATCACAACTTATTGAATATATTTTTTTACAATCACACTTGCATTATGACCGCCAAATCCAAAAGTATTGGACAAAGCCGCATTAACAATTCGTTTCTGCGCCTTGTTAAATGTAAAATTAAGATTATAATCAATATTCGGATCTTCGTCACCTTCTGTAAAGTTAATTGTAGGTGGTACAATATCGTTTACAACCGATAAAACCGAAACGATAGCTTCGACTGCACCAGCAGCACCCAATAGGTGACCGGTCATTGATTTAGTCGAGCTTATATTTAACTTGAATGCATGTTCACCAAACACTTCTTTTATCGCTTTCGCTTCTGAAATATCTCCTACAGGTGTAGATGTTCCGTGAACATTAATATAGTCAATATCTTCCGGATTCATTCCTGCATCTTTGAGCGCTCTTTCCATCACCAATCTGGCACCAAGTCCTTCCGGATGTGTTGCTGTCAGGTGATAAGCATCGGCCGACATACCTCCGCCAACTACTTCGCAAAGAATGTTTGCACCACGCGCTAAAGCATGCTCCAATTCTTCAAGCATCAAACACCCGGAACCGTCGCCCATCACAAAACCATCGCGACTTTTGCTAAAAGGTCGGGAAGCTGTCTTGGGAGAATCGTTCCTTGTAGAGATAGCAGTAAGTGCATTAAAGCCTCCTACACCGCCTGGTGTCAATGCCATTTCGGCGCCACCAGCCAAAATAATATTGGCTTTTCCCATACGGATATGAGTGAAAGCATCAATAATAGCATTGGTAGATGAAGCACAAGCCGAAGCTGTGGAATAATTAGGACCACGAAAACCATACATGATCGAAATTTGACCTGCAGCCATATCCGAAATCATCTTAGGGATGAAAAAAGGATTAAACTTAGGTCCGTTTTCGAGATTTTGGTAATAATAGCCTACTTCTTGTTCAAATGTACTAATTCCCCCTATACCGGCGGAAAAAATTACACCCACCTCATCCTTGTTAATTAACTCCAAATCCACACCGCTGCTTTCGATAGCTTCTTTCGCCGCTGCAATTGCATACTGCGAATAAATGTCTAACTTTCTAGCTTCTTTCCTATCGAAATAGATGTTCGGGTCGAAACCCTTCACTTCGCAGGCAAATTGAGTTTTAAATAACGATGCATCGAAACGAGTAATCGGCCCGGCACCACTCACTCCATTAATAATACTATTCCAGAAAACTGGAATAGTATTACCAAGTGGAGTTACTGCGCCTAGACCAGTTACTACAACTCTTTTTAATTCCATAATAAATAATTATTCTGGAAAAAATTATTTTTGAATGGCTTCGATGTGAGCGATAGCGTCGCCTACTGTAGAAATTTTTTCTGCTTGTTCGTCAGGAATTGAAATACCGAACTCTTTTTCGAATTCCATAATCAATTCAACGGTGTCCAATGAATCAGCACCGAGGTCGTTGGTAAAACTTGCTGTTGAAACAACATCTGCTTCTTCAACGCCTAATTTGTCTACGATAATAGCCTTTACTTTAGCTGCAACTTCTGACATAATTTTTGTTTTTAAGTTTATAAATAAAAAATGTTTTATAATTTTGCGGTGCAAAGGAAACAAATTTTCTCCAAATAACCGCATTAATGATGAAAAAATATATATTTTTTGCACAAACAATTCATTTCTGAGCAATTTAACAGCAAACAAAATGTCCTTGAGAATCGCAATTTTCGCATCTGGTTCGGGCTCAAATGCCGAAAACATTGTAGCTTACTTTTCCGGAAACAATAAGTTTCAATTTCCTGTCATCATTTCAAACAAACCTGATGCTTACGTTCATAAACGGGCCGAAAAACTAAAAATACCTTCTTTTACTTTCACAAAAGAGGAATTCATGGACAGCAACCCGGTGCTGCAGTTGCTCGAAAAATACAATATAGATGCAATAGTGCTTGCCGGTTTCTTATTGAAAGTACCGACATTGCTTGTCCAGCATTTTCCCGATAAAATTATCAATATTCATCCTGCACTATTGCCTAAATTCGGAGGAAAAGGAATGTATGGCGACAAAGTGCATCAGGCTGTAAAAGCAGCAGGCGAAAGTGAATCAGGCATTACCGTTCATTATGTAAATGAAAATTACGACGACGGAAATATTATTTTCCAGGCTCGATGCCAAGTGCTTGCCGACGACACAGCCGAAATGATTGCGACCAAGGTTCATGCCCTCGAATATGAACACTTTCCACAGGTGATCGAAAAAATATGGCGATAACTTCTACGTTTCAGATCAAATAATTCACTTAACCAGCTCACCTCCTATTACTAAATTGCTTTAATTTATATATTCTTCGAGAATTAAATTGTATCTTTGCAATCGAAATTTAATAGTTTAAAAAAGAAAAATGTAATTTTATGAATGTAGTTACAAAAACCATCGCACTCGGTGATGGACGTACCATTACTATTGAAACAGGAAAATTGGCCAAACAGGCCGATGGTTCTGTTATGGTTCGCATGGGCGACACCATGTTATTGGCCACAGTTTGTTCGGCCAAAGATGCAGCTCCGGGAACGGATTTTATGCCGCTTTCGGTTGATTATAAAGAAAAATTTGCCTCTTCAGGTCGTTTTCCTGGTGGTTTCCTTCGTCGCGAAGGACGTGCTTCGGATTACGAAATCTTGGTTTCACGCCTTGTCGACCGCGCTTTGCGCCCTTTGTTCCCGGATGATTACCACGCTGAAACTTTTGTTACCGTTACTATGTTTTCGGCCGACGGCGTGGATATCCCCGATGCATTGGCCGGTTTGGCTGCTTCAGCTGCATTGGCAGTTTCGGATGTACCTTTCAATGGTCCTATCTCCGAAGTTCGTGTTGCCCGTATCAATGGTAAATTCGTTGTGAATCCAACTTTCGAACAACTTGAAACCGCCGATATGGAAATTATGGTGGCTGCTACGCTTGACAATATCATGATGGTAGAAGGTGAAATGAAAGAAGTGAGCGAAGATGATTTATTGAACGCTATGAAGGTGGCTCACGAAGCTATTAAAGTTCAATGTCAGGCTCAGATTGAACTGATGGAAGAAGTAGGTAAAACTGTTAAACGCATCTATTGCCACGAAGAAAAAGACGAAGAGTTAAAGAAGGATGTTTGGGCAAAAACCTATGATAAAGCATATAAATTAGCCACCGCCTGCGATACAGATAAACACTCACGTGTCGAAAATTTTGAAGCTGTAAAAGCGGAATATATCGAAAGTCTCGATCCCGAAGAAGCTGCCGCTAAAAAAGGATTGATCAGCAAATATTACCACGAAGTTGAAAAAGAAGCCATGCGTCGCTCTATTTTGGATGAAGGCAAACGACTTGACGGACGTAAAACAACAGAGATTCGTCACATTTGGTCCGAAGTGGATTATCTACCCGGAACACATGGTTCGGCAGTATTTACCCGTGGCGAAACACAGTCGTTGACAACAGTTACATTAGGAACCAAGATGGATGAGAAATTGGTGGACGAAGCTTTGATTCGTGGAAAAGAACGCTTCCTGTTACACTACAACTTCCCACCATTCTCTACCGGTGAAGCTCGCGCTTCACGAGGTGTGGGTCGTCGCGAAGTAGGTCATGGAAATCTGGCCTTACGTGCCTTGAAAAACATGATTCCTGAAAATTATCCTTATGTTATCCGTGTGGTTTCCGACATTCTGGAATCGAACGGTTCATCGTCGATGGCTACGGTTTGTGCCGGAACATTGGCTTTGATGGATGCAGGCGTTCAAATCAAGAAACCGGTATCAGGGATTGCCATGGGATTGATTTCGGAGAACAAAGGTAAAAACTTTGCTGTTCTTTCGGATATCCTGGGTGACGAAGATCACCTGGGCGATATGGACTTTAAAGTAACCGGAACAAAGGATGGTATTACTGCTACGCAAATGGACATTAAGGTGGACGGACTTTCGTACGAAATTCTGGAGACAGCTTTGAAACAAGCCAAAGCCGGTCGCATGCACATATTGGGCAAAATACAGGAAACGCTGGAAGCACCACGTGAAGACATGAAACCAAATGCTCCACGTATTGTGGTAATGTTTATTCCGAAAGAGTCTATTGGCGCTATCATAGGCCCTGGTGGAAAAATTATTCAAAATATGCAGGCAGAAACAGGAGCTATCATTACCATCGAAGAAGTGGGTGATCAGGGACGTGTGGAAATTGCAGCCAATAATAAAACAGCAATTGATGCAGCTTTATATAAAATTAAAGGCATTGTTGCTATCCCTGAAGTCGGCGAAACATACCCTTCGAAAGTAAAATCGGTAATGCCTTATGGTGCATTTGTTGAATTTATGCCGGGCAAGGAAGGTTTGTTGCATATTTCAGAAATCGACTGGAAACGCATTGAAACAATGGATCAGGCCGGCATTAAAGAAGGCGACATGAT
Source organism: uncultured Paludibacter sp. (assembly GCA_963677275.1). Classification (GTDB taxonomy): domain Bacteria; phylum Bacteroidota; class Bacteroidia; order Bacteroidales; family Paludibacteraceae; genus Paludibacter. Next base: position 3,481,475 of record OY781920.1, on the reverse strand, counting down.
CGACGTGAAACTGTTGGAAATTGACCAAAAGACAGGTAAATTCAAACTTTCGCGCAAAGCATTGTTACCACGCCCTCCACGCGAAGACAAACCGAAAGCAGAATAAGTATTACAAAAAGCAAGGACACATTTTAAAGTCCCTGTTTATATAAAAAAGAACAGCAAAGAAAACAGGTGAAAATCCTGATCTTTGCTGTTTTTTTTTCTGTTTAGACCGTTTTTCAATTCGACCCAAAATCAGTGCTCCTATTTTCGACCGAAATCGGCAGGAATTTCTCCCCAAACTTCAGTATTCCACTTCAGTACCTTATTTTTGTAGGTATTGTCCGACAACCATTTTTCGGCACGAGCTACAAGCTCGAAAAGAATTGCGTTCTCCGGTGTTTTTTCGAGCAGAGATTTCGTCTTTTTTGCCCTTAACCATGCCAATGCCGTTTTGCTATCGGTATAAATCGGGAGTTCGCTATTGCGTTGTTTCAGAAATGCAAGTCCATGCACCAAAGCCAAAAATTCACCGATATTATTGGTTCCGTTCCGAAAAGGCCCCTGATGAAAAATAACTTCTCCGGTTCTGGTATAAACGCCCTGATATTCCATCATACCCGGATTACCGCTACAAGCCGCATCCACAGCTATGCTTTCTTTTTCAGGTAAACCGGCCTCGATGATTTGCTCTTTGGTGGGCTGATTCACTTTTGCACTTTTGCCTACAAAGTCCCAATAAGGCGAAAGAAAGGCTTCACGGGCTTCGGCCTCAGTGGCAAAGCTTTTGTACTTGGCTTCGGGATAAGCATGCACCTGCCTCTTACATTCATCCCACGAAGGATAAATACCCGGTTCACGGCCATCCCAAACCACAAAAAACTTATTTTTCTTGCTCATGATCTGTTTCTAACTGTTGTTATTGATGCTCTTTTGTGTTTCCAGCGTTTGTGCGTCCACAGCCAGTATTCAGGCCGCTCATTGATCTTTTCTTCGAGAATCTTCATGTAAGTTTCGGTAATTTCGTAATCCGCTGTTGCTTTGGGGTTCAACGAAACCGGATAATACTCGCATCTGTAATAACCACGCTTCACCCTTATCACATGAGTATAAATGACCGGATAATCAAATTTTTTAGCAAGTTGCTCTGTTCCAATAATAACGGGCGTTTCCTGGTTCAGAAATGTCATCCAATGATGAATATGAAACAAAAAAGGAGATTGATCCGAAATCATAGCAAAAGTAGAAATCTTATTTTCGTTTCTTAACCGGATCATCGAGCGCATCAAATCCTGAGCCTCTATATTCTGCCCTTTGTATTTGCTTCTTAAATTACTCATTAGCTTGTCAAACTTTTTATTCGACAGCTTTTTGTAAACATTTTGCATTGGACTTTCGGGTGGCAGCAAAAGCGATAAAGAAGAACCCCATTCCCAGTTTCCGTAATGTGCAGTCATATTCAGAACACTTTTACCAAGTGCATACTGTTGAGTAATAAGGTCAATATTCCCTAGATCGAATCTTCTTCTGACTTCAGCTTCGCTCATATGCACTTGATAAATTGTTTCGATAAATAAGTCGCAGAAAAAACGATAGAAACGGCGCTCAATTTTTCGGAGTTCTTTTTCCGATTTTTCGGGAAAAGCATTTTTTAAATTTTCACGCGTCAGCTTTTTCCGATAAGGCACTATGTAATATATAATTAAATAAAATAAGTCGGAGAAAAGATAAAGCACCCTTAAGGGAAGCCATGTAATGAGCCAGATAAATCCGTAAAATATGCTGAACATAAATTTAGCTTAAAATGAGATAATTATTGAACAAACAATTGCAAATTCCCGAAGCACAGGCCTGCATTGATGTATTGAAACGCTTAAAAGTATAAATAATTACAAAGTGTTTTTGTGTTGCCTTATATTTTCATTTGTCGTCGGAAAAGTGTATTTTTGCAATTCCAAAAAATCAGGTCCTGTAGTTCAATGGATAGAACAAGTGTTTCCTAAACACTAGATCCGGGTTCGATTCCCGGCGGGACTACTTTTCAGTATTGCAACATCTTTCCATCTTTCATCTCGATAACCCTGTCAGACAATGCCGCCAGTTCCTTGTCGTGCGTCACAATCACTAAAGTCAACCCGAATTTATCCCGGACATCGAACAATAGTTTGTGTAGTTCATCCCTGTTCTTCGAATCGAGACTTCCCGAAGGTTCGTCGGCAAGTATAACCGACGGACTATTGATTAGGGCACGGGCTACGGCCACTCTTTGTTTTTCGCCTCCCGACAGCTCGGAAGGTTTGTGCTCCATGCGTTCAGTAAGACCCAGATAACCGATAAGTTCTTTGGCGCGGGCAGTAACGCTTTTCGTATCTTTGCGTGCAATCAGAGCCGGAATCATTACATTTTCGAGCGCCGTAAACTCCGGAAGCAATTGGTGAAACTGAAAAATAAAACCAATATGTTTGTTACGGAAAGCGGCAAGTTCTTTTTCACTCAGCTTACTAAAATTCACATCGTTCACTTCCACATCTCCTAAATCAGGACGATCCAGCGTACCAAGTATTTGCAATAAAGTTGTTTTGCCGGCACCACTTGGCCCGACGATTGAAACAATTTCGCCTTTTGCTATTTCTATGTCCACTCCTTTCAGCACTTCGAGCGCATCAAAACTTTTATGGATGTTTTTGGCTTTTATCATTTTCTGTGACTATATACGGCCGAAGCTGTTTTTTGTTTTATTCAACATTGGTATGTGTTTTCTGACTACAAAGTTATCTGTTTACGCCGATATTCAGCGCTTTTATTAGCAAAAAAAATTACCTTTGTGCGTATTTTAAAGTATTCCTTTCAGTTTATGTTGTCAGAAAACAGTTTCGGTAAGATAGAATTCAGTCAGAGCGCAAGAGCCACTCGTATCCGCGTGCAGATAAAAACCGATGGTTTGAAAGTCACTTTACCATTTACTTCGACCGAAAATCAGGCCATTGAGTTCATTCATTCAAAACATAGATTAATAAAGGCAAAACAAGAAAAGTTAAGGCAGAATGAGAAAAAGAGTCCGACAATTTTAAATGAAAACTCGCACATACAAACGCTCACTTTCGATATTAAATTAAAACGAGCCGACAGAAAAGATATTTTTTTCTCACTGAAAGACAAACTGTTAATTATTGAGTTCCCAATAAATACTGATTGTAGCACAGCACAGTGCCAACAACATTTTTGGAACGGAATCAATTATTTCCTTCGCAAAGAAGCCAAACGTCTGCTGGGTGACAGGACACAGCAACTTGCCGATAAATTTGGGTTCAGTTTTACGGGAGTCAAAATTCAGTCAAGTAAAACCCGTTGGGGAAGTTGCTCGCGTGAAAAAAGCATTAATCTGTCCTATTACCTTATGCTTCTTCCTCCTCATTTGGTCGATTATGTAATCCTTCACGAATTGTGTCACACGAAGGAAATGAACCATGGCGATAAATTCTGGAAATGGATGGACAAAGTAACCGACGGCCAAAGCAAAGAACTCAGGCGGGAACTAAAAACATTTAATATGCCTGCTCTGTAGCTCACTGCTTATTTAATTTTGAGTTTTTATGTTTTACAAAAACAATCAATCAAGAGATATGAATTGGAACCAACTACTCTCGACCAAACGATTTGGCATGGAGGATTATCATGAACACCGAAAAGACGACCGAAGCGAATTCCAACGCGACTACGACCGGCTAATATTTTCTGCTCCTTTCCGCCGCTTGCAAAACAAAACCCAGGTTTTTCCACTTCCGGGAAGTGTTTTTGTCCACAACCGATTAACGCACAGCCTCGAAGTGGCTTGTGTGGGCAGATCGCTTGGCATCAGCGTGGCGCAACAACTTCGTGCCAAGGGTGTTGAAGCCGCATTTTTGGAGGAGATAGGCGCCATCGTTTCGGCAGCTTGTCTGGCTCACGACATGGGAAATCCTCCTTTTGGTCATTCGGGCGAAAAAGCAATCGCCACTTTTTTCTCGGAAGGAAATGGCTTAACCCTCAAAGCATCCCTGTCGGACAACGAATGGAAAGACATCACTTGCTTCGAAGGAAACGCCAATGCATTCAGACTGTTGACTCATCAGTTCAACGGGCGAAGAAAAGGTGGATTTGTACTTACCTACAGCACTTTGGCTGCCATTATCAAGTACCCTTATGCATCGGTTCACGCCGATGCCAACAAGCAAAAATTTGGTTTTTTTGAAGCTGAAAAAGAAGACTTTGAACGAATTGCTTCAGAATTAGGACTCATTAAATCACCACTTCGTCCCGAACGTTTTGTACGCCATCCGCTTGTATATCTTGTAGAAGCTGCCGATGACATTTGTTATCAGATCATGGACATTGAGGATGCTCATAAGCTGAAAATACTTTCGACTGACGAAACAAAAACGCTGTTACTGAATTTTTTCAACGATGAAAAAAAGAAGAGAAGACTGGAAACACTCCTGATGGTGGACGATGTGAATGAGCAGATTGCCTACCTTCGCTCATCAGTTATTGGTTTACTTATCGATCAGTGCTCGGAGGCTTTTATCAAAAACGAAGAGGCCATATTATCGGGTACTTTCAGCTCAACATTAATAAAACAAGTTCCCGAAATATCGGTGAAAGCTTATGGTTTATGTTCGAATGTAGCTGTTCGAAAGATTTATTGTTCGCCCGAAGTGCTTGATGTTGAATTGTCGGGCTACAAAATCATTCTTACACTTCTCGAACATTTAATAACTGCTGTTCTGAATCCTCAAAAATCATATTCCGAACAACTGCTCAAACGCATCCCCGATCAGTACGAAACCAATCACCCAACCACTTACGGGAAAGTACTGGCAGTGCTCGATTATATTTCGGGTATGACGGATGTATATGCACTTGATTTGTACCGCAAAATAACCGGCATGAGCATTCCGGGAATTTAGTGGGCAAAGGGAGTTTAATTGGATTGAATTTTTAACTTATCACCCAAATTTAATTTGTCGCTTGATTTTTTGTTCCACTTTTTAATATCGTTGATGGAACAATTGTATTTTAACGCTATCGACGATAATGTTTCGCCCGAACGCACTTTATGAAAAGCATAAGCAGGTGATGATTTAGCCTTTGTAGCTGTATTTGTAGGAGCAGCAGATGCATTTTCCGGAATTTGCAAAGTTTGTCCCTGTTGCAGTTTATTCGTTGACAAATTATTTTTAGCTTTCAACTCATCAATTGAGATGTTGTATAATTTAGAAATACTAAACAACGATTCGCCTGCAGCAACTTTATGATTAACAAGCTCTTTTGCAGAAGATAGCTGTGAAGAGGTTGAAGTATTTTCTGAAGAAGGAACTGAAGCCACAATTGTTTTCTGTACGGCAACTTTAAGCTCCTGTCCTGCCAGAATTTTATGGTCGGCCAATTGATTTAAACTGATAAGTTCATCTTGTGTTGTGTCAAATTTTCGGGCAATTGAACTTAAAGTTTCGCCTTTCTTTACTTTGTAGGTAGTTGCTTCCTTTCCAGCCACAGCTGGCTTTGGCGTTTCCTCCTGAACCTGTTGGGCAATTTCTACTGGTTTTTCTACGATAATTTCCTGACCTAAAAATATCTTACTATCCTTCAGGTTATTCAGTTCCCTGAGTTCGTCGATCGATTTTCTGTAAAGCTTCGACAAGGTGAAAAGCGTTTCACCCTTCTGCACCTTGTGCGTTGTTTGGACTTCGGCCACCGAACTGGCTACAGGGTTTTGGGCTATTGTAGATTCATTGTTCGCTTTTTTAGTGTTTTCAACAAGCACCTTTTCGACCACTGAAATTTCTTTTTCATCCTCAATTTTCAAACGTTGATTGATCTGAAGATTTTTAAACTTTAATTTGTTTTGCTTTTTGAGCTTCGCTACCGAAATACCATATCTGTCGGCTATAACCGATAAATTTTCGCCCGACTTAACGTAATGATATTTAGCAGGAACAACTTTTACGATTTTCTTATATTCGATTTTTTGTTCTGGTTCGTGCAAACTTACTCTCGTATTATCGAATGCTAAACGAGGGAATGAATCCACTCCAAGCACGCGACCCGCTCGTACAAAACGTTTAAGGTAATAATCCTCCTTTGAGTTAGAAATAATAACACCTTTTTTCACTGAAGCATGAATGAAGTCGAAATCGCCATCTTCTTTTGCTGAAACAACAATACCAACATGCCCTACTCTCCCGTTTCGCCGCCTGCCATTAAAAAAAACAAGATCGCCTGGTTGCAATTGTGCTTTTCCTATTTCGGGAAACTGATTGGCCTGATCGGCAGATGAACGCTGCAAATTGAAGCCGAAATTTCGGTATACATGTGAGGTGAAGCCCGAGCAATCAAAATGCGCCGTTCCACACGATCCGTATCGATAAGGAGTGTTTAAGTATAATTTACCGTAATTGATAAGTGAGTCGGATAAGTTATTTTTAAACAATGGACTAAAGCTGTTTTTCAGCGTATCTGTCGGTATTTTGAGTTCTGCCGAAGATTGGGCGTAAAGCTGTAAAGCTGAGAATAGTATACCCAATAATATAATTGTGTGTTTTCGGATTGGCATTGCAAGTAAAAATATATCTGATAATTAAGTATTTGCAAAGATAAAATTTTACACGGATATACAATGCTCTTTTTTCTCTTTTTAAGATAAAAAGGTTGTTTTTAAAACTTGAAGGTCAGGCGCACTTCGTTGGCTTCAACATAAAGTTCGGTTTGTTCGCCCAGAATGAACGCCAAATTATAGTCCACATGCCCTGCCGGGAAATTGAAACACACAGGATAGTCGTATTCACTTACCGCAGCTAAAATAATTTCAGCTACACTTTGCATCATCAGAGGATCATCATCGTATTCGCTAAACTGACCCACCACCAAGCCAGAAATCTGTTTTAGCACTCCGCCAAGTCTCAGGCTTTGCATCATGCGGTCGATTTGATATGGTTTTTCACCGACATCTTCAATAAAGAGAATATTATTGTTAAAATCTAAATCGAAAGGTGTTGAACGCATTCCCATCATTACCGAGAGATTTCCTCCGATAAGTTTGCCTCCAGCATGTCCCAGACGATTTTCAGCTTCAGGTTTTATGCTGAGATTCGAAGGTGAACCAAATAACAAATTTTTAAAAATCATTATTTGATCTGATTCCTCCGGCAGCTCAGTAAGATACTTGGTCATAATTCCATGCATGGAAGCAATTCCAAGTTGAGTAATGGCATTGTGCAAAATGGTAATATCGCTAAAACCTATGAGCCATTTGGGCGATTTGGCAAAAGTTGTAAAATCAATTTTATCAATGATTTGAGCCAGTCCATATCCGCCACGGCTACAAAGTATAGCTTTTATATTCGGGTCATCAAACGCCTGTTGTAAGTCGGCTGCACGTTCGTATTTTGTTCCTGCAAACCTGCCATATGCAGTGCGGGCATATTTGCCCTCAGTCACCTTTAAGCCCCATGACGAAAGAAGTTTTGTTGCACCATCGATATAATCGGGCTGTATACTGCCGGAAGGTGAAACTATGTGGATTTGGTCTCCGGCACGCAGAAAGGTAGGTATCATATTATGTTAATCTCTCTTTAAATAATCTTTTATCACTAAGTATTTTAATTCAGTTTCACCGGCATTACTTATACCATGTTTCACCATCGATGGACAATATAAACTTGAATATGGTTCACAGAACACCGTGTCGCCATCAAGATAGAATTTAGCTTTGCCCTCAAGGATAAAAAAGAATTCATCTTCGAGATGGGAATGAGGAGGATGAGTGGCATCGTTTGGTTTTACTACACTCATTTTAAGCGTTCTTCCATTCAAAAAATCTTTATCGGCAAACCAATACTGATAACCCGCCTTAGTGGGGATAATATTCTCTTTATCAAATTGATTAACACAATTTTTTATCGTCCATTTCTGCGGAACAGTATTATTTACTTGTGCAAATCCAATACTAACGGAAATGCTAAAAAACAGTATAGGAACTGAGACTTTTAATCTACTCATGGCAATAGGGATTTCAATGTATAACTTTCAAAAGTATGAAAAAAATAAGTAATGATAATAATATAATATCGTAGTAATAAACCAGTAATATACTATTTATTTTCTTATTATTAAAAGGTAAAGTGTACATTGTTAAATGTTTCTTTTATTCGGCGTTCAGGAGAAGAAAATCAACAGTTGCTTTCACCTCCCTGATCAAATCAGAAGGTGCGATCACCAATTGCAGTCCTCTTTTTCCGGCGCTTACGTATATCTGGTCAAAATCCAAACAGCTTTTGTGAATATAAGTCGGGAAATGTTTTTTCATTCCTATAGGCGAACAAGCACCTCGAATATAACCCGTTACCTGAAGTAAATCCTTCATTGGAATCATGTCGCAATACTTATTGCCAGAAATTTTAGCCGCTTTTTTCAAATCGAGCTCCCCGGCTCCCGGAATTATACAAACGAAATAAGATGTTTTATCGCCTCGTAAAACAAGGGTTTTAAATACCTTATCAACAGCTTCGTTGAGCTGAGCCGCCACATGAACAGCGCTCAGATCATCAACATCGACGTCGTAGGCAACCAACTGATAATTTATTTTTGCTTTATCGAGCAGCCTTACTGCATTTGTTTTTTCAGTAGCCATTTAAATTGAAGGTTTGCGTTTTTACGGCCATCAGTATTTAAGCCATTTCCACATTTCTTTCCAGGTTACTTTTTTTCCATACATTAAGATGCCTGTGCGATAGATTTTCCCGGCTATCCATGTACTTCCGATAAACGACAGCACAAGCACACTAATGGACACAATCAATTGCCATGCGGGCACATCGAAAGGCAAACGCACCATCATAACAATAGGCGAAGTGAACGGAATCATCGAACACCAGAAAGCCAGCGGTCCGTCAGGGTTTTCGGCAGCAAAAATACCGGCATAAATAGCAAAGATGATTGGAATCATTATGGGCATTGTGAACTGGTTGGTATCGGTTTCGTTGTCGACCGCCGAGCCTACTGCTGCAAACAAAGATGCATACAGCAGATAACCACCGAGAAAATAGACGATGAATAATATGATAAGTTGCACATAATCAAGGCCATTTAATGCGGTCATGAATTGTTGAATATCAGCAGCCATTTCACTGTTTGCGGATGATTGTATTCCCATTTGGCCCATTTCCTGCATTTTTTGTACCGATCCCATATCTATATTGTTGGAAAAAGCAGCGCTCAACCCAAACAAAATGGCCACAGTAAGTATCACCCACATTAAAAACTGAGTGAGCCCCACCATGGCGATTCCTATAATTTTGCCCATCATCAGTTCGAAAGGTTTTACCGACGAAATCATTACTTCTACAATTCGGTTTGTTTTTTCCTGCACAACACCACTCATAACCTGAGCGCCGTAAATAACAATGAACATATAAATTATAAAAGCGGTAATCATTCCAATGGCAATGGCCAGTTCGGCCGAAGCTTCTTTTTCTTTTCCATCCTCACCCCATTTTATTGTTTTCAGATCAATGTCGGTACTCGATTTTTCAACCATTTCCTTCAGATGAGGGATATTGTAAGATGCAAGCTTTTGTTCTTCGATGTATTTATTCAACAAACCGGAAACATAAGTTTTAAGCTCCATGTTCACTTGCTTGTCCGAATACATAACAGCAGCAGTGGAATCAAGAGCCAAATCTTTAGTGATATAAAGCAACGCAGTAAATTCACTTTCTTTTTCGTTCTGGCTTTTCAACTCGTCAATAGTTGCATCCGAAAACTCAAAAATATAAGACTCATTGTTTTTAAGTACATCTTTGTAAAGCTGAGTTTTGTCGACCACAACAATTTTCTTTACCTTATCATCTTTGATCGTACCCAAAAAAACGATCAGAGCAATCATCCCTACCATAAGTACAGGGGTTAGAAAAGTAAGCAGGATAAATGATTTTTTCATCACCCTGGTACTGTATTCGCGTTTTATTATTAAATTTATCTTGGACATAATAAAGATTTACAATTGATGATGAGTACTTACTGTTTGTATAAAAATATCGTTCATGCTGGGCAAAATTTCCTGAAATGAAAGTATATCGGTTTGCGACATCAGTTTTTCAAGCAATGCGTTATTGCTGTCCGATGCATGTTTTTTGATTCGGCTTTCGAAAATTCCGTTTTTCTGTACCGTTTCAATAAGCTCAAAACCGACAGGATCAACTATTTTTGTAGATTGCAGCATATAAGTATTGGTTGCATGCGAAGCACGGATCTGAGCCACATTGCCCTGCAAAACTATTTTAGACTTATCGACAAGTGATATATTTTCGCACAAATCTTCGACCGTACTCATGTTGTGCGTCGAAAAAATAATAGTGGCACCTTTATCGCGCAGTTCAAGAATTTCGCGTTTAAGCAAATCGGCATTCACGGGATCGAAACCACTGAAGGGCTCATCGAAAATAAGCAATTTGGGATCGTGCAGAATGGTGGTTATAAACTGTACTTTTTGAGCCATTCCTTTGGAGAGTTCTTCCACTTTTTTGTCCCACCAACCTTGAATTTCGAATTTTTCGAACCAATATTTCAACGATTTCAAAGCGTCATTTTTAGTCATGCCTCTAAGTTGTGCTAAATACAAAGCTTGTTCGCCGATTTTCATTTTTTTATACAATCCGCGTTCCTCGGGCAAATAACCTATATGACGTACATCCTCGGCTGTCATTCGTTTTCCATTGAGGCGTACTTCTCCGCTATCGGGAGCTGTTATACAGTTAATGATACGGATAAGTGTTGTTTTTCCGGCGCCGTTGGGTCCCAAAAGTCCATACACTGAATTTTCGGACACCGAAAGACTCACGCCGTCCAAAGCGCGATGTTCGGCAAATTGTTTCACTACATTTTCTACTTCTAATAATATCATTTTAAGCTTGATTTGTTGAGTATTTGGCTTTGATTTTTTTTAATTATTTTATTTTTTTCTCTTCGTTTTACGAATAGCAGAATGCTATATTTTTCCTTCATCGGCAAAACTATAGTATTTTCCGCGCGCAATGATGATATGGTCGAGCAGCCGAATGCCAATGGCTTCGCAGCCCTGCTTTATGCGCCGGGTAATGTTTTCATCTTCGCTGCTCGGCTTGTTCTGACCCGATGGATGATTATGAGCTACTGCAATGGATTGAGCCGATTTTTCGAGTGACATTTTGAGCAACATGGGCAGATCGACTATAGTTTGTTGAACACCACCTTGTGTTAACTTATGAGTACTCAACACTTTGTTGGCACCATTCATAAATACAATCCAGAATTCCTCATGCTCCAGATCAATCAGCAACGGTTCAAACAATTCGAACAAATCCCTGCTCGACGATATTTGTTTACGTTCAAGAACATCGCTCGTTTTCCGACGTTTCCCTAACTCCAGAGCCGCCATTATGCTGATGGCTTTGGCTTCGCCTATGCCTTTAAACTTTTTGCATAAATCGGCGATGGTAAGTCGGGCTAGCTCGTTAATGTTATCATCGCACTCACGCATAATTCTTCGCGCAAGTTCCACGGCCGATTCATCTCTATTTCCCGAACCAATAAGAATGGCCAACAATTCGGCATCCGAAAGACTTGATGTGCCTTTTCGAAGCATTTTTTCCCGTGGACGATCATCTTCCGACCATTCACGAATTGTCAATCGTTTTTCATCGGTTTGCATGGGGCAAATGTACAAAAAAGTTTATGAAATTTATTGTTTCTGTTAAAAATCGTAACAAAGCTATACGATCGCTCTTTTTTTTAATCGCCAAAAACTCAACTCGCATTTTTTCATTTCCATAATTCTGCTCGATTTTCTATTTGTTTTTAGTAAATCGAACGGAGTTTTAATGAGTTCAAAGTGCTCGCTCAGTATATTTTTGATGCCCTCGAAGGACGATACCGGTTCTCCATCTTTTTTGAAACCTCCCGGCCAATGTTCCCGTTTGATGTTATTCGTTTCCCAATCGTAGGCCGAAGTGATAATAAGTAATCCATTACTGTTTAATCGCTCATGAATATTTTTCAGCAACAGAATAGGACAAATAAGTTCTTCGAGCACATTGGGAGCAACAATCACATCAAAATTTTTGTAAATCGGCTTCAGATTATTAGGGTTGTCCTGCATAAAGATAATTTTTCCCTTTCCGCTTTTCAAGGTTGATTCCGGAAGAACAATTTCGCGATAAAACACCAATTCACCCTCATCTTTAACGATATAACGTATAAAACCTTTTTCCTGCAACTGAATAGGCATACGAATAAATCGTGCTGAGAAATCGAGCGCTGTTATTTGTTTGAAAAATGGCGCCAGTTCAAAAGCAAGTCTACCTGTGTCGGTATTTAAATCAAGCAACTGTTTTAATTCGGGCTGCTCCACTACTTTTAATATCTCAGCCGCCAAAGCCTTTGAGAAATTCTGTCCCTCGGCTGCGCCCCACATTTCCTCACATGAATTGACTACTTCAGTGTCGATTTCGTATTCGTCCAATTGAATTGAAAGAGGAGTCTCCGACTCAACAATACGAAAACCGGCATGCTGATAAAAATGCCGGCGAAAAGCATAACGCGCATGCTGTGTGGCTTCGTTGCCGGTTGAAATCCACGATCCACCTTTTATCAAGTTATGTTTACCATCGAAAGTAGGCGTTGAAAAATCATCGTACATGGGATGCACTTTAAATCCTGCAAAGCCGGTAATCGGTGTTTCGGTCCATTGCCACACATTGCCTATCAGGTCGAAAAAATCACCCGTTTTAAACTTATCCACCGGGCAGGGCGAACTATAATGTTCAAGATTAATATTTCCGGGAGCTTGCTTCCATTCCGTTTCGTCAGGGACTTCACAATGTTCCAGCAGCCTATACCACTCAGCCTCGGTGGGCAACCTGTAAGTTTTCCCTTCGCGAGCCGTTTTCCAGTTGCAATACGCTTTTGCTTCGAGATAATTCACTTCCACCGGCCAGTTCCAGGGCATGGGGACTTCTTCGGCCACCAAACGCAGACAGTATTCGTCGGCAGTTTTGCGCCAAAAAAGTGGCAATGTCGCTTGTTTGAAATTCCGCCAATTCCAGCCTTCCTCAGTCCAGTAGGCTTCCGTTTCATATCCACCAGCCTCGACAAATTTCAAAAATTCGCCATTCGATATCAGGTATTTAGTTGCACTGAATGCTTCAACTGTTTCGACGTGTTTTCCGTATTCGTTGTCCCAGCCATAAAGTGGGTGTGAAACAGGTTTTCCAAGTTGCATTTCGGCACCCGGAACGGGCAGAAATTCATTCACAGGAGTAGTTCCGGCATCCTTGCAAATTTCGCCAAATTTTCCAGCGACAACTTGTTCTAATGGAAGTTGCCGTATAAGGACTGAAGATGTTTCGAGATGAATCCGTTCGTGTTCGATGCCCATAATAATGATCCAGAATGGATGTTCCCAGGTTACCGGAAGCACAAGCGGAGTGCTAAGAATAACTTCCCTTAACATCATTTTAGCTTTATCGCGATAAGCACGAACTTCCGAAACAGATGGCCAGTTATAATGTTTTTCGTCTAAATCATCCCAACTCATTTCGTCGACACCAATGGCAAAGATCGATTCGAAAGATGGATTGATGCGCGTCTCAATCATCTTTGCCAGAAAAAGCTTATTTATAAAAAAAACAGCAGTATGCCCCAGATAAAAAAGAAGAACATGTCGAAGCGGATCGCCCCGATGATAAAAAACATCGTCAGATCTCAGCTGACTGTAGAGTTTCTCATCTATTTCCCATGTTTTTTCAAAATAATCAAGAATTTCAAGTCGTTTTTTATCAGCATTTCCACTACTTAAATCAATAGTTTTTGTGATTAATTTCTGCATAACTTATACTGGCTTTTTATGTAAATACATTTTTTTCATTAATAACTCGCTGGCTCCACCTCTCTCCAATTTGTGCTGAAGAATTGATGCCACCGATGTAAATCCTTGTTTTTCGTACAATGCCAATGCCGGAATATTTTTGTCCCAAACCCGAATGAACAAATCTGTAACGTTTTTATCCAGCTTGTTTTCAAACTCCTCCATCAACTTTTTCCCGATTCCGAAGCCTCGATGCTGTTCGGTCACCATTAGTTCTGCAATATAAATACAATTTTCCACATTATAATTGTCAGCTATTTCTATCGGTACATCTTTGTCGTATTTTAACGGAAAACACAGCAATGCGGCCACCAACAATTCTTTTTCGATGGCAAACACTCCATAACCCTTATTTAAAATAAATTCGATATAAACGGACAATTGAACTTCGTCGATGTACTGAGCCGACATACCGGATGAAAAGCACCTGACATAAAGCCTTATCAATGCATCTCTGTATTTGTCGTCACTGGTTTGAAGATATTCAATCATTCTACTTTTCATGTTATGCAAATTTAAACATTTAACGCATATCTGTATATTTTAGTTGCAGAAAAATGAAGGGTTTTTTCAAAAACGAAGGATTGCTGGATCAAAAAAAAAGAACAAAACTTGTTGATGAATAGAAATCCGCATCAATTTACGCATGAAATTCATATATAATAAATTAATAATCAAAGTACTATAATGAAAACAAATAAACATAGCGATTCAAATCGGATATGTTAAAGCGCTGCGCTTTTTTGAATAATACGAAGAAAATAGAGTTTGTCGAAAATAATTTGTTATTTTGCAAGTTCTAAATGTATTTCAGATATGGATAAAATTTATAAACCATTTATATACTGCGTTGTTATCAACACAGCACAATGATACTACCAATGAAAAAACCTAATAAATTAAAAATAATAAACGACCCGGTTTTTGGTTTTATAAATATTCCAAATGATTTTCTTTACGATATCATTCAACATCCTTATTTTCAGAGATTGACGCGGATTAAACAATTAGGATTGTCTTCGGTGGTGTATCCGGGGGCTCAGCACACGCGAATGCAACATTCACTGGGAGCCATGCATCTTATGGGTGAGGCCATTACGCAGCTCCGACAACAAGGCCATGAAATTACGACTGATGAAGCCGAAGCAGTTCGGGCTTGCATTTTGTTGCACGATATTGGGCACGGTCCTTTTTCGCATGCACTGGAGCATAGCCTGGTGAGTGGAATCAGTCATGAGGAAATATCGCTTTTGATGATGGAGCAACTAAATACTGAGTTTGGAGGTAAATTGAATCTTGCCTTGGTGATTTTTAAAAACGAATATCCAAAAAAGTTCCTTCATCAACTGGTTTCGAGCCAATTAGACATGGACAGGCTCGATTATCTGAGCCGCGACAGTTTCTTTTCAGGTGTCAGCGAGGGAATCATTGGTGCAGCACGCATCATCAAGATGCTGAACATTCATAATGATCGGTTGGTAGTGGACATTAAAGGAATATATTCCATCGAAAAATTTCTGGTAGCCCGCCGCCTGATGTACTGGCAGGTATATTTGCACAAAACATCGGTTGCTGCTGAGAAAATGCTGGTGAATATATTAAAAAGAGCAAAAGAATTAGCGGCAAGCGGAACTTTACTTTTCGGATCTCCAGCATTGTGCTATTTTCTGTATCGAAACATCGACAGCAATTCTTTTGTAAACGAAAAAGAATCAATCGAAAACTTTGCATTGCTCGACGATGCTGATTTGATCTGTGCTTTAAAAGTCTGGATGCATCACGAGGACATCGTTTTATCAACGCTTTGCAGGGATTTTACAAACCGGCATTTATTTAAAGTTGAAATCAGCCTTGAGCCTATTGGACAGGAAAAAATTGATTTTTTCATTAGGCAATATGTTGAACATTTTAATATCAGTGCTTATGAAGCTCAATACTTCATGGGCGACGAACTGGTTGGTACCGACACTTACTCTCCAGAAGATGAGAATATTAATATCTTATTTAAAGATGGTACAGAAAAAGACATAGTAGATGCATCGGACATGTTGAATATAACTGTGTTAACAAAAAAAGCAGAGAAACATTTCTTTTGCTATTACAAAATCTGATTTTTTATTTATACCTAAATAAAGCTACTAAAGAGCATTAAGGGAAATAATTTAGCTTGTTTTAACGCACTTTATTAAATCGCTTTTAATATTTATGCATAAATTGGAAATAGTTTCGTACTTTTGCACCCAAAAATTTTTAATATGGAGTTTACAGCTCAACAAATTGCTGATTTCATTCAGGGCACGGTGGTCGGCGACCCTTCGGTCAAAGTAAAATCCTTTTCTAAAATTGAGGAGGGTGAACCAGGCACGCTTAGTTTCTTAGCAAATCCAAAATATAGTCAGTATATTTACGACTGCAACGCAAGCATAATACTGGTAAACAATGACTTTGAGCCTGAAAGGGATGTGAAAGCCACCTTGATCAGAGTTGAAAATGCTTATGAGTCCTTGGCATTATTATTGACTGTTGTAGAACAAAGTACGCCTAAAAAAACCGGTATCTCCTCGAGAGCATACATCTCGGAGTCGGCCTCGATAGGCGAGAATGTTTACATTGCTCCTTTTGTGTATATCGGCGATAATGTAGTAATTGCCGACAATACCCGAATTCATGCCAATTGCAGCGTGGAAGACAATGCTACTATCGGAGAAAACACCTTGTTATATGCAGGCGTGAAAATTTACAACAACTGCAAAATAGGAAATAACTGTATTTTACATGCTGGAGTTGTTATAGGCTCCGACGGTTTTGGTTTTGCCCCTACCGACGATGGTTCATACAAAAAAATTCCTCAAACCGGAAATGTGGTAATTGAGGACAATGTAGAAATAGGAGCCAATTCAACAGTCGACAGAGCAACTTTAGGAAGCACGCTGATTTGCAAAGGTGTAAAAATAGATAATTTAGTGCAGATAGCACACAATGTAGAAATAGGAGGCAATACTGTCATTGCATCGCAAACCGGAATTGCAGGTTCGACCAAAGTGGGTCAGCAATGTGTTTTTGCAGGCCAAGTAGGCATTGCGGGACATTTGCACATAGCCGAAGGAACTATATTAGGCGCTCAAACGGGAGTGCCGAATTCTATTAAAACGCCCAATCAGGCCTATCAGGGTTACCCAGCGGTACCGGTAAGTGTTTTCCGCCGTTCGAGCGTCGTTTATAAAAACCTTTCCGACCTACAGAAAATAGTGTACGATTTACAAAGAAAAATAACAGATACAGAAAAAAAATAAAGATTAATTTACAGCTTGCTCAATCTCTTTCATAATAAGAACGCATGAAGCTGAAGAAGATTTCAGATAAATTATGTCGAAACAAAAAACGATAAAACAATCATTTTCATTTGAAGGAAAAGGATTACACACAGGATTAGATATAGTACTTACATTTGTGCCTGCTCCCGAAAATCATGGCATCAAAATTAAACGCGTTGATTTAACCGAACCCATCATTATTGATGCTTTGGCCGAAAACGTAACTCATACGGTGAGAGGTACTGTTTTGCAAAAGGGAGATGTTCAGGTGAGTACCGTAGAACATGCTTTAGCTTCTCTTTATGCCTTCGAAATAGACAACTGTTTGCTCGAAGTAAATGCACCCGAATTTCCGATATTAGATGGAAGCGCCAAACATTATGTCGAAAAAATTCAGGAAGCTGGTATTCAGGAACAATCGGCTGATAAAGATTATTATATTGTTCGTAAAAAAATTGAACATACCATCCCTGAAACCGGAGCTAAAATAACAATTTTGCCCGACGATATATTCAGTTTGGATGTGCACATTGGTTTTAAGTCGCAGGTGTTGGGCAATCAGTTTGCATCGCTCGATCGATTGAGTGACTTTACCACCGAGATTTCTTCGGCACGAACTTTTGTTTTTGTGCGTGAAGTTGAACCTCTATTGAATATGAATTTGATAAAAGGTGGCGATTTGAAAAATGCAGTGGTGATTTACGATGAAATTATGCCTCAGGAAACGATGGATAAACTTACCGATAAATTACACCAAAATCGTATCGATGCTACCAAACCGGGTTATCTGAGTGGAAAACTGATTTTCGAAAACGAACCTGCACGCCATAAACTGCTGGATGTGATCGGAGATTTATCGCTCATAGGAAAGCCAATAAAAGGCAAGGTAATCGCCCGTTATCCTGGACATAAAATAAACACTGAACTGGCAAAACTGATACGCAAAGAAATTAAAAAACAAGACGTTCAGGCGCCAATTTACGACGACACCATAGCACCGGTATTAGATATCAATGCCGTACGAAAACTACTGCCCCATCGCTGGCCTTTTTTGTTAGTCGATAAAATTATTGACATAAAGAGCAATGTGATTGTAGGAGTGAAAAACGTAACGGCCAATGAAACTTTCTTTATGGGACATTTCCCTGATGAACCTGTTATGCCGGGAGTTCTATTGGTAGAAGCTATGGCGCAAACCGGTGGAATTCTGGTACTGAACGGTCTTGAAAATGCTGATCAGTATTCGACCTATTTTCTTAAAATCGATAACGTAAAGTTTCGTCAAAAAGTTGTGCCGGGCGATACCATTGTTTTCAGATTAGAAATGATTGAACCTATGCGAAGAGGATGCGCCATAATGAAAGGCTACGCTTTTGTAGGAGGAAAAGTGACTGTCGAAGCCGAATTTATGGCTCAGATTGTAAAAAACAAATAAACATGAATGTTCAATCGTGAGATATGAACAATATTAAATATGAAATTTAACTATAAAACTAATGAAACAACCTCTTGCTTACATTCATCCTGATGCAAAAATATCATCGTCTGTTGTTGTCGATCCTTTTGTTACCATAGATAAGAATGTTGAAATCGGAGAAGGAACATGGATTGGCTCAAATGTGACCATCATGGAAGGAGTAAGAATCGGAAAAAATTGTAAGATTTTTCCGGGTGCAGTAATAGGGGCAATTCCTCAAGATCTAAAATTTAAAGGAGAAGAAACGCTTGCTATTATTGGCGACAACACTACGTTGCGCGAGTATGTTACCATCAATCGAGGAACAGCTGCTAAAGGAAAAACCGTTGTTGGAAACAATTGTTTGCTCATGGCTTATTGCCATGTTGCACACGACTGTGTTGTTGGCAATAACGTCATCATGTCCAATTCAACTCAGCTTGCCGGCGAAGTGGTGGTAGATGATTTTGCGATCTTAAGTGGTGCGGTACTTGTACACCAATTTTCACACATTGGCTCACATTCAATGATTCAGGGCGGTTCTAAAGTCTCCAAAGACGTCCCTCCGTTCGTTACAGCCGGTCGTGAACCACTTTCTTTCGCAGGTGTAAATTCAATAGGTTTGCGCCGCAGAGGCTATACGAACGAGCAAATACGCGACATTCAGGATGTATATCGCTATCTTTATCAATCGGGAATGAATACCAGCCATGCCGTGGAACGCATTACTGCTGAACTTCCTGCCACTAAAGAACGTGACGAGATTCTTTTGTTTATCAAAAATTCTCCACGCGGCATTATCAAAGGTTACTTTGAATAATAAGCGTTAAGCGACAATAGAAAAAAAATGTCAGGTGTATTTTATATACACCTGACATTAACTGTATTAATATCTTACTCATAAATACTTTAGCTTTATGGAAACAATGAACGAAGAAGCACCAAAGAAAAGTCTGAATTTTATTGAGACTTTTGTTGAACAGGATCTTGCCGATGGCAAAAATGGAAGCCGGATTCAAACCCGCTTTCCGCCTGAGCCCAACGGTTATCTGCACATAGGTCATGCCAAGGCTATTTGCCTCGATTTTGGTATAGCGCGCAATTATGGCGGCGTTTGCAACCTTCGCTTCGACGACACCAATCCGGTGAAAGAAGATGTTGAGTACGTAGACTCTATACAGGAAGACATCCAGTGGCTCGGATATCAGTGGGCCAATGTGTATTATGCTTCCGATTATTTCCAGCAACTATGGGATTTGGCTGTTGAACTGATTAAACAAGGAAAGGCCTATATCGACGAGCAATCGGCCGAGACCATTGCCAAACAAAAAGGCTCACCTACAGTTCCCGGCACCGAAAGTCCGTACCGGAATCGGCCTGTGGACGAAAATCTTGCACTTTTCAATAAAATGAATACGGGCGAGATACCCGAAGGCGCCATGGTGTTACGCGCTAAAATAGATATGGCATCGCCCAATATGCATTTCCGCGACCCATTGATGTATCGCATCATCACTTCGCACCCGCATCACCGCACAGGTTGGAAATGGAAAGCTTATCCGATGTATGATTACGCGCACGGTCAATCGGATTATTTCGAAGGAGTAACCCATTCCTTATGTACTTTGGAATTTGAGGTTCATCGCCCGCTCTACGACTGGTTTATCGATCAGTTTAAAGCGTCGGATTATCGCCCACGCCAGATTGAATTCAACCGTTTAAATCTGACTTACACTGTAATGAGTAAGCGAAAAATGCTTCAACTTGTTCAGGAAGGATTGGTTAGCGGTTGGGACGATCCGCGTATGCCTACCATTTGTGGTTTGCGTCGTCGTGGTTATTCTCCTCAGGCCATCCATAGTTTTATCGACAAAATCGGGTATACAAAGTTTGAAGCTCAGAATGATATTGGACTATTGGAACATGCTGTGCGTGAAAACTTAAACAAAACAGCCATTCGTGTCAATGCCGTAATCAATCCGGTAAAACTTATTGTAACTAACTATCCCGAAGGAAAAGTTGAAATGATGGAGACCGGTAACAATCCCGAGGACGAATCGGCAGGAACACGCCAGATTCCTTTTACACGTGAGCTTTACATCGAGCGTGAAGATTTCATGGAAGATGCACCGAAGAAATTTTTCCGCATGACTCCCGGCCAGGAAGTTCGCCTGAAAAGCGCATATATTGTTAAATGTACCGGCTGCAAAAAAGATGAGGATGGCAATATCGAAGAAATTTACTGCGAATACGATGAAATGACAAAGAGTGGTATGGCCGAATCGAGTCGCAAAGTGAAAGGCACACTGCATTGGGTATCGGCAGCTCAGGCCATCAAAGCCGAAGTCCGACTCTACGACCGATTGTTTAGTGTCGAAAATCCATCAGCCGATCCACGCGATTTCCGTGAATTACTAAATCCCGATTCTCTCAAAGTGCTTTCAAACTGCTTCGTGGAGCCCTCACTCCAAAACGCTAAGGCATTAGAACATTTTCAGTTCCAACGCATCGGATATTTTAATATTGATCCTGATTCAACTCCCGATCACCTTGTTTTCAATCGCACCGTCTCTCTGAAGGACAGTTGGGCGAAAGAACAGAACAAATAAGTGATTTAAAATTACTCCTTTTCGGATGAAAGTATCAACTCTCGCTGATGCTTTCATCCGAAAATTGTATAAAAACACGATGTCTTTATTTGCAAATTCTATATCTATTGTAGAATAGGCTTATCTTTCTGGATTTGACTGTGGCTTTGCGTATTCATCAGGGCATCTTCTGTTGTGTGATGTAAAACAAAATTTACATACCCACAGCATTTAACAAACTATTTCCAACCCTACACATCTCCTGAAAAAGAAATGACAAAGCAGAAACAACAATTACAATTGAAAATTTGAGACACAAAATTCTCTCTGTTTTGATATGTCTATTTTAACAACAAACACAGCATTTTAAATAACTTATCGAAAAAAACCCAATAAATTTTATTAATTCAAAGCAAAAGACTATTTTTGTGTTGAATTTACCGAAAAAATGACCAACAGATACGAAGAACTTATAGACGCATTTGAATTAAAACTGCGAAAACTGATGTCGGAGTACCAGTCATTGCAGGAACAAAATGCAGAATTAAAAGCTGAGCTTGAACGGAAACATACCGATTTAATGCATGCTCATCAAGATGTTCTTGAACTTCGGAAAAACTTTGACCATTTACGCATTGCCAGGAATTTAGGTATTTCGCAAGAAGACCGAAACGAATCGAAGCAACGAATAAACAAAATGGTGCGGGAAATTGACAAATGTTTAGCGCTTTTAGATGAATAAAGCGTATGAATAAAAACGAAGAAATATTTAAAATCCATATCCACATCGGCGGATTCAGAATGCCTCTGAATATCGCCCGTAAGGATGAGGAAATATACCGGAAAGCAGAAAAACTTGTTGTCAGATTTCTGGATGAATACCAGAAAATATACAGTCAGCGAGCCACTGAAGAAATACTTATTTTAGTTGCCTTCAGATTAGCCGTTGCCTTATCGAAACAGGAAATAGATCAGGACTTAGTTCCTATGGCCGAAAAGATTAAACATCTCGACGAAGAATTAAAAAATTTGCTTGCTAAAAAATAAAATTTCGTTTCTCTTTTGTTTTTTACCCGCATTGCGCTGATGGAATTTTTGACTCAAATCAATCGATATGAGTTAATTCTATCTTCGGAATGCGTTTTTTTATGTAATTATGAATCACTCAATATATACAAACAATTAATTTAAAACTAACACAATAAGTATCATGACATCAATAATAATAGGCATCATCGCTTTTGCGTTGGGAACCGGAGGAACATTAGTTCTTTTCAGAGTTTTCAACAAAAGAGCGAAGCAGGAAGCCGAGGCTGAGGCCGAACTTCTTAAAAAGAACAAAATGATAGAAGCGAAAGAGAAATTTATCGCTCTCAAGGCTGAACACGAACAACAAGTGATGCAACGCAACGTTAAAGTGCAGGAAAAAGAAGTAAAACTGCAGCAACGCGAAATGCAGCTCAACCAGAAACAAGGTGAAATGCAACGTAAAATAAACGAAGTAGAAGCGCTTCGCGAAACTCACGAACAACAACTCAGCCTGCTCGAAAACAAGAAAAAAGACCTTGAACACCTAAGCCGTCAGGCGCACGAACAACTCGAAGCCATCTCCGGCTTGTCGGCCGACCAAGCCAAAGAACGACTCGTCGAAGCCATGAAAGAGGAAGCCAAAACAGAAGCGATGTCGTACATCAACGACATCATGGAAGAGGCTAAAATGACTGCCAACAAAGAAGCTAAAAAAATTGTAGTACAAAGCATTCAACGTGTGGCTACTGAAACAGCCATTGAAAACTCGGTAACTGTATTTCATATTGAGTCCGACGAGATCAAAGGTCGCATCATCGGTCGCGAAGGTCGTAATATCCGCGCACTCGAAGCCGCTACCGGAGTAGAAATCATTGTAGACGACACCCCCGAAGCCATCGTACTTTCGGCATTCGATCCTGTCCGTCGCGAAATTGCACGTTTATCACTTCACCAACTCGTTACCGATGGACGTATCCACCCGGCACGTATCGAAGAAGTTGTTAACAAAGTTCACAAACAGGTTGAGGAAGAAATTATCGAAATTGGTAAACGCACCACCATCGACCTCGGCATTCATGGCCTGCACCCGGAGCTGATTCGTATGGTGGGAAAAATGAAATACCGTTCGTCGTACGGGCAAAACTTGTTGCAGCACTCACGCGAAGTAGCAAATCTTTGCGCCACTATGGCTTCCGAACTTGGCTTGAATCCCAAAAAAGCAAAGCGTGCCGGCCTACTGCATGATATTGGCAAAGTGCCGGATGACGAACCGGAATTGCCACACGCGATTCTTGGTATGCGTTTGTGCGAAAAATACAAAGAAAAACCGGACATTTGCAATGCTGTAGGCGCTCACCACGATGAAGTGGAAATGGAAACATTGATCGCTCCCATCGTTCAGGTTTGTGATGCTATTTCGGGAGCGCGTCCAGGTGCACGTCGCGAGATTGTTGAAGCTTATATCAAACGACTGAACGATTTGGAAAGTCTGGCTCTCTCCTACCCCGGAGTTCTTAAAACTTATGCCATACAAGCAGGTCGCGAGTTACGCGTAATAGTGGGTGCCGACAAAATAGATGATAAAGAAACAGAATTACTATCGTTCGATATCGCTAAAAAAATACAGGATGAAATGACTTACCCCGGACAAGTGAAAATTACTGTGATCCGTGAAACAAGAGCAGTAAGCTATGCGAAATAATTTATTTTGTTCGATAGTTTCTTTTGAAACAGCCATTTATCACCAATGAACAAAAAAAAAAACGGCAATTACTGCTTTTATAAATAATTAATACAAACTTAAACGACGAAGGAGAAAGCCTCACCTTCGTCGTTTTTTTTGTTCATTTTTATAGCAAAAATAACCCGGCACTAACGTTAAATTCACAATCGCTAAATCATTGTTCAAACTCTACTCATGGCAAACAGCTCGAAAACGAAAAACTTAGATTACACATCCATCAATAAATATGTATTTTTTCGTTTTTTTTGCATGACTTTAAAAAGCCATTTTATGTATATAAATACATTTATACAGAATAAATCTCAATAAAAACAAGATTTTTCAATGATTTTTTGCATATTTAATACATACACTATTGCTTATATTCAAAATTAATTGTACTTTTGTGGCCGTTATCAATAAATATCCATTTTTTGATTCAAAGAAATGCACATGAAATGAATAAGGGCTGTAGAAAAGCATTTTTTATTTATCTGATTTAGTTCCGTTCAACCAAACAATAAATATAATAAAATGAAAAACAAGCGTAACCGTTTACAAATTATTTCCGAAATTCTACGCTCAAATGTAGTGGGGAGTCAGGAGGAGTTATTAAAAATGCTGATTGAACGACAGTGCGAAATTACACAAGCAACACTATCACGCGATTTAAAGCTACTTAAAGTAGCCAAAACGCCACTATCGAACGGAACTTATAAATACATATTGCCTTCCTATAACAAACCAATACTAACGCAACCCACAGTCAATACATTAATTTCGCATGGCGCTGTACTGAGTCTTGATTTTTCGGGACAGCTGGCAGTAGTCAAAACAAAACCCGGATACGCAAGTGCCATAGCCTGGGACATCGACAATAAAGCAACCGATGTAATACTTGGCACTATTGCCGGAGATGATACAATACTTGTTATTCCCCGTGAAGGAGTAAGTCGCGAAGACATTCTCCAAATGATGAATCACACTTTTGCTGAAAAAGAAGATTAAAAAAAGCGCCACAACAACAAGGAGCAAGAAAAAAAATCAAAACAGATTATGAATAAAGATATTACCGTTGATGAAATAACGGTACAAATTGCTGACGAAAAATATTTAGGCTATGTTGACACTATTCTTACAACGATAGCAGATGCAGCTAAAGTACGCGGAACGGGTATTGCCCGCCGCTCGCCCGAATATATCGAGCAAAAAATCAAAGAAGGAAAAGCCATTATTGCTCTTGCCGGGGACGAGTTCGCCGGATTTTGTTATATCGAAACCTGGGGAAACAAAAAATTTGTTGCCAATTCAGGGCTCATTGTCGTGGATAAATTCAGAGGACACGGTCTGGCCAAACGCATCAAAAGAAAGGCGTTCGAACTTTCGCGCCAACGATATCCGAATGCTAAAATTTTCGGACTCACAACCGGTTTAGCCGTTATGAAAATAAATTCGGAATTGGGGTACAAGCCGGTTACTTTTTCGGAACTCACCGATGATGAATCTTTTTGGAAAGGCTGTCAGAGCTGCGTGAATTACGACATTTTACAACGCACCAACCGCAAACACTGTCTGTGCACAGGAATGCTGTTCGATCCTGAAAAAGAGAAAGAAAAATAGCAAAAGATAGTATTGAAAAAAAATAGTTCAATCATTATAAAGTATTGAAAAATGAAAGAAAAAGTTTTGTTAGCATTCAGCGGAGGTCTTGACACTTCGTTTTGTGCCATGTATTTAGCGCAGGAAAAAGGATACGAAGTTCATACAGCTGTTGCCAACACCGGAGGTTTCAGCGAAGCCGAGTTAAAAATAATTGAAGATAAGGCCTACCGCTTAGGCGCCAAAAGCCACGTTACACTCGATGTAACACAGGAGTATTATGAGAAAAGTATCAAATACATGGTTTTTGGCAATGTGCTTCGCAATGGGACTTATCCTATTTCGGTAAGCTCTGAGCGTATTTTTCAGGCCATTGCCATTATCAATTATGCCAAAGAAATTGATGCTCAATATGTAGCTCACGGAAGTACCGGCGCCGGCAACGACCAGGTTCGCTTCGACCTGACATTCGACGTTCTTGCCCCGAACATCAAAATTCTTACGCCAACGCGCGACATGGTGTTGACCCGCGAGTACGAAATAAACTACCTGAAAGAACATGGTTTTGTGGCCGATTTCACAAAAATGGAATACTCTATCAACAAAGGTTTGTGGGGAACTTCTATCGGAGGAAAAGAAACCTTGAAATCTGAACAAACTTTACCTGAATCGGCCTACCCAAGTCAGGTTGAAAAAGACGGTGAAGAAACTGTTACTATAAGTTTCGAAAACGGTGAAATTTGTGCCGTCAACGGACAAACCAACGAAAACAAAGTATTGCTTATTAATCAGCTCGAGGAAATAGCCAACAAATATGGTATTGGTCGCGATATGCATATTGGCGATACTATTATTGGCATCAAAGGTCGCGTCGGATTCGAAGCTGCTGCACCTTTATTGATTATCAATACCCACAAAATGCTCGAAAAACATACACTTACCAAATGGCAGCAATACTGGAAAGATCAGTTGGGCAACTGGTATGGCATGTTTCTGCACGAAGCTCAATACCTTGAGCCTGTAATGCGAGACATCGAGCAATTCCTGCAAAGCTCGCAACAAAATGTCACAGGAACTGTGATCGTAAAACTGCGTCCGTACAATTACACACTTGTAGGCGTTGAAAGCACATTCGATTTAATGAAAACTGATTTTGGTGAGTACGGGGAAATAAATAGGGCCTGGAGTGCCGACGATGTAAAAGGATTTACCAAAATTCTTGGCAACCAAATGAAGATTTATTATAACGTTCAGAAAAGGAACGAGAAATAAGCACCGAAACAATAAAACTAAATGATTACGAACAGAGCCTCTGCAAAAGAAATGCAGAGGCTCTGTAATATTTTGGATATCAATTAATTTTGATATTTAGAATTAAAATTGTAATTTTGCAGCCTGAAAATAAACTTATAAAAATTTACTTCATGATGAATGCTCAAGATATTAAAAACGGAACGTGTATCCGTATGGATGGAAAGTTGTATTTTGTTATAGAATTTCTCCATGTAAAGCCAGGCAAAGGCAATACTTTTATGCGTACCACTCTTAAAGACGTTGTCGATGGCCGTGTGATTGAACGTCGTTTTAATATTGGCGAAAAATTGGAAGATGTACGTGTAGAACGTCGCTCTTATCAATTCGTATACAAAGAAGGTACGGATTTCATCTTTATGAATCAGGAAACCTACGACCAACAACCGATCGCTCACGACCTGATCAACGGCGTTGATTTTCTGCTCGAAGGCATGAGTATCGAGGTAGTTTCGGATGCATCAACCGACACGGTACTTTACGCTGATATGCCCGTAAAAGTACAAATGAAAGTAACTTATACCGAGCCCGGAATGAAAGGTGATACAGCCACCAACACACTTAAACCTGCCACTGTTGAGTCAGGCGCTACTGTACGCGTGCCTTTATTTATTACCGAAGGCGAAACAATAGAAATTGACACCCGCGACGGATCCTATCTTGGCCGTGTAAAAGCGTAATTTTCAACAAAATTATAGAGTGATTTATTTACAAATCCGACAAACAACAATGTTTGTCGGATTTTTTTATACATTTGCAATTACAAAAGTTCAGTTTCTATGAAAAGCAGAATGAAGAGTTTTGGGTATGCCGGCAGAGGCATAAAGGCAGTACTAACATCGGAGATCAATATGAAGATTCATCTGGTCATGGCGCTGCTTGTGATAATTTGCGGCATCTTTTTCAAAATTTCGATCAACGAATGGCTGATTTGCCTTTTATGTTTTGGCATGGTAATGAGTGCCGAAATTATGAACACAGCCGTTGAGACGGTTGTAGACTTGGTGTCGCCCGGCAAAAACAAGCTGGCTGGCAAAGCCAAAGATGCGGCTGCTGGAGCTGTATTAGTTGCAGCTATTTTTGCAGCCATAGCAGGATTAATTATTTTCATACCTAAAGGGATAGTATTTATACAGAGTTTCTAAAACAATTCAATAAACATCTGCCATGAAAAATCCATTTGCAGATTTATTAAATTTAATTTATCCAAACCTTTGCTTCGTTTGTGGAGAAACACTAATGAAGAACGAATCGCATGTTTGCCTTACCTGCATGAACAATATCCCGCGAACAAATTACCATTTAACACCCGACAATCCGGTAGAAAAAAGATTCTGGGGGAAAGTGCCCATTTTCAGAGGAACATCTTTTTTCTTTTTTCAGAAAGGCTCACCTTTCCAAAAACTACTTCACGAACTGAAATACAAGGGGAACAAGGAAATTGGGGAAATAATGGGGAAATACGCTGCGGCAGAACTACTCAACGCTCCAGATTTCTGCAGCGTCGACTTCATAATACCCATACCTTTACATCCGAATAAATTAGCCAAAAGAGGCTATAATCAGAGTGAGTGGATAGGGAAAGGATTGAGCTGCATACTCAACAAACCACAGGATACCAACACATTAAAAAGAACCAAAGAAACCGCCACACAAACCAAGAAATCTGTTTTCGAAAGATTTGAAAACACAGCCGGCATTTTCGAACTCTCCGTCACCAAACACCTGGAGGGCAAACACCTGCTTCTCATCGACGATGTGCTTACCACCGGCTCCACACTCGAAGCAGCCATCAACACTTTGCTCACCATTCCAAATATAAAAATAAGCATTTTCACACTTGCTGTTGCTTAGTCCGAACCATGATTGCAACCGAACAGCCATCTATATTTCATTATCAAAAATTTCTTTAAAAAAAAGCGGATCAACTTTCATCGAGCTATCAAAACACAACTTAAAACATTAAATATCAGTACACAATTCGCATCTTAAATAAATGACTCCAAATTTTGAAAATTACACATTAAACTAAACCTTAATAATTTTGTTTAATGAGTACAAATCAAAATTTTTATTTAAAATGAGTACAAATAAGGCTATACCTAAAGATATTGAAGAACTTGAAAATGAGGAGTGGTTTTACTCACTCGATTATGTTTTACAACAATGGGGTCCCGATCGTGTTGTGGAGTTGCTTCGTCAGCTTCAGGTACGCGCACACAAAGCAGGCGTGGAATTACCTTTCACCGCCAACACACCGTACATCAACACTATATCCCGATCCAAACAAGTGCCGTACCCAGGCAACCGCGAAATTGAACGCCTTATAAAAAGTGTGATTCGTTGGAATGCTATGGCTATGGTTGTAAAAGCCAATAAAAACGAAAACGGAATAGGTGGACACATCTCTACTTATGCCTCTGTAGCCACTTTGCTCGAAGTAGCTTTCAATCATTTTTTCAAAGGAAAAGGCGACGGACACGATGGCGACCAGATTTACTTCCAGGGACATGCAGCACCCGGAATTTATTCACGTGCTTTCCTCGAAGGGCGACTCACAGCTGATCAGCTGAACAATTACCGAAGAGAATTACAAACAAAAGGCGGATTATCATCTTATCCTCACCCCTGGTTGATGCCTAACTTTTGGGAATTTCCGACAGTTTCGATGGGACTGGGTCCTATCATGTCTATTTACCAGGCACGTTTCAATCGTTACCTCGAAGACCGGGGACTTAAAACAACTTCGCACCAAAAAGTATGGGCTTTTCTGGGCGATGGAGAAACCGACGAACCGGAAGCGCTTGGAGCTATTTCATTGGCTGCCCGCGAAAAATTAGACAATCTTATTTTTGTCATCAATTGTAATTTACAACGTCTGGATGGTCCTGTGCGTGGAAATGGAAAAATAGTTCAGGAACTTGAAGCTATATTCAAAGGAGCCGGATGGAATGTAATTAAAGTACTTTGGGGTGGCGAATGGGATGAGTTGCTCGAAAAAGATGACAAAGGAAAACTAGTGAAACGTATGGGTGAAGTAGTCGACGGACAGTCGCAGAAATTCTCCATAGCCTCAGGCGACTATGTGCGTAAAGAATTTTTCGGCACCGATCCTGAATTGCTCGAAATGGTAAGTCACCTCACCGATGACCAAATCCGCAAAATGAAACGCGGAGGACACGACCCTGAAAAAGTTTACGCAGCCTTTAACGCAGCGGTGAATCATAAAGGTCAACCTACTGTTATTCTTGCCAACACAATTAAAGGATATGGCTTAGGAGAAAGTGGCGAAGGTAAAAACATTACACACTCACAGAAGAAACTGAACGAAGAAGAACTAAAAGAATTCAGAACCCGATTCGGCATTCCGCTTTCAGACGATGAAGTAGCCAAAACACCTTTCTTCCGCTTGCCCGAAGATTCAGCCGAGATGAAATATCTGCGCAAGAAAAGAGAAGACCTCGGAGGTTATGTTCCGCAACGAAAAGTAGATGTACGGCCTATCAAAACTCCACCCGAAGAAGTATTTGAGGAATTCTACAAAGGATCGGACGGTCGCGAGCTGTCTACAACCATGGCTTTTGTTCGTATTCTTTCAAAATTATTAAAAGACAAGGAAATAGGCAAACTTATCGTTCCTATTGTACCCGATGAAGCACGTACTTTCGGAATGGAATCACTTTTCCGTCAGTTAGGTATATACTCTCATGTGGGTCAGCTTTACGAACCGGTAGACAAAGAGTTACTCCTTTATTACAAAGAAGCGAAAGATGGACAAATACTTGAAGAAGGAATTACCGAAGCCGGCGCTATGTCATCGTTTATCGGTGCAGGCACAGCTTATGCTACGCACGGCCTGAACATGATGCCTTTCTTCGTTTATTATTCAATGTTCGGCCTGCAACGCATTGGCGACCTAGTATGGGCAGCAGCCGACATGGCAGCCAAAGGATTTCTCGTAGGCGGAACTGCCGGCCGCACAACACTTGCCGGTGAAGGTTTACAACATCAGGATGGTAACAGTCATTTGCTGGCCTATCCTGTACCCAACCTTGTTACTTACGATCCTGCATTTGCCTACGAACTGGCAGTTATCATCCGCGATGGTATTCGCCGCATGTACGAGGAACAGGAAAAGGTATTCTACTACATCACCATTATGAACGAGAACTACCCAATGCCACCTATGCCGGAAGGCGCAAAAGCTGGAATTTTAAAAGGAATGTATCTTTATAAAAACGGCAAAAGCGACGCATCGGAGCTAAGAGCCAACCTGCTGGGTAGTGGAACTATAATGAATGAAACACTAAAAGCAGCAGAAATACTCGAAGAAAAATATGGTGTTTCGACAAATGTGTACAGCGTAACCAGCTACAAAGAACTACAACGCAATGCATTGGATGTTGAAAGACATAATCTGTTGCACCCCGACAAGGAGAAAACACCTTATGTGTCGACTGTGATTCAGAACGATGGAGTTATTGTGGCAGCTTCAGATTATGTAAAAACACTTCCCGACTCCATTTCCAAATGGTTACCAAAACGCTTGTTCACCTTAGGAACAGATGGTTTCGGGCGAAGCGAAGGCCGCAATGAATTGCGCGACTTCTTCGAAGTAGATGCCAAGCATATTGTTACCGCTACTTTGTATGCATTATACAAAGATGGAAAATACAAACTGGCTGACCTTAAAAAGGCCATGAAGGAACAGGGCATTGATGCAAACAAATTAAATCCAATGATTTCGTAGTTCTATTTGTAAGAAAATTTTATAAAAACTACCTTCACTTCTTACAGAAGATCAAGGTTAAAAGAATAAAAATGAAAAACTTTATAATACCCGAATTAGGTGAAAATATAAGTTCGGCTACAATTGTCAAAATACTGATCAAGATTGGAGACATTGTAGCACCCGACCAGCCAGTTCTTGAACTCGAAACCGACAAAGCCACCATCGAAGTACCTTCGGATGTAAGCGGAAAAGTTGTTGCCATCAATGTTGCCGAAGGCGATAGCGTGAGCATTGGTCAGGCTATTTTCTCTGTTGAATCGACCGAAACTACCGACCAGGCAAAGAATGAACCTGCAACAGAAGAAAAACAAGTCGTTGCAGTTGCTCCTCATCAACCAGAAGCACAGTCCGTAGAAGCACCTCAACCAACAGTTGTGGCATCATCTTCAGTTCAGGAATTTAAACTCCCCGAATTAGGCGAAAACATTACCAAAGCAACCATTATAAAAGTATTGGTGAAGATAGGCGAAAAAGTGAGCGTCGACCAGTCGGTGCTTGAACTTGAAACCGATAAAGCTACCATCGAAGTACCTTCGACAGTGGCCGGAACGATCACCGAAATCCTTGTTGCCGAAGGAGATGTAATAGAGATTGGAGCTGTTATCTTCAAAGTCTCGGAAGGCTCAGCAGTTCAAAGTCAACCTTCAGCTCCTGTGTCAGCACCGGCACCGGTTCCTGTTGTTGCCGAAAAAGCAGCCGAAACAATTGCTCCTCAGCCAGCAGTAGTTGCCAGTCCTCCTAAAGTTATCCCTGTGGAAAACCAACCACCGATTTTGCAAAATGCAGCTCCTGCCGCTCCTTCTGTTCGAAGGTTAGCTCGCGAGATTGGCGTGGATGTTAATAAGGTCAAAGGTACAGGACCCGGCGGGCGGATACTACTTGATGATGTGAAAGCCTACAGCAAAGCATTGCATCAGCAACGAAACGAGATACAGCATATCAAGGCAGAACAACATCAGGAACCACTGCCTGACTTCAGCAAATTCGGAGCAGTAGAACGCCAGCCCATGTCGAATATCCGCTACAAAACAGCTGAACATTTAAGCTATGCATGGCACACCATTCCGCATGTGACTCAGTTTGACAAAGCAGACATCACAGCATTGGAAGAATTCCGAAAAAGCTATGCCAAAACAGCCGAAAAACAGGGCGTAAAATTAACTGTGACTGCTATTCTTGTAAAAATCATTGCTTCGGCGCTCAAAAAATTCCCGCAGTTCAACGCCAGCGTCGATATGCAGACCAAAGAAGTGATCTACAAGCAATACCTCAACATAGGCATAGCAGTGGATACTGAGTTCGGATTGATTGTACCGGTGATTAAAAATGCCGATCAGCTGAATGTGATTGAAATTTCGCGCGAAATGAACGCACTGGCCGAAAAAGCCCGCAACAAAAAAGCAAGTATTGCCGATATGCAGGGCGGATGTTTCACAATCACCAACCTTGGCGGTATAGGTGGAACCTTCTTTACCCCTATCATCAATGCCCCTGAAGTTGCCATTCTTGGCGTTTCGAGGGGCAATATGGAGCCGGTGTTTATCGATGGTAAATTTGAACCACGACTGTTGTTGCCACTTTCGCTTTCGTACGATCACAGGGTGATTGATGGAGCCGATGGCATACGCTTCCTTCGTTGGGTAATTGATGCTATCGAAAACCCAATGAAATTTATTATTGAAGGATAAAAGCATTCAGCACTTATCCAATTAGTATTTATCTTTACAGAAAAAAATATATGAGTCAAAATATAGTTGTAATCGGAGGCGGACCCGGCGGATATGCTGCTGCATTTTATGCCGCCGATCTGGGCATGAATGTAACATTGATTGATCTGGAGAAAAACCCGGGCGGTGTATGTCTGTACCGTGGCTGTATTCCATCGAAAGCATTGCTGCATGTGGCTAAACTTTTGAACGAAACAAAAGAAGCCAAAGAGTGGGGCATCGATTTCGGGACACCCCAAATCGACCTTGATAAACTTCGCGGATTTAAGAACAAGGTAGTTTCGAAACTCACCGGAGGGCTGGGTATACTCAGCAAACAGCGTAAAATTAATTTCGTACAGGGACGGGCGAAGTTCGTTTCGTCGACAAGTGTTCAGGTAACAAAAGAAGATGGCTCAACGGAGCTTATTTCGTACGACAAGGCTATCATTGCCACAGGGTCGGTGATTGCCACTATCCCATCGTTGCAGATTGAAAGCAAACGCCTGCTGAATTCCACTTCGGCGCTCGATTTACCAGCCATTCCCAAATCATTACTTGTAGTGGGAGGCGGCTACATCGGTCTCGAATTAGGATCGGTTTATTCGGCACTCGGCACCCAGGTGTCGGTTGTGGAGTTTATGGACAGGCTGCTTCCGGGAGCCGACCAGGACCTTGTATCGCATTTGCAGAAACGCATTTCAGCATCCTTCGACAAAATCATGCTTCAATCGAAAGTAGTAGAGATTAAAGATGTAGCAGATGGACTGTTGGTACGCATAGAAAACAAAGACAAACAAATAGAAGAGCACGTTTTCGACTATGTATTGATGTCGATTGGTCGCAAGCCACATACTGCCGGTTTGGGACTTGAGAACACAAAAGTCCAGGTGAATGAGCGTGGCTGGATCATTGCCGACAACACGTTAAAGACCAACGACGACAATATCTACGCCATTGGCGATATTGTGGGAGAACCTATGCTGGCTCACAAAGCTTCGCACGAAGGACGTGTGGCCGTAGATGCCATTTCGGGTAAGAAAGTAGCCTTTGAACCACTTGCCATTCCTGCGGTTGTGTTTACCGACCCTGAGATTGCATGGGCAGGCATCACCGAAAATCAGGCCAAGGCCAAAGGTATCAAATTTGAGTTAGCTAAATTCCCATGGGCAGCCAGTGGACGTGCCACAACGCTTGACAGGAACGATGGATTGACAAAACTGATTATCGACCCTGAGACGGAAAGGATACTTGGTATAGGCATTTGCGGACCAGGAGCAGGTGAAATGATAGCCGAAGGTGTATTGGCCATTGAGATGGGCGCCACCGTAAAGGATTTGGCATTGACCATTCATCCGCACCCTACACTCTCGGAAACAGTAATGGAAGCAGCCGAATTGTTCTACGGACATTCGTCGCACATTTACAAGCCTGTGAAACATTAACCGACTGAAGGCTTTTTCAGTTAGTTCCCAACAAAAACAAACCCTGATAATTTTGAATTATCAGGGTTTGTTTTTGTTTAAAAAGTTGTCTTACTAGGATTCGAACCTAGACAGGCAGATCCAGAAACTGCAGTGCTACCATTACACCATAAGACAGTAGAGATTATTATTGACCAAAACCATTGTTTTGGAAATTTTCAGGGGAAAAAACGGTTGAAGTCCATTGCTGAAATTCAACCGTTATGGTTATTGTTGTCTCACGAAGATTCGAACTTCGACAGGCAGAACCAAAAACTGCAGTGCTACCATTACACCATGAGACAATCATTAGTGCTTTTCACAAAAGCGGTGCAAAGATACGATTGTTTTTCATTTCAGCAAAATCTTTTACCGAAATTATTGCATATTTTTTCAGTTCTATTCCTCTGAAATCAGTAAAAAATAGTTCTTTTTACCTTTCTGAGCCAACAGGTATTTCCCATTCAGCAGTTCCGATTGGGTAATGAGCATATCCTGATTGTCGATTTTTTCTTTATTCACACTCACGCCACCCGACTGAACAAGCTTGCGCATTTCGCCTTTTGATGGAAAAACAGCAGCCATATCCACCATTAAATCAATGGCTTTAACGCCTTCGGCAAAAACAGATTTCTTTACTTTAAACTGAGGCACGCCTTCGAACACAGCCAGGAGTGTATCTTCGTCTAATTTCTTCAAAGCCTCTGAAGTGGCATTGCCAAAAAGGATGTTCGACGCTTCCACAGCGGCATCATAATCCTCCTGCGAATGCACCAAAACTGTAACTTCCTGCGCCAATCGTTTCTGAAGAATGCGTAAATGAGGCGCTGCCGCATGTTCGGCGATCAGACTATCAATTTCGGCTTTATCTATCGATGTAAAAATCTTGATATACTTCTCGGCATCAGCATCGCTTACATTCAACCAAAACTGGAAGAATTTGTAAGGCGAAGTATAGCGACGATCGAGCCAAACGTTTCCACTCTCGGTCTTCCCAAACTTACCACCATCAGCCTTTGTTATCAAAGGGCAAACAAGCGCAAAAGCATCGCTATCGGTTTTGCGGCGGATCAGTTCAGTACCTGTAGTGATATTTCCCCATTGATCGGAACCACCCATTTGCAGTTTGCAGTTTTTATGCTGATTCAGCCACAAAAAGTCGTAGCCCTGCAGCAACTGATAAGAAAACTCGGTGAACGACATCCCCACACTAGACTCTGAGCTCAAGCGTTTTTTTACTGAATCCTTTGCCATCATATAGTTCACAGTAATGTGTTTACCAATATCGCGGATAAAATCGAGGAAAGAATAATCCTTCATCCAATCGTAATTATTGACCAATTCGGCAGCATTAGGCGCATCGCTATCAAAATCAAGAAATTTTGCCAACTGTGCTTTAATTGACTCCTGATTGTGGCGTAAAGCAGCTTCGTCCAGCAGATTACGTTCGGCCGATTTGCCCGAAGGATCGCCAATCATACCTGTGGCTCCACCTACCAGTGCTATGGGTTTGTGACCTGCCCGCTGAAAGTGACGAAGCATCATCACACTTACCAGGTGACCTATGTGCAACGAATCGGCTGTAGGGTCGATCCCCACATAAGCCGCAGTCATTTCTTTAGCCAATTGTTCTTCTGTTCCGGGCATCATTGTATGAATCATGCCACGCCATTGAAGTTCTTCGATAAAATTCATTTCGTCTATCGTATTATATTTTGTATTCGTATTGTCACTTTTTTTTGAAGCTGCAAAGATACAACTTTTCAGTTAAGTGGCAGTAGGAAAGGAAGAGAAAAAATAACAGGACGGCGCCAGGCAACCAAGCCTCCATTAGATATGAAACCCGACCGTCATATTTACTTCATGCTCTTTTCACCTGACTGTGTTGACATTGAAATACTCAAAGGTTTATTTTGCAGGTAAAAACGATATGATGCTACCCAAATACTATCCCACCATTGTAATATCGGATGTACACTTAGGCACCGAACATTCCAAAGCAAAAGAACTCACTCATTTTTTAAGTTCAGTAAATTGCGCCACTCTGATTTTGAACGGCGACATCATTGATGGCTGGCATCTACAAAAAAACGGAAAAGGAAAATGGAAAAAGGAGCACACCGAACTTTTTAAGGTGATTATGAAAATGATGGAAAATCAAAACACCAACGTTGTGTATATCCGTGGAAATCATGATGATTTTATTGATCAGATTGCGCCATTTACATTTGCCAATATCACTATTGTAAAAGACTATGTACACAACAGAAATGGCAAAACCTACTATGTAACGCATGGCGATATTTTCGACAATGTGACTTCGAAAATGGTTTGGCTGGCCAAGTTGGGCGATGTAGGATACACTTTCCTGCTCTGGCTCAACAGAATATACAATCTGTATCGAACCCGAAAGGGACTTCCCTACTTCTCACTTTCGCAAAGCATTAAGCAAAAAGTAAAATCGGCAGTATCATACATTTCCGATTTCGAGAACGAACTTGTAAAGCTGGCTCAACTACTTCATGCAGATGGTATTATCTGCGGACATATCCATCAACCCGCCAACCAATACATCGACGGTATACATTATCTTAATTCGGGCGACTGGGTAGAAACCATGTCGGCCCTGCTCGAACATGAAGACGGCACGTGGGAAGTATACCTACACAAGGAAATCCCAACAGACAACAAGCTTAAAAACGCCATACAACTCGACACACCCCTGTTAAAGTCAGAGAGAATAGCATACTCACTTAATTTTTTCGATCCATTTATAAAACTGTTCTTTCAATGAGATATTTATTTATAGTACAAGGCGAAGGTCGCGGACATTTAACGCAGTCTATGAGTTTGAAGCAAATGCTTGAGCGCAACGGCCATGAAGTAGTGGCTGTAATGGTAGGGAAAAGCAAAAAACGAGTTCTGCCGGATTTTTTCTTAAACAAAATGGAAACCGAAATTATACAATTTCAAAGCCCAAATTTTATGCCTATGCCCAAAGGCAAAAAACCATTTCTTTTAGCCAGCATTTTGTATAACATTTTACTTTTACCAGTTTATATCGAAAGCATTTTCAACATTCGCCGCACCATCCGCGAGAAGCAACCAGACATTGTTATTAATTTTTACGAACTGCTGTGTGGTATCACTTATGGCGTTTTCGATCCAAAAGTACCGATGGTCAATATGGCACATCAATATTATTTTCTCACGTCATATTTCGAATACACAGGGAATAAATGGTTTAAGTTTTATTTACTTAACCTTTACTCCCGTTTTACAGCCTTTAATTCAAGCAAAATACTTGCGCTATCGTTCAGAAGAGAGGATACAGGCAACAAGGACACTATTGGCATTGTACCTCCACTGCTTCGCCGGGAACTATTGCAGCAGAAAGCAAAAACCAGAAACTATATGCTTGGATATTTGCTCAATGATGGCTATATGAAAGACCTCAAAAAATGGAGCGAACGCAATGCCTCCGAAACATTACATTTTTTCTGGGACAGAAAAAACGCCGACACAACCACAATAGCAAGCCACAATTTAACCATGCACCGGCTGAACGATCAGCTTTTCCTGAAATTGATGACAGGCACCAAAGCCTATGCCACTACAGGAGGATTCGAGTCGGTTTGCGAAGCCATGTATATGAACAAACCTGTGCTTATGGTTCCAACGCATATAGAGCAAGAATGTAATGTAATGGATGCTTTGCGCTCAGGAGCAGGAGTAGCGGCCGACAGCTTCGATCTCGATAAACTGCTGGAATACATCCCCCATCACGCCAACACAAATGACTTTAAACATTGGGTGCAATCGGCCGAATCATTGATAATGTTTGAATTAACCGAAACAGACACTACATCAGATACTGTTTTTGCTGCGATATAGCGATGAATGATCAGGACTCAGCACAAAATATATTTTTGGAATTATTTGCCCACATCTACCCCTCAGTTGCACTTCATCTGCTTGGGGTCTAATATTTTGCTTCACTCAAAGCAAAGACTTATTCAATAGTCTATCAAGCAAATAAAAATAATAAGGTATCGCATCGAAAGTATATTTTCAAAAAAAAACACTTAAAATACAAGCAAGGCGGTACTCAAAACAAATCGCACAATTTGGAGTAGCACTTCCTCAATGCATCTATTTACGTTTAGTTATCATTCTAAAAAAAACAGAATTATTTGTTTATATCTCACCCATTTAGAATAAACGATGATAAATAATTTCATTGTCACAAAAAAACTCACTATCTTAGTGCAATTTTTAGAACAGTACTGGCTGTAAAAGGTCAAATTTAAATATATTTATGAAAAACAATTATTGTATTATCATGGCCGGTGGCATTGGAAGCCGTTTCTGGCCTTTTAGCAGGAATAACCGTCCTAAGCAATTTCTCGATTTTTTTGGAACAGGTCGCTCTCTGTTGCAAATGACTTTTGACCGGTTTAGCAGACTCATGCCTGTTGAAAACATACTGATAGTATCCAATATTTTATACAAAGATTTAATATTGGAACAATTGCCCGAAATTAAGCCTGATCAGGTATTGCTTGAACCTAACCGCCGGAATACGGCACCCTGTATCGCTTATGCAGTGAATAGAATTAAAGCTATGACTGACAAAGCCAATATAGTTGTAGCGCCTTCCGATCATTTGATAATGAAGGAAATAGACTTTATCGATGCCATAAAAACCGGACTCGATTTTGTAGATAAAAACGATAGTTTACTCACCCTTGGCATCAAACCAAGTCGCCCCGAAACAGGATATGGTTATATTCAGATCGACGAGGGAGATACCAACCTTCGGAAAGTGAAAACATTTACCGAAAAACCGAATGCCGAATTGGCTCAGATTTTTTTCGAAACAGGAGAGTTTTTCTGGAATTCAGGAATATTTTTATGGAATCTACAAACCATCGACCATGCGTTTCATAGCCTATTGCCCGAAGTAGCGTTAAAGTTTGACAATGGAAAAGATGTGTACAATACAGCCGCCGAGCAATCGTTTATCGACGAGATGTATGCCACCTGCCCCAATATTTCCATTGATTATGGTATTATGGAAAAGGCGGCAAATGTTCATGTACTGTGTTCCGACTTCGGCTGGACCGATCTTGGCACCTGGGGTTCGTTGTACGAAATGTCGCAAAAAGATAACAGTTCAAATGTTACACTAAAATGCAAAACAATGTTTTACGAAAGCAAAAATAATATTGTGGCTCTACCGCCCGACAAGTTAGCAGTAATTCAGGACTTAGATGGATACATCGTGGCTGAATCGGACAATGTCTTGTTGATTTGCAAATTAGAGGACGAGCAGAGGATCCGACAGTTTGTAAACGATGTGAATGTGAATCAAAATGGTAAGTTTAGTTAATGTTTTAAAACAACATAAATTATGGGATTATTTAATTTATACAAGCCGAAGGAGTACAAGCATCGTTACATTTATTACGATCCAAAAAAAGAAGCGAGCAAAGAACGTGAAAAAAAGTTGGATGAAAATAAGACCAACCCTGATGGTACTTATCGACCTACAATTATCAGACGAGGAGCTTTCCGCGAAATGGCAGACAAGAATAAAAGTATGAGGAAAGAACAGGCACGGAGTTCAAATTTCAGAATTTTAATTATTCTTGTCGTTTTACTTGCAATTGCCTATTTTCTTATCACGTAATAAGAAATAATTTAAAAAAATGAATCAGAAGGCATCTTAACGGATTTTCCTTCTGATTTTTTTGTAATTCACATCAACACCCACAATTTCTAGCTTTTAAGCTATTTATCATAAGTTGAACTTATGAGATTAATTTTTTTCGAAACAAATGAGTGATATTATTCATCTTTTACCAGATGCAGTTGCCAATCAGATTGCTGCTGGCGAAGTTATCCAACGGCCGGCATCGGTGCTGAAGGAATTGGTCGAAAATGCCATAGATGCTGGCGCTGATTTCATTCAGATTGTAATCAAAGATGCCGGACGCACATTAATTCAAGTCATCGACAACGGAAAAGGCATGAGTGAAACGGATGCTCGCATGGCTTTTGAACGCCATGCCACATCGAAAATAAAAGATGCATCCGATTTGTTCTCACTTCGCACCATGGGATTCAGAGGCGAGGCGCTGGCATCGATAGCAGCGGTGGCACAGGTAGAAATGCGTTCGCGGCGCGAAGAGGACGAATTGGGGGTGATGGTCGAAATTGCGGGCACCAGAGTTTTCAAACAGGAAACGATTCAGTGCGACAAAGGGACAACCTTCCTTGTCAAGAACTTATTTTTTAATGTTCCTGCACGTCGACGATTTCTGAAAAGCGACAATGTTGAAAAATCTCACTTACTTCAGGAGTTTTATCGCATAGCATTGGTAAATGCAAAGGTAGAGTTTTCTTTTTTCGATGGCGACGAGGAGATATTTCACTTACCGGTTTCGAACATAAAAGTGAGGATCGAAAACACATTTGGGAAAACGCTTAAGAAACGCTTTCAGCAGCAGCTGCTTCCCATCGAAACCGCTACCAATTTGGTGAGTATTCATGGCTATGTGGGCAAGCCTGAGTTTGCCCAGAAATCGGCGAATCAGTATTTTTTTGTGAACGGACGCTATATGCGGCATCCATATTTTCACAAAGCTGTTGTGTTGGCCTACAACAACATGATTCAGCCCTCCGAAGGACCCAATTATTTTATTTATTTTGAGGTAGATACACATACTATCGATATCAACATCCATCCCACGAAAACTGAAATAAAATTCGAAAACGAACAAGCCCTTTGGTCTATCCTTTCGGCCACGGTGAAGGAAGCGCTCGGAAAATTCAACATCGTACCTTCTATTGATTTTGATCAGGATGGAGCTATAGAAATGCCTGTTCATAGTATTGATATACAAAATATTCGTCCCCCGCAGACCAGCTTTAATCCGAATTATAATCCATTTACAAGTGCATCGTACAAACGTCCGGAAATTAATTGGGAGAAATTGTATGGAGGGTTCGAGAACGAGACATCGGGAACTGAAGTAGCTCCTTATTTTCAAGAAGAAGAAGAAATATCGCCGGAGAGTAGTTCGCAACAAGATATGAATCAGACGTTTCAGCATGAAATTTCGGAATTTCAAACGACTAATTTTCAACTAAAGAACAGGTTCGTAATCACCAATGTAAAATCGGGGATGCTCATGATAGATCAGCACAGAGCGCACGTACGGATACTTTTTGAATCTTTTCTGCAACAAATACTTGTTCGACAGGCAAGTACGCAACAAATTCTGTTTCCAGAAGTTCTCGAATTGCATCATGATGATGTTTTGTATTTTGAGCAAATACTGCCGGATTTGAATGCTGCCGGATTTGATTTTAATTTTGAATACCACGAATCAGTGCATGTGACGGGTGTTCCAGCTCAATTGGGGACTGAAAGTGTTGTGGGTTTGCTTAAAACGCTTATAGAAAAGGCCAGAACTACGGCGCTGAATTCGGCAACTGAAGTAAGCGAAACCATTGCGCTTGCTTTGGCCGAAACTTCATCTATCAAATCGGGTCAAAATCTGACCAACGAGGAAATGAGCGATCTGATCAACCGACTTTTTGCTTGTAAAAATCCAAATTATACCCCTGATGGAAAAATAACTATGGTTATTTTTTCGCAGGATGAAATTGCAGCTAAATTCAGATAAGATTTCTAAAACAGGCCTACAAAAAAAACCGCCCAAATGAGGCGGTTTTTTTATAGGTCAGTTTCAATCAGAATATTAATCTTCTTTTACCTGAGGTGTAATCAATTTATAACCTTTGCCATGAATATTGATAATGGCAACATTTTGGTCGTCCTTTAATAATTTACGTAATTTGGTGATATACACATCCATACTGCGTGCATTGAAGTAATTATCGTCCACCCAAATGGTTTTCAGGGCAAAGTTACGTTCGAGGATATTGTTGGCATTGGCAGCCAGAAGGTTCAATAATTCAGATTCTTTGGTGGTCAGTTTCTTTGACTCTCCATCGAATGTAAGCAGTTGTTTTTGTGCATCGAACACAAATCCACCGATATTATAAACCACTACATCTTTTGCTTTTTTGCCTTTTACGCGGCGCAAGATAGATTCAATACGATAGAGCAGTTCTTCCATGCTGAATGGTTTCGATAAATAATCATCGGCACCCAGCTTAAAGCCCTGAAGAATATCTTCTTTCATCGATTTGGCGGTAAGGAAAATGATTGGCACTTCGGCGTTAGTTGATCGAACGTCGGCTGCAAGCGCAAAGCCATCTTTTTTAGGCATCATTACATCAAAAATACATAAATCGTATTTATTGCGCGAGAAGGCTTTAAAGCCTGCTTCGCCATCAGGCTGCAAGTCAACATCGTATCCTTTAGTCTGTAAATACTCTCTGAGGAGCATGCCAAGATTTTCGTCATCTTCGCATAATAAAATTTTTACTTTTTCGTCAGTCATAACTCGTAATTTTTTAGTGTTGGTATTGTGATAGTGAATTTTGTTCCGATATTTGGTTCGCTTTCTACTTTGATAGTTCCGCGGTGTTCGGTGATTATTTTTTTTACATAGGCCAATCCCAAGCCAAATCCCTTGACATTATGCAAGTTTCCAGTCGACACCCGATAAAACTTCTCGAAAATACGTTTTAGGTCTTCTTTTTGAATTCCTATTCCGTTGTCCTCGATACTTATCAATAAGTTGTCTTTCTCATTCCAGGTTTCAATCGTCAGCAATAATGGTTTATCGCAGTATTTCAGCGCATTGTCAAACAAATTGAAAATAATATTTGTAAAATGGACTTCGTCAATCAAAGCCACATCTTGAGTTGCGTTTAGTTTTGAAGTGATCTGCCCTCCTTTGCTTGTTACTTTTAGTGAGAAATTATTGGTTATTTCCTTAATTAATGTATTAATTTTCATTTCGTTGAGTTTCAACATCGATTTATCTTTTTCGAAAATCGAAATCTGCAACACTTTTTCGACCATTAAACTCAATCGTTTTGTTTCATCGCGAATGACATTAGAAATATGTTGGAGCGTCTGAGGTGTTTTCCCAACGCTTGGGTCCTGCAGCATTTGCGAAGCCAACGATATGCTCGAAATTGGAGTTTTTAACTCATGCGTCATATTATTTACGAAGTCGTTTTTCATATTATTCAGTTGTTTTTGCCTGAAAATGATAATGATAGCAACAATGAAAATACAAAAAATAAGCAAAACCAATAAAATCGACGGAAGCAACAAATTCATGGAATTAAGTATGTAATTTTGCTTGGTCGGGAATGTTACCTGCAAATAAGCCCCTTTGTTCGAATCTTCGGAAGGGAAAAGTTTTTGAGTGTAAACATTATTGTTTCTGTTTAAATGGTTTTGATGAATGTCCTTGTTACATTTGTAAATAATTTTTCCATCCTTATTGGCTATTGCATAGTAAAATGGTAAATTAACACCGTTATTCCCAAGCACTTTTTCCAAAATAGTGTTTAATTCCCCGAAATTCACCCGTTCGCTGATTTCCTTCTTATCCGATTCCCTTAACCAACGGAAAACGGCCTGATCCAAAATCGTTTTCGAACGGGAAAAGTTTTGCTTAAATCGCTCCTGTAAATAACGGGATGTTTCTTCTATCGTCGCTTTTCCATGTCCGGTCGAGAGTCGTATTCGTGGGCGGGTAAATTTTTCGGAGGTTAACTTTAGTTTACCGGTTACACTGTCGATGTTGGTTTGGAGAGATGTATCCGATGTTTTGAAAGTTAACATATTGTTTTTATTACCGCCGTAATCTACTCCTTCGAGCGTTTGCCCCAAATACTCAAGCGCTTCGTTTTCCTCGACTAATATAACAGTCTGGAAAAGACTTCGTTGAACACTTTCGCTGAACTGGTTTTCTACCATCTCAGCATTTATCAT
The DNA here is from genome assembly GCA_963677275.1 of uncultured Paludibacter sp. Classification (GTDB taxonomy): domain Bacteria; phylum Bacteroidota; class Bacteroidia; order Bacteroidales; family Paludibacteraceae; genus Paludibacter. Next base: position 3,436,645 of record OY781920.1, on the reverse strand, counting down.
GACGTATCGGGCCTGAATAACAATAAGCCCGACGAAAGTCACAATCATAGAGATAATTAATATATAAATAGTTGATCGCTTCATTATTTGCAAAGTTACATTAAAATTAAGAAGTTAGTCCATGAATTAATATAATTTAACTATATTAGAGATTAGTTTAATAGTTCCCATAGAAATGTTTAAATAAGTTCATACAACTTTGCATTAAGTTAAAACGTATAACTATAGGTTTTAGTTTATCGAATTACCAAAATTGTTGTTTAAATAGATGAAAAAAATTACTTTTGTCAAAATTCAACTACTAACATATGATGCCATCATTTTTCAGGAATAAATGGAATGCTCTGTTTATAACGAATTTTCTGGGTGTATATAATGATAATCTTCTGAAAAACTGCATAATATTCATATCGGTGGGTTGGGCGTTGCCTACATGGATCACACAGTCGCAACTGATTTCGATAGTATCGGCTGCACTGATCATTCCCTACCTATTGCTTTCGCCTATTGCCGGCCGCCTGTCGGTAATTTATTCCAAACAAAAGGTTTTTCGGTTTTTCAAACTGCTCGAACTTCCCATTATGTTAACGGCCTGCATAGCATTTTATTACCAGTGGGTAGTACTGGCTGTTTTTGCTATTTTGCTCATGGGCATTCAGAGTTGCCTCTACTCTCCTTCGAAATACAGTCTGATTCGCGATATCGGAGGCGAAGAAGGTGTGTCGTACGGCAGTGGAGTGTTCGAAACAATGGCTTTTTTAGGCATTCTCCTCGGAACAGTGACTGCTTCGCTGATATCAGACCTCTCCAACAAATGGCTAATTTACTGTTTGTTTCTCGGCATTGCATTGCTCGGGTATCTCACAACACGTTCAATCAGAGCAGTAGAACGGCCTGAAAACACAAATGAGACCGGACAATTAAATCCTATCCATTTTCTTGTTGATTCATTTCGTTTTGCAAGTCAGTATCCGTTACTCAATTCAGCTGTATTCGGCGCTTCTTCATTTTGGCTCATAGGAGGTATGCTTCAAATGAATTTAGTTATTCATACAAAAAATATTTATCAGGCATCCAACACAACTACCGGTTTGGTGATGGCAGTTGCGGCTATTGGTATTGCATTGGGCTGCTGGGTGGCAGGCAAAATATCTGGAAATGAAGCAAAAAAAGGGCTGATTTTGATTGGAATCGGCAGTATGAGTTTATTGTTGTTTGTCCTCACTTTTTTCAGTTTGAATTTGTATTTATACGCTTTCATTGTTTTTTCTATTGCATTTATGGGTGGTTTTTTTCAGGTTCCGAGTCTTGCCATCCTTCAACAATCAAATTTGGGGCGTAAATTAGGTGACATGGTAGCGTATCTTAATCTGGTGACCTTCATATTTGTACTTTTAGGCACTTTGCTGTTCTGGTTGGGCACTTTGCTGTCGAACGAAAACAGTTATGTTGTTTTCGGATCGATTCTTATTATTTCAATGCTCGTAGGCATATTTTTTCTTTTTCATTCGCCTGTTTTTTACAAAGAAACTATGAAAATACTCACTTTCAGAAAAAACACAATAAATATAAACTGCTAAATTAAAACCGTTTATGATCTCAAAAGCCAAAATAATAAAGATTTTCCGTGATTTAAGTTTCCAAATACTGCTTGCTATGATAATTGGCATTGTTGTCGGCAAAATTATGGGCGATGATGCCGGGATGTTCGCTCCATTGGGCAGTTTATTTATTCAGCTGATTAAAATGCTGGTTGTACCCTTGGTTTTTGTTTCTATCGTTTCAGGAGCAGCATCGCTGGGAGCAACTCAATCCGCAGGACGAATTGGAATTACTACTATCGCCTTTGTTTTTATCAGCACATTCCTGGCAGTACTTGTGGCATTTGCCGCCGCCGAGATATTTAAACCAGGCGCCGGGATTTCCATTGATGCGATCAGGGAATTTTTCCCTGTTCAAAACTATACTGAAAGCCAGCCGAAAATGGATATCATGAGCATCATTAAGCAGGTAATCCCCGACAATCCTATTCGCTCAATGGCCGAAGGAAATATTTTACAGTTGATTTTCTTTGGTTTATTTCTTGGCTTCGGATTGAGTGTATTGCCGGTTTCAAAAAAACAATCGGTGATCAATGGATTCAATACCCTCCTCGAGGCACTTATTTGGTGTATCACAAAAGTAATGCTGGTGGCTCCACTGGGTGTGTTTGGTTTAATGGCTGATGCTACTGGCACATTTGGGTTTGACTTATTGATTAAAGTAGGTGATTTGTTGTGGGTCAATGTACTTGCCTTCCTCTTTATGCTATTTATTTTTTACCCCGCAGCGATAACACTTTTTTCAAAACAAAAAATTGGTCCATTTTTTAAAGCCATGTTACGTCCGCAAATTGTCGCCTTCTCAACCGCCTCATCGCTTGCTACGCTGCCGGTTACGCTCGAAACCTGCGAAAAAGACCTGAAGGTGAGTAAAGAAACAGCATCGTTTGTCATTCCTTTAGGCGCCACCATCAATATGACGGGAAATGCTATCTATTTTACACTTGTAGCGATGTTTTTTGCGCAATTGTACGGTATGGAACTAAGTTTTGGGCAGTACATGGCGATAGCGCTTACAGCCACAGTAGGGTCGATCGGACAGGCCGGTGTTCCCGGACCCACCTTGCTCGTTGTGGCTATTTTGGTATCGGCAGGAATCCCTATCGAAGGATTACCACTGCTTTATGCACTGGATAGAATTTTTGATATGTTACGAACCGTTCTGAACATAACCGGCGATGCAGTTTGCGCTGTTATTGTGGACAGGAAAACCCGATAGTGTTCAATTATTTATATCAAAAAAAATGTTTTGATGATTTATAAAAAGAGTACTATACATTAAATATTGAAATTTTTATATCTGTGGAATGTTAGTTTTTCACTATTTCATTAAACAATAAATCAAAACGATGTGTTTGTAAAATACACAATGAGTTGTTGAGATCGTTATGAGCTTTGCCCTTTGAAACAAGCAAATTTAGTTTTTGGGAATTTCCCGATCGGAAAATTCTATAAACCGGAGCTATTGATCACAAAACTGAAATGCCACCTATAAATTGAAAAATTATGACTTCGACAATAATTATCGTTTTCTGTTCTTTGTTGTTGATTGCGTATGTGTTTGATCTGACATCGTCAAACACAAAAATACCCTCTGTTATCCTCCTGCTTCTGCTCGGTTGGTTTATTCGTCAGATGACCGTTTTCTTTCCATTTGAGCTTCCTGACTTATCATCTATTCTTCCTATCTTTGGAACTATAGGACTTATCCTTATCGTACTCGAAGGGGCATTAGAATTAGAATTAGACAAATCGAAAATCGGATTAGTTGTCAAGTCATTATTAGGAGCTTTAATTCCTTTGTTGGTGTTAGCCTTTGTATTTACTGCCATATTTCAACAATTTGGAGGTTACTCATTTAGAGATAGTCTGATAAACGCAATTCCACTTTGTGTTATCAGCAGTGCGATTGCCATCCCGAGTGTCAGAGGATTTACAACCCATAATAAAGAATTTATAATTTACGAAAGCAGTTTTTCCGACATCATAGGAGTTATCTTTTTTAACTTTATTATAGATAACGAAAGCTATGGAGCAACTACATTTTTGCACTTTGGAGGCCAACTTATACTTATTGTAATTATATCTTTTTTAGCCACAATGGGGCTTTCGTATTTGCTGCATAAAATAGATCATCATATTAAATTTATTCCCATCATTCTCCTGGTTATTCTGATTTATACCATTTCGAAAGAATTTCATCTCCCATCGTTAGTTTTCATCCTTTTTTTCGGCTTATTTATTGGCAATCTGGATAAATTCAAACAATTCAGCTGGATAGAAAAATTTCGGACAGATGAGTTGAAAAAGGAGAGTCAGAAATTCAAAGAAATTACTACAGAAGGAGCTTTTCTTGTACGTTCAGTGTTCTTTTTATTGTTCGGATACTTGCTCGAAACAAAAGAAATACTAAACAAGGAAACAATTATATGGTCAGTGATGATTGTATTTTTTATTTTTATTGTCAGATTTTTTCAACTCAAAGTTTCAAATCTTCCATTAAAGCCACTCCTTTTTGTAGCGCCACGAGGACTTATTACCATTTTGCTCTTCCTTTCCATCGAACCCATTCACAACATTGCGCTTGTCAATAATTCGTTGATTGTTCAGGTAATTATTCTTACTGCATTGATCATGATGTCAGGACTTATAACCAGGACCAAAAAGCCCAATTAAACGCCTATCCGGCAAATTGGAAAGTGGACAAGAAAAAACAATAGTTAAGGTTGTTTTTGTTGCCTATAAAGATATTAAAACAATGTTTCGCGTTAAATATATTAAAATTAAACTGCAATCCCCATAAACTCTGTTGTAAAACATACAAAATGAAATAAATTATTAATAGAGATTTCATACATTGCCAATCGATTTAATTAATCATTTAGCTTTTATTTAATTTAGTATTAATCATTTTAATTTTAATACGTATGAGAGTATATCAATCAAATGAAATTAAGAACATCTCTATTTTGGGAAGTTCGGGCTCTGGGAAAACCACTCTTGTGGAAGCGATGCTTTACGAGAGTGGTGTTATAAAACGCAGAGGGAGTATTGGAGGTCAGAACACTGTATCCGATTATTTCCCTGTCGAAAAGGAATATGGTTATTCGGTTTTTTCTACTATTATCCAAACCGAATGGCTCGACAAAAAACTCAATTTTATCGACTGCCCCGGGTCGGATGACTTTATTGGCGGTACAGTTACATCCCTAAATGTTACCGACACTGCACTTCTTCTTGTCAATGCCCAATATGGCGTCGAAGTCGGTACCAACAATCACTTCCGTTATACCGAAAAATTCAACAAACCGGTTATTTTCATTGTCAATCAACTCGATCATGAAAAAGCCGATTTTGACCGTACCTTAGAACAACTCAAAGAAAACTTTGGATCAAAAATAGTTCAGATTCAATACCCTATCTCTGTTGGTCATCAATTCAATGCAATAGTCGACGTTTTGAAGATGAAGATGTACAAGTGGAAACCCGAAGGTGGTGTTCCCGAAGTACTTGAAATTCCCGATAATGAAATTAACAAAGCACAGGATCTACACAATGTACTTGTGGAAGCAGCTGCCGAACACGATGAAGCATTGATGGAAAAATTCTTCGATCAGGGTTCGCTCAGCGAAGAAGAAATGCGTATTGGTATCCGTAAAGGAATGTTACATCGCGATATGTTTCCGGTATTTTGTATAAGTGCAGGCAAAGATATGTGTGTGCGCAGGTTAATGGAATTTGTAGGAAACGTATCACCAAGTGTGAATGTCACCGAAAAACCACAGACAAAAGATGGTAAAGAGATTGCACCCGATGCCAACGGCCCCGCAAGCATTTATGTATTCAAAACAAGTGTTGAGCCTCATATTGGTGAGGTGTCGTATTTCAAGGTGATGAGCGGAAAAGTAAAAGAAGGCGATGACTTGATCAATATAGATAGAGGCTCAAAAGAACGTTTAAGCCAGATGTTTTATGTGGCCGGACAAATCAGAAATAAAGTAGAACAATTGGTGGCCGGTGATATTGGTGCTACTGTGAAATTAAAAGACACACGAACCGGCAACACTCTGAACATCAAAGGATGTGAGTATGATTTTAAAGAAATTAAATATCCAGAGCCCAAGTACCGTCGGGCCATCCGAGCAGTAACCGAAGCAGATGAAGAAAAACTGAGTGAAGTGCTCACACGCATGCACGAAGAAGATCCTACCTGGATTATAGAACAGTCGAAAGAGCTGAAACAAACTATTCTTTACGGTCAGGGGGAATTTCACCTCCGCACGTTGAAATGGAGAGTGGAGCATAACGATAAAATCTTAATCGAATACAAAGAACCAAAAATTCCATATCGCGAAACAATTACTAAAAATGCCCGCGCCGACTATCGTCATAAAAAACAATCGGGTGGTTCGGGTCAGTTTGGTGAAGTTCATATGATTATCGAACCATATTATGAGGGCATGCCTGCTCCTGAAACTTTCCGTTTCGGTGGTCAGGAATATAAAATCAGTAATCGCGATACTCAGGTAATTGATCTTGATTGGGGAGGAAAACTCGTATTGATAAATAGTATTGTTGGTGGATCCATTGATTTACGCTTTCTACCGGCCATTATGAAAGGGATAATGGATCGAATGGAACAAGGTCCTTTGACCGGTTCGTATGCCCGCGATGTGCGGGTAATTGTGTATGATGGCAAAATGCATCCCGTTGATTCAAATGAAATATCCTTCCGTTTGGCAGGGCGTAATGCATTTGCTCAGGCATTTAAAGAAGCCGGACCAAAATTGCTTGAACCTATTTACGATGTGGTTGTTCAGGCGCCTTCCGATCGCTTGGGAGATGTGATGAGTGATTTACAAGGCCGACGTGCTATCATTATGGGAATGGAAAGTGATAAAGGCTTCGAAAAATTATTGGCTAAAATACCATTGAAAGAATTGAGCAGTTATTCCACCACTTTGAGTTCGCTCACCGGTGGACGCGCTTCTTTTAGTATGAAATTTGCCAGTTATGAATTGGTGCCAATGGATATCCAGGAAAAACTACTGAAAGAATACGAAGCAACCAAGAAAGAAGAAGATTGATTAGTCAGTATATTGTATTTCAATTAAATATGCAGAGAAGCAGTTGTCTATATAAAATGGGCAACTGCTTTTTTTGAAGGGTTTTGATATTACATTTGCTGTTTTAGCAATGTAATTCTCAGATGAAAGGTTGAAAAATACACAGCGTGTTGCTTATTGATTATTGCTTCATACGAATACTTAATGCTGAGTATTTTAACTTTTTAAATACACATTTTTTACGCAAGTATTTGTTTACAGAAGAAACCTCAATAAATTTTTGCTGCTACTTTAATGTAAAAACCAAACAGCACGAACAACAATAGCTGTCCGTGCTGTTTCTTTTAAAACAGTCTATTTATTCGGCAGGTAACATTACCACTTCGAATACATTGCCCTGATCAGTTATAGATTTTAAAGTCGACTGAATCACCTCAGGGGTCATTGCTTCAATGGAAGCCTTGTAATCGTTAACCAGATCAATTTTATCCTGATAATAACGAACGATTGCGCCATCCCACCAGTTATTTTCAGCCAAGTCTTCGTTATATTTCTTCAACATATTTTCCTTTACTTTCTGCAAATCGCTTTCTTTCGGCCCATTCGCCAAAATCTCCTTCACTTCTGAATGGATAATGCCGATCAGTTTTTGTTGCTTTTCAGGATCGGTATCAAATTGCATCAACAGGCTTGCTTCATCAATAGGTGTGTTGGTAATAGACCCACGAACGCCAACTCCGTAAGAACCTCCTTCTTTTTCACGGATACTTTCAAGGTATCTCATGTTCAAAATACTTCCTATAGCTGTTAAAGCCGTTCTATTCGTTATATTATAAGGTAAAGCTGCACTGTAAAGAATAAAGTTCGAAGCTTTTTTGATCTTCATTTCTTTTTTGAAATAGTTTTTCACATCACCCTTTGGCTTACGAATGTTGTTGTCGGTGAATTGCTCACCACCTTTTTTCGATTTAATACCACCCAAATAAGTACAAACGGCATTTTTAACCACCGGATTTGAAGGATCTACATTTCCGGTCAATACAAAAGTGAAATCGGCTGGAACGGCAAAACGTTCTTTATAGATAGCTATTGCAACATCCTGATTTACTTTGTCGAGCGTTTCTAAATTCAGAATCACCGTACGTCCGTTTCGGTTGTTTATCATTGTATTCACCGAGTCGGAAAATGCTTTACGAGGATCGCTTGCGCTGTTGGCCAGGCTTGCACGATACATATTCATTAAAGCAGCATACGAATTATCATCTTTACGGGGTGCTGTAAAATGCAAATAGACTAATTGAAGCAGCGTTTCGAAATCATTTACGGATGAATTTCCGTCGAAGCCTTCGTCGTATGCTCCAATAAAAGGTGATACTTTTGCAATTTTACCGGTAAGTAGTTTATTTAATTCTATTTGATTGTACTCACCTAACCCATTGCTCTCAATAATACTTGATGCAAGTGTTGCAGAAGGTAAATCAGCCACATTTTTAACTTTTGAAAGACCACCTTTACTAAATGCTGACAACAAAACTTCGTCCTCTTTAAATTTCGTAGTTTTAAATATCACTTTAACGCCATTGCTCAAAGTCCATTCGGTGACACCGAGTTTCTCATTTTTCGCCACTTTTTTCACTTTACCCGCTTTAGGTACCGAGTTGATAAGTGGTTTGTTCATATCTTCTTCGGCTTTGGCAGTCAGTTCAGCTTTCTTGCTGTCTTCAATCGCTGCTTTAATTTCGGCTTCGGCAGGTATTTTTACAGCTTCTTTGTCGGGCGCCAGTATAGACACAATCAAATTATTGTCAGTTATATAACTTTTAGCAATCTGATTGATCATGTCGGCGGTGAGACGTGGCAGAAACATCTGCATGGTTTGGTATTCCCATTCGATACCCGGAATCACTTCGTCACTTGTAAAATGACGCACATATTCTCTTATTAAATTTGAGTTTTTTTGGTTCTCGCGATCGTTGTATGATTTTTCAATGTTCTTGAGTAAATCGGTTTTCGCACGTTCGAGTTCCGAATTAGTAAATCCAAAACGTTTTACTTTTTCTGCTTCGAGCAAAAGAGCTTTCAATCCTTCAAGCTCACGTCCTTCGTTAGGAACCACCAACATTTGAAATGCATCTTTGGATTTAACTAATTCACCATAAAACGCGTAACCACCTACGAAAGGAGCATTGGCTTGCTGCGTAATTTCATCAAAACGATTTCCTAACATTGTAGATATTAAACTATTGGCAACATTCACAACATAACCCGGCATTGACTTTTTAACTTCAAGCGGTAGTTTATCATGTTTGTATTCAAGTTCAATACGGGTCATGCGTGCTTCGTTATCTTTCACAATGGCTATGATAGGCTCATCATTGTCGAGGATAGGATAAACAATACGTTCTGCAGCATTTTCTTTTTTAGGTATGTCGGCAAACATCGATTTGATCTTGGCTTCAACTTTATCCACATCCACATCGCCCACAACCAAAATGGCTTGTTGATCCGGACGATACCATTTATGGTAATAATCACGCAAAGTTTTGTACGAGAAGTTGTTGATTACGGCAGTGTCGCCAATTACATCACGTTTAGCATATTGCGATCCGGGATACTTCAGTTTATTCGATTCTTTCCACATGCGTCTTTCTGCGCCAGCTCCCGTACGCCACTCTTCGCGAATAACACCGCGTTCGGAATCAATTTCCTTATCGAGCAACGAAACAAAGCCCGACCAGTCGTGCAATACGAGCAGAGCGCTATCGATAATCGACTCGCGAGAAGTTGGCACATCCGAGAGATTGTAAACAGTTTCGTCGAGCGAAGTATAGGCATTGATGTTTGCGCCAAACTTCACTCCGATTTTTTCGAAGTAGTTAATAATTCCTTTTTCAGGATAGTTTTTTGTTCCATTGAAACACATGTGCTCAAGAAAGTGAGCCAGTCCGTTTTGGTCATCGTTTTCAAGAATTGCCCCTACATTCTGTGCAATAAAAAACTCTGCACGTTCTTTTGGCAACTTATTGGCACGAATGTAATAAGTTAATCCATTGTCCAACTTACCGTAACGAACCTTCGGATCGATCGGAATCTCAGGCGCTTGCTGTGCATACATGCTTGCTGAACATATGAGCAGCAGGCTTAAAATAACAGATTTAATACATCCCTTTTTCATTTTGTAATTTTGTTAATAATTTGTATTGGTAAATGATTTAACAGACTGGAATATTGTTATAAAATAATCCACAAAGAAAAGTATAATTTCTCAACATACAAAATAATTTTATTGTTTTTCGATAAATAAATGTTAAATAGTTAAATTTTAGCTTGGTTAGATTGTATAAATTGTCGCTTTTATAAAACAAAGGATTAATTTTGTTCTTTAAAATTAAAGTAATGGCAGAGGAAATAAAAATATCAGCAGACTTAACGAAAGGGCAAAAATACGAAGAACTGTTGCCCCAGATCAATGCACTTATCGAAACAGAGACTAACTTAATTGCCAATCTGGCAAATGTTGCAGCAGCTTTGCATCAGGCATTTTCGTGGTGGTGGGTCGGTTTTTATACGGTGGACATGGATGAGCTTGTGCTCGCGCCATTCCAGGGACCCATTGCCTGTACGCGCATTAAATATGGACGTGGGGTTTGTGGAACAGCATGGAAAGAGGCCAAAGCTCAGTTAGTACCCGATGTTGAAAAGTTTAAAGGGCACATCGCCTGTAGCAGTTTGTCGGTAGCCGAGATTGTAGTACCCGTTTTCGATAAAGTCGGCGAGGTAATCGGAGTTCTGGATGTCGACAGCGAGCGCTATGACATTCTGGATGAAACGGATGTAGTATACCTTGAACGGGTTTGCAGATTAATTACTGCCCGCCTGTAAAAATTATCTTATCGATAAAAAACGAACCCGGAAACTTTTAAAAGTCTCCGGGTTCGTTTTGTATGTTTATTTCAGTTCATCCAAATTGTCTTGATTGGTCATTTCTTTAGCTCCTGGAAAGTATAATTTTTCGATGCGTGCTGCATATCGTTCTTCTACTTTTCCGCGCATAATTTTCATTGTGCTGTTCACCAATCCGTTGTGTTCGGTAAAAGGTTCGCCGATTACAGCCACTGCTGCCGGCAGCCAACGCTCCGGAAACATTCCTTCAAATTTACCTCCTTTTTTATATTCGTTCAGTTCTCGTTGTAGTTTGTTCAGTGCCATTTCTCTTGCTTCATCCGTATTCCAGTCGAGTTCCGGCTTTTTGCGGTGCACATAACGTTTCAACGCTTCTTTGTTGATGACTATCAAAGCCGAAGTGTATGGATCCTGATTGTTGTGTAAAACTACCTGATCGATAAAATACGAATTGTCGGCCAGTGACTCTTCTATTCCTTCCGGACTGTATTTCTCACCATCGCTCGATATCAATAAACTTTTGAAACGTCCGACTACATAAAGAAATTTATCATCATCCATATAGCCCATATCGCCGGTATGCAACCAACCATTTTTAATGGTATCGGCTGTGGCCTTCTCGTTTTTATAATATCCGGCCATTACATTCTCGCCTTTGATAACGATTTCGCCCTTTTCGTAGTTTGGTAATTCTTTTCCCTCCGAATCGCAGATTTTAAGTTCCATCGGGGTAACCAGATAACCTGATGAGCCTAATTTATGGCGTTTTTCTCCATTCGACGAAATGATGGGCGTAGCTTCGCTCAGCCCATATCCCTGATACATAGGGATGCCAATGGCGTAGAAAAATCTCTGCAAATCGATATCGAGTAAAGCGCCTCCACCAATAAAAAATTTGAGATGTCCGCCAAAAGCCTCACGCACCTTAGTGAATAATATCTTGTCGAACATCATGAGAAGCGGTTTTTTTAATAGCTGTAGTCCACGTCCTTTGTTATGCCCTTCTTTGTTGTACGAATACGACATTTCAAGTGCCCATTTAAACAGAGAGTTGATAACAGGCCCTTTGGCACGAATGCTTCCTTCTATGTTTTTTCTGAAGTTTTTTGCCAAAGCCGGTACGCTCAACAATAAATCAGGTTGCAATTCTTTGATATTTGCAGGGATGTTTTTAAGCGTTTCAAGACCTGTTTTTCCATTCTGAACTGTTCCTACACTGGCTCCGGAAGCCATAAAGCTGTAGAATCCGGCTACATGTGCAAAACAATGGTCAAGCGGTAAAATAATTAATGTGCGGAAAGTGGGGGGAATTGTCATTAAAGTAAGAGCTTGCTCCACATTGGCTGTGTAGTTGCGGTGAGTGAGCATTATTCCCTTTGGGTCGGCGGTGGTTCCTGAAGTGTAACTTATATTGGCAATATCGTCGGCTTGAATCGAAAGGGAGCTTTTGATCACCGCTTCAGGGTTTTTTGCAAGATAATCTTTCCCCCAGTTTTTAAGTTGTGTCAGCGATATTTCGTTGGGTTCGTAGTCGATTTGTTCATCGAAAACAATTATATTTTTGAGATCTGGAAGCGACTTTGCGATAGCTCTTATTTTTTTAAATTGACCTCCTGACACCATTACATACTTTGCTTCGGAATGTATAATGCGAAATATCAAATCATTACTCTCTTCGAGCTTTATTGATAAAGGAACATTAACAGCTCCTGCGTGAAGTATCGCAAGTTCGCCAATAATCCAGGCATTGCGTCCTTCGGAAAGTAAAGCCACTTTATCTCCTTTTGTTACTCCCAGTTTTAAAAGTCCTGCCGCCAGCACGTGAGTTTGCTCTTTGGTTTCGCGATAGCTGGTAGGTTCAAATGTATTGGCGGTTTTCTCCCACAGAAAAGGATTTTCTGAGTACTTTTCAACACTCTGGTTGAGTAAATCAATAATGGTTGGTTTCATCGTATCAAGTGATTTTTTTGTTTCAGGAAAAAATTGAGCTGTAAAGATAAATATTTTTTTAGCAAAATAACAACTGCTTTCTCTCTATAACTTCATACCACTAAAAATGCCCACATTGCTGTGGACATTTAAAGCGTTGAATTGTAGTTTTATGTTCGAAAAAAAATGAATGTTTATCTTTGCATTTCTACCTTTTGAGTCGGATCTAAATTTTCGTTTCTAAAATTAATTCGTTCCACTACATTCAGAGCCAGATTTTTAAAGGCAAGAGATGAAATGGTATCCTCCTCCACAGCTACCGGTCGGCCGGCATCTCCCTGTTCGCGAATGCTTTGTACCAAAGGTATCTGAGCCAACAAAGGAATATTAAATTCAGCAGCGAGCCGTTTTCCACCTTCTTTTCCAAAAATATAGTATTTGTTTTCGGGCAATTCGGCGGGAGTGAACCAAGCCATATTTTCTACAAGTCCCAGCACGGGAACGTTTACTTTTTCGCCCATGAACATATTGATTCCTTTGCGGGCATCGGCAAGTGCCACATCCTGCGGAGTTGTCACCACCACAGCTCCGGTAATGGCCAGCGTTTGTACCAAAGTGAGCTGAATATCACCTGTTCCCGGGGGTAAATCCATTACAAAATAATCGAGTTCGCCCCAGTGGGCATCCACTATTAATTGTTTCAGTGCATTACTTGCCATACTGCCACGCCATACAAGTGCATTTTCAGGATCGACGAAAAATCCAATGGACAAGAGTTTTACTCCATATTTTTCGACAGGAGTCAAAACCTGTTTCCCATTCAATTCCTCCATGCCTGGCCGCGCATCTTCCACACCAAACATTTTTGGCATCGATGGTCCGTGAATATCGGCATCCAGCAGCCCTACTTTATAGCCCAACTTGGCAAGAGAAATGGCAAGATTCGACGAAACTGTAGATTTTCCAACGCCACCTTTGCCCGAAAATACGGCAATAATGTTTTTTACTCCGGGTAAAATGGGCACTGATTTAGGCTTCGGCGCTTCTTTCATCTCTACGCTTATATTTCCTTTGATGTCAATATCATCGCCGATATAAGTGAGAATTGCTTGTTCGGCAGCTTTCACAACCGATTTGGCAAAAGGATCGTTTTGTTTGTCGAATACAAGCGAAAAACTTACTTTATTCCCATCAATGCGAATGTTGTCCTGTACCATTCCCGAGGAAACAATGTCTTTTCCTGTGCCCGGGTAACGCACATGTGCTAATGCGTCGAGGATTAACTGCGGATATAATGTCATTTTTTTTAATTGTTTTACTGTTTAAAAATAAGAGAAAAAACAGGAGCAAAAATTTAAAGTTATCTTCCTGCAATGTTCAGTACTTCTCTTGAAAAAAATCGGGTATTTCGGTTTCCTATCCAAATAAACCGACAATGGAAATTGTAAATAGAAACAACTTAATCCTTGCTAAAGTTTATTCATTGCTTACACTGTTCAATTCGCTGTCCATGTTGTGTCTTTTACTTCTTCCAAAGCTTCGGTAGGCATCGTGTTCTATTTCTATGTCGGGTTCAATTAAGTCATTGTTCTGATCGATAACGAACTGAATGTATTTGATCGTCAATCCACGTTCGAGCCACTGCTGCTCGTAATACGTTTTTATGCTTAAAATCGGATCGACAAGGTCTGATGCATACAAATCGTCGGATGAAAAATTAACAGCTAAATTGTTTGCCTTCACCATTTCGCAGGTGTATGTAAACATAAAATTACTGTCGGTTTTCAGATGAACCAATCCGTTAGGCTTCAGAAATTGCCGGTAGGAGTTTATAAAATTAGTCGCTGTAAGGCGTTTGGTCACTTTTTTCATTTGCGGATCCGGAAAAGTAAGCCATATCTCGCTTACTTCGCCAGCCGAAAAGAAATGATGTATCATTTCAATGTTCGTTCTCAAAAAAGCTACATTGTGTAAGTTTTTTGCCAGCGCATCTTTTGCTCCTGTCCATAAGCGGGCGCCTTTTATATCTACTCCAATAAAGTTTTTATCGGGAAATAGTTGCGCCATCCCAACACTGTATTCGCCTTTACCACAGCCCAGTTCAAGTACGATAGGATTGTCGTTTTTAAAAAACTGTTTGTTCCATTGACCTTTCATTTCGAACTGCTGACCTTCGCGCAAGGCATGCGATGACACTTGAAAAACGTGCGAAAACTCTTCCATATCGGCAAATTTTGCCAACTTATTTTTACCCACTTCTAATTTTAAATTTTGCTATTTCTACTCCTTTTTCTCAACTCTCAGTCCTACATCGTTCAGTCCAACAAGTAATGAGTCCCGCATTCCGTGCTTTATGCTGAAAATGTAATTTCCGGGTTGCTGAAAACTTACATTTTCGAGATACAACACAGGCATTTCGAAGGTCTGCCCCACGCCCGAACCTAACCACTTTCCACGTTGATCGGCCAGGTAAAAGTCGATGGTATCTTTCGTTAAAGTACTGTCCTGATTCCATTTAGAAATGAAAAGCCACAAGTTCTGATGCGGATATTCTCCTCTGTTTCGGGTGTTTATATACACATTGTATTTGGCGTTCGTATCGGTTATGTTTACGGTATAAACAAATGCACTGTCTTTGTTCCAACCTTCAGGCCGAACTGCATTATATTCGAAATAAACATCGTTGCGTTGACAAGAAACCACAAAAAGCGAGAACAATATCAAACTAAAAGTCAACGATTTATGCAGGATATTTTTATTCATTTTTCTTTATCAGCTTTGGTGGATTTTTCTTAGTTTCATTGTTCGTCTTCGTAATGACTTGTGCATTTTCGATGCCGGGTTTTGTTGGCTTTGTGAGCTGAGGACGATTGTTCTTTTTGTTATTCGATTTAGCTCCTGAACTCTTTTTTCCTGTGTCGAAGCGTGTCAAACTATCCTGCCCAACACCGTTTTCATAATTTACATTCACCGGTTTTTTATCATCAGCAGTAAAATCATCAAGCACGTCCGGCTTTACACCTTTCTTGTTCATTGTTATCACCTCTTTTGCTCTTTCGGCAGAAATAGTAATCACATTGGCACCGAAATGCTGAGAAGTAGAATACGAAATTAAGCCTTTGAAAACGTCAGTTTTGAAATGATAGTAGGTGTTGTCGCGCGTTTCGAGTTGTACTTCACGGGATGGGAAATCCTTGATCGCATCAGCATAAGCATCTAATTCATAATTCATACAGCATTTCAACTTACCGCACTGACCAGCCAATTTCTGAGGATTCAGTGAAATATCTTGCGTTCGTGCAGCTGTGGTCGATACGGTATTGAAATTTGTCATCCAGCCCGAGCAACACAATTCGCGTCCGCAAGAGCCGATCCCGCCAATACGTCCGGCTTCCTGACGTGCACCGATTTGTTTCATTTCAATGCGCACTCTGAAAGTTTCGGCAAAAACTTTTATCAATTGCCTGAAATCCACACGCTCGTCGGCGATATAGTAAAAAATCGCTTTGTTGCCGTCGCCCTGAAATTCAACATCGCCTATTTTCATGTTCAGCTTCAGATTATCGGCTATCTGACGGGCTTTGATCATGGTTTGTTGTTCTTTGCCTTTGGCTTCGTTGTATTTTTCAATATCGGTTTCTTTGGCCTTTCGATAAACCCTTTTCACTTCCATCTTTTCGGGATTGAAGTTGTTTTTGGCCATTTGGAGCAGTACCAAACGCCCAACAAGTGTTACTTGTCCAATATCATGCCCTGGCGATGACTCTACAGCCACCGTATCTCCTTTTTCGAGCGCTATTTTTGTGCTGTTCAGATAATAACCTTTTCGTGTATTTTTAAACTGAACCTCAATAAAATCTGTATCTTTGATTGTTTCGGGCAAATCGGACAGCCAGTCGTGTACGCTTAGTTTTTGTCGCGAGTTGCAGGCACAGCCTCCTTTAGTCATGCAGCCACCGCCGCTATTGAGAGTTTGATCCATTGTATTATTTTTGTTTTGCAGGAGTTATTGCCTGCGGATGTATATTGATTTTTTTATATGAGACAAAATTAGTTCATTTTAGGCTTGTTCAACCTTCTATTAGTTGTCTTTTCAGTAACATAATTATTTTAAGAACAAGATCGAAAAATACCATTTTGGCATTCACGTTTTGTTCAATATGGCGTTCGGCCAAAGCAAATTCAAGCATCAGATCTTCTACATTCCGTTCGTGAATGAAGGGCGAAAATTTTCGTGAAAAATCTGCTTCGTAGCTTGTCAGATAATTCAACTCGGGCTCGTTCAGATTAAGAATAAAGTTTTCACGCGTCAGTTTTTGAGCATATGCCAGAAAATTCTTCTGTCGTTCGCGGCCTACCGAAGCGGCAGCCATTTCGTCCGACCATTTTTTTAATATTTTAAGCGATGAATGATCTTTGCGGTTTCCAACCTGCCATGCTAAACGCATGATCATTACGAAACGTTCAAAGTTCTGTTTATTTTCATCGTCTTCGCTTAACACCGAAAGGGCCGAAAGATAGCTGCCATTCGAAATGCGCGCCACATTCACGGCATCGCGTTGCGTAATTTCCAGATTTGGGTCATTCAATAAAGTCAACATTACGTCATCTATTCTTAACGTAGGTATGTTGATATGCTGTGTGCGCGATAAAATTGTTGTGATGATTTCATCGGGAGTATTGGATACCAAAAGAAAAACTGTTTTTTCGGGTGGTTCTTCAAGTATTTTAAGTAACTTATTGGCGCACTGATTATTCATTTTCTCGGGCAACCATATAATCATTATTTTATACTCCGATTCGTAAGTTTTCAGGTTCAGTTTGCGTATTATTTCCTGACTTTCGTTCGCGTAAATCATGCCTTGCTTGGCATCGCCCGAAATGCGGGCATACCAATCGTTCATGCTAAAATGTTTGTTCTCCAATATCATTGCGCGGAAGTCGGCAATGAAATCATCGCATACGACTGAGCTTCGTCCGGCGGGCTTAATGACAGGAAAAACAAAATGTAAATCGGGGTGTGCCAATTTGTTGTATTTCACGCATGAAGGGCAAACGCCGCAAGAGTCTGTATCTTGCCTGTTTTCACAGCAAATATACTGAGCATATGCAATGGCGAGAGACAGCTTGCCGATTCCTTCGGGGCCACGAAGCAATTGAGCATGAGGAATCCGTTGCTCTTTTACGGTACGTATAAAGCGATCTTTTATAGCTTGTTGTCCTATGATTGCTGAAAATTGCATCTCTTGTTGTTTCAAATAAAGCCCATTACGGTATGATGTGCAAATATACAAAAAAACTTTTAGCCATAGGATGATGGGCTTCACTAAAAGTTATTTTTGTTGTTTTTGGAAGAGGATGAACTCAAAATTCGGGGATTTTAGCTGAGGGAGAAGAAAAGGATAGTCAGGCTTGTTGTCTTTTAGTGCGAGGAAGAAGAGCTCGCAAGAACGCAGTACGCCTTGCAGTTTTTGGTGCTGCAGGGCGTACTGTACTGAAAATAAAATTGTTTTGAATGATTCTGCCTGAATGTATCAGAGTTTACACATTGAATCTGAAGTGCATAATGTCGCCATCCTGCACCACATATTCTTTTCCTTCAACGCTCATTTTTCCGGCTTCTTTACAAGCTGCTTCGGAGCCAAGTGTTGTAAAATCTTCGTATTTTATCACTTCGGCGCGGATAAA
Source organism: uncultured Paludibacter sp. (assembly GCA_963677275.1). Taxonomy (GTDB): domain Bacteria; phylum Bacteroidota; class Bacteroidia; order Bacteroidales; family Paludibacteraceae; genus Paludibacter. The sequence continues at coordinate 3,418,458 of OY781920.1, read as the reverse complement.
TCCTTTTTCGAAATCTGTGTGGATCACACCCGCACATTGTGGAGCTTTCCAGTTGCGCTCAAAAGTCCAGGCTCGTACTTCCTGAACGCCGGCTGTAAAGTAAGTTTGCAAATCGAGCAGGTGATATGCGGCACGAATTAAACGCGCAACACCCGATTCTTTCAGACCCACTTCTTCGAGGAACATTTGACGTTCGTCGTAAGTTTCCAATTCAGCAATATCAGCTTCGGTAGCAGCGGCTACCACCAGAATTTCAGCACCTTCGTCTTTCACAGCTTCGCGAACAGCTTCAACATAGGCATTTCCGGTTACTGCCGACGCTTCGTCAACGTTGCAAACATACATCACGGGTTTATCAGTTAGCAAATATAAATCTTTGACTAATTTTTTATCCAGAGGGTCAAGTTTTACAGTACGGGCTGATTTGCCTTGCAATAAAGCTTCTTTATACAAAGAATAAATTTCAAACTGGGTTTTCGATTGTTTATCGCCTGCAGCAGCTTGTTTTTGCACTTTGCTGATGCGACTTTCCACTGTTTCAAGGTCTTTCAACTGAAGCTCTATGTCGATGATTTCTTTGTCACGAACAGGATTTACGCTTCCATCCACGTGAACGATATTTTCGTTGTCGAAACAACGCAAAACGTGCAAAATTGCATCAGTTTCGCGGATATTGGCCAGGAATTTATTGCCAAGTCCTTCGCCTTTGCTGGCTCCTTTTACCAATCCGGCAATATCAACAATTTCCACCGTTGTAGGAACAATGCGTTGTGGATGTACAAGTTCAGCCAGTTTGTTGAGGCGTTCGTCGGGCACAGTAATTACGCCGACATTCGGTTCGATTGTACAAAAAGGGAAGTTCGCCGATTGGGCTTTAGCATTCGAAAGACAGTTGAAAAGGGTAGATTTACCAACGTTAGGCAAGCCTACGATTCCACATTGAAGAGCCATTTTATATTAGTTTGATGTTTGAAATGTTCGTTTGTCTGAGGTAAATAACGGTCAGTTAATTACTTTAAACAAAATTGATTAATAAATTTTTTCGGACTGCAAAGATAGTCAAAAATGCTGAAACGACGTAATATGGCTGTTCTGATGATATGAATTATTTTCCAAAATCCACTCATGGGACTATATTTGCAATTTTTCTTTCCTGTGTTATCTGAATTTACAAGATTTACATACTCGAAATTTGAAAATGTGGATTGATGGAAAGTTGTTTTTTCTGATTACCAAGGCCCTTTAGCTGCAATTATAGGGTATTTTTCGAGCAAAAATTCAATGGCTGATTTTATTGTTCTGTTTATTTGTATAACTATCTGTATTTCTGATGAAAATATACTATGTATTTTGAAATTACACAACACTAACTTTGAATTTACATGGATGAAACTTTGAAATTACATGAAATATGCTTTGAAATTGTATGTTTCCCGGGGCTTAGAATAGCTGCTTAAAACGACATAGTTAAATGTGTGCAACTGTCATTCTGTCACCAAAAGCCGGCTGGCACTTTATTTGCAAACCATAAACTCCGTAAATAATAATTCAAATTAATCAATAAAACATATAAACGAACAATGGCAAAAGGAAACATTGGGGTAACGAGCGATAATATCTTCCCCGTTATCAAGAAATTTTTGTACAGCGATCACGAGATTTTTTTGCGTGAATTAGTGTCGAACGCCGTAGATGCAACTCAAAAACTAAAAACACTGGCTTCGGTTGGCGAATTTAAAGGCGAACTTGGCGACCTGACCGTGCGCGTATCGATAAATAAAAAGAAAGGGACAGTTACAATTTCCGACCGCGGAATTGGTATGACGGCTGCCGAGATTGAGAAGTACATCAATCAGATTGCTTTTTCGGGTGCTGAAGAATTTCTCGAAAAATACAAAAACGATGCACAGGCCATTATTGGTCATTTCGGTTTAGGTTTTTACTCTTCGTTTATGGTGTCGAAACAGGTTGAAATTTTCACCCAATCGCACAAAGATGAGAACGCTGCTCAACACTGGTCGTGTGATGGAAGTCCTGAATATACTTTGGAAGATACTATCAAAGCTGATCGTGGAACTGACATTGTATTGCATATCGACGACGAAAACAAGGATTTTCTGGAAGAATCAAAAATTCAGGAATTGCTGACTAAATACTGTAAATTCCTTCCGATAGAAATTGCTTTTGGCAAGAAAAAAGAATGGAAAGATGGTAAAAACGTTGAAACTGAAGAAGACAACATTATCAACAATCCAAATCCGGCATGGACACGCAAACCTGCTGATTTGAAAGAAGAAGATTATGCGTCGTTCTATCGCGAATTGAATCCGATGGGCGAAGATCCGTTGTTTCATATTCACCTGAATGTGGATTATCCGTTCAACCTGACCGGTATTCTTTACTTCCCAAAAATCAAGAACAACATCGACATGCAGCGCAACAAGATTCAGCTGTATTGTAATCAGGTTTATGTAACCGATCATGTTGAAAATATCGTTCCTGAATACCTGACTTTGCTTCATGGAGTGATTGATTCGCCGGATATTCCGTTGAACGTGTCGCGTAGTTATTTGCAAAGCGATGGCAATGTAAAGAAAATTTCGAGCCATATTACCAAAAAAGTGGCCGACCGCCTGGCAGAAATTTTCAAAGAAGATCGTGCTAATTTTGAGGAAAAATGGGATAACCTGAAAGTTTTCATTCAGTACGGAATGCTTAGCGATGAGAAATTCTACGAACGTGCTGAGAAATTTGCCTTGTTGAAAAATGTGGATGGCAAATACTTTACTTTCGAAGAATATAAAACGCTGGTGCTTGAAAATCAGAAAGATAAAAACGGCGATTTGATTTATTTGTACGCCAACAATGCCGACGAACATTACAGTTACATTCAACATGCCAAAGACAAAGGTTACGATGTGCTGATTATGGATGGACAACTGGATGTACACGTAGTAAGTCAGCTGGAGCAAAAGTTCGAAAAAACACGTTTTGTGCGTGTAGATAGCGATGTGATTGACAAAATTATTGAGAAAGACGAAGTGGCTAAAGTTGCTTTGACTGATGACCAGCGCGACGCACTTGTGGCTGTTTTCGATTCACAATTGCCAAAAGTTGAAAAAGCAAATTTCATTGTAACATTTGAGCAACTTTCACCTTCAGCCAATCCTGTTTTCATTACACAGAATGAATTTATGCGCCGCATGAAAGAAATGTCGGCTTTGCAGGGTGGTATGATGAGTTTTTATGGCGAAATGCCTGATAGTTACAATTTAGTTGTAAATACAGCGCATCCGGTGATTGAAAAACTATTGAGCGAAGAAGAAAATGCTTGTGGTGCTGAGGTGAGTCCGGTTGCAACCGAATTGGCCGAAGTGAAAGCAAAACACGACAAACTTCAGGAAAGTCATAAAGGCAAAAAAGACGAAGAAATTCCGACAGCCGAAAAAGATGAACTCAGCGAACTTGCTAAACAAATGGATGAACTTGGTGACAAGAAAAAGACTGTTTACAAAGCATTTGCTTCTGAAAACAAACAGGTTCGTCAGTTGATTGACCTCGCACTTTTGGCTAATAACATGCTGAAGGGTGAAGCGTTGGCAAAATTTGTGAAACGTAGCGTGGAGCTTTTGTAATAACGAATTAAAAACACGTAATTAAAAAAACCGACCATATGACTTCGATGTCGTATCGTCGGTTTTTTTCTGTTTTAATGTGTTTGAATACAAAAAGTTTTTATTGATTTAACTTTTGTAATGTTTCTTTCCGTAATATCTTATTTGCAGAAGAATAAACAAATTCTGGTATGAAATAACTCGCTTTTGGAATTTCAAATTTCGAAAGTCGGTTTTCGATAGTAGCAGTTAGTTCAGTTTGCTGACTTGCAGAATATTCCGCTGATTCGATTACTAAAATAACTTTTTCGCCCAAAATATTATCGGGTTGAGAAGCAATAAAATAGCCGGAGGGGATACTACCTTCCAGCTTTTTTTCGACCTGTTCGGGATGGATTTTCACGCCGCCCGAGTTGATGGTGGTATCAAAACGCCCGAGCCATCGAAAAGTGTTTTTATCTGTAATTTCCACAATGTCGTTGGTGATGATTTCCTCGTTGAGCAGGTGAGGAGCGGTTATGACCAAACATTCACGTTCATCCTGTCGAATGGTTACGCCATTCAGAACACTGAAAACGTCGGATTCATTTGCTCCGTTGAATTGTCTGAGGGCAATGTGTGAGCAGGTTTCAGTCATGCCGTAAGTTTCGAACAAAGCCGTCGGAATGCTTTCGGCCAAAGTTTCCAACGTTGAATTCACATGTCCGCCACCCACAATAATGTTTAGTACAGTTTTCAGTTTTAAAGATGCAGCCGAATAATGCAGTTGGTAAGGTGTAATTGCTGCAAAGTCAATCGGCATTTCAAGTAGTTCAAAGGGGTTTGCTTTCGGTGCTGTTGTTATCAGGTTGAATCCGCCCATGATAGCCCGAACGATCATCATTTTGCCTGCAATATAGGATGCGGGCAGGCAAAGCAAAGCTGTTTTTTTCTCGTCGAGTCCGAAAAAAGCATTTGTCATTCGGGCCGAATTGCGCATGGCCGTTTTTGCCAGTTGTATTTCCTTGGGAATGCCCGTTGAGCCGGAAGTGTGTGTAATCACAAAATCAGTGTCGTCGAACCAGTTTTTCAGAAATAAAAAAATAGCATTCTCCCACGAATCGGGAGCTTCGTCGTTTTTTTTTAGTTGTTCAAAATTAGCTTTACTGAAAATTGAGCCATTGAGTTGGATAGTTTCCTGTTTCATTTTAAAATAGCGCTTAAATCCCAATCATTTTTAGCCTGATAAAATAGTTTTGCGTCCCGAATTTCGAGTGGTGACGGGATGTTGTTATGATACAATTGTCCGGTTCCCAAACCCTGTGGAAGTTCTGAATTTAATGTAAAAGTCCATTGCGCAATGGCATTTAGGCCTATGTTAGCTTCGAGTGCCGATGTGATCCACCATTTTACCTGATGCTTTTCGGCCATCCGAATCCATTCTTCCGACTGCTTAAAACCGCCCAAAAGGCTTGGTTTCAAAATGATATAAGCTGGTTTCGTTTTCTCAATAACCCGTTCTATGTCGGTTGGTTTTATGCCGATTAGTTCTTCGTCGAGTACGACTGGTATGGGTGAATGTTTGCAAATGTCGGCCATTGCATCTAATTGGCCTTGCTTGATAGGTTGTTCGATGGAATGAATATGATAAACTGCTAATTTTTCAAGCTTCATGAGTGCATCTTCGGGCGTAAATCCTCCGTTCGCATCCAGTCTGATTTCAATTTCAACAGGAGAAAAGTGCTGACGAATACCTGCAATAATTTCAAGTTCGGTTTCAAAATCTAAAGCGCCGACCTTGAGTTTGATACATTGATAACCGGCAGCGATTTTTTCTGTAATTTGCTTCTGCATAAACTCTTTATTGCCCATCCAAACCAATCCGTTGATAGGAATTCCTGTTTTTCCTTCGGTGAAATTGGATGGAAAAAGTTTTTTCGAACCATTGGCTTTTAAATCGAGTAAGGCAGTTTCGAGCCCAAAAGCAATGGACGGAAATGCTGATAAATCGATATTTTCGGGATCGTTCCCATTATTGATCCATTTGCAAACTTCGTTCAATTTTTGCTCATAAAATTCCATGGGATCGATGCTCAGATCGGGTATCGTAGAACATTCGCCAATGCCGGTAAAACCATCCTGTTCAAGAACGAGGAATGACGAAGGTTTATTTTGCAAAACTCCCCGCGAGGTTCCTGCAGGAAATTTGAATTGAAGATTGATTTGGGTATAGCTGGCTTTCATAAATACAGTTGATTAAATAATCAATCCCACTCCAAAACTAATTGCAAATAGTAAAGTTCCCATAGAAAGTTTGCCTAATTCAGGGTAGAGCTCAATAGAGTTTTTGTAGCTAAAAACGGTTTTCAGGTTCAGGAATAAAACAGGTAATGAAATAACAAATAACCATTGCCATGGCGAATTGTAGTTTGTTATTATGTAAATTACAGCCAGTAAAATAGCTCCACCTACTAAAAATAAATGATAAAATTTAGCTTTTTGTTGCCCCATAGCCACCACGATTGTTTTCTTGTTTGCGTTTTTATCTGCTTCGTAGTCGCGTAAATTATTCATGTTAAGTACTCCGGTACTTAAAAATCCCATGGACGAAGCCGGTAGCAGTAAATCCCAACTGAATGTTTGTGTATGAAGGAAAAAAGTTCCAATAACTCCTACTAAACCAAAAAAGATGAATACGAAAACATCGCCCAACCCACGATAGCCATAAGGATTTTTACCAACAGTATATTTAATAGCAGCCACAATAGCAGCTATTCCCAATACGCCAAAAATCAGGATGTTGGTTATGTCAATTCCGGCTGTGCCAACCAAAATAAGCGCCAAACCAGAAATGGCTGTAAAAATGCCAATAATAATTATGCCTCGAAGCATTGTTTTCGGGGTGATCTCGCCGGATTGTACCATGCGTTTTGGACCAATGCGTTCGGCTGTGTCTTTGCCGTTCACAAAGTCACCGTAATCGTTGGCCATGTTCGACATGATTTGCAGTAAAATTGTAGTCAACGCGGCCAGACCGAATATCGACCACCGAAACTTATCTTCACCCGCCGCCAGCGCCGATCCCATGATTGTGTTCGATAAAGCAAGCGGTAAGGTTTTCAGCCGGAATGCGGCTATCCAAGATTTGGTAATATTTTTTTCATACATTTTGTAAATCGGCGAATAAAATCTCATTTATAATACTCATTAAAAACGGATTCAAACTGTTGAAATCCTCCGGGAAAAGTTGTATCTATTGCGACTGAACTATCGATCCCGCTATTTATTTTAACAACAATCTGTTTAAACACTTCAGAATACCCGTTATTTAAAAGATAGACAATACAATATCCTACTTTATGTACAAATCCTTCGTGTGTCAACGATTTATGTGCAATATCTTTTCCTTTCAACGACAATATTTTTTTAAGGTCAATTTCATTCATCGCCAACATACTTTTCACATATTTCACATCTGAGTCATTCAAAACGTGAAGACATTCGTCTTTCTTTAATCTCGTATTTTCAAAGTATTTGGCTAAACCTTCATTTAACCATCCTGGATATTGGGTCATTACTAAGTGAAAAATATAATGACTAATTTCGTGAAATATAACTTGTAAATACAAATCGGTTTTAGGCACCAAAAGCTCTTTAGTTTTTCCTGAATACAGACCATTACTTAACAATATTTCAGCACCATAGCCATTCTTTATTAAGAATGTTCTATATGTGTTTTGGTTCTCAAATAAATGAAGTTTTATCTGAATGCTATCGATCACGCCAAACTGTCTGTAGAAATCTGACTCATAGCGAATGACACGAACAACTTTTAAGCTGTCTTTCTCAGACAAGGCTAAACCATCATTTTCGAAAACAATCCTTTGAGCAAAACTATTATTTACCAGTATAGTAAAAAACAAAAAAAGTGTTTTTGGTTTCATTTATCTGCATTCAACCTGTTTTTCTTATCGTATTTTTTCTTTTCTTTCTTTGTCATTTCCTGAGTAATAACCTCTGGGGCCCACTCACATATATAGTTTTTCCCTTCTTCTATCTTTAAATCTCCTTCCGTTGTGTGAAAAACAGGATTAAAATAGGTATGAGGAAAACCTGAAGGATTTACTCCAACGAACTTATTCCGATCTAAATAAAAAAATGAAATTGATACATATTGTTTTATTGAGGCAACTCCAATTGCCTGTCCAACTGTAATATTTTGGCCTGGAGTAACAAGTATTTTCGACATTAAGCCATATTGAGCAAACGTGCGATCTAAATGATACACTAAAAGATTTCCAACACCCCCAAAATTACCTTTACTTTCAGACAGCCCTTGGTCCATGTTTTTACACACAACTCCACTTCTAACAGCATACACAGTGTCAAGATTTTCTATCATAAACAAATAATTTAAAGTGCGTCTTTTCGTATTCACTTTGTACACCACACTATCCCCGTTTTTTACTGGCAGAGAATATAGAAAACCCGGATGAAGTTTCTCAGGGAAATACCCCTTATAAACCTTATAGCTGGAAGGAAGAAATTCTGGATCTGTTCTATTATAACGCTCTTTTGGAACTCTATATAAAGTATTTTTTCCTGGTGAAAGCCTCATTTCTCTGTCTCGGGTTGAAACCAGAAAATAATCGCAATAGTCCGAATTATTATAATTAAATTCAAAATTATTACCAATTACTTCCCAGGAATTTTGAATAGGCGATAGAAAATCTTGTTGTGCAAATGCGTATAGACCAAAACAAGAAAGTATAATAAATATCAGCTTAAATTTCATGTAAAAGAGATTTATTTCAAGAAAAACAGTAAAAAATTCTCTACAAATATAACTAATCTACGAACAATTATCAAATAAAATAGAGTCATACTTCATTTTATTAGTTTGCTATCCATATAATAAAATTAAAAAAAAATCGCTAATTCATGCTTTTTAATCAATTCACAATACAACTATTTTTATAGTCATGTAATGTCTATGGCAATTTCGAAAACTTCGAAAAGTCGGGTTTGCGTTTTTCTAAAAATGCATTTTTACCTTCTATTGCTTCTTCAGTCATGTAATAAAGCATAGTGGCATTTCCGGCAAGTTCCTGAATGCCGGCTTGTCCGTCCAGTTCGGCATTGAGTCCGGCCTTTATCATACGCAATGTTAACGGACTGTGTTGCATCATTTGTTGACACCATGCCACTGTTTCGTCCTCCAGTTGGTCAAATGGCACAACAGTATTTACTAAGCCCATTTCCAAAGCTTCGGCAGCTGAGTATTGCTTGCAAAGGAACCAAATTTCGCGGGCTTTCTTCTGGCCCACCACGCGAGCCAGATAGGATGAGCCGAAACCGGCATCGAAACTTCCTACTTTCGGCCCCGTTTGTCCGAAAATTGCATTTTCGGAAGCGATAGATAAATCGCAAACTACATGTAGCACATGTCCGCCACCAATTGCAAATCCGTTCACCATCGCCACAACGGGTTTTGGCATGCTGCGAATCAATTTCTGTAAATCAAGCACATTTAAACGAGGAATTCCATCTTTTCCAATATATCCGGCAGTTTGTTTTACATTGATATCGCCGCCGCTGCAAAATGCTTTGTCACCTTCGCCTGTCAGAATTATCGTGGCGATATCCTGACTGTCACGGCAAAAGTTCATAGCCTCAATCATTTCTTTTATCGTGTCGGGTGTAAATGCGTTGCGGTACCGCGGACGATTGATGGTGATTTTTGCTATCCCTTCGAAATATTCGAACTTTATTTCTTCGAATTCTTTAATTGTTGTCCAGTTTCTCATATTGTTAAATATTACCCCTAACCCCTAAAGGGGAATAAGAGAAGTTAGTATTGTTTGTTTTAAATCATATAGATGATACGTGGTTGATGTTCCCCTTTAGGGGTTAGGGGTCTTTATATTTTTAAAATACCCTTTATAATTCTCCGTATTTAAATCAGCATCCGTAAAAACTTCTAAAACAGTTGCTTTTTCTGCTTTTAGTAATTTGTCGATAGCACCAGGCAACTCATTCGTTTCAGAACAACTAATATATTCAAGTCCATAAGCTTCGGTCAGTGATTTAAGTTGCACCTGATGTGGCGTAGTGAAAAACTCCAAACTATTCTCCATTAGTTTTTTGTCGCCGATAAATCGGAAAATATTTCCTCCGTTGTTATTCATAACAATAATTTTCAGATGATTGCCGATATAATTGTTCCAAAGAGCATTTGAATCGTAAACGAACGACAAGTCCCCTGTGAGAAAAACGGTGGGTTGTTTTGAGGCATAAGCGTAACCGGCAGCAGTTGACATGCTTCCATCAATTCCCGATGTTCCACGATTACAAATATAAGTCAAATCTGGTCGAGCAGGAAAAAGCTGCGTCCAGCGTACCGACGTGCTGTTGGCTAAATGCAATGCGGTTTGAGCAGGAATTTGGCTGAGTAATTCTATTGTTACCGCCATATCAGAAATAGGTGCATCTTTAATAAACTCATTGTGAAGTTGGTTTATCTGCTTCATTTCAGTCTGATAGCTAGCTGAGAATTCACTTTCCGTTGTTGTAAAAGGCATTTTATTTAGCACTTCGGTTGCCAAACCCGGAATCACTGTTGTTAAACTTTTATATGTATCAATATACGGCATCGACGATTCGATTTGCCATTGTTCTGCAGGTTGATGGCAGCGGAGATATATTTTTAATTGCTTGCAGATAACAGAATGTCCAATGGTAATCAGTAAATCCGGTGCAAATGAGTCATTGTTTCCCAGCGAATTTATGCGTGAAAACAAGGATTCGGGCTGAGTGATAATGTTGACACCTGCAATATTCGATAAATTTTCAGTAATCACAACCACATCCGGCTCATTGGCAAGTTGTTGAGCCAATTCATTGAGGCATTCATTTTTAGGGAAAACGCCGAAAACCACTAATTTGCGTTTGTGCTTGAGCCAGCTGTTGTGCAAAGTTGTCAGACTTTCGTCGTTTAGTTTTTGAGAAGCAGCGAGTGTCTTAATTATTTTCGGATTACTGTGTGTGTCGGGCAAAGCGGTGTAAATGGGTTCGCGCAACGGAACATTGATATGTACCGGACCCTGCGGATACAAAACAGCCGTGTCGATAGCTTGTGAAACCTGGCGATCGGAAAATTGCAAATCAGCATCTACAACTGTTTCAACAGGCAAATCGAAACTTGCTTTTATGTAGTTGGCGAAAATATTCGTTTGGCGAAGTGTTTGTCCATCCGCCTGATCAATAAGTTCAGCGGGACGGTCGGCTGTAAAAACGAGCAAAGGCAAATTTTGATAATAGGCTTCGGCAATGGCCGGTGCAAAATTAAGTACCGCCGTTCCCGAAGTGCAGACAATTGCTACTGCTTCGCCACTTTGTTGCGCCATGCCCAATGCAAAATAAGCAGCCGAACGTTCGTCGGTAATACTCAAACATTCCATGTTGGGCTGAGCCGTAAATGCAAAAATTAGCGGAGCATTGCGCGAGCCGGGTGCAATTACAACTTTACGAACGCCATGTTGAGCGCAAATTTCGGGTATATTCTTAATTCCTTGTCGGAAATGATTCATTTTTGTTTACGATTTAATCATTTATCATCATTCAACTTTTCCAAAGTTTTAAACTTTGGAAAAGTTATTATATAGAGTCCACCTTTGGGGGATTTAGGGGGCTATTACATTCATCAATGTCAGCATTTTATTGTCGGTTTCTTCCCATTCTCTTTCGGCAACGGAGGATGAAGTAATTCCGGCTCCGCTGTACAGCACAAAGTTATTATCAAACAATTGTAAACAGCGTAAGTTTACAAAGACATCACTTTTTTCGTTGATATTCACAGGGCCGAAAAAGCCGGTGTAATAGCCACGGTCGTGTTGTTCGTTAGCGAGAATGAAGTCACGCGCTTCATTTTTTGGTAGTCCGCCCACCGAAGGTGTCGGGTGAAGGACTTTCAGAAGATCGCTGAGCCGGTTTTCTATATCTGTTTGTGGGAATTCGAAAGCCGTTTTCAGATGAATAAGGTTGGCAGCCCGATAGTTTTCGGGACCGGTTTTGGTGATATTCGAAATTTGTAGTGATTGAAGCGTTTGTTCAACAAAATTTGTTACAATTTTCTGTTCTTCAATTTCTTTGCTGCTCCACCGATAATCTTCGGTTTCCAGTGCTGTGGCCACTTGTGTGCCGGCCAGCGAAACGGTTTTTACTCTTCCGTTTTCTATGGTAAGTAGTGGCTCAGGTGTTGCACCTATCCAGCAACCCACTTCCGGAAGCTGCATGATGTACACAAAAGCGTGCGGATATATCTGGCAAAGTTTCAGAAAAAAGTATTCAGGCTCAAAACCTTCAGGCAATTGCTCAACGCGTACTTTTGATAACACTACTTTCTGAAATTCATTAGCCTTCATGGCCGAAACGGCATTATTTACATTACCAATAAATTTTTCAGAAGGCGTAGTTTTTATTGTGTTTTTAGGTTTCTCAAGCTTAATAAAGCGGTTGTTGGCTGCCAGTTTCTCAATATAAACATCTGCAATATCATTCGAAAAAAACACGCAGTCGGGTTGCAGAAAGAAAGTGCCGTGTGTGGGCGATTCGGTAAACGGCGAAACCACAAAACCTGTTTTTTCGTGTAAATCATTCAACGATTCCAGTCGTTCAGGCATCGAATGGTGCTGTACAACAGTGATAATCTCGCGGTTGAGCGGTAAACGATAGGAGACGAACGGAATATTTTGTTGCAAACAAACCGTTTGCAATTTATAAAGTGCAGCGTATGATTCTTTGTCGAAAGTCATCTTTTATTTGCCTGAATGAATAGGAACAATTCGGTTGGTGAGTCTGCAAAGCGAAATGAGTTTCCCTGTTTTATCCTCAACACGGATTTCCCAGACATGCTGAGTTTTTCCGCGATGAACAATGGTTCCAATGCCGAAAACTTCATGCTCACGGGTGGTTGCCACATGGCTTCCACTGATCTCAACGCCTAAAACCGCATATTGAGTTGGATCAATCAGCGCTACCGACCCGGCACTTCCGACCGATTCGGCCAAAGCCATGGTGGCGCCACCATGCAAACGTTTCATTGGCTGAAAGGTGCGTTCGTCGACAGGCATTTTGGCCACGATGCGTCCTTCGCTCAGTTCGGTGTATTCGATACCCAAATGTTCCATCAGGGTATTTTTGCTAAGTAGTTGAAGTTGATCGAGTGTAAGCATATTTAACAGCATTTTTCAAGCGTAATGAATACTACCAACCTAATTTAACTTTCACAAACACATTGCGTCCCGGTTCGTAAAAGGCAAGACCACGATTATTGAATAAATGGTTTTCATAAGCCGTATCAAAGATATTGTCGACACCGGCAAAAGCCTGTAAGTAAGTTTTTTTAAAATAAATTGGTATTGAATTAATTCTATAATTAAAAATGGCATGCCCCTGCGTCGCTGTTTCGGTTGCTGCAATTTGATTTTGTGTAGCCGCCCATTCCATGGTTATCGAGGTTTCGAGGACATTGCCTGCACTGTAACTGAAAGTGGCCATTCCGTGTACCGGTGGAATCATAGGAAGTGAAGTGTCGGCTTTCACATCTCTCGTGTATACATAACTTGCATTTGAGCTGAACTTTAAACGATTTGTTATCAAAATATTGAGTTCTATCTCGGCTCCGGCAAACAAAGCCTGATCAATGTTTTTGTATTCATAAACATTTGATGTTGCCGATGTCCTTTCTTCAGCAATCAGGTCAAATAAATAGTTGGCAAAAACATCAGCTTTCAGCAAAATTTTGTTTTTGGATAATGTATAACGGAGGTTCGAAAACCATCCTTGTTCCGATTTTAAATTTGGGTTCCCCTTGTGAATACCATTGCCAAGGTCGATGTATTTAAATCGTTCTTCGATAGACGCTACTCTGTAAGCATTGGCCAAGGATAAAATTACTTTCTGATTTTTCGCCGGACGGTATTCCATATCAATATGTGCTGAATACGAAATGTTATGATTTATGCCTGGATAAAAAAGAATATTTTTAGTAAAAGGAACATCTACCTGTACCCCATCAATAATTTTATAATTAAAAATCCGATTGAAAGCAGTATCGTTCTCAGTGCGCACATAGTCGAGCCTGAAGCCGGCTTTCAACTGCAAGTAACGAGGGTCGATTACTTTTTTGTAAAGAGCAAAAATGCCTACATCCATCATTTGAGACGCAGGCGTTGGTATTTCACCAATTACAGTAGTATCGGCGCCCATGTTTATTTTCATGCGGCCGGTTTCCGAATCGCGCAACCAACCTTCGATGCCGAGCGTAAGCGTATTGTAATCGTTAAAATAAAGATCGGAGGTTGCTTTTAAGCCCGATGTTGTGTTTAAACTGGCCGGTAAAGTAAGGTTCGCTGCGTTAGGTTTTAATTCCACATCGCGGCTGATGTTTTGTGTATAAGCTTTGACGCGCAATTCTTTGAGTAGCGCGGATACGTCTGTAAAAACATATTCAGCACTCAGTTGATTTCTTTTAATGGCCGTATATCGTGCTGTAGCTGTTGCAGGAAATGAGTTGCTTCCCGGAATTCCAACATTCCATGCTTCGAAATGGTTGTAGTTCACAAGCAATTCCTGTTTGTCGCCATATTTCATTCCACCTCTCAACCCCCACGAAGCATCATTGAACTGACTATTTCTGAGTTCTCCTTCTGGCGTTGATGTGTTTTTAGCAGTTCGATAGCTTCCATTCACAGCAATGTACCATGTTTTATCCATGAAATTAACGGTGGCAGCATTTGTCTGGAGTTTATTGACTGTGTGGTATCCGGAACTTACCTTGCCTGAGGTCTTAAATATGTCAGAATAACCGGGACGTTCGGAAATAAAGTTGACAATACCACCCATGGCACCTGTTCCATAGAGCACAGAACTGGCTCCTTTTACAACTTCAATTTTTTCGAGACTGTTCATGTCAACAGTCGACAGAACTCCGGCAATGTCAGTGGCCGACTGAATGCGGTCTTCGTCGGATAAGAAAAGAATTCTTTGTTCTGACATTCCTCGTACGTTTACCGATGTCGCCCATGTGCCGTCGCGCGAAACCCACAAGCCAGTTTGATTGTGTAAGGCATCTGCCGGCGTCACAAAATCATTCATCTCAATTGTCTTTTTGTCGGTGGAAACATAGGGCAATGACAAATGGTTGGTGGCAAAACTGAAAACAGTTAGTTCGTTCAATTTTACCGAGTCAGTGGTTTGCTCCGGCAACTTTGGAGTTGAAAGATATGAACTGCCTATAAGTAATGATAAAGTCAGAAATGTCATACTGTGTTGGTTTTAATAATAAATCGACTACAAAAGTAAATAAAATTGGAATAGAAAAGGTTCAATCTGCAAATACTATTTTGAATCATGAAGTTAATTAATCGGAAATTTGACTTTTGACTCCGTCTTAAGTCAATGAATATTGGATTTTTTTCGGTTTCTACTGCATAAGTCAAATTGTCTGAACGTCAATCGGAACCACAAATATAGTTTTGTGACTTCGGGATTTGATTATAATATTTGTCATTTGCAAATGTCTGAATATCTTTTGGTGATTTGGCTTTTTTATAAAATTTTAATTGCATGTGTTTATAAATCAAAATCATATGTTTTGCTTTATAATTTTTTTCGATTATCTTTGTGGGCTTAAAAAATATCAATATACATACAATGATAAAAAGACCTCTATTAGTTTCTTTGTTTTTGTTGAGCTGGACAGTGGCGTTTTCGTGCACAAATTTTTTGGCAGGAAAAAATGCAACCGTTGATGGTTCAACGCTTATCAGCTATTCTGCCGACTCCTATTTTTTATTCGGAGCATTATATCAATACCCGGCCGCCACTTATCCCGAAGGAGCTTTGCTCGATGTAACCGAATGGGATACAGGCAAATATCTGGGAAAAATCAAACAGGTTGCAAAAACTTATTCTGTGATCGGAAATATGAATGAACACCAGTTGAGCATTGGCGAAACTACTTTTGGTGGTCGCGAGGAATTGATTGATACCACTGCCATCATTGATTATGGAAGTCTGATGTACATCACTTTGCAGCGTGCCAGAAATGCACGCGAAGCCATCGGGGTAATGACTGATTTGGTGGCCGAATATGGTTACTACAGCTCAGGTGAGTCTTTCTCAATTGCCGATCCGAATGAAGTGTGGATACTTGAGATGATAGGGAAAGGCCCGAACAATAAGGGTGCTGTATGGGTAGCGCAACGCATTCCTGACGACTGTGTCTCAGGTCATGCCAATCAGGCGCGCATCACCACTTTTCCGTTCGACGATAAAAACAATTGTCTGTATTCCGAAGATGTAATTGCTTTTGCCCGTGAAAAAGGTTATTTCAAAGGTAAAAATTCGGAATTCAGCTTCTCCGATACTTATGCTCCTCTCGACTATAGTGCACTTCGTATTTGCGAAGCGCGTGTATGGAGCTTTTTCCGTCAGGTAAATCCTGAAATGGAAAAATACATCACTTATGTTAAAGGTGAAACTGCCGAACGTATGCCGTTGTGGATCAAGCCTGCATTCAAAATTAGTGCACAAAACGTTAAGGAGTACATGCGCAATCAGTACGAAGGGACTGAGTTTGATATGACTAAAGGAGTTGCTGCCGCGCCTTTTGGGAGTAAACTGCGCCACAGTCCGCTTGTGTTCAAGGTGGATAGCACTGAATATATGCACGATCGTCCCGTGGCTACGCAACAAACCGGTTTTACTTTTGTGGCTCAAATGCGCAATTGGCTACCCGATTATATAGGAGGTATTTTGTGGTTCGGTGTTGATGACGCAGCAAGCAATATTTATGTACCGATGTATTGTGGTATCAATTCAATCCCTGAATGTTACAGCGAGAAAAACGGTAATTTGCTTGAATATTCTTCCTCTTCTGCTTTCTGGATTTTCAACGGTGTTGCCAATTATGCTTATGGCAAATACTCCTTTATGATGCCCGATATCAAAAAAGTGCAGACACATTGGGAAAACAATTTTAACACTTTGGTTCCTGCTATCGATAAAACGACTGTAAATATGACCGAAACCGAAGCGCGTGCGTTTTTAACTAATTTCAGTCTTACTCAGGCCGAAAATTCAACTGCTGCGTGGAAGAAGCTCGGAGAGTATTTGTTGGTGAAATATATGGATGGGAATATCAAAAAGGAAAAAGATGGAAAATTCCTTCAAAACGAATTCCATATCCCACCCGGAATTATTCGTGCCGGTTATTCCGAAGAAGTATTACGCCAAATTGCTAAAACACAGCCGGGGCTAAGGGTAAAAACACAGGAAGAAATAAATTCAAGAAAATAAGAAAGTTGAAGATGACTTGACAGAAATGGTCAGAAAAGTGATTTTCAAAAAAAACAGAAACCTGATTTCGAAAGGTTTCTGTTTTTTTTTAAGCTGATAAAACAATTTATATTTCACCGTGTTTTTTAAATAAATCTACATTCAGCCTATCCCTGAAATTGTATAAACATTAATTAAATCATGAGGTTAACAAAGTTATTCAAAGAGTTTTTCGACAGTGAAAAGGCCGGTGGTCTTATCCTTATTTTTGCTACTGCCCTTTCGTTGGTGCTTGCCAACTCTCAGTGGCAGGGCTCATATACTGAGTTCTGGGCTACCGATTGGGGAGGACATTCGATCACTCATTGGATCAATGATGGACTGATGACGATTTTCTTTCTGCTCATTGGATTGGAACTCGAACGGGAAATTTACGAAGGTGAATTGTCCGACATGCGCAACGCATCTTTGCCTATCATTGCCGCCCTGGGAGGAATGCTTGTGCCGGCAGGAATCTTTATGATGCTGAATTATGGTTTGCCTACTCAGTCGGGAACCGGAATACCTATGGCCACTGATATTGCATTTGCCATCGGGATTTTATCTTTGCTGGGGAATAAGGTGCCGGCATCGCTGAAGGTTTTTCTTACCGCCCTAGCTGTGATCGATGACCTGGGCGCCATAGTGGTAATTGCCATTTTTTATTCAGCATCCATTTCGCTTTCAAATCTGATGATTGCGTTAGGAATTTATGCTGTACTCATTTTGCTGAACCGCCTGAAAGTTTGCAATATGATTCCATACCTCATTGGAGGTGTATTGATGTGGTATTTTATGTTGCATTCGGGGGTGCATGCCACCATTACCGGTGTGTTGCTTGCTTTTGCCATTCCTTTTGGTAAATCTATCGACAAATCGCCTTCATATAAAATTCAACATTTTCTACATAAGCCTGTTGCCTTTTTCATATTGCCGCTCTTTGCAGTCGCCAATACCGGTATCGTTATTAAAAGTGGCTGGCAGGATGGATTGCTCGAAATGGGAAGTCTTGGAATCATTGCCGGACTTGTCATTGGTAAACCCCTGGGTATTTCGCTTTTCTCGTACCTTGCTGTGAAATTTAAATTATCAAAATTGCCCACCGAACTGAAGTGGGGAAATATTATAGGAGTTGGCTTTTTGGGTGGCATAGGGTTTACGATGTCAATTTTTATAACATTGCTGGCTTATACCGATATGGATATGGCCAATAATGCTAAAATTTCAATATTGGTAGGATCGGTCATCGCAGCCATAATTGGTTTGGTTTGGTTGAAAATTATGCTCGTGAAACCTGTTGAGGACGAGGATTGAAAAGGCGTACAATTCAATTGAATGAAGAAATAAGAGCAAACGCTTCCAATAAGATGCTTGATGTTATTGTTGCTGATCAATCAAAAATACATTTGTGTTTATAAGCTTCTTTTTGGCCTGCTTTTTTCTGTACCATTCATTTGCTTTGTAGGTAAGGTAGGCGCTCCCGGCTCCCAGCACAGCGCCTGCCAGTACATCACTAGGATAATGGACGCCCAAATTCAATCGGGAATATCCAACCGAGCCGGCCCACAGGTAGGCCGGGGCGATCACATACCATTTTGGGTGGGCAAGGCTCAGCGAAGTAGCCACTGAAAAGGCCAGCGATGTGTGTCCCGACGGAAAGGATGCTGATGATTCGTAAAATGCAGGATCAACATTCAGTTCAGGATGAGTGATATAAGGACGTTCGCGATTCACACTGTATTTCAGTCCGTAAGTAAGCACTGTGTTTACTCCCATCGAAACACCTATATAAATGGCATCCCGGAGCAATGCATCATCCTTTTGAAACAAAGCAACAGATCCCATGACAACAGGTATGGCAACTGAGGTTATTTTTGTAGAATTGGATATAAATGCTGAGTAATTCCGTAACCCACCAGAGGACTCGTTCAGTGATTTGAGAATTTTATAATCGGTGTTTTGTGCCGTAATTGTGTTAGATATAACAGAAATAAAGCAGAAAAGCAGAATAATTGTCGTAAATTTGCGCATATTTTTTCGCCAAAGATAATTTTTTTGTTTGTAACTGAACGCGTTTTAATGTATAAAATTGCCATATTAGGTCCTGAATCAACGGGGAAGTCGGAATTAGCCAAAGCATTAGCTGAATATTTTCATTCCGAATGGGTTCCCGAATATGCGCGGGAATATATCGAAAAACTGGAAAGAAAATACAGCTACGAAGATGTTTGCGCGATTGCCGAAAAGCAAATTCAAGAGCAGAACGGCTTTGAAAATCAAAATTTAACGGGTTTTGTTTTTTTCGACACCGATCTGATTATTACCAAGGTGTGGTTTGAATATTGTTTTCACTCAATCCCCGAATTTGTAACAGCACAGCTCAATAAGAACTATTTCGATTTTTATCTTTTGTGTTATCACGACTTGGACTGGGAACCTGATCCGGTGCGCGAACACGGCGATGACCGTCAATTTTTTTTCGATTTGTATAAAAAAGAAATTGAAAAAACCAGAAAACCCTACGCTATTGTCTCGGGTAGAGGGCAACTGAGAATAGAGAACGCTGTCAATGCCATCAATAAATACTTTGAAACCAAATAACAAAATGGAAAAAAAAATTTTAGATACAATCAAAAAACTATCTGACACAGAAAGCTTTAAGGTTATATGCCATCAGCAAAATCAAAATCACCCCATGCCATCGGTTGACGTGCTGGGCGAAATTGTTCAATTGATCCGCGCCATCCTTTTTCCAGGGTATTTCGGTAATGCTACAGTCAACAGTAAATCAATGCTTTATCATATTGGAGTAAATGTAGAAAAACTTCAGCACCTTTTATCGAATCAAATCAAAGCCGGTATATGTTTCGATGCTTCGGGCACCGATGAAAGCGCATGCCGCGTCATGGAAAGCAGCGCCAACGAAAAAGCAATGCTCTTTATAAGTCAACTTCCAGCCATTCGCGAACAACTACATACCGACGTGATTGCGGCATTTAACGGCGACCCTGCCGCCAAAAGTTATGGAGAAGTCATTTTCTGTTATCCAAGCATTCGTGCCATTAGCAATTATCGGATTGCCAATGCATTGCTCAAATTAGAGGTTCCGCTTATTCCTCGCATCATAACTGAAATGGCGCATTCAGAAACAGGAATTGATATTCATCCCGGAGCAACCATAGGAGATTATTTCACCATCGACCACGGAACAGGTGTGGTGATTGGCGAAACTGCCATTATTGGCAATAATGTAAAAATGTACCAAGGCGTGACACTGGGCGCAAAAAGTTTCCCGCTCGACGAAAACGGAAATCCGATCAAGGGAATTCAACGTCATCCTATCATTGGCAACAATGTGATCATATATTCCAACTCAACAATACTCGGTACGATCAAAGTGGGCGATGGTGCGGTGATCGGGGGGAATATCTGGGTGGACAGCGATGTGGCACCCGGTGCTAAATTAGTACAACGAAAATAATTTGTTTTAAAAAAATCAGAAAACACAATATATATATAATTTACAATATGGAATTTGAAATGATCGCTAAAACCTTTCGGGGTCTTGAAGAGGTATTAGCAACAGAACTTATAGGACTGGGTGCCAACAACATAGAAATTCACAAGCGGGCAGTAAGCTTTACGGGTGACAAAGCATTGATGTACAAAGCAAATATGTATTTGCGTACGGCTTCACGCGTACTTAAACCCATCCTTACTTTTAAAGCTGCTACTGCCGACGAAATTTATGAGCATGTAAAAAAAGTAAACTGGACCGACTATATGACTGTTGACACTACTTTTGCTATCGATGCTACGGTTTATTCCGATGAATTTCTTCACTCCAAGTTCGTTTCATATCGAGTTAAGGATGCCATAGTGGACTGGTTCAAGGAACGTACCGACAATCGTCCATCTGTAAGGCTCGACAATCCCGGTTTGATGTTCAACATACATATTTCGCAAAAACAATGTACCTTATCGATCGACAGCTCGGGCGACTCCTTACACAAACGCGGTTACCGGATTTCGCAAAACGAAGCGCCTTTGAACGAAGCACTGGCGGCCGGAATGTTATTGATGGCCGGCTGGAACGGCCAAACCAATTTTGTAGATCCTATGTGTGGTTCGGGTACCTTGTTGATCGAAGCCGGATTAATAGCGCTTAATATCGCCCCAGGCATTTACCGATCTTCCTTTGCCTTCGAAAAATGGAATGATTTTGACAAAGATCTTTTCGACGAAGTTTACAACGATGATTCGACTGAAAAACCATTTAATTTTAAAATATATGGCTCCGATATTTCGGCTCGCGCCATTCAAATATCAGAACAGAACGTAAAAAGCGCCGGTTTGGGAAAATACATCGAGTTGCAACGCAAACCGATAGCCGAACTCGAAGCACCGGTCGAAAATTGTTTAATGGTAACTAATCCACCTTATGGTGAACGCATTACATCGGACGACCTGTATGGATTATATGCTTCGCTGGGTACCACCATGAAATATAAATTTACAGGCAATAGTTGCTGGGTCATTAGTTCGCACGAAGAATGCCTGGACAAAATAGGAATGAAACCAACCGAGCGCATCAAACTACTCAATGGAACGCTCGATTGCTGGTACAATCATTACGAAATTTTTGCCGGGAAACGCAACGACTTTGTGGCAAAAAAGAAAGGGAAGTATTAGAAATTTCATGTAAAAATGGACTGATTTTTTGCTCACATGAATGTAACGCTATTGCCCGAAGGATACAGGGAATTCAAAACTGTGGATTTGCTAAATAACAAAAAAGAGCTGCTTACGGTGAATTTGGCGGCGCTCTTGTTGGGAGGCGTCATGGTGTTGCCTGCCGCTCTGTTGGTGCCTTTCCCTTTGTTGCATAAAGAATCTGTGGTTAATATATTCGTTCCGCTGTTGTTCCTGGTCGCTCTTTTTCTGTATGTTCTGCTGCACGAAGCCGTTCATGGAGTGTTTATGAAAAAACTGAGCAATGTAAAACCTTATTTTGGTTTCAAAGGATTTATGTATGCGTATGCGGGGAGTACTGCTTTTTTCGACAAGCGCAGTTATATCCTTATCGCACTGGCGCCGGTCGTTCTGCTGGGACTTGCATTGCTCCTGGCGAATCTCCTGCTGTCTGTGGAGTGGTTTTGGTTTGTGTACATCATTCAGATTGTAAATATATCAGGGGCAGCTGGCGATATCTACGTAATGAATATCATTCGTAAAGCACCAGCCGACACCCTGGTTTGTGATGCAGGTGTTTCAATGAAAATGTATTCCCGTTCGTAAACTTTTTGTCAGAATTTATGCTGCAAGTAAAAATACTATTCGAAGTAATTTCTATCATCTGACGTCTCAAAATCAAAGAACTAACCACAAATATAAAAAAAAACACGAACAGAAGCAATTAAAAGTTGGTTGATTAAAAAAAATAGCTTACTTTTGTCCCCGCAACGCCCAGATGGCGGAATTGGTAGACGCGCTGGTCTCAAACACCAGTGGATTCACTTCCATGCCGGTTCGATCCCGGCTCTGGGTACCCGAAAAAGCTCAATGTTCTGAATTTCAGACATTGAGCTTTTTGTTTTATCTCATTTGCACCACATGAAAATCATTTCAGCTTATTGAGGACCCATTTTATTGCTCCACTATCGTGCTTTAATCTTCGACCTGTTTCGGGAGCTGTATTGCATAATTTTTTCTGTACCAACTTTGTCGTCAATGTCGATTCGCCAAAAGATGAACTCATATCTACATGGTTTGTTTCATCCCTTTCATAACCCAAAAACCCCTCTTCAAATTCATTATTTGGGCGCTGTTTGGTACAAATAAATACCGATCGCCAAAAAAACCAGATTGGGAAGCCACACAGCCAAAAACGGAGAGAGCAAACCTCCCACCGAGAAAGTGGTCGAAAGCGTTGAAAACAAGATATACAGGGCGCTTAAAGCAAGTCCGATGCCAAGATGAAACCCCATTCCTCCACGCACTCTTCGCGAGGACAGGGACACACCGATCAATGTCATAATAAAAGCTGCTAAAGGCATAGAATAACGCTTATAGTATTCATCTTCGAACTTCTGGATATTACCGACACCTCTTGTTTTTTGGCGCTTCAAATAATCTCTCAGCTCCATGTTGTTCAACTGTACACTCTCTGCTGAAGTAATAAAAAATTCGCGCGGTTGCACTTTTATAATGGTATCGCGCGACAATCCCTTCGTAATTTTTTCGCGCATCCCGTCGAAATCACGCTGCAGATAATTGGTAATCGTCCAGTTGTAAGCCGAATCCCATGAAATTGTTTCGGCCGTTAAGCGCGACGCTAATCTTTTGTCGTCAAATTTTTCGAGCGAAAAACGATAGCCTTTATTCTCTGCAATTTCGTAACGCTCAATGTACATAATCACCCCCGGCTCCACTTCCATTTGCACATTTCGGGCATAATCGGATTTCACTTTTTTAATGTATTTATCTTCAAAAGTAATCATTTTCTCATTGGCCGGCGGAATAACATAACCTCCTAACACAAAAGCAATAGAAGCAATTACTGCCGCCGAAATGAAATAGGGAAGCATCAACCGCCGAAAACTCACTCCACTTGCCAGAATGGCAATTATCTCGGTATTCGAAGCCATCTTAGACGTAAAAAAGATAACGGCAATGAACGTGAACAATGGACTGAACATATTCATGTAAAACGGAATAAAATTGAGATAATACTCGAAGATAATGGCATCCAGGGGAGCATTGTTATCAAAAAAATTATCTAATTTTTCAGTAAGGTCAAACACAATAGCAATGCTCAGGATAAGTACTATAGAATAAAAGTACGTGCCCAAAAACTTTTTGATAATGTAAGTATCAATCCGTTTCAATTTATATTTTTGAAAATCGATCTGCATTGTTTTTTTCAGCTAACTTAGTTAAATATACTTCAGAAACAAAAAACCTGATGTTTTAAAGTCGTCTTCCCACTTGTTCGACCATAACTTTTTTCCATTGCGTAAAGTCACCCTCGATAATGTGTTTTCGGGCTTCGCCTACCAACCACAGGTAAAATGCCAAGTTATGTATCGAAGCAATCTGCATGGCTAATAGCTCTTTACTTATAAATAAATGACGAAGGTAAGCTTTCGTATAACAACTGTCGACATACGAAGTTCCATATTCATCCAGGGGAGAAAAGTCATTTTTCCACCTTTCGTTTTTCATATTCATAATGCCCTGCGATGTGAACAACATACCATTACGCCCATTGCGTGTAGGCATCACACAATCGAACATATCCACACCACGTTCAATTCCTTCGAGGATATTCTGTGGTGTGCCAACGCCCATCAGATAACGCGGTTTATCTTTAGGCAGAATTTCATTCACAATCTCTATCATCTCATACATCTTTTCGGTTGGTTCACCCACTGCCAGACCTCCAATAGCATTCCCTTCGCGGTTTTGCGAAGCAACAAACTCGGCAGAAGCGCGACGTAAATCGGGGTAAACACAGCCCTGAACGATAGGAAAATAAGCTTGAGAATAATTGTATTTTGGTTCAGTTGCATCGAAATGCTGTATCCCTCTATCGAGCCAGCGATGTGTCAATTCCATCGATTTTTTGGCGTACTGATAATCTGCAGTCCCGGGAGTACATTCATCGAAAGCCATGATGATATCGGCGCCAATTATGCGTTGTATATCCACCGCTTTTTCAGGTGTAAAAAGATGTTTACTGCCATCGATATGCGACCTGAAAGTGGCGCCTTCTTCTTTGATTTTTCGATTATCGGAGAGTGAAAAAACCTGAAAACCACCGCTATCGGTCAGAATTGGTTTATCCCAACCATTGAATTTATGCAAGCCACCGGCACGTTCGAGTGTATCGATCCCCGGCCGCAAATACAAATGATAGGTATTCCCTAAAATAATTTGAGCCTTGATATCTTCTTTCAGCTCGTGAAAATGGACAGCCTTCACGGATGCCACCGTGCCTACAGGCATAAAGATAGGCGTTTCAATCAGACCGTGATCTGTCGTTATTTTGCCGGCACGCGCATTCGAATTCGGGTCGGTATGTTGTAATTCAAAATTCATTTTTACAGATATAAAAAAATGTAGGATAGCTAATAATGAGGCTATTGATTTAATTCGGATGTTCCGCTTATAAAGTTTTCGAGAATTTTTTGTCCTGCTTCGCCCGATTTTTCGGGATGAAACTGTACAGCAAAAAAGTTATCCTTATGCAATGCCGAACTATAGGATTGAATATAATTTGTTTTTGCTATCGCATCCTTGCAGGACTCAACATAAAAACTATGCACGAAATACATATAGGCATTATCGTTGACTCCGGCGAATAAATTGGTTTTAAGATCGGAAATATTATTCCAGCCGATATGCGGAATTTTATATCCTTCGGTATCGGGGAAACGTTTCACTTTCTCAGCAAATATTCCCAGACAAGTCGTATTGTTTTCTTCGGACGAAGTACACATTAACTGCATACCGAGGCAAATGCCCAATACCGGCTGTGTAAGCGAGCAAATCAGCTGATCAAGGCCTTTCTCGACAAGATATTTCATTGCCGATGAAGCCTCACCTACCCCCGGAAAAATAACCCTGTCGGCGCTTCTGATTTCATCGTGATCATCGGTCACCACTGCATGAACACCAATTCGTTCGAGCGCGAACATGACTGAACGAATATTTCCTGCATTGTATTTTATAATCACTACCTTCATTGACCGAGCATTTTTGCAGTTTAGTTTTAAATAATTTTGTTGGTGGCAGTGTCCGGAAAAATAACTGCAGGCTTAAAAGTACGCGCCTCGTCCATCTCCATCATTGCATACGACATAACAATAACAATATCGCCGGGTTGAACAAGGCGTGCCGCAGCGCCATTCAGACAGAGAACTCCCGAACCTCGTTCGCCGGGAATTACATAGGTTTCAAAGCGCTCGCCATTATTATTGTTCACTATACTTACTTTTTCGTTCGCTATGATATTGGAAGCATCCATCAAATCCATATCAATGGTTATGCTTCCTATATAATTTAAATTCGCTTCGGTAACGGTTACTCTGTGAATTTTTGATTTTACTACGGTAACTAACATATTTGCAATTTGTGTTTTTTTTATAAGAACAAAAGAATGAAAATTATACAACTGATTTGCGTATCCCGCTGTTTTTATCGACTGTAAATTAAATTCTTAAATAGATGAATACCTTACGTTATCAATCAATCGTACTTCCCCGCAGAAAACGGCGATACATCCGACTGTTTGTTTTTCCCACGAAGTAGCAGGCAGAAGATTTTCAACATCTACGATTTCGAAATACTCCAGCCTGAAGCCTTCAAGTTCATTTATTTTATCAGTAACCCAATGCATTAATGCATCCGGACTTAAATGAGCCACAAAGTTACGACTTTCGGACAATACTTTAGATATATTGACTGCATATTTGCGTTCCTCAGGTGTAAGACGCTCGTTACGACTGCTCATGGCCAATCCGCTTGCTTCGCGAACAATGGGACAATCCACAATCTCCACATTCAGTTTTAACAGCCGAACCATATAATGTATAATTGCCAATTGCTGAAAATCCTTCTCCCCAAAATAAGCTTTATCGGGATGTACAAAATTAAAAAGCTTACTTACAATTTGCACTACCCCATTGAAGTGTCCTGGACGAAATTTACCTTCCATCACTTTATCGAGCCCACCAAAATCAAACTCGAACGAATGATTCATCTCTTCATCCGTATATATATCAGCTGCTTGTGGAGCAAAAATCAAGTTGCAGCCCGTTGAGGCAAGTCTTTGGGCATCGTTTTCCAGATTTCTCGGATACTTCTCCAGGTCCGATAAATTATTGAATTGCGTAGGGTTGACGAAAATACTTACTACGCTAAACTCATTTTCGCTTACCGATCGTTCGACAAGTGCAATATGACCATCGTGCAACGCTCCCATTGTGGCCACAAATCCAATCGAAAAGCCACCTTGTTTAACCAACTGTATTTCAGCCTGTAACTCTTTTACATTCGAAATTATTTTCATTCTGTCTGTGAATTTTTATACTGGAAATTTTCAAATTATTTTTTTTAATCACTGCAAAAGTACAAAAACTTATTTGTTTATGAAGTCATTCATATTCAGCATAGATGAATAAAAGGTTTTTGCAACAAATGTTTATTGTTTTTTAGCTAATTGAAATACAAAGCTATAGTTTAAATCAAAGCTATAAAAAACGCTAACAAGCATTGTTAAATTTTTCTAAAACCACAGTACAAAGGGAGATGAACTTTCCTCGGGAAACAACATTAATCTATTGATAGCATGAACTGTAATAAATCAAATGAGCTAAAAAAAATCATAATTTTAATATTTAGAATGTAATTCCACTTAACATTTTGGTTATAAGTCTTGTGTATATCCGATTTTTTTTATATATCTTTGCAAACCGAAAGTATTTCAAGCTTCGGAAAGTTATTTGTATGAAAAAAGTGAACAAAGTACTGTATATTTCGCAAGAAATATTCCCTTATTTACCCGAATCTGAAATTGCCAATATGGGACGATATCTCCCTCAGGCCGTTCAAGACCGAGGGAGAGAAACCCGAACTTTTATGCCAAAATTCGGAGCCGTTAATGAGCGAAGAAATCAGTTGCACGAAGTGATTCGTTTATCGGGTATGAATTTGATTATAGACGATACCGATCACCCACTTATTATCAAGGTCGCTTCAATACAGGCGGCTCGTATGCAGGTATATTTTATCGACAACGATGACTATTTTCATAGAAAAGAAACAATAGCCGACGAAAACGGAGAAGAATACGAAGACAACGATGAACGCACGATTTTCTTTGTACGCGGAGTAATGGAGACAGTAAAGAAACTTCGTTGGACTCCAGATGTCATTCATTGTCAGGGTTGGATGACCGCATTAGCTCCACTTTATATCAAAAAAGCATATAACCAAGATCCTTTTTTCAAAAACTCGAAGGTAGTCTATTCTGTTTTCAATGACGATTTTAAAAAACCATTCCGAAGCCTGTTTGCCGAACGGTTATTACTCGAGGGCATTGAGAAAAAACATGTTATTCAGGTAAAAGACAAAGTGATAGATTATGTAGCTTTATCAAAATTAGCCATCGATTTTTCAGATGGGGTAATTCAATCGAGCAAAGAAATCAATCAAGGCATAACCGACTATATAAAAGAAAAGAATGTCAAACACTTACCTTTTGTAGAAGGAGAAGATTACGCCGATGATTATGTCAGATTTTACGATAGCTTGATTTGATATTAATTCTATTTTTCCCTCAATAATCAACACAATTACAATAATAATTATTTCATATCGTATGAAATTCAAATCTTTTCTTTTATTTATTCTGATCTCGTTCATTTCGATTTCGTGTACCGATACAATCACCGAAATGGGGTCTCAAATTCAACCCGAAGGTGATAAGATCATTGTTGATACTGCGACTATTACCATGAGCACCGAAAACGTTATCGTTCCGTTCATGTATTCGAGGCCTGATTCGCTGATGTTAGGTACTTTTGTTGATTATACTTACGGCACCACTTATGCCGACATTCTGACACAACTACAACCACCGCTTGATTTTTCATTCCCGGCCAATGCGGTTCCCGATTCAGCCAAGCTGATCATGTACTACTATTCCTGGTTTGGAGATAATTATTCGCCTATGGAAGTGAATATTTACGAAATGAACAAAGGAAAAACTTTCAACTTCACAGGACTTTACAGATCGGACATCGATGTAAATGAGTATTCCGACAAAAGCGCAAAACTGGGTGGAAGGATATTCACGGCCAAGGATGCCGTAGTCACTCGCCCAGATACCACCTCCATCGAATTTCCTCTTTCGCAGAATTTTGTTGAAAGATTTTCGCCGGTATTGAAAAAAAGGTACACTGATGACAGTGCTGATGATTTCCAGAAATTTTTCAACGGTTTATATATCACTACTGACTTTGGTTCGGCCAGCATGTTGTATATAAGAACCATTTTAATGCGTTATTATTTCCATTATACATATCAAACAAAAAAGACAGACGGTGTAACAGACTCTACGGTGGTGGTAAAAACTTACATGAACTATCCGGCCAACGACGAAGTTCGTCAGGTGAACCGTTTTCAGCATCCCGACGTTTCGACAATAAAACAAACATTCGATGCAAATCCGGAAATTAATGTAGTGTCGGCACCTGCCAATATCTACACGAAAGTAAATATGCCATTCGGTAAGTTGAAAGCCAAAGCAAATGTGAAAGGAAAAAAGTTATTGATCAACAGAGCTATTTTAAGAGTTGATGTGGCGGACGTAGACGATGCCACATTGGCACAACCTATTCCAAGCTCCATGTTGCTGCTGAAGGAATCGGAATACGAGGACTTCTTTAGGAAGCGACAACTACCTACTGACTCAACGGCTATCCTCACCAATATTTCGTACGAAACAGACGAAGACACGGATGAAATCATCTATTATTATTCGTTTGATATAGCAAGCTTAATAACCAAGGAATTGAACAAAACCACTACCACTGACAACATAAACTTTATTTTAGTTCCTGTTTCTCTGCTCTACAATGGCAACAGTTCGATCATAGAAGTGAAGCCGCAAAACCTGATGAGAGCAGTCAAAATATGCTCGGGCACCCACTCAAAACGTCCCATGAAATTAAACGTAGTCTATAGCGGTTTTTAGATCAGGAGATAAGCATAAAAAAAGCAGTGAAAAATTTCACTGCTTTTTTTATGCGACCATTTGGTCTTATTTCTGACGAATAAAAATCTGAATCGGAGTTCCCGTAAAATCATATTTGGCCCTGATTTTATTTTCGAGAAACCGACGGTAAGGTTCCTTAACATATTGAGGCAAGTTGGCAAAAAATACAAATGTCGGAATATAGGTACCTGGCAATTGCGTCACATATTTAATCCTGATAAATTTCCCTTTCAATGCAGGTGGAGGATAATTCTCTATAGCCGGCAAAAGATACTCGTTGAGTTTTGCGGTTGGCACTTTACGGAATTTATTTTCGTAAACCTGAACAGCAGTATCAATCACCTTCAAAATACGTTGTTTGGTAGCAACCGAAGTAAAGATAATAGGGAAATCGACAAAAGGCGCCAATCGCTCCCGAATCTCCTTTTCCAATCTTTTGATGTCGTTCGCTTCTTTATTTTCAATCAAATCCCATTTGTTTACACATATAACGAGTCCCTTTTTATTTTTCTGAATCAGCGAAAATATATTTAAATCCTGGCTTTCGAGCCCACGGGTAGCATCCAACATCAGAATGCAGACATCCGAATTTTCGATGGCACGGATAGAACGCACCACCGAATAGTACTCCAAGTCCTCATTTACTTTTGCTTTTTTACGAATACCGGCCGTGTCGACAAGATAAAAATTATGTCCGAACTTATTGAATCTGGTATAAATAGCATCTCGGGTGGTACCCGCAATATCGGTTACAATCGTACGTTCTTCGCCAACAAATGCATTAATAATAGAAGATTTTCCTGCATTCGGACGTCCCACTACAGCAAAACGAGGTAGTTCATCATCGACATCTTCACTAAAATCGGGTTTAAAATAGCTGAGTAATTTATCAAGAAAATCACCTGTTCCCAGCCCATTGATAGCCGAAATAACGATAGGTTCTCCCAACCCAAGTTTATAAAACTCGGCGGCATTGTATTGCCAATCAAAAGTATCCGCTTTGTTCGAAATAAGCATTACAGGCTTGGTGTGACCGCGTAAAATCTGAGCCACTTCGAGGTCGTAGTCCGTTATTCCATTCTGGATATCAACCATAAAAAGAATAACATCGGCTTCTTCTATGGCCAGCACCACATGTCGTTTGATCTCATCTTCGAAAACATCCGATGAGTTCACAACCCAACCTCCGGTATCGATGACCGAAAATTCACGACCATCCCATTCACATTTACCGTACTGACGATCGCGGGTGGTTCCGGCTTCTTCATTCACTATGGCTCTACGCGTTTTGGTGAGCCTGTTAAACAAGGTCGATTTCCCCACGTTGGGGCGACCTACAATTGCTACAATATTTCCCATTGTTTTTTTGTATATCTATTAAGTTAGATATTTACATTCCATTTTTCTGTTCATTGGAGGTTTTCTCAAATCCCCAAAGCGGGTGCAAATAATTCGGGCACAAAGGTACGGAAATTTGTTGGAAGGGAAAAATGGAACTATCACACAGTTTCATTTGGCCAACAAATGCAATTTT
Organism: uncultured Paludibacter sp.; assembly: GCA_963677275.1. Taxonomy (GTDB): domain Bacteria; phylum Bacteroidota; class Bacteroidia; order Bacteroidales; family Paludibacteraceae; genus Paludibacter. The sequence continues at coordinate 3,387,170 of OY781920.1, read as the reverse complement.
AAATGAAACACATTACACTAAAAAAAGTCTTACTGCTAAGCAGTAAGACTTTAAAAACGATTGCATTATATTTGATAAACTTATGATAGTTTCACATTTACTGCATTTAATCCTTTTCTTCCTTCTTCGATATCAAAAGTTACTTCGTCATTCTCCTTGATTTTATCAATCAATCCGGTTGAATGTACAAAATATTCTTTCGATGATTCCGAGTCTTTAATGAATCCAAAGCCTTTTGATTCGTTAAAAAATTTTACTGTTCCGTTACTCATTTAATTGTTTTTAAAAATTATCGGCGCAAGTTAGTCATTTTTTCGAAATAAATTATATTTTTTAAATAAAAAATAAATAATATTGCGTATTGGTCTCAAAAACAAACATCTACAAAAATGATTTTTTGAGCGAAAAAACATATTGTTGTCATTTTTTTAGTAAAAATGGCATCAACGACCAGTTCCGTCGAAAAGCTTTGTCTTGTGCTTTAAAACTTTTAATATGAGACACAATACAAGAGATACAATTGTTCCAATCAGAATCCAGTCTGCATCAATTATAACTTTGATGTCTTCGAGAGAGTAACCCAAGTTGTGAAACACAAAGAGCAAAACAAAAATAGCAAGTAAACCATTTTTTTCATTTTTAATCACTTTTTTGGCACTAAAATCATATTCTGGTCTTTTATACCCTTTGAACGATGGAAGGAACGCAGAGGTATGCGATGCCCAATCGGTATAAACGGCACCGAACTTGCGACGCAGGAACTGTTCTTCGGCATACATAATACGCTCGTAATAGATCCAGTAAACAAGAACAAACACAACTACAAACCATACGTTTGCAATCAACAATGCTGCGCCTAACCACATAAAAAATTACCAAGGAAAAGCGGATGCCGAACACACGAATAAATACCGCTGCTTTTCAGTTCGTCGGCCAACTGACCAACTTTGGTATTTCGGCCCGAAGTATTTGTTGGCGAGTGTCCCACGGTGTAAATTCTGATTCCTAATCCTAAAAGCGAAACTGCCAAGCTACAATACTCAACGACTGAATAGAGGAAGCAATTCCCATCTGCTCTATGCAATTTATCAAAAACAAATACGAATATCCCTACAAATACGAAAATCAATGGTAGATTTCCTCGATATTTGAATAAAAAATTTCCCTGCGATTCAAATTCTTCCTGTTATGCAATTTTGTTATGAATTAGTTATTATTAATGCGACATTAAACTGTTTTAAATTGATTCTAATTCTGATTTCACCAATTCATCGGACTTATTCCGTTTTTCAGAAGGTACTCGTTAGCAGCCGAAAAATGCCCGCAACCTATAAATCCACGATAAGCCGACAGGGGAGATGGATGTACCGACTTCAGCACCAAATGCTTTTGTCCATCAACAACAGCGCCCTTCTGCTGCGCATAGTTTCCCCACAACATAAATACGACATGCTCCTTTTCCTCGGCCACTTTACGAATCACAGCGTCGGTAAAAGTCTCCCAGCCACGTCCCTGATGCGAACCGGCTGAATGTGCCTGCACTGTAAGCGTGGCATTGAGCAACAGTACGCCCTGGTCGGCCCAACGTTCCAAATTACCGCTCGTTGGCATTGATTTTCCCAAATCCCGTTCTATTTCTTTGAAAATATTGATCAGAGAAGGCGGAAAATCGACACCTGTGTTGACCGAAAAACACAAGCCATGCGCCTGACCATCATTATGATAAGGATCCTGACCGATGATTACTACTTTAACTTTGTCGAACGGACAATGATCGAAAGCACTGAATATCATATTTCCGGGTGGAAAAATCTTTTTAGTTTTGTATTCCTCCCTAACAAAATTTGTGAGTTGAGCAAAATATGGTTTTTCAAACTCATCCTGCAAAACCCTTTTCCACGAAGCATCAATTTTTACATCCATTTTGTTTGTTCGAACTATTAATTCCAAATCGACCAGATATATGTTTCATTATATTGCAACCTCTCATTCAGGCTCATTCCGCTTTTCCCAATCTTGAGCAATCAGTATAATGCGTCTACAGCTGTCTTTAATTGTTCCATTGCCTGTACCAGCACACTTCTGGGACAAGCCACATTTAACCTTAAATGATTTTCGCCTCCGGGGCCAAAAACCGTCCCCTTGTTCAGACCCAAATGCGCCTGAAGTGCGAAAAACCGATGCAGTTCGTCTGTTTCCTTGCCTAAATTTTTACAATCGAGCCAGACCAGAAACGATGCTTCCGGAATCATTGGAACAATCTGTGGAACATGCTTACTCAGATATTCTGCAATAAAATCTATATTTTCCTTCACATAATCAAGCATTTCCAAACGCCATTCCTCTCCATGTTCGTAGGCAGCCACAGCACCTATATAAGCAAACAAATTGCCCGAATTCATTTCTGATGCTTCGAGAAATTCAGCAAATTTGTGTCTCAAATCCGCATTGGGAATAATGTAGCCCGAACTGATAAGACCTGGCATATTGAATACTTTTGTAGGTGCCATAAAAGTAACGGTGTGATTTTCGGCCCATTCGGACACACAAGCCATAGGCGTGTGTCGGGTATTTCCGGGCAACACCATGTCGGCATGTATTTCATCGGACACAATGGTTACATTGTGTTTTTCGCAAATACCGGCCAATTGTTGCAATTCTTCGCGCGTCCACACCCTTCCTCCGGGGTTGTGAGGATTACAAAGTATGAAAAGTTTCGTTTTCGGACTGAATTTCTTCTCCAAATCTTCAAAATCCATTACGAATTTCCCATCCCTTTCTATCAACGGATTATAAACTAAAGTACGGTTATTATTTTTTACAACATTGAAAAAGGGATAATAAACAGGAGGTTGAACAATAATTTCATCGCCAACTTCGGTGAGGCACTGTACAGCAAAAGCAAGTCCGGGAACAATGCCGGGCAAAAACCCAATCCATTCACGTTTCACATTCCAGTTGTGATGGGTCGTAATCCACTGTTGCATCAGCGGATAAAAATTAGCCGGAGGCATAGTGTAGCCCAAAACAGGATGCTCGAGCCGCTGACGCAGTGCATCTAAAATAAAATCGGGTGTCCGAAAGTCCATATCGGCCACCCATAAAGGCAAAACATCGTCAGTTCCAAAAAGGGCTTTACAACGTTCAAGTTTTACTGCATTTGTATTTTTACGGTCGATTACTTCGTCGAAATTATATTGCATTTATCTTTGTTATTATATGATTTATTTTTTCAATTAAAAAACGCTCCTTATGGCATTGTCGTCAACTCAACAATTGGGTTTCCGATAGATGCATTGGGCAATGGAATATTCAGCAAACGAGAGATGGTGGGAGCAATATCACTCATGCGGTAAGGAGTACTAATTTGTTGAGCTTTTACATTTTTGCCATAAAAACAAACCGGAGAATACGAAACAATGGCATTGGATTCGCCCACCGAATTTAGTTTTTCGTCTACTTCGAGCCAACCAGGCATCAATGAGATAACAACATCGCCAACACTGTTTTTATGTACCGAATTACGCAATCGGTTGACTTCAGAATCGGCACTTCCACCCATATTAAGCAGTTGATAAACAGGATATGCTGAATGAATTCCTTCAAATTCGTGCATAAAATCAGCAACTGTTTGCTGCATTTCTCTCAAATTAAGTTTTTTCTCCTCAATTTTTTGCTTATTCAGAAAAATATTTTTTCCATAGTAGCCTGTAATCCATTTTTCCTGACCATAGAGCGCCATTAAATAAGTATTCACCAGCGACATCGATCGGTTAGCGCTAAAATATCCGGCCGGTATATTATTTTCGCCTAACTCGGTGGGCGAATGCTGATCAGTCTGATTTCCGAACATAAAAAAGAGTGTTTTATCCAACCCTATTTTAGTTTCAATTTGCCTGATAAGTATCTGAATTTCTTTATCGAGTCTTAAATAAAGATCTTCCTTCTCCGCCGAATGAAGCGAAAACAGCTTCTCATTCGGCGTGCGCACCGTAAACTGGAGCATCAGCATATCGGGCACATCATCTACCCCTAACTGTTCCTGTACTATAATTTTATATCCTAATTCAGCAACGAGCCTATTGGCAGCCGGCGTATTTTTGAGTATCGTTGCCGATGTTTGTTTGTTTTTTTTATCAGTAGGCCGATAACTGAAAGATTCGATACTTTTATTTTTCGAAGCAGCCTGATAGGTCGATATTGCATAGAGCGGTTGCCACGAGGTACCGATAATACTTCTGAACTCACCATTCACATTCATATCATCAGCAGCCCTATTAAGTCCTTCTCTGTAATAACCTGTAGTTACCCATTTAAGAAACACATCATCAATCCAGGCAACACTTCCTGCAGTGTGACCGCCCAACATTATCGCATCTTCGGGTTGAATGGCTACAGCGTAACTTTTTGACTTCCCGGGGAATGACATCATTAATTCATCCACCACCGTAGATGACAATAAGTTATGTGCCGAAAACGTTTCGGAAGTTCCGATACCAATTTCCTGATCATCAGCAATTATCGACTGAACTTTATCACTGAATCTGTTATAAAACCGGTTCCCGACCACACCGTTGTAAAAAGGTACCGATCCGGTCACCACCGAAGCGATATCAGCAGCATTTCCGGCCGAAACGATATTATAACTTACATTGCTGAGTTTAGCTCCCTGTTGAACCAACAGTTTAAATCCACCCGGATCAAATGAATTCATCATCTTCTCCAAATGACTTTGCTGCAAACCATCAATCATAATGCCCACTACCAGTCGCGGACGTTCAGTTGCTGTGGACTGCGCATAAACACTCCCTACGCAAAAGAGCAAAGTAACAGCCAGAAAAAGACTTTTAAAAAATGATTTCATTCAAAATTGTAAATTGCAAATGACTAAATTGTAAAAATTAGAGTATTCCTTTTGTAGAAGGTAATTCATACTGATAGATATCACGCTTCACGGCCATTTTAATTGATTTGGCAAGGGCTTTGAAAATTCCTTCAATTTTGTGATGTTCGTTGTCACCTTCGGCTTTAATGTTCAAGTTCATTTTAGCTGCATCGCTCAACGATTTAAAAAAGTGAAGTATCATCTCTGTAGGCAAATCGCCCACATACTCGCGTTTAAATGCAGCATCGTAAACCAACCAGGGTCTGCCACCAAAATCAAGCGCTACCGAACACAAACTATCGTCCATGGGGAGGCAGAATCCATATCGTTCAATTCCTCTTTTATCTCCCAAAGCTTTCGCAAAAGCCTCTCCCAGCGCCAGCGCTGTATCTTCGATTGTATGATGTTCATCTACTTCAAGGTCACCGTTTACACAAATCGTTAAATCGCAACCTGAGTGCTTCCCTATTTGCTCCAGCATATGATCGAAAAACTTCAACCCAGTGCTTATATTACATTTGCCGCTTCCATCCAAATTAAGCTCAATCAGGATGTCAGTTTCTTTAGTCGTTCTTTTCACTGTCGCTTTTCTTTCGCCGGCAAACAAAAATTCAGTAATCCTGTCCCAACTTGTTGTTTGTAATGCACAATACTCAGTCAAGCCTTTGTCGGCCAACACGTTTTCATCATTGCTCAAAAATATTGCTTTACAGCCAAGGTTTTTAGCAAGTTCTACATCTGTAATTCTGTCGCCAACAACAAACGAACCAGCCAAATCGTAAGTATCAGTGAAATACGAAGTGAGCATAGCCGTTCCGGGCTTACGGGTGGGTAAGTTATCTTCTGGAAATGAAGTATCGACAAATATTTTATCAAATTCAATTCCTTCGCCTTTCAGTATTTGCAAAAATTTGGCCTGTACCACATCGAAGTTTTCCTGAGGATACACATCGGTACCTAACCCATCCTGGTTTGTCACCAATGCCCATTCGAAATCGAGTTTCGTTTTGATGAAAAACAAATTGCGAATCACAGCGGGTAAAAATTCAATCTGTTCCACACTATCGACCTGAAAAGTAACAGGTGGCTCAATAATTATTGTTCCATCCCTATCAATAAAAAGAACTTTTCTTTTGTTTACAGTATTATATATTTCCATATCGAATTTCACTTTAGTAATTTATACTTATTGAGCTCACAAAAATAGTTCAATTTTATGTGAAACGAAAATACGGGAGGAAAGAAGGGGATAAATCTAAAAAATCGAACAAAGGATGTCAGTATTCAAAAATCTGTTCGTACTTTTGTACTTGATTTCTGAACGCATCTATAAAGAGTTAAATTCAAACAAATCAATGATATAATTATGGAATGGTTTTTTTCGCTACTTAACGATGAGGGCATAGCCCATATTATTTTGCTTTATTCATTTGTAATTGCCATTGGCGTTATGCTGGGTAAAATTAAAATTTTCGGTATCTCGCTGGGGGTTACTTTTGTGCTGTTCGTTGGGATACTTGTAGGTCATTTTGGATTTACTGTTAACGCTGAAGTATTGCACTTTATCAGAGAGTTCGGACTCATTCTGTTTATTTTTTCCATTGGCCTTCAGGTTGGTCCCGGATTTTTCTCTTCGTTCAAAAAAGGAGGAATGAAGCTGAATTTGTTGGCAGCATCGGTGGTGTTGCTTGGCGTAGCCACTACAATAGGTTTATTCTACGCATTCGGCGGACGTATTCCAATGCCTATGTTTGTAGGGATTCTTTCGGGAGCCGTTACCAACACGCCAGGACTTGGCGCTGCACAAGAGGCGCTGCGTCAGTTACACGAAGCCGGACAAATACCTGAAGTTCCACAAATTGCACTTGGCTATGCCGTAGCTTATCCACTCGGTGTAATGGGAATTATACTTTCATTAATTTTTATAAGAGTCATTTTCAAAATAAATTTTGAAAATGAAACAAAAAATTTAAAAGAAAACAGCAGTTCAGGTACCGACACAACCAAAATTATTTCTATCGAAATACAATCGAAAGCCATCAACGGTAAAAATTTATCCCAAATCAGAAAATTAATCGGTCGTCAGTTTGTTGTTTCTCGCTTGTTAAGCGAAGGAAATTACTCTATCCCCAATGGAAAAACAGTACTTAGAAATGGTGATTTCATCCTGGTAGTAACTTCCGAAACCGATGCAGGTGCTATCATTGACATCATGGGTGAAGAAATTGAGTACGACTGGAAAGAGTCTGAAAACAAAATGATTTCACGTCGTATTGTAATTACACGTGGCGTGATCAACGGAAAAACGCTCGGATCGCTTAAACTCAGATCGGTGAATGTGAACTGTACCCGCGTGATTCGTGCCGGTTTTGATTTACTTGCCAGTTCGGAACTTGTACTTCAGGTGGGCGACCGCGTTGTGGTTGTCGGAACGCCAGAAGCCATTAAACGTGTGGAAGCCATGCTCGGGAACACTTTAAAACGACTCGACGAACCTCATATTATTACAATCTTTGTCGGGATATTTCTCGGAATAATTTTCGGTAGTATTCCTATTTTTATTCCCGGAATGCCAATGCCTGTAAAATTAGGGTTGGCAGGCGGCCCGCTTGTAGTAGCTATTTTACTGGGTCGCTTCGGTTCGAAGCTGAAACTCATCACTTATACCACTCAAAGCGCCAACCTTATGTTACGCGAAATAGGGATTACGCTTTTCCTGGCAAGTGTAGGAATTGCCTCGGGTGGTAAATTTGTAGAAACTGTGGTTTCGGGCAACGGATTGCTATGGGTTTTTTGTGGATTCATTATTACTACTTTACCTTTACTTATTGTTGGGTTTGTAGGGCGTAAGTTTATGAAATTAAATTATTTTACTCTCATGGGGCTGCTTTCGGGGAGCATGACCGACCCTCCTGCGCTGGCCTATTCAAACGCTACAGCCGGTAACGACATCCCAGCTATTTCATATTCTACCGTTTATCCTTTGACCATGTTCCTGAGAGTGATTTTGGCACAAATACTGATTTTGGCATTTGTATAAATACACAATGTAGCCCCTGAAGAGCCCTGAAAAAATAATTCAGGGCTTTTTTTATGAAACAATCTTGAAATCTGCAATTTAGTCTGAAAAAGAGTTTGTATTTTTGTAATGTATTACAGGCAAAAAAACAAACGCTTCACCATTAAATCCTATATTGCTATGGAAAGTAATGTCATTGCATCCGGGGAAATTATCATAGAGAATCGCATTTTTAATCTGCGAGGAATGCAGGTAATGATTGATAGAGATCTTGCAGAACTTTATGGAGTAGAAACCAAGCGTATCAACGAACAAGTCAAAAGGAACTCTGAACGATTCCCAATCGATTTTTGCTTTCAATTAAATGAGAATGAACGAATTGAACTGGTCGCAAATTGCGACCGGTTCGAAAAACTCAAACACTCTTCAAGTCTGCCTTATGCTTTTACCGAACAGGGAGTTGCTATGCTTTCAGCCGTTTTGAAGAGCGAAACAGCCATAAAAGTCAGTATTCAAATCATACAAACTTTTGTAGAAATACGCAAAGCAGAAAAATCAATCATACTGATTGACAATTATGTAGATGACACCATACTTACTTTATTTTCAAAAAGAAAAGCCGGAACTGAACTTAAAATTTACACACATCAAATCAGCAAACAATTGGCTTTGGACATTAAAAAATTCAATGCACAACATGAAGCTGTTGAAGTATTTGAGCTTAAATTAGCACACGATCGATTTTTAATTATCGACAATACCGAACTCTACCACATTGGCGCATCGCTCAAAGATTTAGGCAAAAAATGGTTTGCCTTTTCGAAAATGAACACGGAAGTATTACCTTTGCTGCGCAAAATTCAAGAATACAGTTAAATGCTCTACCCTTCAGATATAGAACAAAAAATAGCTTTCACCTCCATTCGCCAGTTGCTTAAGGCTAAATGTGTGAGCACTTTGGGCGAAGAAAAAGTCGACGAAATAACTTTTTCTACCGAACATGCCATTGTAATAAAGCTGCTCAGTCAGACCGACGAAATGCTGCGCATACTCACAACAGAGGCCGATGAATTACCCATTGGCAATTTCTACGATGTGCGCCCTGCGTTGTCGCGCATCAGAATTGAAGGTTTATATCTGGACGAAGTCGAGGTATTCGATCTTCGCCGCGCCCTGGAAGCCGTACAACTCTTAATTTCATTCCTCACAAAACGGGAATCCGAAATTTACCCTTACCTGCATGAGCTGATTCAGAGAGTTGAAACATTTCCATTGATTATCAACAGAATTGATAGTGTTCTGAATAAATTTGGAAAAATAAAAGACAATGCTTCGCCCGAACTGGCACGCATTCGCAAAGAAATATTTCAGGTACAGGGTTCTATTTCCCGAACACTGAATTCAATTCTTCGCCAGGCGCAAGTCGATGGTTATGTGGACAAAGACGTTGCCCCCACCATGCGCGAAGGCAGGTTGGTAATTCCGGTTTCGCCTGCTTTTAAACGCAAAGTGAATGGAATTGTACACGACGAATCGGCCACCGGAAAAACTGTATTTATAGAACCCACTCAGGTGGTGGAGGCCAACAACCGCCTGCGCGAACTTGAAGGCGAAGAACGTAGAGAAATAATACGTATTTTGGTGGAATTTACAAATTTTATTCGTCCACATACTCACTCCATTGTGGCTTCACAGTATTTTCTTGGCGAAATTGATTTTCTGCGTGCAAAAGCTCTTTTTGCCATCGAGATTAAAGCCATCAAACCCCGTATCGACAATTGCTGCCAGTTGGAATGGACCAAAGCGGTTCACCCCATTTTATACCTCTCGCTGAAAAAGCAAGGAAAAGAAATTGTCCCACTGGACATTACCCTGAACGAAAAACAAAGGATACTGATCATTTCAGGACCCAATGCCGGAGGAAAATCGGTATGCTTAAAAACGGTTGTTTTGCTTCAATACATGATGCAATGCGGACTGCTGATTCCGGTTCACGACAGCAGTAGAGCAGGAATTTTCGAACGCCTGTTTATTGATATCGGCGACGAACAATCCATCGAAAACGATCTATCTACCTATAGTTCGCATTTAATGAACATGAAGTTTTTCATTAAAAACAGCAATCCCAGCACACTGCTGCTGATTGATGAATTTGGCACAGGTACCGAACCTTTGATTGGTGGCGCTATCGCCGAAGCATCGCTTGAGCGTTTTAACAAAAACATGGCTTTCGGAGTCATCACAACGCATTATACGAATTTAAAACATTATGCCGAGGACACTCCGGGAGTTGTAAACGGAGCCATGCTTTACGATCGGCAACATTTACAACCACTTTTTGAACTGAGCATTGGTAACCCCGGAAGTTCTTTTGCCATTGAAATAGCCCGAAAAATAGGTCTACCTGAAGACTTAATTGCCGAAGCTGCTGCAAAAGTAGGCGCAGAACACCTTGACTACGACAAACATTTACAGGACATTGTACGAGACAAGCGATATTGGGAAAACAAACGCCAGCAAATTCGTCAGAAAGAAAAGAAGCTTGAGGAAACACTTGAAAAATACGAAACCGAGCTCAGCAACATCGATCGCCAAAGAAAAGAAATTACATCGAAAGCAAAAGATGAAGCCAGTAATTTATTGTCGGCTGCCAATGCAAAAATCGAATCCACCATTCGGCAAATAAAAGAAGTACAAGCCGAAAAAGAAAAAACGAAAGAAATAAGGAAAGAACTGGACGATTTCAAGAAAAAAGTAAATCCTTCAAATCAAACACAAAGCGACCCGAAGAAGCCAAAATCAAAACTGTTGATTCGTAAAGAAAATAATCAAAGTTCCGCTTTGGATAATTCAGCGAGTTTAGTTGTAGGAGCCAATGTTCGGTTGAAAGGCCAGACAGCAACGGGTAAAATTATAGAAATTCAGGACAAACAGGCCATTGTTGCTTTTGGGCAGATGAAATCTACTGTAAAACTGGCAAAATTAGAACCTATCAGTAATACACAATTAAAAAAAGAAGCCCGAAAGTACGAAAATCTGGGAACCACATCGTCCGATGACGTTCGGCAACGAAAACTCACTTTCAGCTCCGATATTGATGTGCGGGGTATGCGGGGCGACGAAGCCTTACAAGCTGTTATGTATTATATCGACGATGCCATTATGGTAGGTGTATCTGAAGTTCGTATTTTACACGGCACAGGCACCGGTGCGTTGCGTCAAATGATCCGGCAGTATCTGCCTACGATTCAAGGCGTACGTTCTTTCCGCGATGAACATGTTCAGTTGGGTGGCTCAGGCATCACTATTGTTGAGTTTGAATAAAACCTAGAAAACAATCAAGGATGTACGAAGTTTTGTAGATTTTTCAATCCTTTGTTTTGTTCTGATACACACAAACATCAGCAATACATTGCGAAATCGGAGTGAATTTCAACCCAATAGCATCACTGATTTTGTCCGACGAATAATACGCTCTATTCGTTGCAGACTTGGCTATACCTCTGTCGATAAAAGGCTTAAATCCGAACAATTTTCCGGCAATTTCAACTACTGCACCAGCCATCCAGATAACATTTTTCCCAATAGGAATGAATGGCCGTCGTTTGCCAAATCCATCAGCCATCCATGATAAAATATCTTTGTTAGAGCAATTTTCGCTCACCAAAATAAATCTTTCGCTTGAAATATCGCTTTTTGTCAATTCAATCATCGCTCTTACAACATCCCTTACATCGACATAACCACTTCCACCGGCCGTATAAAAGGGAAGTCCTTTACGAACGACTGAAAAAATCTGTGAACTTCCGGTACTGGTGCCTGACACACCCAGAATGACTCCCGGATTTACAATCACAGCATTTAATCCATTTTCTATTCCTTTCCACACTTCGGCTTCGGAATAAAACTTACTGCGTGAATAAGCTGATCGGTTTTCATTATCAACCCAACGAAGGTTTTCGGTAAGCATACCTCCATCGTCGGCATGTCCGCAAGCCGCTATTGAACTCACAAAACAAAGCTTTTTGACGTTTTTTTTCAAAGCCGCATTTACAACGTTTCGTGTACCGTTTACATTGGTGCTGATTATTGTATCACTTCCATTGCCTACGGAAACAACAGCAGCACAATGACATACTATTGTGATAGCATCAAAAGCCTCATCGAGTGATTTTGGATCTAAAACATCGGCCGTTCTCCATTCTATTCTCCGAAGAAAGATATCGGGATCGGTGCTATAAAAATTAAAAATCGATCTCAATGACTTCAAGTCACTTGTAGTACGCTTAATCGCTACTACTTTTTCATTCTCCTGCAATAAATGCCATAATAAATGTCCACCCACTAATCCGGTTGCGCCTGTTACTAGAATCATTTCTTTTTGATTTTGAAATTTAGAGGTCAAAAATACGGAAAGAAAACTGTATTTTTGCAACTAATTATTCAGATAAACAAATCAAAAACACCAGTTACGACCGGTTTTCGTTTTTTACGAAGCCGGATTCATGGAATTGAAATTAGTATCAATGCAAAATATATGTGTTTATTGTGCCTCAAGTACACAGGTAAAACCTATTTTTTTTGAGGTAGCCGACCGTTTGGGCAAAATACTTGCCAACGAAAATATCCAACTAATCTATGGAGGAGGCTCCATGGGACTGATGGGACAAGTAGCCGACAGCACACTGAGGGCTGGAGGAAAAGTGACCGGAGTAATTCCCGAATTTATGTGCGCTGAAAAATGGAACCATATCGGCCTGACTGAATTGATAACTACAGCCACTATGCACGAACGCAAAGAAAAAATGGCAATGCTGGCTGATGCGGCTGTTGCACTGCCGGGTGGATGTGGAACGCTAGAGGAATTGCTTGAAGTAATTACATGGAAACAACTGGGCATTTTTACAAAGCCTATCATCATAGTAAATGTCGACGGATATTACGATCCACTCATCGAAATGCTCCACCGGGCAATAGACGAAAACTTTATGCGCGACCTTCATCGCGACATATGGCAGGTAGTAACAACTGCCGAAGAAGTAATTTCGGCCATCAAATCAGCTCCGGTTTGGAATAAAAACATACGAAAATTTGCAGCCATTTAACCTGATTTATGCCACTAACCGACTCGATACATTTAACTACAGACAGCACGACAGCAGTTGCTGATTCATTGATGAAAAATGAATCCATACAACTGAATGCTGACACTGTAGCCTTTACCGATACAATTAAGGTCGTTACAGGCTTCGAAGGCGTACCTCATCCTTCTCTTCCCGGGTCGGAAGATTGGGTATTTGTCTCGCTGTTGGTTTTGTTTATACTCGTTGTTTTAGCTGTAGTCAAATCGTCGGAATGGATGCGCGAGTCGGTACGCACGTTTTTTCATACCAAAGAACGGTCGGTATATTCAAATAAAAACACAAATCTTCAATTTCAGACACGGGTATTGCTGACACTGTTTTTCACAGGAGTATTCTCGCTGTATGCTTTTTCGTTACTATTTGGGAGCGAAAATGGATTCCAGTTGCTGATTTTTATAAAATTCCTTGCAGTTACAATAATATTTCTTAGCATCAAAAGCATCGTTACAATGCTCTTGGGCTATGTTTTTTTGGACATAGTATCGCTTAAGCAAGCACGAGAAAGTTACTTTAAAGTCCTCTCGTTTTTGGGAATAGCCTTGTATCTGATATTGGTTATCCAAATTTATGTTCTACCTACACTTACAACCTATACCCATTATGTGGCATTAGCTCTATGTGTAATTGCCGCTATATTAATCATAATTAAACTATTTCAAATATTTTTCCACAAAAGTATCGTATCTTTTTATTTAATGTTGTATCTTTGCACCCTCGAAATTTTGCCTTTAATATTATTGTTTCAGGTATATCGATTATTAATATAGAGTGTTTAATTATTAAAGTCATTTGCTTTGAAAATTAAGAAGATACTGGTTTCACAACCTCAACCAACCACTGAGAAATCACCTTATTTCGACATAAGTGATAAGTACAATGTAAAGATTGACTTCCGCCCTTTTATAAAGGTTGAAGCAGTAAATGCCAAAGAGTTTCGCACTCAACGCATTTCAATTTTGGACTTTACTGCGATCATTTTCAATGCCCGTCATGGAATTGATCATTTTTTCCGTTTGTGCGAAGAGCTGCGTATAACCGTTCCCGAAACAATGAAATACTTTTGTGTTTCAGAATCGGTAGCCGTTTATTTACAGCATTATATCCACTACCGGAAACGGAAAGTTTTTTACGGTACTACCGGAAAAATGCATGAGCTGGTGACCATCATGAACAAACATGCCGAAGAAAAGTACCTTTTTATCACTTCGGATGTGCAGAATGAAGAAACAACTTCAGTGCTTGAAAAATCAAAAATCACTTTTTCAAAAGCAGTAATGTATCGGACAGTAAGTAATAACTTTGGACCGGACGATGAATTTAACTATGACATGATTTTGTTCTTTAGCCCAATGGGTATAAATTCGCTACTCAAAAACTTCCCTGACTTTGTTCAGGGCGATATACAGATTGGATGCTTCGGCCTTACTACAGCTCAGGCAGTTAAAGATGCAGGCCTGCGACTGGACTTAGAAGCGCCGCTTCCCGGTGTGCCTTCAATGACAATGGCGCTAGATAACTATATGAAAGAGCACATGAAGAAAAATAAAAAATAACTTCCAATGTATTAAATACATAACAATCCCGAAAGTATCAGAGTTTTTCTTTACTTTTGGGATTGTTTTTTTTCAATAACAATTCTGTAAAATTCTATTTTTATCACCGAAAAGTTTACATGACACACACAACTACTTTTCCAAAAAAAGAACATTTATGTGGCGAAATCCGCATCAATAAACTTTTCAGCAATGGCAAAGCATTTATTGTTTACCCGTTGCGCGTGGTTTATACTGTCGACCAAAACTCCACCGATGTTCCCGTAAAAGTACTTGTAAGTGTACCGAAAAAACGATTTAAGAGAGCCGTCAAACGCAACAGATTGAAGCGCTTGATGCGAGAAGCATATCGACTGAACAAATCCACTCTTATGGAAAAATGTATCGAAAAAAACTTTGCTGTTCAGATTGCGTTTAATTATGTATCCGACGATGAAATGGATTTTGAAGCCATTCAGTCGAAAATGCAACTTGCCCTTCAGCGCATTGCCGATAAAATCTGATTTGATTAACAACCCATACTCAACCGCTCCTGCACTTATGGATTTGAAAAAAATTCTTCGACACACAGCTCTGATTCCTGTATACTTTTATCGTTACAGCATATCGCCACTCCTGCATTCCAGGTGCAGATACACCCCCACATGTTCACAATACACTGTGGAAGCGGTATTGAAACACGGAATTATTAAAGGAGGATGGCTGGCCGTAAAACGCATTTCGAGTTGCCATCCATGGGGAGGCAGTGGCTACGACCCCGTTCCCTGACAACACAAAAACAGTTTCATCTATTTGCTACATTTCACAAAAAGCGTATCTTTGCTAACACTCTTTTTCCAAAGTGTCGTTACGAATTTGAATTATTCACGAAAAAATATTCTATTTAAGCCAATTTCATTGATATATGGCTTAATAACCGGCGTACGAAATTGGCTTTACGACAGCGGAATATCCAAATCCACTTCGTTCGATTTCCCTGTTATTTCGGTGGGAAACCTTGCAGTGGGTGGCACCGGGAAAACGCCTCATGTAGAATACATTATAAACCTCTTGAGCAGTAATATCCGAATTGCAACCCTAAGCAGAGGATACAAACGAAAAACAAAAGGCTTTGTGTTGGCCAACGAAAATTCGGACAGCAAAGAACTTGGTGACGAACCTTATCAAATCTATACAAAGAACAAACACATTCATGTGGCCGTTGACGAAAAGCGGGTGCACGGAGTGACTAAACTCAGGGAATTATTTCCTGATTTGGAACTCATTCTATTGGATGATGCCTTTCAACACAGACAAATAAAAGCAGGCTTATCCATTCTTCTGACCGATTACTCAAACCTCTACACGCGCGACACTTACCTGCCAACAGGCAACCTGAGGGAAAGCAGAAAAGGCAGCAGAAGAGCTGATATAATCATTGTTACCAAATGTCCGGATCAAATGCCATCCATCGATATGCGTTTGATTGAAACCGAACTAAAACTGCTGCCCTATCAGTCCTTATATTTTTCAAATTATCGTTATTCCGAAATAGAGCCTGTTTTCCCCGATAAAATTGCAGGTGAGAGAAATTTGGAACTCATAAGAAATTCAGATACTGCTATTTTACTCGTAGCAGGTATTGCTCATCCTCAGGCATTGTGCACCCATCTGAATAAATACACAAGCACTTTCGATGCTTTGATTTTTCCGGATCATTATTCCTTTCAGCGTAAGGATATGAAATTGATAAACGAAAGATTTGACCTGCTGAACGCAAGGGAGAAAATAATTATTGTTACCGAGAAAGATGCGGCTCGTATTGCTTCTCAGGCCAATGAATGGAGTTCGTTCCAGCATTTACTCTACAAATTACCTATTAAAGTTAATATATTAAACAATCAGGAAAGTAATTTTAAAACTAAAATTTACAACTATGTTACAGAAGATTCAAGAAACAGCAGACTTTTTAAAGTCGAAAATAAAAACAAATCCTAAAACAGGCATCATACTTGGTACCGGCTTAGGAAACCTGGTAACGCAGATTACCGACACTACAGAAATTCCCTACGAAACAATTCCAAACTTCCCCGTATCGACAGTAGAAGGGCACAGTGGCAAACTCATTGTAGGGCTATTGGGAGGCGTCGAAGTGGTGGCTATGCAAGGACGTTTCCACTATTACGAAGGCTACGACATGAAGGCCGTCACCTTCCCGGTACGTGTAATGAAGGCGATTGGAATTGAGAACCTCCTCGTTTCGAATGCTTCGGGAGGAGTTCATCCCGATTTCGAAATAGGCGATTTAATGATCATTACAGATCATCTCAACCTATTCCCCGAGCATCCGTTGCGTGGTAAAAATTTTGCGGAACTTGGCCCGCGTTTCCCCGATATGAGCAATGCCTATTCGAAGGAATTAATCGCTAAAGCAAAAAAAATTGCGGCTGAAAACAATATAAAAGTTGTGGAAGGCGTATACGTAGGAACTACAGGACCCACTTTCGAAACACCTGCCGAATATAAATATTTTCGCACCATTGGTGGAGATGCCGTTGGGATGAGTACTGTTCCGGAAGTGATTGTAGCCAATCATGCAGGAATGAAAGTATTTGGAATGTCGATCATTACCGACTTGGGCGTACCGGGCAAAATTGTGGAAGTTACCCACGAAGAAGTTCAGGAAATCGGCAACAAAGTACAACCACTGATGACATTGATAATGAAAGAATTGGTAAAAGAACTCTAATTCTATACCGTCCAACAACAAGTAAAGCGAGCTGCCCCAAAAGGCAGCTCGCTTTGTTTTTATTCAAATTCTAAAATTTCACATTTAAATTCATTCACAAATCATAGTTTTTTCAATTCAATTTGATTAAATTTGCAAACAAATCCAATATACCTGTAAGTTTTTAAGCAAACAGGCTAAAAAACATATAAAAATCACATTTTGATCCATTCGGGTTACTTTTAAACATCTAATATTATGACAATACGTCAAATTTCAGTTTTTCTCGAAAACAAAGCCGGGCATTTAAACAAAATTCTGGCTGTTCTGGCTCAAAACAACATCAACATCAATGCGCTTACGGTGGCCGACAGCAGCGATTATGGTTTGCTGCGCATGTTGGTTTCCGACCCCGAAAAAGCTGTAGAGATTCTACGCTCCGAAAATTTCTCCGTCAGAATACATGAAGTAATCTCCCTCGAAATGAGTGCAGCGCCCGGCTCAATGTCAAAAATTATTGATTTATTTTCTGCCGCCGGTCTTTCCATCGAATACGTTTACGCCTTTAGTTTTGGAAGCAAATCTGTGTTGGTAGTCCGCACCAACGACCGTGAAAAAGCTTTCGAAGTGATAACTGCGAACCAATTAAAATCTATACACGAATCTGATTTGAAAATCACAAAATGATCTGGAACGAAAAAATTGAATGCATCAGCAGGGAAGAATTACGCGCTTTACAAAGTGAGCGACTCATTGAATTGGTAAAAAGAGTTTATAATAATGTGCCCTTCTACAGACAGAAAATGGATGAGATGGGGATAAATCCGTCACACATTCTGTCAATCGACGACATCACAAAGCTCCCCTTCACCTATAAAACTGATTTACGCGACAATTATCCTTTCGGATTATTTGCTGTCCCAATGAAAGAAATTGTCCGCGTACACGCCTCGAGTGGCACTACAGGAAAGCCCACAACCGTTGGTTACACAGCAAAAGACATTGATAATTGGCGCGAGGTTCTTTCACGTTGCCTCACAATGGCAGGAATAAGTTCCGAGGATGTAATGCAGGTTTCATATGGCTACGGATTATTCACTGGTGGACTGGGAGTACATTACGGCGCCGAAAATGTAGGCTGCACTGTCGTTCCCATTTCGGGAGGAAATACCAGACGCCAATTGCAACTCATGTCGGACTTTGGTTCTACTGTTTTGGCTTGCACGCCTTCATACGCTTTACATTTAGGTGATGCTTTGGCCGAATATGGCTATTCGCTGGCCGACATGAAATTAAAAACAGGAATTTTTGGTGCCGAACCATGGACCGAAAACATGCGACTCGAATTAGAAAAAAAATGGGGCATAAAAGCTTACGATATTTATGGTTTGAGCGAAATAATGGGACCCGGAGTCGCCAACGACTGTGAATATCACGCCGGACTTCATGTACATGAAGATCATTTCTTTCCCGAAATCGTAGATCCGGCAACAAAACTTCCTTTGCCCGAAGGAACTGAAGGTGAGTTAGTATTTACAACATTGACAAAAGAAGGAATTCCATTGTTGAGATATAATACACGTGATTTATCGACTTTAAACCGCGAAGTATGTAAATGCGGACGAACTTCCGTAAGAATGAAAAAGATCACGGGGCGTAGCGACGATATGCTTATTATTCGTGGCGTAAATCTTTTCCCATCTCAAATTGAACACGTATTGCTTGAACTTTGCGAAACAAGTGCGCACTACATGCTGTATGTCGACCGCGAAAATAACCTGGACACATTGGAACTTCAGGTGGAAATGGATGAATCGAAAATGGCAGAAACAATTCGCGATCTTCAAATGCTCTCGAGAAAGATACAGCAAGCCCTGAACAGCGCCATTGGACTGAGCGTAAAGGTAACGCTCGTAGAGCCAAAAACAATAGCGCGTAGCGAAGGTAAAGCGGTCAGAGTGATTGACAGAAGGCCTAAATAAAATCGAGATTCAATTTATTGGATCAGAAAAGCAGATCAACATTCCAAAAATACGATTACAAAATGATTATAAAAAAAGAACTCGTCGATTCAGTTTTTGAACAATTTGGCGAATCGGATATTACCCACTTATCGATAAGAGAAGTAGGCAAATTGGTAGCAAAAATAGAAGAAGTGAGTGGCGAGGAATTTATTCACATGGAAATGGGAGTGCCTGGTTTGCCTGCATCAGCCATTGGTGTAGCAGCCGAAAAAGCGGCACTGGATCTCGGACTGGCCAACTCTTACCCAAATATTGAAGGAGTTCAGTCTGTCAAAAATGAAATTGCACGCTTCGCAAAACTCTTTATCAATTTAGATGTATCACCTTTGAATTGTGTTCCCACATCCGGAGGTATGCAGGGCAGCTTTGCCGCTTTGCTTGCCGCAGGCCGAACAGATCCACAAAAACCATATACACTATTTATCGACCCAGGATTTCCTGTAAATAAATCTCAGCTCCATTTGCTTGGATTGCCGTTTAAATCCTTTGATATTTTGAATTTCAGAGGAGAGAAACTCCGGGCGAAACTGGAGTCCTATCTTGCAGAAAACAATGTGTGCACAATCACTTATTCTTCGCCCAACAATCCATCGTGGATTAGTTTGAGTGAGGAAGAGCTGCAAATAATTGGTGAAATGGCAACAAAATACGATGTAATTGTCGTCGAAGATCTTGCTTATTTTGGAATGGATTTCAGAAAGGACTATGGCAAACCCGGCGTTGAACCCTATCAACCCACTGTAGCCCGCTATACCGAAAATTACATTTTGCTGCTTTCGGCATCAAAGATATTTAGCTATGCCGGACAGCGCATCGGAATGATGATCACATCTGAAAAACTTCGAACCCGTAAATATCCAAACCTGAAAAACTATTTTACAAGCGACGTACTCGGTCATTTCACTACTTATGGTGTTCTTTACGCCACAACTGCCGGAACAGCGCACACAGCTCAATATGCACTGGCTGCAATGCTTAAAGCTGCCAACGATGGTTCTATTGATTTCGTAGCCGACCTTCAACCCTATAGAGAAAAGGCCAGGCAAATGAAAGAGATTTTCTCAAAACATGGATTTTATATTGTCTACTGCGACAACGATGGAGATTTGGCTGATGGCTTTTATTTCACAATTGCTTATCCCGGAATGACAAGCGCTCAACTTATGAAAGAATTTCTTTATTACGGCATCAGTGCTATATCACTAAATATAACCGGAAGTGAAAATACAAATGGGCTGCGAGCCTGTGTTTCCTTTGTTCGATTCGACCAAATTCCTTCGCTCGATATCAGGTTAAGAGCTTTCACACAAAGCAAATAAAATTTTCATGAAGGAAAGTTCCGGGATAACACCAAACTTCAAAACATAGAATATATTGAACGTTTCTTTTTTCAGGAAATGAAGCTTTAAACCAAGAAACATTTTAGTGTCTTTCTTCATCAGACAACTAACAGTTATTTGTCAATTCAACGATTCAACAGTTCTCCAATTAGCTCTCAGCTAAGCACAATAAAAAAAGCCCTCAGATACATAAATATCTGAGGGCTTCAAAACGGCGGCTATCTACTCTCCCACCTTTCGGCAGTACCATCGACGTGGACAGGCTTAACTTCTCTGTTCGGAATGGGAAGAGGTGGAACCCTGTCGCTATAACCACCTAAGTATCGTCGGCCCCCTAACCCCCTAAAGGAGGAAATCAAGAACCGTTATAGGTTTTTATAAGACAATTGAAAGAAAAAAGAGAGAAAATGTTATAAAGAGCGGTTGGTTTTCCTTTATTCCTCTTTAGAGGTTAGGGATTTCAAAAAAGCTATCGGGCAATTAGTATCACTCGGCTCTATATTTCTATTGTACACCTATGACCTATCAACGTCGTAGTCTTCGACGACCCTCAATGGAAATCTAATCTTGAAGATGGCTTCGTGCTTAGATGCTTTCAGCACTTATCCTAACCGAACGTGGCTACTGGGCAGTGCTCCTGGCGGAACAACCCATCGACCAGAGGTTCGTCCAACACGGTCCTCTCGTACTAGTGTCAGACCTTCTCAAATTTCCTGCGCCCACAACAGATAGGGACCGAACTGTCTCACGACGTTCTGAACCCAGCTCGCGTGCCACTTTAATGGGCGAACAGCCCAACCCTTGGGACCTTCTCCAGCCCCAGGATGTGACGAGCCGACATCGAGGTGCCAAACCATTCCGTCGATATGAGCTCTTGGGAATGATCAGCCTGTTATCCCCGGAGTACCTTTTATCCTTTGAGCGATGGCCCTTCCATACGGAACCACCGGATCACTATGCCCTAGTTTCCTACCTGATCGACTTGTCGGTCTCTCAGTCAAGCGCGCTTATACCATTATACTCTACGCATGGTTACCAATCATGCTGAGCGCACCTTTGGAAGCCTCCGTTACTCTTTTGGAGGCGACCACCCCAGTCAAACTACCCACCATACAGTGTCTTCCCTTTTCGGGAATTAGAACTCAAATAATTAAAGGGCCGTATTTCAAGGGTGATTCCACAAATACTAGCGTACCTGCTTCACAATCTCCGGCCTATCCTACACATCAATTACCCAAATTCAATGTAAAGTTGCAGTAAAGGTTCACGGGGTCTTTCCGTCCCGTTGCGGGTAATCGGCATCTTCACCGATACTACAATTTCACCGAGCTCACAGCTGAGACAGTGCCCAGATCGTTACACCATTCGTGCAGGTCGGAACTTACCCGACAAGGAATTTCGCTACCTTAGGACCGTTATAGTTACGGCCGCCGTTTACTGGGGCTTCAATTCAATGCGTCGGTTTAACCCTAACATCTCCTCTTAACCTTCCAGCACCGGGCAGGTGTCAGGCCATATACGTCATCTTTCGATTTTGCATAGCCCTATGTTTTTGTTAAACAGTCGCCTGGGCCATTTCTCTGCGGCTTCTCATTCAACATGAGGAAGCGCCCCTTCTCCCGAAGTTACGGGGCTATTTTGCCTAGTTCCTTAGCTGTGAATCACTCGAGCGCCTTAGTACGCTATACTTGACCACGTGTGTCCGTTTGTGGTACGGGTACTTATAAGATTAACGTTTAGCGGATTTTCTTGGCAGTCTGATTACATCCATATCCGATTGTACAAGTACGCTCGGTACTATCAGGTTCGACTCAGGAAGCGGATTTGCCTACTCCCCTCAATATCTACACCCTTTAACCGCCTATTCCGTCAGGCGGCAGGACTTTCACTTCTGCGTCCCCACTTCACTCTTATAAGTAGTACTGGAATATTAACCAGTTCTTCCATCGGCTTCGCCTGTCGGCTATACCTTAGGCCCCGACTAACCCTGATCCGATTAGCGTTGATCAGGAATCCTTAGTCTTCCGGCGGGGGGGTTTCTCGCCCCCCTTATCGTTACTTATACCTACATTTGCTTTTCTATCCGCTCCAGAGTAAGTTGTCCTTACGCCTTCAACGCTGAATAGAATGCTCCCCTACCAATCATACATTGTATGATTCCATAGCTTCGGTAATATACTTATGCCCGATTATTATCCACGCCAAACCGCTCGACTAGTGAGCTGTTACGCACTCTTTAAATGAATGGCTGCTTCCAAGCCAACATCCTAGCTGTCGCTGCAGTTCGACTTCGTTAATTCAACTTAGTATATATTTGGGGACCTTAGCTGATGGTCTGGATTCTTTTCCTCTCGGACGCGGACCTTAGCACCCGCGCCCTCACTGCTGCAAAACATTTATATGCATTCGGAGTTTATCAGGACTTGATAGGCGGTGAAGCCCTCGCATCCAATCAGTCGCTCTACCTCATATAAACTATTGCAACGCTGCACCTAAATGCATTTCGGGGAGTACGAGCTATCTCCAAGTTTGATTAGCCTTTCACCCCTACCCTCAAGTCATCCGAACACTTTTCAACGTATACCGGTTCAGTCCTCCAGTTGGTGTTACCCAACCTTCAACTTGCTCAAGGGTAGATCACTTGGTTTCGCGTCTACTCCCACTGACTATGGCGCCCTGTTAAGACTCGCTTTCGCTTCGGCTGCGGACCTGAAATCCTTAACCTTGCCAGTGAAAGTAACTCGTAGGTTCATTATGCAAAAGGCACGCCGTCACCACACGAAGTGGCTCCGACCGCTTGTAAGCGAACGGGTTCAGGGTCTATTTCACTCTTCTATTCGAAGTACTTTTCACCTTTCCCTCACGGTACTGGTTCACTATCGGTCTCTGGGGAGTATTTAGCCTTAGCGGATGGTCCCGCCGAATTCATACAGGATTTCTCGTGTCCCGCACTACTCAGGATACTGCTATCAAATTAAACTCTTACCTGTACGGGATTATCACCCTCTTTGATCACTTTTTCCAAAATGTTCCAGTTCTTTTTTAATTCAAATATCGCAGTCCTATAACCCCAATAATGCATTGCTACATCATTGGTTTGGGCTACTCCGCGTTCGCTCGCCACTACTTGCGGAATCACTTTTGTTTTCTTCTCCTAAGGGTACTTAGATGTTTCAGTTCCCCTCGTTTGCCTTCCACATTCGTGGAATAACATAGCTTCACTATGTTGGGTTGCCCCATTCGGAAATCTCGGGATCATAGGTTATTTGCACCACCCCCGAGCTTATCGCAGCTTATCACGTCCTTCATCGCCTCCCAGAGCCTAGGCATCCACCGTTCGCTCTTATTTGCTTTTTTTATTCTTTTGTTTGCTCGTACTTGAGTCCGATATGTTGCCATATCTTATTTCAAATACTCAATACTTTTTATCTTCTTTAATTATGAATTATGCATTCCTAATTATTAATTTAAAAAGTACTGCTTTACTACTTTTTCTCTCTTTCTTTCAATATATCAAAGATCGTCTTTATTTACAATTTATTCATTTACAATCTACAATTTCATTTCACAATGAAAATTATATTTCTGAATAAATCTTCAATAATATGTTGTTTTATAGCTGTTCAGGACTATCAAACTTCTTTCAATTTGTATTCTTTTTTTTCTATTCTTCAAAAAAAAACAACCCGCTGGTCGATTTCTTGTGGAGAATAAGGGGCTCGAACCCTTGACCCCCTGCGTGCAAGGCAGGTGCTCTAAGCCAACTGAGCTAATCCCCCGGTGTTAAATGTGTCAATTTTCTAATTTGCCAATATGCTAATTGATACCGCTTATTGGCACATTGGCATATTTTATTTATTGACATATTAAAAAATGCGGAGCATTTTTTTTGTAGTCCCAGGCAGAGTTGAACTGCCGACCTCTACATTATCAGTGTAGCGCTCTAACCAACTGAGCTATAGGACTGGCATCCTCTGTTCTGAGGTTACTGTTCCCCTATTCTTCTTCCCCTTTAGGGGCTAGGGGTTATTTTATATCATAAACAACATAATGTAGTACTCGGAATGTTAATTCCTTGTATATACCACTTCTTCTACTAAATCTTTCAATTTCAATTTATAACTCCAAATTATTAATTCTTTATTATTAATTGTCAATTGAACAAGATAACATCACTCCAGAAAGGAGGTGTTCCAGCCGCACCTTCCGGTACGGCTACCTTGTTACGACTTAGCCCCAGTTACCAATTTTACCCTAGGACGCTCCTTAACGGTTACGTACTTCAGGTCCCCTCGGCTTCCATGGCTTGACGGGCGGTGTGTACAAGGCCCGGGAACGTATTCACCGCGCCATGGCTGATGCGCGATTACTAGCGAATCCAGCTTCACGAAGTCGAGTTGCAGACTTCGATCCGAACTGAGAGAGGCTTTATGAGATTAGCATCCTATCACTAGGTAGCGAC
Source organism: uncultured Paludibacter sp. (assembly GCA_963677275.1). Taxonomy (GTDB): domain Bacteria; phylum Bacteroidota; class Bacteroidia; order Bacteroidales; family Paludibacteraceae; genus Paludibacter. The sequence continues at coordinate 3,362,036 of OY781920.1, read as the reverse complement.
CCTCTGTACCCCCCATTGTAACACGTGTGTCGCCCCGGACGTAAGGGCCGTGCTGATTTGACGTCATCCCCACCTTCCTCACACCTTACGGTGGCAGTCTCACTAGAGTCCTCAGCTTAACCTGTTAGTAACTAATGATAGGGGTTGCGCTCGTTATGGCACTTAAGCCGACACCTCACGGCACGAGCTGACGACAACCATGCAGCACCTACACAGACGCCATTGCTGGAAAATCGGTTTCCCGATCGGTCGTCTGCATTTCAAGCCCGGGTAAGGTTCCTCGCGTATCATCGAATTAAACCACATGTTCCTCCGCTTGTGCGGGCCCCCGTCAATTCCTTTGAGTTTCATTCTTGCGAACGTACTCCCCAGGTGGAATACTTAACGCTTTCGCTTTGCCACATACAGTATATCGCATACAGCTAGTATTCATCGTTTACTGCGTGGACTACCAGGGTATCTAATCCTGTTTGATCCCCACGCTTTCGTGCCTCAGCGTCAGTTGTATCCCAGTAAGCTGCCTTCGCAATTGGTGTTCTGTGTTATATCTAAGCATTTCACCGCTACACAACACATTCCGCCTACCTTATTTACACTCAAGACCCGCAGTTTCAATGGCAATTTTACAGTTGAGCTGCAAACTTTCACCACTGACTAACGGGTCCGCCTACGCACCCTTTAAACCCAATAAATCCGGATAACGCTTGGATCCTCCGTATTACCGCGGCTGCTGGCACGGAGTTAGCCGATCCTTATTCGTAAAGTACATACAATAAGCTACACGTAGCTCTTTTTATTCCCTTACAAAAGAAGTTTACAATCCATAGAACCTTCTTCCTTCACGCGACTTGGCTGGTTCAGGCTCTCGCCCATTGACCAATATTCCTCACTGCTGCCTCCCGTAGGAGTTTGGACCGTGTCTCAGTTCCAATGTGGGGGACCTTCCTCTCAGAACCCCTAATGATCGTGGACTTGGTAGGCCGTTACCCTACCAACTATCTAATCATACGCATGCCCATCTGTTAGCCATAAATGTTTAAACTCAAATCCATGCGGATTCGAGGTATTATGCGGTATTAGTCCGAATTTCTCCGGGTTATTCCCCGCTTACAGGTAGGTTGCATACGTGTTACTCACCCGTGCGCCGGTCGCCACCATAGTATTGCTACCATTGTGCTGCCCCTCGACTTGCATGTGTTAGGCCTGTCGCTAGCGTTCATCCTGAGCCAGGATCAAACTCTTCGTTGTATCTTTTTTTTTATATTTGCTCGGATGCTATCTCTTTTGATTTATTGTAGAAAATTGACGTGGTATAAAAAAATTTGATATTCTCATATCTAAACTTCTCTTTGTTCTGCTGTTCTCAAATAAATTTGAAAATGCGTCACTTGCAAAAAATTTCCCTTCCTTATACTACATTATTTGTTGTTCATGTATTCTCAAAGATCGTTGCTTAAAAACTCCTTACCCCTAAAGGGGAAATTGGAAAGTGCACTTCACAGTGCTTTTGGTTTTCAAGACTTCTTGTGTTATTATCCTATAGCTCCCTATTTGATAATCTGCTTTTTTTTCGAATCAACTGCTCATTGTATTAATTCTTGTCTTTGCTTCGCATTTTTTAAGGCGAAACGGGTTGCAAAGATACTGCTTTTTTCGATTCTACCAAACTTTTGAAAAAAAATAATTTCAACGAGTTTAATATAGTTTTCAAAAAAATACTAAATGACTTTTATATCGGTAATCGCTTTTTAATTAATTACTTATTGTCATTATTTGTTCTTCATTGCTTATCTCTCTAAGCGGCTGCAAAGGTAATCCTTTTTTCCAAACTACCAAACTTTTATTGAAAATAATCTATCGGTTTGTTCGGAACTTTTAAATGGCTTCTCTCTTAAAGCGGCTGCAAAAGTAGTCTCTTTTGTTGAATGTACCAAAGGTTTTTCAACCTTTTTTCTGCTATAAAACATATTTTTTGCTAAACATCTGACAAAAAGTGCATTCAAGATTGAACTTTTTTTAAAAAATAAATCTTATACCGATTTTCAGATCCGAAAATTCAATCGTTTTATACGAATTCAGACTGTTTGATAGTTATTGATGATAATTGAATTTGACGAAAACACTTAAGAGAAAGTGAAAATAAGAATTTACCAATAAAAGAAAGAAGACTTGGTAAAACAAAAAAAGAGCAACACCCTGAGTTTGGACATTGCTCTACGATTGAAAAATAAAATACAAGAAAAGATAATATCAAAGAATGATGACCTTATGAGAGGAAGTGATCGCCCGATTTGGTTTGGCAAGGACAAGATAAACACCATGAGCCCAACCTGAGACCGAAAGAGCAAATTCATTGCTGACAGATGTATTAGAGAACACTTTTCGTCCATACAGATCAAACACATCGAATCCTAAAGTTTCACCTTTGACGATAAGTTCTTTCTGAGAAGAAGAAAAATAAACCACAACATTATTGTATTGAGATGCGGGAGTAGCAGCATATAGTTTATATTCAAAAGCACCAAGGTCGGGAGCAACTCCCGAGAAAGACAGTCCAACATCCGTTCCTCTATCAATCATGCCGCTGGTGGACAATTGATGAAGAAAAGATATTTCGGGCAAAGCGCCATCAACGGCTCTATCATTAAGCATTTGCAAATAGTCAAGACTAACGAAATCGGCCGCTACACATGCAAAACCTGAATTCCATGAATTATTGGACTGAACCACCGTTTTTGCATTTAGACTATTTGTTTTAAGACTATTGAGCGAAGCACTGTTTTTTATGATCAAACTCCCATAGCTGCTATTTGAAAAGCCATAGTCAGGACTATTCCTATACCCTGTACAATTATACAAAGTCATTGAACCGTTATTGTTGTTTTGATCGAAGCCCTTTACTTTATTGCTCACCGAAACACAGTTGCGAAGAATTACATTATGAGCGGTATAATCTCCACCGACCTTAAAACCATTCCCATTCCCATAATTAGGTATAACATATCTGCCTGAAGCGTTTTTAAACTTCGAAAACCATGCAGCGCTATCGGTTTTAAAGCGAATATTATCCGTCATATCGTAATTAGCAGGCCCATTGGCATAGCACCAGCAACTATCAAATTCGGTATTTCCGATTTTTTGGTAGTGATCCCAGCCGTCATCGCTGTTTCCCCACGATCGGCAACCTTTATATGTATTAGTTCCTACATTACTATATTGTTTATCGGCAAACCCATCTGCATTTCCGCCATAATCAGGACTTGTAGTGGCACCTGTTTGATAATCAAAATTATAATACGAATCACAATTAAGAATAAGGTTATTACTGCCGGTTTTCATCTGTAAACCCGAATCAGAATTCCATCTGAACGTGCAGTTTTCGATGGTGTTATTGTTGCCCGTAGCCAACATTCCATTATCACCAGCGCCCTGAACGACAATACCTTTTACATGAATATAGCTACCAGACAGCTTCACACCCTGATTACTGCTACTGTATGTTTGAGTTCTGAAATCGAATACAGGTACTTCGCCAGCAAAAGCAATAATTGTCAGAAATTTTGTTGCAGTTCCCGATTTCGAGATGGTTAGTGAACTGCTGAAATTATACATTCCTCCCCTAAGGATGACTGAATCACCCGCAACAAGAGATTTAGCCATAGCAGCACTAAATGTAAGCGGAGCCTGAATTGTACCTGTAGCTCCGGCAACTCCGTTTGGCGCAACATAATAAGTGACAGCATTAAGCGAGTAACAAAACGAGAAGAAGAACAAAAACAGTATAAACCAATTTATTTTTTTCAGCATATCATTTTAAATGAAAAATAACTGCCACAAAGGTAAAAATAGTATTAATTGCGTATGTGTCTAAATTGGTTTTAAATGGTAGTTGAATTGACTTAGTGAGCAAATGTCCCAAAACGACTCCAAAGCCTTACACACAATGAGCAAACAAACAACCTTGAAACAAAAAACAATGTATGTTAGCTATTTCACTTCAATATCCCATTGTTTTTCCTTTTTCGATAGCAGGAATCCCTTTTATCATCCATTCGGGAGCCGGGGCGCCTTTAAGATAATGATTAAAAAAACCAAACATTCGGGTACTCAGGTCCACTCTGTTTGCCCAATACTTGCTTTCGATATTATGATCCATTCCGTTATAATTGATAAGCCAAACCGGTTTTTGTAAACGGTAAAGCGCCATAAAAAACTCAATTCCCTGATACCATGGAACTGCACCATCGTTATCGTTGGACATCATCAGCAAAGGAGTTTTTACGTTTGGCGCCATAAAAAGCGGTGAATTCTCGATATAATGCAATGGTTTATCCCAAAGCGTACCTCCTATCCGGCTTTGCGTTTCTTCGTATTGAAACATTCGGCTGATGCCTGTTCCCCAACGAATTCCGCCATAAGCACTTGTCATATTACTTACAGGTGCCCCTGCCATGGCGGCAGCAAACATATTGGTACGAGTTACAAGATAAGCAATTTGATAGCCACCCCAACTTTGACCTTGCAATCCAATGTGTTTTTCATCTATAAAACTGAAACTATCGGTCAATTTACGCACTCCGCTTACAATAGCATCGTAAGCATTTTGTCCCGGAAAGCCAGTACTGTAGGCGATGTCTGGTACAAAAACCAGATATTCATTACTTACATAGAACGGAATACTTATGATCGACCTGCTGGGCTGTGGATAATTATAACGGTTGGCGGTTTCCGAACTTTTTTCGTAAAAATACAGCACCATCGGGTACTTACGGTTAGGATCAAAGTTATCGGGTTTGTACAACAGTCCCCTGAGTGAATCACCCGCAAAGGAATTCCAGTAAACCATTTCTACAGTTGGCCATATATATTGCTCTTGTTGAGGATTAGCCTTTGAGATAGTAGTAGTTGTGGAGAAGTTCATATCGCTGAGTTTTACCTCCGGAAATTCATTCACTGTTTGCGTAGACCAAATTAACCGGTCATCATACTTTGCTTTTTGCGCCTGAGCCAACATAAAATGACCCTCAACGAGCATTTTTTTGCTTTCCGTTTTCAATACTTGCATTGAATAATAGCCTTCGGCATTTGTTTTTTCGTTAAAAGTAGTCAGAAGTATTTCTTTTAAGGTTGGAACATAATTTATATCTCTATCAAGCGCTTCGTACCGATAACGTATGGATTTGGCTCTTCCATTGGTAAGATTCACGGCCAACTCCTTTCCTGTCGGATCGAGTTTCCATATATCAAAGCGGTCGTACAGTAACAGATATTTATCATTTTCAGTCCAACCCGCTATTCCGTAAGGATCAGGGTCGTTAGGTGTGTCATGTTGTTCATCGTAAAAACGTACAGGAATATTGGCCGTCAGCTGAACGGTTTTCTTATTTTTCAAATCGACTGAATAATAGTTTTTATCTTTATAGTCAAAATACAAAGCATATTTCCCTGTCGTTGACAAGTCGAAATTATTTCTGGCTGAGATTAACAGCGAGCGATGGCCAGTTTTTAAGTCAATCAGATAATAATCGTTCAAACTGCGTGAGCTCCATGAACTTGGTCGTAAATAGGCACGATTATCCATGCCAAGCGCCACTTCGGCATTTTTATAATTATAGAGGCGTACGGACTCAATTGTAGTGTCGGCCAGCTGCACACATTTTTTTTCGTTGATGCGGTAAACAGCCAGATAAGTTTGTTTTTTCCTCTGATTGAGTTGTTTCAGTTGTTGAGGTTGAATTATTTCATCGGTATAGCTCCACAAATCGAGCTTAGGTACTTCCTCCTCCAGAACACTATCTTTGGGTTCAGGATTTATTTTAGGCGCCGTTCCAAAATACAACTTACTTCCATCTTTCGAAAAAAACACTTCTCCATTTTCTGATGGCGTCCACGAAGCAGCAAGCGCATTAGGAAGGGTATTTGCCACTTTCAACAATTGCTTCTTCATAGTATTATAGTAAAACAGGGAATAGTTTTTTGCCGAAGCAGTGTCGGCGCTTGCCAGATAAGCCAATTGTTTGCCCGCTTCATCGAAAGTTAGACGTTTAAATGTGAGGGAATCTTTCAATATTGTATCAGAAAGCTGTGACAGTGGCTGAAAAAGAATTAACGACTTCAGCCGGGTGCTGTCATTTTCCTTAGCAATGAATGCAATTTCACTCCCTTTATTGGCGATTGCAAAAGTGTCGGCATTGTTAAAAGTGTATTTTATATCTTTCACAGGCTCCCATACAACTAATTGAAATTTTTCTTTACTTTTTCCGTTTTTGGTGGCCTTCATGTGTTTATCGGCTGCCAGGTCTTTCAATTTAGCACCCAAACTATCGTTTATTGCAGTCGGTACTTCCTTCAAAAATGTTATCCAGTTACTTTGCACATCGGCAATTTGAAAATTTTTCACTTTTTCAAATTTAGTAAATCTTCGATGCTGTAGATCAAAAACACCTAATCCGGTTTTAGGCATTTGTTCCTTTTTTGTTTTCGCTATTTTCAGTTTTCTCAGCGTGTCTTCCGGAACTTTAAGGTAAAAAGCGATATAATCTGAATTGGGTGAAAAGCAGGCATTATATCCATATTTCAATGTATCACTTTTTTGTTGCTCTACATTATATACAATAAGCATCCCATCGCCTTTTTGTCTATTGATTTCGAAAGCTACAAATTTTCCATTGGCGCTTATCATTCTGTTTTCAATTCTGTTCCAGTTCGCAAAATCAGCTATTTGTAAAGATTTTTTTTGTGCATCGACTGATAATGAAAAAAATAGCATAAAAGCAATTATTACTTTAAACCTCATAATTATGTGATTAAATTTATATTGTTAGTTTTCACTAAAGCAAATCAAAAAACATTTTTCCCAACAGACAAAAATACAAATACTTTTCACTTCATCCCACAAAATCGTACACTCTGTAGCACATTTCGTTGTCATTTTTTTCAATATTAAACGTTTTTTCTCAAAACACTGCCATTGTTGCTTTTTAAAACAACAAATTAACATTTTCTATTTAGACATATACTACTGTATATCTACCATTTACATTCTCATTCAAAAAAACTTTCCACGCATTAACTTTAATTAACTATAATTACTTGCAGCATATTCAAAAGAAAAATACTTTTGTGGTGTACTATTGCACTATCACACCAGAACTCAAATACAATAAACTAAGAAATTAAAATTCAACAAAGAAATTAAACCAACCTCAGTATTTATTGCATTAAATAAAATAAATATCGATTATCGATGTAATATTTCAAATTCACAATCGTCATACATAAAACAGGAAACAAAAAATCAAAATAAAATAATACTCCAATGAAATCAAAATTATTAAAATCGCTATTGTTTATCACCCTTACGTTGAACTCAGTTTTCCTCTCGGCCGAAGTAGCGACCGCCACTGTCAGGGGCAAAGTTACGGACGAAAAAAATCAGCCCATCGAATTTGCCACAGCAACCTTAATCAGCCCTTCGACAAAAGAAATTGTGAAAGGCGAAGTTTGCAACAACAAAGGAGAGTTTTCGATCCGCAAAGTAGATCGGGGCGAATATATTTTGTCGGTAAGCATGCTGGGCTACGACCGTCTCGAAACGGAGAAGGTGATCGTTGATGGGAAAAGTGCTGTCATCGAACGAAAAATCATTCTTCGCGAAAGTTCAGCACTTCTCAATGATGTGGTAATTACCGCTAAAAAACAGTTCATCGAACAATCAGTGGATAAAATGGTCATCAACCCGGAAGCCTCCATCACATCGGCATCGGAAAATGTATACGAAATACTACGCAAACTTCCGGGCGTTACGATCGACAACAACGACAACATCAGCCTAAAAGGAATGCAAGGTGTGAAAGTACTTATCGACGACAAACCGACTTATGTATCGTCCACACAATTAGCTTCATTACTCAAAGGAATGCAGGGAAAAAATGTGGATAAGATTGAAATTATTGAAAATCCATCGGCCCGCTACGATGCCGAAGGAAGTTCGGGCATTATCAACATAAAAACCAAGCACGTAAAAGCACCGGGATTTAACGGCAATATCAATGGTGGGATGAACATAGCCGACAAATTCGGTTGGAATGGTGGCGTGGATTTGAACATGAAATACAACAAATTAAATATTTATGGTAATTATTCGAATTACAACTGGGCCGGATGGAACGGAATGGATGCTTCGCGCCGTTTTACAAGCACTGAGCTTAAAGGAGCCTATCAGCTGATAAATAGCGATGGAGACTACAAAGGTAGCGGTCATAACTACAAAATAGGAGCTGATTATTACATTGCCAAAAACCACGTTATCAGCGCTATGTTTCGTGGGAACAAGGGTTCGAACTCGAATACTGACTATAGTACGACCTCGTTTACCGACAAATATAAAAATATAGATTCAACTTTGGTAACTACAGCCACTTCGAAAAATAAATGGTTGAATCAAACCTATAACCTGAATTACAAATGGGAAATTGATACCATTGGTCAAACAATTTCATTCGATATGGATTATGCGAAATTTGACTTTAACGGTCCGAGTGCACAAAACGGAGATTATTATGATGTAAACGAAACGAAACTGAATCATCCAATCGATGTAAATACACTACAAGGAAGCAATATCAAAATATTCACTTCGAAGCTTGATTATGTACTTCCAGTAAATAAAAATGTAAATCTGGAAGCAGGGCTTAAAACCAGTACAGTAAACACCGACAGCCGTATCGATATGAGTGGATATATGACACAAAGTGATTATTTTAAGTACGAAGAAAATATCCAGGCAGCATATGTCAACGGACGCTTTCAACTGAACAAGACAACTCTGCAATTAGGGTTACGCATGGAAAACACAATGTCGAAAGGTACATCAGTGGCTACCCAACAGGTAAACGACACTACTTATCTGAAATTGTTCCCTTCATTTTTTGCACAACAACAGCTGAACGACAAACACAATATCAATTTCAAATACAGTTATCGCATTGGACGCCCAAGCTATCATACACTGAATCCTTTTGTATGGATGGTTGACCCCTACACTTACAACGTAGGCAACCCGAATCTGAAACCGCAATTTACACACTCGGCAGGATTTAGTCACAACTACAAAGGCGCGTTGATAACAAGTATTGGAGCCAATTACACAAAAGGATTATTCACCGAAATTATCCGACAGGACGATGCATCGAAAACAGTCTATCAAACCAACGAAAACATGAATAACTCATTGGATATGAATATCTCAGAAACATTTCAATTTCAACCTTTCAAATGGTGGAGACTGAATGGTACGATAACAGGCATGTACAAAACCATACAAATGGATGATGATGAAAAAGAAGCGTTGACTCAAAAAAGTGTGATCGCTAATATGAGCAACAACTTTATATTGCCTTACAATATTGATTTTGAAGTAAGCGGGCGTTATTCTTCTTCACAATTAATCAGCAACATCATTGTTCGTCCCCGTTACACCATCGATTTAGGATTACAACGTAAGATTTTAAAAGATCAGGGAACTATAAAAATGGCGGTGAGCGATATTTTCAAAACAGCCAATGGCGGAGCATTTGCCAAATACGATAATGTGGACATTGATGTTATGAATAAGTGGGATTCGCGCCGACTGAACATCAGTTTCAACTATCGTTTCGGAAAAGATAATTTTAAAACCCGTGCCAATCGTTCCACTTCGTCGAGCGAAGAGCAAAACAGAAGTTCAAAATAATAAACACTAAACTTAAAAAAAATCAAAGAAAATGAAAGCAAATAACAACCAAAAAATCAGCAGAATACTCATTCTTTCGGGAATCATGCTACTGTACATCGTATCGTTCGCAAATGCAAATACAACAATCAAAGGCCGAATCCTCACCGACAGCAATGAACCGGTGGAATATGCCACAGCCACCATCCTTTCAACAAATTCGATGAATATTGTCGAAGGTGATATGTGTAACGAAAACGGTGATTTTATGATCGAAAACGTAGCGCCCGGAGAATACATTCTATCGATACGTCAGGTAGGTTTCGAAAAAAACGAAACGAAAAAAATCGTTATTGAGGAAAACAACCAAATTGTTGAGATGGACACTATGGTATTAAAAGCATCGAATATTCAACTACCGGAATTAGAGGTGGTTGGCACCAAAAAGGACAAAACAATTGCACAGAACTAATTGGTATAATCAGGTATAAAAAAGACAGTTAAAAAAAGAAAGAGGGAACATCGACGTGATGTCGGCTAAAAATACTGGAAAAAGAAGCTTCGTTTTCGTTTATTTTGATTTAATTTGCGCTATCAAAAAAAAAACATGCTATCCCATGAAAAAAATTTCATTCAGTATTACCCTCTTTTTTGTTTTTACATTATCCACTGTAGCTCAGTCGTATCGTACTTATTTTACAAATACTGCCTGTCGTATCGACTTTCTGCTTTGTGGAAACGCAACAACCACCGCTGCATTCGTTGATAAAATAAAAGAAGAACCTTTTTGGGGTGGTAGGCGATCGCATCTGGCAACCGATTTAAACCTCGGTGAATACCGTTTTCAAGTGACCGACAGCGCCACCAATCATCTGATATATACCGATGGTTTCAGCACTTTGTACTTCGAATGGCAAACAAGCGACGAAGCCAAACGAATGAACAAAAGCTATGAACAGACCATTCAGTTTCCTTTTCCGAAAAATCCGGTAAAAGTGACGATAGAAAAACGCCTTGATTTTGACAAATGGGAAACGCTGCTTCAGTTCGGATTTTCGCCCGACGACAAACTCATCCGCAGAAACAAGCCCGAAAAAGTTGCGGTTAAAGAAATTTTTAAAACCACTTCTCCCGAAAAAGGCATTGACATTGCCGTGATAGCGGAAGGTTACACCGAAGCAGAACAGGAAAAGTTTTTTGCCGATGCACAAAAATTAGCAGAAAGTCTTTTTACCCACGAGCCATTTGCAAAATACCGGAATAGGATCAATGTGTATGCTGTGGGCGCCATTTCGGAAAATTCAGGTGTTTCCATGCCTCATTTAGACAAATGGATCAACACGGCCATTGGGTCCCACTTCTACACATTCTACGAACCCCGATACCTGACGTCGCCTCATGTATTTGCACTTCGCGACCTCGCTGCAGCCGTGCCCTATGATGCAATTTATGTGCTTGCCAACACTTCGGAATATGGAGGCGGAGGTATTTACAACTTCTATGCATTTGCATCGGCCGATAGCAAACGAGCACAAAAAGAAGTCGTTGTGCACGAATTTGGTCACTCGTTTGCCGGACTTGGCGATGAATACTTCAAAGAGAACCCCGATGTGCTCGACGATATGTACGACATAAAACAAGAACCCTGGGAACCGAATCTGACTTCGCTCATACGCTTCGACGCCAAGTGGAAAAATGACCTCGCACCCGAGACCACCATTCCTACGAAAGTGAACAATGCTACTAAAAAACTGAAAGTGGGCGTTTTCGAAGGCGGTGGCTACCTCCCCAAAAGCATGTATCGCCCGGCTTACGACTGCCGCATGCGCACCAACGAAGCATCTGCTTTTTGCCATGTATGCGAAAAAGCAGTTGAAAAAATGATCTTGTTTCTGACCGAATAAACATGTATCTCCTGAAAATCATTATATTTGTTGTGCTTTTGTTTCGAAAATATTGAATCACATCCTCAAAAAAACTCACATTATGCTGAAATCAGGCTCTAAGCATTACCTATTACTTGCATTGCTGATGCTGCAAACAACAACTCTTTTTGCAGCTATACCTTCGGGCTACTACTATTTTGCCAAAAACAAAAGCAAAGCAGAACTTAAAACCGCACTCCACATTCATTGCGCACCACTTCATGTACTCAATTATGGCGGCGAGGCTGGTTTTACATGGGAAGGTTTCTTTTTTACCGACCAAAACAATGACGGCTCGGTGATCGACATGTACTCTTCTACAGTACGCATATTCAATGGTTTTTCAGCCGTCGATGGCATGCACATAGAACATTCGTTACCTAAAAGCTGGTGGGGTGCGCACGAAAATAATGCTTACAAAGACCTTTTTCATCTGTATCCGGCGGATGGCGTTACCAATTCCACCAAAAACAATCTGCCTCTGGGTGAAGTCATCGGTACTCCTTCGCTCGACAATGGAGTAAGCAAGGTAGGTAAAAACGGTTTTGGTACTGACTATACCGAAGGATGTTTCGAGCCGGCAGATGAATACAAAGGCGATTTTGCACGCTCCTATTTTTATATTGCCACGGTGTACGAAAACCTGTCGCCACTATGGCAATCGCCAATGATGAACAACAATACTTATCCTGTTTGGAAACCCTGGGCAAAGGAATTGTTGCTGAAGTGGCACAGACAGGATCCGGTAAGCGCCAAGGAACTTGACCGCATAGAAGCGGTTTATAATATACAGGGCAACCGCAATCCTTTTATTGATTACCCCGACCTGGCGGAATATATTTGGGGGGCAGACAGCACAAAAATCTATCCTTTTCCCGAAGAAACCGAAGCCTTTCTGCTAACACCGCGGCGTGGCGAGAATATTGATTTTGGCGTGATACTGCAAAACGCAAACCGCTCGCATACATTTAAATTGCATGGAGTTAATATCAGCTCAACAGTAAATATAAGCATTAAAAACAACACACCGGCTTTTTCTATTTCAACATCATCGCTCTCTGCAAGCGAAGTGCTGAATGCTGTGGATGTAACACTGAATTTCTCGCCGACAACCAGTGGGTTTTTCCGCGACACATTAATTATTCAGAATGGTGGACTCGCTCAACCAATACTTATTCCCCTGAAGGCGCTGGCTTCGGCTGATTTCATCGCGCTTGAACCCGATGAAATCACACCGGTTGGTGGCAAATTGCAATGGATTTCAGACCCACAAGCCACTGACTATCTGCTAAATATTTACAAAGGCGATACAAAAGCCGGAGATTTGATAATAAGCGCTTATGCCGAAGGTTCGAGCTGGAACAAAGCCATTGAATTATATAATGTCACCGGCAAAACCGTAGAGTTATCGAAATATAGTCTGCAAAAACAATCGAATGGCGCAGGAAATTTCACTTCCACCCTTCGGCTGACCGGAACATTGGCCAATAACAGCACTTATGTGATAGCACACAAGGATGCCACTAATCCCATCTTGCTATCCAAAACCAACCTGACTACCGACACTTTGTTGCAAATGAATGGAAACGATGCCATTCAGTTAGTGCGCAGTGGCGTGACAATTGACATGGCGGGAGCGGCTAACGCAGGCGCCGATGTAATATGGGGATTGGATGTAACACTAAAACGGAAATCGACTGTAACTCATCCATTAAGTACATTCAAAGCTTCGGAATGGGAAAGCTATCCGATAGACAGCTTCGACAAACTCGGAACGCACAGCATGCAACTTTCTACGACAAGTACTCCTGTATTAAATAATATATTGACTGGAAATGTGAACGCCTATCAGGTTTCAGGGCTTGCACCCGAAAGTACCTATACCTACAGCCTGACATCGAAGCGTCCAGGAGGAAACGTACCGGCTATAAACACCATGCAACTGCACACTTCAGGCCTTGAAGCACCGGTAGCTATGGCGGCTATGAACACAGGTTCAAGTAGTTTTACAGCTAATTGGGAAGAAGGGTTATATGTATCGGATTATTTGCTCGATGTTTTTACGCTGAGCGGTCAGGCTGTGAAGACCGAAACCGAAGAATTTACCGGCGTCGGTTCAACCGGAATTCCTTTGCCTGCCGGCTGGACAGGCACTGCAAGCGGAAATTATACAGCCGCAGCAAGTTCGGGAACCAACACTCCGTCCATTAGTTTAAAAACCAACAATGAATGGCTTCAAACCAAAACCTATCCGGCACCGGTCATTAAACTTACGTATATGTACCGTTTTCCATCAGCAGCCACCGGTTCGTCCTTTTTAGTTCATGGACTGAATGCCAATAACTGGTTGCGCATTGATAGTATTTTTTACAATGGAACAACTGCAAAAACTTATCCGATTTACAATTTTACAAACGCTCAAAACTACACTGCCTTTAAATTTACGTATAAAAAAATGAACGGAAATTTAGCCATCGACGATGTTTCGGCCACTTATGGAGGACTCGATTCTGTTTTTATTTATAAAAACAAAGTAGTCAGCGGAAATCAGTTTGAAATCACGGGACTGAATCAGCAAAGTTCGTATGCCTACAGGGTACGCTCCATGCTTGGCAATGCAGTATCGGGCTATTCCGAAACCATTTCTGTACAAACTTTATCGAATACGGATGTTAAGCAAATTTCTCTACCCGACATCAAACTCAGTATGAGCGAAGGCAATTTATCCCTTTCAGGATTGATGGGCAACGAAACAATTCGGATTTACAGCATCACCGGCGTTTGTATTCATCAGCAAAGCGCTAAAGCCGACCACCTGAAGTTGAACATAGCTGCCAAAGGGTTATTTATTGTGAAGATTCAAAACAACGAATATCGCTACACAGCCAAATTTATAAATACATGATGATCACGTTACAGAATAATGCTAACAAAAAAAGAATGAAAAATCTCCGGAATAAATACGATAAATAATTGTTTCTCAGTATAAAATACAACGCCCTGTCTGGTTTCACAACCTGACAGGGCGTTTCTTTCACTTAAATCCTTTATAATGTTTAACTATAAGAGAAAGAATAAAAAAACTACTATTTAAAAAAAACTCTTTTTATAGATCAGTCGTAACTTCCCTGATTTTGTTAAACATCAGGGAGAGCCAGTCCGAACTATTTTTCTGTTGCACCTTGTATCAGCGCATCTAAAGCCTGCTGATCGGCCACTGTATATTTACTTCTGTCGATTAATCCGCCGGTATCCCAGAAAAACGGCAATAACCCGTTGGCAATGGCTTGTTTAGTAACGTATTTGAAGTAAAATGCCCTTGAAGCCAAATGCAGTTTTAAAGCATCGCCCGATAGGTTGGTCCGCGTGATCGCTCCAAATTCTCCAAGCACAACGGGAATACCTTTATCAACAAACTGCTTCTTCATCAACGCAAAATTAGCATCAACATCGGCTTCTTCGCCCCAGGTGGCATTGCGGGTCGCATCAGAGGTTGAATGATAATCTTTTCCCCAATAGTAAGCCATTTTTCCCCATGTTTCGTCTTTATCCAAACCGCAAAAATTCCATGGCGTATAATAATGCACTTCAGCCATTAATCGGTTGGCCACATTGTCGGTAGGCATCGCGGACATCAACTTATTTGTTTTTTCCACATCCGTACTCGGTCCCTGAACCACCAATACCCTGTACGCATTTCGGCCACCGGTGGAGCGAACGGCATCAATAAAAGTTTGATGGTAGGACATAAGAACCGACATTTGTGTGGCATCCGCCACATTGGGCTCATTAGCGCTTGCAAAAAGTACATGTTCGTCGAAATCGCGCATCGTTACAGCAATTTGCTCCCAAAAAGTTTTTTGTTTTGCATTGTTTTCCAGCTTTTTAGCTTCTGTGCAATTTTCTTCGAGCCAACCGCCATCCCAGTGGATGTTGACGATGACATACATATCATTGTCCACACAATATTGTACTATCTGTTTCACCCGGGCTAACCAGGTGGCGCTTATCACCGATGTGGTTTGATCAGCATATTGATTCCATGCAACGGGTAAACGTATGGCATTGAACCCATTTTGTTTTACAGCTTTTATCAGCTCGTTGGTGATCAGTGGATTTCCCCAACCGGTTTCACCTCCGGTAGCTTCAAGCGTATTGCCAATGTTCAAGCCTACCTTGATTTTTTTGGCAAGCTCGGTAGCTGTACTGCTCATGCCTGTGGCATCAGCGGGAATACCCAATGTTTTCCCGGCTTGTAGCACTTTTACGGTGTCTTTTAAATTCTCAGAAACATAAACAATTAGTCCTACGCGTGTGGTATTGGAGGGGTTTTCGGCCACCGTAAACACCTGACTTTTTTTATCACTCGCGGTCGATTTTAATGTAATCCAATCCTGCAGAATAGCAGATGTATAAGCTACGCCCGATTGGATATTCACTGTAATGTCGCCACCTGCCGATGTTGCAGTGTAGTTTTTGTTCTCTAACAACAAAAAGTTTGTCAGTTTTTGAGTTACTTTTACCACTTTGGTAATCGAACCGGCGGTGATGGTAAGCACAGCTTCGCGATCGGTCGACAGGGTATTTTCTGTCACCGCAACAGTAATTTGTTGGGTACCCGCTTCGCCCGAGTTTGGCGACAGGGTGCACCAGCTTTGCGAACTGGTAGCCGTCCACGGCACATTGCTCTTTATCGACAGAATGGACGTTCCGCTTTCTTTAGCACAAACTATTTCTTCCTTCGCCACCACTAATTCAGGCAGAATGACCGGTTCGCTTTTACAAGAAGAAAGGAAAACCATCAAAGCGATAATTATCAACGGTGAAAAGTATTTTTTAAAGTTTTTCATTTTTTTTGAACTATTCTGTTTTTATGGATGATTGTATGTATGTTAAAGTACTAACTCAACCCCCCAACCCCCAAAGGGAGAGTTTGCGAGAATTTATTAAATGGTTATCCGTTTTTATACCTATTAAAAATTCATAATCAAAATAATAATGAATTGGAACGCGGATTCCGCGAATATAGCTGATAAAACTGATTGAAATTATTTCTTTTGCTGATTTAATTCGGATAATAGTCCCGATGAATCGGGACTGATTTAAGCAAATCCGTCAAATTTCATTTATGAAACGGAGTTCTTGACGACAAATATATATAAATTATTCTCGTAAAAAATTACAAATCAGCATAGAATCCGTTGAAAATAAACCGCGAAAATCAGCTATATCAGCGGAATCCGCGTTTCTACTTTTCTTTTAGGTAATAATACGGATAATCATATTTATTAATATTCATCTTGATGATAATTCATTGCTATTGATAAGATAATTCATTGAATTTTTCTTTTTCCTTCGGGTTCAGATTCACTTTTTTCAGACTTTCGTGATACTCGCGCACCTTACCGGCTTTGGCCTGAACTTTTTTTACAAATGAAGCATCCTTCGACAATTCAGGATGTTGTTTTAATCGATCCGTATATTGTTTTAAGCCGTTGAGTGAAATCTCGAATTCAAGCAACAGTTTCTCATTCACATTCATATCGAAAGTCTTTTTTGACATTTCAATACTTGCTTTCTCCATTTGAGAACGATATTCCGCTGAATTTGCAAAGCCGGAATCGGCAACTGCTTTCTCCTGAAGTTCCTGCGATGTATTAAAAGCATCTTCAAATTGTTCCGTCTTCTGTTCTTTCTGCGTTTGCTTGTTGCAGGCGCTCATGGCCACAAAACAAAAAATTATAAAAAAGGGAGAAAAAAAAGACTTCATAAAAGTTTTGTAAAAAAAGAGGTTGCCTGAGTTTTCAAGGCAGCCTCTTTTTTGTTTATAAATTAGTTAGCTACAACAAAATGGAATCCTAACACTTCGTCTTTGGCATCACCGGCTCCCGTTGCAGTAGAAACACAGCCCAGCCAAAATCCATTTTCATCTATATTGCTCAGACTTGAACTTCCATGCGACGCAAAAATCCACTCATTCACGCCAAGAGGTTTTGTCCAGTTAGCTCCCTTTGCATTCGTAGTATTCAGCCATGCACCCGCACTTCCTGTATAATTAACAAGTGGAAATTCAAATGTAAGCGACGGAGTATCCGGATTAATTGTCACCTTACCGGAAACAGTATATCCTGCAGTAACAACATTTCCGTCAGCATCATATACATCCTGTGTTAAAGTAGCTTTAATATCAGAGCCGCTTGCTTCAAATTTAATGCTTGCACTTTTAGCAATATCGCTCGTTTTTTGATTCCATACCCAACTATTTGTAGTGAAATCGGTTCCAAAAGTAGAAGCGCTCGTCCATCCACCGCTTGTATCGAAATTTAACCAGTCGATAAACCATGCTGTGTCCGGTTTAAATGTTTTGCCTACGAAAGCTTTTTTCCAAGCAGCCAAAGGATCGACAGCCGAACTTCCCACCTGAGGAATCAGGTGATAAACCATATATTCAGCTTTGATAGGATCACGTTTTCCAACCCACATACCTGTTACAGCTCCGGTAGCATCTTTCTCAATTTTAGTGATGCGCCATTGATTGGCATCGGTAGTAGCGAGCGTTACCCAGCCTCCACAAATTACAAAGTTAGGAGTTACGCCGGCAAATGTATAGATACCTTTATTATCGAGCGTATAAGCCCCTTTTGTAGTTGTGCCATTAGGCGCCACATAGGTTGCAGTGTTATCATCCGAATTCAATGTAAGAGAGAAACCGGCATAGTCAGCAGCAGACGCAGCTGTAAAACCTGTCCAACTTGCATAGGTTTCAGGAGATGTCCAGTCTGCATTCATCAACGAACCATCGAGGTTTGCCCAGTTAAATGGAGTAGTTGGAGAAAGCACCCACTTGATACTTTTCGAAACTGTCTGTGAAATATCGGTTTGCCAGCCTGTAGGTAATGTAGGTTCTGGTTCTACTACTTCACCCGGAGTCCATGCGTCTTTATAGTCTTTTGATATATAGTTGTAAACAACTCCCGAAGGATCAACAATTATCTGCATTGCATCTTTGGTCAATGAAAGGATGCGAAGTTCAGTTGCTGCTTTCATCTCTCCATCACGACTTACTTCATGTAAAGGATAAGCGCTACTGAACTTGATTGAATGTTTTTCGGTATCAAGCATATAGTTTCCTGTACTTTTTCCTAAACCATACGCTTCCTGGTCAACAATCACATTGGCTCCAGCTTTCAGGTTAAATGTCATTGTACCAAAGTCGGCCTTGGCACACATCCAGCTGTTTCCGGCATAATCAGCCTCCCAATACCATGTAGCAGCGCCATCAGTCAGATTCGGTGTAATTGCCTTCGTTGGATCCCAAACAAAATCATCATTTGTATAACCATCGATATATGATTCTCCGGTTGGATAGTGAAGATTGTCCCATGTGTAATTTTTAGTAAAGAAATATATCGGCCCTTTGAAATAACGCGATGTTCCTTCTGCATCCAAGTCGAGGTACCATGTTTTTTCCTGTCCTGCACCACCCGAAATCAAAGTCCACATCGGGTCGCTTACGAATTCGGCATACATATTTTCAACATTAAAAGTCACCGTGTCGCCATATACGACGCCACCACGGGTTTGAACGCCAAACTGCACATCGTAAGTTCCTGCAAAAGGCATTTTTAACGTCACCTTCTGTTCCTGACTACGTCCCTGCGGATGGTTCCACAACGGAGTATATTCAGCGCCCATCAAACTCGTCAGATAGATTATATTTGGATTAGTAGCATCATGCTCAATTTTAAAAGCGATGCCTTCCACCAAATCTTCCGATTTTACATCTACGGCACCCAAAGCAAACTCTTCGGGCGAACAAGATGTAAACATTATTGCCACTATGGACAACAAAGAAAATAATTTAAATATTTTATTCATGATTGTATCGTATTAAAGTTTATTTCCAACCTGCATTTTGTATCAATACCCCATTAGAAAGTGTAATCTGGGTATTCGGAATCTGCATAAAACCTCTTGTTTTCGTAATATTGGCAGCATTGATTGTAACCACATCATTGGCTTTTCCGCTCAACACATTTTGAGTTTGGGCAATAGTAGAAGCTGCGGCGCTAAGTCCCTGACGAAGCAAATCCCAGTAGCGAAGTCCTTCGAAAGCAAATTCAAACCTGCGTTCAGTCAGGATATCGTCTTTTGTAACCGACGTTTTTTCGGTCAGTCCGGCGCGGGTATGTACTGCATTATAGTAGCTCACTGCATTAGCAGATCCTAATTCGGCAGCCATCAACAGCACATCGGCATAACGGATGACTACGAAATCCTGATCCTGAGAAAGCTGAAAATCATTTATACCTCCGGTATTGGAAGTGCCATCGGGCAAAGCTGTGGGGGTATATTTTTTCACGGTATAACCGGTATATTCGCGCTGATCTTTAAAATCGAAAGTTTTGTCTATGCCTTCGCCGGCTATATCGATGATGGAAGCCACCTTGCGGGCATCGCCTGCTGCATAAGCTGTTACAAGCGACGGATTTACCGTACAAGCGCCCCATCCTTTTCCGTAAGGCGACCAGTTGGTGTTACGCATTCCCATCATCACCAACCAACGGTTGCCGTCCATCATACCATTGTAATTTTGTGTGTTGTTGAACTTCTGTGCAAAAACAACTTCTTTATTTCCTTCACCGGCGTATCCTGATTTATCTAAAGTAGTATCAACAGGAACAGGCACATAGCTTGCTGCCGGCCAAAGCGCTTTAAATTCGGGGATCAACTCAAACTGAGTACTGCTAATCACATCTTCCAATCCGGTGAGCACCTCAGCTTTTGTTACAGCAAGGTCATCTTTGGCATAATATCCGGTGTAGAACAAGTATACTCGGGCCAGTAAGGCTTTGGCAGCATAAGTTGTGGCGCGTCCGTCATTTGTTACCGCCCCGGCTTTAGGATAAGCTGTCGCCGGAATATTCGCTGCGGCAAACTTCAAATCTTCAACTATTAATTTATAGGTTGCAGTTGGATCAGCCTGTGAAACATTATCGGTAGTGGGTTCAGTGAGCAATGGCACTTTTTCGAAAAGACGAACCAAATCAAAGTACATAATTGCACGCAGGAAACGCGTTTCGCCTTCGATGCGACTGCGTTTTGTTGCAATCACAGCTTCGTCGGCCGAAGTCCATGAAGCAATATTGGGCAATTTCAGCAACAAGGTGTTGCATCTGAAAATACCTGCATAATAATCGGCCCATGTTCCGTTAAACAAATTATTGTCCGAAGGAGACTGGGTAATATCAAAGCGGTCCAAAGCCTGATAGCCACGGCCATCGGTATTACCGGTTCCACCAAAACAGTTATCGGAAAGCACTTCAGAAGTCACATAAAATGAAAGATTACCATTGGATGAAGTCCGTTGATAGCCGTCGTAGCAGCCTATCAACGCCATCTCGGCATCAGCTTCGGTTTTATAAAAGTTCTGGTCAAGGATGGATGTTTGCGGTTCAACATCCAAAAAACTTTCGGAGCATGAAGCAAAACTTATGATCATTGCCCCCAGCGCCAGTATATTTAATTTGAACTTATTCATAATTCTTTGTTTTAAATATTAGAATTTAAGATTAACACCAACCAGATAAGTTGTAGGGCGTGGATAATAACCAAGGTCGATTCCCGATACCCATTTATCTGTTCCATAACCAATTTCAGGATCCATTCCGGTGTATTTGGTGAATGTAAATGCGTTTTGTACAGAACCATAAATGCGGCACTGACTCACGTATTTGTTTTTGATCAATTTGGCAAAGTCATAACCCAAGGTAATGTTGCTGATCCGAAGGAAGTCGCCATCCTGCAAGTACAGGTCGGAGAATTGCCAGTTGATATTACTTTCGGTAACACGTGGTGTTCTGTTAGAAGTTCCTTCGCCGGTCCAACGATCGAGAATGGCAGTACTGTAGTTGGCTTGCTTGTTCGCATGGTTGCGATACGACTGCACAATCTGGTTTCCGATAACGCCATTGGCATTGAGCGCAAAATCAAATCCTTTGTAATCGAAACTTAAATTTAAACCATAGGTAAATTCCGGCATTCCGTTTCCTAAGTCGGTTTTATCATCGGCATTGATCACACCGTCTTTGGTTAGATCTACATATTTAACATCGCCCGGTTTCACATCGGCCTGCAATATTCCATTTCCTGCGGCTTTCCAATCGGCAATTTCCTGTTCGTTTTGGAAAATACCTGCGGTCTGATAGCCCCAGAAGTAGCCGATAGCATGTCCGTTCTCGGCACGATAAAATTCTTCAGAGTTATCGTAAAGCATATTGGTGCTACCGTGAATAATGCCATCTTCGGTAGGTATGTTACCTACTTCATTTTTGTTGTAAGCGCCATTAACTCCCACGCGATAATTGAATTTACCAATATGGTCGTTCCAGTCCAAAGCCAACTCAATACCTGTGTTTTTCACATCTCCACCATTGATATAAGGAGCGCCTGCACCAGCTGTAGCCAAAATAGGCGCCTGTACCAACCAATCTTTTGTTGCTTTTATATAGAAATCGGCATTCACTCCCAGACGACTGTTTAAGAACCGGGCATCGGCGCCGATATTGGTTTGTTCGGAAGTTTCCCATTTCAAATTTGCGTTGGACAAACGACTTGGATAAGCGCCTGCAACGTTCGTTCCTTCGGTACCGAACACATAATATGCAGCAGGATTGCTGCCACTGTAGCCTGTAGAAGTATTAATAGGAGAAGCATATTGGAAAGCGTCGATGTCCTGATTACCTACCTGACCCCAACTGGCACGGAATTTAAGGAAATCCAACCAACTTTTTGAACTTTCCATAAAATCTTCGCTTGTAATGACCCAACCGGCCGATAGCGATGGGAAATATCCCCAGCGATGTCCCGATGCAAATTTAGAAGAACCATCGGCACGCAAAGTAGCATTCAACATATATTTTTCCTTGTAACTATATCCCAAACGACCAAAATAAGATACGCGGCGGTATATGGTTTCAGGTTTCCCATTCACCGATCTGGTTTCCACTACATTTCCATCTTCATCTTTATAAGCCTGACCAGTAGTGTTATCAAGATAGGCATGAGAGAAATCGTTGAATTGAGACAACAGGTTCCAGTTAGAAGCAGACAGATATGTGCCCTGATAACGAACAGATTCCATACCTACTAAAGCATTAAAAGCATGATCGTCATTGATATTAAAATCGTAACCGGCGGTGTTGGTCCATGTCATCGTATGACCTTTACTCATGTTTTGAGAGGTAGTCGTATGCTGTTTGTTATATGCATAAATAGAAAGCTGATAAAGCGGACTGAAGCTGCGGTATTCCGAAGCATAATAGTTAATCCCCAGGGTAGATCTGATTTTCAGGTTTTTGATAGGTTGTAATTCTGCATAAAGATCGGCCATCAATTTCTGATTATCGCTCTCATTATTTGTATTGGTCATCATCGATCCGTAAGGGTTACCGTCTCCTTTGTACCATGTTGAGTTACTTGTGTCATTGTATGGGCTGTCATAAATGTTATTATCGCTGTAAACCGGTGACAGCGGAGAAGTAGCAAATGCGCCACGCAGGGTATTGTTATACTGATTACCCACACTCACTCCTGTGTTTTTTAAATAATTAAAATTCAGGTGTTCGCCTACTTTTAAAATATTTTTGTAAAGCTTGTGTTCTGTGTTGATACGGAAACCATATCGTTCGTAATTAGAAACAGCAGCGCCACCAACCACACCTTCCTGCGAAGTATAGCTCAGCGAAAGTGAATAAATAGAGGCATCTGAGCCGCCGTTGATATTCATCGAATAGTTTTCTGTTATTGCATTGTCTTTGAACATCTGGCTCACCCAGTCGGTATCGGCCAACTCTCCCATCGAAGCCCAATCATAAGTAGAAGAACCGGAGTTAAGCGCCTGCTCATCCATAATTGTTTTGTACTCCGCAGCATTCAGCATACTGGCTTTGCGGTTCACATTCTGCACGCCGTAATAGGCATCGAACGACACTTGTCCTTTGCCGGCTTGCCCTTGTTTGGTAGTTACCAGCACAACACCATTCGCGGCCTGAGCGCCATAAATGGCTGCTGAAGCAGCATCCTTCAATATGTCGATGGATTGAATATCCGAAGCATTCAACACTGAAATATCTCCTTCGATACCATCGATGATATAAAGAGGACCTGAGTTACCTACAGTTCCCAATCCACGGATCACCACTTTCATGCTTGAGCCGGGCTGTCCCGAAGTTGAAAAAATGCTCACCCCCGGAGTTTTTCCCTGTAATGCCTGCAACGGACTGTTGGTATTCATCCTCGAGAGTTCGTCCCCTTTCACCTGAAGCGTTGCTCCGGTATTCAGTTTCTTTTTCTGAACGCCGTAACCTACCACCACTAACTCGTCCAGGGATTTAGTGTCTTCGTTGAGTCGAACGGTTAATTTACTTCCTGTCACTTTCACTTCTTGTGTTTCGTAACCAATATACGAAATTTTAAGCGTTTGACCCGTTTTTGCTGGAATGCTAAAGTTCCCATCAAAGTCTGTTACGGTACCCTGATTGGTGCCTTCTACCACAATACTTACCCCAATAAGTGGCATGCCATCGTTGTTGGACAAAACAGTACCTGAAACTTTAGCCTCCGAATTTTGAGCGCTGACAAGTCCAAACGAACTTATCATTAGCATTAGGATTGCGAACCTGTTCAATAGGTTTTTTGCCTTTCGAACACATTGAATCACGTGATTTTCATTCATAATTCATTTTAATTTAAAGTTAATAATTTGTCATGATTTTTATTGATATTTGTTTATTTCAACTGAACGGAAATTTTATCTCCGGTATAATGTACGGCTTTAGCTCCGGTAGGGATTCCATCGATTCCAATTGAATGCGTTGGCTGAACCAAAACGATTTGGAAATTGCGGTCTTTGACCATCCCTTTAAATTCTCCCTGACGTTTCGCAATATCCAGAATTTTAGTTTTGTCGTTGTATGTAAATTCTATTGTCGAAAAAGCGCCTTTCTCGTAATTATAATTTGTATTTTCATCCTCGTACAGGGTGAAAGCGCCATCCTTACCGGCATACACATAAATGGTTTGGTCGTTTTGCACTTCCGTAGTATTTTGAATCAATTTTCCGATAGGAAGTATGCTTCCGGCAGCCACATACACCGGCATGCGGTCATAAGGCGCAGCCACTGTTTGCTGTTGTCCTCCGGCAACGAATTTTCCATCGTTCAGCTGATACCAACCGGCACCTTCGGGGAAATACACTTCGCGGGTGCGGGCTTTGTATTCGTAAACGGGACAAATCATCAATCCGGCACCGAACATATACTGATCGCCGATATTCAACACATTTTTATCTTTTGGAAAATCCATCACCAAACCGCGCATCATAGTATAATCGTCGAAATAACATTTTCCGGCAAGGGAGTAAATGTAAGGCATCATGCGATAACGAAGTTGAGTGTAATACAACATCGTTTTGTAAGCAGGATGCGTTTCAGGTGCAATGTTCCAGAGTTCGCGATAAGGGAATTGTCCGTGGGTACGAAACAGCGGAACAAAAGCGCCAAACTGATGCCAGCGAACATTCAGCTCGCGCCATTCATCGCGGTCGGCTGAACCTTCGGGTGCTTGTTCGTAACGTTTTTCTACACAGAACCCACCATTATCCATTGTCCAGTAAGGTATTCCGCTCATCGAGAAATTAATGCCCGCAGGAATCTGGGCTTTCATGTCTTCCCAACGGGTAGCAATATCGCCACTCCAGGTTGCTGTTGAGTAACGTTGTAATCCGGCAAAACCCGAACGGGTCAGCAAGAACACACGTTTATTGTTATCTTCTTTTCTTTGTCCATCGTATATGGCTTCGGCATTCATCAGTGCATAAGCGTTGAAAAATTCAGTGGAGCTGCCAAGCGCTGTAGGTCCGCAAAGCGATTTGCGATAATCCATGTCGGTACAATCGCGAACATTCGGTTCGCTGGCATCCATCCACCAGGCATCAATGCCAAGCGTGAAAAGATGATCTTTCATCTGTTTCCAGAAGAGCTGACGTGCTTCGGGAGAATAAGCATCGTAAAAAGAACCTACATAACCCGGACCTACCCAGTCTTTGATACTGTCCTTCACGGCCTGCATATACATCCAGCCTTTGTCCTTAAATTCCTTGAAATGTTCGGTGGTTTCGTAGAATTTAGGCCACACCGAAATCATTATTTGCGCATCCAAAGCATGAATGGAATCGACCATTCCTTTGGGGTCAGGGAAACGGTTTTTATCAAACTCATGACTTCCCCAGGCATCTTCGGGCCAGTAATTCCAGTCGAGCACAATATTGTCGATCGGAATCTGGCGACGGCGAAATTCTTTCAACGTGCCGAGTAGTTCATCCTGTGTTTTGTAGCGTTCGCGGCTTTGCCAGAAACCCATGGCCCATTTAGGCATGATAGGCGCTTTTCCGGTAACCAAGCGATAACCGTGGATCACTTCATCGGCGTTATTTCCACGGATAAAATAATAATCCATCTGTTTTCCCATTTCCGACCACAAGGACAATTTGCTTTGTTCCTCGTCGGCGACCGGCGAAAGGGCTTTCAGCCCGATATAGGATACTCCTCCATCGGGTTGCCATTCGATGCGAATTTTATGACGTTTATTTTTATCGAGTTGCGCCGAAAATTTGAAACTATTTGGATTCCAGGCTGTACGCCAGCGTTCTTTTACTACCAGACTGTCGTCGAGATACACTTTGGTATAACCGGCATAATACAGATTGAAGCGAAAAAGTCCGCTTTCTTTGGGTTGGAGCTCGCCTTCCCAGGTGATGGCAGCATTATTAAAAGGAAAATCTTTTGGAAAGTTTTTGATGGTCTTCAGGTTTTCGTAATCCACATTGGCTTCCTGTCTTTCAACAAAAACGTTCTTCGGATCTTTGTTTACCATATAAATGGCTGTCAATCCTCCTTCTTTTCCGTTTTTATCAAATAATTTGAATTGATCGAGGTTGGAATAGGGGCGAGGATCGCCAAAACGTGTAATTGAATAATTGTCCCAAAGAATACCGTAGTTTTTATTGGAAATAACAAAGGGAACCGAAACTTTGGTGTTGTACTGAAAAAGTTCTTCGTTGCGTCCTTTCCAGTTAAATTCGTCGGACTGGTGCTGCCCTAAGCCGTAGAAAGCTTCATCGGCCGGCGACTCAAAAACCTGACGGAAGCTGTATCCTTCGGTTCCTTCCACTTCGATAGGAGCGAAAGTTTTACCACCGCCGTGTTGTTCCTGAAGGATTATATTTCCTTCGATGTCGGTAAATGAAACTTCGCCGCTGACAAGAGAAACAAGCGCTTTGACATTGGCGGTTTTCAGGATCACTGTATCGCCCGATTGCTCAACCTCCCAGCCTGTAGTTTGCGTCTCGGTGTAAGAAGTGATCAGGCTTTTTTGATCAATGATTTTTTTGTCGGGAGTTGCGGTGACACGTATAATGTCATCAGTAATCACCTGCAAACGAATGGATCTTACATCTTCGGGCGAAGATGGTTTGAGCGCAATGATAACGCCATCCGCTTTTTTCTGAAAGGAAGTTGTGCTACATCCTACCAAAGATGCAACAACGAAAAAGAACACAATTTTTTTATACGTTTTAATGATTTTCATAAGTATTTTTTTCAAGGTTCGTTTGAGAACTTTATGACAACACAAATTTAGTTTGTATTACAATAACAAAACTGCACAGATGTAATGAGAACCAACCGTGATTGATAACCGGCAGGTGTAAAATGTAATCTTAATGGGAGCTATTTGATAACAAGGCATCATTTAGGCCTTAAAACCGCAATTATTTTATATTTTTGTAGAGATATCTTATCTGCTTCAATTTAGTAGCTCATCGTTCAGTTATGAAAAAGTTATTTTTTCACATTGTTTTTCTGTTTTTCTTTATTGCCTTCGATGCATATTCCGAGACATATAGTTTTACACGTTTCGATAATACCAACGGATTGTCGAACAATCAGATCGGGAGCATTTTCAAGGATTCGAGAGGTTTTATGTGGTTCGGCACCAATTTCGGACTGAATCGGTACGATGGGCATCAGGTGAAAGTATATATAGCCGACAAAAACGACAGCACTACACTTATTTATAATTCTGTTTCGGAGATACAGGAAGATGTGGATGGTAATTTATGGATAAGGGGAAATCCAAATTACCTGATTTATGATGTGCTGTCCGAAAATTTCAAACGCAATATATCCTCTGTTCTTAAGGAATTGGGGCTTCATTTCAATCCTACGCTCGTTGAAATTGACAAAAAGAAAAATTACTATTTTTATAACCCTGACGAAGGGGTTTTTAAGTATGACATAAGTTCAAAAAAACTGCAGAAATTTACACAAGGCAACAGTGGCAAAACGCTTTCGAGTGGATCGATCGTCAAAATACGGGTCGTCGACAATGCTTTTTGGGTGCTTCACCGATCGGGTTTGATCGAACGCATGAATGAAAAAACAAATACTGTTGATTTCCGCAATAGTTTCATTCAGGAATGTTCGGAAGAATCCACAATTACCAAAAATTTTTATGTTGATAGCGAAGGCTGTCCGTGGGTTTTTCCGGGGGTAGGCGACAAAGGAGTGCTTTTTTACGATTTCAGCAAATCGTCGTGGGTGTATTTCGGCGCCAATAAAAAAGACTTTAAAACGCCTAACGACAAAATGATCACCACCGACTTCGTAAGAGCTGTAGCGCAGGATCAGACGGGTAAGATTTGGATTGCCACCGACCACGGAGGAGTGGTTATTTGGGACAAAAAAACAGATCAGATGAAAGTACTCTTGAACGACCCCAACAATCCGAATTCTATCAGTCAGAATTCAGTAATTAGTCTTTTTGCCGACCCCACAGGCATTATGTGGTTGGGCACCTACAAAAACGGAATTTCGTATTATCATCCCGGCATGTTTAAGTTCGAAAAATCGCCTTTGTTTTTCTATGAGCATCCTCAGCTCGAAAATAAAGATTGTAATAACCTTTACGAAGATGCAAAAGGGAATTTGTGGATCGGCACCAATGGAAGCGGATTATTGAAATATTCGAAAACGACCAAGGATTTTAAACTTTATCGACACAACGAAAACAATCCGAATTCAATTTCATCCGACATTATCATTTCTTCACTCGAAGACAATGAAGGAAAAATGTGGTTTGGTACGTTTTTAGGTGGGCTGAACCAGCTGAATGGCGAAAATTTTAAAACATATTTGCCTGACCTGAATGAACCCAATTCTTTGTCGAATAAAAGTATTTACGGACTTGTAGAAGATGACAGTAAGAACTTATGGATAGGAACTCTGGGCGGTGGATTAGATAAATTAGATCCAACACGTCGGATTTTTAGTCATCACACTAACGGCAATGTACAAGGTTTGTCGGCGAACTTCGTGTTGTCACTATTTTCGAAAGACAAAACTAAAATTTATATCTCCACCTCTTTGGGAATAGATGTGTTGAATACCAAAACGGGCATCATCGAACCTGTGTTCGCAAACCAAAAACTCAAAAATAAACTTTCGGACTTGGTTGTTATCAATGCATTGGTGGACCGGAGAAACCAGCTTTGGATTGCCACCGATAACGGCATAAACATCTACAATGCCGAAAGAGATACGATACAATTCGTCAACAAAACAAATGGATTACCCAGCGATCAGGTCGTTTCGCTCGTTGAAGATGATGAAGGGAATATATGGGTAGGCACCCGCAATGGGCTTGCCTGTATCTACTCTTCGCTAAATCTAGAAACGAAAGAATATGAATATACTGTTGCTTCGTTCGACGAAAACGATGGACTTATTGGCACCATTTTTAATCAAAACGCTGTTTTTAAAAATAAAAACGGTCTGATTTATTTCGGTTGCACAAAAGGTTACACTGTGTTTGATCCCAAAAATATTCATTTTAACACATTTGTGCCCAAGCCCCGGCTCACTGGCTTAATGGTAGGCATTGATGAAATCTTACCGGGAAAGAAATACCGAAACAGAGTCATCCTTGACGCTTCGATAACACATAAAAACAAACTGACACTGAATTACAACGAGAAGAATTTCACCCTGTTTTTTTCAGCTTTGAGTTATATTCATCCCGAGAAAAATCATTATCGATATATGCTTAAAGGGCTTGATAATGAATGGATAGAATCAAAGTCGGGAGTAGCCACATACTCCAATCTCGGGCAGGGAAGTTATGAGCTCATCGTATATGCCAGCAACAATGACAATGTGTGGAACAGCGAACCTTTGGTGCTTCAAATCGTGATTAAGCCACCTTTCTGGTGGAGCTGGTGGGCGATTTTAATTTATGTGGCGCTCGGATTGAATTTAATCTGGATCATTGTTCAGTACAATTTGCGAAAACAAAAACGCAAATTCGAAAATGAACAAAACATTCGAGAGGCCAAACAACTTCACGAAATGGACGAAATGAAGTTTCGCTTTTTCACCAACATCAGTCACGAATTCCGCACGCCACTGACTCTGATCATCAATCCGGTAGAAAAACTGCTCAACGAAACGCAGTCGGTCGAACAAAAGAATTTATTGGACATTATAAAACGCAATGCCAATGGTTTGCTCGACCTTGTGAATCAGTTGCTTGATTTCAGAAAATTAGATGTACAGAAAGATAGCCTGCACCTTTCGGTAGGCGATGTGGTCGCTTTTGTCAAAGACATTTGTTATTCGTTTACCGAAATGGCGAATAAAAAGACGATTAATTTTACTTTCTCAACTTCGGTCACCGAACTTCGGATGGAGTTCGACCCCGAAAAATTACGTAAAATAGTCTACAATTTGCTTTCAAATGCCTTTAAATTTACATCCGACACAGGTAAAATTGATGTTCAGCTCAGCCTTATCCACCAAATCAACGATGACAAAAAACTATTTCAAATTGCAGTTGCCGACACGGGAATAGGAATACCGGACAAAGATGTAGATCGGATTTTTGAACGTTTTTACAGGGTGGAAAATGTGGAAAACGGTCATCAAACAGGCACCGGAGTGGGCTTGCATATCGTAAGTGAATATGTGAAGCTGCACGAAGGCCAAATCAACGTGGAAAGCACACTGGGAAAAGGAACGACATTCACAGTTTTGATTCCTGCCAATCAGCACATTCGTGAAGAGATTATCGCACACAACGAAGCCGAAAAAGAACTACCTGTGGAAACTGAAGTGCTGAACGAAGAACGCAGCGGAAAATTGCCACTTATGCTGATAGTGGACGACAACGACGATTTCAGAAATTTTATTGCCGTTTTGTTTGCCGATAACTTCCGGATTATTACCGCCGAAGATGGGGAAAAAGCGCTTAAAATAACCTTAGAAAAAATGCCCGACCTCATTATTTCGGATGTAATAATGCCCCGAATGGATGGTTATGAGTTTTGCAAAGCGCTAAAACAGGATATACGTACTTCGCACATCCCTATCATTCTGCTTACGGCGAAAACCGGGGACGAAAATAAATACCGGGGATTCGAAGCCGGAGCCGAAGATTATGTATCAAAACCATTCAAAATGGAACTGCTTGCTCTCAAAGTGTCGCGTATCATCAATCGCCAGCACCAAAAGCACGATCACTTCAGAAAAAAAGTGGACATCAATCCTTCGGAGATAGAAATTACCTCTATGGATGAGAAATTTGTTCGGAAAGCGGTGGCTTTGGTCGAAACAAATATTGCTAATACCGATTTTCTTGTCGAAGATCTTTGCAGGGAAATGGGCATGAGCCGGGTGTATTTCTATAAAAAGATTTTATCGCTGACCGACAAAACACCTTCTGAATTCATACGTTTTATAAGGCTCAAACGCGCATCTGATTTATTAGAAAAAAGCCAGTTGTTTGTGAACGAGGTGGCGTATCAGGTGGGATTCAATGATCCGAAATACTTCCGCAAGTATTTCAAGGAAGAATTCGGAATGAGCCCGAACGAATACAAGAAGAAATTTGTAAAATAACAGGGGTTTGGCATCTCTGTTAAATGAACCGTTGGTAGGTATATTTCATTTGAATCGTTACATTTAATCCTGACTTTATAAATATCAAAAAGCCCCCGAGTGTCGGAGGCTTTTAAATTTAAATACCCAATCAATCAATCCACTACAACAGTTCCCAGATACTGACTTGATGAAACCAGCGTCGGGTTGCTTGCCGATTGAAAGAAAAGATAAACCACCAACTTATCACCCGTATTCCCATTGGGGAGCGGCACGATGCCACTTACCGATAGTCGGGTTGCTTGTTCTGTAGAATAACTCAGCTCGTGATTACTAACATTGTAAACCAGCATTATGGCTTTATCAGTCGATGCTCCAGGGCCATTTTCGCTGTTGTCTTCCCAACTGAAATTTACATTACCATCGGTTAACACTGCAATAGCTCCCTTTACCTGACTTAAATTCCCATCGCTGATAAGCACCTTGCTGTAATCAATTTCAAAATTCGGGGCTTCACCGCTTATTGCATTTTTCAATGCGAATTGACAGGCGTAATTGTATGGTGACATTAAATCACCTGCCACTTTTTTAAAACCGACTTTCAACAGAAAGTTGAGTGCTTGCAAAAAACCAGTTACTAACCTAAACTTTGCACGTTGGTTGATTTGCGCTTCGGTATTCGAAGTACATGGTTTTTTTGACTTGACGCGGATAATATCCTCGCCTTTACGATTACTTGAACCTACTACGGTTCCAACTGTTCCTCTGAATCCTCCCAGGATTCCAACATTTAATTTTCCCATTGCTGTAAAATTTTTAAAAACATTAATAATATATATTTTTGCAATCTTGGTTGTCCCGATTTCTGTTGATCAGACCTAAATCTTTCAATCTATTCTTTAATAATACCTGCCATACTCCTGATCATGATGTAAGTGGTCTCTATTAAATCGGTAGTGTTGCCCTACGCCCAAGGTTTTTGCAACAAGTTTGCCACATCATAAAAATGTCCGTGTTGTTCGTTGTTGTCCGTGCCAAACTTTTTATACGGCAACATATTTTTTAAAAATGTCCGCGTTGTTCCCTGTTGTCCATTGCAATGCAAGCTGTTCTGACATAAAAAAAAGCAGTCCGATTGTTCAAACTGCCATTTTTATTTCTTACTTGTTCCCCTTCTGGGGTTAGGGGTTTCTATAAAAACCAAAGTTGTTCACTGCCCAGATCACCCGTATCGGTGTGTTTAAAATGCGGAACAATCTGCGCCAGCATTTCGGGATAACGCAGGGTAACGGGCAACCATTGGCGCGATACGGATTTCCAGTACAATTGACTGAACCTGCATATCTGAGCTAACAATTGTTCAACGCCATTATCATCAACAGGTTCGCTTTCCGTTTCCCCGGGCATGAACTGTTCGATATGGATTTTTAACGGAAATGGAAATCCTTGTCGTTCTTTCATTTCTTCATTTTCTCCAAACTGCTGGTTATTGAACAGAAGGTACTGCTGATTGCCGAAACTCATAAAAGTACCTGATAAAGACATTTTGTGAGGTTTTGTTTCGTCAAATCCCACAAGGTCATCGGAATATCCCTTATTAATTGAAACAACTACAACCGGTATCTTCAATTCGAGGCTGGATAATGCATCTTCAATGGGTTGCAGTTCGCGTCGGCTCATCTTTTTGTAAAAATGGATGATCAACCTTGAGAGCTGCTGATTTGCTTTACAATATTCCTTTACAGCCAGCAATATGGAACCCGCTAACTCTTGCAGTTTACGGTCGCTAAAACACTCGAATCCCTGAAACCGACCTTCATTCGTAAAACTGAAGGCACTCCCCAGATATCTTCGCTCAATATCCCGGCTTTTATAAGCACTGATCCCAATCACCAGTTCGTGTGCCGGTTGGTTCTCCAAACACCAGGGGGTATATCCAAGCTTTGAATGTATGGCAACCAGAATATTGGGCAAACTCAACTGAAAATTCCCTTTCAGAACCGCTTTAAGTTGATCACCCTCCTGAATGGTGGGGCGTTCTGCACTCCAAATCTTATCAACCTCAATGGTTTGTGAAACAATACCCCATTCCAGTAAAATTTCCTTTATCCTGTAGTACACCAATTTGTGCTGTGGGTTTCGTGTCCACCTGCTGTGGGGCGAAAGGTATATGGCTATATACTTTTTGTCGGCTTCGTTTTTCTTAAATTTCGCTTTCAGCTTTTCTTCTATTTCTTTTGCCGGATTATTTAAGTCCGAAAACAGAATGCTTTTATGAGGCTCTGTTTTATAATTCATTCGCAAAAAGCCACTGAGACCACCCTTAAAATCAACTTTCTCCCCGGATAAATAATCATTTATGGTGTAAGCTAAAGGTACATGATTCTCGTGCATGATAAAAAAGAAAACCACCTCTTCCTTAATAAGTTCGGCTGGTCCGTACATCTTCATCCCCACCATTGGATCAGTATGAATTCCCTCTCCAAATTGCAGATTTTTCATTACAGAAGTGTCTAATTGACGGGATTCCATCTTTTTCCATTGTGGTGCTATCAGCATCAGTTTTTCCAATGCTTTATCTTCCAAGTAGTTCTTTCTGAATTCCTCAATTTCGGACTTGTATTTCAGGTAACGGTTGCCTCTTTGGGGTGCAGGACGGGCTATTTTTAATTTGTTCAACAAATCGAAACTAACAAATGGAAATACTTCATCCATGTGACGGCGGGCAATATCGGGAATATTTTTCGTCCGGAAAACACGGTTTCGAAAAAAAACACGACTATAAGTTGTGTCTGAGATTTCACTAAATATAGGAGAATTGATGGGCTTGGTATACACCGAACGGACATCGCCCATAGCTACCAACAATTCGGGTTGCCCATCAACCGGATTGAAACCAACCCGTAACGTAAATACCCGATACCCATCGCACTGTGGATAAGGAGAGGCGGTTTTTATCCATACGGTGGTATCGGACACAAAATTATTTTCGGCGGGTATACCTATCGACCTGAAATGTTCTGTCAGGAAATGCGTGTAGTATTTTTTCAGAAAGTTACGCGTCCAGGGTTTTTCGTTTTCCCCGCTATAACGCGGTAATACCGGCATCGTTACCTTTTTGCTGGTCTCGGTTGGCCGATCGAAAGTACAGTACAATTCTTCTGCATTATCAAACAAGCCGGATAAGTGAATACAATCGCCTTTCGATAGTTTTATATACTCGTCGGTTGGAGTTTTACTCACGAATACAGTCAGGGTTTCGACAGTGAGTTCGAAATTTAACACATTTAATGTCAGTTCTTTTGCTACCATAAAACAAACGGATTTAGGATGATGTATGATGTACGTATAGTGATTCCTTGTTTTCGGTGATTTGGAGGCTTTCATTGAACGCTTTCCGGTCAATCAGCCAGGTGCTTCCATCTTTCCTGCCTTTTATTTTGCCGGCTTTCAGTCTGCGGCGGATCGTTCTTTCATCTTTTTTCAGAATTTTCGCTACCTCACTTACCAGCATAAAATCATTTTCATGAAAACCGACAGATGCAGTTTCTTTTTCCTTATGAACCGAAGCGGGTTCTGAAGGGTGGATTGTTCTTATGGACTGAAATTCAGGTCGGGCAGATTCCGGCACATAAGTCAGAAAAGTGTGTACCGGAGGGATTTCATTCAGGTAGTCGGTATATAGCATCGTTTCGGTGAGGAATACCGTCACTGTATCCGACAAACACCTTTGTACTTCCAGATAGGCCTTTGCCACGCATACTTTCAGAAAATGCAGAATAAAAATATTGGCTAAGGTATCGGGGGTAACATTCTCATTCGGTGCTTTCAGTTTTTTCAGGGTCAGCTCCCCTGATGTAATAAACTCCCCCAATCGCTTCAAACAAGTGGTCAGATGACGGTCCAGGATTTTTTCGCGGTAGTAGGCTCTGATTTCTGCTTGTTTTTCTTCCTCCAACTCGTCTGTCAGATCGTTGCAATACAGGAGAGTTTCACTCAGCAATTTACGTCGATAAAATTCTTCTTTGGGATGAGTCGCTTTCAAAAAGGAAATTTTATAAGGTCCCGCATCCTTTGCCGGTTCCAGGATTTGTTCCTCCATTCGCTGCTTAAAATCGGTTGATGCATGATTTTCGGGCAACAATGGATTGAGGCCTCCCAATATTATATCGTCGAACAGTGGAAAACGATAATCAAGATTCATACAGCAGGTTTTTTAATTATGAATTGTACACATTGTTCAATATCAATTGTCACATACTTCTACCAACCTTTATTTATCACAAA
Source organism: uncultured Paludibacter sp. (assembly GCA_963677275.1). GTDB lineage: Bacteria > Bacteroidota > Bacteroidia > Bacteroidales > Paludibacteraceae > Paludibacter. The sequence goes on along the minus strand of OY781920.1, from coordinate 3,326,121 downwards.
GTTACAGCATGTTTTTGATAATTATTCAGAAACTTATTGACAATTTTAATTTTGTTGCTCATTTAGCCGGTTTTATTCATTCCAACGGACTTTTTTGCAAAAAAAGAGCTTTACCCGATAGCAAAACCATACTGGTATTAGGTTTTGAAATACTTATTTTTTCTTGTTTAGTTTTTTTCCTCCCCTTCATTTTCAATGGATAAAGCCCAATTTTATTTTACTGCCTCCTGCCAAAGCAAGGGGCAGTTAAATCTTCAATTTCATTCATTGGCTTTAGCCTTATTCTTTGAGCTATTCGTCATCTTCATCTCCAAAGAAATCATCCAGCCAGTCGGGATTGAAATCATCACCGCCCGAATGATCCGGCTCGTCAAACGGACTTACTCCCGGGGGATTAAACAAACCCCAGGTATCGGTGATATAATGGGTCTGATCAAACCCTGCCACCCAGTCGATAAAAAGCAGGCGGTATTCTTCCACCTTATCGCGCACCATCTCGTAATAATCGGCATGCTCAAAACCAAATTGCCGGAGCGAATGGATATGAAGGTTCAGGCTGTTACCGGCTTTGCGCATCAGAGCAGCATTCTCCATGCGGATTGAGTACAAATCGCCTCCTTCGGCATTCGCTATCTTTGCCGTGAGCATATACGCATCTTCAAGCATGAATTGTTTCATCCAACCCAGCTTCTTATCATCATCGTCAATCAGGTCGGCAAGCATACGCACCACATCCAGTATTTCCTTCCCTTTCTGGTAGAGCGGCATTTTCTCTAACTTGTCTTGCGGGTTATCGTAGTCGTTGTGTTCGGTAAACATAAATCAAATCTTGAAATTTATATATTATAACTTGGTGGAAATTCAATCGATTCCACATACCAGAAATCCCATTGATAGGCAAACAGAAGTTTCCCTTTGCCGTTAAACCTCAATGTGTCCATTGAATTATCAACAAGAGCCGTGAAATCACATTCGAAATCAACCCTGGCCTCCGCTGATTCTAAATCAAAATGAAGATCAATAATCTCAAATTTACTCAGATTAAACGAACTGAACGCTTCTCTGAAGTCCTTGTGCCAGCTTTGTGTTGAAGCTTCTGTACTTATTTCATGCAAATAGTCATCTCCTGTTTTATTCAGGTAAGATTTGATAAAATCAATCGAATATCTTTCAATATCATAGGCATGATTGGGGTGAAATTCTTCGTAAGTGAAATGGGTTATCATTCCGGGAATGTGCATATCATCGATTTCTTGCTGAAACAGTTCTTCGGTAATAAACCGATAAAGTTCCCAATCTGAAACTTCACAAAGGGTGTCCAGACAAACCGATTTAGTCTCCATTAGGTCCATTAATCGGTTTAATTCTTCGGTAACTTCTTTATCATTCAACTCTTGCGGCTTGCTATAGGCAGGTTTTCCCAGAAAATCGTACAATTGTATTTGCTTGTTGTCACGATATGCATTTTCAAAAGCCATGATTTGATCTAAAAACTGACGCTCAATTTCGGGTGCTAAATCGTTTTCGCCTGTCATGCCACCAAAAAAAGCTCCATGTTCTTCGGTAAGCTGCTTTTTCTTTTCCTCATTCTCAATCCGTATCCGATTGAGTTTGTCCTTTGGTGTTTCAATGTGTTTTTTCATAGGCAATCTATTTTTAGATTTATTTTTACTCTTCCATCCCATCAAACAAGTTTCCATACCCAACTTCAGGCTCTTTCAAAACATACGATGTCTTCTTTGCCTTCGTTTTTCCCGTTTTCTTCTTCTCCCACAATCCTGCTTCCACTTCCTCCGCATGGATTTTATGGTTGAGTTCCAGCAGGCGTTTTAGTATTTCCTTGCGGGCTTCGGGGTGGATGGTGTAGCGTACACGGTCGTTTTCGGGTAGGTAATCCACTTCGTAGAAATCGTGGCGTAACCTCACCCCCGGCCCCTCTCCTTGAGGAGAGGGGAGCTGCCAGCCATACGCTTCCAGTACCGCTTCATCCATAAGTACATGCAGGCGGCGGAGTTCTATAATACCGGCAATGGCTTCTTCCAACGTACAAGTACCTTCTGTTTTACTAAGGTGATTCCACAGGTTCCACACTTCTTTGCCGTATTGCTTTTCTATCGTCTTTTTGTCTAAACCTGACAGGTTTTCAAAACCTGTCAGGTTTGTGATCTCCCGCGCATGAAATGCATTATAGGTCTTGGTTAAGCCCAACTGCATTTTCAACATCAACTGCCGGCGAAACTCGTGATATTCTTCGCCAATTTGTTCGAGCTTTTGCTCTTGATTAGTGCTTAAATCTTTGAGGAAAGGGAACGTTTTAAAGCAATCAGAAGGATTTAAGCGAATAGTGCTACTCCCCATAGTTGCACTATTTTTCCAAACCCACTCATTCATAATTGTAGAGTTAAAAAAAACAAAAACACTATATTCAGTATAAGGGAAAATGGTTAAATCCTGAGTATAGATAATATCATTAGGAACTAAATCGTATGCTCCATATTTTGTTGTTTTTGCTACTACTAGTACTTTAGAAAGATCCGTAATTGATTTATATAAAGCAGGTCTTTTATCTGCAAATATCCACCAATTTTGAGGTAAAGGTTTTCTTAAAGCATATTCTCCAATAATTTCATTACCATTATTATCAAGTGACCATCGCTGTCTTTCGGGTTTTACTAACTGTTCAATTAATTCATAACAATCAGGGTATTGCATTGCCCTTTCTTCAGGCCAATCAAAGAAATTTATAACCCATCGACTTGGGCTCTGGTCATAATTTGTATTAAGGTCATCACCAGTTAAATATGGGAAAAGCACATCTCTATTTCGAGCATTTTTATTTATAAGAGTAGCTGCTATACTTGGCTCAATTACAAAACCTTTACCCAATACGAAACTTCCTACAAAACTATTTCCTTCATTTGCTTTTAATTCAAAAGGCTTTCCATTAACTTCAGCCTTATCCAAATAGGTTGTTATATTATTTACTTTCTTTCTATCTAAAATTAGTTCACCTTCCCATTTTTTGTTTGTAATTGTAACTAAGGAAATTTCTACAGCGGCTTCTCCCGGCCATTTCATACTTTTAATAGCATGAGTAATAGTTCCACCTTGATTAACTATTATATCTAATCCATCTTTACGGGCTTGCCCTTGAGATATAGTATTAGTTGATATTAAAGACAGGAATCCACTATATTTAATAATTCCAAATATTCTGCGAAAAAAATAAGTAACTAAATCTACTGCTCCAATTGGTGCAAAATTATATTTAATGTATTCCATATAATTATCTCCAAACAAACCAGTTAATTTTTTACCCCCTTTAAATGGTGGATTACCTATTATACAATCAAAACCTCCACCATTATCAAATACTTCTGGGAATTCAAGGAACCAATGAAAGAAATGTTTTTCCTTTGACAACACTTCTATTTTACCAAATTTATCTCCTGTTGGCAGGTTGTAGCCACGCATGGTAAGGCTGAATTCGGCATCAGTGGTAATGTATCTTTGGTTAGACTCTGTTTTTGCAATAAAAAACTGCGCCACCTGCGTGTCAGCCATCGCTTTGAGAAACGAGTAGCCTTTGCCTTCAATAAATTTGCGATAAGCACGGGCTTTTCGTTCTATTTCTTCGGGCGTGGTTTCGGGTTGCTGGTTAAAGGTTTTGTATTCGGCTATGGCTTCATGTACCGAGTTGTCGCTTGTTTTTTCAAAGTCGGCTTTTACCTGTTGTCCTTCGCTGTTACGGACTTTGCGCTCCCTTACATTTTGGTCGCGCAGGGCTTTAGCAAGGGTTTTATCATCGCCGGGCAAGGTTTTAAATGCTTCGTCGGCAATGCCGTTCTCCAATTCTTCACGGTGCGCCAGACCTACTATGGCATCGCCACATTTTATATGGTGATCCAGGAAGTTGAGCGGTTCACCCGGTTGGTGTGCTTCGAGCCAGAGTGCCACTTTACACAGTTCTACGGCTAATGGGTTGAGATCCACCCCGTAAATACAATTTCGGATGACATCGCGTGTGGCTGCACGCATCGCCGTGGGTGTGGGTTGGTCTTCTTTGCTGCGGTATTTTGCCAGTTCAAAACCCACACGGCGGGCAGCTGAAAGCAAGATATGTCCGCTACCGCACGCCACATCGCATATTTTAAGGGACAACAATTCTGCTTCGGGGTGAGCCGTTTTCAGCTTATCGGCTATCAGGTAATCCAATGAATGGGTGATGAGTGGTTTTACCAGTTCTTCGGGCGTATAGTGCGAACCGCTTTTGGAACGTTCGTTGCCTTTTACAAAACTGAAAATAGGCTGCCCCATATTGTCGGTAAACACGGGTTGATATTCCAATAAACCTTCGTAGATAGAGCCAAATTCTTCTACGTCCAAGTCGGCGTAATTCACCCGCACCAATTGTCCGTTTTCGTTTACAAAGGTCACCAGGTAACGAATTACTTTCAGCAAACAGTCGTTGTCGAGCATTTGATCATTGACAATACCCAATGCCGAAGGCGCAAAAAGCCCCGAACCAAGGGGTGCAATGCCTAACTTTTTACCGTAAGTGTCGTATTCGAACAGGGAGAAAGTAGTGAGCAAGGAATGCCAGAGATCGGTTTTGCGTGGATCGATATAGGTCATTTTCACCGCCAGTTTGGTGAGGCGCTGTATGCTGTAATAATCGTAATAAATACCCCGTTTTTTGTTGAGTTCTTCATCGCGCTTGTCGGCATAAATCAGTTTGCGTTCTTCAATGACCAACAAAAACAACATCCGATACACCAGCCGCAAAGTGTGCAGGTAATATTCGTTTGGCTCTATTTTGTTGTCCAATACCAAGCGGCGTAAGGTTTCGTTTTGTGGGTGCAATAGCAGTCCGTTGGCCAGTTCGCGGATGGAACTTTCCACGGCAACGCTCAATCGCTCGCGAATACGGGAGCCGGAAGCAATGGCTTCCTGATGGTAAAACTCAATATTGCTATCGGGACCGGCATCCCTTTTTTCGGACATACGGCTGGCATGCAACGTACGGAAAAGCAGTGCAAACTCAACGTACAAGCCTTCTTCCATCATTTGTTCCAGGTCAAACTCCAGGTAACTCAGTCGGCTCAGTCGGGTAGCATCGCGCAACAAACGTAAAAACCGACCGTTGCTCACCAAACCGTACAAGTGCTCGGTATTGTTGAGGTATTCCTGCATCAGAGCGTGTGGCGACAGGCGTGTTCCACCGGTTTCGGGGCGTTTGTCCAGCGATTGTTGCACACCCACCAAATGAAGCGGGAAACCATCTTTGTTGGAAGCGCGATGGCTGATGGCGTAGGATTTTTCGTTGATCATCTCGGCATTGGACGAATTGATTTCGTAGCCCAGCACCGACAACAAAGGCAACATCCAATAGCGGCGCGTTTCAGACGTACCGCTGTCCGACTCCGACAGTGCATCCCGTTTGATCTTGAACACGTTCCAGTTACTCACCGCCAACGACCAGGCCAGATTGATCTCGTCGCGCACCGATGCACCGGGGTTCAGATTAAAATCGCCCGCTTTCTGAAAACGAATGTCTTCGGTTCTTATTTTCTCAAGTATCTCACTGGTGAGTATGTTTCCCTGAATGGAAATGGCACTGTAATTCATAGCTTTGTGTGTATTTTATTTCAGCAATTTTCAAAAGAATAATTTTGCGATTCGACTTATCGGCTCAAATACCGATAAATGAAGTTTATCGCTAATAAAGCCGATATTTCTAAAGTAGGTTGATCAAAATGCCTGTCAATAAGGCAAATCCAAAACTAAGCAATGTACCTACCAGGATATATTCGTTTTTTTGAGGGGTATTAAATCTCAAAATTGATTTCGCTGCAATGATTAAACCAACTGCTGCAAATTGTGATGAAAGTATAAGTGCCAAGGTCATAAATCTTTCCACTACTCCTATCACTTTTCCTGCATTTTGCAATTCTTTTTCTTCTGTTTTATCTTCAGCAGGAATATTGATACGACGAATATCAAATATCATTTTAATGAATATATTGGCTGGCTTTGTACAAAAAACAAAGGCAGTAATAATTGCAATTATCTTCGTGTCAAACTGAATCCCGAACATAGGTTTTATGTCGTAGTTGTTAAAATATAACCCGGAAACAACTACCAGAATAAGTATATGAAGTAATTGATCTACAAAAAAGAAAATATTGCTCCTATGGCTATATTTCAGACCAATATACGTTTTTAATGTGTCAACCAGCAAATGTGAAATTGCTATTAACAATGATGCAAACACAAAATACCAGTCGAACGACAACAAATAGGAGACTACAAAAACCAGTATAGCATGTGCTAAATGATATTTTGTAAAAGTTTTTAGCTTCTTCTTTTCACTCCAGGTTTCTGTTTGGAAAATAAAGTCAGCAATAAAATGTGCTGTTAATTGCAATAATAGTAGTTGACTTAGATTCATTGTATATATTTTTCAAAATAGTTGACTGATTTTTCTATAGCATTCCAGCTGGCAGCTGATGAATGTTGACTGATTGTTGATTGATTTCTATTCATTTTTAAGCTTATTTCCTTTTCGTTCAAACCTGATAGTTTATAAAAAAGCACTTCTGATTGCTTTTGTGAACATTTGGATATGATAGCATCCAACAATGAAAATATCGATTCAAATTTTTCTTGTTCTTCTTCATTCTTCGAGCGAAAAAACAAGGTGTCTTTTACAACAATTTTTTGTTTATTGGAAGTACTCATGTGCTTTATAGCTCTGCCTGACATATAGATAGCTTCACCATCAATAATACCTTTGTGAGTATCTAAAACCGACAACGGGGCTACTGCTATTGCGGCTCTAATGCCATACTCTTTAAAGTATTTAAGCCGATTATTCTTTTCAACTGGCTCTAACAATTCTATTGATTTAATATAGGTCTTTAGCAATAATACAATACGCAATGCGTAAGTTGGTGAAGTCATTGCACATTCAATCGTATCACCTTGTACAATTCTGCCATAAAAATTGCAGGCTGAATATTGTCGGCCCAATTGCTCCAGGAAATATTGGATTTTTTGTTCAATCGCTCTTTTGTCTTTTTGACCTAAAGATGTGAAAGAAATTATATCAGCTGAAATAGTAGAATAGTTCATATAATATTGCTTATAATGAGTAAATTAAAAAAACTATCGGCAAATATACTAATAAATGTAGCTTATTGGTATTATTACCAATAAATAATTATTGTTTTTTCATCCTGTAGCAGTAAATCAACACATTAAATCCGTAACGTTTTATACCGGGATATTCATCAAACAGAGTTCTCAGCATCGGCTTCATCCGAAGTCATTTTAATGGGGTCGAATTCGACCCTATACATCACAATTGTGAATAGTTTCCAAACCACTCGAATTCGAGGGGTATAAAAATCTTACAACGCTTTCGGTTTTGGCAATAAAATATAAACGCCCATTACATCAGGGGGCAAAATAGGAGTAGCCTTTTCGTATCTACGACCACCTATCAGTTCTTTGAAATGCCCGTGTGCTTCCACTAACTTTTCGGCACGCTGATTGGCCAAGTCCATAAATTGCGCTTTCATATCCTGAAATCGGACTAACTCCAGTCGAATATCTTCTTGTTGACGTTCAGCAGATAAGTTGGATAAGGTATTGGCATTTGCCAAAAGCTCTTTGGCTTCCTTGTATTCCAGTGTTTCTATTGTTCCGTCTACAGTGCGGTAGCCCCACAAATACATTTCCTCTGCCACCGATTCTTTGCTCGAACCCACTTCCTTGATGACATTCCGAACACGGAACATGATCAGACTTGTTTTAGTACTTACAGCATCCGTCTGAATTTCGCACACACGAGCCAACCGACCATATTCAGGGTGAGGCTCAAAAGCAATTGCAATCAGGAACTGACAAAGCTGTTCCACAAATTGGTGATTACGTCCAATGTAAAGATATCCTTTTGGGGTAGGCGATACAAAACTGACTTTCACCATCTGTTTGCCTTCGAAATAGCGTTTGATATGTGCCGGTAAATTCTGGGGCTGCAAGGTGAAACCCGATTTTCCATCCCATTCGCAACTGCCACCCAATTGTTGCACGGCATTGCGTACCAAAGTAGCCACCGCTTTGGGATCGCCTATGGCTTCGTCCACCTCGGCAAGGTCTTTTTTGATAATTTCCGGATCAATGGATTGATGTGCAAATATATCGCGCAGGTTTTCACCTTTTCGTCTGGCATTTTCCAGTTCGTTGGAAATGGTATGTTCGGTATCGGCAAACAGTTTTTGCTGAACCGGATTATTTTTGCCTTCTTCGAACAAAATTCGCTTGGCAGCTTCGGCCATAATGGATTTGCTGTTTTCGCCAATCGCTATGGTAACCCCAATCGATTTTTGAATTTCGCGCACTTTTTTGATCAACACATCCAACACAAACATGTCCATGGCATTGTCTTCACCATACAACACATAGGTTTTAATGATCGGTGCGGTCTGCCCGAATCGATCCACACGTCCTTCACGCTGTTCAATGCGGTTTGGATTCCAGGGTAAATCATAATGCAATACAGCGGTGAAATACTCTTGTAAGTTGATACCTTCACTCAGACAGTCGGTAGCAATTAACACCCGCCTTTCGGCTTTGCCCATCACTTCAATGCGCTCTTTGCGCTGTTCATCGGCCAATTCGGATGTAATGGCTTCCACATGGATATTCTTAGGCAATTCCGTTTTCAAACGTTCAGCAACATATTGTGCTGTTGATATGTAATGACAGAAGACGATCGGATCGAAACCCTCTTTGATCCATTCCTTGATCAGTTTTACGGTTACATCTAATTTTCTGTCGAGCTTGTTTTCCCGTAATAACCCGGCTTCTACCTGCAATTCAGATAAATCGTTGATTTCGTCTTGTTTGAATTCCAGCGTTTCCAGCAAATCCTGGCGGGGAATATCCGAACTATATTCTAAATCCTCAAACAAAGTGTTTTCGAGCGACGGAATAGCGATCTCATTTTCACCTGTATCGTTGATTTTATCTTTTCTTCGTCCCAGCATATCCACAGCCATAGCAGGGCTACTCATTGCCCCTTTTATCATCGCAATAGCTGCCCACGAACGTAATAACTGTGTTTGTTTGTTATCTGTTTCAACGGACGAAATTCCACGGGCAAAGCGTATGAGGTTTTGATAAAACAATTGGTATTCAGGTGTTAGTACATAACCAATTTCTTTTGAATCTCTGTCCGGAAATTCTGTTTCTTCGTTCAACCACCGTTTGATATGATCCCGTTTGCGTTGAATATAATGTCGGGCTAATCTCGCTTTCTCTTTCTGTGGAATATTTTCAAAGTTCAAATCTTTAAATTCCGGTTTTAATAGCCCCAGCAAAGAAGTAAACTCACCATCTTTACCACTGTGTGGCGTAGCAGTGAGCAAGAGTATGTTTTTCTTTTCGTCCTGCGCCAAATCATACAACAAGGCATAGCGTTGCTGTTGATTTTTTGAAGTTGCATGCTGAGGCAAAGCACAGGTATGGGCTTCGTCCACAATAATAAATTCAGGGCAGTCGTGAATAAATATTCCTCTTCGTTTATCGGCCTTGATATAATCAATGGAAATCACCTGAAAAGGTAGGTGGTGGAAAACACTTTGATCATCGGGTATTTTACGATCCAATTTTGCAGCCGTACTTGAGCGGATGATTTCCGCATCAATATCTAGTTTATCTTTAATTTCCGATTGCCATTGTTCGCATAAATGGGGTGGACAGATAACGGCAAACCGTCTGACTTCACCGCGTTCCATCATTTCTTTCAGAATGATAAGGGCTTCAATGGTTTTACCAATCCCCACATCATCGGCTATCATAAGTCTTACCACGTCTTGTTTCAGTGCCATCACCAAAGGCACCAACTGATAGGAACGAGGGCGAAACGATAACTTACCCATACAACGAAAAGGGCCTGCTGCATTGCGGAATGAAAGCCTTGAAGCATCAAACAGAATGCGAGCCGTATCGAAAGCACCTATTTCAGATGGTTCGGGCTCAGGGAAGCTGGCCGGTTTTATTTTTTCGATAGGTAACGCAATGGGTAAATAGACAGCCGTTGCTTCTTCATCGGAACCACCCAATGGTTTTATTTTCAAAATATCAATATCATCCGAAGGTAAAACCATCCAGTCTCTTTGACGGTAATGAATCAGTGTTCCGGGTTGATGGGTTGTATAGGTAGCCATGTGTTTTTCTGCTTATTTTTTCTTTGATTTACTAATTCCAAGCTTCTTTATCTCTTTGTTCAGCTCTTCTAATGCCCTTGTGTCATCAGCTTTTATTCGTTCAGCATTAAATTTTTCATATTCCGTTTCGGCTAACTGAAGTGCCAGCTCATGCGAGATCTTACCTGCATGTTCCAAAATCTCATTATCATTAATAGTCAGTATATCATTGAGCTTTTTAATCCAATCGCTCATATACATTACTTTTTTCTGACGTGCCTGATTTTCGGCAAATGCCAGAAATTGCTCCACCAGCAAATTTAGCTGACTTAGCTCTGCTTCATTTAAATAATTTTTTGCAATTGCCACATCCGATTTTCTTATTTTATCTCCTGCCCACGAGCATAATCCCATGTTTTGAGCTGTTGCAATAGCTCTTTGTGCTATCAGTTCTGCAGCTGTATGCTGATGTATAGCCCAATGTAATTTATTCTGAATGGTAGAGAAAAACTTTTTTGCCTGATCTGTCTTCGCATCATAATCTATGCTCAGACAGAAAATATCTTTTACTTTTTGATAGAAGATTCGTTCAGAACTCCGAATATCACGGATTCGTTCCGTAAGTTCATCGAAATAACGAATCTGCCCTGCTGCTTTCATGCGCTCATCGTCCAAGGCAAACCCTTTTACAATATATTCACGAAGCCTTTGAGTAGCCCAAATGCGGAAATGTGTTGCCACATGACTTTTTACACGATATCCAACTGAAATAATAGCATCCAGATTATAATAATCAATACTTCTGTTTACCTGACGGTTACCTTCAAGTCGAACTATTAAGGAATTCTTAATAGTTGCTCCCGGTTCTAATTCTCCCTCCTCAAAAATATTCTTGAGGTGTATATTAATGTTTGATACAGTAGTCTGAAACAAATCAGCCATTTGCTTTTGATTTAGCCAAACCGTTTCATCCTCTAATCTGACATCTATTTTAGTTTGTCCATTAGGTGTTTGGTATAGTATTATTTCGCTATCGTGTTCCATATTGATATGAATAGTGCCAAATTTTAATTTATTTTTCTGAATATGTCTTTTCGTCTTATAACTAAATCCTCAACTGATTCTTTGTGATGCCATTCAACAACATCGTAGCCCTTATCTCTGAGTAATGTGCGTTTATGCAAATCATCAGCAATGATGCTTTCTTTGTCGTGTACTGCACCATCACAAAAAATCAAGACAGGACCGTTATGCGTATTGTACACAAAATCGGCACTAATGTAGAATTCGTCAATATACACCTGGGCTTTATCAGGTAAAGCCAATTTATTTTTATATAAGTATTTAATCAATGGCAATTCTGTACCGCTCGATTTATCATACGCTCCCAACAGGTATTTGTATTGTTCCTGTCTGTCATTTCCTTCCTGCAAAAGTGATAAATCGCAATCCATTAATTGCTCTAATACTTCTTTGATGCTGTGACGGTCTAATATTTCATGATCGCGTTGATTGTAATAAGACAAAAGATCTTCGTATGATGCACGTGGAAGTTTTTTTCCCTTTTCTGTTTCTGTTCGGGTAGCCACATCGAAATGCAGACAACTGTAACTTTCCTCGAATAATTCTTTCAACTTGGCAGGCTCCTGAATTAACTGAGAAAGAATGCCTAAACAACCCTCTGAAGCTTCATAAATCAATACATTTGGTTTGTCTTTATTTCCCATTACCCGAACTCCTATTTCGTTTTCTTCTACCTGAAACAAGCGTTCAATTCCACGTTTTAAAGCATAACTTAACGAAATGGTCTGCTCCGGAGTTATTTCCATATTTGCCAGTGGTTGAACATACAAGGTGTCGGCCGTATCACGTACAAAGATCATCACATCTTTTTTGTTATCCATCACCTCCTGATTTTCCATTTCTTTTTGTGACAACCATTTTCCATTTCTTTTGTCGATAGCAAAACCTTCACCATCTGATCTTCTGGGCTTGCGATTCAGCTTAATCAACTCGGTGGATTGATCATAGATCAGATTCAATAAACTTTGTCCGGCTTTCTGAATCACCAGACTTTTAGTATGCTCAATTCCTTTTGTATATCTGAAATATTCTTCAATTTCGTACCTCGATGCAGAACGTTCTTCTTCAATACAGGATATGCGTTCCTGAGGTATTCCTTCACTTTCCGACATTTCTATCAGGGTAGTTTTAAATTCAACGTTATCACCCCTGAGTTCTGAGCGAGTAATCGGATCAACATTTGACAATTGAGCTTCATCGTCCAGGAAAGCATAACCGGTTTCTTTTGAAATTTTAATTTTGCGTTGCAGGTTATCAGCCTCCAATAGCATCATCCGGTTGATCTTGTACTTATTGCCATTGTGATACAAGGTATTGAATGGGCCAAATTCTTTCAATGCGATGGACCGGGGACGAGATAAATATTCGCCCTGATCATTGTGTTTGTAACCCACAAAAGTACGAACCGGCAATCGGGTAAAGTTGTAACCGGGTAAAAACCCTTCTGCAGCTAAATAACGGAAAATATAAAACTCTGACTGATTATTATTTTCAACATTTGATTTATTTATCAGCAATTCTATTTGCTTTAAACCAACAGCATGCTGTCTTTTAGCATCCGATTTTAAAGGATTGTCAGCCATAATCACCGGATCATCAAGGGTAATACGAGACTTAACGATCATGCTCCTTGCTGCCTTGTACAAACTTATCCAACGAATAAAAGAATCACAAAAGCGTGGAACAAAGGAGTTAATTTTGTTTTCCAACCATTCATCCGAGAACCACCACGTAGCTAACAATTCGGGTTGTATGGACACAATTACCTGCTGGAATGAAGCAATCAATTTGCCTTTGTAATGAGATAAGCTGTTTTCAATCGTGCTGATAATGTTTTCTTTGACCTTAATATCTCGTTCATTTGAAAGGTCTAACAATTCAGCCACTGAAGATTTTAGATCACTCAATGCCAACTCCATCAAGATGAATGCATTAAAGTGATTTGTCAATAATTCTTCATTCAATAAATCGATGCGTGGGGGTACAACTGAACCTGCCACCATGGTTTCAGATGCTTTAAAATAATTTTGATCGTGAGGCGACCATGCAGAACAATAGGTGAATACAACAGCTGTCTGACCACTACGACCAGCCCGTCCACTTCGTTGCGCATAATTAGCCGGATTTGGTGGAACATTGCGCATGTGTACAATATTCAGGTTGGCAATGTCAATACCCAACTCCATGGTTGGCGAACAAAACAAACTTGAAATTTCTCCTTTTCTAAAAGCTCCTTCCCGTTCAATACGATCCAAATTAGATAGTTGCCCGGTATGTTCTCTCCCGACAATTTCTTTTGGATATTTGGTGAAATCGGTTTTATATAATTCTTGAAAATACATATTGGGTTGTATCGCCAAATCCTTGTATGCATTTATTCTTGTAGCATCAACAGCAACTGTTGCACCATCACCTGCCAACCAAATCAAATTATCCGATCGAAGCAAATACCCATTCATTACCCCACCTGAACCGCGAAGATTTTCTCTCCTTGATAAGAAATTGGTCCTTACAAGTAAATCACAAAGCCCCTCAATCATTATTCTGTATTGATCTTGCTTTAATGGGTCGTAACCATTTTCCTGCATTTTACGTTTGATAAACTTACCAATACCGGAGCGTAAACCCATGGTGGCAAAATAAATTCCTTTCTGTGTGCTTCTTCCCGGTCTAACCGCCACCATGTAGGTTGGTGTTTCAATGGTTTCTTTACTGTCTAATGACCATAGTTTCTTATCATCCAATTTATTTTTCAGGAACATTTCTGTTTCAGACCGTTCGTCAATTAAAAACCGATGATAAATAGAATAATTAGTACGGAAGAAGTTGAGTAATTGAGTCAACACTTCTTTTCTGATCTCTGGTGATATAGTTGCAAAAAATTCAATCCCTTTGAATTTTTCATCCAGGGAGCAAAGTTTATCCAGCGTATTGTATTCAACTTTTAACAGGGCAGTTTGTTCTAAATTTGGCAAGGTGTAGCGCCAGCCTTTTTTCAAATCCTGAAAAATCCGATATAAAAGATAAGCTTTAATGGCGCGTCCGTTATCGGGATCGGGAAAATCAGGATCAGCTGTAGGGTTATTTGCAAAAGCAACTTCTTCCAGTTTAAGCTCGTTGAATACTTTGTCGGCAATGTTGTGAACGGTCAAGCCTTCTGTATTATTTTTCAAAGCGAAATACAATGCTGAGCGTAAACGTACGGATGAAAGAAAGTCATTAAAATGCCCTGCTTGTAAAGAAGCATCTTGTCTGTTATCGGTGAAACTTAATAGCTTTTGATCCCTGATTTCCTCCCCTTGCCTAAAAAGAGAATCAACAACGGCATAAGACATGATGGTAGTAGCAGTGCTGCGTCCTTCATTCCCTAATTTCATCAACTTGGTTCCCTCATTCGTCTTGGAGTCTTCGTATATGACTCCGGCAGTTGGGTCTAAGCGCAGTTTAACCGGTAAATAAAATCCCTTTAATGGATAAATCGGCTCAGCAGAATATTCCCCTTTTGAATTAAAATAAATTCGTTTGGGCATGTGCCAATCATAATAGGGCTTAAACTGAGTTTCAGCAGTATTCAGCCATTCGGTAGGAGCAATTTCAATAGGATCTTCTGACCAAAAGTCTTCATCTTCATCAATGATCAGGTATCCCGATTTAAAGTTTCGTTCTGTTAGATCCTCACCTTTTGCCTTTTTTTGTGTAAGTGTTCTTACCGGTTCATCGGGATTTCTCGGCAGTAAGATTTTTTTATCTACATCTTTTTCAACACAAATAAAATCAACTCCCGAATATCGGCTAAACATGATTGGGTATAATAGTTTTTCCCCTTTGTCATCTTTGAAATAGCGACCTGATTGAATAGTGATATTTCGAATATCCCGAGATTGCAATGTTACTGAAACAGTACTTGTTTGTGAAATAAATTGATGAAAACGGAACGGAAGGAAACTTTTACGTGTTTCTGCTAAACGATTCTTTTCATTCAACCTCTCTGCCCATTTCAGCAAAGCTATTAAACAGGTTTCAATAAGTTTTAAATCCAGTTCAGTAATATCTTTAAGCTGCTGTGCGATGTTTTTGAACGTTTTTGGTTTTCCTCTTTCTAAAACACCATTGTTGAGTTGTAGGGCAATATTTAATTCAATCCAATTTGTAACAGGATGATTGATAAACTCACGCTCATCAGCAGTTTCGTCAATGCCTTTTATTAAAGCATTACGTAATTCTATGGCATTAAATGGTTTGCCCGATGTACAAGTATCTAAGTGTTCACTGATAATCTGATCAATCTCGTATTTATCTCCAAAGATGGTTGTTGCAACTTTTGCAACAGCTTCTTTCTTTTCATCAGGATTGCCTGCAGAAGCCATTGTTGCGGATGTGCCAATACATGATAAATCATTGTTACACCAGCTTTTTATCCTACGCACTAACATACTTACATCTGATCCCTGGCGACCTCTATAGGTGTGTAATTCGTCGAAAACAAGGTATTGCAGGTTGTTTTTTATAGAATCTCTCAACCATGATTCCGACTGTCGGGTCATGATTAATTCCAACATCATGTAATTGGTCAGAATAATGTCAGATGCTTCATCTTTAATTCTTTCCCGAATGTCTGTTCCTTCCTGTCCTGTATATTTGGCAAATGTGATTGGGAAATCAGGTCCATAATTGTCAGCATATTTTTGAATCTCTTCTTCCTGGGAATTAATCAACGCATTCATGGGGTAAACTAAAATTGCTTTTACTCCTTTCTTTTTGTGTTTTCCCTCATTGAAAATTGAATTAAAAATAGTCGCTAAATAGGTGAGTGATTTACCGGAACCGGTACCCGAAGTTACTACAAAGCCTCTGTCTTGGATTCCAATTTGAATGGCCTCATATTGATGTTTATAAAGATTGTATGCGCCGAAGGCTTTAGATAGCGCTGCATTTACAGGTAAATCATTCAAAGAATTTCCTTTTTCGAAGGAAGGATTAAATTGAATTAGCGGATCCGGTATAAAACCGTCACTTTCGAATGCTCGTTTAACCTCTTCTTTTATTCTTTCATCCGCAATATTTAAGAATGAACTCAGATAGCTTCTGTAATTTGAAATTACCTGTTCGTGAGTTTTAAATGCATCCATAATTTTTTCATGTATAAGATTGTTTTCACAACTAACTTTGAGAAGGTAGTTTTTCAATCTCCAAAATTACACAATCTCTTTTAAATTTCACATCTTCCTGTTAAAGTATTTTCATCAATTTATTCATTTTCATATTGATTACTCTATCAGCTTTTCGTACAAAGGTTCCTCCGGACTTTGTTCCATTTCCTGCAAATCTTCCTCCGTTTTCAAATAATGTAACAAAAAGTCCGCTATCGAACCGTTGGCATGTTTGGTGGATAGCTTTTCGACAACTTCTTCAATATCCAAAAGACTGCTACATCCTGCTTTTTCGAATATTGCCTTTAATTTTTCATTCTTCCCGATATCACTTTTAATATAACTGCTCAGTTTGTCGAGAGCAAGGTATTTTTTATCGAGTTTACCCAATCCGGTAAGCTCGGTGAGCTTCTGACCTTCGGGCGTACCATTGTTGGTGATAAAAAGGAAAGTATGAATCAACACCGCACCGTCAATATATTCCGCCAACAAGTAGCCTACTTTTGTGTTAGCAACCCGAAAGGAAACAAGCATTCGGTTTTTGGTCGTTTTTATCATCTCGGGTTGTAAAAACGATGCAAATAAGACTAAGTGTATTTCGTCAATCGTCAAACAATCAATTCTTTCTTCGAGGCGGCGTAAGGCGTGTTTCTGAATATATACTTCCACATCCCTGTCGGGAATACCGTTTTGAAAAACCAACTCTGAAAGTTTCACCTTCGTTTCAACAAACCCATGGTAGGAGCTTGCCCAACTAACACAATGTGCCAGTCTTCGTTGCCCATCTATTTCGAAATAACGTGTTTTCGCTTTTCTCCTGTTGATATCCAGAACAATAAGATATTGACTGCCCTTTCCTTTGGGTACTTCTTTAATTGTAAACCAATACAAATACTCTTCTATATTGTTTTTAGAAAAACTTATGTAGTTGACAAGGTCATGAAGGTGAGTCAACGCTTTCGAACAAAGTTCCTCTGTCAAAACAGCATCTAATCTTTTTACAAATGCTTTCGCCCATTCAAATCCAGCCTCCGTTTCTACTCCTGTATCTTTCAACTTAGCCCATTCAAGCATTTGATAGAGCGTAAATCCTGCAGTACAAAAATCAGCGAGTGACACTTGTTTTCCATCTATCTTTATTGCAAAATATTCGCGCTGCATCAATCGATGCACAGAAGTCATCGCGCTTTTCACTGTCTTGTGGCTAAACTCAGGATGATTTACTGCGGTAACAACTACCGGTAGAAACCGGAGTCCAAAGGCCACTTCAATAATCAAAGGTGGTACTAATGAAAAAGTGCCGGAGCCTCCCAGGAGATCAGCTACCAATTTCATTTTTTCAATATATTCGGATTTTTCTTTATCCCGTTCCAGCTTACGCCGGTTTTGTTCCAGTTGTTTACGATTTAATTTTTTCATACTAACTTCGTAAAAAATAAAGGAAAGATTTCTTGTTTAAAGTCTTTAGTGTCTTCTCATTGTTGTAAACAGGCTCTTATTTATACAAAAATAAATAATCTATTTAAAATTTCACCTGTTCACTATAAATTATTTTCGTTTATCCATTCAACTTGTTCAAAATTTATACAAATAGCATCGGTAGGCGCAGCTCGTTTGCAGATGCAGACATCGAAATATAGTATAAATCAAGGGTTTCAAAAATATACATTACGGCACTCAACACCTCAGGTCATCTTGTTTTGCGTTATTTATGCAACTATTATCGGGGCTCCTACCCTGCGAAACGAATAGCTGTAGGTACCGGCAACCCTCAGCTTATTCTCTGCTTCAGGCCCCGGAGGCAGTTCATCTCACCCCTAAAATTTTCCCGGCTCCCGCTCCTTTCACCGGTGTAGGATTTCCAATCGCATCCAGCGTTCCGAATTCAAGGGCAATGGTGAGTATTAGCGTATCGTCGTCCGTAAAAATGGCAGACGGCTCGTTGATATTCAGCACTAATTGTTGTTCGGGAATAGAAGCTTGCGTAGAGTACCAGGGCGTGGATGTTTTTTTATACCCTAATCCGAGAGTGGAATGTACGGGCTCATAGCCTGTTTTTTGAACATTTAGTTGCAGGTCGGTGGCTATACCCAACGAAATAGTTATACGGAACAGGGAATAGTCCGGTTTAGCCGGGGTGCGGCTGTTAGGCAGATACAGTCCAAAACTACACGCAAAAGCGGGTAGTTCCACCGTGGCTTGTTGCGTTTCACGGTTTATGGAACTTTGCAACGCTATTCGCAACAAGGTATCGAATCGGTTGTTAGTGTTGAAATTAAACCCGGTAAGCAGCACCCTGAATCTTGATAAACGAATGCTTCTTTCTCCTACAGGATTTTCCAAATCGGCTTTCTGGATGTTTTTAGCCAACGAACATAAAACCGACGACAGATTATAATCCGCCACATGCGCCAGGTCAAAGAAGGTCAGCCGGATTTGTTTACTCATCTTAGAGCAACCTCCAAATTCTTTGTTGTTTTTCCGCACCTTCTCAAATTCGGGATTTCGCTTGATTTTTTCCTTTGAAGCACCGCCTTTGGTGCGTACAAATATCTGATCACTGCCTTTGCGAGTATAAAATGAAAGATTTTTAAGGCTTCCTGTAATTTGGTCTAATTGTTTTACGCGTGCCATGGTTGATTAGTTTATAGTGGGTAGTTAATAATCGGGATGCTCTTTGTTTCCTGCCCTGCGATAGCTTAGTTTACTCCCGATGCTTGTCTTTGCGCTTTGCTTCGCATTCCGGGTTCTATACTGTATTGATTTACAAAAATATATATTTTGTATTTAATAAACAAATAAATTGCATATAAACTGCATTAATAAATGCAGTTTATATGCGGATTATATCCATATTATATGCAGTTTATATGCCTGTTTTATAAGATAGCATCAATACTTATTTTACCAACGATATCAAAACAGGAGCAATATTGAACTAAAGGGTATAAAAAAATAATGTAACTTCACTGAGTTTGTTAACCTTCCTGTTTTCGAGAATACATTTGACCACTAAATAAGAAACATATCCTTCGGTTATAGGATAATTAGTACCGGAATAATTAAGTTTTTCCTTCTATCTTTGCATAATTTCCTTTATCTAAAGAATGTATTATGAAGATCACCACATTCAGTCTTTGTGTTTTGTTGTCAGTGTTGCTACTCCCCTTGGCAGCCGAAACAACAGTTTATCCATTCCAAAATACCGATTTGTCGAACGACAAACGTGTAGATAACCTTCTTTCGTTGATGACAATCGATGAAAAGATCAATGCACTCTCTACAAATCTGGGGGTTCCGCGCCTGGGTATCCGCAATACCGGACATTCCGAGGGACTGCATGGCATGGCACTCGGCGGACCGGGTAATTGGGGCGGAATGGAAAGAGGTGTGACTAAAACCTACCCAACCACCACTTTTCCTCAGGCCTACGGATTGGGCGAAACCTGGGACACGGAATTGATTCAAAAAGTGGCTGATATTGAAGCGACCGAAGTACGGTTTTATACCCAAAACTCCAACCTGCAAAAAGGAGGATTAGTGATGCGGGCTCCTAATGCCGATCTGGCGCGCGATCCTCGCTGGGGCCGCACCGAAGAAAGTTACGGCGAAGATGCATTCCTGACTTCGCGACTGACAATGGCTTTTGTAAAAGGCTTACAGGGTAACGATCCGGGGTACTGGAAATCGGCTTCGCTCATGAAACACTTTTTGGCCAACAGCAACGAAGATGGACGCGATTCTACTTCGTCTGACTTCGACGAACGACTTTTCCGCGAGTATTATTCCTTCCCATTTTATAAAGGCATCACCGAAGGAGGTTCGCGGGCATTTATGGCTTCTTATAATGCCTGGAATGGAGTGCCAATGACAATTCATCCGGTTTTAAAAGACATAACCCGCAACGAATGGGGCAACAACGGCATTATCTGCACGGATGGTGGTGCCCTGAACCTCCTTGTAAAAGCACACAAAGCTTTCCCAACAATGACTGAAGGTGCTGCAGCTGTGGTGAAAGCTTCTGTGGGTCAGTTTCTTGACTTTTTCAAACCCTACATCTACGAAGCTTTGAAAAAAGGCATGTTGACCGAAAAAGACATTGACGATGCTATCCGTGGAAATTTTTATGTAGCGTTAAAACTAGGCTTACTGGATGCCGATCAGACGAAAGTACCTTACGCCGGCATTGGTGTAACCGATACCGTTTCGCCCTGGAATAAACCGGAGGTCAAAGCTTTTGTACGTGAAGTAACTGCCAAATCGGTGGTATTGCTTAAAAATTCAAAACATCTACTGCCCCTGAATAAATCAAACATCAAATCTATTGCAGTTATAGGGCCACGTGCCAATGAAGTGTTGCTCGACTGGTACAGTGGAACGCCACCTTATGCAGTAAGTATTTTGCAGGGAATCAAAAATGCAGTTGGAAAAGACGTAGCGATTTTCTATGCTCCTTCCGACCAAATGGACAAAGCAACCCTGGCTGCCCGAAAGGCGGATGTGGCCATTGTTTTCGTAGGCAATCATCCTTACGGAACCGATGCCCGCTGGATGGTTTCACCGGTGCCGAGTGATGGCCGCGAAGCGGTCGACCGCAAAGCGCTCATGCTGGAACAGGAAGATTTGGTGAAAGTAGTGTTGCAAGCCAACCCGAAGACGGTGATGGTATTGGTGAGTAATTTTCCTTTTGCCATCAATTGGTCGCAGGAAAATGTACCGGCCATTGTACATCTTACCAACAACAGCCAGGAGTTGGGCAACGGATTGGCGGATGTGATTTTTGGAGATATCAATCCTGCCGGACGCACCACGCAAACCTGGGTGAAAAGCATTACCGACCTACCGCCAATGATGGATTATGACATTCGCCATGGCAGAACGTATCAGTATTTTAAAGGCAAGCCACTTTATCCTTTTGGGTTCGGGTTGAGTTATACTTCGTTTGAATATTCAGGTTTGAAAACATCAAAACCTACACTTACCGATTCCATCCTTGTATCGGTGAATGTACGTAATACCGGGAGTCGTGACGGCGATGAAGTGGTGCAACTCTATGTTTCTTACCCCGATTCCAAGGTAGAACGACCACTCCAGCAACTCAAAGGCTTCAAACGCGTATTTATCCCTGCCGGAAAAACCGAAACAGTTCAAATCCCTTTAAAAGCATCCGATGTAGCGTATTGGGATGTAGAAAAGCATGCTTTTGTGACTGAAAAGGGCAAGCTGAAGTTGTTGATTGGAAGTTCGTCGGCAGACGTAAAACAAACAAAGATATTAGCCCTAGCCCCTAAAGGGGAATAAAGACTGATTTGATATAAAATTGATACTAATATTTTCATAACCAAACTCGCTATTCCCCTTTCGGGAGTTAGGAGGCATTTAAATTCAATCATGAAAAAACAAATTATTCCCGCTTTGCTTTTGTTGGCTTGCAGTTGTTTGCAGCCACTTATGGCACAGCCACAGGTACGACTCCTCGGTGATCCTGTGGACATGAGCCTTGATTTCAAAGACTTTCACAACACCTTTTTCTTTGCCGATAAGTTGGCAAGTTTCGATCCGGCTACTGCCAAAGGAAAGATCAGTTGGAAGCGTTCGTCGCTTTACACGCGTCAGGCCTTTGATGTAAATACGATCTTGCCGCAGGATTTAAAGATGCTCGACTTCCCCGGTGAAGCCTACCAACAAAATCCGGAACTTGGTTTTACTGTGGATTTTATCACACCCCGAACCTTGCGCATCCGTATGCTGACAACTCCGGTAGAACCAAAACCTTTCGATTCGCCCATGTTGGTGAAAGAACCCGGCAAAGACAGTTCGTGGAAATACGCCAAAACGAAATCGGGACATACTTATACAAGTGCATTTGGCAAATTGTTGATTGAAGAAAATCCGTTCCGTATCGTATTGATGGACGCCAAAGGCAATCGTCTGACCGACACCTGGCGCTGGAATGACAACGATTCGTCGCAGGTAAAAATACTCCCTTTCAACTTTATCAAAAAAGGAGTGGACAATAGTCGGGAGATGAATCCGGTGTTTTCACTTTCACCTAACGAAAAGATTTTCGGATGCGGTGAGTCGTTTACCAAACTGGACAAGCGCGGACAAAAAGTGAACCTGTTCGTTACCGACCCACAAGGCCCGGAAACGGATGCAATGTACAAACCCATTCCATTTTTTATGAGTAGTCGGGGTTACGGTATGTTTATGCATACATCGGCACCTGTTACCTGCGATTTTGGGAACACCTATGTGGGTGCCAACAAATTGTTTATGGGCGACGAGACCTTGGATTTATTCGTTTTTGTAGGAGAACCCAAAGATATTTTGAATGAATATACCGAGATCACCGGTAAGGCACAAATGCCTCCGCTTTGGTCGTTCGGCACATGGATGAGCCGCATTACCTATTTTGAACAAAAAGAAGGATACGAGGTGGCAGCTAAATTACGCGAGAATAAAATCCCCTCGGATGTGATTCACTTCGATACCGGCTGGTTCGAAACCGATTGGCAGTGCGATTACAAATTTGCACCTTCCCGCTTCTCCGATCCTCAGAAGATGATCAACGATTTAAAAAAGGATGGCTTTCATATTTCGTTGTGGCAGTTGACTTATTTTACACCTAAGAATAAATTTTTTCCGGAAATTATTGACAAGAATCTGCATGTAAAGAATACGAAAGGCGAAATGCCCTACGAAGATGCCGTACTCGATTTTTCTAATACCAATACCGTGAAATGGTATCAGGATAAATTAGCCGGATTGCTGAAAATGGGCGTTGGAGCTATCAAGGTAGACTTTGGCGAAGCTGCACCATTGGAAGGAGTTTACGCATCCGGTCGTGGTGGTTGGTATGAGCATAATCTATACCCGTTGCGCTACAACAAAGCAGTGGCAGATATTACCAAAGCTACCAACAACGAAAATATTATCTGGGCGCGCAGCGCGTGGGCCGGCAGTCAACGTTACCCCTTGCATTGGGGTGGCGATGCGGCCAATAAAGACATTGCGATGGAATCGGAATTGCGCGGCGGTTTGTCCTTTGGCCTGAGTGGTTTCTCGTTCTGGAGTCACGATATTGGCGGTTTCGTTCAATCTTCGCCCGAAGCATTGTACCGTCGCTGGTTACCTTTCGGTTTCCTTACGTCGCACAGTCGCGCGCACGGAGCACCTCCCAAAGAACCCTGGTTGTACAATCCCGGATTTGTGAAGGCTTTCCGCGAAGCGGCTGAAATGAAATACAAACTTATGCCTTACGTATATGCTCAGGCGAAAGAATGTACCGAAAAAGGGTTGCCAATGGTACGCGCACTTTTTGTGGAATTCCCGAACGATCCCGGAGCATGGACAGTAGATGATGCCTATCTTTTTGGCTCTGATATTTATGTGGCACCATTGATGGAAAATACCAAAGGCCGTCAGGTATATCTGCCCGGAGGGAAATGGATCGACTATCAAACCGGTAAAACCTACGACCGCGGCTGGAACGATATTGAGGCCGGAGAAATTCCTTGTATCATCCTTGTTCGCGATGGCGCTGTCATTCCTCACGCTAAGCTGGCACAAAGCACCGACAAAATAGACTGGACAAGCATTGACTTAAAAGTTTACGGCCATCAGCCTTTTGCAAAAGGACTAATTTGCTTACCTTTGGACAATAAATTGGTGGAAGTTCAACTAAGCAAAAAAGGTACTACCTATCAAGTGGAGAAAGGAACGATTACAGGAGTGAAATACCAAATAAAATAAATGGTATAGGCGCTTAGACCGCCCAATGATTTGTTGGCTGTAAGCCAATTATATTCTAGCCCAATGGCAAAGCCTTGGGTTAGATGATAAACATACGAAATATGCGCCCTGCAAGGGCAAAATAATAATATTGCCCTTGCAGGGCGCATGTCACTTTCTATTATTACAGCCCCAAGGCTTTGCCATTGGGCTAGGATATATTGCCACTTTGTGGCGAATATTGGGATAAGCATGAAGTTGTCCCATATAAACAAGATGAAAATGTTATTCAAACCATCTATAATAGACATTTATTGGGGCGGTCTAAACGCGCCTATACCAATAAAATAAATACTTATTGGAGTGTAATTCTGTCTTTATTCGGAGTGCGACTTTAAGTTGCTTCCCGGATGGAGACATATTATAACAAAAGAAATTTCTGAAATGAAAAACACATCTCTATTTATTATTCTTGGAAGCTTTTTATTGAGCAGTGCTTTTGCTCAAAGCAATACGAATGCTAAAGCTAATTCTTCTGAGCGAATCATCACTGCTGATTTCAATAAAGAAAAAGGTGCTTACAATACAATGTTCAAACACTGTATTGGTGCCGGCCGAGCCAACGAAGGGCTTCGGGCCGATTGGCAACAACAGTTAGCACGCGTAAAAAAAGAATGCGATTTTAAATACATACGGTTTCACGGTTTATTGACGGATGATATGGCCGTTTATCGCGAAGACCGTAATGGAAATCCCGAATACAACTATATGTACATCGACCCTTTGTTCGATTATCTTTTGAGTATTGGCATCAAACCTTTTGTGGAACTTGGATTTATGCCCTCTGCTTTGGCAAGTGGATCTAAAACGCTTTTCTGGTGGCGGGGCAATGTTACTCCACCGAAAGATTACGATAAATGGGGTAATTTAATTAAAAATCTGACCGATCACTTTACCGAACGCTATGGAGCTGAAGAAGTAAAAACATGGTATTTCGAAGTGTGGAACGAACCAAACCTGGATGGATTTTGGGCAGGAACTCAGGAGGAATACTTTAAACTTTATAAGTATTCAGTCAACGCTATTAAAAGTGTAAATAAAGATTATCGTGTAGGTGGACCTGCTACTGCCGGAGCTGCCTGGGTGCCCGAAATGATACAATTTTGTCAGCAAAACTCACTTCCACTCGATTTTATTAGTACGCATTCTTACGGCGTTGAACAAGGCTTTCTGGATGAATATGGCAATTCCGGTACTGTTCTGAGTAAAAATCCAATGGCCGTAAGCGGCGATATTCTCAACTCCCGCAAGCAAATAACAAATTCTACAATGCCCGGACTGGAGCTGCATTACACCGAGTGGAGTGCGTCCTATACTCCTGCCGACCCAATTCACGACAGCTATCACGAAGCGGCTTATATTCTACAAAAAATAAAACAGGTGGGAACGGCAGCCAATTCAATGTCCTATTGGGTATTTACCGATATATTTGAAGAAGCCGGTCCCCGATTTACACCCTTTCACGGTGGTTTTGGTTTGTTGAATACGCAGGGCATCAATAAATCGGCCTATTATTCATACAAATTTATGAATGAAATGGGCAAAACGGAATTGCAAAATACAGACGATAAATCCTGGGTTTGCAAAGACGGCAACGGCAATGCACAAGTGCTGCTTTGGGATTATACACACACGCTCCCGGCCGATTCCATTAACAATCAAACTTATTATATCCGCGATTTACCTGCTAATTATAAAGGAAAAGTTCGTATCGGTTTATCGGGCATGGCACAAGGGAAATACAAGCTAGAAATCTACAGGATTGGATATAAATCGAATGATGCTTATTCTTCTTATCTGGCCATGGGACGACCTGATCAGCTGACAAAAACACAGGTGGAGCAAATCAAAAAACAAAACAATGGTTCACCGCTGGCGATAGAAGACATCCAAATCAAAAAGAACCAATCCTTTGTAAAAGAGCTTGATCTTTGCGAGAACGATGTGTATTTTCTGAATATAATCAAACAATAATCACCCGAAATCATCAATTTTACAATATATCAATGAAAAAACTAAAATCACTTTTACTTGGCTTACTGGTTGTGGCGGCACTACCCGCACAAAACAAACTTCCTATCTACCTCGACAATACGCAACCTATTGAGTTACGCATAAAAGATGCATTGTCGAAAATGACCACCGAAGAAAAAGTGGCCATGTGTCATGCTCAGTCAAAATTCTCATCACCCGGAGTTCCTCGTTTAGGCATCCCCGAAGTATGGATGAGCGATGGCCCTCACGGCGTTCGTGAAGAAATAGAGTGGAACACGTGGAATGCTGCTCAGTGGACCAACGATTCTATTACCGCTTTTCCGGCACTCACCTGTCTGGCTGCTACTTTCAACCCTCAAGTATCACTTGCCTATGGTGTGGCCATTGGCGAAGAAGCCCGGTATCGCGAAAAAGATATTTTGCTGGGACCGGGTGTGAATATTTACCGCACACCTTTAAACGGACGCAATTTCGAGTACATGGGCGAAGATCCTTATCTGGCTTCACGCATGGTGGTTCCTTACATACAAGGAGTTCAACAAAATGGAGTAGCAGCCTGCGTAAAACATTTTGCACTCAACAATCAGGAATTGTGGAGAGGTCATATCAATGTACATCTCAGCGATCGCGCTTTGTACGAAATTTATTTGCCAGCCTTCAAAGCGGCCGTCGAAGAAGGACAGGTTTGGTCGGTAATGGGCGCCTACAACGAACTCAGAGACGAACATTGCTGCCATAACGATTTTTTATTGAATAAAATTCTGAAAACCGACTGGAAATTTGACGGATTGGTAGTAAGCGACTGGGGTGGAACACACGATGCGAAACAAGCAGCACTGAATGGTCTCGACATCGAAATGGGTTCGTATACAAACGGGCTGACTACAGAATCGAAATTTGGATATAACGATTATTTTCTGGCCAATCCTTTCCTGAAACTATTGAAAAGCGGTGAGGTGCCAATGTCGGTACTCGACGACAAGGCAAGTCGTATCCTGCGGGTTATTTTCCGCACAGGAATGAATACCGATCGACCTTTCGGACGTCTTACCTGCGACGAACACAGTCAAACTGCTCGCAAAATTGCCGAAGAAGGAATTGTATTGCTCAAAAACGAAAAACAAGTTCTGCCCGTTGCACCTGAAAAATACAGTAAAATAGCGGTCATTGGCGAAAATGCAACCCGAAGCGTCACTTTTGGAGGTGGATCGTCGACATTAAAAGTAAAATATGAAGTTTCTCCTCTTGATGGATTGATCCAAAAGTTTGGAAAAGATAAAATAGTGTACAGCATGGGCTATGCTTCAGGTCCTTCATTGTGGGATCGTGAATTACCTTCACCGTTGAATGCTGATTCATTGATTCAGGCAGCCGTTGCCGCCACTAAAGACGCTGAAGTTGTTTTCTTTTTTGGAGGATTGAACAAAAACCATTCGCAGGACAGCGAAGGAGCTGACCGAAACTCATTTGGCTTGCCTTACGGACAGGACAAACTGATTACCGAAATTTTAAAAGTGAATAAAAATCTGGTGGTTGTGCTCATCAGCGGCAATGCTGTGGCAATGCCATGGGTCCATCAGGTTCCTGCCATTCTACAAAGCTGGTACCTGGGTTCCGAAAGTGGAAACGCAATCGCCAATGTACTCACCGGAGAAGTGAATCCTTCGGGGAAATTACCTTTTTCATTCCCTGTAAAATTAGAAGATAATGCAGCACATTCATTCGGAAGCCTTTCTTATCCCGGCGATTCTGTTCATCAGTATTACAAAGAGGATATTCTGGTAGGCTATCGCTGGTTCGATACTAAAAAAATTAAACCTCTGTTTGCTTTTGGTCACGGACTGTCGTACACAACTTTCGAATACGGAAAAATTTCTACTGATAAGAAAGCGTACACCGCCGACGAAACCATAAAAGTATCATTCACAGTTAAAAACACAGGAAAAGTGGACGGTGCCGAAGCAGTTCAGGTTTACACATCGCAACCAAAAGCATCGGTTGCCCGCCCTGCCAAAGAGCTGAAAGCATTTAGCAAAGTATATCTTAAAGCAGGAGAAACCAAAACCGTGGAACTCGAAATCAAAGCAAAAGACATGGCCTATTTCGATGAAAACCTAAAGGACTGGAAGTTGGAAAAAGGAGAATTTGTACTTTCAAATGCAGCCTCAGCAGGTCAGGTGAAAAGCAATGTGAAAATACGGATCAATTAAGCTTCTGATTTTTTTAAAATAAAACAGCCCGAAAGTTCAAAATAACTTTCGGGCTGTTTCTTTCCGTTTAACAAACAAGTTTTTTATTCGCCTTTTTTCCTGTTCAGATATTTAAGTTCAATGACAAAAGCAATAAGGAGTCCTAAGCCACCGAACAAAAGCACCGCTGCACCGTACACAATACCGGCAATTTCGTAGATTTCGTGCGAGAAATCGCCATAACCATAGCCCGGTAACATTGAATAACAAAACAAGAAGCCAACAAGCAAACCTAAGCCTACACCCAACAATAAGCTGGCGAGCTTCAAGGTGCTAAAAACACCGTTTTTGCCAAAACTAATGGGAAGCGAGAACTTACTTTCGAGAAAGGAAGGATCAAATTTTTCACCAATCTTTTCTATCAGGCTCAATCTTTCTTTTTTTCGGGCAAACAATTCGAATAATTTATAAATGCCCAGGGTAACTATACCTACTACAAGAGGAATACTAATAAAATCCAACATAATTTTTTGTTTTTAAAATAAATAATTTCGTTCTTTGTATTGTTTGACGTCACTTTCTGAAATAGGTTACACTATTTGCAATTTTTTATTATTTTCGCAGCCGGGTGTAACCATTCATCATTTGTAGCGTCTAAACTCATATATGGAGAATAAGGACGAGCTAATATATATAAAACGGATTTTAGAGGGAGAAACGAATTTGTTTTCGTACTTCCTTCAGCGCTACAGCAACTCTGTTTTTTCTATGGTTGTCCGTATCGTTCAGTCGCGCGAGGATGCGGAAGAGCTCACGCAGGATACTTTTCTGAAAGTATTTAAAAAACTTGATACCTTTAAAGGTGATTGTTCTTTCTCTACCTGGATGTTCCGAATTGCTTATAATACAGCCGTTTCGTTCACCCGCAAGAAAAAGATAATTTTGCCGGCCATCGAAGATAGTATGATCGATACTGTTCCCGACGATGCCTTGACCGGATTCTTCGAAGAAGATGAAAACGAAAAAAAGTTACAGGACCTTGAAAAAGCCATTGCGCTGCTGAATGCTGAAGAAAAAGCGCTGATAACGCTCTTTTACCTCGAAGCAAAAACGGTGAACGAATTAGCTGTGATCTTCGACCTTACCATCGAAAATGTAAGGGTAAAACTTTTCAGGGCAAGAAAAAAATTATTTGTATTAATGACGAAGTAAAAAAGATATGGAAAAAGACAAAGCCATTGTAAAAGCGCTGAAATCGACCCAAACGCCACAGATTTCAGTAGACTTTCAGGCAAATACCATGAATAAAATACTCAAACTGGCCGAACAAAAAAGAAAACGTGCCTATTTTCTGCATCTGTGTCTGATTTCGGCGGCATCGATAGGGTTAATAATTACTGCCGCATTTTTACTGAAAGACTATCTCTCATTCAGTCTTAAAGTGCCTGAAATTCAACTCACGACTTCATCGCTTTCATTGTTTGCTTTCAGTTTCTACATTGCCGCACTTATACTTCTATTGGTAGGATTGGACGCCTATTTCCGCCGCAAATGGCTGACAAAGCACCAGAACAGCAAATAAAACAAGCGAGGCCGATCAGAACTGATCGGCCTCGCTTGTTTATATTTTAAATGAACACTTTCTCAAATTCTTCAGCTTTGTCTTGGTTCTTAGCTCTTAAATCCAACATTTTTTTTGAAAACCAAAGCTCTATAAAAGACGAAAGGTAGTGAACCATCACGGCCGACTACCAATCTTTTTGTTAACCTTAAATCTAATACTATGAAAAAATCACGATGCAAAGATACGGCACATTTTAATTCCATGCAATAGTTTTCGGAATAATTTACTCTAAAAATGTGTTTTATAACATTATTTTAGTGTTTTGACTCTTTTTCTTTCATAAAACCGGTGTTTTTGAACTTAGTTAACATCTTAAATCCCTAAGTTCAGGCAGATGAGTGCTTAAAATCCTATCGATTTCAGTCCTAATCCGGCTTTTTCGTCCAATCCGAACATCAGATTCATATTTTGAACGGCTTGCCCCGAAGCTCCCTTTAGTAAATTATCAATCATCGACACAATGAGCAGCTTATCTCCATGTTTTTCGAGGTACACAATCGCTTTGTTTGTATTCACCACCTGTTTCATGTCGGGATTTTTATCCACAACAAAAGTAAAAGCAGCATCTTTGTAAAAATTTTTGTACAACGATTTGGCTTCTTCAAGGTTCAGGTTACATTTTGTGTAAGTTGTTGCATAAATGCCACGCGCAAAATTACCCCGTACAGGAATAAAGTTCACAGCAGCATCAAATTTATGTTGTAACTGACGCAACGACTGACCAATCTCCTGCAAATGCTGATGATTGAATGCTTTGTAAATGGAGATATTGTTGTTTCTCCAGCTGAAGTGAGATGTTGCAGATGGCTTCACTCCTGCACCGGTGGAACCGGTTATGGCATTTACATGAATATCGTCAGTGAGTATTCCGGCCGCAGCCAAAGGCAATAACCCTAACTGTATGCAAGTGGCAAAGCAACCCGGGTTGGCAAGGTGTTGAGCTTTTCTTATTTCTTCTCGGTTTAGTTCCGGCAATCCGTACACAAAATCGTGATCAGTGCGCTTTTCTCTGTAATCCGTCGAAAGATCGATGATTTTAAGATGAGCCGGAACGTTGTTCTCGTCCATAAACTTCTTGCTGTCGCCATGTGCCGAGCAGAGGAACAAAGCATCTACCTTCGCGAAAGTAAGTTCAGACGTAAAAACAAGATCTGTTTCTCCAATCAAACCAGAATGCACATCAGTGATCGGGTTTCCGGCATTGCTGTTGCTATGTACAAATGCAATTTCCACATTAGGGTGATGCACAAGTATGCGAAGTAATTCTCCGGCGGTATACCCAGCGCCACCAACGACGCCTACTTTTATTCTTGTCATGAGTTAATTGCTATGTTTTATTGGGCTGTAATTGTTTTCGGCAAAATTAGACCTTTGTGCTGTTGAATCAAAAAATAAATTTTACAAAACAATCACGGAATGTTATTATATTTCACATGAAACGAGCATTAAAACAACAGTTTAAACCAAATACCATGTTCATTGCGAGTACCAAGCGACAAATATTAAAAAAATGAACGCATAAAAATTCCTTTAGCTTCAGCTATCGGTTGAGTTTTTATTGAGCTGGAGCTAATTTGAAGCAATGAAAGCCAACAGGCCTGATCATCACCTCTGCGAAAGAACCTGACAGAATATTTTCTATTTGTCAGTTTCTAAAAAATAAATATCTTCAGCAACAAGCTGATTTAATCTTTTTTAGTTGCTTTTTTAAGTCTTTTCTCCTCTTTTTTTTCCTTTGGCGACTTGAGGGCTTCTTTTTTTACGTCTTTCTTAGCGTCTTTCGATTTTGACATTGCATTTATATTTTAAAAGTGATAATGTGACAAAGATAATTATTTTAAAAGTCATAGTAAACTTTCCGGTCGAAAATATTTTCTACCGGAGGAATGTTGTGACCCAAAAAAGTTGTCAGATTTATAATTTATTGATGACAAGGAAGTAGGCAGCAACCCACCAAATCAGTAAAATCCAGGTACAGAGATAATAACTTAACTTTCTTCTTTTGTGGTTGATTGCGTACATCAAAACAATAATGGCAAACACACCTCCAAGGAATTCGAAAACATGCAAAAGATTTTCAGGAACACGACGTTTATTGCGAATGGCAGCGTACTTGTCGTAGATAAATAAAATAGCACTTATTAAATTAACTGCTATAAGATACAAAACAATGATATTCATAATGAAATGTATGAGTATGATGTTAATAAAATAGAATTATAATACAGCAATTTACATTGTACGTAATTTGAACGCAAAGACGTATATCACATTCAGTAAACTCTTTTGAAACTTAAGACTCCCGAATGAATAAATAAGCAGCAAAAACAAATAATACTGAGTAAATAAGCACATTGATCAATATTAT
Organism: uncultured Paludibacter sp.; assembly: GCA_963677275.1. GTDB lineage: Bacteria > Bacteroidota > Bacteroidia > Bacteroidales > Paludibacteraceae > Paludibacter. The sequence goes on along the minus strand of OY781920.1, from coordinate 3,293,704 downwards.
TGATACGATTATTTATTTCCATTTACTTAAATCCATTTATTCTTCGAGCAAATCCGGTCGAAGCAACTTTGTACGCTCCACCGATTGCCGATGATTCCATTCATCTACCTTTGCCTGATGCCCCGAAAGCAGGATATCAGGCACTTTCCATCCTTTGTATTCTGCCGGACGCGTGTAAACAGGTGGGGCCAACAGGTTGTCCTGAAAAGAATCGTACAATGCCGACTGTTCGTCGCCAATGGCCCCCGGAATAAGCCTTACAATGGCATCTGTCATGATGGCAGCGGGAAGTTCTCCTCCTGTAAGCACAAAATCACCTATTGTTATTTCCTTTGTAATCAGATGTTCACGAATACGATGATCAATCCCTTTATAATGACCGCAAAGAATGATCAGATTTTCAGAAAGCGAATAACGGTTGGCCATTTTTTGGTCAAAACGTTCGCCATCAGGAGAAGTATAAATCACCTCATCATAATTGCGTTCACTTTTAAGCTTTGTAATGATCCTGTCAATCGGTTCAATCTGCATTACCATGCCGGCACTGAATCCAAATGCGTAATCGTCCACACGCCGATGCTTATTAGTTGTATATTCGCGCAAATTGTGCACATTTATTTCGACAAGACCATTCTCTCTGGCTCGTTTTACTATTGAATAATTCAAGGGGCTATCCAACAATTCAGGAACGGCAGATATAATATCAATACGCATTTTTAAATAATTACAATTAGGTATCTTTAGCTTTAAGTGCTAAATTTTAACTATTTATTCTCTTTCTCTGTCAGTTAAAGAAACAAAAAACATAAATGCAAAGGTATAAAAAAAAGTTTCATTCAAACAATATGCTGCAAAACAATTCATATTTATGACATATTGATTTATTTTTTACGCCAATGTATCACAGATTGGCGGCAAGCCATTTTCGAAGCACATCCGGCGATTTTCCGCTCCGACGGGCATAATCCTGAAACTGATGCTCATCTATTTTACCTACGTTGAAGTATTTTGATTTTGGATGATCGAACATGAGCCCGCTTACCGAAGCATTCGGAAACATAGCTCCGTTTTCGGTGAGCATGATTCCTAATTCCCTGAAGTTTATAAGTTCATCGAGCGTAAAAATGATAGATTGATCGGGCAAAGAAGGATAGCCTACAGCAGGCCGAATTCCTTGATAATGAGTTTTAAACATTTCACTTACATTCAGTGGTTCGTCGACCACATATCCCCATATCTCGTTGCGCACCTTGTAATGCAACCATTCAGCAGTAGCCTCTGCCAAACGATCCGATAAGGTTTTTATAAGGATAGAATGATACATATCATCTTCCTTTTCGAATGTTTCGGCAAAAGCCTCGACACCCAAAACCGTGTTGGCAAACACACCAACATAATCGTCCTGCGGTTTCAGAAAATCGGCCAATGCGTAACAAAAACCGTCGCTCGAAGGGATTTGCTGACGCAAAGTCGGAATTGTGATTTTCTGTTGTTCATGAATCGTCACAATATCATCGTCGTCGGAACAGGCCGGATAAATACCCACCACAGCATTGATGGTTACGATTTTTTCATCCTTGAAACGCCTGAGCATTTCCTGTGCATCTTTATACAGCTTAAGCGCTTCTTCGGCCTTTTCTCTTTCGTTTTCGGCAAATTTTTGCAACCATCCCGCCTTGCACGAACCACAATCGCAAACACTTTGAATGTCGTCGTATTTGCCATTCAACCGCCAAGCCATAAAGAAAAAAGTCCAGTGTACAAAAGGAACAATTTCTTTGATATCTATATCGAAAAACCGGGTTATGCCCGGTTGTTTTGGAGTCATTTTCGTTTTTGTTTTATAATATTCTTAACGCTATGAAAAAAGCATCAATATCTAAAATAACCAATTACATTGGTAAATGGTTCAGTTTTGAACAAGTTAAAGCTTGAAATACACAGGATAAATGCAAAATGAATCAACTTCAATCATCTATTCCAAACAAACGATCCAGCCGTATTTTCTTTTTCAGAACAATATAAATCTCCCTTCGCCTAACATGACGCAAAGGTAAATGCATTTTTTCAAGGGTCAATGCCAAAACTAAAAATTAAAATATGTAATTTTGGACTTTAAAATCAAATACTCGTGTATTCCACTCAAAACTCTACTGCTTTATGAAAAAAATCAACTTTATCCTAATTATCGTAAGTCTGTTTTTAATATTGCCCAATGCTGCAATGTCGCAATCGGTAAATGTAAAAAGCAAAAACGCAACAGCTTTTGACACGATTCGTCTTCAGATGCCTGATACGCTTGGAGGCGTGCCACTACTGACCGCCGCACAAAATCGTCGATCGTACCGCGAATTTGACAGTAAAAATCTGTCGACAAAGCATCTATCCGAATTACTCTGGATGGCAAACGGAATCAATCGTAGCGGAGGAAAGCGAACGGTTCCTTCGGCTATGGCACTCTACCCGATACAAACCTATGCGTTTTTTGCCGATGGCGTGTATTTTTACAACCCTCAGAAACATCTGCTCGAACCTGTTATGAAAGGTGATTTTCGTGCTTTATGTGGCACACAGGAATTTGTAAAAACTGCCCCTTTGAATTTGATTTATATTGCCAACTACAATGTTTATAAAGGTCGACATGAAACTCCTGCTGAGGAAAAGCTTTGGCTTGCGTCGCTGGATGCGGGACATTGTTCACAAAATGTTTACCTCTATTGTGCCTCCGAAGGTCTGAAATGTGTCGTGCGTGCCAGTGCCGACAAAGCCGGGTTACTCCGTTTGCTACAATTGAACGAAAATTATCAATTTATTGTAGCGCAAACCATCGGATATTGATTCCTACTGATATTTAAGGAACTATAGGCATGACTTTCCAAAAGAAGTCATGCTTTGTTCGTAGCAGGCTTCCGGGATTAATTTTAATTATGATTTATCTATCTGTTTGTTATTGCTATTTTTAGTATTTTTGTCCTCAATCAAAAACAAACGTTAAAAAGGACAACTCGATGACTAAATTTTCAAAAGCTTTCTGGGTCGCCAATTCGGTGGAATTATTGGAGCGTCTCGCCTACTACGCTGTTTTTATTGTAATCACACTTTATCTTTCGAATGTATGGGGATTTTCAGACATCGAAGCAGGCGTTATTTCAGGAACTTTTTCGGCTTGTTTGTATTTACTGCCAACTTTTGCCGGCGCATTGGCCGATAAAATAGGTTTCCGTTCGGCCATATTAATTGCTTTTTTTCTGCTTACTTTAGGCTATGGTGGCTTAGGAGTTTTGCCTACCTTTTTGGAAAGCGCCGGGTTAGTCACCTATGGTATGACCACTACTTTTTCCGGACTCAACGAAAGTTATTTGCGTTGGTCGATAGTACCGGTTCTTGTATTAATTGTGATTGGCGGTTCATTTATAAAAGCAGTGATATCAGGCACAGTGGCTCGCGAAACCACTTCCGAAACACGTGCCAGTGGTTATGCGGTATTCTATATGATGGTGAATATCGGATCTTTTACGGGCAAGACTGTAGTAGATCCACTTCGCAAAAGCATGGGCGATCAGGGACTCATCTACATCAACTATTTTTCTGCCATAATGACTTTATTGGCCCTCATCGCAGTATTTTTCTTTTATAAATCGACTAAAACGGAGGGACAGGGAAAAAGCTTTGCTGAAATCGGACGCGGTTTGCTTAAAGTTCTGGGCAATGCAAGATTGATCATATTAATTTTGATTATCAGTGGTTTTTGGATGATTCAAAGTCAGATGTATGCAACCATGCCTAAATATGTAATCAGAATGATTGGGGCTGAAGCCTCACCGGGTTGGTACGCAAATGTAAATCCGCTTGTGGTTTTCGTGTTGGTGAATTTCATCACCTCGTTTATGAAAAAACGAACTGCACTTACTTCAATGACCATTGGTATGCTTATCATTCCACTTTCAGCGCTCGTAATGTCATTCGGCAGCCAAATTGGTACTGAATATGTGTTGGGATTACACCCGGTGGCATTTATGATGATCATAGGAATAGCCATGCAGGCAGTGGCCGAATGTTTTATTTCACCCCGCTTTCTGGAGTTTTTCTCGCTACAATCGCCCAAAGGTGAAGAGGGACTTTATTTAGGATTCAGTCATTTGCACTCATTTATTTCTTATCTTTTTGCTTTTGGACTTTCAGGATTTTTGCTCGATAAATACTGCCCCGATCCCCGCAACTTTACTTCGACCGAAGCTTATGCCGCCGCCACCCAACATGCTCATTATATTTGGTATGTATTCGTGGCCATTGGGTTAATTTCGGCTGTTGCTTTGCTGACTTATGGCTACGTAACCCGTCGGATAGATAAAAAGAAATTAACACTGAATTGATGCTTAAAAAATTAAAAGGATATATGATGCCCATTGCCATGACGCTGGGCATAGTGTTGCATAGTTATGTAGGAGCATTGTCGTTTATAATTCCCTACCTTATTTTCGTCATGCTATTACTCACCTATGTGAAATTATCATGGAAAGAGATCAAATTTACAAAAATGCATTTATGGCTTATTCTTATTCAGATCGTTGGTAGTATAAGCGTTTATTTTATTCTCAACCCTTTCAATTCCACACTGGCGCAAGGCGTTATGATTTGCATTTTAGCGCCCACGGCAACTTCGGCGCCTGTTATTACCGGCATGTTGAAGGGAAATGTGGCCAGTCTCACGGCCTACAGTCTTATCAGTAATCTGACCGTTGCTGTTCTCGCTCCTTTGTTTTTCTCATATATTGGTTACAATGAGTTGCCTTTTCTGAGTTCTGTGTTTCAAATTTCGAAAAAAGTGGTTTTTCTGTTGGTTATGCCTTTTATTATCGCTTTATTACTCAACAAATTTGCACCTAAAACATCCGGATTTCTTCAAACAAAGTCGGGTCTTTCGTTCTACCTTTGGAGCATTGCCCTTACTGTTGTCACCGGGCGAACGGTGCAATTCATTATTGAACAGGGACAATCGCATATCGTTGTCGAAATACTGATTGGTCTGTTTGCTTTCGTAGTTTGCGGGGCTCAGTTTTGGCTTGGACGTAAAATTGGGCGCAAATACGATGATACCGTGGCAGGCGGACAAGGTCTTGGGCAAAAAAACACGGTACTCTCTATTTGGATGGCTCAAATGTACTTGGATCCCATTTCGTCCATCGGGCCGGGCGCTTATGTGCTTTGGCAAAACCTTGTGAATTCATGGCAGGTATGGCGGAAAAGAAAAAGCCTCGGATAACACAGATCACTTATCATTCAATCTTTTCAGGCAATTCCTTGATGGTATTGATGCGATTAGACGTTTTGTGTAGTTTGGTGAGGAATTCATTGATTTTTTCCTGATAATCTACCAAATAATCGGGATGCATCTTTTTAGTTGTAAGCGAAATCAGCCGTTTAAGCAATAGCCCCACCTTGTAATCGTAGCCCGACACACGCGCGCCGAAAACCTTTGCCGGATTGGCAAACTGCAATTCCAACACATAAAGTACCAGATCCGCTTCAAGCTTCAAGTTTTTGGCTTCGATTTTAAATGCGCTGATGCGCTTCACGCAGGCATTCAGTTTATTCACCGCCAGTTTCTGAATCGTACTGCCTCTGTATTCTTTTTGGCAAAGCCTGACAATGTCTTCCTTAGCTTCTTCGTAAAGCGTTTGTTCTCCGCCTTCTTTATCCAAAAAGTTTACAAGTAAATACTCGTAATTATAGCGTTTGGCCGACAGCTTCAGCAGCATTTCTACGAGTTCTTTTTTCGAAAGCTGGTTGAGTTGTTCTTTGAGAATGACTTTGTCGCGGGGCATAAGTTATGGTTGGTATTTTGTTTCACAAATATATGAAATTTGTTCAGAAACAGGAAATTTTGTTTTCTGTTTAAAAAAAAGCAAACTAATTGTTAATTTACAGAAAATTTATTTTATATTTGTCGTTCAAAAAGAAACGGCTTAATTATCATGTAAATACTGATTCAGAAACTACAGAATAAATCAAGCCCTGTAGCTACTTTTCGATTAAACAATTCATAAATTTCCGTCTGAAGTTTTCCTTTCAATGAAAAACAAACTCATTTTCACCTTACTGATGTTGCTTCTATTCTCAGCGAAGGCATTGGGTCTGATCTTCACTAACAGCAACCTTCCCATCGTTATTATAACCACCGATAATAATCCTGCTACCGGAAAACCTTATGACATTCCGGATGACCCGAAAGTATTGGCCACCATGAAAATAATTTACAGGCCGGATGGTACCCGCAACTATGTTACCGACCAGAACACCGCGGCTTTTCTCAACTACAATGGACGTATCGGCATTGAAAAAAGAGGCTCATCATCTCAAGATCTCCCCAAAAAGCCCTATGGATTGGAAACTTTAGCCGCCGACAATGTCACAAACAACAATGTAAAAATCCTCGGGATGTCCAAAGAAAACGACTGGGTACTGAATTCTTTGGACTTTGATCCATCTTTAATCCGGAATCTACTTTCCTATGATCTGGCACGGAACATGGGAAATTATGCTGCACGAGGCCGGTATTGCGAAGTAATTATTAATGGCGATTACAAAGGCTTATATGTTTTGATGGAAAAACTTAAAATAGATAAAGAACGGATCAATATCGTTAAAATGACGACCGCTGACAATGCCGGTTCCGTTCTTACCGGAGGATACATCGCCAAATGTGATAAACTTACCGGAGGCGATGTTCCTGCATGGCAAATGTATACATACAACGGAATGGTAGATTTTATTTATGAAAGTCCTAAACCGGAAGAAATTACGACGCAGCAAGGAAGTTATATTAAAAATCAGTTTCTATCACTGCAAAGTGTAATGACAGCCCAGAACAGCTCAATAACAACGGGTTATCCTTCCATTATCGATGTGCCGAGTTTTGTCGACTTTATGATATTGAATGAACTGTCGTCGAATCCGGATGGCTACCAGCTAAGTACTTTTTTTCATAAGGACAGGAACGGAAAATTGCGTGCCGGACCTATCTGGGATTTCAATCTGACCTACGGGAACGATTTATTTGAATACGGCCTCGACCGAAGTAAAACATACGTCTGGCAATTCAGCGATGGCGGTAACGATGGTGCAAAATTCTGGAAAGATCTTTTCACCAATCCAACATTCAAATGCTATCTCTCAAAACGTTGGATGGAGCTTACCGCTGCAGGGCAACCGCTGAATTTCGAGCTAATATCCGAACGAATGGATGAGTTGGTAGCCCTTACTGCCGAAGCGGCCGTGCGGGAGCAAAGCCGTTGGAACAGAATAAGCAGCCATACAGCCAATATCAGCGCTATGAAAACATGGATAAAAAACCGAACAACATGGCTCAACGCCAGTTTAAGCAATTATCAGGCTTGCGCTCAGGTTTCGGTTCCGGCACTGGTGATTTCTAAAATTCACTACAATCCTGCAAGTTCCGGTACAATTCCGGGCGACAGTCTCGAATTCATCGAAATTACCAACAACAGCAATCTTTCTGTCGACCTCACCGGAGTTTATTTCAAAGAATTAGGACTCACCTACCGGTTCCCTATCAATTCTAAAATCGCGGCTAACGATAAAATATATTTAGCGGCCAGCACCAACACATTTGAGTCGATTTACGGCGTAAAACCTTTTGGGCAATTTACGCGGAACTTATCCGATAAATCCGAGAACTTGGTTCTTGCCGATGCTTTCGGAAATGTTATTGATTACGTTGGCTATTCCAGCGAATCACCCTGGCCGACCGAGGCAAACGGTTTCGGCTCGTTCTTAAAACTGGTCGACCTTAGTTACGACAATAGTCTGGGTTCGAGTTGGACTACTTCGAACAACATTACAGGCATTCATGATATAACGCTCGAAGATGCAGTTAAAGTTTATCCAATGCCGGCAAAATCCACCATCACCGTTTACTGTGCCGGTCTGACTATTGAATCGTACGAAATATCCGATTTAATGGGCCGTGTAATCACCAATAATAATTACACTTCATCTTCCATAATTAATGTGGAGCATTTGGCACCTAATATTTATTTCCTGAAACTGAACTTTGCTAACGGAACAAGTGTGGTAAAGAAGATAATAAAAGAGTAACAATCCGAGCATCGGATAACAGACAGACAGCCGATGATATCAGTTTTCGAGTTTTCCTTTGGGTTCTGCGGTTTTTAACCGCGGATACTTTAATTTTACATCAAAGAATGCAGTTAAAAAACCGCCTCATCCACGCCCACCTGAAATAGGCAGATTCCTTTGATCCTTCTTCTCTAATTATTTTTTATCTTAATTGTTGTCCGGTATAAAAATATCTTGAAATAATACCGTTGCTATACAGCTCATATCTAAGTTCTAAATGAACGAAAAAAGTCATTTTTATTTCGTATCCAGAATTACCGGTGTGCTATTTTTACCACCGCCCATAATAATTAATTTGGCATTGGGCGAAGTAGCGATGGCCTTAATCATTTCATATTGCAATTGTTTATCGCTCAATCCGGTGCTTAATATTTTCTGATAGTCGGCTATTCCCTGCGCCTCCACGCGTTTACGTTCGGCTTCCTGTTTCTCTTTCTGAAGTACGAAAGTCATCTTTTGCGCTTCTTGTTCGGCATTAATTTTCGATTCGATCGTTGTCTTCACCGAAGCCGGAAGTGTTATATTCCTGACCAATAACTGTTCCAGCATCAGTCCCCTTGTCTTAAAATCGGCTTCAATGGTTTTGAAAATGCGACCCTGAAATTCGTCACGTTTGGTGGAATACAGAGCAATTGCATCGTAATAAACTGCGTTATCTCTGATTTTAGTACGGCAGATGGGACGCACAATTGTATTTTTATAATCGGTCCCGATTTCCTGTAAAATACGAGGCGCCTGACTTGGAATAACTTTATACAGAACAGTTAAATCAATAATCACTTCCAGCCCATCGGCCGATAAAACGCGTATGGCATCATCTGCCGATTTTTCGCCTTCATCCATCACTCCCGACATGGTGTAGTTTTGGGTTTTAGTGTCGAAAGTAACAACATCAACAAGCGGATTGACGACATTTAAACCACTTTCGAGGATATTGTTATTTACCTTCCCAAAAAGTTTCTGTACGCCTATTTCGCCGGGATTTATCTGAACGATAGAGGCTAAAACAGCTCCAACGATAATAATACCAGCTCCTATCATTTTGATAGTTCCGGCAAACTGAGTTAAAGAAGAATTCGATTTTTTGGCAGAAAAACCAATCGCTAATACAATAACTCCAATAATAACAAGGTAAATCATAATTTTTAAGTATTGAATTGTGAGTAGATGTATAAATAATTCGCAACAAATGTAGAAAAAAGAATCGAAGTAAATACGTGATTATAAGTATTTATCGTGTTATTTATAAAGATTCCTTCATTTGTAGACTTCCTGATTGTAATTTTGAAGTAAAAACGCAATGTATCTGTGTGTGATTATAGATTCCTCAAAAAAAAGCAAGACTAAAAAATCACACTCACCCTGTTTAATTGCGCATTCATCCATCTCAACAAGAATTTCAACAAATCCTACCCATGCTTTTATAAAATGATAAGCATGACTTGCTAAAATCATAAGCATGACTTCCCCAAATCATAAGCATGATTTTCAAAATCGTGAGCATGATTTTTCTGTGTCAATCTGATCCATCTTTTTTTGCTGCATTGTTTATCCTGAATTTCACTGATTTTCTGTATCATTCCTCTTTAAATCATAGATGCTCGCTGCAAACTCATTTCAGTTCATCAATAAACTCTCCAACGCGAAGGATACGTGCAGCATTTGCTTTGTTAAATAACAGGTGTTCAAAATCTTTCATCTTATTTTTCAAATCAACTGTTTTCAGCATTTCAGCGGTAGCAGATTTTAATTCGTCCAGGTTGTGAATGCCCCTTTGCACAGACAAAAAGTGGTAGTCTGGTTGGGCTTGTGCCAACAAGAACATAGCATCATAAAAATCCCGACCTTTCTGCCGTGAAAGCATTGCCGATAGTTTCATTGCACATAAAACTTCATCCGTTGGTACCGGAAATGAGAAAAATAAACCACAACCTTTGATATTGGTCATTTCCTGGTTATAAATGATCTGTTGATCCTGACTTTCTATTTTTATCAGGAATCGCTCGTCTTTATGTCCGGTCAGACCCAGATCAAAGAGTAATTCCGGAAAATATATATTTCGGCGGAATGCTTTTAATTTATCGCTTTCCTTATCGCGAACTTCAACACGTATACCACTACGTTGCAAAAATTGCAAAATGGCATCTGTCATCCCCATAAATTCTTCCTTTGATAAGTCCTTGCAATCAAAATCCAAATCTTCTGAAAACCGGTCGAGACCTTTTACCAATCGAAGGTTAGTACCGCCTATAAAAGTAACTTTACGAATATAGGAGGTAGTTGATAAAAAATCAAGTATTAATAACTGCAAGTATTCTTTTAATATATGTTTCTGAAAAACAGCATTCTCTCTCAATGCAGGAGGAAAATAGTTTTTGATGAGTTCCGGTTGAATCATAGTTTATATGTATTTGCTAATAAATTAACTCTTTTTTCAAGTGTCTTGTTTTTGGATTGAAGCGTATAGGTTTGCATTAACTCCCAATCAAACTCGTCTTGCATAAAATCTTCATCCAGTCGTAGCCCTTCCAGTTCTTTGGCGGTATTATAAAAAGGGTATAAATAGAGCAAGTCAAGGAGGGCCTTTTCAGGTTTGGCAAGTTGTAGCGTTCGTCCGTCGGCAATAGATTTAAGGTCATACCCGTACATAAAGTCCTGACGTACGCTTTTGTAAGAAAACTCCCCAAATGAATTTTTAAAATTAGCTGTTTTAAGCGATGTCACACTGGTAATTTGAACCACTGCCTCCGGTATCATTCCATAAAACGCCAATGCTGTATGCAGACTGACATAGGAAGGCTTATAAATTCGATTGGCAAAATACAAGCTAAAATCAGGTTTGCTCAGATACTCGGGAAAAGTATAATAACCCTGCCTCAATCGTATCAACAATCCCCTCCTTATCCAGTGCAGAAAATTATTTCTATCAAAATTCGGTTGCCATGCATATACCTGATTGATGCTAAAACAGCCCAAATCAAACATCTTATTCCTAAACTCAAGGTAATTCATAATATAAAACGTTTCTATTTTGCAGCAAATATAATGCATTATAGAAATAAAACAAAATGTATTCACAATTCTTCTCTTGTCAACTGCCCACAATAAACTTTCAACTAACTTGTAAAGTTAGATTTAATTCTTAATAAACAGATTAAACCTGGTCTTCAATTGCCTTTGGTAAATTTAAGGGGATAACTAATAATTTTTCAAAATCGTAAGCATGATTTTTTTGAGTCAATATGATCCATCTTTTTTTGCTGCATTGTTTATCCTAAATTTCACTGATTTTCTGTATCTTTGCAGTCCAAAACAGATCAGGGGTAATGAGTAAGGCGCAAGTAATTAAAACTTTGAGCCTCAAACCTTTTTTTGATCACTAAATGCAAAATACGAAACAATGAGTAATTTTAAACGAACCACCGTAACTTCAGCGCTTCCTTATGCGAATGGACCTGTACACATTGGCCATTTAGCGGGAGTATATGTTCCTGCCGATATTTATGTACGCTATCTCCGCCTCAAAGGGGAGGAAGTGCTTTTCGTTGGAGGTTCCGACGAACATGGGGTGCCTATTACCATAAAAGCTAAAAAAGAAGGGGTTACACCGCAGGACATTGTGGATCGTTACCACGGAATTATCAAAAAATCGTTCGAAGAGTTTGGTATTTCGTTCGATATTTATTCTCGTACCACTTCCAAAACACACAAAGAACTGGCTTCCGAAATTTTCAAGACCATCGAAGGGAAAGGTGGTTTTATTGAAAAAACAAACGAACAGTATTACGACGAAACGGCGCAGCAATTCCTTGCCGACCGCTATATTACAGGTAAATGTCCGCATTGTGGCAACGAAAATGCCTATGGCGACCAATGCGAATCGTGCGGAACATCGTTGAACCCAACAGATTTGATCAATCCCAAATCGGCCATCAGCGGCGCAGCACCCGTAATGCGCGAAACCAAACACTGGTATCTCCCACTCGATCAGCACGAAGCATGGTTGCGTCAGTGGATTCTGGAAGACCACAAAGAATGGAAACCAAACGTGTACGGACAGTGTAAAAGCTGGCTCGATATGGGCTTGCAGCCACGCGCTGTGAGTCGCGACCTCGATTGGGGAATTCCTGTGCCGGTAGCAGGTGCCGAAGGTAAAGTACTTTACGTGTGGTTCGATGCGCCGATTGGTTATATCTCAAATACCAAAGAACTGTTGCCAGATAGTTGGGAAAAATGGTGGAAAGATCCCGAAACACGTCTGCTGCATTTTATCGGGAAAGATAATATTGTGTTCCACTGTATTGTTTTTCCTGCCATGTTGAAAGCCGAAGGTTCGTATATTTTACCCGATAATGTGCCTGCTAACGAATTTCTGAATCTCGAGGGCGATAAAATTTCTACTTCGCGTAACTGGGCAGTTTGGCTGCACGAATATTTGGAAGAATTTCCCGGGAAACAAGACGTTTTACGTTATGTATTAACTGCAAACGCTCCTGAAACAAAAGACAACGATTTTACCTGGAAAGATTTTCAGGCGCGCAACAACAACGAGTTAGTGGCCATATTCGGTAACTTTATCAACCGGGCATTAGTGCTGACTCAGAAATATTACGATGGCAAAGTGCCTGCCTTGGGCGAACTCACCGACTACGACAAGCAAACGTTGGAGGAATTTGTAAACGTAAAAGCCGATGTGGAAAAACTGCTCAACAATTTCCGCTTCCGCGATGCGCAAAAAGAAGCCATGACATTAGCTCGCATTGGCAACAAGTATTTGGCCGATACCGAACCCTGGAAGGTTGCCAAAACCGATATGACGCGTGTGGACACCATCATGCATCTGAGCTTGCAGATTGCCGCTAATCTGGCCATTGCGTTCGAACCATTTTTACCATTTACGTCCGCGAAGTTGCGCACGATGCTGAATCTTTCGACTTTCGACTGGAAAGAACTGGGACGCATCGATTTGCTGAAAGCCGGCGATCAGCTGGGAACTCCCGAACTGTTGTTTGAAAAAATTGAAGACGAAACTATTGCTGCTCAGGTGCAGAAATTGCAGGACACAAAACTGGCCAACGAAGCCGCTGCTTACAAACCCAATGCGGTAAAAGAAAACGTGGCTTTCGACGATTTCATGAAAATGGACATTCGCGTAGCTACTGTGCTCGATTGCCAAAAAGTACCTAAAGCGGACAAGCTGCTTCAGTTTAAGCTGGACGACGGCATGGGCGAACGCACCATTCTTTCGGGAATTGCCGCCTATTATCCAAATCCCGAAGAACTGATTGGTACACAGGTTTGCTTTATTGCCAACTTCGAACCCCGCAAACTACGCGGCGTGATGAGCGAGGGCATGATTCTATCCGCCGAAGATGCGGATGGAAAATTGGTGTTGATACGCCCAAGTGCTGTGGTGACGAATGGAGTGGAAGTGAAATAAAAATTGTTGAATTAATGAAAATGAAACTTGCCAGCTTCATAAAAAGCGATGTGCTGACTTTATTATTGAGGAGCCTTATCGCAGTTGCAGTGGTGTGGGTGTTGAGATTTCTTTTCTATATCTACAACGCCGACCTGCTGCAAATTGAGAACTGGAGCAGCGAACTACCTGCTTTGCTGAAAGGCGCTCTCATTTTCGATGCTTCCAATCTGTCGATTACATTTGGCCTGTTTGTCATTTTGTCACTGATTCCGTTCAGATTTCGTTCGAACAAAAGGTATCAATCCTTTCTGTTTGTTTGTTTTATGCTCGGAATAATTGTACTGGTGGTGTTAAACATTACCGATAGCATTTATTTTCATTACGCCCAAAAACGTATCACTTCCGACGAATTCAGCTATTTCAGCAACAGTAACACCGCCCTGATAATGCTTATCTCCATTCGTGAGAACTGGTACATGGTGTTGTTGGGTATTGCGCTGATTATCGGATCTGCTTTGCTCTACCGAAAAATCAAATACAATAGATCTGAATGCGGCCATCTGGTTTTTTATATCAGCAATTCAGTTTTTTTCATCGTCATGGTATTCGTGTTAATTATTGCCATCCGTGGCGGTGTCAGCCGTGCGATACGACCCATCACGCTCAGCAATGCCTTGCAATTTTCCGAATCTCCGTCCAAAGCTTATATTGTGTTGAACAATCCATTTTGCGTTATTAAAACATTAAATAAAGATCAAAATAATTACAGCAGATATTTTTCGAAACAGGAGCTCGATTCCTTGTATTATCCTTCGCACAAAGGTTCGGAAAAGCAGGAAATGAAGCGCAAAAATGTAGTAATTTTCATTCTTGAGAGTTTCAGTTACGAACATTCGGCTTTTCTGAATCCGCAATTATATCCGGATGGAACAAAGTATACGCCATTTCTCGATTCATTGATGCAACAGGGGTATGTATTCGATAAATGCTATGCCAACGGCCGAAAATCAATCGATGCATTGCCTTCGGTGCTCGTGTCAATTCCGTCCTTTAAAACTCCTTTTGTCTTAACGCAACAAGCCCTTTCGCCCATGAACGGCTTCGGAAGGCTTTTGGGAAATGAAGGTTGGGACAGTTGGTTTTTCATGGGATCGGAACAAAGATCGATGGGTTTCGTTGCTTTTGCTAAAAGTGCCGGATATAAAAACTTCAGAACCAGAGAGGATTATGAAAAAGTAAATGGAACCAAGGACTTTGATGGATACTGGGGAATCTGGGACAAGGAGTTTCTATCGTACATGGCCAATGAACTGGGACGGGCTCAACAACCTTTTTTATCCACCACTTTTACGCTTACATCACATCATCCTTATGTTATTCCGGAGAAATATAAAAAAGTGCTGCCTGTTGGCAAAACGAAACTTCAACAGTGTGTGGCATATACCGATATGGCTTTAAGAGATTTTTTCTCAATAGCTAAAAAAAAGGATTGGTACGAAAATACTATTTTTGTTTTTGTCGCCGACCATGTGAGCCCCGAAGTGTACGCTGCCGAGAATAAAACAGGCATTGGAAACTCGCACATCATGTATTTTCTTTATACTCCCGATGGCTCTATTCGGGGAAGAGATGCTGCTGTTACGCAGCAAATAGACATAATGCCAACCGTATTAGGACTTTTAGACTATAACAAACCTTATTTTGCCTTTGGAAAAGACCATTTTGGCGAAAAAAGCGATAATTTTGCCATCAATTACAATGGAAGCGCTTTCCAGTGGATCAACGACTCGTCCGATTATATTTTCGACGAAAAAACAACCGGCGATAGCATCGTAGATCTGAAAGTAAAGGCTTTCGTTCAGCGCTATTATCTGCAAATGGAGAAAAGAAAGTTTGTACTCGACAGTGAAAATAAGTAGTTGTTTTTATCGTGGTTTATGTTTGTTTTCCGAACAATTCAGAACGATAACACCTACGTTCTCGAACAAAATTTGTATGTTTGTGTACTAAATTCAAAACGATTAAATTCATGACACAAAACGCAAAAGCTGCTACTTCCCGCTTACTTTCACTCGATGTTTTACGTGGAATTACAATTGCAGGTATGATAATGGTCAACAATCCGGGAAGCTGGGGAAGTATTTATGCACCACTGGGTCACGCCGAATGGAATGGCTTAACTCCCACCGATTTGGTTTTCCCGTTTTTCATGTTCATCATGGGAGTTTCAATGTTTTTATCGTATAAAAAATTCGAATTCAAATTCACAGGAAGAACCTTCACTAAATTACTGCGCAGATCGATTCTGCTCTTCCTTATCGGTTTAGGAATTGGCTGGTTTGGTTTGTTTTTGCGTGGACTACGGAGCGAAGAACTTATTGGACTGCCGGTTTTTGAGAGAATACTCCAGGCTGCCAACAATTTTGAAAACATACGCATTTTAGGTGTTCTACAGCGGTTGGCACTTGTATCGTTTTTTGGTTCGCTGATTGTTTTGTTGTTTAAGCCAAAACATATTCCATGGCTCATCGGCTGCATCCTTTTGGTTTACTGGGCAGTTATATATTTCAGCGGAAGTTTGGAACTCAGTTCAAACAGCTTGATCGCCATTATTGATCGTAACATTTTAGGCGAAGCACATATGTACACCAGTCACCTGGCCGATGGCACTGCAATCGCCTTCGATCCTGAAGGTATTTTAAGCACCTTACCTTGTATCGCCCATGTATTGTTGGGCTTTTGGGCAGGAAAATTAATTTCGGAAACAAAAGACTTGGGTAATAAAATCCAACACCTTTTTATTTTTGGAACGATTTTGTTGTTTATTGGCTTCTTACTCGATTACGGATTCCCTATCAACAAAAAAATATGGAGTTCGAGTTTTGTACTCACTACTTGTGGGTTAGCTTCATTGCTCCTTGGATTACTTATCTGGATAATTGATATAAAAGGGAAAAAACGCTGGAGTGTCTTCTTCGCATCATTCGGAGTTAACCCAATGTTTGTATATGTTGTGGGCGCAGTTTTAAGTATTTTGGTGGGCAATATAGGCTTTCAGTATTCAGGCGAATGGACATCAGTCAAAGGATTTGTTTACAATCAGTGGCTGCTGCCTGTATTTGGCGACTATACAGGATCATTGGTATTTGCATTGATATTTGTAACAATTTGCTGGTACATAGGCCATATACTCTATAAGAAAAAGATTTATATAAAATTGTAAGGATCAATACTGAGGGATTAGCGTTTATAAAAATGTGTAAATTATAAATTACAAAATAGTAAATAGAATTTATGAACTACGAAGATCTTCGCGATTACTGCCTGAGTCTGAAAGGGGTAACCGAGCATTTTCCTTTCGACGAATTCAGCCTTGTGATGAAAGTACAGGGTAAAATGTTTGCACTGATACCTCTCGACAATCCTGAAACACAAATAACGCTGAAATGTGATCCGGAAAAGGCCATCGCTTTACGTGAAGAATACAATTCCATAACTGCGGCTTATCATTTCAACAAAAAGCACTGGAATTCGGTGAAAATTGACCCGTCTGTTTCGCAACGGTTACTGATTGAACTTATCCGACATTCGTACGATTTGGTGGTGGCCGGCTTGCCTAAGAAATTAAAAGAGGAATTAAATAGCTTGTAGCAAACTCATTTTCAGAACTTTTATGCGCGTATTAATTCAGAGAGTCAACAAAGCATCGGTAGAAATTGACGGAAAAATAAAATCTTCAATTGGTGTTGGATTGCTGGTATTGGTAGGCATTGAGGAAGCCGATACTAAAGAAGATAGCGATTGGCTTGCCGGAAAACTAACAGGATTGCGTATCTTTGACGACGAAAACGGCGTAATGAATCGTTCGGTAACAGAAATAGATGGAGAAGTGCTGATTGTAAGCCAATTTACGCTTCATGCCATGACCCGAAAAGGCAATCGCCCTTCGTACATTAAAGCAGCCAAACACGAAACTGCCATTCCGCTTTACGAACATTTTTGCAAATCGGTGTCCGAAAAATTGGGAAAAGAAGTAAAAACAGGTACTTTTGCTGCTGATATGAAAGTGGCTTTGGTCAATAATGGCCCGGTTACAATTTGGATAGACTCGAAAAATAAAGAATAAAATGATAAAAAAACACATCCCTAATTTTATCACCTGCCTGAATTTGTTTTCAGGTGCTTTGGCTGTGTATTTTGCTTTTCAGGCAAACTATGAGCTGGTTTTGATGTTGGTTTTACTGGCGGCAGTGTTCGATTTTCTCGATGGTTTTGCTGCCCGCCTGCTCAAAGCTTACTCGCCAATGGGCAAGGAACTTGACTCTCTAGCCGATGTTATCAGTTTCGGACTTGCACCCGGTGCTGTGGCATTTTCGATGCTACAAGCCAGCGAATTACCCCAATGGTTGGCCTTTGCAGGTTTTATTATTCCTGTATTTTCAGCTCTTCGTTTGGCTAAGTTCAATATCGACGAGCGTCAGTCAAGCTCCTTTATTGGCATGCCCACCCCAGCAAATGCCATTTTTTGGATTGGGCTTGGCTATTCGTATCACGAAACTTTAGTGCAGCAACCTTATTTTGTACTTGGTTTTATTGCATTGATGAGCCTTCTTCTTGTTTCGGAATTACCGATGTTTTCTCTGAAATTCAAGAATTTGAAGTGGAAGGAAAATAGCTGGCAATTCATATTTCTGGCAGTCTGTTGCGCCTTACTCATAGTTTTGCAACTTGATGCTTTCGCTCCTATAATCAGTTGGTATATTGTTCTTTCGGTTATAAAACGAATTTTCAGCTGACTTTAAAACAAGAAACAGGAAAAGGGAAAGCGATCGAAATGATGACTTTCCCTTTTTTATTTTCCATTCCCGTATGAAATTTGTACTTTTGCAAACGTCAAATAGTAAATGAATAAATAGTAAATAATTCAGTGTCAATCAATATATCAAATCTTTCGAAAAACTACGGCGAACAAGCGGTATTGAACAATATCGGCTTCGAAATCGGTGAAGGCGAAGTAGTGGGTTTTCTCGGTCCAAATGGTGCCGGAAAAACCACAACTATGAAAATTATTGCCGGAGCATTGTCGTATAATACAGGTTCGGTGAAGGTTTGTGGTTTGGAAGTAAAGGATAATACCTTGCAGACAAATGCCTTGATAGGTTATTTACCGGAGCAAAATCCACTTTATCCGGAGATGTATGTGAAAGAATACCTGCTTTTTGTAGCTGAAACTCATGGAATTGACAAAGGAAAAGAGAAACTGGTAGATGAGTTGATTGATAAAGTAGGTTTGCGACCTGAATTTCACAAAAAAATCGGACAGCTCTCGAAAGGTTACCGTCAGCGGGTAGGTCTGGCTCAGGCATTGGTGCCAAACCCGAAAGTACTGATACTCGACGAACCGACCACCGGACTCGACCCTAATCAGTTGGAAGAGATCAGGAATCTCATTCGTGAGTTGGGAAAAGACCGGACGGTAATACTCAGTACACATATTATGCAGGAAATTAAGGCGATCTGCAACCGTGTGATTATTATCAACAAAGGCGAAATTGTGGCTGATTATCCCGATATTTCTAAAATCAACTTGTTTGATGAGAATAATTTGCAATTCGAAGTGGAATTTTTAAACGAAGCCGAAATTACAGGAATAGAAGGAATAAATGCCGTTTCGGCAAAAGGAAAAAACACATATACGATTTTAGCTTCGAGAGACATTCGTGCTGGTATATTTGACTTCGCAGTAAAATCTGGAAATAAAATACTGACAATGAAAGCTGTGGAGAGAAGTATGGAGGAAGTATTTAAAGATTTGACAAAATAAAGTGGCATTGTAAATGACTCAATCAGAATTAAAAATATATTTGAAAACCAACTACCCTTTCGAGAATGAAAAATGCGAATGGAAAGAGTTTAAATCGCTTAAAAACTGTATTGCAGGACATAAGGGTGATGATGTTATTTCATATATATCGGCTATCTCAAACATGGAGGGCGGTCATCTGATTATTGGGGTGAAGGATGAGTCTTTAGATGTTGTTGGCATTGCTGATTTTTCTGACTATAAAATCGAAAATATTAAATTCCGGATTCTTGGTAATTGTACAAATTTAAATTCCGACGAATTCAATATTGAAGAAATTAAAACTACCGACACCAATAAAATCATTTGGATATTTCACATCCCAAAACACCAATACAGGCTACCTGTTTATGCCCATAAAAAGGCATGGCAAAGAATTAATGACAATTTAGTAGAAATGAATTCTGCCAGACTAAATTCGATCCTTAATGAGTTGCGTGTAACCGATGATTGGACAGCCTTTACTGTCGATAACGCAACAATTGAGGATTTGGATGAGGTGGCGATTGAAAAAGCAAAACAGGAATTTATAAAAAGAAACCCGAAGTATAAAGACGAATTTTTATCATGGACTAATGCCAAATTTTTAGATAAGGCAAAGATAACTATTAAAGGTAGAATTACCAGAACAGCGCTTATACTATTGGGGAAGGAAGAATCCGAACATTTTTTGGGTTCGTTTGTAAAAATTCGCTGGAACCTAAAAACACTTAACAATCAGGATAAAGATTTTGAAGTATATTCAATCCCATTTATTTTGAATATAGATGAAGTGTATGGAAAAATCAGAAACCTGAAATACAGGTATTTGCCAGACGGAACACTTTTCCCTGAAGAAGTTTTAAGATACGAACCATTTAATATCCGTGAACCTCTTAATAATGCCATTGCCCATCAGGATTATTCTTTAGGAGGTAGAATTAATGTGGTAGAATTCGAAGATGATCATTTAGTTTTTAGTAATTGTGGGTCTTTTTTGCCGAATTCAGTGGAGGATGTTGTTATAAACGATACTCCTGAAGAAATTTACAGAAACCCATTTTTAGTGTCGGCGATGAAAAACCTGGGAATGATTGAAACGCAAGGCGGGGGCATACGTAAAATATTCAATTTTCAAAGACAACGGTATTTCCCATTACCTGACTTTGACTTTTCCGACAACAAAGTTAAAGTAACAATAACCGGAAAAATACTAAACGAAGACTTTGCTCGCATATTAAAAAGAAACCCTGAACTATCTCTTGAAGATATAATTCTTTTAGATAAAGTACAGAAAAAAAAGCAACTGCAAGTCAAAGAATTAACTTATCTTAGAAAAAAAGAATTTATTGAGGGGAGAAAACCAAATGTTTATCTATCGTTTAAGGTGATCAATCCAACACAAGATAAGACATTATTAGCTGAATATATGTCTAATAAAAGTTTCGATGATGCTCATTTCAAAAAAATGATTCTTGAGTTTATAGAAAAGGGTGTTTCTATAAAACGCAAATCTATTGACAATCTGATCATTCCAAAGTTATCGCAAACACTATCAGATTCTCAGAAAAAATATAAGGTTACAAATTATCTTACAGCTTTAAGAAAAGAAAAAAAAATCAAATGTTCTGCTTATGGAGTGTGGGAAAAATTTAAATGAGTTTTAAATGAGTTTTAAATGAGTTTTAAATGAGTTTTAAATTCATTTATCTGTATTTCAGTCAAATAAACTCATTTAAACCTGACAGTTAATGTATATTAATGGAAGAAAACTTCGACATACGAAACAATAAAAATGGCGAGAAAGAGTTCGAGAACGCTTTGCGACCGCTGACTTTCGATGATTTTAAGGGACAAAACAAAATTGTGGAGAACCTGAAAATTTTCGTGCAGGCTGCCCGTATGCGTACGGAATCGCTCGACCATGTGCTGCTGCACGGACCTCCGGGCTTGGGCAAAACAACACTTTCGAACATCATTGCCAACGAATTGAATGTAGGTTTCAAAGTAACTTCGGGACCTGTGCTTGACAAGCCGGGCGATCTGGCCGGACTACTGACCAGCCTTGAACCAAACGATGTGCTTTTTATCGACGAAATTCATCGCCTAAGTCCTATCGTGGAAGAATATCTGTATTCGGCCATGGAGGATTATCGCATTGATATAATGATAGATAAAGGTCCTAGTGCGCGATCTATTCAGCTTGAACTGAATCCGTTTACGCTTATTGGTGCCACCACCCGCAGCGGATTACTTACAGCTCCGCTCCGCGCCCGCTTTGGCATCAATAGCCATTTCGAATATTATGATATTGAAGTAATTACAGGAATTATTAAGCGCTCGGCCAATTTATTAAATGTACCTATCGAGCAAAAAGCTGCTGTAGAAATTGGAGGTCGCAGCCGAGGGACACCGCGTATTGCCAATGCATTGTTGCGTCGAGTGCGCGATTTTGCGCAGGTAAAAGGCAATGGCACTATCGACATCGAAATTGCGCTATATGCCCTTGAAGCTTTGAATATCGACAAATACGGTTTGGACGAAATCGATAACAAAATTCTGAATACCATTATCGATAAATTTAAAGGTGGCCCAGTGGGCTTAACAACCATTGCCACAGCACTTGGCGAAGATGCCGGCACGTTGGAGGAAGTTTACGAGCCTTTCCTCATCAAAGAAGGTTTTATGAAACGCACTCCGCGCGGTCGCGAAGTGACAGAGCTGGCTTACAAACATTTGGGAAAGGTGAAATTGGGCGAGCAGGGGACATTGTTTTAAATGACTCCAAAACCCTTAAAGGGACTTTTGAAAATAAAATCAAGAAAAAATAATTACTAATATAATCCCCTTCAGGGGGTCGGGGTATATGGAACATAAATTATACATTTACAACACGCTAAGTCGAAAAAAAGAACAATTCATTCCGCTACACGAAAATAAAGTAGGTATGTATGTGTGCGGTCCAACCGTTTACGGCGATGGACATTTGGGACATGCACGTCCTGCCATTACTTTCGATATTTTATTTCGCTATTTGCAGCACTTGGGCTACAAAGTGCGTTATGTGCGCAACATCACCGATGTAGGTCACCTCGAAAATGACGCTGATAGTGGCGAAGATAAAATTGCCAAAAAAGCGCGTCTCGACCAACTCGAGCCAATGGAAGTCGTGCAATATTACGTAAATCGTTATCACAAAGCCATGGAAGCGCTCAACGTATTGCCACCCAGCATCGAACCGCATGCTTCAGGCCATATTATGGAGCAAATTGAATTCACGCAAAAAATTCTTGATGCGGGATTTGCATATGTAAGCGAAGGATCGGTGTATTTCGACGTGGAAAAATACAACAAATCAAACAATTACGGTATTCTTTCGGGTCGCAATATCGACGAAATGCTCGAAACCACCCGCGAACTCGACGGACAAAGCGAGAAACGCCGCAGTGTGGATTTTGCACTTTGGAAAAAAGCTTCGCCCGAACATATTATGCGTTGGAATGCTCCCTGGAGTGTCGGTTTTCCGGGTTGGCACATGGAATGTTCGGCTATGGGAACCAAATACTTAGGCGAAGAGTTTGACATACATGGTGGCGGTATGGATCTTATGTTTCCGCACCACGAATGCGAAATTGCACAAAACAAAGCCGGCCTGGGCAAGAACAGCGTAAAATACTGGATGCACAACAATATGATCACCATTGGCGGACAAAAAATGGGAAAATCGTTGGGTAATTTCATTACTTTAGATGAGTTTTTTACCGGAAGTCACAAACTTTTGACCAAGGCATTTAGCCCGATGACCATTCGTTTCTTCATTTTGCAGGCACACTACCGCAGTACGGTGGATTTTAGTAGCGAAGCACTCGAAGCATCCGAAAAAGGTCTCGAACGCCTGATGGACGGATATGCCCGTTTGCAAAAACTATCTCCTTCGGCTACAAGCAGTGTCGAAACAACCGGACTTCGTGCTAAATGCGAGGAAGCTCTGAACGACGATTTGAATACGCCTATTGCCATTTCGTATTTGTTCGAAGCGCTCAAAGCCATCAACTCGGTACACGATGGAAAAGCTACAATTTCTGCAAGCGATCTAGAAGAATTGCAATCAGTTTTCAAACTCATGATCGAGGATTTGCTCGGCTTAAAAGTTGAAACAGCTGCCACAGGCACCAACGAAGCTTACAAACAGGCGATCGACATGCTTTTGAACATGCGCCTCGAAGCCAAACGCAACAAAGATTGGGCAACAAGCGACAAAATCCGTAATGAGCTCACAGCTTTAGGCTTTGAGATAAAAGACACGAAAAACGGCTTTGAGTGGAAGCTGTAACAATTTAATAATGAGACAATAATCCAATGCGCCAATGAAAACAGAGGGAGAAATAATTTTATATCAATCATGTTGAATTCTAAAATTTTGATGTAATTATATCCGTTGGTTATCGCGTTAAATCAAAACGAGGAACTCAATTCCGCATTTGGGCAAACAGCATTCTGATAGAATATTTGATGAAAGGCTATGTGCTGAATAGCAGAATTGACAGGATTGAAAAGAAGATTTTTGGACAGGAGCCAAATATGATATTCATGATTAATTAATTTTTGAAAAAGTTATGGATCAACAAGGCGAGATAATCATTTATCATTCTGAGGATTTGAAAAATGAGATTGAAGTAAGAATCGAAAATGAGACTGTCTGGTTAACTCAGGCACAAATGGCTGATTTATTTCAATCGACGAGAAATAACATAACGCTTCACATCTCTAATATATTTAAAGAGAACGAATTAGAAAAAAGCTCAGTATGTAAGGAATCCTTACATACTGCCAAAGACAAGAAAGCGTATAAAACAACATTCTACAATCTCGATGTAATTATATCCGTTGGTTATCGCGTTAAATCAAAACGGGGAACTCAATTCCGCATTTGGGCAAACAGTATTCTGAAAGAATATTTGATGAAAGGTTATGTGCTGAACAGCAGAATTGACAGGATTGAGAAGAAAATTTTCGAACACGATCAGAAATTCGATTTATTGATTAAAACATCGCTTCCGCCCAATGAGGGGATATTTTATGACGGACAGATTTTTGATGCATGGAAGTTTGCTGCCGATTTGGTAAAATCAGCCCATAAGTCGATTGTGCTGATTGATAATTATATCGACGACAGCGTATTGCACTTATTGGCAAAACGAAACAAGGGAGTTGAAGTAAAATATTTACTTCTAAAATATCTCCCGAATTGAAAAAGGACATTGAAAAATTCAATGCTCAATATGAGCCTGTTGAAGTGAAAATTTTCAGAAAATCGCACGACAGATTTCTGATTATCGACAACGAAACAGTATATCACATTGGTGCATCGCTTAAGGATTTAGCAAAAAAATGGTTTGCATTCTCGAAGATTGAACTGGATGCAACTGAACTAATAAAAAAACTAGAAAAATAAATAATTATGGAAACTACAAGACAACAAAAAATATCGAGAATGTTGCAAAAAGAGTTAGGGGAAATCTTTTTGTTGTACGCACGCGAACTGCATGGAACATTGATTACAGTAACCTCTGTACGCATTAGTCCCGATTTAGGAATTGCACGCACACATTTAAGCATTTTCCCCAGTGCTAAAGCAGCTGCTGTTTTATCACAGGTAAATGCCGATACCAAAGCCATTCGCTTTGATTTAGGTAAGCGCGTACGCAATCAGTTACGTATCGTTCCTGAACTTTTCTTTCATAATGACGACTCGTTGGATTATCTTGAGAATATTGATAATCTGCTGAAACAAGATCCACCTTCTCCTTTAAAAGAGGGTGAAGTTATCGAACTCGATTAATTGAGATTTTGATGTCGGAGCAAAACTCAAAAATAACAGATAAGTGGCGTGGACTTTCCTTTTCGTTAAGGATAGCCCGCCGCTACTTATTTTCGAAAAAATCACACAATGCCATCAATGTCATTTCGGGGGTTTCGGCTACCGGTGTGGCCATTGGCACTATGTCGCTTATCGTTGTTCTGTCTGTTTTTAATGGTTTCGAATCGCTAATTGCCGGTATGTTTTCATCCTTCGATCCTGATCTGAAAATTACACTTGCTCAGGGAAAAACTTTTGACATCGCTACAGATCGGTTTGAACAGGTAAAAAAACTAAAATCGGTGGCAGTATTCACCGAAGTAGTGGAAGAAAATGCCTTATTGCGTTTCAAAGACAAACAAATGCCGGCCACCGTAAAAGGAGTTACTTCCAATTTTGTCAAGCTCACGGAGATTGACAGCATCATGTATGATGGAGATTTTGTATTGTACGATGGAGCTTTTGAACGTGCAGTACCGGGAGTTGGAGTAGCAGCAGTACTGGGTTTAGGGGCTCATTTTATCGACCCTTTGTACATATATGCTCCTAAACGAACTTCAAATATCAACCTTCTTCGGCCCGAAAACAGTTTTAATCAGTCCGAATTATTTATTTCAGGGGTTTTTTCGGTACAGCAACTACAGTACGATGATCATTACGTACTGGTATCCATTCAATTGGCCCGTGAATTATTTGAGTATGATGCATCTGTAGTTTCGTGTGTAGAGCTAAAATTAGCACCCAATGTAAATGCCGAAAATGTGCAACAGCAAATTCAGACTTTACTCGGGAAGGAGTATAATGTAAAAAACAGATACGAGCAACAGGAAAGCTTTTTCAACATTATGAAAATAGAAAAATGGATCACCTTCCTGATTCTTAGCTTTATTCTGCTCATTGCCAGCTTTAATATTATCGGCTCGCTTTCAATGCTTATCATCGATAAAAAAGCAGATATTGAAACACTAAGAAGCCTGGGAGCCGACAACAAACTGATTCAACGTATTTTTCTTTACGAAGGCTGGATGATTTCATTTATTGGAGCCACCCTGGGAATTGTTTTGGGAACCCTGATTTGCTTTATCCAGGAGTATTATGGAATAGTGAAGCTGGGCACCGGCTATGTAGTGGATGCTTATCCGGTAGTTACCAACCTTACTGATGCTTTCTTTGTATTTTTCACCGTAATCACTATGGGACTTATAGCTGTATTGTATCCGATACGTTATATCCGGAAAAATGCATTACATTGAAATAATTTCTCAACATTTCCGTTAGTTGTTTAAAATTGTCGTTGATGAAAAATCTGATTTTTGTACTATTGTTTTCTTCTGTTTTATTCGTTTCGTGCAAAACAAACGATCCGACACTTGAATACAAATACAATACGAACCCTACATACAGCTGGGGATATGCCGAGTTTTACGGCCCCTATTATTCGGAGTATATGAATGATAACAATGTGATTTCTTTGTCATTGTTTTCCGATTCGTTGTTTGTCGACAGTACCGGCAGCCTCGATGGCATTGGACAATATCTGTTCCTCGAAGATATATTTATCTCACCAACCGACACCATTTTACCCAATGGAGTGTATGAAATTTCGAAATCTGAAGCACCATTTACGGTGGCTCCGGGCGAGGAATTTATAGCAGATAATAACGAATATGTGATTGGAGCTTATATTTATTTCATCGAGAAAAAAAGCAATTTTTCGGTTCAAAAGCTCATAGCAAGAGGTTCATTCACAGTAGAAAGCATGAACGACACAAGGTATATTGATTTTAATTTTGTACTGTCCGACAGCACAAAACTCAAAGGAAAATTTAGTGCCGAACTTCCTCATTTTGACCAATCAATAGCTACTCCACCCAGCAGTGTGCGCAAAAAACTTAAATTGAAAAATAAGTTTTAGTATCGTCCAAAAAGCGAAACTTAACTATACAACAAACTAAACATGTTCGTTTATAATTAAAGTCATTATTTTCATCGCAAAAAAAAGAAGAAAATGAACAATAATTTGTCATTACGAAAAATTTTCATTCATGTGGCCGCATGTGTTGCATTTCTGATTTTCCCGTTTATTTCTTCGCCCAGAGCTTCTATTTTCGAAACCATGCAGTTTGGACCACCTGAAATGAGAGGGATCATTGTTTCTGCACTACTTATCATGCTTTTCTATGTAAATTACTATGTGTTTATTCCTGTTTTTTTTCTAAAAAAGAAATACCTGCTTTTTGTGCTCTTCACACTTGCATTTTTTGTTATAATACTTGTACTTCCTAAGCTTCTTATTGACAATATACATATCGGAGGATGGTTGGAAGTTGAAAGGCCACCCCATTCAGGACATTTCCCCTTTGATAAACCCCCAAAGCCCAATTGGTTTTTTCGGGATTTCCAGTTGCAGGAAACAATACTCAAGTTCTTTGTTGTATGGCTTTTTGCATTTTTATTGCGAACGACAGAAATGTGGAAAAAGAGCAAAGAGGAAAAGCGAAAAGCTGAGTTGTCATATCTCAAATCTCAGGTCAATCCGCATTTTTTGTTCAATACCCTGAATGGTATTTACGCACTGTCTCTACAGGACACTTCAAAAGTGCCAGATGCCATCATTAAGCTGTCGACGCTCATGAGATATGTTCTTGCAGAAATCAACAATGATTTTGTCCCCTTGAAAAAGGAAATTGAATATTTGCAAAATTATATCGATTTGCAAAAATTACGACTGGGAGATACTGTGGATGTCCGCTTCCACCTAAGTGATCCGGAGAGTAATTTGCTAATTGCCCCCTTGTTATTGATTCCTTTTGTTGAAAATGCTTTCAAATATGGAATTTCTAACGATGAAGTGTCGGTGATCGACATAAACATTTGTATCAGAGAGAGCAATGAACTTATATTTACAATATCGAATAAAAAGTCTAAACTACTTCAGCAAGCGCAATCGAATGGATTGGGACTTGTTAATTTAAAAAGCAGACTGGATCTCATGTATCCGCAACGTCATGTACTTAACATCGTTGATACTGAAAAAAAATATTTTGTTGAACTAAAACTCAAATTAAAAAAATGATTACAATAGCCATCGACGACGAACCACCGGCACTCAGCATCATCGAGAAATATTGCTCAGAGAATGAAAATATTGATTTAAAAAAAACATTTACAAATCCGGCTGAGGCAATAAAGTTCATGAAGAGATATCCTGTCGATTTGATGTTTATTGACATTCAAATGCCCGGATACAATGGTATTGAACTTTATAAAAATCTGGAAAACAAACCTATGGTTGTTTTTACCACCGCCTATTCAGAATATGCAGTGGAAGGTTTTAATGTGAACGCAGTGGATTACTTACTGAAACCTTATACGCTCGAAAGATTTACGCTTTCGGTGAATAAAGCTTTTGAGATATTTAAAGGTAAATATACTTCGGATGCTCATCGCTATTTATCCCTTCGTTGCAATTACAGTTTAACAAAAGTACCTGTCGATGAGATACAATTGATAGAAAGTTTTGATGATTATCTGACGATTTATCTTAATGCTAAACAAGTGGTCGTTCGCATGACTTTGAAAAACATACTTGAACAATTGCCCGAGAATAAGTTCATCAGAGTACATCGCTCCTACATTGTTCCAATTGAAAAAATTGAAAATGTACGCAGCAAGATCATTAGTGTATGTTCAAAAAAAATACCGATAGGTAGTAAGTTCGAGAAAGAATTCTATTCCCGATATATCGTTTAATCTCAAAACTAAAAATCCACCTCTGTTTTCTGGCTCATTACCTCATTTTTTCCCGAGTCAAAATTACTTCAGTTAGTTTTGTCCGAAATTTCAAAAACGAACGAATGAATTGTTTCTTACGTAACAAAAATCCATACGTTCCAAATTGACATTTTGTAGCTTGGAAATGTGTTTTCTTCAACAAAGTTCGATGTGATATCGAGCTTTGTTTTTTTTTTATAACAAACTTGAACTTCCAAAACAAAACATGATTCTAAATGTTTCATAAATTTAGATAGAATTGTATGAAAACTGAAAAATTCGATGTTACGGGAATGACTTGTGCCTCGTGTGTAGCGCATGTTGAAAAAAGTGTAAGCACACTTAAGGGCATTCAAACGGTTCAGGTGAACTTGCTCACCAACAGTATGACCGTAAGTTATGATGAAACTGCATTAAACAACGAAATCATCGAAAAAACGGTCGAAGATGCAGGTTACGAAGCACATACGAAAACTGCATATATTTCGATTGTAACAAATCCAAAGAAACCCGACTATGTACAACTTGAACAAGCCGAAATGAAACGCCGTTGGTGGGTTTCACTGGCTTTCCTTGTTCCGCTACTTTACCTATCTATGGGGCATATGTTCAATTGGCCTTTGCCCTCTGCTTTCGTAGGCCACGAAAATGCACTGACTTTCGCTTTTACTCAGTTTTTGCTGACAATACCGATTGCTTATGTGAATAAAAAATATTTTATTGGAGGATTCAAAAGTCTTTTTAAAGCAGCGCCCAATATGGATTCCCTGATTGCCATCGGTTCTTCGGCAGCAATTATTTATGGCATTTTTGCCATTTTTCGGATTGGATACGGTTTGGGGCATGCCGACATAAATACTGTAATGCAATTTTCGCACGATTTATATTTCGAATCTGGTGGAACCATCCTTACACTTATCACCTTAGGAAAATATCTCGAAGCTCGGTCGAAACGACGCACATCGGATGCTATTTCGCGCTTGATTGATTTAGCTCCGAAAACAGCGATAACACTCCAAAATGGAATTGAAGTAGAAGTCGCTGTAGAAGAGCTCAATGCTGGCGATGTAATTGTTGTCAGAAGTGGGCAAAGTGTTCCTGTCGACGGAATTATCATTTCAGGGAGCGGAAATCTCGACGAATCGGCTTTGACGGGCGAAAGCATGCCTGTTTTTAAAGAGTCGGGGCAATCGGTGATGTCGGCAAGCATAAACAAAACAGGTTATTTTACTTTTCGAGCTACAAAAGTGGGCGAATACACCACGCTTTCACAAATTATACGTTTAGTGGAAGAAGCATCAGCATCTAAAGCTCCCATTTCTAAAATGGCCGATCGGATCAGCAGCATTTTTGTACCTGTGGTGATTTCCATTGCCATCATTGCTACTCTCGTGTGGTTGTTGCTGGGTTATCCCTTCGATTTTGCTTTGTCCATCGGCATAGCAGTATTGGTTATTTCCTGTCCTTGTGCGTTAGGGTTGGCTACGCCGGTTGCCATAATGGTTGGGACTGGCAAAGGCGCCGAATTTGGTTTATTGTTTAAATCGGCCGAAGCACTCGAAACTACACATAAAATAAATACAGTGGTATTGGATAAAACGGGAACACTCACCGAAGGTAAGCCAAAAATAACCGACATCGTTTCAAGTAAGGGTTTCAGCGAAAACGAATTACTTCAGTTGGTATATTCGCTCGAAAAAGCGTCGGAACATTTACTTGCCGATGCTGTTATATTTGAGGCTGAAAAACGCAATTTATTATTGCTCGACATTGAGAATTTTGTAACAATTCCTGGCCGTGGCATACAGGCTTACATCGATAACGTTCGGTATACAGCCGGTAATATTCAGCTAATGAATGAAAATAAAATTTTTAGCGAAGACTTTCAGAGGATAGCAAACCAATGGGCCGAGCAAGGGAAGACTCCTTTATTCATTGCTAAAGAGCAAATGGCGATAGGTGTGATAGGTGTGGCCGACGTACTCAAGGAAAACAGCAAGTCGGTAGTTTCCGAACTTCGGAATATGGGATTGGAGGTGATAATGCTCACAGGCGACCATCATAAAACGGCTCAATACATCCAAAGTTTGCTCGGTATTTCCAACGTCATTTCCGAGGTGCTCCCACAAGATAAGGAAAAGGAAATTGTCCGTTTGCAAAACGAGGGAAAAGTGGTGGCAATGATTGGCGATGGAATAAATGATGCTCCGGCACTGATCAGAGCCGATGTAGGTATCGCCATTGGAGCCGGCACCGATATAGCCATCGAATCGGCAGATGTGATACTGATGAGCAGCAATTTGAGAGATGTCGTTGCTGCACTGCAATTGAGCAAGACGGTGATCACTAACATAAAGCAAAATTTGTTTTGGGCGTTTTTTTATAATGTCATCGGTATTCCGTTGGCAGCAGGCGTTTTTTTTCTGATGTTAGGCTGGAAACTGAATCCTATGTTTGCCGCAGCAGCCATGAGTTTCAGTTCGGTGACAGTGGTGCTCAATTCATTACGATTGCTTAAGTTTAAACCGAAATTCAAACTCAATAAAGACTAAAAAGCGAAGCAGAATAATTCTGCATCTGCAAAACAGAACGCATGAAATGAGCATTAAAACAACAAGTTAAAACAAAGACCATGTTTATTGCGAGTTCCATGCGATAAATATTAAAAAAATAAAACTGAACGCATGAAATACAAATCCTGAATATTAAAAATTAAAAACAAAAAACATGATTAACAAAACATTAAAAATCTCGGGCATGAGTTGTGGACACTGCTCGGCACGCGTAGAAAAAGTTTTAAACAGTATTGATGGTGTGGAGGCCAAGGTATATCTCGAAACAAATTCGGCTAAATTGGCCTTGAGTAAAGATGTAAGCGATGAAACAATCAAAAAGTTGATTGACAACATCGGTTACGAAGTGACAGAAATTACCGAATAACGTTATTTTTGCTCTTAAATAGAAGAAATGCACTTAATAAAATAAAACGCCCAACAACATACTGACATACAACGATATAATGCAATTTTGACTTTCAAAGTTTTTGAAGTTTATTTTTCACAAAATACTGTATAAAATATAGAGACTAACACTGCGCCTGCCTGTAAAGATGTGCAGTGCAAAACCGTTTTGCCTTTGATTATATGCCAAATATGCATTACTTCTTATTACATTTTATGTGTAAATAGTTGTTATTAGAAGGCCACATGGAACTCTCATATAAGATTTTAGCTCCGCTGATTTTAAGTTCATGGTCTTTGCTGGACCCCTGCGTTAATGCTCGTTTCAGGTGTAAAAGAACGAGAATAATTTGCTGATAGATTTCCAACTTGATTAAATACAGCTCTATATATCACCAATTTGTCATATTTTAGACAGACAATATTAACGTTTTGTTGTGAATTCCCGAATTGAAAAATCAACATAACTTTCCCGTTCCTTCTTTCCGCAAAAAAAGATTTCTTCCCCGCCAACAGAGAACCTTCTATTGATCTGTTTGTTATTATGTCTGTGATTGATGTTTGTTTAAAACTATTCTAAATAGTTTAATGAGTCATCAACCACAGTTATTTACACATAATAAAAAAACGAATCAAAATGATTTTTAAAGGGTACCATCCATTAGAAGACAAGACATTCAGAATTATAGATAATGAGGGTAAGGTCATCAACAAAGCACTTATGCCCGACCTGGACGATGAGACAATTATTAAAGCTTACACAGCTATGCTTCAGGCACGGGTGGCCGACGAAATGGCGGTATCCTATCAGCGTCAGGGACGAATGTACACCTACCCACCTATCCTGGGACAGGAAGCTTTGCAAATTGCAGCAGGCATGATCATCCGCGAGAACGACTGGTTAGCTCCTGCTTTTCGCGAAATGGGCGTTATGCAGGCAAAAGGCGTAACACTGAAGGAGATTTTTCTATATTATATGGGCAACGAAGAGGGCAGTAATTTCAGCAAAGCGCATCATGTACTTCCTATTAGCGTGCCTATAGGGTCGCAGCTTTTGTATGCTGCCGGCATTGGCTATTCCATTAAATACCAGCAGAAGGACGAAGTTGTTTATCCTTTTATCGGCGATGGCGGCACTTCCGAAGGTGATTTCAGCGAAGCATTGAATTTTTCAGGTGTGTGGAAAGTGCCTGTTGTTTTTACAATACAAAACAACCAGTATGCCATTTCGGTGCCTGTGCGAAACCAAACCAATTCAGTGAATATGGCCGTAAAAGCACTGGCCTTTGGTATGCCGGGCATTAAGGTGGATGGAAACGACTTTTTTGCCATGTATGTGGCCTACAAAGAAGCATCGGAATATGCACGTGCCGGCAATGGTCCCGTATTGATAGAGGCTTATACCTACCGCAAAGGAGCACACACAACTTCGGACGACCCATCGAAATACAGGACAAAAGAAGAAGAACAGGAATGGGACAAAGCCGATCCGCTCAAGAGATTGAGAAAATATATGGAGCTGAAAGGCATCGCCCTCGACGATGATGCTCAACTTATAGCCGCCTACAAACCCCTGGTGGAACAACAATTCGCGGAAGCCGAAAACTTTAAACCTTATGCACTCGAAGATGTATTCAGCCATATGTATGTGGACATGCCCGAGGATTTAAAACAACAAAAAGCAGATTATGAACAATTTTTAAGCTGGAAGGAAAAAAGAAAATGAGCGTAATGACTATGGTTCAGGCCATCAACAATGCACTTGACATTAAACTTGCCGAAGATAAATCAATCGTAATGTATGGCGAAGATGTAGGAGTAGAAGGAGGAGTTTTCAGGGTTACTGAAGGTTTACAGAAAAAATATGGCGTCGAAAGAGTTTTCGATTCACCGCTTGCCGAGTCGGCCATTGTAGGAACAGGATTGGGAATGGCCATGTCGGGCCTGCGTCCGGTAGTAGAGCTTCAATTTGATGGTTTCACCTACCCTGCTTTTAATCAGATCATCTCCAACGTTTCGCGCATGAACAACCGCACACGTGGAAAATTCAAAGTGCCTATGGTCATTCGGTTTCCTTATGGTGGTGGCATCAATGCTGTAGAACATCATTCTGAAAGTCCGGAAGCTTTGTACGGCCATATCCCCGGCATTAAAGTGGTCATCCCTTCCACTCCTCACGATGCCAAGGGATTGATGATTTCGGCCATCGAGAGCGATGATCCCGTTATTTTTATGGAACCAAAGCGAATTTACAGAGCCATCAAACAGGAAGTGGCCGAAGAAAAATTCACAATTCCGATAGGCAAAGCCAAGGTGCTGACCGAAGGAACAGATGTAACCCTCATCGCTTTTGGCGCTATGATACGCGAATGCCAAAAAGCAATGGTGATGGCTGCCGAAGCCGGCATATCAGTGGAGTTAATTGACTTGCGGACTATTTATCCTATTGATAAAGAAACAATCAGAGCATCCATTCGGAAAACAGGACGCGTGGTGATTGTAGCCGAAGCGCCGCAATCCTTCAGCGTGGGTTCCGAACTCATTGCCATTGCCAACGAAGAAGCTTTTTTATACCTCGAAGCACCTCCCAAAAGAGTTATGGGTTTCGACACCATAGTGCCTTATGCCAAAGGTGAAGCTTTTTATATGATTTCGCCAGATCGTATTTTTTATGAACTCGAAAAAACTGTCAAATTTTAAACACACACAGCAATGAAATATATATTTAATTTCCCCGACATTGGCGAAGGACTTGATGAAGGTACTGTGATTGAATGGTATGTGGAGAAAGGCCAAACCATTAAAGCCGGCGATACATTGGTGAAAATGGAAACAGATAAGGTGGTGGCAGATATTCCATCGCCAAAGGGCGGAGTAATTATACAACTCTTCGGCGAAGTGGGCGATGTTATCCACGTTGGGAAACCACTTGTAGAAATTGAACTGGAAGGAACAACTGAGATAGCAACCGAGCCCAAAGAAGAAACAACAGCAGGTGTGGTGGGAACACTGGAACTGGCTGACAGCAATGCGCTTTTACCTGCAAGCCTCGAAAGCCAACCTGTATCGGCCGACGAAATCCGGCTCTCGCGAAAAGCCCTTGCAACTCCACATGCACGTGCAATTGCACGGGAACTGGGAATTGATATCAACAAGATCACAGGCAACGGACCTTCGGGAAGGGTGCGGAAAGAAGACATAGAAAATTACAACCGGAAAATGCAGCAAACGAGTCGCACCCAAAGTGCTCCTGCAACCGATACAGAGGATCTGACCTACGAAACCCTGACACAGATCAGAAAGGTGATAGCAAAAAACATGATGAACTCCAAGCTGAATGCTGCTCATGTAACCATTTTCGAGGAAATTGAAATCTCCGAACTGATAGCAATAAAAAACAGATACAAAGATGACTATGCAGCCCGCGGCGCTAAACTCACCTATCTTCCTTTCATTGTGAAAGCCACAGTGCTGGCGCTGAAAAAGCACCGCCAACTGAATTCGGAAATTGATATGGAGAATGAACGCATGATTTACAAGAACCGCTACAACATAGGAATAGCCATCGATACGCCCGAAGGTTTGGTGGTTCCTGTCATTAGGGATGCCGACCGGTTGACAATTGCTGAATTAACCCAAAAAATCACTGAATATTCAGTAAAAGCAAGAGAAAGAAAACTCACACTCGACGATTTGCGAGAAGGCACTTTTACAATCAGTAACTTCGGATCCATCAGCGGCATTTTCGGCACACCGGTCATCAACTATCCACAGGCAGGCATACTAGGCATTGGCCGTATTGTGAAAAAACCTGTGGTGAAAAACGATGCATTGGCCATTGGTAATGTATTGGGCTTATCGATGACTGTCGATCACCGGATTGTAGATGGTGGCGAAACCGCTCGTTTTGTGAAATGTATCATCGATTATCTATCCGATCCTATTTCACTTCTGATGGACTGAACCGGATATTAACTGCTGATTGAAATCTTTTCCTTTTTTTTGAATGATAGAAACTTTAGCCTACAACCTGCCCGACATACAATTGCTCGAAAAAGAAGCAAATCAATACAGCATATGGATTCCGGACAAGGTTTACATTGTGTTGGGAGCATCGAACAATGCACCCAATGCGCTGATGACCGAAAACGTAAAAGCCGATCGGGTATTGGTGCTGAAACGTCCAACAGGTGGACAAACAGTGGTTCTGAGTCCACAGACCATTGTTTTAGCCGCCACCGTAACCGACGAAAACAACCTGAAACCTAAAGAATTTTTCAACAAAATAAATGGATTAATTATCAAAAGCATCGAGGCCGATGGGGTTACCGGATTGACTTTGAGAGGTATCTCGGACATTGCCATTGGCGGAAAGAAAATACTTGGATCGTCGATGTACAAGCGAAAAGATACGCTGTTTTATCATGCCGTACTTAATTTTGGGGTACCGGCCAGCCTTATTGAACGCTACCTACAACACCCATCCAAAGAACCCGACTACAGAGCCGGACGTTCGCACAGTGAATTTGTAACCTCACTTCATGAAAACGGCTATACTGAAACTATTCAGCATTTAAAATCCCGGCTTACAGATGGATTTAATGAAATGTTCGGCCCTGCATAAAAAAGAAAAAAAACGTATAAATATTTAAACTTTGTCCATAACAAGCTGTAAATAACGGAAGATAATTCCGGTACAAAAGCAAATTAATTTATTGAAATTCAACAAATATCTCTTGTTTTAAGAGGAGAGTTGGTTTCATAAGCTTTCAGTTTTTCGACAAAAAATGAAAACTTATTACATTATGAATCAGCACAAAAGTTTGATTTTTCAAAAATATATCTATCTTTGTTGTCTGAATTCTCAAATATCATATAAAAAGTATCACTAAAAATGAAAAAACTAACATTATTTATCATGAGCGGATTACTCCTTGTGGGATGCGCGAAGAACGATAACCCGTTTTTCACAACTTATAAAAACAAGTACGGTGCACCACCTTTCGATAAAATCAAGTCGGAACATTATATGCCTGCCTTTAAAGAAGGTATAAAACAGCAACAGACTGAAATTGATGCCATTGCCGAAAGTAAAGATGTGCCCACTTTTGCCAATACCATCGAAGCACTTGATTATAGTGGAGACTTGCTTAACAAAGTTTCAGCAGTATTTTTTAATTTATACTCTGCCGAAACCAATGATGATATGGAAAAAATTGCCAACGAGGTTTCGCCCATGCTTTCAGAGCACAACGACAATCTCTATCTGAACGAAAAGCTTTTCGAAAGAGTAAAGGTATTGTTCGATAGCCGTGCTACACTGGGACTCACTCCGGAACAAAACCGTTTGCTCGAAAAATACCACCGCGATTTTATCCGCAGCGGAGCAGCTTTGACTGCCGAACAAAAGGAAAAATTACGCAGTATCAATAAAGAACTGGGACTTGCCGAGCTGGCTTTCGGACAAAATGTACTGGCTGAAACCAACGCTTTCTCAAAAGTAGTTGATAAAAAAGAAGACCTGGCCGGTCTGCCCGAAGGTGTGATTCAGGCAGCTGCCGAAGCAGCTAAAGAAGCTGGAAAAGACGGTAAATGGCTTTTCACCACACAGAAAGCAAGTTTTATCCCTGTATTGCAATACGGCGAAAACCGCGAACTTCGCAAAGAACTGCTTATGGCTTACACCCAACGTGCCAATAAAAACAATGCCAACGACAACAAAGCGTTGATCAATAAAATAATGAAACTTCGTGTACAGAAAGCTCAGTTGCTCGGATTCGAAACTCCGGCTGCGTTTATCCTTGACGACACAATGGCCAAAACACCTAAAACTGTTTACGATTTTCTGGCTACCGTTTGGACTCCGGCTGTTAACCGCGCCAAAGAAGAAGCTGCCGAACTCCAAAAGCTAATGGATGCTGAAGGAAAAGGCGAAAAACTGGAAGCCTGGGACTGGTGGTTTTATGCCGAAAAACTCCGCAAAGCAAAATACAACCTGGACGAAGAAGAACTACGCCCTTATTTCCAACTAGAAAATGTTCGTCAGGGTGCGTTTGATCTGGCAGGTAAATTATTTGGTTTGAAGTTCCAGAAGCTTGACAGTATGCCTACTTATCATGCCGATGTAGAAATGTTCGAAGTAACCGATGCTGATGGTTCGTTGATTGGTGTGCTTTATACCGACTATTTCCCACGTGCCGGAAAACGTGCAGGTGCATGGATGGAAAATATCACTCCACAATATAAAAAAGACGGCGTAAATTACCGCCCAATCATTGTAAACGTAGGTAACTTCACAAAACCAACGGCAGGTAAGCCATCGTTGCTGAACATGGACGAAGTAGAAACATTGTTCCATGAATTTGGTCATGCATTGCACGGATTGCTTTCGCAGTGTACTTACCCAAGCCAGGCAGGCACAAGCGTTTCGCGCGACTTTGTGGAATTGCCTTCTCAGATCATGGAAAACTGGTGTTTCGAACCTCAGGTAATGAAAACTTACGCCAAACATTACACTACAGGCGAAGTAATGCCACAGGAATTGATGGATAAAATTCAAAAAGCTGGTACTTTTAATCAGGGATTCACAATGACCGAACTACTGTCGGCTTCGCTGCTCGATATGGATTACCATAGCATCAAGGACACTGCCAACTTCGATGTTGAAGCCTTCGAAAAAGCAACTATGGAACGCATCGGAATGATTCCTGAAATCATTGTACGTTACCGCAGCACTTTCTTCAACCATATTTTCACAGGAGGATATTCGGCAGGTTACTACAGCTACACATGGGCCGAAGTACTTGATGCTGATGCTTATCAGGCTTTTGTTGAATCGGGTGATATTTACAATCCGAAAGTAGCTACTGCTTTCCGTAAGAACATTTTGGAAAAAGGTGATTCGGATGATCCTATGAAACTTTACAAAACATTCAGAGGAGCTGATCCAAATCCGGATGCTTTATTGAAAAGAAGAGGTCTTAAATAATATCCGTTGCAAAAAGTAAGTAAAACAGGTACAGATAAAAAGATTTTATCTGTACCTGTTTTAGTTTGTGAAAGGGATTACTTACTTTTGTGGAGACAAAGCATTGAACTGATTTATCACGCTGAATGATGATGTTACGATGCATCATTGTGTGAGTTGAAATGTAGGTATTAGAAAAGACATGAAAATAACGCTAAAAAAAATAATTTCCCCTTCCCTATCGTTGTCGACGCTATTGGTTATAGCTTCTATCATTCTGTGGTTTGTTGTTTTCAGCACCACGGTTGTCGATAGTCCGGTGGCGCTGGGTTCTCCTCTGTCCAAAGCGGTGGAAAATATTTTGCCCGCAGGATTGCTTACAAGCATCACAAGCCTGTTGCTTACCTTGCTAAATGCCTTTCTGATCGCTCAACTTAACAACCGGTTTACAATTATCCGCAACCGGACTTTTATTCCTTCATTTATATTTTTGATGCTTATGTCGGTAGCAGGGCAAACCCATCAACTTCCGGGCGCTCATTTTGCGCTCACATTGTTGCTGATTGCTTTGTTTGTCTTTTTCAATATGTTCAGAGACAAGCAGGCATCCGAACAAGCATTTCTGGGAAGTTTGCTGATTGCCACTGGCAGCTTGTTTATCGAACCTATTCTTCTTTTTTTAGCAGTTAGCTGGATGGGGATGATACGTTTTGGAAGTTTTTCGCTCCGCACTTTTCTGGCCTCGGTTTTCGGAGGACTTGTACCCTGGATATTTTACTTTGCAATACGATATTATTTCGAACCCGATTTATTGTGGATCAACACTTTGCTTAAGGGTTTCGAAACCGGATTTACGTTATTTGAAAGGCCTGTAAATGAACTGATTTACATGACTTGTATGTTGCTGATAATGGCTATCGGATTGGTGGGCTTGTACTCGAACCTGCACAGCGATTCCATTCAATCACGTGCCAAGCTGAATTTCCTGACTATAATTCTTATCTTTTCATTTGCATTCTCCCTCATTTTTGTAAATTGCTACGCAATATTTATTCCGTTCGCGCTGATGGCTTATGCGATATTAATAGCTCACCCGTTGACATTGAAACCCAATGGATTCTACGCTATCCTCTTTATTGCTCTTGTCGTTGTCAACCTTGCTTTTTTAATTTCTAATATCATACTGTAAAAATGACAAGCCTCATCGGATTAGGATATCTGGGACTATTCATTGCCTCTTTTCTGGCAGCTACCGTAGTACCCTTCAGTTCCGAAGTGGTGTTTTCAGCAATGGTTTTCGGAGGGTTGGATGCCTGGACGTGTGTGTTGGTGGCCACATTAGGAAACTGGCTGGGGGGAATGACCTGCTACTACCTGGGGCGGCTGGGCAAAATTGAATGGATTGAAAAATATCTTCGCATAAAAAAGGAAAAAATGGAGAAATTTATGGGTAAACTTCATCGTTATGGCGACTGGTTTGCTTTTTTCTCTTTTTTACCCGGAGTAGGCGATGTGATTGCTGTTGCATCCGGCTATTTTCGTTGCAGATGGTGGATAGTAGCGCTTTCGATGTTGCTTGGTAAATTTGCAAGATACATAGTTTGGATGTACTTGAATGGACTAATTATGTGATTTTTTAAGTTTTATTTTATCTGATCTGCATGGCTTTTCGGGTGTTTATAGCTAATTTTGACCCATCGGAAAAACTTAATTTCCGAATGGATAACTATTTTTTAATCTCTGTTTCTCTATAGCATGTTGAACTGGTCTGTGAAAATAAAGATACTGCTAATGATCTGTCTGCTTGCAGGTATGAATATTACTGTTAATGCAGACATAGTCCCCGTTGAAAAACCTGCAAAAGCAGGTTTTACTAAAAACAACTCCCGCAAGATTGATGCCATCATAATTCACTCGGTTTTCAATAACTCTGGTGGCGATTTGTACAATGTAGACTCAATTGTTAAACAATTTTCGCACTATCGCGTGAGCACTCATTACCTGATAGCAAGAGATGGCGCAATTTACAGGCTGGTCGACGAAAAGGACATTGCCTATCACGCCGGTAAAAGCCAATTGCCCGATGGACGCAGATCCGTCAACAGTTGCTCTATTGGAATTGAGCTGGTCACTTCGTTTACCGAAGCACCCACCGAAGCACAAATCAATGCATTAGTAGAACTTATTAAAGACATAAAACTCAGGTATAAAATAAAATATGTTTTGCGACACAGCGATATTGCGCCCGAACGCAAAACCGACCCATGGAATATGGATTGGGAAAATTTCAGGAGGAGGTTAAACCTATACAACTAAAAATGAGAATAAAATATATATTTCTGTTCACCGCTTTATCCATCAACACTTTTTTAGCGCCGGCACAAAAAAACACGGAAAAACAAATCAGCGATTCGCTCACGGTTATTGCTAACTCCTATGCTGCACTAGGTAGAATAAATATTGCAGGTATTGAAGTGAATCAAAAGGATAAAACTGTAACTGTGCTTGCAGGAGATGTACTTTCTCAAATTCCTTTTCGCAAAGAGAATGTACAGCAGATTTACAACATGCTCTCCAATATTTTAAGCTCCAAATATCCGGGGTTTAAAATTTTATGTGTGTCGGACAAACGCTTTATTGAGGATTATATTCCCAATTTCTATCGTCAGGAAAACATAGAGCGCCAACGACTGTATAAAGTTGTTCCTCCTTCACTTCCATTGGTCACCAATCTCTCAGTTCCCTACAAGGTAGAGCAGGGACTTCAGGATCGCCACATTGCGCTGTGGCAAAGTCATGGCTGGTACTATAATCAGAAATCAGCACGCTGGACCTGGCAAAGAGCACGACTCTTTCAAACCGTCGAAGATTTGTATACGCAATCCTATGTGCTGCCTTTCCTGACACCTATGCTTGAAAATGCAGGTGCCAATGTACTTTTACCCCGCGAAAGGGATACGCAACTGAACGAAGTAATTATTGATAACGATAACAAAATCGGAGGAAGCAGGTACCACGAACACAACGACCGGAAAAGCTGGAAAACAGGAGGTATCGGATTTGCTTTCAGCCAAAAAGTATACCTGCAGGGAGAAAACCCATTTGCCATGGGAACCTGCAGATACATCCCAACGATCAACGATACAGACGAAATGAGTTATGCTGAATGGAATGCCGACATCCCTGAAGCCGGAAGTTATGCCGTTTACGTATCGTACAAAACGGTAGACAAAAGCGCTCCCGATGCACGATATACAGTTTACCATCGCGGAGGAAAAACAGAGTTCAAAGTGAACCAAACCATCTATGGTGGAACCTGGTTGTACCTTGGTCATTTTAAGTTCAATAAAGGGAGAAGTAATCAGGCACGCGTGGTGCTTACAAACTTCAGCTCATTCCATGATAAAGTAATTACCGCCGATGCTGTTAAAATTGGTGGTGGCATGGGTAATATGGCTCGCAATCCGAACATAGCCGGAAGTCTTCCGAATCAGAAAAGTTCGGACAGTAGCGCTATTGCTATAAAAACCACCGTAGACGCGCTGCCCATCGAACCTGTTATCAGTGGTTATCCCCGCTACACCGAAGCCGCACGCTACTGGCTGCAATGGGCGGGAATGCCTGATAGCATTTACAGCATCACCAAGGGTATGAATGACTATAATGACGATTATCAGTCGCGTGGACACTGGGTAAACTTTTTAGCAGGCGGCTCCTCTGTTTTACCCGGCAAACCCGGCTTAAACGTACCTGTCGACATGGCCTTGGCTTTTCATACCGATGCCGGTACTTTTAAAAACGATTCTATCGTTGGTACACTTGCCATTTGCACTGTTACAAATTCGGACGCGAAAACAGTTTTCGAAAACGGCTATTCGCGGTGGACATCAAGAGATCTTACCGATATTGTTCAAACTCAAATTGTTCAGGATATTCGCCAAACATTTGCACCGGAATGGACACGTCGTGGTTTATGGAACAAATCCTACAGCGAATCGCGCGTGCCGGAAGTGCCTTCGATGTTGCTGGAACTTTTGTCGCATCAAAACTTTGCCGATATGCGATACGGGCTCGATCCTCGCTTCCGTTTCACAGTGAGCAGAGCCATTTACAAAGGCATCCTTAAATACCTTTCTTTTAATTCCGGAACCGAATATGTGGTACAGCCTTTG
Organism: uncultured Paludibacter sp.; assembly: GCA_963677275.1. Classification (GTDB taxonomy): domain Bacteria; phylum Bacteroidota; class Bacteroidia; order Bacteroidales; family Paludibacteraceae; genus Paludibacter. Next base: position 3,250,547 of record OY781920.1, on the reverse strand, counting down.
CCAATAGAAGGATTCAGCACACGGTTTGTGGCCCGCAACAAGATAGAACTTAAATGGATACCTGTGAACGACAGCATTGAGCCTACGGCTAAACCCGACAAATACATTGTATATACACGTATTGATGATGGCGGATTCAACAATGGGGTTATCAGCGATAAAAACAGTATTGTATTGGATGTTCAGCCCGGAAAAATCTACAGTTTTAAGATTGCGGCCATCAACAAGGGAGGCGAAAGCTTTCCATCCGAAATTCTTTCGGTATATCGTGCCAACAACGACAAAGCGGAAGTGCTCATCGTCAATGGCTTTGACCGTCTTAGCGCTCCTCTGAGTGTTGTCAACTCCACAGCACCAGGATTTTACAATGACGAAGATGCCGGAGTTTCCTATCTCTCGGATTATGCATTTATAGGCAAACAATATGAATTCGACCGATCGAAACCATGGAAAAGCGATGACGATCCCGGTTTCGGCGCCAGCTACAGCAATTACGAAAACAAGGAGATTGCCGGGAACAGTTTTGATTATCCATATCTGCACGGAAAAGCAATAAAAGCAGCCGGCTATTCGTTTGTATCAACAAGTAAGCTCTCAGTGGAAAAAGGGAATGTAGATTTGAAAAAATACAAAGTAGTGGACCTAATTTTGGGCAAACAGAAACAAACTTATATAGGAAATACAAAAAAACCTGCTGAATTTAAAACTTTTCCATTAGCTTTGCAGCAGTCTTTGCGTTCGTATTGTCTGGCAGGTGGAAATTTGATGTTAAGTGGGGCTTTCATCGCATCTGATTTTTACAAAGGGAATTATATCAACACCGATGAAAGGATCTTTTTAGAGAATATTCTGAAATACAAATTCAAATCATCGAAAGCAAGTTTAAACCCTAAAGTCAAGATGGTGAATTCACCTTTTGCTCAGTTCTATCAGGCCGAATTAGAGTTTTACGATAGGCCCAACAAAGTTTCATATTATCTGGAATCGACCGATGCTATCGAGCCTGCAGGAGATGGATCAGTTACAATTTGCCGATACGCGGGAACTCAACTTAGCGCAGGAGTAGCTTATTCAGGGAATTACAAAACCTGTTCCTTCGGGTTTCCATTCGAAACCATACAATCGGAAAAAGAGCGCAACCGACTCATGGAAAGCATATTGGGATTCTTTAATACAAAAAGTGGAAAATCACATAAAACAGGAAATCTTTAAACACAAACAATAAAATCGTTCACCAAATAAATACAACATACAATGAAAACAAAACTTTGGTTGTTAGTGCTACCATTCTTCTTTTTTACATCCTGTGGCTTCAACACAGTCACATTGCCTTCCGTTTCGGGCACCCAATATGAAATTCTTGTTGTAATGGGCGATACAGCCTGGCAGCAGCCTTCGGGACGCTCGATTGTTGCTGTTCTCGACCAGGATATGTACGGACTACCACAGCCCGAACCAATGATGGATGTGCATCAATGTACGCCTACTGAATTTACAGATGTATTGAAACCATCACGTAACCTGTTGATTACCGAGATTTCGAACAAATACACTGCACCTAAAATCACCTATGGCAAAAACCGTTGGGCAGCTCCGCAGTCCATCGTAAAAATTGTGGCTCCCAACGATTCGGTATTTGCAGCTACGGTTGAGAAATACGGCAAGCAAATACTTGATTATTTTATCCGTACCGAGCGCGAACGCGCTGTGGAATTTAACAAAGGATATGTAAACGAAAAAGACAAAGCCGAAATAGAAAAAATGTTCGGTATTCAGATTAACATTCCGCAAGGGATTAGCAAAGCCACAAAAAAGAAAGATTTTTACTGGATCACAAACGATCAGGTAAGTGTGCGTCAGGACATTGTAATTTATTCATATCCTTACACCGATAAAAATACATTTACAAAAGACTACATTATTGCCAAACGCGATTCGGTAATGAAAGCAAATATGCCTGGCGAACTGAAAGGCTCATATATGGGAACAGAACTAAAATATGTGGATCCTCTTTTCAATGAAATATGGGTCAACAAAGGCTATTGTGCTGAAGTGCGCGGTTTATGGAAAATGATGAATGGCGCTTCCATGGGAGGTCCGTTCTATAGCCACACACGTCTGGACGAAATTAATCAGCGTGTGATTACAATGGAAGTTTTTGTCTTTGCCCCGGGAAAGAAAAAACGCAATCCGATTCGACAGCTCGAAGCCGTTTTGTTTTCAGCTAAACTTCCTCAGGAAATCAATGCACTGAACGAAGTGTCGGTGGTAGCCGAAAAGAAAGCAGATAAATAACAAATCAACTACAGAACAACACATTATACTATAAGTTTATGGAAAGAGAAAAAATTGTGATTGGCATTACGCAGGGCGACATAAACGGCATAGGATATGAAGTGATTTTAAAAACACTTTCCGAAAGTAGAGTACTCGATGCTTTTGTACCTGTTATTTACGGTTCGCCCAAAGTGGCTGCTTTTTATCGCAAACAGCTGGACATTCAGGGCATTAATTTGAATATCATTAATTCGATTGAAGAGTTAAACCCAAAAAAAATAAATATTATCAATTGTTCGGATGATGAAATAAAAGTGGAACTCGGCCGCTCTACCGAAGAGGCCGGAAAAGCCGCTTTTGCAGCATTGGAGCAAGCCACCGAGGATCTTAAAAAAGGAGCTTTGGATGCCATCGTAACTGCTCCTATCAACAAAAAGAACATTCAGTCCGCCGATTTTCACTTCCCCGGCCACACCGAATACCTCGAAGAAAAGTTCGGTACTGGTACGCCATCACTGATGTTGCTGATGAACGATGTAATGCGGGTGGCGGTTGTAACCGGACATATTCCTGTTGCCGAAGTATCCAATGCGTTAACGAAGGAACTGATTACTGAGAAACTACTTGTATTCAACAAAGCGCTGAAACAGGACTTTATGATTGTTCGCCCACGGATTGCCGTTTTGGGACTTAATCCACATGCCGGCGACGAAGGCGTGATTGGCGACGAAGAACAAAAAACAATCATCCCTGCCCTGAAAGAAGCCGAGAAACAGGGCGTTGTTTGCGTGGGACCTTATGCGGCCGATGGATTTTTCGGATCGGGTCAGTTCAGTAAATTCGATGGCATATTGGCAATGTATCACGATCAGGGATTAATTCCATTTAAAACTGTATCGATGGACAGTGGCGTGAACTTCACCGCCGGCCTTTCGGTGATACGTACTTCGCCGGCACACGGTACCGCTTATGATCTTGCCGGAAAAAAAAGGGCTTCCGAGGACTCATTCCGTCAGGCAATTTACCTGGCTTGCGATATTTATCAAAACCGCATGATCAACAAAGAAATTGCTGCCAATCCTTTGAAAGCGGAACAAAGAGTGGAACGGGGAGGAAAAGTGGAATAAACACTTCCGATCATGAATTATACAAATAAGGTTGCTGCAAAATTTGCAGCAACCTTATTTGTTTTTATAATCTATAAAGAATATGACTTTTACGTCCTAAGCTTTGAACATCAATGCGCCGACTCGAATTGCTGCAGAAACCGCACATCGTTTTCGGAGAACATGCGCAGGTCTTTTACCTGATATTTCAGGTTGGTAATGCGTTCAACACCCATGCCGAATGCATAGCCCGAATACACCTTAGAATCGATGCCACAGTTTTCCAAAACATTTGGATCCACCATACCACAACCAAGAATTTCGACCCAACCGGTATGCTTGCAGAACGGACAGCCTTTGCCGCCACATATATTGCACGAAATATCCATTTCGGCGCTTGGTTCGGTGAAGGGGAAATAAGATGGACGCAAACGAATCTGGGTTTCTTCGCCAAACATTTCCTTGGCAAAATACATCAAAGCTTGCTTGAGGTCGGCAAACGAAACATTTTTGTCGATATAAAGTCCTTCCACCTGATGGAAAAAACAGTGGGCACGATACGAAATCGCCTCGTTGCGATACACACGACCCGGGAACAACATACGAATCGGAGGTTTCTGTTCAGCCATAACACGCGACTGTACCGACGATGTGTGCGTACGCAAAATCACATCAGGCTGCTGTTCGATAAAGAATGTATCCTGCATATCGCGCGCCGGATGTTCGGGCGGAAAATTGAGCGCACCGAAAACATGCCAATCATCCTCTATTTCAGGGCCTTCGGCAATAGTAAAACCTATACGGGCAAAAATATCGATAATCTCGTTTTTAGTGAGCGATAGCGGATGACGGGTTCCCAGTTTCAAAGGGTCGGCACTGCGAGTCAAATCTGTTTTATTAGATGTATCCTCTGCATTAACGAATGATTCTTTTAGTTCGCTGATTTTATCCTGTGCAGTGTTTTTCAGTTCATTCAGCAGTAATCCAACCTCACGTTTTTCTTCGTTGGCCACATTGCGAAAATCGTTGAAGAGTTCGGAAATCTGTCCTTTTTTACTCAGGTATTTGATTCGCAACGCTTCCAGTTCGTCGGCGTTGGCGGCAGCCATTCGGTTCACCTCTTCGAGCAACTCATTTATCTTGCTTTTCATTTTCAAATTCAGTATTTTTGACTGTAAGCAATCTATTCTTCAATTGTTTACATATTCATTTATAAGCTTTTGCAAATATATTTAGAAGTGCAAAAGTAATCATTTTTACTCAAAAATCATTGACCTTAAAAAAAATATAGAAACTAAACTGTTTTTATCTGAATTTTAGCTTATATTTGTCAGACGCAAAACCGAAAAGCTTATGCATACTGAAGATATAATCAATTTTCTGAAAGAATTAAACGAAAACAACAATCGGGAATGGTTTGCCGAGAACAAAAGCCTTTACGAAAATGTCAAATTAAAGTTCGAAGAAATCAGTCGTTTACTCATCTCCGAAATTGCTATTTTTGATGATGACATCAAGAATGTAGATGTAAAAGATTGTGTTTTCAGAATCTACCGTGATATCCGTTTCTCTCCCGACAAAACGCCCTACAAAACGCATTTCGGAGTTTACATTGCTTCTGCCGGTGGACGGAAAAGCCAGCGTGGAGGTTATTATCTGCATCTCGATCCTGCCGGAAGTTTTATTTCTGTTGGGGTCTGGTGTCCTCCGGCTAACATACTCAAAGCATTGCGTCAAAGCGTATACGACAATATCGAAGAATTGAATGAAATACGGAATAATGCTGCTTTCAACACCTATTTCAACACCTTTTACGAAGAAGATAAACTAAAAAATGTTCCGGCCGGATTTCCCCGCGATTTTCCTGAGGCGGAGCTTTTAAAGCTAAAACATTACATGGTCGATTACAAACTGGATGATAAAATTATGAACGCGCCTGACTTTGTGTTGCAATTGGCTCAAATTGCCCGTGCAGGATATCCTCTGAACAAGTTTCTCAACTACACTGTGGATGAAGTAATATAAAATTCTTGAACAAAAATTTAGCAAAACAGATATGATACTTGATACTTTAAAAAACAGTGCCAGATACGAACTGGTTCATCCCCGCCTGAAAGTGGCATTTGATTACCTTAACAGCATCGACCTTCTGTCCCTTCCACTTGGTAAAACCGAACTCGAAGGGCAAAACATAGTGGTGAATGTAGTTGAAATTACAGGAAAACCCATCGAATTAGCCCGAATGGAAACACATCATCAGTTCATTGACATCCAAATACCGCTTGGAGAAGTTGAAACAATGGGTTGGAAATCAGCTGATCAGCTGACAAAACCAACAGGGCCTTACAATGCCGAAAAAGACATCACTTTTTTCGAAGACAGCGCCAGCAACCTGATAAAAGTAAAGCCTTTTGAATTTGCGGTTTTTTTCCCCGAAGATGGACATCAGCCGGGCATTGGTGATGCAACCTATAAAAAAATAATCGTGAAATTGCGCGTCTGAATGATAAGATATTCCGTAACCGGAATTTTTGAATTTTTAGGAATAGTTGAATAGAGAATTATATCTTTTGAATTAATAAAATAAATAAGAGTTTATGAATATTCTGCCGATTGTTAAATCCGATCCATATCTTGTACCTTTTGCAGATGCTATTTACGGACGGTACGAGTATTTTAATAAAATGGAAAAAAAGCTTACCGGCGACAACCAGTCCCTGTCTGACTTTGCCACCGGTTACTTGTATTTTGGCTTGCATCGTCAAACCGACGGATGGGTTTTTCGCGAATGGGCGCCAAATGCAACTGCCATTTTTCTGATTGGCGATTTTAATAATTGGCAACGACATCCCGACTATCAACTAAAAAAGATGCTCAACGGCATCTGGGAAGTCCATTTGCCCGATTATGCAATGGCGCACACACAGCTATACAAACTGCTTATCGAATGGGAAGGTGGTAGCGGCGAACGTATTCCGGCATGGGCACGCAGAGTTGTTCAGGATGAGCAGACGAAGATTTTCAGCGCTCAGGTTTGGAATCCCATTCAGCAATATAAATTTAAAACTAAAAAATTCACGCCGCAAACGGAGCCTTTACTCATTTACGAATGCCATATCGGAATGTCCGGAAAAGAAGAAAAAGTGGCCACGTACGACGAATTCCGAACTTCAGTTCTGCCCCGTATCGCCAAAGGCGGTTACAACTGCATACAAATTATGGCCATTCAGGAGCATCCCTATTATGGCTCGTTCGGCTATCATGTTTCAAGTTTTTTTGCTGCATCCTCGCGGTTTGGTACTCCCGAAGAGCTGAAACATCTGATAGACGATGCACATGGAATGGGAATAGCTGTAATTATGGACATCGTTCATTCTCATGCTGTTCGCAACGAAGTTGAAGGTCTTGGTCGGTTCGATGGAACTCCTTATCAGTATTTTCATGGAGGTTCCCGCCGCGAACATCCAGCCTGGGATTCGCTTTGTTTCGATTATGCAAAACCCTCAGTACTTCACTTTTTATTATCTAATTGCAAATTCTGGCTCGAAGAATACAAGTTCGATGGATACCGTTTCGATGGCGTTACATCCATGCTTTACCGGAGTCACGGACTTGGTGAAGATTTTAACGGCTACGCTTCCTATTATAATATGAATCAGGATGGAGATGCCATTTGCTACCTTACACTTGCCAACAAACTGATACACGATGTAAAACCCACCGCCATTACCATTGCCGAAGAAGTGAGTGGAATGCCCGGATTGGCTTCGAAAGTCGAAGATGGGGGAATTGGTTTCGACTATCGCATGGCCATGGGAATTCCTGATTTCTGGATTAAAATGATAAAAGAAGTAAAAGACGAAGACTGGCGACCCGGACATATTTTATGGGAACTCACCAACCGACGCGCCGACGAAAAAACAATCAGCTATGCCGAGAGTCACGATCAGGCATTGGTGGGCGACAAAACGATTATTTTCCGTTTAATTGACTCCGAAATGTACTGGCACATGCAGCGGGGGGATAATACATTTATGGTCGATCGTGGAATTGCTTTACACAAGATGATACGCCTTATCACTGCCAGCACTATAAATGGAGGTTATTTAAATTTTATGGGAAATGAATTCGGTCATCCTGAATGGATTGATTTTCCACGCGAAGGAAATGGATGGTCTCACAAATATGCTCGTCGACAGTGGGATCTTGTCGATAATAAAGATTTATTATACAATGCACTGGGCGAATTTGATCAATCTATGATTGCACTTTTAAAGTCGGTACCTCATTTCAACCAATTGAATATTGAAAAACTATGGGACAATGAAGGTGATAAGGTCGTGGCATATCAGCGCGGGAATCTGATTTTTGTTTTTAACTTTAATGGAGTAAAATCTTTCAGCGATTATGGCATTTTGGCCAATAAAGGTGCTTATAAAACCATATTCAACACCGATGAAGGATTGTATGGTGGATTCGATCTTATCGACGAAAATATTGTACATTTCACTTTACCCGAGCCAAAAGATCCTTCAGGAAAAGAATGGTTGAAGCTATACATTCCGGCACGAACAGCCTTTGTACTCAAGAAACAATAACGGATAATTAAACTGAAAAGCGGCAACAATTTAAAATTGTTGCCGCTTTTCGTTGTATAACTTTATCCGAAGGAGTAATTACCGATAGGTAAACTTGCAATTATTTTTCGGTATATACCTCCCAGTCTGTTCCCAACATACTTCCCGTTTTCATAAACTGCGTATGCATTCCGAAACAAGCATGTAAATCGGTAGGCGTATGACAAGGTCCCGAAAGCGCCAAATAGTCACGTAACATCTGTTGGTATTCGGGCGCTACACAATTTTCAATGATTTCTTCGGCACGTTGAATCGGCGATTTACCTCGTAAATCGGCCACACCATGCTCTGTAATTAAAATATTTACCGAATGTTCGTTCTGATCCACGTGACTTACCATTGGAACGATAGAACTAATATTCCCTTTTTTAGCGGTGGAAGGAGTGGTGAAAATAGAAATGTAGGCGCTGCGCGTAAAATCGGCCGAACCACCAATTCCGTTCATCATTTTCGATCCCATCACATGTGTACTGTTGACGTTACCAAAAATATCGGCTTCCAAAGCAGTATTGATAGTGATTAATCCTAAGCGGCGGGCGAGTTCAGGGCTATTGGACATTTCCTGTGGGCGCAAAACTATTTTGTCGCGGAAAAAATCCAAATCAGCATAAATACTTTTCAGAATAGGAGTAGTGATCGTGAGCGAACAACCACTTGCAAAGCGAACCTTTCCATTGCGAAGTAATTCGATCACCGAATCCTGAATCACTTCAGTGTACATCTCGAAAGATGGAATTTCTGGATTCGTTCCCAACGAAGCCATCACCGCATTAGCAATATTCCCCACACCCGACTGGATCGGAAGAAATTCTTTAGGAATACGTCCCGATTTAATTTCGTTGGCAAGGAAATTGGCCACATTCTGACCAATCTTATCTGTTACTTCGTCGGTTGGTGTAAATCCACCAACTTCATCATCTCGATAAGTTTCGACCACACAAAGGATTTTTTTAGGATCCACCTTGATGTAAGGCACACCCATACGGTCAGATGGCTTCATCAAAGTTAAAGGTAAACGGTGAGGAGGATCTTTAGGTTCAAAAATATCATGAAAACCACGAAGTTCTTTTGGATGATTATGATTTAGTTCAACAATAATATAATCGGCCAAATTGGCTATTGTAGGAGAAATACCAACACCTGATGTGGGAATGAGTTCGCCATCTTCGGTGATTTCACACACTTCAATGATCGCAAATTTTGGTTTTGGCATAAATCCAAAACGCAAATGTGGTGCGAGAGATGATAAGTGCATATCGAAATAGGGTGCGCGCTCGTCATTTAAGGCCGAACGTAAATCTTTGTTCGATTGGTAAGGTGTACGAAACAGAATAGCGTTGGCACGCGCCAGAGCGCCATCGAGCGAATCGCCGGTGGAAGCGCCTGTGTACATTCCTATTTTAAACTCTTTTCCTTCGGCATGAAATGCTTCAGCACGTTTGGCAATGGCTGTTGGCACTTCTTTCGGACATCCGGCCGGGGTAAAACCACTGAACCCTACAATGTCGCCATTGTTTACATAACTTGCAGCCTCTTCGGCAGTTACAAACTTATACATTTACTTCGTTTTTTTTGATTTATGGATAGCTGAATAAAAACTTTCAACTAACTGTATTTGATTATTTTATTGACAATTCGAACTCTTGTTTCAGCACCTCAACCAGCACTTTCATATTTTCCCGCAAAATTACCAAATAAATTTTGAATAACCTTGCAAATTAGAGGTTAATTACAGAAATTTTTCTTTAATTGAGACGCAGGCAAAGCTCCTGAATAAAAGAAGTGAAAACTTACGCATCAAGCTTTCTACATCTCTTGAGTTGTAACACGATTGTTATCTTTTTGCAAAGGCTAATTGCAGTTCAAGATCAGCAATAGACTTATCAATTATAATTAAAGAAAAATTTCCTTAATTAGTTTCGTACAACAAAAAAATGTTGTACTTTTGTAGCGCTTAAAAAGCTTTTGAAAGAAGAGATAATAAAATAATATATTCATTTAAACAAAAAAAAATGGCAAATTTGGATTTAAGCAAGTATGGCATTTCGGGTGACTTCGAAATCCTACACAACCCAACTTATGAAGAATTGTTTCAGGCTGAGATTGACCCTGCAAACGAAGGCTTTGAAAAAGGAGTATTAACCACTACAGGTGCAGTTTCTGTTGATACAGGCAAATTCACCGGACGTTCTCCTAAAGATAAATTCTTTGTAAAAGACGCTGTAACCGATGAACATCTTTGGTGGGATGGTACTATTAACCGTCCAACAACTCCTGAAGTATTTGACCACTGTAAAAATTTGGTTACAAAACAACTTTCAAGTGCAAAAAAACTATATGTAGTTGATACATTCTGCGGAACCAATGAAGATTCACGTATGAAAGTACGTTTTATCATGGAAGTGGCTTGGCAAGCTCACTTTGTGACTAACATGTTTATCCGTCCTTCACACTTCGAATTGGCGAACTACGGTGAACCTGATTTCGTAAGTTTGAATGGTTCGAAAATAACCAACCCAAACTGGAAAGAACAAGGATTGAACTCAGAAGTGTTCACATTATTCAACCTGACAACTAAAATGCAGGTTATCGGTGGTACCTGGTACGGCGGCGAAATGAAAAAAGGTATTTTCGCTTTGATGAATTACTACTTACCATTGAAAGGAATGGCTTCTATGCACTGTTCGGCTAACGTAGGTAAAGATGGTGATGTAGCTATCTTTTTCGGTCTTTCAGGCACAGGTAAAACTACTTTATCGGCGGACCCAAAACGTTACCTGATCGGTGACGACGAACATGGCTGGGACGACAATGGCGTATTCAACTACGAAGGTGGTTGCTATGCAAAAGTAATTGATTTGGAAAAAGACAAAGAACCAGACATTTGGAGAGCTATCCGTCGTGATGCTTTGTTGGAAAACGTTACAGTAAATGCTGATGGCACACCAGATTATACAGCTGCTGCTTCGAAAACAGAAAACACACGTGTTTCTTATCCAATTTATCACATCAACAAAATCGTTGCTCCTTCACGTGCAGGACACGCTAAGAAAATTATTTACCTGTCGGCTGATGCATTTGGTGTATTGCCTCCGGTATCTATTTTGGACGAAAACTCAGCTCAATATCACTTCCTTTCAGGCTTTACTTCAAAATTAGCCGGTACAGAACGTGGTATCACTGAACCGGTTCCTTCTTTCTCTCCTGCATTTGGTGAGGCTTTCTTGACTTTGCACCCAACAATGTATGCAAAAACATTGATTGGCAAAGCTAAAGAACACAACGCTAAAGTTTATTTGGTAAACACAGGCTGGAACGGAACAGGAAAACGTATTTCGTTGAAAAACACACGTGCAATCATCGATGCTATCATCGACGGATCCATCGAAAATGCTCCAACAATACACATTCCAATTTTGAATTTGATTGCACCTACAGCTTTGAACAACGTTGACTCTAACATTTTAGATCCACGTGATACTTATGCTGATGTTGCAGAATGGGAAACAAAAGCAAAATCACTTGCTGCTAAATACATCAAGAACTTTGAACAATATTGTGACAACGACGATGCTATCGCATTGATCCCTTCTGGTCCACAATTGTAAGAAGACAAAAGAACCAAGACATAAGATTTTAGACTTGGTTTGAAATAAACAGAACGAGCTGTTCGATGAATTTCGGACAGCTCGTTTTTTCAGATTGAAATGCGTGTTGGTACCGCAAATTGATTGCTTTAATTGCTTTAATTGCTTTGAATTTTAGACAGTTCCGGATTCTTCTCAAAATCAGTCATAGCTTTTCGCCATTCGTCCGAGATAGGGCGGGTGGACTTTGTTTTGGCATCAAAGCAAATCATTACAGTCTGGCAGATACATTTCACTTCGTTAGTATCAAGATCAACCAGGTGCTGCAAAAGCTTAAAACTTTTATTTCCAATTTCCACCACCGCCGTTTCCACTGCCACATTTTCACCCGGATATACAGGCAACAGAAAACTCACCTCAATATGTCCGATAACTACTCCTACTTCCCTTTTGTCGGATACTAAGGGTAAGACTTCGTCGAAATACTTGATTTTTCCCAAATCGTAGAACGAAAAATAAACCGAGTTATTCACATGTCCCAGGGCATCGAAATCATTAAAACGCAGCTGAATAGGCGTGCTGTGATTGAAATTTATTTTATTCATTTTTTGAGTTTCTCTATTTTTGTGCAAAGATACGTATTCGTTTTTTCGAATCCACTCTTTTTGCAAATGAAATTTGCCTGCACAAATGAAGATTTTCATCTTAGCATTTGCGAGCAAAGTTAATAACTATAACTTTCATCAGTAAAAGAAAAAAAAGGATGATAAGCTACTTTTGCACTATTCCTTTCATCCTTTTCAGGGCTTCGATGTAATAATAATCAGCGTAGCTCAGGGGCACATTTACTTCACTCTGTTTTGGATAGTCACCTGTACTGTGATCGAGAATAAACCCTCCGGTTTGGCCTTGGCGAATTCGGTAATTATCAGAAGAGAGTGAATTAAGCATTGTATTTGCTGCCGACAGATATGATTTTGATAGAGTACGAGGAACATATTGTTGCAATTCCAATAAAGCAGAACAGATAACAGCCGCTGCCGAAGCATCCCTTGGTGTTCGCGGAATATCAGGCACATCGAAATCCCAATAGGGCACCTTGTCCTTAGGTAAGCGTGGATGTTGCAAAATAAATCCAGCTATATGATTGGCCTGTTCGAGATATTTTAAATCACCCGTTTCGCGATACATCACCGTGAAACCATACAAAGCCCAGGCTTGCCCGCGCGCCCAGGCTGACTCATCGGCGTAACCCTGAACAGTTTTTCTTTGCTCAACAACTCCGGTCTGCACATTGTAGTTCAATAGATGATAAGAGCTGTAATCAGCCCTGAAATGGTTGCTCAGGGTAGTATTGGCATGTGTTATGGCGATTTTTGCAAAAGTGCTGTCTCCTGTCTCTTTAGTTGCCCAGAAAAGCATTTCGAGATTCATCATATTGTCGATAATTACCAGAAAATCTTCTGGTTTACCGTCCCAGGATTTAATACATCCAACTGTAGGATTAAATCTGGAAGCCAATGATTTCGCACTGTTGATAAGAATTTGTTTATACTCAGGTGTTGGATTTAACCGATAGGCATTACCAAAACTGCAATACATCATGAATCCCAAATCATGCGTAAATGTGTTGAACTGTTCTTTGGCTAATGGAACAAACAAACGCTCAGCTTCGTGGAGCAACAGTGTGTCGCCGGTCAATTCGTACAAATACAGCAAACTCCCTGGATAAAATCCACTGCACCACCAATCGGACTTGGAAGTGATTAATTTTTGATCATTTTTGTTGTATGTGCGAGGAAAAGCATTGGCTCCGTTGAGTTCCGTTTTCAGTGTATGATACTGTTTTGCAGATGAATTGGCCAAAAACTCTAATTTCTTCGACGAAAGAGATTGACCCGACAGAGCTACGCAGGTTGCAATTACCAGCAAGGAAGTCAGCAGTTTTTTCATATTGTTTTGTTTTTGTTATTTTGTTTCCAACACATACACCATTTGATCCGAAGCTGCAGCCACACCTTCAGCATCAATTTGTTCTACTTTTTGCACAAACAGATTTATCTTTTTCTTTTCTCTCCAAAGTTCTGTATCGTAGGTTGGCTCCCATGCTCCCACTGCGGCATCGGTCAAATCTGAAATTTTCCATTTATTGAGCGAAACAGGATCGCAAATTGCCATCGACACTTTTTCATCCCGTTCGCTATCGCGAAATAATATGCGCACAGAGACCTTATTTTCCTTCCCTTTTACTAAAATCTGTGGGCGAGAAATTGGAATTCGTTTTGTTCCTACACCTCCCAACGAAAAAGCGGTTTTCCTGAAACTACTATTTATATCCACCCACGATCCATTCATGTTGTAAACTATATGATATTGAGGAATATCCGAATCTGCATTGCGCCAATAAGATGCAATATAAGGATTTCCCGCATCATCGGCTGTCATCGAAGTCTGATTGATTAGTTCACTGTTTTGAGGAATGCGACAGGCATATTCGGCCGTTGCGGCATTTATGGGTAAGTTGTATAATTGGCCGGAAGATTTCACCCATGTATTACCGCCATCGAGAGAACGGGCATAACACAGATCGTGATTGCTGGCTACATCGGGCGATGAACGCCATACCCACGACAAATGAATAGTTCCAAATTTATCAACACAAGCTTGCCAATAAGCATTTTGCATTCCCTCTCCGTCGATGAGATGGGTATGCAATTGTATCCATGTTTTCTTTTTCAAATCATATCTATTAACAACCAGATTTCCTTTGCCTGAACGCCCATCTCTATACATAAAAATCAAATCGCCGGTTGGCATCTTAAAAAATTCAGGATAAGTAACATTTGACTCAAGGAGACCTGTCATGGGCATTTTAGCCGTCAATTCTAAGGACATGGGCGCTACCGATCGGGCATAGTTCAAAGCATTACCGTGATGATCCCACGAAAGGTGCAAATACCCGTCGCCATCCACCATGATACTTATTGAGTTATGAGCATCATGAATATTCCCCTGAAAGGCTGTTTGTACGATTTCCCATTGTTTAGCTCCAAGTTGTCTTTTGCCAATAAGCAGTTTTCCGGCGGAGTTATACAAAGCAATGAATTGTGTGCTTTTATAGCTTACTAATGAGTTTTTCCTAAAGACAACCGCATTCACTGAGTTTCCGGCCCATCCTTCGGTAACAGGAATCATTCTGTTTTGTGCTGTAATAGATAAAACTCCAAAAATAAAAAAAAAGGAATAAAGACAAAAATTTCGCATACACTTAAAATACGCAGAGAGGTTTCTCCGCTTGAAGTGGTAAATCTCTATGCTTTTAGCTAAAGCTAAATAAGATGAACGAAGGAAATACAATCTTAAAAACGATGAGAAAAGAAGCTTCATAAATTGCGATTATAAACAGGAATATAAACATTACAAAAATACATAAAAATTACCATGCATCGGTTCACCTGAGTAATAATTAGTCGTATAATTGTTAAATATGTGGATATTGATTGAAGTAATGAATGAGAATTACAGTACAATGGCTATAGTTCAACTTGGACTGGATTGAGCTAAGCAAACGGAGCACAGCCGAAGAAATTGAAAACCGGCTAAAAACATAAAAGCCTGCAAATCATTGATCTTACAGGCTTTTGTTAGTTTTTAATATTCATTTCGTGGAGCTGGAGGGAGTCGAACCCTCGTCCAAACAAGGAAATAATAAGCTTTCTACATGTTTATCTTCGCTTAGGTTTTCGAGCGTAGGCAAGACCGAAGCCACCAACCTGCGCCTTATCCTCTTTGTTTCATTGCACCCCCAAGGCTGAGCACAACTATCTTCGATTTATCCACACTTCCTGTTCATCGGCCTCGAAGCGACGGCCTTTGGGAAATGTCTCGTTCTGGTACCTAGTACCTGAATTAAGTTAATCTACTTTATTCGATTAAGCAGCAAGAGCGTAGTTTTCTTCGCCAGTTATAATTTTAAGAACCTGGATTTACGAGCTGTTTTCTCAAAGCTCGACATGCTTACATATCAGTTCTACCTGCTGTCAAAACCAAACAGCCCCTTACAATCCAATATCAAATTGATAATAATTAATTTAAATTAAATATCAAGTTATAATGGATTATTTCGATGCAAAGATACAACATATTTCTCACTCAAATGTATTGTTCGGTAAATGAAATAAATACAATAATTACATTCGAAAATTGGAAAATCAAACAAACTACTTATTTTTAGACACTTAATCACATTTATCAGCAATTTATATTTCCGGCCATTTTCCGGCGAAAAACCTTACCTTTGTGTATCAATTTAATATACATACTTATGCAAATATACCTTGCTCCGCTTCAGGGTCTTACCGATAGAATTTTCCGTGAAGCTTTTAGCAAAAATATAGGGCTATTCGACAAAACATTCTCGCCATTTATCCGCGTACAAAACGATACTTTTTACAGACCATCGCAATGTAACGATATCTTAGCCGAACTCAACCAGTTTCAGCAACCTGTACCTCAGTTTTTGGGCAATGATACCGCCTCTTTTCAAAAATTCGAAGAACTTTGTATTGAGAACGGATACAATGAAGTGAACATCAACATGGGATGTCCGTATCCAATGGTCACCGGAAAGAAAATGGGCGCAGGTTTACTTGCACACCCTGATCTCATTAGCAAATTACTCGAAGGTATTTTTTCCTGGACAAAGCTTCGCGTTTCGGTTAAATGCAGGTTGGGGATGGAAAACACGAATGAATTTGCCGAAATTGTCGCTATTTTGAATCAATTTCCTCTCGAAGAAGTAATTATTCATCCGCGCATCGGGAAACAACAATATAAAGGCGAGGCTGATATGAAAGCCTTTGCTCAATTTGCACCCTCGATAAAACATTCGGTTTGCTACAACGGTGATATTCTGACTCCCGAAGATCTGAACCAGCTCGTACAACTTAGTCCTCAGACAGACAAAATAATGATTGGTAGAGGAATATTGAGGAATCTATTTTTACTGAGCGAAATAAGAGGAGAAAAACTGACCCGCGAAGAAAAGGTAAAAATGCTCCGAAACTTTCACCTTTCGATGATTGAAAATTGCGGAAAGAAATACTCAGGAGATCAGCACTTTCTCAGACATATGGTGGAGCTATGGGAATATCAGAGTTTGGCGTTTGAAGATGGACACAAGATATTCAAAGCGGTAAAAAAATGCAAAACGCAGTCGCAGTACGGCGAAATTATTTTTGCGGCCATCAATAACTATAAGTAAGTACGGCTGAAGTGTTTTCTTTGCAAAAACGTATTCTCAGGCACTAAATGTTGTGCTTGAAACAGAGTTGAAAAAATCAGATAATTTCTTTGATTCGGGCAATGATTTCTTCATCCGTTCCACTGACAATTCTTTGTGCTTTTGCATAAAAAGGTGACCGAATGCCAAGTCCCTGTTCAATGAATAAACGCAATTCCTCTCCTTTTCTATCGCCAAGCAGCGGTCGTTTCCCGATGCGCGATGATGCAAGCCGCACTGCCAGTTGCTCCGGCGTAAGCTGAAGATAAATTGTCAGTCCGCGTTTGTTCATATATTCCATATTATCAAAAAAACAAGGAACACCACCACCGGTAGATATCACTGTTTTTTCAAATTCGGCTACTTCGTGCAGACAATCACGTTCAATCAACCGGAATTGAGCTTCTCCCAGTTCGGCAAAAATCTGCGACACAGATTTATGATATTTCTCTTCGATATGCGCGTCCATATCAACAAATGCAAAACCGAGCTGCTGCGCCAGTATCTTACCCATCGACGTTTTGCCCGAACCCATATATCCGACTAAAAAAACTCTTTCCATTTAATGTTTAATATGTTTTGAATCGCAAAGTTAATTAAAAAGTACTGAATCGCTCATTTTTAGCTCTGCCACAAGGACAGTAAATCAATTTTTGGTGATTATATTTAGAAAAACACCGAATGATTCGATCCATTCGGTGTTTTCCATCTGTTTATAATTTATTATATCTGCCCCCTAACCCCCTGAAGCCTGCCCCCTAACCCCCTAAAGGGGGAATAAGAAGGAATAAGAGAGGGACAAAGAATGTTTAGTAAAATTTTTAATCATCTCCTTGTGTGCCCTAATTTTTTAGTTAGGTCTTGGGGGAATCTATTATATTGATTCGTAGAATTCTACAAACTATCGCCAAAATCTTCTTTAAATTTAGCCATTAGCTGCTGAGGCCAATCCGAAGTAGGAGCCAATCCTCCCATGAAAAAGCGCAATACCGGAGGTTCATAAACAAATTTAAGTCCACCTATCAGCAGTCTGTTTTCGTAAAGCCATGTCAAGCGGTCTTCCACATATTTAATTTGCGAAAGCGTAAATACACGCCTTGGAACAGCCAAACGAAGCAATTCCATATCAGCATAAGTTTCGTTTCCATATTCGTCGCGCTGGTTGGAGATAGAACCGCGTTCCATACCCCGAACACCGGAAATCAAAAACAATGCTGCCGCTAAAGCCCCTGCAGGATATTCAGTCTGAGGAATATGCGCACAAAGCTGCATAGCATCCACATGAGCGCCCAATACACCGGCGGGTTTAATCATTGGTATTCCTTTAGCATCTAAATTATCGACAAGATATTTAATAAATGTAGGACTTTGGCTAATAATTGTTTCGTCTAAAGTTTCGTACAATCCCACTGCCATGGCTTCCACTTCGCGAATAGACATTCCACCATAAGTAAGAAAACCTTCGTACAAAGGGATAAAAGCTTCGAGTTCTTTGAAAATTTCCATGCTGTCGGTGCAGATACCTCCACCGCGGGAAGAACTTAATTTACGTGCTGAGAAATAACACAAATCGGCCAATCCAGTCATTGTTTTAATCACAGTTTCCATGTCCGAATCCTTAAACTCAGGTTCGCGTTGCAGCACGAGATAAGCATTTTCGCCCAACAAACTACAATCCAACACCAATCGGATTTTATATTTATCTGCCAAAGCACGTACATCGCGAAGGTTTTGAACCGAAAAAGGCTGACCACCAATTAGATTGGTAGAAGCTTCCATGCGAATAAACGGAATATTTTTAGGACCATTATAATTGATTACTTCTTCGAGTTTCTCAATATTCATGTTCCCCTTGAAAGGATGGCTGGAATTAATCACATATGCTTCATCGTAAAGCAACTCAACAATCTGTCCGCCTTTGTCGGTGATGTGAGCCATAGCAGTGGTGAAGTGATAATTCATAGGTACCAGACTCCCCTTGTGTACATAAGCTACCGATATGATATTTTCAGCGGCTCGTCCCTGGTGCACAGGAAGCAGGTATTTTTTTCCAAGTACTTCGTTCACTGCTTTCAAAAGGCGATCGAAACTCTGCGAACCGGCATAAGCATCGTCAGCCTGCATCATAGCAGCCAATTGATTGTCGCTCATAGCATTGGTCCCGGAGTCGGTCAACATATCGAGAAACACATCCCTCGTACTTAACCTGAAAGTGTTGAATCCGCCTTCGTAAAGCGCTTCGAGGCGGCGTTCGATAGGTACTAAATTGAGTTTTTGCACAATGCGTACTTTGTGCAGTTCCAACGGAATATTTTCTCCGCTGTAAAATTTGATTTCTTGCATAGCTATTACAAAAAAAAATGATTTATAGATTGTTTTTATTTATCTGATTTTGTTTAAAAAACAGAGTGCCTGTATCGAACAAGCACTCTTTCTGAATAATTATTCCATTTTTTTACAAATCAAAGTCTTTCACCAACAAAGATAATCAATTTATCAATACACAACACCTTGTTTTAAGGATTTGAATAAATTACGAACACAACAATGACGTTTTGTTACTATTTTAGTTAAACAAGAACGAAATAATCTTTCCCGAATTTATTCTGACTTAACTATGTGAATTCATAAAAGATTTTAATCCAGCACATTAGCTACAAGTATTTAAAACAAAAAAACCGATACAAATCTTCTTTGTATCGGTTTTAATTTATATTATTGAATAAACATTACATATCCCATTGCTCGCAGCAACGTACGCCAAATTTAGTTCATTTAAAGAACATCCGGGAGGACAGGAGAAGATTATTTTAAATATTCCCAAATTTACTTTTAGCGTCAAAAATAGAAATACTCCTGAGTGTTGGAGCACCACCACCTTGCAATTCACTTTCTGGGTAAATTAGTTCCCAATATCTTTTGTCTGAAGGATCTTGAAATAGTTTTTCCCAGCCATCATCAGATACGGCAATCTCGATTAAATAATTTTGTGTCAGATATTCTATTCTTGTAGTATTATAATCAGCTTCAATAGAAGAATCAACTATTATCCAACTACCACGTATCTCATTTTCTTCTGAATGTATTTTCATTACTTAACGATTTTTATTTTAGCTCCCGAAGGTATGGATTGATTTGGTATTGTAAATTCTTCCATCCTACCGGATATCTTCATTTAATGTAAGAGCTTCGCGAACGTCTGAGGTGAACCAACGGTCATGACCGAAGGGAATAATTGTAATCACCTCGTAATGTATTATCAGGAACCAGCGGTCACGACCACAGGGAGTAATTGTAATCCGAAATACTTTTCACAACAAAAATATATTTATTGAAGCAAAGATAACTATTTAATCTTAATATTTAACTTATAAGATTACAAATCCCTATAATACAAGAAGCTGGGATTAAAAATCCCAGCAACGTGCGCCAACTTTAGTCATTTAAAGAACATCCGGCAGGACAGGGTAATGCTGCACAAAATATTTCAATCATGAGAAACATTACAATTAACCTGTTTCGGACCAATGGTTTTGATTCAATTAAGTATGCTACACAATTTTACGCTAATAATTTCAAAGAACTCAGATGTTTAATAATATCTAAAACAAATATTTACAAGAAAACTTAACAGCCCTGCGCTAGGACGGGGCATTACCCCCTATTTCTTTAACTTCAACAGTCTTATTCGTTAATATAACTATAAATATCCCTATCAGAACAGTTACTCCTGTTACTAAATAGTGTTGAAAGTCAACTTTGACAAATCCACTACCTACGTCTTGTAGAAGTCTCCCAACAAATTGCAATCCCGAACTAGTTATTAAAAATATAATTGCCCAAATCTTTATTCCTATTTTAACAGATTTATGTCTCATTAAAATTAGAGTTAATAATATACATTGAAGTATAATAGGAAAAAACCCTAATGGATTTAAATACTCAAATGTGACATATAAATTCCAAACTGTAATACCAAATAAATAGATAATAATTGCCCAGAAGAAAGTTTTGTTTTTAAAATATATTTTTTTCATTGATGTATATTTTGTCTGTTGTAAGTATTGATGAAAGCTACTAATTTTGATAACTTTCTAAAAAATATAGCTGCACTGACTTTAAAATGTATTTTTATTTAACTTAGCAGGTGTAGATATCCAATTTATACTCAGTTTATATGATTCACCAAAAGTACAAATATAGAAAAACATCTTCTACCAAAGCTTCGACAATTCTTTTAAAAACAGGGTTAATCCTGCCATTATTAAGAGTATTGCTCCAGCACACATTCCAATTATATTACCATAAGTATCTTTACCAATTTTCTTTTTAGTTTTGACTGTGTCTATCAAAAATACAATACCTAAAATTAGTAACAAAAAACCTAATATTGAGCTCCAAAAATTAACCATACTCTTTGTTTCTATTTTTTATCAGAAATAAAATTTATGCAGAAGTTTGTTATCTTTTCGTGTACATCTGTAATCAGTTGAAGAAGTGTTGATTGACTTTTTGCAATTTTACCTACTTTCTCCAAGTTTTCTATTTTACTTCCAATTTTATGAAAAGTAAATACAGAAATTCCATTGGCAACTGCCTTACCAACGTTTCCCTCAGAAACATCTAAAACTCCATTAATTATTGTTCCTGTCAATTCCACTCCTTTACCAAAAGGAACTATAGCGATCGATTCACCAGCTGTAACAGGAGCAAGTACATATCCTCCTGCTTGTATTGCAGTTCCACTAGTTTCTAAATTATCGGCAGTATTACGAGCTTCTTGCTTTAAATTATCCTTTATTTCTTTTCTGGTTTCAGCTTGTTGTGTGTTATGTGAATCCGCTTCCCTTGCTGCATCTTCAGTGTCATTTTTTGGTGTCTGAATATCAACGCCAAATGAAGATAGAAGTTTATGAATCATTGCATTTATAGAAGTAGCATATTCAGACTTATTTATCTCAACTTTATCTTCACTTCCTCTACCATTTGGATCAATAAATCTCACTGGATTTCCCGCACAATATGCATATGGAGATATAGAATAATATTTCTCTGCCAGCGGATCTACACCTATCCATCCAGGATTCGCCATATCAATAAATCTTGCGCCATAATCCATCATGTTTAATCCGTGCATAGTTTGAGATTCCTTACCGTTGTAAGTAAAGTCAAGTTCAGGATTAAAACCAACATTGAACACGACAGGCTTTTCATTGAATTCCATGCCAAAAGGATAGTAGTTGTTTATATCCTTTATTTGTACTCCATGCTCGGCTATAGGTGTAACATAGTAGGTTGCACGATTGTTCCCTAAATGATCTTTGGCATAAAAGGATATTTCAGGCGTCATCTCGTTGAAATGCACATATCCTTCGGGTGTCAAAAGCATGTTGAAATAATGATCCATGTATACATAACTACCGTTGTAGTCGTACGTAAGAATTTTATATTGAGCTTCGCCATTACCTTGCACCGGATTTAATTCAGTGTCGATATGTGTATAATGTATAACCTGATACTTTGTACCTGTCGCATTGTATTTATATAAACTTCGGTCACCATTTGCAAACACAATTTCCTGAGGCAAATTTAGTAAATTATATCGAATTGTATCAATACCTTTATTTAAATCTTTGGTCATATTACCATTCGCGTCATAGGAATACTGCTTACTGGCATTACTTCTGTCTTTAAAATCAGCAACACCTTCAAAAACAACAGACTCTTCTTCTTCAGCATGATCATCGACAGTTTTCAATTGATTACCACTGTAGCTATATTCCAGATCGTCGATAAGGTTATAAAGAAAGTTGTTATTGTATTTACTACTTACACCATAACGTTTTAAAAACATAATATTTCCCATTTTGTCATAGGTTAGTTCCTCGTTGAAACGACCAATGGCTGCCTGCAAATTATCTCCCTCACCATAATTAGCATTCAGTAAGCGATTTAAATTGTTATATTCGAAAGTATAACCACGCATTTCGGTCTCTCCAGCCGACTTCCACTTCATGGCAGAGATATTTCCATTATAACAAGCATCCGCTCCTGCAATAGGATCGTTGTAATACAAATTCTGACTAAAATGAGTTCCGTTTATATCTTTCATCCACCCACGTATATTATAGGTATAAGCTGTTGTGTCTATACCGCTAAGAGTTATCTTTTCAGTAAGTTGACCCAGATTATTATACTTTTGAGTGGTATAAAGCTGCCCATTACGATATGTATTTGTCAATCTACCTGCATGATCGTAATCGTAGATATAAATTTCTTTATTTTCTGTAAAAGAAAAATCTGCGTTTCCGGGAGGATAGTCATTGGCTACACTATGTATTTGTTCTGACATTAATACTTTACCAATAAAACTAATTTTTTTATATTCTAAATCGTAACCTCCCAGATAATTAGAACTTCGTGTTTGGACTACACGTCCCTGATAATCGTAATACAAGGCAGTGATGGTGCACTTCTCTATATCATTCAACGAATAGGTACGTGTCCCCGTTAGTAAACCTTTTGCTGAATTGTGTTGCCCATCGTAGCCATCTTTTGTAACAAAATTCAGGGTGCCCTGAGAGCCGATAAAATTATAATTGTCGTAATAATTTTCAGTAAGCACAACAGTTCCTCCTGAACTTGAGACCAAAGAAGTTTTGGTCAACCGTCTCAGTCCATCGTATTCGTTGTATAACCATTCGTTCTTAGCCAGCTGATTACCATCCTGACTCGTCATCAAAAGATCATCGGGATAATAGGTCATTGTAATAGGTTCGCAACCGGGCAGTTTTTTATAGGTACAGTTACTTCGCGCATCGTACCGATATACGTAGCCGTATTTGTTTACGGCATCCGCCGAGCCTGATGCATCCGCCGCTAAAGGTGGCAGCACATAACAAAGTTGCCCTAAATCATTGTACACATAATAGGTGTCGTGGTTGCCAGCCTCGTTAGTTATAGCTCTTTTCATTATTGCCTGCCCCAGCTTATCTTTGTATTCGATAGTGGGTTTGCCATCTTCGTCGGTTACAGTAGTTTTGTAAAGGGTGGCAGAACCATAATACCCACTATTAATAAGCGCTGTACCACTTACGGTAAAATACTTCACTTCCGATGACGCGTTGGTTCCATAAGTCATACTTACAGGATGACTTTGCCAGGCTGCACCCGGGCCTTGCTGCCAATCTATCCGGTTTAATGGCGAAGCTTCGTAATGGGTTTCGGTATAGGGACGAGAGTCGTTGTTGTAAAGAGAAGAACCTGACGTAAATGAACTGTAATCAACAAAACCACCTCCTCCACTGCTTACAACAGGAAGCCATTGTTTGGATTCCCGCCCAACTCCATCATATTCCGTGTAAGTAGCCAAATCGGCGCTATTAGGAGTTACGGCCTTTTGTACTGTTTCTATCGGACGACCAAGTCCATCGAAGTATTGAATCTGGTCGAGAGCCGCCCCAGCATTTACATCTGTATAGTTTCGGGTTAAAATGTAGTTCTGCCCATTTGTATAATTGGAATTACCATAATTGGGAGATTCAGGAATATATGGGTCGGCAGGTAAGTTATAAGCCACATTTTGAACAAAAGGACTTACTGCTGCCGAGTACCACTCCTGATTATTAGTCAAGGCAATACCTGAGTTATCAAAAACAGCTACTGATCGTTGCAAAGAAACACAACTGTTTCCGCTTAGACTATCGGTATTTGCGGCAGACAATCTATAAGGTTTAGTTTTATTAATAGTGCCATCGATGTAAACACTGTCTTTAGTAGTACCGGAAAGGTTGATTAGTTTAAGGGCCTCACCTGAATTACTGAGTATTACTTTTCTTTGGTATTGTACCTGCGCATGATGTGAGGTTGTAAAACCATCGTATAGTTGATCTAAAGTAAAATCACTATTATTGTATTGATATGCAACAATAAGGTAGCTATTTGGAGCTAATACAGTATTGGATGGGAAGTAATATATTTCGGTTGCTCCCCCACCTTTTAACCGCCAACCATCGAGCGACACCCAGTCGTTACCTGCATTGTATAACTCAACATACTCTCCATTACTGTAGCTCGCCCCAGTTGCAATTTGCTCATTCAGTGGAGTATCATACATAACTTCACTAATAATAACGTAATCGGTAGCATAAAGCGAAGATGGAGCGAAAACTAGTACAATCAGAACAGAAATAATCCACAAAGCTGGATTCCATATATGAGTTTGAATAGTTGTTTTCATTTGTTCGTTTTTTTATATATTATGACGAGATAGAATTTTATCGATATTATACCAGCACAATAATAAATTGACAATTATTATTATGACACTTGTGTGGCTTAATAATTACTGGTTACCATAATAATGATACCAATATTCACTGAATGGATTATTATATTTATCTTTCACACTCTGCAACCTATTGAAATCATCGTAATTATAATAGGTAGTTACTCCGCGAGGATCGGTCATCGAAGTCATACCTACAAGTGGTTTGTAGGTGTAAGTGGTCACTAAAGCATTTGGCAAAGCATTCTGCAAACTTCCATTTTGTAGTTTATTTTCGTTTGGAGTAGATAATGTAGATAAGTCATCGATACTTGTTAACGAAAAGACATTTCTAACGGCAGTCTCAACATCACTCAATGTGGCATTTTTGATTTCTGCAATTAGATATTGACCCTTGTAGCTCCATAAATATACAACTTTATCCACATTATCTCTGGCAATATATAATGGGGTACCATAACCAGTATAATTATGATATTGGATGCGTTTTTCTAAATTTCCATTAATTCCGAATTCAATATTATCTATTAAATACGCAGAGTCAATTTTTATGAAATTATTTTTTTGAACTTTATAATCATTACCTGTTTGTTCGGTTGTGGAAACTGTCTGAGATAAGATATTTTTCAAAGTCATTTCTTTGTAAGGTTCTATTGTGTAATTAAATGGATAACTATATGTTTCTTTAGACAAATTATTATTACTATTATAAGTTGTTTTCTCTGTCAGAATATAGTTCTTATTAGCTGTCAGATTCGCATTCCCGTAAACATAATCGGTAGTATTTGTAATATATTGATTAGTCTCCTTATCTAGGGTTGATTCAATCAACTTCTTCAATTTTTGAATACCCGTATTAGTGTAAGTCCATGTACACTCATAAAACGATTTTCCATCTTCAAATTCTTCTGCCCCTAACAAATTTGTTCCTAAAGTCCAACAATCAGGACATAAGTATATATTACTATGTAGCATATTAATTCTTTTTCTTGCAGATTTGCCAATGGGTATTTCATTATTGTCATTATACTTTTGCTGGTACGATACGTATTGATATTCTATCCTTTTTACAGGGTTAGTAACTCCATATTCAAAGTACTCTTCTGTCAACACCTTCCCCATCATCCAATCATTGGGTTTATCATAATACTCTTTCCCGGGATCAACACCATAAAGCAATAAACTCATAAACCGAAAGGTTGCTGCATCTTGAAAAGTATAAATTACTTTACCATTTTTACCGCTAATGTTACTATCATCCTTAATTACTTTTTTATAAACCACTGAGCTTCCCATGTAACTTCTAACCCCTGCAACTGGCTCTTCCAAATAGTAGTTTCTAGGAGAATAATTATTTACTGTCAAACCTAGTTCTGTATCAGTTTGTTTGAGTGTTAAAAGTTTCAGTGGCATTGGCGCAACATATTTACTTATATCTGGATTGAAAAGAACTTGGGGATCTTCATATGTGTAAGTTTGAGTACTTGCAATATCATTGTCATTTAGTTTTGCAATTATTTTTTTTATACGTAAACCTCCATATATTTCATTGTTAACTCTGTTCGCTTCAGTTTCAAAAACAGTAAAGCCTCCGGTAGGATAATCGATTCTTTCTAAAGAACAACTTTTCATATATGTTTCAGATGGATTTCTGTTAGCTACCATATTAAAGTCATACAATATCGACTGAGAAGGAACCTTTCCAACTAGGTTTTTATTACCGACACCGACATCTCCATTATAATATCCCCAAAAATCTTGCGCATAATACCCACTATTCATTAAACTGTAGTAGTCTAATGACGGCTCATAATAATTTGGCAAGCCCTGACTATTGTAGGTAAAAGAGTAAAATTTTGGATTTACATTACTATTGCCCCAAAACAACACTCTATTTAGTTTTAATCTTTTGTCGAATTTTGAGGTACTTGTTCTCCCTCCGAAGTAATCATATTCAAAGGAAACTCTACTGATCAATGTGCCATTTCTATTTTTTATTACAATATCTTCTAATTTATATTGTCTTTTATCTTTCCTAGCAGAAATATTAAACTTTATAGTTCCTCCCCTGAATTCTATTGAGCTTAGTAATCTTTCTTTTGTATAATAGGTACTATAATTTTTTTGATTATCGGTATCGTCATAATAGTCATTATAGACAACACCATTACTCAACACTTTACAACCATCGCTGAGCGTTGTAGAGCAGATTTCTTCATAATAAGTGGTTGGGTCTGTATAATTAAATCTAATAGTATCCACAAGATCAGATGATATTATATCTGTAATTAACCACGCAGATATATGTTCCCCCACAGATTTTCTTAGGGTTCTATATTCAAAATCTTTGTAGACATATCTTGTTCCATTATCACTAATAATTTCAAAAGTATTATTTGCGCTCCTTATTATTTTATTATCGCTTAGTGGAACTTGTATCAATTCTCTATTTAGATTATACATAAATGTTCCTGAAATATCATTTGTACTATAGTTATAAATGTCCGATTGTCCATCATCCGTACCATTTTCTAAGTATTCAAGATACCATTTCATGTTATAAAAATTATACGTGGTTCCTGGGTACATATCAAACTCACTTTCTTGTATTGGACCTACTCCATTTATGACAGTCCCATTATAGTTTTTTAGTTGATAAGTAAAGTCCATCTTAAGAAATGAAACTTCATCAGGGAGACCTAAAGTGTTACGACTAATCATCCCCCCTGCATTAAGTGTCCAGCCAAGTCCTACCCAACTTGAAATCTCATCCACTTTAATTCCACTTAAATGATACGATAATGATATTGGGAACTTTAACTTACCAGTTTCTATCGTATATATTGGGATAGATATGTCTGGAATCCCAACAGACATATTAACAGGATAAGCTCCATATTTTTCAAAAGAATAAACTTCTGGAGATTTTACTTGTTTGTTACCAATGAATTTATCTAATATATTGTCAATATTATTGCTATTTATAGAATATGTTTGCATTGAAAGCAATAAAAAAGCATATAGAACTAATTGTTTCATATTACAGATTGTATTTTTAACTATTAATATTTATTTCTTCATCACCACCTTATTTAACACCATATCATCCACATGCACGTACATGGTATACGTACCTATAAGCAGAGAGCTCATGTCGATAGTGATATTATTTCTGCCTTCAGGAAGATGCTGTGGGGCGGTTTGGCGAACCGGGACGCCCAGGGTGCTGTGTACAGTAAACCATACCTGAGCGGGACGCGTAAGTTTATAATTGATATTCAAAGAGGTCTCCACAGGGTTGGGCATATACTGTGCTTCGGTAAACACGGCAGCCGCTCCGGTGGGTTCATCCGTTTCTTCGGGCAATGAGTCGGTCTGCACCTCCGATATTTGCTTGAGGGGCGAGTAGTAAAATGAGGTGGTGAATACCGTGGTATCCTGTGCCTGCTCTCCTTGTTTTGCTGCTTTTTTTATCAGGTTTGTTTTAATGCTCTCGAATACGGGATACCGTACTCCTTCGGCATACCAGGCGTAAGTATCGAGGGTCATTTGCAGACTGTCTTTTCCCGTCTCAGTATAATAGCGCAGGGTACGTACCCGCAATGCTTTCTTCACCGTTTCATAATCGGGTAGAAGCAATTCTCCTTCGGCATCAACCTGCACGCGCGTGTAACCTTTTACTTGCAGTTCAAGCCTGTGGCTGTATTGTCCTTTGCCTTCGAACTTACTAAACAAAGTATCACCATAACTAAAAGGAAAACGAAGTTTGAGTTCAGGCTTCTTGTATTCCATCAGGGTAGTGGAATTTTCGAAACCTAAAGCCCATAAACTGTCCCGCTTCTGAGCATAATAGTACCTTGTACGGTGCTCCATGCCACACAGCGTATCCATGTGGGTACTGTCAGGAATAAAATAATCGAGGGTATACTCCTCGTTAATGGGTTGCACCATGCGGAAATCCCATGTCAGGTTTTTGCCCGAACTGCCGGGGTCTTTAAATTCAACCTGTTGCTTTACAATTTGGTCGGCAGCTCTGTAAGCGTTACGTTCAACAGTGAGGGCGTGTTGCGAAAACACGTGTGAGGCAGGAAACAAAAATAATAATGTAAGTAAAAAAGAGGATTTCCTGCACAGTTGTTCTGATAAGATGCTTTTCATCATAAGTATTTTGTGTTTTTAATTTAGTATCAAATAAATTGCCTGCCGACTTAGCAACAATAAATATTTCATAGTTTCTTTTGATTTATGTTTTTTTTCACAATATTACACTACAAATATATATGAAATAAACAAAGTTAACCTAATTTTACATGAAAAAAGATTAGGACAAAGGCATTTTTCATCTATTTAGTAATCAGCGCCTTGAGCTTTTTACAATATTTATTTTTAAGACAAGTGTTTTTTCTCCTCAAATTATACGATTAAAAACATTGTTTTTAGGCATCCCCCAAACGGAATAATTGCAATCTTAAGAATTGTTTATATCGGTTTAAATTTTCCAACCACCTTCGGCACATCGATGCCTCCGTTTACAACAACAACCTTATTCGCGTAACCTGAATAGTGTTTATTCAATGATACCGAATAAGGTTGTATTATCTGTAAAGCAACGAGCTGTCAGAACTTCATGCAAATGATTCTTTTCTTCAAGTCGATACGGAAGAAGCTAAAGAATCATATAGTTTCACAATGGTTTGAAAGCATCCTTCACACCAGCATGAAGAGGAACTTCACAGTAGTGTGAAGACGCACTTCACAACGAGGAGATTTCTATTATTTCCGTCGTTTTATGCAATGATAACAACTCCTGACCGTCTTTCAGTCGGTAATTAGCGGTTTTTGGTCGGTCGGAACCGGTTGGCAACCGCTCGCGATCGGTTTTGCATCGCTCCGGAGCGTCTTTTTGTCGGTCGTGACCGGCATTGACACGCTCTCGACCGGTTTTTAGTCGGTATTTATCGTCTTCGCATCGGTCGCTACCGATGTAAAACCGCTCCCGACCGATATTGGATCGGTCGGGAGCGGTAACAGATCACTTTTGATCATTAGTTTGAGCTTTTGCTCGCAGCGACGTACGCCAACTTTAGGTCATTTAATTACATATCCGGAAGGACAGAGTAATTTTTATGTATTGGGCGTACACTTCAAGTGACCAATTAATATACTCTTTGTGTATTACCAATACACTTTTATAGCCTTGCAATATACTTTTTATGTATTGTGAATACACTTTAGGTGCCCCGGTAATATACTTTTCATATATTGCTAATACACTTCAAGTGCTTAATCAATACATTTTTTATGTCCGACAATACGCTTTTTATGTGTTATGAATAGTTTTTAAACGCCCTGTCAATATGCATTTGTGCGCTATCAATATACTACGAGTGTGCTATTGCATTATGATTATATTCCTGCGATGAATATTTCTCCTCGTCCGACCGGATATCCTCATTCAACATACAAAGATTTGCGGACGTCTGACGGAACCAACGGTCATAACCGAAGGGAATAATTGCAATTCCGTCGTAATGCGCCAACTTTAGGTCTTCTCATCACATATCCGAAAGGACGGGGGAACAAAAAAACCGACACAATCTACATTGTACCGGTTTTAATTTTAATTATTGTATAAACATTACATATCCCATTGCTCGCAGGAGTCAATCAGATCATCAAATGTTTTGATTTTCGATTTTGCCTGCACTTCTTCTATTTGTTTCGTCATGGCTTCGTCGTAAGTTTCTGTTTCCACATCGCGAATCACGCCTACTGCCACCGGAAACTCAGGTCCTTCCATCATGGCTAATTTTAGCTGCAAAGTACTGTCTTCGCAGTGTGCATCGTGAACCAACAGATCGTTTTCGGTTACGCCGTTTTCGCCAAGTGTAACCACTTTCAGTTGAAATCCATCCACTACAAGTCCTTTGTCGTTGTTTTTTCCAAAAATCATTGGTTTGCCATGTTCAAGGATAATAAGCCGATCGTAACGGTTTTCCTTTTCAGAGAGCCAGCTGTGAGCACCATCGTTGAAGATAACACAATTCACCAGGGTTTCGATAACAGAAGTGCCTTTGTGTTTGGCTGCTGCCATCATCGTCATTTGAGCCGATTTCAGATCTACATCAAGCGTGCGGCCGAAGAATGTACCACGTGCACCAAAGGTGAGCTCAGCGGGACGGAAAGGACGTTCGATAGTACCAAAAGGAGATGACTTGGTGACATAACCTTTTTTAGTGGTTGGCGAGTACTGTCCTTTTGTCAAACCATAAATCTGATTATTGAAAAGAATTACATTGATATCCACATTACGGCGAACGCTGTGAATAAAGTGATTTCCACCAATGGCAAGGCAGTCGCCATCGCCTGTAATTTGCCATACGGTAAGTTTGGGATTAGCCACTTTAACGCCTGTTGCAATGGCAGCTCCACGTCCGTGAATAGAGTGAAAACCGTATCCCGAAATGTAATAAGGCAAACGGGATGAACAGCCGATACCCGAAATCACAGCCGTTTCGTGAGGCGGCACACCCAAGTCGGCCATTACTTTTTGCAAAGTATTCAGCACAGCATAATCGCCACACCCGGGACACCAGCGCACATATTGGTCACTTTTAAAATCCTTTGCTGTATATTGTTTTATTATTGATGTATCCATAATAAATGATTTTTCCTTAATTATGCTTTGTTATTATAATAAACTTGTGAAGTGTTCCTCAAGTTCACTTACTGTAAATGGTTGTCCCTGCACTTTGTTATATTGCAGATATTCACCCGGTACCTTCGAACGCAGATAAGTGGCAAATTGTCCGCTGTTCAGTTCGCAAACCACCACTTTTTTATAGCGTTTAATCACTTCTTCTGTATTGATCGGGAGTGGATTAATATAATTAAAGTGAGCAAGCGCCACTTTCTTTCCTGTCTTATTTACAGCATTTACAGCAGTCATCAAATGTCCGTGCGTAGCACCCCAACCCACTACAAGTAATTCGGCAGTTTCGTCACCTTCCACTTCAAGTTCAGGGATAAAGTGATTGATATAATCAATTTTTTGCTGACGTGTATCCACCATTTTCTGATGGTTTTCAGCATCTGTCGAAATTGCTCCTGTAAAGTAATCTTTTTCGAGACCACCATTTCTGTGTTCGAAACCTTCCACGCCCGGAATGCTCCAATAGCGCACTTTCGAAACCTCATCGCGAGCGGTTACTTTAAGCCCTTCCATTCCCGGTTGAGCATAATTTGGTTTAATTTCGGGGAGTTCAGCTAATTTTGGCAACTTCCAAAGCGAGGTTCCATTGCCTACAAAAGCATCTGTCATCAAAATAACAGGAGTCATATGTTCCAATGCAATTTTCGAAGCCATAAAAGCATAATGAAAACTGTTGGCTGGCGTACTTGCGGCAATTACAACTACAGGGCTTTCGCCATTACGTCCGTACAAAGCCTGCAACAAGTCAGTTTGTTCTGTCTTTGTAGGCAAACCTGTAGAAGGTCCTCCGCGCATTACATCAATAATTACAATTGGTAACTCAGCCATTACAGCCAGCCCAATAGCCTCTGATTTCAGCGCCAGCCCAGGACCGGAAGTGGAAGTAGCTGCCAAATCGCCGGCAAACGACGCACCCAATGCAATAGTTATACCTGCAATTTCATCTTCGGCCTGAACCACCTTAACGCCCAAATCCTTGCGCAAAGCCAGTTCGTGCATAACATCGGTAGCCGGAGTAATAGGATAACTCCCCAGAAACAAGTCAATTCCTGCTTTTTTCGAAGCTGCAATCAAACCCCAGGCTGTGGCTTTATTTCCACTGATACTTGTATATTTTCCTTTGGCTAATTCATGCGATTTTTCAATCGTATAAGTAGAAATACTTAAATGCAAATTGTTACCATAATTAAAACCATCGGTAAGCACTTTCACGTTCGCTTCGAGCACTGTTGGTTTTTTCCCGAATTTATTCTGAAGAAAATGAATGGCCTGATCAATAGGGCGATTGAACAACCAACAAATGAGCCCCAGAGCGAACATATTTTTACTGCGCAATACTGTTTTGTTGTCCATATCAAAACCTTCGAGACTACTCTGTGTGAGCGTAGAAAGCGGAGCAGGAATCAGCTGAATGGTATCAGAAAACTTTAGTTCTTCGAAAGGATTATCGGTCAGAAAACCTGCCTTTTCGAAGTCTTTTTTCTGAAACGAATCCTCATCGAAAATAAGAACGCCTCCTTTTTTAATTCCATCGGCATTCACTTTTAATGCAGCCGGATTCATGGCCACCAACACATCGGCCTGGTCGCCCGGAGTATATATTTTTGATGCTCCTAAGTGTACCTGAAAACCAGAAACACCACCTACAGTGCCCTGAGGAGCACGTATTTCGGATGGAAAATCAGGAAAAGTTGAAATTTCATTGCCAAGAATAGCCGAAAGATTGGAAAAGAGCGTTCCCGTCAACTGCATGCCATCGCCCGAGTCACCGGTAAATCGCACCACAACATTCTCCAATTCAGTTGTCTTTGTATTACTCATTATTATTAGATTAATTAAATTTTCTTTTACTACGAACCGACCTGTTCTTTTTATAAAACACGTTGATTTATACAACAATTAAAATTCTGCATTGTTCGGGGTACGAGGAAATGGAATTACGTCGCGAATATTCGTCATACCGGTAACAAACAGCAATAAACGCTCGAATCCTAAACCAAATCCCGAGTGCGGAGCAGTTCCAAACCGGCGTGTATCCAAGTACCACCAAATATCTTTTGTTGGAACGCCCATTTCGTCGGCACGTTTTTTAAGTTTATCAAAATCTTCTTCGCGTTGAGATCCACCAATAATTTCACCAATTTTAGGGAATAACACATCCATGGCCCGAACTGTTTTTCCATCATCGTTTTGCTTCATGTAGAACGACTTGATTTCCTTTGGATAATCGGTCAAAATCACTGGTTTTTTGAAATGCTGTTCCACAAGGTAACGTTCATGCTCCGATTGCAAGTCGGTTCCCCAGCCTATCGGAAACTCAAATTTATATCCATTTGCCACGGCTTCTTCGAGTATTTTTACGCCTTCAGTATAGGTCACGCGTTCAAAATCGTTATTTACCACAAAGTTCAAACGTTCATACAATTCTTTATCGTACATATTGCAAAGGAAATCCAGATCGTCCTTACAGTTATCTAAAGCCCAGCGGATACAATACTGAATAAAATCCTGTGCCAACTGCATGTTATCTTCAATTTCGTTGAAAGCAACTTCAGGCTCTATCATCCAAAATTCAGAAAGATGGCGTGGCGTATTCGAGTTTTCGGCACGAAAAGTAGGACCGAATGTATAAATCGACCCCATCGACATGGCGGCCAATTCACCTTCGAGCTGTCCCGAAACGGTAAGACTTGCCTGTTTTCCAAAAAAGTCGTTAGAATAATCTATTGAACCCGTTTCGTCTTTTTTCAAATCGTAAAGGTTCATGGTAGTCACCTGAAACATTTGACCGGCACCTTCACAATCCGAAGCGGTGATAACAGGCGTATGAAAATAGAAAAAACCACGATCGTGAAAAAAGCGATGTACCGCCATGGCCATGTGGTGACGAATGCGGAAAATGGCGCCAAAAGTATTGGTACGCGGGCGCAAGTGCGCAATCTCGCGAAGGAACTCGAGCGTATGTCCTTTCTTTTGTAAAGGATAAGTTTCGGGGTCGGCCGATCCATAAATCTGAATTTCATCTGCCTGAATTTCGACAGTTTGTCCTTTTCCCAGGGACTCAACAAGGGTACCGGTAACACTGATACATGCTCCTGTAGTAATGGGTTTCAGGTATTCATCGCCAAATTTTTCGTTATCGGCCACCACCTGAATATTATTTATAGTCGAACCATCGTTCAACGCAATAAAGCTTACGTTTTTATTACCTCGGCGGGTACGCACCCAGCCTTTGATATTCACCTGTGTACCATAATCAGTACGTTTTAATGCGTCAACTATTACTGTTCTTTCCATTTTTTTATTTTTATAAAAGAAGTTTTGTCTAATTTTTTGAAATATTGGACTGCAAAATTACTAATTTTCGACGAGAAAAACAGCCTTTTAACCAACAAAAAAGCACCTGAGAGTTTAGAACAGGTGCTTTTCTTTAGAATACGTATTTTTTTATTTCTTTTTAATTTGAGTCATACCGCCGACCATACTCATCGCACATCTGAATCCAATGTCATTGGCCGATTTATCCTGTTCGAGGAAACGACGGGTAGAAGGATTTAACCAGTACACCCTGTCTTTCCACGATCCACCTTTGTAAATACGAGTATTATTCGAAACCACCGGCCGCAACACATCCGTAATATCAAATGTATCTTCAATGTTGGTACTTACATTTCCCAGCGAGAAGTTTATTTTTGATTCGGCATCTCCATCCTTGAAATCTCGTACATCTAAAACACTGTCGTTCATTATACGGCCCAAAGCATCAATTTCATACAGCTCTCTTCCCAGGGCGTCTTTTCCGGCAACACGAGGAGTAAGGTAAACGTTTCCGCGGAAAGAGTTATATTCAGCCACATCGGCAAAACTTGTGGGGCGATATACATCGAGCACCCATTCGTTCACATTACCGGCCATATTGTATAAACCAAAATCGTTAGGCACATAAGCATGTACAGGAGCTGTAATGGTGGCTTTATCGTTGAGACTTCCCGCAGTTCCCATCATATCGCCACGGCCTCTTACAAAATTAGCCTGCATCTGACCTCTCTGCTTTTTCTGAGAATTACGCATTTGAGTACCAGACCAAGGGTATATTTTTCCTTCATCAACAAAACCTTCTTTATCTGAGAGAATTGCATAGGCTGCATATTCCCATTCGGCTTCGGTAGGCAAACGAAAATCTGAAAATAATATTCCATCGGACATATCTACTTTTCGGTTCAAGATAGTAGTATTCCCTTTTTGTTTCTTTGCTGGTTGAGGCTGATAGCTATTTTGGATAAGATACTTCTGTGTGTTGAACACAAAATTAGTCCTTATCGAATCGTAGCTCATATTAGGTACTTTTGCAAAGTCAGGCATTGCGATAACACCTGCTTTAATAAGCGCCATTTCATTCACCCTGTCGGTACGCCATGCACAGTAGTCCATAGCCTGCTCCCAGGTAATACCCACCACTGGATATTGGTCGAATGAAGGATGCGTAAAGTAGTTCTGTAAATAAGGTTCGTTGTAAGCCAGTTCTTCACGCCAAATCTTCACGTTCGGTTGTGCTTTTTGCACCAACTCAGGAGCTGTTTTAGCAAAAACAATATTCATCCAATTGGTATATTCGCGCCAATCGATATTTCTAATTTCGTATTGGTCCATTAGGAACGAGCTGACGGTGATACGTCGACGCCTGTTATCGCGCTGAGCCGTAACAAACTCACCTCTTTCTCCAATGGTATAGGAACCACCTTCGATAGCGACCATCCCATTTGGAATTTTACTTACAAATCCGGGTTTTACAGTGAATTCCATCCCCGCTTTTTCATTATAGGACCAGCCTGTAGTTCGTGATGTAATTTTGCTCGATTTCGTTCCGAAAGCAACCAAAATGCTTACTCCGATTAAAATAAATGCAAATTTTGATATTGATTTTATAGTCATAAAAAGTATGAAATTTTATAAAAAATCTCTTTTAAGTGATTATTTTGAAATGCAAAAATAATGTTTTTTTCCTTATATAAAGTGTAAAGCTGCTGATTTTTTACCGCTTCAGCGCAAAAACATCATTTATTATAACTCATTTTCTTCGAAAAACGTATATTATTAATAAATTTTAAATCCTGTGCAACTTCATCCTACTGACTGTCTTATAATTATAAACATCGAAGGTTGTATCTGTAATTTTACAAAAGATTTGAAACCCGCCTCCCAACTTTATTTGTTTTATTATTGAACGGCTTATCACTATTTTTCTTATTTTTGCATACTGATTCAATTTTCGTTTTTATAATCACTATTATATCGAACAATGCAACTTAAACTCAACAATCAATTATTCGATTTATCTGTTCCTGTAGTGATGGGAATCGTGAATGCCACTCCTGATTCGTTTTATTCAGGCAACCGTTTTTTATCTGACAAGGCACTACTCACATCCGTTGAAAAAATGATAGCAGATGGTGTGGATATACTTGATTTCGGAGGATATTCTACACGACCGTTGGCCAAAAACATAAGTTCGGAGGACGAAATTGAAAGACTATCTGATGCAATTGAAATTGTGCTGAAAAAATTTCCGGATTGTATCATTTCAGTCGACACATTTCGGTCAAACGTAGCCCGCAATATGGTAAAAAACTATAATGTGTCTATTATTAACGACATAGGAGGCGGTACGCTCGATGATTTAATGTTCGAAACGATTGCTGATTTGAAAGTAGCATATGTGTTAATGCATACCAGAGGTACACCTCAAAATATGCAACAACTCTCCAACTATGATGATGTAGTTTCCGAAGTAATCGCCTTTCTGCAAAAGCGGATCGCGCAACTTCATTTATTGGGCGTAACCGATATTATTGCCGATCCCGGCTTTGGGTTTGCAAAAACTACAGAACAAAATTTCAGCATACTGAACAAGCTATCCTACTTCTCGGTGCTGAACACGCCTTTATTGGTGGGACTTTCGCGCAAATCAATGATAACCAAAACGCTTAATATCGATACAAAAGACGCACTTAACGGTACCACTGTGGCAAATGTGCTCGCGCTTATTGGTGGAGCTTCCGTTTTGAGAGTACACGATGTAAAAGAAGCCAAGCAAGCGATTTCCATTTTCAGGGAGTATAACAAAAACGCATAAACGAATAAAAAACCAACATTAAAATAAGAAGTATGGGTTTCCAGATTGGAATAAAGGATATCATCGATATATTTTTGGTAGCTATATTGCTCTACCAAATGTTTAAGTTGCTGAAAAGAACTGGAGCAATTAACATCTTTATGGGCATAATGGCTTTTCTGATATGTTGGTTTTTGGTATCTTATGTATTTAAGATGGAGTTGTTGGGGGGAATTTTCGACCGGGTGATAAGTGTGGGAGCATTTGCATTAATCGTACTTTTCCAAGACGAAATCCGACGTTTTTTCTCCAAAATAGGATCGAAACAACGTTGGAGCTTTCTCAATTTTTTGAAACGTTTTTTTGGCAACAACACAAACACAGAAAAAGAAAGAACCGACTATCATCTTATTCAAATCGTACTTGCGTGCCGCAACCTGGCTAAAACATCCACAGGTGGACTTATCGTCATCACCCGAAGCAATAACCTTGAGTTTTATACGCATTCAGGCGAACAAATCAACGGCACCATCAGTTCTCGCCTTATCGAAAATATATTCTTCAAAAACAGTCCGTTGCACGATGGCGCCCTGGTCATCACCAACCGAAGCATCAAAGCGGCCGCCTGTATACTTCCTGTTTCAAAAAATCAATCCATCCCCAAACGCATGGGGCTTCGTCACCGTGCCGCATTGGGCATTACCGAGCATTCTGATGCCATTGCCATCGTCGTATCTGAGGAAACCGGACATATATCGTGGGCAGTGAACGGACAATTGACAGTGAATGTAAAGCCAGAACAACTTGAGCACTTCCTTTCCGAAGAAATGAGCCATTCCGAAGCTTAA
Organism: uncultured Paludibacter sp.; assembly: GCA_963677275.1. Classification (GTDB taxonomy): domain Bacteria; phylum Bacteroidota; class Bacteroidia; order Bacteroidales; family Paludibacteraceae; genus Paludibacter. Next base: position 3,211,700 of record OY781920.1, on the reverse strand, counting down.
ATAAGAATTTTATGCATTTTAAAATGAGGAATGCCAACTTCAGTAAACATCTCGTCCTGTTTTTCGTAACCAAGCTTTTCGTAAAAACCAACGGCAGTTTTGCGTGCGTTTAAAACCATTTTCCTGTACCCGGCATTTTTGGCATAGGTTTCGGCAATCTGCACAAGTTTACTTCCTGCTTTTTGCGATCGGAAGTTTTCGTCTACCGCCACCTGACGCATTTTAATGTCGGTATCACTCAGCTTTGTGAGAAGCAGCACTGCTATTAACCGATCATTTACAAAAGCACCTAAATGCACATCAGCAACTTCCGCCGTAAGGTTTTCGTCGAACAAACTCATACCCAGTGGCTTTCTGAGCACTTCGTCTCTCAGCTCAAGTTCTTTCTGATAATCGGAAGAGTCAAATTCAATTCGCTTTATTTCCATAGTCATATTCATTAAAAAACATAAATACCTCCTACAAATGTCTCACTTTTTAAGTTGAGCAATATTTACAAGCAATTTATTCAACATCCGATGAAATTCAGCTTTTGTTGGAGGTTCGCCGAAGAACATATCATCTATATTGTCTAAATTAAAATCTAACATTTCGGCAATAAGTTCTTCTGATTTTTCAATAAATTCCGACTCATCGTTACAATGATAGGACAGCAAACCGAACTGAAGCGTAAGATTGTGGTCAAATCGTTCGGATGCTGCAATAATTGCATTGTAAGTGGCATCGGATAAATCATCTGTGTCAATTGGCATAATTCTTTAAATATGTGTTAAACTTGAATATTTTTTGATTTATTTTGTTTCTGCGAGTTTATTCATTTCCGAATCAGTTTTGTAAGGTACTTTTCCGGCTGGAACTACTTCACTGGCTTTCGAAAGATGAACATCCTGATCGTCGAAGAAAATGTGAGCTCCGTAAGCATCCAGCACTCTGTACTTGTCCAGATTTCCTAAAAAGTAAGCTTCGTCGACATAAACACCCCATTTCCTGAGGGTATTAATCACCCGCATGTGCGAAGGAGCATTCCGCGCAGTTACTATGGCCAGTCGAAGAGGAGAATACTCAATGCCTGTGGGCAATTGTTCTTGTATTTTCGATAGTTTTATGAGCAATTTTGCAAAGGGTCCTTCGGCCAGCGAATCGTTGGCATGTCCGGCTTCGAACTCGCGAAAAGCCTCTAACCCTTCTTTTTTGTAACGCAGTTCCGATTCCTCCGAAAACAACACAGCATCAGCATCGAAAGCTATTTTCACCCGGTTATTTTCGGGATGAAAAACTTTGGGAGGTGCATAAATAAGCGCGGCAGCGCATTTTCCATTATCAATTATACTTTGTACATCCGCAGCATCCTTCGACAGGAAAAGATCAATCCCAAAAGCATCCATATAAGGGGCAAGGGGTTCGCCCCCGGTGAGTGCAATGCGGGTAATGTCCAGTTTGTAGTGTTCAATTGAATTCAACATCCTGACGCCGGTTTCGGGGCTGTTTTTCGACATCAGCACCACTTCCACCATCGGTGTATCCACCAAATGGTTCAATTCGAGCAGATTTTTCACAAGATAAAAAGCCGTTCCCACTTTAAGCGGTTCGGCTTCATGTTCTGAAAGATATTTTCGATAAGCCTGGATATGCTCCGTTTCGAAAATCCGGTTTTCTTCTTCCAAATCGAACAAAGCACGGGATGAAACTCCTATCACTAATGTTTTTGTAAAATCAACTTTCATTTGTTGTCAGATTTATGAATCCACAAATTTAAATAATCTATTTGTTTTTCTACTCATTTCTCTCTGTTGTTTTAAAAATAGGTAAACAATTGCCTGAGATGCCAAAAAAGCAAAATCTGCTGTTGCAAATTTCGCTTTTTGTTTGTTCTTCGAAGAAAACGGTCGTTACACGCGTCTTTCTTTGATACGGGCTTTTTTGCCGGTAAGTGCACGGAGGTAATACAATTTAGCGCGACGAACTTTACCGCGTTTGTTTACTGTAATACTTTCGATGAACGGAGAATCCAATGGGAAAATACGTTCAACACCCACGTTACCCGACATTTTACGTACTGTAAAACGTTTTTTGTTTTCATGTCCAACGATTTTGATCACGTCGCCACGAAATTCCTGAATACGTTCTTTGCTTCCTTCAATAATACGATACGCAACAGTTACTGTGTCTCCTGCTTTGAAAGCCGGGTGCGATTTCTCAACAAGGAAAGCCTGTTCTGCAATTTTAATAAAATCCATTTTGCTCTTTTTTAAATAATTAATGCGCAATATTCACAGCCCTATAGTTATTCTGTCAGAGATTACGCTAAAATTGGACTGCAAAATTAGTATTTTTTTTTGATGTAACAAGATGTTTTTACGCTTATAACAGAAAAAAATCATTCATCCTCAGAATTTTCGCTCAGGCAAAATGATAAAATAGCTTGTCAAAGCCAACGAAGCAACGAAGTTCAAAATAAATATTTATTTGTTTATCATAATGTCGAGCACCATTCGGTCGGTTTCGTTCATCCCATCGCGACCGATTTTTGTAAGGTTATGAATGGTTTTATCCACATCTTCATCTGTAATTCCTTCGGCTGAACTCACCACCTTATTGTCGATTGCTAAAAATGCCGACAAAATAGCAGTTGAAACTCCGTTCGACACTTTGAGCGTGCAACTGGGCTTGGCTCCATCGCAAATCATACCTGTAATATTACCAATCATGTTTTTAATTGCAAAACCAATTTGTTCGCGCGTGCCACCCATTAAATAAGTTATTCCACACGCCGAACCGGTGGTGGCTACCATAGCACCGCACAAACCTGAAAGCCTACCGAGACTCTGCTTTATATAAATAGTCATCAAGTGGCTCAATGTAAGCGCTCTTATCAGCTGCTCTTCCGATTCCCCCGATTCTTCAGCAAAAACCGACACCGGAAGAGTCGCAGCAATGCCCTGATTTCCACTCCCCGAATTGCTCATTACTGGCAACATGGCGCCAGCCATACGTGCATCGCATGCTGCAGCCGTCACCGACAACATATGCATGTACACCGAATCACCCATTTTGCCATTGGCAAGTGTTTGAGCAACTGTGTGACCATATGAACCTTTCAACGAAGCTTCGGCAGCAGCTTTATTTATTTCTACAGTTTTTTTAATAAAACTAATTTCTTCGATGGGAGTTTCCTTTGCAAATTCACAAACTTTATCGAACGACAGTTCGTATAAAGCAGTTTTCGATTTAGTTACTTTCTCATCGCAGAGATTTAGCAAAACTTTTTGATTCAGTTCTAAAAACACAAAGCGGGTGTGTTCGCCACTTATAATGACACGTGCATTCTCTGAATTTTTACACCCAATCACTTCTATGTATAGCTTTTCATCAATGCTTTCTTTCAGATGTATCCCAATAGTTTTTTTAGCCACAAGCAATTTAGCACTTTCCACATCTGCAGGCTTTATATCTTTAAGCACTTCAAGTCCGTATTCCGACTTTCCCACCAAAGCGCCCAAAGCAATGGCTATAGGCAAACCTACCATGCCTGTACCCGGAATCCCCACTCCCATCGCATTTTTCAGCACATTGGCGCTCAAATAAACATCAATTTTATCGGGAACCGATTGTAGCATTTCTGTCAGCTTTGCAACTGCAAGTGCAACAGCGATTGGCTCGGTACAGCCAATAGCAAGAGTAACCTCTTGTTTTATTAATGTAATAATTTCTTTACGAACGGATTCAGGTAGCATTTCTAGTTTGATTTGAATATTTATCCACAAAAATAACGAAATAAATGCCCACATTTGATGCCTACGGTCATTTGCTTCGAAGAATAATTACAATTTTAATTTATATAATTAATAATCAGAGCACAACAGACAGAATGTGATTTGATTTTTTTTCATTACCTTTGCGCACTGAAAAAAAAGATTGTGTTAAATGCAGAAAATTAGAAATATTGCTATTATTGCCCACGTCGACCACGGAAAAACAACGCTGGTAGACAAGATGTTACTTGCCGGACATTTGTTCCGCGACAATGAAAACACTGGCGAGTTGATCATGGATAATAACGACCTCGAACGTGAACGAGGGATTACGATTCTTGCTAAAAACGTATCCATCGACTATTTGGGATACAAAATTAATATTATTGACACGCCGGGACACGCCGATTTCGGAGGAGAGGTCGAACGTGTATTGAATATGGCTGATGGCGTGTTGTTACTTGTCGATGCTTTTGAGGGTCCAATGCCTCAAACTCGTTTTGTACTCCAAAAAGCGCTGCAAATCGGGCTTACACCTATCGTTGTTGTCAACAAAGTGGACAAACCCAACTGTCGTCCGGATGAAGTGCATGAAGCTGTATTTGATTTAATGTACAATTTAGATGCATCAGAGGAACAGCTTAATTTCCATACCATTTACGGATCAGCAAAAAACAATTGGATGTCGGAGGATTGGAAAGACCAAACCGATAACATCTTACCATTGCTGGATGCCATAATAAAATTTATTCCTGAGCCCGAAATGCTCGAAGGAACACCTCAAATGCTGATTACCTCACTTGATTATTCATCTTATGTAGGTCGTATCGCTGTAGGTCGCGTTCATCGTGGCACTTTACGCGAAGGAATGGATGTGAACCTTGTAAAACGAGATGGCACATTAAAAAAATGCCGTATCAAAGAACTCCATACCTTTACCGGACTGGGACGCACCAAAACCACCGAAGTAAAATCGGGTGATATTTGTGCATTGGTAGGTATCGAAGGATTTGAAATCGGAGATTCTGTTTGCGATTTGCAGAACCCTGAACCACTTACTCCCATCGCCATCGACGAACCAACCATGAGTATGGTTTTCACGATTAACACTTCTCCTTTCTTCGGAAAAGAAGGAAAATTTGTAACCTCACGACATATTCACGATCGTCTGGTAAAAGAATTAGACAAAAATCTGGCGCTTCGTGTTGAAAAAAACATCGACTCAGATATTTGGCATGTGTACGGACGTGGTGTACTTCACTTGTCGGTACTTATCGAAACCATGCGCCGTGAAGGTTACGAACTTCAAGTTGGTCAACCTCAGGTAATTTTTAAAGAAATTGACGGAAAACGTTGCGAGCCTATCGAGCAACTCACAATTAACCTTCCAGAAGAAAGCTCCGGTAAAATCATAGAAATGGTAGCTATGCGCAAGGGCGAAATGCTAAGCATGGAAGTAATGAATGACCGTATACAGTTAGAGTTTCTGATTCCATCCCGTGGAATTATCGGTTTACGAAACAGCGTTCTTACCGCTTCGGCCGGCGAAGCCATTATGTCGCACCGCTTTTTCGAATATCAACCCTACAAAGGCGATATCGAAAAACGCAGCAACGGGTCTATTATCGCCATGGAGAGCGGCACTGCATTTTCTTATGCCATCGACAAATTGCAGGACAGAGGTCGATTTTTCATATTCCCACAGGACGAAATTTATTCAGGACAAGTAGTAGGCGAAAGCGCTAAAGAAGGCGATATGGTGGTAAATGTAACCAAATCCAAAAAACTGACCAATATGCGTGCCTCCGGTGCCGACGACAAAGCCAAACTGATTCCGCCCGTTGTTTTCAGCCTCGAAGAAGCCTTGGAATACATAAAGGAGGATGAATATGTGGAAATTACACCACAGAGCATACGCTTACGTAAAATCTATCTCGACGAAAACGAACGCAAGAGAATGACAAAAAAATAAATTCAAAAACATACTATATAGCAATGTTTTTGTATTTTTGTCCGATTGCAAAAAATACCTGATGAAAAAATATTGCTTATTTTTCTGAAAGATACATGAAAAGATTACTTTTTTGTAGCACGTTGTTAATTTCATTATTCCTATCTGAAGCTCATGCTCAGATAGGAATAAAAGCAGGAATCAACATGGCAAACGAAATAAAATCACTCAGTGGCGATGCATTGAGGGCGGGTTTCAGCACTGAAAACCTGACCGGCTATCAGATTGGGGTGGTTTATCAGTTAAATCCAAATAAATCAGGACTTGGTACAGAAATTGGATTTTTAGTATCACAAAAAGGGTATTCATTCTCTGATAGTATTAGTCTCGAAGACAACATAAAAAACGGATACAAAGAAATCAATTATCTCGAATTCCCTATCCACCTTCGTTACCGATTTATGCTCGGATTCGTAGGAGTATTTGGTTATGGAGGTGTATATGCCGGCTATGCACTGGACGGAAAAATTGTTACAGAAACTGATGGAACAACCGAAACTGTTGAATATAAAGAATATACTGACAGAGTCGATTACGGATATAACTTGGGCATGGGGGTCGAGTTTTTCAAGAAAATTCAGTTTGGTATCAATTGGTCGCAGGGTTTAAAAAATATCGTGAGCCAGGAGGTAGAAAACACTGACACCACAAAAAACCGTGTATTCTCCGTCGGACTGACCTACTTGTTTTAACCACATACAATTATTCCTCAATTAAAGTGAGTCCCGAGAATGGATTCACTTTTTTTGTTTATCGTAGGACAAATGCACATTTTTATTAACTACTTGTTTTTCAATTGGAAACGATTCGGAATATTTTACTAAAAAATGATAGTTTATATTCTATTTTTTTGTAACTTTGCAGCCCTAAATCGGTTATATTTGAACCATTAGCTTTAGGTTGGCTCTTTTGCTTTTAGGCAAGAACTAATATATTGATCAGAAATAAATTGAAAATTGGAAATTATAATAAAATTATGAACATCGTCAGAAAAGACATCGATCAAAGCAATGCAGTGATTACATTGCGTATTGAAAAAGCCGATTACACCGAAAAGGTAGAAAAAACTTTGCGCGACTACCGCAAAAAAGCAAACATCCCGGGCTTCCGTCCGGGGATGGTACCTGTTGGTTTAGTAAAAAAAATGTATGGAAAAGCCGTTTTGGCTGAAGAGATTAACAAAATAGTTTCGGAAGAATTATTCAAATACATCAAAGAGAACAATGTAAATATGCTTGGCGAACCATTGCCAAACGAAACCGAACAGCAGGAAATTGATTTCAACACACAAGAAGATTTCGAATTTATTTTCGACTTAGGTTTAGCTCCCGAATTTGAAGTTGAATTAACCGGAAAAGACAAGCTAAAATACTACAATATTGCCGTAAGCGACGAAATGATTGAAAATCAAGTAAAATCGTACACTGCTCGTTACGGAAAATATATCCAGGAAGAAACTGTCGAAGAAAAAGACATGCTGAAAGGTGAAATGCTTGAACTTGCTGATGATAAAGTAAACGAATCAGGAATTAAACTTTCCGATGCCGTTCTTACTCCTGCTTACATCAAGGACGAAGCTACCAAAGCCCTTTTTGCAAATGCAAAGAAAGGCGATGTTATCACTATCAATCCAGCAAAAGCATTCGAAGATATTGCTGAGATCAGTTCATTGCTTAAAATCTCGAAAGACGAAGCCAAAAACATTACTTCCGATTTTCAGTTTAAAATTGAAGGCATTACTCGTTATCACGAATCGGCCATCGATCAGGACCTTTTCGACAAAGTATATGGCGAAGGTATTGTAGCTTCCGAAGAAGAATTCAGAACTAAAATCAAAGCAGGTATCCAAGAAACCCTTCAAGGCGACAGCGATTATAAATTTGGCGTTGATGCACGCGAAATGTTGCTTGCTAAATACGACAACCTGGTTTTCCCTGATGCTTTCCTGAAACGATGGGTACTCGCCACCAACGAAAACCTTACTGTAGAAACGCTCGAAGCTGATTATTCTAAAATGATTGCAGACTTAAAGTGGCAATTGATTAAAGATAAAATTACAAAAGCTAACGACTCAAAAATTGAAACAGCCGACATTGAAGATTATGCCAAAAAAATTACAAAAGCTCAGTTTGCTCAGTATGGTATGGTAGGAATGGACGACGAATTAGTTGCTAATTATGCCAAAGATATGTTGAAAAAAGAAGAAACTTTGAAAGGCATTATAGAAAAAGTAGCTGAAAACAAAGTATTTGATGTAGTTAAAGCTACAATTAAGCTTGAAACAAAAGAAATTTCGATCGAAGATTTTAATAAAATGTTCGAAAACTAATCAGTTCCGAAAGCACTGAAAATTAGATTTTCGTACCGAAAAGGCTTTTCACCGAATCAGTTTAAACAAAAAAACCATACCTTTGTTTAATGAATGAAAACGGTCGAAAGCCTTTTTCAATAGTTTTAAGATTGAAAATTTAAGAATCCAACTGGCATTGCTCTTATAGCAATTCAGACTAACCAATTACAGATATGAACAATAATGATTTTCGCAATTATGCTACCAAGCACCTTGGTATGAACGGATTATCGCTGGACAAATATGCCGACATCACCGGCAACTACATTTCGCCCTCTATCCTTGAAGAGCGTCAACTCAATGTTACCCAGATGGACGTTTTTTCGCGTCTTATGATGGATCGCATTATTTTTCTGGGAACTCAGGTGGACGACTACACTGCCAATGTAATTCAGGCACAGTTACTTTATCTCGATTCATCTGATCCCGGCAAAGACATCTCGATTTACCTCAACACACCTGGTGGATCGGTATATGCCGGACTTGGCATTTACGATACTATGCAGTTTATCGGCTCCGATGTGGCAACCATTTGTACCGGTATGGCCGCTTCTATGGGTGCTGTATTGTTAGTAGCCGGTGCCGAAGGAAAACGCTCAGCGCTTAAACATTCACGCGTTATGATACATCAGCCTATGGGTGGCGCTCAGGGTCAGGCTTCGGACATCGAAATCACAGCCCGTGAAATTCAGAAACTCAAAAAAGAACTTTACACAATTATTGCAGATCACTCGCACAATCCATTCGACAGAATAGAAAAAGACTCAGACCGTGATTACTGGATGACTTCACAAGAAGCACTGGAATATGGAATGATTGACAAAGTTTTAGTGAACGAAAAGAAAAAATAATTTTTTTTAGGCAGATGCAAGGCATAATGCCTTGTATTTGCCAATAATAATATGGCAAAAACAACCAAAAATTGCAGTTTCTGTGGCCGCCCTGAATCTCAGGTAGATTTCTTTATCATGGGACAAGGCGGGGTTCACATTTGCAACGAATGTGCGGTGCAGGCTGCAGAAATTGTAAAAGAAAGTAGAAGCTCAAAATCGAAATTACCTCATCTGAACAAAGATGAAGTACCAAAACCTGTTGAGATTAAAGAATATCTCGATCAGTATGTTATAGGTCAGGACGAAGCAAAAAAATACCTATCGGTGGCCGTGTACAATCATTACAAAAGATTGATGCAGGAAAAAACCAACGATGATGTGGAAATTGAAAAATCGAACATCATTATGGTTGGCTACACAGGTACAGGTAAAACTTTGCTGGCACGTACCATTGCCAAAAAACTGCATGTCCCCTTCACTATTGTGGACGCTACTGTACTTACCGAAGCCGGTTATGTGGGCGAAGATATTGAAAGCATCCTGACCCGCCTGCTTCAGGTGGCCGACTATGATGTAAAAGCGGCTGAACGCGGCATTGTGTTTATCGACGAAATTGATAAAATTGCGCGCAAAGGCGATAATCCCAGCATAACACGCGATGTAAGTGGCGAAGGTGTTCAACAAGGATTGCTCAAGCTGCTCGAAGGTGCAGTGGTGAACGTTCCGCCGCAAGGTGGACGCAAGCATCCCGATCAGAAAATGATAGCTGTAAACACGCAGAATATCCTTTTTGTTTGCGGAGGAGCTTTCGATGGGATAGAAAAGAAAATTGCTTCAAGACTCAACACAAGAGTAGTTGGCTATGGAGCATCATCCGAGATTGAACAAATCGACAAAAAAAACATGTTGCAATATATTGCCCCACAGGACCTTAAATCTTTCGGTCTTATCCCCGAAATTATTGGACGTTTGCCGATTCTCACTTATCTCGAACCACTCGACCGTTTTGCTTTGCGCCGAATACTTACCGAACCCAAAAATTCGATCATCAAACAATATAATAAACTATTCAAAATGGATCAAATTGATCTTATTTTCGAAGATGATGTTTTGGATTATATCGTTGACAAAGCCATTGAATTTAAACTTGGAGCACGCGGTTTAAGGTCCATTACTGAGACAATAATTATGGATAAAATGTACGAAATGCCATCGAATGATGAGAAAATACTTCATATCAACCTCGAATACGCACAAAGCAAAATAGAAAAGACGAATATTAACCGATTAAAAATCGCGTAAGTAATTTAGATAAAAGTCTTATCTTACAAGCGTTAACTCAAAACAACAGGATAATAATTAATAAAAATAATTATTATCCTGTTTTTTTGTTGAAAAAAACTTGTATATTTAAAATCTGTTTATAATTTTGTTTTATAATTAAAAAGCTGTTTAAGTATCGTTTAAACGCTAAAAATACATGAAAATCGGTAAACAAATTATCGATACTGTGCTAATATCTCGACAATAAATACTACTTTCGCAAACTATTTTTCAGACAAAGGGTACAATTATGGCAACTCACTCTGTATTAACTGAACATTTAAAAAGAAACTTTGGCTTCGACAGCTTCAAGGGAAATCAGGAAGCTATTATACAAAACGTTCTCGATGGGAAGGATACATTTGTGTTGATGCCTACCGGAGGTGGAAAATCGCTATGTTACCAGCTTCCCTCTTTAATTATGGAAGGAACTGCCATTGTGATTTCACCATTAATTGCCTTGATGAAAAATCAGGTGGACGCCATGCGAAGTTTCAGCGAAGAAGATGGAATTGCTCATTTTATCAATTCCTCTTTATCCAAGCAGGCCATTGATCAGGTGAAAAACGATATTCTCTCTGGTAAAACAAAACTATTATATGTTGCGCCGGAATCACTCACCAAGGAAGAAAACATCGAGTTTCTCAAGCAGCTTAAAATTTCATTTTACGCTGTCGACGAAGCACATTGTATTTCGGAATGGGGTCATGATTTCAGGCCTGAATATCGACGTATACGACCTATAATCAATGAAATAGGGATCGCACCCCTAATTACACTGACGGCAACGGCAACGCCTAAAGTGCAACACGACATTCAAAAAAACTTAGGCATGCTGAATGCCAATGTTTATAAATCGTCGTTTAACCGCAGTAATCTATATTATGAAGTACGTCCTAAAACCAACGATGTAGACAAGGATATCATCAAGTTCATACGTTCGCAGGGAAACAAATCAGGTATCATTTATTGCCTGAGCCGCAAAAAGGTGGAAGAACTTGCCGAAACACTGAGTATGAATGGAATTTCGTGCTTACCTTATCACGCAGGGATGGAAACGGCTGTGAGGAGCGAAAATCAGGATAGATTTCTGATGGAAAAAGTGCAAATCATTGTTGCCACCATTGCTTTTGGCATGGGTATCGACAAGCCAGATGTTCGATTTGTACTTCATTACGATATGCCCAAAAGCCTCGAAGGATATTACCAGGAAACCGGAAGAGGCGGGCGTGATGGTGGTGAAGGACAATGTATAGCATTTTATGCTTACAAGGATTTAGACAAATTACGCAAATTTATGCAAGGCAAACCCGTGGCCGAACAGGAAATCGGGAATCAATTATTATTAGAAACACAAGCATATGCTGAATCGTCTGTTTGCCGTCGAAAATTGTTACTACACTATTTTGGCGAACAATATCAGAACGACAACTGCGGGAGCTGTGACAACTGTATGAAACCACGTAAATTTATTGAAGGACAAGAACTCTTGTCATTGGTTTTAGAAACCATTTTAATTGTTCGCGAAAAATTTAAAGCCGAACACATCGTTGACATTTTAAAAGGAAACGAAACCTCAGACATCAAGTCCTATCAACACGATGAACTTGAAAACTTTGGTTCTGCCTCCGATGAAGATGAAAAACTACTGCATGCTGTTATTCGTCAGGCAATGATAGCTGGCTATATTTCGAAGGACATAGAGAATTATGGGCTATTAAAGCTCACAGCCGGAGGTAAAGCATACCTCAAGAAACCAACCCCTTTCCCCATTGTCAAGGACAATGAATTCGAGGATGAAGATGAAGAGCCTACTATCAAAAGTTCAGGCGGCACTTCTGCTGCCGATGATGTTTTGTTTTCAATTCTTAAAGATTTGAGAAAAAAAATGTCGAAAAAACTCGAGGTACCTCCTTTTGTTATCTTCCAGGATCCATCGCTCGAAGCCATGGCAACAAGCTATCCGATCACCATGGATGAGCTCCAGAACATACCGGGAGTTGGTGCCGGAAAGGCAAAACGATACGGTGAAGATTTTTTGAAAGTTATCAAGGAACATGTAAAAGAAAATGAGATCATACGTCCCGAAGATTTACGCGTACGAACAGTTCCTAATAAATCGAAGCTTAAAGTTTCCATTATTCAATCTATCGACCGGAAAATTGCCCTTGACGACATCGCGATGGCCAAAGGACTTGAAATAGGAGAACTTCTCGACGAAATCGAAGCCATTGTATACTCTGGAACAAAAATAAATATCGATTATTTTCTCGAAGAGGTAATGGATCCGGATCATGTAGACGAAATATTCGACTATTTTAACTCAGCTGAAACAGACAAAATAGAACCCGCTCTCAATGAGTTAGGTGAAGATGATTACAGCGAAACAGAAGTACGATTGGTAAGAATTAAGTTCCTGTCGGAAATTGGGAATTAACTAATAGCTACACCAAAATGGAAACCGGCATTTTATAAACTGCCGGTTTTTTTGTGCTTTTTTTTGTGCAAAAACAGTCATTTTACGAAGCCCAAGACTCCGGAATAATGATTCGTTTTAAAATCTGTTATAATATTTTGTATTTTACATTGATTTTTCGAAGAAAGAACTTATCTTTCGGAAAATTACAACCAAAACAAACTATTAGAACACCTGAGTGCAGTGGATCGTATATTTAACATAGGACAATTGACATTATCTCTAAAAAAACAAATTCTTATTATTTTAAATTTGTAATTAGTCCAATTTATTGATTATTTTTGTAAAATTAAATTACTAATTAATCAGTAATTGTTTAAATGCTCGTTTCATAAAGCATTTTATTTCAGATTTTATGCATTTAACAAGCCACACTGATCTGAGGAAGTAAAATTATGTTCATTTGAAATTAGTCAATAAGCCGAATTAAAAAATCTTTAATTTAAATACAATATTATTTATGGAATTATTAGATACTTCGTTGTTAGAATGGTCGAGAGCGCAATTTGCCCTTACCGCTATGTATCACTGGATTTTTGTTCCCCTCACTTTAGGACTTGGCGTAATAATGGCCATTATGGAGAGCATTTATCTGAAAACAGGTGATGAAAAATGGAAAAAGGTCACAAAATTCTGGATGACCCTTTTTGGGGTGAATTTTGCAATAGGAGTTGCCACAGGTATTATTATGGAGTTTCAGTTTGGCACCAACTGGTCGAACTACAGCTGGATTGTAGGCGATATTTTCGGTGCGCCATTGGCTATAGAAGGTATTCTGGCGTTTTTTATGGAGGCAACATTCATTTCCGTTATGTTTTTTGGTTGGAACAAAGTAAGCAAAGGATTCCATCTGGCAGCCACCTGGCTTACTGCACTTGGCGCCACACTTTCGGCCTTATGGATCCTGATTGCCAATGCATGGATGCAATTTCCAGTGGGAATGGAATTTAACCCGGATACTGTAAGAAACGAAATGGTGGATTTTTGGGCTATTGTTTTATCACCGGTGGCAATCAATAAGTTTTTACATACAGTAGTCTCGAGCTGGGTAGTGGGAGCTTTGTTTGTCGTAGGTATCAGTGGCTGGTTTCTTATAAAAAAACGCGAGGTCGATTTTGCAATTAAAAGTATGTGGGTAGGTGCCATATTCGGACTCATATCGTCGGTTCTTATTATCTGGACAGGCGACAGCTCGGCGTATCACGTTTCGCAAAAGCAGCCGATGAAACTGGCAGCCATGGAAGGTCTTTACGTTGGACAGAAGAATGCCGATCTGCTGGCTTTTGGAGTTTTAAATCCTGATAAAAAAACGTACAACGACAGTATTGATCCATTTTTAATGACAGTAAAAGTACCAATTCCGGGTATGCTTTCTTTTTTGGGATACAGAGATTTTAATGCCTTTGTACCTGGTATTAAAGATGTGATAGAAGGTGGATACGAAACCCCCGAAGGCACAGCTCTTTCCTTTACCCAAAAGCAGGAAAGAGGCAAAAAAGCTCTAAATGCACTTGCCGAATACAAGAAAGCCATGTTGGCCAAAGATACAGCCACTGCTCAGCAACACAAAGGAGTATTACGTGAAAACTTTTCTCATTTTGGATACGGTTACCTCGAAAAACCGGAAAATATAGTTCCCAATGTTCCGCTTGTATTTTATTCGTTCCACATCATGGTAGGTCTGGGTATGTATTTCTTAGCATTGTTTGCACTGCTGGTATTAATGCTTTACCGCCGAAAATTAGAAAATGCAAAATGGCTTTCCTACGTTGCGTTATTTACAATTCCTTTGGGATATGTAGCCAGCCAGGTGGGTTGGATTGTAGCTGAACTGGGACGTCAACCATGGGCTATTCAGGATGCACTGCCATTGCAGGCAGCCTTATCGGGGATATCGGTTGTATCTGTAAAAATCACAGTCTTTCTATTTGCTGTATTATTTACTGCATTGCTTATTGCTGAAATAAGAATTATGCTAAAACAAATCAAAAAAGGACCCGAAACCGAACAAGAACAAGAATAACGAAGTTTCGAAGCATCCCTTCTTTTTAAAAATTTTGATTTTAAATAACTAAAAACAAAACATATCATGACAACATATTCAATTCTACAGCATTACTGGTGGTTTATTATTTCACTGCTTGGCGGCCTTCTGACATTTCTTTTGTTTATTCAGGGTGGTCAGTCGATGCTTTTCAGCCTGTCGAAAACCGAAGACGAGAAACGCCTGCTTGTCAATGTACTCGGACGTAAGTGGGAATTTACATTTACTACGCTTGTAACATTTGGAGGTGCATTTTTTGCTTCGTTCCCGCTGTTTTATTCAACAAGTTTCGGTGGTGCATATTGGGTCTGGATGGCCATTTTGTTCTGCTTTATTATTCAGGCCGTTTCGTACGAATTTCAGTCGAAACCAGGCAATACTTATGGTAAAACCACCTACCGCACCTTTCTGTTTATAAATGGATTATTGGGTACATTTCTCTTGGGTACAGCCATTGCCACGTTCTTTACGGGATCGGACTTCACAGTGAACAAAGCAAACATTACACAACAATTGGCTCCGGTGATAAGCCAGTGGGGAAATGAATGGCACGGCCTCGAAGCGCTACTGGAGCCTCGAAACTGGGCTTTAGGATTAACTGTATTTTTCCTTGCCCGCACGAATGCGTTGCTCTATTTCATCAACCGTCTAAATAACAAAACACTGGAAAATAGAGCGTATAAATATCTTTTCTACAATGCAATTCCTTTTGTAGTGTTCTTTCTCACCTTCGTTATCTGGACAATGCTAGATAAAGGTTATGCAGTCGATCCGGAAACCGGAGTCGTATCGCTTGTACAATACAAATACTTCTTTAACCTGTTAGAAATGCCCGTGTTGATGATTCTGTTTCTAGTTGGCGTCGTAGCAGTACTGGCAGGGATTATCGGATCAATGCTTTCGAAAACGTTCCGTAAAGGGATATGGCTGTCGGGTGCAGGAACTGTAGTAACAGTGTGCACATTGTTGTTGATGGCCGGATATAACAATACAGCCTATTATCCATCGTCGACCGATTTGCAAAGTTCACTCACCATCTTCAATTCATCGTCGAGCGAGTTTACACTTACCGTGATGTCCTATGTCTCAATTTTGATTCCGTTTGTGCTGGCTTATATTTTCTACGCATGGCGTTCGTTAGAGAAAAAGCGTACAGATATTGAAGATATAAACAGCGATCATCATGCTTATTGATTCTAACTGATAAACGCTAACACTTAACCTAAAAAAAACAATCCTGACAGGTTTATGAAACCTGTCAGGATTGTTTTTTTATTCCCCATCCTCTTCAAAAAAAACTGATTTAGAATTAGATATTCTTTACAAATACTGTTTTTGATTTTGCCGATTGCAACTCGTAGCCCATTTTATAAAGATATTTCTGGTGCTTTTTATGCTCAGTATTACATATAATCTGACTTATCCCTTGCTCTTTAAGCATAGCCACATTTTTTTGATAAATAAATTCACCCGGTTTTAAATCGCGATATTGAGCGCTTACAAAATCGACATGCAGATACAGAATATGGTTGTTTTTTACTCCACAAAATACCCCGGCCACCACAGCATTGCGCAACAACAGGAACACAAATGAGTTTTTATTCACATATTCATCTTTTAATTTCGCCTCATCGAAAAGAGGAAAAAATTCGTGTATCTCTTGTTTGTAGAAATCGAGGAAATAATGCAGATACGGATCGTTATTATTGACAACAATTGCTTTAAAAGCATCCTTTTGCATGTACATCTTGTAAAGATAGTAAATGTCGGCTATCACAATAAACAAATTGAGTAAACCAACAGGTAAAGCACCAATGGCAAAGCCGTAAATAGAGAAAATAGCTGCACCAACAAAATTATACCATCTCAACTTTTTGATAGAACTCATCGTTAACGACACAGCAACAATTACTGAACCAAGATAACCAAACCACTCAACATAAGAAACATTGAACAACATAGCGTAAAATATTTATGAAAATTAATAAGTTTCCCGGATCGAAACAGATTCGATTTTGGGGATACAAAAATAATCATTTTTTTGAATATCAATGCATTTTAAATAGAATACCGGCAACATATTCCAATACATTTACAAACAGTTGCGATATTTAATTTATTTCCGGCCGAAAAGTTTTTTATACTTCAAAAGTTTTTATACACAATCTAATTATCTCAATACATTCGGCCAGTTGCTCCTTTGTAATCACCAAAGGCGGAGCAAACCGTATGATATTTGTATGAGTAGGTTTGGCCAGTAAACCATTATCGGCTAATTTCAAACAAATTTCCCATGCCAGATTTTTATGTTGTTCATTGTTGATAATCAAAGCGTTTAACAATCCTTTTCCTCTCACAAACGATGCGATATTAGATGCAGAACAAAGTTGATCCATTTCGTGCCGGAAATAGGCTCCTAACTCATAGGCTTTTTCGGCCAGATTTTCATCGCGAACTACTTCGAGTGCCGCCACTGCCACCGCAGCAGCCATCGGATTTCCACCAAAAGTTGATCCGTGTTGACCCGGTTGGATGACGTCCATAATTTGATGATCGGACAATACGGCCGAGACGGGATAAGTTCCTCCCGATAATGCTTTCCCTAAAATCAGTATATCGGGGTGAACTCCTTCATAATCGCAAGCAAGTAATTTTCCGGTACGTGCAATTCCGGTTTGCACTTCATCGGCAATGAACAATACATTGTTTTTCCGGCATAAATCATAGCATTTTTTCAAATAACCATCATCGGGAACATAAGCTCCGGCTTCTCCCTGGATAGGCTCTACCAAAAACCCCGCAATGTTCTTGTTTTCGTTCAACACTTTTTCAAGCATTTCGGCATTGTTATACGGAACGACAATAAACCCAGGCGTAAACGGGCCATAATTGCCGTATGCGTCCCGATCGACTGAGAAGGACACAATTGTAGTAGTGCGTCCGTGAAAATTGTTTTCGCAAACGACAATCAACGCCTGATTCTCCTCTATTCCTTTTTTTTCATACGCCCATTTCCGACAAAGTTTAATGGCTGTCTCCACTGCTTCGGCACCTGTATTCATAGGCAACACTTTGTCGTACCCAAAATATTGGGTTATAAATTCTTCATAAACACCCAACTGATCGTTGTAAAAAGCACGGGAAGTAAGCGTAAGTTTCTGTGCCTGAAGGATCAGTGAATTAATAATTTTCGGATGACAATGGCCCTGATTCACTGCCGAATAAGCCGACAGAAAATCATAGTATCTCTTTCCATCTACATCCCAGAGAAATACTCCTTCTCCTCTTTCAATCACTACCGGTAGTGGATGGTAATTATGCGCTCCATACTTGTCTTCAAGTTTCATCAAGGCTTCTGCACTTCTTTTTTTCTGTTCCATATTCATTTTTTTTGATCAATATTTTTAAAAACTTCGGCCATCATGCAGCGCACACTTCCACCTCCGTATTTCTCTATTGTAGGCACCGCAGCAATTATTAACTCATTGTATTTACGGAGTGCATCAATTTGCGACACTTCGAGCGCATCAAACGCCGACTTCGACATAACAAAGAATTTTTTGCCTTCACGATTCATCACCTGCAACATATTTCCGGCAAAACTATGCATTTGAGTTTCGGTAATGGAAATGATTTCTTTTCCCGTATTGACAAAATTAGTTCTCAAAACATTTATTTCCTCCGGATTGTCGACACAATCGAAGCAAATAACCACAAATTCTTCAGCCAAACACAGAACAACATTGGTGTGATAAACAGGTAAACGCAAATCCCCAACCGTTTGATTGGCTACAAAACTAACTGCTTTGTATCCAGCCTCGTCACAAAATCGTTCGAACAAACCCTTGTGTGTACGTTCCGACAAGGCAGCGTAGGCTATTCTGTTTTGACGATCGAGGACGATACTGCCTGTTCCCTCCAGAAAGCAATTACAGTTTTCATAGTCGGAATAGTCAATTATATCAGCAATTTTAAAGCCGGCATCAACAACTGCCTGAATAATATCGCTCCTTCGTTCTAACCTTCGGTTTTTGGCAAACATCGGGTAAACCACTACATTTCCACTTTGGTGAAACGAAATCCAGTTGTTTGGGAAAATGGAATCGGGCGTATGTGGCACAATTGTATCTTTCACTACAATTACCTGAATACCTTTGTCCTGCAACAGATGCACCATTGATGAAAATTCACTCAGCGCCTTTTGCTGGATGACACGATCAGGTGTATCATCCTGCTGTTGAAAGAAATTGTTTTGAGCAGTTTCTTCGTTAAAACCAAAAGCAACAGGCTCAATCATTAAGATGGTGTCGGTGAGTTGTCTTTCCATACCATTGGCATTTATTAGTCGTTCAGGCGGATCAAAGGTAAAGTGGAACAACGCAAAAGGCCTCCCATTTTCGATATTTCGTGATAGGGAACACGCTCAACAGTAAGTCCCCATTCGGTTTCCATAAAATTATTCAAACGGGTGAAGTTCTGTTCGGAAACAACAACTTTGGGCGAAATTGAAAAAATATTCGTATTCATTTGGTACATTTCCTCCCGGGATATACTAAATAAATTATTTTCGCCGAACATCTCCGTTAACAATTGAATATCTTTTTTGAACCGGAATCCATCTTTATATATCAATGCTTTATCCTGACCAACAGGCATAAAACAGCAATCCAAATGCAGGACACTCAGATGTGGATCTGTGTCGTGCTTTATCGTTTCGAGCGGAATAAATGTTTTATGGGGGAAAATTTCCTTTAAAAAGTCAAAAGCATATAAATTGGTACGTGCTGTTTTTAATTGCGGGTAATCGGGGGCTGTATAAACCCCTACAAAAACAACATCATTATACAGAACAACATCTCCACCTTCGACGTGAGCATGTTCAGGTAGATTGTAAATTTTATTATAGGCAATTTGATCATAAACAACCTCGTAAGCCTCCTTTTCGTCCTCGCGATCGGGAATAATGTTCGAGTTGATGATTTTATCATCAATCACAAAACCCACATCACGGGCAAAAATCTGATTGCAGTTCTCAAGCGTCCACGGGTGAAAAACCTGAACATCGTATTTGAGCAATACTTTTTCAAATGCCGACATTTCTTTATAAGTTGCTTCTTCGGTAGGATAAATACCTTTCTGCACCGACTCGTACGACTTGGCATCGTAAGTTTTATCGGTCGTAGGAATTTGACCCCGCGAACCAGCCTGACCCAATACTACAGCCTTAAGCGTAGATGTTTCGTTTTTTACATTCAGATCCATAGGTTTTACTTTGTACAAATATATATTTGAAAGTTAACAGTAAAACCATGAAACTTGAAATATTGTTCTCAAAATGCATAAATATTTATTCACACATGAATAAGAAACTCAAAACGAAGAAATATTTACACTAATTTATATTTGTGGCAAGTCACAATATGGTCGTTCACCATGCCGGCAGCTTGCATAAATGCGTAACAAATGGTAGTTCCCACAAACTTAAACCCTCTTTTTGATAAATCTTTGCTCATGGCATCCGACTCTGCTGATCTGGCGGGTATTTCGGCCAAAGACTTAAAATTGTTTTGTTTGGTTTTCCCTCCTGTAAATTGCCAGATATAGCGATCGAAGGTTCCGAATTCTTCCTGAATGTAAATAAAGTGCTGTGCATTCGTTACTGCAGCACGGATTTTAGCCTGATTACGCACAATGGAGGCATCCAGCATGAGTTCCTGAATTTTCTCCTCATTGTACAAAGCAATTTTATGAACATCGAAATTATTAAATGCTCTTCTGAAATTCTCACGTTTATGTAAAATTGTTCTCCAGCTCAAACCTGCCTGAAAAGTATCGAGCAGGATAAATTCGAAAAGCGAAGCGTCATTGTGAAGCGGAACTCCCCATTCTTCATCGTGATACCGACGCATCAGATCATCATTGGACGGCCATCCGCAATCAAAACTGTTATCAGTATTCATATTCGTCTATTTTGGAACATATCTACCCTACTCTACATACAATTACAAAACTTTAGTTTCCCGAAAAATGTTTTGTATTAAATTTATTGTAATTTTATGCTCCCAAAAGCAAGCAACATGTTCGATATTGATAAAATTATTGAGAAATATTACAACAAAGATAGCGATTTATACACAACACTGATGACTCACAGCACTCAGGTGAAGAATAAAGCGCTTGAAATTGCAGAAAAGAAGAAAGAGTTAATGCTCGATACCAATTTTATTGCCGAAGCAGCCATGCTGCACGACATTGGTATTTTTAAATGTTACGCACCGCGTATCCATTGTATTGGAACACATCATTATATCGAACATGGATACCTGGGCGCTGAATTGCTGAGCGCAGAAGGAATGCCCCGACATGCACTTGTTTGCGAACGACATACGGGAGTTGGACTCAGCAGGGAAATGATTGCCAAAGGAAAACTTCCACTCCCCGATCGCGATATGCTTCCTCAAAGCCTTGAAGAACAACTGATTTGTTACGCCGACAAATTCTTTTCTAAAACAAAACTTGGTGAAACCCATCAAGTTGATGCCATTCGCAAGGATTTGGCTCGTTTTGGTCAGTATCAGGTAATGATATTCGACAAATGGCATGCCTTTTTTGAATAACAAAAAGCACACGAATATAGCTAAGCAATAACTTTAGTTGAGCAGTTTATACGAAATACCGAAACTCAGCAATTCCTTGAACTGAATTTTCGCTTTTTTCCCTTCGTCAAGAATCTGTGTATTATCGTATCGTGGATTTAAAGATAAACGGGTAGATAAAAACCGGTTAATTGTAAAATTACTTACAATTTCCCAATCGGCTTCCACCTTTTCGTAATTGGTGTAAAACGTTAGCTTTGATTCCAACTGAATTTCCTTCGAAGGAGCGTACGAGAGCTGAGCCTTGAACGAACTACCCACCTCACTCAACACTTTTTCTCCAGAGGCTATCCCAAACAAATTTGGATTAACCACTTCAATATCTTCAACATAAATATATTTATATGATACGGGAGAAAGCATCAGCGAAAACAGTTTTTTATATTTATAATCAAGACCGACGCCCACATTCAATCTTATAGGCGAAAGAAATGTCGCTTTCATCTCGGTGGAAGTAACTGATTTATAGTTATTAAAAAACTGTGTAGAAAAATCAACCGATCCTGAATAAAACCATTTTCCTCCTGCTTTTACTCCCAATTTGCTGTTGATTTTAAAAATATCATCGTTTGTATTCAGTGGTCGGATAGCTCCATCCACCGAATTAAAACCCATGCGCCATTCACTGTTATTTTCCCATTGAATATTCTTTTTGTCATCGTAATTCAACTGTCCATTCAGTATTCCAAGTATCGCAATATTCTTACTACCACCCTGATACCAGTTACTCGAAATATAATTTTGCGAAAACTGAATCATTGTACTTGCTTTTTTGGTCCATGGATTCCGTTCAATTTTAGGAACTGTCGGTTTTGAGTTTCGGGCTTTACTCAGGTTCGCTATATTCATAAGTTTTAAGTCCTTATACCCACGTCCATTTATTATCTGACTTTTAATACCGTCGGTTCCCGGCAAGTTTTCGTACCTGTAAACGATCAATTCCGAAGCTTTGACGGCCAAAGACTTTATTGTATTGGCTCGTAAAGTTGTGATTACTTCAGTGGCAGTTGGAATCTCAATCGTTTTAAATGCGCTTTGATTGAACACATTAGGTTTTGTTCCGAAAAAAATCGTATAAGGATGCAGTTGCTTCCTCCAGTCGAAATTTGATGCATCGTTTTTGTAGACCAAATCGATAAACAGTGGATTGGCGGCAAGGAGTAATGAATCGGCCGGATGTAAAACCAGATTCTCCAATTTTAAATGAATTTCAGAACAGGGAGCTTCGGTTACAGCCTGAGGAATTTCCTTGGCACAAGCATTCGTTAAAACCTCTGGTATCCGGATTGTATCCACACTTATTTTGTCAGTGATCGTTTTGTTTCCGGTGGCTACCTCAAGAAGACTATCCAAATCATAAGCCATTGATTTACTCAAAACCAAACTATCCGACTCCGCAAGTTTTCCTGCATTTACAATTCCGCTGAAACAAATCAAAACAATAACAAAAAGTACTTTCCTATCCATACTGACACTCATAAATTTACAATATCGTTTACTATGACATTCAAATAAATTCTTGATTTTTACTATCAAAAATTATCAAAACCTGCCGGAAGTGACTTATTTCCGGTTTTTGCACCAAGTTCTTTTATTTTTTCGGCTGTTCGGATGATATTTCCTGAGCCATCTTTCATTTTTTTAACTGCATCATCGTAAGCATTCGAAGTGCGGTCCAGGTTACTTTTGATTTTCACCATATCTTCGGTGAAGCCAATAAATTTATCGTATAAAGATCCACTCAGCCTTGCAATTTCCTGAGCATTTTTCGTCTGATTTTCCTGTTTCCATATCGATGAAATGGTTCTCAGTGTTGCCAACAATGTAGTTGGGCTTACAATCACAATTTTACGTTCCCAGGCATACGAAAAAAGTTCACTATCGCCCTGCACTGCTACCGAAAACGATGCTTCGATAGGAATAAACATCAGAACAAAATCGGGCGTATTTAGATGCTGAGCATTCTGATAGTTCTTTTCGCTCAATAGTTTCACATGACTCCTGATTGAATTGATATGCTCTTTAGCACTCAACATCTGTTTCTCTTCATTCTCGGCAGTTATGTAACGCTCATAAGCAACAAGCGAGACTTTCGAATCGATTACAATATGCTTGTTATCGGGCAAATGTAAAATAACATCAGGACGCTGAACACTACGATCGGCTCCTTCAACTACCTCTTCGCGTTCATATTCCTGTCCTTTTGTAAGTCCTGAACGTTCGAGCACCCTCTCCAGAATTATTTCTCCCCAGTTCCCTTGTTTTTTCACATCGCCTTTAAGCGCTTTTGTCAGGTTATTGGCTTCCTCACTCACGCGTGTATTCAACTCTGTCAGTTTTCGAACTTCCTCCCTTAAACTGATTTTATCGCGCAATTCTTTATCGTAAGTCTCGTCTACCTTTTTTTCGAAAAGTTGTATTTTTTCTTTTAGCGGGTTGAGAATCTCACTTATATTTTTGTTGTTGGATGCCGAAAACTCATCCGATCTTTCCTTCATTATTTTATTGGCGATATTTTCGAATTCAGCAGTCAATCGTTTTTGCTGATTTTCGATTTCCGATTGCTGATTTTCGAGCTTTTCGGACATATTTTCATTCAATGTTTTCAGTGTTGCCACTTCTACGGCACGAAGGTTCGAAAGCACCAAATTCTGTGCCAGCTCGTTCTGAATTCGCTTATTTTCCTCGGTTGTCAGCCGAATTGTTTCCTCGGCAACCGACTTCTGTCGTTCAGATTCGTTCAAAGCTGATTGTATCGCATCTAATTTTTCAGCATTGACACTCATTGCTTTTGAATTTTTAAAATTCGAAATAATCAAAGTGACTGAACATCCGAAAATAATCCCTGCCAGCATTAAAACAAATTCCATTCTTCTTGCGTTTTTTTAAATAGATAGTCGAAAAGTAAATAAATAGATCAGTCGAAAAGCGTAGGATGATCTTCTTCAAACTTACGGATAATGGCAAGCATCAAGGTTTCGCGAATAAACTTAGACTTGTTATTGATTTTATATTTTGTAATGTAGCGGGTCAATGCTTTGTTTTCTTCATCATTGAGCGTGAATATCTGCCTATGCGTGCGTAAGGAATTACGTTTAGAAACCGGAATTATTGTTTTTTTTGCCATGATTGAATTATTTTCACTACAAAAGTAATATTATCTCTTTAAAAGAAAGGATTTTGAGTGAAAATTTATAAATTTGCCACAAAAGATTAAACTATTTTCAGTCATGGCCGAACACAATGAACTTGGAAACCTCGGAGAACTCAAAGCGCAGGAATATCTGCGTTCCAAAGGCTATACGATAAAGCATGTGAAATGGGTTTTCGGCAAACTTGAACTTGATATAGTGGCCGAAAAGGAGGGATGGCTGGTGGTAGTGGAAGTGAAAACCCGATCGACAGAAACTTTTGAAGCACCCGAAGAAGCTATAACCCCCAGAAAGATCCGGAATATCATAAATGCCACTCACGAATATATTCAGAAATACAACTGGCAAGGCGATACACGTTTTGATGTGATTTCGGTGATCCCGGTAGGACAAAGATTTAAAATTGATCATATCGAAGATGCATTTTTAGCTCCATTGATGTAAATCGACACTAAATCTGCTTGTTTATGAATATTTTCCACATATTAATACATTCAATATCAGGAAAAATGTTTTATAATATCGTTTTTTATATTTTTGGTCTTAAATTGTTTCCGTACTTTTGCATCGTCATAAGCAAAGTGCATTAAAAAAGATAAATTATGAAAGTATTAGAAAAAGCAGTTGCTGAAAAGCTCCTAAAAATTAAGGCTATAAAATTACAACCAAGAAATCCGTTTATCTGGGCTTCGGGTTGGCAATCACCCATATATTGCGATAATCGCAAAACCCTTTCGTATCCTCACATCCGTACGTTTATAAAAATTGAAATAGCGAGGATAATAATGGAATTATATCCGGAGGTTGATGTAATTGCAGGTGTTGCTACGGGTGCCATCTCGCAGGGAGCCTTAGTAGCCGATGCTTTAGGGTTGCCGTTTATCTACATTCGCCCTACTCCTAAAGATCACGGTCTCGAAAACATGATAGAAGGAGATTTAAAGCCAAAACAAAAAGTGGTTGTGATTGAAGATCTGATCTCTACCGGAGGAAGCAGTCTGAAAGCTGTTGACGCTATTCGCAACGATGGCTCAGAGGTGTTGGGAATGATTGCCATTTTTTCGTATGGTTTCCCGGTAGCCGAACAAAAATTTAAAGCTGCCAAAGTAAAACTCACTACGCTTTGCAATTACGAATCGCTTGTAAGTGAAGCGTTGGCTACCAACTACATTTCGGAAGAAGATGTGGCAACATTGAAAGAATGGCGTCAAAACCCGGCAATTTGGGGTAAATAAGATTTTAAGTTTTTGAACAAACATACGCT
The DNA here is from genome assembly GCA_963677275.1 of uncultured Paludibacter sp. Taxonomy (GTDB): domain Bacteria; phylum Bacteroidota; class Bacteroidia; order Bacteroidales; family Paludibacteraceae; genus Paludibacter. The sequence goes on along the minus strand of OY781920.1, from coordinate 3,185,839 downwards.
CAAAGCGTTTCATTCTGTAAAAAGAATAAAATATTAACATGACAACATACGAAAGCGAAATAAAAACCATTTCTTCGTCGGAAGAAATGGTTTTTGGTATATTGAGCGACCTGAAAAACCTTGAAAAGATAGCTCAAAATCCATCATTGAAAGACAAAGTAAAGAACCTTGAATTCGACACCGACAGTTGTAGTTTTTCGGTAGAAGGATTCGGAACGGTAGGATTCAGAATTATTGAACGCGAACCTTTCAAAACCATTAAATTAGAATCGGAACACAGCCCTATGCATGTAAATGTATGGATACAATTGAAGCAAGTAGCTGAAAACGATACTAAACTTAAACTGACAATGAAAGCCGAAATACCTGCAATGATAAAAATGATGGTAGACAAAAAACTGAAGGAAGGCATTAATACAATAGCAGATGCTTTGGCAAAAGCCCTGAGCAAATCTTCAGATCAGGAAGTTTAGTAAAACTAAACATCGTACTATGATGGTATTCTGTCTCTTTCAATATTCTCAGCTACAAAAAATTATCAAAAAAAACAACCACTCACTTTAAGATAGATGGCAAAACTTTGGGAAAAAAACATACAGGTAGACGCTAAAGTAGATGCATTTACAGTCGGTCGCGACAGGGAAATGGATCTGTATCTTGCAAAATACGACGTGCTGGGCTCCATCGCTCATATCCGAATGTTGCAATCGGTAGGATTGATTGAAGCCAATGAGCTTGAACTACTTCTTGCCGAACTTAAAAACATTTACCAACTTGCCGAAAACAAAGCATTCGTTATTGAAAACGGCGTGGAAGATGTTCATTCGCAGGTAGAACAAATGCTGACAGCGAAGCTTGGAGATCTGGGCAAGAAGATCCACAGTGGGCGCTCGCGCAACGATCAGGTGTTGGTGGATCTTAAACTTTTTGCGCGTGCAGGAATTATCGACATTGTAAACGCAGTGGACGAATTATTCGAAGTTCTTATCAGCCAAAGCAACAGATATAAAGATATACTTTTGCCCGGCTACACACATTTACAGGTGGCTATGCCTTCGTCGTTCGGGTTGTGGTTTGGCGCGTATGCCGAAAGTCTGGCCGACGACTTACAGGTGCTGCTTTCGGCCTGGAAAATCACCAATCGCAATCCTTTGGGATCGGCAGCCGGCTATGGCTCTTCGTTTCCGCTTAACCGGCAGATGACTACCGATTTGCTGGGTTTCGACACAATGAATTACAATGTGGTATACGCACAAATGGGTCGGGGTAAAATGGAACGAACCGTAACTACAGCTCTTGCAAGCGTAGCAGCTACCATTTCCAAAATGGCATTCGATGCTTGCATGTTTACATCTCAAAACTTTGGTTTTATCAAACTTTCGGATGAATTTACGACCGGATCGAGCATTATGCCGCACAAAAAAAACCCTGATGTATTTGAACTCACCCGGGCCAAATGCAATAAAATACAATCGTATCCGCAGCAAATCACATTATTGACCAACAATCTGCCTTCGGGCTATTTCCGCGATTTGCAGCTACTAAAAGAAGTATTCGTTCCGGCTTTTGCCGAATTGCTCGACTGCATTGAAATGACATCGATGATGATGGCACAAGTAACTGTGAATACCGACATTTTGAATGACAAACGCTACGATCTTATGTTCAGTGTGGAAGAGGTAAACAAGCTTACTCTTTCGGGTGTTCCTTTTCGCGATGCATACAAACAGGTGGGACTCGAAATTGAAGCCGGAAACTTCAAACCCGATAAGAATATTCAGCATACACACGAAGGTAGCATAGGAAATTTGTGCAACGACGAAATAAAAGGATACAAAAACGAAATTTTGAAGCAATTTAATTTCGAAAAAGTACAACTGGCCGAAAGAAAGCTGGTGGAATAAGTACGTGATATTAAGAAAACAAGCAGGGAGTTTTAAGTTGACCTTAAAACTCCCTGCTTGTTTATTTTGAGACTTAAAAAATGTCTTTATCCCCAAAAAGGATATGAACCGATTGATGGGTTTTTTACAATTTCTCTCCAAATGCCAGATCGCCGGCATCGCCAAGCCCCGGAACAATATACGAATGTTCATTTAATTCGGGATCGATAGCCGCAGCCCAGATAGTTGTTTTCGAATCGGGGAAGTGGGAAGCCACATAATCAATTGCAGTCTGGCTGGCAATCACTGTAGCCACATGAATATGGGCTGGTTTACCTTTCGTAAGCAAAGCGCCGTAAGCCAACTCCATCGAACCTCCCGTAGCCAGCATTGGATCAGTAATAATCAATGTTTTCCCTGTCAGATCGGGCGATGCAATGTACTCGATAAAAATATCGAATTTAAGCGCATCTTTATATTTACGGTAAGCTGATACAAAAGCATTCTCGGCTTTATCGAAATAGCTTAGAAAGCCAGTATGGAAAGGTAATCCGGCACGTAAAATAGTGGAAATAACTATTTTTTCGTCAATCACATTGGTGGGCGCTATGCCTAAAGGCGTTTTCACATCTTCGGGAGTATAATGCATCGATTTACTGATTTCATAAGCCATTATTTCGCCTATGCGTTCCATGTTCCGTCGGAATCGCATCGAATCATTTTGAATCTCAACACTTCTGATTTCCTTCAGATAATGATTTAAAACGGAATTGTTTTCCGATAGATTTATAATCTTCATTTATTTTTTGATCTTTTTTCGGATACAAAAGTAACGCTTTTTTAAAAAAAAACATACCAATTATTGGATATTAATTCAAAAGAAGAGGGTTTTGAAATACAAAGGAATACTGCGGTTACTCCTTTTAGGTAAAGTTGAAGTAAAAAATACCCCATCTAGCACAATAGTTTATTGCAGAAATGATAGTATTAACACTATTTCAAGTCTTGCATCTCAAAATACCGTAAGGTATTAGATTATTGCGGTTTTAGTTCTTAAATCCCAGTCACCAGGCTAAAAAAACTATCAATTTTGAATTATTCCGGCCTAAATTAAAATTTCGCTCATAATATATAAAAATAATTGCAACAAAACTTGCAATTTAAAACAATACCACATATATTTGCAACAATTTATTGCTGTTGACCTTGCACCGGGGAGTATTTTGATTTAAAATTGTAGAGTGACTATCTATCAGGTAAAAATCTAAATAACACCAATATGAATATCTTGTTTATACTATGCCCCAAACTGCTTTGGGCTGAAAAAATCCGCCTGTTGAAACAACAGACCCACAACTGCGCAAGTCCAGCGCTCCGTTTTCCTTGTGCCCACACCATCCTGCGCGACACTCTTTTCCGGAAAACCATTCACAACACACACATATTCGCTAACAATATAAACTGCCGGTGCGCAAGGTTCGACACCGGCATTGTCGTGCCCTGTTGAAGGGCATACAAAACAATCTGAGCTGCGATTTTCTGAATCTAAAATGAAATTCGCAGCATCTGAGAAGAAAAAGTACCAATCTGAGGAGCAATTTCTACCATCTAAAATGAAATTCTCAGCATCTGAGAAACAAAAAACCAATCTGAGAACCGATTTCTTCCATCTAAAATAGAATTATCAGCATCTGAGGAGCAAAAAAACAAATCTGACGAGCAATTTTTTCAATCTGAGAAGTGATAGTACCCAACTAAAATACGATACAACCCATCTGCGGAGTAAAAAAGGCGATCTGATACATTATTTTTTCCATCTAAAGTAAGATAAAAACCGGTTCACGGGCAAATAAACTAAATAGTTACGAGTTACGAATTACGAATTACGAGTTATGAGGAGTTACGAGTTATGAGTTACGAGTTACGAGTTAAAAGAGGATCAATGATTTAAGACAAACAGAAAAGCGGAATAAAAAGGTAAGCGTTCGGTTTTTCTGCTCATTTATAATACAAACAATTTAATACGTTTAAAAAATGACAACATTACAAGTAGAAAAACTAAGGATGTACATTGCACTGCGTATGTTGCTAAGAGCCAATCCGGCTATTTTGGCAAAATTGCCCAATGCTAATGAGTTACTCACCGCACTGGATAATGCTATTGCAGAAATTCAGGCAAATGATTTGTTGAAAAAGAAAACTGCCAACGAAATCAGGCAAATTATTGAGACATTGCGCACCAATCTGATACGCAATATACTAAGTACTTCGCGTAAAATGCAGGCTTATGCTGATTATAAAAAAGACAAAGCTTTGCTGAAAGACACCAAATACACTGAGACCTATCTTTCGGGCCTGAAGGATGTAGAACTGGTACAAGTAGCGAAGAATTTATACGAAATGGTGAATCTATACCTGGCCGAAGTGGGACCTTATGAGTTGAATACTGAAACTCAAACAGCTTTGCTGAATGATACTACACTGTATGAAACTTCAAGTCCGCAGCTGGACATAAAGGAACGTGAACAGAAAAATATAACTGCAACAATAGCGGAAAACTTTAAAACTGCCGATGCGATTGTAGCCAGTCTGGACAAACAGGTGGAAATTGTACACGATACCCAACCTGCATTTTATAAAGACTACAAAACAACCCGTAAAGTGGAAGTTCCAAAAGATGTGGTGCAAGTAGTCGCCAAGGTAACTGATGCCGAAACAGGTGCAGGTATACCCAATGCTACTGTGACTTTTACACTGAAAGAAGGCAGCTCCGAACCGATAGTAAAACAAACTGCCGAAAAAGGAGGATTTCAGATTAAAACCATTGCCAGTGGTATTTATACGGTAACGGTGGTAAAACTGGGCTATCTTAACCAGACACTTACTATTACCGTTGATGGTGATGAACCATATGACCTGGGGGTGAAAATGGTGAAGGGGTGATTTGTTTTATATATTTCATATTGTAGAGACAACGCATGACGTGTAGAGACAACGCATGCGTTGTCTCTACCGGATGATGAACCGGATGATGAACAGACAACGCATGCGTTGTCTCTACCGCAAAACCGCAAATATCAAATGAAAAAATTTCAAAATAAATATCGTATACCTTCTGCCCGTGCGCAATGGTGGGATTATGGGAATGATGGCGCATATTTTATCACCATTTGTACAAAAGACAGGGAATGCTGTTTCGGTGATGTTGTGGATGCTAGAATGCAGTTGTCACATTTAGGTTTGCTGGCCGATGTGTTTTGGTACGAAATAAAAAATCATGCAAAAAACATAACGTTGGATGCATTTCAGGTAATGCCAAATCATATTCATGGGATTTTGATATTGAATGGCAATAAACGGGAAACGGATGATGAAACGCATGCGATTGATACGGCGCGCAATGTAGAGACAACGCATGCGTTGTCTCTACCGGATGATGAACAAACAACGCATGACGTGGTAAAGACAACGCATGCGTTGTCTCTACCGCAAACCCCCGGACAAAAACGATATCAACATCAGGGATCGAATACAATATCGTCCATTACCGGATCGTACAAATCGGCGGTAACAAAACATGCAGACCGGTTGGGTTATAGATTTGAATGGCAGGAACGTTTTTATGATATAATTATCCGTGATGAGGAATCGTATAGAAAAATCGTGAATTATATCAAAAATAATCCGGCAAAATGGGAGGATGATAAATTTAATCCATCTAATAATAAAACGTGAATAAGGGCAATAATAAGCAATATGGGAAAACATTGTCCCTGCTGACGGGTACGACTTCCGATAGACCGGGATTTATTACACAGCAAGGAAGCGGGAGAGTCTAACTATAATCAAACATCTAAAATGCAAAAAATGTTAAACCCAAATCAGATTAATCTTCGTGATTTATTCTCAGTAAAGCATATTCTTAAATCAAGAGGATTTAATGTGAATAGCATTGGGGACAATACAGATCTAATGATTCCAAAATTTGACTGGTACAAAATATTAAGTTGAAAAATTCCTGTCTTTTAAATGATACAGCTATGTTCGAAGACGATGAAGACTACGTTTTAGAATATTCCGAAAGCATTCCAACCGAATACTTATCTCATTTAAATGATATAACACTTTATAATAACAATTAATAATTAGAAAACATGAATGGCAAATTTAAAGTAACTATACTGATAGGAATCATTACGACAATTTTCTTTACAAATGATGCTCAAAATCAATCAAGTTCCAATTTAGTAAAAAAAGGAATATCAATCGATTCAGTAAGCAATATATCCATTGATAAAGTAATATATTTCTCCAAACCAATTGAATTAGAATATTATGCATTAACTGATACTAGTTATATTCCCAAATGGTATCAGGCTCATTGCGTTAACTATAATTTGTTTTTTTTTAAAGATTCTCTTGATAAAGCAATAAATTATATTTCAAAAGATTTTGCACTTTCCTATTCGGATATACAAAAAATGTATGATGATTTGTTGAGTAAAGGTAGTCTGGCTGAAAAATATAAAAAGTATCCTGATCGTAGATTCTGGTACTTTTATAGTGAAATCGGGGTGACTAATAAAAGTAATAACAAAAAATATGTAATAACATATGGATTTCATTCAGCCAAGAAAATCAACAATTTAAAATTCTCAAACAATATTGTTGAAAAAAATTTGAAAAATGAAAAAGTTGATTCTATTAGAAAAAATTCTAATCTATTCATAATGTCACGAAATATATTTTTAAATGAAAATAATACTCTGAAATTAGTAGATCCTCGGAAAACATTTAATGAATTAACATTAGATGAAAATCTCGACATATCACCTGATCTTAATATCTTTAAAGATATGATTTATAAAAGGCAAAGATATTTTTTAAGTGATGAATCTAATGAAAAAAGAAAATTTAAAACAATGGAGAAAAACGGAAAGGTTTTTAAAGAAAAGACAGTGAGCAATAAACCTGAGTAAAAAAATGAGACATAGCCTGCTTAATAGTAAAGTAAATTTGGTAGACTATGTTTTTATTAAAAATTATTTTAATGTAAATAATATTGCCCCAAAAGCAAAAAAAGCCACAGCAAGTGAGAGTTTATTATTCAAGACACTTACCAGAACGGTGGGAAGACCAGATTCTAAAACATTTTTTTGCTGAGAATTATTTCGTTATAGAAAATGAAATAACAATCAATAAATAAAAAATCAATTCAACTGATCGAAATATTCCTTGGATGAACAAAAAAGAGAGTGCTACAAGTGGCACTCTCTTTGAATAATACGACTAAAAAATCTTTTATTTATTATCTCTTTCCCTGATTTCAGTTCTGCGAATTTTACCACTAATCGTTTTGGGCAATTCGTCAACAAATTCGATGATGCGGGGATATTTATAGGGAGCAGTAACCGATTTCACGTGTTCCTGTAATTCTTTTACCAATGATTCGCCGGCTTTGAGTTTATACTCCTTGGATAAAATAACAGTTGCTTTCACCAACTGTCCACGAATTTCGTCAGGGACACCTGTAATGGCACACTCTACCACCGCCGGATGTGTCATCAGCGCACTTTCCACCTCAAAAGGACCAATTCGATACCCGGAACTCTTAATTACATCGTCGGCACGACCTACAAACCAAAAATAGCCATCTTCGTCGCGCCATGCCACATCGCCTGTATAGTAGATATTATCATGCAAAGCTTCATATGTCAGTTGGGCATTGCGATAATAACCTTTGAACAGCCCTTCAGGGTAACGACGATCGGTACGGATGACAATTTGTCCCTGTTCTCCTGCCTCAGCCGAGCGTCCATCGGAAGTAAGTAAATCTACATCGTAATGCGGATTGGGTAAACCCATCGATCCGGGTTTTGGTTCAATCCAGGGAGGCGTAAGCACACTCAAAGTGGTTTCACTTTGTCCGTAACCCTCACGTAATTTTATGCCTGTAAGATTCAAAAACTGATCATAAACCGCCGGATTCAAAGCTTCGCCCGCAATAGTACAATATTCGAGCGATGATAAATCGTAGGCTTGAATATTTTCCCGAATCAGGAACCTAAAAATCGTGGGAGGCGCACAAAGTGAAGTGATGCGGTATTTCTGTATCATTTCGAGCATAGTTGCCGGTGTAAACTTTTCGTGATCGTAAACAAAAACGCAAGCGCCCACTATCCATTGTCCGTATAGTTTTCCCCAAACAGCTTTCAACCAACCTGTATCGGCAATTGTAAGGTGCAAACTATCTTCGTGCAAATTGTGCCAATACTTAGCCGTAACGATATGTGCCAAAGGATAAACACAATCGAGCAATACCATTTTCGGATTACCTGTTGTGCCGGAAGTAAAGCTTATAATCAACGGATCGTCGTTGTTATTTACTTTATCGATTTTTGAAAATGGCGCTGCATTTTTAATTCCTTCATGAAAATCGTGCCAATCGGCAGGCACTACCGGTCCAACAGAAATAAGTGTTTTAACTGTAGGCGATTCAGGTAAAGCATCATTGATATGCTGAATGATAGTGTCATCACCAACTGCAATAATCGCCTTTATATCAGCCGCATTATTGCGGTATATCAGGTCTTTTTTGGTAAGTAAATGCGTTGCCGGAATAATAATGGCGCCAATTTTATGCAAAGCCACAATGGTGAACCAAAATTCGAACCTGCGTTTCAAAATTGCCATTACAATGTCACCTTTCCCAATGCCGAGGCTTTGAAAATAGGCCGCAGTTTGGTCAGTGTATTGTTTCATTTCTCCGAAAGTAAACTCGCGGCATTCACCCTGATCGTTCGTCCAGAGCAAAGCACGTTTATTTGGTTCCTTCTCGGCCCAGACATCAACAATGTCGTATCCAAAATTAAAATTATCGGGAACAATTAATTTGTAGTTGGCTTTGAAGTCATCAAAGTCGGAAAAATCGGTTTGTTTCAGGTATTTCTCTAACATTTCATTCTCTTTACCGAAAAACACATTTGGTATGTGATTTTCAAAATTGTTATAATATTTTAATAATTAAATGTATAACGCAATATCGTTTTAAATAATGATGGCTAAAAACTTCACATTTTTGTTGTTCAGGGCTTTCATTCCATGAGGTTTCGATGCGTCGAAATAAATGCTGTCACCCTCGTTCAGGATAATATCATTGCCCGCAATTTGCAATTGAAGACTACCTTCGAGTACCAGATTAAATTCCTGATCGGGGTGCGTATTCAAATGAATTGGCTGGTCATTGGGTTCTACAGTTACTTCAAATGGTTCTGCTTTTGCATTTCGGAAACCCGAAGCAAGCGCAAGATATTTATAGGCTTTGGTACGTTCCACACTGGTGCCGGTGCCCTTACGTGTGATGAAATAAGTAAGCGAGTGAGGATCGACCCCTGAAATAAGCGCCGTAGTTTCTACATCGAAAGTCTGAGCAATCTGGCAGATAAAGCTCACTGGGATATCAGAAGTCCCGGATTCGTAACGTGCATATTCAGCTTCGGGAATATTGCACTTTTCGGCCGCCTGAGTAATTGTTAAATCAAGGGCATCACGCAAGCCGCGCAATCGTTCGGCAATTTGTTTGATTTGTGTGTTCATAGCATACTTTGTAAAAATCGTTTCAATGATCAGCATTCTGAAAAAACTGAAAACCGTATATTTATTTCAAATGAGAAGCTTTCAATCCTTTAATCACAGCATTGCTGAAACCATTCGCTTCCATTTCGTTCAATCCTTTAATAGTGATGCCACCCGGTGTTGTTACTTTATCAATTTCTATTTCAGGATGAGTATCATTCGCTTCGAGCAAGCCTAGGGCTCCACGGAGGGTTTGAATAATTACTTCTTTTGCTACAGCCGGGTAAATGCCCATTTCGACGCCTCCCTCCATAGCAGCACGGATATAACGAAAGGCATAAGCAATACCACACGACGAAAGCGACATAAATGCATTCAATTGGGATTCGGGCACAAGAAATGCTTTTCCCATTTCAGCAAATAGCGTAAGAACAAGGTCCTGTTGCTCCTTTGTTGCTTTTTGCGCCGCAATTGTTGTCACACTTTCGAGAATATCAATTGCAGTATTTGGTATTACCCTGAAAATAGCTGCCTCTGTATCAAATAACTCCGATAATTTTTCGAAATCGATACCAGCGGCTATTGATACAATGATTTGTTTTTTGTAATCTATTTTGTGTTCAATTTCTTTTGCCACTGTTTCCACAAGCCAGGGCTTAACCGCAAGGATAATAATGTCGGCATCTTTAATAATGTCGGCATTGGTTTTACTCGTCGATATTGCAGGTGCAAATGTTTGAAGCGCCAGCAGATGATCTGCAGAAACATCGCTTACCCGAATGTTACTTGCCTGAACAATAGTTCCTTTAGATAAACCACGGGCAATAGCCCCACCCATATTTCCGGCACCGATAATACTTACTTTCAAATCTGTTGTTTCCATTTTTATGTATGTTGCTGATTAGTTGTACAAAGATAGAATATCTTATTAAAATTATAAATAAAAAGTCGGAAAATGTATCATAAATTCCTTATAGGCTTATCCTGATACTTCCTTTAAGTCCCCATTTTGTTACTCCGGGCCTTTCGGTTTCGGTGAGCCTCCAAAAAGATTGCAGCGTAATAAATCGGAGTAAATTGCTGAACCCTGCTCCTACTTCCACATAAGGCTTATTGGTGGTATGAATATAATCAGGGAGATCAAGCACATTTTTATGTGTGTTTTTCATGGTACCATAGTACATTTTAAAACTCATCAGTTCGCGTAAATTCAGATGTTTTATAAGTGGTATCTGATTGAACAGAACACCGTTGAGCGATACTTCATTGTGCCAGATTGCATATCGGTCGGCCCTGAATTCCATTTCATTCATGAGGGCAAAATTGAACCTGCTGTAACCGTTTGTAATGTTTCCGGAAGGCATTTTAAGCAACTGATAAGGTAATTGGCCGAAAATAGCTCCTCCTTCGACCATATATTCCCAATATCCGATATTAAAATTGAGCAACTGCCTTATTTGTCCGGAAAATTTAGCGTAATTTCCATTTTTCTCAGCCACTTCATAGCGACCACCTTCGACCAAAGCATAAAAAACCGGTTTGTTATTGTTACTGTAAATACGCTGCAAATGGTCGTCGTAAACTCTTTCGCCAAACGAGAAACGGGTGAGAAGAGTAAAGGATTGCTGTTTCATTCTATCATAACTTACAGTATTCGAAGTGAATGGTAAAATTTCACCGGCTCCGTAAGTATTGGAACGAAAGAATAAATTACTTTCGATATCAGAACTCCAGTCGTTCGAAAAAGAGACCGTTACTTCCTCTCGCTCACTCATATTACCAGCCGAACGAAGTCCGAAAATAGTTCCGGAAATGTCTTCGTCGCCCGAGTTGAGTGGATTTTCGCGAATAAGAAAATCGTTATAATCATAGTTCTCGCTTCGGTAATCGTTTGTATAAACAGCGCCTAAAATCCGCCGTTGATTGCCCGGTAACTTTACTTGAGCTAAGCCAGAATATTTAACTGTATTGTTTTTAAAACCATACCCAGCGTAACCTCCTAAACGGATGTTTTTCCACAAACGTTCGTTGGTATAAACAGGCAATGTCAGACGAAACCCTTCGATGTCGGTATAGCGCGCCAGGTTCTGAATTTTTCCAACATCTACTTTCCCTACCGGAATGTAACCGGTGATAATAATATCGGCCAGCCATTTAGCAACTTTTATTATTGGAGCTTCATTCAGGGTATTCATTTTCTTTTCCAATGAATCGACAGAATAATTGCTTTTTGCAAAGTTTTCCGAAGGAGAAGAGATCAGATGATTATCGACAGAAGTAATACTTCTGTTCAGAAAAATCCTTGGTTTAGGATGCAAGCTGTCGGCCAGCAATTCGTACATTAAGTCCAGCGCAGTGTTACCGGTATCGAAAGTCCAGGTATTGTCGGGCTGTAACTTAAATTGCTGATGAAGTTGTAGGTTGTTAATGAAATTAAGATTGGCCTGCGATGGCAATTCGGCACTGATAGAAACCAAAGCCAAGGTGGAGGAATCTATTTGCATTGAGCCGTTAAAAGCTAAATTTTTATTGTTCTTCGAACGGAAATGAAGTTGATATATCTTCCTTTCATTCAAAGAAGTACTATCGGCCAGATAGTAGTTATAGTACACATTTCCGGAGTTCGACAAAGGACTTATAAAACTTTTGCCAAAAATACTTACAGCATAATCATAAAAATTCTGATCTGTATCAATCTCTCCTATTAACTTCAAAATTATTTTTTCGGTATCCGCAGTGGATGAAAAGATATTCTTTGTCTCCTCTTTTTTTGCCCCTGAAGATAAAATATAACGATTTTCGGCCATGTACAAAGGTAAGGTAAGGCTGGAATCAACCTGAGAAACGGCACCTTTTGATAACTGTTCGAAAATGCGCTTGTTCACCGAACGTTGATTGATTTTGCCGAGCAATACAAGATTTTGCTCGCTTCGTCGGGATAAAAAAGAAGGATTTCGGGTTACATCGTTCATCTTTTTTTGTAAGCGGACTCTTCTCATAAGATCCATGGCCGGATTGGAGCCCGGCACTACAAAAACTTCCTCAAGCTGGTTGTTTTCCTCCTGCAATTCAACCTGAGCGCCCACACTTTGCCCGGGTTTTAGTTTCATTTCTTTCCGGCGGTAACCTACACACGAAAAAACGACAGTTGTTTCTTTTCCCTGCGTCCGCACCATAAAATACCCTTCTTCGTTCGATTTAACGCCAATATCGGTATTTTTAAAGAAAATATTTACATCCGGAATGGGACTTTTATCAAGTGCATTCAGCACCTGACCTACAGCCAGTGTTTCCTGTGCATTTAAAAGCCCATTGGTTACAATGAAAAGTGAAACCAGTAGAAAATATATTATTCGTTTGAAATTCATTTATTTAATTTGAGAGTACGTATAAAAAACAGATAAAATAATCATTTTGAATGTTTATTCAGCGGGTGAAATTCCAGAATGGTCTCGCGCAGAAAATGAACATCAATATGTGTGTAAAGTTCGGTTGTCGTGATAGATTCGTGCCCCAGAAGCTGTTGAATGGCCCGCAAATTTGCTCCATTTTCCAATAAATGTGTTGCAAAAGAATGACGAAAAGTGTGCGGACTCACATTTTTACGAATGCCGGCCATGGCTGCTAACTCCTTAACAATCGTAAAAATCATTGCCCTTGTGAGTTTACCGCCGCGTCGATTCAAAAAAAGCACATCTTCACTTCCTTTCTTTACGCTTAGCAAATTCCGATCCACTTTCCATAATTCTATTTGCCGGATGGATTGTGGCGAAAGGGGAACGAGCCTTTGTTTACTTCCCTTTCCTTCGACCAACATATATCCTTCGGCAAAGTAAATTTTTGATAATTGGAGATTTACAAGTTCCGACACCCTTAGACCGGAGCCATAAAGCGTTTCTATGATGGCTTTGTTTCTTTGTCCTTCGGCTTTGGATAAATCGATGGCTTCAATAATACGGTCAATCTCCTTCACCGATAAAACTTCGGGCAATCGCAGCCCTGTTTTCGGACTTTCGAGCAATTCAGTAGGGTCATCATCTCTCTTGTTTTTATAAATCAGAAAATGATAAAACGAACGAATACTCGACAATACGCGCGCCTGCGAACGTGGATGAATGCCCAAACTGGCAATTTCGATGATAAAATCACGCAAAATTTCGTTGCTTGCCTCCTCGGCTTTTACATGAAAATCCGCCAAATAGGTCTCTAATTTAAACAAATCTCGTTCATAGGCTTCAATGCTATTCTCGGATAAAGCTTTTTCAAGTTTCAGATAAAGATGATATTCGTCGTTCAGAGAGAGCATTTTAAATAATGATTTGACTTATCGGTAGATTGGAAATTTAATTCTGCAAAGATACAAAAAGAGCTTGTATAAAAAATCAGCTTTCTAAATTGAGTTTCAGTACTAAAAAAGTACACCAAAAACATTATTCCGTTTCTTTTCGTTTCACAAAAAAAGAGCTGAGTGAGAATTCCAGATTTCGTGTCAACCGAAAGTGTTAACACTGAAAAACGATAATTTGATAAATCTTGTCTTAATTCAGATTTAAATCCCTCGGTCGGAAGTGAGATTGAAATAAATTACTATTTTTGCAAAAGAGAAAATAAACAATATGCCAGAAAAAGTAAAACTTCAGGAATTGACAGAAGAGGAACAGATTCAAAACGAGTTTGATGCATTGATTGAAGATTATAAGCACACCAATCACAAGCAAAAAATTGAGCTGATAACCAAAGCTTTCAATTTTGCCAACATTGCTCACAAGGGAATCAAGCGTCGCTCAGGTGAACCTTACATCATGCATCCGCTGGCAGTGGCTCGTATTGCTGTACGCGAAATAGGGTTAGGTTCAACTTCCATCTGTTCGGCGCTTTTGCACGATGTGGTTGAAGATACCGATTACACTGTTGAAGACATCGAAAATCTCTTCGGATCGAAAATTGCGCATATTGTTGATGGACTCACAAAAATATCGGGTGGTGTGTTTAACGAAATTGCATCGGAGCAAGCCGAAAATTTCCGTAAGTTGCTTCTAACAATGTCCGAAGATATCCGTGTTATTTTAATAAAAATTGCCGACAGACTTCACAATATGCGAACATTGGGCTCAATGCCTCCCGCAAAACAATACAAAATCACCGGCGAAACAAATTATATTTACGCTCCTCTCGCCCACCGCCTCGGGCTTTTCCGCATTAAAACCGAACTCGAAAATCTCTGCTTCAAATACGAACATCCTGAAACTTATTTTCTGATAGAAAAGAAACTCGCTGTCGACGAAGAAGCCCGTAATCAGTTTTTCAAAGAATTTTCAGGCCCTATCCGACGCAAAATGGGCGAAATGGGCTACGAATTTTTCCTGAAAGAAAGAATTAAGTCGGTTTATTCAATCTGGAACAAAATGTCGACAAGGAATATCCCGTTCGAAGAGGTTTACGACATACTGGCGCTGCGCATTGTTTTTAAACCTAAGCCCGGGATGAGCGAAAAAGACCAATGCTGGATGCTATATTCATCGCTTACCGAGATTTATAAACCGCACCCTGAACGCATCCGCGACTGGGTGAGCAATCCCAAAGCAAATGGCTACGAAGCACTTCATGTCACAGTTATGGGGCCATTCGGTCGCTGGGTCGAAATACAAATCCGCAGCGAACGCATGAATGATATCGCTGAAAAAGGACTGGCTGCGCACTGGAAATATAAAGCAGGCGAATCCGACGAATCGTCGGAGCTCGACAAATGGATGAAAACAATCAAGGAATTGCTCGAAAATCCCGAATCGAATGCCATCGATTTTATGGATACCTTCAAATTGAACCTTTTTGCATCCGAAATTTTTGTTTTTACACCTAAAGGCGAAATCAGAACGTTGGCTTCAGGTTCGACTGCACTTGATTTTGCTTTTGCACTCCACTCCGACCTTGGGATGCGATGTATCGGAGCAAAAGTGAATCACAAGCTTGTTCCGCTCAGCTATAAGCTAAATTCAGGTGATCAGGTTGAAATTCTGACTGCCAAGAAACAAAGCCCACAACCCGAATGGCTCGACTATGTGACTACCGCACGTGCCAAAGCCAAACTCCGAGCACATTTTAAACGCGAAGAAAAAGTACTGATTTTAATTGGCCAGAAAAAAATTGAAGAAGCGCTTGCCGAAATCAACCTTAGTCCCGAAAATGAAGTGATGGTTCGCATCATGAATCATTATAAATTCAGCCAGAAGAACTCATTGTATCTGCAAGCAGGAAAAGGATTGCTCAATCTGGAAGACATCAGCAAGGTGATATTCAAAACCAAATCCCAAAATGTATTTATTAAATACCTCAAAATGCCGTTTGGAGGCTCATCCGACAATAAAGCCAACAAAGCGCCAGCTATGGATCTTGTTCCGGCCAACAAAGTAGATCGCAAAAAAACATTTATTCTTTCGGAAGAAAATGCCGGTATTACCTACAAACTGGCCGACTGTTGCCATCCTATTCCGGGAGATGATGTGCTGGGATACGTCGACGATTCCGAAATTGTTATCATTCATAAACGACAGTGTCCTACTACCGCAAAATTAAAATCAAATTTCGGCGAAAGACTCGTATCGGCACAGTGGAGTACACATAAAGCTTTATCATTCATCGAAATACTCGAAATTAAAGGCATCGACAAAAAAGGTGTAATGATAGAAATTCTAAAAGTCATCTCGGAAAAATACGGTGGCAATATAAATAAAATTAACATTGAAACCAATGCCGGTATTTTTATCGGACGATTTTACATTTATGTTCACGACACTGAAGACATTGATAATCTGTGTAAAAATATCATGAAAATCAAAGAAATAAATTCGGTACAAAGAATACAAGAATAAAAATCACACCTTGAATTAAAATTATTATGCGAAAAACACTTCTTCAGACCATCGGCATATTGTGCCTGAGCGGTCTGTTTACTTCGGGCACAACAAAAAAGTCAGTAGCCGATTATCAAGTCATTCCACTTCCAAATGAAATAATTACTCAGAAAAGTCAATACTTTACGCTCGACAAAAGCGTGAAAATTGTTTACCCCGCCGGCAATGAAAAAATGCAGAAAAATGCTAACTTTCTGAGCCAATACATCAAAGATCAGTGTGGCATTGAAATTAACACATCCACCGACAGTAAAACAAAAAAATCTATTGTACTTCGTTTGGATTTAAAATCGGCTGCTCCCGAAGCTTATCGTATTGTTGTAAATCCTCAACAAATTATCGTTTCAGCCTGCACCGAAAACGGGATTTTTTACGGCATACAAACCTTACGAAAATCAATTCCGACAGAAAAATCAACAATAGTGGAATTTCCGGCAGCCACAGTAAACGATGCTCCCCGTTTTCCTTACAGAGGAATGCACCTTGATGTTGCGCGCCACTTTTTCTCTGTCGACGAAGTAAAAACATACATCGACATTTTGGCATTGCACAATGTAAACACCTTTCACTGGCATTTAAGCGATGACCAGGGATGGCGAATTGAGATAAAAAAGTATCCGCTACTCACCGAAATTGGTTCGAAAAGAACAGAAACTGTGATTGGCAGAAACACTGGCGTTTATGATGGAATTCCATACGGAGGCTTTTATACACAGGATGAATGCCGCGAAATAGTGGCTTATGCCGCCGACAGGTACATCAATATAATTCCAGAAATTGATATGCCGGGACATATGTTGGGTGCTTTGGAAGCCTACCCAGAATTAGGCTGCACCGGCGGTCCTTATCAGGTTTGGCGCATCTGGGGAATTTCGGAAGATGTGTTGTGTATTGGTAACGACAAAACGTTGAAATTTATCGAAGATGTACTCACTGAACTCATTGATGTTTTTCCGTCCAAATACATTCATATCGGTGGCGACGAATGCCCTAAAACGAGTTGGAAAAAGTGTCCGAAATGTCAGGCCCGCATCACATCGCTCGGGCTGGTTACCGACGAACACCATACAGCCGAAGAGCGTTTACAAAGCAATTTCATGGCTTATGCCGAAAAATTACTCAACGATAAAGGACGAAAAATTATTGGCTGGGACGAGATTTTGGAAGGCGGTATTGCTCCCAATGCAACCGTAATGTCGTGGCGGAGCATGGAAGGTGGAATCGAAGCCGCCAAACTCCATCACGATGTGATAATGACGCCAAATTCGCACATGTATTTTGACCACTATCAAACCACTGAAACCGAATCAGAACCATATGCTTTCGGCGGATATAGCTCAGTGAAAAAAGTGTACGAATGGGATCCTTTACCTGCGTCGCTTACCAACGAAGAAAAAAAGCATATTATTGGGGCACAGGCCAATTTATGGACTGAATACATCGCTACGTTTAAGCATGTACAATACATGATATTACCACGCTTGGCAGCGCTTAGCGAAGTGCAATGGTCGAAACCCAAACAAAAAAACTATACAAATTTTTTAAATCGTATTCCGAATTTGATCGAAATTTATAACCTGCACAATTATAACTATGCGCGTCATTTATTTGATGTTTCGGCCGATTTCAGTTCAAATCCTAAAGATGGTAGCGTTGATGTGAAGCTATTAACGATTGATAAATCGCCTATTCATTTTACACTTGATGGCAGCGATCCCACTCCCTCGTCGGCTGTTTATTCTGATCTTTTAAAAATCAAACAAAATGCTCAACTCCGGGCGATAGTTTTCAGAAAGCAGGAAGCAAGCAGAATGCTGAAAGATGAAATCCGGTTTAGCAAGTCCACACTAAAGCCGATAAAAGCCCTACATCCTCTGAACGAAAAATATATGTTCAATGGCATTGCTACTTTGGTGGATGGGTTACATGGCAATAAAAACTATAAAACAGGCAGATGGATTGCTGTGTATGGCAACGATATGAATGCGCTGATCGATTTGGAAAAAAGCACAACAATTCAGGAAGTGGCCATTTCAGTTTGTGTGGATAAAGGAGCATGGGTATTGGATGCACGAAGTCTCAGTATCGAAACCTCAGTTGATGGTGTAGCCTACAATCGGGTAGCTGTCGAAAATTATCCTCCAATGAAAAAGGACGATGCGAATGGCGTTATTGCTCATAAGCTTAGCTTTAGTCCCGTAGAAGCCCGTTATGTGAAAGTATCGATTGGCTCGGAGCAATTGCTCCCCGATTGGCATAGCGGCAAAGGTTCTAAAGGATTTCTGTTCGTCGATGAAATCACTATCAATTAAATCTTTGAATAAAAAACATTGATAAAAAAACCTGAAAATCAAAATTGATTTTCAGGTTTTTTTATGATGATTATTACAAACACAATTATTCCGCCGAAAATTTATAAACGCACCATTCGTCGTATTTCTGCCCCGGACGAAGTACCGGACTTGGGAAGAAAGGAATGTTGGCCGAATTAGGAATACTCTGTGTTTCCAGACAAATAGCATCCTGACGGTCGTAAATTTTGCCTTCTTTACCGGTTACTTTGTCAATCCAGTTACCGCTGTAAACCTGCACACCAGGCTGAGTGGTGAAAACTTCCATTTTACGACCACTTTCGGGTTCGAAAACCGTACCTGCCAACACACAATCTCCGGCCTGAGCGCGGCGAATGCACCAATTGTTATCAATTCCCCAACCGGGAACAAAAACCTCATCGTCGATGCGATCGCCTACAACTGTAGGTTCACGAAAATCGAACGGAGTACCTTCAACTTTACTTATTTCGCCTGACAGCGCAAATGAATCATCAAGCACCGTATAAAAATCAGCATTCAGCTGCATGACATGATTTTTGATCGTACCGTTACCTGCACCTTTCAGGTTGAAATAGGAGTGATTGGTAAGCGCAATAATAGTAGGTTTGTCAGTAGTAGCTTCGTAATGAATTTTCACTTCGTTATCATCGGACAGAGAATATGTACAGGTTACCGTTAAATTCCCGGGGTACCCTTCTTCGCCATCAACCGAAAGAAGTTCAAGCACAAGTTCCGTTTCGCTCGCAGATACAACTGTCCACACTTTTTCGTTAAATCCATGAATACCCCCGTGTAATGAGTTCGTTCCATTGTTAACAGGAAGCTGATATTCAACACCATCGAGTGTGAATTTTCCATCCTTAATACGGTTGGCCACCCTGCCACATACAGCGCCAAAGTAGATTTCTTTTTCAATCACTTCGTTGAGCGTATCGAAAGCAAGTACCACATCGTCGAATTTACCGTTTTTGTCGGGCGCATACAAACGGATAATTTTTGCACCGTAGTTGGTAATGTCTACCGACATGCCGTTTTTATTGAACAAAGTAAATAACGATACGGGATTTCCGTCGAGTTCAATTTGTAATTCCTGAGCTGTTTTCATTTTTGTTTTTATTATTTAACTCACAAAAAATGCTTGTTTTCAGCAATTTTTTGTGAGTAGAAAAGTTTTTAGTCGATTTTGCAGGCACCATCACCTATTTCTGCAATATAAAATTCGGGTTTGATCCCAATTTTAGTTTCGTAAGCTGCACCTACTTCTTTGATAAAGGTATCAATGGCTTCATCTTTTACCAACGAAACCGTACAACCGCCAAAACCTCCACCGGTCATGCGTGAACCAATAACGCCATCTATTTTCCATGCTTCTTCGGCCATGCAATCCAATTCAGGACCAGTCACTTCATAATCGTCGCGCAATGAAACGTGAGATGCATTCATCAGTTGTCCAAAACTTTCGAGATCTCCGGCTTTCAGGGCTTTCACCGCATCGCTGGTGCGCTGCACTTCGCCCACTACGTGACGGGCACGTTTGTGTGCTACCTCATCGGTAATTGCCGATTCAACTTCCTTGAATTTAGCTTCAGTAAGTTCGGCAAGGTATTTTATCGAAATCACTTTATTTAACTGTTCTACAGCCAACTGACATTGTGCAACGCGCGCATTGTAAGCACCTGAATCCAATTTGTGAGGGCTGTGGGTGTTCGAAATTAATATTTTCACACCTTCAAGTTTCACCGGAACGAGTTCGAATTCAAGCGTGTCGCAATTGAGGTGAATAGCGCTGTCCTTCGCTCCGTTGGCCGAGGCAAACTGATCCATAATACCACAGTTGACAAGTGCAAACTCGTGCTCCGCTTTCTGACCAATCTGAGCCAGTTCTGTTCTGTTGAAACCTGTTCCAAGTTGATCATTGAAAGCGAATGCGGTAACCACTTCGAGTGCAGCCGACGACGAAAGACCAGCTCCGTTAGGAACATTTCCCCAGATAAGAAGATCGTAACCCTGTGTAATTTCTATACCGCGTTTAACGAACTGAGCAATAACTCCCAGCGGATAATTGGCCCATGACTTTTCGAGCCGGGTAGTTAACTGGTCGAAACCAAGCGAAATAATCTCAGGTTGATTAAGCGACTTAAAGTTCATTTCTTCTTTGTCGTTTTTTGCCAACAACAAATACGTTCCGAAACTTAATGCACATGGAAATACCGAACCACCATTATAATCGGTGTGTTCGCCGATAAGATTTACACGACCCGGTGAAAAGTAAACGGCATCGGCAGCCTTACCATAAGCCGATTCGAAAGCTGATTTTAATTCTTGAACTGTCATATTATATAATTGTTTATGTTGTTTAAATTTAAAGCACAAAATAACAAAAAAATGAAGTCTCGGACAGAAAAGAAACTATGTTGTAGAACATATTTTGTTTCATTGAAAAACAAATTAATTTTGGAAAAATTTAATTCAACCCATGAGGTACTAAAAACCGAATAACCAAATCAATTTATCAATAGCATAGCCGAGCCACTGATTTGTAATAACGAAATTTCACAAAGTTTAGTATTGTACTGCGCCTGTACAAGCCTTTCCTCGGCTTCGAGCAGACTATTTTGCGCTTCGCGAAGTTCGATGCCCGATAAATCGCCTAATTTGTAACGTTCAATTGCAATTTCGTAATTTTCAACAGCATTGCTCAGGTTTTCACGTTCGAGCGTGGTAAGCTGCATATTGTTTTCGTAAGCCATCCAGATATTCGAAAAATCACTTTCAATGCTTAACAACAACTCCTCCGTGGCAAGCTGCTTGTTTTCGATCTCTATCCTGGCATTTGTTTGCTCCCGGCTTCGGTTAAACCCATCAAAGAGCGTAAATCCGAGTGTTAGCCCAAGGTTTGATCCCAACTGATTTTGTTGCCTGTAAGCGTTATATTCGTATTTGTTCTGCACATAACCATATCCGGCATTTAGTTTCAGGTAGGGATAATTACGGGATTTAGCTTGCTTCAAATCAATTGTTTTCAGCTTTTTTTCTTTTTCGGAAAGCAAAATATAAATATTCGATTGAAGCGTTTTTTTCCAGAGTTGATCTTTCGAAAGCAATGCATTGAAGACAATGGCTGTGTCGGTCACCGAAATTTGCTCTTCCACATTTTTGAGTGCCATAAGCTGATTGAGTTTGACACGGGTAGAAAAAACAACTTCCCGCTGACGAATAAGCTTCGAACTATCGGCATTAAAATCGACTTTTGCCTGCTGTAAATCAAGTCGCGACATAGAGCCGATATTGTAACGTGCCTCTACAATTCGCAGACGCTCTTTGGATAAGCGAACAGCCGATTTAAGATTGTTCAATTGTATGTTTTGATGAACATAATTGAAATATTCCGACGATATGCCGGCAATAAAATTCTCAACATTCAACAACATATTGAGTTCACCAATCTGCTGAAGCTGTTTCAATTTCGAATAGTTGGTTTGCACCCTGAAACCATCAAAAACTGTCCAGTTAAGATTCACACCGGCATCGAAAGCCGAATTGTTTACGTTGTTGTTTTTCTGAACTGCACTTCCATCGGCCGGAATTTGCTCCACGTTGTTCAATCGTTGACTGTAGGTGGAATTAAGGCTTATTGTAGGCAAAAAACCAGCATTACCGATTGTCAGATTGTTATCAGCAATTTTTTGCTCGTTCTTACTTATTCTGATCTGATAATTTTGCTCAAGCCCTGTCGTGATGCATTGTTTCAGGTCGAAACTTTGCTGCGAAAAAACAATAAAAGGGTTGAGAATCAAAATCAACATTCCTTTGCCTCGAATCAATTTGCCGAATCGGTTATTTGTTAAGTATTTCATTTTCAATATTAAATCTAAATATGTTAATCCTGATTATTTACTTTTATTTCGGTTGGACGAAACAAACATATACATTGCCGGAACAACAAACAAAGTAAGAAAAGTTGAAACAAGCATTCCGCCAATTACTGCCACACCCATGGCCACACGACCGTTAGCGCCTTCGGCACTTGCAAAAGCCAATGGTAACAAGCCCAGAATAGTTGAGAAACTTGTCATTAAAATAGGGCGTAAACGCTGCACCGAAGCTCCGATAATGGCCGATTTTTTATCTATTCCATCCGCCTGCCGCTGATTGGCAAATTCCACAATCAAAATCCCGTTTTTAGCCACCAAACCAATTAGCATAATAATACCAATCTGGCTGAAAATATTCATGGTTATGCCTCCGAAATACATAAAAACCAATGCACCTGCCACTGCCAACGGCACCGTAAACATAATGACAAAGGGATCTTTAAAACTTTCGAATTGAGCAGCCAAAATCAAAAATATAAGCACCAATGCCAACACAAAAGCAAACAAAAGGCTCGATGAACTTTCGCGGAAATCTTTCGAGTCGCCCGAGAGCGCAGTACGGAAACTGTCGTCGAGCGTTTCTTTCGCAATGCGATCCATCTCATCTAAGCCCACACCAATTGTAACGCCGGGAGCAAGACCTGCCGATACTGTGGCCGAATTAAACCTGTTATAACGATACAGCTGTGGTGGTGCAACTGTTTCTTTCAGCTCCACCAGATTATCCAGCTGAATCATATTGCCTTGGTTATTTTTAAGATAAACCGACTTTAAATCGAGTGGTGTATTGCGTTGCTGACGGTTAATTTCACCCAAAATCTGATACTGTTTTCCGTTCATGTAAAAATAACCCATACGCTGTCCGCTCAGTGCATATTGAAGCGTTTGACCAATATCCCGCGTACTCACACCCAGCAGCGAAGCTTTATCTCTGTCAATTACAATGCGGGTTTCGGGTTTTGTAAATTTCAGGTTTACGTCGGACATCTGAAACATTGGACTCTGACGCACTTTATCCATAAATGCAGGAATAAATTCCTGTAATTTCTCGATATTGGGCGCTTGCAAAACATACTGAATTGGCATACCCGAACGTCGTCCGCCAAAAGTAGATTGTTGTTGTACAAAAGCACGTGCCTCTGTCATGTTTCGAAGGCTTTTAGTTAAACTGTCGGCTATTTCCATTTGGCTACGTTCCCTTTTATCAATATCGGGAAGAATGATCCTGACCATACCGAATCCACTTCTCGAAATTACAATATTAGATTCCCGCTCAGGAACTACTCTATCAGCGATCTGCGAAATTTCATCATTATAATCTCTTAAAAATTCGTAAGTTGAACCTTCGGGCCCGGAGGTTCTGATCGTAATTTGCGAACGATCTTCGAGCGGCGACATTTCGGATGGAATCACATTCCAAAGCACAATAATTAAAACAATTGTAATACCGATAATTGGAAAAGCAGCTGATTTATGACGAATAAACGATTGAAGCATTTTATCATAAAAATTATTCATCCCACTGAAAAACGGCTCCGTTTTCCGATAAATCCAGTTGTGATGCTCGGTTCTTTTCAGCAATTTAGAAGCCAACATAGGCGTAAAAGTCAATGCAGCAAAAGCCGAAATAATCACCGAACCCGAAATCACGATACTAAATTCGCGGAAAAGGCGCCCGGTCATCCCTTCGAGAAAAACAATAGGAAAGAAAACGGCAACAAGGGTAATTGTAGTTGATATTACAGCAAAGAATATCTCTTTCGAGCCCTCAATACCTGCCTGCCTGGGCGACATTCCTTTCTCTATTTTAAGATAAATATTCTCGGTTACCACAATGGCATCGTCCACCACCAGGCCTACCGAAAGCACAACAGCCAACATCGACAATACATTGATAGAAAATCCTGCCAGGTACATAATAAAAAACGCTCCTACCAGCGAAATCGGAATAACTGCAACGGGAATCAAGGTTACACGCCAATCGCGCAGAAAAACGAAAATTATAATAATTACAAGCAGAAAAGCAATGTAAATAGTTTCCTCCACTTCGGAAATAGAAGCGCGGATAAATTTGGTATTATCAAAAGCAATGTCCACTTTTACATCTTTTGGCAAGTCTTTTTTCAATTGCTCGAGTCGGATTTTCACTTCATCGGCAATCTGAATCTGATTGGCGCCCGGCTGTGGAATGATAACGGTGCTCACCATCGGCTGCCCGTTGCGTTTTAAGATATTCTGACGATTTTCGGCATCCAGTTCCGCTTTTCCAATATCGCCGAACCTCACAATTCTGAATTTATCTTCCTTGATTATTAGATTATTAAAATCTTCGGGCGTTATCAATAAACCTAAAGTACGAATGGACAACGAAATTTTATCACCCTCGATATTCCCGGATGGTAATTCCACATTTTCTTTATCGACAGCGTTTTTTACATCCATAGGTGTGATACCGTATGCAGCCATTTTCGATGGTTCGAGCCACAAGCGCATTGAATAACGGTTTTCGCCCCAAATTCCTACTGAACTCACATTCTGAATGGTTTGCAAACTTTCCTTAATTGTAAGTTCGGCTATTTCTGTGAGTTCGAGCAATGATCGGGTGTCGCTCTGCACTGTGATTTGAATAATCGGGTCGGCATCGGCATCGGCTTTCGAAACTGTAGGAGGATCGCAATCGCGCGGAAGAAAACGTTGGGCCCGCGAAACTTTATCGCGCACATCGTTGGCAGCTGTCTCCAAATCTACACTCAACTCAAACTCTACAGTGATGCGCGAAAATCCCTGACTACTTTGGCTCGTGAGCGATCGTATGCCCGGAATTCCGTTAATATTCTGCTCGAGCGGCTCCGTTATCTGATTTTCGATAATATCGGCATTGGCTCCAGGATACGAAACGTCTACTGTAATAATCGGGTTATCCACACTGGGAAATTCACGAACGCCCAGGTAACTGTAACCGATAAGTCCCAGCAAAAGAATTATCAGCACAAATACAGTGGCTAACACCGGTCGTTTTATACTTAGTTCGGAGATATTCATTTTTTCATATCTAAAAAAGATTGTAAGTAGTGAAAGTTAAGGGAATTAAGTCGTTGAAATTGAATTCACCTAATTTAACTTGTTAATTTTCACAGGCATTTCGTCGCGCAACTGCATAACACCTGTCACCAGTAAAGTATCGCCTTCCACAAGCCCATCGGTAATTTGAATGGCTGAAGCTGTTCTGGTTCCCTTTTTTAGTTCTACCTGCTTTGCTTTTCCATTTTTATAAATAAATGCAATATCGCGACCCATTTCGGCCACGATAGATAAACTCGGAACTACAATTGCATTATCGGTTTCATCAAGCACAATTTCGATGGTTGCAGAATGCCCGGGCTTTAACTTTCGGTCGGAATTTTGATAACGTGCACGTACCTTGAGCGACAAAGTATTTTCGTCCAACTGCGATTCAAGGGCATAAACAATTGCCTTATAAGCATTTTTATCGTTTTCAATTCTGAAACTAAGCTGAGTGCCTTGTCTTATATCATTGGTCTGCTTTTCGTTGACCGAAAATTCTACTTTTAATGGCGATATTTTGGTGAGTTTGGACACAATGGTGGTGGGCGATGCATAAGTTCCTTCGCTTACCAAACGTAAACCCAACACCCCATCAAAAGGAGCACGCAGTTCGGTTTGCGCAATGCGGGCTTTGGCAAGTTCTATATCGGCTTTCAACTTTTCAAGTTCGGTGGTTACCGATTCGTAGGCTTCCTGGCTGACAGCATCTTTTGCCAACAATGATTTTTGACGAAATACACGTTCCTGCGCCAATGGTAGTTGAGCTTCTAATTTTTTTAATTCGGCCTGCAAAGGTTTGTCGTTTACTTTTGCCAACAACTCACCTTTACGTACAGAATTACCTTCGGTGAAATAAATTTGTGTAATTTTTCCTGATGTTTCGAATGACAAATCAACCTCTTCGTCAGGGATTAATATGCCTTTAGTCCTGAATATATTTGTTAATTTTTCCTTTTTTATAATGAGGGCATCAACTTGTAAAGCCTGCTTTTTCCCCGACATCTCTCGTTTTTCAATAGCAGGGCCATCGTTGCCCGACATCATTTTTTTTATTTTTGGATAAAATATCATTCCAACCATAAGCAAAACTATGGCTATAAGCAAAATAATTTTTGTTGATTTATTCATCGGATAATCATTATTAAGCAACACAACACGAATCTTTAATTTTAAAATTGAATTTTATAGCAGTTATTAGCACTCCTTAGCACTTAAACAATTAAAATTTGCCGTTAAATACGGTTCGTAAAGTTAGTTATAAAAGTTTTGAATCATCAAATAATGTATCTTCAATTTAGTTTTATTGACAAAAAAAAGGTGCAACAAAGCACCTTTTAAAATTTAATTCGTTTAATTCTACTTATCAAAATCTGACTTTGTATGAGAGCCATCGCAAAATGGTTTGTTTTTACTCAATCCACAACGACAAAGATGCGGATCGTTTACTGTTTTTTCTTCACCCGAAGGCATCACAATTTTAAATTCTCCCGATAAAAGATAAGGGCCTCCTTTATAAACCTTTATCAATGAATTTTCTACGTTTCCCATATAAATTTTGTTTGTTAGTTACATTACTAACATTTTGAAACGACAAAAAGTTTTGAATATTTGTGGAATCGTCGAATTGTAGCTTACACATTCATCAAAGAAAATAATGCATATTAATTTAACCTTATCAAATTAACTGTTGTTCACTGAAATAAAAAAATGTATCGCTCTTAAAGCCTCAAAATTTCATTTAGAGCTTTATTATCAATTTGAAAACGAAGATTTTTAATGTTGATTAAATCAATGTTTTTTTGTAGTTTTGTATCCCATAATCAAACGAAAAAACGGAATATGGAACGAAAGAAAATTAAAAAGGCTTTAGTCTCTGTTTATCACAAAGATAAACTCGATGTTATTATCAAAAAACTATTTACCGAAGGAGTTGAATTTATTTCGACCGGAGGGACTAAATCTTTTATAGAATCGCTTGATATTCCGTGTAGTGCCGTTGAAGACCTCACTGGTTATCCATCAATTTTAGGAGGAAGAGTTAAAACATTACATCCAAAGGTTTTTGGAGGAATTCTTTCGCGTCGCGACTTGGCAAAGGACAATGAACAACTGGAGGCATATGAAATTCCCGAGATTGATTTGGTCATTGTCGATTTGTACCCATTCGAAGCCACAGTTGCAGCCGGAGCTGACGAACCGACCACTATTGAAAAAATTGATATCGGCGGAATTTCATTGATTCGCGCGGCAGCAAAAAACTTCAAAGATGTTGTGATTGTAGCCTCGCAAGAGCAATATGAACCATTCATGGAGGTACTTGTTGGCAATGGAGCACAAACCACCCTGGAAGAACGCCGTTGGTTTGCAAAAGAAGCTTTCGCTGTTTCGTCGCAATACGATTCGGCAATTTTCAATTATTTCGATGGAGAAGAAAAATCTGCTTTCCGCTTGAGCGAAAACAACGCTAAAACCCTTCGTTACGGAGAAAATCCACATCAACGTGGTGTGTTTTTCGGGAAATTCGACGAAATGTTCGAGCAATTGCAGGGAAAAGAAATTTCTTACAACAATTTGCTCGATATTGATGCAGCCGTTAATCTGATCAACGATTTCGACGATATTACTTTTGCAATACTAAAACACAACAATGCCTGCGGAATTGCTTCGCGTCCTGTATTGGTGGATGCATGGAACGCTGCTTTGGCCGGCGATCCGGTTTCGGCTTTTGGAGGAGTTTTGATAACAAATGCTATCATCGACCGTGAAACAGCGGTGGAGATGAATAAAATATTCTTTGAGGTGGTGATAGCGCCAGATTACGATCTGGATGCTATTGAGATATTGAGCCAGAAGAAAAACCGTATTATTCTCATTCTTAAAAACGCAAAAATTCGCCCTCAGCAAGTACGTACTTTACTGAATGGCGTATTGATGCAAGACAAAGATATGCATACAGAGTTGGCCGAAGACTTCAATGTTGTCACCGAAAAATCGCCGACTGAAATTGAAATTGAAGATTTGATTTTTGCCAACAAAATCGTGAAGCACACCAAATCAAATGCCATTGTGCTTGCAAAAAACAAACAACTGTGTGCAAGTGGCGTAGGACAAACTTCGCGCGTCGATGCATTGGTTCATGCGATCGAAAAGGCCGAATCGTTTCATTTCGATTTACAGGGAGCTGTTATGGCATCCGACGCCTTTTTCCCATTCCCCGACTGTGTACAAATTGCAGCCGATGCAGGAATTACTGCTGTCGTTCAGCCCGGAGGCTCTATCAACGACAGTAAATCTATCGACACCTGTAACGAAAAGGGACTTTCTATGGTGACAACAGGATTCAGACATTTTAAACACTAATAAAAAGCGGATTAAAAAAAAGTAAAAATACGCTTCAACAAACGACTTATAAATTACTAAAAATACGAAATTAATAAATATGGGACTATTTTCATTTACACAAGAAATAGCTATGGACTTGGGTACTGCCAATACAATTATTATCTATAATGATAAAATTGTAGTGGATGAACCCTCTGTAGTGGCGCTTGACAAGCGAACCGACCGATTGATCGCCATTGGCGAAAAAGCGCGCCAAATGCAGGGAAAAGAAAATGAAGGCATCCGCACCATCCGCCCTTTGCGCGATGGTGTAATTGCCGACTTTTTTGCTGCCGAACTAATGATCAGAGGAATGATAAAAATGATTCCTACCAAAAACCGATTGTTCTCTCCAAGCCTTAAAATGGTGGTTTGTATTCCATCGGGAAGTACCGAAGTTGAAATTCGTGCCGTACGTGACTCGTCGGAACATGCTGGCGGACGCGAAGTGTATATGATTTATGAGCCCATGGCAGCTGCTATCGGTATCGGCATAGATGTGGAAGCGCCTACCGGATGTATGATTGTGGATATAGGCGGTGGAACTACCGAAATTGCTGTAATTTCGCTGGGCGGTATTGTATCGAACAAATCAATACGTATTGCCGGAGACGATTTAACCCTCGATATCGTAGAATACATGGGGCGTATGCACAACATTAAAGTGGGCGAACGCACCGCTGAATTGATCAAAATAAACGTTGGTGCAGCACTTACCGATTTGGAAGATGCCCCTGAAGATTTTATAGTGCGTGGACCTAACCGTATGACAGCTTTACCTATGGAAGTTCCGGTTTCGTACCAGGAAGTAGCCCATTGTCTCGAAAAATCTATTTCGAAAATTGAAGCAGCTATCCTGAGTGCATTGGAACAAACTCCGCCTGAATTGTATGCCGATATTGTTGAAAAAGGCATCTATCTTGCCGGCGGAGGTGCTTTGTTGCGCGGACTCGACAAAAGACTGACCGACAAGCTGAACATACAGTTCCACATTGCTGAAGATCCGTTACGTGCCGTTGCCCGGGGAACAGGAATTGCATTGAAAAATGTAGATAAATTCTCCTTCCTGATTCGTTAAAAAAAGAACAATTTTTACAAACGGTGGGTGTAAGACAATGTTATATTATTAATCTTATGCTTACCGTTTTTTTTAAACTGCATGAGAAACCTTTTCAATTTTTTGATACAATATAGCGTACTGATTTTATTTCTGATTTTAGAAGTAACTTCAATTTTTCTGGTTGTCAGCAATCAGGGATATCAAAAAAGTGTGTTTCTTTCATCGAGCAATACCGTGGTTTCGGGCATGTATCAGGTAAGTAATTCGGTAGTGGAGTTTTTCAAACTTAGCGCTGCCAACGACAACCTATCGGAAGAAAACACCGCACTTAAAAACGAAATTATTCTGCTCAAAAATCAGCTGTCGACACTCGAACCCGAAAAAAAGGATTCAGTTCATTTTCGTATTCCTCCCGAAATGGAATATGAATTTATTTCGGCAAAAGTCATTAACAATTCAACCAACAAACTGCAAAACTATATCACCCTTAACAAAGGACTAAGAGATGGTATAAAAGTGGATATGGGTGTGGTGAGCGACGAAGGTGTGGTAGGGATTGTAAAGGTGGTTTCCACAAAATATGCAGTTGTGATACCTATATTGAACGAAAAAATTAAAATTAACTGTAAATTCACGAAGAGCAATTACAGTGGTCCACTTCAGTGGTCGGGCGAAGACTACCGATACGCCAACCTGAAAGACATTGCCCGACATGTAGAATTTTCGCTGGGCGACTCTTTGATTACCAGTGGATTCACCAATACTTTTCCCGAAGGAATTCCAGTTGGAACCATCGAAGACTTTAAAATAAAGGAAAGCGATGCTTATTACAACATAAAAGTGAAACTTGCTGTAAATTTCCGTACGCTTTCGCATGTAAAAGTCATCAACTACAAAAACTTTTACGAACAACAAACAATAGAAAAAGTAGCTGAAAAATAATATGTTATCTTTACTTCAAAACATATTTTCTTTTATCGTGCTGATACTTCTGCAAGTATTGGTGCTGAACAATGTACAGTTCCTTGGGTTTTTAAATCCCTACATCTATATTCTTTTTATTTTATCGTTGCCTGTAAAATTTCCACGCTGGATTACCCTGATTTTAGGTTTCGTTTTGGGCTTGATAATTGACATTTTTTCGAATACCATCGGAATCCATGCTTTTGCCACGGTGCTGATTGCATTTTTCAGAAATGGTATAATAAAACTTTTTATTTCCATCGAGGAAGGCAGCAATCCAATACCTTCGTTCCATTCATTCGGTGTTGGAGCCTATATTAAGTATGTTGTGTTTCTTGTTCTGCTTCATCATTCAAGTCTGTTTCTTCTCGAGGCTTTTTCATTACATATTACCTGGATGACCTTATTAAGAATTCTTTTAAGCTCATTTGTTTCAATTTTGCTGATTTTAGGAATACGCTCTTTCAATAGAAAATAAATTATGATCAATGATACACTTCAAAACAGAAGATACGTGATTGCCATTATCATGTCGGTTGTTATTATTGTGTATATTTTTCGGCTTTTTTCCATCCAAATTATTGAATCTAAATATAAAGAAGGCGCTGAAAGTAATGCCTTCCTGAGAAAAACGCAGTTTCCTCCACGCGGGCTTATTTACGACCGAAATCATACGCTACTGGTGTACAACAAACCGGCTTATGATATTACGCTTATTATGAGAGAAATATACGATTTGGATACCTTGTCATTTTGTCGTGCACTCAACATTGATAAACAGTTTTTTATCAATCGGATTGCCGAAATAAAAGATCGGAAAAAAAATTATGGCTATTCCTCCTATACTCCGCAAATTTTCATGACCCAGCTCAACATCGAAGACATTGCCACCATCCAACAGTCGATGTACAAATATCCGGGATTTTATATTCAAAACCGTACGTTGCGCGAATATGCTTTTCCAAATGCGGCTCATGTATTGGGTAATATTGGCGAAGTGTCGCAAAAACGAATCGAAAACGATGATTATTATAAATCAGGTGATTATGCAGGACGTGATGGCATTGAATATACCTACGAAAAAACTTTACGGGGAGAAAAAGGGGTAGAAATACTATTGCGCGATGCAAAAGGCAGAATAAAAGGAAAATATGACGAAGGAAAAAAAGACATGGCTCCTAAAGCAGGTGAAAACATCACGCTTTCCATCGATATGCAACTGCAAATTTTAGGTGAAAAGCTAATGACCGGAAAAGTGGGAAGTATTGTCGCCATTGAACCATCGACCGGCGAAATTCTGGCTATGGTTTCAAATCCGGCTTTTGACCCTTCCATTTTAGTGGGTCGCCAACGATCAAAAAACTATCTGTCGCTTTTGCGCGACCCTACCCGACCGTTGATGAATCGCGCCACTCAAGCTCTTTATTCGCCCGGCTCGGCTTTTAAAACAGTGCAAGCCCTGGTGTGTCAACAAATGGAAGGAATAAATGAAAAAACACTGTTTTCGTGCAACGGACCCGGTTCATCGCCCATAAAATGTACTCACCATCATGGTTCTCCTGTGAGTTTACTGAATGCTATTGAGCAAAGCTGTAATCCTTATTTTTGGCAAGCTTTCAGAAGTAGTATTGAAAAAGATGGATATGGAAAGAAAAATTTGGCTTTCAGAACCAATTATGATGAATGGGTGGATATAGTGAAAAGTTTTGGTTTAGGCGAAAAATATACCGATGGAGATCTTTATGAGCAATCGAGGGGCTATATTCCAACACAAAAGTTTTACAATAAAGCATACAAGGCCGAAACCGGATGGCGTGCTATTACCATCCGCTCAAATTCTATTGGTCAGGGCGAAATACTAACCACTCCGCTTCAATTAGCAAATGCTATGGCTGTTATCGCCAACGAAGGTTATTACATTACCCCTCACCTCAACAAGCACGACAGTATGCTTACTAAAATACACAAATCTAAAGTTGATAAAAAATATTTTCCTATCGTAAATGAGGGGATGTGGAGGGTGTTTGAATACGGAACTGGTAGACATTATAAAATTCCAAACACAAGTATGTGTGGAAAAACGGGTACCGTACAAAACAATCACGGGAAAGACCACTCATTGTTTGTAGGCTTTGCTCCACGCGAAAAACCTAAAATCACCATTGCTGTTGTAGTCGAAAATGCAGGATTCGGTGCCACATGGGCAGCTCCAATCTCAAGTTTAATGATGGAACAGTACTTGTATGGAAAAATTGAACGCACGGATTTATTAGAACGAATGACCACTTCAGTAACCAACGCCAATGTCAAAGAACGTTAGTATGAAATATTCATTGGACTGGACGACAGTATTTTATTACGTCGTGTTGGTCTTTATGGGCTGGATCAGTATATATGGTGCAAGTTACGACTTTGATCAAACCAGTATTTTGGACTGGAATCAGCGTGCCGGAAAACAGTTTGTGTGGATTCTTACGGCTTTCGGGTTGGGTGGCATGTTATTGCTCATCGACTACAAAATGTATAATTTCTTTGCATATTTTATCTATGGATTCACCATAGCACTTTTGATAATAACAATCTTTGTTGCTCCCGACATCAAAGGCTCCCGCTCTTGGCTTGTAATTGGTCCGGTTAGTTTTCAGCCGGCTGAGCTGGCCAAAATGGCTACTTCGCTGGCGCTAGCGCGCTTTATGAGCTCATATAATTACAAATTGAAGAACTGGAAGGATCTGCTTCCTTTGTCGTTTTTCATTTTGCTTCCATTTTTACTTATTATTTTACAAAAAGAAACCGGATCGGCACTGGTTTTCGTCGCATTTCTGCTGATGCTTTATCGTGAAGGAATGAATGGTATAGTACTTTTGATCACAGTTTTAGCTGTTGTATTATTTGTTGTTGTCATTAAATTCAGCAGTGTTCCATTGTTTATGGGACAAGCCACTTTGGGTATAGTTATGTCCATGGGAATTATTTTGTTAATTCAATTTATCTACTCCTTTTTTGTAGCACGCAATACCAAAGAAGCACTGTATCTTGTAGCTGGCACAGCCGGCTTCATACTGATTTCGTATATTTTCAGCATCTGGTTTATCATTAATTTTAATTACGTAGCTCTGTTCGCCGTCATTGCGTCTTGCCTCTACTGGACTTATCTAGAGCTTTTCTTTCGTTTTAAAAAATACTGGTTTCTAATTCTGATTTCAATAGGCTCAGCTGTTTTTTGTTTTTCGTCCGATTATTTCTTCGATACAGTACTTGAACCTCACCAGCAAATACGTATTAAAGTACTGCTTAACATGGAGGATGATTTGCATGGCGCCGGATATAATGTAAATCAATCAAAAATTGCAATTGGTTCGGGTGGATTGTGGGGAAAAGGATTTTTGAACGGAACACAAACCAAACTGAAATATGTGCCTGAACAAGATACCGATTTTATTTTTTGTACCGTAGGCGAGGAACATGGATTTTGGGGATCTACACTTGTTTTGGTCATTTACTGGTTGCTGTTGATGCGACTTCTGAAAATTGCCGAACGTCAACGCGAAAGCTTCAATCGAATTTATGCCTACTGTGTAACGAGCATTCTCTTTTTCCACCTAATGATCAACATTGGCATGGTGCTCGGAATAATGCCTGTAATTGGCATTCCTTTGCCTTTTTTCAGCTACGGAGGCTCTTCTTTGTGGGGTTTTACCATTTTACTATTTATCCTGCTCAAACTCGATGCATCGAGGTTGGAAAGAATGTGATGATTCAGGTTTAAAACTCCCACCTCAACATAAAGCGCACATCACTTTTCCTGTTTCCTTTGATTTCTTCATTGCCCGAGCTAATGGATTCTCGGTCGTCGGCATAAACAGTCTGTGCGTATTTACACCACAAAGATATTTTGCTTGTCAGGTCATATTTTAAATTCAAATAAAAACGGCTTCCCTTACCGTAATACATCGGAATTGAGAAAGCATACAACACATCCTTTTCGTAAGTATAAAATCGGTTATCATAGTCAACAGCATCAAAAAACTGATATCTAACATCCAATTTTAAAGGGAATTGTGTAAATGCATACGAAAGATCTTGCAGTGCTGTAGCACCATATTTATAGCCCGAATTCGCTTTTTGTGTCATGTTTCCTTCGATTATATTTCGGCAACTGAAACCACGGTAAGAATAGCTCAGTTGATAACGAAACGCTGCCTTTTGCTGAGGAACTATCAAAGCCATAACATCTTCGCTATTGGAAGCATTTTCCATCTTTTCTTCGTATTTTATTCTCCAAAACATTGTCAGGTCTTTTCGGGCGGAATAGTCAAGTTGTAACAAATAATCCTGTCCCAGCGAAGGGGCGTCCACGCCGAATTTTGGCCACGGAAAACGATAGCTGTCGGCATAAGCTGCAATTTTCCATCTTTTATACGGTCGGATTTCAACTCCCAGATATACTCCACTTTCGTTGTTCACCCTGCTGCTTTCCGAAAAAGTATTGGCATAAAAAGTATCGTACTCAGGCGAAAAATAGCGCTGTAAAATCACCAAACTCACTTGTGAATGGGGCGAAAATGACAAACCGTTAATTGTGGCCAACGACCACTTTTCGGACACAGCAGTTTCGCCGAAAATATTAAATTTATGCCATCTTACACGATAATTCATCCCTGCGGTCGACTGCTTATTTCCCACAAAATAAAAATGATTATAAGTGGAAAAGTCAGGTTCTAAGCGTTGATTGAATCGCGTTTGAACCAAAGTAAAACCTACTTGCGCATTTCTGAAAGTTAAAGAAGTATTTAACCCTGCAATTTGCTCTTTCACAGTGGCTTTTTTTTCGAATTCGGATGTCGTTCTGTGGAGTCCGGTTTTGTAAATGCTCTGAAAATTACCACCAACAGTATCGGCATCAATATTTTTATTCGAGTAAAATGCAGTCAAATCAAGTCTCCCGAACTTCATAGTTGCGCCTACACCCCGAAAAAAATTGCTTTCATTCGTCGAACTGTATTTTTTAAGTCCACTACCAGCTGTATTGATTTTCAAAACATATGACGATTTTCCCATCCCAAAAGCCGATCCTAACACAAGCCCCTGACCAAAAGAGGCACGAAAATCACCTACAACTATAGTTTTAAAACCGGCCATATCGTTCAGTTGGGCATGAAATGAATAAAAATCATAACCTTTGTGAGTGTTTCCTGCAAATTGCTCACCGGCATCTTTTTCCATCGTCAGCCCAAGCTTAATTCTGTCTTTGAACCTGTATTGATATTTAAATGAGTTGTACAAAGAAGACCCCAAATATACGCTTTCTGTTTCTCCGTCAATGGTTTGATATCCGGTTTTAGGCTCTATACCTTTATCAAATCTTAATAATACCTGATTTTTACCGTATTTCAACAAATCGGCTTTATAGATTTGTTTCGATTTTAGTTGGATTTCTCCTAATACAACAAAAGGGAGCATCCTGCGAATGTCAGTCATATCCAGTCCATCAATCAATTGTAATTCGAAAATGCTGTTGAATGAGCCAAAACGGTACCTATAACTTAAAATATTTTCGATCTGTATATCCGACAAGAAAGGAAGTTTTTCGAGTTGTTCTTTGGTAGCTGAGTTAAGCACAATCGGGTTTTCGGTCATTTCCATTAATGACTCAAAGAATGACTCAAAATCTATTTCGTCGTCTGTCTCGGCTGAATATTGTTCAAAAATATCGGCAATAAACTGTTCGCTAACAATTACTTTGTCCTGGGCCTTTAAACTGATTAAACGCGAACAAAAAAGCAACACCAGAAGAAGAGTTAACCGCCTCATACAAAAAGGAAAAATTAAAAATTCATTTCTTTAAAAAGTATCTCACCGACGCCATCGAAACCAAACCAAGCAAAGGGTGTAGTTCGGTATTTAAATTGAAAGAAAAAGAAGAGAAAGAAATACTGAAGCCAAAACAGGGAACCAGATAATCAGTATGATACGCTCCTGCTTTAGCTGTCAGAAAGTTGAGAAACGAGTATTCAGCTCCTGCTGCAACTCTAAAATTGCTACTTATTTCTTTATCGGCCTGTGCTTTGAAATTCAGTTCGGGCAACAAATAGTATTCAACTCCAAGACTAAAAACAGAAGGTATTCGTTTCGATGTCTCTTCTGCTTTTATCATTGCCTGAAAAGGATTGAAAGCTGAAAAGCCTAAATGAAAATCGGGAGTAAGGCTGGCATTCAACCCTATATGCGGAAATAATGCCCCATAATACCTGTCGGCAGCAGCAAAATAAGCGGTAAGATAATCCAACTGAACACCAAGTGAAAATTTATCTGAAAAATTACGCGAAAAACCAATCCCCAGCATTATTTCATTGTACAACGAATATCCAAAATAAGAAGCCGAAATACCTGCATTGATTAACTTGGAAGGAATTACAATATCTAAACTTTTAGTAGATAATTCGGATAGAAAATAACGGTTTTCATACTGAAAACCAAAATTTAGCTTCGACGCAAAACCTATACCGGATGGATTACTAAATGCAGACCATTGATGCGAATCGGCTACCGATGCATTGGCAATAGCTGTTGTAGAGGGAACAACGGGTGAAACCTGTGCAACAACAAAAGTAATTTCAAAACACAAAAAGAAAAAAACAAATACTTTTTTCATTTTTTGCTGTTTTAGGTATGGATATTGTAAATACGAAGCTTCTACAATTTACTTTTTTTATGATGGCTCAAAAATAAATAATGTATTGTTAATAAACACATACTTGCCTAAAAAATTTGGTTTTCAACTGAATATATTCCTGCAAAAACAACATATTTAACAATAAAAGGCTAATTTATAAACTAAAAGTATAAATAATCGTTATAAATGTACTAAATTTGCCAAACGTGAAAGTTAAAATTTGGATAATATCGTTTCTTTTAATTTCTACTCTGAAAGGAGTGGCCGGACAACAAAGCGTCGAAACTGAAATTATTCCTAAAGGAGGTGCGCGACTGTATGCTCAGATCATAGAAAATGACACTGTTTATTTGGCTTTTTTACGCGATTTTTACGTTTTTCCAAAATTTACTTTTAAAAATAAAAAACAAGAACAGTATTATTGGAAGACCGTTAGAGACGTAAAAAAAACCTTACCTTTTGCCAAATTAGTTGCTGCAGAACTTCTGCAGGTAAACGATAAAATGCTGGGCATTAATAACAAAAAGGAACAAAAAAAATATCTTAGCGACTACGAAAAAAATGCATTCAAAAAATACGAGACCGATCTCAAAAAAATGAGCATAGCCCAAGGGCAAATTTTAATGAAACTCATTGATCGTGAGTGTAATAAAACAACTTACGATTTAGTGAAGATGTACAAGGGGAATGTAAGTGCGTTTTTTTGGCAGGGTGTAGCTAAAGTATTCGGGTCGAATTTGAAAACAGGATACGATCTGAATGGAAAAGATAAAATCATCGAAAGAGTGATTGTTTTGGTTGAAAACGGACAACTTTAAAATACTATTTATAATTGAAAATTAACTTATGGGTAAACTAAAAATGCTTATCGGCTCTCTGTTTGAAAAAAAAAACAATAACGTTATCACTGAAAAAAATTTAATAAGAGAAAAAATCAGAAAGAAAAAACAGCAAATCACCGACAAAGAAAAAGAAATAGAAGCATCTAATGTTTTTGAGAAAATTGAAGCTTTGCCAGAGTTTGAAAATGCAAATAAAGTGATGGTTTACTGGTCGATGCCCGATGAATTACCTACGCACAATTTTATTATTCGGTGGAGTAAGAAAAAAACAATGTTGCTTCCGGTTGTGAAAGGAGATGATTTGCTCATTAAACCTTTTTCAACAAAAGAAGAAATGAAACAAGGAGATTTTGGTATTTGGGAGCCCGATATTCAAAAAGAATACTTGCGTTCGATTGACTTGGTAATTGTTCCGGGAGTGGCTTTCGATAAAAATAAAAGCCGACTTGGGCGTGGAAAAGGATATTACGATAAGTATTTTCTTAATAAAAAAATAGTGAAAATCGGTGTTTGCTTCGATTTTCAATTGTTGGACGATATCCCAATTGATTCGTTCGACATAAAAATGGATAAGATAGTAACAAATTCTTATTTAATTGATTAAGTTTGTTATTGACGCTTTTTTTTAAATTTTCCCCTTTGAACAAACCAATCCAATGCCTCGGAAATTGCTATATCAAGCGATTTTTGAGGCATTTTTAATTCCGTAACCACTTTCTTATTTGAATAATATTCACGTACTAAAAGCTGATGTATATTCATACTGCACA
This sequence comes from uncultured Paludibacter sp., assembly GCA_963677275.1. Classification (GTDB taxonomy): domain Bacteria; phylum Bacteroidota; class Bacteroidia; order Bacteroidales; family Paludibacteraceae; genus Paludibacter. Next base: position 3,146,504 of record OY781920.1, on the reverse strand, counting down.
CATCGGTTTTAATTCCGAGCAACCTTATGATATCTCCGGCTTTTCCGGCCATCTCAAGAATAAAATCGGGCAACACAATCAATTTTTGAGGGTATCGCCCTACGCAACTTTGCCTTAAATAAAATTCTTTAAAAGAAAGGTTTAGCCCCGAAGCCAAATAATGTTCACCATTTTTTCCGGCCGTCAGTGCATTACAAACAGCAGTAGCCACATCGCTTGTAGCCACAAAATTTTTACCGCCCGAAGGAACAAACATGATTCTTTTACGATAAGCCATCAACATAAGTTTACCCGAACTCGGTTTGGTGTCATAAGCACCAATCATAAAGGTTGGATGAATGATAATTACATGTCTATCTGCCTTCCCGGAAGCTTCTTCAAAAAGCTTTTCCGCTTCAACTTTGCTTCTGGCATAAAACGAATTCGAAAACGGAAACGCTATCGGATCATCTTCTGTTGCGAACTGTTTTTCGGCTCCATAACCTATTGTATTGGCTGTACTTACAAAAACAAGACGGTTGATGTTGAATTCATTGGCAACCTTGACAACATTGGCTGCACCTTCCACATTTATTTTCCTGTAATCCTCATAACGAAGTAAATTTGTTGATGTAACAGCAGCGATATGAATAATGGCATCGCAATCATCAGCAGCCATTTTAAGCGAATCGTAATCAGTAAAATTTCCTCCAACGGTTTCAATATTAGTCATATCAAAATAAATTTCAGGATTACCCCTCAAAATTATTCTTATGTCATGATGCGCCTTTTGAAGTTGCATCACCACATGATGCCCCAACAATCCGTTTGCTCCTGTTACAAGTACTTTCATTTGTTGCCTGATTTTTTTACGCTTGCAAATATGCACAAAAAAACCGACTCTGCTTCGGGATGAAACAGAATCGGTTATAAAAAAATCTATGTTTTGTTGGTTTTATTTCAATTTTTTGGAAATCAGGTTGTCGACCGAAAGTTTTCCACTTCCACCTATCATTAAAGCAATAGATAAACCAATGACAAGTATAAAATACTCCATACCTTCACCAGCCTGCGCTCCATACCAGTTCATAAAGAATCCGTTACCAACGTGACCACCCAAAAACATGGCTCCACCCAAAGTAAGGAATATAGAAAATGCCATAAAACGGGTACCTGCTCCGAGCAAAACACCAATGGCTCCTACAAATTCGGCCAATATAACTAAAACCCCAAGTAACATGGGCATCCCCATACCTGTAAAAGCGCCAAGCGTAGCTTCGAACCCATACCCGCCAAACGAGCCTAATGCTTTTTGCATACCATGAGGTAAAATCACAATTCCTAATGCCAAACGCGATACTAATAAAGACCAGTTGTTTGTGTCTGTTGCAAAAAATTTATTTACTAATGTATTCATAATCCTGTTTTTTTTATAATGTATTATTTTTCAATTATTTGAATGAGTATTATCAATTCATAGGTATTTCCATAATCAATATTTTACTGTCGGCGGACGATACGATTTGAAACTCATCTGTTTCCCAAATTCCCAATCCATCTCTTCGTTTTAATGTCTTGTCGGCAATCGAAGCTTCGCCTTCAATTACAAAAACATAAACACCCGATTCTTCCTTATTCAGTTTATAATTTACACTCTTCCCGGCCGATAAATCGCCAAGCTGAAACCAGGCTTGCTGGTGAATCCACACACCGGCATCATCGGGGTTGGGCGAAAGAATCTGGTAGAGTTCATTGGGTTTTTGCAAATCGGCAAGCGACATTTGCTGATAACGTGGAGTTACATTTTTTTTGTCCGAAAAAACCCAAATTTGCAACAATTCTAATTCTTTATCTTTGTTGGGGTTGTATTCGCTGTGAAAAATACCTGTTCCTGCACTCATTACCTGTATTTCTCCGGCATTGATAATGCCCTTATTTCCCATACTGTCCTGATGTTCAACTGCTCCTTTTAATGGAATCGTTATGATTTCCATATTGTCGTGCGGATGTTTTCCAAAACCTTCGCCACCGGCTATCCAGTCGTCGTTGAGCACACGCAGTGCACCGAAATGTACCCGTTCGGGGTTATAATAATTGGCAAAACTAAAGGTATGATGCGTATTGAGCCAACCATGATTGGCATGTCCGCGTGTTTCTGCTTTATGAATAATTGTTTTCATTTTTCCTGTTGTTTACTTGATTATTTTGATAGTGCAAAGATACAGTGGCAATATCGCACGAAAAGTAAAGAAATCAGGCGTAAAGTTGCAAAAATCAGGTTAATCTTGCTGAAACACGAAACTCGGTAGGAGTGAGGCCAGTAGTTTTTTTAAAGAAATTATTAAAGTGAGCCGATTCGTCAAATCCCAATTCGTAGGATAATTCTTTATTACTCAGCGAACTGAAAAGCAACGTGCGTTTGGCTTCGATAATAAGCTTGCTCTGAATATGTTCTTTGGCCGATTTTCCGGTAATGCTTTTTACTGTTTTATTCAGGTAGTCCGATGTTACCGCAAGCATATCGGCATAATCAGCTACCATGTGCTTTGTTGAATAATGTTTATTGAGCAATTGTTTGAACGAGCGCAACAAATGATTGGTTGTTTCCAAAAACTGCGGATTATTAACTTTTTGCAAAGAACAATGATTATTACTTTGAATAAGAAATAGTTTTACCAACGAACCAACTGCTTCGATTGTATAACTCTCGAGCGAATTGGAAAACAATTCTATTTGCGACACAATATTTTGATAAATCGGTAATTGTGTATCGTTAATGGATAGGGGAGGGGATTGACCATAATCATTGAAAAGATAAATATCGTTGATTAATTTATCCGGAATAGAATTGGCAATAAGAAATTCCTCGGTAAAAGTCATTACCCAACCTTTGGGCTCGGCACTGAATTTAACCTGATGCATCTGGCCCGGTAAAATAAAATATATGCTGTTATTTTCTATTTTGTATTCTTTAAAATCAACATAATGAATTCCTTCTCCCTGTTCAATAAAAATAATTGCATAATAATCATGACGGTGTGGCGAATCGGATTCTCCATTGCTACTGTAATAAATATCTTTCATGGATTTGAGGGTAAACACACCATTATCAATTCCACTTTCGGCAAAAGTATAAGTCTTAATTTGATTGTGAGCCATTGCTGTATTTGTTGATTTTTATTCTATAAACAATTATTTATGGTGAAATTGTTTAAAATAAAAGATGTTTTTTTGGCTTTTTAAATTCATACGACTAAGAAAGTATATATTTGCACTTTAAAAATCAATGAATATGAATCAACAAATTGTACTTTTAACAGGTGCCAGTGCCGGAATAGGAAAAGCAACAGCCGAAATGCTCATGCTCCATGGCAATAAAGTGTATGGTGCCTCGCGTCGGGGTGGCACTGCTCAGAAAGCTCCCCGGGGATCTGGTGAAATTATTCCTGTAATAATGGATGTAAACAACGAAGACCAAATTTTGGAGGTTATCAATCGTATTGTTGAAGAAAACGGCAAGCTCGATGTACTGATTTGTAATGCCGGAAATGGCATTGCCGGGGCCATAGAAGACACCTCTGTTGATGAAGCACGTTATCAGTTCGAAACCAATTTTTTTGGCGTTTATAAAACCATACAAGCCTCTCTTCCTGTTTTTCGCACACAGGGATACGGGAAAATTATCACTATTTCGTCGGTTGCCGGTGTTATTCCCATACCTTTTCAGGCTCTATATTCTTCAGTAAAATCAGCGCTGCTTGTTTTTATGAAAGCCCTTTCGCTCGAAGTTAAACCTTTCGGTATTCAATGCTGCACTGTACTTCCGGGCGATACAAAAACCGACTTCACTTCGGCCCGAAAATACACCGAAAAATCACAAACATCCACTTCGGTTTATTATCAAAAAATGAAAACATCTGTGGGTAAAATGGAAAAAGACGAGCAAAACGGAATGGCGCCCGAGCTTATATCCAAAAACATACTCCAACAAATTGAAAGAACAAAAATGAACGCTGTTGTTATTCCAGGTATTCAGTATAAACTCTTCTGCTGGTTGTTCAACCGCCTGCCTGCTAAACTAAGTTTGTGGGTGATAGGCTTGCTCTATTAGCACTGAAAGTATAATTAATCTACAATGGCGATATATTCAATTACATCGCCATTTTTTGTGTTTTAAAAAGTATCAACAAATTGTTGATAAGTGTTGAAAACATACTGAAACAAATATTAAAACTTAATGCATCAAAACCGAAAACTATCTCCTTATATCACTTGTTTTGAAATAAACAAATTAGTTAGCACTTTTTTTAGCCTTACTTTTTAACGCCATTTTTAAGGTTATGAGCACAGTACTTGAAGAAAAGTTTCTAACTTTGCAGTTATAAACAATATGTTGATAAAGTTAGTATTTATTTGTTTTTCAATTAAAATCAAATATTTTTTGTGTTGAAAGAGTTAGCGTTTACAATCAATAACTAATTACACAAGTTTTTATCAATATTTTTATCAACCTTATGAACACACTATTATTATCTTCAATAGAGTTTTTGTAAAAATTTAGAAGAATAATTATAATGTTTTGTTTGAAAACAATGAAATTAAAAAAAATTCAAATGAATAAATCAGAACTTATATCGGAAATCAACCGACTGAAAAAAGAAAAGAATGCCGTCATTATGGCACACTACTATCAAATGGGCGATATACAGGATATAGCCGATGTGATTGGCGATAGTCTGGCACTGGCACAACAAGCTGCCAAAACCGATGCCGATATCATTGTGCTTTGTGGCGTTCATTTTATGGGCGAAACAGCTAAAATTCTTTCGCCACAAAAAAAAGTATTGGTGCCCGACCTGGAAGCCGGTTGCTCGTTGGCCGACAGCTGCCCTGCCGACGCATTTGAAGCCTTTACAAAGGCACACCCAGATCATACTGTAATTTCGTACGTAAACACCACAGCAGCCGTAAAAGCGCTCACCGATGTGGTGGTAACGTCGACCAATGCCAAGAAAATTGTGGATCAGTTCCCCAAAGATGCGAAATTAATTTTTGGGCCGGATAGAAATCTCGGAAATTATATCAACAGTGTCACCGGCCGCAAAATGTTGTTATGGGACGGAGCATGCCATGTACACGAGCAATTCTCTGTTGAAAAGCTGGTGAAACTAAAAGCAGAGCACCCCGAAGCTAAAGTATTGGCGCACCCCGAATGTAAACGTCCGTTGCTGCTGATGGCCGATTTTATTGGAAGCACCCAGGCTTTGCTTAATTATACAATAAATTCGGATGCAACATCATTTTTAGTAGCCACCGAAAGTGGAATTATTCACGAAATGCAAAAGAAAAATCCGGATAAAGAGTTTATTCCTGTGCCTCCGAATGACAGCACTTGTGCCTGTAACGAATGTAATTTTATGCGCCTGAATACACTCGAAAAACTCTATAAATGCTTATTGAACGAATCTCCTGAAATTTTGGTAGAAGAAGAAGTGAGAGTGAAAGCAGTGAAACCTATTTTGAAAATGTTGGAGATGAGCTAAAAATATGCTTCTCGCATATTATACGCATTTATAAGTTTTTATTTAATTACTGCTCTGTATTAAGTGGCAATTTTTTTTATCATTTATATTGCCATTCATATATAAATGGTAATATCTCTACTCAGAGAAATTGTCTATAATTTATTATCAGCAATTGCTCAACGAAGAGATATTGCCGATAACTTATGATTCACAATTTCTCAACTCAAAGATATTGCCTTGTATTTGTGATAAGCAATATTTTATTTCGTAGATGGTTGTATTTATTTTTGAAAATTATTATTTTTGTAAAATTAATAACTACAAATCAATATGTATGCAAGCAACATTTAAACAGTACAAACCAGCTGATTTGTATATTAATATGAATCAACCCGAAACTTTGGAAGCCGACAGTTCAATAGAAGTACCAACAACAGGTTTTTGTCCCACGGGTTGTGCTTTTCTGGATGCTTTTGTGAATCATCTGCATCAATATGGTTTGCATTCGGGTAACTTTCATGCAAAATTACTAGGCATTCAACGTTCAGATATGTGTACTACAGTTTTTACACTTACGGGTATGAAATACACCGATTTTACTGAAGCATATGTTTTGCTTATGGCCAATGATTTACTGAAGCAGAGAAAAAGAGACCATAAACAAATCGCTAAACGCCTTGGTTTTGGAAGTTACTCTGGCTTTTATCGTTTTATGTTGAGGAAGGGGATGGGCAAACCGAGTTGGATTTAAACTATTAAGAAAGAAAAGCGGATAACTTCCGCTTTTTCTTTTTAATCAAAATAGGTTTTTAATTAAAGTAATCTTATATTTGCAGAAACTATCTATCAAAAAAAAGATCTGTTTCTAACACTTTTCAATTTATTTATGATAGAATGAAAAAAAAGTTATTTTTATTAAAACAACTTCCTTTTTTAGTGAGCATTATAGCAATGCTTGCCATTGTTTATGATTTAGGCTTTAATCATTTATCATTCGAAATTCAACTCCTGCAATCTATTTATCTTGTTGCCATGATTGTTGGCGTTCTATCAATTTTTTTACGCTATTTCTTCAAAAATACACGTCCCAGAAATAGTGTTTTACCTTTCGATTTATTTTTTGTAATTTTTTTGTTAGTATTAATTTTTTTCGATTTAGAGTTGCTTTATAAAAGTAACTTTTACTTTTTCGATTTTCTAAAAAATAAAATTTGGGTTTATATTGCTTTAGTTTTTATTTTTATACGTGAACTATCGTACAGCAGTATTAATTACAATAAAATAACTTTAAATCCTGCTCAACTTTTTATCCTCAGTTTTTTATTTATCATTTTTGGCGGCACTGTCGTGCTTTTATTACCCAATGCCACCTATACGCATATTTCAGTGATCGATGCCTTGTTTACGTCCACCAGTGCCGTTTGTGTAACCGGTCTTATTGTTGTCGATACGGGCAGTTACTTTACTGAATTCGGTCGGTTTACAATACTTTTACTTATTCAGTTAGGAGGCATTGGAATAATGACATTTACCAGTTATTTTAGTTATTTTTTTAAAGCAGGTTCTTCGTACGAAAACCAGTTGATGATAAGTGCTATGAATAATACTGAGAAAATAGGAGAGGTGTTCAGCACCCTGAAACGGATTATTCTTATTACTTTTATTATCGAAGGTTTTGGTGCTTTTCTTATTTTTCTAAGTCTTGATATTACAATAATTCCAGCATATCTCGATAGAGTATTTTTCTCTGTTTTCCACTCCATTTCTTGTTTTTGCAATGCAGGATTTTCTACACTTCAAAATAATTTTTACGAACCGGCATATCGTTATAATTATCCGCTTCATTTAATTTTAGCTCTCTTGATTATTATAGGGGGAATCGGATTTCCTATTGTTTTCAATCTGCTTAGTTTTTTAAAAAACAATTTAAAAAATTTGTTTTTTAAAATCAGTGGTATGAAAAATCGTATTCGTATCCAGCAAATTATCAATGTAAATACACGTATGGTTTTGATCACTTCCTCAATTCTGACAGTTTTGGGAACTGTATTATTTTATTTTTTTGAATATAATAATACGCTTGTAGAGCACGACTTTTTTGGTAAAATAGTAACAGCATTTTTTGGTTCGGTAACTACCAGAACGGCAGGATTTAATACCATTGATAATTCCGTTATAACTACCCCAACAGTATTGATGGTTGTTTTCCTTATGTGGGTAGGAGCCTCTCCTGGTTCAACCGGTGGTGGTATAAAAACCAGTACGCTTGCCGTAGCCATTCTTAATTTTATAAGTCTGGCACAGGGAAAACCCAGGATTGAAGTGTTTAAACGTGAAATAGCTCAAAAATCGGTCAACAGAGCATTTGCGACTATTGTACTTTCTATATTGGTCATTTTCTTGTCCGTTTTTTTTATTAGTTTGTTCGACAATGATAAAGGGTTGTTGAATATTGTTTTCGAATGTGTTTCTGCTTTTGGTACTGTGGGTTTAAGTCGCGGAATTACTGCCAGTCTGAGCGAACCAAGTAAAATAGTTTTAATTTTTACCATGTTTATAGGAAGAGTTAGCATGTTGAGTATATTTATAGCTTTATTCAAAAAGTTCTCCATGCATGAATATCGTTATCCATCAGAGGAAGTATTAATCAATTAATTATATAATTTGTATACTATGAAACGAGCATGACAGTGGAGGTTCATCTGCTTTGATAGCCAAGAAAGTAGATGAAAATCGGACATGTGAGTTCCATACGACTATTAAAAAACATTTATTATCGTATGAAATATATTATTATCGGTCTTGGAAATTTCGGATCGTCTATAGCAGAGAAACTAACTAATCTTGGGCACGAAGTAATTGGTGTGGATCACGAAATGAACAAAGTGGAAGCTGTTAAGGACAAAATATCCTATGCCATTTGTATGAACAGCTCCGATGCTCAGGCTGTAGCCGGTTTACCATTAAAAAATACTGATGTAGTTATAGTTTGTATCGGCGAAGATATTGCTGCCAATATTATGACGACAGCATTGATGAAGAAAATGAATGTACCTCGCTTGATAAGCCGCTCTGTTTCTCCTTTACACGAAACGGTTCTGGAGGCTATGGGAATAGATGAGATTTTACGTCCTGAAGTTGAATCGGCTGAGCGCTGGGTAAAAAAATTAACTTCCAAATACTTGATTGATTCATTTGAATTATCAAAAGGTTACAGCATTATTGAGGCAATTGTTCCAAATAAATTTGTAGGTAAAACGCTTGAAGAAATTGCAATAATTAAAAACTTCAATGTTTTGGTATTAACTACAATTAAACAAAAAGTAGAACGAAATATTATTGGGATACCACGAAAATCATCCAATATCCAGGGAGTTATTTCTGCTAAAACAATTTTTGAAAAAGGAGATATTATGGTTTTGTACGGAAAGGATACCGATATTCATAATGCGCTGGAAGAATAATTATGCTGAAAAAAAAGCGGATTTTACTCCGCTTTTTTTGTGCCATGTTCCGTTGGAACTATCTTGAATAACTTATCATTCCTCCGTATCAACTCATTGGTTTTTATTGAGAAATAAGTTCCTTTTTCTACTTTATCTACAGGTTCGAGTTTTACACGCATTTCTTTTACTGTATCTTCGTATGCGCCGGTAGTTTCGCCGGTAATCAGTATTTCGTCGCCCACTTCAAGGTATTGTGCTTCCAGTAAAAATTCAGCTACACCCAGTTTTTGAAAGAAGTTTGTACATTTGCCTATATACACTTTTTTATGTGTTGCTTCCGAGCCGTAGTTCGCACTCCACTCGCCAAGTCGCTGTCCGAGGTAATAGCCGTTCCAAAATCCACGATTAAACACTTTGCTAAGGCGTAGGTTCCAATCTTCCTTTTTCTCGTCTGTAAACGTCCCGTTCAGCACCGATTCAATGGCTTCGTTGTAACAGGTAACTACTGTTTTTACATATTCAGCCCCACGCGCACGACCTTCAATTTTGAAAACGCGAACCCCTGCAGCGAGCATTTCGTCAATAAAACCAATTGTTTTAAGGTCTTTGGGCGACATAATGTATTCGTTATCAATTTCCAATTCAATTTCCGAATCTTTATCTTTCACCGTATAGCCACGGCGGCAAATTTGGTTGCAGGCACCGCGGTTGGCCGATATGTTCTTTTCGTGTAAACTCAAGTAACATTTGCCCGAGACAGCCATGCACAATGCACCATGACAGAACATTTCGATGCGGATTAATTCGCCGCCTTTGCCCCGGATATTATCCGTAATAATGGCTTGGTAAATTTCGGCAACCTGCTCCATATTCAACTCACGCGCTAACACCACCACATCTGCAAATTGCGCGTAAAATTTCAATGCTTCAACATTCGAAATATTCAATTGAGTGGATAAATGTACTTCTACACCTATGGAATTGGCATACATCAAAGCCGAAACATCTGCGGCAATAATGGCCGAAACCTGTACTTCTTTGGCTACATCAATTATTTCGCGCATCAGGCTAAGGTCGTTATCGTACAAAATGGTATTGACTGTAAGGTAGCTTTTAACGTTATTTTCCTTGCAAATACGTACAATTTCGCGTAAATCTTCAGTTGTAAAATTACTGCTCGATTTGCTGCGCATATTCAGTTTTTCAATTCCAAAATAAACCGAATCAGCACCTGCTTTAATAGCTGCCATTAAACTTTCCCACGATCCGGCCGGAGCCATAATCTCGTATGCTGACCTGCCTCCGAACCCCCTAAAGGGGGAACTGGAGTTAGTTTCGTCTTGTATGTCCTTCATTTTTATCTTCATTTTTCTTTATTATATCTCAAATCTGCATGTACATAAAACTCTCCGTCAGCTGACGGATCAGGGTTCTTCTTTCTTGTTCCCCTTTAGGGGTTAGGGGTAGTTTGGTGTCAATTTTTCTATGGGAAAACTTATACCAAGTCTTAGCTGATGATACGGAAAATCGTTAATTCCATATTGATATTGGGCAAAATAATCGATATTTTTATTTTTTATTGTTAGTTTTGATGCAAATACTAATGGAACATCGCCATAATCTCCTGAAGGATTAAGTATTTTGCTTGTGTGTATCCAGCCTTTATAGCCAGCAAGAGAATTGTCAAATTTCCAGGTGTTGTTACCAATAATTAATTTAGCGCCATACATTTGTGCATCATCTTGAGTGCTGTTGCTTGTTTCCCAACATAGAAATCCAAGATTTCCGACTGTGCGTATCTCATTTAAAAATTTACTTTTGGTATAAATGGATTTTGCAAATTCCACATCAAAATAGTATCCTTGAGTATCAAAATAACGTCTTTGAATAAAATTAGTTCCTGAAGCTGTTTTTAAAGTAGAATTTATGATAATTGCAGGGGCTATTTTTTTTTCTTTTAAAATAGAAATTCTCGTTTGTAAATAAAAATCTCCATTCGATTTTCCCGACAAAACACCGTTCATTCCTCTATAAGCGCTTAATTCGGGTGTAACTTTGTAATGCTCAAATACAGTGGTCCATACTTTAAATGATACACGTTCCGAAACAAGCGGTATTTCTATTTTAAAATAGCCGTTTTTTGTTTCGTCTCCATATCCAAAATAGTAATCACCCATTAAACTAATGGTTGTTTTTGAGGGAATGGTTGCATCAGTAAACTCAGGAACCGGATTAGCATTGGGTCCAAACCAGGCCGGGGAATACTTTACTGATTGCGCATTTATGTTTAAATTTAAAGAAAATAAAATTAGAAAAATAGAAAAAAAATTTCTCATTTTTTGTTTTATAATTATGAATAAAAGAAAAAGCTTGTTTATTTATTAATTAGATCTGTGTAAGTTTTTTTTACTATTTTTTTACCTGCATCTGTTAAATGATATACATACATATTCCAAATGGAAAGAAAAAACTCTTCTTTGGTGATTGCGTATTTAGTATCTTTAAATATCATTGAAAATCCATACCAACCCGATAATATAAGCCAGGTATTCTTAACAAGCATGTCATAATTATGTTCGCAATCGGCAGGATAAAGGTATTTTTTTTCAATTAATCTTTCCAAGGCGTCTCTCATGGTTTTCATGCGGCTTATAAAAAAATCTTCTTCCGTAGCTTTATACTTTGGAAATTGCTGAAAGAAAATATAAAAGTTTGAAAATAGAAATGCATATTTAATCTGTATTTCGTATATCCGCTCTATGTAATCTACAATTTCCGAGATATCTCTTGGAAAAAAGTCGTATAAATGATTGATATCTGCCTGAAACTGTCCGAAAATATCGTCAATCAGATTTTCCCATTTGGGATAATGATAGGTGAGATTACCAATGCTTATTTCTAAAGCCTGCGACACATCACGAAGTTTAACGTTGGATAATCCACGCTCGTTCAACATGACTACAGCTGTGTCTAATATTTTTGTTTTTGTTGTTACAGACTTTTGTTTCATCCTGCAAAGATAATTAAATGTAGTCTAAACTCCATATTTATAATTTTTTACTATTATTTTTAAATAAATTAGTACAAATGTACTAAATATTGAAATTTATTTATTATCATTGCAGCGTGAATCTAATTTTCAATACAATAACTAAAAAATTAATATTATGTTTTTCTTCGAATCTATTCCGTGGTACTCGGCGCTCATGTGGTGTGGAGTTGTTGCCGGACTTATGTTAATCAATGAATTGACACGTTCGAGCAAGTGGTTTTCTTATGTTGTTTATATTTTGGTTCCTGTCATTCTGACTTTTGCTGTATGGCCCAAAACTGCCGGACCAGAGTCAAGTGTAGGTACCTGGTTTCATTGGGTAAAAGTTTATTCTGCGTTGGCTGGAGTTCTTGGTTTTATGTATTTACGCCACAGCAAAAAGGGGATTACTTACAAATGGTTATTAATTTTCCCTCCACTTATTTTGTCAATTAATATTCTGGAGGCTGTAATTCGCGATTTTCAGGTTTATGCCATGTATCATGGAGATTTATTTGGTACAGTAGTAAATGGCGTAACTATGCAGGGAGGAAGTTGGAATATCATGAACGGAATTGCCGGAATTATTAATATTATCACTATTTCGGGCTGGATGGGAATTTTTATTGGCAAGGATAAGAAGAAAGATATGTTGTGGCCCGATCAACTTTGGTGGTGGATTATAGCTTACGATTTATGGAACTTTGCGTATGTATACAACTGTGTTTCTGATCATTCGTTCTATGCCGGAGCTGCTTTGCTGGTTTCGTGTACTATCCCCGCATTTTTTATGGGAAAAGGAGCGTGGCTTCAACATCGTGCACAGACGCTTGCCATTTGGATGATGTTTACAATGTGTTTCCCAGTTTTTGTTGACGAATCGATGTTTGCTGTTAAATCATCGCACAATCCTGATGCCTTATGGACGTTGAGTGCGTTGGCACTGGCTTTCAATGTTGGTGTTTTGGTTTTCCATTTTTATAAAATATTTAAATATAAACGGAATCCTTTAAAGGTTGAAGTTTATATTGATGAACCAAAGTATGCTGAAATTGCAGTAAAGAAATAATAAGATTTTAAATGTTTATATTATCCCTGATTGAAATAATTCAATCAGGGATTTTTATTTTTGCCTTTATCAGAACAATTATTATTGAAAATGAGTTTATTATATTCCTGCAATTGTTGTGTATCAATATTATTTCTAACTTTGCATCCATTTTGTATAAATATGAAGATTTCGAATATAGAATTTCCAGATAAACCGCTCTTTTTGGCTCCCATGGAGGATGTTACCGATCCGGCATTTCGTCTGTTGTGTAAACGTTTTGGAGCAGATATGTTATATACTGAATTTGTATCGTCCGAAGCGCTTATCCGTAGCGTGAATCGTACCCAGCAAAAGTTGACAATCTACCCTGAAGAACGTCCGATCGCTATTCAGATTTATGGACATGATCCGGTTTCGATGGCCGAAGCTGCACGCATTGCCGAAGAGGCAAAACCGGATATTATTGATATAAATTTTGGTTGTCCTGTAAAAAAAGTTGCAGGAAAAGGGGCAGGAGCAGGGCTTTTGCGCGACATTCCACGTATGCTTCAGATTACTTCTGATGTAGTAAAAGCTGTAAAACTTCCTGTAACGGTGAAAACGCGTTTAGGATGGGACGACGATAATAAAGTAATTGTAGAACTGGCGGAGCAATTGCAGGACTGTGGCATTCAGGCATTGACAATTCATGGTCGTACCCGTTCGCAAATGTACAAAGGTGATGCCGATTGGTCGCTGATTGGCGATGTTAAGAATAATCAACGAATGAAGATACCCATCATTGGTAATGGTGATGTTACGACACCTGAGCGTGCTTTAGAATGCTTTAATCGTTATGGTGTGGATGCTGTTATGGTGGGTCGTGGATCGATTGGTCGTCCCTGGTTTTTTTCGGAAATAAAACACTTTTTTCGCACTGGTGATCACAAGCAAATACTAAATTTTGAAGAACAAAAAGCAATACTTAAGGAGCATGTAATCGCCTCTGTGAAATGGCTTGATTTGGACGAAAGTGATACACTTCATTTAAATGGTGATTTACTTCAAAGTTTTTCAGATGATTTTTTGAATAAACGTCAGAAAGGTATTATTCATAGTCGTCGGCATTTAGCAGCTACACCTGTTTTCAAAGGAATTCCCAATTTTAAAGAAACGCGTATAGCAATGTTAAGGGCAGAAACACTCAATGAGCTTTTCGCGATAATTGATGCCGTAGAAGAACCATTGATACGTGAGCAAATAAAATTATCGGAGGATGATATACTAACTTGTAGTTAATTAACCCATTAAATATTTTTTTATATGTTTCAAAAAATTAAATTAAACTTCTCCTTTTCAAAACTGAAATTGGGAATCTTATTATCCATTATTTTTATGACAGGTGCTTGCAATAATGCCAACAAATTAAGTTCTGGCATCGATTTGAACAATCTCGACACCACAGCTATTCCGGGAACTGATTTTTATCAGTACGCTTGTGGTGGCTGGATGAAAAACAATCCATTGACCGGTGAGTATTCACGCTTTGGAAGTTTTGATAAACTAGCTGAAAATAACCGCAAACAGCTGCGTGAACTTATCGAAGAAATTGCTGCTAAGCCAGCCGATAAAGGAACTGTTGAACAGAAGATTGGTGATTTGTATAATCTGGCTATGGACAGTGTAAAGCTGAACAGTGATGGTATCAAACCTATTGAAGGTCAGTTAAAATCAATTGCTGCAATTAAATCAACTCAGGAGTTGACTAAATTATTGCCTGAACTTTTACAGTCGAGTGTTGATGCATATTTTACAGTTTACGTGGATGCCGATCCAATGAATAGCAATAGTTATTTGGTTCAGACCTATCAGAGTGGTATAAGTTTGGGCGAACGTGAGTATTATCTTGACAATGATGCTCAAACTTCAAATATTCGCAATAAATATAAGGAGCATGTCGTAAAAATGTTTCAGCTTTTCGGTTTTACAGAAGCCGTTGCGAAAGTGAATATGGAATCTGTTTTAAAAATAGAAACTCGTTTGGCAAAAGCAGCTTACGATCAGGTGAAATTACGCGATCCTCATGCTAATTATAATAAAATGAGTATTGCTGATCTGCAAAAGCTTGTTCCATCTATTCATTGGAATGATTATTTTAAAGCGTTGGGAGTTGCTCAAATTAAAGATATCAGTGTTTCGCAAAAGGAATCGTTGATTGAAGCTGGAAATGTTATTGCTACAGAACCTTTGACTGCTCAAATTGCTTATTTGCAATGGAAAGTAATTGATGGTGCTGCAGGTTATTTAAGCGACGAGATATCGGCTCAAAACTTTGATTTTTACGGTAAAACTTTGTCAGGTAAAACAGAGCAATCGCCTCGCTGGAAACGTGCTGTAAGTAATGTTGATGGTGTTTTAGGTGAAGCAGTAGGGCAGATGTATGTAAAAAAATATTTTCCTGCTGAAGCTAAGGAACGTATGCTGAAACTTGTGCATAACCTTCAGGAATCGTTAGGTCAACGTATAAATGCTTTAGAGTGGATGGGTGATTCTACCAAAGTAAAAGCCAATGAAAAACTGAATACGTTTCACGTGAAAATTGGCTATCCTGATAAATGGAGAGATTATTCAAATCTGGAAATTAGTAAAGACTCCTATTATGCAAATATTCAACGTGCAAATAGATTCGAAAGTGCTTATATGTTTGCCAAAGCTGCTCGAAAGCAAGTAGACAAAGATGAATGGTTGATGACTCCGCAGACAGTGAATGCTTATTACAATCCTTCCACCAACGAAATTTGTTTTCCGGCAGGAATTCTTCAATATCCATTTTTTGATATGAATGCTGATGATGCGTTTAATTATGGAGCCATAGGTGTAGTCATAGGTCATGAAATGACACACGGATTCGACGATCAGGGATGTCAGTTCGACAAAGAGGGTAACCTGAAAAACTGGTGGACAGAAGACGATAAAAAGAAGTTTGATCTACGTGCCAAAGTGATGGCTGACTTTTTTGATGCTATCGAAGTAGCTCCGGGTGTTCATGGTAATGGTAAATTCACACTTGGAGAAAACATAGCTGATCATGGTGGTTTGCAGGTTTCTTATCAGGCTTTTAAGAATGCTACCAAAGATTCTCCTTTGAATGCCGCTGATGGCTTTACTCCCGAACAACGTTTCTTCCTTTCATACTCCAATGTTTGGGCCGGAAACATACGTCCTGAAGAGATTTTGGTACTCACCAGGTCTGATCCACATTCTTTGGGTAAATGGCGTGTAAATGGTGCCTTACCACACATTCAAGCATGGTATGATGCGTTTGGTATCAAAGCATCTGACCCGATGTATTTAAAACCTGAAAACAGAGTAAGTATCTGGTAAAATTAAAGTTGTTTATAATAAATAAGGCAGACCCTCACTAGTGTCTGCCTTATTGTTTTTACGTTTATAGAGCTTTTTCGAAGCTATAATTTTTTTGTAGTTGATTGGTTTGCCGTGTGATTTAATTTCCTCTTCACGGCTTTGCTTTCGCATTGCTTTCACTTGTTCAAGCACGTGGTTTCTCTTTCTTATTTTCATCTTTTTTTATTGAATTGTTATTTCTCTTTCTCCATTTTCTTTTTCTATAATTTCAACCATTGCTAGGGAGTCGGGTAGGAGTGGAGCAATATTTACCGACCACTCAATAAAGCATAAATTTCCGCTGTATAAATATTCTTCGATTCCAATTTCCAATGCTTCTTCAATTTTGTTGATTCGGTAACAATCGAAGTGATAAATGATTCGACCGCCTTCAGCTTCATATTCGTTAACTATTGAAAAAGTTGGAGAGTTTACAATTTCCTTAACTCCCATTTCTTCACATATAGCTTTTATGAATGTTGTTTTGCCAGCACCCATTTTTCCGTTTACGGCAAAAACTTTTCTTTCGCCAATTTGCGAAATAAATTGACGTGCTGTTTCATGAATATTATTTATAGAACGAATAGTTAACATTTTTTGTAATTTAGTCTGTTATTGTGGTTAAATTCCTGCCCTCAGAAGGTTATATTTGTGAGCAAAGATACAGATAAAATAAAATACTCAATTCTCAGGGTGTTGAATTTGAATTAAAATAGTTATAAATATTTGATGCTCTGTTATTTCCAACTTTTTCTGACAACTCAGAAATTTCAGCGCTTCTAATTCTTTTTACGCTCTTAAAATGCTTAATGAGCTCATTTTTGGTTTTTTCTCCTATTCCCGGGATGTTGTCTAACTCTGATGCCACTTGGGTCTTGCTTCGTTTATCGCGATGGAAAGTTATAGCAAATCGATGAACTTCATCTTGCATCCCGGCAAAGAATTTAAAGAGTTGCTCGGTTGGTTTTAGACCTACGGTTTGAGGTGGAAAGCCAACGAGGACTTCGTGGGTTCTATGTTTCCCATCTTTTGCAAGACCTGCTATTGGAATTTGTAGTTGAAGTTCGTCTTCTATTACCTGACGAATAACTTCCATTTGTCCAATTCCACCATCTGCAATGATTAAATCTGGAAGTGTTAAATTTTCATTTATAGCTCGTGTGTATCTTCTTCTGACAACTTCTTTCATAGAAGCATAATCATCAGGTCCTTGTACTGTTTTAATGTTATATTTTCGATATTCTTTTTTAGCTGGTTTTCCTTTAATATACACGACACAAGCAGCAACGGCATTACTTCCAGAGATATTGGAGTTGTCAAAACATTCAATATGCATTGGAAGTTTTGGTAAGGCCAATTTTTCTTTTATGGCATCCAGTAATTGAATTGCTCTTTGATCAGGGTTTAGTTTTTCTGCCTGTTTTAGCTTGTCAAGTTTATATTGTCGGACGTTTTGCATCGCCAAATCCAGTAGTTTCTTCTTGTCTCCTCTTAAGGGGATGACTATACTTATGCCTTTCAGATTGAAATCTATTTTAAAGGGTAAAACGATCTCCTTTGAACCGCTTTTCAAACGTTCCCGAAGTTCTATCACTGCCATTGCAAGAATTTCTTCTTTTTGTTCATCAATTCGCTTTTTGTACTCTATTGTGTATCCCTGAATAATGCAACCTTTCGATATTCGTAAAATGTTGATATAGGCAGAATTATCATTTTCATCATAGGCAAAGATATCTGTGTTTTCAACAATTGAATTGGCAATTATAGATTTTGATTTATAGTTTTCAATCAAATCATATTTTAGTTTCAGCTCATGAGCTTCTTCAAATCTATATTCTGCCGACAATTGCTGCATTTGCTTCAAAAGTAATTTGCTAATTTCGTTGGCATCTCCTTCGATGATTTGTTTCACATGTTGAATGTGTTTTCTATATTCATCGATTGATTCTTTAGCTTCGCAGGGGCCTTTACATTTATGAATGTGGTATTGAAGGCATACTTTAAATTTACCATTTTTAATGCTTTCTTCAATGAGTGGAAGTCGGCATGTGCGAATAGGGTAGAGATCATGTATAATTTCTAAAAGAGAATTGATCGTGTAATTAGAGCTGAATGGCCCGAAGTATTGTGAGCCGTTTTTTATTATGTTTCTTGTTTTAAAAACGCGTGGAAAAGGCTCATTTGTTATGCAAATACTTGGGTATGTTTTACCATCTTTCAGTAAAACGTTATATCTGGGTTGATATTCCTTTATTAGATTGTTTTCTAATAAAAGGGCATCTTCTTCTGTTTCTACAACTATATATTTTAGAGCAATAATATTTTTGACAAGTACATTTGTTTTGCCCTGTTCGTGTATTTTGTTGAAGTAGGAGCTAACTCTTTTTTTTAGATTTTTCGCTTTACCTATATAAATTATTTCATCGTTTATATTGAAATATTGATATACTCCTGGCTGATCTGGAAGGCTATTTATTTGTTCTTTTAACGAATCTGGTGTTTTCATTTTTTGCAATTCATTCTTGTTTGTTTCACGTGGAACGTAGGTTTTCTGTTTGGTACCTCCGTTGCTGTTTCACGTGAAACCTGAAATTATCTGCCTAATAGTACAAGTAAAATGTTTACATCGCTTGGTGAAATCCCTGGTATTCGGCTTGCCTGTCCTATATTTTCAGGATCAATTCTTGTGAGTTTTTGTCTCGCTTCTGTTGATAACGACAAGATGGAGTTGTAATCGATCTTTCCTTTCAGAACAAGATGTTCAAGTCTCTGGAGTTTTTCAGCAATTAATTTTTCCCTTTCAATATATCCCTCATATTTTAAAAGCACTTCTGTGGCTTCTATAATTTCACCTTTACGTGATTGAATCAAACCAATTTTTTGTTTTAATTCAGGAATTGCTTCGGCTAAATCGGAGATGCCGAGCTGTGGGCGAAGCACTAAATCACTCAATTTACATCCATGCTTTAATTCCGATGAATCTTTCGATCTTAAATAATCGTTGATCGTATTCGGTTTAACCGAGTAATTTTCTAAAAAATGTCGTAGTTGAGATTGTTCAGTTTTCTTGTTTTGGAGCTGATTAAAGCGATCTGAAGTAGCCAAACCCATTTCGTAGGATCGTTCGGTCAGACGCATATCGGCATCGTCTTGTCTAAGAATTAATCGGTATTCGGCACGGGATGTAAACATGCGATAAGGTTCATCAACTCCTTTTGTAACTAAGTCGTCGATAAGGACGCCAATGTAAGCTTCATTACGAGCCAGTGTAAATTCTTTTCCACCGTGACAATTAATGTGTGCATTTATACCAGCAACGAGACCCTGTCCAGCTGCTTCCTCATATCCTGTGGTTCCATTGATTTGACCGGCAAAGAAAAGATTTTTTATTTTCTTTGTTTCGAGCGTGTGCTTTAATTGTGTCGGGTCAAAAAAATCATATTCAATTGCGTATCCCGGGCGAAAAAGCTGTGCATTTTCTAAGCCTGTGATCGTGTGTATGGCATCGATTTGCACCTTTAATGGCAGTGAAGACGAAAATCCATTTAAATAATATTCGTTTGAGTTTACACCTTCTGGCTCGAGAAAAAGTTGATGAGATGTTTTATCAGCAAAAGTTATAATTTTTGTCTCGATGCTGGGGCAATATCGTGGTCCAATACTTTGTATTTGTCCATTATAAAGAGGCGAATCAATCAATCCTTTTCGTAATTCTTCGTGTGTTTTTTCACTTGTATTGGTGATCCAACAACTGCGTTGGGTTAACTCACGGTTTACTTCTTCCAGGAAAGAAAATTTATGAAAATCATCATCTCCGACCTGTTCTTGCATTTTAGTGAAGTCAATGGTGCGTCCATCGATTCTACAGGGTGTACCGGTTTTCATTCGGTCGGTCGTAAATCCTATCGATTTTAATTGTTCGGTAATTCCGAATGAAGCGGGTTCCGAAATTCGTCCTCCTGAGAGTTGGCTTTTACCAAAATGCATGAGACCACCTAAAAAAGTACCTGCAGTAAGTATGACGGACTTTGCTTGCATTTCGACGCCAAGCGCTGTTTTAACTCCAATTATTTCTCCATTTTCAATGAGTAGTTCTGTGACAGTGTCCTGCCAAACATAAAGATTTTTTGTGCCTGAGATCGTTTTTATCCATTCCTGAATAAATTGTTGCCGATCGCTCTGTGAACGAGGGCTCCACATGGCAGGACCTTTTGAGCGATTTAGCATTCTGAATTGTATGGCTGAGCGGTCGGTAATGATGCCCATTTGACCTCCAAGAGCATCAATTTCGCGCACGATCTGTCCTTTAGCAATACCACCCACAGCAGGGTTGCAGCTCATTTGCCCAATTTTGTTCATATCCATGGTGATCAGCAATGTTTTTGAACCCATGTTAGCAGCTGCGCATGCAGCTTCGTTTCCGGCATGTCCGGCGCCAATGACAATTACGTCGTATTTAAAATCCATCTTTACGATTTACAATTTAAAAAATTCAGAATAAACAGAAGTTGTTTTTTGAGTCAACCGATAAATTTAACTCCTTGAAAAAGCAATGTTTTAGATTTAGGGCTGCAAAGTTATAAAACAATTATCATTTTTCATTGTTCATTTCTCAATTTCAATGAGTTAATATATAATGATCATCTTTACTTATTTTTCAATGTATTGTAGTTCAGTACTTTGTTGTTTTGTTTGTGAGTTTTGTTTTCGATTTTTCTGTAATGTAAGTTTATATATTTTCTCTTGAATGCGAAAATTAAAAAAAACGCATTTGAAAATATTAATTTCCAAATGCGTTTTAAGAAGCATCTACAATGACAGGGCTATTTTCCTTCTCCGTTTAAGGTGATTACTTTTGCCGGATTGAGTCCTCCGCCCGATATTGTAAGCGTTGCTGTGTGACTTCCTGTCGAAGCAGGCGTGTAAGTTACATTTATATTTGTTCCATTGGCAGCATTTGCAGCACTACTTGTAATTGCAGCAGTAGAAACAGCGAACATAGCAGCATTTGTTCCGGTAATATTTACTGATAGAGCGCTTAAAATGTCGGTCGTTTTGATGTTTAAAACTTTAGTTCTTTTTTTGCTGACAGTAGTGGCAGGGAACTGAAGTAAATTGTCAATTGAGCCAGGAAAAACTGCTATCGCATTTGGATCGAAAGGAATCGATGCGCTACCGCTAACATTGATGGTTTTGCTTGTTGCACCAACACTTGAAATTGTTATAACCGCGTTGTGCGATCCGGCAGAAGCAGGGTTATAGCGAATATTTATTGTTGTTGGATTGATGCTACCAGCAGTTTGAGCTATAGTAAGTGTTTTGCTCCATGTACTTTCCGACGAAAGTTTCATTTCAAAACTGCTCTGATCATCAAAAGAGAGCATTATACTACTTGTAAGTAATTTTCCGCTTACAGTAAAGCTTTGTGCTACGGATGGAGTACCAAGAATAGTGGCAAAATCAGTCAGATTAGCTGATAGTTGAGTGATTGGTTGCATAAGTTTAAAGCTAACATTGTCGGTTGTTTTTGTGATAGCTGTGATAGCCCGATTAATGTCTGTTCCTGACCATGTGGTAGGCGTAAATGAGCCCGAGGTAAATGCTGCTCCCGGGGTGGTGCTAGAGCCGCTCAGTGGCTGTAAATACACGCGCATGTGGTCTGTTGCAGTTTGTGATGTCCCTGTGTAATTATTGGGTCCGTTGCTGTCCCAGGCGCTTTGATTGTAGTCGATGTGCCAGATCAGCATTCCTTCGCCGGGTAAAAATGCATCCCAGCCTGTTTTTTTGCGGTATTCGAGCATAAAAAATTCAGAAGGAGTTGGATTTGCTCCATTCAAATCATGCGTAGTAGCTGAAAGCAAATAAGCTTGTTGATTTGTATTTGAAGGTTCTGTTGTTCCCTGATATATAGGAAGCAGGGTGAGGTCGATTGGTGAATTCATTTCCTGAGGAGTTAACCAACCCAAATAGAATCTGTCATAAGTGGAATACAACGGTGGTGTTCTTCCTTCATTAGAATATCCACCATAATCCATAATGCTCCATTCGTTCAATGTGTTTTTATTTGAATCATCAGTATTATAGTAATCAGGCATGCCAATCACGTGACCAAATTCGTGACAAAAAGTACCAATGCCACACATAGTACTTCCAGTAGAGCCACTTAACTCGGAGGTACAAGCAAAATCATAGAGGCGTTTTCCATCAAAGGTTACCGATGCTTTTGTTCCATCGTAATTGTGGTAATCTGGATCTGGATTTTCTTCGCTTGTATATACAACCCAGCTCTGTGGCCAAACCGTGTTTTCAGGTCCTCCTTCAGCTTCGTTATAGCCTGCGTAACAAACAAATACATTGTCGAGCACACCATCGTTATCCGAATCATATTGACTAAAGTCAAGTCCTGCAGCATTTGCAGCAGCGCAGGCATCTACTACCATAGCTGCAGGATCTATATCATATCCGTCTTCATCATTGGCTCCATAACTGGCTATAGATTTTGGCAGATTGTAAGGCCCAACTACATCAAAGTTAGGTGCAAATTTGCCATACGAACTTGCCATAAAATAGTCACGGGCTGATCCGGTACCTCCATTGGCGTTGTAACCAGTCTGATTCAACAGGTTATTGAATGATGGTTGAGGTGTAGAAGTGACAAAGCTTTTGTCGGAGAAATTAACAAGAATAACCAATGATTTTGGGGAGCCGATAAGCGGAAAAGCCTTCTGTATTTTATTTCTGCGGAAAGAGGTATCAAATGCTTTTGCTTTTCTTGGAGCAGCGTTTGATATTGACAATGTATTGGCCTTCGAAATTGTTTTTAAAAAATTGAGATCATTGGCTGTACGCTTTGTAATATCGCGGGCAATCATGTTGGTTTCGGCACTTGCAGCCTGAGGATCGGTATTTACATAAGTAAGATATCCTTTTGAGTTTTTCTTTAGCAAATAGCCATCTATTGTTGTTCTGGAATTGCGAAACTCATCACCGTGGAGTAGAATAGTAAGGGTAGATCCATCGGGTTGAGTGACTGTTATGGGGGTTTTAATTGCCCTAATGGCATAGGTATTCTGAAATGTGTTCAGAAAAATAACAGTGAAAAGGACTAATGAAAATAACTTTTTATTCATATTCAACTTGTTTTGTATTAAAAGGATGGCAAATTTGTATTAAAAGGATGGCAAATGTAATAAATATTTGGATATATCATCTTAAAATGGAGAATAAATTCATTTTGTATGGTAATAAACAGTTGATTTGTGTCCAATGTATGACAATTTTTCTGTTTTCTTGAAAACGATAAATAAATATTATCTTGCTGATTTTCTGAAATAAGTAAAAATTAATATTGAAAGGGAGTGAAAAAATGTCACACATAATCAGGTGTTTAAGGTCAAAATGACAGCAATTTGGCATTGGTATTGAGTTTGCTAAAGAGAGAATATATGATTTTAAATATTAATGTATAACTAAAAATTTATAGGAGGACAAAACTATGTTATTTGTAAAAAACCAAAATCAATTGCCATCATTATTTGATCGTTTTTTTGATGGAGAGATGTTCGACTGGTCCAATCGTAACTTTTCGAACACCAATACAACATTACCATCGGTAAATATAAAAGAAAATCCGGACACATTCACAGTAGAAGTGGCTGCTCCTGGATTTGATAAAAACGATTTCAAATTGGAGTTAAACCATACCACCCTGACAGTTTCTTCGGAAAAAAAGCTAGAAAAAGAAACCAAAGAGGATGAGGTGTTTACTAAACGTGAGTTCAGTTATCAGTCGTTCAGTCGTTCTTTTACCTTGCCTTTAATTGCTGATGGAGAACGTATTTCGGCAAATTACGAGAATGGAATTTTGGTGGTTTCGATTCCTAAAAAAGAAGAGGCCAAGCCAAAACCTTCAAGAATGATTGAAATCAGCTAATCAGAAATGAATAGTTATGATCAATTTGATTTAGATTTGAGTCGGAGTTCAATTGAATTGTGCTCCGACTTTTTAATATTGCCAGACAATTGTTGTTCGGCTTGACAACTATATTTAATCACCCCCCAATTAAAAAAGAATTTATGGAAACATTTCAGCAAATTATAAATGGAGAAAAACCAGTGTTAGTCGATTTTTATGCCACATGGTGCGCGCCTTGTAAAGCCATGAGCCCCATTGTTGAATCAATAGGAAAGGAGCTTCAGGGCAAAGCAAGAATATTGAAAATTGATGTAGATAAAAATCAGGCTTTAGCCGCTCAATATCAAATTCAGGCAGTGCCCACTTTTATGATTTTTAAAAATGGACAGGTAGTATGGCGCAAAGCCGGAGGTATCGACAAAAGCACTATTTTACAACAAATACAAAGCTTTATTTAATGCGATTACAATTTGAATAGTGTGATTTAAGTTAGATATAAATACGAAATTGATTTTTTTATATGCTATGCCAATTCAGTTATTGGATATTTTTTCTATTTAATTATCGAAAAACAATAAATATATTTTGTTATTCAAAAATAATTGTTTTTCTTTGTCATCAGTTTCGGTATTTAAATTAATAATCATCAAAATAAAAATTTTATGAAGCAGTTTTTAAAATTCACGCTCGCTACCATTGTAGGTGTAATTGTAACTTCTTTGTTAGGACTCCTGTTGTTTTTCGGAATTATCGGAGCGATAGCAGGATCATCTGAAAAGGTAACGGAAATAAAACCAAACTCGGTATATCAGCTCGATCTCGATGGTTCGCTGGTCGATCGATCTGAAGACGATCCTTTTTCGGCCGCTTTGGCTGAAGCTTTCGGACAAGCAGAACAAAAGATGATCGGACTTGATGATGTGTTGGCAAACATTGAAAAAGCCAAAAACAACGAGGATATTAAGGGGATATACCTGAAAGGAGGAACGCTGTATGGCGGTTTTGCATCGATAAAAGAAATACGTGACGCATTGGTTGATTTTAAGAAAACAGGTAAATTTATTGTTGCCTATGCCGATAATTATATGCAAAGTAATTATTATCTGGCGACTGTGGCCGATAAAATTTTGATCAACCCCCAGGGAATGCTCGAATTAAAAGGACTTGCTGCCGATTTGGTTTTTTATAAAAATACACTCGACAAAATAGGGGTGGAAATGCAAGTGGTGAAAGTCGGCACTTTTAAGTCGGCCGTCGAGCCTTACATTACTACCAAAATGAGCGATGCCAACCGCGAACAGGTAACTGTTTACATGACTTCGATTTGGAAAACAATGTTGAATCAGATTTCGGACTCGCGCAAGATATCTGTTGATTCGCTGAACGCGTATGCAGATCAGATGATGATGTTTCAGCCTACCGAAAAATCAAAACAATATGCACTTGTTGATTCGCTGGTTTTTGCTGACGAAGTTGATAGTATTTTAACTTCTTATTCTGCTGATTATAAATTGGTAAAACATACAGCGATGAATAATTTTACAGCCAATAAGAAGTTTGAAAAGAGTAAAGTGGCCGTTATTTATGCTGTAGGTGCCATTGATGGAGGCAATAACGAAGGAATTATTTCAGATAAACTGGTGGAGACCATTAATGATGTAGCCAAGGATGATGCTGTAAAATCAGTTGTTTTCAGGGTAAGTTCGCCGGGCGGGAGCGCTTATGGTTCAGAACAGATCTGGCGTGCGCTCAGTAAGTTGAAAGCTAAAAAACCACTTATCGTGTCGATGGGCGATTATGCAGCTTCGGGAGGATATTACATTTCGTGTATGGCCGATGTTATTTTGGCTCAACCGAATACAATTACGGGTTCTATTGGTATTTTTGGATTGATTCCTAATATAGCAGGGTTGAATAATAAAATCGGATTGACGTACGATGGCGTGAAAACAAATAAATTGAGTGATGCTATTTCAGTCAACCGTCCGTTCCGTCCCGAAGAACGTGATTTGATGCAAAATTACGTGAACCGTGGTTATGAATTGTTTGTAAAACGATGTGCCGACGGACGAAAAAAGACTCCGGATCAAATTAAAGCCATTGCCGAAGGACGTGTGTGGACGGGCGAAGATGCACTTAAAATCGGGTTGGTTGATAAAATCGGCGGTATTGACGAAGCCATTCAAATTGCTGTCGACAAAGCGAAACTGACAAGCTATAACGTAAAGGAATATCCTGTTAAAGAGGACTTTGCAACAAAATTGATGAAAAGTTTCGGCGAAGATATGGAGACTCGTTTTATCAAGGCGCAGTTAGGCGAACAATATAAACTTTTCCGTGAAATAAAGAATATTGAAAAAATTAACGGTATTCAGGCTCGTTTGCCATACGAATTAATTATTAAGTAAAATCATAATTTGTGTTTTTTATTGATTTCGATGAAAAGCGATTCTGCGGGAGCAGGGTCGCTTTTGTTTTGGGTGATAAGTCAATTCAAATAAACAAATCAATATCTTACATTAAATCCCGCGCTGAAATATGTCCCAGGCATTGGATAACCATAGTTGATTTCATATTGCTGATCGAGTAAGTTGTTGACTATGACAAACACATTCAGCCAAGAGATAGGGTGAGCGGCCACGCGAGTATTCACAAGTGTGTAGTTGGCACGCTCAGTGGTTGGGTTGATGCGTGTGTAAAGGCCATTGATCTGCTGTGCCGAAAGATTGAAGTTCCAGATTTTGTAGCCATAATTTACACTTAGGTTGCCTTGATGTCTCGGCGCAGCCAATACTGGTGTTTCGGTATCCACAAAGCTGTAGTTTCCCTGTAGCATCAAATTTTTGGTAATATGAAATTTAGCTGAGAACTCAATTCCTTTGTTGTTGAATGTGCCGGCATTCTGACGCATGGATAGAAGAGGCGGAACAATCTGAATCATATTTTCTCCTTTGATCCAAAACGAAGTCAATTCAATTTGAATTTTGTTTTTGAGCAGACTTTGCAACCAGCTTATTTCGTAATTCATTATGCGTTCAGGGAGTAAATCGGGGTTGGCGGCGTAAAGATACAACTCCATAACAGTTGGATTTCGGAAGCCTTTCGATGCCGAAGCTTTGAACGAAGTACGTTCGCTTTGTATGTACGAAACTCCAAGCATTGGAATAAGTTCATTCCCATACACCGAATTATTCTCTAATCGCAAGCCTGCATTTAGCCACATTTTACTGGATAACTGCTGGCGGGTATAGGCATAAATAGCCATTTCGTTGACTGTTTTAAGTTGGTTCGCAGCCATTCCACGGTTGGCTTTACCTCCATATTGTTTCAGGTCGCTACCCACGGTCAGGCTGTTGCCATTCCACAAACGAAAAGTTTCATAAAGCATAATGCCGCTGTTGCGGTCGGTAGATCGAAAGCCATCGGAGAGAATGTGTTCGCCAAAATTGTGATAAATTTTAAATGAGCCATCGGTATTTCCAAATTTATTATCCACCGAAATTGCCGCTTTTCCTCGTGTAATGTCGATGTTGAATGGTGTCGGTGCGTAAATTGTACCGTTGTCGTTCGCATCGTATTTGGCCATGCTAAAGTCGGCGAGTAAACTGAAATGCTCGCTGATTTCGTAGCCTGTCTTGAGGTATCCGTTGGAAATACGGAAATCTGTATTTTCGCGTATTCCATCGCTACGGTCATGATTGGCAGATGCATATATGTTCCACTTGTCTTTTTTATAACCAACAGTACCATGATATTTCTGCGTATTGTACGAGCCATAAGAGGCGCCGATATTTAGTTTTATTCCCTCTTCGTTTTGCTTTTTGCTGATCAGGTTCAGTACGCCACTCATGGCATTCGATCCGTATAAAATGGAAGCCGGACCACGTATGACTTCTACTTTTTCTATGTCAGATGCCACATAAGCATCGGGGAGTGGATGCCCGAAAATGCCCTGATATTGAGGATGCCCATCGATAAGTACCAATACGCTTGAATTGGGCGCCGAACTAATGCCGCGCAGGGTGATACTCCCCGAACCTCCCGTTCCAACACCAAAACCAAGTAAACTGCGTTCGGTAACAAAAAAACCGGGGACAAAGCTGTTCAGTGCCGGAAGTATATTTATTTGTCCGCTATTTTCGATATCTCTGCTCGTGGCCTGCGATACCGAAAGAGGAACAAGTAGGCGCGAAATCTCTGTTTTGGAGCCTGTAACAACTAATTCTGCAAGTCCTATGCTGTCGTTAATATGATTTTGAGAAAACAATAACTGTGAAAAAGAGATAGTTATAACGAATAGTATTTTTTTTAGTGTCATAGATTTTATAATCAGAAAATGAGAAGTATTTTTTACAAAAATACAAAATATGATGTATATACAATGAATGGGACGATTTGGAGATAAAAGTTAGTTTTTACGGAATGGTAAATCAGGTATTTGTTAAGAAGATTTGAAAACGTATTAATTAGAAAACTTGAGAACAAAAATAATCAGTAGGGTTATATAACTACTCATTCATAGTACATTAAGACAACATTCTTTTTGCGTATTTTGTTTATTGAATTTCAAAGTATCGGATTAAAAATTGTTACAGTTTTTCAGATCTTGCGTTTTTGAACACATTTGTATATCTTTGCAGTCGCTTTTTGCGGACAAACTGCAAAAACGTGTGCTTGAATACCACGTAAAAAACAAGAGTAAATGAAAAAACAAGTGTCAGTCACCTTTATGGTGCTGGGGATGCTGTTCACGGTATGCCTCATCGTTTCCAACATTGTAGAGCAAAAATTAATTCAGATCGGTCCCATCGAAGCTACGGCCGGATTGCTCATTTTTCCTATTTCTTATATTATTAACGACCTGATTGCCGAAGTATGGGGCTATCGGAAAGTGCGGCTTATCATCTGGAATGGTTTTTTGATGAATTTTCTGGCCATAGTAATTTTCAGGTTAAGCATCATTGTTCCGGGATCGGTAAATTTCTCGCATCAAGATGCATTTGCTCTGGTACTCGGCAATACCGAACGTATAGTAGCCGCCAGTTTTGTTGCTTTTCTGTTTGGTTCGTTTCTCAATGCGTTTGTAATGAGCAGAATGAAAATTTTGCAAAGGGGACGCGGATTTTCTATTCGGGCTGTTGTTTCTACTTTGGTGGGCGAAGGTGCCGATTCCATTGTTTTCTTTACGCTCGCATTTTCGGGAATTATCCCCACAGCTGATCTGATAACGCTGATTCTTACCCAAACGGCAATGAAAACCGGCTATGAAATACTGGCATTGCCAGTTACCAACGTACTTGTAAAATGGGTGAAGAAGAAAGAAGAGGTGGATGTTTACGACAAGGGAATATCCTATAATCCATTAAATATTAAGGATTTGTAAATACAAATAACCATTATTCAACGCACATTCAGTAACCAGCCGGAAAATAAAACTTTCGGCTGTTTTTTTTGTAAATAATTGATGGATTCACATGAGTTTATAAAAATAAGTATTTTGATAGTTAAAAACCTAATGCTAGTTGAATCATCAAATATTTCCCAAACGTCAGCTTATGGCTCAGCAACTATAAAGCTCTTTTTTTATATCGGTTCACAGCTGTAATTTCGAAAACCAAGACTCCTCAGGTCCAATCGCTATGAATTATAGAAAAATGATTATTTCGAGTTTAAAAAATAATTTTCGACAAAATAAATACATTTTTTGCAATTTGCTTTAAAACTGTATCTTAGGAGTTGGCAGATGAGAAAAATTCATGGTTTTTTGAAATATATTATATTTAATAACATTTGTTTGTGTATAGTAATTTGTAGTTTTTTTATTTATCTAATGAACGAAAACGTATTATTTATATTTATAAATAAGACTATTTCATCAAAAAAAGGTAGAATTAGTACCATCTTAAGATAAAAAAATATGATATATCTTCTTTTAATTTAATCTATTTTTGCAATGTCGAAATCTAATATTTCGAAAAAAATAACCATAAATTATAAAATCTAATTCCATGAAAAGAAAATTACTTTTCTTATCGGTATTACTCTTGTTTGGAGTATGCTTAGTTTCTGCCCAGCAGAATCTTTCTGTTTCGGGGGTTGTTTCTGACGCAAATGATGGAAATCCGTTAGTCGGCGTTTCTGTAATTGTCAAGGGAACAACGTTGGGGACAGTCACGGATCTTGATGGTAGATATACCATTAAAGTTTCGCAAGGTGCTACACTTGTTTTCTCATACATTGGTATGGAAAAACAAGAAATTTCAGTTAAAAGCAGTGTCCTTAATGTAAAGCTGCAATCCGACGCTCAGATGTTGGGTGAAGTTGTGGCGGTAGGTTACGGAACTATGAAAAAGAAACTTGTTACTGGTGCTACAGTTCAGGTGAGTGGAGACAATCTTCAAAAACTGAGTACAACAAGTGCATTTACTGCATTACAAAGTCAAACTCCGGGTGTGAGTATTACTCAAAGCTCAGGTCAACCCGGCGAAGGTTTTAAAGTAAATATTCGTGGTATCGGTACTCTTGGTAACTCAGCTCCCCTTTATGTTATTGATGGAGTTGCAGGTGGCAATCTCCAAAATCTTAATACTGCCGATATCGAATCAATTGACGTATTGAAAGATGCTGCTTCGGCAGCAATTTATGGCGCCAGAGCCGCGAACGGCGTAATCCTCGTTACTACCAAACAAGGTAAAGCCGGCAAACTTCAGGTTAGCTATGATGGATATGTAGGCATACAAAACGTATACAAAATGCCATCTTTGCTGAACGCAAAACAATACATGGCCATTCAGGACGAAGTAAACTTCAATGAAGGGTTACCACTTACCGATTGGCAAGGGGTTTTAGGCTCAAATTATGATGCTGCTTTGAATGGAAGTTACGGAACGAACTGGTTGGAAGAAGCACTTAATGAAGATGCACCAACTCAGAATCATGCCATCAACATTGTTGGAGGTAATGATATTTCCAAATTCTCTATGGGACTTTCTCATACCTCTCAGGAAGGGATCATTGGAAAACCGGTACAATCGGACTACAGCAGAACCACTGCTCGGTTGAATTCGGACCATGTCCTTTGGAAAAACAAAAATTTTGATATCATTAAGTTTGGCGAAACATTAAGTTATGCCTATTCAACTAAACAAGGTATTGGTATCGGTAATCAATACTGGAACGATATTTCAAGCATGTTGAGAGCAATGCCTATCATGCCTTTATATGGTGAAGATGGAGAATACTTTGTTAATATCGATAAATCCCTGACTGGTTATGAAAGCATGATGTCAAATCCGATTGCAGGAATGGTTTACAACCGCGGACAAAATCTTTCGAAAAATTACAATTTAGATGCTTCGATGAACCTTCAAATTCAACCTATCAAGAATTTGATTTTCAAATCTCAGTTTGGTTACAAAATGAGTGCAAGTTCATATCGTCAGTATCAACAGGATTATAAACTTTCCATTTCCGATCAAAGAACAGTGTCTTCAACACAGCAAAGTGCAAGTTCTGGTTGGCAATACACTTTTGAAAACACCCTGAATTATAAATTTGCGTTGGGCAATCAGCAT
The DNA here is from genome assembly GCA_963677275.1 of uncultured Paludibacter sp. Lineage (GTDB taxonomy): Bacteria > Bacteroidota > Bacteroidia > Bacteroidales > Paludibacteraceae > Paludibacter. The sequence continues at coordinate 3,114,599 of OY781920.1, read as the reverse complement.
TTCGATGCTTTGGTTGGTCAATCCATCGAAAAATGGGGAATGGGCGAGAGCGTAAGTGCAACCAATGGGCACCTCTTGTTCAACGATTTTTTACATGCCTATATTGATAATTCGCAAGGTATCGAATCCGGGGTTACTTCGGTAAGTGGTTCACCATGGGGCGAAGGAGCATTGGCTTCATTCTTCGGACGTGTAAACTACGACTATAATGAAACCTATATGGCTTCAATTGTGGCTCGTGCTGATGGTTCTTCCAATTTCGCAAGTGGCAATCGTTGGGGTTATTTCCCATCAGTATCTGTTGGTTGGGTAGCTTCTAACGAAAGTTTTATGGAGTCAACAAAAAGTTGGCTTGATTTTTTGAAAATTCGTGCAAGTTGGGGTACCAATGGAAATCAATCTATTTCTCCTTTCCAGTATGTTGCAGGGGTTTCGTTTGATGACAAAGCCGCATATTCGTTTGGAAACGCCAAAGATTCGCAAACCACAGGTGGTTATGCTTATATCCAGCCAAATCCGGATGTGAAATGGGAAACTTCAATACAGAAGAATATCGGACTTGATGCCCGTTTGTTTAATTCACGTTTAAGTGTCGCATTCGATGTGTACGATAAGTTCACAAAAGACTGGTTGCTTGTAGCGCCTGCTTTAGCCACTGTTGGTACAGGAGCTCCTTGGGTAAACGGCGGTGATATTGACAACAAAGGTTTCGAAATTGCACTTGGTTGGAATGACCGTATCGGTAAAGACTTTACTTATAGTGTGAACGCTAACCTTTCATATAATCACAACGAAGTTACACGTATTGACAATGCCGAAGGGATTATCCATGGTTCGTCCAACGTGTTGAGCCAGGGAACTACAGAAATGTATCGTGCCGAAGTAGGTATGCCAATCGGTTATTTCTATGGCTATCAAACATCGGGGATTTTTCAGACTGAGGCTGATATTGCTGCATGGAAAGCTGCCGGAAATGGTATTTTACAGGCCAATGTACAACCCGGAGATGTGAAATTCACCGACGTTGATCATAATGGTGTAATTGACGAAGATGATAAAGGTATGATTGGTGATCCAAACCCTGATTACACCGTGGGTGGAAGCATTAACTTGGGATATAAAGGATTTGATTTTAATATCTCATTCAATGGAGCTTTAGGCCACCAAATTGCTAAATCGTATCGTAAGTTTGGCGACGGTCGTCACGAAAACTATACTACCGAAGTGTATCAGCGTTGGTATGGTGAAGGAACATCGAACAAATTTCCACGTTTGACCGCCGGAACAAATCCTAACTACATGAATATCTCCGACCTTTATATCGAAGATGCTGATTTTGTAAAAATTCAGAACCTTTCTGTAGGTTATGACTTTAAGAAACTCTTTAAGAGTCTACCAATGTCACAAGCACGTATCTATTTTGCCGCACAAAACCTGTTTACATTTACCAATTATACAGGAATGGATCCAGAAGTGGGTTACTCGCCGGTAGGTACCGATGGTAGTACTACAGATACTTGGGCAAAAGGAATTGACCTTGGTTTCTATCCAAGTCCAAGAACACTTTTAGTTGGTGTAAATCTCAAATTTTAAATGAAGACGTATATGAAAAAAATAATATATTTTGCAGTAGCTGCGGCAACCGTACTTTTTACAGGTTGTGAAAGTTTTCTCGATACAGATGACCTTACGCACAAAAACACCTCAAATTATCCGGCTACAGTGACGGATGCCGAACAGGTAATTGCCGGCATTTACAACAATTTAAGCATTGTGCATGCCAACCCGGGATCTTCCTTCGGTTTTATTGCCGAACTTGCTTCGGATGACCGTTTAGGCGGTGGTGGAGTGAACGACAGATCGTTCCAGTCCAAAGATTTGTTGATGGTAGCCGGTACCAACGAATGCGAACAATTTTGGAAAGACCGGTATGCCGGTATTTTCAGGGCTAATACAGCCATTGAGACTTTAGGAAATTGTACAGGATATACAAGCGATGATCAGAAAAACCAAATGATAGGCGAAGCGTATTTTATGCGCGCTTTGTATTACTATGAACTGGCTTCTGAGTTCGAAAATATACCATTGGTGATCACTTCGGCTTCGAATAATCCTGAACAAGCAACTCCCGAACAAACCTGGGGACAGATTTGCGATGACTTGTTGAAGGCGATTGAATTGATGCCCGATAAAAAAGCAAATACGTTTGTTGCAGCAGGCCATGCCGATAATTGGGCAGCCGAAGCTTTGTTGGGACGCTCGTTCTTGTTTTATACAGGTTTTTACCAGAAAGATGCAGTTACACTTCCTGATGGAAGCAGTTTAGCTAAATCTGTAGTAACCGAAAAGATTGACGATTGCGTAAATAACTCAGGTTATTCACTTGTTCCTGATTTCCGTAACCTTTGGGCATACAGCAACAGAGTGACTAAAGAAGATTATGCATTCACCAAAGGATTAGGTTTGAAATGGGTTGAAGACGATAATGCCGTTAACCCGGAATCAATGTTTGCCGTAAAATTCTCTAAATTTGCTTCATGGAGCACTACAATTGGTTATTCTAATGGTTATGCTTTGTATATGGGTGTTCGTGGTGGACAGGATTTGGCTAAAACATTCCCATTCGGACAAGGTTGGGGTTGTGGACCAGTGAATCCGGCATTGTGGCAGGATTGGGCAGCAGCCGAACCTAACGATATGCGTCGTAAGGCTACTATTTGCGAAATACCTACTGAATTACCTCAATACACAAAAGGTGCTGCTTCTTGGGTAGATTATGTACAGGAAACAGACTTTTATGCCAAAAAAACGGCGCCTATTTCATCCAAAAAAGCAGACGGTTCAGGCGTTTGGGAAACCTTCGAACAAGATATGTATGGCTATACTTCGGTCAACTTTCAGTTGTCGAACATTCACGATTTGGTTATGATTCGTTTTGCTGATGTTTTGTTGATGCAATCTGAATTAAAAGCTGATGCAACGGGAATGAACAGGGTTCGTGCACGTGTAGGTTTACCTGCAGTTGCATATAGTTTACAGGCTTTACAAAACGAACGTCGTTGGGAGCTTGCCTGCGAAGGTATCCGCTGGAACGACATTCGTCGTTGGAGAATTGCTGAAACAGTATTGGGCAATCAGGTTGGTCAAAATGTTTATTATCAAGGCATTGCTAATAAAAATACAAATCAGGGTGCTGGTTATGTAGCTCGTTATAAAGCTACAAGAGGTTTCTTCCCTATTCCAGAGAATCAAATTGCATTGGCCAATGGCGCATTGGTACAAAATGCAGGCTGGGGTGCTGCTGATGCTACTTATACAGGTTGGAAATAAATTTTAAAAAATAAAAAAAAGAGATTATGAATAAAATATTTTATTATACATCTACCTTTATTCTTGTATTACTTTTTATGGCCTGCGAACCGGTTGTAAATCCAGTAGATATGGGAACTGTAATTACTTCGGCCGATCAGATTCAAGCCATTGTGACACCTGTAATGAACGGATCGAAAAAGACGAATAAGGTAAAAGTGAGCTGTACAAGTCCGGTGAATTGCCAATGGACTGATGGAGTAAAGACATATATCGGGAGCGAAAAAGAAATGATTTTATTTGTTACCGGTGAAAATCCAATCAAACTTTCGGCTATGGCTGCAGATGGAACTGTCTATACTAAGGAATTCAAAGTAACTGTTGATGAGATTACCTATCCTGTAGAACCACAATATGGTTATTTCTGTGGATCGGGAGTTAAAACATGGGTTTGGGCTACCGACAATACTACTATTGGACCACGTATTTGGGGTAATGGCGGAAATGGCGATACTTATCCCGGATGGTGGGGTCGAAGTGCAGCCGATGCCGCAGACGATGGCATCGATATCAACGGCAAAATGACTTTTACATTAAATGGGCTTAAATTTAGCCGCACTCAAAACGGAGTAACTACAAATGGTTTGTTTAGTTTTGATATGAGTGTAAAAAAATTCAGCCAATGTATCGGTCAGCTAACCCTACTAAATACTACAATTCTTCACGGCATCAGTCAAAATGATGAAAAGAAGGTTGTAAACGTATTTAATATCATTAAGTTGAATGACAATGAAATGGTTTTAATGTATGCCACCGAGTCAAATAATTATGAAGGTTGGTTTTGGATGTTTAAACGTGAAGGTTTTAGTTTTTAAAAGAATTTTTTCTTTCCTCTTCAAAACAATATTTGTGAAAATGGATATTTGAGAATATTGTTGACGACAAGAGAATATTTAATTACTAAACAGTTGAAGTGAATTTTAGAAAGAAGACGGGTTTTATACCCGCCTTCTTTTTATTCGTTAAATAGATGATATGAATTATTTTTTAAGGAATTACATAGACCTGAATGTATCTGCCGAAATAGCTATACCTGAATCGATGCATGAGGTGAAAGATTTTCAGGTGATGATGCATATAACAGAAGGAGTGTTAACATTCAATGAACAGCTGATTTCTATGTCAATAGCTCTGAAAATGCTGCTTGAGGATGATCTGCTTGAAAATGCGATTCCGGTAACTGCACAGTGTTTTTTAAGTGATTCAGCCAATCAACAGGAGAGCGTTGAAGCAATTTTTTCTGAAATATTGAAATGTTCTATCTGTTTGGTGAAACAACCGCCCTTGGATGGAACCAAACTGGCATTGTGGATACAGTTACAAACAAACCTTGTGCAAGGCAATGATGGGTTAAGGTTTTATGAACATAACGGATATAGTCAGTATTTTGGTGTCTATCATTGCAATTCGAAAATTCAGGAAAAAGAAAGTTCATATGACCAAACACTCCAATTGCTTGAGACTTACGAGCAGCAATTAAGAGAAAGGGGGTGTTCAATAGAAAATGACTGCCTGCGTACCTGGTTTTTTGTGCGCGACGTCGATCTGAATTACCAGGGCGTGGTGGATGCCCGAAAAGAAAATTTCAGAAAAAACGGGTTAAATGAACTGACGCATTATATAGCAAGTACCGGAATTGAAGGAAGTGTGGCTGATCCACGAATAAAAGTATTGTTGAACACTTTTGCTATCAAGGGTTTGGAAAGAGCACAAATCAAATTCCTTTATGCCAAAACTCATTTGAGTGCCACTCTCGATTATGGAGTGACTTTTGAGCGCGGCGTAATGGTGGATTTTGGCGATCAGCGAAAAGTTTATATCAGTGGTACAGCCAGTATCGACAATATAGGGCAGGTTGTACATGACGGTGATATTGAAAAGCAAGTATACCGTATGTGGGAAAACGTGGAAGCATTACTGGCTGAAGCTGACTGTGGATTTGCGGATGTATCGCAGGCTGTTGTTTATTTGCGCGACATAGCTGATTATAAATGTGTAAGTAGTATGTTTAACGACAAATTTAAAGGTTTACCTTATATTATTGTTTTAGCTCCGATTTGTCGTACAGGTTGGTTGGTCGAAATGGAATGTATTGCCTTAAAAGCGAGAGAAAATACTGCATTCAGACCTTTATAATTCAAATTGATTTATAAAATTTTTTCTTGTTTGTTGATTTTCTTTTTATTTTTGTTCCTTTGTATAAAAATACTGAATATGTTTTTGTAAAGCCTTCATTTTTGTCAGAATGTATTTAATGAAATAATCATGAGCAAATTTAAAATATCTGTTAATTCAATTTCTACAGTTTTTTTTGGTTTAGCAGTGTATGTCTTTTTTGTTGTATTCTATCAGTATCATTTGCATTATCAGGAACAATTGCAAATGTTTCTGTTTACTTCTGAATACTTCGGCGAGCTAATGAGTCGTCCGGGGGGGCTGGCCGACTATATAGGCACTTTTCTCACTCAATTTTATTATTTCTCCTGGGCTGGAGCCATTATTATTGCTCTTTTATTGGTAGGGTTGCAGCAACTTGTGGCCAAGCTTTCGGCCAAACTAAGCAGCAATTCTCTTTTTTATCCTCTTACATTTATCCCCTCTATGTTGTTGTGGGCATTGCTTTGCGATGAAAATTTTCTTTTGTCGGCAGTTGTGTCTATCTTACTTATTTTGCTTTCCGTTCGGTTTTTTCTGTTGATAAAAAATCCGGATCTTCGGGTCATTGTTTCCCTGCTCTTGCTTCCGGTCCTTTATTGGTTTGCTGGAGGTGTGTTTTGGGTGTTTGCTGTTTTTTGTGTTTTGTTCGAATGGAAGTACTTCAAGCAATTTTCGTTATGGCAGTGGGGATTTTTGCTTGCCGGAAGCCTGTTGCTTCTCTTTCTGACGCCTGTTTTCGCAAAGTCATACCTTCATTATCCGCTTTCACGACTTTGGTGGGGAATTAGTTACTATCGCTATCCGGTAGTTTCACCTTATCCTTTACTTGCAGTGTGGTTATCGGTGGTTCTTATTCCGTTTCTACTGATATTTGCTCCCACGGGTTTAAAAAAAATTGCCAAGTTGCTTGTGACTTTTTTTCAAATGGTTTTATTCATTGTTTTCTGTTACTACAGTCTCCATTTTTCAGCTGATTTAAACAAGGAGGAAATTATGGCTTACGATTACAATGCGCGCATTCAAAACTGGGACGAAATTATTAAGATGGCGAATCAAAAGGATCCGGTGTCGCCATTGTCGGTGGCATGTCTGAATCTGGCCTTGAATAAAACCGGAACCATGGGCGACGCTATGTTTCGTTATTTTCAAAATGGTCCTGAAGGATTGTTGCCGGGTTTTCAGCGCGATTTTACATCACCCTTTATTTCAGGAGAAATTTATTACCATTTGGGTCTGATCAATACATCCATGCAATTTGCGTTTGAGGCGATGGAGGCCATTCCAGATTATAAAAAAAGCAGTCGTGCCATCAAAAGGATGGCCGAAGTTAATTTATTGAACCAAGAGTATGGTGTGGCCACCAAATACCTTAATATATTACGTAATACATTGTTTTACAATGAGTGGGCTACCGAAACCCTACGTTGTATTAAAGATGAAAAACTCATAGAGCAAAACATTGAATGGTCAACACTGAGAAAATACAGATTGACAGAAGATTTTCTTTCGAGCGAGGATGAAAAAGATCAAATGCTTGGATTGTTATTTGTTCATTGCCCGGAGAATAAAATGGCTTATGAGTACTTGATGGCTTATACGTTGCTCACAAAGGATTTGAATCATTTTGTACAATATTTCCCTCTGGGAAAAAATTTAGGGTATAAGGTAATTCCGGCTCATTATCAGGAGGCACTGCTGTATTTTTGGGCGGCGACTCACGAAGGAAATTTAACTCAGCTTCCCTGGTCAATGCTGCCTTCGGTACAACAATATTTTCAGAGTTACATAAATATAAACGCCTCAGGAAAAGGCGCTGAACCTACAATTAAAAAAAGTTTTAGTCAAACTTATTGGTATTATTTGGATTACCGAAAATAATTTATTAGCATTGTCGCATCTCTTATTGACAGAATGAAAAATATGATAAAACTAAAAATAATCTATATCGCCATCTTTCTTGCCGTATTTGCAGGATGTAAAGAAAGCGTAAATTCACCCCTAAAGATGGCAGCTCTACCTGTTTTGTATCCCGACTATGTGGGTGTTACTGTACCTGCCAGCATAGCACCGCTGAATTTTTCGGTTGTTAAAGAGGAATTTGAACTGATTGATGTGGAAATAAAAGGGCTAAAAAGCGGATCGATGCATGTGCAGGACGATAAAATGATACAGTTCCCTGAAAAGAAATGGAAGCGATTGCTGAACGAAAATAAAGGTTCGGCAATAAAAGTGACGGTATGCCTGAAATCGAAAGGAGTGTGGAAACAGTATCAATCCTTTAATATTACGATCAGCTCCTACCCCATCGACCACGGATTGGTATATCGTATGATTGCTCCAGGCTACGAAGTGTACAGCAAAATGGGAATTTATCAGCGCGATTTGTCATCTTTCAAACAAAAAGCAATCGTGGAAAATACCTTGATGCCGGGAACTTGTGTCAATTGTCATGCTTTTAATAAAAACAATCCGGAAACTATGAACCTCCACATAAGAGGTGAACATGGCGGCACAATGATAAAGATTGATGGAAAAATGGAAATGTATAATACCAAGACAGACAGCACTATGTCCAATTGTGTATATCCTTACTGGCATACTTCGGGCAAATACATTGCTTACTCGGTAAATCAAACCCGACAGGCTTTCCATGTGGTTCGCAATGAACGTATTGAGGTGTTCGACGAGGCTTCGGATGTCATGGTTTTTGATATCAAATCGAAGCAGCTTTTTACAAGTGCATTACTTAAAACAGACGATTTCGAGACATTTCCGGTGTTTTCGCCCGATGGGTTAACAATGTATTTTTGTTCTTCTAAAAAACAGAATGTACAGACGGGCTACAAAAACATTAAGTACAGCTTGTGTAAAATTGCATTTAATCCTCAAAATGGTACTTTTGGCGATAAAGTGGACACCCTTGTTTCGGCTGCGCTCACCAATAAAAGTATCTCATTCCCGCGTCCTTCTTTTGATGGAAGGTATTTAATGTTTACTCAATCGGACTATGGTAACTTTTCTATCTGGCATCGCGAAGCCGATCTGTTCCTGATGGATTTAAAAGATGGATCCATCCGCTCTATGCCCGAGGTCAACAGCAGCGAGACTGAAAGTTTTCACGACTGGAGCTCTAACTCGCACTGGTTTGTTTTCAGTAGCAGACGGGGAGATGGGTTGTATACCCGCTTGTATCTTGCTTCCATCGACGATAATGGAAAGATTTCCAAACCCTTCCTGCTTCCGCAAAAAGATCCGTTTTTTTACGACAAATCTTTGTTTTCATACAATGTTCCCGAGTTTATTAGCTCCGAAGTGAAAGTTGATATTGCTGAGTTTGAAGAACGTGCTGTTTCCAGAGAGCGACAGAAGATCACTTTTAAAGAAAAGTAGAGGAAATACAGCGTTTATTTCCTGTTATTTACAATTTCAGTTCTATACATTGTTCTTATAATTTAAGCATCCCTCCTGTTAATACTTTTTTTATCTTTAAAATGTCATAAAAGTATTATAAAATTTAAGTAATTTGAATGCTTGAAAGAAATTAAAAGTATTCAGCCGATCATTTGAATTGATAATAAAACACAAGGTTTTTGACTACCTTCTTGCTCAAAGATCATGTCAGAGTATTTTAAAGTAGGAAAAGTATTATATTAGGATAAAAAAATATGTACTTTCTTGTTTATGATACTCTATTTTTGTAAAGTCTAAGTTTTATTATTTAGTCGAAAAATAACCAATAAATATAAAATCTAATTCCATGAAGAGAAAAATTCTTTTTCTATCAGTACTACTCCTGTTTGGAGTATGCTTAGTTTCTGCGCAGCAGAACCTTTCTGTTTCGGGAGTTGTTACCGATGCTACTGACGGCAGTTCGCTTGTTGGTGTGTCTGTGCAAATAAAAGGAACATCGAGCGGTACAGTGACCGACATTGATGGGAAATACTCCTTAAACGTACCTCAGGGTTCCACTCTTGTTTTTTCGTACATTGGTATGGAAAAACAGGAAATTTCGGTAAGAAGTAGAGTTGTTAATGTAAAAATGCAATCCGATGCCAGAATGCTGGACGAGGTTGTAGCGGTAGGTTATGGAACCATGCGCAAAAGCGATTTGACAGGTTCAGTATCCAGTATTTCCGGCGATAAGTTAACAGAATCCATTGTAACAAATGTTGACCAGATCCTTCAAGGGCGTGTAGCCGGGGTGCAGGTACAGGCCAACTCCGGAGCGCCAGGCGCTGTTAACTCTATTCGTATTCGCGGTACAAGTTCTCTGAATAACTCCAATGAACCGCTTTACATTATTGACGGTATTCCTGTAAGCGGCTCCGCTACTTCTACCATGGGTTTCGATTGGTCGGGAGGTTCGAATGGACAAAATCAAGCCAATCCATTGTCTAATATCGCTCCCAATGACATTGCCTCCATGGATATTCTGAAAGATGCTTCGGCAACAGCTATCTATGGCGCTGCAGGCGCTAATGGAGTTGTTATTATTACTACTAAAAGAGGAAATAAAGGAAGCAATAAAATTACTTACGATGGTTATGCATCCATACAAATACCATCAGGCCAGTTGGATATGATGAATTTACAACAATTCGGAACCTATCAACAGCAGCTTTATAACGAAGGTTTTTTACCTAATGTCGACGTCGCTTATCTGGATCCTTCTTTGCTTGGTAAGGGTACTAACTGGCAAGATGCGGTAACAAGAGAAGCCTGGGCTCAAAATCACAATTTATCTTTGACAGGTGGCAACGAAAAAACACAATATGCTTTTTCGCTTGGCTACACCAACCAGGACGGTATGTTGATTACTTCTAATTTCAAACGTTATACCGGTCGTATGAATATTGATAATGAATTTAATAAATACCTTAAAGTTGGCGCTACAATGTCATATGCGCGTACAAATGAGTCGATTATCAATAACGACGGTATCAACGGAGTTGTTATGCAGGCAGCTTTGATGTCGCCGGCAGTACCGGTGTATGACTTTGACGGAAATTATGCAGGACCTGAATCGGTAAACGGTTCTTCTATCTACAATCCGGTTGCTTTGACTACAGATATGAGCAACACCTTGCAGAGAGACAGGATAACAGGGAATGTTTATGCACAGATTACATTTAATAAGAATCTGAATCTTCGTTCTGAATTTGGGTTTGATGATTCAAACAATACCGGTAAAGGTTTTAAACCAAGTTATGAATACGGTCAGTTGAAAAACACTGACATTATTATCCGACAACAGGAAGACCACAGCATGTATTGGATATGGAAAAATTATGCTACCTATAATCAGTCGCTTGGAAAACATAATTTCAGTATTATGGCTGGTAACGAAATATCTAAATCGGCATGGGAAGGAATCGTTTTACAGAAAAATAATTTGTCCTCTAACGATATTCGTGTTATTGGTGTAGACGGAACCTATGTGCCAAGTGATGGTTCGAAAGATGGTTCGACGAGCGCTTCTGTTTTCGGACGCGGTAACTATAATTATGCCGACCGTTATTTGCTGACTGCGACTTTACGCGCAGATGCTACTTCAAAATTTGGATCTAACAACAAATGGGGGTATTTTCCTTCTTTTGCTGGTGCTTGGCGTATGTCGGGTGAGGAATTTATGTCTTCTGCCACCGATTGGTTGTCAAATCTGAAGTTACGTGCAGGATACGGACAAGTAGGAAACTCCAATATCGGAACTTATCTATACGGTTCTACCATGCGAGCTCTCCCTACGTGGTTAGGTACTGCTTATCGTATGGCCAACAATGCCAATCCAAATTTAAAATGGGAAGCATCGGAGCAATATAACGGTGGCGTTGATTTGGGATTGTTCAACAACCGTATTGATTTAACCGTAGATATATATTACAAAACAACAAAAGACTTATTATTACAACCTTCGGTTTCGCCTGTAATTGGCGGATCAGAATGGAAAGATATTGCAACGCCCTATATGAATATGGGTAAGGTTGATAATAAGGGAATTGATATTGCTTTGAATACACACAACATTGCCAGTAAAAACTTTAATTGGAACAGCAATATCGTATTTTCTTTGAACAGGAACGAAGTAAAAGCTTTAGATGCTTTGGGAACGCCTATTTACGGAAAATTGGACTGGTATGCAGCTTTTCAGACTGTATCCATGATTGCAGTCGGGCAACCTATTGGCGTGTTTTATGGTTATAAAACCGACGGTTTATACAAAGATGCCGAGGATGTAAAAAATTCACCACGTCCTAGAAATGTTGATGTTCACAGAACGACAGGCGCATGGGTCGGCGATGTAAAATTTCAGGATTTAAGCGGCCCTGATGGAATTCCGGATGGTATTATCGATGAAAATGACCAAACGATTATCGGAGATCCAAATCCCGATTTTACATTTGGTTTTACAAATACACTCAATTATAAAAACTGGGAACTCGGTATCGGGATAACAGGTTCGTATGGAGCAGAGATATTGAATTATGTACGTGTGAAAACAGAAGGTTTAATGTCTCAATGGGATAATCAGGCTGTATCCGTACTCAATAGGGCTCAACTGGGATATATCGACGGTGACAACAGCAATGTATCGAATGTGGACAATAGTTATATTTCAAATGCATCCAGCAATCCTACTCTTCCACGTTGGAGCGGTAACGATTTAAATGGAAACAACCGTATGAGCGACCGTTGGATTGAAGATGGAAGTTACCTGCGGATCCAAAATATATCATTATCATATACAATGCCTCAAAAATGGATGAAATCTATTGGAGTGTCAAATATCAAATTATACGCAAACGCTCAGAATGTATATACTTTTACAAAGTATTCGGGTTTAGATCCTGAGATTGGTTCATACAACCAACGTGCGGGTTTGTCGAATGTAGATATGGGACGTTACCCTTCTCCCCGGGTTTTCACTTTTGGCGCTAATATTTCATTCTAATAAAAAAGATCAATATGAAAAATACAATTAAAACAATATGTCTTTTGGCTGTATTGGGAATAACAACATCTTGCGATGATTTTTTAACCGTTACTCCTCAAGCTCAACAGGTACTTGAAACCTACTATACATCCGAAGAAGCTGTTAATGCCAATACGGCATCGCTATATACCGGATATGCATGGCAGGATTTTGATATGAACTTTATGTGGATGGCCGGCGATGAACTTTCAGGTGATTTGTACTATACTTACGATCAGGAAGGTCAGTTTTATTATATGACCTTTAATAATGGGAATTCGTATCTAACACAAGGTTGGAATGGATTGTACCGCGTCATTTCTTATTGCAACAATATCATTAATGGTATGCCCACGGCGGCACGAGCAAATGGTGTTTCTGAAACAGTTATCAACCGTGCCTTAGGTGAAGCGCGTTGTATCCGTGGTATTGCTTATTATTTCCTGACAGAATACTGGCAAGATGTGCCAATTATTACCGACAATCTTATCTCAGGAGATAAAGTAATCCGTAACAAGCAGGCAAGCGTATATGAATTTATCCGCCAAGATTTGGAATTTGCAAAGGACAATCTGCCTGCAAATTCTTTCCAAGCCGGTCGTTGTTCAAAATATACGGCTGTAGGCATGTTGGCAAAATTACATTTAACCATGGCATCGCATTTGAGCGATTCGGAATCGGCAAGCAATTTTGCACAAGCAAAAACCTATGCGGCGCAAGTAATTAACGAAAGCGGATTAGAATTGTACAGTGACTTATCCACTATGTTTTACCCTGCCGGAAATAATTCCTCCGAATCTTTATTTTCTATTCAATGCACAACAGATGGTTATGCTTACGGCAATCCGCGCAATGTTTCGCTTTCGCGCAATGCATTGATTAATCTCGGTTCCTCATGGGGTGCAGGCAAAGGGCCAACGCTCAGTTTGCAGGAATCATTCGAACAAGGCGATTTACGCCGTTATTACACTTTTATGCGCAATGGTGACAATTACTCCAACCTTGCCGGTGGGGGTTATACTTACTATAATTTTTCTGAAGACGAAAAAACAGAAACTTCCAACGAAATGTTAGCTCACATAAGAAAATACATTGTGGGAGCCAACAGCGATTGTGGCGGCAAAGCCGGAGCATCTAATCAGGATGCCGGAAACAACATTTATTTGTTGCGTTTGGCTGATGTTTATCTTACTTATGTGGAAGCAAGTATCGGATCGGGAACTTCAACATCGGATGCATTGGCGTTGGATGTATTTAAGAAAGTTCGCAACCGTGCAGGGCTTGGATCTGCTTTTACAGCCATCACCTACGAACAGCTTATTAAAGAACGCCGTGTAGAGTTTGCGCTTGAAAGTATAAATTTCTTTGATATTAAACGTATGGGATATCGGGATATGAATAAAGCAATTTCTTATCTGAACAGTATGGATCGTGAACGTCAGTATATTTCGAATGGACAATTTACATGGTCCCAACGGAATGCTGCCGGTGCATATCATGGTGGTTTTACGCCTGTTGATCCTGAAATTGATGCTACAGGTAAAGGCACAATTTTTTATCTGAATAAAGATGCTACTAAAGTTACTATTACAGCCGAAAAATTAGTATTGCCAATTCCTGCTGAAACACTAACAAAAACACCCTCTATTACACAGGAGCCGGTGGATTATGAATTTTAAAATTTAATCATTATGAAAAGATACTTTTTAAATATAGCAATCGTAGTTTTGGCTGCGGTTACTTTTAACGCTTGTTCCGACGACAACGATGGCGCAGTAGTGGGCGGAACTCCGGTAGTGAGATATGTACGTCCATGCGATGCGTCTATTTCGGACTCTTTGCTGGCTGGGGCTTATTTGGGAGATCGTGTTGCAATTATCGGCGAACAGCTGGCTGGTGTAACCGAAATTTATTTCAACGATCAGAAAGTCAAATTAAATCCGAATTTTGTAACTGAAAATGCCATTATTTTAGATATACCCTCTGGTATTCCGGGTGTAAAACAAGATTTGATTAAGTTATACACCAGTACTGATTCGTGTTATTACTCATTTGAAACTTTAGTGCCAAAGCCTACGGTTAGCTCTATGGACTGTGAGTTTGTAACTGATGGCGATGTGGCCTATATTCATGGATTATATTTTGTGAACGATGGCGCTTCTCCATTAAAAGTAACTTTTAAGGGGAATAAGGAAGCTGAAATTATCAGTCAGGATTTAACTCATCTGACAGTGCGGGTGCCGGCAGGTGCGCAACCAGGACCGGTAACAGTAACTTCGGTATACGGAGCGACAGTAAGTTCTTTCTGGTTCCGCGATAGCCGTAATATCATCCTCGATTTTGACCATACCTATCCTGATGGGGGTTACAATCATGGTTGGCATGGAGGGGCAGGTTATAGTTCTGTAGGTGGTATTAATGGTCAATATCTGATTTTTACCGGAGAAATGACTGATGATAAATGGGATGACTCAAAATTTGGCTATGAAAAATGGACATATCTTCCAACAGATCCTGATTTTGTTGATGCAGGCAAATTAGCTGATTATGTATTGAAATTTGAAGTCAATGTAAGCGATGTTTGGTCGGCTGCGGCGCTTCAGATAATTTTTACCGGAGCTCAGGATGTTCTGCTTAACTGGCAAAACGGTAACGGATTAACCTATAGTTCGGCATGGGGTTCTGCCAATGGTTATATCGGTGACACCTCCTGGCCACGCGCTTTGTGGATGCCCTGGACTTCGACAGGTTCTTTCAAAACGGATGGTTGGATTACCGTATCCATACCTATGACTGATTTCAAATATAACAGCTCAGGGGGTACCGCAGCGCCTAAAGGATCAGGTCATTATTCGGGGATAACCCTGTTTGTGAACGGTGGCGGAGTGAGCGGAACTCCTTGTACTCCAACTTTCAATATTGATAATGTACGTATAGTAGAAAAATAAATTTATGAATATGAAAAAGAACATATTATATTATTCAACATTGCTGCTTTTATTGATGGTAAGCCTTTGGTTTACGTCATGTGAAGATGATAAAGTTGATTCGGGAGAAGTACGTCTTGAAGCATTTGGTCCTAGTCCCGCTTTACGGGGAAGTAAAATTACTTTTATCGGACAAAATCTGGATAAAGTTACCAAGGTTATTTTCCCTTCTAACATTGAAGTTACTGATATTGAATTAATCAATAATGGTGAAATTAAAGTTGTCGTTCCACAAAATGCAACGGTTGGTCTTATTAAACTTATAGCAGGCAATGTTGAATTGACTTCTAAGTCTACATTGAGCTTTACTGAGCCAATTTCAATCTCAAAAATATCGCCTTCGCCGGTAAAAGCAGGGCAAAAGTTGACGATTGAGGGCGATTATCTGAATCTGATTCAGAAAATTGTGTTTAAAGACAATGTGGAAGTAAAATGTCAACAGTTTACAACATGGGAACGTGCTAAAATCGAACTCATTCTTCCGGCCGAAGCACAATCTGGAATTATTATTTTGGGCGATACAGCTGCCATTCCTTTAGAGTTAGAATCGGAAATAGAGCTACAGGTGGTTCTTCCTTCTGTAGATAAGGTTTTAGATCTTACCAATAAAAAACCGGGCGCTGTAATCACAATTCCAGGTAAAGATTTGGATTTGGTAAGTTCTATAGAATTGCCAAGTGGAGCAGTAGTACCGTTTAGTATTGTAAGCAGTGCGCTTGTGTTTACGCTTCCCGAAGATGTTACGGATGGCGCTATTGTTATGATTCCAGCTTCGGACGTGCGCGTGGCCATTGCCAATATCGGTATTGCAATTCCTTCTGAATTGGTAGCCGAACCTGCCACCGGATTGAGAGGCGGGGATGTAATTACTGTGAAAGGACTAAACATGGAATTGGTAACGAAAGTTGTATTCCCCGGAGTAACCAATGCAGTAACTCCAAATTCGAAGAGCGCTACAGAAATAAAAGTAACTATACCTGATAATGCAAAAAGCGGCAATTTGGTTTTGAACACAGCAAGCGGCAAAACTGCTTCAGTAACAATTGTTACGCTGAAACCCGATGTAGTGGCTTACAATCCTTCGCCGGTAGCAGCCGGTAGCGATGTGGAATTGCAAGGACATAATTTTGATTTGGTAGCTTCTGTTACTTTTGGTGGAGACAAAACAGTGAATGTTACGCCTTCTGCTGCCGATAAATTAAAAGTTAAAGTGCCTGTTGATGCTGAATCGGGAGCAGTTTACCTTACTATGAAAAACGGGGAAACCGTAGCATGTGATGCTTTGGAAATTACGAAACCAGTATTCTGTTATATTCCTGTACTTCCGGGCAGCGATGTAGAAATCAAAGCAGGGACTATCCTCTCAGTTGATATTCAGAATGGGGATAAACTGACCAATGTTCAGGTAAAAGGAGCTAACACTCAATATATTCTTCAGGGCTCGACGCTTTATATTCTTATTCCGAGTAGAGCGGGTGGAAGTACGGCGCTTAAACTCATTTCATCGAATGGCGAGGTACAATATACTATCAACGTGATTGGCTCGGGAGTGAAAGAAACCGTGGTTTGGGAAGGCATGATTGACATTACTTGGAGTGATGGAGGACGCGTTATGGTTCCTGCCACAGCTTTCGATGGTGTAAATGCAGGCTCAATTCTTAAGTTTTATTTCCAACAAAAAGATGCATGGGGTCAAGCACAAATCAATAATGGTAAGTGGGCAACTATTCCATTCGCTGAACTTGGAAATGATGGTTATCTGAAAACCGATGGGCCAATGATAAATAACGACAAGTCGGTAAGTTCTGTTGAATTAGTATTGACTAAAGACGTTCTTGCAAACATCAGAACTAATGCAGATGGAAATGGAATTATCATTCAAGGCTCAGATTGGATTTTTTCTAAAGTGAGCATTATTACTCAAGGTGCTTCTACTACAAGCGAATCAATTTGGACCGGTTCACAAGACATGGGCAGTTGGGCGGGGAGTATTCAATTAGCAGCCGACAAGTTTACTTCTGCAAAAGTTGGAGATGTAATTCATGTTAAAGCCAGTGTTCTCGCCGATGCACAAGGATCGTTCAAAAATGGTTCGTGGTCGGAAATAGCTGCAGGGACGGATTACTTCACCATTACCGGTGATTTTGATTTGACCATAACAGATGCTATTTTAACTTCACTGCAATCAGGGGGATTGATTGTCAGTGGCAAAAATTATACGGCCACCGAAGTTACTATCGTGCATAATTAGTTGTAAAAAGGGGAGAAATTCTCAGGAGTAACTCCCCTTTTATTTAATAAATAAGTAATAATATTTAATGATCTGTTTTTTAAAAGTAAAAATCAGATCAACAGGTTTCGTAACTCGTAACTATTTACTTGTAACTATTTAGTTATATCAGAAGTATTTTTTTTAATCATTATATCAATTCACTTTAAAACAATTTTAGTATGGCAAACATTTTGCATCGCATCAAAGCCATTCTTTTTCCGAATTGGCTTACTGATGACCCGAATGATTATTCAGCCCGGGTGGTATCCGAACGTTCGTTGAACGTATCGGAAATTTGTAGTACGGCAGTGAACCGTGGCGGAGCAGCCACTACCGCCGAGGCTATGGAACATAATGTGAATCTATTTCTGAAGGAAATGGCTTATCAGCTTTGCGACGGTTTTTCTGTTAACACGGGCTACTTCACAGCCACCACGCTTATACGAGGCGTGTTTAATAGTCCTACCGAAACTTTTAATCCTGAAAAACACTCCCTTATTTTCCAGTTCAATCAGGGTGAAACCTTGCGCAAGGAATTGGATAGTATCGAAGTGAATATCACCGGTGTGGGCGAAAGCAGTATTACCGTGGCGCAAGTTACGGATGTAAAAACAGGTTCGGTGAACGACCTGCTGACTCCCAACCGTAATTTGAAAATAAGGGGTTATAAACTGAAATTAGTGGGTGATCATCCCGAGGTGGGCGTGTATTTTGTAAACGAAGCAACGGCCGAACGCACCAAAGTGGATGCTACCGATATTGTGACCAATAATCCTTCGGAACTGGTTATCGTTATCCCGGCTTTGGCTGCCGGCGTCTATGTATTAGAAGTAAGCAGTCAGTTTTCGGGCAGTAGCACTCCATTAAAGGAAGTAAGGACTTCGAGATTTGATAAAGTGCTTACAGTAAAGTAAACGTCGGAATCATCTTCATCCACCCTGAACAGAGGTCTTTAGGAGGCCTGAACAGGAGTGTTCGGTCTGTCGGAACAGAGGCTTTCAGGATAGCTGAAGACAGGCTTTCGGGCTAACTGAAAAAAATAAACCGAACGGGCTTTAAACCACCTGTCCGGTTTAAAATACAGAACTACTTTATCGCGTTATTTTAGATAAGGTGAGTGTCCGGTTTTCTTTTAATACAACTGAGCAATTAGTTTGTATTAAGTAATAATGCGAATCAGGAGTTGAAAATAATTCTATTTTGTTTACAACAAGTTATTTCCCGTAGGGAATGTATATCAATAGGAAATAGAAATATTCATAATCAATTCCCCGTAGGGGATAAACAAAGATAAAACGTTAATGTCCTACGGACAATAAAACATTGATACTTGTTTATTCTATTGATATTGAAGTACTACGTACTATTTTTCAACTCCTGATTCGCATATATATTTGTTTTCAAACTTTTGTATTAAAGGTATACATACAAAAGTTAAGTATAAACTTTAGCGGAACGGCTTTGCTACGATAATCTCCGTTCCGATCATAAATAAGAATTTGTTATTGATTACTTATTATTAAATAGGGGGGGAATTATTCTCCATAATAAATTTCCCCTTTTTTGTGTATTTCTTCATGTATTTTTAAGATGTTGTTTTCTCTCGGGTATTAGTTTTTTTAAGGTTTTTTATCAAGTTAATTATAGATTATGAAACAAAATATTTTGGTGATCACTTTTTTCCTTCTGTTGTTTTCGTTAACGTCCTGTGGTTCGGAAGATCCTGTAAAGGACGATCCATATCCTCCTACGGTTATTTCCAATGTTCCGGTGAATAATACCGTTGACGTTGCCATCAACACCGATATTACAGTGTTGTTTACCGAAAAAATTGTATTGGCAGCCAATGCGCAGATTAAATTAAACGGCACAGTGGTGACTGCCTCAGTTATCAATGCCAGAACGCTTACAATTGAAAATAAAGGGCTGGCAAACAGCACAGCGTACACCTTGCTTATTCCTGCTAACGCCATCAGCGATCTTGCCGGTAATTTTGCCAAGGAAATATCGATTTCGTTCACTACTGTCAAAGCTGAAGATCCGATCAGCATCACTTCGGATCTGGTAACTTCCAATCCATCAGCGCAAGCTGTGAAATTGTACAACTTCCTGAAAGAGAATTACGGCAAAAAAGCCATTTCGTCCACCATAGCCAATGTCAACTGGAACATCAATGAGGCCGAATGGGTGAAACAGCAAGCAGGTAAATATCCGGCCATGGCTACGTTCGATTATATTCATCTCATGTCGTCGCCCACGAGCTGGATTGATTATTCGAATACCACTATTGTGGAAAACTGGTGGAACAACAATGGAATTGTAAGCGCCTGCTGGCACTGGAACATACCTACGGCTTCCGGCGCTACCACTTATACTTATGACCCTGATAAAACTACGTTCAAAGCATCCAATGCTATCCTCGAAGGGACTTGGGAAAATACTGTTGTAAAAGCCGATTTACAAAAAATATCCGGTTACCTGAAATTACTTCAAGCCAAAAATATCCCTGTAATATGGAGACCTTTGCACGAAGGCGCCGGAAATATTTACGAATACACGGGCGGTAAAGCCTGGTTCTGGTGGGGTGCGAGCGGCGCCGCTGCTTATAAAGCCCTTTGGATTTATATGTTTGATTATTTCAAAAATCAGGGATTAAACAACCTGATTTGGGTATGGACCACCCAAACAAAAGACAATGCTTTTTATCCGGGCGATAATTATGTTGATATTGTTGGGCGCGACATTTACAATAAATCCTCTTCGTCAGTCATTGCTGCTGAGTTTACATCGATCCAGAAAATATATACCCGAAAGATGGTTACGCTGAGTGAATTTGGCAATGTAGCTAAAATATCGGAGCAATGGACAGCAGGCGCCAAATGGTCGTATTTCATGCCTTGGTACGATTATGACAGAACAAACAATGTTACTGAAGCCGATTTTAATAGTACTGAACATGGACATGCCAATGCAGCCTGGTGGATTGATGCTTTCGGTGCCGACTATGTGATAACGCGGGATAAAATGCCGAGTTTGAAATAGAACAACTACCCCTATCC
The DNA here is from genome assembly GCA_963677275.1 of uncultured Paludibacter sp. Lineage (GTDB taxonomy): Bacteria > Bacteroidota > Bacteroidia > Bacteroidales > Paludibacteraceae > Paludibacter. The sequence goes on along the minus strand of OY781920.1, from coordinate 3,093,785 downwards.
CCTAAAGGGGAAAAAGAAATATTGGAAATAACAGATAATGAATAAGAACGATATACTATATAAAGCCAGCTGCAGTTCCCCCTTTAGGGGGTTAGGGGGCAGGGGTAATTATGGATTAGGCATCTTATTCATTTTCTTCTTTTTGGCTTTTCAGCTTCAGGCGCAGGTATCTTTCAACCGTGGGGTTAATCTTACGGGTTGGTTTCAGACATCGAGCGCTCAGCAGGTTCAGTTTACAAAATATACAAAAAAGGACTTTCAGAATATCAAAAGCCTTGGTTGCGATGTGGTTCGTTTGCCCATCAATCTGTTTTACATGACCAATGGCAGTCCCGATTATACAATCGACCCATTACTGTATGAATTTTTAGATCACGCAGTGGACTGGGCCGAGGAATTGCAAATGTATTTGATATTGGACAATCATACAAATGATGACCTGGCGAGTAAAAACGCTAATCTTGAAGCCGTACTTACAAAAGTGTGGGTTCAAATGGCAGGGCATTATAAAAATCGTTCCAACTATGTTCTTTACGAAATACTCAACGAGCCGAATGGAACACTTACTACGGCTGCCTGGAGTAAAATTCAACAAGCTGCCATTACCGCCATTCGAACCGTGGATACAAAACATACAATTGTAGTAGGCGGTGCAAGTTATAATAGCTATACCGAGTTGGCTGCATTGCCGCTTTATACCGACAACAATCTGATTTATACCTTCCATTTCTACGATCCGTTTATGTTCACGCATCAGGGCGCCACATGGGCTTCGCCATCGATGGCTTCGTTGGCCAATGTGCCTTTTCCTTACAATGCATCCACAATGCCTTCTACTCCATCTGATCTTGTCGGAAGCTGGGTGGGCAATGCTTTGACCAATTATAAAAATGACGGTACATTGGCCAAAGTGAAATCGCTGATTGATATGGCGGCGGCATTTAAAACAAGCAGAAACGTAAAAGTGTATTGTGGCGAATTTGGCGTTTATATCCCCAACAGCCCCAATGCCGACCGCAATTACTGGTACCAGGAAGTGCGAAAATACCTTGAAGCAAAAGGCATCCCATGGACAACCTGGGATTATCAGGGTGGGTTTGGACTGTTTATAAAAGGTTCGGCCGAATTATTCGATTATAACCTGAACATCCCTTTAGTTACAGCGCTTGGGTTAACAGCGCCAACTCAACAAACTTATACCCTTAAAGCCGATTCGGTGGGTTTCCCTATTTATACTGATTATATTGGTGAAAAAATGCTCGAATCGAGCAATGCAAGTGGTGGCACAATCAGTTTTTACTCCACCGATAAACCGAACAACGGAAAGTATTGTCTGGCCTGGAGTGGCTCTGGACAATATGGCACTGTAGGTTTCAATTTTTCGCCCGATAAGGATCTGTCCAAACTGAAAACTGGGAATTATGCATTGAGTTTTTTGGTAAGAGGAAATGCACCGGGCGCTAAATTCCATTTGCGGTTTACCGACACAAAAACATCAGCATCCGACCATCCCTGGCGAATGAATTTTGCAATGGACGAAACCACTGCACAGTGGGATGGAAAATGGCACAAGGTATATCTTCCGCTCTCTCGTTTTACTGAAGGCGGATCGTGGGACAATGCATCATGGTATAATTCGGCCGGTTTGTTCGACTGGCAAGCCATTGACCGTTTCGAAATTGTGGCTGAACAGGCATCGCTCGCAGGAAAAAACTTTTGGTTCGATAATCTCCAGTTGTGCAATCAGGACACAGCGCAGGTGTACGAAACATCTACCTTCACCGGTATTGAACAGATTCATGCTGATGACCTGAAATTCAATATTTTTCCTAATCCTGTTTCCAATCAGGCAACAATAAGTTACTCAATAACCGACAGCGATCCGGTACATATAAGTCTGCTGAGTTTATCCGGACAAATGCTGGAAACAATTGTTGATGCACATCAAACTCCGGGCGATTACAACATTCGCTGGACAAGAGATACAAGAATACAACAAGGGATCTATATTTGTCGGGTAGCCGTATCGGAGAAGGTTTCGCAGTTTAAAATAATCGTAATGTAAATAATATAAAATAATTTCAAAATGAAAAAGTTACTACTGCCAATTTTTTTATGTGTTGCTCTCAATGCATCAGCACAATGGGCTTTTCGTTTGCCGGCCATCATCAGTGATCATGCCGTTTTTCAGCAATCCACGGATGTGAAATTATGGGGATGGGCGCAAAGCGGAAGTACTGTGAAAATAAGCTGTAGCTGGAATCCTACCGATACAGTAAAAGCTGAACCCCGTAAAGATTGGACCTGGGATGCTATCGTGAAAACACCAAAAGCAGGTGGACCGTATAGTATCACATTTATAAGCAGTACTCAGAAAGTTGTCGTTAAGGATATTCTGATCGGCGAAGTATGGCTTTGTTCCGGACAGTCGAACATGGAATATGCCTTCAACTGGCAAGCGGGTGTCCTCGATGCGCCTGATGAGGTAGTCAATTCGGCAAACAACGAGCTGAGGTTTTTCCAATTGGCACACACTTACAGCATTTTCCCCAAAGAAAATTCGGATGGAGAATGGAAAGTAAGTTCGCCCGAAACGACTCCTTCGATGAGTGTGGCCGGTTATTTCTTCGGAAAAAAAATAAACCAAACAATGAAAGTTCCCGTGGGGCTGATCGCTTCGTACTGGGGAGGTACCTGTGTGCAGGCCTGGATACCCAACGAAGTGTTTAAGCAAAATGCCGAGCTAAAAAAGCTGGCCGATAACACCAATCCTGTGAATTGGGCGCCGGTAGAGCCGTCGGTTATTTATAACTCTATGTTGTATCCGCTTGTGAATTACAAAATTGCAGGAGCTATCTGGTATCAGGGCGAAGCCAATACAGGCGAACCCGAAGCTTACGGAGAATTATTTGCCGGTATGATAAACGGTTGGCGCAAGGCTTTTAATACTGATTTTCCTTTCTATTTTGTGCAAATTGCTCCATGGAACGGCTACTGGAAAAACAGTGCTGCCTATTTGCGCGAACAACAGGAGTCGGTGCTTTCGTTGCCTAAAACCGGAATGATTTCGGTGGGCGATTTGGTGGACGACATCAGCGATATCCATCCCCGGATAAAAAAAGAAGTAGGTAACAGGCTTGTCAATCTGGCATTGAAAGAACATTACGGAGTAGAAGGATTACAACCTTATTCCCCTAAATATCAAAGTTCAACGATCAAAAAAAATAAAGTAAATATTAAAATTCAATCCATTGGCAAACTGACGTCGAAAGCGAAAAGCCCGGCTAACTTTCAGTTAGCCGGCGATGATATGCAGTTTTATCCGGCAGTGGCTAAAATAGAAAAAGATGGTTCGATTACGGTTGCGAGCAAACTTGTGAAAACGCCGGTGGCTGTTCGTTACTGCTTTACTAGCGATGCCATGCCCGATATCTTCGATGTAAATGGTTTGCCGCTGATTCCTTTCAGAACCGACAAATGGTAAAAATATGAGAATGGAATCAAATAACAAAATCATACTGATGGCTCTTTTTCTGATGTTTGCATTTGCTGCATCAGGAGCTCAAGCTGTCGACACAAAAGCGACAGCAGAGACAAAAGCGCTGTTTGCGAACCTGAAAAAGCTGCAGGAGAATAAAATCCTCGTTGGCCATCACGATGCCACCATGTATGGGCACAACTGGTCGGGGGATGCGCAGCGTTCGGACATTAAAGATGTAACCGGATCGCACCCTGCGCTTATTGGTTTTGATTTTGCTTTGATCACCAATAAGCCTTCTGACATGACCAACAACCGAACGGAATTACTGCAAAAACGAATGATCGAAACCTATAACCGCGGTGGAGTGGTGACCATGTGCTGGCATTCCGATAATCCGTTGAATGGCGAATCGGCCTGGGTGGATACGACTAAAACAGTCGGGAATACAGTGAAGGAATTGCTTCCGGGTGGAAATGCGCACGAAGCCTATGTTTACAAATTGAAGCAAATCGCCCAAATGGCAAAGAAAACTATTGGTGCCGATGGCAAATTGGTTCCGATTATTTTCCGGCCTTTTCACGAAATGGAAGGCGGTTGGTTTTGGTGGGGAAGGCCGCACCGAACGCCCGAAGAGTTGATAGCGCTGTGGCGATTTACAGTTGAATATTTCAGGGATAGTTTACAGGTTCATAATTTCCTTTATGCTTTTTCTCCCGATTGTAAGTTTTTTACGCGCGAAGAGTATTTGATTGATTACCCGGGCGATAACTATGTGGATGTAGTGGGAATGGATAATTACTGGGATTTTAGACCCGATGGCGCTAATGATCAGGTTTTGGCAGGGAAAAAAATAAAGATTGTCTCGGATTTGGCACAGGAAAGAGGGAAAATTGCAGCAATGACCGAAACAGGATTGGAATCGATCCCCGATAGTAGTTGGTTCACAAAAAAGTTGATGCCGGTGTTGCAATACGAAGGTTCGAAAATAGCTTATGTTATGCTTTGGCGAAATGACAACCGCATGAAACATCATTTTTATGCGCCTTATCCGGGTCATGCCTCCGTGCCCGATTTTTTGAAATTTTATAATGATAAGTCTACGCTTTTTGAAAACGATTTAAAAGGAATTTATAAATGAAGTTATTCTTTTTTGCCGTATTTTTTTTGAAAAGAAATGAATTGAAAATAAGAAAAACAATAAAGCTATAGATATTAAAATGAGAAGAGTAAAATACATGCTGACCCTTGGTTTATCCACGATAGTACTTTCGTTAAGCGCTCAACACGATGCAAAAGTGGAAGCGCTTTTGCAACAAATGACCCTTGAGGAAAAAGTGGGGCAAATGGCGCAGGTAACTGTGGACATTTTGATGGACAATAAAACCTGGCAACTGAACGAAGAAATGCTTCAGCAGGGAATTGTAAATTATAAAATCGGGTCGGTGCTGAATACCTGGAACAATGTGGCGCACAGCAAAGAGGACTGGAGTGCGTTGGTGAAAACCTTACAGGAATATACGCAAAAAACAAAACTAAAAATCCCCTTGGTGTATGGCGTGGATGCCATTCATGGAGTGACTTATACCGATAAATCGACATTGTTTCCGCAACAAATTGCACAGGCGGCTACTTTTAACCGTTCTCTCGTTCGTCAGGCTGCCGAAATTACCGCTTACGAAACACGTGCCGGTTCCTTGCCCTGGACTTTTTCGCCGGTGCTTGACCTTGGCCTTGATGCCCGATGGCCACGTTTATGGGAAACTTTCGGCGAAGACCCCTACTTAGCTTCTGAACTTGCCACCCAAATTACCCAAGGCTATCAGGGTGCCGATCCGAATAATATCGACAAATTTCATGTGGTGGCTTGTGCCAAGCATTTTCTGGGGTATTCTGCTCCTGTTTCGGGAAAAGACCGTACGCCCGCTATTATTTCTGAAAATACGCTCCGCGAATACCATTTACCGGCGTTTCAGGCTGCTGTAGAGGCAGGCATCGGTTCGGTGATGGTGAATTCGGGATTAGTGAATGGAATTCCGGTACATGCCAGTCATTTTTTGATGACCGATTTACTGAAAAAGGAATTGGGTTTCAAAGGTGTGATTGTTACCGACTGGATGGACATAGAAAAACTCTACACCCGCGATCATTTTGCTACTTCCTCCAAAGACGCTGTTCGTTTGGCGGTGAATGCTGGGGTCGATATGGCGATGATTCCTTATAATTTCAGGTTTTGCGACGATCTGATTGCGCTTGTGGGCGAAGGTGCAGTGTCGATGGAACGTATCGACGATGCTGTCAGACGGATTTTGAAAATGAAAATGGAATTGAATCTTTTCGAAAACCCTTACGACAAATCAGAAGATTATCCGCTTTTCGGTTCGGCTGAGTTTGAAAAAGCATCCTACAATGCAGCTTCAGAGGCTATTACTTTGTTGAAAAACAGCAAAAATATTCTTCCTCTTTCAAAAAACAAGAAAGTGCTGGTGTGTGGTCCTAATGCCAATTCTATGCGAACACTCAATGGAGGTTGGTCTTATTCGTGGTTGGGCGATAAAGCCGAACAGTTTACCGAAAAATACAATACAATTCTCGAAGCTATCCGCAATGAAGTGGGCGAAAAAAATGTAAGCTATGCTCCCGGAGTTAGCTATGTGGAAGGCGGAAAATACTGGGAAGAGAAAGAAGTGAGCATCAAAGAAGCAGTGAAAAAGGCAAAAAAAGCAGATTATATAGTGCTTTGTCTGGGCGAAAATACCTACACTGAGAAACCCGGCGACACACACGACCTGACTTTGTCCGATCTGCAAATGAAGTTGGCCAACGAACTGGCTTCGACAGGGAAACCAATTATTTTGGTGTTGAACGAAGGCCGTCCACGCATTTATAGTAAAATCGACGATAAGGTCGCTGCCACCGTTTTGGCTTATCTGCCCGGGAATTTCGGAGGCGATGCGGTAGCCGATATTTTATTTGGCGATGTGAATCCAAGTGGGAAATTGCCGTACACTTATCCCCGAATGGTGCATTCGCTGATCAATTACTGGCACAAATATTCCGAGGAACAAGTGAAAGATGAAGGCATGTACAATTACGAATCGGATTATTCGCCTATGTATGAATTTGGTCACGGACTGAGCTATACTACATTTAAATACAGCGATCTGAAACTTTCGAAAAAAGAAATTACAGCCGACGAAAACCTTACAGTTTCGGTAACAGTAACCAACACAGGCATTCGTGAAGGTAAAGAAGCTGTTTTGCTTTATTTGTCCGATTTGTACGCTTCGCTGGCGCCGGACATGAAACGCCTGAAAGGATTTGATAAAATCAGTCTTCAACCCGGCGAATCGAAAACAGTCAGCTTTACGTTGACAAAAAAAGAATTATCGTTTGTAAATATCGACAATAAAACAATGGCCGAACCGGGCGAGTTTGAAGTGAAAATTGCCGATCTGAAAGAAGTATTTAATTTAAAATGAGAGTATACCGGAAAAAGAAATGCAGGATTCAAATCTGTTTTTAAACAAAGATAAAACCAAATAATGATGATAAAACACATTGGCAATTTAATACAACTTCAGGTGATAGTTGTTATTTTGTTCTTGTCCGTAGGTTGTTCTCCAAAAATAACAACAGCACAGAAAGAAACTTCCACGCATAACTATGCTCATATGAAAAACAATCAGTTTGTTGTGAATGATCAACCATATTATTTCATTGGAACCAACTTCTGGTACGGTGCAATACTTGGTTCGAAGGGACAGGGAGGCGATCGCGAAAGATTGATACGCGAACTTGATTTTATGAATGCCAATGGCATCACTAACCTGCGCGTGTTGATTGGCGCCGATGGTGAAAACGGAGTTCCATCCAAAGTTGAACCCACTTTGCAGATCAAACCGGGTGTGTACAATGATACCATTTTCGATGGGTTGGATTTCTTTATGGCCGAAATGGGGAAGCGCAACATGAAAGCGGTGCTTTATTTCACCAATTCGTGGGAATGGTCGGGTGGTTACAGCCAGTACCTCAACTGGGTTGGGAAAGGAAAAAATCCGGTTCCGTCGGTGGATGGTTGGCCTGCTTACATGGAATATGTAAAACAATACGCCACTTGTTCCGAATGTAAAGAGTTGCTGAAAAATCACATCAAAAGCGTAATGACCCGTACCAACAGATACACAGGGAAAAGCTATATTGAGGATCCGGCTATTTTCTCATGGCAAATCGGTAACGAGCCACGCGCCTTTTCGGATGAAAACAAACCGGCTTTTGCAGCCTGGCTGAAAGATATTTCAGCTTATATCAAATCTCTGGATAAAAATCACATGGTCAGCATTGGCACCGAAGGGCAGTGGGGGTCTGAAATGGATATGAACCTGTTCGAACAAATTCATGCCGATACCAACATCGATTACCTTACCATGCATATCTGGCCTAAAAACTGGAGTTGGTTGGAAGTGAAGGATATGCCCGGAACACTGCAAAACAGCATTGATAAAACTGCTGAATATATGAACAATCATATTGCCGTTGCCCGAAAACTAAAAAAACCTATCGTTTTAGAAGAATTCGGTTTTCCGCGTGATCATCATGAATATAATTTAAAGGATTCAACCGCTCTGCGCGACAAATATTATACTGCTATTTTTGAAAAGATTTTGACCGCTTCGCAAGAAAAGGATGTGTTGGCAGGCTGTAATTTTTGGGCCTGGGGAGGCTTTGGTCGCCCGAATCCTCAGCATGTTTTTTGGGGAAAAGGCGATGACTATCTGGGCGATCCGGCTCAGGAGGAACAGGGCTTGAACGCTGTTTTCGATACAGATGCCACGGTGAAAGTAGTGAAGGAATACGCTTCCAAAATGCAAAATATACCCCTGATTGCCGACATGAACGCTACCGAAAAAACGCGTGCTTTGTTCCTGAATATGAAAAACAGTATTGGAAAAGGCATTATGTTGGGTCATCAGGACGATCCGGCTTACGGACACGATTGGTATGGCGAAAAAGGGCGTTCGGACGTGAAGGAAACTGCCGGAGATTATCCTGCCGTTACGGGTTGGGAAATTGGTCATGTTGAAATTGGAGCCGAGTACAACTTAGATTCAATTTATTTCACCGACATGAAACGCCTGATCCGCGAAGTGTACGAACGTGGAGGCATCAACACCATCAGTTGGCATGGCGACAATATCGCTACCGGTAAAACAGCCTGGGATTGTGCGCAGGATACGGTTGTGCGCAGCATTTTACCCGGAGGTAGCCATCATGCAGGATTTCTCGTTTATCTCGATAAGGTGGCTGACTTTTTTCTCGATTTAAAAGACAGCAAAGGCGAACTGATTCCTGTGATTTTCCGCATGTATCATGAGCATACAGGCGGTTGGTTCTGGTGGGGTAACAAACAATGTACGCCCGAAGAATACAATGAATTGTATCGAATGACTGTAAGGTATTTACGCGATACAAAACAGGTACACAATATTTTGTATGCATTTTCGCCAGCAGGTATCACCACCGAAGCTGAATTGCTGAGCCGCTATCCCGGCGACGAATGGGTGGACATTGTGGGTTTCGATTGCTATTATTATAACGACAAAACGCCTGCTTCGCTTGCAAATTATCAAAATACCATGAAGTCAGGATTGAAAGTGGTGACCGATTATGCCCGGAGGATGAATAAAATCCCGATCATGGCCGAAACTGGCTACGAGAGTATTCCCGAGCCGGATTATTTTACGAGGATACTTCTTCCGGCTATTGAGTCATACGATTTCAGTTATATTTTGCTGTGGCGCAATTCAAATTCTAAAAGTATGCGCAACCATTTTTATGTGCCTTTTGTAGGACATCCGGCTGCCGATGACTTTAAAAAGTTTACCGAAAGCCCCAAAATCCTGTTGAACAAAGAGATTTCCCCAATGTATATTCTTACAAAATAAATATTTATCAATATAACAATGAATGAATTTAACAATGCTTTGAAAAGTCTCAAAGCAAATCACGAGGAGTTTTTAAGCAGAAAGAACGAAAAAGTGTTGAATGGAAATGGTATTTACGACCGTTATGTAAATCCAATTATAACAGCTGAGCATGCTCCGGTGCACTGGCGTTACGATTTCAATCCCGAAACAAATCCTTATTTGATGGAACGTATCGGCGTAAATGCTACGCTTAATGCGGGCGCTATCAAATGGAACGGTAAGTATTTGCTGGTGGTTCGCGTCGAGGGCAACGACCGCAAATCTTTCTTTGCTATTGCCGAAAGTGAAAATGGAATTGACAATTTCCGTTTTTGGGACGAGCCTGTAACATTGCCCGAAACTGACGAACCCGATACCAATGTGTACGATATGCGTCTTACTGCACACCAAGATGGTTGGATTTACGGTATTTTCTGTAGCGAACGCAAAGACCCGAATGCTCCGGCTGGCGATTTGTCGGCGGCAGTGGCAGCTGCCGGTATTGTACGTACCAAAAATTTATTGAACTGGGAACGTTTACCCGATTTGAAAACAAAAAGCCAACAACGCAACGTGGTGCTTCATCCTGAATTTGTAGATGGTAAATATGCATTGTATACCCGTCCGCAGGATGGATTTATCGATACCGGTAGTGGTGGTGGCATTGGCTGGGGATTGGTGGATGATATGACCAATGCTGAGGTGAAAGATGAGAAAATCATTAATCATCGTTTCTACCATACGATCAAAGAATTGAAAAACGGCGAAGGTCCACATCCTATCAAAACAGATAAAGGTTGGTTGCATCTGGCACATGGCGTGCGCAATTGTGCTGCCGGACTGCGTTATGTGTTGTATCTTTACCTCACCGATTTGCAGGATCCTACAAAGCTAATTGCCGAACCGGCAGGATTCTTTATGGCTCCGCAACATGAAGAACGCGTTGGCGATGTGTCTAACGTATTGTTTAGCAATGGTTGGATTGCCGACGAGGATGGAACTGTGTTTATCTATTATGCTTCATCGGATACGCGCATGCATGTGGCAACTTCTACAATTGATCAATTGCTCGATTATGTGCAGAATACGCCGGCTGATGGTTATCGTTCGGCAGCATCCGTTGATGCTATTAAAGCTTTGATTGCAAATAATAAACTAATAGGGTATTAAGAACTTGTTCTATGTTTCAGTGTACGAAGAAAATAGGCTTTTTATTGATGTTGTGCTTTCTGCTCTCAGCTTATGCTGAGGGCAGAGAAGTCATCTCATTAAGTGGTCAATGGCAGCTTTTTCTGGATACTGAAAACCTGTATGGTACCGATGTAAATAAAATTCGATTGAACGATACAATTCAACTTCCGGCATCGCTCGACCAAAGGCAGAAAGGCAATAAGGCTACCGAAACGCAACTGACAAGCCATATGCAACGCAAGTACTCGTTTTATGGCAAAGCCTGGTACAAACGAGAAGTTGTAGTTCCGCAAAACTGGAAAAATTGTGAAATTGAATTTTACATAGAACGTACCCGTCCGACACATGTGTGGATTGATGGTCAGTTGGTTGGTAACAATCGGCTGATCACATCAGCACAAGTGTATCCTGTCACTCAATTCCTGACGCCGGGCAAGCACAGCATTTGCGTTTTGGTAGACAATGGTCCCGATTGTGGACTTCCGCGCGAAATAAGTTCGTCGCATATGTGGAGCGACGATACGCAAACCAACTGGAATGGTTTGTTGGGAAAAATACAATTGCAGACCAAGCCAACACTTTCTATCGACAGAATAAAAACAAAACCCGATGTGGCCGAACAAGCGGTTCATCTTGATGTGTTAGTTTCCAATACAGTCCAAAGTGATCAAAGTGTGGAACTGCAGATTTCGGCGCTTCTGTTGGATAAAAAAACAAAGAAAGCTTCGAAAAAACTTCGACAGAATTTCCTGCTGAAAAAAGGAGAGAATCATTTACAACTTACTTATCCATTGGGGAAAAATGCGAAATTGTGGAGTGAGTATTCTCCTGCGCTTTATCAACTACGGATAGATATTTTACAAAACGGAAAAAAAATGGATGCGCAACAAAGTGTTTTCGGTTTGCGCGAATTCAAAACAGCAGGCAAATTTTTTGTCATCAACGGGGGTAAGACTTTCCTGCGTGGTCGGCATGATGCTTGTGTTTTTCCTCTAACAGGGTATGCTCCTATGGAGTTGAATGAGTGGTTGAAATACTATAAAACGATAAAAGAATATGGCTTCAACCATGTTCGGTTTCATTCCTGGTGTCCGCCCGAAGCGGCTTTTGAAGCCGCTGATATCATGGGTGTTTATCTTCAACCCGAACTTCCTTATTGGGGGCTTGTCGAAAATCAACCAAGTCATCCTGTAACACAGTTTCTTACCTCGGAAGGGAAAGCATTGCTCGATGCTTATGCCAATCATCCTTCGTTTGTCATGTTTTCTACAGGCAACGAACTCTGGGGCGATATTTCGGGTTTGCAGTATCTTACGAATGTTTTTCGGGCTTACGACAGTCGGCCGCTTTATGCCTTGGGATCCAACTATCACTTGGGTTGGAAAGGAGAGCAAGATGGCGAGGATTATATGGTAACCTGTCGGGTGGGTGGTGAGAATGATGCTCTTTTTGAACCTCATGTACGTAGTTCGTTTTCGTTTACGGATGCCATCGATGGTGGAATTTTGAATGCTACTTACCCGAATACCTTTATGGATTTTTCGAAAGGAGTCAACAGAACCACTAAGCCGGTCATCTCGCATGAAACAGGTCAGTTTCAGATGTTTCCTTCCATCGATGAGCTTAAAGCCTACACAGGAGTATTGCGTCCCCGCAATTTAGAACTGTTTATCGAAAGAGTGGAAAATAAATTAGGAAAAGAAAACTATAAGCAATACTTTGATGCTACGGCTGCTTTAAGCTTGCTGTGCTATAAAGCTGATTTGGAAATGATGCGCAGAACTTCAGCATTGGCTGGTTTTCAGATGCTCGATTTGCAGGATTTTCCGGGTCAGGGAACAGCCGTTGTAGGCATCCTGAATGCATTGATGCAAAGCAAAGGAATCATAAGTGCGGATGAATTTCGGACGTGGAACGACGATGTGGTGCCGCTTTGGATTGCCGATAGTTATACTTATTTTGCAGGTAGCGAGCTGAAAAGTAGTATTAAAATTTCAAATAATTCTGCTACTGACTTTAAAAATATTACGTTGAACTGGAGTTTGTCTGCCGAAAACGAAACAGTGTTTAGTAGTGGTTCATTTCATATAACTTCGTCTGCGGGTAATTTGAGCGAAGCTGTCGCTTTCAATATCATTTTGCCGTCTACCGATAAAGCGCTAGCCTGCAAGCTGAATATCTCCATCGCAGGTACTCGTTACCGGAATTCTTATCCGCTTTGGATTTATCCGACAGCAAAAACTTTAGCTGTTCTGAATAACGATGTAAAATTATTCAATAGATACAGCGATGAACTTCACACCTATCTTTTGGCCGGGGGTAAAGCCATTCTTATGCCCGACAAAAATGCTTATCCTGAACAAACGGTGGGTGGGCTTTTCACTTCCGATTACTGGAATTACTCAATGTTTAAGTCTATCTCCGAAAATGCCAAAAAACCAGTTTCCCCGGGAACAATGGGTTTGCTGATTGATGTCAAACATCCTTTGTTCAAAGAATTTCCTACTGAAACGCACAGTAACTGGCAATGGTGGGCGGCCGTTAAGCATTCAAACCCATTGATATTGGATGTTTTGTCGGCTAAAATTCACCCAATCGTGGAAACTATCGACAATGTGGAACGGGTACATCATCTTGGGCTTATGTTTGAGTGTAAAGTAGGCTCGGGAAGTCTTTTTGTGTGTATGTCCGACCTGAAAAATCAGCTTCATTATAAAGAGAACAAGCAATTGTACAATGCGTTGATCCATTATGTGAACTCAGCACATTTTCAACCCGTCGAAAGTCTGAAGCCTGAGGAACTGAAAAAGCTATTCTCCGATCATTCCATTGAAAACAACATCAAAGGAATACGCAATATATCATACGATTAAATACAAATAAATTATAACTGGAAATTCATGAAAACATTGAAATTTTATTTTACAGTCGCTATTTTTCTGTGCTCGATAGGCTTATCAGCCCAAAAGTTCGAAGGACTTGTTAAAACGCCACCTATGGGTTGGAATAGTTGGAACAAATTTGCTTGCAATGTGAGCGAAGATTTGATAAAGGAGACAGCCGATGCTATGGTGTCTTCGGGCATGAAGGATGCCGGATATGAATATGTGGTGATTGATGATTGCTGGCAAATTGGTCGCGACTCGCTTGGCTTTATTGTCGCCGATCCCGAACGATTTCCTTCAGGTATCAAAGCCTTAGCTGATTATATACATTCGAAAGGTTTGAAATTCGGAATTTATTCCTGCGCCGGCGATAAAACCTGTGGCGGTCGTCCGGGTAGTCGTGGTTACGAATATCAGGATGCGTTGATGTATGCCAAATGGGGCGTTGATTATCTTAAATATGACTGGTGTTACACTGAACATCTGAATGCACAGGGTGCATACATAACCATGAGTCAGGCGTTGAAACAGGCCGGACGTCCGATTGTGTTCAGTTTGTGCGAGTGGGGTGGCAACAAACCCTGGCTCTGGGCCAAAGAAGTGGGTCATTTGTGGAGAACAACAGGCGATATCCACAACTGCTACGATTGCGTGTACAATCACGGTTCGTGGACAGCTTGGGGTGTGATGCAAATCCTCGATATGCAGGATGGGTTACGCGAATATTCAGGACCCGGACATTGGAACGATCCTGACATGATGCAGGTAGGAAACGGTATGCCTCTCAACGAACAACGGGCTCATTTTACGATGTGGGCAATGATCAATGCTCCTTTGATGGCCGGTAACGATTTGCGCAATATCCCTTCCGAAACGCTGAATATATTAACCAACAAAGAAATCATTGCTCTCAATCAGGATACTCTCGGTATACAGGCTTTTCGTTATGCAGAAAAAGACAGTGTCGAAACATGGATCAAGCCACTTCAAAACGACGAATGGGCGGTGGTTTATCTCAACCGGAGTACAAGTGCAAAGACGATTGTGCAGGATTGGAAAATGTTTTCGGTGAAGGATGAATTGTCTGGCAGAAAGTTAGATACAACCGGAAAAGAAGTGTATTTGCTGCGCGATCTATGGCTCAATAAAGTAACCGCCGATAGTCGGAAAGTGTTGACGGCGATAATTCCCGGTCACGATGTGCTGTCGCTCAAAGTTTCCAAAAAGCCTGTTAAATCGAGAAAATAAGCTTCTTTTTAGAAACATTCAATAACTATTGTTTCAAAGATAAAATCATAATTTTGTAGTGAGTTAAAACTTTTTGGCTTTAGAAGCAATAAATGCTCTTTATGAGTCAAGCGTCTAATCATAAAAAACACAATAAATAAAATGAGTATTCAAAAAATCAGTTTAAAAGAAAAAATCGGTTACGGTTTTGGTGATGCCGCTTCTTCCATGTTCTGGAAGATTTTCGGGATGTATTCTTTGTTTTTTTACACCGATGTGTTCGGAATTACGGCTGCTGCCGCCGGAACAATGTTTCTGGTAGCACGTTTGTGGGATTCTTTCTTCGATGTTTTTGTAGGAATTATAAGCGACCGAACCAAAAGTCGTTACGGGAAATATCGTCCGTACTTGTTGTGGTTTGCCATCCCGTTTGCAGTAATGGGTGCCATTACCTTTTTTGCTCCTGATTTTGGTCAAACAGCAAAATTGGTGTATGCATATGTTACTTATTCGTTAATGATGATTGTGTATTCATTGATCAATGTGCCTTACGCTTCATTGCTGGGAGCTATTTCTTCCGATCCAAAAGAAAGAAACTCGCTCTCTTCTTACCGTATGTCGTTTGCTTTCATTGGTAGTTTTGTGACTTTTATGTTACTACAACCCATGATTGACTTTTTCTCAAAAACATTCGATACTGAAGCTGTGGCTCAGACTGCTGGCTCAGGTATCAGCACTTCTCCTGTGGGTTGGGTGATGGGAGTGGGAGCAATAGGACTTATCTGTATTGTCCTGTTTTTGTTGTGTTTCAGTTGGACAAAAGAACGGGTGACTCAAATTGAAAGCGATGAGAATGTTTCTGTTAAACAAGATTTAAAAAACCTGTTCCACAATGGTCCATGGTGGATTTTAGTGGCAACAGGATTGGCTGCGCTACTTTTCAATGCAGTTCGTGATAGCGTTGCCATCTACTTTTTCAGAGATTATGTAAAAGTGGATTATAAAATGACCGGAACCGGTTGGGACATGACCACCATTTACTTTTTGGTTGGTCAGGCTGCCAACTTGATAGGTGTAATGCTCGCACCCTCTATTTCGGCTAAATACGGGAAGAAAAGAACGTATATGATTGCCATTTTAATGGCCGGAATACTCAGTGCTGTTTTTTATTTTATACCTAACGATATTACCTGGATTCTTGCATTCCAATTCATTATTTCTCTGTTTGCCGGTTATGTTTTGCCATTGTTATGGTCGATGTTTGCCGACATTGTGGATCATCAGGAGCTAAAAACCGGACGCCGCGCTACAGGTTTGATTTTCTCTTCTTCTTCCATGTCTCAAAAATTAGGTTGGGCTTTGGGATCGGCAATGAGTGGATGGATCCTTGCTGTGTTCAAATATGCTCCGGACGCAGTGGAACAGAGCGCACAAACGCTTTTTGGGGAACATATCATGATCAGTTTAATGCCGGCTGTGTGTTGTGTGCTGGCTTTTGTGGGTATGATGTTTTATCCGCTTTCCGATAAAAAAGTAAAGGAAAATTCGGAACAACTTGAAATTAAAAGAGCGAATTCAAAAGTTTGATATAATAAATACTAATAACTCTTCCTCTTCAGCAAAAGTTGAAGAGGAGTGTTTTTTTAAAAATAAGATGCAATACGGACATTTCGATGACAGCAGACGTGAATACGTCATTACCAATCCTCGCACACCCTGGCCCTGGATTAATTACCTCGGCAATGAGGACTTTTTTAGTTTAATTTCCAATACCGGTGGTGGATATTCTTTCTACAAAGATGCCAAATTCCGCCGTCTGACACGCTATCGCTACAACAATGTACCGATGGATAGTGGTGGAAAATATTTCTACATCAATGATGGAGAAACGGTTTGGAGTCCGGGTTGGAAACCTTGCAAAACGGAGTTGGATAGCTACGAATGTCGTCATGGTATGAACTACACCACCATCAAAGGGGTGAAAAATGGGGTAGAAGCTGAGGCTTTGTATTTTGTACCGTTGAAAACATGGGCAGAAGTACAAAAACTTACTTTGCGCAATACCACCGACGAAGTAAAAATGCTGAAAATTTTCTCTTTCGTGGAATGGGCTTTGTGGAATGCAGCTACTGATATGGAAAACTTCCAACGTAACTTCTCTACCGGTGAAGTGGAAATTGAAGACTCGGTAATTTATCACAAAACAGAATACAAAGAACGTCGCGACCATTTTGCATACTACTCGGTCAACGAGCCGATGCAGGGCTTTGATACTGATCGTGAGACTTTCTTTGGCTTGTACAATGGTTTTGATGAACCGCAAACTGTACTCGAAGGTACTCCGCGCAACTCCGAAGCACACGGTTGGTCGCCTATCGCTTCACACTATGTAGAAGTGGTATTGCAACCGGGCGAATCGAAAGATTTGGTTTTCGTGTTGGGTTATGTTGAAAATGCACAGGACGATAAATGGGAAAGCAAAAATATTATCAATAAAACCAAAGCAAAAGCTACTATTGCCCGCTTCGATACGGCTGCAAAAGTGGATGCTGCCCTGGCTGAATTGAAGGCTTATTGGGATAACTTATTGAATGTATTCACCATCAAAACCAGCGAAGAAAAACTGGATCGTATGGTGAATATCTGGAATCAGTACCAATGTATGATTACCTTCTGTTTCTCACGTTCGGCTTCGTTCTTCGAAAGCGGCATCGGGCGTGGAATGGGATTCCGCGATTCCAATCAGGATCTCGTGGGTTTTGTACACCAGATTCCGGAACGTGCCCGTGAGCGTATTATCGACATTGCTTCCACGCAATTCCCCGACGGCGGTTGCTATCACCAATATCAACCTTTGACCAAAAAAGGAAACAACGAAATCGGACAAGGTTTCAATGACGATCCGATGTGGTTGATTCTTGGTACAACTGCCTATATTAAAGAATCGGGCGATTTCACTATTCTGGATGAACCTGTTCCGTTTGATAACGAAGTGGGTTCGGAAGTATCACTTTTCCATCACCTTACTGTATCGTTCGATCACGTGGTGAACAACCTCGGACCTCTTGGTTTGCCATTGAGCGGTCGTGCCGATTGGAACGATTGTTTGAATCTGAACTGTTTCTCCAACGATCCGAACGAAAGCTTCCAAACCACCGAAAACAAATCGGAAGGTTCTCAAGCACAAAGTTTGATGATTGCAGGACTGTTTGTAGTCTATGGTCGCGATTATGTGGAGTTATGTAAAGTAATCGGGAAAACTGAAGAAGCTGACCGCGCTCAACAACATATCGATGCCATGGTGGCAGCCATTAAATTGAATGGTTGGGATGGCGACTGGTTTCTTCGTGCTTACGATTATTTTGGAAATAAAATTGGTTCGAAAGACAACGAAGAATCGAAGATCTTTATCGAATCGAACGGTTGGTGTACTATGGCCGGAATCGGTTTGGAAGAAGGTATGGTGGCCAAAGCACTCGACTCGGTAAAAGAACGTCTGGACTGTGAACACGGTATCGTACTCAACAATCCACCGTTTACGAAATACTATATCGAATACGGCGAAATTTCCAGTTATCCTCCTGGATACAAAGAAAATGCGGGTATTTTCTGCCACAATAATCCATGGATTATGATTGGCGAAACCGTTCAGGGACGTGGTGACAGAGCGTGGGAGTATTTCCGCAAAATCTGTCCTTCGTACACCGAAGAGATTAGCGACTTGCACAAAGTAGAACCTTACGTATATGCCCAAATGATTGCAGGTAAAGATGCTTTCAAGCCGGGTGAAGCGAAGAATTCATGGTTAACCGGAACGGCAGCCTGGAACTATTACGCCATTACACAATACATTTTGGGAATTCAACCCACTTACAATGGCCTAAGAATAGAACCTTGTATTGCTCCCGAATGGAAAGGATTTGCAGTAACCCGTAAATTCCGTGGAGCGACTTATCTGATCGAAGTCAAAAATCCAAACGGATCGATGAAGGGTGTTGCTTCGCTAACCGTCGATGGAAAAGCCATTGAAGGAAATATTATTCCGTTAATGCCTGTAGGTGGAATTTACAAGGTAGAAGTGGTAATGTAACCACCCCTAAAGGGGAGGAATTATGGCTTAAATTATGTATCAAAACTAATCATGTTTCACCCTTTTGGGGAATAAAAGGGCGATATCTGTCGAATTGATGCACCAATGTGGCAAGTTTATGCCCCAACTTGGCAGATTGATGCTCGAATGTGCCAACTTTATGCCCCAACTTGGCAGATTGATGCTCAAAGATGCCACATTGGAGCATAAAGATGCCACAATGTTAATCAAATGTGCCACATTAGAGCATAAATTCGGGATATTAAGGTTGATATAATGTCTTATTCACAATAATTATTCGTTTACTGAAAAATGAAATACGAACTTTTAGAACTAAAACAAGAACTCAAAGAAGAGTTGACGCACAACATCCTTCCATTCTGGATGGAAAAAATGGTGGATGAAAAAAATGGTGGTTTCTTCGGACAAATCACCGGAAAAGATGTGCTTGTACCCGATGCTCCAAAAGGCGGTATCCTGAATGCCCGTATTCTTTGGACATTTTCATCTGCGGCTTTACATCTTAATAATCAGTTGTACCTGGAATATGCCAAACGCGCAAAAATCTACATATTCGATCATTTTTTCGATAAGGAAAATGGTGGAACTTATTGGATGCTGAATGCTGACGGAACTCCTGCTGATACAAAAAAGCAAATCTACAGTCAGGCGTTTTTTATGTATGCTTTAGTGGAATACTATCGTGTAACGGGCGAAAAAGAATGTCTCGATAAAGCGATTGAACTTTTTGCGCTGATAGAAAAGCATAGTTTTGACACTGAAAAGAATGGTTATTTCGAAGCATACAGCCGTGACTGGGTGATGTTGGAAGACCTGCGTCTGAGCGATAAAGATGCCAACGAAAAGAAAACAATGAATACGCATCTGCACATTTTGGAGGCTTATACCAATCTGTACCGGGTATGGAAAGATGAAAAACTTAAAAATCAGCTTAAAAATCTGATCGAAATTTTTACTTCGAAGGTAGTTAACCCTAAAACTCATCATCTCGATTTGTTTTTCGATGAAAACTGGGCTGTAAAATCAAAACTCGTCTCTTATGGGCACGACATAGAAGCAGTATGGTTGCTCGATGAAGCCGCAGTGGTGTTGGCCGACCCTCAGGTGCTGAAAAATGTTCAGGAAAAGGTGGTTAAAGTGGCCATTGCCGCCTCCGAAGGTGTTCAGGCAAATGGAGCTCTGATCAACGAGAAAAACAATGGCACAGGGCATGTCGATACCAATTGTGATTGGTGGCCGCAAGCCGAAGCCATGGTGGGTTTTTACAATGCATATCAAATTACAAAAGAAGAGCATTTTGCCCATAAAACCATAAAAGCATGGGAATTTGTAAATGAGTTTATTGTCGACAAACAACACGGTGAATGGCATTGGTCCATTTCGGCTGATGGTGACATTGACACTCACAATGACAAAGCCGGTTTTTGGAAATGTCCTTATCATAACAGTCGCATGTGTCTCGAATTAATGGAGCGCATAACCGCCTAATGATCATTATTCGTTCGCAGACCAATGGTTTCGCTTGGTCGAATTTTGAATTAATAGAAGCACAAATTTAAATTAAAACTAATATGAAATCACAAAAACGAACATTCATGAAATTCCATTTAGGGAGTTTAGGGGTTTTATCCCGGGGTCTTATCCTATCAATGCTAATTATTAGCTTGTTTTCATCATTTAAAGCGCCAAAAAACTCACCAGTGGCTTTAAATGGTAAATTACAAGTCGTTGGTACGCAGCTTTCGAACCAAAAGGGTGAAGCGCTTATGTTGCGAGGTGCAAGTTTTGGCTGGCACAATCTGTGGCCGCGTTTTTACAACAAAAAAGCAGTGGCATGGCTGGCTACCGACTGGAAATGTAATGTTGTGCGTGCTTCTATGGGTGTTGGGCTCGACGATTCTTACCTCGAAAATCCTGAATATGCTTTGAAATGCGTTACTAATGTTGTTGATGGGGCTATCAAACAAGGCATTTATGTGTTGATTGATTTCCATAGCCATAAACTTCACACAGCCGAAGCTAAAACTTTTTTTACACAAATGGCCCAAAAGTACAAAAATGTGCCGAATGTGATCTATGAAATTTGGAACGAACCTGATTATTATACATGGCCTGAAGTGAAGGCATATTCTGAAGAATTAATTCAAACGATTCGTGCCATCGACCCTGATAATATCATTTTGGTGGGTAATCCGCATTGGGATCAGGATGTGCATTTGGTTGCTGAAGACCCTATCCTGAACCAGACCAATATCATGTACACCATGCACTTTTACGCCGGCACGCACAAACAATGGTTGCGCGACCGTACAGATGCTGCTATTGCCAAGGGAATTCCAATTTTCGTTTCGGAATGTGCCGGCATGGAAGCCACGGGCGATGGTCCGGTAGATGAGGTTGAATGGAAAGCATTTCTCGACTGGATGGAAGCTTCAAAAATAAGCTGGATAGTGTGGTCGGTTTCCGATAAAAACGAAACTTGCTCTATGTTACTTCCACGTGCTCCATCTACCGGAAATTGGACGGATGATCTTCTGAAAAGCTGGGGGAAAATAAGCCGTGCAAGCATACGAAAAGGAAATGGGCAATAATATCATCAAAAAAACTTTTGATTTCGAACTTTCATTATTTATTTTTTGATATGTTTGTTTAAACGTGTTCGTTTAAGTCTCAATTTTACTGAAATGGACACCTGTCCCTCCCTTTTTTGTGGTGCTGACTGTTGGTTCTCCCAAGGAAAAAGGGGATCCAGCAACTTATTTTACGAGATTCGTGCCATGTTTTTCACTTGGCAAAACCCCTTGCCTGCCACAATTAACTGTGGCTGGCAGGGGTAAGCCCTCGGGGAACAATGGACAGCCAGCAAAGGATGATTATGGAGCGTTTGCCTACAGCAGGAAGGGTCGAAATTAAGAAAAATATCAATAAATTATTTTAAATAATTTAATAATACGGAGTCTTTCTCCCAATTATCTGTTTTTAAAATTTGTTTATTCGGGTATTTAATTGTAAAATTGCAGCGGAATATTCTAATTCTTACATCTATGCAAACGCCAAATGTTTTTCGCGAGGTCACACAACTTTCATCTGAAGATTGTTTTGTGCTGGTGAGCCGCACTAAATCGGAGTTTACCTACCCGATACATATTCATCCTGAATACGAACTGAATTTTATTGAGAATGCTAAAGGTGCACAGCGGATTATTGGCGATTCGATGGAAGAGATTGATGATCTCGAGCTTTGTCTGGTAGGCAGCGAAAACCTGAGTCATGCTTGGATGAACCATAATTGTGTGTCGAATGAAATTCATGAAATCACCATTCATTTTCATAAAGCAATTTTCCTCGAAAGTTTGTTGAACAAGCGCCAATTCCATTCCATGTCCATCATGCTCGAGAATGCCAAAAGAGGCATTGTTTTCTCTCGTCCGGTCATCGAAAAGGTAAAAGAAAAATTGAATTCGCTTATCAACAAAGAAAATGGTTTTTATTCTGTCATCGATTTATTGACTATACTTTACGAGCTTTCGGTTGATGAAAATTCGAGAATACTCTGTACAAGTACTTTTGCGAATCAGGATGATTCATCCGAAAGTCGGCGTATTCAAAAAGTAATCAATTATTTGCACTCTAATTATCAGAATGAAATTCACCTGAGTGATGTAGCCAATTACGTCAATATGTCCGAAGTTTCGTTCAGTAGGTTTATGAAGAAGCGTACAGGCAAAAATTATATCGAGTACCTGAATGATTTAAGGTTGGGCATCGCCTCCCGTTATTTGGTGGACACCAACAAAACAATTGCCGAAATCAGTTACGATTGTGGTTTTAATAATCTATCCAATTTTAACCGAATATTTAAAAAGAGGAAAGAAGTAACGCCCAAAGAATTCCGCGAAAACTATTCAAAAATGAGAATTCTGATTTAACATCTCTTTTTAATGGTTGATATAGAGCTGTAAAATAAATCAAAGTTATAAGAAGAATCTAAGCGTCTTATTGTACTCTTTTTTTATGGTAAATAAAAGATTCTTTTCTCCTTTAACTTCAATTCCTTTTTGTTTTTGCAAGTATCAGGCTTCCTGTAAGCATGGGGAGGCCAAAGTTAATAAACCACAAGGCAAAGCCTGCAAAGGCAATGCCCGCCAGTTGATCGGAGAAAGCTCCGATCAAAATTACGGCGTACGAACTGCGTACAGCCGCTTCGGAAAATGCCAGCGAAGGTGTGAACGTGACGAAAAGATAATTTGCCGGGATGGCAATGAGTGCTTGCCACCCTTCGAGTTCTACCCCAAAGAAATACAACATGGCATAAAATTGAATGCTAAAAACAGCGTACCGCATCAGAGAAAATGAAAGTATCTGCACTAAATCCTTGCGTGAGTATTGCCTGATGTCGGACGAAAAAGAAAGAAAACGCCTCCATATTTTTGTTTTAGCAAGCACAGGCAGTGCAAAGTAAAAAATAACTAATGCTATGAATATACTGGTTACTGCGAAAAAATACATTTCCATATCAGGCGAAATGTGTTTGTTGACGACAATAAAATAAATGACCGCAGCCGGCAATCCGCACACAACGAGGATCAGGTTTTGCGTAAGGCTATTCATTACTGAATAAACCACCCCAACTTTCCGATGTGTTTTCTGCAGAAAAATAATACGCCCTAAAAATTCGCCGGTACGATTGGGCGTGAAAAATCCGGAAGCAAAACCGGCTAATACCGCTTGAAAGGCATCGCTGAGATTTATTTTTTCGGTTTTCGAAACAATAAGTCTCCATTTTTCGGACTCTAAAAACAGGTTAAGGGGTAAAAGCAGCAGAACAATAACAAGCGAAACAGCCCGAGGCCATGCCATTCGCCGGAAGTGCATCCAAAGTTCATCGTATCTGTCGAATCGGAAAAGTACAACCGTCAGATATAGATAGGCTGCCAGTAACACAATCCACTTGAATAGAGAAATATAACTTCCAAACAATACGGTTTTGCCTGATATATGTTCGGAATTATATTTCTTCATTGAGTGTTGTTTTATTCTTTTAAATGCATCGTTTCTATTGCTCTGAAGTAGATTTTGATAGCTTAAAAGTGTATTTTTTTTGCGAAAAATAGCTGAACATGGTAGAGACGCTTGTAACAATCATTTTCGAAGGTGTAGGGAAAAAGCCTGCAAAATCCACGAGAAGTTTTAATCCTACATAGTTGAGCAAGAGGTTGGCAATCACCACCGATAAATACCTTACAATTTGGACGCGCCCTTTGATTTCCGAAGTACTGAAAGTGACATATTTCTGCAACAGAAAGCCGGTGACAAAAGTAATGGGGAATACGATCAACATGGCGGCAATGTGCGAACTGAACGTAACAAACCCAAGATGAAGCATTTGTTTCTCAAGTAGAAAATGGAAGGTGAGGAAGTAAAGTACCCAGTCGAAAGCCATATTGGTTACTCCTGTAACCCCGTAACGGAAAAACTGAAGCGTCATGTATTTTCTGAATGGAGGGTAGAAAAAATCAACCATTGCTCTGATCCAGTTACCGATATTTGTAAAGATGTTTTTCATGAAAAATGATAGAAACTTTTGTTATATTTTATGTTCAAAACGAAAAAATAGGATAATCAAACAAATTTGCTTACTTTTGTGGCTTGAATTCGGCCAGATGAATTTACTCACAAAGATAATAGTTCTGAGCTAAGATTCAACATTTTTTGAAGTAGTACATTTCTTTTTTTTTAATTAAAATTTATGCCCGACGACTATCATAGTTATGACTCAAGTACGCGCCAAAAAACACTTGGGACAGCACTTCCTCAGAGATATGGAAGTGGCACGTCGTATCGCCGGGAGCCTTCCGCTCGACGGGCGCACTTCTGTGCTTGAAATAGGGCCGGGAACAGGTGTTCTTACTCAATTCCTACTACAAAATCCTGATATTGATCTTACTGCCGTCGAATTGGATGGTGAGTCGGTGAAATATCTCAATCAGCATTACCCACAACTTAAAGTCGTTGAAGCCGATTTTCTGAAAATGGATTTGAAAACCATGTTTCAGGATAAATTTTGTATCATCGGCAATTTCCCCTATAATATTTCGAGTCAGATCTTTTTTAAAATGCTTGATAACAAGGACTCAATCCCTTGTTTGGTAGGTATGATTCAAAAAGAAGTGGCCGAACGCATGGCAGCTCCGGCAGGGAGCAAAACTTATGGCATCCTGAGCGTGCTGATGCAGGCTTATTATTCTATCGATTATCTTTTCACTGTGCACGAACACGTCTTTGACCCTCCGCCTAAGGTCAAATCGGCTGTTATTCGCCTTACCCGTAATGATGTTTCGAAAATCGACTGTAACGAGCAGCTATTCAAAACGGTGGTGAAAACAGCCTTCAATCAACGTCGAAAGCAGATGCGCAATTCACTCAAACCTTTGGTGGCAAAAGACAATCCTATGTTTGCCGATCCTTTGTTTGATAAACGTCCCGAGCAGTTGGATGTTGCTGCATTTATCGACCTGACCAACAGAATAGAAAAAGCATTGAAAGCCTAAAATTTCCATCTCTGTTGTTGTCGGAAAAAAACCGTAGATTTTAAACTTACGTTAAACCTTTAAGAACCTGTGCTTCGGAACACGTTCTTGCGATTTATGTAGAAACGGGCTCGTGATGAGCCAGATATAAATCGGAAAACAACAGAAAGGAAACAAAACCATGTCCGAATTAAGACTTTTTTACCATGAAGATGGTAAACTCAAAATATCGAAAAATCTCGATACACTCAAAAAAGTAGAACTCAAAGACCTCATTTGGATCGACCTGAATGACGTGCCGGATGCAATTGAGACTGAATTAGAGCAATTTCTTAAAATTTATATTCAGGAAGACGAAGAAATTGAGGAAATCGAGATGAGTTCGCGCTATATGCAGACCGATGATAGCATAGTGGCGAATTCCAACTTCCTGCTGGACAATTACACGCTTGAGCCTGTGTCATTTATTCTTAAAAACGGAATCCTTGTATCGGTGCGGAATGCAGAACTGAAGTCGTTCAACGAGTCGGTAAAGAAAATTTATGCCAATACGCGGAATTTTCCGTCGGGCTATCATGTATTGGTTACTTTGCTCGAAACCAGGGTGGAGTTTGATGCTGATATGATAGAGGAAATTACCGATCAGATCACCGGACTGTCAAAAACTTTGAACACCGAAGATGATTTAGATCAGGATATTCTTATCAGAATTAAGGATTTGCAGGAAAAGGTGATGATCATTCGTCAGAATATCATGGATAAACAGCGTGTTGTGTCCAATATGTTGAAGTGTGATTTTTTTCCCGTAGAATTGCTGCCACGACTGACCATGATTATCAAGGATATCAATTCACTCTTTGAATATACCCGTTTCGGCTTCGATAGGTTGGATTATTTGCAGGATACTTTCCTCGGTCTTGTAAACTTACAGCAGAATAAAATCATAAAAATATTCACTGTGGTGTCCGTTATATTCTTACCTCCCACGCTGATTGCAAGTGTGTACGGGATGAACTTTAAGTTTATGCCTGAATTAAATTGGGAATATGGATATTTGTTTTCACTTGCACTTATGGTGATTTTTTCAGGAGCGGTACTTCTTTACTTCAGACGAAAAAACTGGCTTTAGTTGAAAGTTAAAAGGAAACCTCGAAAGAGATCAGAATTGATTCTTTCGGGGTTTCTTCTTTTTTGTGGATAACAACTTATCTATAAGTGGGATTACTCTGTTTTTTCTTTTTGCTTCGGCTTTTTGTCCACCACAAGTAATAGCCGGTAAGTGGGAGGCTTGCGCCGATGAGCCCGGCAATAAATGTAAGTATTTTCGACCAGATACCCCAATAATTTCCAACATGAAGATCGTATTGCCAACCTGGTATTTTGGCTGAAAGTTTTTGGTTTTTATAAAGTTCCACTGAGGTGATTGCTCCTGTTTTTTTATCAAATTCGTACTTGTCGGTGGCGCGCGAGGTGGATGCATTTTTTTGATGTACGGCTGCCGATCCATTCTGAACACGTACATATTCAAAATCAGTGTTTTGTGCAATCAGTTCGTCTGCTACCTTCTGCCACATGGCAAAGTTGGGTTTGCGTTCTTCTTTTTTGTTTTTTTTGTTTTTTTCAGTTTTCTCACGTTCTTTTCCTTTTTCTCCTTTTCCGTCTCCACCTCCATGTTGTTCTTTTTGAATGTCGGCACCAAACAGTTTGTAAACCCCATTCCGGTACCAGTCGAACGACCACATCGGTCCGGTAGTAGCCGAAACAAGCAGGAGAAGAAACGCGTAAGCACCCAGCACATTGTGAAGGTCGTAAAATAGCCGTTTGCGTCCTTTTTTTGTTTCGATAGTGAATTTGTTTTTCTTCCAGCGTTTTGGAAACCAAACAATCAATCCCGTAATGAGAATAACAATAAACATAAGTGTAGCAATACCTACCGAGTATTTGCCCCATTTTTTAGTATCGTCGAGCAACCAACGGTGCAGAGACATTACCCAAAAAAACGGACTTTCGCGGAATTTATAAATTTCGATAATTTTGCCTGTATATGGATTTACATAAGCTGTAAAACGAAATCCTTCGGCCAGTCCCATTGCGTAATTCCGATCGGGAGCATTGAATATACGCACATCTTTTACATTGTTGTCGACGAGTTGAGCATTGACAATCGGAATCAGGCTGTCGAGGGGCAAAGCAATCATTCCGGTAACTGGTTGATTGAAATAGCGTTCGTGGTTGGCCATTTCCTGTATTTCGTCCTGAAAAACAAGGATAGAGCCGCTCAGGCAGATGATGAAAATGATCAGTCCGGCCGGAATTGAAAGCCATTTGTGAAGGAGTAAAAATAATTTTCGCATAAAAAATAAAGTGAGTATTGGTTGATGTCTGTTTATTAGTTTGCCTGATGGAGATCATCACTCCATCAGGCAATTTGTTTTTCCTTACATTGTTACGAAAGCTTAGAACCTGTACGAAACTACGGCTGCAAAGTTTCGTGGGTCAATCTGGTTGATATAACCTCCGCGGTAATATGAATTATATCCCACTGCATCAAAAATATTGTTGGCAAATACACGAACGGTAAATTTTTCAAAATGATAAGCCAACTGTAGATTCACTGTGGTGTAAGCCGGCATGTCGAATGGTTTTACGCCTACCGCAGTTCCATGTCCATCGGGTGTAAGGCTGAATTCATTCACCGGACGTTCGCCTACATAGTAAGCGCCCAACCCTACCGAAAGACCTTTCAGCGCAGTTTTGTCGAGCGTGTAGTACAACCATCCATTGGCAGTGTGATCGGGTGCGTTCATCGGTGCTGATCCGTTTACATACGAAGGACTGTTTTCGTAATGTGCATTCAGATAAGCATATCCCAGCATAACCTGCAGGTTGCTCAATACGCGACCATTGAGTTCAACTTCAACGCCGCTGCGGAGTAAATCACCTGCTTTGATGTAATATCCGGTAACCGTATTCGTTCCGGCTACATATTCTGTATTCGAAAGATTTTCGGTAATAATATCGAAATAGGTGAAGTTGAAACGCAGGCGGTTGTTGAGCCATTCTGATTTTATTCCCACTTCAATCTGCTTGGTGTCCGAAGTTCCGATTTCCTCACCGTTTGACATTTTATTGGCAGCCGAACGCAGGTTGGCAGTGGTGGTGTACGAGCCGAAAAGATTTATATTTTTTAATGGCGAAATCATAATTCCCGCCATCGGATTCCATGCATCGCCTTTAGTAGGTCCTGCACTGGTAGCATCGATGCTGGCACCATAACTGTAACGCAGACCCAGAATGGCTTTCAGGTATTTGTTGATTGTCATAACTTCCTGTGCCATTACCCCGTAGCTGGCGTTGTTTGACACGATGGGAGTAGTCGGCGTTAAAGTGATTGTCTTTTTGAAAGTGTTTGAAATCACATCGCTCATCACATTAATGGTGTCGATCACAGCTGTATTGTATGCAGTTGTCGATAGATTGGTGTATTTAAAATCGAATCCTACCTGAAAAGTATGTTTCAAAGGGCCGGTATACACATCGCGACCAACAAAGTCGAGTTGAAACACTTCATTCGCATCGTCGCGCAACGAGCGGCTTACCGAACGTTTTCTCATATTATATTGTCCCGGATATTTGTTCAATACGGCTGACAGTGAAGTAGATGAATTGTCAATTTTGTAGGAAGAACCAAAATACGAAGCCCGAACGCTGTATTTGTCGGAGAGATGACGAACGAAGCGAGCTGCATAAGTGGTAGTGATGTTATTGGCATTGTCCGAAGTAAAACCAAGGAACTTATTGTTAGGCATTTCGTAAAGAGCATTCACAGAATCAGCAGCTAAATTAACAGTACTTGTGTATGGAGTACGGTTGTCGTTAAGATAGTCCATTTCGAAAGTAACTGTTGTTTTCTCATTCGGACGCCATTCGAGGGATGGATTGAGATAAACACGCGACGAACTGATGACCGGACGATAATTGTCGCCGCGTTCGAAAGCGCCGTTCATGCGAAAAGCAATTGTTTTTTCACGATTCAAAACTGTTTGAACATCAAATGTAGGTCGTACGTAACCCCAGCTGCCTGCCCGCAACGATACTTCGCCGGTGTTGATAAACTTAGGCGTTTTAGTCACCACATTTACAACTCCACCGGGACTACCAAGGTCATTTCCAATTCCCTGAGTGATAGCGGCCGAACCTTTGATGACCTGAACGCTTTCCACGCCCTGCATTTCGGTAAGGGCCGAAGCTGTACGGAAGTCAGAGTCCAAACGCACTCCGTTTTTCACGATAGGAACGCCACGGTAACCACGGGTAGATAAGCTCTCACGTACACCGCCATACGAACCGAAAAGTGTTACTCCGGGTACGTTACGAACAGCATCAGTAACCGTAAGAATTCCCTGATCGGCAATTGCCTTTTCGGAAATGATTGATATACTTTGGATTTGCTCCGACGGACGGAGTGGCATACGTGTAATTACTTCCAGTTTTTCGGGTTGCTTGTGGCGTTCGCCAAAAACTTCCACATCTTTCAAATGCGTGTTCGGCGTTAAGCGCAATACAAGTACACCTTTGTGGTTGTATGACGAATCTATTTTTTGTGTGTATGTTTCGTGCCCGATAAAGTTAGCTACCAAGGTAACCTGCTTCATGGGGATGGATGGTAAAATAAAATTTCCTTCTGTATCGGTTACTGCTCCGGTTTTCAATTCAGGAATCAAAACGGTGGCTGCTATCAGCGGATTCCCTTCTTTATCTGTTATCTTTCCCTTGATGGTAAGGGCCGATAGATATGTTGTGCTGCATAAAAGTAATATTAAAACGAAACGATAATAATTAAAGACTTTCATAAAATATTTTTGTTTTAAATTTTTCTGCAAAGTTCGGTGTACAGGCCGCTTTGTACAATCACTATTTATAATGAATTTTATACTTTATTATCATTAATAATAATGACAACAGTTGGCCATTCTCTATTTTATGTCTTATTTATGTGTTTGTAAATCAATAAGTATAGCAGGTATCTCTGATAATTGTTTTGCAAAAAACAATTTTTCTCTTTTTCATCTGAGCTATTGTTCTTATCTTTGCACCTGCAATGGTTCACTTTCGCATTCCTGCGAAAAGTGATTAAAAGGGAATCAGGTGTAAATCCTGAACAGTCCCGCTGCTGTAAGCTCTGACCTCACCCCAACCCTCTCATTGAGGAGACAGGAGAAAGAGGAAAAATGTATTGAACAACACTTTTGCCACTGTTTTCCGACAGCGGACAACCGACAACCGACAACTGAATTATTCATTGTCAACTGTCAATTGTCAATTGTCAATTAATGACGGGAAGGCGTTCGATAACTGGAGCAAGTCAGAAGACCTGCCATGCATGAACTGTTTTTAAAGCTTTCGAGGATAGAGCTAAAGACCAATAATGCATTCTTTTTTTCAGTTCTGCTTTATTGATTTTACTTTTTACTTGCAAGCTATTTAGTTTATTTTTAAACAAATAGTGTTGTATGCATTTTTACTTATCATATCATTTAAAGAAACAAACCCTCACATTGGTGCTGGCGCTTTGTGCATTTTCGTTGTTGGCTACAGAAAAGCTCGACACCATGAAAGTGTACAATATCGGCGAGGTGACGGTGATTGAGCAATACCGCAATTCGGAAGTACGTTCTTCAGCTCCGCTGCAGATGCTTTCGTCCAAAAAAATAGACAAACTGAATGTGATGCAGGTGTCGGATGCAGTGAAGTACTTCTCAGGGGTTACTGTGAAGGACTATGGTGGCATTGGTGGGCTGAAAACCGTTTCGGCTCGTAGTCTTGGAGCGGCTCACACAGCCGTAAGTTACGATGGCATCACACTCACCGATTGTCAGACCGGTCAGATTGACATCGGCCGTTTTTCGCTTGAAAATGTAGATATGCTTTCGCTTAACAACGGACAAAGCGACAATATTTTTCAACCGGCCCGGCTTTTTGCTTCCGCGGCATTACTGAATATCCGCACACTTTCGCCGCAGTTCAACAAAAACAAAAATTTAAACGGAAAAGTATCGTTCAAAGCCGGTTCGTTTGGGATGATAAATCCAGGTTTATTGCTCCAACAAAAAATAAATCGTAAATATTCTGCTCAGTTGAGCGCCGAATGGTTGTCGGCAAACGGTGAATATCCTTACTTGTTAGATCATAGCTATTTGGGCGATGGAATAGCGACTTCAGAAAGCCGTAAAAACACTGATGTGCATAACCTCCGTGTCGAGGGTGCATTGTATGCAAATCTATCTGAGAATGCATCAGGATACCTGAAGGCGTATCTCTACAATTCGGAGCGTGGATTGCCGGGTGCTACAATTCTTTACAACACCGATAATTTCTCGTCGCAACGTATGTGGGACCGGACTTTTTTTACACAGGCACATTACGAAAAGACCTTTACGCCGCTTTGGTCGCTGCAACTGAATGCGAAATACAACCACGGCATGTTGCACTATCTTGATACCACTTACCTGAACGAAGCCGGAAGAATGGAAAGTGTGTACAGACAAAACGAATATTATACTTCGTTTTCGGTGCTTTACAGAGCGCTCGAACAGCTGTCGTTTTCTTTCTCAACGGATGCTTTTCTGAATACAATGACGGCCGATTTCGAAACGGATGTGCTTGATGATGAGTTTGCAACTCCTTCTCGCTATAGTTTACTGTCAGTGTTGGCGGCTAAATATGTGTCGAATCGTTTTATGAGTACGGCCAGTATATTGTCCACTGTTGTAAATGAGCAGGTGAAAGTAGGCGTGCCTGCCGCTAACCAACATCGTTTTTCGCCTTATATCAGTTTTACCTATCAGCCTTTCGAAACTCATGATATACGTTTCAGGGCTTTCTATAAAAATATTTTCAGGCTACCTACTTTCAACGATTTGTATTATTCGCGTACAGGCAATGCCGATTTACGTCCCGAAATTACCGATCAACTCAATGTAGGCGTGACTTACACAGCCTCTCCGGCGAAGTGGTTTCCGCTTTTTTCGGTTACAGTAGATGGATATCGGAATTATGTGAAAGATAAAATTGTAGCGATGCCGACAAAGAATATTTTTGTATGGAGCATGCTCAACCTGGGAAAAGTACAGATTGATGGGTTGGATTTGACAGTAGAAACAACGCTGACGCCTTTCGAAAAAATTGGTTTTGTGCTGGGAGGCACTTATACTTATCAGCGTGCGTTGGATGTGACAACTCCCGGTGGTGGAACTTATGGTCATCAGATAGCGTATACACCAAGGGTTTCCGGATCGGGTAGGGCAGCCATCGAAACGCCCTGGATTGATGTTGCTTATTCACTCTTGTGGTCGGGAAAAAGATATGGAGGATTTCAGAATTTTGCTGAAAACCGTCTGCCGGGCTATACCGATCACAGTATTTCTGCTTCTCGTGTTTTAAAGTTTGCCGATAAACAGTTGTCGCTGAATTTTGAGGTGTTGAATTTGCTCGACGAAAATTACGCGATCGTAAAATGGTTTCCTATGCCGGGAAGATCGGTACGGGCTACAGTCGGTTATAAGTTTTGATGCAGCTTCGGAGGGCTTGTTATGAGTGTTTCAACGTTTTTTAAATTGATAATTATAAAAATGAAGTATTTAAAGGTAATATCACAAAACTTATCAGGGTTCAAAAAGCTGATGAGCGCTGGTTTCCTCCTTTTTGGGGGTGGCACAGGATGGTGTTTGCTGATGTTCTTATTTGCGTCGTGCGACGATATGTACGATAAAGTGCCGGATGGAACTTTGCCTGTAACGACAGAGACTTCCAGAATTTTTGTTTTGTCCGAAGGACTTATTAATATGAACAATAGCACATTGTCGATGTATAATTTAGCAACTAAGGAAACAGTTGCTGATTATTTTTTAGCAAAGAATCAACGCGGATTGGGCGATACGGCCAACGATATGGAATTGTACGGGTCGAAGTTATATGTGGTTGTTAATGTTTCGAGCCAGATTGAAGTTCTTGATGTTTCGATAGGTAAATCGCTGAAACAGATTCCAATGTTCGACGACAAGGGAGTTGCACGTCAGCCCCGGTATATTACTTTTCACAAAGATAAGGCTTATGTTTGCTCGTTTGATGGCACGGTGGCAAAAATAGATACTGCCAGTATGCAAATAGAGGACATAGCGGTAGTGGGAAGAAACCCCGACGGAATTTGTGTGGCAAACAATAAAATTTATGTGTCGAATTCGGGTGGACTTAATTTTCCGAACTACGATAATACCGTTTCGGTGATTGACATATCCACTTTTACCGAAATAAAAAAAATAAAGGTAGCCTCCAATCCGGGGAAAATTCACGCTGATAGTCAGGGGGATGTATATCTGGTTTCGAAAGGCAATTATAGTAGCTCGAGTCCATATATATTTCAGCGAATCAGTGCCAAAACCGATGTGCTTGAGCAAAGTTTCAGCGATATTTCAGCCTTAAATTTTACAATCCATAATGACACCGCGTATATTTACAATTTTGATTTTAACACACAAAGTTGTTGGGTGAAAGTTTTTGATTGTACTACTGAAAAAATTATCTCGGATCAATTTATTACCGATGGTACTGAACTAAGCACCCCTTATGGAGTGGATGTGAATCCTCTCAATGGCGATGTTTATCTTACCGATGCTAAATCGTTTACAGAGTGGGGCAATGTGCTTTGTTTTGATAAGGCCGGAAAATTAAAATTCAGAATCAACGAAATAGGACTAAATCCAAACAAGGTGGTTTTTGCAAGCCCCTGATAGAAATAACTCAAATAAATCATAAAACATACCGGTTTCGCAAGTAAATTCCGGAAGAATACAATTGTATTTTGCGAGGCTTAGAAGTACTGTGAGCCACAGTACAAGACTTTTCTGGCTCAAATTTTAGAAGTTATAATTAATTAATCAATTGAAAATGAAGAAAATTACTCTTTTATTGGCATTCTGTGTACTGTTTATTACACAATATACATTTGCCCAAAATTCAGACAAGATTACACGTGTTTTGGAGTATAAACCTGCTCCGGGGCAGCACACAAACCGTTTGTTTCCTACGCCGGCGTTCAGCGATACTCCGGCCAATGCTTTACTTTTTGCATCGAACACGCTGGTAGGGAATAAATCAATGCTGGGGTTAGGTGCTTTTGGAGGCTATGTAGTGGTTGGTTTCGATCATTCCATTGCGAATGTGGCTGGTGAATATGATTTCAAAGCGCTGGGAAACGCCTTTACCAACAGTTCCGAACCGGGGATAGTAATGGTTTGTCAGGACTTGAATAAAAACGGAACACCTGATGCTGATGAACCTTGGTACGAATTGGCCGGTTCGGAATATAATAATGCACAGACCATTCATAACTACGAAATTACGTACCATCGCCCCAGCCCGGACGGGCAAAAATCGAATATCCGCTGGACAGATAATCAGGGTGCCGAAGGTGTGGTGACGCACATTTCTTTTGCATCGCAGGCTACGATGTATCCACTTTGGATAACGGAAAATACGATGACCTTTAAAGGCACAAAATTGCGCAAGAACGCCGTGCAAAATGGGTCTACATGGACTTTGCCTGCATTCGAGTGGGGCTATGTGGATAACCATGCCAATACTGCGGCAATTGATAAAGTCGGTTTTAAAATTGAATGGGCGGTTGACGATAGCGGAAATCCGGTACATCTTGATTATATTGATTTCATAAAGGTCTATACAGGACTGGTGCAGGAAGCAGGTTGGCTGGGCGAAACCTCAGTGGAATTTGCCGGAATTGTTGATTTACATCCGCAAGCAGTATTAACAGGTTTAGAACAAAACAACGCCGTTGCAAAACCTTTCAGAACAGGGAATTTGCTGAAAAATCTGCAACAGGGACAAAAAATCAGCATCTATCACCTGAGCGGAACCTTGTATTATGAAGGTATTGTGTCTGCATCTGAAATGGAAATTCCGGCAAACGAATTATTTATTATACGCCTTACTACCAACGGAAAAACACAAGTTATACGTTGAAAAAATAATATAGCCCAGTAAGCTATTTTTTTTAGATTTTCGGAATAATAAGCACGAAACAGCGACTCTGTGAAGAATCGCTGTTTTATTTTAGTGTAAAATAGCTACATTTGAGACATGCTAAAAATTAAATGAAATTTTCTTACATTTGTAAACTCACAAAAAACATTTCTAAATGAAAAAACTGATTCTATTCTTTGCACTAATATTTTCGATAGCGGCTTGTGCCCAAACTACCGACAACCGCGGTTATCTTGTGAAAGTGGGCGATAAAGCTCCGGATTTCAGTATGAAACTTACTGATGGTAAAACGGTGAAGCTTTCAGATATGAAAGGTAAAGTCGTGATGTTACAGTTTACTGCCAGTTGGTGTGGTGTTTGTCGCAAGGAAATGCCGTTTATCGAAAAAGATATCTGGCAGAAGCACAAAGCCAATCCAAACTTTGCGTTGCTGGCCATCGATCGCGACGAACCGCTCGAAACGGTTCTTAAATTCGTACAAAGCACTCAAATTTCGTATCCAATAGGCCTGGATCCCCGCGCCGATATTTTTGCTCTCTATGCCGAACGCAACGCCGGCATTACCCGCAATGTGATTATTGACAAAACGGGAAAAATCGTGTTGCTCACCCGCCTGTACAACGAGGAAGAGTTTGCCCAAATGACCGAAAAGATAGACAATCTGCTCCAACAATAAAAACAATTTAAAGCCCTGATACCGAAACAAAGACAAGGAGTTTAACTTTTTGAGACGAATTTCAGTATTTTTATACAAATTGTGTATTAAAGTTCTGTGAATCCGATGTTTTTTCGAAACTTATTTCTTACATTTGCAGCCCTCATTAAAAAAAGGACTGAATGAAGAAACTTTACTTAATACTGCTGCTTTTCCCTTTGCTTGTTTTCGGGGCGGAGCCAACCAATTATTATAATGCTGCGGTAGGCTACTCCGAAGCGGCACTTAAAACTAAACTTTTCAGTATCGTTGGGTCGCATACCAAAAGAACTTACTCTAGTCTATGGACCGACTTCCAAACTACCGATAAGCGGGCAGATGGAAAAGTGTGGGATATGTATTCGAACTGCTCATTTACTTTTGGGACGCATCAGGACTCAGGTTCAGGTGGAACTTCTGAATGTCAGTATTATAACAGAGAGCATTCTATGCCAAAAAATTGGTTTAATGAAACGAAGGAAGACACAACTTATATGTATTCTGATCTTTTTCATTTATATCCTACCGATAAATATGTAAATAATCAAAGGGGAAACTATCCGTTTGGTGAAACTTCATCTACAGCAACAACTTACGGCAACGGCAGCAAGCTTGGAAATTCAACTTTTGCAGGTTATACAGGTACTGTTTTCGAACCGATTGATGAGTACAAAGGTGATTTTGCCCGCACTTATTTTTATATGGTAACTGCGTATGAAAACAGAATAAATTCTTGGATTTCAGGTCAGTTGGCGGGAAATAAATACCCAGGATTATCAAACTGGTCGATAAGTTTACTTCTGAAATGGAATGCTCAGGATCCGGTAAGCACAAAGGAAACCAATCGTAACAATGCGGTATATGGCATTCAGAAAAACCGCAATCCGTTTATCGATCATCCCGAATTGGCCGAATATATCTGGGGAAATAAAAAAGGAACGCCATGGTCGTTAACTTCGGGCATTGACGAATTGAAAGTAGAATTCACTCTGTCGCCAAATCCAGCGAAGGATATTTTAAATATAAGTACCGACGAGCTAAGAATTTCCTGCTCGGTTTTCAACCTCAACGGTCAGCTTTTACTCCAACAAACATTAAATAACTCACAAGTTTTATCGGTTGCCACGCTCAACAATGGCATGTACCTTCTTCAGGTGCAAAGTGGAAGCAGAAAAACGATACAAAAATTTATTATCAACAAATAATCCCTTTTACTTTTTTATATAAAAAAGAGAAACCGCCCCGAAATGGCGTTTCTCTTTTCTTGTCTAACTGCTATGGTTATGAGAAAACTTTTTTTGCTTTCACTTCAGGGAATTCTTGCTTTCACGCTGGCAGCGCAAATCCCTTCGGGATATTATGCCACGCTTCAGGGTAAACAAACAGCTTCTTTGAAAACAGAACTTCATACTATCATTTGTCAGGATACTACTCATTACCTCACTTATGGATCGGGGACAAACCATACTTGGCAAGGTTTCTATTCGACCGACAGAGATGAGTTAACTGATCTGGTAATTGATATGTATTCGGACTCACTTCGTTATTTTCCGACCAACTATGTTTCACTGCGATATCCTGGTTTTGCTCAGAAAATTCATATTGAACATAGTGTCCCTAAAAGCTGGTGGAGATGCGATATTGATCATCCCGATTGTGCAGCCGAAGATTTAAATCATTTGTATCCCGCCGATGGAACTACAAATTCTTCAAAAAACGATAATCCTTTGGGGATCGTTTCTGGAATTCCCACTAAAAACAATGGGGTGAGTAAAATCGGTCCTGCTGTCTACGATGGTTATGTTGGTAATGTTTTTGAACCAGCCGATCAGTTCAAAGGTGACTTTGCCCGTTCTTACTTTTATATGGCCACTGCTTACGAACACTATGTAAACAAATGGGACACTGCAAAGCCTGAAAACATGATGCAAAGTAACACTTACCCCACACTTAAACCATGGGCAGTTCAATTACTCTTGCAATGGCATCGTCAAGATCCTGTTAGCGAAAAGGAACGCATTAGGGTAGAAAAAGTATTTAAAATCCAAAAAAACCGTAACCCTTTTATTGATTATCCTGAATTGGTAGAATACATTTGGGGTACACTGAAAGACAGACCGTGGGGAGTTATAGCCGGTGTTGGCGACCAGAAATTACAATTTAGCATAACGCTTTCTCCTTTGCAGGATACTATAAATGTTGATACCAACGAAAAAGACCTCACATGTACTGTCTTCAGTCTCAATGGGCAACAGATGATGAAAAGAAAACTGAACGGTTCGGACTCCTTTTCGGTGCTAATGCTCGACAATGGCATGTATTTTATTAAGCTGCAGAGTGGAAACAAAAGAACAACTAAAAAATTCATAATAAACAGATAATTCATTTTTCTATCTCTATTTCTAATCAGTTTTCAGAATGAGAAAATTTCTTCTTCTTTCTTTTCATATTTTTCTAACTTTATCGTTGCTGGCACAAATACCGGCAGGATACTACGATGCAGCCATTGGTAAAAAACAGGCTGAACTTAAAACAACATTACACTTAATTATAAAAACGGCCAAAGTGCCAAATTACGGTAGTGGAACGAATAGCACCTGGGCTGCTTTTGCAAAAATGGATATTCGTCCCGAGGATGGAACCGTATGGGATATGTATAGCAATAACCATGTGGCTTTTAATGGCAATTCGGCTGCAAGTGGCATGAACATCGAACACTCCTTTGCCAAAAGTTGGTGGGGCGATGGTCGTCAGGCAGCTCAGGATGTGCAGCACTTATGTCCGTCGAACAGCACGGCAAATTCAGCCAAGGGAAGTTGGCCAATGGCTGTTGTAGATGGCAAAATAACCTTCGAAAATGGCTGCATTAAAGTTGGAAAATCGAGCAGTAAAGCGGGAATGACCCTTGATGCATGGGAACCTGCTGATGAATACAAAGGGGATTTTGTACGTATGTATATGTATATGGTTACCTGTTACGAAGATTATGCAACTTTGTGGACAGGAAATTCAGTCAACCAGCTAGATAACAATACCTATCCCGTTTTTGAACAATGGACTGTAGATTTGTTGCTTAAATGGAACAAGCAAGACCCTGTGAGCCAGAAAGAAATTACCCGAACAAACGAAGCCTATAAGGTGCAGGGCAACCGCAATCCTTATATCGACTATCCGATTTTGGCTGAATATATCTGGGGCTCGTTGATGGCAGTGCCATTTACCACTGAAGGTAATGTGACTTATCCTTACCTGAGTACTCCAGGCAATGGTGCTATTCTTGATTTTGGCAAAATTGTATATCAGCAAAATGCAGTTTCAACACTGAACCTCAAAGCGCAGCACCTGACCGGTGATCTTACGCTGGCAATTTCAGGGACTGATGCTGCTGAGTTTAATATTGCTAAAACTACCATCACAAAAGTAGAAGCCGAGGCAGGTTATGCTATTCCGGTTAATTACAGCGCACAAACGTTAGGTGCTAAATTAGCTCAGCTCACCATCAGTGGTGGTGGAATTGGTAATACCGTAGTTACGCTCAAAGCTGCTACGTCCGATGAGTTTCTGGCTTTGCCCGCAAGCAATATTTTGTCAACAAGCTTTACAACCAACTGGACTTCATCGGCCAATGCCACAGGCTATCTTTTAGATGTGTTTGTGCTCGAGAGTAACGGTGCTACTGCGCCTGTGACTTTGCTCGAAGAAGATTTTCAGAATGGTTTGCCTGCAACTTGGGCAGCGGTACCTTATACTGATAATGCAGTGTCGGGTAATATACGTTTAGCTTCAGGCAGTAACTCCGGTAAAATAACAACTCCCGCTATCAATTTATCGACGAGTAGTAAACTGACAGTACGTGCGCGCCAGTACTCCAACGATGCCGGCGCCCCAATTACTGTGGCACTGGATGAACAAACGGTAGCGACCCTGACCACTGCATCGGCCAATCAGGATTTTCTTGTGGACTTACCGACGGCAACAGCAAACTCAAAAATAAGTCTTTCGGCATCAGCAGGTAAACGCGTTTATGTCGATTACGTGAAGGTACAGACACAAGGTGAGGTACAATCGGCTGTCTCAGTGCCAGGTTTCCCTGTTTCGGTTGGGAATGTGCTTAATTATACTGTGGAGGGTTTGCAAAGCAACAAAACCTATTATTACACAGTGACACCACAGGGTAATTCAGCGCTAAAAAGCGAACCTGTTACTGTGCAGACATCAATAAGCAGTGGGCATGACAACAAAGAATTTGATAATGTAAGTTATAGTGTTTCGGGTAAAACGGTGTTTGTGCAACAAATCCCGGCAGGATACAAAATTCGTATTTTTAATGTGCTCGGAAGAGTTGTTTATCAGCAAACGGTTTCGTCGTCAGACTTGATGTTAGAGCTCCCTCAAAAAGGACTCTATATTCTTCAGATCGATGGGGGCAAAGCAACCAAACAGCTAAAAGTGATGTTGTAACGCCATTGAGAGTTAGAATAACACATGACTTTATGATAAAAGCAAACAGCCTTCCGTTTATAAAACGGAAGGCTGTTTTGATTAATTAAATGCCTGCTTTATGTAGTGCTTTGAGCATTATTTTGCTTCTTTTTCGGCATCGCTGATCATTTTTTCGCTGGCATACATATACACTTCAACGCGGCGATTTTGTTCACGACCTACTTTCGTACTGTTGTCGCCTACCGGCATAGAGTAATCTTTACCAACAATTTCTTTCAATTGACTTGAAGGAACGTTTTTCATGGTTAAAAAATTGGCTACCGATTGGGCACGGTTTTGCGACAGTTTCTGGTTGATTTCCAAAGAGCCGGTATTGTCGGTATGGCCCATGATTGAAATGTCCATAGTTGGATTGCTCAATAAAATTTTCGAGAATTTTTCAAGTGCAATTTTCGAGTTTTCATTCAGGTCGCTTTTGCCGGTTTTGAATAAAATTCCTGAATCGAAGGTAACTCTAATGGCTTTGAGGTTATTGGCATCGGTGATGCTGTCGACTTTAGCGCCTTCAATTCTCGCTGCTTCTTCAGCTGCTTTGTCCATTTTTTTACCGATAATAACTCCGGTGGTAGCACCTACGGCTGTTCCCACGGCAGCACCTATAGCAGCGCTTTTACCACTTTTTCCAATTAATACACCAACGCCTGCTCCAATAGCAGCGCCTGCTCCACTACCAATTAATCCGCCTTTAGCGGCATTGTTTAGCGATTTGCAACCCGAAAAAATGATGGCAACGCTAAGAATTACTGTCATTAAGCCAATTTTTTTGTTCTTCATTTGTTTTAGTTTTGTTTTTTTAGATGAGTATAAATTCTGTTTTTTTATAATATATTTTATCAGTTATTTTTTTGTTAGCAAGCTTGTCAAATGAACCGGAACAATTCATATTTTATATTTAAACAAAATATAAGCTAATTGGTTCTTTAAGGTGGCAAACATTTCATAGCAATAGAAATTGTTGATAAGCAGAAACTTATTTGTACTTCTATCAGGAATAGATGTGGGATCTTTGTGTCTTAATCTTTGATTATCAAATTAGATACAAAGAACACAAAAGAATCCGTAATATTACGCAAAAGTAATAAATTAATATCATTTTTATTTCGAATACATCATATTTGTGAGTTATAGTGAGACAACCATTAGAAATTAACAGGAGAAATGAAATCTAAAATAACTATAGTTTTTGTCTGGAGGTTTTACACATAAAATTCTAATTAATTATGACTTACTGAAAATAGCATTATCTTTGCACTTTTAAATACACAAAGCAACATGAAACTTCGAAACGAACTCGAATCACGCCTATTAATTCTTGACGGCGCCATGGGGACTATGATTCAGCGTCACAAACTTGTTGAGGCTGATTACCGTGGCTCACGGTTTGCCTCTACTACGATATTGCAAAAGGGGAATAACGATTTACTGGTGATTACTCAACCGGAAATAATTTACAATATCCACTCCCTTTACCTCGAAGCCGGTGCCGATATTATCGAAACCAATACGTTCAATGCGCAACGCATTTCGATGGAGGATTACGGAATGGGCGAATTGGTACGTGAGATAAATCTTGAAGCCGTTCGGCTTGCACGTAAGGCTGCCGACAAGTTTACCGCCGCTAACCCTGCCAAACCACGTTTTGTGGCCGGGGCTGTTGGACCGACCAATAAAACGGCCTCCATGTCGCCTGATGTAAACAATCCGGCGTATCGCGCTGTCAGTTTCGATGGCTTAGTGCTGGCATACAAAGAACAAATGCAGGCGCTGATCGAAGGTGGAGTAGATGCTCTTTTGATAGAAACTATTTTCGATACGCTAAATGCAAAAGCGGCCATTTTTGCTGCAGAGGAAGCCATGAGTGAATGTGGAAAACGTGTCGACCTTATGATTTCGGCTACTGTGGCCGACACAAGTGGTCGTACATTGTCAGGTCAAACGATTCGTGCATTTCTGGCCTCCATTGGTCATGCCAACTTATTGTCGGTAGGATTAAATTGTTCTTTCGGAGCAAAAGATTTGAAGCCTTATCTCGAAGAACTCAGTGCGAATTCCCCCTGGTTTGTCAGTGCTTATCCCAATGCCGGTTTGCCCAATCAGTTTGGCGAATATGACGAAACTCCCGAAACAATGGCGCTCCAGATCAAAGAGTATTTTGATGAAAAACTTGTGAACATCATTGGCGGATGCTGTGGAACAACGCCTGATCATATTGCTGCCTATCAGCAGTTGATTGAAGGAGTGGAAGTGAGAAAGCCAAAGGGAGCAAGCAAAAACCTGGAATTGAGCGGGCTTGAGTTGTTGGAAATAACCTCACCCCCGGCCCCTCTCCTTGAGGAGAGGGGGGCGGTAGGCGAGTGGATATTGGGGACTGACCATGCCAACATTACTACTGACCCTTTGTCGTGGAATTTGTTGATTGAAAAAGCAAAAGAGATGCGACATGAACCAACAAAAGCCGAGAAGGAACTGTGGGAACGTTTACGTGATAGGCAAACCGGATATAAAATTCGCCGACAACATATTATTAATGGTTTTATAGCTGATTTCTTTTGTGTCGAAAAAAATGTTGTAATTGAAGTCGATGGAGGAATACATCAATCTGTTGAGCAAAAGGAACACGATAAGTTCCGAACAGAAGTTTTGAATGCAAGTGGATTTCATGTATTTAGATATACAAACGAAGATGTTTTAAAAGATGCATTTATAGTTGCTAAAAAGATAAAAGATGTATTAGATAATTTGCCTTCGCATAAACGAACAAATCTTCTTGCTTCAGCGGTACAGCTTCCCTCTCCTCAAGGAGAGGGGGCCGGGGGTGAGGTCCTTTCTCCAGCTTACGAAGAAGCTTCTCCAATAGCACAAACTCTCCCCTCTCCTCAAGGAGAGGGGCCGGGGGGTGAGGTCATAGAGAATTCGGGGCAGAGGTCTTTATTCGTCAACATTGGCGAGCGTTGTAATGTGGCAGGTTCAAAAATGTTTCTGCGGCTGATCAACGAGAAGAAATATGAAGAAGCCCTTACCATTGCCCGCAAGCAGGTGGAAGACGGAGCGCAGGTCATCGATATCAACATGGATGATGCCATGCTCGAATCCAAAGAGGAGATGGTAACATTTCTGAATTATGTGGTTTCGGAGCCCGAGATTTCGCGCGTGCCGATTATGATCGATTCCTCAAAATGGGAAGTGATTGAAGCCGGACTGAAATGTGTCCAGGGCAAATGTATTGTCAATTCGATCAGTTTAAAAGAAGGAGAAGAAGATTTTCTGCTGAAAGCCCGTAAAATTCGTTCTTATGGTGCTGCCGCGGTGGTCATGGCTTTCGATGAGAAGGGTCAGGCTGATAGTTTCCAGCGTAAAACGGAGATTTGTAGCCGTGCCTATCATTTGTTGGTCGATAAAGTAGGTTTTCCTCCTCAGGATATTATTTTCGATCCCAATGTGTTGGCGATTGCCACAGGCATTGAAGAGCACAATAACTATGGCGTCGATTTTATCAATGCAACCCGTTGGATCAAGCAGCACCTGCCATTGGCCAAAATCAGCGGTGGCGTAAGTAATCTTTCGTTCTCGTTCCGTGGAAATAATGTTGTGCGCGAAGCCATTCATTCCGTCTTTCTGTATCACGCCATCAAGGCTGGCATGGACATGGGCATTGTGAATGCAGGTATGTTACAGATTTATCAGGACATTGAGCCCGAATTGTTGGAACATGTAGAAGATGTGGTGCTCAACCGCAGACCCGATGCTACCGAACGCATGATTGAACTGGCCGAAAAAGTGAAGCAACAGGCTTCGGGCGAAAAAGTGGAAAAAGTAGACGAATGGCGCACCCGACCTTTACAGGGACGATTGGAATATGCCTTAATCAAAGGCATCAGCGATTTTCTGGAAGAAGATTTGGCCGAAGCTCTGACGCAATTCGATACCGCCATCGAAATCATTGAAAAACCCTTGATGAGCGGCATGAATATAGTTGGCGATTTGTTTGGCGAAGGTAAAATGTTCTTGCCTCAGGTGGTGAAAACTGCCAGAACAATGAAAAAAGCAGTGGCTATCCTTCAGCCCGAAATAGAAAAGCAAAAAGTGCCGGGTCAGAGCTCGTCGGCAGGTAAATTCCTGATTGCAACGGTGAAAGGCGATGTGCATGATATTGGCAA
This sequence comes from uncultured Paludibacter sp., assembly GCA_963677275.1. Classification (GTDB taxonomy): domain Bacteria; phylum Bacteroidota; class Bacteroidia; order Bacteroidales; family Paludibacteraceae; genus Paludibacter. Next base: position 3,048,984 of record OY781920.1, on the reverse strand, counting down.
AAACATTGTTGCGGTAGTGCTGGCATGTAACAATTTCGAAGTGATCGATCTGGGTGTAATGACGCCTACCGAAAAAATTATCGAAACAGCCATTCGCGAAAAAGTAGATATCATAGGGCTCAGCGGATTAATAACACCATCGCTCGAAGAAATGACGGTGGTAGCGGCGGCCATGGAAAAAGCAGGTTTGAAAATTCCTTTGCTGATTGGTGGCGCCACTACTTCGAAAATTCACACGGCTGTAAAAATTGCTCCGAACTACAAAGGGCCGGTGGTGTACGTGAAAGATGCTTCTATCAATACATTTATTGTTTCGCAATTGATGAGCGAGAAGTCTCATTATAATTTTGTAGCCGAAATTAATGCCGAATACCAGACCTTGCGCGACAAGCAAACCAAGAAAGTTGACTTGCTGAGTTTGGAAGAAGCCAAAAAACGTAAACCAAACTTGTTCTGATCCATGTTCTTACTTCGAAATAAAACGTTTATTTTTCTATTGATTGGTTTGTTGTTCCTTGCCTGTAAAAACGAAACAGAAGAAATAAAAACTGATTCGGTTTATATTACAGATGTTTTCGAATACGTTTATGCGCCGGGGCAGCATGCGCCGCTGGCCAAAGCTACCGACATAGCGTATTTCAAAGGCGATCCGGCCCAACAATCAAAATGGCTGTATCTCGGTGGCTTTGGAGGGTATATTACCGCTGGCTTCGACCACGACATCGTCAATCGCGAAGGTTTCGATTTTGAGGTATATGCACTGGGAGGATCAGCGCCCGAACCTGCTGTGGTGTATGTGATGCGGGATGAAAACGGTGATGGAAAGCCCAACGAAACATGGTACGAGCTCAAAGGCAATCAGTTCGGAAATTCGAAACGAAATTATTGGTTAAGATATTACAAACCGTCGGGGAGTGCCAATGTCAAATGGCTCGACAGCGATGGACTCACAGGCGAACTTGTTTCCGGCTTTGGCGGAACCACTTCGGCCGCATGGTGGTGGTCCGAAACTAAAACCGACAGCATTACATTTGCAGGCACACGCTTGCCCGACTCCTACGAAAACAACCCGGTGAATGGCGTTGAGTATTGGACGGTGCCAGCCGATAAGTTTACTTGGGGCTATGCCGAAAACAGAACAGGTACCGATTTCGATGCCGCTTCGGGCGCCAATAAACTGGACATTTCGAATGCTGTTGACGCCAATGGAAACCCTGTTCATCTTCAAAATATTCGCTTTATAAAAATACAAACAGGCGTTTTTCAGCAGGCCGGATGGACCAACGAAGTGTCGGCCGAAGTGCGTGGAGCCAAAGCGCTTGAATAATTTCTTTTCAAAAACAAAAACATGGACTATTCAAAAATACAATCGCCCTGCTATGTGCTCGACGAAGTGGCGTTTCGCAATAATCTTGAACTTATTAAATCGGTAAAAGATCGCGCCGGAGTGGAAATAATTCTTGCCTTCAAAGCTTTTGCCATGTGGAGCGCTTTTCCCATTGTGCGCGAATATATTCCGTATTCTACCGCCAGTTCGTTGGCCGAAGCCCGATTGGCTTTCGAGGAGATGGGAAGTCCTGCGCATACCTACGGACCTGCTTATACCGACCGTGAGTTTCCTGAAATAGTAAAATGTAGCAGTCACATTACTTTTAATTCGCTTACGCAGTTCGAACGTTTGTACCCGCAAACTCAGTTCTACAATGTTTCGTGTGGCTTGCGCATCAATCCTGAATTTTCGGATGTCGAAACCGATCTTTACAATCCCTGTGCGCCCGGTTCAAGGTTGGGTGTGGTGGCCGATTTGTTGGGCGATGAGCTTCCTGCAGGCATTGAAGGCCTACACTTTCACACCCTGTGCGAATCCAATTCCTTCGATCTGGAACGAACGCTCGCTGTAGTGGAGCAAAAGTTCGGGAAGTTTTTTCCGCAGATAAAATGGCTGAATATGGGTGGAGGCCATTTAATGACAAAAGAAGGGTACGACGTAGAACATCTCATTGCTTTGCTTCAAAACTTCAAAGCAAAATACCCTCACCTGCAATTGATACTCGAGCCGGGAAGTGCTTTTGCATGGCGAACAGGTGTGTTGGTGGCTTCGGTGGTGGATATTGTTGAGAACAAAGGAATCAAAACAGCCATGCTCGATGTGTCGTTCTCGTGCCACATGCCCGATTGCCTCGAAATGCCATACAAACCGGCCATAGTAGGCGCGACGGATGCAATTGCAGGCAAACCAACCTATCGCATGGGAGGCAACAGTTGCTTGTCGGGCGATTTCTACGGGTCCTGGTCGTTCGACGAAGCGTTGAAAATCGGCGATCGCGTTGTTTTCGAAGATATGATCCACTATACAATGGTAAAAACAACTATGTTCAATGGCGTTTCGCATCCATCCATCGGCATTTGGACCAAAGAAAATGAATTTAAACTCATCCGCCAGTTTGGCTACGAGGATTACAAAAGCAGAATGTCATGATGCTATAAAATAAAATCAACTTGTCCGGGCTGCTGAAACCGGGATAAGTTGATTTTTGTAACGCGTTAAGCGGCGTATGTATCGACCTTCGATGGCTATTGTAACGTTGTCAGACGTCATTGTATTGACCTTCGATTGCTATTGTAACGTCGTCAGAAGCCTTTGTATTGGCCTTCGATTACTATTGTAACATTGTCAGAAGCCTTTGTATTGACTGTCGATTGCTATTGTAACTACTGTCGATTGCCTTTGTATCGACCTTCGATGTCATTTGTTTGAGCGTCGATGCCATTTGTTTGATCGTCGATATCAATTGTTTTAACGTCAGCATCAGTTGTTTTAACATCAGCATCGTATGTATCGACCTTCGATGTCATTTGTTTGAGCGTCGATGCCATTTGTTTGATCGTCGATATCAATTGTTTTAACGTCAGCATCAGTTGTTTTAACATCAGCATCGTATGTATCGACCTTCGATGTCATTTGTTTGAGCGTCGATGCCATTTGTTTGATCGTCGATATCAATTGTTTTAACGTCAGCATCAGTTGTTTTAACATCAGCATCGTTTGTATCGACCTTCGATGTCTTTTGTTTGAGCGTTGATGGCAATTGTTACTTAAAAGCTAAAACGATTGCATATCCACCAGTCGTCGGTAAATGCCGTTTTTAGCAATTAGTTCATCATGTTTTCCGCGCTCCACGATTCGTCCTTCCTGCATCACGCAAATTTCATCCGCCTTTTTAATTGTGGATAAACGGTGGGCAACCACGAGTGTTGTCCGGTTCTGCATCAGACTTTCCAACGATTCCTGCACTAATTTTTCCGATTCGGTATCGAGGGCCGAAGTGGCTTCGTCAAGGATCAGAATGGGTGGGTTTTTCAAAATAGCCCTGGCGATACTGATGCGCTGACGTTGTCCGCCCGACAGTTTGCTGCCGCGGTCACCTATGTTTGTTTCGTAGCCATGCTCGGTAGCCAGAATAAACTCATGGGCGTTTGCAATACGGGCGGCTTCTATCACCTGATCCATTGTGGCATTTTCCACTCCAAAAGAGATATTGTTGAAAAAAGTATCGTTAAACAAAATGGCTTCCTGATTCACGTTGCCCAGCAGCCTTCGGATATCGTGTGTGCGAAGTTCGCGTATGTCTACGCCATCAATTAAAATCTGTCCTTCCTCGGCATCATAATACCTCGGTACAAGGTCCACCAGGGTAGATTTGCCCGAGCCCGACTGACCAACCAACGCTATCGTTTTTCCTTTTGGAATGACAAGATCGATGTTTCGCAGCACCCAATCGGACTGATAGCGGAAACTTACATTCTTGAATTCTATTTCGCGATTGAACCCATTCACCACCACCGGCATTGCTGGTTCTTTTATATTGTTTTCGGTTTTCAGAATTTTATCCACACGGACGAGCGAGGCCAGCCCTTTCTGAATGCTGTAGGATGCTTTTGATAAGTCTTTGGCAGGAGCAATGATACTGTAAAAGATAACAATGTAATAAATAAATTCTGCCGCGCTTATCGTACTGTTGTTGCCAACAATTAATATCCCGCCAAACCAAAGCAAAATAGCAATCACGGCTGTGCCGATCAGCTCGCCCAGCGGATGTGCAAGGTTGTACCTGCGGTATAAACCTGTAAAAGTCTTTCGTATTTTTTCGTTCAGCTTCGAAAAACGTTCTTCCACCTTATGTTCGGCATTGAATGCTTTTACAATCCGCAATCCGCCTATCGTTTCTTCAATCTGCGAAAGCATTTCTCCGGTTTCTTCCTGTCCTGTGGTCGATGCCGTTTTAAGATTTCGTCCGATATGACCAATCAGCCAACCGCTTATCGGCAACAGCACAAGCACAAAAACAGTGAGTTGCCAGCTCATGGCCAGCATAACTCCAAGATAAATAAGGATAATCAGCGGATTTTTAAACATCATCTCCAGCGAACTCATGATCGAAATCTCCACCTCATTCACATCGTTCATCATGCGCGACATGATATCACCTTTTCTTTCTTCGGAGAAAAAACCTAGGGGCAAACTCAAAATTTTGCGGTACAACTGATTCCGGAGATCGCGCACTACACCCATGCGGATGGGAATCATAAAATACGAACCGAAATAAGCCGTCCCCACTTTAAAGGCTGTCATTATTATTAAAAATAAGCCGAGGTAAAGCAAAGACATGTTGGCGCCCACCTGCTGAATCATTTGTTCTATTCCATAAAACAGGTTGTTTTTCAGTGCTGAAATAATGTCCGTCATTCCACTGTTCCAGGTCCATTCGCGGTAAACACTCACAGTGTTTTCTTCTAATTTGAATAAAATCCGCAAAACAGGGATGATGGCCGCAAATGAGAACAAACTGAATATTGTTGAAAGCAAATTCAATGACAGACTCAGTACAACATATTTTTTATAGGGAGGTACGAATCGTTTGAGTAAAACGAAAAAGTTATTCATTTAATGGTGATTTTAATACAACGTTCCGACATCAAATGCCGGTATAATTTCTTGGAGAAATTCTCCGTAATTCCTCTTTTACAGTATCTTCTACATCAAGAGTTTCTATAAAGTCGCGGATCGATTTTTCGGTAATTCCTTCATTGGTGCGTGTCAGGGCTTTTAACGCTTCGTAAGGCGCCGGATAGGCTTCGCGACGCAGAATGGTCTGAATACCTTCGGCCACTACTGCCCAGGTATTATCAAGATCTCTGTAAATTGCAACTTCATTCAGTAACAGCTTTTCAAGTCCTTTGAGTATGCTCTGTGTGGCTATCATGGTGTGGGCAAAAGGTACACCCACATTGCGCAAAACGGTGCTGTCGGTCAAATCGCGCTGTAGGCGTGACACCGGAAGTTTCGCCGACAGAAATTCGAACAGGGCATTGGCAATGGCCAGGTTTCCCTCGGCATTTTCAAAATCGATAGGATTTACTTTGTGAGGCATCGCCGATGACCCGATTTCGCCGGCTTTGATTTTTTGCTTGAAATACTCCATCGACACATAGGTCCAAATGTCGCGGCATAGATCTATCAAAATCGTATTTACGCGTTTCAAGGCATCGAACTGAGCGGCCATATTGTCGTAGTTCGAAATCTGTGTCGTCCATTGTTCGCGTTCGAGTCCCAGTTTTTCGGCAACGAAACTGTCCCCGAATTTTTTCCAGTCGATGGCCGGGTAAGCCACTGTGTGCGCATTGTAATTCCCGGTAGCCCCACCAAATTTGGCGGAGCAGGGAACTGCTTTCAAAAAGTCTAGCTGCTGATTCAGGCGGCTTACGTACACCATTATTTCTTTTCCCAGGCGGGTAGGCGATGCTGGTTGTCCGTGCGTTTTGGCTAGCATCGAAATGTCGCGCCACTCATCGGCCAAATGATGCAATACCTGAAGCAACTGATCCATTTCGGGGAAATAAACACTTTTTAAAGCCTCTTTTATCGAAAGCGGAATCGAAGTGTTGTTGATGTCCTGCGATGTGAGTCCGAAATGAATGAATTCCTTGAACTGATCGAGCCTGAAAGCATCGAATTTTTCCTTCAGAAAATATTCTACAGCCTTCACATCATGATTGGTTGTCTTTTCAATTTCCTTAATTCGTTGGGCATCATCCTCCGTAAAGTTTTGATAAACGGATCTTAATTTTGGAAAAACATCCGAAGGTACCTGCTCCAGCTGCTTCAGTGGTATTTCGCACAAAGCAATAAAATATTCCACTTCAACCAATACCCGATAACGGATCAAAGCATATTCGGAAAAAAAGGCAGCATAAGCTTCTGATTTTGTACGATAACGACCATCAACGGGAGAAATAGCGGTCAGCAAAGATAAATTCATAAACGATGGATAATAATGATTGAACAATAGAAAAATAATTTCGAATACGATTAATTTGTTTTATTTCAAACAAATAACTATACGGTGCATCAAAACGCAGTAAGGAACTAACAATGTGCAAAGTTAATCAATTTAGCCGGAATTAAAAAGTTTAAACGCACTCCTTGCATTGCTGAAACTTTTTCCATACTTTTGTTATGAAAAATGCATAAATACACACGAAACGAATTTGAAAAATGAGATATATAAGAATACATAAAGAAGGACGTTTAATTTTGGGTTCATTGCTTTTGATTTTATTATTATTGAATCTGTTTATATATATTAAATTTCAATTGGTTGTTCTCGCAGTAAACATTGTTGTATCTGCTTTACTCCTCTTCTTTTTTGCCTATTTCTTCCGCAATCCCGTGCGCAGGGTTGTTATCGACGATCCCAGTCTGGTGGTTGCGCCGGCCGATGGAACAATCGTAGTGGTGGAGCCGGTGGAAGAAAATGAGTATTTTGGCGACAAACGCATACAGGTATCTATTTTTATGTCGGTTTTTAATGTTCATGCCAATTGGGTACCGGTTCGGGGGACTGTTGTCAAATCAATTCACCACGATGGCAAACATATGGCTGCTTTTTTACCGAAATCGAGCACCGAAAACGAACGCTCAACCGTAGTGATTGAGACGGAGTTTAAAACTCAGATTTTGGTGCGACAAATTGCAGGAGCGTTGGCCCGCCGCATTGTTACTTATGCACATAAAGGTAAGGAATGTCATATCAACGAGCATCTTGGATTTATAAAATTTGGTTCGCGTGTCGACATTTTCTTTCCGCTCGACACCGAAATATTTGTTCAGGTAGGTGAATCTACTATTGGAAACGAAACCATTATTGCCCGTTTAAACGAATAAAAAAATGACAATTGACGAAGCTCAGAAGTTGGTCGACGACTGGATAAAAACCTATGGTGTACGTTACTTTGGCGAATTGACGAACATGGCCATCTTAACAGAGGAAGTGGGCGAACTGGCAAGAGTGATATCGAGAACCTATGGCGAGCAGTCGTTCAAAGCATCGGATAAAGCATACAATATGGCCGACGAAATGGCTGATGTATTGTGGGTGTTGATTTGCCTGGCCAACCAAACAGGCGTTAACCTCACCGAAGCCTTTGAAGAAAACATTCGAAAAAAAACCGAACGCGATAGTGAAAGGCATTTGAACAATGAAAAGCTGATTTCGTAGCATAAAAACTGCTTTTAATTGTTCGAATACCTCACATTCCCATTTAACAATAGAATTATTAATAAATTAATTTTTAAGCAATGAGTAAGTTTGACGATTTATTTAAACAATATAACTGCGATGCCTTAAGCGAAGAAGCGGTTAAACAAGATATAGAACGCATACTGTCCCAAAATTTTGATGCGAACAACAATGTAGAAGTGTACAAGCAATGTCTGAATCAGATTGATTTAACTTCGTTGAGTGGTACCGATACGCACGCCGAAATCAAATCAATGGTCGAAAAAGTAAACGATTTTAAATTATCTTTCCCACAGCTTCCCAATGTAGCTGCCATTTGCATTTATCCGGCATTGGTTCCTGTTGTTAAAGAAAATATTAAAGAAAATATTGGAATTGCTGCTGTTTCGGCAGGTTTTCCGGCGTCGCAAACATTTATCGAAGTGAAAGTAGCCGAAACGGCTATGGCTGTAATGGAAGGCGCTACCGAAATTGACGTGGTGATTTCTATCGGAAAATTCCTCGAAGGAAATTACGAAGAAGTATTCGAAGAACTTACAGAGCTAAAAGCTGCTTGTAGAAATGCTCACTTAAAGGTAATTATCGAAAGTGGAGCTTTACAGTCTGTAGTCAATATCAAAAAAGCTTCGCTGTTGGCCATGGCTGCCGGCGCCGACTTTATAAAAACGTCGACAGGGAAAATGCCCGTTGCAGCAACTCCCGAAGCCACTTACGTCATGTGTCAGGCCATAAAGGAATGGCATGAAAAAACCGGTGTAAAAGTTTCGTACAAACCGGCAGGTGGCATTGCCACTACCGAAGAAGCAGTGAAACATTATACTTTGGTAAAAGCTATTCTTGGAGAGGAATGGTTGAACAATAAAATGTTCCGCTTCGGTGCAAGCCGATTGGCCAATAACCTGCTCACTTCAATCGAAGGAAAAGAAATTAAGTATTTCTGATAACGCACTACTTCAACAAAAGACAGCCGGTGAATTCAAACTCACCGGCTGTCTTTGTTTTTCTTTAATTTTTTTGCAATATTGATCCGAAGAGAATTGCATCCTCTCTACAACCCGAAACCCGAAACTCAGAACTGTTTATATATTTCTTCCCGCTGCAAATTCGGCACACATGATCAGGGCTTCTTTTACATTGCTATCAGCAAAGCTATTAAGTTCGGCTATAGCTTTGTTTTTATAGGCCTCCATACACTTGTTGGCATAATCAACTCCGCCATTATTCCGTGCAAATTCCATAATCAGATTGATGTTGTCGGCACTGAAATCTTTTCTGTCTATCACCGACATGATATCTTCCTTTACAGTTTCTTCAGAATTTTGAAGCGCATAAATAAGAGGTAAGGTAACTTTTCCATCCTGCAGGTCGTTTCCGGTAGGCTTACCAATTTCTATATCCTGAAAATAATCAAAAATATCATCTTTTATCTGAAAACATATTCCAAGATTTTCTCCAAATTTTCTCAAATGGTCTTGTATCTCCGCACTGGCATTCACCGAAAACGCACCTACCTCGGCACAGGTGCCAAAAAGTAATGCCGTTTTTTTTCGAATCACTCTGAAATAATCTTCTTCAGTTATTTTTGTTTTTTTAGTATTCGTCAGCTGTATCAGTTCTCCATCCGAAAGCTCCATTCCGATATTTGCTACCGCAAATAAAATATCTAAGTTCTTCGTTTTTGTGGCATTAACAAGTGCGCTTGACAGCATGTAGTCGCCCGACAATACAGCAATTTTGTTCGTCCATCTTGCATTTATCGAGGACCGTCCCCTTCTTTCCATCGTAAAATCAACCACATCGTCGTGAATCAAACTGGCGTTGTGCAAAAGCTCGAGCGACAAAGCGCCATTATAAGTTGCTTCTGTTACGTCTCCACATAGTTTTGCAGATAATATTGTGAGTATAGGTCGCAGTTGCTTGCCCGAACCCTGAAGGATGTATTCGTTTACATTCGAAAGTAGTGGGTTGTCTGTTCTAAGTGCTTCAGCAAAAATACTTTTAAAAATACGCATTTCAGTCGAAATCGGTTCCCTGATCTTGTCAATTAAACTCATAGAGTTATATAGAATAATTTTTGAATGCAAAAGTAATCATTTTTAAAAAATAGTTGCATCTATCGCAACTATAATAAGTAATTTTTGGCTAAAACACGTGGCTGTTCTTTTTTGTTTTGATGGTAGGCTTTATTAACAATTCAACATTGTTCACTACGGCCTCAATATTCTAAAAACATCATTCTACACCCCTTTTCGATTAAAAAATGTATCTTTGTTCTTATAATTTTCTTTTTTTTAATTCTCTCAATTCCATTAAAAATGAAAAAACTATTCCTCATAGACGCTTACGCCATTATTTATCGCGCTTACTATGCATTTATCCGTGCTCCACGCGTCAATTCCAAAGGACTCAATACTTCGGCTATTTATGGTTTTGTAAACACGCTCGAGGATGTGTTGAAGCGTGAAAAGCCGACGCACATTGCCGTGGCCTTCGACCCGAAAGGCAAAACTTTTCGACACGAAGCCTACGACCTCTACAAAGCACAACGCGAATCAACTCCCGAAGACATTCGTTTGGCCGTTCCCATTATCAAAAAAATTGTTCAGGCATATAATATTCCTGTACTCGAAGTGCCAGGTTTCGAAGCCGATGATGTGATAGGAACTATGGCTAAAAAGGCTGAAAATGCCGGTTTTGAAGTATTTATGCTTACGCCCGACAAGGATTACGGGCAATTGGTTTCCGATCATATTTTTATGTATCGGCCAAAGCATACCGGAGGCTTTGAGGTTATGGGGCCCGACGAAGTAAAAGCTAAATACGATTTGGATAGTCATGATCAGGTCATTGATTTACTCGGACTTATGGGCGATGCTTCCGATAATATCCCCGGTTGTCCGGGTGTTGGAGAGAAAACGGCTGTTAAGCTTTTAAAAGAATTTGGCAGTATTGACAATCTGCTTCAAAATACCGATCAGCTGAAAGGGGCGCTGAAAACAAAAGTAGAAGCCAACAAGGAACTTATTGTTTTTTCGCGATTTTTAGCAACGATCAAAATCGATGTCTCTGTTGATTTTGATGAGAACGCTCTCAAAATTGAGCCTGTAAATGAAACCGATCTTCAGGCTTTGTTCGATGAATTAGAGTTCAGAACCATGTCGCAATCGAAGTTCAAAAAGCCTTTTACATCGCTGCCACCTGACGAAGCCGTTACAAGCATTCAGTTTGCCCGACCCAAATCTCCGAAAGGTCAGACTTCTCTTTTCGATGCTTTCGATGCAGCGGATGAACCCAAACACTCCACTTCTGAAAAACCGAAGGAAGAAACTGTACAAATACTGGAAGAGGCACCCGAAAATGGTTTGTTAACGATTAAAAATGTTCCGCATAAATATCATTTAATTGATACGAAAGTAAAACGTGCCGATTTAGTTTCTAAGCTTTTTATGCAAAAATCGGTTTGTTTCGATACCGAAACTACAGGGCTTAATGTGTTTACAGCCGATTTAGTCGGACTTTCATTTTGCTTTAGCAAAGGCGAAGCCTACTATGTTACGCTTCCTGCCGACAAAGCCGAAATCAGCGAAGTGCTGCACGATTTTAAAGCTTTTTTTCAGAGTGAGCACATCGAAAAAATAGGACAAAACATTAAGTTCGACCTGCTTATGCTTTCGATGTATGGCATTGAGCTGAGAGGACCTATGTTCGACACTATGATCGCACATTATCTGGTGCAGCCAGAGTTGCGGCATGGAATGGATTATTTAGCCGAAATTTATCTGCGTTATCGAACTATTCATTACGATGATTTAGTGGGTAGTAAGGGTAAAAATCAGATTGACATTCGTTTTGTCGATCTGGATTTACTGTGCGATTATGCCGCCGAAGATGCCGACATTACTTTTCAGTTAAAAGAAGTCCTCGAAAAGGAAATTCACGAAAACGGACTTCAATATCTGTTTTACGAAATTGAAATGCCATTAATGAAAGTACTGGCGCGTATGGAGCGAAATGGTGTCAGAATCGATAGTGAAGCGCTGCGGCTCAGCTCTGTTGTTCTCACAGGAGAAATGATTGAATTGGAAAAACAAATTTATGAATTAGCTGGATATGAGTTCAATGTTTCATCGCCGGCGCAGGTAGGCGAAATACTTTTTGATCGCCTGAAGCTCGACGAAAAAGCAAAGAAAACGAAAACCGGTCAGTATTCAACCTCCGAAGATGTACTAGAAAAAATTCGTTCCAAACATCCTGTCATCGGCAAAATTTTAGACTACAGGGGGTTGAAAAAACTTTTAAGCACCTATATCGATGCCTTACCTCTACTAATAAACCAAAGTACAGGAAAAGTTCATACATCTTTTAATCAAACGGTCGCTTCTACCGGCAGGTTGAGCTCCACCAATCCTAATTTACAGAATATTCCTATCCGTGATGCACAGGGCAAGGAAATCAGAAAAGCATTTATACCGGACGACGGCTGCGTATTTCTGAGTGCCGACTATTCGCAAATCGAACTACGCATTATGGCGCATTTGAGTGGAGATGTTAATATGCTTGAAGCTTTTAACAGTGGACACGACATTCATACAGCAACGGCTGCAAAAATTTTTAAAAAACCTCTCGATGAGGTAACTACTGACATGCGCCGAAAAGCTAAAACAGCGAACTTTGGAATCATTTACGGAATTTCAACATTCGGATTGGCCGATCGGCTTTCCATACCGCGTGGCGAAGCTAAAGAGCTGATTGAAGGATATTTTTCTACTTACCCTGATGTAAAGCGTTATATGGACGAAGCCATTCAACGTGCCAAAGAAGCTGGCTATGTCGAAACTATTTTCGGTCGTAAACGCTTTCTTGCCGATATCAATTCGCAAAACAGTATCGTGCGTGGTTATGCTGAGCGAAATGCCATCAATGCCCCGATCCAAGGATCGGCTGCCGATATTATTAAAATCGCCATGGTAAGAATTCAAAACAGATTGGAAAAAGAAAACATGCAGACAAAAATGACTATGCAAGTGCATGATGAGTTGAACTTTAGCGTTCCGTATGCAGAAGTCGATACTGCAAGAAAAATTGTAGTCGAAGAAATGGAAAATGCTATAAAACTTCAAGTTCCGCTCATAGCCGATTGCGGTGTAGGTGCGAACTGGCTGGAGGCGCATTGATTTTTTAAGTGTGCAAATATTATAATATATAACAATCAGAAAGTGAATGTGATGTGAGTTTTGGCTTGTTTGTAAGTGGATACTGTAGTGAACAAAGAGGAAAGCACATTGCAGCTTATTGCTGTATTTTTTGGTTCAGCTCTGAAAAATTTATCTATTGGTTTGTTTGTAAGTCAAGCTGAACATTGGATTTGGCAAAAAGAAAAATGATCTAAAAGATTTTGGGCTTCAGCCTCCTGTTGAAATGTTGGGGGTGATGAGGGTCGGCGAATGGATTGAGGTTGATTTCAAGCTGATGTGCAAACTGACAGTTGAAAATCCTCTTGTAGCTTTCCAATAAAGGGTTATATAAATAGAAGCGAAGCTCTTGTGTGTGGATCAAAGCAGCAGCCTAATTTGTAATCTGGCATTATATATTTGTAAGCCCTTATTCAAGACCTCTTGAGTCGATATTTTTCCACAGCCCATCAAAAGTCACTTATACAAATTCAGTTCACGAAATCACAAGCCCTTTCTACTTTCGTTGAGATGCAAGTTTTTCAGGTTTTTGCCCATGACAAAAAAGCCTTTCTCCAAAAGGAAAAAGGCTTTTGTTATTATTTCAAAATAGCAATTAAGCTAATTTGTTAACATAAACCGTCAATTTTGATTTCAGGTTGTTTGCTTTGTTTTTGTGAATAATGTTGCGTTTAGCTAATTTATCAAGCATAGCGCTGATTTTAGGCAGCATTTCAGTAGCTACTGTTTTATCAGTTGTTGTACGCATTTTACGAACAGCATTACGTGCTGTTTTTGCAAAATACCGATTGTGCAATTTGCGTTTTTCGGTTTGACGAATTCTCTTGATTGAAGATTTGTGATTTGCCATCTCAAATGTACGTTTTTAAATATCTTTTTATAACTTTTTTTTGTAGTCCATAGGGGAGTCGAACCCCTCTTTCCAGGATGAAAACCTGGCGTCCTAACCGATAGACGAATGGACCATAATGTTTTAGAGCGTTTGCGGTTGAGCATTTGTATCTCTCAATTGCGGCTGCAAATATACGGCACTTTTTTGAATTGACAAAGTCTTTCGGGTAAATATTTTTCAATATTTTATAAATGTCTATTTTTGAGTGCTTTTTTACCTTTACTTTTGGACAATAAAATTGAACTATGCTCTGTTTTGAGAATAAATTTTCTATTTTTGTACATTCATTGATGTTAATATGCTTATAAAAACCAACGGAATTATACTCCATTCGCTCAAATACAACGATAATTCAACGATTGTCAGTATTTATACTTATCATTTTGGACGAATTTCGTATATGGTTCATGGGGTAAACAAGAAGAAAGCAAAATTCAGAGCATCGTTTCTGCAAGCGCTTTCTATTGTCGAAATTGATGTATATCACGTTCCGGGGAAGAACCTGCAAAACATAAGAGAGATACGTAGCGTTTATCCATTCACGGGGATACCATTTGATCCGCTGAAAAACTCACTTGCACTTTTTATCTCCGAAATCTTATTTCGTGCTTTGAAACAAACTGAACCGGACGAAAATTTATATCATTTTCTTGATAACTCCATCCGCGTGTTAGATTGTTGCGATCAGGGTCTCGCTAATTTCCATTTGGTTTTCATGATGAAATTAACTCGTTATCTTGGATTTGCACCCAATGACGAAGGGAAGGAAGAGAAGTATTTCGACTTGTTGAATGGTGTTTTTATTCATGAGAGACCACCACATATGCATTTTATTGAGTCTGATCTTACCAAAAATTTTATAAAAATTATGCAGACTGATTACATTCATATGTATACTGTGATCATTTCCAGGGATGAACGAATGAAACTTTTGGATGCATTTGTAGAGTATTATAAATTACATGTAGCCGATTTTTATGGATTAAATTCGCTGCCTATTTTACATTCATTGTTCGACTGATTGAGACGTGAATAGGAGAAATAAAAAGAAAAGATGGATCGATTAAAGTATTTTTGTAAATAACAGAGCGATGAGGTATTTATAAATCTGTCCTACAGAAGATATGCAGATGAATAAATTTCAAAAAAAACTTGTCTAATCCGGTAATAGTATTTAGCTTTGTAGTCAAACATAAAACACAAATATCCACATGAAACTCCATCCCGAAACTCAACGTACACTTTTCCCTGAAGAATGTTTGCTCAGAGAATTAGCACGTCAACCACGTCTTTCGATTGGTTTACCCAAAGAAAATGCGCAAGTAGAAACAAGACTGGCTTTAACTCCCGAAGGCGTTGCGATAGTTACCGAAGAAGGACACAGTGTGTATGTACAACGTGGCGCCGGTGAACCAATGTCGTATTCTGATTTGCAATACAGCGAAGCAGGCGCTTACTTGGTGGATTCGGCGGCTGAAGTATACGGTGCTGATATAGTTATGAAAATAGCTCCACCCACTACCGACGAACTTGAATTGATGAACGATAGGTCTTCCATTTTTTCGATGCTTCAGTTAAGTAATCTTTCGCCCGAAAGTATTGTATTAATGATCAAAAAGAAAATGAATGCCATTGCTTACGAATTGATTAAGGATGAACAAAAAGCATTTCCGGTGGTAAGCTCGGTTTCCGAAATTGACGGCAGTACGGCCATTGCTGTGGCTGCCGAACTAATGAGTAACGAAAGAGGAGGGAAGGGATTGTTGCTTGGAGGCGTTGCAGGCATTTCGCCCACCGAAGTGTTGATTCTTGGTGCCGGTATTACAGGCACAGTTGCTGCACGCACAGCCCTGGCATTAGGAGCTCAAGTCAAAATTTTTGATCACGACATCACTAAACTTCGAAAAATTCAGCATTATCTTGGTCAGCAGGTGTTTACCTCGGTTATCCATCCGGCAGTTCTGTTCAAAGCGCTCACCTCTGCCGATGCAGTTATTGGTAACCTGAGGTACATTAACGGATCTGAAAGATTTATGATCTCGGAAGAGTTGGTGAAAACCATGAAATCGGGCGCTGTAATTATTGATCTGAGTGTTGATCAGGGCGGATGTTTCGAAACTTCGAAATGCCGAACGTTGAAAAATCCAACTTATGAGAAACACGGTGTTATTCATTATTGCGTTCCCAATATCTCGGCTCGCGTTGCCCGTACTACATCCATGGCATTAAGTAATATTTTTGCGCCAATTGTGCTTAAGATAGGGCTTTCAGGAAGCGTAAAAATAGCTATTGCCGAGAGTTCGGGATTCAGAAATGGCGCTTATGTTTACGGTGGAGTTCTTGTAAACCGACTTATAGGCAACTATTACAATCTCCCTTCAAATGATATCGGTCTACTTTTAGCCGGATATTGATCCATCAAAAATTAAACTACACATCAGTCAGGTATGAAATTCAAAAAAAACATCGTTGCATTAGGTTTACTTCTTATATCATTTTCGGTTTCGGCTTACGATGCCATTGGTCATCGCATCATTGCTGATATTGCCTATCAACATCTTTCGAACAAAGCAAAAAAACAATGCGATAAACTATTAGGTGAACGAGGATTGATATATGAAGCTTCATGGGCAGATGAAGTTAGAAGCGATAAAAATTATGACTATAGTTATAAATGGCATTATCAGAACCTGAAAGATAGTATGACGAGCGCGGAGTTGAACACGCTGCTGGAAAACCCGATAAGCGAAGGTGAGCACCTGTTTTATGCCATAAGGACAATGAGCGAAAGGCTGAAATCAAATCATTCGGATGTTGAAGCTTTGAAATTCCTTGTTCATTTCGTTGGCGATTTGCATCAGCCAATGCATTTGGGTCGTGCCGACGACTTGGGAGGAAACAAAGTGGAGGTGAGCTGGTTTGGAAAAAAGACAAATATTCATGCCGTATGGGACAGTCAGATTACTGCAAGCAAATTTATGTCATACTCAGAATTCAGCTCCTATCTTCAAAATAAATTTAAACCACAGGAGCAATTATATAAAAAGTTTAGTATCCAACAGTCTGTAGAAGCGGTTTATCAAGTGCGCAATTCGATTTATACTTATGATAAAACTGACACCAACAATTATCGCTATGTGTATCGTTTTGCAGATGACCTTGACGATATGCTCTATAGGGGAGGAATACAACTATCCAATATCCTTAATGATATTTTTTAAGTGATTGCCAGGGTTTATGGGGATTTATAAGGATAAAGTATTGATATATAGTTCGTAAAAGGGCTAATTTTCATCAAATTCCGGGAGGTTTTCTTCGATGAGTTTTTTGACAGGATGGTTTTTTATCCACTATTTATCCTAAAGTCATTTCCCCGCACAAGCTGATACTTAGTTTGTGCCTTACTTCTGCTTGTGAGCTACATTCACCCAGAAGACACATCAATTTAGCGATGATGGCTTCGGTGGTACAATCGTAGCCGCTAATTACTCCTGCATTCACAAGGTTTAAGCTGGTTTCGTAGCGCCCCATTTCAACTGTGCCGATACTACACTGACTTTTATTTATGATAAGAACGCCCCTTTCGCTGGCTTCTTTTAGTTCCTGGAAAAACCAATCGAGCCGTGGAGCATTGCCTGCGCCAAAGCTTTCGAGCACAACGGCCTTAATTCCGCTGATGTTCAGAATGGCATGAACGGTTGAGCGGTTTATTCCCGGGAAAAGTTTGAGTACGGCCACGTTCTGATCGATTTGTGTACGGACTCTTAATTTAGCTCCGGTATCTGGATAATGAATGTAGGAACGAAAATACTTGATATGAACACCCGCTTTGGCTAATGGCGGATAGTTGTAAGAGTTAAAAGCATTGAAATGTTCGGCATTTTTCTTGGTCGTTCGATTACCGCGAAAAAGAGTGTCTTCGAAAAATACACACACTTCGGGTACTATGGACATTCCGTTTTCTTTGGCCGATGCAATCTCTATAGAAGTAAGTAAGTTCTCTTTTGCATCGGAGCGCATCATTCCTACAGGTAGTTGGGCGCCGGTGAATATAACTGGTTTTGAAAGATTTTCGAGCATAAAGCTGAGGGCCGAAGCTGAATGAGCCATTGTGTCGGTGCCATGCAGTACAACAAAGCCGTCGAATTCGTCATAGTGTTCTTCAATTGTTAGCGCTAACTTTACCCAAGTATCTGGTTGAATGTCGGATGAGTCGATCAAAGGCAGAAAAGGGATGCTTTTAATATGGACTCCGGTTTGTTTTAATTCAGGCATATATTCTTGTAGTCGAGCGAAATCTATCGGACGCAATGCACCTGTTGCAGGGTCTTCGGACATACTTATCGTTCCCCCGGTAAATAGCAATAATACAGCATTTTCTTTTCCCATATGCCTTTTTTAGTAATTTCAGACAAAGATAATGCAATATTCGATTATATTGCTTTCGTTTTGACATTATGTTTGTCATATGTTTAAAATAGTTTAAATATATGACTTTTTGATAGTATTGATGGTTATTTAATAGCGAATAGATAGTGTATTCACTGTTTGTGCTAATTGTTTGTTTTGAGTTTTCGTAAAAAGGATAATTCGGTTTGTTAACCGAGCTTCACTTCAATCACCTTTGCCATACTCACATAACAAAGATATCCAACGACTTGATATCCCATTTGTTCAATCAGGCTCATGTATTGTTGCACTTGTTGAGTGTGCATCTTATTTTCATTCTCACCAAATTTATAGTCCACTACCACCGCCTTTTCTCCCTGCACAACAATTCTATCCGGCCGATATAAATTACCTCCCGGTGAAAGGATACTGGCTTCGTTAATAACTTGTAATCCTTCAGAAAACCAGTCATTTACGTATGGTAAAGACCAGAATTTTTCGAATTCGTCATTTACAGTAAGGCTATCAGCATCATTGATACGACCTTCTCTAATCATTTCGCTGATGGCTTTTTCCTGATTCGCTTTTACCTTGATCTGGCGCAAAATATCGTGCATAATAATACCAAAGTTCAGACGATTCTCGTTTATTTTTTGATCTTTTAGCCAGTAGTCGCTACCAATGTGCCTGATTTTAAGACGGTCGGCTACGCTTACTGACACATATTGATCTGCATGAATCGTAATATCGCCCGATGGTTGTTCAGTATATTTATATTTTGAAGGCGCTCCAAAAGAAAAAACCGAACTTTCGCTTTTAAAATGTTCAGTCAGGTTGCTGTTGTTTAGTTTGTCGATAGCGTGACTGAAACTGAAATGCATTAATCCGGACAAGGATTTGATTTTATCAGCGTTTTCGGGCAGTTTTTCAGCAAGGGGTGCAAAGCAAATCAATTCGTGTTTTGCGCGTGTGAAAGCTACATAGGCAACATTTAAATTGTCGATATACTGGTGCATCAATTCATCGAAGTAATTCTGAGCAAAAATTGTATTGGCCAAGCCGGATGTATACTCCACAGGCAAAAGCGGGAGCTCATCAAAAGGGGCTTCATTCGGCTTGCACCACAGCATATTTCTAAATTTTCCGGTTTTTTTGTCTACATCCCAATCGCAGAAAGGAATAATTACAACTTTGAAATCAAGGCCTTTAGATTTATGTATGGTCATAATCCGAAAAGCCTGTGTGTTTTCGGGTGTTGACACCGACTGACGGATACCGGTTTTATCCCACCATTTCAGGAAGCTGTACAGGTCGGTAGCCTTAGCGGTCGAGAATTTGTAAACTACATCCTGAAAGGCCTGAATAAAGATTGCTTCATTGTGCCATGCTCCCAAGTTGAATAATGCAATAATTTGCTCCACCATTTCATACAACGAGCTGTTTTTTAATTTACTGAGCACTCTGTTCTCTTCGTCCGAAAAAAGAAAAGAAAACACATTTTTTTCTTTTGATTCCGCAAAGCAGGCATTCAATGCTTCGTTTTCGGATAATAGAAGGCATGCTCTGGCATATTCGTAATCCACTATGGTTTGCTGAATATTGTCGTCGGGTTGAACAAGTAGCCGTAAAATGCCCAATACAAAACGAACTGAAGATGCTGAGCTAATCAACAATCCTTCGTTGCCCATAATATCGTAGCTATATCCTGATTTTGCTTCATCCGACGATTTGTAAGTCAGTAGTTTCCGAATTACTTTTTGAGCATCATCATTCTTTTTTACAAGTATTCCTACATCTTCGGGTAGGTAACCTCTGTCCTGTAGTTCTTCAAGCAAAGCTGGCAAGCGTTTCAGTGTTTCAGCTTTCCAACCCTCCTCGTTTTCATCCTGAGGGATAAAGTTTATTTTTACATAGCCCTGACCAGCTTTGGGCGATACTTCTTGATGTAGTTGGCCGTATGCGTGTTCAATGCTCTGTGTTAATGGCTGCAAATGAGGGTAAACAGATAGAACAGACGACAAGCTTGTATTGAGTTTCTGTTGTAATAACTGTGAAGCACATGCAAAAAAAGAATTATTAAAGTCGATAATATTTCGATCGCTTCTCCAGTTTGTTTTCAGCTCATCGGTCTGAATTTGTTCAGGACGAAAATCGAGCATAACTTTTTCGTCGAGCAATTTCCAATCTGAATTTCGCCACCGGTAAATGCTTTGTTTTACATCGCCTACTACCAGATTGAATTTTCCTGAAGAAAGACTGTTGGAGATCAAAGGAAAAAAATTACGCCATTGGAGGGCAGAAGTGTCTTGAAACTCATCAATCATAAAATGATCGATATGAATGCCTGTTTTTTCGTAAACAAAAGGGGTTTCACTATTGTCTATTATGCGGTTTAAAAGCATGTTGGCATCCGAAATGAGCATTGAATTTTGTTCTTCTGTCAGTTTTTTTATTTGCAATGCAAGGTCGGACAAAATACCGAGCGTATTGAGATGTTTCAAGATTACATTTGCAGAATTATACTGAACAATGCCTGAGGTTAATAAATTCAATATCTGTTGTAATTTCTGCTGAAGTCCATCGTTGCATGCATTTTGAATAGCATTCACAGTTTCTTTAGGTGCTGCTTTGGCATACCAGTTAGATACATCGGCCACCATATTTACAAATGTATCTTTCAGCTCAAAGTTTCCATTTAGTATTTTATTCAGCGTTTTCATAGCCGAGTTAGTGCCTCCCTTGAAACTCTCAGGCGTTAACCCATTGTTGTTTAGCAGGTCTATTGCGTTTTGTGCCACCGCTTTGATTTCAACTTCAAAGTCACTCTGAATTTTACGGAGTTTCAATTGATAATTACGCAAAAATTCTCTGTCGTGCAGTTTGCGGTTCGTGTCTTCGGCCTTGTCCTGGTAGTTTTCTTTGAAAATCTCTTTTCCCAGGTCTTCAATACTTCTTCTTGGATTCCAGTTTTCGGATTGTTCAATCCGGTCTTCGGCAAACTGAGTGAGCCAATTAAGCAACTGACGATTTTCATCTTTCGACAGATCGTGAAATAGATTATCCACCGATTGTTGTAAAGTGCTTTCGTTATCAAGTTCAAGGTTATAGCCTCCTTGTACTCCTATTTCGCGAGCAAACGAACGTATAACTTGCTGAAAAAAACGATCGATTGTACTTATAGAGAATGATGAATAATCGTGAAGGATGGCGATAAGAATTTTACGCGAACGTTCATTGACAGCTTCTTCGCTCATTCTGAATTTCTGCATCAAGCCCAAGCGATAATCTGATTTTTTGCCCAGTGATAGAGCGTTTAACTCCTTCAGAATTCGGGTTTTCATTTCATCGGTAGCCTTGTTGGTAAAAGTTACCGCGAGGATTCGGCGGTATGCAGTTTCCGTACCCTGATCAAAAAGCAGGTGAATGTAATCCTGTGTCAGTCGGTATGTCTTTCCCGATCCGGCAGAAGCCTTATATATTTTAAGCATGAATTATTCTTTTTTCTCGAGCTGTTTCTGGATTTTTTTTATCGCCGTTTCAATTGATTTTTCGGGTTCAATAACGTTAAACTCACCCCAGAAATCCGGATCGTTAAATCCTGAAGCTGCATCGCTAACAATCACCGATGGACGAAGGCGATCCTTACGATTTGCAGGTTTTTCAGTTCCTGCTTTTTCCCAATCGGTCACAGCCATTTCTATTGTTGAATAGTAGGTAGTATTGAAGAGCCTTCTTTTCCAGTTGATACGCAACCCAAGTTCTATGCGGCTATAGCCATAGTACCATTTGCCATCTCTTTCGATATAGTCGATTCTATAATTCGCTTCTATTGGATACACCCTGGCGTTCAATGGTTTGCGGATGATAAACATACGACTTGAGGCTTCTCTATCCTGTATGTTGAGTTTAAAAACAGCGCTTTTCAGTGCTAAGTTTTCAGCATCAATATAAAGTTTTCCAAAATAGAGTGGCTCATTGTTGTTGACACTTTGAATAAAGTCGACCACATATATTAATCTGTTATCCAGTCGTGTAGACCTATCGAAACTAAATTCGTAATTTTTTATCATTTCATCAGTGAAAATCATAGAAGGATTTTTCATTATGTCGAGATACAAAGAATTAAACGGACCACCCATCAGCTTAAAAACCAACGTATCTACCTTTGAATAATCAGTTCTTTTGCGGGCTTTGTACATTTTAACAACGTCGGTTTTGTACGATGCATAAGATTGTTTGTAGATGTCCACCACAGCTTCGGAGAGAGACGCGTAAGTTTTGTTCTTCTTGATTGTTTCGCGGTAAAATGCTGTCATTTGCGTTTCGTCATTGGCATAGTTTTCACCTTTTTTATCCATCATAGCTTCCACTAAGGCCTTAGCATCTTTGGATATTACGCTTACTTCGGGAAGCTCTACTGCAATAGCTTCCATTTCAATCCGGGTTTTTTCGTGCAAGAGCTCGGACAAGGATACCACCCGATTTTTATATCCCATATAACGCAAAGATATTCTACCGTTTTTGAGCAATGATGATACTTTGAGGGAGAATTCACCTTCGGTATTGGTAACAGTCGATATATTTGTTCCCATTAACAAGATGGTAGTAAAAGGCAAAGGATTTCCACTTGCTTTGTCAACCACAGTTCCTTTAAATTCATTAAAAGATTCGGGCATTTCAGGCATATCGGACGCTTGGGCATATGCCTGAATTCCAGCGCTCATACTTAAGAAAAGAACAGATACACAAAAAACCGGTAACTTAATTTTAATGATAGCATAAAGTCTCATAACAATAAATTTAAGAATGTAGTACATTAATATTCAATACATTTAAGTAACAAATGGTATATAAAAATAGTTTTTCAAGTATTCTCCAGTACTGCCTGATTTTTTTAGTTCACTACGAACTTATCTGCGCTACGCTTTGTTCCGGAATAGAGTTTAATGATATA
The DNA here is from genome assembly GCA_963677275.1 of uncultured Paludibacter sp. Taxonomy (GTDB): domain Bacteria; phylum Bacteroidota; class Bacteroidia; order Bacteroidales; family Paludibacteraceae; genus Paludibacter. The sequence goes on along the minus strand of OY781920.1, from coordinate 3,025,977 downwards.
AATACCTTTTTCGAGTCCCGAAACATCGATTGTAGATTCTCCATTGACGGATTCAGCATACATTAACTGAACACCACTGCTATTGTAAATGTAAAAGCGTGCCGATTCCGGTTGATATGTTTTCACAAAAAGAGATTGAGTTTCTCCACTGTAGCTCAAGTAAAATACACTTCCGCTTTCAGGTTCCGAATTATCACCGGTCCACGATTCATCCTTGTATTTTCCCCAAAGGTACTCCGAAAGGGCCGGGAAATCGACAAATGGATTTCGATTACCCTGCAGATTGTATACTGCATTGTTCCGGTTGATTTCTTTTTCGCTCACCGGATCATTCCTGCTCCATTCTAACAATAAATTGATGGCATAGGGTTTAAAAACCGGGTAAGTTGCGCCACTGAACAGCATTGATGAGGTGCCCAGGCTACGCCAGTTGTTGGCATAATCCTCGTAACAAGTCACCATGTACATATAATCGCGGGCGAAATCACCTTTGTATTCATTGCCCGGTTCGAAAACTACGCCCGAATATCCGGGATAGGAACTGCTCCCAACTTTTACCACGCCATTTGAAAAAATAGTAGAAGTTCCAACCACCCCCAGTGGATAATTCGATTTGGCGGTATTGGCAGTAGGATCCGAAGGATAAAGATTGTGTAAATCAGAATATGCCACAGTTGTTTCGGGACTTGTACTCCACCAGCTCTTAGGTAAATTATGTTCACGATTCATGCCCGACCAAACTGTTCGTTTGTAGGATGAATACATATCCCAAAAGTAACCATCAGGATGCCAGTCGGTTGTGCGAAAAGATGTACTCGAGCTATAATACTCAAGAATGGTGTGAGGTTTTATTATTTGATGCAAAGAAGTTTTCAGTTCAGCACTTTTTTTCCCTACTGCAAGGTTGTAATAATTGGCCGGTACCTGAGCGAATAGGAAAGATATACCGAATTGAAATAGAAATAAAAATTTGAATTTAAAAGATGAACCCATTGAGTGTGCCGTTTGAAAAACTACAGAGATACAAAAATAATTATTTTAATCGAAGTTAGGTGTATAAATCAGATAAGTTTCAATAAAATTGGTTATTACCCGGATTATCAGCATTTTTTTTATTCAAAATTCAGTCATCAAAACAATGGTTTTTATAAAACAATGGAGCAGTTAATTGGTTTGTTTTTCGAAAAAAACGCATGCCGCCACCTCTGTTTGGTCTGAAATTGATATCCGCTGAAAGATTTATGTTTTTTCACGTTAATCATCTTTCTTCGGTCGTAAAAAATGTGTACATTTGCAGGCAATAATTTTTCATAGCATGACATTGTCATTTCTTATTGAAATATAAACATTTAAAAACAAATTCTATGTCATTTATTGCTGAAAGAGTTCAGATTGAAGGAGTAACATTTGATGATGTACTACTCATACCCGCCTACTCAGATGTGCTTCCCCGAAATGTAGATTTATCGACACGTTTTTCACGTCACATCGAGCTAAAAGTCCCTATCGTGTCTGCCGCTATGGATACCGTTACCGAAGCTAAAATGGCCATTGCGATTGCCCGCGAAGGTGGGATAGGCGTTATTCACAAAAACATGCCTATTGCCGATCAGGCCAAACAGGTAGAAATTGTAAAGCGTGCCGAGAATGGCATGATTTCAAATCCTGTAACCATACGCAAAGGAGCTACGGTTGGAGATGCCCTTGCGATTATGTCGGAATATAAAATTGGAGGAATTCCTGTTGTGGACGAAGGCGGTTATCTTGTTGGTATCGTTACCAACCGCGATTTGCGCTTTCAACGCAATATGAGCGCCAAAATTGACGATGTAATGACCAAAGAAAAGCTGATTACAACATCACGATCTACCGACCTTGAAGCCGCTGCCGACATACTGCAACAATACAAGATAGAAAAACTACCTGTTGTTGACAATGATAATAAGCTTGTTGGATTACTTACTTATAAAGATATTACCAAGGCTAAGGATAAACCCATGGCATCAAAAGATGCTCAGGGACGACTCAGGGTGGCTGCCGGAGTGGGTGTTACTGCTGATGTTTATTTGCGCATCGAGGCATTGGTTGAAGCCGGGGTCGATGCCATAGTGATCGATACAGCACACGGACATTCGAAAGGGGTGATTGAAACACTGAAGGAAGCCAAGAAAAAATTTCCCGAAATCGATTTTGTTGTGGGCAATATTGCTACTGCCGAAGCTGCGTTGGCATTGGCTGAGGCTGGCGCTGATGGTGTGAAAGTGGGTATAGGACCTGGTTCTATTTGTACTACCCGCGTGATTGCAGGAGTGGGAATGCCTCAGCTATCAGCTATTTACGAAGTAGCAAAAGCACTTAAAAATACGGATGTTCCGGTAATCGCCGATGGTGGTATCCGTTATTCGGGTGATATAGTGAAAGCACTCGCTGCCGGTGCCTATACTATTATGGCTGGTTCGTTGTTTGCCGGAGTGGAGGAATCGCCGGGCGAAACAATTATCTTTAACGGACGTAAGTTCAAATCGTATCGCGGAATGGGTTCGCTCGAGGCCATGGAAAAGGGATCGAAAGACCGTTATTTTCAGGATGGAGAAGCAGATGTAAAAAAACTCGTACCCGAAGGCATAGCAGCACGTGTTCCATTCAAAGGTTCTTTGTTCGAAGTGGTTTATCAGATGATAGGCGGATTGCGCGCTGGAATGGGCTATTGTGGATCACGCAATATTGACGAATTGCACAATGCTAAATTTACGCGTATCACCAATGCCGGAGTGGCCGAGAGTCACCCTCACGATGTGTCGATTACGAGCGAAGCCCCCAATTATAGCCGCGGAGAATAAAAAAGTTTAAAAAATAGCATAGGTTGTATAACATAATTGTATTTTTGAACGTTAATACATATTCATGTCAAATGTATAAAAAACCATCAGACTAAATTTATGAGATCACAATTCATTTCTTTTGCTTTTATTCTTTTTTCGGTGACTTTGTGGGCGCAAGGCAGCGACCCTGTATTGATGACTATCAACGGAAATCCTGTATTAAAATCGGAATTTGAATATATTTATAACAAAAATAATTCGAACAACTCACTGGACAAAAAGACGCTGGATGAGTACGTTGATTTATTTATAAATTTCAAATTAAAAGTTGAAGAAGCCAGAGCTCAAGGCATTGATACCACCAAATCGTTTATAAACGAACTGGCAGGTTACCGTTCGCAACTTACAAAGCCCTATCTTACCGATTCGAAAGTTGACGAACAGATACTGAAGGAGGCCTACGAAAGAATGAAGGAAGATGTTGAAGTGAGTCATATTCTGATCCGCATTTCTCCTACGGCTTCGCCGGCCGACACACTTGCCGCATGGAGAAAGATCAATTCTATTGCTAAACGATTTGAAAAAGAAGATTTTGCTAAGGTGGCCAAAGAAACTTCCGAAGATCAGGATGCAGAAAAAAACGGCGGTTACATTGGATGGATTTCAGCATTTCGTACTGTTTACCCTTTCGAAAACTCGGCATACAATACACCGTCGGGAACGGTTTCTAAACCCGTTCGTAGCGCTTTTGGTTATCATTTGATAAAAGTACACAGCCGTCGGAACTCATTGGGCGAAATATTGGTTTCCCATATCATGCGTTTCACGACTCAGGGCGAAGATGATAAAAATAAAGCAGCTAAAGTTAAAATCGACTCTTTGTATCAACGTGTATTGGCGGGCGATGACTTTGCTAAATTAGCAACTGAATTTTCGGAAGACCGAGGTTCAGCTACAAAAAACGGCGAATTACCTTGGTTTGGTTCCGGGCGAATGGTTCCTGAATTTGAAACAGCTGCTTTTGAACTTAAAAATACAGGAGACATTAGCAAACCAGTGCAATCGGCTTACGGATGGCATATTATCAAACTGCTCGACCGCAAAGGTTTGGGCAGTTTCGAAAGCATAAAAGCCGACATAGAACGGAAAGTGAAACGTGACGAACGTGCCAATTTCGGGCAAAAAGCGTTTGTGGCCAAACTGCGGGAAGAATATAAGTATACCGAAAATAGGGAAAATACAATGGACATTGTAAAATTACTCGACGGTAAAACGCTTGTTGATTCAGTATTTCAGTCCGAAGCATCGCAACTAAACAAAACTTTGTTTACGTTTGCCGACAAGTCATATTCTCAGGCTGATTTTGTGGATTATCTCAAAAAGAATAGTTTTACTGACAAAACAGCAGCTTCGGAAATTGTGAACGATAAATTGAAACTCTTCGTAACCCAAGAATTAATTGCTTATGAAGATACGCAGCTCGAAAAGAAATATGACGATTTCCGTTTTCTGATGAACGAATATCACGATGGCATTTTATTGTTCGAAGTGAGCAATAACGAAGTATGGGACAAGGCTTCGAAGGATACAGAAGGATTAGCCAACTACTTTGAGAATCACAAATCAGATTATATTTGGGAGAAACCTCATTTCAAAGGCCGGGTGATTTCGTGCAAAGACAAAGAAACATTTAAAGCAGCCAAAGCCATCGTGAAAAAAACACACAGCGATTCGATAGACAAATACCTGCGTACCCGTTTAAACGATAGTATTCAGTATGTGAAAATTGAAAAAGGAATTTATGTGCCTGGCGACAATAAAGCCATTGACAAATTTGGGTTTAAAGTAAAGAAATCAACATTTGAACCAACGGCAGAATATCCATATGTTTTTGTCACCGGTAAGAATCTTAAAAATCACCCCGAAGATTATACTGATGTTCGTGGTTTGGTGACTGCCGATTATCAGGAATATCTTGAAAAAGAATGGATTGCTATGCTAAGAGCGAAATTTCCGGTGGTGGTTGACAAAAAAGTACTTGAAAAAGTAAAAAAGAATTAAATGAACATTCCGTTTGAAATTTAGTAAATAAAGTCCGCAGAAATTTTTTTCTCCGGACTTTTTTTTACTAAAATTCTATTTGAAATTTATCTTTTTCACTTTAAATCCAAATTCAAGGAGCAGGTCGGCAACTTTAAGTCTGAAATCCCCTTGAATAAGTATTTCTCCATCGCGCGAAGATCCACCGGCTCCACACTTTATTTTCAGCGTTTTGGCAAGCTCTTTTAATTCGGTATCACTTCCAAGGAACCCGCTGACAAGCGTAGCAGGTTTGCCGTTGCGTTTGTCTAGTTCTATCCGCAAAGGTTCCTTTTGTTGTTTTTTAGTGTTTTCCGCTTTTTGTTCTATCTGCTTTTCTTCGCCCGCAGGAAGTTCAGGTTTTAAACCCTTGAGTTGATCTCTCCAATCCATTTTGTTGTTTACAATTTAATAAATTTACTTTTTTCAAATCACATTATGCCGCGGAGTTGTCAGTTTTTTAAAAAACTCCCAAATGATTATTCCACCGGTTACACTTACATTGAGTGAATGTTTGGTGCCGAATTGCGGAATTTCGATACAGCCATCGCAGGCATCAACCACACTTTGTTGTACTCCTTTTACTTCGTTGCCGAGCACTACGGCGTATTTTCTACTACTGTCGAGCTCCAAGTTGCTTAACATGGTACTTCCTTCGGCTTGCTCGATAGCGAATACTGTGTAAGTATTTGTTTTGAGCTCCTTCAGTGCATCGTGTGTGTGTTCGAAATACTTCCATTCAATTGTGTTTTCGGCCCCTAAGGCTGTTTTATGTATTTCGGCATGTGGCGGAGTGCTGGTAATGCCACAAAGATAAACAGCTTCGATAACGAATGCATCTCCAGTGCGAAATACCGAACCCACATTGTGCAAACTACGCACATTATCGAGTACCACAACAAGTTGAGTTTTAACACTTTCTTTGAATTCTTCCGGCGTCAACCGGTTCATTTCTGTTATTTTCAGTTTTCTCATTTTTAATTATTTTGTCAATATATCAATTGCTTTTTCAATTATCGTGTCGTATCCGTTTTCATTGTCTACAGGATTTAAATCAACTTTTATATCCGGATCAATGCCCCACTCTGTATGTTGCATTTGGGCATCGAACATAGGGCTGGCCGAAAATCGCACCATCCATCCATTTGGTATTTCGCTCGAAAAAGGAAGGCCTCCACCACCGCCGGTTTTGTCGCCAACAATAGTGACATTAGGCGCCATTTTCATACGAACAACAAAAGCATTTGTAGCACTGTACGACATACGGTTAGTGAGAACCGCCACCGGTCGTTGCCACTGTAAATCTTTGTGTGCCGCTGTTTTAATTTCCTGTGGTTTCGAAAAGTCGGTGTGTCCGTCTCCCGTTTTATGTTGCATATAGCCTGTGATTGTTTCTTTTACAAAAAAATACGATGCAAATTGTTCCGACATATCAAGATAACCGCCGCCGTTATTTCTTACATCGATGATAAGTCCTCTGCAATCTTTGAAGTAATTAAAAATATAGCTCATATTTGTATCGCCAAATCGGTTCGAAAAATCGCCGTAGTAAATATAGCCGATGTTGTTATTGTCAATCATTCCATAGCGCAAACCTCCAACGCTGTAATACCTGTTTCCCAGGTATCTGTCGGAAAAAATTATATCGGAACTGAAATTAGCAGGGTAATCAGAGTACCAATTTTTGTAACTACTTACGGCAAAACTTGTGTACAAGTTTACATGTCCATCTTTTAATTCGGCGAGCATATCAGCCATTAAATTATAAAATTCAAGATAATTCAATGTGTTGTTAATACGGTGTTTGTACGCCGTATGTATGGAGTCCCAATTTATGTTTTTATATTCAAGATAACAGTATTTGGTGTCAATAATAGTCCACAATGCTTCGAAATTGCCTTCGTTGGTATTTGCTTGAATTTCGGGTTCCTCGATACACGAACTCAGAAATATAACAAACAGGAGCATAGATAAAATATATTTTTTCATGCTGTAAATTTATTTATCTGAACTTATAAAATTATCTGGTGCCATCCCTTTTCGTCCCGAAAAAACATATAAATCATATTTAAAACCTATCTGAAGACTGAAGTTGTTTTGTTTAAATACCATATCGTTGGCTTTGTATTTTAATTTAGCCACATCAATTCCTAATCGGAACGTAGAATGCTTGAAAGGTAAATCAAAAATTAGTTTCTTAACGCTTGCCAATTTATTGTGCACTGAACTTAAATGAAAAACATTTGATAAGGATCCCAACTGGAACATTTCGTAATACGAAGCACCTTCTTGCGGCACAAACATACAACCTAACACCGGAATTTCTATTTCATAATTCAACCGCACAGGCCATCGGCGAAAAGGAATATCGTATCGAACTTTACCGGCGATGTTTAAATTGGAGGCTAGATCGATATTGACAGGATTATTTACATTTCGGGGAAGGTATTTATATCCAATGCCGACATCAGCATTTCCACCAGCAAGCAATTGAAGTCTCGATGCCGGTCGGAAATGGTAAAACATGCCCCAACTGTAGGTTCCACCCATGTATATCATTGCTGCCGTCTGTTGAGGATTGGTGGTGTATGCAGCTGCAGCTTGAAATTTTCCCTCCATCGATAAGTGTGTGTTTTCGGCTGAAAAGAATTTTTGTCCGCTATGTTCGTAATTGATGCCAACGCCACTGTAGGTCATCGGCGACAAGTATGGATCGAGCAACTCCACCGATGAAACGCCAAAAAGATTGGACGTGTTAATAAGCCTGTATTTCGAAACATCTTCTTTTTGAGCAAAGAGTCCAATCGAACACAGTATTGAGCATAGACAAGAAATTAATTTCTTCATAAAATAAATACTGAAATGAAATGTCTGCAAAAATAAGAAAAAATATACGCAAGCGCACTAAGTTGTTAAATCTCTTTTTTTTACATTTGAATCTTCTTTTATTTTTAATCGGACTATGGCCATTCTATTGCTTCTATTAAAAAAATAAATCCTGCTATTTTTAATCTCCCTAAAAACATTATCTTTGTGGTCAGTTGATTACAAAATTATTCCCTATTTATGAAGAAATTAGTTTTTGCAACCAATAATGCGCACAAGCTTTCCGAGGTAAAAGATATTCTTGCACCTCAATATGAAATAGTAAGCCTTGCCGAGCTCAATTGCTTTGATGACATACCCGAAACGGCCGATACTCTCGAAGGAAATGCATTGCTGAAAGCACAATTCGTTTACGAAAAGTTTGGGTTAGATTGTTTTGCCGACGACACAGGGCTTGAAGTAGATGCATTAGGCGGTGAGCCTGGCGTTTTTTCGGCGCGGTATGCGGGCGAAGCGCATAATTCGCACGATAATATGCGTAAATTATTGGATCGATTGGGTGAAAATATCAACAGAAAAGCCCACTTCAGAACTGTAATTGCATTGATCCAAGCCGGAGAAGTTTGCTGTTTTGAAGGTCGAATCGATGGTACAATTGCCAGTGAACCAAGCGGTATTGCTGGCTTTGGTTACGACCCGGTTTTTGTCCCCGATGGTTTCTTACTCAGTTTTGCTGAACTGGGTGTCGAAGTAAAGAACAAAATCAGTCACAGGGCTTTGGCTGTAAATAAATTAACACAATATCTTCAAAAAATATAAGCCCGACGAAAATAATTTGTGAATTTATCCATTTCTTTTACTCAACTATAAAATAAAACGGTTGTATTTTAGTTTTTTAGATAAAATACTTAGCTTTTAAAAATGAAAATCAAAACACTCATAGCTGGAATACTTGTATCTTGTTTTTTCACTATTGCTCAGGCTCAACTGGCCATGGGAAAGTGGAGGACACATTTTGCCTATAATTCTGTGATGCAGATTGCACAATCGGAAAATAAAATATTTGCGGTAAGTGAGGGCTCATTGTTTTCGGTCGACAAAGGTGATCAAAGCATTGAGTTTTACACTAAAATGACCGGCCTGAACGATAATAATATTTCGAAAATTGAATACGATGCTGCCAACAAGCAACTTCTTATTGTTTATAGTAATGGGAATATCGATTTATTAAGCTCGGCTGGAGTAAAAAATATTCCTGATTTGTACAATAAGCAAATGAGTACCAGTAAATCTGTGAACCAAATATTGTTTTACGAAAACAAAGCTTATCTGTCCTGCGATTTTGGTATTTTAGTGCTGAACATGGCGAAAGCAGAGGTGGCCGATACTTATTTTATTGGCGCTAATGGAGCAGATGTAAAGGTGTTGAATATTGCTGTTCATGGTGAGTATTTATATGGACTTTCGTCGTCGGCTGTATACAAAGCGCTTGTGAAAGAGCCTAATCTGGTGAATTATGAGTTCTGGAAAACTGTTACAGGGCTTCCGGGCAGTGGCGATTTTAAAAAAATAGAATCTTTAGGTAATAAACTCATTTTAATGCGTGGAAACAAGCTTTATTCGCAGGAAAATAATCAAAATTGGTTGCCGCTTTTACCCGAAATCCAAGTTAGTGGGTTCTTTATTTCGAATAACAAAATGATTGTTAAAGACACTGGTTCTGCAGTTTATTTCGTCGATAACTCATTGTCTATAAATCTGGTTCAAAATATAGAAGCTACAACTGATGCTGAATTTGACACCGAAAGAAATCTTTTCTGGCTGGCCGGAAACAATAAAGGTGTAGTTGCTGTAAATGCTGTTACTGCTACTCCCGAAATTAATTATTACAAACCACGCGGACCGGCGACTAATGTCCCCTGGGAGATTAAATTCAGTGGATCGAAAATGTTTGTCGTGCAAGGCGGTAGATGGGCATCTCAGAATATGTTGCCAGGTTATGTAATGATCTACGAAAACAATACATGGACCAATCTCGACCCGGCAGATATAAAACTTCAGACCACTTACGATGCGCTCGATTTTATGAATGTTGCCGTAGATCCGCTCGACAACAAACACTTTTTTGTTACATCTTATGGAACAGGGCTCTACGAATTTAGGGATAATGTTTTTTCGAAATGGCACAATCTCTTAAACAGTACAATTGAAACAGTAATTGCCAATAGTCCTTATAATTATATGCGTTTGGATGGAGCAATTTTTGACAATGAAGGAAATTTATTCTTAACAAACTCGGGAGTTAGTGCTGCCATTAAAGTATTATTGAAAGATGGAACATGGACTAAACTGGTTTACCCTGAAGCGGTAAAACCTACTTTGGGGAAAATAATGATATCAAACGAGAACCCAAACCACAAGTGGATTCCATCTGTTCGCTATTCTGCTGGATTATTTGTTTTCGATGATAATGGAACCATTGCCGATAACTCGGATGACAAATGGGTTTTCAAATCTGCGTTTGTGTATCCCGAAACTGATAATGGCCAGACTGTATTGATGTCGGTTTCGCCGGCTGCTATCTATGATGTGGTACAGGATAAAAACAATGTGGTGTGGGTTGGTACCGATGCAGGACCTTTTCTGTTCTATAATCCTTCGAGAATTTTCGATTCGGATTATACCTGTTCCCGTGTAAAAATTCCGCGAAATGATGGCACCGGGCAAGCCGATTATTTACTTCAGAATGAGAGGATAAAAGCAATAGCCATCGATGGAGCTAACCGAAAATGGTTGGGTACCGAATCATCAGGCGTTTATCTTATGTCGGAAAACGGACAAGAAACGATTGAGCATTTTACGACAGAAAACAGTTCATTGTTATCCGACGATATTCTTTCGATTGCAATTCATCCAACAACAGGAGAAGTCTTTTTTGGTACAGGACGTGGAATAGTGTCCTATCAAAGCGATGCTTTGGACGCAGGAGATGAGTTTTCTAACGTTCATGCTTATCCAAATCCCGTACGTGAAGGTTATTCAGGTACAATTACAATTACAGGGCTTGTGAAGGATACTCAGGTGAAGATAACCGATTTAAATGGAAATTTGATCTGCGAAACTGTCTCGAACGGAGGAATTGCCACCTGGAATGGTAAAGACGTGAATAACCGGAAGGTAAGTACTGGTATTTACCTGGCCATTTGTGTAAACGAAGATGGAACACAGAGTGCGATTACAAAGATAATGGTGATCAATTAATTTTTTTTAAGCGAGATGGATAAAAGAATAAAGTGGGTTGATTACGCTAAAGCAATATCAATTTTTTTTGTAGTGCTATTGCATGCCGGTATTCCAGATCCAGGGAAAGGTCTTGTACGTGTATTCCTTATCCCTTTATTTTTTTTTCTATCAGGTATTTTTACTAATCCTCATAAATATCCGAACTACATAACATTTATCAAGCAAAAGGGAATTAGAATTTTAATTCCTTATTTTTTTTTCAATTTTATAACTTATCTGTTTTGGTTGTTGATCGGACGACATTATGGCTTGGATTCTGAATTTAAAGATAATCCGGTAGAACCGATTTTTGGGATATTGTATGGTACTTCAACGTGGATGAAACACTATGTCCCTCTTTGGTTTCTGGCCTGTTTGTTTATGGTTGAATCAATCTATTATTTTGCTTTTCGTAAAATTAAGAGACTTAATGTAAAGCTTGTTTTTTTGTTTCTATTTGGTGTCTTAGGCTATTTAAATTATATATATAATCCCTATCCTTTGCCCTGGAGTATAGATATTGCTTTACCGATGATAGTTTTTTATGGTGTAGGTTCTTTGTTAAAAAACCCATTGTTAAAAATGGACAAAAATGTATTTAGATACTTACTTTTGTCAATTTTGTCTTTTGCTGTTGTTTTTTTGATGTATGAAGTAAACGCTGAGGTTAAAGTATTTATTAATGTTTATGGTAACTACGTCTACTTTTTTATAGGGGCATTTGCCGGAATTCTCTTCTCAGTATCAATGCTTAAAATGCTGGATATTTATCTAAAACCAGTAAGATTTTTGCAGTTTATTGGCGAAAATACGCTGATAATTCTAGCATTACATTTAATAGCTGGCAGTGTTGTTAAGGCTGTATCGTTCTATATTCTTGATTTGCCAATGTCAATATACGAAATAACATGGGTCAAAATTGTATATGGCTTATTCTCAATAATTATACTTATTCCGGTGATGCTGTTTTTTAATAGATTCCTGCCGTCTTTAATCGGAAAGTCAAAAGCAGCATAATTATGAAACAGACCTCTAAAAAGATACTTTCCTTTTTTTTGTTTATTCTTGCAGCTACCTTATGGTCGGGTGTTTTCTTTGTACTTCCTGAATTTGTCGACAACCCGAGTAATGGTTTTAATGGATTCATTATTATTGCATTCCATTGGTGTTTAGTTCTTTTTGCAACCTTTTTTCTGCTTTATGCAGCGGCTGCAAATAAGTATGTTTTTGCTGTTTTTTTTCCATTGTTTTCGTTGTTGGGGGCTGTACTTGCATTTTACAGGTACGCCTACAAAGCGACATTAACTCCGATGCTGATTGATGCTTCTCTTCACAACGATTTAGGTACGACGCTCGATCTGATTTCTCCTGAACTTATTGTTTATGTGCTTTCTTGTGTGATTATATCAGTGTTTTTTGTGCGTTTCAGATTTAAGAAAATAGTGATTGATAAATGGTGGTGGCACTTTTTTGTTGCGATCATATCGTTGGGAGTGTTTTTTAATTTGAACAACAGAGTGAAAACAAGCATATTTCAGCGTTTTCCTTTTTCTGTTTATTTTAATGTTTCTGAATACAATAAATTGCATCTTAAAGCGCCTCGGGAGAGAATAAGTCCCGATTCCGGTATGAATGAGCAATTTACGGATTCGCTGACTGTGGTGTTTGTGCTGGGTGAGTCTTTACGTGCCGATCATTTGAGGCTAAATGGTTATCACAGACAAACTAATCCGTTTTTGAGCAAAACAAAAAATATTCATTCTTTTGGGAATGTTTATTCTGAATATACAAATACCAATCGAAGTTTACCTCACATTCTCACCCGTGCCGATAGCGCTAATACTGAAGTTGCATTTACCGAAAAATCGTTTATCTCATTGTTCGGGCAATGTGGGTATTCTACTTCATGGATCTCGAATCAGGATCCGGCAGAAACTTATGTTGATTTTATAAGTGAGTGTGATACTGTTGTTTATGCTCATCCTGAAAAGTCGGTGTATAATTATAACAATTGGTTAGATGAAGATTTACTTATTCACACAAACCAAATTCTATCGAAGGGGAATAGCCGTAATTTAATTGTTTTACACACTATTGGTAGTCATTGGTACTACAATAATCATTTTTCGAAAAAATGTGAGTTATTCAGACCGGTCACTCCAAGCAGAATCATTGCGCAGTGTACGAGCGAGGAGATTATTAATTCGTACGACAACACAGTGGTTTACACCGACTATTTTCTACATCAACTTATAAGTGTTTTGAAGAATAAAAATGCCCTCATTATTTATCTATCCGATCATGGTGAGGTGCTGGGCGAGGATGGGATGTGGCTACACGCCGGAGATCATATTGCTTCGAAAAATCCTGCGTGCATCGTTTGGTATTCCGATACTTTTGCAAAAAAGTATCCGCGCAAAGTGTCATCTTTGTCTACGAATAAGGTAAATAAGTTAAGAACTGATTTTTTATACCATAGTATTTTGGATGCAGGCGAAATTCCAACCAAGCTTATCCGGAACGATTTGAATATTTTTAGTCCTCAGTGATTATTTCCTATTGATCAGGTTCATAAACTCTTCGCGTGTTTTTGCTTGCTGAAAAACACCGGTAAAGTCCGAAGTCGTAGTGATCGAATTTTGCTTTTGTACCCCGCGCATTTGCATGCAAAGGTGTTGTGCCTCGAGAATCACCATCACGCCGAGCGGGTTGAGCGTGTTTTGGATGCATTCCTTGATCTGAGTGGTCATGCGTTCCTGCACCTGCAAACGGCGGGCAAAAACTTCCACCACTCGGGCGATTTTGCTCAGTCCGGTAATTTTATGGTTAGGAATGTAAGCGATATGCGCTCTGCCGAAAAATGGCAACATATGATGTTCGCACATGGAGTAAAAGTCAATGTCTTTCACAATCACCATTTGGCGGTAATCTTCGGTAAACATAGCCGAACGCAGTATTTCTTCCGGATCTTGTTCGTATCCATTCATTAAAAATTGCATGGATTTCGATACCCGTTCGGGTGTTTTCAGTAATCCTTCACGCTCAGGATTTTCCCCAATAAGGTTTATAATTTCGCGATAATGTTGGGCAATCCTGGCAGTTTTCTCTGCATCGAAGGGTACGGGCTGATTGATATTAAAATCCATTGACTAAATTGCTTGTTGTCTTTTGTTTAAAATTAGTTTTTTACAAAATATGTAATTTTATAAATTCACTGTATCCTTCACAGTGTATGTTTCGCTGCGCAAGTTTGGAAAAGTATCAATTAAAACAGATCTGAATTCCTGTGCTTCTTGATATGTTTTAAAATCACCTACTCTCACTTTCCAAAAAGGAGATGTGTAATTCAAGTATACAGCAAGGTCGGGAAACTCTTCGCGTAGTATTTTTTCAATTTTAAAAGCATCGGTTTTAGCAGTACGTTGTGTGTTGCTCGAAAAAACCTGAACCCGGTATCCGCTTGTAGTCAAAGTATTGTGATTCTCAGAAGCTGATTTCCGATTGACGATGGCAACTGCAATTCTTTCGTCTTGAACTATTTTAACGGTAGCTCTGCTCGCTGAATCTACACTTGTCAACGCATCGAAAATATTTTGTTTTACTGATTTTTCGCCATTCTGTGCTGTAAGTGCAGCAAGCACTAATGTAAAAATAAGCGTTAAACTGAGTTTATTCATGTTCATAAAAATTTGAGTGCAAAGTTATAAAATGTTGGCGGTTCAACGAATTTATTTATTCAAATTATTCATTTAAAGTAGTTTTCTTCGTAATAATGGCATCTGATTATCTATTGTTCTTGTCTTTAAAATTTAGGAAAGAGAAACTTTAATTTTTCACTCTTAAATGTTTATCTTTGTTCCATATTCAATTTATGTAAAATAATGATCCAAAAAACTGTCATCATCGTTGCGGGAGGAAAGGGCGAACGTATGAACACCGTTGTTCCCAAACAATTTCTTGAAATAAAGGGAAGGCCAATTTTAATGCACACGCTCGAAGTATTTCGTCGTTTCGACCCTGAAATTCAAATTGTACTTGTTCTCCCCAGCGAACAAATCGAATTTTGGAAATCGCTTTGCAAAAAGTATGCCTTTGCGCTTACGCATACAATTGAATGTGGTGGACCTACACGTTTTCATTCGGTAAAAAACGGTTTGGCAGCTGTTTCAATCTCTTCGCTTATCGCTGTTCACGATGGTGTACGTCCGTTGGTAAGTGTTGAAACGATAAGCGCATGTTTTGAAGCAGCATTGAAATATGGGACAGCAGTTCCCGTAATTGATGCAATTGACAGTATTCGGGAAATAACGGATGACGGTAGTCGCACGGTGGACCGTACTAAGTACAAATATGTGCAGACACCGCAGGTTTTCGATGTTCAGTTGTTAAAAAGAGCTTATGAGCAGGAAGCTTCTGAATGCTTTACCGACGATGCTTCGGTAGTGGAAGCGTTCGGAGCGAAAATTCATCTTGTCGCAGGAAATTGCGAAAATATAAAGATTACTACCGAAACAGATTTGATAATTGCAGATCAATTGCTAAAATTATAACAATGCCGGAGAAAAGTAAAATACAATACCTTGATGTCCTGCGTGCATTGGCTACGATTGGCGTAATTGTAATTCATACTTCCAGTCCGGTGCTGAATATGGCTTATGGACACAGCATGAGTGAATGGTGGGTGGGAAATATTTTTGATAGTGCCTCAAGATTTGCTGTTCCTTTGTTTCTGATGCTTAGTGGCGCTACCTTGATTGGAAAAGAGGATCCATTAGCAGTGTTTTACAAAAAGAGAATGATGCGGGTGCTTGTTCCTTTCCTATTTTGGATGTTGGTCTATTGGGTGTACCGATGGTTAATGCTTCAGCCGCATCAACAGCCGCAACAGATGAACGACATAATTCAGTGGGCGGTCAGATTATTCCTCGACGAAGGTATCTCGAAGCACTTCTGGTACATTTATATGATAATATTTATTTATCTGTTCATCCCTTTTATTGGAAAAATCGTGCGAAATACGAGCAATAATCAATTGTTCGTTGGCTTACTGGCATGGGTGGTACTTTGTGTATCAACAAATTCGATGAACCTTAGTTTTTATAAATGGACAGGCGACTATGAGTATAAACTTTTAGGTTATTTTCAGTATAGCGGATTTGTAGTGCTCGGATATTTTCTGAACAAGGTGGAGTTAAAACTGAATCATCGTCGCCTTATTGCCGGAATTACATTTGTTCTTAGTGTAATTGTGAGCGCATTGGTTGCTTATTTTATGAGCAAATCCGATGGACGGCTGAATCTGAAAGTTTACAGTTATTTTTCAATCAATACAATTATTCAGGCTATTGCCATTTTTGTATTGATAAAAGGGATTGTTGTTGAAAACAAATATTTTTCGCAAATATGCGCATACATAAGTGATTATAGCTATGGCGTTTACCTTGTACATATTATCCTTATCGGAGTGCTTTTCCGAAATGGTGTTTACTGGTCTTTTGCACATCCTATCGTTTCGTTACCATTGCTATTGTTAATGGTTTTGTTTAGTTCGATGATTATCATATTTTTTATAAGAAAAATCCCCGGAGGGAAGTATATTTCAGGTTAACTAAACATAAAACTTTGTTACGATGGATTTGTCTATGCAGGATATAAAATACCTTCCCGGTGTGGGACCAAAAAAAGCTACGCTTTTGGCCTCGGAACTTGGCATCCGTTCGGTGGAAGATTTATTGCGGCATTATCCATATAAATATGTCGACCGAAGCAGGTTTTATTATCTTCACGAACTCACCGAAGATATGCCATTTATACAAGTTAAAGGGCAGATTCTTAAGTTTGAAAAAATAGGAGAAGGACGAAGTCAAAGATTGTCGGCTATGTTTACTGATGGGAAAGGGATTATCGAGCTTGTTTGGTTCAAAGGGATTAAATTTATACTCGAGAAATATAAAACGGGACTCGATTACGTTGTTTTTGGTAAACCTACTTTATTCAATGGCCGATACAATCTGGTGCATCCCGAAATTGATTTGGTTTCGCAGTTACCTCCTACCGAAATGATGGGTTTACAGCCTTTTTACAATACCACTGAGAAAATGAAAAGTGGCTTTCTGAATTCAAAAGCGATACAGAAGATTATTTTCCCATTGCTAAAAAACCTTCAAAACGGTATTCCCGATTCACTTCCGGCTTATGTGCTGAAACGATTTGCATTGATGAACCTGACCGACTCTTTGATGAATGTTCATTTTCCAAAAAATGCTCATGCACTCAATAAGGCTCGTCAGCGCTTGAAATTCGAAGAGCTTTTCTTTATTCAACTCAGCATCTTAAGGCAAACCAAATGGCGCGAACAGAATTTCAAAGGTTTTGTTTTTGCAAAGATAGGTCATTATTTTAATACTTTTTTCAGCGATTATTTGCCTTTCGAACTTACA
The DNA here is from genome assembly GCA_963677275.1 of uncultured Paludibacter sp. Classification (GTDB taxonomy): domain Bacteria; phylum Bacteroidota; class Bacteroidia; order Bacteroidales; family Paludibacteraceae; genus Paludibacter. The sequence continues at coordinate 3,008,528 of OY781920.1, read as the reverse complement.
GGGGCGCAAAAACGAGTGTTGCGCGAGATGCGTATAGATGTTGGCTCGGGAAAGCAAATGAATCGCTTGCTGCAAGGCGATGTTGGCAGCGGTAAAACCCTGGTAGCACTCATGGCTATGCTTATGGCCATCGACAATGGATTTCAGGCTGCTATAATGGCTCCTACCGAAATTTTGGCCAATCAGCATTTCGAAACAATAAAAGAGATGCTTGGTGATATTGGTGTGAGTGTAACATTGCTTACCGGCTCTACCCGGTCGAAGGTACGCGAAGAAATACATGAAAAACTACGCTCGGGCGAAATGAATATCCTGATCGGGACACATGCTTTGATCGAAGATACTGTGCAGTTTGCCAACCTGGGCTTAGTGGTTATCGATGAGCAGCACCGCTTTGGAGTGGAGCAACGTTCGAAGCTATGGAAAAAGAATATTCAGCCACCTCACATTCTTGTGATGACAGCAACCCCAATCCCGCGTACTTTGGCCATGACACTTTATGGCGATCTGAGCGTATCGGTGATAGATGAACTTCCCCCGGGACGAAAACCGATTCAAACCTATCATTATTATCAAAACAAACGCCAGGGACTGAATCAGTTTATTGCAAAACAGGTGAATGCCGGACGCCAGATTTACATTGTGTATCCGCTTATACAAGAATCGGAGAAAATGGATCTGCAGGATCTTGAAAATGGATACAACTATATCAGCGAAACTTTTCCCGACTACAAGATTTGTAAGGTGCATGGAAAACTAAAAAATGCAGAGAAAGAGCATCAAATGCAGATATTTGTATCTGGCGAAGCACAAATAATGGTGGCTACCACGGTGATAGAAGTGGGCGTTAACGTCCCGAATGCTTCGGTTATGATTATTGAAAATGCCGAACGATTTGGTTTGTCGCAGTTGCATCAGTTGCGCGGGCGTGTCGGTCGGGGTGCCGATCAATCGTTTTGTATATTGCTTACAGGGTTTAAGCTGGCTTCAGAAACCCGCAAAAGGATGGAAATTATGGTGCGTACCAACGATGGATTCGAAATTTCTGAAGCCGACCTGCAACTTCGGGGTCCGGGCGATCTGGAAGGAACTGTACAAAGCGGTTTGCCTTTCGAACTTAAAATTTCCAACCTGGCTCAGGATGGGAAAATGCTCGAAATTGTACGACGTACCGCCATGGAAATTCTTGAAGATGACCCCACGCTTGCCAAGCCTGAAAATAACGTTTTAATCACTCAACTTAGAAAATTAAAAACGAATACATTAAATTGGGGTGTAATAAGTTAAATATTCAGAACATATTTTGACTTATTGACTCATTTTCTTATTTTTGGAATCTCTTTACTTTATTTCCGTTCTTTTTACAGTTAGAATTATGGAAAAAACACTGGTTATCATCAAGCCCGGAGCTATTCAACGGGAGTTGATCGGAGAAATTATTACCCGTTTTGAACGAAAAGGGTTGCAATTGTGTGGTATTAAAATGGCTCAACTTTCAGATGAGATTTTAATGGAGCACTATGCGCATTTATCCGACCGCCCTTATTTTAAACGAATTAAGGACAGCATGATGATAACGCCAGTGATTGTGTGTTGTTGGAAAGGATTAAATGCAGTGGAAATTGTACATACAATGGCTGGAAAAACAAACGGACGTGAAGCCACTCAGGGCACAATTCGTGGCGATTTCAGTGTGAGTGTGCAGGAAAACATAATTCATACATCGGATACGGTTGAGAATGCTAAAGAGGAATTAAACAGGTTTTTTCAAGATGCAGAGATCTTTGAATATAACCGATGCAATATAGGATTCATATATGCCAATGATGAATTATAGGAGATGTGGCGTGAATTTGTATTGTTTTATATTATTTATTCATTCTCCGGAGGAGTAGTACTTCGGCAATAAGCAGGGATTAAAAAATGCAGTTTTCACACCAAATTATAACATTATTAATTGTATCATTTTCGTTTTCGAGTTTAAGTGCTCAGGTTGCTTTCAATAACTCCCTTCTTTTTAAAAAAGATACTGCCAACATTTACAAAGAAATGTTGAATGACCGTACGGATGACCTTATGGAAAACCATCCGGCCGATGATATCTATAATAATATATGGACAAGCGAGCGGCTCAATCCTTATAAAATCCCCATCGATAGTTTGCCCGATACGGTTCGGATTGATTGCAGTAAATTTCATGTTCCTGTCCCCGGATTAATAACATCCGACTTTGGTCCTCGCCGGTATCGTTATCATTACGGTACCGATTTACGTATCAATATAGGAGATTCGGTACATGCAGCCTTCGACGGGAAAGTACGTATTATTGATTACGAAGCAAGAGGATATGGGCATTATGTGGTCATCCGTCACAACAACGGACTTGAAACTGTTTATGCGCACTTATCGCAAGTGCTTGTAAAACATGATCAGACTGTAAAAGGTGGCGAATTAATTGCTTTGGGTGGAAATACGGGACGATCTACTGGGCCACACTTACATTTCGAATTTCGCTATCTTGGCAATGCATTGAATCCGGCCAGCATTGTGAATTTTTACACAGGTCAGGTACACAACGATATTTATCAGATCACTAAAAGGAAATCGTTCTATTACCAGCATGAGGTAAAAAAACAAACTGTTGCTAAGTATTATAAAGTACGTAAAGGCGATACCTTGAGTCACATCGCTTTGCGAAACGGTACGAGCGTGAAGATTTTATCTAAACTCAACAAGATGAAAACCGGCACAAAACTTCAACCCGGGCAAAAGATTAGAATTAAATAAATCTGTTATCAAATTTCATTCAATTTTGAATACAATGCATCAATTACAATTTCCACTGAGTTTAACTTTCAGGATAACTACACTGAGTAATGATTTTGTAGCCCGGGATGCAAGTGGCAGAACGGTGGCATATGTTCGCCAGAAAATGTTGAAATTACTTGAAGAGGTTCAGGTTTTTAATAATGAGAGTCGTTCGGAGCTCAATTATACCATCCGGGCCAATCGCTGGCTCGATTTCACAGCCACCTACACTTTCACCAATTCTAAGGATTACGAAGTTGGTCGTATTGTTCGGAAAGGCTGGGCATCGTTATGGAAAGCACATTATGAAATCCTCGACGAAAGACAACAGCCCGATCTGGTCATACGTGAGGAGAATCCATGGGCTAAAATTTTCGACTCAATGTTGGGCGAAATACCATTAGTAAGTATTCTTTCGGGTTATCTGTTTCATCCTTCTTACATAGTTCTGCGTCCCAATGGAGCAGAAGTGATACGTTTAAAAAAAGAACCATCCTTTTGGGGGCGAAAATTCTCAGTCGATAAATTGGCTGAATTTGAATCGGGCGAAGAGGACAGAGTGGTGCTTGGTTTAATGATGCTTATACTTCTCGAACGACAAAGAGGGTAAATGAGTGCCGGAAAATTCATTTGTTTTTCGCTGGTCAGTATTCTGAATTTTTCAATAATATACAAAAACCTACTCCAATTGGAGTAGGTTTTTGTTTTATTCTCTTATTTGTTTTTGTTTATCAGTAAGTTAGCTTGTTTGTTGTCCAATTGTTTTACTTCAGTATAGGGTTCGTATCTTATATTGCTCAAAAAAAGAACTTGAATAAAACAGCATTTCTTGTCGGGAGTAGAAGCGATTCGTAATTTGATACCTCCATCAATGGTCTCGCGAAGTGATGATAAGTCTTTGAAGTCTCCAGTTTCCACCATTTTCAGCATTTTATCCCTATCTTTTTTATCGTAAGGTATTTCATTAAAAGCGAATATCAGGTCTGTGTTTTTATCTTTATAAAGCGATTTGCGTGTTAGCAATGCCAAGATACCCCATAAAAAAAAGATGATGATCGCTAAAATCAGTGTAGGCGACAAAGCGCTTCCGATCTCAGGCTCGATTGAGGAATAAAGAATTACAGTTGCAACACCTAACAACAGAAGAATGATTCCTTTTAAAGGACTGGTTTTAAATTTCTTAATTTCATTTTTGTAAGTTGTGTCGAATGCTTGTTCGATAGATTTATATTGTTCCATATTGATATAAAAGTTCTACTACAGGCCTAAAAAGACAGACCTGCAAATTGATATTTGTAAGTTAATTTTATAATTGAGATTACATCTGAAAGTCAAGATGCCGAGGAGATGAACTTATAAAATCATATCAGTATTTTACAAAGGAAAAATAGAAAATAGCCGTTTATTTGCCTGTACGACAGTAAACTATAAAGAAGTATGTTGTATGAATAAAGCTGTTGCAGTGCCAACTGCTTATGGCGGGTCGTACGTAAATTAGTTGTATCAGGAATTAATCGGCTAATATTGCTGTGAGCGAAATCCACAGCTTGAACCTGATTACTCTCCTGATAAAGCCATTTATAATCGGAGGCTCTAAGACTGTACGATTCCGATTTTAATACTGCTGAACTCTGCAACCGAGAAGGGTTTAGCTCAGTAGAGTTTGTCCGGTTGTTGAACACATTGATGCTAATGATTCCTGCCAACAGGCTAATCATGATGAACCAATAGGTGAGTGTCTTTTTCATTGTAGTGGCAATGTTAAAATAAAATTTTAAATAAATCGTTCACTTGCTCGAACGACAGTTTTTTTGCCATTGTTTTCAAAGCGTATCCAAAAGGGAGCAGTGTCAGCACCTGTACATAACAGAGTGACTTGTCGTACGAATAGGCGATTCGAAGCATAATGCCATCATGTGTCGATTTTCTTACCGATTTTATGGCATTGTAGTTTCCTGTTTCGATGATTTCGACTAATTTTTCCCTATCGTTTTTATCATAAAAAAAGTCGACAAAACATATTTCGCTTTTCGAATACTCGTCGAGGTAGAGGGTTTTGCGAATAAAGGTGGAGATTCCACCCCAAATGAGAAATAACACAAAGAGCAATATCAGAAAAGGAGATAGGATGCTGTCAGAATTGTAAAAAAATTCGTTGTAGATAAAAATAATAATTAGAGCAACTACAAGAAGAATGATTCCTTTTAATGGAGATTGTTTTATTTTTTTTATCCTGTTGTTTTCTGATTGCTCAATGGTTCGTTCGATGGAGATATATTTTTCCATAAAAATATTGAATTAATTTGCAAATGTTGATTGTACATCTGCGTTGTTAAAAAATTGATTTATTTGATTTTAGCTATTTAAAATAGATAGCGTTCTGGAGCAACAAAACGATGAACGAATTAAATCAATATTTTATGGAGAGATAAAAGGTAATATCCGTTAAGTTGTCTGACGGATTGATGATGGGTAAAGATGAGATTTGCTCTCAACAATTGTTTTAGAGCTATTTTTGAGGAATGAAGAATGTGCGAAATGGACTTGATTACCACTACTTTAAAGTAGTTCGACTGAGCAAAAGTAGAGCGTACCGGTTCGTTTCCAAAATTGGATAAGGCTAATTCCGTTTGATAAAAAGCGCAAGCTAAAGGTTCATCCTGATTATCGAGAAGAGTTTCAGCGCTTGTGGTTTGAACGCTCAAAGGAGTCAACAACACATCGGTTGAGGTCACTCCTAAAAGAAGAGCAACCGTCAAAATACAATATGTTATTATCCTACTTAACATTGTTTTATTTGTTGTTGTAAAAACAGAAATTAAACATTTATTGAAAGCATGTTGTTCAATGGATCCTTTTAAAAAAAGAAAATATTTTAAAACTACACAAATTCATTTTTTTTGAGTTGAGTAAAAAATCAGAACCAAAACATGAATAGGTGAACGATACTGTTTTTTCTTAAAACTTTTTGAATCCGATGATTTCGCGAACCTCGCGGACTGTTTTTGAGGCGCTTTCGTGCGCTTTTTCTTTGCCCATGCGAGCTGCTCTCGAAACATAGGCTTCATCGGCCGAAATCTCTTTTATTTTCTCCCTGAAAGGCGTTGTGAATAGAATCATGTCTTCGGCCAGTTGTTTTTTCATATCTCCGTAACGAATCTGGCAGGTGTTGTACATTTCATTAAAATAGTTAAAAGTTTCAGGAGCCGAAACTACATTCATCAACTGGAATATATTTTTAATTACCTCAGGCTTTTCCTGATTGGGCATTGTCGGTCCACTGTCGGTGACAGCTTTCATTACTTTTTTGCGAATAGCTTCCGGTTCATCGGCCAAATAAATAGCATTACCTTCGCCTTCCGATTTTCCCATTTTTCCACTTCCGTTCAAACCAGGAATTTTAATTAGTTCGTTTCCGAAATTAAATGCTTGAGGTTCAGGAAAGTAGACTACATTGTACATCCTGTTGAAACGATTGGCAAAAGTACGTGTCATCTCCAGATGTTGTTCCTGATCTTTGCCCACAGGTACTTTTGTGGCTCTGTGAAGCAATATATCGGCAGCCATCAAGGTTGGATAAGTAAGCAAACCTGCATTTATGTTTTGAGGATTCTGGCGAATTTTATCTTTAAACGAAGTACAACGTTCCAATTCTCCAATATATGCATTCATGTTCAGAAAAAGATAAAGTTCGATGACTTCTGGCACGTCGCTTTGTATATATAAAGTTGATTTCTCGGGGTCAAGTCCTGCAGCGAGGTATTCAACCAATATCTGCCTTACGTTGCCGTGTAGGTCCTGAGGGGTGGGATGAGTTGTGAGTGAATGATAATCTGCAATAAAAAAATAGCAATTATGTTCGTTTTGCATGCTGATAAAATTTCGCAATGCACCAAAGTAGTTACCTAAATGTAAATTACCGGTAGGACGGATGCCACTAAGAACTGTTTCCATTAAAATAGTCAAAGCTCCTTAAAATCCCTTCCTGTGGAATTTAAAGAGCCGATTTTGTTTGTATTAATTAAAAATAATTTTCGTTCAAGTAAAATGAGAAAAAAAGTGCAGAAAACACAATAAATGAAGTCGTTACTCTATCGGAATTGTTCGTTTGATGCGTTGATCAAGAGAAGTGAGTGTTTCTGTTGCAGCTACACCTTTAATTTCCTGGATACGACCATTTAATAGTTGCATTAAATGTTCATCGTTTTTTGCATATAATTTTATCAGGATTGTATAATGCCCAAGTGTGTATTGCGATTCCACTATTTCAGGGATTTTTTCAAGTTCTTCCACTACTTCTTTGTACATCGATCCTCGTTCTAATGTGATTCCAATATATACACACATTTGAAAACCAAGCATTTTTGGATTCACTGTATAGCCCGATCCTGTGATTACGTCCATGTCGATCAGTCGTTGTACTCGTTGATGAATGGCTGCACGTGAAACACCACATTCTTCTGCGACATCTTTAAATGGCATGCGTGCATTTTGAGTTATAATTCTTAAAATTTTTCGGTCTAATTGGTCAATTTTTTCCATGGCAACTAAAGGCTTATATCATTTTGCGAACAAAAATAAAGAAAATAAATGAATTTTGAAAGAAAATATCGATAATTTTAAGGTGGATTGTAATAAATAACATGAATTTAGACAAATTTACTTACCATTTGCAATGAAAGCCGGAATATTACAATTCCGGCTTTCATTGGATATTTCTAAAATTTATGCGTGTGTATTGGATTTTTATACCAATAATTAAAGATTACTATTGTTCGATCGACAATAATTCAACATCAAAAATCAATGTTGAGAAAGGTTTAATCGTTCCCTGATCTTGTCCGCCATAAGCCAATTCCTGTGGAATATATAGTTTATATTTCGAACCAACAGGCATTAATTTCAAGGCTTCGGTCCAACCTTTGATCACCTGATTTACTCCGAAAACTGCAGGTTCGCCACGATCTACAGAGCTATCGAAAGTTGTTCCATCAATCAAAGTTCCATGATAATGAACTTTCACACGGCTTGCATCTGTAGGGAGAGGGCCGTTTCCTTTTTTAATAATCTCATATTGCAAACCGCTTGCAGTGGTGATCACTCCCGCTTTTGATTTGTTGGTAGCAAGAAATTGTTCGCCGGCAGTTTTATTGGCGCCAAACTGTCTTTGCATTTTCTGTTCCTGCAATTTTTGCATGGTCGATTGCAAATACATTTGAGCTTCTTCAGGTTTCATTTGCACTTTTGAACCTTTCAAACCGTTGATAAGGCCTTGTTTAATGATGTCGATGTCAACTTTGAGCGTTGAATCACCCATCAAGCCAGATTTTGTTTGATCTTTCAATGCCGAACCGATGTTTTTACCAAGTTCAGTTAGTTCTGGATGAGTTTCATCTACTTTGCTGTTTAAACCGTCATTCAAGCCTTGCAGCAATGAAGCAATTTTAATTTTCAGCGAATCAGCATTAGCGCTATCGGCAGCAAGGTAGTATTGTTTAATGCCATTTCCATTTGCCACTCCGAAAGCATAATTCAAACTATCGATTTGATTTTTAAGTGTAGGTAACTTCACCTTGTTGCTGTCACATGAAGTAAAAATAAAAGCAGTCATCAAAGCCACTGCGAAAAATATATTCAGTTTTTTCATTTTTGAATCTTTTTAATCATTAATATATTAATTCTTATCTCGAAGTTGAATCAGATGGAGCCTGTTGAGGCATTTCTTGAGGAGCAGGTTGACCCATTTTCTGCTGTTGTATCTTCATCATTTCGTTTCGGATAAATTCTTCGGCTTGAGCAGAAGTCATACCTTCTTTGAAATCGTTCAATGCATTTACTAATCCTTGTTTCACGAGTTTATCATCGAAAATCAGTGTTGAGTCACCCATTAACCCTTTTTTCTTTTGCTGGCTGAACGAATTCCCAATCTGAAGACCGAGTTTGTACATTTCGTCTTTACTTACGTCCGATTTGTAGGCTTCGTCGAGTGCTTTCATCAAAGTCTCGATAGGTTTATCGGTTGAATCTTTTTGTAAATAATAGTTTTTAATTCCATCGCCATTAGCCATACCTAATGCATAATTCAAACTATCGTTTTGGTTGCTTAAACTTACTTCTTTAGCTTCGTATTTGGTACACGAAGTCATTACGAAGACTGCAACCATAGCTACAATTGTAAAAATACTTTGTTTTTTCATTTGCTTGTTAAATTAATTTTATGTTTTATATTTATTTTTGCTTGCTTTGTTTTGATCCTTTTGTTGTTGTTCTGGATGGTTTTTTGTCTGTGGCCAATTTCTCGGCAGGTGCTGCTGCAGGTGCTGCTTCGACGAATGGTTTAATATCAAGTAATTCAATTTCGAAAACCAATGTTGAATAAGGTGGAATGACTCCGCCGGCTCCTTGTTCGCCATAACCAAGGTTGTAAGGAACAAAGAATTTGTATTTCGATCCTATCGACATTAATTGCACTCCTTCTGTCCAGCCCTTAATTACTTGATTCAACGAAAATTCGATAGGTTCACCACGATCAATAGAGCTGTCGAATTTGGTACCATCGAGTAATGTTCCTTCGTAATGTACTTTAACTGTGTCCTGTGCAATAGGTTTTTTACCTTCGGTGGCAACAAGTACTTTATATTGCAATCCGGTAGGAGTAACAACGATTCCTTCGGCTGTCATGTTTTCCGACAAAAATTTCTCGCTGGCGGCTTTTTTACCTTCAGTTTCTTTTTGCTGTTCCTTGGTTATGTAACTACGGAAGTATTCGTTGGCAGCTTCGGTAGTCATCAATGTTGAATCTCCTTTCAGAGCAGTTGAAAATCCTTTGATCAACAGGTCGATGTTTGATTTTTGACCCGGAATCGATTTTAAATTTTTAGCAAAATCAGCTCCTACGTTCATACCCAATGCATAACTCATCGAGTCTACTTCATTGTTGAATACTTTTTCGACAACTACCTGAGCATTTTTTTGTTTTTTTTGTTTTTTTTCTTTTGCTCCGGCCGATGCGAATACCAGGCTAAATGCCACAAGCAACAAAATTGTTTTTTTCATTAATATAAAGAATAATATTTTAAAACGATTTTTTTTATAAATATTTTGAAAATGTGCTGATTATACGATGTCAAGTAATTCAACTTCGAATACAAGCGTAGTATGAGGTCCGATAGCCTGACCTGCGCCCTGAGCGCCATATGCTAAATCTGAAGGAATGAATAATTTCCATTTCGACCCAACAGGCATTAACTGCAGAGCCTCTACCCAGCCACTGATCACCTGAGTAACTCCGAAGGTGGCGGGTTCGCCCCGGTTTACTGAGCTGTCAAAAACATTTCCATCGATCAAGGTGCCGTGATAATGTACTTTCACGGTGTCGCTCGCTTTAGCTATACTGCCATTTCCTTCGGTTAATATTTCGTACTGTAAGCCACTTGCAAGTGTTACAACTTCGGGACGTTTTGCGTTTTCGGCAAGGAAGTTTTTACCTGCTGTAATTGTTTCTTCACTTGCTTTTGCCTGTAAAGACTCGAAAAATGTGTTGATCACCTGCTGCGCTTCCTGATAGCTGATCTCAGGTTGGTTTTGTTCCAATACATCCTGAATTCCTTTGGCTAATTTTGCATAATCAAGCTGACTAATTCCACTGTTGATTAAATTATTTCCTAAACTTAATCCCAGTGCGTAACTTATCTTCTCCATTTTAATTTTCTTATTTTCAGTGATTTCTGCTTAAGGAAAAATGGAAAAGCAGAGACACTCTTTTTTTAAATTTGTTTTATATGTAAATTTTCAATCGTAAATTTTTAGTCATCTGCTGGTTGTCAATTGATTTGATGTTGATTCAACAAGCAGATCTAATGAGAAAAAACGTCTGCAAAGATAGCTGATTTATTGGATAATAAGTTGTTAATTTATCAAAATTATCTGAACGACACGACAAGAGGGATTTTTTTAATCATTCTGGTGCCGGTATTGGGATTAAAAATCTCAAAATAGAGCACATAAATACCTGCATTCGCCATCCCTCCTTTGTCTGTTCTTCCATCCCAGGTCAGATAGCCTTCTGTTGATAAAAGAACACCTGAAGCTAACTCGTGAATTTTTACACCCACTGCATTCAATATCAAAACAGTTGCTACATTTCCATTGTTGTTATTTTTATATCGTATAATACATAAATCATCTACGCCATCGTTGTCGGGCGAAAAAGCTTCAGGATCAGCCCACACTGTTTTTTCATCCTTTTCAACCGGATCAATTTCTCTGTATTGTGAGTTGAGATCACCGGGTGTGCCATACTTTACTTCGGATGCTGCCGAATGCCATGAGGATGCATCTTGTGTCGGCATAGCAGGGTTAATTTTCTCAAGAGCAACTCCTTTTGTGTTTTTAATCAACGGATGATGCCAATTTACATTGTAAGTCAGCTCATCATAAATAGTGTCCATCACTTCATTGCACAAAATCAATGTTGAACCTTGGTTGTTTAAAGCCGACCAAGCTATTTTAAGTATGTTCTCCTTGTTTATGCCATGATAGTTCTTAAGTGAATCGGGGTCGGAGCATAAAGCAACATAGCCACGAGGAGCCATAAGGGTCTCAGTTGTGATTTGGTGACCCGTATTCAGACTTCCATCTGTTTTCTTTGTTGTAAATACTGCCGATTTCAGACTTATTACTTTGTCCGAGTTGTTGTATATTTCGACATATTCAACCGAAGTTATTGCATTGTCGAACATTACTTCATTCCAAATCAAATCTCCGGGCATGATTGCTTCGGGTATTCCGGTCCATTTCGTTAGTTCGGTGGGGCTATTTCCTGCAATATCAGTAATTCCTGCAACCTGAAGAGAATAAATTACTCCTTTTTCGAATGAGCGATCGAAAACCAGTGTTGCTGTCTTACCGTCGGTCGAAACATTGACCAACCGGGGAGCTCCTATGCCATTATCGACCAGATACTCTGCTTCACCAAAATTCATTTTCTCAGTAAAAGATATTCTTAATTGCTCAGGTTCAATAATGCGTATGCTTTCCCATTCGGGCGCTTCCTTGTCCACAGCAATCTCACCCTTTGCCATAATATCATCAAACAGATAGGCCGATCCCGTTGTAGAAGTATTTGAAAAAAGTAAGCCGAAGTAATTACATTTCATCACCAATGCGTTTTGAACTTTTCCTTCTGAAAAATAACTGTTTTCAGTAGGTAATTTACTGAATAATTCAAAATTACCTTCAGCATCGCGCGTCACTTTAATTTTAATCTCGACAGGATTCCCGTCGGTTCGCTTATCTGTACCATCAATAATTTTTGTTTTCTTCGTTCCTTGCTGCACAAAAAGTGAAACTTCATCATTTGTACCTCCCACTTGAACATAATATGCATTGCAGCCGTTTAAAATATCATTATTGTCGCTTACAATGTACACTGCTGCATAATTGGACGAGGAGGTAGTGTAGTTGATTTTGATCCAACACTCCCATTCTGCATTAATAAAAGATGAAGATGGAGTACAAATATAAGACAATGAGGTAGATGAAGCGTTGGACTGTAGCTGACCTGAAGGATTGATTATAAAGTTCGTATCCATCCCGGTCCAAACGGGATGCTCATTAAAATTGCCATCCGAAAACGATTCATTGATTTGTGCATTCAATAAAATCGGAACAAAAATCATAAAAAACAGCAGATGTGGTTTCATAATGTTGCTAATTCTATTAAAATGAATTAATTTTGCAGTCAGTAAGTACTAAAATAATTTCAGTTTACTTTTGGATATACAAAGATAAACAGAATGAACAATAAAACAATAAAATAATCATAACTCTCCCTGTATAAATTATATAAAAAAACCAGGGACATAAAAATCAAACAATGAGAGTAGCAATTGTAGGTGCCAGTGGCGCCGTTGGCCAGGAATTTTTGCGTGTGTTGGCCGAGCGCAATTTCCCATTGACAGAACTGAGTCTCTTCGGTTCTTCGCGAAGCGCTGGTAGCGTTTATGAGTTCAATAATCAAAAAATCACGGTAAAGGAACTGAAACATGGCGACGATTTTAAAGGCTTTGATATCGTTTTTACATCCGCTGGTGCAGGTATTTCGAAAGAATTTGCCGAAGATATTACAAAATTCGGTGCAGTGATGATTGACAATTCGTCAGCATTCCGCATGGATACGGATATTCCTTTGGTTGTTCCTGAAGTAAATGCTGCGGACGCAAAGCTTCGTCCACGCGGCATTATTGCCAATCCTAACTGCACAACAATTCAGATGGTAGTGGCATTAAAAGCTGTCGAAAACCTATCGCACATCAAACGTGTACACGTTTCTACTTATCAGGCAGCTTCGGGAGCCGGAGCAGCAGCAATGGATGAACTTGATTTGCAATATCGTCAGGTGTTGGCAGGCGAACAACCTACTGTAAGTAAGTTCGCATATCAGTTGGCATACAACTTAATTCCTCAGATTGATGTTTTCACCGACAATGGCTACACTAAGGAAGAAATGAAAATGTATCACGAAACGCGTAAAATCATGCATTCTGAGATAGAAGTAAGCGCCATGTGTGTTCGTGTACCAGCTTTGCGTGCTCACTCAGAAAGCGTATGGGCCGAAACGGAACGACCACTGACGGTAGAAGAAGTGCGTGCTGCATTTGAAATTGCTCCCGGAGTTGAAGTGATTGATAATCCGGCAGAAAAAAAATACCCAATGCCTTTGTACCTTTCGGGCAAAGATCCTGTGCATGTGGGACGTATACGTAAAGATTTATCTAATCCTAACGGCATCACTTTTTGGTGTGTGAGCGACCAAATTAAAAAAGGTGCAGCCCTGAATGCTGTTCAGATTGCTGAATATCTGATTGCCGAAGGAGATATAAAATAAAAATTGAATCTGTTTTAATAAGTTAAAAAAACAGAGAGATCCATTTGGTTTCTCTGTTTTTTTTATTCAATTGATGCAAATATACCTATAATCAGGTATTGTCATCCTAAATCTATTCATCGACCTTTGTATCGTTCTTTTTTCCAGAAAGAATTTTTGTTTGTATTAGTTAGTATCATCCTTGTTGTCCGGATACCTGCCATAGTGTCCGGACGATAGGATAGATTATTTATTTTATAGATATCCGGCACAAAACATTTACTTCCATTTTGTGTTTTTAAAGTAGATTCAAATGATATGAATTTGTGCTTTATAAACAAAAACCTCATCAGAACAATGCAAAATCAACATAAATTTACGGCGCGTACGCGCATGAGCGACCTTATTAACGAAGATGCTTCTTTGCTTTCTTCCATAAGTCGTTTCGGGATTTCTCTTGGCTTTGGCGACAAAACGGTGAAAGAAGCCTGCGATGCAAACAATATTGATTGTAATACTTTTTTATCGGTTGTCAATTTTCTTTCGGAAGGAAATATGGAGATCAACGAGACATCCAATAATATTTCGATTGAATCTGTCATCAATTATCTGAAAAATGCTCATACTTATTTTTTAGATTACAAGCTGCCTTCTATCCGCACCAAATTATTGGATGCGGTAGATTCTACTGCACAAAGTTCGTCGTACAAGCTGGTATTTATGAAGTTTTTCGACGAATACTTCGACGAGGTACGCAAACACATGGATTATGAGGATAAAACGGTTTTTCCCTATGTGCTGAGACTTTTAAAAGGGGAACGAAAGAGTAAATATAAAATTTCTGATTTCGAGGAGCAACATTCGGATGTGGACTCAAAACTTGCCGAATTGAAAAATATCCTTGTAAAGTACTATCCATCAAATGGTATAAATTACAAACTGAACGATGTGTTGTTTGATTTGCTATGGTGCGAAAAAGACCTTGCATCACACAATCAGGTGGAGGACTTTTTCTTTGTTCCGGTGATAGAGGCAATTGAACAAAAAATAGCAACAAAATTATGAATGATTTGTCTGTAAAAATAGCCATTGCTGAACCATCGGTCATCATCCGAAGTGGGCTGGCAGCGGCATTAAAACGTATACAGGGTATTCATATTCAGGTATTTGAAATTTCCACATTGGATTTGCTCTCCAATTATATACGGTTGCACAAGCCGGGAGTTTTAATACTAAATCCGGCTTACTGGGGCATTATCGACTTGCATAAACTCAGAGAAGAAAGCGGAAATAAAGAGCTTAAATGTTTTGCATTGCTTTCATGCATTACCGACGAAAGTATTGTAAAGCAATACGACGAGAAAATTAGTATTTACGATTCGGTGGAGCAGTTAAAATCAAAACTTGATAAACTTTTCGAAACAGCTGTGGACGAAGCCTCGGATGATGCCGAAATTCTGAGCCTGCGTGAGAAGGAAATTTTGACTTGTGTTGTAAAAGGTCAAACCAACAAGGAGATTGCACAAACCCTTTTCCTTTCGACGCATACGGTAATCACTCATCGTCGAAACATTGTTCGGAAGCTCGAAATTCACAGTACTGCCGGCCTTACCATTTATGCCATAGTGAACAAATTGGTAGAAATAGAAGAAATAAAAAAAGACATGTAAAGCGGATACTTAGAGGGTAAAAAAAAACAGAAACCTGCGAAGGTTTCTGTTTTTTTTTAATTTAAAAGTAAGTATATCAACTCAATGCGTTTTTCTCTTTTCGCTTTTTTACCGCTATCGACAATAGAATTGAAACGGTAAGAAAGGTTACGATTACTCCCAACGAGAAAAAGTTGCTGATATGAAACGATGAACCCAGTTCGGCGGCAAGCTCATTGGCGCACATTTTTATTCCGATAAATGACAATATACCTGCCAACGCATATTTCAGGTAGTAAAAATAATCCATTATTCCGCTCAGAGCGAAATAGAGTGAACGAAGACCTAAAATTGCAAAAATATTGGAGGTGTACACGATGAACACATCTTTCGATACGGAAAGCACCGCAGGTATAGAGTCCACCGCAAAGATCAAGTCAGAAACTTCTATCATTAACAAAGCAATGAAAAACGGAGTGGCATAAATAAGGTTGTCCTTTTTTACAAAAAAATGCGGAACTGACATATCATGCGTCACCGGCATTATTTTTTTGAAAATTTTTATAACAATATTTTTGTTGGGATCGAACTCGTTTTTGTCTTCCTTTTCGAAAGCCATGTGAATACCTGTGTAGATAAGGAACGCCCCAAAGATATACATGATCCACGCAAATTTTTCGATGAGCGCCACACCGGCAAAAATAAAGATGGCACGCATAACGATGGCGCCAATAATTCCCCAAAACAAAATGCGATGTTGATATTTTGGTTGAATTTTGAAGAAACCGAATATCATTATGAATACAAACAAGTTGTCAATGCTTAACGACTCTTCAATCAGATAAGCGGTCAAAAATTCAAGCGCTTTTTGTTTCCCAAGCCTCAATGCTTCTTCGTGTGGCAGGTCAAAAATATTGAAATGACCAACTGCAAAATAAATTCCTATGTTAAAAATCGCAGCCAACCCAATCCAGAAAATACTCCAGAGTAATGCGGCTTTTACTTTAATTACTTCATTTTTTTTGTGAAATACAAAAAGATCGAGAACTAACATAATAACAACAAAAACTACAAATCCAATCCAAAAGCTAATGCCTACTTCCATTTTTATTTAATATTAAATAAATAATTAATTCAAAAAAATCATAACTTCGAAAAAAAACGTACAAAGTAAATCAAAATGTAGCATAAATACAAATTTCTATCTTTTCGGTATTGATTTTAGACATTGATTCAACAATTGTTTGAATAACTTATTTAGCAAAATAGAAAACTATATTTATAAATAAATTAGCGGCTGTTAGCTGAAAATTGAGCTTTTATAAAATGTTAAACTTCAAATTTTTGAAGAAAAAACACTATCTTTGCATACGGGATTCGTTTTATAGAGGTTTTATATTGTGTTGAACAGAATGCAAATAAATTTGTTTAACCGATAAGAATATGGCATTATAAACCGACAATTTGAGTGAGAAAGCTCATTTTGTCAGTTTTTTAATTGTCTGTATAACAAAAAAAAAGGGACGACTATGCATAAGAATCTTCTCAAAACCTGGGTCTTTTACGGTACGATGCTGATACTCTTCATCGTATTTACCTATGTGCTGTTCCAAAAAGCTGAAAGGTTTGAGTTGAATCCCAATGTTCCCGTGAACACTCAAAATACGGTTGAAACTGACAGTTTTCACTCGTTTATAATTTCCACAATGCACAACGTGGCTGAGCCTGCTGCTATGTTATTGCTCCAGATTCTTTCCATCTTGATTGTTTCGCGTATTTTTGGATATATCTTCGTAAAACTTGGTCAGCCTACGGTGATAGGTGAGATATTAGCCGGTATAGTATTGGGTCCTTCCCTTCTAGGCTACTTTTTTCCTGAAGTTTTTCAATTTGTTTTTGCTCCCGATTCACTTGGTAATTTATACATTCTGAGTCAGGTGGGTTTGATTTTGTTTATGTTCACCATAGGCATGGAGCTTGATTTGGGTGCTCTGAAAAACAAAATGGGTGTTGTTTTTGTCATAAGCCATGCAAGTATTATTATTCCTTACTTTATGGGAATGGTGCTGGCTTATTACATTTTTGAGGAATTTGCCGCTGCTCAAACCGATTTTCTTTCGTTTGCTCTTTTTATTGGCATTTCGATGAGTATTACCGCTTTTCCTGTGCTGGCAAGAATTGTTCAGGAGAAGGGGCTGACAAAAACACATCTGGGTAGTGTTTCTATCGCGAGTGCTGCTTTTAATGATGTAACAGCATGGTGTGTTTTAGCAGCAGTTATTGCAATTACCAAAACCGGTAGTATTGAGAGTTCACTCTATAATATAGGTTTTTCGGTACTTTATGTGCTTGTAATGCTTTTTGTTGTTAAGCCTTTTCTCAAACGTGTTGGAGAAATATACAAGAGCAGTGAGGTGGTGAATAAAAGTGTTTTCGCTTTTTTGTTGCTCATATTAATTTTGTCGTCCTATATTACTCAAGTTATTGGTATTCATGCCTTGTTCGGAGCTTTTTTAGCTGGTGTAATCATGCCACCCCTTCCTCATTTCCGTAAATTGATCGTTGATAAAATTGAAGATGTTTCGCTTACCTTGCTCCTTCCGTTGTTTTTTGTTTACACGGGTTTGCGTACCGAAATAGGATTGCTGAATACACCCTATTTGTGGACGATCTGTGGTATTTTTATTTTGGTGGCCATTGTTGGTAAGTTTATTGGTGGCGCTTTTTCGGCAAAAATTTTAGGCGAAACCTGGAAAGACAGTCTTTCTATTGGCGTACTGATGAATACAAGAGGGTTGATGGAACTTATTGTGTTAAATATCGGTTATGAAATGGGCATTCTTCCACCGCCAATTTTTGTGATGCTGGTGATCATGGCATTAGTAACTACTTTTATGACAACACCTTTACTTTCGTTGATCAATAAAGTTTTCCCGGAAAAAAATATTGAAGAGGAATACAACCGACAACAAGCGTTGGGTATTTTCAAAGTCATTATTGCTTTGGGCAATCCGGAAAATGGAAAAACGCTTCTTAATGTGGCTAAAACCGTTCTCGATGGAGCTAAAAACAGTTTGCATGTGAACGTTTTACACATAACACAGGGTACAGATATTAATCCGCTTCATGGCGATCAATATTCCGTGGACAGTTTTAATTTAATCCGCGAGGAAGCTGACAGGTTGCAAATTCCTATCGATACAGAATACAAGATCACCGACAATATCGAAGCCGGTATTGTGCGAGCAGTGAATTATAACAATTACGACTTTTTACTTGTTGGCGCCGGTGTTTCACTTTCAGGAATTCCTTTTTTCAAAGAAAGCTCCAAGTTTAACCGCGTGAAATGGCTCAATCGTTTTATGAACCGTGTTACTCAAACACAAGTGATTTTTTATCCCGGAACGCTTATTAAAGACAAGACCCGCTACTTTATCGAAAACAGCCATTGCAGTGTCGGCGTATTTGTGAATCGTGGTTTTACAAAGATTAGCACTACCATGATCCTTCTGAATAGCGATAACGATGTTTTTCTCCTTCGTTATGCCCGCAGATTGATGCGGAATAACAATGAAGTGAGTATTTTTATTATGGATACAAACAACACTATTCAGAGTAGCGAAGTGATGAAAAATGCGGTTGATGAACTCCAGTACAACTTCCCGAATTCGGTGAAAATTATCAAAAGTTCGAAGAATAATGCAAGTATTATATCCAGGTTTAGCTTCCTTTTGGTAAGTTATCCTACATGGAATCTCTTGTCCGAATCTGAAAACAAGGAACTTTCACATATTCCTTCTACTCTTATTATCAATAAAAAAACCAGTCGTTTCAGTGCTTCAGCTGTAGCCAAGGAAGAATAAGTTGGTTTGGCGTTTTATCAATGTATTATAAATCATGGTACGGTTGAAGTAAGTTTAAGTAATTCCGGAAGTGCTGTTTTCGTCAATTTCAATAGCAGACGAATACTAAAAAGACCTGTAATTGTTAATTTACGTTGTGATTCAGAGAATAAAATTCAAAAATATGTTATAAAACACGTTTTTGATGAAAAAACTTTCGAAAACTCTTGCAAGTGTACAAAATACGTTTTATCTTTGCATCGTGATTTTTTCATAGTATTAGATTTAAGGTTAACAAAGATTGGTAGTAAGGCGTTACTACCTTTCGCGTTTTATAGAGGGTAGGTTTACAATTACAACTCAATATATGTTCAAGGCTGTTCGGAGCAATTCGGATGGCTTTTTTATTTTGTGGAAACACAAAAAAAAGCTACTTTTGCAGTATAAATCAAATCCTTCCAAATCAATGAATATACTACTTCTGGGATCCGGTGGACGTGAACATGCGCTGGCATGGAAAATTGCTCAAAGTCCGAAACTCAATCAATTATTTATTGCTCCCGGTAACCCGGGTACAGCCACCCTCGGAACAAATCTGGCTATGGCAGCCGACAATTTCCCCGCGCTTAAAAACGCAGTGATCGAAAACAATATTCATTTAGTGCTTGTCGGCCCTGAAGATCCATTGGTGAAAGGTATCGTCGACTTTTTTTTAGCTGATCCTGAATTGATACATGTTCCTGTTATAGGGCCTGATAAATTTGGAGCTCAACTCGAAGGTAGTAAAGATTTTTCGAAACAATTCATGTTTCGGCATAATATTCCTACGGCTGGCTATCTTAGCGTAACTGCCGAAAATATAGCGGAAGGTGTAACGTTTCTAAAAAGCCTACAGGCACCTTATGTGCTGAAAGCCGATGGATTGGCAGCCGGAAAAGGAGTATTGATTTTGAACGACCTTAACGAAACAATACAGGAGCTGAAAGCCATGCTGAGTGGTAAATTTGGCGATGCCAGTAGAAAGGTGGTAATTGAAGAGTTTCTATCCGGAATCGAATGTTCGGTTTTTGTAATTACCGATGGTCGTAACTATAAAATTTTACCCGAAGCCAAAGACTATAAACGCATAGGTGAAGGCGATAAAGGCTTGAATACCGGTGGTATGGGTGCCGTTTCTCCGGTTCCGTTTGCCGATGAAGTGTTTATGCAGAAAGTTGAAGATCGAATTATTCGACCTACTGTGGAAGGACTCTACAATGAGGGCGTAAATTATAAGGGTTTTATTTTCTTTGGGTTGATAAAAGTAAACGGCGAACCCTTTACAATTGAATATAATGCCCGCATGGGTGATCCCGAAACTGAAGTAGTGATGTTGCGTCTGAAATCGGATTTTGTTGATTTGCTCGAAGGAGTTGCTGCAGGTAATTTAGATGAAAAAATAGTTGAATTTGACGAGCGAACAGCTGTAACCGTTATGTTAGTGTCGGGCGGTTACCCTGAGGCGTACGAAAAAGGAAAAATAATAAGCGGGTTGGATGAAATGGAAGGAAGTATAGCTTTTCATGCAGGAACAGCATCCGTGGATGGGAAGATAGTAACCAACGGTGGACGTGTGATGGCTGTAAGTTCGTACGGAAATTCAAAAGAGGAAGCGCTGGCACTGTCCTTTAAAAACGCAAAAGAAATAAGTTTCGAAAATAAATATTTCAGAACAGATATTGGTTTTGATTTGTAAAATAGTAGAATTCAGTACGTACGAAAGATGAATTTTGTAAAAACAAACTCTCGTTCCACTCTTAAATTTTAAAGCATTAATATGGCAAAAATACTGATTATCGACGATGAACGAAGCATACGAAATACGTTGAAAGATATTTTGGAGTTTGAGAAACATCAGATCGTGTTGGCTGAAAATGGTAAAATTGGACTAGAAGCTGCACAGAGTACTTCTTTCGATGTTATTTTTTCGGATATAAAGATGCCCGAAATGGATGGTATAGAACTTCTTTCGGCATTAAAAGAGCAGGAAATTGAGGCTCCAATCGTAATGATTTCGGGACATGGAAACATAGAGACAGCAGTTGAATGTATTAAAAAGGGAGCATTTGATTTTATCGAAAAGCCCATTGATCTAAACCGTTTGCTTATAACAGTTCGGAATGCGCTTGACAAAAACAATCTGGTAACCGAAACAAAGATATTAAAAAAGAAAGTTGCCAAACGCCATCAAATGATAGGAGAATCAGCAGCCATCGAAAAAGTACGAATGATGATTGACCGTGTTGCACCCACCGATGCGCGTGTGCTTATCACCGGTTCCAATGGTACAGGAAAAGAAGTAGTGGCGCGCTTACTGTTCGAAAACAGCCCGAGAGCATCTGCGGCTTTTGTAGAAGTGAATTGCGCAGCCATTCCATCCGAATTGATTGAGAGTGAATTGTTTGGACACGAAAAAGGAGCCTTTACGTCTGCAATTAAACAACGTATTGGAAAATTTGAACAGGCCGATGGAGGCACCATTTTTCTGGACGAAATTGGCGATATGAGTTTGTCGGCTCAAACAAAGGTGCTGCGTGTGCTTCAGGAAAGCGAACTCACTCGCGTTGGGAGTGACAAGAATATCAAGGTGAATGTGCGGGTGCTTGCCGCCACTAACAAAGATTTGAAAAAAGAAATTTCAGAAGGGAATTTCAGAGAAGATTTATTTCACCGGCTGAATGTGATCCCGATTCATGTTCCTATGCTCGACGAACGCAAAGAAGATATTCCTTTGTTGGTGAATCATTTCTCGGAATTAATATGCGGAGAACAAGGCGTTCAGACCAAAAAGTTTACTGATGAGGCAATAGAATGTCTTCAATCGCGCAGTTGGACAGGGAATATACGTGAACTAAGAAATGTAGTGGAACGTTTGATTATTCTCGGATCAAATGTAATTACCAAAGATGATGTGGATATGTTTGCTTAAAAAAAACAGATAAATATGAAACCAATAAATGAAATCAGTATTGCAATATGCAGCGATCACGCAGGCTATGAACTGAAACAAATTGTAATGAAACATTTAAAAGATCAAAGCGTTACCAAATTAAAAGATTTTGGAGCGTATTCTTCTGTTAGTAGTGACTATGCCGATTATGCACACCCGATGGCATCGGCTGTCGAAAGTGCTGAATTTGATTACGGCATTTCGATTTGTGGAAGTGGTAATGGTATTAGTATGACAGTGAATAAACATCAGGGCATTCGCGCAGCGCTTTGCTGGAATACCGAAATTGCTGTTCTTGCTCGTGAACACAACAATGCCAATGTTATTTCGTTGCCAGCTCGTTTTGTTTCCGAAAAGGAAGCGTTGAAAATGATAGATCTATTCTTTTCAACCGACTTTGAAGGAGGAAGGCATCAACAGCGGATCGATAAAATTCCATTTTGCTGATTTAATTAATTTACTAACTAAAGCTGCTCTTTTAGGGGTGGATGGGAGTTTTATATGTCAAGAACAGAAATATCGAATTATGGCGAGTTTGGTTTGATTAAACATTTGACCGAACGATTTAAGAATATAAATGAGTCTACAATAAAAGGAGTTGGCGACGATGCTGCCATACTCGATTACAAAGACAAACAGATACTTGTAACTACCGATCTGTTGCTCGAAGGTGTTCATTTTGACTTGGTTTACGTTCCGTTAAAACATTTGGGATATAAAGCGGCAATCGTGAATTTTTCGGATATCTACGCCATGAACGGACAACCGAAGCAAATAACGGTATCGCTCGGGGTGTCCAAACGTTTTTCGGTGGAAGACCTCGAAGAACTGTATGCCGGCATTGAGTTGGCGTGTAAAACCTATGGCGTCGATTTAATTGGGGGTGACACCTCGGCATCATTGACTGGTCTTACCATCAGCATCACTTGTATTGGCGAAGCTCAAAAAGAAAAAATTGTTTACCGCAATGGAGCAAAGCCCAACGATTTAATTTGTATTTCAGGCGATTTAGGTTCTGCTTATATGGGCTTGCAGCTTTTGGAGCGTGAAAAAATTGTTTTTGCTACCAGCAGTGATATACAGCCTGATTTTGAAGGAAAAGATTATATCCTGAAACGTCAACTGAAACCGGAAGCGCGCAATGACATTATTAAAGCATTAGCCGATAAGGAAATAATTCCCACATCGATGATGGATATTTCGGATGGCTTATCATCTGAATTGATGCACATTTGTTCGCAAAGCCAAGTGGGATGTCGGATTTATGAGGATAAAATTCCAATCAATTATCAGGCAGCGGTAATGGCCGAAGAATTGAATATGAATATTGTAACGGCGGCTTTAAACGGCGGCGAAGATTACGAACTGCTTTTCACTGTTTCGATGGACGATTACGATAAAATTGTAACAATGGAAGGGGTGGGGATAGTTGGTCACATGACCAAGCCCGAACTGGGCCTGCATTTGGTCGGTCGCGAAGGGGAAGAAATTGAACTTCGGGCCCAAGGTTGGAATTCATTACAATAAAACAATACTTTATTTTAAGGAAAAAGGGATACAAGCAAAAATGCATGTATCCCTTTTCTATATAATTTTTAAAAAACCTACCCTCTATAAAACGCGAAAGGTAGTAACGCCTTACTACCAATCTTTGTTAACCTTAAATCTAATACTATGAAAAAATCACGATGCAAAGATAAAGCGTATTTTGTACACTTGCAAGAGTTTTCAGAAGTTTTTTCATCAAAAACGTGTTTTATAACATATATTTAGATGATTTGAGCTCTTTTCAACTCAGTTTTAATATATTTTCATGTTTTAGAACATGAAAAACGCAATTCACCTACTTCTTTGCTCATGCTAATTTGGCCTAATTTGTTTCAATTGACATCCAACTTATGTTAGGTTGTTTTGTCAATTAACATCCAAGTTTTGTCAATTACTTTTGCTATTTTGTTAATAATAATATTGAATCATCTGATTTCAGGGGAAGTAAAATAACTCAATTGATCGGGTGACTTAAAGTCACCCGATCAATCATCGGTATTATGTAAGCTACCTGCGGCAGGCAGGCTCATAACTATTTACTCGCAACTATTTATGTTGGTTACATCCCTTATTTTTTGAGCTTTAATTCATATAAATCATGGCGGCGGTCTTTCAGGTTACGCACACAGCCGTAGGTGTGCAATTCGTTAAGCAAATCCAGTTCTACATCTGTCACCAGTATCATTTCGGTGTTTGGGGTAGCTTCGGCGCATTTTCCATCCGTAGGGAAAGCAAAATCGCAGGGGGTAAAAACTCCCGATTGAGCGTATTGAATGTCCATATTATGGACGCGGGGTAGATTACCCACACTTCCGGCTATCACAACATAACATTCGTTTTCGATAGCACGCGCCTGTGCACATATCCTTACGCGGGAATAGCCGTTTTGCGTATCGGTAAGGAAGGGGACAAACAAAATCTGCATGCCCTGATCGGCCATAATGCGTGGCAGCTCGGGATATTCAACATCGTAACAAATAAGGATGCCTATTTTAGCACAATCGGTATCGAATGTCTTGATTGTTTTTCCGCCCGAAAGTCCCCAGCTTTTTGTTTCGTCGGGGGTGACGTGTATTTTTTCGTAAGTGTCGAAGGTGCCATCTCTGCGGCAAAGGAACCCCACATTGTACAGATCGTCACCGCGCAATTGTGGCATACTGCCGGTAATAATGTTTATATTGTAGCTGATGGCCAGTTGGATAAACCGTTTTCGTATTTCGTTGGTGTGTTTAGCCAGCTCCCGAATGGCTTGCGACTCGCCCAGGTGATTGAACTTGGCCATAAGCGGTGCGTTGAAATATTCAGGAAACAGCACAAAGTCAGCTTTATAGTCCGATACCGCATCCACAAAGAACTCCACCTGCTCAAACACATCATCTACCGTATTGTAAGTGCGCATTTGCCATTGCACCAGTCCTAAACGGATGGATGTTTTCTGCGGAATGTAGTCGAGGGTAGGTGGTTGATAATAAATATTGTCCCATTGCATTAAGCAGGCAAAATGTTTCGACTCCTCATCGTTGGGAAGGTAGTTGGTGATGACTTTTCGCACATGGAAATCGTTCGAAAGCTGAAAGGTAAGTACAGGATCGAAAATTTCCTTTTTCTTTACTTTCTGAATATATTCTTTCGGACGCAGTTCGTCGGCGTATTTGTGATAATTCGGAATGCGTCCGCCAAACATAATGGCCTTCAGGTTCAGCGATTCGCAGAGATCTTTCCGGTAATCGTACATACGGCGTGCAAGCCTGAGTCCGCGGTATTCGGGGTGGATAAAAACCTCAATGCCATACAGGATATTCCCATCGGGCTTATGGGTATCGAAGGTTTCATGACCTGTTACGGCATCGTAGGTATGGTCATTTTTTACCATATCGTAATCCACGATAATAGACAGGGCGCAACCCACTATTTTTTTGTCGGCCACTGCTACTATTTGCCCTTCGGGAAATATTGTTATCAACTTCTCAATTTGGCTCTGCGACCAGAAGACATCGCTGCCATCGGTATAAGTTCTTCTGAATGATTGTACCAATTGAACGTAATCGTCGATTTGTAATGAACGTATCGTTACTTTATTGATCCTTGGCATTGGTTCCATGTGAATATATTTTGTTAACAGTAAAAAGATGATATGGTTGTAAGATTTTGCTGTAGAGTGGATTGATTTATTTACAATTCAAAAATATACATCAAAAGCCATGGAACAAATATAGTGTTTTCTTTCAGAAATAAGTCGGTTCATGTAAAAAAAAGAACTCAAGTCCGAATTCGCTAAAGCGTTGGACAGAAAATAGGAATGATTTATTCGTGCATAAAAAAATCCCTGCAAAAGGAACCCGGAGTTCACTTTTGCAGGGAAATTTATAAATGCTTAGTCAGCTGTTTTATTCCTCAATCACTTCGATCTTCAGAATTTTATCACCCTGACGGATCAGGTCAATTACTTCGAGTCCTTCTACCACTTTACCAAAGCAGGTATGACGGCGATCGAGATGAGATGTGTTGGTGCGGCTGTGGCAAATAAAGAACTGTGAACCACCAGTGTTTCTGCCGGCGTGTGCCATCGAAAGCACACCGCGATCGTGATACTGATTGTCACCGTCCAACTCGCAGT
Source organism: uncultured Paludibacter sp. (assembly GCA_963677275.1). GTDB lineage: Bacteria > Bacteroidota > Bacteroidia > Bacteroidales > Paludibacteraceae > Paludibacter. The sequence continues at coordinate 2,982,208 of OY781920.1, read as the reverse complement.
CGATAGAGTAGCCGGGGCCACCTGCACCGGTTCCGTTAGGGCATCCACCCTGAATCACAAAATCAGGAATCACACGGTGGAAAGTGAGTCCGTTATAAAAACCTTTTTCGGTAAGGTCGATAAAATTCTTTACTGTGTTGGGAGCATCTTTCTCGAAAAACTCTACCTTCATTGCACCTTTTTCGGTGCTGATTATTGCTTTCTTCATTTGATTTTTAGCGTAGTCGCCACTTTTTGATTTGATAGTTTTACTTTGCCGGCAAGGCTTCAGTGTAGTCGGCATTCAATGAAACAATTTTGCAGGCCGACAGTTTTTATTGCAAAGGTAAATAATTTTTGTCAGTATTTTCTTTGGGAGTGCTTTATGGAATGCTGCACTAAATTTAGCGGAGCGGATAAACAATCATAACCTGCTCATTCAGTCTGTTCTCAAAACGACACATTGCAAACCTCCTTGCTATTCGTTTCCTTTTCTGCTTCAAAAACAAATAACGCAGCCTGAACATTGCCCTGCTGCGTTATTTTTGTTTACAATTGCTTTTTGAATTGCTCGCTGCCACATAACTGATGTTGAATTAGCCAACAATCAGCAATGAAGCAATCAACACAATATCCTATCGTATTTATAACTATTTAATATCCCACATTCTGCACTAAATTCGGATTATTTTGAATTTCGGACTGCGGAATGGGGAACAGGTTACGATGAGCTGCAAATGGAATGCCAACAACTGTGCCACCTTTCCAGTCCCAGTTATAATCGGTACTTCCGGCAAATTTTCCGAAGCGGATTAAATCGGTACGCCTTTGTCCTTCGAAGAAAAACTCACGGGCTTTCTCGTCGAGTACGGTTTGCAAGTCCACAGTTGTAAGCTGAGCGGCTTCGGCACGCACACGCAAAGCGTTGACAGCTTCCAGGGCTGTGTAGCCACCCACCATTGCTCCTCCCCGCAGTACGGCTTCGGCATAATTCAGGCTGGCTTCGGCAAGTCTGAACAACGGAAAGTCCATATCAGCAAATCCTGCATCCTTAGCCGGCTGACCATCGGCCCGGAGATTGCTGAACTTTGCTACCGAATAACCTTGTGTGAAAACCGAAACGTCGGTAATGTCCAACGAGCGATTCAAACCATAGAAAAGTGCACGGGCATCTTTTGTAGAGCCGGGAACTCCTGTGGTAAGGTCGGATAAATCACTTGCATCCACTGATGTTGGATAAAACTTATGTATCAACGCAGCACGTGCCCTATTGCCTCCCCATCCCTGGTTAGAGCCCCAATTTGTCATATCGGAATTATGAGTTGATGCCACCAGGAAAGTAGTTGACCCCCATGATGTAGCTGTAGCTCCATCGGCTATAATGGCAAAGATAATTTCCTGAGGAGCTGTATTTGCTGTAGAAGCATCCACTAGCCCTGCATTGTCGGCCATAAAAAGTTGTTTGTAACTTGGGTTGAGCTGATAACCGGCATCCAACACTTTTTTGGAGTAAAGAGCAGCATCATTCCAACGGGGCGTTCCGGTATAAACTTCAGCGTTTAAATAAAGCCTCGACAACAATAACCAGTCAGCCGCAACATTGGCACGGTAATAAGGAGATTGCCTGGCTGCATACATATTGGGTTCAATGGCGATAAGTTCGCTTTCGATCCACGAAAACAGTTGCGCTCTTGTTACCTGTGCAGGTTGAGTGGCTGCTGTTGAAGTGACAAGTGGAACATTGCCAAACATATCAAGTAAATAGAAATAATTCAACGCCCTTACAAACCGGGCTTCGGCTCTTTGCTTAAGGGATATTTCATCTGTTTTGGTGGCCGTATTTTCAAGAAAATAATTACAGGTACGGATATTAAAATACAAGCGCAAATACATTCCTCTGATTTGCTCATTTGTTGCCGAATAGTTATTGGTATTCAGGTCAGGAATAAATGGATCGGCCCACGAACAAATGGCTTCATCGGTTGTAAGTTCGTTCAGGTTCCACATACAGCGGACAAGCGATGTCATTCCCTCGTCTATTCCGGCAATATCAGGGCTTCCTGCAGGCATCTGAATGCCGGTGAGGCTCAAAGTGGTATAGATTCTGTTGAAAACACTATCCTGCTTAAAGCCCTGTGGATTTATACCCGGATAATCGTGGCTAAAATTCAGACTATCAATATCGGCAATGGGTAACTTTGTCATATTTCCTGTTTTCCAATGCACATAAATGGTATCCTGAACGGGCGTAAAGCTTGCTAAAAATACGATTGCAAATAAGCCTAAAATAATATTCTTCATTGCTATTCCTCCTGCTTTTTTATAAATTTGATTGATCTTGTTTCATTTTCTCCTGTTAAACTACAAAAATAGACACCCGCCGGGAGCGCTGATACATCGATGGCGCATTCATTTCCCGGCAAAGCATCGAAGCGCTTATGCAACAGCACTCTTCCCTGTAAGTCCGTTACGCGGACATTGAAGTTCCCGTCTTTTAATTCCGACCATCTTAAAGAGGCAACACCGACCACCGGATTAGGGAACATGTAAAATGACTTGTCTTGAGGCACCGACCCTTGTCCAAGTATCGGTGACGAAAACTTTAAAGACAGCACATCAGCCAAAGCAAAAGAACTTGAAGCTCCATCCTTTAAGTTCATAAACATACTGGCTGATGAGAAAGTGACAGAACGGAGATTTGACAATTGAATTTGAGTCAGGTTTCCGCTTTTTTCGGTGAGATAGATGGATTGTGCCTTCACGAACTGAAATAAACACAACCCAAGAAAAATAATAAATGCTTTTTTCATAATAATCTATTTTTGAGTTCAATAATTATAGGATGAAAAAGATGCAACTCTTGTGAAAAGTTCAAAAAAAATCTTTCAAAATTAAACAAATTCATTTGTTCTAAGGTTCTTTGATTCAAGAAAAAATTCATTATTTAGATTCAGCCTAAACATCAAGAGGCCAAAGATTTATTTAAGAGATCATTGAAATACAGATGTCTAAAAACAAACGTTCAATAATCAACTCGAGACAATCATAAAACATTTATCAGTTCACATCTGTTTACAAAAAAAAAGGTTACAACAGTAGACGATGTATTTTTTCTAAACATTGATTATTTCATCCAACAAAATGCTTTTTATGAAAACAAGAAACCTAAAGCACTTTAAAGATTTGGTACTTAGCCATTACGAATTCAGCACTTGGGCACAAAAAGCAGTTGGGAAAAAATCAACACGTGAGAGTCTGCAATCTTTTTCCCTCGACAATTACCTGCAAATGTTTCATTGTTTCGACACTTACTGCTATATAATTGCCGATAGCACAAGTCTGAAATTTGTAAAATTAGGAGGTGCCATCGAACAATTAACGGGCTACAAAGAGGAGGAAGTTTTAGGTAAAAGCTACAGCTTTATGCTCAAAGTACACAGGCTGAGCGACAATATCAGGGCAGCGCGCGGTGGAAGTATGTATTTTAATTACCTTTATAAGCAAGCACCTGAAAAACGACCCTTTATCAAAGTAAACCGCACCCTCGATTTAAAATGTAAAGATGGAACGATAAAACATGTATTGGTGCAAAGCATTCCCATATTATTTAACGCACCAATGGAGCCGGTGTATTTTTTGAATATTATTTCTGACATCAGCGACTTAAAAACGAATCGCGAATACACGCACTATATTCTCGACAGTTCGGATGACACACAAATAAAAAAAATACCGCTTCACACCCATCTCAGCATGGACGTTCACCAAATGGAAATCTCCAAATCGGAACTTAAGGTACTGCGTCTTATGGCCGATGGTCTTTCGAGCAAACAGATCGCCAGTCAGTTATTCCTGAGCGAGCATACCGTTAAAAACCACCGTAAAAACATGCTGGCCAAAGCCGAATGTGATAGTTCCTCCGAACTGGTAAAAAGAGCAGTGACGGAAGGGTGGATATGAAAGAAAGAAACCGATGCATTTTATTTTATTGCTGTTGCAAAATTACCTGAAAATCGAAAGAGTTGAATATGGTAAATAGTATTTGTTTGTGTAATTGTTTAGTTGTTTGCATAATATGATTAAGAGCAGTAACTTTTATCATCTAAAAGAAACTGCTCTAATCTTGGTAGAAATTTAAGGAGGAAATTATGGCGCGAAAGCTACCCTAAAGCCCACGAAGTTAGCTATTTCGTAATACCATCCACTTCGACGAGCTGCCGACCTACACTCTGAACCAGAACTATCCCAAGAACCTCCTCGTATCACATGTTTATATCCTAATGGACCACCTGCAGGATTGGTTTGCGGAGTCGTAGGATATGTATCGTACCCACTTCCACACCATTCATATACGTTGCCGTGCATATCATATAACCCATACTGATTAGCTGGGTATAGGCCAACATTTTGTCGGTAGGTCTTTTGTGTATTGGAGTTTTCACATGATCCATAAGGACTATCCCATATGTAATTGGCTTGTAAATTGGTTAAGCAATCACCTGTGTTGAAAGGTGTGTTAGTACCAGCCCTACAAGCATATTCCCATTGTGCTTCGGTAGGTAGTGTACCACCTACATGTTTTGCAAACTCAAAAGCTCCAAACCATGTTACATAGACCACAGGTGAATTTTCGTAACCAGCACTTGCTCTCCATTTATTGTTGTAATAATATAAGCCCAATTCGTTGTATGCAGCACTAGAATAAATCAAAATCTCATTTGGATATGTACTATTCTTATAGATACCATCACTTCCTATACCATTTGCATTCAGAAAAGCTGCAAATTGGGAATTGGTAATCTCATACTTACTCATGCGGAAAGCACTAAGTGTAACCTGATGTTGAGTTTCATCTGTCCCCCGACTTATTTCACTCTCTGGGCTACCCATTATAAAGGTGCCCGCAGGAATTAATGATGTTTCAATGTCAAGAGGTTTAACTGAATCCATTACACAGCGCACATAAAAGCCACTGTACTTATTATCATTATCATCAACAAGTGAACTATGATAATTGCCAAGATAAACTGGATAAGCAGAATGGATAAGATTGTATTCTGTTGAACTCCACATGGCTGTATAACTACCTTCCCCACCATAATCATTACCTCGATAACCACCTCCTAAAGCCGAGAAACCACTTGAATTGGTAGCTCCTACGTTCGGACTGCTCCAACCAGAAGTGGATTTCATTTTTCCACCTGCTATCCCTCTTCCTCCTAAATAATCTCGCAAAACAAACCATTCTTCTTTTGAAGGTAAATGCCAGCCAGGAGGAGCCACCTTAAGTGCTGCATACCAGTTGTACATAACACCATACTTTTCTTTATCGTAAACATAATAATAAGGCGTAGTTTTAGCTTGCCATGCATTTTCATCTTCAAGACCTACAGCAAAATCACTGGCTGCAACGGGAAGATATGATAAGTTCTCAGCCATCCAGAATTGATTTCCAATTTTTGTAACTGCATAGTGTTTTCCATCTGCATCTTTACATTCAACAAATTCAAAATTAATTGTTTTACTTTCGGTAGGGACATCGGACACAAGCGTACAATAATTACCAGACTTAGCTTTAAATAATAGTAAATCTCCTTCTGCGTAATTAAAATTGGTATCACCACTTACTGTTTTAATTTTCTGAATAGAGTTATTTGTTGCATCAGAGAAACTACGATATTCAATTTCGGGAATACGATAGTTCGCCGACGAACTTACAAACCGATCAGATATAGAATTGTTTCCTCCGGTAATATTGATTATAAAAATACCTTGCGGAAAACGTAAGTCAAATAGATTTTCGCCTGACTGTAAATGTTCAGTGAACTCAATTAATTTCATCCCCTGTATGTTATAGGCACTTATTGTAAATTTTGCACTCGTTTCGGTGTTGAATCTTAAACTATTAGTTTTTGACAAGTCATTGTTTAATATGGTCATTCTAACAGGAGAATTCTCCACAGTTTTAATATCGGTATTTATATCAGTTAATTTCAACACACTTCCTGAGTAGACAACTACCTCCGAACCCTTTGTCAAGTTTTGAACTATAACACAATCAATTATGCTACTAGCTCCTGAACCACTAAAACTGAGCGTATAATCAATTGCAAATGAATTGTACGCGATTATGCTTAAAAAGCTGATTAGTATTGTTTTTTTCATGCTGTTTTAAATTTATTTTGTTAAAGTAATTTTGAACTGAAAAACGATCTCTTTGAAAGACATCCTCCCATTGTGATTTATTTGGATATTGTTTTTTTTTGCAGAAGGAAAAGAAATAAATTTGGAAAAGTTCAGATGAAGAAACAACTGAACTTTTCCTCATAGTAAGGTTTATTTGTGTTCAAAATAGAGAATAAACAAACGCAAATTAATTCTTTATCATTTTCTTTTTGATTATTTCATTCCCTATATTTATCCGGACAAAATATATACCCTTTTGAAGGTTTTCTACATTTACACTTTCTTTGCTTACAAGGTTTTTAGATAAATATACTTTACCTGTTAAATCAATTATATCCAGACTTTTTAGGTTTTCAATACCATCTATTCTGAATTCTGATTTTACAGGATTAGGATAAATTGAAATTCCATCGTCAGGAATATCGTTCACACTGTTGATAACTAGTGGTACAGGATTCGCAATATACATGCTCCAAACCCCAAAGCTATCCATAGTTCTGACAAATAGATGATTAGTTCCTGTCGGAATGTCTGATATGGAGAATTCCTGAATAATACTTATGTTATTAGCTTTTGTAAATGCTGTCAAAGGAAAACCTTTACCAACTCCCGGATCGGTATTAAAAAAGTATTCTCCCTTAGTGATTGGAACGATAGTATTACTTGGTTTATCTGGTTGAACATATACAATTCTACCTTCGTATAAACTCCAGTTGTTTGAATTATCTTTGACCCGTACAAATAAATTATGAAATCCGGGAGACAAGCTACCAGCTGAAATCTGACTCAAAAGACTGATGTTATCTGATATATTAATACCACTTATATTTGTTCCTTTACCTATACCGGGATCATTATCGAAGAAATATTCTCCTTTTGTGATTTGATTATTGATTCTTGTTGTTTGAGCAGGTTGGACATATACAATTCTTCCTTCGTACAGACTCCATTTGCCTGAACTGTCTTTTATCCGGATAAATAAGTTGTGAAAACCTTCGGTAAGCCCTGCAACTGAAATCTGATTATTTAAACTAATATTGTCGGATAAATTAAATGAGCTTAAAGCTTTTCCTTTTCCAATTCCCGGATCGGTATCGAAGAAATATTCTCCTGATACTAGTGGTGTTTGACTGAGTATCGTTTTAATTGGCTGTACATACACTATCCTTCCTTCGCATAAACTCCAAATACCCCGGTTGTCTTTTACGCGTACAAAAAGATTATTAAATCCCGGATTTATTCCAGAAACAGCTAAAGTGGTATTTATATCGATATTCTCTGACTGATTGAATGAAATTTTTGTTCCGTTACCAATACCGGGATCAGCATTAAAGAAATACTCACCAATCACTATAGGCGAATTTACATCAATCTCTGTAGTACTTTTTTGTATCAGTTTTATATTTGGAGGCTCAATAATTTGTGCCGATACATTCACCCAACTATAAGTGATGATCAACAAGAGAATAAAATGATTATAATTTTTCATTGTGCTTCATTATTTAATTATTCAATGCCTAATTATTTCTGACTACGTGCTTTGATTGCAACATTAAGTATCCCATTTTGTGGAATTACAGAATTCTCTATGTCCACACTTATCATTTGAGGTATGTTGGGCGCTCCTGTCAAATTAGGCATAGGATAAGAACCTCCGTATATTCCAACATCGGTTCCATCGGTTCCATAGTTTTTGCCTACTGAAGTGCTTAATAAATGCCAATCATAACTTGATAATAAAGTAGTACTTACAAGCAATGGGATATCAGAAACAAACTGTGGATTGGCGGTGTTTAGATTTCCACTACTGGAATTATTTGGAAATTGAAGATCAATAAATTTTTGTGGATCTGCATATACAAAAATGTTTTTACTTAACGTGTTTTGTTTGAATGTGCTTGAATATGCGCCAAATGAACTTTCAGGATTTATAAATATATTATTTGTTATATTAACGTAGCTAACATCTGGTTGCAGACTATTTGAATTTCCACCTGAAATAAATATATTATTAGTTATTAAAACACTTGGTTTATTAGAACCAGATATACTTGTAATAAAATTATTATTCACTATCACATTACTAAAATAATTTATATCTAATGATGGTAATATACTATTGGCAATTAACCAACCATTACCAAGTACTTGAATTGCATAGCTATTACATCTTTCGATTGTTATATTATTAACATCTAAACTGCCATTATTACCTAGTAAATATGAAAAATCAATTCCTTTTATTACACTTCCGGTTGGTAAAGTTACCGATGTTCCTTTATTAAGATAAATATAACCTAATTCAGATTTCATATTATATTGTGTGCTCTGAGGAGTGTGTCCCGCACCTAACAATACAATTCTTTTTTTGAGCGTCACATTGCCATAACTGGTATTTGAACCATGTATGTACACTGTATCTCCTTCGGCAGAAGCATCAATTGCTGCTTGTGCTGAAGTGTATTGCCCACCGGAAACAGTTCCATTGTTAACTGTTAGTACTGTTGCATTTGCCGATAAAACGGCAAGAAAAATAATCATTGAAATGAAAGTTGTTTTCATAATTTATAATTTCTAATTGTATTTCTCCCTACTCTCTCGGCTTTTCGGTTACCGCCATAATTGTTAAATGAATTTTATTTTTTCCAAATCTTATACGAAATTCCCAGCTTCACTACCGGATATATTCCGCTCCAGCTAATGCCTTTCAATGTTTCGTTCAGGTTATTGATGGATTCCTGATTGGCAGGATCGCCATTGGCTTCGAATAATTCAGTTCCATTTACATCCACTATATACGAACCTGTGTGATAAGCTCCTATCTCAAAGCTCATGCTGAACCGATGATCACGAGAGTTATTACGCCCAAAGCCCAAACCAACGTAAGGAGCCACTTTATTCTGTGGTCCCACGGCGATATTCATTTCGCCCATTTCGTTCGGGCTATATTCTATATCGCCAATTGTCAGTGGGTCAGCTGATACGATTTTAGCTGAAAGATGAAGGTCAGTCACCATTACACCTGCCGACACATACAAGGATTTTAAAAAATACCAGTCGACAATGGCGGAAAATCCACCTGTTTTAATCCTCGGGCTAACATCGAAATTGAAGTCATCCTGTTGATAGACAAATGCGTTAGGAAAAGATCTATCAAGTTTTTCGTACCCTAAACGCAATGCAAATTTATCGTTCCAGGCAGCAGTTACATTTCCACCTAATCCGTTGGTGGAAGCGCTAAGACCTACAGCTAATGCAATTGAAGATGACTTATTTGACAATACTTCACCATCAGCATTATTTGTCGGGTTTTGTATTTGTGCACTTATATTGAGAATATAAATGAACACAAAGAATATAATGGTTAATTTTCTCATATAGTAGCTATATTATTAAAATTGTTTGAATAAATTATCAGGAATGACTACCCTGTATTTTATAGTTATTTCTTTATTGTCAATTTTTGGAACAAAGATTACTTCCGACTTATTATTTGAGTTAGCATTCATTTGTGGTGTAAATGTCACTTTATATGTTGTTGGCGTATCATCCTCAACTTTAAGAAGGCCTGAAGCACCTGAGCTGCCGTATGGCACCTGTAAAAAATAATCAATACCTTTTTTTACATAAAAAGATGCTTTCCCATTAACAACACGAATAGATGAATTTATTACTGAACTGTAATAATATATGTTCGTAGAAGGTTTTATCATTAAATTTTTAGATTTTGAAGCAAGTTCAATATCGATATTCAGCGACACCCATTCTGCATTAGAAGGGTCTTTTTTTATATTAACAGTATATGTTTTATTTTCACAGGCATTATCTAATGAAAATGTATCAGGAAAAAATTTGAATGGACCTTTGGCTAAGAACACGACATCTACAAGGGTAGTTGGTAGTTGTATAAATGAAACTTGTCCAAATGCTTTGGGATTATGTCCAAGTTGTCCCCAACCTCTAGGAGTCTTTCTTTTATTATAAAAAACCTGCACCGAATGATTCACAGATTCTGTAATATCGGGATCAGAGGTAACAGTAAATTTAGGACCGGTATTTCCACACGTTGGAATAAGATATCCCCATGTTTGACTCCAGTCTATTCCATACTGACCTGGGTTAAATTCACTCGTAATAGCAAGCTTGCCATTTATCTTTTTAACTACTTCTTGTTTTTCTCTTAATATTGTTTGGTCGTAAGTAAAAATAACACGTGATATAATATCATTTTCTTTTATTATTGCATTAGTCTCCGGATTGATGAAATTCGGTGGTAAAAATAAAGTTATGCCCAAATTCCCGGTTAATACTTTTTGTACAGTCCATATTACATCACGGGTAATAGAAGGGGCTAATACTGTTGGAACAGTTGCCATTATCGTAAATCGCGTCAATCCATATTCCAGTAAGTAACCAGAATAAGCATATCTAAAACTATATGGTTTAAATTCTCCATCAGTCGGAAAATTTACTTTTTCAACTTTTACTTTCAAAGAAGTATATTTATTTATAAAACCTGTACCATTAGGGGATTGCCCCCAGAATTTGGCACCTTTTGGAATGGTCAACACCGGCACAATATTTTCAGATGCTATTTCACCTTTCACTTTTTTCATCCCAGTTGGTCCGGTTGCACTAAAATCAACTACAACATCTTCAGACAGACTTCCATCCTCGTTAACTATCACACTTATTTCTTTTTCAGCAATAAAAAAACCATCAGGAGGATTGTTTAAATTTATCAATGGAATTGTAACTGTTTGATTGCCTTCCTGTGAAATAAAAACAGTGTTGGTAGCACTAACATATCCTTCTAAAGTTGATGTGATCTGAAACTCTATCGGATCTGTTGACATGCTGTTTGGATCCGCTTTATGTGGGGCAATTACCAAATCGAGCATCCCCCAAATAGAAGTATACGAAGCTTGTTTACTCCCCAGATTATTATACACAAATGCAGCATCTCTCCCATCAATGCTTACGGTTACGTTTTTATTCAAAATCGGTTCATTCGTTTTGGCATCAACAAACTCAATATGCACACTGGTTTTAAACTGGGGAGTTCCAACACTCACCTTCAAACTATCCAGCGAATCTGTTATTTTCGCTATATCTTCGGTTAGCGAACATCTTGTAAAAAATAGCGCTGCAACAAATACAGCAAGATAAAATAAGAGTAGCTTCAACGTTTTCATACTTTTTCTTTTTTATTATTTATAAATTCTTTATCTAAACCTCATTCCTTAACTCCTAAATACAGGGTTATTGTGGTTGTTTTATTTCTGTAGTCATTACAATTTGTATGAGATGAGCATAGAATAGACATAAATGTTGCAAATTACATTTACTTACTCGGTCATAACAGAAATATGTAACGATAATATGCCTTAAAACTACAATTCGAAGTTGGAGAATTGTACTCTATTTAGAACGAGTCAAAATTAATGTGTGGAATATCGAAAAACAATAGCTCTTTGTAGTCATTTTTTATGCTAAAAATTAGATATATTCTGTAAGGAGGATATAAAAGTATAATTGGGGTGGTTGAGAAATCAGATAAGACCTTCGGTAATGCATTTGGCAATCAGCTCGGAACTACTATTTACGGCTGCTTTTTCGAGAATGGTTTTTCTGTGGTTTTTGACGGTATGGAGAGAAATAAAAAGCTTTTCGGCAATTTCTTTGTTCTTTAAGCCATCGGCCATCAACCGAATGATTTGTTTTTCTCTTTTGGTGAAAAGTGAAGCTGATGTAATAGGCGGAATAGCAGGCTTTAAATCCAGTTGAACGAAGCAGTTCTCGCCCATAATGCCCATAAGTGTGACTTTGTGGGAATTATGTTCAGTGATATGATTAATATTCGTATGTATATTCAGCGATTTACCAAAACTCCCATGCTCATCTACCGAAAGAACAATTGCCTGGTGTTGAAATAATTGATATGTGTCATCAGCCGTTCTGAATCTAAAGCAATAACTCATTTTATATTTCAGGATATTTTGCCCGCCAATATTCTCATAGATATACTTGAGAATTGTTTCCTCTGCCCTTACAACAAAATCCATATCGTCGGGGTGCATACGGGCTAAAATATCTTCAAATTTAACGGTCTCAGGATCTAAACCTAACACATCCTGAATCGTTGGACACATGTGCTTTATTTGCATATCGAAAAAATCCACCACATAATAGTAGTAAGGACCGGGACAAAATATGGATGCCATTAATTCATCTGCACTGAAACCTTTGATTTCTGTTTCCTTCTTCGTTATATGATCAGACAAACGATTCCAGACGGCACTCATTGCTGCATTATTCTCGTTCATAAAACGCTGTTTTCAGATTATTCACTCAATTATCTTATTTCTTCGCCATATAAGCTATCAACAGAATGACAGATAGATCAATAAGTATAGAAGAAAACGACACGAATATAATAATTGTTCAAATAACTACAGAAATGCAAACAAAATCAAAGAAGATGCATCAATATTTAATCGTTTTGTAACAATCAAAACAAAAAGAGCTCCGAGTGAAGTTGGTTATATATAATTTCTTTCAGCCTTTTGCAAATTCACGTGTTCTAACATCCGCAAAATGTAATAAACAAAAAATGGCAGGCCATTGCCCACCATTTTTGCTTGTCATTCTGTATGGATGCCTGTGTTTGAAAGCAGGACTATTTTTTGATAATCATTTGATTGAAAACACCTTTTTCAGTGAACACTTTCACAAGGTAGTTGCCTTTGCTTAAGTCGCTCATGTCAATGCTTCTTACATCCAGGGCTGTTCGTTGCATCAAAACTCCTGTAATACTGTAGATTTCTGTTTTTATTATTTCTGTATCCGTAGCGATAGACAGATGATGGATCACCGGATTCGGATAGAGCAGAAGTTGAACAGATGTAGTGTTTGAAGTGCCTGTGGCATCGTAAATCACGCTCATATAAAACAAGTTGGAAGTATCGCCTTTTGTTATCTGATGCGTACCGGCTGCAATGGACACTGTAAGAATTCCTGCTGTAGGATTATAGCTTTTCCCATCTATATTCACCTTTCCCGTGAAATCTGCATTGAAAACAAGGGTCAGTTTGGCGGACTGCGTGGTGCTAAATGAAATTGTTGTTGCCGATTCCATTTTCAAACACTGTGTCAATGTCAGTTCGTTGTAAACCACAGTTCCTTTAGTGGTTGAAAGATTACCGCTAATGGCGAAGAAAGTGCTTGTTTTTCCATTGGTTGTAAAATTGTGAACAACATTTTCGGCTGTTCCACCATTTGTTGATACAGTGATAGTTCCTGATGCCGTGGCAGGTGTGCCGACCGTGCCGGTTGTAGTGACAACATAAGTGAAAGTAGCCACAGGAATACCCGTGATGATGATCGTTTTGGCAGCAATATCTTTTACAACATCGATACCCGAAGCAGGTAATCCGGTTACGGTGGCATCGGTGGCATCGCCTCCCCATGTGAAAACAACAGGACTAATGGCTGTACCACTCGCTACTGTTTGGTTCATGTTAGCAGGCGAAGTAAGTGTTTGGCTGTTTTCAGCATCGGGAGTTTCTCCCTGTACAGCCACTAAAGTAGTTTTGTAATTTGTCAATGCAGCTTTAAGGCCAGTATTGACTGTATACGAAGCATCATCCACCACGTTATTAAAAGTCCATTTCAGGTCGCCACCATTCATGCGGCCTGCATATAACATCACATTTTCTTTGGCGGCTTCAGGGCTATCGGGGGTGTAGGCATACATTACCGCAGCATTTGTGTCGAAGTTGTTATAAGTATTTTTTCCATAGTTCGAAACAATGCTGCTAACCACCTGCTCGTTACGCGTTGCTGCGACATAAGCATCGAAGTCGACAGTAGAGTTAAGGTAGCCCTCAGCGCCATAAGGCACAAAGCGGCGCTGACCTGACAGATAATTGTTGTATGCCTTTATCGTTCCACCGTTTTCTTTCGAGAAGATGGGCATATTTGTATAATCGTTGGCTTGTTTGGCTTCGTCCCACACATCGCTTCCCTGCATAGAGGTCAGCATCGGGTATTTACAGTTGCGGAAATAGTTGGCTTCGGCAAATACCGAAGCACCTTCTGTAGCTCCGATACCATATTTTGAATTGCCATCGTAATAGTTATTGTACACATGAGCCGAATAAAAGCGCACCCGCGGATGACGTGAGTCGGAATGATCGTACCAATTGTGATGGTAGGTAATAAGTAAATCGGCCGAAAGACCTTCACTCAATCCCAAGAGATTACTTTTTCCCGAATCCCAAAAGTGATTATAGGAAAAGCTAACATAGGTTGACTTTTTACAATCCATGGCGCCGTCGCCTTTTATCTGGTCGGCGTCGCTACCGGCGTTACCATAAAATAAATCGCAGTTATGCACCCAGATATAATCATTGTCCTGCTGCAGGCCGATATTATCACCTTCATCGCTGTTGCAATTCATTGTTCCGAGATTACGGATTTCAATATTCGAAGCATTTTTAACGCGTATGCCCCAGCCATCGGCCACTGCATCGTCGCCTATGCCCTCGAAGGAGATAAACGAAGCTGCATTGTTATTGTTTTCGATCACAATGTCGCCTCCCAGGGTGTAAGCAGGGTCGGTGATTTGCCCCACCAACCGAACGATCAGCGGACGCGTGTCTTTTCCTTTTTTAAATCCATCCAGGATGGCTTGCAGACCGACGCAGGGGTTTGCGTTGGCACCAGTCACTGTAAGCGAAACAGTGTTTTTTGTTTTTTCGGTAATATAAAGCACCACAGCATTTTCCTTTGGAGTTCCATCGGCTTTGTAAGCGCCCGGCACACGTCCGTTGGAAAAAGCAAAACCGGTACGATCGTGTGCACGAACAGTAAGGGCAGCCGTTTCAGCACTTTCACTTTCCACGCCTCCAGTCACTGCTGTCACTTTAAGTGTATAAGTTCCTGCTTTAAGTCCCACTACATCGGCACGAAAATACGAACCATAGTTGCGGATCAGTTGCGTGTCTATCTTTTTGTTTGTCACCCCTTCGCCGCTGTAATATACATTGTAGCTATCGGCGCATGCCACGGCCTGCCATTTCACAAAAGCAGCTTCGAGCCAACCGCCGGATGAGTTGAGTGTAAGGGATTGTGCCCAGGCTGAAGCTGCAAACAGCAAAACAATCATCAGAAGTATATTTTTTCTCATTGTGCATTTTTAAGCATTAGTTTTATAAGTAATTCAGGGTATTGAATGATCTTTTCTCTAAAAAAAAGTAAAAACAACCCAACTGATCGCGATGACTTCGGGTTACCCAATCAATCATCGGTAGTATGTCATAACGATCTCCAGCCGGGCGCATAAATTCAATGCTACAAAAATACAATCAGTATTCGATAGTAAGGTGGGCGATTTGGTTTTAATTGTGTAAGTTTTGGCGAAGTCGTCACTTAAGTGGTCGATGCTATAAATAAGTGATTCTGGATTGTATTCTAAACCGGATCCACATCCAGTCCGATGCGTACCGCTTTGAACCGGGACTGGGTAAGCAATTCATCGCTGGCATGTTGTAACATTTCCTTGGCTTTGGCCGGCGAAGCTTCGTTTTCTATTTTCAGAATAATTTGTTTGATAAACAGATTCTGAATCCGGGAAACGACCGGGTCGATAGGGCCTAAAACGCGTGAACCGAAAATAGCACGAAGCTGACCGGCGAGCGTAAAAGCTGCTTGTTGCAGTACATGCACATCTTTGTGCCGTAATGTGACCTGAATCATGCGGAAATAGGGCGGATATTTGAATTGTTTCCGTTCTTCGGTCTGGAGTTTATACATGGCGGCATAATCGTTGCGTATCACCTGCCCTATCACCGTGTGTTCGGGTTGCGAGGTTTGCAACACTACCAGTCCGCGTTTGTTTTTTCGTCCGGCACGTCCACTCACCTGTGCCATCAACTGATAAGCCCGCTCGTGGGCGCGAAAATCAGGGAAATTCAACATATTATCTGCATTCAGAATACCCACCAGACTTACATGTTCAAAATCGAGTCCCTTTGTTACCATTTGTGTACCAATCAATATATCTACTTTGTGATTTTCGAAATCGGTAATCAGCTTTTCGTACGATTTTTTCGAGCGTGTTGTGTCTAAGTCCATCCGGCTTACGCGGGCGTCGGGGAAAATCTGGCGTATTTCGTCCTCTATCTTCTCTGTTCCAAAGCCTTTTGTATTCAGGTTGGGCGTTTTACAAACCGGACAAATGGTAGGTATCGGTTCGGTATAGCCGCAATAGTGGCAGGTAAGCGTATTGAAAACTTTATGCACCGTCAGGCTCACATCGCAGTTTTTGCATTTCGGCACATAGGCGCAGCCTTTGCATTCGATGTAAGGCGCATAACCCCGTCGGTTCTGAAAAAGAATGATTTGCTCGTTGTTGCTAAGCGCTTTTGCTATTTTCTCCAGCAATACATCCGAAAAATGTCCTTCCATTCGTTTTTTATGGTAGGCTTCTTTGGTGTCGACCACTACAATTTCAGGCAACTGCATTTCTTCATGTCGTTGATGCAATTCTACAAGGCCGTATTTGCCGGTTTCGGCATTGAAATAGCTTTCGATGGAAGGCGTGGCGGTTCCCAGCAAAGTTTTGGCGCCATGCATCGAGGCCAGCACAATGGCTGCATTGCGGGCATGGTAGCGCGGTGCCGGATCGTATTGCTTGTAGCTCGATTCGTGCTCTTCGTCCACTATCACCAGTCCCAATTGCCTGAAAGGAAGGAAAATGGAAGAACGAACACCAATGATTACCTCATAGCTTTTATCGTTCAGCACATTGTTCCATATCTCCACACGCTCGGCATCCGAGAATTTTGAATGGTAAACACCCAGCCGTTTCCCAAACACGCGTTTGAGCCGCGAGGTAAGCTGAGTAGTCAGCGCAATTTCAGGAACAAGATATAGCACTTGTTTCCCTTCGGCCAGTACTTTCTGTATCAGGTGTATATAAATCTCTGTTTTTCCGCTCGATGTCACCCCGTGGAGCAACACCACCGGCTTTTCTTTAAATTGCTTTTCAATACTGCTCAAGGCTGTTTGCTGAAATTCGTTCAGCGCATACACGGCATTGGTTTGTAGGTCCGAAATGTCCAACCGCCCGATTTCTTTCAGGTAGGTTTCCAAAACACCACGTTCCACCAGCGCTGCAAGTACAGCAGGAGAGGCGCCCGATTTTTCGAGTAATTCTTTGCGTGTCACTTCGCGTTGTCGGGCAGGAATGAGGCATTTCGACAGGTCGATATACATCATCAATACATCCAATTGTTTTTTGGCACGGCCGAGTTCGTCGAAAGTACGCCGCAGGTTCTCTTCGCGGCGGGCATCTTCGCTCAGGCGAACAAAAGTATCGGTTTTGGCACGGAATTTCTCCGTCAGTTCCTCGTTCACTTCCACCGCTCCTTTTTCGAGCAGGATTTTAAGCGTGGGCAGCACGTCGCGTATTTCGGTCACTTTGTTCAATTCTGCCACGTTCACAGGTTTTCCGTCCGAAAGCGCATCCAGTATGCGCTGTTCTTTTTCCGAAAGTATATGTTCGGCTTCAAAATCGGGATTGATACACACCCGGGTTTCGCTTTCCAGCTTTAATCCGGCTGGCACAGCTGCCTGATATACATCGCCCGGATAAGCCTGATAATAAGCGCCTATCCATTCCCAAAATTTCAACTGCGGATAGCGCAACACGGGTTGGTTGTCGAGCAGGCAAATCACATCCTTCACTTCGTAAAGCAGTTCGGGTTTGTGCGTATGAATGATGGAAACGATGGCCGTATACATCTTCTTTTTGCCAAATGGCACCACCACGCGCATACCAATGCGCACTGCATCCGCCCACTCATCCGGCACCGAATATGTGAACGTTCCGCCCAATGGCAATGGTACTATGACGTCGATGTATTTCATTTTTTACTTACTGCAAAGGTAAGAAAGAATTAAGAAACGGCAATTCAGTCGAGCTGTGATTATTTTTATTCATGCTGGAACGACAGGCTGAAATTATGCTGAGTTTAGCAACCAAACATTAATTCAACATCAAAAAGTTAAATACCAGTGAATTATGTAATTAATAGAGTGACAGATATAACATCCGGAGCGTGAAACTTCCCTATTTTTGTCAACGTTGTTATTCTGTATCTAAAATATTTTCAGGGAATAACGATCTGTTTTTTTAATGTAAAATTCAGAGGAGCAGTCTTGTAACTCATAACTATTTAATATCGCATTCATCAATCAGTAATGTGCTGTTTATCCACTTTTAATGGTAAATAGAACATTATTAAATGGTAAATCCTTAATAATCATTTGCAATGAAGAAAATAATTCCTTCCATAAAGGTAATTCCGGTAATAAAGAATGTGTCGAAGCAATCATCCACCAAAATAGGCGAGAAAACCTTAGAGAAAACCGAATTGATGAACGACTTCTTCGTAAACATTGCCAATGTTTGTCTGTTTGTAGCGCAATTTTTCAAAGCTACCTTTTCAGGTAAATTCGAATTCAAAGAGTTTTTATTTCAGTGTTACAAAACCGGTTATAAGTCACTTCCTCTTATTTCGGTAACGGGAACCATTATGGGCCTGGTGCTTACCATTCAATCCCGCCCTGTGCTTGTAAGTTTTGGCGCTGAGAGCTTGCTTCCGGGTATGGTGGCGGTTTCGCTGATCAGAGAAATGGGACCGGTCATCACCGGATTGATTTGTGCAGGAAAAATAGCATCGGGCATGGGCGCTGAATTAGGATCGATGAAAGTAACCGAGCAGATTGATGCCATGGAAGTGTCCTCCACTCAGCCCATGAAGTTTCTGGTGGTCACCAGGGTATGGGCGGCAACGCTTATGATTCCCCTGCTGATTCTTTATGCCGATGGATTAGGGATATTGGGCAGTTGGGTGGGCGCCAATCTGAAAGGCGAAGTCACCTTCACTTTATTTTTCTCACAAGCATTCAGTCAGGTTAGTTTTTTCGATTTAATGCCGGCCATACTGAAATCTTTCTTTTTTGGGGCTGTTATCGGCCTGGTAGGATGTTACAAAGGTTATAATGCCGGGCGTGGAACCGAAAGTGTTGGTGTTGCAGCCAATTCAGCGGTTGTTGTTGCCTCACTGTTGGTGCTCATTGTAGATGTGATTGCCGTACAGGTAACGGATATGCTCAGGTAAGGCAAGAAGTGAAATTATGATTTCAATTAACGAAACTACTGTTATTAGAATTCGAAGATTTGAGAATTTGAAAGATTCAATGACTTAGTAAAGATTCAAAGCATTATAATGTACTTAATAAAACATTTCAGATCAGCTAAATATAAACACAATGACTATAAATCAAACAATACCAAGTTTCAATAAAAATGAAAAGGTGCTCGAGATTGAACATCTCCGGATGTCGTTTGGCGCGCAGGAGGTGCTTAAAGATGTATCGATGGAGTTATATAACGGAGAAAATCTGGTGGTGCTCGGCAAATCGGGCTCCGGTAAATCGGTACTTATAAAATGCATCGTTCGTTTATTGAATGCGGGAAGCGGAACCATCACGGCGTTTGGCGAAAATGTAAATCTGCTTCAAAGTGCTGAACTGAGTGAACTAAGAAAAAAAATAGGATTCCTGTTTCAGAGCGGAGCGCTCTACGATTCAATGACCGTGAAGGAAAACCTTGAGTTTGCTTTGAAAAGGATTAAAAAAGAATTGGGTCAAAAAGACCGTGATCAGAAAATACTGGAAGCGCTCGAAAATGTAGGTCTTGCCGATGCGCTGAACAAAATGCCTTCACAACTTTCGGGCGGAATGCGTAAGCGCATCAGCCTGGCCCGAACCATCATTGTCGATCCTAAGATTATGCTGTACGACGAGCCTACGACGGGTCTCGATCCGGTTACCTCCGACGAAATAAGTACATTGATCAATAAAATACAGAAAAAGTACAAAACATCATCCATTATTATTACCCACGACATTGAGTGTGTACGTGCCACAGCCGATAGAATATTGATGTTGCACGATGGCGAAATTTACATGGATGGCGATTTAAAAGCCTACGAGAGTTCGGAAGATCCGAGAATAGCATCGTTTTTCAAATCAAATCTAAAAAGCTGAATTTATATCATTTATCTAATTTTTTTATTCAATTAAGACAATCATCACTCATCATCATGGATAACCATACACAGAAATTTAAAATCCGGTTAGGATTATTTGTTGCAGGAGGCCTTTGCCTTTTAATTCTTGCTGTTTTCATCATCGGTAAACAAAAGCATCTGTTCGATCCTGTCTTTAAACTCACAACCACATTCAGCAACGTTAGCGGATTACAAATTGGAAATAACATTCGATTCTCCGGAATTAATGTGGGGGTAGTAGATAATATAGTTATTGTAAACGACTCGACAGTGAAAGTAGACATGCTCATCAAAAAAGATGCATGGCAGTTTATACGGTCGGACAGTCAGGTGGCCATAGGTTCCGAAGGAATCATAGGCGACAAATTGTTGAAAATATCGCAGGGGAGCATTGATGCCAAAAGAGCAAAGGAGGGACAATATCTCGAATCCTCCGAGCCCGTTGAAACGGATGCTATCATGGAAAGCTTACAAGTGACGGCCGGGAATGTTGAAATCATTTCGGAACAACTGGCCGAAATAACGATGAAGATAAATCGTGGAAAAGGTACACTTGGTCGTTTGATTCAGGACACTACCATAGCCGAAAACCTGAATCAGACCATAGTTAATCTGAAAAAAAGCTCCAAAGGTCTGAATGAAAACATGAATGCAGCCAAAGACAATATATTGCTCAAGGGCTATTTCAAAAAGAAAGAAAGAGCTGCAAAGAAAAAGAAAGAAGAAGCGCAAAAGGCGGCTGAAAAGGAAAAATGAGCCAACAGACTTTCATTCAATGATTTTTCTTCCTAAATGAAGCAAGATTCAGTTTTCTTACGATGCTTTTAATCGTCATAATGTTCTCCGTTTAATCAGTAGTTTAAAGCCCTGATTAAACGGATACTTATTATATATCTTTCAAATTTGTCAATAACATCTCCATTAAAAACTTTTTATCTCTTCAAATTATTCCTATCTTTAGCAACACAAAATACAAATACTTTCACTTGTTTTAAACGTCAATTATTCAAATATATACATATGGGTTCTTTCGTTCATCTTCATGTCCATTCTTATTATTCTGTGCTCGATGGCATGTCATCCATTTCGGGACTTGTAGATAAAGCTGCAAAAACCGGTATGAATGCAATTGCACTTACCGACCATGGCAATATGTTCGGCGTGAAAGAATTTTTCAACTATACAAAAAAGAAAAATTCGAAAACCAAAGACCAGATAAAGGCTATAAAAGCTGAGTTAGGTAAAAACGACCTGACAGAAGATCAAAAAGCTGGACTCCTGCAACAACTCGCCGATGCAGAGCAACGTTTATTTAAACCAATTCTTGGTTGTGAGGCTTATGTGGCCCGCAATAGTCGTCATTCAAAAGCCAATCAGGAAGACCGTAGTGGTTATCATTTGGTATTATTAGCTAAAAATAAAACCGGTTATCGAAACCTTTGTAAATTGGTTTCGCTTGGTTGGATGGAAGGTTTTTATTACCGTCCGCGCATCGATCATGACATTCTGAAACAATACAGCGAAGGGTTGATTGCTTCGTCGGCCTGTTTGGGTGGCGAAATTCACAAGAAGGTGGAACGCGGCGATTTGGTGGCTGCCGAAGAAGCCGTATTGTGGTACAAAGAAGTTTTTGGAGATGATTTTTACATCGAACTTCAACGACATAAAACAGATAAGCCAAATGCTGATTACGAATGTTTCGAAAAACAACAACGCCAGAATGTTGAGCTTATAAAACTGGCTCGTAAAACAAACACCAAACTATTGGCCACCAACGATGTTCACTTTGTTGAGGAAGAACATGGAGAGGGACACGAACGACTGATTTGTTTGAGTACTGGAAAGGATCTCGACGATCCGGGCCGAATGCGTTATACCAAACAGGAATATCTGAAAACGCCCGAGCAAATGCTTCAGATATTTGCCGATGTGCCGGAATCACTTGAAAGCTCTGTGGAAATTGCCAACAAAGTAGAATTTTACGACATTGATTCGGCGCCAATGATGCCTGTTTATCCTATTCCTGCCGATTTTGGGACGGAAGAACAGTATCGTGAAAATTTCACAGAAGAAATGCTGCGCGAAGAGTTCGGGGATGGCTTCGACCGCTTAGGTGGTTACGATAAGGTGGTGCGGGTAAAGCTCGAAGCCGATTATCTGGCGAAACTGGCTTATGAGGGAGCAAAACAACGCTATGGCGATGTGCTCGACGATGAAAAATCGGAACGTATTGCTTTCGAGCTGAATGTGATGAAAACGATGGGTTTCCCCGGCTACTTCCTCATCGTTCAGGATTTTATTAATGCTGCCCGGGAAATGAAGGTGTCGGTAGGACCCGGACGTGGATCGGCGGCAGGTTCGGTGGTAGCCTATTGTTTAAGAATTACTGATATTGACCCGCTAAAATATGATTTGCTGTTCGAGCGTTTTCTGAATCCCGATCGTATTTCGATGCCCGATATAGATATTGATTTCGACGACGATGGACGTGGACAGGTATTGCGTTGGGTAACAGAGAAATATGGGAAGGAGAGAGTTGCACATATTATCACCTACGGCACCATGGCCACAAAATCATCCATCAAAGATGTGGCCCGTGTTCAGCGATTACCCCTTTCGGAGGCCGACCGGCTCACCAAACTTATTCCTGATAAATTCCCCGAAGGTGCTGATGGAAAAGCGCCTAAAGTGAATATCTCAAATTGTTTGAAATATGTGCCCGAGTTGCAGCAGGCCCGAAATTCGATGGACCAGAACCTGGCCAGCACACTTCGATATGCTGAGATGCTGGAAGGAACCGTTCGTCAAACCGGCGTACATGCCTGCGGTGTCATTATCGGTGCCGATGATCTTACTAATCTAGTGCCGCTGAGCACGGCTGTGGACAAAGAAACCGGTGAAGAAATGCTTGTAACACAATACGAAGGTTCGGTCATCGAAGAAATCGGATTGATAAAAATGGACTTTCTGGGATTAAAAACCCTGTCGATTATCAAGGAAGCTTTGTCGAACATAAAAAAATCGAAAGGAATAAACCTTGACATTGACGCCATTCCGATAGATGATGAAAAAACTTACCAACTGTTTAGCAAAGGTCTGACAGTTGGAACATTCCAGTTCGAGTCTGCTGGTATGCAAAAACACTTACAGGCACTTCAACCTTCGCAATTTGAAGATTTAATTGCGATGAATGCGCTTTATCGACCGGGACCAATGCAATACATTCCTCAGTTTATCAATCGTAAACAGGGGCGCGAGAAGATAGAATATCCTTTTCCGATCATGGAAAAGCGTTTGAAAGATACTTACGGAATTACTGTCTATCAGGAGCAGGTCATGTTATTGAGTCGCGATTTGGCCGGATTTACGCGCGGTCAGTCCGATGAATTGCGCAAGGCTATGGGGAAAAAACTGGTGGACAAGATGGCAGCTTTGCAGGTAAAGTTCATGGAAGGATGCGAGAAAAACGGATTCGGTCCACGGGCTAAACTGGAACAAATATGGAGCGACTGGGCCGAGTTTGCCAAATATGCTTTCAACAAATCACACGCTACCTGTTATTCGTGGATAGCCTATCAAACGGCTTATCTCAAGGCTCATTACCCGGCAGAGTTCATGGCTGCCAACTTAACGCGGAATAAGGATGACATTTCCGAAGTTGGTAAATTCATGGACGAATGTAAAAATTTGGGCATGAGTGTGATGGGTCCTGACGTAAATGAAAGCGACCTTACTTTTACTGTGAATAAAGATGGGAACATCCGTTTCGGACTTGGAGGCGTAAAAGGAGTGGGCGAAGGCGCTGTGATCGCCATTGTAGACGAAAGAAACAAAAACGGAAAATTTAAGAGCGTTTTCGATTTTATTGAACGGGTAAATCTTACTTCGTGCAACAAACGAGCCATTGAAAGTTTGGCTTTGTGCGGCGCTTTTGATGGTTTTTCGGATATTCGCAGGGAACAGTTTTTCGTAGAAAACAGCAAATCAGAGGTCGTTCTTGAATCTATCCTCCGCTATGGAAGTAAATTTCAGACAGATGCTTCGATGAATCACAATTCGCTTTTTGGCGATATGGATGCGGTGGAAATTTCGAAACCTGAAATTCCTTATGCACCTGAATGGTCGCCATTGGAAAAACTAAACAAGGAACGCGAATTAATTGGTATGTATTTGTCGGCTCATCCGCTTGATGAGTTCGAGCTGGAGATCAATCACATCTGTAATACCACCACTGTAGATTTAAAAGATTTGCATGCGTTGAAAGGAAAACCGCTCAGAATAGGAGGGATGGTGACCAATTTACGCAATGGTACATCGAAGGCCGGAAATCCTTACGGTATTTTTACCCTCGAGGACTATGTTGGTGCATTCGAATTTGCATTGTTCGGCAATAACTATGTGGAATTTGGCAAATATATGATCAAAGACCTGTATTTGTTCATCACTGCCATTGTGCAGGAAAAAGGTGCCGACTATAGGTTTAAAAAGCCTGTAGATCCAAATTCACCTCAGGAGTTAGAGCTTAAAATTCAGAAAATTGAACTTTTCAGAGATGTAAAAGATAAATTAGTGGACAAGATAACGCTTACAATACCACTTCAGCAAATTGATGACGAGTTTGCAGATGAACTTTCATCTCTTTTTCTTGCTAAGAAAGGAAATGTGAACGTTTACGTAACAGTGATTGATGAAAATTCACCCAATAAGATTAAACTGTTTTCGAGGCAGCACAGGGTAAAAATAGACACAGATGTTTATCGGTATATTAAGAAGGCAAAAGAAGCTGCAATTCTCGATTTTGCAATAAATGAATAAAGATAGAATTTATCAATCGCTTTATTTAGTATTTTTGTAAAACAATTTCGATGGATCGCTGTTTTTATTATCGTTATCATTTATCAAAGAACAATGCTGATTGAAAAATGCTTTCGTCTACATTATCAATACATTTAGATTCAGAACTTTATTTTGAATTTGCATTAAAAGAAATTTAAATTATTAATTATAAATATATAAAATTATGGCATTAGAATTAACGGATGGAAATATCAAAGAAATTATTAACAGTGGAAAACCTGTAGTGATTGATTTTTGGGCAGAATGGTGTGGCCCATGTCGTATGGTAGGCCCGATTGTAGAAGAATTGGCAAAGGAATTCGACGGACAGGTAGTTATTGGAAAAATGGACGTCGACGAAAATGTGGAAACGCCTAATGAGTATGGAATTCGTAATATCCCTACTATTCTTTTCTTTAAAGATGGTCAGGTAGTCGACAAACAAATCGGCGCAACTCAGAAAGCAGTTTTGGCTGCAAAAATTCAAGCGCTGTTGTAACAGATTTTCTGAAATAAGTAATAATAGAAACAACAATAAATTCCTCATTCCAGGGGATTTTAACTGTTGTTTCTTTTTTTGTTGCTTATAGTTTTAGATAAAAATCTTTAGCCAGTGCAGTAAACTCCTCAGTATATTGGTGTCTTTCAGAAGTTTCAATCTCCAATTTGCTAACTTCTGTGGTTGTCGGGGCAAAGCCAAACTGAAGCAATACTCTTTTTGCTTCTGCTGTTGGTTTGGGATGTACGTAAACTATTTTGTGGCAATGTAAGCCAATACTTTCGCTAAATTGCATACACTTTTCTCCTTCATTTACAGGCAGAATTAAGCAAATTCGTCCATTGTCGGCAAGTAGTATTTTTGTTCCGAGCATTAATTCTTCATGTGTAAGGGAATCGGTATGTCGGGCAGTAGTTTTGTTCGCGCTGCTATTTTTCAGCGAGTTGACAAAATAAGGAGGATTCGAAACTATAAGATCGAATTTTTCATCGGTGGTTGCGGCAAATTGTTGGATCGAAATTTCTTTGGCCCTGATCCTGTCTTTCCATGGCGAATTTTGTATATTTTCCTCTGTTTGAAGTACCGCGTTGGGTTCAATGTCAATGGCTGTAATGTGGGCGTTACTACGTTGTGCCAGCATCAAAGCTATCAATCCGCTGCCTGTGCCAATGTCCAACACTTTGCCGGCGCTGCTTACATCCGCCCAGGCGCCTAAAAGAACGCCATCGATGCCCACTTTCATGGCGCAGCGATGGTGATACACTGTGAATTGCTTAAAGCTAAAAAATGGATTAGGCATGGAGTTATCTTCTGTTTCCCGACGATGAGCCTGAGGATCTGGATGATTCAGATCGGCTCGATGATTCTGTACTTCTTGCAGGAGTGGATGTGTTTCTCGAACCTGAATTGTCAACCGAACGCGATGTACTTGGAGTTTCATTCCTTACAGCCGACCCTTGTCTTTCGCGTGAAGAATTTCCAGGATTCACCGTAGGATTGGATCGAGACGTTGAAGGTGCTGTTTGGCCCTGCCTGTCGGTTGTTTGTATTCTTGTTGACGGGTTGCGCTGCCTTAATTCTGATGAGCTGTTGTTTATACTACTGCCTCTTCTCTCGTTTACTTCGCCCGAAGTTGTACGCGTTGGCTGATAAGTTCTGCTATCGGTTTTGCTGGTTTGACTGGGACGAAAACTACTGCTTGAGGATGGCGACTGAAACGAAGAACGTTCGTAACGTTTGTTTTGTAACTGCTGGTATTGTTCCTGATTGAGTACCTTCTGCAGATCATTGTCTTTGTCTTTAATTCGTTTAATGGCATCACGCCTGTTGTTGGATACTTGTCGTTCGCGTGCGTATTTGAGATTAATTTCATTCACCCTTTGCACCTGTTCGGAGGTGAGTTGTAGCTCGTTTTGAAGTTTTTCGGTTTGCTTTATGGCTTCCTGTTCAGGAGTACGTTCCTGTACAGTGTTGTTTTCCTGACTATAAACATGTATATTCAGAAGAAAAACGACTACTGTTAACGATATGATTTTCAAAACTTTCATTTAATTGATAAAGCAAATTATTGCATTCCTAATCTCATCAATGATTGTGCCAAAGAACAAAATCATCTCCTTTTTATACAAGAAATTAAATAGATTGCAAATATAGATGTTTTTTGAAATAGATGCTTCATAATAAGAAGTTAATATAAAAATTTCCTACCTTTGCCCTAACTCAATTGCAGCTGCTTCTCAGCAATCTGTCCGATACTCTCGACGGTCGACGGTTGGTTAAAAGCAGATTAATTATTTTATTATTTGTAATTAAATCAATCAACTCACTATGTCGCGATTTATAAAAAAGAAAAAAGAAGATATCGGTTTGTCGCCTTATGCTCTTGTTTTCAGAGGACTTAAAAAGACGGATAAAATTTCTTTGCATGCCATGAATTTCGACCTGGATCAGGTTCGCGAGTACGAAATTAAATCGGATGATCAACTTATTGAATTGAAAAACACTAAAAATGTGAGTTGGCTCAATGTAGACGGATTGCACGATGTGTCGCGAATGGAAGGGTTAGCCGATATTTTCGAAATTCCAGTCAATATAATTTCGGACATTATGAATCCGTCCTTGCGTCCGAAAGTGCAGGAATTTGACAATGGCTTTTTTACAACAATAAAAATACTGCAGTATAACGAAACAACAGAACAGTTATCTGTCGAAAATCTGAGCCTGATCATTATTAATCATGTATTAATTTCGTTTCAGGAGCAGGAAACTTCGCTTTTTGATCCTGTACGCGAACGTATCCGTAAACATAAGAATAAAATACGTACATCAGGCTCTGATTACCTGGCTTTTACTTTGCTCGACATTGTTGTAGATAATTATATCTATATCATTGGCTTGCTTGGCGAAAAAATCGAAAATCTGGAAGAACGCATGACTAAGAATCCGGATAAGAATCTACTTGAGGAGATTAACGGATATAAAGTAGAAATGAATTTTTTACGAAAAAACATTAAGCCAGCCAAGGAAATGATTCTTACCCTTGCGAAGATGGAAACCGAAATGATAAAAGACGAAAACAGGGTTCACTACAAGGAATTACAGGACAATATTAACGAAGCCACCGAACTTTCGGATAGTTACCGCGAAATACTGTACGATCAAATCACCATGTATCACACCATGATGAGCACAAAACTGAATGACATCATGCGAACGCTTACTGTTTTTTCGGTAATATTTATCCCCCTTACTTTTATTGTCGGCGTTTACGGCACTAATTTCGATTATTTGCCGGAGATTCACTGGCCACTTGGCTATTTCGCCATGTGGATAGTGATGCTTGTTGTAGCTGTAGTTATGCTGCTGGTATTCAAACACAAAAAGTGGTTTTAAAAAATCAATGTTTCTAATGTGTGGTTTAAAACTATACGCCAATAGAATGCGACGATAAACAAATAAGTCAGACACTTGTTATGTTTAAATGGATTCAGATTTTAGAAATGATATTGATGTAATATAAAATATTCAGGAAAAACATGAAAAAAAATAATATTGAAAGTCAGATACTTGTTATTTTCGGATCGAATGGTGATTTATCGAAACGAAAATTGCTCCCTGCTGTTTTTCAGCTTTATATCGATAATTTATTGCCCGATAATTTTGTAGTTGTAGGCGCCGGAAGTCAGGAAAAGGATGAGGATGCTTATCGGTTCGACGTGCAAGAGAGTCTTAAAATTTTTTCAAAAAAAACAATAGCCGAATATCCCGAAAAACTTGACGAGTTTTTGAAAAAAGTGTATTACAAAAAAGTAAACAATCAGCAAGAAAGTGATTTCGGCGCATTAAAGGAATATGTCGATCAACTTTCAGACCAACTTGGCATCACTAAAAATATTGTTTTCTATTTCTCAATTCCTCCATTTCTTTACGAAGTGGTGGCTGCACATCTTGTTCAATACGGTTTAAATAAAGAGGGTGATGGTTGGAAACGTATTATTGTAGAAAAACCTTTTGGTTACAGTTACGATACAGCCCTGGATCTTGACAAAAAACTGCACGCGGGCTTTAACGAAGAACAAATTTATCGCATCGACCATTATCTGGGAAAAGAAACAGTCCAGAACATTATGGTAACACGTTTTTCGAATGGTTTTTTTGAGCCCATCTGGAATCGCAAATATGTACAAAGAGTTGAGATTACTGCTTCCGAAAGAATCGGTGTGGGGAATCGTGGCGGTTACTACGATACATCGGGAGCCATGCGCGATATGATACAAAATCACTTGTTGCAGGTACTTGCCGTGGTGGCCATGGAACCTCCTGCAGTTTTCGATTCGGACTCGATACGCAACGAAACCGTAAAGGTGTTGCAGGCATTACGTCCGATAAAGGCAGGAGAAGTGGCCGAGAATGTAATTCGCGGGCAATACATTTCGAGCCAGATTGGCGAAGATCTTCAAAAGGGATATCGACAGGAAGCCGGAGTCGCCGCTAATTCAAAGACTGAAACTTTTGTAGCAATGAAAGTATTTATCGACAACTGGCGTTGGGGCGATGTGCCATTTTTTATCCGTACCGGCAAACAATTGCCCGAAAGGGTGACAGAGGTGGTTATCCACTTAAAACCAGCTCCTCATCAGCTATTTAAACAGCTTTGTCTGACTGAGCCGAATAATATGATTATCTTGAGAATTCATCCGGATGCCGGCGTGGCGATTGATTTCGGTATGAAAATTCCGGGTGCAGGCTTTAAGGTGCAAAATGTGAACATGGCTTTTCATTACTCCGATTTGGCCGAGAAAAAGATTTCGGAAGCTTACGAACGTTTATTGCTCGACTCAATGACTGGAGATTCAACTCTTTATGCTCGTGCTGATGCAGTGAAGGCGAGCTGGAAATTTGTCGATCCTATTCTTCAGGCATGGAAAAACAACCCTGATATACCTTTGTATTTTTATGAATCCGGAACCTGGGGTCCTGTTGAATCGAACAATTTATTTGACGATAAATACGTTAAATGGCGTCAGCCTTTCGAAAAATTCAAGACAGAATAGATCATTTTTATATTCAAATTATCAATGAGTTTGTGCTTTTTCGAGTTCATTTCATAATTGCTAAAAACAATAAAACTAATATATTTTATGGGTCACAATCTTCACATTTACGAAAATGCGGAAAACACGTCACGGGCTGTAGCTGAATTAATTAAAGAAATGGCGCAGGCAAAAACAACCACAGAAGAGAAGTTGAATATAGCTGTTTCGGGTGGAAGTACGCCAAAACAACTATTTACGCTTTTAGGAGATGAGTACGAAAAGCTAATTCCGTGGCAGGTGGTCAGGTTTTTTTGGGTCGATGAGCGTTGTGTTGAACCCACACATCCCGAAAGTAATTTTGGCTTAACTTACGATACGCTTTTGCAGCGCACCTTTATAAAAGCCGAAAATGTTTTCAGAATGAAGGGAGAAGATCAACCCGATGATGAGGCAAAACGTTATCAGGATGTGCTTTGGAAGGAACTTCCGGCAAAATCATGTTTTCCGGTTTTCGATTTGGTGTTGCTTGGTATGGGTGAAGATGGACATACGGCATCTATTTTTCCCAATGATATGAGTCTGCTCAGTTCAGATTTTTCAGTAGGTGTGGGTATTCATCCTCTGACGGGTCAGAAACGAATTACGCTTACCGGCAAAACAATTAATAATGCTTCAAAAGTGGTCTTTTTACTCACAGGCGATAGTAAAGCGGAGATTTTGAAACAAATTATTAACCATGAAGCGCTTGCTCAGTTGTATCCGGCTGCGTATGTTCATAATCAAAATGGAATTGTCGATTTTTATGTTGACAAGATGGCAGCAAAGCTTCTGTAAATCAAATCATCTTCTCAGCTTTTAACTGTAAATATTTTTTAGTTGAAAGCCGGGAAAGTATTTATGATATAAAAAACCCGCAACTTTTACAGAATTCCTCAGTTATTTGGTTGTTTATAAATCCATTGCGAATTTTTAACGATCGTTCGGTATGCAAAATCTCAGAAAGATCGGAATTGAATATATTTCCTAAATTCATGTTTCCGTCTCCATCCAAACAACAGGGGACAACTGTTCCATCTACCAGAATGGCAATTTGATCGCGCAGTGCATAACAGGTTTTGGTGGTTTCGGAGCGTTTTTTTTCGCCATCGGGCCACTCGAAACGTGGTGCATGTTGCAGGAAAATATGATCGGAGAGTTTTATACCGTTATCTTTCCCTTTTAAAGTAAGTTCCTCTATCGTTTTGTCGTATTGAAGTGCAATTTTGTCAAGGCAAAAGCGGTTAAAATCAGTACTAGTATTGACACCTGCATTCCATAAACGCAGGTTAATATATGTTTTGTGCGAAGCTTCTGTGGCGTATTCAAAAACTGAATTCAGATAATCGCTCCATTTCTCAGGA
Organism: uncultured Paludibacter sp.; assembly: GCA_963677275.1. Taxonomy (GTDB): domain Bacteria; phylum Bacteroidota; class Bacteroidia; order Bacteroidales; family Paludibacteraceae; genus Paludibacter. The sequence continues at coordinate 2,950,629 of OY781920.1, read as the reverse complement.
AGAACATTTTCTTCGGCATCGTGTAGCGAAATGTTGATTTGACGTATGGAATGATGCAAAAGAATTTCCTTTTTTTTATCGATTAAACCCCCGTTTGTAGTTATGTTTATGTTGAGCGAAGCCTTTTCGGCAATGGATAGAATTTCATTGAATTTCGGGTGCAAAAGTGGCTCTCCCAACACATGCAAGTACACATAATTTGTAAACGGACGTATTTTTTCGGTCACTGTCCAAAATTCATCCGGAGTCATAAACCGGCTGGCTCTTTGTGTTTTAAAACAAAAGCTGCAATCGAAATTGCAGCTATTTGTTATTTCAATATATATTTTCTTGAATTTCAATGTACAGGGTTTCTAAAGTCGATAATACTGTGAATAGAGAGAATGCCAATGACTTCATCGTTTTGACCGGTAACAGCCAGCGTTGTTATTTTATTTACATCCATCATCTCCAGGGCTTCGGTCAGCAACTCATCAGCAGCTATTTTTTTGAATCCTTTTGTCATGAAATCGCAAGCCTGCAAATGCTTAAGCTCGTCGAATTTTTGTATGGCTCGCCGGATATCTCCGTCGGTGATAATACCCACAGCATTGTTATCGGCATTGTAAACAAGCGTCATGCCTAATCGTTTGTTGCTCACTTCATAAATCACATCCTTGAACAGCGTGTTTTCGTAAACCCTCGGAATACTGCTTGACATTTCGTCTTTCACCCGACTTAGCAATTGCCGTCCCAAAGCACCACCTGGATGATACAATCCATAATTTTCGGCCTTAAAATTCCGGCGTTCCATAAGACAAATACTTAAGGCATCGCCCATTACGAGCGTTGCTGTAGTCGATGTGGTTGGAGCCAAACCAAGTGGACAAGCTTCTTTCTCCACTCCTACATTGATGACAAGTTCGGCTTCATCGGCCAGTGGCGAATTGGGGTTTCCGGTCATGGCAATAAGGCGGCTACCTATTTTTTTCAAGGGAGCAATCACATTTATAATTTCGGACGAACTGCCGCTGTTGGAAATTAAAAGGACGATGTCATTTTTAGCAATCATACCTAAATCGCCATGCATTGCTTCAGCGGCGTTGATAAAAATGGTGGGCGTTCCGGTAGATGCAAGCGAAGAGGCTATTTTGTGTCCAATAATGCCAGTTTTACCAATTCCCATTATCACTAGTTTTCCTTTACAGGCATAAATCATTTCTACTACCGCATTGATCTCTTCTCCAATTTTGCTGGATAGTTTTTGTAACTCACTGATCTCCTGCTCAAAAATTTCTTTTGATCGTTTTACTGCATCCATATTCTTACTGTTCAGAAACAACGTTGATTTGTTTTAAAATCATTTCAGCAAATTCGCGAACGCAACCTTCGCCTCCTTTTTTGTTCAAATGAACTATGCCTGGAATTTGTTTAATGGCTTCTAAAGCATTGGCCGGGCATGCCGCTAATCCTACGTTCGACAGCAATTCAAGACAATTTATATCATCGCCCACATAGGCAACATTGGCCAGAGTGATTCCTTCTTTTTCGCAAATTTCGAGCGCCGCAGCCAGCTTTCCACCTTCTCTTTTACCCTGATAAAGGTAGTCGAGCCGGAGCTTTTTAAATCTTCGTACAACTATTTTTGTATCTTCGGAGGTAATAATTCCTGTTTTAATGCCTTTTTGTTGAATGAGTTGAAGCCCCATACCATCGTGCGTATTGAATTTTTTTATTTCATCTCCGTTTTCGGAATAATACATGCCGGCATCGGTCAGTACTCCATCTACATCGGTGAGTAAAAGCTTTATTTTGAGTTTTGAGCTCTGAGTTTTAAGTTCTGAGTCTCTTTGGTTTCCTGTTTCCTTGTTTTCCTGTTTCCTTGTCTTCTTGTTTCCTTTTATCAAATCATCAATAGCAATAGCTTCTTCGAGTATTTCTCGAATTTTCGAAAGATAAATCTGGTTTGGTCCATCGCTGAAAGCATGATCCGGATCGGGATGAACTTCTGCAAAAATAGCATCTACACCTACGGCCAAAGCAGCACGCATAAGATAAGGCACCATTTCGCGGTTTCCTCCGGTGGAAGTGCCTTGTCCACCCGGTTTCTGTACTGCATGTGTGGCATCGAAAACCACTGGGAAACCATAGCTTCGCATTTCCACTAAGCCGGTCATGTCCACAATAAGGTTGTTATACCCAAAACATGAACCTCGTTCGCAAAGTAAAATGTTTTCGTTGCCAGAATCGCGCAATTTATCAATCACATTTTTCATGTCCCAGGGCGCCATAAATTGCCCTTTTTTCACGTTCACTATTTTGCCGGTTTTTGCAGCGGCAATAAGCAAATCGGTTTGGCGTGACAGAAAAGCCGGAATCTGAAGCATATCGGCTACTTCGGCCACCGGGGCACACTGCCAGCTTTCGTGTACATCGGTAACAATAGGCAGCTGAAGCTCAGTTTTAACTCGCTGAAGTATTTGTAAGCCGCGTTCCATCCCAATGCCACGTGGAGCTTTAACCGACGAACGATTGGCTTTGTCGAACGATGATTTGAATATTAGATCAATGGAAAGTTCATTGCAAATCTGTTTCAGTTCGGTGGCTACCTGCATTGTCATTTCTTCCGATTCGATGGCGCATGGTCCGGCTATCAATACGAAACGATTGTTTCCTCCAATGTCGAAACGATTTAGAACATTTATTTTTCGGGTTGTTGTCATAGATTTTGTAGTTTTGTAAAGCAAAAGAGACAAGTCTGAGCTTGTCTCTTTTTAAGAATGTATTTTTCTGGACAAGGCTTAACTTTTGGATATGTTAACCTTCAATACCGATAGGTTCGTACCCAATCTACATCCAGAGAGCCTGTGCTGCCTTTTTGTTTTTGTGTTATAAATGAATTGAAAACCATGTACATATCTGTAGTTGGAATATTGCTTGCTGTTCGGTATACTTCGAAATCGTTGATGTACCAAACCAACTCTTTTGCTGTCCATTGTAATGAATAAATGTGGAAATCAGAAGTATTTATTCCTTTTATCTTTATTCCGTCCAACACCTTGCTGTTTGCATTGCCCATTTTAATACTTTTTCCATCAAAATGAAAAATATTTATATGCGGTAATTTGTTGTCGGCACCTAACCAGAATGCATGATTGATGTTGCCCGTGCAACGAATTTTGGCTCTGAAAACGCCTTCTTTTTGTCTGAATTGGTCCGCTGTTTGCAAAATATCGGAGCTGAAATTGAATTCGTTTTCAATAAATCCTTTGACAGGATGCCAGGCCGCTGTTTTTATTCTCTCGTGTTTGGTTGCGATTTTCAAAATGCCATTATCTACTGAAACATTTCTGCCGGAGTTATTTGCCTGTTTTTCGTTAACGAAAGAGTGATTCCCCATCAATTTGGCGCTCCTATAATGAAACCCAAAATTCCAACGCGATTTATCCAGGGTATTCCATTCAAACTCATCGTTGAAAGATAATTTGAGCTTTTCGAATTTTTCAAATCTTTCAGGCTTCTCGTTGAGGAAAAAAACAATATCCTTGTTCTTTGCCAGCTCATAAAAACGTTGTTCTTTTTTGTATTCAGGCGTTGTTTTCCAGCGATGTGGGTTGTTCCAGAATTCGTTTTTTGCTTTGAACTCAGGATCGGATGTTTTTGATTTAAGTTGTTCGTATTCTTTTATTATGTAAGAATCGTGAAAACGGGTATAAGTTTTATATTCTTTAGAGTGTTCGAAGTGTTTGAATTTCTGTAGTTTTTCTGATTTACTTACTTTACTTTTGTCGCCCAGCTCTTCAAATTCTGGACTTGCTTTAAACTCCAGAAAATGTTCAAGCACAGTTGATTTAAGTACTTGAAAGTAAAGATGAATGTTGGGTGATTTTTCGAGTTTTCTGTATTTGGCTGAAATTCTATATTCTTCCGTATCTTTATATTTTCTGTTCTGAAGCATTTTTTTCTTTTCAATAAAATCGGATGATTTTACTTCATGAAAAAGGGATCTGTATTCGGCTAATTCTACCGATTTCTCCACTTCCTTGTATCGATGCATCGCTTCGATAAGATCGGCTTCTTCTTTTTCAAGCCTGGCAGTTGGAGTAATTTTTCCGAAAAGACTTTTCCAAAATAAATTCATAATCAGATACGAATAAAAGGATGAGTAATTAGAATTTTTAAAATCAGATTTTTTTTAAATGTAGAATGCAATCACTTATATTGCTCACTATTAATGGCTTGTAGTTAACAACAGGAATAAATTTCTCAAGTATCATTCTTTCAATCTGGTGCATTAGGTCATCGTAAAACCCATTTTCGTTTACTATAATCAAGGGTTTTTTATGTTCGCCAACAATAGCTGCGGCTATTACATCGAACATTTCGTCCAAAGTTCCATAGCTTCCTGGTAGCACCACAAACACATCAGCCAATTCTTGCATTTTTGCTTTGCGTTCGCTCATGGTTTCCACGCTGATCAATTCAGTACATAAAGTACTTTGCCGATTCATTCTGATTACTGCCTGAGGTATTATGCCGGTTATTCTACCTCCAGAGGCCGAAGCTCCCTGAGAGATTGAAGTCATTAAGCCTCCGGTAGCACCGCCAAATATCAGCGTGTTACCGCTTTCAGCCATCCACTGCCCCAAAGCATATGCTGAAATCTTGTAAATTTCGGGAATGTGGTTGCTCGAGGAGCAGTAAACGGCTATGTTCATTATCAAATTAATATTTAAGCATCAATTTTTGCGTAAGTTGCATTTTCTTCGATAAACTGACGACGTGGCGCTACATCATCTCCCATTAACATGGAGAATACATGATCGGCAGTTGCTGCATTTTCGATGGTCACCTGACGCAAGGTACGGTGTTCGGGGTTCATTGTGGTGTCCCATAGCTGATTTTCGTTCATTTCACCCAGACCTTTGTATCGCTGAGTATGAATGCCTCCTTCGTTTCCAGACCCATATTTTTCGATAAATGCCTGACGTTGTTGTTCGGTCCAGCAGTATTCTTCCACTTTTCCTTTTTTACACAGGTAGAGCGGAGGAGTGGCGATATACAAATATCCCTGTTCGATCAGCTCTTTCATGTGGCGGAAGAAGAAAGTCATAATCAAAGTTGCAATGTGGCTTCCGTCCACATCGGCATCGGTCATGATAATGATTTTATGATAACGAAGTTTTGCAATATTCAGTGCTTTTGAGTCGTCTTCAGTTCCGATCGTTACACCCAAAGCCGTGTAGATATTTCGGATTTCTTCGCTTTCGAGCACCTTGTGTTGCATTGCTTTTTCTACATTCAGAATTTTACCACGCAAAGGAAGAATGGCCTGAAACTGACGGCTACGGCCTTGTTTTGCCGTTCCACCTGCCGAGTCCCCTTCGACCAAAAATAGTTCGCACTTTTCGGGATCTTTGTCGGCGCAATCGGCAAGTTTGCCAGGTAAACCTCCACCCGATAGGGGTGATTTGCGTTGTACCATTTCACGTGCTTTGCGGGCTGCGTGACGGGCGGTAGCGGCAAGTATAACTTTTTCGACGATTGTTCTGGCCGATTTTGGGTTTTCTTCAAGATAATTTCCTAAAGCTTCGCCCACAGCCATATCCACCGATCCAATTACTTCGTTGTTTCCGAGTTTGGTTTTTGTCTGACCTTCGAACTGAGGTTCGGCAACTTTGATTGAAATTACAGCGGTAAGTCCTTCGCGGAAGTCATCGCCACTGATTTCGATCTTAAGTTTTTCGAGCATTTTGCTGTCTTCGGCATATTTCTTTAGCGTACGTGTCAGTCCGCGACGGAAACCGGCCAAATGAGTTCCTCCTTCTATCGTGTTGATATTATTCACATAAGAGTGGATATTTTCATTGTACGAAGTGTTGTAAGTCATTGCTATTTCGACGGGAATTCCATTTTTCTCTGTCGTAATATGAATTATATTATCGATCAATGGTTCGCGCGATTCATCAATGTATTCAACGAATTCTTTCAGGCCTTCATCAGAATGAAATATTTCAGATTTTACTGTTCCGTCTTCATTAAAATTTCTTTTGTCGGTAAGTGTTAATGTAATTCCGGCGTTAAGGAAAGATAATTCCCGAAGTCGGTTGGCAAGGATATCCCATTTGTAAACCGATTCGATGAAAATCGTATTGTCGGGCATAAAGGTAACCAATGTTCCGTTCGTTGTTGAAGTTCCAACTTCGGCTACTGGCGCAAGAGGAGTTCCACAAGAATATTCCTGCATGTACAATTTTCCTTCACGCGATACTTCGACGTGCATTAAGGTGGATAAAGCATTCACACAAGAAACACCTACGCCGTGCAGACCTCCGGAAACTTTGTAGCTACCTTTGTCGAATTTACCACCGGCGTGAAGCACTGTCATCACCACTTCGAGCGCCGAACGACCTTCTTTTTCGTGCATATCCACCGGGATGCCACGGCCGTTGTCCACCACTGTGATGGAATTGTCCTCGTTGATGGTTACATTGATCGTGTCGCAGTGGCCGGCCATCGCTTCATCGATTGAGTTATCTACCACCTCGTATACCAAATGGTGTAAACCTTTAACGCCTATGTCGCCAATATACATGGCGGGACGTTTACGAACTGCTTCTAATCCTTCAAGTACCTGAATGCTGCTTGCACCATAATCTGCGCTTGCAAGGTCTCTTGCTTTTTCTTCTTCTTCGCTCATTTTGCTATTGTAATGTTATATATTTCAAGATATTGAATTGTATTTTTCCGATATTTACCCTTGTCGTAGAGTCGAGAATATTTTTATCCGAAAAAACATACAAATATACACAAAATAAACGAGAAAATGGCTATTTCTAACGGCTATTTTTATTGTTGAGACGAAACGATACATCTAAGTAAAAACGGTCGGAAAAGCGACTCAGGATTGTTCGTTTTTTTTGAGATTTTATTGTTCTGCAGTCAGCTTAAATTCGAATTTAATGTTTTTTGCGGTCATTGATGTTGTCATAGCAGCATTTCCCTGAGGCAGTTGCGGTCTTTCTCCCATTTCTCCGCCGCCCATATCACCACCGGGGCTTCCTCCCGGTCCACCCATTTGTCCCATTCCCCCTTCGGGACCGCCCATTCCTCCACCAGGTCCTCCCATTCCTCCTCTGGATCTACCCATATGGCCATTGTTGTTCGTTTGGCTTGGTGCGCCGATGTTGAGTTGAAATTGAATAGGGATTGATTTGATTTCATTCAAATGATAAACATCTCCGAAAAGTTCGCGAAGGGGAATGGCAAGTTCAAATGCTGTTTCTTCGGAGTTACCTCGGCTTATTGCGAAATTTATGCTGTTGTTTTCAACTGTCGAACCGATGATAAATTTTTTAGCAAAAACAAAACCTTTGATGAATGCAGTGTCGCTGGGTATGGATTCAGAGCGCAAGGCCAACTGGTTTAATTTCAATTCGTCTGTTTGAAAAGGGAATGCACCTTGTATTTCTCCCATGGGAGGCCGTTCACCTCCATTGGCTTTTTTTGAAAAAGTAATGCTCGCATAAGTTTTAGGTTTTGATTTAACAGTGATTTTTATTTTCATCTCTGCCTGATGTAACTGATACTGCAAAGCTTTTTCATCCGATTTAAAGACGAAATAAAGATAGTTTGCATCGTTCCTGAATTCGTATTTTATTTTCGAATCCGCATCATAAAATCGCAATCTGGTTGTCCAGTCATTGGGGTTGCCATCAATTTCGATGGGAAACGGCTGCCAGATGATTTCGCTTGTTTGGGCAAAGGTTACCGTAAACATAAAAGTCGTTGCGAAGTAAATAAGAGAAATTTTCTTTTTCATAAACCACATTATTGTACTGATCATTATTTTCGGTTTCGTTGACAAAATGGCGCTGCTCTTCCGATGAATAAGCATTCTAAAATCTGTTTTTTCGTGCTGAGTGCGCTTGTATTCCCACCGAACAGAGTGATTTTAGTGTTTATTTTCAGCTTTTTGTTGCATGAATCGATTAAATTATTAATTTTGCACAAATGTAATTTAGATTTTCGTTCATTTTTCTCTCCAATCGGTCTTTTAGATTAATTTGTCTAAAAAAGGTCGAGTTTCATTTTTATAAACAAATAATTCTTACATGAGACAATTACCTCCTCAATCGGAACCGTCGTATGGATTTTCTCAAAGTCCATTCGGAGAATGTTGTATTGTATTCTCGAGCGACGGAATTTGTGCTCTGACTTTCCCCGAAAGTCAGAAAAGCGCTTTGTATGATATTGAACAACGTTTTCCGGAAACCGATTTTGTTCAAAACGACAAAAAAGCAGCTTATTATTCAAAGTTTATTTTTCAGGAAAAAGGAAGACCGCGGATCAATCCTATTGGTACAGAATTTCAGCAGTCGGTATGGAATGCATTGCAAGAAGTGCCGGTAGGCGCCACTTCCACTTATGCAAAAATAGCCGATGCTATTGGTCGTCCCAAGGCAGTGCGAGCGGTGGGGACTGCTATTGGTGCCAATCCCATAGCTTTCCTTATTCCCTGTCATCGCGTAATTCGAACCGATGGCGGCTTGGGTGGATATCGCTGGGGGCTGGAAATTAAGAAAATGATGTTGGAGTGGGAGAAAAAGTGAACATCAATTTTTTAGTTTGTTGATGTAATCCAATCTGTCCATAAAATTTTGCCAGTTGGTATTTCGTTTGGCCTTGTTTTGAGCACGAAGAGTTGCTAATTCAGAACTATCTATCCAAATTGGATATCCATCTTCGAGATAAATTTTCCCTTTATCGTAATTATAGTAAAAAACCAAATTGTTGATCATAAATGACATTTCATCTACCGCCAAGCGCGCGCTAAAAAGTGAATCTTTGCCCAGATAAAATCTAAAGTTATCAAAATTTTTGATTTCAGCTAGCTTAAATGATGTTTTAAATTTTAATTCCTTGGTTGATGGATTGAAATATTCTATATCATTTTCGGTAAAAAACAGGGAGTCAATTGCCACGGATGCATTCAGATAAGTGGCCTTGCAAGTCAATTCATTTTTTGTGATTGGCTCGCGGGTAAGCTCACATGACTTGCAAAATAACACAAACAAGATAAGCGAAAAAGACAAAATTAACTTTTTCATAAATTTCGATGTTAGGAAGCGTTTAATAAGATGCTAATCAATTACAAATATAGGAGAAATTTTGAATATCTGCGATGGTTATTTGAAATATATTTGCCTATTGTGTCCGATTATTTATTGAATGTTTTTACTTTTGCGAAAGATTAGCATTCAACATCCCAAACTCATATATATATGAAACATACCAGCCGACTTATTGTTCTGTTTTGCTTTGCTGTTCAGCTTGTTTTTTCGCAAACTTCGTTGGATCAACTTATCAAAAATCCGTTGCTCGAAAATGCCAATATAAGTTTGTTGGTTTGCAACCTGAAAACAGGAGAAACACTCTATGCATTGAATCCACAGAAGGCAGCAGTAACAGCATCCACAATGAAAGTAATCACTACCGCCACTTTTTTGGAAATGTATGGGCCTGATTTTCGTTTCGAAACACGACTTGAGATTGATGGACGAATAGAGAAGGACAGTACCCTGAATGGAAATGTGTATATACGCGGTGGAGGCGATCCAACACTCGGTTCGGCAAAAATAGGTGATAAGGATTTTCTTGAAAAATGGGTGACAGCGGTTAAAAAAGCCGGCATTAAGAACATCAATGGTGGCATTATTGCTGATCCCGGTATTTTCGACCAGCAAGTGATCAACCCGAAATGGACCTGGGAAGACATGGGGAATTATTATGCGCCAGGCATTCATGGCATTTCGTATATGGACAATACCTATCAGCTTTTTTTCAATTCGGGCAAAGCAGGTCTGCCGACCGAGACAATACGGACCGAACCAGCCATAAAGGGGCTAGTGATTGATAATTTTGTAAAAAGCGCTAACATAAGTTTTGATAATGCTTATTTTTATGGAGCTCCTTTTTCGTATCATCGTTTTGTGACTGGCGAGATTCCGGCCAATAAAAGCCAGTTTGTGGTGAAAGGCGATATTCCCGAGCCGGCTTTGCTGCTGGCGCAACACTTCAGCGAAAAACTGATTGCTTCAGGGGCTGTCATCACCGATTCGCCGGCAGTAAAGAGCAATGTCAGTTGCAGGAAATTCAGTATTTACACCCATTTATCGGCAGCACTGAGTGAAGTGATTACCGAAACGAATATAAAAAGCAATAACCATTATGCCGAATACCTTTTTAAATATATAGCTACCCGAACTCAGGAGATTGGGACGTTTGAAGAGGCAATACAGAACATACGGGCGTTCTGGAAATCGAAAGAATTGCCGGTGGATGAATTATTTCAGGTAGATGGATCGGGACTTTCGCCGGAGAATGCGGTATCGGCCCGTTTCTTTGTGGAGCTGCTTAGTTACATGCAAACCAAAAGCAAATATGCCGATGTTTTCTACAAAAGCCTGCCTGTATCGGGCGAGAGCGGAACCTTGAAGTCATTTCTCGACAAAACAAATCTGCAAGGAAAGGTACATGCCAAAAGCGGAACCATTGCCAGGGTAAAAAGTTATGTGGGTTATATTGAGCGCCCCGACAAAACGCTTATTTTTGCTCTTTTGATCAATAATGCCAATGGAACTTCGCGTGAAGTAACTAAAAAAATAGAAGATATCCTGCTTCAGGTATCGAAATAATATTTGGATGTAAAACGGTAATTCAAAAATCGGATGGCGGAAGTTGAGCGCTGTGGATGCCGGGATTTGATGTTGATTGGTTTTATTCTATCGCTTCCTTTACCATTTTGAATGCTTTTTCGAGTTTGAGCATTTCGCTTGCCATGAACTGATAAAATTCCATCCACTGAATGCGCCTGTGTATGTCGATGCCCGCTTTGTGGGTATAGATGCGGCATACTTCGGTGCCACATTCGCGTATATGGGCAAAATCCCAGATAAGCCCTCCGGCAAAATCTTTTTCGAAAATTGATTTGTAAAGCTCCATTTTCTCGTAGATTTCGAAACGTTTTGCAGGATCGGAATGATTAATTTCGAGGATCACAAAAGCGCCATCGCGGTTGGCATCGAACTTGAGTTCCACTCCTTTCATTTTGGTGTTGTAAAGCATGAATTTGCTTTTTCGCTTTTTGAGCGCCGGAATTTGGCTGCAATAGATACCAAATCCTTCCCAGAATTCTTTTTTCAGTTGTTTGAGTTCGTCTTTTGTATACACTTTTTTTTAGTTACGATTCCAGTATTCAATTACTGTTGTGATTTGTTGTTTGTGACGGCATTCTCTTTCTCATAAAACATAGTGAAGCCGTCTACTTCCTATGGCTGCTGTATTGTTGGTGGCGACGGCTTAGCTTATGGCGCGACAGTCCACTTGGTAACGTTGTATTACTTTACAATTTTATAAACGTTGCCGGGCAGACACTTCACTACTCCTTTGAATTCCATTTCCAATAGCATCGACGAGATTTTACTTACAGGTTTTTCAAGTCTTATCGACATTTCATTGAGTTGTAATCCTTCGGGTGCCTGTCTTAAAATACCCACTACACTTTGTTCGTCATCCGAAAGATCGAGAAATAAAGTAGTTTGAATATTTGATACTTTTGCATCGGTTTGTTGCTCCCAGTTCATAAATTTAAGGAGATCTTCGGCCGTTTCAATGAGCGATGCCTTGTTATTCCTGATCAGCGCGTTGCAGCCGGCCGACCATTCATCGCCCACACGACCCGGAAATGCAAATACATCCCGGTTGTAATCGTTGGCTAATTCGGCAGTGATCAGTGCGCCACCGCGTATGGCCGATTCTACAACCACGGTTGCATCGCATAGTCCGGCAATAATCCGGTTGCGTTGTACAAAGTTTTGTCTGTCGGGGTTGGTTTTGCTCAGGTATTCGGTAAGGAGCATTCCATTTTCAATTATTTTTACTGCTACAGGACGATGAGCGCTTGGGTAAATACGATCGAGGCCATGACCTACTATCCCAACTGTAGGAAGGTTGTATTCGAGGGCAGCTTTGTGGGCGCTTATGTCTATTCCATAGGCCATTCCGCTCACGATAACGGTGTTAGACTGGATGACGGATAAGTCGTTGATGAGTTTTCGGCAGAGTTCTCTGCCGATTTCGGTGGCATTGCGAGTGCCTACGATGCCAATAAATTTTCCATTGTTCAAATTGCAATTTCCTTTGGTGTAGATCATAATAGGGGCATCCGAACATTCTTTTAGCCGGAAAGGATATTCGCGGTCGCTGTAGTAGTAAGGCGTAATTTTGTTTTTAATGATAAACTCCACTTCTTCTTCGGCGCGTCGGAGCACATCCTGTTTTACTATTTCGCGCGACAGCACTTCGCCTATTCCCGGGATCTTGGCAAGGTTTTGTTGTTTTTCGCCGAAAACGGCTTCCTCACTTCCCAGGTAGGCAATCAGATTTTTAGCAAGGTTGTTCCCAATGCCTTTTATAAGTGTGATGCCTATTCTGTATTTCAACGCTTCGCTATTCATTGGCTTTAAAGTGTTTTTTATAAAAGTGAGTGATGACTAAGCCTAAGCTAACTCCCAAAATATCAGCGAACCAATCCACCCATTCGGCTGTGCGGGGGTAAAACCATTTGTCCTGCGCTATCTCGATGCATCCACCCAGAATGATGGGGAAAAGCAGGCATTGCACAATGTAGATGGAGTTGTTTTTACTAAATTTGTTGTGGTTGCGAAAATCATTGATGAATATAATTGTCAGGAATATATATAATGCAACATGAACAATCTTGTCGAAAAACAAGATATTGACCTTTGGTATTTCCTGAAAGTCGGATGGAGGAGCAAACGACAGGTAAATGATTACGATGACCGATAATAACGATTTCCAGTAACTCTGAATTATTCTAAGCATTGAAGTAAATTTATAAACATAAAAAAACAAACAGACGGATTGGTGCTTTTTATTTGAAAAAGCACCAATATTAATAAATGAATATTTATCTTTGCAAAGATAAATTATTGACACTTAAAAACACACACTAATTAATATAAATTTTTATGAAAAGAATATCCTTATTTGTATTTATCGCTTTAATTTTTGCTTCCTGCTCCAGTGTTCTGATTACGGGTCGTAAACAGTTGCTTTTGGTCTCGGATGCAGAAGTGTTGTCGATGAGCGCTACAGCTTACAAACAATTTATCGACTCTGTACCTATTTCTAAAAACGTTACAAACTCCTCGTTGGTGAAGAAGGTGGGGCTTAAAATCTCTACCGAGGTTGAAAAATTTTTGGTCAATAATGGAGCTTCAGCCGATACGGCCAATTATGCGTGGGAATTTAATTTGGTGAAAGACACTGCTGTAAATGCTTTTTGTATGCCGGGCGGTAAAGTTGTTTTTTACGAAGGGATTTTGCCAATGACAAAAACCGAAGCAGGAATGGCGGTCGTAATGGGTCACGAAATTGCGCATGCTGTAGCTAAACATAGCAACGAGCGCATGAGCCAGCAAATGATAGCTCAATATGGAGCTTCCATTACAGATGTTCTTCTGTCCAACAAGTCAGTGGCCACACGCCAAACCATCAATGTGCTTTACGGGCTGGGCGCGCAGATGGGTGTTATTTTGCCTTATTCGCGCAAACACGAGTACGAAGCCGACCGCCTTGGATTGATTTTTATGGCTATGGCGGGTTACGACCCTAACGAAGCGGTGGCTTTTTGGGAACGTATGTCGGCCAATGGTTCGGGTTCTACGCTCGAATTTATGAGCACTCACCCTACCGACGAAAACCGTATTGCTAATATGAAAAAAGTATTGCCCGAAGCCTTGGGGTATTATAAAAAGTAAAGTCAACAAGTGAGGGTTTGACTTAAAGTCAAACCCTCACTTGTAAATAAACCCTCAGTAGTAAAAATATCCTATTTCGATCTTCGGTTATTGCTGAATTTACCGGTCGATGGTTTGTTGTGTTTGGCAGTACCGGTTTTGTTCGAATTGGAGGAATTGGAGCGCAGCTCGCGCGCTTTGGGATTGGCTACACCGGACCGCATCACTTTTTGGGCGGATGAGGATGCCGGCGCCCGTTGCGCTGTCTTCTTTGTTTCGGGTTCCTCCGTTTTCGGCACTTGTCGTTTCTGTTTTTTCGGGCTGCCCTCTCTTGGGTTTTGTGGCCTTATTTCGGACGATGATTTTTCGATGGCGTTTGTTATTTCAGTCATCTCATCCTCGGTGAGTAAACGCCATTCGCCCAGAGGTATGCCTTTGATGTTGATGTTCATAATGCGCACGCGTTCGAGTTTTACAACTTCGTATCCAAAGTATTCGCACATCCGACGTATCTGGCGGTTGAGCCCCTGAATAAGCGTAATACGAAATACATAAACAGAGATTTTAGTGAGCTTACATTTTTTAGTCATTTCGCCCAAAATAGGAACGCCATTGCCCATTTGCTGAATAAATTCATCGGTCATCGGTTTGTTTACCGTAACGATATATTCTTTTTCGTGATTGTTGCCGGCACGCAATATTTTATTTACGATATCGCCATTATTTGTCAAAAATATAATTCCCTGAGAATCTTTGTCGAGTCGGCCGATTGGGAAAATGCGCTCGTGATAACCAATATAGTCGATGATTGAATCTTTTACGCCTATTTCGGTGGTACTGATAATGCCTACCGGTTTGTTGAAGGCCATCAATACAAAATCGTTGCCTGTTTTGGCTTTCACGGGGTTGCCGTTGAGCATCACTTTGTCGTAACCCACCGACACCATATCGCCGATTTTTGCACGTCGGCCATTTACCATTACGTGTCCGGTTTGGATGTACTTGTCCGCTTCTCGACGTGAACAAACACCGCTATCGCTTATGAATTTATTGATACGTATTTTTTCGGCCATTGTGTGTGCTTTTTGTGAAGTGTTTTAGTTTTCGGAATGTTTTTGTATCGATGATTAAAGCGCTTTGTTTATTTATCTTTTTTCAGCAGGTCAACCAACTCTGTCATAACCATTGCACTGGCTCCCCAAAGTTCGACGTTGCCAACATTGTAATAAGCTGCATTTACCGAACCAGCGGTCGAAGGTACTACAAATTCCTTTTGTTGAATCACATTTTCAGCGAAAAAGTCTGCCATATCAATTTCAATCACTTCGGCAACTTCGCGTTGGTCGGCAATGTAAAGTGGTTTTTCGTTCAGGAATCCCACGAAAACACTGATCAGAAAATTGCTTGGCGGAACGTAGATGTCGGACAGTCGGCCCAGCACCTCAATTTTATCGGCGCCGATTCCGATTTCTTCTTCTATCTCGCGCAGGGCGGTGAATTCAATCGAAGGGTCGGTTTCTTCGTAGCGTCCGCCCGGGAAGGCGATTTGACCGGCATGTATTCCTACGTAAAAACTGCGCCGGATGAGAATGACTTTTGTACGGTTGTTTTCGTTGAAAAGCAGTATCATTACAGCGCTTTGTTTGGCATTGTGCTGTTTGGCAAGGTAGCCTGTAATTTCTTTTGCCCGCTCAGGTGGCGCCAGTTTTAGGTGCGACGACAAGCCGGGTAAAGTTTGGCTTAATTTCTGACGGATGATTTCGGGACTAAAATTCATATTTTTAATTGAAATAACAAAGCGCAATTTGTGGTTGCGCTTTGTTTGTTTCTGTTGGTAATAATTCCTTTTTATTTGCTTATTGGCAAATGACACAACCTTCGCATTTCGATAATTCGCCGCGCAATCGTTTTTCTACAAGCAATTTCATGCGGTCCTGTAATGCATCGATGCGTATGTTGTCAATCACATCGGCCGTAAAGGCAAACATAAGCAACAAGCGGGCTTCCTTTTCGGGAATGCCGCGCGAACGCATATAGAACATTGCGTTTTCGTCGAGCTGTCCGATGGTGGCGCCGTGCGAACATTTCACATCGTCGGCATAAATTTCGAGCTGCGGTTTGGTGCGCATTTTGGCAGTGCGGTTCAGCAATATGTTTTTGTTGGTCTGGAATGCTGCTGTTTTTTGAGCATCGCGCGCCACATAAAGTTTGCCTGTGAAACCACCTTTCGAATTGTCATCAAGCACATACTTGAAGAGTTCGTTGCTATTGCAATTGGGTTTATTGTGAATAATGGATGTGAAATTATCTACCAGTTGCTTTTTATCGGCAATCACCATTCCGCAAAGTGTTGTTTCGCAGTGTTCACCGTTTACATCAATTTCGATGGTGTTGCGTGTAATGCCATTGTGCAGTGTCATCACATTGGTCAGCACGTTCGACGAATCTTTTTGCTCGATAAGCAGTGTCGATAAATTCGTAGTTCTTATATGCGTATTTTCGAGTTTGTAATGCTCGTAACTTGCATTTTCGTCCACAAAAACCTCGGTGACCCTGTTGGTGGTGAAACGCACATCGTCCATGGTGTGGTCGCAAACCAGTAACTGAGCTTTGGCGCCTTTTTCAATGATGATCAAATTGTGGCTGTTGGCCATAAAATCCACGTCCGAGCGCATGATGTTGATCAACTGAACCGGTTTTTCGAGTTGCACATTTTCAGGCACATACATAAAGAAACCATCCTGTGCAAAAGCGCCGTTGAAGGCAATCAAACCATCCTTTTTGGTGGTGCTTAGTTTGCCGTAATAAGCTTCGATCAGTTCGGGATGCGTTTTGGAAATTTCATTCAGACCGCCTATCACCACCCCTTCGGGCAGGTCGTCGTTGCGGGCATCGCGCACCGGATAAAAGCCATCGTTCAATACGAAATAAAGGTAGGAGTGAATGCCCGGAACATCGCATTTGAATACTTCGTAGGGATTCACCGGAATTTTCACCCGGTTAAGGTTGAGTCCGTAGTCGACCGAAAGCGGCTCCGACAGGTCGGTATATTTGTAGTTTTCGAGCTTCGAAGTAGGGAATCCTAACTCCTCAAAAAGCCCGAAAGATGCATCACGCACCGCATTCATCAATGGCGACGAATGCATTTTTATGGTTTCGTGTTGCGATTTATATAATTCGATATATTGCTTTTCCATTTTCTATTACCACTAAGGCACTAAGATCACACCAGTGTTCTTAGCGTCAGTTATTTTGCTTCCACTTCCTGTTTAATCCAATCGTAACCTTTTTCTTCGAGTTCGAGGGCCAGGTTCTTGTCGCCGGTTTTTACTATTCTTCCATCGTAAAGTACATGAACAAAATCGGGTACTATGTAGTCGAGCAGACGTTGGTAATGCGTGATGACAATAGTGGCGTTGTCGGCGCGTTTCAGTTTGTTTACACCGTTAGCTACAATGCGCAGTGCATCGATGTCAAGTCCTGAGTCGGTTTCGTCGAGGATAGACAAACTCGGATCGAGCATAGCCATCTGGAAAATCTCATTTCTTTTCTTTTCTCCACCCGAAAAACCTTCGTTCACTGATCGGCTGGTGAGTTTGTTGTCCATTTCCACCAATTCTTTCTTTTCGCGCATAAGGCGTAGAAAGTCTGTTGCCGAGATAGGTTCTTGTTGGCGGTATTTGCGTTGTTCGTTGATGGCGGTGCGCATAAAATTCACCATGCTTACTCCCGGTATTTCGACGGGATACTGAAAGCTAAGGAAAATGCCTTCGTTTGCACGTTCCTCGGGGGCCAATTCCAATAAATCTTTTCCTTGAAAGGTCACTTTCCCATGGGTAACTTCAAAAGCCGGATGGCCGGTGAGTACCGAGGCCAAAGTAGATTTTCCGGCGCCATTGGGCCCCATGATAGCATGAATTTCACCCGGATTTACTGTCAGGTCCAATCCTTTTAATATTTCTTTGCCATTGATATTGGCGTGTAAATTTTTTATTTCGAGCATAATAATTGCCCCCTGACCCCCTAATGGGGGAACTTCTTCTGTTTGCAAAGGGGGTGAGAAGTATATATTCTTTATTGTTGTTATTATAATAATCAGTACTAATTAAAATTCCCCCTTATGGGGGTTAGGGGGCTGTGTGTTATCCTACTGAGCCCTCCAGTGTGATTTGAAGCAGTTTTTGTGCTTCAACGGCAAATTCCATTGGTAGCTTGTTTATCACCTCCTTGGCGTAGCCATTTACAATCAGCCCTATTGCATCTTCGGTAGAAATACCACGTTGGTTGCAATAGAAAATCTGATCTTCACTTATTTTTGATGTTGTAGCTTCGTGTTCTACTATGGCTGTTTCGTTGTTCACTTCCATGTACGGAAAAGTGTGAGCGCCGCATTTATCGCCAAGCAGCAAACTGTCGCATTGCGAAAAATTTCTCGCATTGTCGGCGTTCGGATTTACCCGCACCAATCCACGATAGCTGTTATTGCTTACACCAGCCGAAATCCCTTTCGAGAGAATATGGCTTCGGGTGTTTTTGCCAAGATGAATCATTTTTGTTCCGGTGTCGGCTTGCTGATGATGGTTGGTGACAGCTACCGAATAAAATTCGGCTGAGGAATTGTCGCCCTGCAAAATACAGCTTGGATACTTCCATGTGATGGCTGATCCGGTTTCAACTTGCGTCCAGGATAATTTGGAGTTGGCGCCTTTGCAAATGCCACGTTTTGTTACAAAATTGTAAACGCCACCTTTGCCTTCTTTGTTGCCGGGATACCAATTCTGAACAGTAGAGTATTTTACCTCGGCATTTTTCATTACCACAATTTCCACAATGGCGGCATGCAGCTGATTTTCGTCGCGGGTAGGTGCTGTGCAACCTTCGAGGTACGATACGTAGCTGTCTTCGTCGGCAACAATGAGTGTGCGTTCGAACTGGCCGGTATTCACGGCGTTGATACGGAAGTAAGTCGACAATTCCATGGGGCAGCGTACGCCTTTGGGAATGTAAACAAACGATCCGTCGCTGAAAACTGCCGAGTTCAGGGTTGCAAAAAAATTGTCGGTCACCGGTACTACCGACGACATGTATTTCTTAACCAGATCGGGGTGATGTTCTACTGCTTCGCTGAACGAGCAGAAAATAATTCCCTTTTCGGCAAGGGTTTCTTTGAAAGTTGTTTTAACCGAAACACTGTCCATAACCGCATCAACAGCCATGCCCGAGAGCGCCATTTGTTCTTCGAGCGGAATGCCCAGTTTGTTGAATGTTTTCAGCAATTCAGGATCCACTTCGTCAAGGCTTTTCGGCCCGTTGGTACGTGGAGCTGCGTAATAGGATATGCTTTGGTAATCTATTGTTGGAATTTTCAGATGTGCCCATTCAGGCATTTTCATCGTTGTCCAGTGACGGTATGCTTTCAGTCGGTATTCGAGCATCCATTCCGGTTCGTTTTTCTTTGCCGAAATGAGCCGTACTACATCTTCGTTAAGGCCAATAGGAATGATATCAGTCTCAATGTCAGTTGTAAATCCGTATTTATAATCGGCCTGGGTTACTTCGTGTAATATATCTTCTGCCATAATTGTTTTTTCTTGTCATTTTTCTGATTACATCTCCTCCGGGAGTTGAAATCAGAGCACAAAATTACGAAAAAAAATGCACGTTTCCGTGCTGATTTATTGTTTATAATGTACGCAAATAACGTTCGAAAGTACGTATTTGTTTTGTGTAAACAGAAGTTTGGTGATTTTTAATTGGTTTGTTAGGTTTTACATAATATTTTACATTCAAAAAAGACAAACTAAATCAAATGAACTGTACGAATATGTTTGAGTTGTAGTTGATGGTTTGTTATATCAGTATCTTAATTATAGTTACTTAAAGGAGATTGTATTGAGAAAAACATATATCTTTGTGTTTCAAAATTAACCCCAAAAAGCAACTCTGCATATGCCTGAAGAAAAAGAACAAAAGAAAAGATTTCGACGCACCAAAATAGCCATCGAGAGGGACGTGATGCAGGCTGTTGGAAGTTTAATTGAAGAAGTCGGATTTCCGAATGTCACCCTGACCGGTGTTGCCGAAAGGGCGAAAATTGAGCCTGCAGTATTTTATCGTCGGTATGCCAATCTCGAGGAATTGTTTGATAAGTACACGCAAAAATACGATTATTGGCTGGCTGGTTTGGCTGAGAATATTCCAAAAAATCTGAGTGCGTTGGAGATGTATAGTTGGATCATGGATCATCTTGTTCAGGATTTGTTGAAAAATAAAGGAATGCAGCAATTACTGATTTGGGAACTGTCGGATGATAATGTGAGCACCCGCCGTACTTCCAAATTGCGCGAAGTTGTGAATCAGCCTTTGTTGGCCATGCTCGAACAGAAATTCAAAGGAACCGGACTGGATGTGAATGTGATATGTGCAATGATGATTTCGGGGATTTATTATCTGATTTTACATCGCAAGCGTTCTGAATTTTGCGGAATTGATTTTAATACCAGAGTTGGAAAAGAAAAATTGAGGGCAGGTGTAAAACAAATGTCACAGTTGTTGTTTGCCCAGGTTCAGAAGAAAAATGAAATAGCTGAACGGTTGCGTGCCGAAGGGGTAAGCGAGGAAATAATTTCGAAATGTATTCGTGCTTGATCTGAAATAAACTGACAGGGATTGAAAACCTTAAAAGGTTATTTTCTTGATGGTTAGTGTAAATACATAATAAAAAAGAGCGGATGCCAATGGAATTTTCCAATGTCATCCGCTCTGCTTTTTTTTGACTTGTATTATTTTGCCTGATTTACTATTTCAAGTGTGTCCGAAGCAATCATAAATTCCTCGTCGGTAGGGATAACCACTACTTTTACAGTCGAATCGGGAGTGCTGAGTAGTACCTCTTTTCCGCGGCTCGCAGCGTTTAACTCTTTGTCTATTTTAACGCCCATAAAGCTGAGACTTTCGCAGACTTTCTGTCGTGTGCCGGTCTGATTTTCGCCCACACCACCTGTAAATACGATTACATCAACTCCATTCAGCGCAGCAATGTAGGAACCGATATATTTTTTGATGCGATATTCGTACATCTCGAGCGCCAGTTGAGCACGTTCGTTTCCTTCAGCAATTGCATTTTCAATGTCGCGCATGTCCGACGAAAGGCCTGAGATGCCAAGCACGCCACTGTGTTTGTTGAATAAGGTTGATACCGATGCGGATCCAATCATTTCCTTTTCCATCAGGAAAGTAACTACTCCCAGGTCCACATCGCCCGAACGGGTGCCCATCATTAAACCTTCGATGGGTGTAAAGCCCATTGATGTGTCCACTGATTTGCCATTTTCGATGGCTGTTACCGACGCGCCGTTACCGATGTGAGCAGTAATCATTTTGGTTTTCTTGAAATCAAGTCCAAGAAAATCGCACGCACGTTGGGATACGTAGCGGTGACTTGTGCCATGGAAGCCGTAGCGACGAATACCATATTTGGTATAAAGCGAATAGGGAATACCATACATATAGGCATATTCAGGCATGGTCTGATGAAATGCGGTATCAAAAACGGCAACTTGCGGAACATTAGGCAGTAATTCGTTGATGGCATTGATTCCCGCTAAATTCGGCGGATTGTGAAGTGGAGCAATGTCGATGCACTCCACTATTTTTTGAATCACATCATCGGTGATTAAAACACTGGAATTGAATTTTTCGCCACCATGCACCACACGATGTCCCACAGCGTTAATTTCTTCAAGAGATTCAACTGCACCATGTTTATGGCTCGTAAGCACGCCAAGGATATATTCTACAGCTGTTTGATGTTCAAGGATTTCACCTTTCAACATTACTTTCTGGCCGTCTTTTCGTTTGTGTTTCAGAAATGAGCCTTTCATTCCGATTTTTTCAACACCACCTGAGCCTAACTCTTCATTGCTCTCCATATCGAGCAATTTATATTTTACTGACGAACTTCCACAGTTCAAAACTAATATTTTCATGTTTTCGTTCCTTTTTATTTAATGATGTTACCTGATTCATCGTAAGTGTAAAAGCCTTTTCCCGTGCTTGTTCCCAGCATTTTGGCTCGTGATAAGCGAAGTAAAATGGGGGAGGGTTTGTACTTTACATGACCATATTCTTCGTAAAGATTTTCAAGAAGTTTTACTATCTTTTCAATACCAATCTGGTCGGCAGTACGGAAAACGCCTTGTCGGTGGCCGAATCCTACGGTAAGTACACGGTCAATGTTCTCGATGCTTGCTACTCCCTCCATCAGCATGGAGCAGGCTTCGTTCAATTGTATCAGGAACAGACGAAGACTCACCAGTCCGGCTGATTCCATTACTTCGACAAATTCATGATTGATGACTTTGGCAAACTGACAAACTTTATTGAACGTTTCGTCGGAAGTATGTAATCCTCTTACGATTTCGATTATATGTGAATCGGGAACGTTGGAAAGAAAATGCAGGCCGATACAGCGATCGAGATGCACAAGCTCTGCTGCCAGTTCGGTCACCACCACTGTGGATACGTTTGACGCTATTATGGATCGTGCAGAAAGAACTGCTTCCAGTTGACGGAACACTTCTTTGCGTTGTATTACCTGTCGTTCGCCGGTTTGATCATCGTACCGGATCGCTTCGATGACGAAATCGCATCCACTGAAATCTTCATATTTTAAAGTGCCGGTGATACGTCCCATAATGGCCTTTTTCTCGTTTTCGGTGAGTCCCCAGTTCAGGATTTTTTTATCCAGTTGGTTTTCGATACGGGCGTATGCATTGGCTATTCTTTCTTCGGTAGGTTCCAGAAAAACGACTTCGAGACCCTTCAATGCTGCTCTTGTAGCGATCACGCTACCTTCTTTTCCACAACCTACTACGCCAATGCGCGAGAAAAGCGTACGCTTTCTGTTTCGCTTACTGAGTCCGTAGCGCTCAATTGCTTCAATTATTTCTTCTGCCATAATATTGCGTTTAATGCATAATTTTAATTCATAATCATTTTGTCGGAATGCATCATTTTCGGGATGCGTTCTTCCTTATTTTTTCATTGCCTGATTGGCTGTAATTGTGATCATTCGCACAATGTCGTCGACCGAACACCCGCGGGAGAGGTCGTTGATAGGAGCAGCCATTCCTTGTAGTATTGGCCCCACGGCTTGTGCTCCCGAAAAACGTTCTACCATTTTGTATCCAATGTTTCCGGCTTGCAAATCGGGGAATACCAATACATTGGCATGTCCAGCGATAGTACTTCCCGGGGCTTTGCTCTGACCAATGGCCGGAACAAGCGCTGCATCAGCCTGAAGTTCGCCTTCTATCTGAAGTTCAGGATGTAATGCTTTTGCAAGTTGGGTTGCTTCCACCACTTTGTCCACTAACTCATGTTTTGCACTTCCTTTGGTGGAGAAGCTCAACATGGCCACTTTAGGTTCGAAACCACAAAGGTTTCGGGCTGTTTCAGCTGTTGAAACTGCAATTTCGGCCAGTTCTGAGGCCGTTGGATTTGGATTCACAGCACAATCGGCAAAGACAAGCAAGCCGTTTTCACCATATTGAGGTGTGGGTGTAAACATCAACAAAGCGCCTGATACTACACTGATGCCCGGTTTGGTTTTCACAATCTGAAACGCCGGACGAAGTACATTTCCTGTGGTGTTGCGGGCTCCGGCCAGTTCACCGTCGGCGTCGCCGTTTTTTATCATTAAGCATCCTAAATACAATGGATCTTTTGCCAATTTTCGGGCTTCTTCTATGGTCATCCCCTTGTTTTTTCGGATTTCGAAAAGCAGGTTGGCATATGTTTCCATGTTGGCATCCTTTTCGGGATTTACGATGGTGGCTTGGTGCAAGTGCGTCAGATTGTGTTCGGCAGCCAATTTTTCAATTTCTGTTTCGTCGCCAATCAGAATCAGTTGAGCCGCTTTTTCTTTTAAAATAATGTCGGCGGCTTTCAGTGTGCGTATTTCGTTTCCTTCGGGCAAAACAATACGTTGTAAATTGCTTTTTGCACGCTCGAAAATTTGTTCCAGTAAATTCATATTCAATTATATAATGTGTGTATTGTTGTATTCGGCGAGAGAGGTATTCAACGGGCTGAAAACGATGCAAAGATAGTGGTTTTTTTGTCAAATTGCAATGTAGAGATGGCAATTTATTGCAAATATATGATTGTTTATGAAAGTATTCAACGGTAATGTTATAAATCAAATAGAAATATGGCGGTCGAATCGG
Source organism: uncultured Paludibacter sp. (assembly GCA_963677275.1). Lineage (GTDB taxonomy): Bacteria > Bacteroidota > Bacteroidia > Bacteroidales > Paludibacteraceae > Paludibacter. Next base: position 2,926,598 of record OY781920.1, on the reverse strand, counting down.
TGAATGGATTATGAAATATTTGTTTTTTGTTATTACTTTTGTTCTCAAATTAACAACGATGATGAATATGAAAATAATTTCGTGCAGTCTGGAATATGCATCGCAAATACTTGATATATTTAATGATGCAATTCTGAACTCTACTGCATTATACGATTATAAGCCATGGACGATGGAGACCATGAAGGTGTGGTTTGCCACCAAAGAACAACACAATTTTCCTGTTGTCGGTATTGTGGACAACGAAAATCGGTTGTTGGGATTTGCTTCGTATGGTCAGTTCAGGTTGCGACCGGCCTATAAATATACAATCGAGAATTCGGTATATGTTCATCGGGATCATCGCGGGAAAGGGCTGGGAAAGATATTGCTTCAGGAAATTATAAGCCATGCCATTGCACAGGAGTATCACGTTATTGTTGGGGTGATTGACGCAACGAACGAAGTAAGTATTGCACTTCATCGCCAATTGGGTTTCGAAGATGTGGGGACTTTCAAACAGGTTGGTTTTAAATTTGATAAATGGCTGGATGCCAGGTTTATGCAACTTATTTTGCCAACGCCTCAACAGCCAATTGGTGAATAAGCTTAGTGGGGTATCATGATGTGCATTATTTTTTTTATTTCAGTTTTTTCAATTTGTTGATTTATAATTGACGTCTTTATTCTATGAGTTTCATTACGTCATTGACATTTAGATGGCTTAGTATTTCATTGTCATTGTTTATCATATTGTCGAAAAGCTGTAGTTTTTCCTCCTGAAGTTTGATAATTTTTTCTTCGATTGTGTTTCGGCTTATAAATTTATAAACAAAAACTTTGTTTGCCTGCCCTATACGATGTGCCCGATCGAAAGCCTGCGCTTCGGCAGCCGGATTCCACCAGGGATCGAGTAAAAACACATAACTGGCACGGGTAAGGTTTAGCCCAACGCCACCGGCTTTGAGCGAAAGAAAGAAAACCTGTGCGTTATTGTCGTTTTGAAAACGCTCTACTTCTCGTTTTCTATCTTTTGTTGCTCCATCCAGATAGCAGTAGGTGATTTGCTTGCTGTCCAGATAGTTTCTATAAAGTTTAAGGTGTTCAACAAATGAGCTGAAAACAAGCACTTTGTCGCCAATGGCAATCACTTCTTCGAGCATTTGACAAACAGTTTCGAACTTGCCCGAATCTTCGGAATAATTTTTATCCGTCAGTAGCGGATGATTGGCCGTCTGTCGTAATCGCAGTAGTCCTTCGAGTAAAATAACCGGACTTACCTTGTTGTTAGTATCTTTGCTTTCAAGGAATTTATCGCGGTAACTGTTACGTACATCGCGGTAGAATTGTTGTTGTTCTTTGGTCATGTCGCACCACTGCACGATAATCGATTTTTCGGGTAATTCGGTAAGTACTTCCGATTTATTGCGGCGCAGTAGAAAAGGTTTGAGCAACTGGCGGTACAACTCCTGTTTCTCGGGCAGTTTACAGGCTCGGGTAAAATTACTTTGCGACCCTAACATATTTCGGTTGAAAAAATGTACCAACGACCATAAATCAGTCAGAGAATTTTCGATCGGTGTGCCTGTTAGTGCAAGGAAACGTTTCGCCTGCAGCGATAAACACACTTGAGCGGTATCCGATTGTGGGTTTTTTATGGCCTGAGCTTCGTCGAGTATAACGTAGTGAAACGGAATAGAAGTTAAGAACTGCTTGTCGCGTCGCAAAATGCCATAGCTGATAAGCACAATGTCAAGGTCTTTAAAATCTTCGGCATTCCGGGTCCGCTGATTCCCGGCGTGAACATGCACTTTTAATTCGGGAGTGAACCGGGCAGCCTCCTGTTCCCAGTTGTAAATCAGACTTGTAGGAACTACTAATAAATTGATTCCGCCATTTTGTTCTTTCAACCATTGCAAAAGGCAAAGTGTTTGAATAGTTTTTCCCAAACCCATGTCGTCGGCCAGACAACCACCTAACGACAGTTCGTCGAGCAAGCGAAGCCAGTTATAGCCTTGTTGCTGATAATGCCTCAGTTCGCCATTGAAGTTTTTCGGCAAATCAAAATTTTTATCTAAACTATGTTCTAATAATTGACGCATATTGTCTTTTACCGACAATTTGATTTTTGAGTTTTGTTGCAGTGCGTTGGCTACCACACAGTGATACTTAGCAATAACAGCTTTGCCATCTTCTATTTTGCATAGTTCGGCCAGGGTTTTGTATTCGTCGAACCATGCTTGCGGAATCTGAACATATTCACCACCGGGAAGTATCATTTGATGTTTATTTAACCTGATATAAGTCAAAATTCGGACAAATGGAATTTCGTAGTCGCCAAACATCACCCGCCCTTTGATATCGAACCAATCACGCCCTTCTTCCATCTCGACTTTGATACTCCTTTCTCCCAAAAATATCCGTTGTGTATCGCTGCCACGTTTTTCAAATTTTATTTCCACGCCAGTCGACTCAATCGCTTTGTAATTGTCGTTAAGCCATTCAATACCAGTATTGTAAGGTGTTCTTTTTACCATGGCGTCTAAGTTCAATCCAATTTCTTTGAGCGCATCAATGTAAAGTTGTTCCAATACAAAGTCGCGTTCAGCTTTATAGATAACGAAGGAATTATCCTGTATTTCCACTTTCGTGAGTGCTCCGCTTTGCCCTGCCCAAAACAGGAAATTTTGATATTCGAAAACAAGTTCAAAAACAACACTTTTTTGAGAGCTATCAATTGCTTCGTTTTCGAAAAGTGAAATTTGCTGAACGGGAGCCAATTCTTTTACTCTTAATGTGGCATTGGACATCCCTGAAATAGTGATAATGTCAAATCCTGTAGCCAAAATTCTATTGGAGGATACGAGCGGTAATATCACCTTCCGGATGTACTCTTCGATGTATTGATGCGATACCGTTACTAACTTTTTATTGAAAAAAGGGATCAGTTTGGAGCCATCTACCTCATCTTCAAATTCAAAAATTTTATTTTTCAACAATATGCGCGCTCTCTTGCGTGATACGATCTGTCCATCCAGAACATCTAACTGCTTGTTTTTACAGCTGATGTCCAACGAATAATTAATTCCATCGGCTTGAGCCTCGAAGCAATACAACAATTCCGGTAATTCCTGCTCAATACTTAACTTTATCCAGGTGAAAGGAAATTTGCCTTTTGGCAGGTACAGAGGCTTTTCGGAAATCAACTCAAAAAATGCATTTTGGTTGGCTTCGATATATCCCATCAAATAGTCTTTAATATATTGTGATTCTTGTGGTAAGTTTTTGCCATCTAAATATGTTAGCCTTAACTTGTCCCATGAATCTGCTTTTTTAATGTTTACTTTTGAAACAATCACCTCTTTCTCCAACTTCATACAATAATCCAGCAAAAGCTGGTCTGTTGCGTCGAAAAGATGTAGGTAATTGGGTTTGTTCTGGTTCGAAACCCTTACAAAATGTGTAGAAAACACTCCTTTTTCGTCGGTATCTACCACCGCACACTCAGGAAAACATCCTAAATTTCCATAGCTATTTAAAATATATACAACTGTTTGATTCATAAACTCTATCGCTATTTCACCCGATTGAATTAGAGGGTTTCAATATCTGTTTCGAAGATATATAAATTAATCCACATATAAAAAACAACCTCGAAATTATGATAAATTTCGGAGCTGTTTGTATATATAGTTTCATTCGCTTTTTAAACCTTTCAGATTTTAAAAATCTGACAGGTTTGGAAATATAAAAGCCCGGAATCGGGAATAAATTTGCTATAACGATAATTACATATTGCTGATACAAAATTCATTGTGTTGTATTTTGTAAAAATCAATAATTCAAATTTATTCTGCTCTTTGTTCCTCCCTTTTATGATATAACGTAAAAAACAACATGCAGATCGCTGCGACAATGGCTGTTGCAGCTCCAAAATAGAAGGGCGCGTTGGAATCAATCTTATCGTATAAAAGTCCGGCTATTAAACTCGCCGGCAGAAGCGTAATGCCCAGCAGGGCATTGTATATTCCCATGGCAGTCCCTTTTTTGTTTTTGTCCACGAGGTCCGAAATAAACGCTTTTTGTATCCCATCCGTCGCAGCCGAATAAAGTCCGTACATTGCAAAAAGAATTACTATTAATCCGGTGCCGCTTGTAGCCCCAAAACCGAAATAAACTACGGCATAAATTACAAAACCTACAATCAGTATCTTCTCTTTACCTATTTTGTCGGACAATGTTCCGATTGGAATTGCCATAATAACGGACACCACACTTGTTATCAGATAAACGAGCGGTATATAAGCTACTTTGATGCCCAATTCATTCGCTTTCACCATCAACAGGGCATCTGTGGAATTGCCGAGTGTAAAAATAAAAATTACGCCTAAAAACAAGTAAAACTTGGGTGAGAAATCTTTGAAATGGAATTTGGTGAAAAGTTCATGTTTACTCTTGCGCACTTCTTTGAGCCCGAAAATGATGACTAAAATGGCAAAAACGGCAGGAATGCCGGCTAAAAGCATAATAAGTCTGTAATTGCCTGGAAAAAAGGATAGCAGCCCGAAAGCAACAAGCGGACCGACTATGGCGCCGCTGTTGTCCATGGCTTTTTGCAAACCAAAACTTTTCCCGGTTGCACCGTTTGTCACCGAACCTGCAATCAAGCTGTCGCGCGGAGCTGTGCGGATTCCTTTCCCGACTCTTTCGGCAAAACGGATAACAAGTACGTGCAAAGGACTAATTACAAAAGCATAAAGCGGAAGAACCAATGCCGACAAACCATATCCTATCAGCATAAAAGGTTTGTTTTTCCCTATCTTATCGCTCCAGAAACCAGATATTACTTTAAAGATCGAAGCTGTGCTTTCGGCAATGCCCTCTATCAATGCCAAGCTGGTTTTCGAAGCGCCCAAGGACATTAGAAACATGGGCATGATGGAATAAATTATCTTTACAGAGCAGTCTGTTAGAAAACTAATTATTCCTGTATTTATAACGTTCTGGCTGAACCCGAAAATTTTTCGTTCCTCAATTGGGCTATCTGCCTGATTAATAATTTCTGTTTTGTTCATTTTTATTCCTTGAAAAGCATCGATTCAATTTCAAAATATATTGGAATAAGCGCTTTGAAGTGTCAATACTGTATTTGACTATTTTTTACAACCAAAATGAAGTTTTACCTGCCAGTTTTTTAAGAATGTCGGTCAGCATTGCTATTTCACTTTCATCAAGTTCAGAGCTGATTCTATCTTCCATCTTTTTATAGGCTGACTTTTGAATTTGTTCTACAATTTTTCCTTTTTCGTCGATATGAAGATGGGTTACTCTTCTGTCGCTATCCGATGGTACTCTTCTTACATATCCTCTGCTTACAAGCTTGTCAACTAAAACCGTAACAGTAGGTTTTGTGAGCTTAAGCTCTCGGGCAAGTTCGGTGATGGTTGGATTCTGCAGACGGACAATAACTTGCAAATAGTGCAGTTGTTGCTGAGAAAAATCTTCGATATCATAGCTGTTAAAGGTTTCTGAAAGTACTTTTTCAATTAGGTCTGAAAGATATGAGATAAGTGTGTTTAGATTTGTCATTCCTTATTGCTTCTTTCATAAATGGTCATTCAAAATATTATAAGATTTTCAAGTAGCTTGCAGCACATACAATCAAATATATGTGATTGATTGAATTGCAGTAGCATAAATATTTTGATATTGGAACTTTATTTGTCCCAATATCAAATGTTTTAATCGTTGAATGTTGCTTTACAACACTAAGGTAGCCGACTTTTTGCCAAATTGGTTGCAACGGGTAGTTACTACAATTTTAGTTCCTTTGCTTAATTCGGGTAAAGAAACCTCAACAACTTCGGACTGCAATGACGATTGTTTTTCGGGTTTGATGGTTTTAATTTCTTTGCCATCAACCTTGATTGTTATCAAATCAATGTAGTGTTTGGTAACATCGCGCACTTTATGAATGGCTTCAATTTTAAGATTACCATTTTGAAATGATAAATTTACTTTCTTAGCAGGATCGGCTTTCACTACAAAACTTATTGCCGCAATAGCAATGATTGTTAATAATACTTTTTTCATACAATTTTTAATTAAGTAAAAAAATAAAAATAAATCATGATTACACCATGTATCGCTACCAATGTAAAGGCTGTAATACTTAGCTTTTTATGTAAATGTAATTTTGGTTTGGGCTTAATCACCCTTAAACCTGTCAATAATGAAATTATCAAAATCAACAATCCGGCAAAGCTCAGGTAAATAGCTGCATCCCAAAGAATTTGAAGGAAATCCATAAATTATCTGTTTTAAAGATTAATAACTACTGTTGCCAAAAATAAGGTGGAAAATGCTGTGATTGCCGCCGCCCTGTGATAGGGAACCAAAGACGGATTTTGTTCTAACATCCCTGAAAGTATATTGGTAGTCAACATACTGGCCACATGCACTATCGATAAAGCTTTGTGTATGTTTACATTGGTGAATCCCGTTTCCCTGTCTCTCATCGGAGGAGGTGAAAATACGGCTAGCGCCAAACTGCCAAAATAGGAAAGATTGGTCAAACCGGTAAATATCTGGTGAGCACCTTTTGCTTGATCGTTGCCATTAGAGGTCATTTGTCCGGTAATTCCGGAGCCTATCATACCAGCAAGCGAAACATAGCCTGCAATCCGGTGTATCTGATTCATCTTGGCACGAATTTCCATTTCATGTTCTCTTCCATCTAAGGTCAACTGATATTTCCCTTTTTTACGCATTAAACCGTTTTCGCCCCACAACCAACGTTGCGTAAATAGATAATGCGAAGGTAATAGCACTTGCTGAAGCGAATCAGGTACTTCCGACACTTCGGTGACTACTGTGCTTGAATCCGTCAAAGTTACATTTATCTCGCCTGAAACATTAACACTATCTGTTTGCACCATTAATGAGTCTTGTGCATCAAGATGCCGCACAAATAAAAATAAAATAAAAACGATACTTAGCTTTTTCATCTGAGTAAATTATTTTTACAATTGTTTATTTATATAACGATAATAGGCATAACAAAACGATGCAAATATAGTTAGATAATTCTAATTGTTAGTTTATTCTAACTGTTTTTTTTTAGAATTATATACGTAATTATCTATAAGTACTTTAAGGTAGTTGAAAATGACTCAAGAGTGTGTTAAATTCAGTAAATAGGTTGTTGTTGAGCTATTCAAACAATAATCCGACCCTAAATTTTTCGTTTTTAGGGTCGGATTATTTAGTGCGAATGAAGCAATTGGATTTTTATTTAATTTCTAATTTTTTCAATATTTCTTTAGGTATTGCATTTTTGTGAACAACGATGTTGATTGTTTTGTGTTTTACAAATGAATCGCTGGCATACCAGATACCTTTGTATTTATTATCGATTCCCCAGGAGTTTTTTACAAGGTAGTATTTTGTTCCGTTCTGATCTTTGGCTGTTCCGTATATCACCATTCCATGGTCGTCGGTGGTTTGGTAGTTGTCAAAATCGCGTTGACGAATCTCTTGTGTTACATTTACTTCGGGTTGAGGTCCTTTCACTTTGTAAATTTGTTCTTCCATTTCTTTTTGTGAAATATTGAGCCATTTTGCCTGATCGGATCCAGGGAGGTTCTCCTTCTTTACTTCAGGATTTACGGCCACGCCATTGCGGGTGAAGCCTTTTTCGCTAACATCCGAGCCCCAGGCTATTGTGAACCCATTGTCGATGGCATAATCGAATACTTTGGCAAACTCGTCCAAAGGCAGATTGTACGATTCTTCCCAGCGCCAGTTGTCGGGAATTTCGATTACAAATTTTGAGTAAAATGGATGATGAGTGAACGACGTTAGCGACACATAATCGTCCATATTCAGTCCTAAAGATTGGGCGTAAGTCACAGGTGTATATTTCTTTCCGTTTGCCACGAATTCTTTAGGGCGTTCGCCCAGATATGCATCAAGTATTCCTGTGAAACCTTTTTTCCAAGCTGTGGAGAGTTTTTTGTTCGGATTTTTAACGAGCGTTTTTACATAAGCTTCGGTAAGCGCATCCAATTCGCCATGTCGGTGTTTTTCTTCTCCGTAGTTGAGCCCGCTCATTTCCGATTCGGGTACAATGCCGTAATTTTTTAAAGTGTACATCACATCGTAGAACGAACCACCGCCTGCAAAATTAATTGTTCCGTTCATGCGAACAAATTTATCGGCTTTGTCGGCATATGCTTGATGCACCACGAACATCTCCGATAAATCAACTTCGGGTTTGCCTAAACGCAGTAGCTCGGCCTCGAAAAATCCCAGGGCCGAAAAGCTCCAGCAGGTGCCCGAACTTGCCTGGTTTTTTACAGGCGTTATTTTATTTTCTTTTATCGTTGTAAAACGAAATGTATCGACGGCTGTTGTGTCTTTTTGCGCCGATACAGCCATTGTGCTTGCTGCAAAGGCGGCAATAAGTAAAAGTTTATTCATTTGGCTTTTGTGTTTTGTGTTCCCGGCTTCGTGTGTTCATTTAAAAATGAAACATGAAACCGGGAACATGAAATGATAATTATTTCGCAGGAATATTGGCTAAAGTAGCTTTCAGATAGTCCCAGAACATTTGTACTGTAGCAATGTTTACTTTTTCGTCGGGCGAATGTGGATAACGAATGGTAGGTCCAAACGAAATCATATCCATTTTGGGGTAGTGTGTTCCTAAAATACCACATTCCAAACCAGCGTGAATGATCATTACTTTGGGCGTTTTTCCGTATTTATCTTCATATACTTTAGTCATTTCTTTCAGAATCGGCGATTCCAGATCAGGTTTCCAACCCGGATAACCACCCGTAAATTCAACCTTTCCACCTGCCAGCACAAATGCACTCTCGATTTGCGAAGCCAGTTCTTCTTTGCGCGATTCCACCGAGCTGCGAATCAATGATTTCAATTCCACCGACTTTCCGTTTGATTTGATGATGGCTAAGTTGTTTGATGTTTCCACTACAGTAGGTAACTCAGGAATAAAGCGGAAAACGCCATTGAAACAAGCTGTAACGCCATTGATGAGGTCGTCTTGTACTTCTTCGGGCAACAAGCCTGTTGGCAGTTCCACCTGATCAACCGAGAAGGTAATGTTATTTTCAACGCCTTTGTATTCTTCAATAAAAAGCTCTTCCAATTCATTTACCAAATCGATAATGTCTTCGACACCTTCGGCCGGAACAGTAATTACTGCAAATGCTTCGCGTGGGATGGCATTGCGCAAACTTCCACCATCGATGCTTGCCAGGCGGGCTTCGTATTCGGCCACAGCGTCTTTCAAAAAGCGGAACATCAATTTGTTGGCGTTGGCACGCTGTAAATGAATATCAACGCCTGAGTGTCCACCTTTGAGTCCGGTAAGCGAGATTTTTAATGCCACATCTCCTTCGGGTACTTCCACTTCGTTGTAAGCAAAACTGATGTTTGCATCCAGGCCTCCGGCACATCCTACATACAATTCACCTTCGTCTTCCGAATCCATATTGATAAGAATGTCACCTTTCAGAAAATTGGGTTGCAGCCCGAAAGCACCAAACATACCGGTTTCTTCGTCCACAGTGATTAACATTTCGATAGCCGGGTGTGGAATGTCTGTCGATTCTAAAACAGCCATGGCAGCTGCCACACCTATCCCATTGTCTGCTCCCAATGTGGTGTCTTTGGCAGTTACCCAGTCGCCATCGATGTAGGCCTGGATAGGATCTGTTTCAAAAACGTGAGCCACATGACTGTTTTTTTGAGGTACCATGTCCATGTGTGCCTGAAGCACAACGGCTTTGCGGTTTTCCATGCCCGGAGTGGCGGGTTTACGCACCAACACGTTACCTATTTGGTCGCGTAAGGTTTCGAGGCCGAGCGATTTGCCAAAGTCTTCGAGGAATGTTGCAATTGGTTCTTTTTTGCCTGATGGTCGGGGTACTTGTGTAAGACTGTAGAAATGTTGCCAAAGCGCTTTGGGCTCCAGTTGGCGAATGTCGTTTGAGTTCATATTTAATCGTTTATTTGAATAATTATTCTGTTTTCGTAAATGCAAATATCTGTATTTTTTTTGGATTAACTAAGCGTATTATGGTTTTTTCAATAAAATATATCACTATTGTATCGGGAGGTTTATCAGACATTGTAGAAAAATAGTGCAATTCCAGAGAGTAATCGTCCTGATTTTTTGCGCTGAGTTTCCAGCATTGTCAATACAACAAAGAACATAGTCGGTTTGTTGATATTCTTAATGGGTACTTAATGCGATTGTTTTATTCATGTTTTATGGTTATTTAAAAAAAGAGTATATTTGCACTCTTTGTCTGTGAACTTGTTTTGCAGAGTGAAAAATAATCATTATTTAATTGATAAACAATTATGAGTATACTTCAGGATACAGGAAAATATATGTTATTGATGAGAAGGGTGATGGTATCTCCCGACAGATGGCGTATGTTTTTCCGTCAGTTCCCTAAAGAACTTGAGAAGTTAGGACTGCAATCATTGCCTATCGTTATTATTATATCGATATTCATAGGTGCAATTATGACCATTCAGACCAAACTAAATACAGAAAACCCTCTGTTGCCTGCTTATAGCACGGGTTTAGTGACGCGCGACACATTGTTGCTTGAATTTTCGTCGACAATTCTTTGTTTGATATTGGCCGGGAAAATCGGATCGAATATAGCTTCGGAAATTGGAACTATGCGCATCACCGAACAAATAGATGCACTCGAGATTATGGGTGTGAATTCGGCCAATTACCTCATTTTACCTAAAATTGTTGCTTTCGTGATCATGATGCCTTTTCTGGTGATTTTCAGCATGGCAGTAGGGTTACTCGGCGGATATTTGGTGGGAGTTTTTTCGGATGTGATTACTACAGCCGATTATTTGTTGGGAATTCAGTATGCATTTATTCCGTATTATGTGTTTTATTCGCTTGTAAAATCATTGGTTTTTGCTTTTCTGATTTCATCGGTCGCAGCTTATTATGGTTATTATGCCAATGGCGGCGCGCTCGACGTGGGTAAGGCGAGTACCAATGCGGTAGTCAATAGCAGTATCTTGATTTTATTTTTTAATCTCTTGATTACTAATTTAATGCTTAATTAATTGTTTGAAAAAGCAAGAAGTAAATTCACAAGAAAATGATTGAAGTAAAAAACATAGATAAGTCGTTCGATGGTGTTCAGGTACTCAAAAATGTATCGGCAGTTTTCGAAAACGGTAAAACCAATATGATTATCGGCGCCAGTGGCTCTGGAAAAACGGTATTGATGAAGAGTATTATAGGGCTTCACCGGATAGATAAAGGCAAAATTGAATACGACGGCCGTAATCTGCCGGATATGCGTATGTCCGATATCCGTTTGTTGCGGCGTGAAGTAGGAATGCTTTTTCAGGGTTCGGCTTTGTTCGATTCATTATCGGTGCTCGAAAACGTAATGTATCCCCTCGAGATGTTTGCCCGTACCACCCGTGATGAAATGGAAGATCGTGCCCGATATTGCTTGAAACATGTGAATCTGGAAGAAAAATCATTTAAGTTGCCACCTTCCGAAATCAGTGGTGGTATGCAAAAACGTGTGGCCATTGCCCGTGCCATTGCCCTGCAGCCTAAATATTTGTTTTGTGATGAGCCGAACTCTGGGCTCGATCCTAAAACCTCCCTGATTATTGATCAGCTGATTCACGAAATTACCGTGGAATTTGATATTACTACAATTATCAACTCCCACGATATGAATTCGGTAATGGAAATAGGTGAAAAGATTTTCTTCATTAATAAAGGAGTGAAAGCGTGGGAAGGTTCCAAAGAAGATATTTTCCATGTCGATAATCAGGATTTGAATGATTTTGTATTTGCTTCCGAACTTTATAAAAAGGTAAAAAAAGCAAATTCCTGAGCGGGAACAAATTCTTCAGTAGCGATGTTTGTTTATGGAAAAACTTCAGGCCTGAAACCTTTGCTGTTTTAAGCCAGATGAGTTCCAGACAACCCTTAAAAAAATAATTATCATCCCATGAAAATAATATCGTACAATGTAAACGGCATTCGTGCCGCGCTTTCAAAAAATTTCACTGAATGGTTGCAGTCCGAGAATCCTGATATTATATGTTTTCAGGAAACAAAAGCGCAGCCCGATCAGGTTGACACCATGATTTTTGCAGAATTGGGTTATACTTCCTACCTTCATTCGGCTCAAAAAAAAGGGTACAGCGGCGTGGCAATTCTCACTAAAAAAGCGCCCGATAATGTGGTGGTGGGGATGAATCATCCACGCTATGATGCTGAAGGTCGCGTGATTCGTGCCGACTTTGGTGATTTATCTGTCATAAGTGTTTATATTCCTTCGGGTTCGTCGGGCGAGGAGCGTCAGGCTTTCAAAATGGATTTCTTAGAAGCCTTTTTGCCATTTATTGAAGAAGTACGTAAAACACGTCCGAACCTTGTAGTTTGTGGTGATTATAATATTTGTCATAAACCAATTGATATCAATCATCCCGAACGTCAGAATGGTGTTTCGGGTTTTTTGCCCGAAGAACGTGAATGGCTCGACAGGTACGAAGCTACAGGTATGGTGGATTCGTTCAGGGTTTTCGACCAAAGCGCCGAAAAATACAGTTGGTGGAGCTACCGTGGAGGAGCACGTTTCCGGAATGCCGGTTGGCGCATCGATTATCATTGGGTGAGCGAACCGCTCCGCAAGCGATTGAAGTCGGCTGCTATTTTAGCCGATGCAGTGCATTCCGATCATTGTCCGGTAGTAGTAGAGTTGGATTGATGCATTGCATTTAAAATCCCGGTATAGTACTTTTAGCTCTAAAATCGGGGAACAATAAAAGTATTTCTGCAAATATGTCGTTTTTAATTTTAAAAAACAATAAATCTTAGTATTCAGGATAGTTAAGCCATAAAATGTTTTTAACTTTGCCCGTTCAAAAAAATAAACAACAGCTCATGAAACTTAACCCTTTCAAATTAGTTTTACCAATAATAATAATTGTTTCATTTTCATCCTGTAATTGGTTGGAAACTGATGCTACTGTGGCTTCATCGAATCCATCTTTTGTGTCGCTCACTTTTGCCGAAAATGATTCTGTTGTGGGGTTGGAAGATGCTGTTTTTACATTAGAATGGGATGCGCAACTGAATGATTCTATCATTGTTAACCTCGACTCGCTTCCTTATCTTACCGATATCACAGAAGTTGTCCCGACTTTTAGTTTTTACAGTACTTCAGGAGCTTATGTTTATCTTACCGATACTTTGGGGTTGGGCACTATCAGTGATTCTATCGCCCTTTCCGGAACAGATACACTCAATTTTGAAAGAGTAGCGAAAATCAAAAATTATGCAGCCGATGGACAAGTGTATAAAGTTTATCCTATAAAAGTGAATGTACACCAAGTAGAGCCTGAATTATATCAATGGAACAAAGTAACGGATGAAATTTACTCCCATTCGGGAAGTTTGCAGAAAGCGGTTTATTTCAACAAAACATTTTTTCTCTATGTGGGCACCTCCGTTCGAAACTATTTGTACACTTCGACCGATGGCGCAGTATGGACAGATAAAACTACCGTTCTGAATAACCTGCCTTTAAATAGTTCGATAAGAGGAATTACTGAATTCGATGGGAAGTTGTACGTGCTCAACGATGATGATAAAATATACACTTCGACCGATGGCTATGTATGGACAGGCGAAAATGGAGACATTTCGGATACTAATTATAAATTTGAAAACTTCTTATTCGAACTAAATGGCAAACTTTGGTCGATAATGAAATCGGAAGTGGACAATACTTATCGTTTTGCCAATTCGGTTGATGGGAAAACATGGGTTGTTTACGGACAGATACCAGTTAATTTCCCAATCGGCGATTTTTCTGCACTTTCGTTTACTTCACGCACAAAGAAACCAAAAGCTTTAATTGCAGGTGGTTATACAGCAGAAGGGAAATTGCTTAACAATATCTGGAGTACTGAAAATGGTAGCTACTGGGTGGATTTCAGTACCGAAAACACTACTTTAGGTTCGCTCTCGGGAGCAACGATTATATCTTACGATGATAAATTGTTGCTCTACGGCGGAGTAGATGACAATGGTGCAGTTGTTGATAGTTCCTATATGGAATCCATTGATGAGGGGCTGAGCTGGAGCGTACCCGACACCTTGTATAACCGACTTCGTCAGATGAATATCTCGACTTCCGGTGATACTACTTACGTAAATTACGCACCAAGAGCATATCAGTCGGTGTTGAATGTGGTTGTTGACCATTCTTCCAAAGGTTATAGCGATCATCTCATTTATTTGATCGGTGGAATAAATCCACGTGCATCGAAAGTATATAAAGATGTGTGGGTTGGAAAACTGAACCGATTGAGTTTCCCAACCGATGAAGATTAATTTGAAATAAGTAAGGGGGCAATTCAAAAAGCTCCCTTCTCTGTATAGTTTTAATGGCTTTGAGCCGGAATTCGAACAATATGATGAACAAACAAATACATTGCAAACCGCGTATCGCCCGATTCCGTCGCTGGAGTCGTGCTGCTTATGCTGTATTTGCCAGTTTATCGCTTGTGGTGAGTATTGGTGTTTTGTCGGTTTCGGTAAGTGATAAGTCTGCGCAAAAAAGCAACCGTTACATTGCTGATTTAAAAGCCACTACTATTACCAATGGCGCTGAAGATGCCGAAGATGCCGAACTGTTGTACAACGACCCCGCGCAACTGCAAGCCGGAAATATTTTAGTGAATCAAATAGCAAACAACGCTCCTGCGCGTTGTTTAGGATACATATACAATCAATCATCAACGGTTGAAATGGGTAATTGCCTGTTTCAACCGTTTTTATTTTAAACAGAATGAAAAAAGTAGTTTTTATTATTTTTTTAGCGTTTTTGCTTTGTGCTCAAAATGTACTAAGTCAGTCTGCACCCGACTCTTTATCTGTTACGTTATCAGAGGTAGATGTCAATGCCCGTCGCAATCAGATTTACTCAGGTGCCGGACGGGTGGTAACGGTAGTGGAACGGGAAGCCATAAAGCGAATGCCTATACAAAATATTGATGATTTGCTGGAGTCGGTGGCGGGCATCGATATTCGCCAACGTGGTGTAGGTGGTACGCAATCGGATATTAGTATTCGTGGCGGTTCGTTCGATCAGGTGCTGGTGTTGCTGAACGGAGTGAACATTACCGATCCACAAACCGGGCATTATAACCTTGATGTTCCTGTGGAATTGTCCGATGTTGTCCGTGTGGAATTACTTCAGGGGTCGGTGGCGCGTATTTATGGTCCTAATGCTTTTAGCGGAGCGGTTAATATTGTCACCGAAAAGAAGGAAACCAGTACAATCAGTGTTCAGACGGCAGGAGGAAGCTACAATAGTTTCATACAAAATCTTTCGGCAGGTATAGGAAACGGTCAAATACAGAGTTTTTTCTCGGTAACGCGCAAAAGCAGTGATGGCTATATGCATAATACCGATTTTGATATAAAAAACATATTCTCACAGAGTATTTTAAATACAAAGTCGGTTGGTAAATTCGGACTTCAACTGGCTTATCAGGAAAAATCCTATGGAGCCAATGGCTTTTATTCTCTTGCCTACCCAAACCAATTCGACCATACCGAAACCATTTATGGAGCGCTGGATTGGAAGCAAAATATAAGTGCTAAGGTCAATCTTACAGCACAGTTGTATTCCCGTTGGCATTACGATAGGTTCGAGCTTTTCCGGGATATGGAGAATGCCGCAAGTTGGTACACCGGGCACAATTACCATTTGACAGATGTGAAGGGTGCAAAGGCAATACTTGCGTTCTCAACAAAATATGGAAACATTAAACTTGGAACCGATCTGAGAAATGAGCATATTTACAGTAATGTGCTGGGAACTAAACTTCATGAAGCGGTTCAAAATAAATTTGACAAGGATGTGTTTTTTACAAATGCATCACAACGGTTTTTGCCCGGCTTCTTTGCTGATTATGCTTTAAGTGTTCAAAGTCTGTTTTTGTCGGCTGGTTTTTCCCATACATTTTCATCTCAGTTTGGAAACTTCACAGCGGGTGGTTTTGAAATTGCTTACCATTTTACCGACAATTTCAAGTTGTTTTTTTTGGCCAATTCTGCACTCCGGTTACCTACTTTTACCGATTTGTATTATAAAAGCGCAACTCAAATCGCCAATCCGGATTTACAGCCCGAAAGTGCTAAAACAATAGAATTGGGTACTAAGTTCGAAAACAAAAACCTGAAGCTCTCCGGTGCGTTGTTTTACCGGATGGGCGGAAATGTAATTGACTGGGTGAAAGAGCCTGATTCCACTAAATGGGAGAGCCGAAATTTGACCGAAGTCAATGCTTTAGGGTTGGATTTTTCATCTGAATATCGATTTAATACGTCATTTATTAAAAAGATTGCATTTTCCTACGCATTTCTCACAATGGATAAAAGTGCCGGTAGTTACGATTCGAAATATGCTTTAGATTATTTGAGGCACAAGCTGGTGTTTGATGCAGATCACAGCGTATGTAAATTACTATCAGCTTCGTGGAAGCTGTCTTACATCGACCGCGCTGGCGATTATACAGATTTCAAAACAGGAGAAAAAACAAAGTATGCACCCTATTTTATGGCGGACGTAAGGCTGCAATGGTCCAAAGCCAACTATGATCTTTATTTGGATCTGAATAATATTGGCGATGTGCAGTATGCCGATTTTGGCGGACTTACACAGCCGGGCAGAAATTTTATGGCGGGTGTGAGGTTAAGATTGGAATAAAATCCGATTGTATGCGCTTTGCTTATTTTTTAGTTATCAAAAGTTTTGCTTTGTATTTTGTATAATCTATTGGCTTTTTTGTGTTGGGTTCAGGGCTAAGACTCATCAGTTTATAGTTCATTCCATGTAGGGTTGTGTCCTGTTGCATTGGCAAGGTAGTATTTAATATAATTTGATGGCGAAACCGGCCTTCGGCAATGATATTGAATCTGCCTTGTGCATTTCCGGCCCAGATACAAATTACATCCTCGGGGCATCTTGAATCATGCAACACAGAATCCAATTCGATACTGAAATTGTAAGTTCTACTGTAATATAATTCGTTCAAGCCAATTTCGATGGTGTCAACGTCCTGATCCGGAACATTAATAGAGTTACATCCGGGGAAATGAATGACCGTCAGCAGTATACCGAAGAGTAAGTGTTGAGATTTCATCTTGTTTTTATTTTTACTGATGAAAAAAACAGTTGAGATGATGCATCTATAGCTTAAATTATTTTTATACGATGAAATGGAATATACAGGTTATTCTTTTCTGATAACTTGTATTTTCTTTAATTGATCGGATAGTTTAAGTGTAAAAGCTTCAGCTCCTCTTTTGTTAAGATGAGTTGCATTATAGAAATATCTTGTATTGTAGGAAAGGGTATCCAGTGTATAATCAAGACATGTAATGTTATATTGTTTTGAAAAACTGGCGTAATATACTTTCAATTCATTATAATTGGACATTGTCTTGGTAAATTCGTGGTAACAGGGTGCAAATACCAATATCACCTTAATATTTCTACTTTTACAATCAGATAAAAATTCATGGAACATTCTCTCCAGTTCCGGATTCATCTTCCATCCTATTTCTCCCATTTGTTTCCTCATGAAAAAGTCATGCGGATTCCATTCAGCTTCGTTGGCATGAAATCCTTTATACTTAGAAGAGGCAAAATGTTGCAGGCCGAAAAATTCCGAAAATCCCACTTGGATGGCTTTGGGTTCTCCTGTATATTTTAGAAAAGGGAGATAAACATCCGATTTGGATATGTAATTATTTTTTAGAAGTTCAGCTCCGAAAATAGGATCACTCATAAACGGAAGAAACTGATATTTTTGAAAAACAGGAACGTTTTTATCCATTAAATCCCAATCCACATTCTGAATTATGACTTTTGGTGTTTTATTGTGAAGAACATACATTTTGTATTTAAGGTACTGAACATCAAAAGGACTTCCATCCATTCCCATATTATACGAATTGGCATTTAGCACTGAGTCGAGAATTCGAGTATCATATTGAACCCATGCCCTCGAACTTCCCTGAACTATAATATCCGCATTTATGTTGCCCTCGAAAATATCTCTCCATTCTTTAAGATTTCCGAATTCTGATTGTTGGAGGCCTCTATCTGTAACAAATGTAATGACTGAAAATACAACAACAATCATCGCTGCAAAACTTACGGAGTAAAGAAGGAACTTTTTCATACCTTAAAACTGAAAATATATAAATGCGGAAGATCCACCTTTGCCGATGTAAATCAGAACACACAAAGTGATATAAACGATCCATCTTCCGTTTCTGCCTGTGATTTCCAAACCATGTGCTTTATTACGATGTATCCATTCCATAAATAGAAGTAATAGGATGGGTAGTATTGCAAAAAGCAAAGTGAAGCCGGACAAACCTCCCATGAGGCCAGTGAGCGATGTGTTGATGAAATCATCAGGACTGAAGCTGAAAATGCGTGAAATATACTCGGTAGCCTGAGAAATAGTTTCAGCCCGAAAAAATATCCAGCCGATAACAACAAGGAAAAAAGTAAATAACATTCCCAAAAATTCTTGCAAATTTGGTAATGATTTGTTTTTAGCGACTATATCTATGTTTTTTCGGTTTTTGTTCAGAATAATCAGGGGTAAAAACAATAAAGCATGATATCCGCCCCACGCAAGAAAAGTCCAGTTGGCACCATGCCATAACCCACTGATGAGGAAAATGACAATTGTGTTGCGAATAACCAGAAGCTTTGAACCTCTACTTCCACCCATAGGGATATAAATGTAATCTCTAAGCCATGAGGTTAGTGAGATGTGCCAACGTCTCCAAAATTCAGCAATGTCTCTTGAAAAATAGGGGAAAGCAAAATTTCGCAACAAATCGATGCCGAACAGTCGGGCTGTGCCGATGGCAATGTCGGAATAACCCGAGAAATCGGCATAAATCTGAAATGCAAAGAAAACAGCTCCCAATAAAAGCACTACGCCATTTTGACTTTGGTAAGTGTTGAAAATATGATCAACAATTTCGGCGCAATTATCGGCGATGACCATTTTTTTAAACAGACCCCATAATAGTTGGCGCATGCCATCTACTGCCTTAGCGTAATTAAATTCTCTTTTCTTGGCAATCTGAGGGAGCAGGTGTGTAGCTCTCTCGATGGGACCTGCCACCAGCAGCGGAAAGAAAGAAACAAAAACGGAATAGCTTATAAAATTTCGTTCTGGCTTTATTTTCTTATTATAAATATCGAAAACGTAGGACAGTCCGTGAAAAGTGTAGAACGAAATACCTACTGGCAAAATAACATTCAACGACCATGTGTTTACCTGCAATCCCAACAACGCAAGTGCATTAGCAAAGGTATCGGTGAAGAAGTTAAAGTACTTAAAAACGCCGAGAAATCCGAGGTTGATACAAACACTCAACCAAAGCCAGGATTTTCTTGCACTGGTGGTTTGAGCTTTCTCTATTTGGATACCTGTTACGAAATCAAGGCAGGTAGAAAAAATGAGGAGGAACAAAAAACGCCAATCCCAGCATCCATAAAAGAAGTAACTGGAAACGATCAATAGAATGTTTTGAAGTTTGTAATTCCCTTTAGTGACCAGCCAATAAAGTAGAAATACAAAGGGTAAAAATATCGCGAATTCTATTGAGGTGAAATTCATTTAGACTGTGATATTGAATAAGTGGCAGAAAACTAACTGTGTAAAGGCAGTCGGTTTTCTGCCACTTATTATATTTTATTCTACAATCTTCTTAAACAAGTTTTTCATGTTTACCAAATCGCCGATAATCTTGTTCAGGTCGGTAATAGCAACACGTTCCTGCAACATAGAGTCGCGGTATCTGATAGTTACAGTGTTGTCTTCAATTGTTTGATGATCTACAGTTACACAGAAAGGAGTTCCGATGGCATCCTGGCGGCGGTAGCGTTTACCTATCGAATCTTTTTCGTCATAAGCACATTTGAAGTCAAATTTCAGTTCGTTGATAATTTCACGAGCTTTCTCTGGCAGGCCATCTTTCTTCACCAAAGGCATAATGCAGGCTTTCACCGGAGCTAATACAGGAGGTAAAGCGAGCACAACGCGGGTTTCGCCATTTTCGAGCGTTTCTTCGTTGTACGACGAAGCCATGATGGAAAGGAACGTACGGTCCAAACCAATAGATGTTTCGATAACGAACGGAGTGTAGGACTGATTGATTTCAGGATCGAAATATTTGATGTTTTTTCCCGAAAATTTTTCGTGACTGCTCAGGTCGAAATCGGTACGCGAATGTATACCTTCAATTTCCTTAAATCCGAATGGCAATTCGAATTCGATATCGGTAGCAGCATTGGCGTAGTGTGCCAGCTTGTCGTGGTCGTGGAAACGGTATTTATGATCACCAAGGCCGAGTGCTTTGTGCCATTTCAATCGGTATTGTTTCCAGTACTCGAACCATTTAAGTTCTTCTCCCGGTTTTACAAAAAACTGCATTTCCATTTGTTCAAATTCGCGCATGCGGAAAATGAACTGACGGGCTACAATCTCGTTACGGAAAGCTTTGCCAATTTGAGCAATGCCAAACGGAATTTTCATGCGTCCGGTTTTCTGAACGTTCAGGTAGTTCACAAAAATTCCCTGAGCCGTTTCGGGACGTAGATATATTTTAAGTGCGCCATCGGCGGTCGAGCCCATTTCGGTGGAGAACATAAGGTTGAACTGACGAACATCAGTCCAGTTGCGTGTTCCGCTGATCGGACAAACCACTTCGTAGTCTTCGATGATGGCTTTTAAACCTGCAAGGTCACTGTCGTTCAACGCTTTTACGAAGCGGGCGTGTATTTCGTCGCGTTTGGCCTGGTTTTCCTTTACGCGTTCGTTGGTTTGCTTGAACATTTCTGCATCGAAACTTTCGCCGAAGCGTTTGGCTGCTTTTTCAACTTCCTTGTTGATTTTATCATCGTATTTGGCCAGTAGGTCTTCAATCAGCACGTCGGCACGATAGCGTTTTTTGCTGTCTTTGTTGTCGATCAACGGGTCATTGAAAGCATCAACGTGTCCCGAAGCTTTCCAGGTGGTGGGGTGCATAAAGATAGCAGCATCGATGCCCACGATGTTTTCGTGAAGCAATACCATGCTGTCCCACCAGTATTTTTTGATGTTGTTTTTCAGTTCAACACCATTCTGACCATAGTCGTACACGGCGCCAAGTCCGTCGTAAATTTCGCTCGAAGGAAAAACGAATCCGTATTCCTTGCAGTGTGCAATCAGTTTTTTAAAAACATCTTCTTGAGAAGCCATAATATTTAGTTACGAGTTACGAGTTGTGAGAAATAAGAAATGACTAATTATGATTATAAATGTCATGATAAAAGAGCTGCAAAGTTACTATTTTTTTTGTATTTTTGTGGATTGAATTGGAAAAATGCTATTGAAACAGGCAGATTTAGAGAATCTAATTTACAGTATTTTCGATGCGTCGATAGCCCAATGCCAAATTCTTGTAACTTGTAACTAATATCTTGTAACTTATACATGAGTACTGACGAAATAATTGATAACGAAAACGAACCGGAAGAAGTAGAGGGCGCTGATGCTTCGATCGAAGTTGCTCCCTCAGATGCCCATTCGCGTTACAAAGTACCTAAAATAACCGACGATGCGATCAAACACCATCTCTCGGGCATGTACCAAAACTGGTTTTTGGATTATGCTTCGTATGTAATTCTTGAACGGGCTGTGCCTGATATTTATGATGGACTTAAACCTGTTCAACGTCGTATTCTTCATTCCATGAGGCGTTTGGATGATGGTCGTTACAATAAAGTGGCAAATATCGTCGGACATACCATGCAGTTTCATCCGCATGGCGATGCCTCTATTGGTGATGCCCTGGTACAGCTGGGACAAAAGGATTTGTTGATCGATTGTCAGGGGAACTGGGGGAATATTCTCACCGGCGATGGCGCTGCCGCCCCTCGCTATATCGAAGCGCGCTTGTCTAAATTTGCCCTCGAAACTGTTTTTAATCCCAAAACTACAGAATGGAAAGCATCGTACGATGGTAGAAACAAAGAACCGGTTTCGTTGCCCATTAAGTTTCCTTTATTGTTGGCACAAGGTGTTGAAGGGATTGCCGTTGGATTAAACTCCAAAATTCTGCCTCATAATTTCAACGAATTGCTCGATGCCTGTATTGCTCATTTGCGCGATGAGGATTTTGTGCTGTACCCTGACTTTCAGACCGGTGGATCTATTGATGTTGCTAAATACAATGATGGTGAGAGAGGCGGGTCAGTTAAAATCCGTTCGAAAATAGAAAAGTTGGACAATAAAACCCTGGCAATTACTGAAATTCCGTATGGCAGCAATACTTCGAAGCTCATCGATTCTATCGTAAAAGCAAGCGATAAAGGGAAAATAAAAATCCGAAAAGTGGACGACAATACTTCGGCTAATGTCGAAATTCTTGTTCATTTGCTGCCCGGCTCTTCGTCCGACAAAACAATCGATGCGCTTTATGCTTTTACCGATTGTGAGTTGAGTATTTCGCCCAACTGTTGTGTTATTCACGACAATAAGCCTCGTTTCTGTGGGGTGAGCGAGATGTTACGTATCAGTTGTGACCATACAAAGGACCTGCTTCAGGCCGAACTCGAAATTCAGAAAGGGGAGCTGCAGGAGCAGTTGTTCTTTACTTCGCTAGAAAAGATTTTTATCGAAAATCGTATTTACAAAGACAAAGGTTTTGAAGAAAGTACTTCGCAGGATGAGGTGATTGCACATATCGACGGGCGCTTAGAACCGTTTAAAAAAGATTTTATACGCGAAATTGTCCGCGAAGATTTTCTGAAGCTGCTCGAAATCAAGATGATGCGTATCACAAAATTCGATACCGACAAAGCCAATGATACATTGATTTCTATCCAGAAAAAAATTGATGAAATTGATGATAACCTTGTTCACCTGATTGACTATACGATTTCGTGGTACGAAGGTCTGAAAAATAAATACGGCAAGGATTATCCGAGGCGTACCGAGATTCGTAATTTTGAAACAATTGTGGCCTCCAAAGTAGTGGAAGCCAATGAAAAGTTGTATGTCAACTACGAAGAAGGATTCATTGGCACATCGCTGAAAAAAGACGAATTTGTGTGCAATTGTTCCGATATTGACGAAATAATTATTTTCTTTAAAGATGGTAGGTATAAGATAGTTAAAGTAGTAGATAAGCTGTTTGTAGGAAAAAATATTTTGTATCTGACGGTTTTCAAAAAGAACGACAAAAGAACGATTTACAATACTGTTTACAGGGATGGGAAATCCGGGCCGTATTACATTAAACGCTTTGCAGTGACGGGAATTACACGCGATAAAGAATATGATATTACTCAGGGAACAGCTGGCTCGAAGGTGATTTATTTTACATCGAATCCAAACGCTGAAGCCGAAGTGATACGTGTTACTTTGAAGCCTAAGCCACGGCTAAATAAATTAGTGTTCGAAAAAGATTTTAGCGATATAGCCATTAAAGGTCGTCAATCGATGGGTAATATTCTCACTAAAAACGATGTTCATAAAATAGCTTTAAAACAAAAAGGTGGTTCTACGTTGGGTGGTCGTCAGGTTTGGTTCGACAGGGATGTGTTGCGCCTGAATTACGATAACCGGGGTGAATACCTTGGTGAGTTCCTGAGCGAGGATCTGATTTTGGTGGTTTCTACGGCAGGTGAGTACCGGACTACGAGCTTCGATTTAAGTAATCATTTTACAAAGGACATTCTATATATCGAAAAATTTGATGCCAATAAAGTTTGGTCGGTGGCTCTTTTTGATGCTGATCAGCATTTTTATTACCTGAAGCGTTTTCAGTTAGAGGTTTCTCCAAAAATTCAAAGCTTCCTGGGCGAAAACACTGAGTCGCGCTTAATGTTGATGTCTGATGTTGAATTTCCGCGTTTCGAAGTGGTGTTTGGTGGAAACGATGCTTATCGTGAGGCATTGATTGTGGATGCAGAGGAATTTATCGGTGTTAAAAGCTTTAAAGCAAGGGGGAAACGACTGACAACTTTTGAAGTTGAATCCATCAACGAACTTGAACCTTTGCGTTTTGCTCCTGTCGAAGCCGAAAATCCAAACGACCCGGACAACGATTCTCCTCAAAATGAAAACTCTTCGGACGACGAAGCAATCAACGAAGCAAATTCAGTGGAGCGAAATGAAGTAGAAACAACCGAAAAATCAGAAAAAAACACCAAGGAAAAGGCGACAGTTGCCCCCGGTGAAAATGATTCTGTCTTGCCGGATGAAATCGTCGATCCAAACCGGATCATTGATGATATTAACGGTCAGTTGACGCTGTTTTGATGATTCGAAATGAAAACATAAACATAAAGCCGGTACAATGAAGTACCGGCTTTATGTTTATTTCAGAAAGAAATACTACTTGATCCTTTTATTGAGAAAAATATGGGCAATAAATCCAAGAACCATTAAGACTCCGGCAGATATGAGATAATTGTTTGAGTTTGACTCGGTAAAAAAGTAGATAGCTAAAACTACCACACCGACCAATATTAAAATCGGACCCAGGTTTTTCAATAAGTTATTCATTGTGATATAATGTTTATTTGTTCAGTTTTTTCAGACTACAAATTAAATGATTTTTCATCGACTAATAAAATTATTTATGCAAAAATTTGAAAATAAGTTTATTTTTTATTCTCCTGCTCCAAATATGAGTGCGATTTTTTGAATGATGATGGTTTCGGGCTTTATTTTATTTGTCATCTTTTTTTTTGATCTGGTCAGTCAGTAACCCTTGTGCGTCGCTTAAGCCCGTCAACCAACTTGTATTGTTTTTTTTAAAAAAATTGAAAAAGTCAGGTGTGAAAAATATTTTAAGTTGTGTAATGAAACAGGAATAGAACAAAAATAAATTCGGAAAGCAAGATTGAACCACAAATGAATAATTTCGTACATTTGCAAAAAGATTCAGCCGAATGGTCTAAATTGGGAAGATTTAAATGAACTGATTAACGATAAAAGTCTATGAAAATCATAATAGTAGGAACAACATATCCTTTTCGCGGTGGTTTGGCGGCATTCAATGAGCGATTGGCCCGTGAGTACAGCAAACAGGGCCACGAAGTTGAAATTTTTACATTCTCTCTACAATATCCTTCTTTTTTATTTCCCGGAAAGACCCAGTTCTCGAGCGAAAATGCACCTGTCGACTTAAAAATCAATCGTACAATCAACTCCGTGAACCCTCTGTCGTGGCTGAGTACCGGAAGAAAGATAAAGAAACTGAATGCTGATAAAGTAATTTTCTGTTATTGGATGGCTTTTATGGCGCCATGTTTTGGAACTATTGCACGGTTGGCACGTTCGCCCAAAACAAAAATAATAGCCTTGATTCACAATATGATTCCGCACGAACCATCCATTCTGGATAAATTATTTCCAAAATACTTTGTAAATGCTATGGACGGTTTTGTGGCCATGGCCGATTCGGTGATTGAGGATGTTAAACATTTTGATGCGTTTTCAAAACCTAAAATTGTTTCTCCACACCCTATTTACGACCATTACGGTGCTTTGCTTGATAAAAAAGATGCTGCTATAAAACTTGGTTTGCACGATCAGAATGCCTATATCCTTTTTTTTGGTTTCATTCGTCAGTATAAAGGTCTCGATTTATTGCTCGAAGCATTTGCCGATAAAAGGTTGCGAAAGTTCCCGCTGAAGTTGATCGTAGCTGGTGAGTTTTATGAAAATCCTGAGCCCTATCTGAGCCAGATAGCTAAACTAAAGCTCGGGAATTTTGTTGAACTACGTACGGTTTTTATTCCCGATAGCGAAGTGCGCAATTATTTTAGTGTTGCCGATATTGTGGCTCAGCCTTATCGTATGGCAACGCAAAGTGGTGTAAGTCAGATTGCTTATCATTTTGAGAAACCTATGCTCGTAACCAATGTAGGTGGTTTGGCCGAAATTGTTCCTCATGGCAAAGTGGGATATGTGGTTGATGTTGACCCTGAACAAATAGCGGATGCACTCGTCGATTTTTATGAAAATAAACGTGCTGACGAATTTATCGAAAACATAAAAACTGAAAAATTAAAATATGCTTGGTCCCAAATGACTGAGGCAATAAATAATTTGATGGTTTGAAAACCGAAAAGTTTAGATGACTTTTTTTCAAACACTCAAATTCTCAAATTTTCAAATATAATTGTAAATGGCTAACGAAATAGTAGAAACCCCGTTGATGAAACAATTTTTCGAAATCAAGGCGCAACATCCTGATGCAATATTGTTGTTCCGTTGTGGCGATTTCTACGAAACTTTCTCGACCGATGCAATAGAAGCATCGGAAATTTTGGGGATTACACTGACACGACGCGCTAATGGTTCTGCCAAAACGGTTGAACTGGCCGGTTTTCCACATCATGCGCTCGACACTTATCTGCCTAAACTGGTGCGAGCCGGAAAGCGTGTAGCCATTTGTGATCAGCTCGAAGATCCTAAACTTACCAAGAAACTGGTAAAACGTGGTGTGACAGAATTAGTAACTCCGGGTGTTTCGTATAGCGATACTACGTTGAATCACAAGGAGAACAACTTTCTGGCCAGCGTTTATATGAACAAAACCCGCGTGGGTGTATCATTTTTGGATATTTCGACTGGCGAATTTTTGGTAGGCGAAGGTACGGTTGAATATATTGATAAATTGCTGAACAGTTTCAGCCCGAAAGAGGTGCTTTTTGACCGTTCCAAACGCAAAGATTTTGAAGCCGAGTTCGGTACTAAGTTTTTTACATATGCACTCGAAGATTGGGCTTATACGCCGGATACAGCAAACGAGCGCCTGCTCAAACATTTCGAAACCAAAAACCTGAAAGGTTTTGGGGTGGACAATTTGCCCAATGGTATTGTTGCCGCAGGCTCTATCCTTCATTATTTGGATTTGACCCATCATCAACAAACCGGACATATCACACAATTGTCGCGTATTGAAGAAGATAGGTATGTGTGGCTCGACCGCTTTACGGTTCGTAACCTTGAACTTTATGGTTCGATGAACGAAGGCGCGCGTACTCTTGTGGATGTGTTGGATAAAACAATTAGTCCTATGGGCGCTCGTTTGCTCAAACGTTGGATTGCTTTTCCGCTGAAAGATGTAAAACCTATCAATGAACGTTTGAGCGTGGTGGAATTTTTCTTCAAAAATCCGGAATTAAAAGAATTGTTGGAGCAAAATATAGCGCTGATTGGCGATTTGGAACGAATCATTTCAAAAGTAGCTGTAGGTCGCATCAATCCGCGCGAAGTGGTGCAGCTTAAGGTGGCGCTCAAAGCCATTGAACCGATAAAGGCGGCCTGTACCGAAACTGACAACGTGACTTTGCAAAAAATTGCCGACCAGCTGAATGCCTGCCACATTATTTCTGAAAAAATTGAAAAAGAAGTCAATAACGATCCGCCAAACCTGATCAATAAAGGTGGAATTATTCGTCATGGTATTGATGCCGATTTGGATGAGCTGCGCATGTTGGCGCATTCGGGCAAAGAATTTCTGCAACGTATTCAGGAACGTGAGAGTGAAGCTACGGGCATTCCAAGTTTGAAAATTCACTTTAATAATGTATTTGGTTATTATATTGAAGTACGTAATGCGCACAAGGACAAAGTGCCCGAAACATGGATTCGAAAACAAACGCTGGTCAATGCTGAACGCTACATTACGCAGGAACTGAAAGAATACGAGGAAAAAATTCTGGGTGCCGAGGAGAAAATTCTTGCCATCGAAACCCGCTTGTTTGGCGAGTTGGTCATTGCTTTGAGTGAATATATAACGGCTATTCAGTTGAATTCGAACCTGATTGCACAACTCGATTGTCTGCTGTCGTTCACTAAAGTCTCTGCCGAAAATAAATATGTGCGTCCGGAAGTATTGGATAATGATATTTTGGATATCAAGCAGGGGCGTCACCCGGTGATTGAAAAACAATTACCAATTGGAGAGAAATACATTGCCAACGACGTGTACCTGGACAGTGAAACACAACAAATCATCATTATTACCGGTCCGAACATGGCAGGTAAGTCGGCTTTGCTGCGTCAAACGGCGCTGATTACGCTCATGGCGCAGATCGGCTGCTTTGTTCCGGTGGAAAGTGCACGTATTGGTGTTGTGGATAAAATTTTCACCCGTGTAGGCGCGAGCGATAACATTTCACAGGGCGAATCTACTTTTATGGTGGAAATGAACGAGGCGGCGAGTATTTTGAATAATCTCTCGAATCGGAGCCTGATTCTTTTCGATGAGCTGGGGCGCGGAACAAGTACTTACGATGGTATTTCTATTGCCTGGGCTATTGTGGAATATATTCACGAACATGGTGCAAGCAAGGCAAAAACGCTTTTTGCAACGCACTATCATGAGTTGAATGAGATGGAGAAGTCATTTCATCGCATCAAAAACTACAATGTGTCGGTGAAGGAAGTGGATAAGAAAATTATTTTCCTGCGTAAATTAGTGAAAGGTGGCAGCGAGCACAGTTTTGGTATTCATGTGGCCAAAATGGCCGGAATGCCACAGAGCATTGTGAAACGTTCGGAGCAAATTCTGAAGGACCTGGAATCGGAGAATCGTCAGACAGGTGTTGCAAAACCAATTGGCGAAATTGCCGAACACCGTGAAGGTATGCAGCTGAGTTTCTTCCAGCTCGACGACCCTGTTTTGGAACAAATACGCGACGAAATAAAAAATCTCGATATTAATAACTTAACACCAGTTGAAGCGCTGAATAAGTTGAACGATATAAAACGGATTATCAGAGGAAAATGAACTGAGGATGTGTTGGGGAGCCAAAGGATAAATGGTAATTGCAAAAACAGTAAACGAGAAAATGACACAAAAGCCTGAAATCAAATTATTCGATGAGAAGTTAGTCCGCACAGTGTGGGACGACGAACAGGAGAAATGGTATTTTTCTGTTGTGGATGTTGTGGAAGTTCTTACCGATAGACCCAATCCACAAGTCTATTGGCGAGTGTTGAAAAAAAAATTGCTTGCAGAGGGAAACGAAACCGTTACAAATTGTAACGGTTTGAAAATGCGTGCGGCTGATGGAAAAATGCGTATGACTGATGCTCTTGACACCGAGCAGCTTTTCCGATTCATCCAATCTATTCCATCTCCGAAAGCTGAACCGTTAAGATGTGGTTGGCGCAAATAGCCAAAGAAAGAATCGACGAATTGCAGGATCCGGAGCCAACTATCGACAGAGCTTTGTTGCAATACAATCGTTTGGGGTATGGATAAATCAGCGCCTGAAAAGTATTGAAATTCGTAAGGATTTGACGGATGAGTGGAAGCGAAGAGGCTTGGAAGAAGGTGTACATTTTGCAACATTAACCGATATTATTTATAAAACATGGGCTGATAAAACAGCAAAAGAATATCGTCAGTTCAAAGATCTGAAAAAAGAAAATCTGCGCGATAATATGACCAATACAGAATTGGTGTTAAATATGTTAGCTGAACTTTCGACAAAAGAAATATCGGAAGCAAAGCAACCCGAAACCATGGATGAACATATTCAGGTGGCACATCAGGGTGGTTCAGTAGCCCGAAATGCCCGAAAAGAACTTGAAAAGCAAACAGGCAAAGCTGTGGTGTCGCCCCTCAACGCTAAGAAAAATATTCTCACGAATTCGCAAAGGGAAACTAAGGGGAAGTCGTTTCATAACTCAGATATTCATTTTGCGTGCCAAAGGACTGGATAAATATACAAAATATGCATTTATGTTTGTATGACTATAAAAAAATGGTATTGAAAAATTATAAAAACACATTTTTGCAATGAAATAAGTAAAAATTTCAGTATTTTTGCGCTTTCTTTTTCCAGAGGGATAAAACTAACAAAACAAACATAATTTTTTTGTATGAAAAAGCATAATTTTAGTGCGGGTCCATCTATCCTGCCACGTGAAGTGATCGAAAAAACGGCTCAGGCGGTGTTGGATTTCAACGGTTCAACGCTTTCAATTCTCGAAATAAGCCACCGTTCGAAAGATTTTGAAGCTGTTATTGCCGAAGCAAGAGATCTTTTCAAAGAATTATTAAATATCCCTGAAGGTTATTCAGTGTTGTTTTTAGGCGGTGGAGCAAGCATGCAGTTTTGCATGATTCCTTTCAATTTATTGGAGAAAAAAGCTGCTTATCTGAATACAGGCGTTTGGGCCAATAAAGCTATGAAAGAGGCCAAAGGATTTGGTGAAACAATTGAAGTGGCTTCGTCAAAAGATGCAAATTACACATTTATCCCAAAAGATTATGTGATTCCAACTGATGCCGATTATTTTCATATTACCACCAACAATACCATTTACGGAACTGAAATTCTGATAGATATCGATTCTCCGGTGCCTTTGGTTGCCGATATGTCTTCCGATATTTTCTCACGCCCTATGGATGTTTCAAAATACGGACTTATTTATGGTGGAGCACAGAAAAACCTAGCTCCTGCCGGATTGGCTTTCGTGATTGTAAAAGATGAATTACTTGCTAAAGTATCTCGTTATATTCCTACCATGTTGAATTATAAAACGCATATTGCTGAAGGTTCAATGTTCAATACGCCTCCGGTATTGCCTATCTATAGCGCTATGGAAACATTGCGCTGGCTGAAAGCCAATGGCGGCCTGGCCGAAATGGAAAAACGCAACATTGCCAAAGCCGAATTACTTTACAATGCCATTGATAATAGCAAAATGTTTATTGGAACGGCTGCAAAAGAAGACCGTTCGCGCATGAACATCTGTTTTGTAATGAAACCTGAATACAAAGAGCTGGAAGCCGACTTCCTGAAATTTGCGACTGCCGCCGGAATGGATGGGATTAAAGGTCACCGTTCTGTGGGTGGTTATCGCGCTTCTATTTATAATGCCATGCCTATCGAAAGTGTTCAGGCGCTTGTGGATTGCATGCTCGAATTTGAAAAACAACACTAATCTGTCAAATGTCGAAAGTCTAAGGTCATGTGTCCTTAGACTTTTGTCTTTTGATCTTAGACATATATATTATGAAAGTACTTATTGCTACTGATAAACCGTTTGCCAAAGTGGCTGTCGACGGTATCCGTAAAGAAATTGAAGAAGCCGGTTTCGAATTGGCTTTGCTCGAAAAATACACCGAAAAGCAACAATTGCTCGATGCTGTAGTTGATGTCGACGCCATCATTATACGCAGCGATATCATCGATGCTGAAGTGATGGCAGCTGCAAAGCAACTTAAAATAGTGGTGCGTGCCGGTGCTGGTTACGACAATGTTGATCTTGATGCTGCTACAGCTGCCGGAGTTTGTGTGATGAACACGCCGGGGCAAAATGCCAATGCGGTGGCCGAACTCGTTTTCGGATTATTGATTTATGCCATTCGTAATTTTTATAATGGTACTTCAGGTACCGAATTAAAAGGGAAAAAACTCGGCATTCATGCCTATGGAAATGTTGGCCGGAATGTGGCCCGTATTGCTAAAGGTTTTGGAATGGATATTCTTGCCTTTGATATGTTCTGTCGCGACGAGGATATCAAGGCTGAAGGCGTTAATCCTACTTGTTCGGTGAAAATGTTGTATCAGAGTTGCGATATTATTTCTATCAACATTCCCGCAACAAAAGAAACAAAACAATCCATCAATGCCGAATTACTTCAACTCTTGCCCAAAGGTGCGGTACTTGTAAATACAGCCCGCAAAGAGGTAGTTCATGAAGCTGATATGGTTCAGTTTATGGAGTCACGTCCCGATGTTAAGTACGTGACTGATGTAATGCCTGATAATCATGCCGAGATGTTGGCGAAATTCCCAACCCGCTATTTTGCTACTCCTAAGAAAATGGGAGCTCAAACCTCGGAAGCCAATGTAAATGCCGGTATTGCCGCAGCCAAACAAATTGTTGATTTCTTGAAAACAGGAAACGAAAAATTCAGAGTAAACTAACGTTTCTGCCTGTTCAATATCTTACAGCCTTTCCGACTTTGTTGTTGGAAAGGTTGTTTTTTTTATGCCCGATTTTACATAATCGCTTGAATAGGTCGGGATAATGTTGGTGACAATTTGTCATCGAATTGGAGTCCTTTTGGTATAATACAAGATCGATGGGTTAAAAAATATGATTTTCTTAGGTCATCATGCACTATATTCATCGAAACATTGCACAAATTTAGTATCTTTGTGCCGAATTCATGTTCCTGCCGAACTTTTTTGTAATCGGAAGAGTTATTAGGGAAAACAATATTAATCAAACTTATCATGGGTAATAATTTATTAAAAGGGAAAAGAGGAATTGTATTTGGTGCTTTGAACGATATGTCGATAGCATGGAAAGTGGCTGAACGCGTGGTTGAAGAAGGCGCCATCATTACTTTGTCGAATACGCCATTGGCGGTACGCATGGGAACTACCAATGAATTGTCGGAAAAATTAAACGCCAAACTTATTCCGGCCGACGCAACAAGTGTTGCCGATCTCGAACAGGTTTTTTCTCAATCGATGGAAGCGCTTGGAGGCCCTGTGGATTTTGTCCTTCACTCTATCGGGATGTCTCCCAATGTACGTAAAAAAAGAACTTACGACGATTTGGATTACGATATGTTAACCACTACTTTGGATATTTCAGCCATCTCCTTTCATAAAATGCTTCAGGTAGCCAAAAAAATGAATGCCATCAACGAAGGTGGATCGGTGGTAGCCCTGACTTATATGGCAGCGCAACGCACTGTTTTTGGTTACAACGATATGGCTGACGCAAAAGCGATGCTCGAATCTATTGCACGTAGTTTTGGTTATATCTATGGACGTGAACACAATGTGCGCATCAACACAATTTCGCAATCACCTACAGTGACAACTGCGGGGAGTGGCGTGAAAGGTATGGATGGGTTGCTCGATTTTTCGGAACGTATGTCGCCGATTGGAAATGCAACTGCTGCCGACTGTGCCGATTATTGTGTGGTCATGTTCAGCGATCTGACCCGAAAAGTAACCATGCAGAACCTATATCACGATGGAGGTTTCTCCAGTATGTCGATGAGCTATAAGGCCATGGAGCAATATAACAAGAGTTTTGAGGAATTTAAAGATGAAAACGGCAATATCATTTACGGATAATTATTCGAAATACGCATACAAACTTGAATGAATTTAACTTCAGGAGTGAACGTCCAAAAAAAATTTTTTTGACATTTCGCTCCTGCGTTTTTTTTGGGGAACTTTGAGCAAGATTAAAATAAATATAGAGGTTGACTCGGTGGAGATGAAAACAAACAATTAAAAATTATCATTTATGAATGGATTGAAAATCGGAAATCTGACAGCTCGTATTCCTGTTATACAAGGAGGTATGGGTGTTGGCATTTCCTTGTCGGGGCTTGCCTCGGCGGTAGCGAACGAAGGTGGGGTAGGAGTGATCTCGTGTGCAGGATTAGGGTTGATTTACAGGGAAAAAGCAAGATCCTACATGGAATCATGTATTGTGGGTCTGAAAGAAGAAATTCGTAAAACAAAAGAAAAAACCTCGGGCATTGTAGGGGTGAACATTATGATGGCGTTGACGAATTTCAGCGATATGGTGAAAACGGCCATTGCCGAAAAGGCAGATATTATATTTGCCGGAGCTGGTTTGCCGCTCGATTTACCGAAATACCTGACGCCCGGAAGTGTTACTAAATTAGTTCCTATTGTTTCGTCGGCACGTGCTGCCAAAATTATTTGTGAGAAGTGGAAAACGAATTACGATTATTTACCCGATTTAATCGTAGTGGAAGGTCCTAAAGCCGGAGGACATTTGGGATTTAAAACGAACCAGATTGCCGACCCTGATTATTCAATAGAAAATCTGATTCCGGATGTGCTGCGCGAAGTGGCCGTTTTCGAAGAGAAATACAATCAGGAAATCCCTGTTGTGGCTGCCGGAGGTATTTATGACGGTAAAAATATGTACGAAATAATGCAATTGGGAGCTAAAGGGGTTCAGATTGCGAGCCGCTTTGTAACCACCGACGAATGCGATGCCGATATAAAGTTCAAAAATTCATATATCACAGCCGGAGAGAACGATGTTGAGATCATCCAAAGTCCGGTAGGAATGCCTGGAAGAGCGCTTCAGGGCAAGTTCCTTGAAAGAGTGAAGCAGGGCTTAACAAAGCCCAAGTCCTGCCCTTACAACTGTCTACATACCTGCGACTATAAAAAGGTGCCTTATTGTATTATCGTTTCGCTTTACAATGCTTACAAAGGGAAAATGGATAAAGGTTATGCTTTTGCCGGCAGTAATGCGTACCTGTCCGATCGCATTTCTACGGTTAAGGAAGTTATGACTGATTTGTTGCAAAAATTTGAAAATGCAAAGGCCGAAGCATTACTTCGACTTGCGAAATAAACCTAAATTATTATATTAAAAAGGCAACATGATTCTTTTCATGCTGCCTTTTTTAAATACAAAGCTATGCTTGTATTATTGTTGAATCAAACTCTTACCTGTCATTTCGGGAGCTTTGTCAATTCCTAAAATTGTACAGATCGAAGGTGCTACATCAGCCAGGATTCCGTTTTCTACTTTAGCGTTTTTGTTTTCGGTAACATAAACGAAAGGAACCGGGTTCAGCGAGTGGGCTGTGTTAGGCGATCCGTCAGGATTTTCGGCGTTATCAGCATTTCCGTGGTCGGCAATAATGATTACCTCATAATCGTTGGCTTTGGCAGCATCCACTACTTTTCCCATACATTCGTCCACTGTTTGAACTGCTTTTACAATGGCTTCGCGCACGCCGGTGTGACCCACCATGTCGCCATTAGCAAAATTCAGGGCAATGAAGTCGAATTTCTGAGTGTTCAAAGCATCCACCAGTTTGTCGGCAATGCCGTAAGCACTCATTTCGGGCTGCAAATCGTAGGTAGCCACTTTAGGCGACGGAACGAGGATGCGTTCTTCTCCATCAAATTCACTTTCGCGACCACCGGAGAAGAAAAAGGTAACATGCGCGAACTTTTCAGTTTCGGCTATGCGCAATTGTTTCAATCCAAGATTCGAAACATATTCTCCAAGGGTGTTTTGTACATTGTCCTTGTCGAACATTACGTGCAGTCCTTTGAAAGTTGAGTCGTATGGAGTCATGCAGTAGTATTCCAAAGGCAAAGTATGCATGTTGAATTCAGGCATATTCTGCTGTGTAAGTACAATTGTAAGTTCTTTTGCGCGGTCGTTGCGGTAGTTGAAGAAAATTACAACATCGCCGGCTTCAATTTTTGTCAAAGGGTTTCCGGCGGCATCCACCATTACTATAGGTTTTACGAATTCGTCGGTAACGCCGGCATCGTAGGAAGCTTGCATGGCTTCGGTGGCATTGTTGTAAGGTGCACCTTTGGCATGTACAAGCAGGTCATAAGATTCTTTTACGCGTTCCCAGCGTTTGTCGCGGTCCATGGCATAGTAACGTCCTATGATGGAAGCAACTTTTGTGGTTGTCCCTTTTGTATAGTTATCGAGTTGTTCAATAAAACCTTTTCCGCTTTTGGGGTCGGTGTCGCGACCGTCCATAAATGCATGTACATAAGCTTCGGCATTGTAATCTTTGGCAATGTCAACCAATTTAAGCAAATGATCGAGTGAGCTGTGCACGCCGCCGTCCGAAACCAACCCTAAGAAATGAATTTTCTTTTTGTTGTCGCGGGCATAGCTGAAAGCGCTTACCACTTCAGGGTTTTGCAGAATGCTGTTATCGCGGCAGGCGATATTGATTTTCACCAAATCCTGATAGACCACTCGTCCGGCCCCAATGTTCAGGTGACCCACTTCGGAGTTTCCCATTTGTCCGTCAGGTAAACCAACGTCTTCGCCCGAAGCAAGTAATTGCGAATGAGGATAGGTTGCCAACAAGGTATCCCAGTAAGGAGTTGGCGTGTTGTAGATAATATCGGCCCTGGAATGATTGCCCATTCCCCAACCATCGAGAATCATTAATAATGCTTTTTTACTCATCTTATTTTTGAATTATATATTTTATACTTTAAATTTTCCTTTTAGCTTTCGCACTGCAAAATTACTCAAAATTTTGCACATAATTGAAGCGAAATTTTCAATATATGTATTGATCAAGAGAATATCTTTGTTTTTACAACGAAGAAAAAATGCCGGATTCCGGAACGAAAGTTTATCTTTGTATTCGAAAAAACAAAAAAATAATTTCGAAAAAAGATGTTTCTTGTTCTGCTCTTTATGCTTGCCGGAGTATTTGCCGGTTATTTGTTGCGTAAATGGAAATTCCGTTTTGTAAATGGAATTATTCTAACGCTTATCTGGTTGCTTTTGTTTTTGCTGGGCGTGGAAGTAGGCATGAACGAGCAGGTGGTGAAAAACTTTGCAGCGTTGGGCCTTGAAGCGCTGCTGATCGCTGTTTTTGCAACTCTGGGAAGTATTATCGGTGCTTTGTTGTTGTGGAAGAATATTAAAAAACACAGCAGTTTATGAAAGGAAGTCTGATTATACTATCGTTTTTTGCTGCGGGGCTTTTATTGGGTGTTTACCGCGTGTTGCCGGCTTCGTGGCTCGACTACGATTACAGTTTCTATGTCTTGGCAGCGCTTATGTTTTCGGTGGGGTTTAGTTTGGGGCATCAACCCGACACCATTCAGCAATTTCGCCGGATTCATTCTCGTGTGTTGTTTTTGCCTTTAATGACCATTGTCGGCACCTGGCTGGGTGTAGTCGTTATCAGTTTTTTTTCCGAACGTTCGGTTTTCGATTTTTTGGCCGTCGGCTCGGGATTTGGCTATTATTCGCTTTCGAGTATTCTGATTACCGAATACAAAGGCATAGAATTAGGTACCATTGCATTGCTTGCTAATATTTTTCGCGAAATTATCACATTGCTTTTCGCACCACTAATGGTGAGATACTTCGGAAAACTGTCACCCATTGCAGCCGGTGGCGCTACCACCATGGACACTACTTTCCCCATTATCATCCGTTCTTCGGGCAACGAGTTCGCTGTCATCTCCATTTATCATGGTTTTGTAATGGATTTAAGTGTGCCTTTTTTGGTAACGCTTTGGTGTAGCTTATGAAAAATTAGTCGACTTCGGCTCATGAAGAGGTGAAGTTTGCTCCCGACGATCAAACCACCCTTTATTGGGAGGCGAAATTTTGTTGAAAAACTTCCGGAAGTTCCGCCGATCCCTGAATAATGATTTCGAAACGTTGGGAAGCTGGTAGCGGAGGTGTTCACGGAAATTTTTTACCGACGAAAACCATCCGAGATTTGATAGGAGATCACCAGCGAAAGCGTCGAAAAAACATCATGTGGCATTCCGCCCTTTGTTCCTTCGAGCATATCCGAGAATGAATAATGAAAATCAAATTCGGCGCCTACCGTAAACTTGTCGAACAGTTCATATTTATATCCAAGGCCTAAGGGTATTACTGGAGCGCAAACGGCAACGCTGATTTTTTCTTTTGGGGCAATCAACTTGTCATTCGTGTAATTACTGTACAAAAAACCCACACCGCCGAAAAGATAGAGCGTTCTGACTCTTGGATAATAAACAGTAAACAAGCGGTATTCGAAGCGTCCTGTCAACTCAAAAACACTGGAGCGAAATGCGTAATCGAGATCTTTGCGGTCGTATATTCCTGCATGAACTGCTGCTTTATAAGCCCACCGTTCGTCCATCGACCGGTGATAGCCAAACGAAAACGATAAATTAGCGAGCATTGGTTGATCGCACCAATTGCGGGTGTAGAAATAATCTTCGCGAAAAGCATGACCAATATCGCCCAATAAAAGGGTAGAGGGGCCGGCAGTCAACTCTATGGACGATTCGTTGAACGATAGCTGTTTCCTTTGTGCAAATGCCAGCACAGGAATAAAACTTATTAATATTAAAATTATTATTTTACGCATACGCAATCAGTAGATTACAGCCAGTTGCAATTACATTTTTCGGCTGAAACATTGCCGTAAACCTTATATGTAAACGTGAAATTTAAATTTGATAACACATCATTGTTTCTCGAATTGGGAGTTATCACACAATCGAGAAAATCGGTAAAAGTATAGCGCCAACCAAATTCAGCGCCCAATGAAAAACGCGGAGAAAACCGATATTGGTAACCAATTCCAAAAGGTATTACAGGAGTAATTCCGGCTTCACCCTCAATGTCAATCGGTCGTATATCTCCTTCTCTGCTAAGTTCGGGCTGATAACTTAGTATGTCTGCCCCGACAAAAACATACAAATGGTTTGGCGTCCGGCGCCTGGAATATGGGCCACCCAGCAAAGTATATTCGCTTTGCAAAGATATTTCGGTAATATCAGAAGTAAAAGAGTAGCCGCGGTCAATATTTGAAGTGCCTTCATCCGTACCGGCAAACTGTCCGTACGCCAAAGTAGCTTTAAGCCCGAAATTATTCGGGAAATGCTGACGAAAACCTATTGAATACATAAAACGTGTTTTTGCCATATCCCAGTCTGTACTCCCCAATATCATCTGATCTTTCACTTTCCCACCCACATCTCCAAAAAGATAGGCAGGGCCTACACCCGATAACATTACAGAGAACACTCCGGGCAATTCATGGATAAATCGTCCGGTTGTACGTTGCTGAGATGCGATAAAATGGTTTATAGTAAAAAGAAATATCAGAAATAGAGATATTTTTTTCATTTAATTTAAAAAATAAGATGATAAAGACACATTTTCGACCTCCTCTTTTCAATGTTCATAAATGCATCAACGTAGTTGGCTTATCTGCGACAGGCAGGGCAAGCTGAAACCAATGCGGTTCTTTTAACCAATGAATTGCTTGACACAATACCGACCATCCCCTTGCCACCAGCAAAAATGAATTGCACAAGTGACTGGAGAATCTTCCGGTGAGTGAGCAGAAACTGCCTTTTGCCGGATTTTTGTAAACATAAATAATTTGATGATTCCGTGGCTGTAATTGAAGCGGTTAATTCAATTGGCCAATTGTTCTGATCGTAAAATATATACTTTTTGTGTTATTGATGTTTCTTTTTGCCAGTACGTTAAACTATCCGAACACCCGTTTGTTTTCTATAGTGCTGCGGATTTTCTTCAATGGCTTTTAGTATCGGTTACGAAGTGATCATAATCAATGCCTCACACAATATCTTTTCAAAGCTACTCTTCTTTTCGCAATATCCAAAAGGATATTACAACTCTTAATTATTTTTATTTTTATCTTGTACGCAAATTTACATATTTCACTTAAAAAAACAAGCTTCTTGCGAACTTTTTTTAAACAATGATAAATAAATTTTGGGTTTGTCGATAATATGTAGTGTTCGGGGAAAAAACAATGTGGAAAAACCGGAGTTTTCCTTTAAGTTTTTCCATAGCAAAAGGCGCTGCGGGATTTGGGAACGGGTGTTACGCAATAAGCGGAACTCACGCTCAAATAAGCAGAGGTTGAATGAATTTCTATGTAAATGATTTGTTTCTATCAATTTCTCGCCTAATGGATGAAACACTATCAGCCTCCTATTGAGATCTCCTGTTATTGAAATAATGTTTAGTACATGACAAAAAATGTAAATGTTTTTTTGTCATGTACTTATCTTCATCTTATTTAATAGTAAATGATTAGATAGTAAAT
This sequence comes from uncultured Paludibacter sp., assembly GCA_963677275.1. Lineage (GTDB taxonomy): Bacteria > Bacteroidota > Bacteroidia > Bacteroidales > Paludibacteraceae > Paludibacter. The sequence continues at coordinate 2,886,841 of OY781920.1, read as the reverse complement.
GGTAAATGAGTAAATAGTAAATAACTATATTCTCACTACTTTATCCACCACCGATTCGAAATCAAGCAAGTGTGTGGCCATAAGAATAGTTATAGCGGGATTGTGTTGTTTTATATTTTTAAAAATGGCAATGGCATTGTCGGCACTGATCCCTGCTGTAGGTTCGTCCACCACCAACAACTGTGGCTTTTTAAGTAATGCCTGTGCCAGCAACAACTTTTTACGTTGTCCACCACTCAGGGTTTCACCATTTTCGCCTAACCACGTATCCAAACCATTGGGCAGGTTTGTGTACCAGGAAGTAAGATCAACTGTTTCCAACGCATGCACAATTTCATCGTCGGGGTAACCTTCGAAATTCTCACGCAAAGTACCTGTAAGCAAGTAAGCCTTTTGGGTCACATACACACATTCGGGGACAGGCAAATGTGATATTTCAGTATCGTTATTCCAACTCAAAGTGCCGCTCAGTCGGTATTCAGGATAAAAAAGGCTGTTCAGCAAGGTCGTTTTTCCTTTGCCTGTTTCGCCATAAAGGGCTATCCAGTCGCCTTTCTTTATTTCAAGGGTCAATGCTTCGGTCGTTACAGTTGTGTCGGGGATGTGGGCAATTACATTTTTCAAGGTCAGGGTTTCCATTGCCGAATTTACATACACAGGTTCCTCTTTATGCTCACCCTGTGTAATTATGGCATCCAAATCACTGACCTGATGTGCCACCGAACTTTTCTCCGATTTACCTGCGAAAAGCATTTCGGCCAATTCGGCCTGTGCCATAATACCAAAGAAAACACCAATGGCCAACGAAGCATCGAATTCGTAATTCGTAGTATTCCAAAGTATAAATATGGCAATAAAGCTGAAACCCAATCCGGCCATCAACTGCAATGTAAATGAATTGATTTGTAGCTTGCTTTCGAGCTGCTCTATCAGTAACATTCTTTGTTCGTACTGACCAATGGCTTTTTGCTCCAGTTTGTATTTCGAAATTTCGATACGGCCTCTGAAACTTTGGATCAGCGCCTGATTGTTTTCTTCCCGTTCTGCTTTGAGCGTTGTGTAAAGTTTGCGGTTTCTCCTAAAAATCAGCTGAGGCAGCACGAACAAAAGAAGCGCCGATGAAATTAAAAATTCAATAGCAATTGCCTGCGAAAACACGGCAAGAAAGAAAAAATAAACGATCAATGCAATGATAAGCGCCGTAAATGGCAACAACCACAGCAAGATATGATTCAAAATCTGATCGATACCATGCGTACTGTTTTCGAGGATCGTGGAATTGTTATTGACCTGTTTTTTGAAATACGGGAAACGTGCTACCGATTGAAATATGGCAAGTTGCAGCCTGCGTTGTGCGTCGAGCGTGGTTTTGTGGTTTTGGAGTCGCTCAAAATACCGGCTTGCAGTGCGCATCAATGTGAGCAAACGAATGATTGAAGATGGAATTAAATACGCAAACAAAGCATTGGCAGTGATAAATGCAACAGTAGATGCCGCCAAAAACCAACCCGAAATAGCAGGAAGCGCCACAAAAGCAACCGTCCAGAATATCAACACCGAAATACCAAGCAACCAACGGCCTGCTAAAGGTTGAAATATATGTTTTTGTAAAAATGTATTCATTTGGTTTTTTTTAGTCAACAGTCTCCGGTCAACAGTCTCCAGACTTTAGATAAAAGACAAAAGACTGTTGAATCGTTGAACTCTCTCCCGCCAATTATCAATTATTAATTCATTTGCTCCCCCCAGTTCAGCTGAAGCACTGTAGTGGCAATAGCATCAAATTTATCTTCGTGCGAAGCCACAATCACCAATCTTTCGTGCGACATTTTCAGTATTTGTTCGAGAATGATTTCAACAGTTGCAGCATCAAGGTTAGCTGTCGGTTCATCCAATATAGCCACCGGTTGAGGATAAAGCATCATGCGTGCAAGCGTAACCAATTGTTTTTCGCCGCCCGAAAGTTGTTTTCCATTGTGACTCAACTGCGTTTCCCAGCCTTCTTCTTTTTTGTCAAGTATTTTATCAAGAAAAGCGGGATAATCCTTTTGTGCTTCGGCTGCTTTGTCCAGAAAAACATTGTAACGCAACGTTCCATCGAAGATAAAGGGAAACTGATTCATGTACGACGAATTCACTTTCAACCATTGCTGCGACCAAGCATTATCACGCCCATTAAACGCTATTTTACCTTCGTTCACTTTCAGGTTTCCTGAACATATTTTCAGTAAAGTAGATTTCCCCGAACCCGAAATACCTTTCACAAGCACAAGTCCTTTCACGGGAAGTTGAAGCTGAATATTGTGCAATACTTTCACAACTGTATCGGGATAAGCAAAGCTCAGGTCTTTGATTTCGAAAGTCCGAAGTTGTTCATTTTCATCTATTACAGGCACTTCGTCGATATCATTCAGTAAAGGCATCAACAACTTTGCTGCTGCCAATGCCCGGTTCCTGTCGTGATAGGCACTTACAAACTTACGCAGATAAAAGAAAAAATAAGGCGCCAGCATCAACAAAAACAAAGCGGTATTGAAATCGTAACCTTTGCCGTAGTTCGGTCCGGGCATAATACCCAGCAAACTCATTCCTAAATAAATGGCCACCGCAGCAATGGCAATTGTAACAAAAAGTTCCAGTACTGCCGACGACAAAATGGCAACACTCATCACATTTGTAGTGGCTTTGTTGAGCGCTTTGCTTTTTTCGGACAGAAAGAGATATTGAGGTTTGAAATTGTCGAGGTTCACAATTTCGGCAATTGTATGCAGGCGATTGTAAAAAACAGCCGAATACTTCATAAAAAGATTGATGTGTTTTTTATGAAGCGCCTCTGCCCCTACGCCTATCACTATCATTTGCATGGGAATAACAAGAAAGGTGACAAGCAGTGTGTAACCCACCCATTTGTCCATCCAGAAACTCACCCCAAGCAACAAAGCACCCACTAAAACCGAGGCCAAAGCATAAGGAATAAAAAAGGAATAGAAAGGTTTCAGATCGTCGGTGGCTCTTGTCACCAACAATGTACTCGAAATAGAGTCTGTTTGATTGTTATTGAGCAATTCAGGATAAAGCCGTTTCTTTACCTTTGCCACAATCACATTGCCGGCGTTGTAGTTCAGCACCGACGCAAAATGTGCAAAAACATACCGGCCTGTAATAAACGCAACTGCATATAGCAATTGATAAGCCAACACCTCCCCGTCCACAAGCCACGAAGCAGCAAAACCTGACAAATACCAACTAAAAGCCACAAAACATCCTGCACTCAGAATAGTCATCAACGAAGCTGATAAATACGCACCCTTTGCTTCAGCTATCGATTTCCCAAGCCACCCTGATGCACTCTCCTGTTTTGAATTCATTGATTATTGTCTCTTGCTTATTTCAGACATTAACTATTTATAGCCCGAAATTGTTTTTGAAGGGCACTTAAAAATCATTAAATAAACAAAGGCTTTTGCCCCTGACGGGATATTTCGAAACAAGTGCCTGGCAACTCAAACTTCTAAACATCAAAGACTTTTGAACGTTTCTTTAAAAACAAAACCACTAACAAATCCCACTCCGCCTGATCTCCTTATTCAATATACAAAGCTTTGCGGACGTCAGAGCTGAACCAACCTTAGTTACAAAGCAAAAAACCGATGCCTGTAAGTTTTACTCACAAGCATCGGTTTAAATGAAAAGAAATCTGGGTAGGCTTCAGATTCGAGAAATAAAAACTGCACTTTCCGAAATCAGCGTATTATTGAAAGGCTGCGCCCATTGTAATGAAAACCAATGTAAACAGTCAGCTGATTATTCGTACCAGTCCCCATTTACTTTGATCAGTTCAATCAATTTATCTACCGCATCGTCTTCGGGGATATTGCGTTCCACGCATTCTTTCTTTTTGTAAAGACTTACCTTCCCGCGTCCGGCGCCTACATAGCCATAATCGGCATCGGCCATTTCGCCGGGACCATTCACTATGCAACCCATAATGCCTATTTTCAGGCCTTTCAGGTGCGAAGTGCGTGCTTTGATCCGGGCAATTACGGTTTGAAGGTTGAACATTGTACGTCCGCAACTCGGACAGGACACATATTCAGTCTTTGTAATGCGTACACGGCTTCCCTGAAGGATACCAAAAGCAACTGAACATACTGCTTCTACGCCGATATTGCCTTTGTTTTCGAGAAAAATACCATCGCCAAAACCATCGATAAACAAAACACCCAGGTCGGTTGCCGCTTTTATTTGAAGATGTTGCAGGTCAGTTTCGGCATAACTGCGGCAAAGTACCACCGGAACAGTACAACCTTCGTTCAGCAAAGTATGGAAAAATGCACGTTGTTCGCCTACGCCATTCGGGTGCGAAGTGCTAAGCAGTATAACAATATCGGTACTTTCGTTCAAAACACCAATCAGTTCAGGGGTTAAGTCGGCATATTCAAGTTTCAGGAATTTTATTGCCGAATTGTCCGAAAGAAGCGTTTGGATATAATCAGCTTCGAAAACAGGATAAGTATCTCCATTGGTACTTAACACGTGGTTGTCCACCAATAAATAATCGGGTATGGTGCTGAATCCGCCATCCTTATCGGCAAAGACTACCGGCACATTTTCGTCACCTATATTTCCAACCGCATGTGTTGTACGGCGAATGTATTCGTAACGTGAGTATTTGGTACTTTCAACTGCCTGTATGGCTGCTGCCTCTGCACGTTCGGCAATGTAGGAAACCAACAAACGCGCCACAGGAATTTCAGCTTCGGGCTCTTCGCTCAACGACACACGAATGGTATCGCCTATGCCATCCAACAACAGTCCACCGATACCAATGGCCGATTTAATACGTCCATCTTCGCCATCGCCGGCTTCGGTAACTCCTAAATGCAAAGGATAGTGAAGATCGGCCTTTTCCATTTCGTCCACCAACAGGCGAACGGTTTGCACCATCATCACCGTATTTGATGTTTTCATGGAGATAACAACATCATGAAAATCTTCCTCCCTGCAAATATTAAGAAACTCCATACACGATTCCACCATGCCACGCGGTGTATCGCCATAGCGGTTCATCATGCGCTCGCTGAGCGAACCATGGTTCACACCAATGCGAATGGCGGTATTGTTTTCCTTACAGATATTGAGGAAAGGAATAAAACGCGCCCTTATCTTTTCGTACTCAGTAGCAAATTCTGCATCTGTGTAATCGGAGTTATCGCCTATCTTGATGCTTCCGATATAGTTGCCCGGGTTGATACGCACTTTTTCTACATTGCGCGCTGCCACATCCGCAGCATTGGCATTGAAATGAATATCGGCCACCAAAGGCGTGTTGTAGCCTTTTTCGCGGATAGCCTTGTGAATCAGCTTTACACTTTCGGCTTCGCGTATACCCTGCGTTGTGAACCTGACAAGGTCGGCGCCGGCTTCCACAATACGAATACATTGTGCCACTGAATTTTCAATATCGTTGGTGTCGGTATTGGCCATCGACTGCACACGTACGGGATAATCGCTGCCAAGCTTGAGCCCTCCTACCTTTACTTCTCCGGCAGGACGACGACTGTATTTAAAAGGATTTACTTTCCACATTTTATTATTTTCGATTAAATTTCGTTTTATTTTAATAAGAAGTTATTGAAGTTAAGAAGTCAGGAAGTGAATCAAAACAGTTCTTAATGTTGTTGCCTCAATGCCTGTAATAAACTCAATACAATAAACAACAAAGACACAAAAAAGTTAGGACGTTGACTGTTTGTTTTCGTTACAATGTCAATATTCTCTTTCAGTTTGCGAAAACCAGCCCGTTGAATGGCAGAACTTTTAAATGTTTTACCAAAAACGTCGGGAGTCATCTGTTGCCAATCGGCCAATGTCCATCTGCCTATTTCTTCTACCGGCGCAAGTTCGGGATGTTTGTGTTGCCTTGCCCATTTCTTATTCCACGGACAAACATCGGCACAAATATCGCATCCCAATACTCTTCCCGTTAAAAGCGATTGAAATTCAGGTTCCACCCTTTTTTTATATTCTATGGTCTGATACGAGATACAACGACGTGCATCCATACTTCGGCCTGTAAGTGCTTTGGTAGGACAAGCATCGATACAGCGGCTACATTTGCCACATCGGTCGGGAACAGCTTCATCGTATTCAGTTTCTACAGTAAGCATAAGCACACCAATAAAACAATATGATCCTATACCGGTGGCAATCAACTGTGTGTGTTTACCTATCCAACCCAGCCCTGCACGTTGTGCCCAACGTCTTTCCAACACCGGCGCCGAATCTACAAAACTATGTTGGTAATCGCTGTTCACACATTCAGCTCCGTATGCTGCTGTAATTTTATGCTCCAGTTCGAGCAATTTCTGTTTCAATACCTGATGGTAATCGGTAGTCGACCATGCATATTTAGCGATACGGGGCGCTGAAGCAGGTTGAGCTTTGTCAGTGTAATAATTCAGCAACACCACCACTACCGACTTACATCCGGGTACCATAAGTCGGGGATCGGTACGCTTCTCAAAGTTACGTGCCAGATAACCCATTTCTCCCTGTTTGCCTTCGGCCAGCCATTGCTGCAAAAAAGCTGCATCTTCAGTAAGTGCCTCCGCCCGGGCTATGCCGCAAGCATCGAAACCTATTGAAAGTGCAGCCTCTTTTATAAATTTATGCATGATAATGTAATTGACGTATCGATGCTGCGTAGCAACTAATGCCTCATATTGTATTTGTAAACGACAGGAAAATCAGCTTACAAAAGCTTAGCTATCTTAGCATTCAGCTCTTCGAAACTCAGATCGCGGCCAATGATCACTCCCTCTCTGTTCATTAAAAACAGGGTAGGAATAGCGCTTACATTGTAAGATGAAATATAGGGCGTATTCGGTCCATTCTGGTCTCTTACACTTACCCATGGAATATTTGCAACTGACTCTTTCCAAATCAGATGACTTCTGTCCAACGAAATCTGGAAAATTTCGAACCCACGGCCGCTGTATTTATTGTAAAGTTCGCGCAGCTCAAAAGTATATTGCACGCTGTTTTTCATTTCGTAGGACGAAAAGTCGATCAAAATCACCTTTCCTTCCAGCTCCGACAGCTTTCGTTGTTGATCGTTTTTATCTTTCAACACAATATCGATATAACCGGCCGAAGCGTTGTTGATAATTTCGGCCCATTCCTGATTGGCTCTTTCTTTTCTTTCAGTCTGAATGGCATCCATTACCAATCCGTACAGGTTTTTACTGCGATCGTATTCGGGCATAAAAGTATTGTACGATGTAGCCACAGCTGCACAATAGGGTTTATCCTCTTTGACGTAGGGCGAGAAAATGTAAGCGTTATTTACTTTCTGATAAATAGCAAAATAGGCAGCCGCCGAGCGTGGATTTTGTAAAATCAACTGGCGAGCCATTGCTTTATGCTTCTCAATATCAGCAGTTATTTCGGCCACTTTAGCGTTGCGCTCAGCCGCGCTCATTTCGGGAGTTATGCTGTTCACCTTGCGCTGAATGTCCGACACAGATTTACGAAGCTGCTGAATGTCGTCACTTGTTTGCGATCCTTCGAGCTGATAAGTGCTGGCAAAATTTTTAGCATCGGCTTTTACTGTGATTGTTTCGCAGGAATCCACTGCAAAATCAATGGTCTTAGCGCCAATGCGAAGGCGGTAAAAATCGGGATATTCGGGACGCGGCGCTTTGAATTTAAATTCGCCATCTTTGCTAAGTACTACCGAATCGAGCAGGTCTGTTTTCAACAATCCAATGTGTTCGAGGTACATTGTTTCTTTGGCTGCATTTTCAACGGTTCCTGCTATTTTAAACTGATCGGTTGAATTACAGGCCACAAGTCCGAAAAGTGCAATTCCGGCAATAAGGTATTTGTTCATGAGAAATAAGCGTTAATTTTGTGTTGTATTGTGCAAATGTACAGCATTTCCCGGATTTACACAAACTGTTTTTGAATACATAAATTCAATCGCGACTCTGTATGCAGCAAGCAGGAACTCTGTGTTGAAAAAAAGGTCGCCTGCATAGAAAGTAGATGAATATTTAAAAATAGAAAATATTAAAGAAATTTTTCTCTAATTGCCGGGATTATTTATATCTTTGTATCCGTTTTAGTAGAGAAAATAAATTGTAAAACTTAAAATAACAAATTAATATGTCAAAAGTAACTGTAGTTGGTGCCGGTAATGTAGGTGCCACATGTGCAAATGTTCTTGCATTCAACGAAGTAGCCGATCAGGTAGTCATGCTGGATGTAAAAGAAGGTATCTCTGAAGGAAAAGCATTAGACATGCTCCAGACTGCATCATTGTTGGGTTTCGACTCAAAGATTGTTGGTTGCACCAACGATTATGCACAAACAGCTGATTCTGATGTTGTAGTTATCACTTCGGGTATTCCACGTAAACCAGGTATGACCCGCGAAGAATTGATCGGAGTAAACGCAGGAATTGTAAAAACTGTTGCTGAAAATATTTTGAAATTTTCGCCTAACGCCATTATCGTTGTAGTAAGTAACCCAATGGACACTATGACTTACCTGGCATTGAAAGCTACCGGACTTCCAAAAAACAAAATTATTGGTATGGGTGGTGCTTTGGACAGCGCACGTTTCAAATGCTATTTGAGCAAAGCGTTGAATGCTAATCCTACCGAAGTAGAAGGTACAGTAATTGGCGGACACGGCGATACTACAATGATTCCATTGACCCGCTTTGCTAATTACAAAGGTCGTCCTGTAACCGAATTGTTGGATGCTGAAACTTTAGCTAAAGTAGTTGCCGACACAATGGTAGGTGGAGCTACATTAACAGGTTTGCTGGGCACATCGGCATGGTATGCTCCGGGAGCTGCTGCTGCTTATCTTGTTGAATCAATCATTCACGATCAGAAAAAAATTATTCCATGTTGCGTTTCTCTCGAAGGCGAATACGGACAAAACGATATCTGTATCGGTGTGCCATGTGTTATTGGCAAAAACGGTCTGGAAGAAATTCTTGACTACAAACTGAATGCTGAAGAAACAGCTTTGTTCGCTAAGAGCGCTGCTGCTGTTCGTGCTACTAACGATGTATTGAAAGAAATCAACGTTCTGTAACATTAAGTATTTATACACATTTCAACAAAAGTCGCGACTGAAACAATCGCGACTTTTGTTTGATTTATTTAATAAATTTGTATCTATTACAATTACGTATCGAATAAAGTTGCTAAATAACATTAAATACACTGGAATTCTGGACTCTCATCAAGCCCAATCACAGGATTCGGGGAGATAATTCAGTCCAATTGTTATATCTTTGCAAGTTATATATAAAGCTTTAATTTCTACAATGTACACATCAATTCAATCACATCGTTATTTACTTCAGTTTTCGATAAAACCATCGGTTCAACGAACTGCCGTAATGGAATACTTACTTAAAAACAGGACTCATCCTACCATCGACGAAATTTACCTTGCATTAAGCCCATCGATGCCAACACTTTCGAAAACGACGGTATACAACACCCTGAATCTCTTTCTGGAGCGTGGCGCCGTACAACAACTGGTGATCGATGAAAAAAATGCACGTTATGATGTGGACACAACTTCGCACGGACATTTTATTTGCAAAAACTGTGGGAAAGTGTACGACATTTTCAATCTCTCCCCTGCACTGTTCGAGTTACCTAAAAATACAGGTTTCAATATCCACAGCGTTGAAATTTCTTATGCCGGCATCTGTAATGAGTGCCGCGAAAGCTAACGCACTCAAAAAACGTAGAATTAAAAGCACACTGCCTGAGTGTGCTTTTTTTGTGATTTTTTCATATCTTTGAATCCTGTATTCAAATAAAAAATGTATCAACCCGCTTATAAATCAGTAGTTTTATGAAGAAATTAGTGTTGGCAATCGGTTTTGTAATGACAGTTTCAGCTGTTTTTTCGCAACAAAAAGTAAAAAAAGGCCTGGGGTTTGGCGCTTTGCCAGCCATTTCGTACGATTCGGATTTAGGTTTTCAGTATGGCGCATTGGTGAACTTGTTCGATTATGGTGATGGTACAAATTACCCCAAATACAACCATTCCCTGTACCTCGAACTGTCCACTTACACAAAAGGAACTACCATTGCAAGGGTAAGATATGATTCGGAGCACCTGATTCCCAAGATCCGCACAACGCTGGATGTGGCTTATGTGCCTGACCAAATGGCTGATTTTTATGGATTCAATGGCTATCAAAGCATCTACGACGAAAACCTGAACGAAAACTACCGTAATTTTTACAAAAACGAAAAAAACACGTTCAGAATAAAAGCTGACTTTCAGGGCTATTTTGGCGATTCTAAATTCGGGTGGGTAGCCGGATATGCTTTTTACAATTTCAAAATGGACAGTGTGGATATTGACAAATTAGAATTATCGGCCGTGCCTGGTGGCGATTTGTTTCACAAATACAAAAGCTGGGGATTGATAAGCGATGCTGAAGCCGATGGAGGAAGTATAAATTATCTGAAAGCGGGATTTAAGTACGACTCGCGCGACCAGTTGGCCTGCCCCGAAAAAGGAATCTTTACAGAAGCCGTTATTCAGTCGGCACCCAAATTTATTAACGAATCATTTCCTCACACAAAATTAGCCATCATTCATCGCCAGTACTTTTCTTTGGCAAAGGATTTACAATTCGCCTATCGGCTCGACTATCAAACCACGATTGGCAACGACAAAGTGCCTTATTTTGCACAACCCGAACTGATTACAAGCTTCCTGATTGCAGCTTCGAACCAGGGACTTGGCGGAAAGAGCTCGGTTCGCGGCATTCTGCGCAACCGGGTAGTGGGCGATGCTGTAGGCTTTGGCAATTTCGAATTCCGTTATAAGTTTTTACGTTTCGAATGGCTGAAACAAAACTTCTACCTGGGCACCAATGTGTTTTTCGACTCAGGGCTTGTGCTGAAACCAATTGAAATGGATTTATCGGCAGTTTCGTCAACCGATCGGGCCACCTATTTTAGCAATTACGAGTCGGGTAAATTTCATTCTGCAGCCGGTATAGGCCTGAAAATTGGCTGGAACGAAAATTTCGTTATCTCAGCCGACTATGGCAAGGCGTTCAACAAGCAGGATGGCAATTCAGGAATGTACATAGGTCTGAACTATTTGTTTTAAAAGCCCATGCTCTTTATTTGCATTTCATTGTTCGTTGCGCTGGTTTACGCTATACTCATTCTTGTTTTTGCAAAAGGTTGGGATAAAACAGCTCCATTTACTGCTGATCCGGAAAGCTCGCCCGCCCTTCGGCTCTCGGTTGTGGTAGCCTGCAAAAACGAAGCGCTGCATCTGCCTACACTCTTGCTTGCGTTGCAAACTCAAAGCATCAAAACCTTTGAGTTAGTTTTGGTAAACGACAATTCCATCGATGACACTTCTGTCGTGATGGAGTCGGCCAAAAGCAGTTTCAACAATATTACAATCGTTGACTGCAAGGGAAATGGGAAAAAACAAGCCCTTAAAGCCGGCATTCAGGCAGCCACCGGAGAACTGATCGTTACCACCGATGCCGATTGCAGGCCTCATCCCGAATGGATAGCAACAATCTGCAGTTTCATGCACAGGCATCCTTCCGATCTGCTCATCGGACCTGTAAATACACCTACGCCCAACAGTTTCAGAGAAAAGTTGCAGCAGCTTGAGTTTGTCACCCTTGTAGCATCGGGAGCCGGAGCTGCAGGAGCCGGACTACCCATTATGTGCAATGGGGCTAACCTTGCGTTTACAAAAAAAACATGGCTCGAAAGTCAGTCCGACCTGCATGAAGAACAGATCTCGGGCGACGATGTATTTCTGCTACTCAGTATCAAAAAGCGCAGAGGAACCATTCGTTTCCTGAAATCGGAAAAAGCAATGGTAACCACAACAGTAGCTCCCGATTTAAAATCGTTTGTACGACAACGCATGCGCTGGACGTCAAAAGCACCGGCTTATACCGACTTCCATTTAATACTGACTGCCCTTTCTGTTTTCGGGATTTCGGTCGCTCAATTAGCCCTTCTTTTCCTTTCTTTCATCTCAATTCAATTCTTCATCGGCTATCTGACCGTTTTTTGCATCAAACTCTTGATCGATTTTATTTTCTGCATGAAGATAAAAGACTTTTTCTCACTTCAGTTATCCCCCCGACTACTGCTGTCGCTTTCATTCATTTATCCCATTTACATCACAACGGTTGTTGTACTTACGGTCACAAGCAGAAAGAAGAAATGGTGATGGACTTCTGTTATTGATAACCGTTTCTGTTTCTCATGATGCAACGAACAGGTTTTCATTGCAACGAAGTGCAAAGAAAATCAACAAGTTGATACAGTACGTTTTTACCTGAATGAACCCACAAAGCCATTTATCCACCCGAAATACATATCTTTGTGTTTCAGAAACGAGTCAAACTGAAAGAACTGACATCCGTACAACCCAATTTTAAAATTTAAATATGGAGCAACTCTGGAGCTATATCCTCACCGTTTTTATGGCGTTTTTTGCCATTATGAATCCAATTGTAAATATCCCTATCTTTGTGAAACTGACAGAGGGACAAGGAGAAAAAAAGAAAAAAGAGGTTGCCAAAACTTCTACAATAGTAGCATTTCTTATTGTGCTGGCATTTATCCTGATTGGTCAGTACATTTTTCAGGTATTCGGCCTGACGATTCCTGCGTTTAAGGTTTTTGGTGGTATTCTGATTTTTTACATCGGCTTCGACATGTTGCAGACCAAGAAACCCGCATCGGTGCTCGATCCTTCAGCTACATTCGACGAAAGCATAGCCATTTCGCCGTTGGCCATCCCTATTCTCGCCGGTCCTGGAACTATTGTTACCGCCATGAATTTTGTTGTCAATGTAAGCATCTTTAAGCTGATTACCACTATTGCAATTTTCGGACTCATCGTTCTGCTTACCTACTTTTCGTTTATCTACAGCAGTTACATTGTGAAGATAGTGGGCGATAAAAATTTTGTGATCATAGGGAAGATAATGGGTATAATTATTGGTGTGTTGGGTGCTAACATGCTGATACAAGGAATTAAACTCGCATTTAACATATAAATATCTTTGCGAAAAAAAAGGCTGATGAAATTTTCTTCATCAGCCTTTTTTCACTATTCACATAGAATACTTATTACCAAAAATACCAATAGAACAAACCACACAGAACTACTACGCCTAAGGAGGCAATAACGTCCCATTTGTTCCAACTATTCCTTATCATTGCCTTGTAATCGCCGGTGAAGGTGATAAATTCAATCTGTTGAGCGGTTGGTTTTTTAGTGAAAAATGATACAAACACCATAAACAACATGATGAAGACAAGCAACCATATTTCAAAAATGAGCCAGTTGGTTTGCCAAAACCATGCGGTGGATTCCCAACCCCAACCAGTCATTATATCTTTACCTGTATTTGTGAAAATATTGGTGAGCAAGCGTACCATCCCAATGAGAAAACCTACGATCAAACCAGCCTCTCCGGCCTTTGGTGTGATTTTTTTAGAAAATATACCCATTACAAATACGGCTACCATGGCAGGAGCAAGCAGTGATTGAATGCCTTGCAGATAGGAGTAAAGGCTACCGAGACTCATCATTACCGGTATCCAAACAATACCAAGTACTACAACTACTACTGTTGCAATACGTCCTACCAAGACGTAGGTGTCCTCGCTCTTCCCTTTGAACATTGGTTTGTAAAAGTCCTCAGTAAACAAGGTAGCACAAGAGTTGAAGAATGCAGCCAACGAAGCTACAAGAGCCGAGATAAATCCAATTGTAACAATTCCTTTCACACCGGCGGGTAACACAAACTTAACCATGGCACCAAAAGCGGTATCCGGGTTGTCCAATGTAAAACCACTGTCGGGACGCGCTGCCAATGCGGCAGCTACCATGCCTGGGATCAGAAACATAAATACTGGTAACAGTTTGAAATAACCTGCTGCGATAGTGCCTCTGCGCGCACGCTTCATTACTACTTCGTTGGACTCGCCTTTTGTTTGTCCGAGTACACGCTGAACAATGTGCTGATCGGTTGCCCAATACCAAAAACCGATAATTGAAGCTCCGATAAATACCCAGAAACCCGGATAATCATCGTAAAGCGGATCACCGGTCTCTAAGTGGAACATGTGATTTGTGCCATAGGCAACACCGTCAGCTCCAACGTTAAGTGTTTTAGAATAATCCATCATGGCAGTCCAGCCATCAACAATACTGCCTCCTCCAAGTGCCGATAATCCCAGAAACAGTACGAGGAACGAACCAATGATAAGGATAGGCGTCTGAATGGCCGAAAGAGTCATAACGCCTTTCATTCCACCCAGCACCGTAAATATACCTGTTAATACGATCAAGCCAATGGCACCGTACCAGAAAGGCAAGCCCAAAAGACTTTCCATAAAAATACCACCTGTAAATGCTGTCACACTCACTTTAGTCAATACATAAGCTATAAGTGTAATGATAGACAACCATGAACCTGTACGAGGTGTATAGCGGTTTTTAAGGAAGTCAGGCATCGTGATAATTTTACCTAACTTGTTGTTCATTAATTGATAAAACGGAACAAAAAGCCATCCCAGGATGAGAATCATCCAGCCTTGCATTTCCCAATGCGCCATACCTACTCCTGCTTTAGCACCAGTTCCGGCAAGCCCTACAAGATGCTCAGATCCAATGTTTGCAGCAAAAATAGCCGCACCGATAATATACCATGGTTCTCCTTTTCCGAACAGATAGTCTTCGCTGTTGGCACCCTGCTGTAAGCGTTTGTCCTTTTGTACCGAGCGCCATACTGCCCACGTTACCGCCAAAATTCCGACTACGATAATCACCCAGTCGAGCCAAATAAATTCTTGTGAACTCCAATTCATAATTTTAATATTATTTTTTTTGACATTATTTTTCAACTACAAATTTGTAGATACATCTGCTATTGTATACTTTGCCCGGCTCAAGAATAACCGAAGGCCAGTCTGCTTTGTTTGGACTATCAGGGTAATGTTGCGTTTCTAAACACACACCGGTGCGTTGTTTGTAAACAATACTTTTTTTGCCAGTCACAGTTCCATCAAGGAAATTTCCCGTGTAAACCTGAATGCCAGGTTCATTGGTATAAACTTCGAGCGCAATACCACTGATTGGAGAACTCACTTTAGCAGCCAGCTTGGTTACATCGCCTGCAGTATTCAATACCCAGTTGTGATCATAACCATTACCGTTTTTAATTTGCACATAATCCGTTTTTGCAATGTCAGTACCTACAGTTTTTGGAGTAGTAAAATCCATTGGAGTTCCTTTTACAGTCACTATTTCACCGGTAGTCATGTATGTACTGTCAACAGGAGTGAAATTGTCGGCGTTGATGTACAAAAGATGATCAGTAATAGGATGGTTTGCATCTCCCGAAAGATTGAAATAAGAGTGATTACACATATTGATCACCGTTTTTTGGTCGGTAGTAGCTTCGAAACGAATGTCGATAGCATTCTCTTCGGTAAGTTTGAAGGTAACCTTTGCAGTTACGTTTCCCGGAAAATTCTGATCTCCATCTGGTGAGAGACGTGTCATTTCAATTGTAGTAGCATCAATCTGATTTACCGTTTGGAAAACCTGATACTGCCATCCTTTGGGGCCACCGTGAAGGCAATGACCGAAGTTGTTCTGTGGCAATTGAATTGTGTCGCCGTCGATAATAATTTTTCCCTGATTAATACGGTTGGCATAACGACCGATCGTAGCACCAAAGTCGCTTGGTACATTGATGTAATCGGCTACACTGTCAAAACCTAAAACCACATCCTGCATTTTTCCGGCTTTGTCGGGAACCATGACAGATACAATGCGTCCACCAAAGTTAGTAAGACAAACTTCTACACCTGCCGTATTTTTAAGTACATACAAATCGGTAGAATCACCATTTAGTACCGTCTGAAATTTGGTTCTATCCAATCCGGAGAGTGTTTTTTCTTCTTTGCTTTTGCATCCGAGAAGTGCCAGTGCGATAAGCGCAAAGCTTAATAGTTTCTTTTTCATGTGTGAATATTTTATTGATAAAAGGTTGAAACGCCCCCTACCTACGGGGAAACTACTTCCCATTAAAGGATCAGGGGGCGTTTTTATTATTTAGCTAAATAATTCTTTTTCGGTGAATGCTCCCAGTTTTATATAATTTTTATACAGTTCCTTGTACAATTCTACATTTTCTTTGTTCGGGAAATATTCAGAAGCAAATCCCATACCCATAGCGGCCTGAGCATCTTCTACTTTGTCGTAAACGCCTGCCACAACAGCAGCAAACATTGAAGCACCAAAAGCACAAGCCTGTTCGGCCTTCGCCACTTTAATCGGCATATTCAATACATCGGCCATAGTTTGCATAACAAATGGCGATTTCAATGCGATACCACCAATTCCAATAATCTCGTTAATTACAACTCCATTTTCGATAAAACGATCCACAATTGCCTTTGAACCGTAAGCTGTAGCTTCCACCAATGCACGGAAAACAAGCGGTGCAGAACTGGCCAGATTAATTCCTGTAATGGTTCCTTTCACCAGTTGGTTAGCATCAGGTGTACGCCGACCATTCATCCAATCGGTGGCCAATACTGTCGATTCAGCAACCGGAACTTTTGCAGCTTCAATAGATAAAGCCGGAATAATTTGATCCAGCGTTTCTTCAATCAGTTTTTGTTTGGTTTCAACATCAATCAAAGTGCTTTTAGCCAGAATATTCTCAATTGGCCAGGCCAATACTTGTTTAAACCATGCATAAACATCACCGAAAGCAGATTGTCCTGCTTCAAGGCCCACCATACCCGGAATTACGGAACCATCAACCTGTCCACAAATGCCGGGAATCAGTTTGTCGCCCATTTCTTTATAGCTGGAAACCATAATGTCACAAGTAGAAGTGCCAATGATACGAACCAAGGCTCCTGGTTTTACTTCTGCTCCAACAGCCCCCATATGAGCATCGAATGCACCTGCGGCTACAGCAACATTGGTTGTCAAACCTAAACGGTTAGCCCATTCTTCAGTAATCATTCCTACTTTTTGATCGCTGGGGCAAGTGTCGGCATACAATCTGGACCGAAAACCGGCCAAAACCGGATCCAGAGCAACCAAAAATTCTTCCGATGGAAGCCCGCCCCATTCATTCAGCCACATGGCTTTATGGCCTGAAGCACAACGACTGCGGTAGATATTATTTGCATCATTAGTTCCGGTAATTAAAGCGGGCAACCAATCGCAATGTTCAACGATAGAATAAGCAGCCTTGCGCACTTTTTCGTCGGCACGGAGCACATGTAAAGCTTTGGCCCAAAACCATTCCGAAGAATAGATTCCACCTTCGTACGAAGTGTAATCCACATTCCATTTTGCAGATAAATCGTTGATTTCCTGAGCTTCTTTAATTCCTGTATGGTCTTTCCACAAAACGAACATGGCGTTTGGATTTTCGGCAAATTCAGGTAGTAATGAAAGTGGTGTACCGTTTTTGTCGGTAAACACCGGAGTACTTCCGGTGGTATCGAAAGCAATACCGACTACCTTTTCGGCAGTTCCGGCAGGACATTTCGACAAGGCAGTTTTTACAGTATATTCCAATCCTTCGATATAATCAAGCGGGTGTTGACGATATTGATTGGCTGTTGGAACACAGTATTTTCCTTCCATCCAACGTGGATAGTATTTTACTGCTGAAGCCATTTCCTCACCTGTGGCAGCGTTTACAACAACCGCACGACAAGAATCGCTTCCATAATCTAAACCTATTACGTATTTCATTTTTTTTAATGTGCTAATTAGCCAATATGCCAATATGCCGATTATTGGCACATTAGCACATTGGCATATTGATAAATTATCTTAACGCTTTATTCAACATATAATACACTTCGTTGTTACGAATGTCCTGTTTGAACTGACGAATGTTGGTGTCTTTATCGATGATCAACATTTCCAAATCAGCGATTTCTGCATAATCTTCCAACATCTCGGTAGTGATAGAGAAAGAGAAGCTTGAGTGGTGAGTTCCACCGGCTGTGATCCAGGCACCTGCACCCACTTCGAGGTTTGGTTGCGGAATCCACAAGGCACAAGCAACCGGCAATTTAGGCAATGCTTTAGGTTCAATTACTTTCACTTCGTTTACAATCATGCGGAAACGATTTCCCATGTCAACAATCGTTGCTGCAACACCTTCGCCTTCGTGCGCCTGGAACACCAAACGTGCACAAACACCTGCATCACCAATTCCTAAGAAATGAACTTCGATACGTGGTTTTGCTTTTGCAATTTCAGGGTTGATTTCCAACATGTGTGATTGAAGAATAGCGCTATTAGCACCATCAAAATTCAATACATAATCTTCGAGGAAAGAACAACCACCCGGTAAGCCCTGAGCCATTACCCACATAGTACGGGTAAGAGCAGCTGTTTTCCAGTCACCTTCGGCACCAAATCCATAACCTTCGGCCATCAAACGTTGCGAAGCAAAGCCCATTAATTGAGACATTCCTTCCAACTCGTTGAAGCTGGTAGTGAAAGCTGTGGCATTCTTTTCCTGTAAGAAACGACGAAGACCAATTTCCTGAGCAGCTGCCTGACGTACAGAAATGTGTTTTTCAGCACCTTTCTTACAATCATCAGCAAAGTCGTATAGTTTTTCGTATTCAGTAATTAATGCATCGATTTCAGCTTCGGTAACTGCTTCAACATAAGGTACCAATTTGGCAATTGGAGCATTATCCACGTGGTAACCCAAACGAATTTCGGCTTCCACTTTGTCGCCATCAGTTACAGCCACATTGTTCATGTTATCGCCAAAACGAATGATTTGCATACCCTGAGCATCAGCCCAACCAGCACAAACACGCATCCAGTCAGAGATTTTAACGTGCGTCGATTTGTCTTTCCAAAACCCTACAACAATTTTACGTGGTTTGCGCAAACGTGAAGTAATAAAACCAAACTCACGGTCGCCATGTGCCGATTGGTTCAGGTTCATGTAGTCCATATCAATTTCCGACCATGGAATTTGTTCGTTGAACTGAGTATGAAGGTGTAATAATGGTTTTTTATAATCCATCAAACCGTGAATCCACATTTTAGCAGGCGAGAAAGTGTGCATCCAGGTTATTAACCCGATACATTTT
Organism: uncultured Paludibacter sp.; assembly: GCA_963677275.1. Taxonomy (GTDB): domain Bacteria; phylum Bacteroidota; class Bacteroidia; order Bacteroidales; family Paludibacteraceae; genus Paludibacter. The sequence continues at coordinate 2,867,633 of OY781920.1, read as the reverse complement.
GTATCGCCATTGGCTGCGCGCATGATTTCTGATATTTCTGAAGACGAATTAGCTGTACCTTTGTATACTACTTTTACAGGAAGATTGCCTGAGGCGTTTAGTCCTGCTACCATTTCGTTTGAGTGAGCGTCTACTTTTACAACTGCATCACCACCATAAAGCAATTGGGCTCCGGTAATGAACCATACTTCTAAATCTTTGTAATCCATGATTTCTTTGTTTTATTTACCCCAACCCCCTAAAGGGGAGTCAGAGAAGTTAGTGTTATTTATTGTTTTTTGTAAATTTATTTCTTAAGCCCCCTTAAGGGTTTGAGGTCATGTTAAAGTACTTCCAATGAAATAATTGCTTTGGCCGGGATTGTTACTGATAAGCCCTTTTTAGTAACCTTAGCATTTTTGAAAACAGCAGGAGCTACTACATTCGGATTTTCGAAAGTGTTATGCGCATCAGTGGTTTTAGCTGTCAGTATTCTTCCTGCTACTTTCGAAACTTTTGTATTCCCTAAATCAATTTCAATAGTTTGCTCTTTGTCAGGATCAACATTAGCAAGTGTTACATTGATCTGTCCTTTTGAATTTTTAGAAGCCGAAACACTTACAGCTGCAAATTTTCTGTTGTTGGCCACCAATGAATCGCATTGTAAATCGATCGGTAAATTAATGGCATCCATGTGCACCTTGTACATTTCGAACACATGATAGGTGGGTGTCAGTACCATTTTTGATCCGTTTGTCAGAATCATAGCCTGCAACACATTTACTACCTGAGCAATGTTTGTCATTTTTACGCGCTCTGTATATTTATTAAAAATATTCAAAGTCAGAGCTGCCACAAAAGCATCGCGCATAGTGTTTTGCTGATAAAGAGCAGAAGTTGAGCCCGGTTCCTGATCCCACCAGGTGCCCCATTCGTCCACCATCAAAGCCACTTTGTTATTCGGATCGTATTTATCCATAATAGCAATGTGTTTTTTAACAACATCTTCTATTTCAAGACATTTGTCCATTGTCCACAAAAACTCATCCTTACTGAATTGTGTAGCCGAACCTTTGCTTCCGGACCAACCTTTTACGGTGTAATAATGTAACGAAAGTCCATGCATACGGTCTCCCACATTTTTCATCAATGTTTCAGTCCAGTTATAATCATAGTCACTGGCACCACTTGCAATCTTAAAAAGTTTGTTGCCATTGTAATCCCTGCAGTAAGTTGAATACCTGCGATACAAATCGGAGTAGTATTCAGGCGTCATGCTGCCTCCGCAACCCCAGCTTTCGTTTCCAACTCCTATGTATTTTAGCTTCCAGGGGTTTTCACGTCCGTTCTGGCGACGCAATCGGGCCATTGGGCTATCACCGGCCGAAGTTATATACTCTACCCATTTGGCCAATTCCTCAACAGTGCCGCTTCCTACATTTCCGCTCAGGTAAGGTTCGGTGCCCAGCAACTCGCAAAGGTTGAAGAATTCGTTTGTGCCAAAACTGTTGTCTTCAACGACTCCTCCCCAGTTGTTGTTCACAATTTTAGCACGCTTTTCTTTTGGACCAATGCCATCCATCCAATGATATTCGTCGGCAAAGCAACCACCCGGCCAACGTAATACAGGAATATTTAACTGTTTGAGTGCATTCAACACATCATTACGATATCCTTTTGTGTTTGGAATCGGAGAGTTTTCGCCCACCCAAATACCTTCGTAGATACAGGTTCCCAAATGTTCGGCAAACTGACCATATATTTCTTTGTTGATTACATTTTTGCCCTGATCGGCATGAATTGTAATTTTCGAAGTCGACGTTTGTGCACTCAATGCAGCAAAACCTATCAAAAATGTTGCTAATAGTAATTTCTTCATTGTGTTTTTCTTTTTAATATTAAAGTATTATCGAAAGAGATTTTTTCAAATATCTCCAATGGAGGCATCAAAAAATATCATTATTGACCGTAATAGGCATCTGGTCCATGTTTACGATAAAAATGTTTTTTAGTTAAGTAATTATTCATCGTCAAATTTGGGTTGATGCCGTAGGCAATATAGGCCATTTTAGCCACCTGCTCCATTACTACTGCATTATGCACGGCATCATGCGCATCTTTTCCCCACGAGAAAGGGCCATGATTTTTGACCAAAACTCCCGGAATAAAATCAGGATTTAATCCTTCGAATCGCTCAACCACTACATTTCCGGTTTCCAATTCATATTCACCTTCCACTTCGAGCTGCGTCATATCGCGCGTACAAGGAATCGCTGCACTAAAATAATCGGAATGTGTGGTGCCAATGTTCGGGATATCGCAGCCTGCCTGTGCCCAGGCTGTTGCATAAGTCGAGTGCGTATGTACAACACCTCCGATATTCGGAAATGCTTTGTAAAAAACAAGATGACTGGCTGTATCCGACGATGGTTTTAGTTTTCCTTCTATCACTTTTCCATCCAAATCCACTACTACCATATCTTCGGCTTTCATGTCTTCGTACGAAACGCCCGATGGTTTAATAACTACTAAGCCGCTTGCACGATCAATGGCGCTTACATTTCCCCAGGTAAAAATCACCAATCCGTGCTTAACTAAATCCAGGTTTGCTTTGAATACCTTTTCTTTTAAAGCTTCTAACATAAGTCTATTTGCTATTTTATCTGTTATTATTATTTTACTTACCTTTTGCTCCTTTGAATTATAAGCGTTTAAAATACACTTAACTTAAAAAAAATAATCAGAGAGAGAAATGAAGTCCTTGTTCGATGAGTTGGTCGTATTTATCTTTATCGAACTGGTAGTAGAAAGCACCTCTTTTAGATGAACTTTTATCTTTTTCATCCATTTTTTCCAATACATCCATGCTCAAAATCTTTTTCCTGAAGTTTCGTTTGTCGATAGGTTCTTGGTAAATAGCCTCGTACAAACTTTGTAAAGCCGGTAGAGTGAACTGATCTCCCAGTAAATTAAATCCAATAGGTTTTACGGCTGCTCTTCGTTGTAACAATTTCAAAGTGTCTCTCACCATTAAGGTATGGTCAAAAATTAGTTCCGGAAGACTGGTAATTTTCACCCAGCGGGCATCGTATTTCTGAACCAATGATGTGTCAAACTTATCAATATCCACCAGAGCGTAATATGCAATCGAGATAACGCGTTCTAAATCACGTTCAACCTCGCCGTAAGCACCCACTTGTTCCATGTAAATGTCATCAAAACCGGTAAATTCTCCAACAACTCTTTTGGCTGCATTATTGATGCTCTCTGACTCATTTACAAAGCCACCCATCAACGACCAGCCACCCTTCATTGGCTCAAATGGTCGTTTAGCAATCATGATATTTAATTCATTTTCCTGAAATCCCATTATGATACAATCAACAGCAACATAATGTTTATCTCTGTTTTTATAAAAGTCTGATGTCATTTAAGTTAAGTTGTTGTCGAAACAATTATTGAATAGCTGTTTTTGTGATTAAAAAATACACTTTGATGAATAATCTTAAAACAAGTGTAAAGGAAACACTTGTTTTTGGAATGTAATCGAAGAATAATATGTTCTACAACACATTCTGAATATTATTCGGACTTTTTAAGTAATTTTATGATTGTAGTCAAAAATAAATAGCGGTTTGTAGCCTCAGGGTTTCCTGTTTGAGTTTTTATTATAAACACTACGATTGCACTAACAGGGTTGGACTTTTGATAATAAAAACCATAAGTATTTGCAAGTTTTATGGTTCATTCAAAAAGGATAAAAAAAAACAGATTAATACCTGTTTTTTTTTTAATCAATGAAGGATCTTTACTCGTTGGATGATGTTTTTTTGGACTTGGATGCTCGTCCGCTTTTTTTCAGCGCCTGATCAAGCAGATACAATATCTGCCCGTTGGTGCTGCGGAATTCATCCGCAGCCCACTTTTCGATAGCGTCCATTGTGTCAGCGTCGATACGAAGCACAAAACTTTTATTTTTTGTTTCCTTTGCCAAAATATTAATCAGAATTGGGGTTGATAAAAACACAAATACTTTTATTGATGTAAAGTTCCGGCATTTACTACCGGCTGAGTACTTTCTTCGCTACAGAGCACAACAAGCAGGTTACTTACCATAGCCGCTTTTTTGTCTTCATCCAAATCAACAATTCCCTCATCGGCAAGTTTATTCAAAGCCATTTTAACCATCCCTACAGCTCCATCCACTATTTTTTCGCGTGCAGCAATTATGGCATCAGCCTGCTGACGGCGCAACATAACCGCAGCAATCTCGGGTGCATAGGCCAGATAATTAAGACGTGCTTCCACCACTTCTATTCCTGCGATCACCAAGCGTTCATTGATTTGTTGTTCAAGGATAGTATTCACATCTTCGCCTCCCGAGCGCAACGTCAGTTCCGATTCATCGGCCGTTCCGGTATGATCATAAGCATACAATCCTGCCACATAACGCAACGCTGAATCCGATTGAATTTTGACAAAGTTCTCGTAGGCTTTCATTTTCTGACCCACATTATCAATATTCCCTGCTCCTGCCACTGTCGAAGTCATTGATGCATTATCAATGTCGAACGAAGCTTTGTAAGTATCGGTTACTTTCCACACCACAACCATACCTATCATCACCGGATTACCTGTTTTATCGTTCACCTTGATGGGCTCAGCATCCAGGTTACGGGCACGCAAGGTCAGTTTCTTTTTAGTGTAGAACGGATTCACCCAGAAAAAGCCGTTATCCTTAACAGTGCCTTCGTACTCGCCGAAAAAGATCATTACGCGCGCCTCGTTGGGTTCTATTTGCATAAAGCCGCCCCAGAGAATACAATTTAAAATAAAAAGCACTACATCAACTATAATAATAGCGGTAGTTAATCCAACCGACAGTCCGGCATTCACTGTCCAGACAAACAACAGAACAATACCGATGAGAAACAGCAAATTTAAAAGCAACATAGGAATACCTCCCAGTTTTGCACCATTAAAAATTTCTTCTTTTGTTTTCATGATTTTTTTAAATTATTATGATATTAAAATGATATCACAAAGATTCAGAAAAAATTTTTGAAACACAAAACTTTAAACCAAATATTTTCGATAAAATAGATGTTTTTTTTTCATATTCATAAATATTCCGGGCATAAGCATAGCCACTGCTTAAATTTAATTAATACTTTTGCAGAAAAAACAAGTAAGAACAAAAGTGAAGAAACTAATCATATTCGACCTTGACGGCACATTGCTCGACACTATAGAAGACTTGGCAAACAGTGTTAATTATGCGCTGGAGCAACATAATTATCCTGCTCATCCGGTGGAGGCCTATAATTTTTTCGTAGGCAACGGCGTAAATAAGTTACTGGAAAGGGCATTACCCGAAAATCAACGTACTGCCGATACGGTTGCAATGCTGAAATTTGATTTCGTAAAACATTACAGCAAGCATGCCGAAGAGTTTACAAAACCTTATCCCGGCATTTCTGACTTGATGCGTCAGTTGTCAACCGAAGGATTCCAATTGGCTGTGGCATCCAACAAAATACACACAGCCACCGTAGAGCTTGTGAAAAGGTTTTTCCCCGAGATTCGGTTTGCTGCCGTACTCGGACAGCGCGAAGGTTGTCCTGTAAAACCCAATCCGGGCATTTTAAATGAAATCATCGAAAGTACGGGAGTCTCGAAGCCGGATGTGCTTTTTGTAGGCGATTCGGGAGTGGACGTAGCAACAGCCTATAATGCAAAAGTTGATTTTGCAGGCGTACTTTGGGGTTTCCGTCCACGCAAGGAGCTGGAAGATGTCGGCGCCACCAGTTTTGCCGAAAACACTGAAGACCTGTACGCAATCATTACGAAAAAATGACCGATAGTTGATCCTTACAAAAAATACAATTCACATAATACCAACTAACTACAATGTTTAAAACAAATCAATATTTCGATGGAAAAGTTGTTTCTATCGGATTGGAATCGGCAGAAGGAATCACCACAGTAGGAGTAATGGCAGCCGGCGAATACGAATTCGGCACTGCTACCATAGAGATAATGACAGTCGTTTCGGGTGCACTCACCGTCCTGCAACCGGGCGAGAGAGAATGGAAAACATATAAAAAATTTGAAAGTTTTGAAGTGGCAAAAGGCGTAAAATTCAGAGTAAAATGCACCGAAGACACTCCCTATCTTTGTTTGTATAAATGAAGAAAAAAGAGCTTTTTGTCATAAATATTTTATGACAAAAAGCTCTTCAATCCATCATTTTTTGAGGGTGTTAATATTTCACTTCTGAGTTACACTTAAGCCAATCGGTGGGAAGCTATTTCGGTTAATGAATTTAGTGAGGTATGTGTATATGAGGTATTTGCGCCATACCCGCATACCTGTTCCCTGTGTTTATTTATTGAAATCCCTCAATTTTATATTGGTCAGTACTTTTTTAGTGTGAAGCGGAAAATCACTGTTCATCATCCATCCGTAATAGCCCATGTCGGTTTTCAGCACATCGGTCACTTTCTGCCCTTTGTATTTGCCAAAATTAATAAGTTCTTCTCCCTTATCGTTATAAATTAACCTGCCAGCAAAGTCAACATTGTTATTTTGAGTTGTAAATTTCGACAGGAATTCGATGTCGTTTTTCAATTCCGGATAACGATCCAACTGAGCCATAAGCACTTCGTAAGTAGCCAGCGTGTCGGCTTCGGCGCCATGTGCTCCTTCGAGGTCTTTTTCGCAATAAAATTTATAGGCTGCACTTAAGGTGCGGGCTTCCATTTTATGAAAAATCACCTGTACATCTACGAACTTGCGTTTCATCAGGTCGATATCAACATCGGCACGAAGCAATTCTTCGGCCAACAAGGGAATATCAAACCTGTTCGAATTATAACCGGCAAGGTCACATCCTTCTATGTCGCGGGCAATTTCCCTGGCCACGGCTTTGAATGTAGGACAATCGGCCACATCGGCATCTGTGATTCCGTGTATATCGGAAGAACCCTTAGGAATAGGCATTTCGGGATTTATGCGTATGGTTTTCGTTTCTTCGCGTCCGTTAGGCGATACTTTATGATACGATATTTCAACGATACGATCTGATACGATATTAGTGCCCGTGGTTTCGAGATCGAAGAAAACGATCGGGTTTTTAAGTTGTAGTTTCATTCTTGTTATTTTTTTTCGGAAGCCGTATTGACAAAAAAGAACAAAGACCGTAAAATCTTTGTTCTTTTCCCTTTATTTATTCTATTCTATTAATCGTTCAAAAGCATTGGCATCAACAACATCAGGATTTCTTCGTTGGCTTCGTTTTCGAAAGGAAGAATTAATCCGGCGCGGGAAGGGTCAGTGAGTTCGAATATCACCTCCGAAGCATTTATATTGCTCAAGATTTCAATAAGGAAAGCCGATTTAAAACCTATTTTGATTGGCGCTCCTTCGAACTGACATTTAATTGTTTCTTCGGCCGATATCGAGAAATCGATGTCCTGAGCCGAGATATGGATCATATTGTCGCTAAAATCAAGTTTGACAAGATTGCTGGCCTGATTCGAAAAAACAGAAACACGCTTCAACGCATTGAGCAATGTCACTCTGTCGATTATAATTTTATATGCATTCGATTTGGGGATAACTCCATTATAATTAGGGAATCTTCCTTCCACCTGCCGGCAAATCATTGTATAATTCGACAACTTAAAGTATGCATTTTTCGAGTCGAATTTAATGTCAACATCGCCACTTTCCTTTGGCAAAATATTTTTAAGCATAGTGGCCGGCTTTTTTGGAAGGATAAAACTTAATTTTTCCTCTTCTTCCTGAAACGAAACCGAATTGTAAGATGTTTTAAATCGTACGAGTTTGTGCGCATCAGTAGCCACCAGCGTAAGATTGTCTTTCATAATGTCGAAAAAAACACCATTCATTACCGGTCGAAGTTCGTCATCGGCAGTACAGAAAAGCGTTTTGCTTATTCCCGCTGAAAGCTGGCTCACAGGCAAAGACATTAAATGAGCATCCTCTTGTAGCTGTGGCAATCGTGGATATTCGTCGCCATTCTGACCGATAAAATTATATGACCCATTGGCTGATGTAATCACCATGGCCAGGTTACTGTCATTGATCGAAAATGTAAGAGGCTGATCGGCAAATTCACGCAAAGTATCGAGCAACAAACGCGAAGCTACAGCTACCCTACCATTTCCCTCTGAATTTTCAACTTCCATCGATGTTATCAATGTGGTTTCTATATCCGAAGCAGTCATTGTCAATGTTTTACCTTCAAGTTCAAGTAAAAAATTATCCAAAATTGGAAGAGAGTTTTTACTGTTAATTACCCTGCTTATGGCTTGTAAGTGGCTGAGTAAAACGGTACTTGATACAACGAATTTCATAAGTATGATTTTTATGTTGTTAAGTGCTTAATTATTTAAAGAACAAATGTAGTGATTTTTTTAAAGAACAAAAAATTCCGTGTCTGTTTTTTAGTAAATTAAAAACAAATGTACCTTCGGAAGAGCAAAACAAAAAAAATGATTCCTGAAATTTGTGCTGCAGGAAACTTGTATTCAATCCGGAATTTTGCTTAACACTCACAAATTCAATTATCTTTTTTTAAAAAAAACTGTATCATACCCATCGCGTCTTAACTAAAACAATATAATTTTTTTCAGAAGGAAAAGGGAACTAAAATACTGATAGTTTGTTTTATCGGCATGAAACGAGCATTAAAACAACAGTTTAAACCAAAGACCATGTTCATTGCGAGTTCCATGCGATAACTATAAAAAAAATAAAAATGAACGCATGAATAAAAAAAACAGATTAGCACAAGCGAGCAGTCCTTACTTACGACAGCATGCCGACAATCCGGTAGATTGGCACGAATGGGGTGATGAAGCGCTGAAAAAAGCCAAAGAAAAAAATCTGCCTATTTTGGTGAGCATTGGTTATGCGGCTTGCCACTGGTGCCATGTAATGGCCCATGAAGCTTTTTCGGACGAAAAAATTGCAGCATATATGAATGAACATTTTATTTGTATCAAAGTGGACCGGGAGGAACGTCCGGACATTGATCAGATTTACATGGATGCTACGCAAATCATTAACGGACAAGGTGGTTGGCCGTTAAATGCAGTGGCGCTGCCGGACGGGCGACCATTTTATGCCGCCACCTACTTTCCTCCTCATCAGTGGCTGGATGTTTTGCAACAACTTCAAAATGTGTATGTAAACGATCCGGATCGCGTACTGAAAGTTGCCGAATCTATCACTGAGGGTATCAATGCTTTGCCGTTTGCTGCGACTGGCGTTGTAAAAAAATTCAGCACCGAAGCCTATCACGATGTTTTCGATCAACACATCGAAAATATCGATTTTGAGTGGGGCGGCTACAAAAAAGCACCAAAATTCATGCTGCCGACAGGGCTGCATTTTTTTCTGCAATATCATTACCTGACCAACAATTCGCAGGCGCTGGAAGCCGTTCTGATATCGCTCAACGCCATGGCTCGAGGCGGACTGAACGATCAAATTGGAGGCGGATTTGCACGATATTCGACCGACGAACGTTGGTTGGTGCCTCATTTCGAAAAAATGCTTTACGACAATGCACAACTCATTAGTTTGTACGCCAAAGCATTTCAGCTAACTCAAAATTCTTTTTATAAAGCAGTTGTTGAAAAAACAATTGCTTTCGCAGAACGTGAATTACGCGACAGCAACGGCGGTTTCTATGCATCGATTGATGCCGACAGCGAACATGAGGAGGGAAAGTTTTATGTGTTCACTAAACAGGAAATTGAATCGGTGCTCGATGATAAAGCCCGTGAAATATTTCTTCAATTCTACAATATCACTGAAGAAGGCAACTGGGAAGAAGGCAAAAATATTCTTCATTCTACCGTTGATACATCTGAATTTGCCAAAGAATACGGGTTGACTATGGTTGAATTTGAAACAATTCTCAAGAAAGCGAACCAACAGCTTTTCGCCTATCGTACGGCGCGCATTCGTCCGGCTACGGATGATAAAATTTTATGTTCGTGGAATGCGTTGATGATTTCGGGCTATGTAAATGCATTCAAAGCCACAGGAAATACCGAGTACAAGGAAAACGCCCTGCAAACAAGCCGTTTTATTTATTCAGCGCTAATGAAAACCGATGGAAGCTTATATCGGGTTTTCAAAGATGGAAAAGCGACTGTTGATGCTTTTCTGGACGATTATTCGTTTTTGGCAAGCGGTTGGATCGATTTATATGAAATTACTTTTGACATTCAGTGGCTGCAACTGGCAAAGAAGTTGACTGAATATGTGTGGCAACATTTCGCTAATATTGAGCGTGATATGTTTTATTTTACTTCGGACACAGCCGAAGGTCTTATTGCTCGCAAATACGAGTATTCCGATAATGTAGTTCCGGCATCAAATTCGGTATTGGCCCATAATCTTTATAGGTTGGGAATACTGTTTGATGATTCAAACTACATTCAAACATCAGAAAAAATGTTGTCGAAAGTGATAGAAGAGACTATTCAATATGGTTCATACTATGCCAATTGGGCGCAGCTGCTGGGAAAACTTGTATATCCTTCATCCGAAATTGCCATCGTTGGTGACGACGCAGTTTCGCGTGCTAATGAGTTGCAAAAGAGTTATTTGCCTGTTTCAGTATTTGCGGGAGGAGTTGTTGGTAACTTACCCTTACTTCAGAATAGATACATAAAAGGCAAAACTATGATTTATGTTTGTGTAGATAAAAGCTGTTCACTGCCTGTTACCGAAAGCAAAGATGCTTTGGCGCTAATAAAATAAATTCGGATTTGTTGTTGGTATATAAAAATGGAATCACATCGTTGGATTGATATGATTCCTTTTTTTTACCTTGATAGTTGTTGCAGGCCTTTTAACGAATTCGAGCTATTCGTCTGACTGTTTGTCGTTCGGCTACCAGAGCTATTCCGCTCTGTACCGTTTTTGTTGTCCGATTTTGTTTTGGACTGTCCGCTCTTGCCATCATCGCTTTCGGAATTTTTTCCCATCAAGCTACTTGTTCCTATTTTTTCACGTGGTTTCTTTTCGAAAGTGAGCAGTACATCCGAGCTTTTCTTGGGGCGTTGTTCGTCGAGCCAGAAAAAATTCTTGAGGAACAAATCGCCCCCCGAAAGTTGTAGCAAAGGATACATGACTCCGGTAGTGGCTGTTGTGAGCACAATTCTTTCCACTTTTTTGTTTTTCATATGCATAACCACAAAACTACTTTCGGTTTTATTAATGCCAATCAAAGTGGAATCGCTATCGTCACGCGGAAAATAAATTGTTTCGGCATTACCGTTTATATCCACCTTTTTGAGAGCCCCGCTGTCGATATGCGCAATGATCTCCTTGCCCGAAAGCTGATTAAAATAGAGCGAATCTTCTTTTTGGATGGCAATGGCATTGCGTTGAATATGTATCTTCTCTACTTTTTGGTTTTTGGTAAATGCCTGAATAAATTCTCCTGAAAGCTGATTTTTTTCAGCCCATAGCACGGGTTCGCCGTACATGTTCATCACCGAATCGCGCGAAGTATAGGTCAGTGAATCGCACAAACCCTGAATGTCATTTCGGTAAATTCTCACATTAAGAAAGCCTTTGGCTACATCGTATATCGAATCTTTGAAAGTGTGTAACGTATCGGCATGTACCCACAAAGTATCTTTACCCGACCAATCGACCAGAAGTGCCGAATCACTGGCAATACCTGTTTCGGTGTTTTCGTTGTAATAAACATAGTCGCCATAAAGCGTGTTTTTTTTCACCGAATCTACCATCTCCACGTTGACAAAAGATTCGCCGTATTTACTTATTTTGTCATAAAAAATGGTATCTCCGACTATTGTTTTTCCATCTTTGTGAGCCACTTTCGATCGGTCGAGCAACATCATTTGTTCTTTTGCTGTATTGTACCAGCCCTTTTTTGAGTAGATATCAGTTTCGTTCTGATAAAGAATATGTGTAGGACCCACAATATTGGCGATACTTGATCTTGTATTGTATTTCATTGTATCCGAGTCCATTGTGAAGTTTTTGTTGGTCAACTTTACCTGAGTTTTGAACAGAGCATCGTTGGAAGTAGTTGAATACTGCCCCCAAACAGAAGTAAGTATGTTTTCGGGGTCCACTATTTTTCCGCCGGTATAGTAGTAAGCCAGGTTTGAATTTCGGTCGTAATTCAAACTGTCTGTCGTTAAGGTTGTTTTACGGTTTTCCATGCGCACATTATGTCGCAGCCTGGCCATTCTCATATTTCCATCATAGTAAAGAAAATCGCCGTACACAAAAAGTGTATCTCCTTGAACAATACGCACATTGCTAAACGCATCTAGCGAATTGGCTTTTTGATAAAAATAGGCACTATCGCAATAAAGAATAGCATTGTCGTGCCTGAACCGCACATTTCCTTTCAGAATTTGCATATCGGGATGCATTTCTTCATCCGCAATCACCACATTGGCATTGTCCATATAAATAATGGTTGCATTGGCTTTGTTCAGTGGATTGACAATAGGAGCAAGCGGCGTCATAGGGTTTATGGATTGAGCTTGCTGACGTACCTTTTTGTTTTTAGCTTTGTTTGATATGCTTTTTTGCGTTGGATTCTGACTTTGAAGTATTTCATTGCGCAGCTGCTTAGGCCTTACCTGTGCCTGCATGGTGGCAATAAAGAAACAGAGCACACCAACAATTGCGATGTGCCTGTAAAAGAATGATTTTTGAAATTTAGAATTCATGTTTTAAAATTGTCAAGCTTCAATTGTCAGTTGTTTTTAATCCATCCCGGATATTGAAATTTACAATTTTGCCATTCAGGATCGATACTGATATAGGTTTCTTTTTGTTTTTTTGCAATCCAGCTATTAATAAACTCTTCCTTCTTTTTACTTTCGAAATAGTTGCGAAGCATTTGATAATCGTCGAGCATATTTGCTTTATGATTTTCGGTTTTCGATTTTACTTTTACCACAGCCACTACTTCCTTGTTGGTCGAAGGGCTTATCATGCTGAAAGGTTTCGACACTTCACCTACATTCATGTCGTATACCACTTTTGCAACCTCCTGAGGTAAATCCTGGTATTCGAACTTCGAGGTTCCCGATTTCTCATTGAGCATTAATCCGGCATTCATAGCTGTATTTTTATCTTGCGAAAAATAGATAACTGCCTGTTCGAAAGTTGTTTTATTGGCTCTAATAAGGTTGGCAATCGAGTCCAGTTTCTGAACAGCATTGTTTTTATCTGAAATAGAAACACGTGGTTTGAGCAAAATATGACGGCAGTTCACTCGGTCGCCACGTTTTTCGATAAGTTGAATAATGTGGAACCCAAATTCAGACTGAACAATACGCGATACTTTTTTCGGGTCGGAAAGATTAAAAGCCACCGAAGCAAATTCGGGAACAAGCTGGCCACGCCCCATGAAACCAAGTTCTCCACCGCGTTTTGCACTTTCGGTATCCTCAGAATACAGTCGGGCCAACACCGAGAAATCAGTCGTTCCTTTATTTACCCGATCAGAGAAGTCGCGCAAACGTTCTTTGATGCGATTGGTTTCGTCAATGGGTACAGGAGGCTCGAAACTTATGATTTGCAGTTCGACCTGAGCAGGAACAGTGGGAATGCTATCTGCCGCCAAAGAATTATAGAAATGACGTACATCTGAGGGCGTTGATTTTATATCTCCCACTAATTTTTGTTGCATTTGCTGGATAATCATTTGTTCCTGAAACATGGTGCGTAAATCTTCACGCAAATTTAAAGTGCTTTTACCAAAATACTCTTCCATTTTTTCTTTCGATCCGATTTGAGAAATGAAAAAATTCAGGCGGTTTTCTACCTGATTGATCACATTGGTTTCATTGACTACCACACTGTCCAGAATGGCTTGATGGAGAAATAACTTGTTAATGGCAATTTGTTCGGGGATGACACAGTAAGGATCGCCCTGAAGAGGAGTTCCTTCATATTGAGCTCGCAAACGTTGTTCTTCAACTTCTGAGCGAAGTATTGATTCATCGCCAACGATCCAAATTACTTCATCAATAATGTTGGATGCTTTTTGTGCCATCAAATTTGAGGTTGTAAAACAAATAAGGGAAAAAAGTAAGATGTTTTTTTTCATTTGAAAATATATTGTTTTGTCAGTGATTTGTCGGTGTTTTATCAGAACTTCATCAACTGCAATGCTGAAGTAATTCATTTTTTTTATGATAATTATTTTTTGAAATAGGTGATGTTTTCGTTTTCAATAGCATCTTTATATATTTCGTCATCAAAGTTCGAAATGAATTCAGCTTTGAGTTTGTTGAGAATTAAATTGCTGATTTTGGGTTTTGCCAATTCGAAAGGTTCGGTGTCGCCATTTTTTTTGAATGATTCTATCCGTAGGAAATAATGACGAGTGCTGTCCGAGACCTCATAGAAACGGTGGTTAGTAACAAAGGCCACAGGATCTTCGACTTGCAAAGGCATTTTCCTTAAAATTTCAGAGAAAGGAGTCCATTGATTCCCGAAATAATCATAACTGATGGCATTTTGAATACTGTATTTTTCGATGCTTTCGAGTGCCTTCGCATTGCCCGATTGCACCCAGCTCCTTACATTTGCTAATTTTGGTGCATTTGATGGCACCACAAGTAACATTCCTTTTATAAGGTTTTCGTTCAGTCTAAACTGTTCAGCATAAGTATCGTAAAAAGTTCTCATTTCCTCTTCGGTAGGTTCTTTTGGCAATCGTTGCTCTATCAGTCTTTGCTGATATTGATGTATAATAAGCGATTTACGATAGTCCTCAAGCAATTGATCTATTTCAGCCTTGTTGGTTACGTTCCTTTTTGCATTTTCGTACAATAAAACATCGGTCACCCATTTCCGAATAAAACTTTCGGCAATTTCAGTGCTGTCCTGTGTATTCACGTTTGGTGGAATAATATCCTGAACTTCATCTAAATACAAAAAACGTCCTTCCACTTCGAGCAGAGGAGTACGTTCGCTGTCGGCCACCTGCTGGGTACACGACGACGAAAATGCAAGGATAAAAAGCAGTATTAATAACCGACTTGTTTTCATACGAAAAGCAAAGATAATATTGGAATCACTAAAATAATGCTAATTTACGAATAATAAATCAGAATAAAGGTTTTTTAATTCAGTTGAGGGCACCTTTGTGGAATTTTAGAAGACCAAAATCGATATTTACGATCAAATTTAGGGCGAAAACAAGAAATGAAACCAGAAAAGTAAAGCTAAAATACCGGCATTAAACTTAGGCCGGCAACTTATGCGTTTCGTTTAAAAGCAATTCCACTGTAAAAGAATCTTAACGCTGAAAAAAGCAATGGAGTTCCCATAACAATGTAAAATAGCGCCAGGTATTCGAAAGGAACAAGCCCGGTCAATCGTATGGTGATTCCCATGCTGATCATAAATGTCATCATTACATATCCACGCAAGTTAAAGAAAGCATAGAAAGGGTTTCTTTCCTTTGTTAATTCCTCGATACGATTAATGTATTTTTGACTGATTTTTTTAAATATCAAATTATAAAAGAGGACACCGAAAATAAAAGCAATAATTATTTTCAACATCAGAAATTCGGGCTGCAACTTGATTCCCATCAAGCCCCTGTACAAAAGCATTCCACCTGCAAAAAACCATACTACAGAAGCAATATACAAAAGATAACGTTGACTAACATGAGGAATTAAAAAAAATAATTTTGAGTTTTTGTTTTGCATATTTGAGTAAATGTAATGAAAAATAGAGCTGAATTCTGTCACTAAAAGGATTATAAGCGATAGTGATTTTTTTGTGAGTAAAATTTTTTCTACTTTTGCGGAAATGAATTTTTTTTCTCTGGTTTGATTTTCTATTTCAATCGCAGTTTAAAGTTACAAACAACAAAATAAATAATGAATTTGTTCAAATATAATTCAGCCATTTATTTGACTAATAACAACCCAAAAGCATATAAACATGAAACGCATACTGATTATCAATGGTGCTAATTTAAATTTATTGGGAAAACGTGAACCCGGTGTTTATGGCAGTCAATCTTTTGAAACCTATTTTGAATCTTTAAAAACCAAATTTCCGCAATTGCATTTGTTTTATTTTCAATCGAACTCCGAAGGCATTCTTATTGATAAACTTCATGAAACCGGGTTCGATTTTGATGGAATAATATTAAATGCAGGCGCTTACACGCACACATCGCTGGCGATAGCAGATGCCATCCGAGCCATCACTGCTCCTGTGGTTGAAGTGCACATTTCAAATGTGTTTAAACGAGAAGCCTACAGGCATCATTCCTACCTGAGCGAAGCCTGCATCGGTTGTATCGTTGGATTTGGAATGGATTCCTATCGACTTGCCATCGAGGCGCTTGTAAACAGCCAGGAGCTGTGCGAATAATAAAAAATATAAACAAGAATAAACCTTCTGCTAAATCAAACGTTAAGCGTAGTAGTAAAGTATAAAAAACATATGTCCAAGTCAACAAAAATTGTAGCCACCATCAGTGATAAACGCTGTGATGTGGATTTTCTCCGAGAATTATACATTGAAGGAATGAATGTAGTTCGTATGAACTCAGCTCATTTGCAGAAAGAAGGCTTTCTGAAAATAATTAACAATGTGAGAGCCGTCAGCAACCACATTGCCATATTAATGGACACTAAAGGTCCTGAGGTAAGAACCACCGTAGCCGAGAATGATGCAATAGAAATTAAAGCCGGAGACATGCTTAAGGTAGTAGGAAACCCGGATATGATATCGAACAATGAATATATTGCTGTCAATTATCCCTATTTTGTACGCGATTTAAATGTGGGAGATGATATTTTGTTCGACGACGGAGAAATAGACTTGAAAGTAGACTCAAAAACAGATGACTACCTACTTTGTAAAGCCTTGAATGATGGCATATTGGGAAGTCGAAAGAGCGTTAACATTCCGGGTGTACGTATCAATCTGCCTTCGCTCACAGAGCGCGACAAACAAAATATCCTTTTTGCCATCGAAAATGACATTGATTTTATTGCGCATTCTTTTGTTCGAAACAAACAGGACATTCTGGATATTCAAAAAATTCTGGACGAGCACAACAGTCCTATAAAAATTATCTCAAAAATCGAAAATCAGGAAGGGGTTGATAATATCGACGAAATTCTTGAATATACCTACGGTGTAATGATTGCCCGTGGGGATTTGGGGATAGAGGTGGCTCAGGAAAAAATTCCGGGCATTCAGCGCCGATTGATTCGCAAGTGTGTGAAAGCTAAAAAACCGGTTATAGTTGCCACCCAAATGCTGCACACCATGATTAAAAACCCACGCCCTACACGTGCCGAAGTGACCGACGTTGCCAATGCAATTTACTATCGCACAGATGCATTAATGCTCAGTGGAGAAACGGCTTATGGTAAATATCCGGTCGAAGCGGTACGCACAATGGCAACTATAGCCAAAGAAGCCGAAAAAACAAAAATGTCGGAAAATGATATTCCAATTGAAATAAGCACCAACGATTTAACATCTTTCCTCTGCAATGCAGCGGTGGAAACAAGGACACAACTTGGCACAAAAGCAATTATTACCGACACCTACAGTGGACGAACTGCTCGTTTTTTGGCAGCTTACCGTGGTGAAAATCCGGTGCTTGCCGTTTGTTATCACGAACGCTCGACCCGCGAACTTGCCTTGTCGTATGGTGTTTTTCCCTTTTACAAACAAGCCAAAGGAAATACTCAGCAATACTTTATCGAAGCATTGCAGGATTTGATGCAAAAGGGTTGGATCGAGAGCGATGATTCGGTTTGCTACCTGAGTGGTAGTTTTGGCGAAGGTTTCGGAACTACATTTTTGGAAGTGAACAGGATAGATAAAATTCTTGAATCCAGAGGTCAATACCTGTTACCCAATTTTTAATTACATTATACACTTTTAGGAATCAGAGGCGTTTTATTATGAAACGCCTCTTCTTTTTATTATTAACACTTATTTGCATTTTGTAATTAAACTTCTTTGCATTTTTCCAGTCGAATGAAAGTGTTTTTATATTTAAATTTATTTATGTCATTTATTTTAAGGATGAAAAAGATTCTGAGCTTATTATTACTTCTCATTACTGTTGTTCCTGCTTTTGCATTGTACACTATTAAAGGTAAAATTATTGATGCGGCCACCCAACAACCACTCGATTTTGTGAATGTGGCCCTTTTCAAACAAAACTCAGAGGTCCCTGCCACAGGCGTTACGTCGGATGGGAAAGGTGATTTTGTTCTGCCCTCGGTGCCAAAAGGAAAATATAATCTGCGTGTAAGTTTTGTGGGATACAACACCATAAGTTTGCCTTTGAATGTTTCGGACAAGGAACTCAATATGGGAATGATAAAACTGATGGAAAACAGCAAAACCCTTTCCGAAGTCGAAGTTATCGGCCAGGGAACGCAAATGCGATTTGATATCGACAAAAAAGTTTTCTCGGTAGATCAGAACATTGCATCGGCAGGTGGCTCGGCTACCGAAGTGCTTCAAAATATTCCCTCGGTAGATGTTGACAACGAAGGCAATGTTTCGCTCCGCAACAGTGCCAGCGTAGAAGTGTGGATCAACGGAAAACCCTCCGGATTAACGGCCGACAACCGGGCGCAAATACTGCAACAAATGCCTGCCGAAAGCATTGAATCGATAGAAGTGATGACCAACCCCTCGGCTAAATTCAATCCCGAAGGAACAGCCGGGATTATTAATCTCGTTTTAAAGAAAAACAGAAAAGCAGGATATTACGGAAGCGTCTCGGCCGGAGTTATGTATTCGGATGGATCGAACCCGGGAGGAACGCTCGGAACTAACATTAACTACAACAGCGGAAAAATTGATGCTTATCTCAACCTTGGTTACCGGAAAATGAACTTCAGTGGCGGTAGCCAGACCAACCGTTACAGTCTGGCCGGAGTCGATACATTAAGCCTTTTGAATCAGGGAACTACAATGGATCGCTCTTTTGGTGGACTGTTTTTGCGCGGAGGTATTGATTATCATCTGAACGAAAAACATACGCTTAGTTTGGGTGGATTTGGAATGATAGGAGGTGGAAACTCAAGCTCTCTAATCACAAATAAAACAACTGATTTCACAACCGGATCAGTTCTTAGAAATTATTTACGTGATAATACCGATGATGATAATCATCCCGGCATGAATTTATCGCTTGATTACAAATACGATATCGACAAAAAAGGATCAAATTTTCTTGCAAGTGTTGCTTATTCAAAGTTTTCGCGCGAGAGCGAAAGCAGATATATACTGACCGATCTGATCAGCGCCGGAAAATCCGATATTTCGCAAACAAGCGACGGACAGAACAAGGAGTTGCAAATTAAAGCCGACTATACGAAGAAACTCGCTGAAGGCAGTCGCATTGAAGCCGGATACCAAAGCACCATACAACAGCGTTCAAGTCCTTCGAGCGGATTCGATAACAATACAAAAGCTGAAATGAACGCTTATTATAATCTTTTCGATTATAAAGAGCAGAACCATGCTGCCTATCTGACCTATGGTAATCGTTTTTTTAAAAAACTAAGTATTCAAGCCGGATTACGTGCCGAATACCTTATCAAAGAATCGGAATATACTTACAGGGATGTAAACGATGGTTGGAAGGAGAAAACGATAAACATTCAGCCTAAATCGGCGTTGCAACTTTTTCCGAGCGCATACTTGTCGTATTCGTTGCCCGGAAATAATGAATTTCAATTGAATTATACCCGACGGGTGAATCGTCCGCGCGGTAGACAAATCAATCCTTTCCGCGACTTTTCGGATTCAACGAATATTACATATGGAAATCCAAATTTAAGTCCGGAATATTCAACTGCACTCGAATTTAATTATATCAAAAGCTGGGACAATCACTCATTGTCGGCCTCGGCCTATTATCGTTTTACCGACGATGTGATTCAGCGTGTTAGTTTTATAAACAATGGGACTATGGAGAGCACTTTCATGAATGTAACCAAATCGACCTATACCGGCGCCGAATTAGTAGCCAAAAACAGGTTGTTTACAATTTTAAACCTTACTTCGTCGCTCAATCTGTTTTATAACAATTTGGATGCTTCAACGTATGTAAATCCTTATAATACTTCTGTTTTAACTTTAATCCCATCGCAAAGCAATTTCTCGTGGAGTGGAAAAATGATGGCCAATGTTTTGCTGGGGAAAACAACCTCGGCGCAGGTGTCGGGCGAATACTCAGCTCCCCGTGTAATTGCTCAGGGAAAAGAAACGGCCAGTTATTCTATCGATTTGGGCTTGCGCAAAAACCTGTTCGATCGCAAAGTGAGTTTAAATTTAATGGTGCGCGACTTATTGAACAGTAGAAAGAGGAACACTACTACCTGGGGAGATGGATTTTACCAAACGAACGAATCTTATTTTCATGGACGAATGATTGGACTTACAGCCACTTATAACTTCGGGAATATGAAGCCAAAACAATCGCAAACAAAGAAAACGGATGCATCCAGCGAGATGAATATGGACAACGGAATGGAATAAATACTCCCATTGACTTTAATATAAGCGCCGTCTGAATTCGGCACAAACCAAAGCAGTTGCCACGCCTACATTCAACGATTCGGATGTGGGCTCACCTTGAGGAAAGTTAGGAATCAATAAACGTTTGGTCACTAACTTTTCTGCTTTTTCGGAAATGCCGTTCCCTTCATTTCCCATGAGTATAATACCTTGATGTGTAAGTGTTTCGGAATATATATTTTCCCCATCCATAAAAGTTCCATAAACAGGGAACTGCTGCGGAAGCTGCGAAAAAAACGCCTCCAGATCGACATAATGAACCCTTACCCGTGCCAATGCACCCATTGTGGCCTGCACTGTTTTAGGACCAAAAGCATCGGCACAATGCAGCGAACAAAAGATATCGCGAATGCCAAACCAATCGGCTACACGAATAATAGTGCCAAGATTACCTGGATCCTGAACATCATCAAGCGCCAAACTCAAACTGTTGGCAATGTTTTGGATGGAAAAAATTTCTTCTTTTTTTTCAAAAACAGCCAATACACCTTGTGGCGTTTTCTGACCTGATATTTTAGTCAGTTCATCTTGCGTAACTATACTTATCGGAGTTTTCATTTCGGCACCAAACTGGCTTGCCCATTCGGTGGTCGAAGCCAAAAACTGTATCTGAAAATGATGTGCAATATCCAACACCAACTTGGTACCTTCGGCAACAAACAAGCCGGATGCGTCGCGATGTTTTTTTTGCGAAAGGGAAGTAATTTGTTTTATCTGATTTCTCGAAAGCATATTGGCCTGATTTGTGTAATGTTTTTCAGCCAGCAAAACTAACAAAGATTAACGAGAAACCAAAGGTTGGGGAGGAGTTTTAAAAATATAAATGTCTAAAATTAAATATTATCAATAAACAAGTTCTGTAAATTCACTATTTAAAGTATATTTGCAAAAAAAAATCCTGCCTGCCTGATATGAAGCAATTCAGATTTTACATACTTTTAATTACAGCCACCTTTTTATCGGCTTGTAATGTTACAAAACATGTACCTGAGGGTCAGTACCTGCTCGACAAAGTGAATATACATACCGATGTAAACGAAATACCCAAAAGTAGCCTCGAAGATTATCTTCGTCAGACACCTAACGTCAAAGTTTTGAGCTTATTCCGGCTACAACTGGGCATCTACAATGTTGCCGGAAAAGACAGCTCGAGTCGTTGGAACAAAAGCTGGATGAGAATGGGCGCGGCTCCCGTCATTTACGACGAATATCTCACCTATATTTCGGCACAACAGTTACAAAAGGTGTATGAAAACAAAGGATTTGTAAATGCAAAGGTCGATACTGTTATCACCCGAAAAAACAAAAAAATAACAGTCGATTATTTTATAAAATCCAACAAGCCCTATACGATAAGAAAATACAATGTAAAATTAAAAAACAATGCCATTGCTGAAGTTGCCAACGACACTTCAAGGGCATTGATCCGTTCAGGGATGTTGTTCGATGTAGATGCGCTGGATGCCGAAAGACTAAGAGTCACAACTACGCTGCGCGAAAAAGGATACTACAATTTCAACAAGGATTTTCTGGCTTATAATGTCGACTCTTCGCTGAAAGCACACAGAGCCGATGTAAACCTGGACCTGAGAAGCTATTTGAAATTCAGAAACGACTCGGTGAACGAGCTTATTTTTAAACAATATAAAATAAACAAAGTCCGTTTTTATACAAATTCAAATCAGGAATTGATAACTGTAAATGATGCTGCAAATCAGGCGGACACGGTAGTTTTCCGAAACTTCCAGCTTATATCAATTGGCTCTAAATTTATAAGCCTCGATGCATTGGTATACAACACTTACATAAATCCCCACACTTTGTATAGCGACAAGGATGTGGAAAAAACATATTCGGCGCTGAATTCATTGGGGCCTGTGAAGTATGTAAATATAAGTTTTGAACCGAGTGGTAACGAAATGCTCGACTGCATTATCAGCATTACGCCGGCTAAAACTATCTCCTTACAAACCGAACTGGAGGGAACTTACACCGAAGGGTATTGGGGAGGAGCAGCCAAACTCGGACTTATCAACAAAAACGCATTCAAGGGCGCTGAAACGCTCACCGCACAGGGAAGACTTGCTTACGAATGGCAGCAGGGCATCTGGGCAAGTGAGCTTGGCGGACAAGTAGGGCTCAAGTTTCCACGCTTCGTACTTCCTTTTGGCAATTACGATTTCAAACGAAACATGCATGCGAATACAGAGCTGACTACCGATTTGAGCTATCAGGATCGACCTTCTGAATTTAAAGCAACACGTCTGAGCGGTGGCGTAAACTATATCTGGAACAGAACCAAATATCGTCATGTTTTCGAGCTGTTTAATATCAGCTATATGGATTTTAATGTGCTTCCTGTATTCGAAGAACAGTATTTTAATACTGGTCTTTACAACAAGTACAACTACGAAAGTCGTTTCGTATTGCGAATGGGATACAGTGGATCTTTCAGTAACTACAATGTGAACAGACCTTTGCGAAATTATTCCACTTACAGATACAGTTTCGAATCGGCCGGAAATTTATTGTACGGATTGAATCATTTGCTGAACTCAAAAGTATCGACCGAAGGTAATTACGAGCTTTTTAAAGTGAGATACTCGCAATACCTGCGGGCTGAATACAACTCAACCCATTATCAGATTTTCGACAAAAACAATCGCTTCGTTTATCACATTGGTGTCGGCGTGGGAGTTCCTTATGGCAATGCCAATATTATGCCTTACGAACGAAGATTCTACAGTGGTGGAGCCAACAGTGTCAGGGGCTGGCGCGAAAGCATGCTTGGCCCTGGTGTATACCAACGCGATAGTGCACGCATCAGAGACTACAATCAGGTAGGCGATATAAAACTCGATTTAAACATGGAATACCGCACTAAAATGTTCTGGCTTCTCGAGGGCGCTCTCTTTCTTGATGCCGGAAATATATGGACAGTAAAGAGATATGACGAACAACCTGGCGGAGCTTTCAAACCTGATACTTTTTTAGAACAGATCGCCATTGCCTACGGAGCAGGATTGCGTTTCGATTTTTCGTTCTTTATTGCAAGGGTCGACCTTGGCGTAAAACTTTTCGACCCGACTAAAACTCGGTTAGAGCAGTGGCGTGTTCTTCCATCGCTTAAGAATGATGTAGCAGTACATATCGCTATTGGATACCCGTTTTAGTTTATTCTTCGGATAAATTCAGCGTAGGATAAACATCTGCTTTCTTCACTTTTTTCTTCCGAACAGGCTTTTCCTTCACCCCCAACAAATCATAACTCATCCGGTGGTAAGGCGTCACTCCGTACTGCACTATTGCTTTCCGGTGTTTAAGCGTAGGATAGGCTTTGTTTTGAGCCCAATCGTACACCGGAAATTCTGCATGCAATTGCAACATCAACGCATCTCTGTGCGTTTTGGCAAGTACCGATGCCGCAGCTATAGACAAATACTTGCTATCACCCTTCACAATGGTTTGATGTGGAACAGACGCATAAGGTTTAAATTTATTTCCATCTACAATTATAAATTCGGGAGAGATCTTGAGTTGATCGATGGCTCGGTGCATGGCCAAAATCGATGCGTTCAGGATGTTTATTTCGTCAATTTCATTGTTATCGACAATAGCCACCGCCCAGGCAAGTGCATTTTCCTCGATAAAAGGGCGCAGTTGCTCTCTTTGTTTTTCGGAGAGTTGTTTCGAGTCATTCAGTGTTGGGCAATCGAAGTCAGCAGGTAAAATAACAGCAGCTGCCACCACAGGACCAGCCAGACAACCTCGTCCCGCCTCGTCGCAACCACATTCAAGTAATTTTCCCGAGAAATTAATCAATAGGCTGTTCATCGGCTTTATTTTTATCAGTCTTGTAGTTTTTGGTTTCTTCCCATAAAGTGGGCCCTAATTGAAGTATCGGTTTGTAGGCAAATGATGCTGACTTGGTAGCAGGACTTACAATACTGAATTTGCTATCGGCCACATCAAAAACATTGATCAATACGCTCAATATTAGCGCATATTTAATTGCTCCAAAAAAGCCTCCGAATAATTTATTCAAACCTCCTAACGACATAGATTCAAATACTTTATCCACGACCCTGGATACAAACAGCAGGCCAATAACAATGACAATAAATAGTAAAAAATAAGCAGTGGGTCGCGCTGTTCTTGTCGAAAAGTCGAAACTTCGGATTAGCACATCGGCCAACCATGGAGAGAAGAACTTTGCACCATAAATACCCAAAACTATAGCCGCCAGCGATGTCAACTCTTTGACTAAACCTTTAAATAGCCCGAAAGTAAAACCAGCCGCTATAGGTAGAAGTATAAAAAGGTCCAATGAATTCATCTCTTATTTCTTTTCTGCAAAGATAAATAAAAAATGCAACAGCATATTTGTAGCTGTGTTTAAAAGCCGGGTAGAATTTAAAATTAATCGAATGCTCATTGATTTTAAGTTGTTTATATGCCTGAAGTATAATGCTTTTTCAAATCAATAATGATTGGTATAAATTGAATTTTATGGACGAATATATTTTTTGGCATAGCTTTTGAATATCCTGAAGTATGAAAATAGGATGTCAATTTTCTATATTTCAAAAACACATTATTCACCACTTATTGAAACGATTATGAAAACAAAATTTGCAAGCCTGTTAGTGGTTCTTTTTATAACAACTACCATTCAACTATCGGCACAAAGAAGAATTACTGTTGAAGCTGTAAATAATGACATAAGCTATTCGCTCGACCTGAAAGCCGTAGCTTCAATATTTGGAGATGCACGTACACTCGAAGACTTTGAAAGGAGACTGAACGATTACGATGCTCAGATTTCGAACCTTGATTTAAATTCAGATGGCGAAATTGATTACCTGAGAGTGATAGAAACTTCGGAAAATAACTTGCACTTAGTTGTGATTCAGGCAATACTCGACAGAGATGTATTTCAGGATGTTGCAACAATTGTAGTTGAACGGGACAGATACAACCGCACCTACGTTCAGGTAATCGGCGATCCTTACATGTACGGATACAATTACATTATCGAACCCGTTTATCTGCGGACGCCACGTCTCTTTTCATGGTTTTGGACACCAAGATATCAACCTTGGAATTCACCCTATTATTGGGGCTATTACCCAAGACATTATCATCACCGTCGGCCGATTGAAATTAACTTGTACCTGACGCACATCAATCATCACATCAATCATCGACACAACTACCGTTATTCTGAAAACATAAGAAACGAACAAGCTTACAGATTAAGGAATTCGGTTTCGCGCAACGATTATGGCGTAAGGTATCCTGAACGAAACTTTAGCAAACGCAACTCGGATGTGAAAAATAGATACGAAATTGACCGCCGTTCGAACAACGGATCGCGCAGCAACAATAACATTGACAAAAAAGACAACAGAAGTATTAACAATAATCGTAACAACAGCAACAATAGATCCTACGATAACGCCGGACGAAATAACACTAACGTCAGAACTGAAAGAGGCACAAGAAATGAAAATAACCGGATAAATTCAAATTCTGAAGTGAACAATCGTTCGAATAGAGAAGAAAAAGCTGCTTCGACCCGCAACTTAAATACCGAAAGGTACAACAGAAATTCCGATTCGAACAACAGTGGTTCGGTCAACAGAAGTTCGTCAAGCCGCGAAAACAGAGAACAACAAAAAGCTTCCCGAAATGAAGAAAGACCTGCAAAGGTAAGCCGCGAACCGAACAGAAGAAGTGAAAGAGCAGTGGAAGTCGCAAAACCTGCAAGGGAAAATAAATCGGAATCAAGATCGGAACGTCGCTCGAATAACAACGAAAAAAGGAGCAACAGCGACTCCAACAATAACTCAAGAAGATAATAACCTGACTTAGTAAATAGACTGTTTGTAAAACTGTGACTGATAAAAAACCGTTGGATAAAATCTCCAACGGTTTTTTTTGCAAGTCACGAAACCCGGAACCCGAAACTCTGAACCCGGAACTATTCAACCCATCTGTTTCGGTGCAGTTCAAAAAGGTATTCCTGCTCTGTCTGTCCCGGAATTGGAATAAATTCTGTTTTCTCGAGGCAGCCAAGCGCTTTCAGATCCATTATAGACGAGTAGCCCGACCGTGAAATTATCTTTTTCGCACCTTTGAGTAGAGAGGCCAACTCGCCATCGGGTAAATGAGAAACAAGCGTTACATCACCTACATGATAAGTACGCAATGCTGCTGCCGGCTGACCACAAACAATAAGTGTTTTTTGATGTGAATGCTGGTAGCGATGAGTCAATTCATGTTCGAAAATAGACCTTTGTGGCTCTACACCTGACAATACCGACACATTGTGGTAATTTATTTCGGCCACAGCCTGGTCGTTTTCGAACCTCGAAAGTGGTCCAATAAAGCTACTGTTGCGCGCCAAAGGATATTTATGGGATAAGTCGCCCGACAAATTCTCAGGCCCGGCAATATCAGGAATCCAGCATTCATCGTATTGCAACACAAACAACCGATGCATGAACCACGCCAATGGCTCCAACCATTTTAAAGCAACAGGCATTTTAATCATCAACTGATGCGTGATGTAGATACTCTTTGTTTTCTTATTCCAAAGCCCAAAGCGGTTGTCGGAAATTACCTGATCGAAATGCTCACGCTGAAGCAGGTTTTTCAGCCATTTGTGTTCTTTATAAATGCCTGAGATAATGCCCGGCAAATTCCACAACATGGCCAACACCTGCGTTTTACCCGACGAATAACGAATGGAATAAGAGGGGAATTCTATACAACGCAATTGGGGAAATTGCTGGTGAAGAAATTCAAGCGGAAAACCATCCGACACCAACACCACCTCATGACCATCGGCTAAAAGCCTCCGTACAAGAGGTACGCAGCGGGTAGCATGTCCCAGCCCCCAGTTCAACGGACAGATGAGCGTTTTCATTGGCACTACTTCATTCTGGTATTTTTATTTTTTTCCCTTTAAAAAAGCAATAGATTAGAAGCCACTTCAAAACATTTAATTCATAATTTTATGCCACCGAAACAACAAATCCTCTTGCTCTTGCCTTTTCGGCTATAGCATTCATTTCGTCAAAATCAATCTTTTGGAGCTGTTCCACCGGTGTATCTCTGTCCAGCGAATAAAGCATAATCTCCCGTGGTCGAATTTGCTCCATTGCTTTCAACCACTCCTCCACTTCCTCGTCGGTAGTATTATCGAAGCATTCACCCTTATATTCCCCACGCAACAGCATGGTTTGAATGATCAGGTCGCCATCGAAACGCTTCAGTTGTTCGATGAACCAGGCCACATTGATTTGTTTTCCTGTGGGTTGATCGATCAGCTGCATAGTACGGTCGATGGCCGAATCGAATTTCATAATGTTATTGTCCACTTTTTGGAGCGCCCTAAAAACCTGAGCTTTGTGCACCCTCGTCGAATTGGAGAGCACACTTACTTTTGCCAAAGGAAAAAACTGATTTCGCAAGGCGATGGTGTCATCAATAATTCCTTCGAACTGAGGATGCAGTGTAGGTTCTCCGTTGCCGGCAAAAGTAATAACATCCGGAACCTGACCCGCATCATGCATTTCGGTCAGCTTGGCTTCGAGGGTTTCGCGCACCTGCTGGCGTGTTGGCATTGGAAATTCGCGCATGGTGGTATTGAATCCACATTCGCAGTAAATGCAATTGAACGAGCAGATTTTTGCATCTACAGGTAAAAGATTCACTCCGAGCGACAAGCCCAAACGGCGACTGTGAATGGGGCCAAATATTATCTGATCAAATAAAATCATTCTCTTTGTTTATTGGTTCATTTATTCCTACTGAATTTCGGTTTCGCTCTCCCTGGCAATTAATTTGTTTTTATACATCAAAAGCCCGACGGCCGACAAAGAGAATAAAATAGCTCCTCTTGTCCATAAGTTTTTCATGCTTTTATAATAAACAAGCTGTTGATCTGCGTGTGCACCATTCTCCTCTTTTTTATTTGTATTTAAATCCCCATTCATCTCTGTTTTGATTTTTTCTGAAGTAGTTTTTACCATATAAAGACTTACAGGCGTTCCCATGAAAAGGATAGTCACTACAGCATAAAACAGGATGAGTTTGTTTTTTCTTTTCATCGAAAAAATAAATAAAAGTAAATAATGACGCTTACCTAAGCTTTAAATTTTAATTATTATTCTCTCTCCCAATGTTTTCGAGAGTTGCCTTTTCACGCCCTCTAATTCGGCCATTTCGCGCATGATTTCGTCCACGCGAAGGTTATTTTTATTGTCGGAGGCGGCCTTCATTTCCAATAATTTCTGACGGATCCGGGCAATGATCAGGCTGTTTTTATATTCAAAAATCACGCGTGGAATTAATTCTATCAGTCGTTCCAGGTCGGTTTCCACCTTTTTCACTTTGGAATGTACTTTACTCAAGGTGTATTTTTCGGTGATCAAATCGGCTGTCAACTGGCTGATGCGCGCATCGGAATGGTACAGGAAATAACGATCGGCAACAAAGTTTTCTTCCATCGCATGCGTTTTGTACTCTTCGTATATAAGTTGATGCAACGGATTCTGAAACTCAATACTGTCAGATTCCATCTCTTCGGCTATATAATCGGCTACAGTTACCGGCGTTTTTTGATCGTCATTGGCATAATACATCAGCGTTTGACCGTAACGAATCAACAATTCAAGTATATTTCTTTCTTCACTCTCGTAGGGCGAAGTGTATGCACTCCCGCCGTCCATATCTTCGAAATGCGGAATGGCTTCAGCCGGTTGATTTTGCGGACGGGTTACAGGCTTTCCCTGTTCGGTATTTTTGAGTTTATTGATTTCGTGATAAAGCATGGCTTCGTCCACTGCCAGGAGCGTGCTGCATTCCTTCACATATTCACCACGAATCATCGAATTGGGAATGATAGCAATACTGCGTACAATATCGCTGACAAGGCCGGCCCGCTTGATAGGGTCGTTGCCTGCATCTTTCAACAACAAATTTGTTTTGAAGCGAATAAAATCGGACGAATTGGTTTCGACAAACTCAATAAAATCCGACGCATTGTGTTTGCGGGCAAAAGAATCGGGGTCGTCGCCATCGGGAAGCAGCAACACCTTAATGTTTAATCCTTCCTCAAGGAGCAAATCTATTCCACGAATGGACGCTTTGATACCGGCAGCATCGCCATCGTAAATCACTGTTACATTTTCGGTAAAGCGATGAATCAGGCGTATTTGCCCCGGCGTGAGCGATGTACCTGAGGACGCTACCACATTCTCGATGCCGCTTTGGTGCATCGAAATCACATCGGTATACCCTTCGACAAGGAAACACCTGTCCTGACGCACTATGGCTTGTTTGGCAAAATATATACCGTAGAGTTCGGAGCTTTTGTGGTATATTTCGGATTCGGGCGAGTTAACGTACTTCGCCATTTTGTCGTCCTTTTTCAGAATACGACCACCAAAGGCAACCACTTTCCCCGAAAGAGAATGTACGGGAAACATTACTCTTCCCCGGAAACGATCTGCCAGGTAACCATTGTCGCCTTCGAGGGTCAGGCCTGTTTTAACAAGATATTCCTTGTTGTAACCGGCTTTAATGGCCGACTGCGTAAAGGCATCGCGCTGATCGAGGCTATAACCGAGTTGAAATTTCTGAATAATATCGTCGCGGAAACCACGTTCCCTGAAATAGCCCAGACCGATAGATTTACCATCGATATGGTTGTGAAGTGTGGACGAGAAGTGTTTCTGTGCAAATTCATTGACCAAAAACATACTTTCGCGATCGTTGCGAATGGCCATTTCCTCGGCCGATAGCTCACGTTCCTGAAATTCGATATGGTATTTTCGGGCAAGGTACTTGAGCGCTTCGTAGTACGAAATTTGCTCGTGCTCCATAATGAAATGCACCGAGTTACCCCCTTTGCCGCAACCAAAGCATTTGAATATCCCTTTGGCGGGCGAAACAGTAAACGAAGGCGTTTTCTCGTTGTGAAACGGACACAGCCCGAGCAGATTGACACCTCGTTTGCGAAGCGTCACATAATCGCCGACCACATCCTGAATCTGGGCGGCATCGGTTATTTTATCTATGGTGGACTGGTCGAGCATATTTTTAAACAGTTTCTTACTTATTTTCGCTTGTTTTTTTGCCCTACAAAACTACAAATTATTCTGCAATTAATACCGACCGTCACCACTTTTAATAAAGTGAATACACAGAAAAGGAGCTGAAAATCCGGCTGAACTTCCCGCTCCTTTTCAGGTCATCTTTCATTTTCAAAGCATTGTAGCTATTTGTTTTTCGAGTTTCACAAGGTCTTTTGTGAAGTTACGTATGCCTTCGGCAAGTTTTTCGGTTGCCATAGCGTCCTCGTTCATCATCCAACGGAATGATTTTTCGTCGAGCTGGATCTTTGTAATTTCAAGTTGTTTGGCTTTGTCGGCATCAAGTTTCTTCACAAGCGTACCTTCGGTTTGTTCCAGTTCCCTGAGGAGCGAAGGAGCAATGGTGAGCAGGTCGCTTCCGGCCAATTCCACAATCTCACTTGTATTGCGGAAACTGGCGCCCATCACCTGCGTATTGTAGCCGATTTTTTTATAATAATTAAAAATGGCAGTTACCGATTGTACTCCGGGATCGTCGGCGCCGGGAATTTCGCTTACACCACGATCCTTCTTGTGCCAGTCCAGTATGCGCCCCACGAAAGGCGAAATTAATCTCACACCAGCCTGAGCGCAGGCAATGGCTTGTGCCATCGAAAACAACAGGGTTAGGTTACAACGGATTTCTTCCTTCTCGATAATTTCGGCCGCCTGAATGCCCTCCCAGGTGGAAGCAATCTTGATCAGCACCCTTTCGCGGGGTATGCCTGCCGCCTCGTAAAGGGCAATTATTTCACGGGCTTTGCGCACAGTACCCTCGGTATCGAACGACAAGCGGGCATCCACTTCGGTGGAAACACGTCCGGGAACGATTTCGAGTATCTTAAGTCCGAAGTTAACCGACAGTTTGTCCATGGCTTTGCTTAATTGCACAGCTTTATCGGCCGAAGCGCTGCGGGCATAGGCAATGGCATCGTCGATCAGCGGCTTGTATTTCGGCTCCTGCGAAGCAGCATAAATCAAAGAAGGATTGGTGGTAGCATCCACGGGCGTATACACTTCGATGGAAGCAAAGTCGCCGGTATCGGCCACTACTTTTGTGTAAGTTTTGAGTTGTTCGAGTAAATTCATAACAGAAGATGTTTAAATGTTTATGTTCTTTGTATAAACTAACTGAATTTAAACCCTTTTTGTTCTGTCGGAAGCCGTTTTATTTCTCAATGAGCTTATCGAAAAAATGAATAGAAGACCAGGAAAAAAGGAGGATGATCAGGAAGGGAAAAACTTAGCCTTTATTCCGCAATGATTCAGAACGTGCGCCAGCTTTAGTTCTTCTGGCTACATATACGGGAGGACAGGAACTTGCATCCGGCTATGCTTTTGCTTGTAATCCTGTCATCAGTATATTTCGTTGATCATACAAATCTCTTTTTTCTGTTGATTTGATAAACCTTCTTTACTAACATTACTAATGCACTGTTAGTAGTGTTACTAATGCGCTGTTAGTAGTACTACTAATAAAGGTTGAGTCGTAAGGCAATGATGACGGCATATTCGACACCCCGTCCCACCGGTTGTCCTTATTCAATGCACAAAGCTTAGTGGAGGTCTGAAGGGGAGTTCCCTTCGGCTTCGCTCAGGGAGCATCGGTCGTTGAGCGACACTTCGACTTCGCTCAGTGTCCATTGGTCTTCGAGCGAAGTCGAGAAGCCGTTTCGTTCTTACACTCCGCTAAATCATGCAGTTTATTTCTACCTCCATTGATCAGCGCTTCCTTTTTGGCTCTGCTCCAACCCTGTACTTGTTTTTCACGATAGAAAGCATCACTCACCAGCTGGAACTCTTCAAAATAGACCAACTTTACAGGTAAATGTTTTTTAGTGAAATTTGCACCCTCACCCATTTGTTGTTGAGCCAATCTTCTTTCAAGATCATTCGTGCTGCCGGTATAATTCTGGCCATTAGCACATAGTAATATGTACATATATCCTTTCATAGCCTAATTATGAAAATAATTTCTACTACTCCTTTTTTCTTCCGAGCCTACAACCCACCTATTCCTATTTGGCACCTTCAATGTCCGATACGCTGTTGAATCCATCTTTGAAATCCTGTATGCTTCTCTCCCAGTCGAATACCAATTCGATGAGTAACATGGCCAGCAGGCCGAGAACGAAGAATCCGATGTCGCGTTTGGTGATCTTTTTCATCTGTGTATTTTTAATTGTTATTGGTCATACTACCAAAAAGCTGTCTTAAACAAGTTATATGCGGACTGAAAAGGAGTAACTTCAGTTATTCTACGATTATTTCCGGTTCCTGTTTTTCCACTTTTTTGTTCAGCACTTTAAAGTCCCATTTGTAATGGTATTTTAAAATGGCAATAAACACTATGTTCATAACGAGCAAAGCCAGCGTTTCCTTGTTGGGATCGATATTTTGTTGGCTAAAAACCGCCTGAGTTTGGAGTACCGATGCTTTGTTTGTAATCATAAGCGATGCAAAAATATTGTTGGCAGCATGAAGTCCCATACTTACTTCAATGCCATCGTCGAGCACGGTGATAAGTCCGAATACCAATCCAAACATAATATACTGAGGCATGGCAATCCAAAACCCGTATTCTTTTATTTCGGGATTGGCATAGTGTGATAGCCCAAACAAAATGGCAGGTATTATCACTACCAACCAGCGGTTTTTGGTCCATGCTCCAATGGCCTGACCGAGATAGCCTCTGTAGAGCAATTCCTCGAAGGTTGTTTGTATCGGAATAAGTAGCAACGAGATGAGCAACAAGGGCAGAAATGCTACCAAATCGAACTGAAGTACATAGTTGTCCGGACTGATAGCATAATCGATAACAAAATAGAGGGCCGCAATGACAAGCCAAATAACAAATCCTGTAAAGGCTCTTTTCCAGCGAATGCTTTTTGTGCCGTTCACTACTTCGGCAAAAGTTCTTTTGTGCAACGGACGTAACAATAAAATAGCCGTCAACAAACCTGTAACAAATGGCAACATCATAAGCGCCAATCCCACATTAAGCGAAATGCCATAGGCCGTAAAATCCATAACATTGGCCGGATTAGGGGCAATAGCGCCATTGCTTTGAACTGTTTTGATGGCAATCAGCACCATAAGCGGAATAGATCCGATCAGACTTCCGCCAAACAAAGACGCAACAAAATTACAGAGGTATTTCCAGAAATTGTTTTGCCCGTCGAGGGCGCGTTCAAGATGTTTCATTTTTTTTTACTATCTTTTTTTGAATTAATACTTGTTATTCAATGATGATATCATATCTATCCAACAAGCCGGCGATACCTTCGCGGGAAAAACGGGCTTTCTTTATTTTGTTATTCTCGGGATGGATGGAATAGTTGAACGATGTACGGAAATCGGTTTTCACGAGCGTTGTGAAATCGAACTGGGCACCACGTAAATCACATTGCTCAAAAACGGCTTCGGTAAGATCGGCCTGACTAAAATCCACTTCGTGCAGTGTGCAACCTTCGAACCTCGTTTTTTTTAGCTTTATTTTATAAAACGACGACAGGTTGAGTAGGCAACCCGCAAAACGAACTTCGTATAAAAAGGGATTACAATGCTCAAACTTCAATCCCAGCATTTTGCAATTGCTAAATGTAATGCCGTTCAGTTGCGTATTGTTGATTTTAGCCATGCTCAGGTTGCAATCCTCGAACCGGCAGTCGGTAAAGTTTACGCCCGACACATCGGCTTCCGAAAAATTGCAATGACGGAACACACAGTTTTCGTAACCTCCCTTTTCTATCGGGCGAAGGCTGTAATCGGTTTTTTCGTAGGTTTGGTTGTCGTAGAAGTTCACGTTGATCTTTTTATTTCGCAAATCTACGAAAAAGTTTTAACCAGCCTGCAACGTTGCATTCATTTTTAGAAATTTATTTGAGAGGAGGTATTTAAAGTCTCCTTTTGGGGAGATGGATCTGCATAAAAAAAGACAAACCGGTCAAAAACAAATGTTTCCGACCGGTTTGCAACCACAATTTTGAAAAACAAAAAAACAGGTACTTTTATTTTACTGATTTAATACTGCATCCGATGGCAGCAGTAGTAGTTTGTTTCACTTCTTTGCCAGCAAGCAATGCATCCACGGCAGCCTCCACATAGCGTTCGCTCACGTCGGCAGCATCAGCATAATTGTTGTCGATAGCGCCTATGTAGCGAACAACGTTTTTGCCTTTTTCTTTGTTCAACACAAAAACATGAGGCGTTTTGGTAGCGCCGTATTGAGGATAAACTTTTTGTCCATCGTCGAAAAGATAAGGGAAAGTAAACGCTTTTTCTTTGGCGCGCACCTGCATGGCCTGGTAGCTGTCTTTAGGTTGAGCTGCCGGATCGTTAGGGTTAATGGCAATCACAGGATATCCTTTCGAAGCATATTTTTTGTCGAGAGCAACGATGCGATCCTCGTAAGCCACAGCATACGGACAATGGTTGCAGGTGAAAACAACGATGAAACCTTTTGCTTTTGAGTAATCGGCCAGCGACACGAATTTACCATCCACATTTTTCAGTTTAAAATCGGTAGCAATATCCCCGGGTTTGTAGCCCTTATTGCCTGAGCCTTGAGCAAAAACACTGGTCTGAACTGCAAGAGCCAGCACCAAAACACTGAATACTAAGTTTATTTTTTTCATTGAATTAATTTTTAATTGTTAGTGTGATATTGAGTGATAAGATTTTTTAAAGCCGTTTTACTGAGTTGATTTTCTTCGAAATGAAGTTTCTTGCCGTTTTTGTAGAACGCAGTGGCCGGAATAGAGCCACTCCATGCCGCGTCGAAAGCCGGAATCCATACGTTCATACGCTTGTTATCGTCGAGCAAATAAACATCGGTAGCTATATTGTGTTTGGCAATAAATGGTTGCACCGTTTTTTCCAACTCCTTCACATTGTCGAGCGATACCAATATCATTTTGAATTTCGGATCTTTGGCATATTCGGCATTTACTTCCATAAATTCGGGCAGCTCTTCCACGCAGGGGCCGCACCAGGTAGCCCAGAAGTTAACCACGTAAAGCACATCGTCGTTTTGCTCCAACATGGCTTTAAGTTCTTCGTACTGTACCGCTTTGAGAACAGGCGCCGACGAAGTCGTTGTTTTTCCGCAAGCGCTGAATATTAGTATGAATAAGAGTGGGAAAAGTTGTTTCATTTTATTCTTATTGAATTGTATTTATGTCAAAACTATTTTTATTCCAATATTGTTCGGTTGTTTTTGTGGCTTTAAATCTTTCTTTCGTTTTTTTAATGAATCTTGTTGTGTTAAAACTTGGCAGGTCTTAAAGTAACTCCATTGTAACACATTCTTCTCATTATTGAAACACACGTTTCGTAATTTTGCAGCATCAAATTACGAAACATTATAAGCTCAATGAGACTACAAAATCACTTACGTTCTTTTCTTCTTTTTTTGGTCGTTTTCACGGCTCAGTTGATTGTTGCACAGACTACTATTCAGGGCCATGTGATAGACAAAAAACTCAAAGAGCCACTGACAGGCGCTGCAATTCTTGTAGAAGGCACTACCAACGGCACCACGGCCGACATCGACGGAAATTATACGCTGACTGTTCCTCCCGGCAAACACACATTGGTTATTTCTTACGTTTCGTACACAACGCAACGTATCCCGAATGTGGTAGTAGAGAAAGGAAAACCTACGATTGTGAATATCGATATGGAAGAAGTATCGTTAATGCTCGAGGGCGTGCAGGTGGTGGCGCAACGCCGTACCGACACTGAACTGTCGATGCTCAAAAATGTGCGTTCGGCAGTGCAGGTGGTGAATGGTATTTCGTCGCAACAGATCGGCAAAACGCTCGACCGCGATGCTTCGGAAGTAGTAAAACGTGTGCCGGGTGTTACCATTCAGGACAATCGATTTGTAGTGGTACGCGGACTGAACCAGCGCTACAATAATGTGTGGCTCAACAATGCCGCCACGCCAAGTAGCGAAACCGACGTGAAAGCGTTCTCGTTCGATGCTATACCAAGTAATATGATCGATAACATGATGATTTATAAAACCGGATCGCCTGAGCTTTCGGCCGAAGCCACCGGTGGATTTATCAAAATATCGACCAAAAACATCCCTGATGATAATTTCTTGACAGTGGAATACGGGTTGGGTTACAATGATGTGACTACATTTAAAGATACCTATCATTTGCCTTCACAATCGCTCGATTTTTTGGGCTTAGGAAACGGAGGTCGCAGTATTCCTTCCGGTTTTCCGGCAAATCTCAACACAGTGTCGCTGGTTCAGCGTGATGCATATGCTTTAAAACTCAGTAATAACTGGGTGGCACAACAAGGTAGCGCATTGCCCAATCAGAAACTTTCGGTTGCTTTTGGTAAAAAATGGAACCTGGAAGGTGGCGCAAAACTTGGAACAATCACTTCGCTTACCTACAGCAATAGTTCGTCCACCCGAAGTAATATGAGCAATTATATGTACGAACGTTTCGACCCGACCACCGAAACTCCTACTTTCCTCTATAAATACAATGCCGATATTTACTCCACCGACTTTAAAGTGGGATTGATGCACAACTGGGCCTATCAAACTGCCAACGGCACAAGACTTGAGTTCAAAAACATACTGAACCAAATAGGTGTAGACAAAACGGCAAATACCTATGGTTGGAACAATTACCGTCAGGGGAATTTCAAATACTTCAACAATCAATATTCAAGTCGCACTACTTATTCGGGGCAATTGAGCGGAAATCACAAATTGCAGAACAGCGACGATAAAAAGTTGGATTGGAACCTCGGATTTGCTTATG
Organism: uncultured Paludibacter sp.; assembly: GCA_963677275.1. Classification (GTDB taxonomy): domain Bacteria; phylum Bacteroidota; class Bacteroidia; order Bacteroidales; family Paludibacteraceae; genus Paludibacter. Next base: position 2,830,090 of record OY781920.1, on the reverse strand, counting down.
CCAACCGCATTGAACCCGATCGTCAGAACTGGAGCATGAAGGAAAATGCCGCCGGAATTTATGAATATATGTTGCCCGATGTGCCGAGCATCAATGAATTGGGACGCCTTTACATGACCAATCACGAATATGTAAGCACTGTTGGTCTGAATTACGACCGCAAATTACTACTGGGCAACATCATATCCACCCTCAAAGCCGGAGCTTATGGCGAATATAAAACCCGTAACTTTTCGGAACGAAGTATCACTTATCGAAAGGCTTATGGTTCGCTCGGCGACGACGAAGTGAACGCGCTTGGTTTCGAAACGCTTTTTACCGAACCGTATCTCGGACAAGGAAAAGTAATCAGTGTGGACGAACAAACCAACATTGCCAATAGCTATGATGCTCAAAACCTGTTGGGCGCCGGTTATTTGTCGCTCACCTTACCTATTGGTATGCTGAATGTGAGCGGTGGCGTACGCGCCGAATACAACCGGTTGATGTTGAACGGGTATTACAATGCCAGTTCGCCAGTAAAAGTTGATAACCCTACATTAAAATTCTTCCCTTCGTTGAACACATCGTATAGTCTCAACGACAAAACACTCGTTCGTTTGGCTTATGCGCACACCATCAATCGTCCCGAGTTTCGCGAAGTATCTCCGCTAAGCTATTACGATTTTACGGAGAAAAACTCGGTAAAGGGAAATCCGGCACTGAAAGATGCTACGATCCAGAATGTCGATTTCCGTTTCGAACATTACCCTACACCCAACGAAACTTTCACTTTGGCAGCATTCTACAAACATTTCACCAATCCTATTGAAATGGTAAGTGTGGGTACAGGAAATGAGTTTTCGTTCGAAAATGCCATAGGCGCTATTAATTATGGACTGGAACTGGAGCTGAAAAAATCGCTCGAAACATTGATCGGACTCAAAAATTTCAGTGTGAATTTAAATGCTTCGTACATTTTCAGCAAGGTAGAGTTTGAAAATACACAAACCGAACGCAGCCGTCCGTTACAGGGTCAGTCGCCTTACGTGTTGAATGCCGGTTTATTTTATCAAAACGACAAAGCCGGTCTTTCTTCTTCCATTATGTACAATGTAATGGGAAAACGCATTTTGGTGGCAGCTCAGCTCAATCAGGGCGAGGTAGTGATCCCTGATATTTATGAAATGCCCCGCAACGTGGTTGACTTTTCGTTGAACAAAAAGATCGGCGAACGACTTGAGCTGAAACTTGGAATAAAGGATATCCTGGCGCAGGATTACATAACGCAGCAAAGTTACGAGTACCTCAAAGAAGGTGAAACCAAGTCGGCGACGCTCAACAATAAAGCATATAATTTGGGACGCACCTGGTCCGTTGGTGCAAGTTGGAAGTTTTAAAAAAATAATTTGTCAATAAAACAAACAGGATTTGTGTGAAAACACAAATCCTGTTTGTTTTATAAGCTTTATGCCGATCGAAACAGAAAGACAAGATTAATACTTGCGGAGTGAAAAGATAAAACTTAATCCGCCGGTCGACACTGACTTGGCCGAAATAGTTCCTTTGTGGAGTAGGACCGCATTTTTTACAATGGCCAACCCGAGCCCTGTACCTCCCACTTTTCGGCTTCGCCCTTTATCTACGCGGTAAAAACGTTCGAATACTTTTCCCAAATGTTCCTCGGCAACACCTACACCGTTGTCGGAGAATGAAAAATAATAAAACTGTTCATCTTCACGATAACAGTTGATATCAATCACTATATGTTCTCCACTATAGGCCAGCGTATTGTCGGTGAGGTTGCGGAAAATTGAATACAAAAGAGAGCGGTTGCCTTGCAGAGGCATTGAATTGTTGTAGTTTCTGAGCACAACACATTTTTTTTGTTCAATCTGCAGATGGACGTCAAACAGCACATCGTTGATCACCTGAGCAAGATCACAAGGTTCTTTTTGAAACAAACGTTTGCCTTCATCTATTTTATTCAATGTAGAAATATCCTGCAACAAGGCAGTAAGCCTTTTGGCCTGCATAAATGAGCGTTCAACAAAAAATTTCTGTCGTCCGGGATCAAGGTCGGGGTTTTCGAGGATGCTCTCCATGTAACCCATAATGCTGCTTACAGGCGTTTTTAATTCGTGTGAGATATTCTGGGTGAGATGACGCTTCAGCTCATTGTCGCGTTCCTGAACAGTGATGTCGTTGATGGAGATTTCGAAGGTATTGTCCTGAAAAACGATACAGCGTACCATAAAAACACGTCCGTTTTTTTCGATCACCATTTTCTTCCGCGTCAGCTGATCGTTCAAAAAACTTTCGTCGATAAACTGATTAATTTCTTCGAACTCGGCCAACTTGAAAATATTATCCGAGTTTTCTGACTGTTGGTCGGAAAGTATGTTGGTGTATTGAATAAAATGAGAATTAACGAGTAACTCCTTTTTTTCAGGCGAAAATATCCCAAGCCCTTCCTGCGAAATCTGGAGATGTTTTATCAGTTTTTCGCGTTCGTTATTTACCTCATCTTTGGTTTCCTGCATGCGCTTGTAGAGGTGTACGATATTTCTGCTAATATCACCTAATTCATCATTGGGGAAATAAATATCGGTTTCCAGTATTTCGCCTTTCTCCGCTTTCTGTGTAAAAACCCTCAACCTTGCAATTGAATCGGTAAAGTTTTTGGAGATAAAGAAAAGGGCAAAAATTGCCAATAGAAGTATAAAAGTCATGAAATACAGAAAAAACGTATTGGCTTTCAGCATCTCCACCACATCCAAATTGAAAGGAAGTGCCGTGCGAACATAATAACTGTCGAAACGATGTGCCAGATAGTAAAAGTCTGTTCCTATCGAAACGGAGTGTCGTATGGCTTTCCCTGTCGTTTGCGAATTGGCCATCACTATTTCAGGGCGATTGATGTGATTTTCAAGCTTTGTTCCGTCGGCCACCGAATTATCGAACAACACGTTTCCTTCCTTATCGATAAGTGTCACCCTTAATAAAGTGTCGGGGAAAACGGTGATGAATTCCTTCAGGTCATTGGCTGTCCAAGCTCTTTTATCAATATAATTTTTGATTGTATAATTGTAGGTAGACAGCAGTTGATCCAGTTGTTCGGTACGAAATTCTTTTTCGCGCTGGTACTGAAAAAAAGCAATTACAACTATTAGACTAAAAAATGCGCTGAAAAGATATAAAAAAAGTTTTCGGTTTAATGTCATCGACTTAAGATTTGCTATTCTAGTATTTAGCATTCACATTTAAAATCATAGAAAAGAGGATGTAATTGATAAATCGAAAAATGTCCTTATCCTTCAAAACAATATCCATACCCTAAGCGGGTTACTATGTTTTTGCCGTATTCGCCAATTTTTTTGCGAAGTCGCGTAATGTTCACATCAATGGTGCGATCAAGCACAATAACTTCGTCGGACCAAACCCGTGTGAGCATTTCTTCGCGTGTAAAAACACGATTTCTGTTTTCAAGAAAAAGCCTGAGGATTTCAAATTCTTTTTTGGTAAACGGAATTTCTTCACCATTCAAAAGCACTTTCTTGTTACCGATCGACATTTTTAAATTTTCATAAATCAGTTCCATAGCGGGAGTATCCTCCACCTTTTTGCTTTCGATACGTCGGAGCACGGCTTTTACGCGTGCCAACACTTCGCGGATAGAAAATGGTTTAGAGATATAGTCGTCGGCGCCAATATTAAATCCGGTAAGTTTATCGTTTTCGGTATCTTTTGCCGTGAGGAAAATAACCGGGATAGCAGCAGTTTTCGGGTTGTCGCGCAACATACGAGCCATCTTAAAACCGGAAGTTTCGCCCATCATAACATCCAACAACAAAAGGTTATACACTGATAAATCTTTTTTCAAAGCCTCTTCGGCCGAATAAGCTACATCTACGTGATAACCATCAGTTTCGAGATTGAACTGAAGAATCTCGCACAAATCTTCTTCATCATCTACAACTAAAATACGGTAAGCGTTCATAAATAACTATTGTTTTTAATTTATGTTACAAAGGAACAAAAGAGTTGTTTCTGTGCTGTGTAATATTTATTACAAAGATATGACAAAATCTTAATTTTCAAATAAAAAAGGCAAATCGATTGTTTCGATTTGCCTTTAAATAAGTTTTTTGTTTGATTTTAACGTTGACTCAACATCACCTGAAGTGAATTAGTATTGCGTACATCTACTTCTATAATTTGATCTTCGTAGGAAATCAAGCTGATTTTCAGTTGACATTTACCGTCGCATATGTTCTGGATTTTAAAATTTCCATCCAAATCGGTATACACTTTTTGTCCGTTGGAGGTAACAACTACACCGGCGAGGCTTTCGTTGGTGAGTTTATCTAAAACTATTCCTTTCAAAACGTTTGAACTTGCAGTTTGGGCGATTGCTGCTGGTTTAGCTTCGGGAGCAGCTGTCTCTTTTGCCGATACATTCATGGCTATTGCAATGAAGGAAACCAAAGTGATAAGCAATATTTTTTTCATACCTTGTATCTTGTTTTTTTATGTAATGTTCTTTGTTTTAATTACGATACAAAGAAACTGTAAATATATTACAGGATGATTACAAAGTTTATACAATAATATGAAGAATGTGTGTCAATTGGGTGATGGTATTTCAAAAAAAAGTCAATATTTCTTTTCCGAAATTAGTTTACCTTTCTCGTCCCACATATACCAGGTGCCTGATTTTTTGCCGTTGCTGTATTGCATTTCGTAGCGCATGATGCCCGAATCGTCCCATACATGCCATGTGCCGTGCTTTTTATTGTTTCGGTATTCCGCTTCGGCAATAAGCATTCCCCCTTCGTTGTAAGTGCGCCACACGCCATGAAACTCTCCGTTCCGATAGGCGCGCACTTCATTGGGTTTTCCATTCTCAAAATAAATTAGATAAGGACCTTCTGGCTTGCCTTCTTTAATGCTCATCTCTACTTTAAGCGCTCCATTGTCGAAAAATTCTTTGAACTCTCCGCTGTATAATTTGGTTTGCGAAGCATCGGTAAAAAACAAGCCATCACTTTGAATGATTTTGCTTGTCTGGGCTGATAAACTTACTGAAAGCATCAGCAAAAGTAGGAGAGAAGATATGGTTTTATGCATAATGTGAATTTTTAGTTTGCTCTTACAAATATAACACCGACGGACTGAAGTTGCGTCAACCAATTAAAAATTTAATACATGTTACAAAAACAAGAGAAGCTGTCTTCAACAGACAACTTCTCTCTTTTTTTTGTGCAAATAATCACGAACCTAATTAATAAACAGTGTTTTGTGGGTCGAAATTCACCCATGTTTCTTTGGTCCAGTCGGATGTTCCGAAAGCGCCAATATAATTTGTTTGCGTAAAAAACGATCCACTTAACTTCGCATTTGTAAATGCAGCTCCCGAAAGCAAGGCTGAACCACTCTCAGGAAGAAAACTTGTTGGATTAGCAGCAGTCCCTGTTTTTGTAGCATCGAAAAACGAACTTGAAATTTTTGCAGTAGCGTTATCGGCAATGATCTGATTTGTAAACAATGAAGTACTAAAAAATGCAAGTGCGTCAGCTTCTAAAACGCTGTTTGCCCCGTTTACCGATTTTACTTTATTAGCAACAAGCGCATTGTTTTGTATTGCTAAATTGCCGGCTAAAGCATTGGCGTAAGTTGTAGTTGCATCCAACAATAAACCTGTGTTCCAACCTGCAAAAACCGAGTTGAATACCGAAAGTGAACTGTTACGACGGATATGCATACCAGCTCCAAACATACTGTTCACATTTTTATCGTCTTTGGTTTTCCATGGACCTATTAGAGTTACATTTGAAAACACAGGAGCTGTTTGTGGTATTGCAGCTGTCCCCGAACCATCATTGTCGGATTCAAATCCGTTTGAAGTTGATACGTCGGCAACACGCGGATTGCGAACACCTAAAGCGAACTGTACTTTCCCGTTGAATCCATAGTCTGTATCAAATTCATCGTCCAACCCACAGAAGGCAATAAGGTGTTTTGCATTCACAGTTCCACCAAACCATTCAAATGAGTCATCACCTGAATATGAAACCTGAATGTGATCAATCGTTGTTCCCGATCCAACAGCACAAAGCGTAAGACCATTAATTTCTTTGTCGGGCTGCAGTGCGATTCCTGCAAATTCGATACGTACATATTGGAGCGTTCCTGAATTATCCGCGGCATCGCGGGTGGCGAATGCACTTGTACCATAATCAACAGCGTTTGTCAATCCTTCAACTGTTGCAGTCGATTGGTTTACAGGTGCTTTTCCTACAATCACCAAACCACCCCAGTCACCGGCAGCACGAAGTCCTGCTTCGAGTCGCGAAGTGAATACGATAGGTTTAGCAGCGGTTCCGATAGCATTTATTTTTCCACCGGGCACAACAACCAAACAACCTTTAGTTACTTTATCGCCTTTGATGATAGTTCCTGCAGCAATATTGATAGTACCCGAAACATTGATTTGTCCTTGGAGAACATAAGTTGAATCGGCAACCAAATTACGGGTTCCGGTAATGTTTGAGCTGATAATTACTTCCTTTGAAGTGGGTGTAGGCTCAGGTTCCGGATCATTTTTATCATCACACGATGTAAACACGGTCGTTGCACCAAGCAAAACAAGAGCAAAATTAAGAAATAGCTTTTTCATTTTAAAATTGATTTTATTTGTTTTCTGTATTTTTCTAATCTTTGCAGCAAAAGTAGATGTGTGCTATTACAATTGTATTCCGAATGTGTTATGCTTGTATGTAATTTGCATGACAAAAATATGACATTCATTATATGATATTGATTATAAGTGCTTAGCAACAGAAATACATATTACAACATATCTTGACATTGAGATATGCCGGCTTTGTTTTATATTTGTAAAAAATAAAAATCAGATGTATTGGTCCAATTATCATAGCCATTGTACGTTTTGCGATGGACGAAGTTCCATGGAAGATTTTGTGCATTTTGCGATAGCTAAAGGCCTCAAAAAATACGGGTTTTCTTCGCATGCGCCACTCCCGTTCCTCACCAGATGGACGATGCTCGAAGATGATTTTTCAGACTATGAAAAAGAATTTTATAGGCTGAAAGAAAAGTATAAAAACAAAATTGAATTGTATTTAGGATTGGAGGTTGATTATATTCAGGGATGTTCCGATATCAGTAATGATTTTTTCAGGGATAAAAAGCTTGATTACACAATTGGTTCCATTCACTATCTCGACAGGCTCAATGAAACCGAAAATGAGTATTGGACCATCGATGGAGCTTTCAGGGAATTCGATCAGGGCTTGAACCAGCTCTTCGGAGGAGATATTCGTTTGGCAGCAAAACGATTTTTTGAGATAACAACGTTGATGATAGAAAAAGGCGGATTCGACATTGTGGGACATATGGATAAAATTACCTATCATGGATTGAAATACAAAGAATTCGATATCAAGGATCAATGGTTTACAAACCTTATGACCGACTGTTTTCAATTGATAAAAGCAAAAGGCCTGATCCTCGAAATCAATACCAAATCACTGATCGAACATGGCATAACGTATCCAAATCAGGCATTTTATCCCATCATCAACGAGTTGGAAATTCCTGTTATGGTGAATTCAGATTGCCATTATCCCACCAATATTACCGCGGGATTTAAACCAACTTATGAAGCACTTCAAAACGCAGGCTTCAAAACGCTTCACCAACTTACAAATGGTCAGTGGCAGGCTGTTGAATTTAATGCCGATGGTTTGCTGTAAACGCAAGCTATTTCGGGACTCCTCCCGAAATAGCCCTGTAAATCAAACATTTTCCATGTTGTTGAAATCAGACGAAAACAGAAATATTAATAAGAAAAACAGAAATTCTATTTATTGTATTGCCCCATCTGCATAAGCCAGGCATAAAGTTCTGTTGCTTCGGGGGCATCATTTGTGATTTGTTGATCTCCCCATTGATACAAAACTACTTTTTTGTAACGGTCTCTTTTTTTTGTCGAACACATAGGCAATGTATTCCATAATTCCTGCTTCAGCCATTACGCCCACTTGGCTTCATAGATCCAATTGGATTTTCGTGTAACTACGTTTTGTAATAACCGGAGCATCAGCCGGATAAGTTATATAAGTAAGCTCAAGTGTTTCTCCGTAAATTCTATAGGTACACGATTCGAAAATCACAACATCTTTCACCGAAGTCAGCGGTGGTTGGTTCGTGAAACTATCCCACGAAACGGATTGCTTTGACACAAAATAGATGTTTTGTTTGCTAAGTACATAATTTCCATAGTATTCAAAATAGGCTGACAGTTCATCTTTGCCTTGTCCACTATAGATGCCAAACATGCGCGTTCCCGAAAGAAACGAACCGTTAGGCTGGAGAACCAACTGGTGTACGTAATAACCTTGTGGTTGAGCGGCCACTGTATCGACCCATACCCCGTAAATTTCGTTATCGGAGCCGGAAGGCAAAGCTTCTGTGTCTTCGTAGTTGCTGCAGGCAACTACAAAAAATGCAGTCAACAGCAACATCAAAGATTCAATTTTATATTTCATTTCTCAAAATTAAATTTACTCAGGAATTTTATTTCATCCACTTTGCTGTAATCATATTGATAAAGTCCATCGTCTGTAATCATCATCAATACATTGTTGAACGGAATAAGATCATATCCTTCCATTCCACTATAATGCGCCAGCTCATTGTCTGTCAGTGTTTTTGGGGTCGTTATTTTATATACTTTCAAACCCTCATCGCACAGAAACAACATGCCTTTGTCGATACCTAAACCCTTAGGATTTTTCATTGGATGCGAAACTAATTTTTTAGGATTTTTTACATCGCTTACATCTACAATAAAAAGTTCGTTAGCACTTTGTCCGCAATTATCGCCCGAATGTATTGTAACATAAGCCAAATCATTGTCCACCACCACCGGATCGCACCCAAAAATATGAGAAATGGACGACTGAAATACCGGTTTCAGCGGATCACTGACCGAATAGATCAGCATACCGGTCGGAGTCCCCATAAACATATTGTCCTTGTAGCTGAAAATAGTTTCAACATTCCAACCTATATAAATGCTTTCGGCCGCCTTTTGGGGTTCGGTACCTGTGAGGTCGAAAATAGTCATGTAGTTTTCGGTAACAGCATACAAATTATTGTTATAGAGTGTAAAGCGCGACATGGAACCGTTAATTCCATTCGACGAAGTGCTGGTTGTACTATTAGAGGTATAAGCTCCATCCTTTTCGGCCCATCCCCAAAACCAGCCTCCTGTATACTGTTCAAACTTCTCGGTTCTTTCCTTCAAGTTCCAACCTACCACAATTCCTTTATCGGCTTCCTCATTGAAGCACATTTCATAATCAAAACCGTAATTATTTTCAATACCCGGTAATGCTTTTGGGAAAATATCTTCTAAGCGCCCTTTAAGCGCCGGTAATGCCGGATTGCTTACATCGAACCAAACCAGATCGACATAAGAATCGGCATAGAGCAAATGGTTACGTATGGATAAATCGGCATTCCCGATGACTTCAATAAATCCAATATTCTTCGGTGATGAAGGATTACGGTTATCGATAATATGTATTCCTTTTTCGGTCTCCGAAATATACAGGTAGCCTTCGTAGAAACATATCTTTCCATGATTTGTAATCGCTTCGGGTGCTTGCGATACCTTCACCGAAGCTCTGAATGCAGTGTTCGACATGAACACAGGTTCGTTTATTTTGTAGGTTACTGTTTCGGTAACTGTGTCGGAACATGATGTGAGTGCAAGCAACATTATGCTCAGAACTGACAGTAAATAATTTGTTTTCATATCATCAATTTTTAAATTAATGTTGTTTCTTTCTATACATTATCAGTACTTTTCTATTTTACCCATTTTATCTGTAAATAAAATCACACCGGTACTTTTTTCTCTGTTTGTATGTTTCATGTTGACAAAAAAAATCATAATTGATAACTAAAACCTACACCAAGATTCACAAACGCCTGCGGTAGCAGATTGTCATATTGATGATGAGTGAATTTATACAACAAGCAGGTTCCCAATTTTATATTAAACTTCAATCGTTCGCCGCCAAACCGAACAAAAGCAGTAGGTTCAATCAGCAGATTATCATCCTTTATAATTTCATATTGATGGTTGGGATTGTTATAATAAATATCGTAGTAGTCATCGTCCAATAAATTGGACCGCAAATAACCGGCTTTTAAACCTATGCCATAATCGGCATGTGCAAAATGTCCATTGATTTTTCCATAATTGAATTGCATAAAATAAACCTGATAATCTCCAACTAAATTTCCGGGATTTGCATCCTTGTAGGCATTGGCCAAGCCATATCCAAAGCCTACATAAGCTTCTTTCACAAGATTGTTATTTTTTTTATACAACCCGGCAGCTCCTTGCAGATAATACACATCGTCGGTTTTGAAATTGGCTGAAGCCTGAACAGCTATTTTGTCGGACACACCATAGGAAACGGTGGCTCTTGCTGTTGGAATCGCCGAAACACCAACATCAACCCGCACATCGTTTTTATGATTGATAAGCGGAACATCGACAAGTTGCGGATAATAGGCTACACATCCTGACAGCATAAATACAAGCGAAATCAGAAATAAGGTCTTTTTCATTTTCACACGTTTAGTTTTTGTATCTTCAACAGATGAATTATTTTAAAAATTAAATCTCAAACCTCCTTCGATGCCTCCACTCAATTTTCGGTCGGTGCGGATACTTAAGGGCTGATCGTTGTCGAAATAGTACGAACATTTAGGTTCGAAATACACATCGATTCCATCCGACAGACGGTAAGCTCCTCCAATTGTTGCATTGAGCGACCATTGCAGGCCATCAATTTTAGTCGAAGCGGTTGTGGTTATTGTCTGATTTCCAAAATGCTGTTCCTGAACATAAATCGATCGTAACCCTTTTTCGACCATCGCACCTGCCGATCCATATACTTTCCACTTTGAATTGCCCCATATTTTTACAACCATTTGCACCGGAATACCCAGGTAATGCAGGTGCAGTGCGGCATTGTAATTATCACTTTTGAATTTTGTGAGCAAATAGGTATAACTGAATCCTGTTTCGAGGCTAAATGTTTCACCAAAATGCTTGCTTACTTTTGCGCCAACGCTCAGTGGCGAAAAAAATGTTTTATCCGAAAAATCGGAAGGCGTAAGTATGGATGTATTCACTGTGGCAGCTCTTACGATACTCATTTTTCCACTCATATCCGTGAACACATTCTTTGGTGAGCTTGCCGAACCGCCACCTCCGGACCCCACCGAAGCAATGAGTCCCCAATTTTTATTTCGTTTGCTTTTCAATGGGTCTTCCCATTCCGGGAGTGCAGGTGCATTGGCATCAGCTTGTTTTATTTCAGTTTTTTCGATACTCGGAGATACTGATTCATTTTTTGTGTTTTCATCATTCGCATCAATCTGGTCTATCACAGCCACTGTTTCATTGCTATTCTGTTTTATTTCGGTTGGCTGATTGGTTTCATTTATTTCCGATAGGTTGCTTTCAATTGTAACTGCCTGATTCGAATTTACATATTTAGTAATACCCGAGAGTTTAGCATTTTCAACCTTAAGTGCTTGAGCATTTATTCTCTCTTCGGCAAGTAAATGTTTTTGTTGCAACACTATGGTGCGGTGAATAATATGACGTTTTGCAATGCCCTGTTCGAAAGTCTGCTGGTTGAAAAATTGCAGCGTGAAAAGCAAAAGAAATGCAGCGGCTACTGCTCCTCCCGAAAACCACCACCAAAGTGGAACAACCCGTTTGGGTTGCTTTGCTTTGAGTGCAGCCTGAATGGCATCCCAGCTTTCGGGAGCAACGGGCGCAGTGTGATTTTCCAGCTTTTGTCTGAATATCTCGCTGAAAGCGTCGTGTTCGTTATTATTTATATTGTTCTGCATATTCTTTTCCGTGTAGTGATAAAACATTTTTTTGAAGTATTTTTCGTGCTCTCATGAACTGAGAGCGTGAGGTAGCTTCGCTTATACCTAGCATTTCAGCAATTTCGGCATGCGAATATCCTTCTATGGCATAAAGGTTGAAAATAGTCCGGTATCCATCGGCCAACGCGGCAATACAATTCATTAAATCATCGGCCGAAATTTTCTGAAGCACCGTTTCTTCCACATTCTCTATGTAATTGCCCACATCTTCTAAATTGGCGCTGTGTTTCAGTGCATCGTTTTGCCTGAGGTGTTCGAGCGCGGTGGTTACAAAAATGCGCCTGACCCAACCTCCGAAAGCACCTGTTCCTGAAAAGGAATCTATTTTATTAAACAGTTTAATAAAGCCTTCCTGGAGTACATCCCGCGCTGTTTCTCTGTCGGTTACATAACGTGTACAAACGCTCATCATGGTCGCTGCATATTTGTCGTAGATCGCACGTTGCGCCCACGACTTACCTTCCCTGCATCCGGTGATCAGCTGTTGTTCGTCTGTAATCCTTTCGTCCCTCATTTTTAGTCAAGATGTAATTTGGGTTCAAATAGTTGCATCCGTTATTGATTTTTTTTGGAGAAATATACACAAAGGTACTAAAAAACATGTTGAATGGTTGGGCTGCAAACAAAAACGAGCGAATCACCTTAAAGTCATTCGCTCGTTTATTTCAAAACAGTATTTTTATTTCAACCATTTATCCAACCATTCGTAATACGTCCGTTGCCAGAGTATTCCGTTTTGAGGTTGAAGTACCCAGTGGTTTTCATCCGGGAAAATAAGCATTTGTGCCGGAACACCACGAAGTACAGCTGCGTTGAAAGCTGCCATTCCCTGCGAAGCGAGGATACGGTAATCTTTTTCGCCGTGAATCACAAGAATCGGCGTATCCCATTTATCAACAAACAAATGTGGTGAGTTGGCGTACGAGCGTTGGGCAATAGCGTTGGCTTTGTCCCAGTAAGCACCACCCAAATCCCAGTTGACGAACCACATTTCCTCCGTTTCGAGGTATTGTTGAGGGAGATTGAACATTCCATCGTGCGAAAGGAAGGCCTTGAAGCGCTTTTCGTGATGACCTGCGAGCCAATACACCGAGAAACCACCGTAACTGGCGCCAACACAACCCAACTTGTCCTTGTTTACATAGGGCTCCTGTGACAATGCATCGATAGCCGAAAGATAATCCTTCATGTTCTGACCTCCGTAGTCGCCACTGATTTGTTCGAGCCATTCCTGACCGAAACCGGGCAGACCGCGGCGGTTAGGGGCCACAATAATATAACCATTAGCTGCCATCAGCTGGAAATTCCAGCGATAGGACCAAAACTGGCTCACTGTGGACTGAGGGCCTCCTTCGCAGAAAAGAAGGGTTGGATATTTCTTAGCAGGATCGAAATCCGGCGGATAAATGACCCATGTTTGCATTTGTTTGTTGTCGGTGGTGGTTATCCAGCGTTCTTCCACTTTTCCCATTTTGAGTTGATCAAGAATCGCTTTGTTTTCGAAAGAAAGTTCTGTTTCTGCTCCTGTTTTAGGATCGATACTGTAAATTTCGTCCGGTTTACTCATAGAATGCTTCACTCCTATGAGTTTATCGTTGGCCAAAGCCACAAAACCATAATCATGTACGCCTTTTGTAATTTGAGTAATGGAAGTATCGACAGCAGCAACGCCAATACGGTAAATTTGTGTCACAGCATGCCAGCAACTCACAAAGTAAATCGACTTACTGTCGGCAGTCCATTTAAGTCCGCTTGAGTTTTGATCGAAATTGGCCGAAAGGTCTTTCTTTTCGCCGGTAGCAATGTTCATTACGAACAAACGGTTTTTATCGGCTTCGTAACCATCGCGTTCCATGCTTTCCCAGGCCAACCATTGACCATCGGGCGAGAAAACGGGATTTTGATCGTAGCCCATCATGCCTTCTGTCTTGTTTTCGGTTTTGCCGCTTTCGATATTATAAAAGTAAATGTCCGAATTGGTGGAAAGGGCATAAGCTTTTCCCGTTTTCTTGCGACAGGTGTAAGCTATTGTTTTTCCATCGGGACTCCAGGCCAATTGTTCGATGCCTCCAAAAGGTTTCATCGGACTTTCGAAAGGTTCACCTTCGAGAATATCTTTTTCATTCTTTATTTTTTCACCTTCAAAGTCGGCTACAAAAGGATGCGGAACAGTTTGTACCCATTCGTCCCAATGTTTGTACATAAGGTCGTTTACAATGATCCCGCTCGCTTTAGGGAGGTCGGGGTATTTGTCAACGGTCCGTTCGCCGTATTTTACGTCGGCAACGAAAAGCAATTTCGATTCATCCGGTGAGAAGGCGAAGTCATTCACGCCTCCTTCGCGGTCGGTAATTTGCGTACGGTCGCTACCATCGGCTTTCATGATCCAAAGTTGCATAGTTCCGGTTTCGGACGACAGGAAAGCAATGTGTTCGCCATCTTTCATCCACTTTGCCGAAGCTTCGCGCACGGGAGTCTTTGTGATTTGGGTCTTATCGGAGCCATCGGTGTTCATTACAAAAAGTTCCGAATTACTTTTGTTCTGTGGTACGCTATAGTACGAAACACTGTAAAGGATTTTCGTGCCATCGGGCGAAACCTGCACTCCGGCCACCCTGCCGAACGACCATAACACCTCAGGAGTCATGCGTCCGTTTTCAATTTTCGGTTCCTGTTTGCCAATCAGGGGCGCTTCATCCTGTGTGGCGCACGAAGCAGCTAACACGGCCATTGCCATAAGCGTTGTTTTAATTAAATTATTTGCCATTTATATTTTTACTTTTACGGTTCTCATTTACTAGTTTATAAGTTACACAAAAATAGAACTTTTTAAATGAAAATACAAAAAAACATTTTGGGAAGGAGAAAAAACAAGCAGCAAGTAATTAATAATGAAAAATTAATAATTAAAAATGATGAGTTTAGGGAAAGACACAAGAAGAGAAGCAGGTGAAGCAGCAACAATATGTCACGAGAACTGAACAATTCGGAGTGAATATCGTTTTGAATGAATTAAAACAAAAACTATGACCGATAATTTTGCACATCGCGCTAACGATTGGGATCAGCCTTCGAAGATAGAAATGACGACTGTTTTTGTAACAGCGTTGTTGCGGGAAATAAATTTAGAAAAACAATGGAAAGCGCTCGAAATAGGAGCGGGGACAGGGCTTGTAGGGTTGCAATTGCTGCCAAAACTAAGTAAAGTTGTGTTTGAAGATACTTCCGAAGCCATGTTGAACGTTCTTAAACAAAAACTTACAGGCGACGAAGCTGTTGAAATTGTCCACGGAGAAGTGTTTGAATACACAAAACAGGACATTGATCTTGTGTTTTCGTGTATGGCTTTCCATCATATCCCTGACATAGACAGTACGCTAAAGCATTTGTACAACATTACCAATGCAGGCGCCCGGATTGTTGTGGGCGATATCCGCACCGAAGATGGATCGTTTCATCGCTTCGAGCCTATACCGCACAAAGGATTTGATACGGAGGAACTGGCAGCAAAATTTACGCAGGCAGGATTTAAAGTACTTTCCACCGACACTTATAATACACTTAAAAGGGAACGTGTTCCCGGAGTTATGAGCGCTTACGATCAGTTTATGCTTATAGCGACTAAATAAGGACTACTGAAAAACAAAAAAAGAGGAAATAGGAACGCGGATTCAACGGGTTTGGCGGAATACCGCTGATAATTTTCGAACTGATAATTTCGATAAATCGAAACGGATAAGTTTCTATAGTCTTAAATATCCGTTATTTTCGAAGAAAACATAATCAGAAACAAATCCGTAAATAATCTTTAAAATCCGCTGCATCCGCGTTCCTGTTATTTTGTTTTTGATGCCTGTTTTTCATCAGTATTTTCAATTTTCTTTGTATCAGATGATTGAATCATCTAATGTAATTTAATGCATTTTAATTGATTGACGATTTGTCAGAAGATTCTCCCAAATAAGAGAGAAAAGCAACCGTTTCAGGAAGGATTAGAGCCGAAAGTGCGGCTGAACCAGTCCCTGATTAGGCGCATTGTGGTCGTTTCGGCTTCTTTGCGGGGAGTGTGGGCAGCATTGCTTATTTCACACACAGTTACTTCCGTTTTTATTTCGGTTTTGAGTATTTCCAGCTGAGCAGGAGTGCCAAACTCATCGTTTTCGCCCTGAAAGGCCAATACGGGACAGTTGATTTGCTTTAACAGGGGCACTATGGACCATTGCGAGAAATAATCGCTGAGCCAGGTCTCATGCCAGAGCCGAAACAGTTCGTTTGTTTTGTTGCCGTGGTATTTTTCGAGATTAGCGAGCAAATTTGTTGTTTTGGCACGTTCGCGTGTGGCGAGTACGGCCGCTTTGCCCGAATCTTCGATAAAACTATGCGCTCCTTCGAGCAGTAAAGCCCTGACACGTTGCGGATAAAGTGCAGCAGTGAGCAAAGCTATCGTGGCTCCGTCGCTGTGACCGTAGATAATAACATCATTCAGCCGGAGAGCATCCAACAACTTCATCAATTCATGCGCTTCGTTGTGGAGATAAAACTCATCCCTGCGGACAACGGCAAAAGGCGATGATTTTCCATACCCCCGCCTGTCGTAAACAAGTGCATTCGCGCCGAAAAGTCTGCTTATTTCTTCGGGAAAACTTCCCCACATTTCGACACAACCCCACGAATCGTGCAAAAAGACCAATACAGGCGAAGCAGCTGCCCCATCCTGAATGATTTGTTCGCAATAAACAGCATAATCATCGAAGTCGATGTAAAATCCCTTGTCTTTTTTATGCATACCGAATGAAAAAATGTTAGCAATACAAAGGTACATAAAAACAATAAATGAATTGAAGAGAGTATAAAATAAGCTTCGAATTTAACGACAAAAAAAAGAAAGTTTCCCTGAAAAAACTATATATTTGTTGATTATATATCTGACAGAAGGGAGAAATATATTTACTTTATTGATTATTAATATCTGAACACCCTGTTCTTCGTACCGACCTCGTCCGGTGAGCCGAAAAATGGAGTGAAGTAGGCGTAGAAAACTTTTCTGTTTGAGTCCCGACGTATTTCGTCGGGGCGAGTTTAAAAGTTTTCAGCTTACGAACGACTAATTTTTCGAGCGAAGCGGGCGCAGTCTAACACCTTATTCCTTTTTCCCTCTCCTTCAGGAGAGGGTGTCCGAAGGACAGGTGAGGTGTTTTTTTGCTTACTTTTTTGCATCAAGGCAAAAAAGTGAGTAGGGTTCGGGGCAAAGCCCCGTTTTATACAAAATTTGATTATCTACATTATACCATAATAAACATAGTTTTTTTTGTCATGTAAGATTTGCTGATCCAAATCAGTGAAATCATGATTGAAACAGGAACAGAAACAAAAGACATTGGAACGATGAGCAAGAAAAAATTAGTAGTACTTACCGGTGCAGGCATAAGTGCGGAAAGTGGACTGTCGACTTTCAGAGCTACCGGCGGATTGTGGGAGCAACACCGGATAGAAGATGTGGCAACACCCGAAGGTTGGCATAAAAACCCCGGATTGGTGCTCGAATTCTACAATCAGAGGCGAAACCAGCTGATAACGGCTCTTCCCAACGCCGGTCATTTGGCTTTGGCAGCACTCGAAGAGGATTTTGACGTGGAAATCATCACGCAGAACGTAGACAACCTGCATGAGCGGGCAGGTAGTTCCAAAGTGTTGCATTTGCATGGAGAACTCACCAAAGTGCGTTCAACAGGGCCGGGTGCCGAAGTCTTTGAGCTCAGTCCGGATCAATACGTGACACGTTTAGGCGATAAATGCCCGAAAGGATATCAGCTTCGCCCGCATATTGTATGGTTTGGCGAAGCAGTGCCCGAAATAGACAATGCCATTTTCCTTAGCAGGCAGGCCGATGTCTTTGTTGTGATTGGTACTTCGCTGAATGTGTATCCCGCAGCCGGTTTGCTGCATTATGTGCCCCGTACCATTCCTGTTTTTCTGATTGATCCGAACGAAGTGATGACTCCCCAACCACATATCACCGTGATAAAGAAAGGAGCAGGCGAAGGAATGAAAGAACTGACCGAACTACTTAAGGCCTATCGATAAACAAAGGAAAACCTTTTTACAACTATAACTATATCAACAAAAAGAAGCCCGAATCACATCACTGCTTTCGGGCTTCGGGGAAGAGTTTTAAATAATACTATTCAATTTAATTCTTTAATACTATGACTAATAATAAAACAAAACGCATTTTAAAAATGTTCGCTCTTTTTTACAAATAATCATTTATTTTTGTCATTTAAATATTATAGTTCTGTTTTTTGTTCCCACTTGCAGCACGTAAACGCCTTTTTCCGGTAGAGGAATGTCCACAATGGAGGTTTCAGCTTTTCGCGAAGCAACCAACTGACCCGATAAACCGTAAACCCGTAAGGTTTCGCCTGTCATAACACCCGAAACACGAAGCAAACCACCTTGTTGACTGATGATAAGGCCCGCCATATCCGGATTTTCGACACCATCAATTACAAATTCTTCTGCATTTGTAAAACTATTCCATTGATCGGCTGCAGCATAGGCCGTTTTTGCTCCTGTAGGAACATATAATTTACAGCTTGATGTACTTGCACCCAGAAAAACATCGGAACCTAATGCAGGAGGAACGGGATTATAAATTTTAAAAGTCGATAAATGGCTGCAAGTTGCAAAAGCATAGGTGCCGATTGTAGTAACTGTGGCAGGCAATGTTATTTCTGTCAGCGGTGTGTTACTAAATGCGCTTGATCCGATCGAAGCCAGCTGACTGTTTTGTGCATCTACCGATGAAAGGTTCGGACAACTCCTGAAAGCAGCACTCCCTATGGCTGTAACGGTAGCCGGAACCACATATTTGGCAGCAGTTTTTCCGGGTGCATAAGCTATTAGCGTACTGTAGTCCTTATTCATTAAAACACCATCCACAGCTGCGAAGTAAGGATTATCGTTAGCAACACTTATATCCGTTAACTTGTAGCACGAAAGGAAATTGCCGTACCCTATGGAATTCACCGAGCGGGGCAACTTCACACTTGTCAGGTTATCGCACCTCCAGAACACATTATTTTCCAAAGTACTAAGATTTGTATTCCCACTCCAGTCTACCTGAGTCAGATTGTTACAAATGGAAAAAGCATATCTTTCGATGATATTGATCGAAGCCGGTAACGTTAAATTGCTGACCGAACAACTCTGAAATGCCCATCCCTGAATTGTAGTTAAGCTATTACAGGCCGAAAGATCTACAGTGCCAAGGTTTGTCGACAAAAAAGCAGCGACTCCTATACTTCTCAGGCCTGCCGGGAAATTAATTGTGCTCAAATTATAACACCCCCTGAAAGCATATTCATCTATATCGGTCACTGTCGAAGGCAACTGAACACTTGCGAGATGTATATTATTGTAAAAAGCGCCATAATCTATCCATGTCACTCCTACAGGAACCGTATAAGAGCTTTGACTCCTTTGAGCCGGATAAGCAATTAATGTACTTTTGTTTTTATTGAACAAAACTCCGCTTGTGCTTGTAAAAGCCGTGTTCGCGGTAGCCACACTAATGCTTTGCAGCGTTGTTATATCAAAGAAACAATTGACACCCATATTAATAACCGCCGCTGGCAGTGTAATTTTTTGCAAACTTGTTCCCTGAAAAGCCCAATCGCCAATGGAAGTGACCGTTTCGGGCAGTGTAATGGCTGTTAAGCCTGTATACAGAAAGGCTTCCCTGCCTATACTCCCAAGTGTTGTAGGTAAAGTAATTGATGTAAGACTTTCTTTTCCCCCTGTCACATAACTATAAAAAGCATCTTCGGGTATTTCGTTGGCCGGATACGTAACATCAGCCGTTTTTACGGCACACGCAGCACTTTCAGTCACAGTTTCAACTCCTTCAGGCACAATATGTTTTCCCTGTTTTTTGATGCGTGCCGGAACCAGCGCCGCATCGTCCGGAGCTGTGCCTTCGGTGCCGGTATAAGCGGCAATAAGGGCTTCTTTCAGGTCGATAATTCCAAGGGCAGGCATAAGGTCGCGCATTGTTTTAAAGTCGCGGGCATCAATGTTGCCGGTTACTTTCAACTTCAGAAGATTTTGCAGTTCAGCAGTGCTGAGCAGGGTTGCAAGCATACCGGGCATGTCTGATTGCACCGTCTTTACATTATTTTGAAACACAAAACGGGTATCAAATATCGACAAACCGGCGGCACCGTTTGCATCTTTCACGTTACCGGCTAAAACATGGATGGTATCTATGGGTAAGTCCTCAGACAGCGTGATAAGCACATTGTCAACGCCGGAAGCGGCCTGTGTTACGGATGAAATGTTTATATCTGTCGGTATTTTATTATTGATATACCGGACTTTGTAGTTATCCGCGTTCAACGACGACACAGCGTCGGGATGTTCGGAGAAAGCAAGCTCAATGCTCTTCTTTCCCGTGATATTGGCGCTCTTTATGTAAATTCCTGTTATTTCGTAATTGGTTGCGCTATAAACATAATTCCAACTCCCCGCTATTACTTTTCCCGAAGGCGTTGTTGCCATAGCTCCGATACCCAAACGACCGAATGCGGGTAGAATTGTCCAGCTTTGTCCGTTGTCTTTTGAGTAGGACATCCCATAGTTGGCATGATAACTAAAATAAACGCCATTGATGTGGTCATAATACAGATTATTAAAGTAATTGTTTGTGTTGATGGCCGTCCAGTTGGCACCTCCATCGTTTGTTGAGTAAAGTGCATATGATGTTGTGCCTGAGTTTAGCGACAGGATCCCATTCAACTCATCTTTGAAACTGAAGGAAAAATTAATGGTACTTATAGGTGTATTTATAGTCGTCCAGTGCAAACCTTTGTCTGTCGATTTTAAAATCTTACCTAAATTGGTTTTAAAATAAATTGTATTGCCATCAATCCTGTAGGATTCGTTCGAATTATAGGTATATATTCCGCTTCCGGCGGGAATATCAGCGTCGGGCACCTGGTTCCACTGCGCACCGCCGTTGTTGGTGGTGTATATTTCGAGATACTGCCCGATATAGCTGTCGCCAACGGCAATCCCTTCGTTTTCGTTCCAGAAATGCACAAAATCAGGAAAAGATCCTTCGTCGTTGAAAGCTGTCGGCTGACGTGTCCAGCTTTTAGCACCATCAGTGGTTTTATACAGCCCTTTTGTGCCCATCGAAACAACCATATAGGCCGTTGTAGCGCTGACAGCACTGAATCCGCCCGTGCCACCATCCACCATCACGGCCGGCAGGTCGTTCTTTGTCCAGGTCGCTCCACCATCTGTCGAAATGGATACGGCATCGTTGTTCTGATCGCTTATCCATATTGTATTGTTATCTACAACACTTATATTGTTGATCAGTGAGCTTTGTTCGGTGAGTTTTTGTGTCCACTGAGCGCTTACCGCCGGGGCAAAAAGAAAAGAAACACCGAATCCAACTAAAAAAAAGAGTTCTTTTGTTTTCATACTGTAAATGCTTTATGTTATTAATAATATTTCAATCCATTCCGGCGCCGGTTCGGTTAGAACAAGGCTTTTCAGAATGGCTGCTTGTGCTTTTTTAATCAAAATAAATAAAGAACTTACAGGATGTACAAGTGAAGCATTGAATTGCTCCACCTGTACATCCAGTAACAGCTGTTTATAAAAAATATTCTGTCGCAGACAGAACGAATCTTCTTACTATCTATTCATCTCTGCCGGTTTTCAGGGCTTTCCCTTCCGGCCAACAAAAAACCCGAACAAAACGGCAGTGAAATGTTGAACTTACATGCCATTTGTTCGGGTTTTGAGTAATTTTACTGAATCACCAGTGCTACCGGGTCGGTATAGGCTGTAGTTCCTTCTGTAGTGATGGCTGCCACCCTGAAATAATACCGCATTACCGAAGTCAGACCTGTCACCGTGAATTTAGCGGTGGTACTTGCCCCTGCCAGTTCCCAATCGGCGCCATTTACGCTGAATTGCCATAAATACGATTTTGCTTCTGCAACGGCTTTGCGTTTCAAATCGGCAGTTCCCTGCAGTTTACCGTTAGTAGCGCTCAAAATCGGCTTTTCAATCGGACCACGTTGTCTCGAAAGGTGAAAACCACTGCTTAAAATAATTGCTTCATTCCCATCGGCTATCCTGTCCACATAACTCGATAACACTCTCAACCCATTGTCCACCAGTTCTTCGTCCTGATACATCAATGCCCTTTCGGTACGGCTGCCATCCTGTGCAGCTTCGTAACTGATACGCAGTTTTTCAAGCCTTGCATCGAGTTCGGTAAGCGGCAAATCGGGCGTTTTAAAGGTTGCTATTTCAGCTTTTATACATGTACTTACATGTTCTCCAAAGGTTAACTTCTCGGGAACAGGCATCGCAATAAAATCATTAACTGTTGTGGTTTTTCTCATACTTATCTGCTTTAAATTGTGAATAATTCACTATGAAATTGCTATGTAAATAGGAAGTGGGATAAAAACATTGCTTCATTTTCTGACTTCACCCTAAATCCTTCACTCAATGAGTGGAACTTTGGCAAGTGTACGACCGAAAGCTACTGCACTTTATCTGCTTCCTGCTATTTATTATTTTTTCAAACCGTTTTTTCGCCGAAAACGGTTGTTTTTCGCCGAAAGCAACCGTTATCGGTCAAGTTTCGATTGTTTTTCGCGGAAAGTAACCGTTATTTGTCCGGTTTTAGTTGTTTTTCGCGGAAAGTAACCGTTATTTGTCCGGTTTCAGTTGTTTTTCGCGGAAAGTAACCGTTATTTGTCCGGTTTTAGTTGTTTTTCGCGGAAAGTAACCGTTATCGGTCAAGTTTCGATTGTTTTTCGCCGAAAGTAACCGTTATTTGTCCGGTTTCTGTTGTTTTCAGATAGAATGGATCCATTCGCTCGGTTTCTGATTATTTCCCGCTCAAACAGATCCATTCAGCGCTAATATAGACGGCTTTACGCCAAAAGCCATCCGCTTTATCAGATTTAGGTCCTTTTGTTCATCAACTCTGTCCAACATGAGACAATGTAAAAATAAAACGGACAGAAAATGAACCAACCTTAACCGAATAAAAACCGATCCGATATTGAAACAATGAGCAAAGTATATTTTATGTGGAAGTTAAGCCAACACCGAACCGGTTTTGAGAAAAGTTTAAATAAGAAAATAGGGTAACAGGTAATCACTACTTTGCATAAAAGACAACCCTGATCATTAACATGTATTTATGAACAATAACGATGTAAAAGTGGAGTAAAAAAAGATGCTGTACAATAGTAAAATATAATGATTTTTGTATGGTGAAATTATACCATAAAAAGGTGGATTCCAAACCGAAAAGGCGTGGAAACGAAGGTATTGGCAGGGGAAATTAATCGATAGGAATCAGGTGGTTTTTGAAAGCAAAAGCCACGATCTCCACTACATTGTTCAGCTGCAGTTTTTCTTTGATGTGTTCTTTGTGCGAATTCACCGTTGTGACGTTGATACAGAGTTTATCAGCCGTTTGTTTGGAGGATAGCCCCTGCGCAAGACACTTAATAATTTCAATTTCGCGTTCGGTAAGTTGAAAAAGGCGTAGTTTGGTGGCTTCCTGCTGTGCAAGTCCTTCGGTAAGCACATGTTTCGGAATGGTATTGCCCAGAAAAAAACCGCGGCCTTTGCACACTGCCTTCACCTGATCCAGAAGATCGTCGGGCGTGCTGTCCTTGCCTATATAAGCCCTGGCACCTGCACTTATGGCATTCACTACGGAACAATTGTCCTTGTGATGGGAAAAGAAAACAACCTGCACGCCGGGAAAATGCTCCGTTATTTCGCGACAAGCCTGAAGACCTTCGCCTTTTTGTTCGAAATCAATTTCGGTAAAGACGACATCGCATTTAACCTGAGGAAGCTGTTGTAACAACTGCGCCTTATCGGATGCTTCGCCACAGATGCGTATCCAGTCGTGCCGTTTAAACACCTGTTTGAGACCTTCCCTGCAAACGAAGGAAGCGTCTGCTATGAAAACATGAATCTGTTTCATAATGATAGGAAAAATAAAGTTAACAAATAGAAAATCCGGAAATTATTCATCCCTAAGTAGCCCATTGGCAATGATAAAGGGTTGAAAAACGAAAGAAAAAGAATGTCGTTCGACCGGGAGATGGTTTTATACAATCTCCATTGGTTCAACAACGATGCAAATTTACAAAAATATTTAAATAAACCACATTTTTCAAAAAAAAACATGGTATTAAGTAGTTACTATTTAACAATGTAGCGTTTGTAATTTAATAAAAAGAAGGGAAGCGCTGCAATATTCGTTTATTATTGCAACATTCTATTGGTCTTATTGCTGAACTTTAGCAAGTGGTTAATTCCTTGATATACCGATAAGAAAAAAGCATGTAAAAATAATGATTAGATAGTTATGTCAGATTGACTTCTATTAATTTCTTATCTTATTCCCACCTCCCTGCTCCCTCTCAGAGGAGAGGGGGAACAGATGAGTGCAACTATAAATGTGGTGACACGTTTATAAATAATTGATATAATTATATTTATGTTTGCTTAAGCTGAGTTATTACTTATTAGCTGAAAGTTCACTTTTTATTCTTTCGAGAAGATTTCAATTTTTGCCCTTTTCAGTCCATCTGCTTTTGCTTCTATTCTTATTTTCCCGCCTTTTTTGTCGGCTTGCAGCAATATAGTAGCAATGCCGGCTTCAGCTTTCATCGGATTTTGCCCTATCAGTCGGGCAGCTCCTTTCACTGTAAATTCCACAGGCACATCCGCATCCATTACTGCATTTCCATTCGCATCGCAAACAGTAGCATATACAAAAACAACATCGGCGCCATCGGCTTTGAGCTCTTTTTCACTGAAATCGACACTTAATTTCAACTGATGAGCCTTTCCGGCGGTAGTGACCTGATCTACCGACTGAATGATGCCACCTTTCAAACCCACGGCCCGCAAGATGCCGGGACGGAAAGCTTTCAGGTCGAAAACAAAAGGCGGATGCGGAAGCTGATCCGAAACAGGTGTTTTCTCCATCTTTTTCATCTCTATCATTTTGTTGTTCAGATATAAAGCCACTTCATCACCGTCGGAATAAACCGTCAGCCGGTTGACATCGGATTTATCATTCCAGTACGAGGCTATTTTCGTCGTAGGCAGAAGCTGACTCCTGTAAAAATAATAGGCCCACTTGGGTAAACGGAATATATCCATCACGCCCGACGATTCAATGTCGGGTGAATAGCCCCGGTTGTAATCGAACATCAGCCAGTTGGCATCGCCCAGGTGTGGTTGCCGCAGGTTATCGTTGTGAGCTTCCTGAAAATTGGTGGCTTGTTGGAGCAAACGTTTCTCTCCATCGCCGCGCAGTTGCCTGCTTGTGCGTTCATTGCTCCTGAGTCCCGCATATCCTGCCTGATTCAGTCCGGCATCCTGTGCAAAATACTCCCAATCGCCATATTCACCCGTAAACAGGGGCATTTTACCCGTATATTTTTTCCAATAATCGGGGAATTTGGCATGTTGACGGGCGGGAATGTACACATCGTAAAACCTATCGATCCAACCACAGGTGATCAGTTTACTTTCGGGCGATTCCTCGCGGGCAATCTCGTTCATTCGTTTCATAAAGTCGTCGGGCATGCCCGATTCGTTCAGCGAGAGCTCCCACATCACCACACTGGCATGGTTTCGGTCGCGACGGATCAATTCACGGGCATCGCGGTACGAATGTTCCATGAATTTTTCATTGCCCACGAACTGCCAGCCCGGAATAGCGGCAATGGTGAGCAATCCCAGCTCGTCGCAGGCATCCATAAAGGCATTGGCTTGCGGATAATGCGATAAACGTACGATATTGAATCCGGCTTCTTTTATTTTTACGGCGTCGCGGTACTGTGCATTGTCCGAAAGGGCATTGCCTATGTAAGGATATTCCTGATGCCGGTTGGTGCCGACCAATAAAAACGGTGTTCCGTTGATCAATAGCTTCGAATCAACGACTTCAAACTTACGAATGCCTGTGCGTGTGCTTAAACTGTCAACAATCACACCATCTTCCCTGATACTTATTTTGAGTGTATATAAAAACGGTTGATAGGGATGCCAAAGATCCGGGTCGGTGACCTCCATCTGCTGTAAAACGTTGATTTCATTTTCGGGGGTAAGGATTATTTTTTTCGAAGTGCTGGAATTTACGATATAACCTTCGCTATCGATGAGTTTATAATCCACAACAAACTCTTTTGTCACCTTATCGTCGTTTCGGATGTGCGTATTCACAGCAAGTTCGGCTATATCTTCGCTTACTGTAGGATACCAAATACGAACGCCACCCGAAGCCGGAGCATTGGCATACACCGCGTCGCTAATGTGCAAAGGAGCTGTTACAACGAGCGACACATTGCGGTAAATGCCGCTGAAATAACAAAAGTCGAGTTCCTTGATTGGTTTTCCGGGCGGAACTTCGTCATTATCGCCATTAAAAGTTTTTACAATGATCCGGTTAGTTTTATCGAAACTAATTTCGTCGCTTATATCAACAGTGAACGGAAGATAACCGCCTGTATGGGTGAGCAAATGCTTGCCATTGAGCCACACATCGGCCACCTGCATCACCGCTTCGAAGTGAACATACACTTTTTTATTCCTCCAGGCATTGGAAGCGATAAAATCTTTCTTGTACCAGCTTTCGCCTACCCAGGGTTCCACCACTACAAGGGGTTCTACTTTGGCTGTATGCGGTACGTTTACCCTTTCCCAAGCGTCGAAGCTGAAATGTTCATCCAAAGGACTGCCTTTCTGATTTGTTTTGAAATCTTCCAGGTTCGAAAACTGCCAGTCGGTATTGAACGAAATTCTTTGCCGTCCTTTTTCGGCCGAAACAGTGCCGGTTATAACAATAAAAGCAACAATAAGGACTGTTACAAGATGGTGTTGAATGTATTTCATAATGTATGTTTTTTAAAATCCTGTTGTTTCGCTCCATGCCGCATCCACAACGGCACAAAGAAAAGCAAAGCTTTGTAAAATTACAAGTTTATTACTTTGCAAACGACAAAAATAAATAAATATTTGTATTTTATTGGTTTTTAACCTCAAAACACTTCCCCACTTCGGATCGACATCGTCCGGTGAGCCAAAAAATGGAGTGAAGCAGGCGTAGAAAACTTTTCTGTTTGAGTCCCGACGTATTTCGTCGGGACGAGTTTAAAAGTTTTCAGCCTGCAAACGACTAATTTTTTGAGCGAAGCGGGCGCAGTCTTGATTTTTTTTGCTTACTTTTTTGCATCAAGGCAAAAAAGTGAGTAGGGTTCGGGGCAAAGCCCCGTGTGAATAAATATAACCGTTTAGCTTATACATTCTACAATAATGCTTTTGCCTGATGCATTGAATTTATTTACAAATAATGATGCTAAAACAGAAAAAACAAACCCACTCGCGTCACTTCACTTAGCTTTAAGTTATGTTTAGCCCTCATATCTGTTTAATTGAAAAGAAATTTGTATTTTTGCAGCATCAAAAAAGATGCTCAATTACAAAAGCCCTTTCGATAACTGCCGGAGTGGATTTGTAACTTGACCAATAAGCATATAAACAGATGAGTCTTGTAGAAAAAATAAAAGCAGCGCAGAAAACTGCCTTCTCGTTCGAGTTGTTACCTCCGCTCAAAGGCAATGGCATCGACGGTGTGTATCGCACCATCGACACTTTGCGCGAGTTCGATCCGAAATATATCAACATCACCACGCATCGCAGCGAGCTTGTTTTTAAAGAAACAACAAATGGTTTTTTCGAACGCGTATCCGAACGACATCGTCCCGGAACGGTGGCCATTGCTGCCGCTATTCAAAATAAATACAAAATCACCGTGGTGCCACATGTCATTTGCAGCGGCTTCACGCGCGAAGAAACCGAATATGTGCTCATCGATCTTCAGTTCCTGGGCATTACCGACCTGTTGCTGCTGCGTGGCGACAAAGCCAAACACGAAAAGGAATTTTCGCCCACCGGCCATGCCCATGCCACTCAGTTACAGGAGCAGGTGAATAATTTCAACCGTGGTTTCTTTCTGGACGGATCGCAAATGAAGTCGCTCACTCCTTTTTCGTACGGAATGGCTTGCTATCCCGAAAAACATGAAGAAGCTCCGAACATGGATTCCGACATTTTTTATGCAAAACAAAAGGTCGACGCCGGCGCCGAATACTTAGTGACGCAAATGTTTTTCGACAATAACAAGTACTACGAATTTGTGGATAAATGCCGTGCCAATGGGATCAATGTTCCTATTATTCCGGGCATTAAACCCATCACTTTCATGAATCAGCTCACTGTTTTGCCTAAGATTTTCCATACCGATATTCCGGTTGATTTTGCCGATGCCCTTCGCAAGTGCAAAACCGATGCCGAAGCTGCCGAAGTGGGCGTGGAATGGTGCATTTTGCAGGCAAAGGACCTGATAGCGAACAATGTTCCAAGCATTCACTTCTATAGCATGATGGCTACTCAAAGTGTGAAGAAGGTAGCGGAAGCTGTTTATTGAAAACGGGTTGTTTGCATCTCATTATGGGTTAAAAACAGAAAAACAACAGACATTTCCAATTGATAAATAAGCGTTATCGTCAGTATCGCTTTTCTTAATTAAGTTTAAACGTACAATACAATCGCTGTTTCTGTTGTTTTACTTACTGATACATTAATTTAAATGCCCCAAACGGGTTAGGTTATGAATTTTTTATTTTTTATTGTAATTCTTGTACTGCTTTTCGGCGCTATCATTTTGTTTTCCGTCCTTGGATTCATCCGTTCGGTGTTCAGCGCTATTTTTGGTGTTGGTCGACGTAAGAGTACTTATCAAACTTCGCCCGATCAACCCTCGTACGAAGCCGATTCAAAAACAAAAACAAAAGTTTTCGAACCAACCGAAGGCGAATATGTCGATTTCGAAGAGGTGAAGGACTAATAACAGCTTATACTGCGAATAGGTGGATCGTTTCTGTTCGTTACTTAACAATAACAAACT
Organism: uncultured Paludibacter sp.; assembly: GCA_963677275.1. Lineage (GTDB taxonomy): Bacteria > Bacteroidota > Bacteroidia > Bacteroidales > Paludibacteraceae > Paludibacter. The sequence continues at coordinate 2,801,061 of OY781920.1, read as the reverse complement.
CAACTTCTTTAAAATAATAACTGCGCACTTCGCCTTCTTCGGTCGTAAGTTCCAGTTTTCCATCCCTGCCCACATTAGTTATGCAAGCATTAAATGCTTCGCCATCCGCACGGAATGGATGCAGCCCATCCCTGCGATACAAGCTTTCGAAGTAAGCATTTCTTATCGCGTCCACGTCCATTGTGTGATACAATTGATGAATGTTGCGGGTGATTTGATCCAAAATGGCCTTGCGGTTCATCCGTTTGCCGGTAATCTGCCGCAGCGAAACGGGATGGGGAGCATTGCTTCTGAAAACTTTCTGATTAATATTCAGCCCGACTCCTGTCACCATCCATTTCAGCCGTCCTCCCTGTAGAGAATTCTCTATCAGTATGCCTCCTATCTTTTTATCGCAATGATAGATGTCATTCGGCCATTTTACTGTAAAACCTTCGGCATAAGTATTCAATGCCTTTTTGATGGCAACACTTACCAATTGTGATATGATAAATTGTTCATCTATTGCGATGTGCACAGGATAAAGTACAAAACTAAACAAGAGATTTTTTCCCGCTTCAGCCTCCCACGAATTCCCTACCTGCCCTTTTCCGGCCGTCTGAAAATCGGTACGGATCAGAAATTCCTCAGGCAGGTTTCTTTCCCGTAGCATTCCTATCAAAAGTGCATTGGTCGAATGTGTTTGTTTTATGTACATAATAAAAATACGAATGAATGTGCTTCTGTAAATGGATACAAGTCTTATTTTCCTCTTTATGCTTCCACGTTTGCAAATTTACGTAATTCACTTAAAAAAACAAGCATTGAACTGACTATTTACAACCAGTCATAAGAATTAAGGAGTTGATATTAATGATAGCGAATTTTATATAAAAAGTGAATAAACTTCATAAAGAAAATAAATTTCTTTAAAGACAAATATGAAAGCCAATATAATCCATTCAAATTTATAATTTCCCTTGGCGAAGAGAAACGATTACAGCCATAAATCATTACTTTTGCAAAGAATTCTATTTTTCGAAATAATTAGCTGGTATCTAAATTTATACTATGTGTAAAATAAATGGATAAATACTGTGAGGCTACGTTTTCGACCATTGTTTCTTCTAACCGGAATATAGGAATAACCTTTTTCTAATATCAAAACGAACCATGAGAAAACATTTTTTTTTAATCAATCTCCTTATAATAAGTTTAATCCATACAAACGCAAGCAGTACTCCTCAATATAATTTTGAAAAATTCACTTACAATGAAAAACTTCCTTCCAATTCAGTAACTCGTATTTATCACGACAAAGAAGGGTATATGTGGTTTGGCACCAAAGATGGATTGTGTCGCTTCGACGGGTACGATATCAAGGTATTCCGGTCAAGCGCCCTAACTCCGGGGAAACTCACGAATAACGAAATACAATGCATTACCGAGGACAATGATCAGAAATTATGGGTGGGTACGCTCGAAGGAATTTTTATTGTCGATAAGAAAAGATATACGATTCAACCCTTAGATGTAGAACACCTCAAGAAGGAGAGAATAAACTCAATTATAACCGACAGCAGAGGTTATATCTGGATTGGCACTTCCAGTTATGGAGCTATACGGATGCATCCTAAAACCGGTAGTTTTGAGCGTTTTTCCACCGATAAAAACTCAAGGTTAAAATTCAAGGGAAATAGTGTATCGAACATCTATGAAGATAGTAGAGGTAAAATATGGTTTTCGTTTTGGAACAATGGCTTATGTTATATAGACAAAGACCTGCAACAAATTCATAATGCCCCCAATATCGGGAAAAGCAACAACCCTTTTCGCTTTTTTCAGGACAAAGAGGGGGTGTATTGGATCTGTACCTGGGGCGATGGCATGTTTAACCTGACGGTGGATGCCGGTGGAAAAATGATGGTGCATCCCATTCTCTTATCCGATAAATCAACCCAAAAATTAGATGAAATTGTTTATAGTATTGTACAGGACAATAAACAAGGGTATATCTGGGTTGTAACCTTTAGCGGATTACGGATAATTGAAAAAGAAAAGGATGGAACCTGCACTGTAGTTGATGCAGATGCTTTGTTCAACGAATCGGTCAATAAGCTCTTTCATGATATTATAAAAGATCGCCGGGGTAACCTTTGGATAGGCTCGGAAGGTGATGGCCTTTATAAATTGGATTTCAATAAACTTTCCATTCAAAATTATCCATTGAATGAAATTAAGAATTCATTGAATGTACAACCCTATGTAACTCATATGTGTGAGCTAAGCAGCGATGAAGTGTACATTGCCATTAATCGGACAGGATTATTCCGCTTCAACCTCAGTACCGGAGAAGTGAAAAGAACAACGAATCCTGTTGCCGGAAACCTTCATAGCATTAGCGCCATGATTCATCTTTCGAAAAGTGATGAAATTTGGCTGGCCGACGAAGGAGAAGCAAAAATTCATGTATTTAAGAACAACCGGGTGGGCGATCTTGAGCAAATAAGATCAATTTCGCTCAATAATTCCGGGAGAGCGGTAAGCAACACAATCAACAATTTATTTGAAGATTCAAAAGGTAATGTGTGGATTGGAACCACCAACGGACTTTATCTTAAATCACTCAATTCTGCTGTCGTACTTGTTTCGGCAAAATTTAAAAATGTAACTGCCATTGGAGAAGATACCGATAAAACGATTTGGATTGGGACCGAAAAAGAAGGTGTTTTTTTATGCAAAACACATGATCGAGGTCGCCAAACATCCTATGTTTTTTCAAAAATAAGTCTGAACATAGGCAGTTACCATAGCTACAACGTACAGAGCATTTGTTGTACAAAAAACGGAAATGTTTATATTGGCACCAAGGAAGGCTGTCTCTACTTTTACAATCATCAAAAAAAATCAGCTTCTGACATTAGTGGGTTGTATGGCATTACTGAAGAAGGAATTTTAGATATCATAGAAGATAAGTATGGTTTATTGTGGATATCCACAATAAAAAGAGTTATACGCTACAATCCCGGAACACATGCAGCCAGTTACTATTCAAGTGTCAACGGAATGTTTGTCAGTTCTTTCTTTAAAGATGCTTGTGTCAGACTAAAATCTGGACAGGTTTTGTTTGGAGGGAATAATGGTATCTGTGCTTTTACCCCTATCAATCAAACCACCCCTTTACATCCTGTAAAACAACATGTGGCATTAACTGATATTCAGATACAGAACAAATCTATTTTTGATGATGAATTAAAACATCATTATGATGCTAAAAAAAACAGAGTAAGCCTGAAGTATTCGGAAAACAATTTAAGCATAGAATTTTCAGCGCTGGACTATTCATCGGCAAGTAAGAGCCAATATGCCTATATGTTATCAGGGATAAATGATAACTGGAATTATGTGGGCAATAACCGTCGGTTTGTGAACTATGCTAACCTTCCGGTAGGCAACTATACCTTTATGGTAAAAGCCAGTGACGAAAATGGATTATGGAGCAATCAATACACTTCCCTTGAAGTGGAAATACTGCCTCCTTTTTACAGAACATGGTGGGCTTATCTTTTGTATCTGCTCATTTTTGTATCTGCCATCCTTTTTGTTCTGAGAACAATTGCCAATCGTATCCGGTTAAGAAATGAATTGAAAATTTCGCACATTGAAAAAGAAAAATCGGAAGAATTAGCCCAGGTGAAACTTCGTTATTTTACAAATATCTCACACGAATTGCTCACCCCATTGACAATTATCATGTTAATGATCGAACGGCTGCAGAAGAAAAATGGCGGCGATTCCACGCAATTTGATATAATGAAAGACAATATTATCCGGTTAAAAAGGTTGATACAACAAATATTAATCTTCAGGAAAACCGAAAGCGGTAATATGAAACTAAAAATCCAGCAAAATGATGTTGTCGGATTTGTCAATAATATTTGTCAATCCAACTTCAATCCACTTATCGATGAAAAAGAAATAAACTTCTCCATCAATACTGATTTTGAGAGTTACCTTGCTTTTTTTGACCCTGATAAATTGGATAAAATTATTTACAATCTTCTTTCGAATGCCTTTAAGCATACGCCTAAAGGAGGTTCGATATCTGTTAAGATGAGCTTTGTAACGCGTAATGAAGAAACGCTGATGCGGTTATCTGTATCCGACAACGGTGAAGGAATTTCAGAGAAGGATTTACCTCATATTTTCAAACGATTTTATATTAGCAGCAGTTCCGATCAGAGCCAAAGTCATGGCATCGGATTAGCACTTACCAACGATTTGCTGCAAATTCACAAAGGAAATATTGAAGTGAAGAGCCAATTAGGCGAAGGCGCTGTGTTCACTATCGAAATTCCGGTTGCTAAAGAAAGTTATACAGCAGAGGAACTATCGATAGAAGACGCCGAAATAATTGATTTTCCTGAATTACCGGATATCGTTATGCCCGAAACTACTCACGAAGGAGAGGAGATAGAAAATGAAAAGAAATTTACAATACTGGTTGTAGAAGATCATCGGGAATTAAAACATCTGATTGTTGAAAATTTTGAAAACAAATACAATGTTTTATCTGCCGAAAATGGGATACAAGCCCTGGAAATTATCCGGGAAAATGACATCGATTTGATAATAAGCGATGTCATGATGTCCGAAATGGATGGACTTACCTTTTGTAAAATCATAAAAAATGACATTGAGAGCAGCCACATCAATATACTCATGTTGACTGCAAGGACTTCGACAGAAGATCGTATTGATTGTTACAATGCCGGCGCCGATGCGTATATAGCAAAACCATTTGAACTGGCAGTTTTAGATGCGCGCGTAAAAAACCTGATTTGTAAACGGCAACAAAAAACAGTGAATTTCCGGAAGAACAAAGAAATTAATATCTCTTCTATGGAATATGGTTCTATGGATGAAGTGTTTCTGAAACAGGCAGTTTTCAAAGTCGAAGAGAAACTGGCTGATGATACTTTTGACTTCGATCAGTTTGCTGTAAACATGGCAACTTCCAAATCCACCTTACACCGGAAACTAAAGTCATTAACAGGTCTTTCACCCGGAGAATTTATCAGGAGTGTACGCTTAAAACATGCCACTCAAATGTTGACGAATAACGTGGGAAACATTTCTGAAATTGCATTTGCCTTAGGATTCAATGATCCCAAGTATTTCAGCAGATGCTTTAAAAACGAATTCGGACTTACTCCAAAAGAATATCAGGAATCTAAGAAGGCTTGAAGGATATTTTCAATACCGACGATAATTGAAATTGAGAGCCGGGTCGAAAAATATACTACTGAACACTTCAGAAAAAAATCACCGGATGATTTTGAGTCATCCGGTGAACTTACATTTAACTGAATCGCATATCCACTGATTTAGTTGTTTTTATCTTCATCAGCCACAGCTTCCTGCCATGTTTCCCATTTAGGGGTGTTCGGATCATAGCCATCATAACCAAAGTTTTGGCTAAGCTCGCCTTTGTTGTTTGCTGTAATAGCAGAATTAGGAATGGGCCAATAAAAATTGTGTTTGTCCATTCTGTAATTGATGGTACGTGGTCTAACTGCTATTTCACCTTTGTTGTACATACCAAGACGGGTAACGCGCTGATACCAGTAACTTCCTCCGGTTGCATCTGTACCATTTTGTTTGTCAAAAGTGTTCACGTCATACATATTTCCCCATTCATCGGGTTTTCCGCTCAAAGCCAGACAGTACGAAACGCGTGATAGTTCTACATTGCGCCATTCTTCCAGGTACAACTCGCGGGCACGCTCATTCATAATGTCGCCAATAGTTGCATTGGAGTATAATTGTGTACATCCTGCTCTTTTGCGTACCTCATTAACGTCATCGGCAGCTCCGGTAGTATTTCCTAAATAAAATTTAGCTTCGGCTCTCAACAAATAGGCTTCGGCCAGACGATAAAGATACCAATCAGCATTTCCGCCATTGCTTGCTCCATTGAACTGGTTAGCCCCCTGATTGGTTTCGGCGACTACATCATGCAAATATATTTTATAGTGTGGCCAATCAAACCATACGCGCAATGAGTCGGTACACAAGAGCGCTCCGGTGGTAGGATGGCGGAAAAGCAGGTTTTTCCCAAACCAGGTACTTGAAGGATCATTGTATTTGATTGAGTCCATGCGTCCCCAGTTGCCCACTTTGCTATTGTGACGTAAATCGCCGGCATCATCCATTCCGTTCACTTTCCACATTTCGTGGGTAGCAAACCACGTCAGACGCCATGTTGCCACACCACGTCCGATAGCCCTGATATAGTCATATTTTTGATTATACTTTGAGTTGTTACGGGCATAATTGACAACTGCCTGTTTTCCATCGGGTGATTTCAAATCGGAACCACTCGTGTAGCTAGGGCCAAAAATACGTAGCGTAAGGAATTCAATCATCGATTCAGCAGTTGCGCCACGGTTAGGCATACCCATGATTACCTCCTTGTTGGCAGCGATAAGTTTATTTTCGGGGCGATGCAAATCCCAAATTACATTGCGGGTAATAGGCCATGTTTGAGGAGAATATGTATCAACAAAAGTACCGAAATTGTTTTTCATTAATTCGTAACCCGACTGATCGATCAGAATATCTGCCTGTTCTTTCGCTTTTTGCCACTGTGCAGTTGCTAAATAGCATTTGATAAGCAACATTCGGCATGCACCTTTGTTGACCATCCCTTTGTAAGTTATATCTTTTTGATTGGGAACCCACTGTACGGCAAACTCCATGTCTTCAGTAATTTTTTGCAGGATGGCTTCTTTTTTAGTAGAACGATAGTTCTGCTTAGGTATTTCCAAAATTTTGGTTACCAATGGAACGTCGCCATACTGGAAAACAAGAGAGAGATAGCGGAAAGAACGATGAAAATATGCTCTACCCAAATATGCATTTTTAGTGGCTTCGTCCAGTCCTTGCACCTGATCAATAAAGCTACAGATGGTATTGGCATATTTTATACCTGTATATGTTTCGTCCCAGAAATAGTTGTGCCAATCTCCAGCATCATTACCTGCTCCACCTGTGGGTGTCAGTTTTGTAGCAACATCCGCAAATAAACCTGCATCATCAGTTTTACTTGCAACCGATAACTCGGAAAACAAATATTCTGTCCCAATGGGAACGGAAAGATTTTTATTTTCGTAACTTGTCCAATAAGAACGTAGATGTCTGTCGCACATGGCCAATGCTGCCTGCAAACCGCTTTCGGTGTTAAATGTGGTTGTCGGTTCGTAGAACGAGAGCGGATCCGGTTTTAGAAAATCATCGGAACAAGCGCTGAAAAACACCGAAGAGCATAAGATAGTTGTAATCAGTGTTACAACTGACAACCTATTTTTCTTGTTATTATATATTATTTTCATATTTATTTTATTTTAAAAAGTTAGATTTAATCCAAGAGCAAAAACACGTGTTGCGAGACCTCCGGTTTCAGGATCACCATATTCCCAATCTTTTTGCCATACAGCTACATTTCGAACAGAACCATATATTTTTACCTTTTCAATATCATACTTCTTTATCCAACGGCTCGGCAAGGCGTATCCGGCTGATATGTTTTCGAGGCGAATAAATGAGCGGTTGTAAAGTTTTTCAGGAGAAGAAACTCCAGCAGGGCCCTGTGCATCCAAACGTCCATAGTTGTCTGTAGGCGTTTCGGGAGTCCAGTAGGTTTTTGAAAAAGTATTCATGCCGTTGGTGATCAACGAACCGTCATTATCGCGGTTCAGGTAGTTACCCGACATGCTTTTATGACCCATATAAGAATAAATATTGAATGAGAAATTCCAATTTTTCAATATGGTAAACTCATTGCGCAACTGCCAGTGGATGGGAGGAGCGGTTTGTCCCAAGAATTCTTTATCTTTATTGTTATATACCGGTGTACCATCGGCTTTGTCATCGGCTGTATAGTTGTTGGCAACTTTTGGATCGCCCGGTTTTTGTCCAAATTTCTTTGCTTCATCCACTTCGTTGGATTGCCAGATACCGGTAACTCGGTAATCCCAAATAGTACTGATGGCTTGTCCGATAAACCATTCGTTGGTTTGGTCATCCATTTCCTTGGAGCCGATTACATTTCCGGCTTCATCAAGTACATCCTCATTTTCGTAGTAAAGGTGCTTTATTTCGTTTTTATTATACGAAAAATTTAAAGTGGTTCTCCATTCCAGTACGTCATTTTTAATATTAATAGTATTAATTGTCAATTCAACACCTTTATTTACGACTTCTCCAAGGTTGGTGGCAATGGAACTAAATCCGGAGAAGCCCGGCAGCCGTTGGCTCATAATCATGTCGTTCGTATTCATTATATAGTACTCAATACTTCCCGTGATGCGGTCGTCAAAAAACCCGTAATCCAAGCCGAGGTTATAAGCCGTTGTTTTTTCCCATTGCAAAAATGGGTTTGCCAAACGGTCGACCGATAGATAACGCATGTTAACAAGATTTCCGGAGTTGTCGATGTATCCCTGCATTTTGCCGGAACCAGAACCCAGATTAGCGAGCGAAATATAGGGGTCGGCAAGAGAGCGGTTCCCGTTTTTCCCGTAGGAAACGCGAAATTTACCAGTGCTCATGGGTGCCCATTTAAAGAAATCTTCGTTGGAAAAAGACCATCCGAGCGCTACCGAAGGGAAAGTAGCGTATGGATTGTAGGCTCCAAATGCTGAATAACCATCACGGCGAACTGAAGTGGTCAGCATATAACGGTCATCGTAAGCGTAAAACAAACGTGCCATTAATGCATTTGCTGTTTCGTGGGTGTCAGTAGATGAATAGTTACTTTTTGTTTTGTCACCGTTTTTAGTGTTGTGCAATCCCAACGCATCGCTTGGTAAGATATTACGGGCTTCGATACGATCCTGCCAATACCTTCGTTCTTCGGCTTCCTGCACAAGTGTAAGGTTGACATGGTGTTTTACATCGAAAGTGTAGTCCCAATTGATAGTGTTGTTGAGCGACCAGTCGAAACGTTTTGCCTGCTCGCGGTTGACCAATCCGTTATTGGAACTTTTCCAGTCGGGGTGTTTCGAGGATTCAAAATACCGATCGTAGAACCATTGGTAACGAGGTGATGCATTGAATGAGTATATAATATTAAAAGGCAGTTTTATTTTTGCAGATAATATAGTGTTAAGTACAGTATAGCCTTTTTCCAACTCCATATACTGTCGATTAAAATCGAAGTTATAATTATAGTTTTGGCTGGCACCCATTGGTCGATGTGCAAGATTGCCATCACTGTCCATATAGGAGGCAAAAGGGCTGAGACGTATCTGATTGTTGTCCCAGTAATTAGTTCCTAGTCCGGGCTGAAGATCTCCGTCGCTTCGATCCTGAAAGTTTACATTCATCCCGATTTCGAACCACTTATTTACTTTGCCATCTACTTTCAAGTTTCCACGAATGGATTGGTATTGATTTCCCACAACAGCGCCTTCATTATGAAGATATCCGATTGACATATAGTAATTCATCTTGTCGCTAGCTCCAGACACACTGGCGTTGTAATCCTGATTAAAACCTGTACGAAAAGTGTGATCATACCAATCGAAAGACTTTCCAGCCAAATAATTTTCAAGAACAAGGTCCGTTAAATTAAGACGTCGTGCATAAATACTGGCATCGGTTTCACCTGACGAGTTGGTGGTATATGCCCGCCAGTTTTCAAGCGAAACGCCATATTTGTCCAGATTTGCAGAATTATCATAATATCCATATTTCCCTTTGTTGGTTCCGGCCTGATAGGCTTCGTAGTTACCAGTTTGGGCATTCACACCATAAGTGTCCTTTTTATACCAGTCCTCACGGAATTTCATATATCCTTCAGGGCTATAAACTTCTCTGTATGCACTTTTGGTTGTGAACCCAAAGTTTGTACTGATGTTCACCATCGGTTTTCCCAATTTACCTTTCTTAGTGGTTATCACAATTACTCCATTGGCTCCCTTAGCTCCATAAACGGCAGCTGCCGAAGCATCCTTGAGTACATCGATCTGACCGATGTCATCGGGACTAATTTCAGAGAGCTCTCCATAAAAAATCATACCATCCAGGACGATCAGCGGATCGTTGTGTCCTCCGTCGGTATAAACAGAGCGTTGACCACGGATTTGCATAGAGCCTCCTCCCTTTGCCGAAGCATCGAGACCAACATTCAAACCCGGAGTTCCCCGTAGAATGTCCTGGACTGTCTTGGGATTTTCATCGGCCAACCTGTCGGGACGAATCTGTGTGATAGATCCTGTAAGATCTTTTTTTCGCATAGTTCCGTATCCAACAACAACTACTTCATTTATATTCACAGCATTCTCAATAAGAGTTACATTCAGCAAACTCTGTTCCCCAATTACCATTTCTAAATTATCCATACCTACATAACTAAATATAAGAACAGATGTTGGATTCACGTCTTTTAGAGAATAGTTGCCATTTATATCAGTAATCGTTCCTGAAGTGGTACCTTTTATCTTTACACTTACTCCAATCAGAGCTTCACCATTTTTGTCAATTACTTTACCCGAAACAGCTCCTCTTGCTGAAACAGGCCCTTTTGACTGTTGCTGTGTAGCAGAGCTGCCTGAATCGCTCCTTTCTCCACTTGCCCAAAGTGTTGGCATTATACATACTGATAAGGCCAGAATGAATAAAAATTTCTTTTTTTTGTTCATGATTTTTTTTGATTTATTTAATATTAGATTACAAAATTCTGTTGGAGGACTCTCTGTTTTTTTAGATTATCCTCCGGCTTGTGGTTAACTTGTTCTGTCGATCATAAATTTCTAATTTGTTTTAATCATTGATTAGTTCTTTTTCGATTATTTAAAATCTGTTGTTTTCTAAATGCAAATATATCATAACAACTGAACAGAAACAGTAATAATTCAGTCAAATAGGTTTAAAATTCATTCATTGATAAAAGCCACTGAATATAAGTATATTAAATAAATATGTTTGTATTTTATTTAGTTTGACGACAGCACCTAAATTTGAATTCTATACGTTTTTTAACTATGCCGATTTGCATAGACAACAAAAAAAGAGAATGTCCAACCGATTGAACATCCTCTTTTTTTGTTTGTGACCAAACACAACTCCCGGTCACTAATCAATCAAAATTAACTACTTTTTTATTCCCATTACTAAACAATATTGTTGCATTATTCTTAACAGCATCATACTGTATTTTCTTTACAGGCACTAACTCATCAGAAGTCCATTTTTCTCCGGCTTTTTTCCAAAGCATGAGTGTATTATAGATTTTCCCTGTTGTTTTTCCAGCAGAGAATTTATCTGCTACATTGATGACTTCGCTCACCTCACTCTCCGGATGCAATCCTTTTGACTGTACAAATTCCATCGACGTCCATCCTTCCAGCGAAATCAGAGCTAATTGATACACTCCATTATTAATGATCCGAACCTGATGCCCCTTCACTTTTCGAATCTCTTCTTTTATCGGTTCGTTTAAATGTGGCAATGAGTAATGACCCAAACGTAAACTTATAGTATCAGTGCTCACCAATTTATCTACCCGAAGAATACCGTTGGGCAACGGAATATCAGCCAGTTTAAATTGAATGGCGCTGTTGGTTTCAAGTGCTGCATCTCGATAATAAATGCCGTTCTCATACTTTTTGAAAGTGTAAAGACGAAGGGCTTCCCATTTGCTCTCCTTATTCTTTATCACATAATTCATAGCTACTTCGCCATTTGGACCGTCAGCCTGCCAGGGAAATGCACTGTTGTAAGATAAACGGTTGTAATTTTCTGTACTTCTGAATTTCTGCCAGTCGCCCGCCACTGTGGCGTGACACCATGCACGTACTTCTGATGCACCAATGTTTGGATAATCGGTAATCAATATTTGTGAACCCGTTTCAAACTTGTTATAGACTTTCCCTTTAACCAGTTTTGTATCCCAGTCGCCGTTATTTTCTACAGCTGTCCAGAAAGGGTTATCGGCCGGAACCAACAAACCAAGAAAGACCTTACCGCCCCAATACACACTACCTCTGCAACTATACATCTGCACTGCAGGTTCAAATGGCCCATAAAAACCTAAGGTAGGAACACCATCCTTCATAAAATCGGGATGTTGAAAAAACTGAAGCAAAGTGCCGGAAGCGATACGACGCATCCAACCATAGTTTGTATCGGGGGAATTCTCAAATCCCATCAAAGGGAAAGCAGTCACTGATGCATAACGATAGGATATACTACGTCCCCACATGATCATTTTACCATCACGACTAAAGAGGTACGGATAATTGGACTTCAGATCGCTGAAATTGGACATAAACTTTTTGGCTTGTTCTGGATAATATTTATTGCCATAATATTCTGCCCACAACACACCATACATCTGAAATGCCCACATACTATAATAATCAAAGGCAGGACTATCGTTGTACCACCCTTCGCCACGGTAATGACTGAGTGTTTTGTCCAGATATTCTACCAGCAACTTTTCATTTACCGCATAGCCTTGACTTTTAAAAAAGCTCAATACAAAGATATTGAAGAACTTCCAGTTCGAATCTACCGTAGGACCATCAGCATAACTAAGCATCAGTGCTGCCAAAGCGTCTTTCTGTTGTTGAGGAAGTGGTTTCCAAAGTACATCGGGAATGGCAGTCATCGAAATGGCGATAGCTCCAAATTCCACTAAATTCTGATGTGGACCTCCATTTTTAGCGCGATGTTTAATAAACGAAGGACTTGATGGATTAATCAAATTGCACATTTGATGACGATAATATTCGGCTACCTTAATATTATTGACTACCAGTTCGGGGTTTTCTTTCAGAAGCGGTGCTGCTACAAACAAAGTACGACTAAGTCCTTCCAACTTTTCAGTAGGAATCTGCTCATCGGTACGCGGGTAGCTAATCCCCGGTTGTTTCGGGAATTTCATCGGATCGTCCAACTGATGAATATATCCAAACGCACCATTCAGCATATACAATACAGCGTCTTTCCAATGCTGACGCGTCATTCCGGTCTTCGGACTTAACTTGTAATCGGGATGGTTTAATTCAAAAACCGGCTGCCCGGAAGATGGAGTTGAAGAAGCAGTGCTTTGGGCGCAAACACACATTGCATTTAAAGTAAGCAGTAATGAGAGCAAGGTGAACTTCGTAGTAAGCTTCATTTTATTTAAAGTTTAAATATTCCTGAAATAGGGGGTTGAAAACATACGATACTCAGGTTTTTTTATACAGAGTAAAGAGCTAAATCCATGCTACAAAAATATACAATTCAATGTATACTTTCAGTGACAAAAAGGTCAAAAAGGTAGGAAAAACAGACAATTCGGATTTTAGTGCTGAACATGACACCGATAAGACTTAGCGATCATTTTACCGATATAATCCACTTTATTGAACGAATTGTATACATAATGATTGACAATAACTATGTATTTTTGTATGCTGTGTTTTGTTAATTTGAAATACCACTGCTTAAAACAAATCAACACTATAAATTACCGACATGAAGATTCACAAATTAATGCTGTTGCTGGCGCTGACCGGTAATGTTTTGGTCACCGCTCAAATTCATCCTTCTAAGGCTGAACTTATCAGTATAATAGAGAAAGCAAACGACTACTGGCAATCAACGCACACCAACCCCGGAAATCCATTTTGGGATAATGCCGCCTACCATACCGGAAATATGGAAGCCTATTTCGTCACAGGTAATGAGAAATACCGTGTGTACTCCGAACAATGGGCGATACGGAATGAATGGAAAGGTGCCAAGACGGCAGATACATCGAAATGGAAATACAATTATGGTGAAACGCCCGATCATGTGCTTTTTGGGGATTGGCAGGTTTGTTTTCAAACTTATATAGATCTTTATCTTCTATCGCCCGATAGCAATAAAATTGCGAGGGCACGGGAAGTAATGGAATATCAAATGAGTACTCCAAATAATGATTACTGGTGGTGGTCGGATGGATTATACATGGTGATGCCGGTAATGACTAAACTGTATAAAGTAACCGGAGATGAGTTGTATTTAGATAAATTGAATGAATATTTTTTATATGCTAAAAGTATAATGTACGACCCCAAAACTAAACTATTCTATCGAGATGCTAAATATGTTTACCCGAAACATAAAACTGCGAATGGAAAAAAAGACTTTTGGGCACGTGGCGATGGTTGGGTTTTTGCCGGACTGGCAAAAGTGTTGAAAGACATGCCCAAAGATGGCAAGTACCGACCTTTATTTCTGAAACATTACCGAGATATAGCCAAAGAAATTATAAAATGCCAGCAACCGGAAGGGTATTGGACACGCAGTATGCTGGATCCGCAACATGCACCGGGCCCTGAAACAAGTGGAACAGCCTTTTTTACCTATGGACTACTTTGGGGCATAAATAACGGTTATTTGAAAGAAAAAACATATTTACCAGCCGCATTAAAGGGTTGGAATTATCTTTCGACGACTGCCTTGCAACCAACAGGAAAAATTGGATATGTGCAACCCATTGGTGAAAAAGCAATTCCGGGACAAGTAGTCGATGCTAATTCTACAGCTAATTTTGGAGTGGGAGCCTTTCTATTAGCAGCCAGCGAAATGGTGAGATTTGTAAAATAGCGAAGAATAATATATTTTTTTTTCTGTTGTATATCAATGAATTGAAATCACATCTTATGAAATTACTTTTGGTATTAATTATTTCATTTTCCTCCATTGTTTCGGCCATTGGAGCAACAACAAATCCTTATGCACCGGATGCCTCGCAACCGAAGAAAGTAGTAGGTATGAAGCTCATATTCAGCGAGGAGTTTAATTATGAAGGGGCTCCAAATCCTGAAATTTGGTCTTTTGAAACCGGCTTTCAACGCAACGAGGAACTGCAATGGTATCAAAGAAAAAATGCCAATTGTAAAAATGGATGTTTGGTTATTGAAGGAAAAAAGGAGAGCTTTCCGAATCCCAACTATATTCCGGAGAGTAAAAGCTGGAAAACCAATCGACCGAATGTGAATTATACCGCTGCAAGTTTGATTAGTAAGGATAAGAAATCGTGGCTTTTCGGACGGTTCGAAGTACGTGCACGCATCGATACATCCATGGGCGCCTGGCCGGCCATTTGGACATTGGGCATAGATAAGGAATGGCCTTCGTGCGGCGAAGTGGATGTGATGGAGTTTTACCGACCCGATGGAGTGCCTTCCATTTTGGCGAATGTGGCTTCGGGTACCGATACTCGTTACAAAGCGAAATGGGATTCAGAGAAAAGAACATTGGCTTCGTTGATGGCAAAGGATAAAAGATGGCCGGAGAAATTCCATACCTGGCGCATGGACTGGAACAAAGATTCCATCAATTTATATGTAGACAATGAACTGCTCAACACTACTTTATTGAGCGAAACGATAAATGCCGACAGAAGTAATCCATTCTCGCAACCTCACTATATTCTGCTGAATCTTGCATTGGGAGGAGTGAATGGTGGTGACCCAAGCCAAAGCCATTTCCCAATCACATTCGAAGTGGATTATGTTCGTGTTTATCAAGTAGTAGAATAATTGTTTATCAACCAACTAAAAAATATAATAATTTACAATATATTCATGAAACATTCCTTTAATCCAACTTTAACCAAAGAGCATGTAAATACAGAACTCACCCAAAAGTTACGTCAATCTGAAGTCTCAATAGTCTTTCGATCTCAGGGAGAGAAATTAAGAGCGCTGAATTTTCCCATGAAAAAATTACTTCTATTCGCATTCATCCTGCTGCTTTCGGTTGGCAACGGCATTTTTGCACAAGCCTCAACCCAGTCGACTAATGGAATGAATGGTACCAACTTCAATGTAGGAAATAATGAGTTTCTGCTTAACGGAAAACCATATATTATCAGAGCCGGTGAACTGCATTACACCCGTATACCAAAAGCTTATTGGGATCATCGGATAAAAATGTGTAAAGCCATGGGGATGAATACCATTTGTATTTATTTATTTTGGAATATCCACGAACAAACTCCGGGAGTTTTCGATTTTAAAGGACAAAACGATGTGGCTGAGTTTGTTCGACTGATACAAAAAAACGGTATGTACTGTATCGTTCGTCCGGGACCCTATGTTTGTGCCGAATGGGATATGGGTGGACTTCCATGGTGGTTGTTGAAAAAGAAAGATTTGCAGGTTCGACGTCTTACCGACAGCTATTTTATGGAACGAACCAAAAATTATCTGAACGAAGCAGGAAAACAATTAGCTCCACTACAAATTCAAAACGGCGGAAACATCATCATGGTTCAAGTTGAAAATGAATACGGAACCTGGGGTAGTGACGGCAAATACATGGAAACAATGCGCGATAATATTCGTCAGGCAGGTTTCGACAAAGTACAACTCCTTCGCTGCGATTGGTCATCGAACTTCTTCCGTTACAAACTCGATGGTGCTGTAAATGCATTAAACTTTGGAGCCGGTTCTAATATCGACGATCAGTTCCGCAAATTTAAAGAAATGAACCCTACTTCGCCTTTGATGTGTGGCGAATACTGGACCGGTTGGTTCGATCAATGGGGTCGTCCGCACGAAACCCGCGATATCAATAGCTTTATTGGCAGTCTTAAAGATATGATGGATCGCAAGATTTCATTCAGTCTTTATATGGCACATGGAGGAACCACTTTTGGCCAATGGGCAGGTGCCAATGCGCCGGCTTATGCACCTACCACTTCGTCGTACGACTACAATGCACCCATCGATGAAGTCGGTAACCCAACCGATAAGTTCTACGCCATCCGCGATTTACTGAAAAACTATTTGCAGGAAGGTGAAATAGTACCTGCTATACCCCAAAATCCGGAAGTAACCATTACTGTTCCGGCCATTAAGTTTACACAAACTGCGAATGTGTTTGATAATCTTCCCGTTGCCAAACAATCAGAAAATATTCAGCCCATGGAGTTTTTCGACCAGGGTTGGGGTTCTATTATTTACCGCAAACAACTATCGTCTTGCAACCATAGACAAACTTTGATTATCAAAGATGTACATGACTGGGCTACAGTATATATCAATGGTAAGGTTGTAGGTAAGTTGGATCGTCGCAGAGGGGAAAGTACGGTTGAAATTCCGGTTTTAAACGCGAATGCCCGTTTGGATATTTTGGTGGAAGGAATGGGACGTGTCAATTACGGCGAAGCAATTCTTGATCGCAAAGGGATTACGGAAAAAGTGCTGCTCTCCGACGGAAAAACTGAAACTGAACTTAAGAACTGGACTATTTACACGCTACCTGTTGATTACAAATTTCAAACGAGAGCTAGATTCAGTACAAAACCGGCAACCGGTCCGGCATGGTACAAAGCTTCTTTCAACCTTACCAAAACAGGTTACACTTACCTGAATATGAGCTCATGGGGCAAAGGAATGGTTTGGGTAAACGGATATAATTTAGGACGTTTCTGGAAAATAGGACCAACTCAAACACTTTGCGTACCGGGTTGCTATTTGAAAAAAGGAATGAACGAAATCATTGTACTGGATATTGATAAACCTCGCCTCACAAGCATTGAAGGACTAAATCACGCCATTTTGGATGTCATTGGCAAAGATGACAACCAACAACAAAAAGCGGCAAAAAGTCTGAATTTAAATGGATTGAATGCGGTCGTAACAGGAACCCTCCCTGCCGAAAGTGGTTGGAAAGCGGTCAGCCTGAATGAAACAACTGCCGGACGTTATTTCTGCTTCGAAGCATTGAACGCACAGGATGCAAATGACAACAGCACATCTGCTGCCGAATTTGAAATTATTGGCGAAGATGGTAAAGCCATTTCATCTATCAATTGGAAAGTGGTATTTGTAGATAGCGAAGAAACTGTAAAAGCTGCCAATGGAGCTGATAAATTATTCGATATTCAGGAGTCCATTATATGGCAAACAAAGATGGGTGACAAAGCAAATCATCCACACCAGGTAGTGATCGATATGGGAAAAGAAATCAATGTCAAAGGCTTTAGAGTCCTTCCCCGTGCCGATAAAAGTACTAAAGGTATGGTAAAAGACTATCGCTTCTTCTTGGAAAAGAAACCGTTTAAGTTCTAACGAGGCTATTGTATGCTAAAAATAAACGTGAGTTTCTATGTTGCAAAACAAATATAGAAACTCGCGTTTGTTTTTTCGTTCCATCCTTGTTTTGGATAATTGTCCACCATATTCATTCATTCCTTTACTTCAATTAAATTTAATAATCGTATTTTTGTGAAATAGAATAAATAGAAAAACAAATCTTAAGTTTAATAGAGCAATACATTTAAAATGAACAACAAAAACACACTTTCTTTGCTTATTATGAGTTGCTTATTGTTTACAGCAACCGTTACTGCACAAACAAAAAAAGACTTCCACTCCTGGGCAACAACACCGCCTATGGGATGGAACAGTTGGGATTGTTACGGCCCGACAGTTACTGAAGCCGAAGTAAAGGCCAATGCCGATTATATGGCTGCTAAACTAAAAAGCTCCGGTTGGGAATATATTGTAGTGGATATTCGCTGGTTTGTGGAAAATGATAAAGCCGGCGGGTATAACCAAAAAGATCCCATCTACGTGATGGATGAATACGGTCGGTATATGCCTGCAGTTAATCGTTTTCCTTCAGCAAAAGAGGATAAAGGATTCAAAGTGTTGGCAGATTATGTCCACTCCAAAGGCCTGAAGTTCGGAATTCACATCATGCGAGGAATTCCGAAATTGGCTGTAGATAAAAAATTACCTATCAAAGGTACCAATGGTATTACAGCCGATCAGATTTATTCTACCGAGCTTCAATGTCAATGGCTACGCGACAACTATACGATTGTTGCCACCAAATCCGGCGCTCAGGAATATTATAATTCTATCATGGAATTGTACGCTTCGTGGGGAGTAGATTTTATTAAAGTTGACGATTTATCACGTCCTTATCACCAGGGCGAAATTGAACTTATCCGCAACGCGATAGACAAAACCGGTCGTCCGATCGTATTTAGCACTTCCCCCGGAGAAACACCGATAGAAAGTGCTGAACATGTAATAAATCACGCCAATATGTGGCGGATGGTAGACGATGTATGGGATACATGGCCACACATAACCCATCTCTTTGATATTGCTCAAAAGTGGTATCCATTTATTGCACCAGGTACCTGGCCGGATTGTGATATGATTCCGCTGGGACGCATTTCACTTCGTGGCGAAAGAGGAGCCGATCGAATGACCCGATTAACGAAAGATGAGCAATACACTTTGATGACTTTATTTACCATCTTCCGGTCTCCGTTGATTTTTGGAGGTGACCTCCCCAGCAATGATGCATTTACTTTATCGTTATTGACTAATAAAGAAGTGCTGAAAATGCACCGTGAAAGTACCGGGGTTCGCCAGGTATATCAAAAGGATAAACACGTGGCTATTACTTCACGCAATGCTAAAACAGGAGATGTGTATGTTGCCCTTTTCAATTTGACTGATGATAAGACTCCGGCAAAAGTAAGTGTAAAACTTGCCGAATTAGGCCTAAAAGGCAAATGTTCCATTACCAATATGTGGACAGGTAAAAAGTTGGGAAAGTTTTCAAATGAGTTTTCCGACTCTTTGATGGGCCATGCTTCGGGCTTGTATAAACTTCAGAAAAAATAAGTTTCTTTGATTAATTTTGGAAGAGATATACATAAACGTGAATTTCTATGTCGCTAAACGAATATGGAAATTCACGTTTATCTTTCCGGTTCGGCCCGTGTTTTTGGGAAAAGTCCACCATATTGATTGAATTTTTTACTTTCAATCCGATCAATAACTGTATTTTTGTGTGGGCTGAACAAGCATCCGGCGATTTTATGATTCAACTATAAATCTAATGAACAATGTTTTTAAAAAAAATCAAATTCCTGCTGTGTTTTGGCTTAGCATTAAGTAGCTTAACGATTGTTCAGGCAACAATAATCACTTCCAACACACAAAAAAATGCCGCAGTAGTAACCCCAAAAGACAAATGCAGTGCCTATCTTTTTGTTTATTTTACCGGTAACCGAAAAGACGAAGAGCAAATCCGGTTCGCATTGAGTAGCGACGGATATAACTTCAAAGCACTCAATCAGGATAAACCGATGATCAGTTCCGAGAAGATTAGCCTGACTGGTGGTGTTCGCGATCCGCATATTTTGCGTTGCGAAGATGGTAAAACGTTTTATATGGTTGTAACGGATATGACCTCAGAAAAAGGTTGGAGTTCAAACCGCGGCATGGTACTCCTGAAATCGACCGACCTCATAAACTGGACTTCCGCAACCGTACATATTCCGACTGCTTTCCCTAACGAATTTGGAGATGTGCTGCGTGTGTGGGCTCCACAAACCATTTACGACCCATCAGTAGGAAAGTATATGGTTTACTTTTCGATGCTGAAGAGCGGAAAAGGGGACTATGATAAGATTTACTATTCTTATGTCAACAAAGATTTTACGGCTCTGGAAACTACTCCCAAACAGTTGTTTTTTAATCCCAACAAAACTTCGTGTATCGATGGAGACATTGTGAAAGCATTTGGTAAATACCATTTGTTTTACAAAACCGAGGATACCGAAAAAGGAATAAGAAAGGCTGTTGCCGACAAACTTACCGGCGAATGGAAACCCGTGGGTGGTTTAATGCAACTAACCACCAGTCCGGTGGAAGGTGCAGGCGTTTTCAAACTAAACAATTCGACCGATTGGGTTTTGATGTACGATATGTATACCAGCGGCCGCTATCAGTTTACAAAAGGTTCGGATCTGGAGCATTTCAAAGTCATCGATCAGGATGTAACCATGGATTTTCATCCGCGTCATGGAACCGTGTTGCCCATCACAGCCAAAGAAGCTGCCCGCCTGGCGAACAAATGGGTAAATGTTTCCTCCGTGTTTGAATCGGCAAAAGCAAAAGAGCTGAAAAAAATCAATATTGTGGTAGATACAGTGGCCAAAAAGGTTGTTTTTCCTGTTTCAACTTCGACTAACTTAAGTTCTTTCAATCCCGAACTGAATAACTTTGCAGGAGTAAGCGTAACACCCAACAAGACAGCTAATTTTAGCAAGGAAGGCGTGAAATACTCCGTAAAAATTGGAAATCGCAAACCCGAAACCTACACGGCTGAGGCGGTAAAAAATCATAATCCGGTATTGAACGGTTATTATGCCGACCCTGAGATTCTTTATTCCGAAAAAACAGGTAAATTCTACATCTACCCTACCAGCGACGGTTTTACCGGTTGGGCAGGAACCTATTTTAAATGTTTTTCGTCCGACAATTTAGTGGATTGGACCGACGAAGGCAAAATCATTCAATTGGGTAAAGATGTTAGCTGGGCCAATCGCAATGCCTGGGCGCCCTGTATTGTTGAAAAGAAAATTGATGGAAAATACAAATACTTCTATTACTTTAGCGCAGCGCAAAAAATTGGTGTCGCTGTTTCCGATAACCCTACAGGACCATTTGTTGATCTTGGAAAACCGTTGATTGATGCTCGCCCTGAAGGTGTCACCCGTGGACAGGTGATTGATCAGGATGTGTTTACCGATCCGCAAACAGGTAAAAGCTATCTTTACTGGGGAAATGGATTCATGGCCGGTGTCGAACTGAATGATGATATGACTTCTATCAAACAGGAAACATTGACCATGCTGAAACCCGACAATACCTATCGCGAAGGTACTTACGTGTTTTATCGAAATGGAACGTATTACTTTATGTGGTCGGAAGATGATACCCGCAGCGAGAATTATCGGGTACGTTATGCTACTTCTACTTCGCCATTGGGTGCATTTACCATTTCTAAGGACAATCTGGTAATTGCCAAAGACCCTAAAGCAGGTATTTACGGCACAGGACATAACTCAGTGCTTCAGATTCCCGGAAAAGACGAATGGTATATCGTTTACCACCGCTTTAATTACCCTAAAGGAATCACACAAGGTGATGCAGCAGGGTATAACCGCGAAGTGTGTATCGACAAAATGGAGTTTAATACCGACGGAAGCATCAAACTGGTTATTCCAACGCATAAAGGCATAAATCCTGTAAAGTTGTAAGGTTTACTTTATGACCTTGTTAAATCAAAAAATAACCTTTATCATATTTTAGACAAAATGAAAAAAATACTTTTAGTCACTTTCTTAGCCTTATATGGCTTATCCGGTTTTTCTCAAGCAACAAAATCACCATTAATGGGATGGGCAAGTTGGAATCAATTCGGTGCCAAAATAGATGAATCCATCATCAAAGAACAAGCAGATGCAATGGTATCAACCGGACTGGCTGCTGCCGGTTACACTTACCTGAACATCGACGACGGATTCTTTAATGGTCGCAATGCTGATGGTAGTTTAAAGATAGACAGTATCAAATTCCCAAAGGGGATGAAATCGCTCGTAGATTATATCCATTCCAAAGGTCTTAAAGCAGGATTTTATTCCGAAGCAGGAGAAAATACCTGTGGTTCGCAATGGAGCGGACAACCGGGTGGAGTGAATGGTGGCATGTACAACCACGATCAACAGGATGCTGATTTGTTCTTCAAAACCTGGGGATTCGATTTCCTCAAAGTAGACTATTGCGGAGGATTGGTACAAAAGTTAGACGAAAAAACACGTTATACTGCCATCAAAAAAGCCATTGATAACACCGGAAGAAAAGATATTAATTTCAATGCCTGTCGTTGGCAGTTTCCGGGCACATGGATTACTACGGTTGCCGATTCATGGCGGATGTCGAACGATATTAATTTCACGCCGGGCTCCAAAGCACAATGGAAAAGCATCCTTGGCATTATTGATCTGAATAAATACCTGGCACCCTACGTCAGTCAGGGGCATTACAACGATATGGACATGCTTGAAGTGGGACGCGGATTGACAGCAGATGAAGACAGAAGTCATCTGAGCATGTGGTGTATCCTTTCTTCCCCCCTTGTATTGGGAAATGACTTGACCAAAATGTCGGCAGAAACAAAAGAAATGATTACAAATGCCGAAGTGATTGCCGTCAATCAGGACACCACCGGATTGCAGGCACATTTGATTTCCGACAATGGTGCCGGATTACAAATATGGGCAAAACCATTGAACGGCAAGCAAAGCAAAGAGCGCGCAGTGGTGTTGTTTAATCGTACTGAAGCTCCTGTTGCCATGTCAGTGAAATGGAAAGAGTTGAACCTGACAGGATCTGCTACTGTTCGTGATCTTTGGTTGCATAAAGATCTGGGAAGTATGGATTCAATGTACACTACCACCGTTCCTTCGCATGGTGTGGCTATGTTGAAAGTAGTAGGCAAACAAGCTAAATTGCAGGAAGTATATGAAGCAGAATATGCCTGGATCAATAATTTCAATCTGACTCAAAATTCCGAAGTAGTTTCCGGACAAGGTAGAGTAATTGCCGATAAAAAATGTTCCGGACGTGCAAAAGCAGCCTGGTTGGGCAATCGTGCCGATAATTATATCGAGTTCCGCGATATCTATGCTAATGTTGCAGGCATCTATACGCTTACTCTTACCTACATAAGTGCCGGAAACCAACAGGCAACTTTAACTGTAAACGGAGTAGATACACTTTTGAAAGATTTGAAATCTAAACCCTTAACTCCTGCTACTACTACCGTTAGAGTACAACTAAACAAAGGAAACAATACCGTTCGACTGTCTAATGCAAGCGGTTGGATGCCGGACATTGATAAGATACAGCTTGATTTGAATAAAAACGAGAAGAAATTGAAATAATTCAATATTAAAGTAAGTTCTTTGGTCCGGAGGGCATCGCGAAGCACCTGCATTGCTACAGCGTTCTAAATATTATTTTCTGATGACTTCGGGTTGTACAGGCTGGAGTCCGAATCAGGCAATGTATGCTTTTACGAAAGCAATCTCAGGACCATGGTCGGAATAGAAAAATACTGCCAACTCGAGCACTTTCGATTCACAATCTACTTTTATGCTGCCGGTGGTAGGCAATAAAACAATGAGTTATCTTTATATTGGCGACCGCTGGGATGGGGAAAAGTATTTTAACTCTGGCTATATTTTCTTACCTTTGACTTTTGAAAATGATAGTACTATGACTTTGAGTTGGAGGGATAAGATGAGCATAAATGTCAAAGCCGGGAAGATAAAGTAAACAATTAAAACAGATTAGACCAAAACCAATATAAATAGTTACGAGTTACGAGAAAACAGATCATTAAATATTATTACTTACATAAATAAGAATACGTATGAAAAAAAAACTAATGCTGGGGAGTTTATTTGCAGTGCTGCTTTTACCGGCGGTGGCTCAGCCTGCTCCTGCCGTAAACGATTGGGAGAATCCCACCGTTTTTCAGATAAACAGAGAACCGGCACGCGCCACCTTTCTGCCTTTTGCCGATAAACATTCTGCAATTGCCGATATTTACGAAAGTTCGCCATGGTATGCTTCGTTGAACGGACAATGGCAATTTCAATGGTCGCCTACACCTGATCAACGTCCGAAGGACTTCTATAAAACCGATTTTAATGTGCTGAACTGGAAAGAAATTCAGGTGCCATCCAATTGGGAACTAAAAGGATACGGCATTCCTATCTACACGAATATAAATTATCCATTTAAAGTAAATCCGCCTTATATCGATCATTCCGACAATCCGGTAGGTTCGTATCGTCGCGATTTCCAGTTAGAACCAACATGGAATGGTCGCCGTGTTTACCTTCACTTTGAGGCAGGAACCTCGGCCATGTACATTTGGGTGAATGGAAAGAAGGTGGGTTATACCGAGAATACGAAAAGCCCTGCCGAGTTTGATATTACCAACTATGTAAAACCGGGTAAAAATTTGCTGGCGGTGGAAGTTTATCGCTGGAGCGATGGTTCGTACCTCGAAGATCAGGATTTCTGGCGCATTTCGGGGATCGATCGCAATGTATATCTGTACAGCACTTCCAACCTTCGTGTTGCCGACTTTTTTGCCCGTCCCGATTTGGATGGCAACTACAAAAACGGCTCATTGGCAGTGGATATAAAATTGAGTAATTACAATAAATCTGCTAAAACCGGTATAGTGGAAGCTTTGTTGCTCGATGCCAATGGAAAAGAAGTTTTCAATCAAACATTGAAAATAGCTGCAGCCGCCGAAGCTAAAAAAGAACTTACTTTCAGCAAAAACGTGTCTTCTCCTCAACTGTGGAGCAGCGAAACGCCTTATCTGTATTCGTTGGTGCTGACATTGAAGGACGAAAGTGGTAAATTTATTGAAACGGTGGCAACTAAAATCGGTTTCCGCAAGGTGGAATTGAAAAACGGTCAACTGTTGGTGAATGGTAAACGCATTTTAGTACATGGTGTCAATATTCATGAACATCATCCGGTGAACGGGCATTATCAGACCATGGACATGATGATGCAGGATATTAAAATGATGAAACAACACAATGTCAATGCAGTGCGTTGCAGTCATTATCCAAACAATATCAACTGGGTAAAACTTTGTGATCGGTATGGTATTTATTTAGTGGACGAAGCCAATATCGAAAGTCATGGCATGGGTTATGGCAAAGAAAACATGGCTTTTGATCCAAAATGGGATGCAGCGCACCTTGACAGAACGTATAGCCTTGTTGAACGCGACAAAAACTCGCCTGCCGTTATCATTTGGTCGCTTGGCAACGAGTGTAGCAATGGCGATGTGTTTTTGAAAACGTACAAATGGATCAAGGAACGCGATAAAACCCGATTGGTACAATTTGAACAGGCACGCGAAAAAGAAAATACCGATGTGGTGTGTCCGATGTATCCAGGAATAGCTTATATGAAAGAATATGCAGCGCGCGAAAATGTGAAACGTCCGTTTATCATGTGCGAATATGCTCATGCTATGGGTAACAGCTCCGGTAATTTCAAAGAATATTGGGACATTATCCGCGGAAGTAAAAATATGCAGGGCGGATTTATCTGGGACTGGGTAGATCAGGGTTTTGAAATGACCGATGAAGTAGGACGCAAGTACTGGAGTTATGGTGGCGATATGGGAAGCCAACACTATACAAACGATGAAAACTTCTGTCACAATGGATTGGTTTGGCCCGATCGTCAACCGAAACCCGGTTTGTTGGAAGTGAAAAAATACTATCAGGATATTTATTTCAAAGCCGCTCAACCCGAAAAAGGACTGATTACAGTGGCCAATGAATTTCATTTCAGCAATTTGCAAAACTACAGCTTTGCTTACGAAGTGTTGAAAAATGGAGAAGTCATAAAATCAGGTTCTTTTGAATTGAATTTGGCTCCCGAATCAGAAAAACAAGTGCAACTGGCTATGCCCGAAACACCTGCTGCCGATGGAGTTGAATATTTGCTGAATGTGTATGCAACCACACGCTATGGATCTGATGTTGTACCGCAAGGGCATGAAGTAGCACGCGAACAATTCAAACTCGGCGAAGGTAAATTCTTTGCAAAAGCTATTGCTGCCAAAGGTGCGGTAAAAGTAGAAGAGTTTAAAGACGGTGTAAGCATGGAAGCTGCCGGAGTTTCGGTAAAGATCAATAAATGGTCGGGACTATTGGCCGACTATAAAGCCGACGGTCGTTCGTACCTGCGAAATAAACCTGCGCCAAATTTCTGGCGCGCTCCTACCGATAATGACTTTGGAAATAATATGATGCAAAAATGCAACGTTTGGCGCACTGCCGGTGAAAACACTTCGGTAAAAAACATTGCAGTGAAACAGGAAGATGGAAAAGCAGTAGTTACTGCCGATCTTTATCTGAAAGATGTAGCTTCTGATTATCAAATTGTGTACACAATGACTGCCGACGGTGCATTGACGGTAAACGTAACCTACAAAGCCGGTGCAAACGAATTGCCCGAAATGCCACGTTTTGGTATGATCATGAGTTTGAACAAAGAGTTTGATAACTTTGCGTACTATGGTCGCGGTCCATGGGAAAATTATGCCGACCGTAACACCGCATCCTTCATTGGACTTTATAGCAGTAAAGTTTCCGATCAATATGTGCCCTATACCCGTCCGCAAGAGAATGGTTACAAAACCGACCTTCGCTGGTTGACCCTTACCAACGACGAAGGGAAAGGAATATGTATTGAAGGATTGCAACCCATCTGTGCCAGTGCTTTGAACAATTGGCCCGAAGATTTCGATCCGGGATTGACCAAAAAATATCGCCATACCAATGATATTACACCGAACAGAGACGAAGTCGTTCTTTCGGTGGATTTGACACAGCGCGGTGTGGGTGGCGACAACAGTTGGGGTGCTTTACCTCATGAACCGTACCTCTTGAAGGCGAAAGAATATAGCTATGGTTTTGTTATTAAAGCGCTGAAGTAATTCATAGTAGCAGATCTGAATAAATGGCCGTAAAGTTGATTGCTTTACGGCCATTTACACATGAAACATTCATGAAACAGCTACTATTTTAGCATTTGCCATTTACTCTTTAATAAAAAGAAGATAAGCAGCACATTAGCTGTTTATTGTTGCACTGTTAAATTGTTCTCACTACTTAATAAAACCAAGACCGTTTAAAGTTGAATAGATTTACTTTCAATTGAAACATGTTTCCCATTTCTGTATTTGAAACGTTCTACTTTCATCATGCTTTCATCCATTGTTTGCGGCACAATCACAATGAAATCCATGTTCTGGACGTCCTGATCGACGGCTTCTCCATTCTTTATCTTTTTATCAATCCAGGTGCCGGAGTTTACATACAGGCATTCACCCGTTGTTTTGCCGGAGTACGACTTAATTGTTGGAACATGGGTATGCCCGAAAACCACAATGCGGACTTTGGAAGTATCGTTCTGAAAGTATTGCGTATTCGATTGTTCTTCAATAAATGATGTATAAAGACTTCCCTTTATGGCATCTTTAAGTAAAGTTTTCACCGGAACATTGTTATAGGCCAGGCGTTTTTCCCAGTTTTTTTGATCGCAAATGCCGCTAAACAAGTTCATATCAATACTTCCGGTGGATGTGTTGTTCGGAATAATATCGTTGATACTGAAACTGCCGGTATATTTGCCAATGTTTGTCAAAATAATCTTGTCATCAAAATTATCTTTCACAGGAATCAAACTTGTCAGCACCGTTTTCCATATTGAATAATAAATATAACTGTTTGTTTGTGTGTCGTCAGTAGAATTCAGAGTGACATTTCGAACCGCAGTACCAGTTCCAGTAGCAGGCGGATTTGTGATGGAATTGACTGCAATACGTGTAAAGAAATAACCGGGAGGTAAAATAGATCCCGGTGCAATGTCCTGATTGCTATATGGATCGGGCGAACAGAAAAAATCATATCTATGTCCGTGTTCGATGGCAATCTCAGGATAGGCGTCGGGGTGATACGTGCCTATTCCTAATTTACCTGCATCACGTGCCTGATGAATACCGGGTAAAATGGCATCTACATTTTCTTTCTCTACAAGCAAATCGTGATTGCCCGGCGTGTACGATACCTTAATGTTTCCCTCCTTAATGATGGCATTCAGTAGGTCAACAACACTTTTATTTGCGGTAGCTATTTCCTGAATAAATTCTTTCTGTGTTTTGCCTTCATAAGTGTCGTTTCTCGAGGGCACATACCATTCGTCGAGCATATCACCCGCTATAACAAGTTCTTTCACTGTGTTTGAAGTTTGTATTTCGGTAAGGAATTCTGCTAACCGGGGTAAATGAGCAGCACATTCCGAATACGAAAGATCTGTGCCTAAATGCAGATCGCTGATAACTACAATTTTGTTCCGAACCTGTGTGTCGCTTGTAGTTGTTGTGTCAAACGGATTGTTCTTCGTACATGTCAGGTCGCCATTACAGGATACAACAAACAGCATAGCCACTGAGAGAACAACAATAGTAAATTTATTTTTTTTCATGCGTTCATTTTTATTTTTTTTAATATTTGTTGCATGGAACTCGCTATAAACATGGTCTTTGGTTTAAACTGTTGTTTTTAATGCTCGTTTCATATGCTGTATTTTTTGAATGGTCACATAAGTTGAATCGAATCATATCAAGCTGTGTTTTATAATTGTTTGTATGTGATATTGTTTTTTCGTTTCTTATTATTCAGGCTTCGACCAAAATAGATTTGGATTATTTGTTTTATAGTTTAAGCGTGAGTACTTAGTCTGTTGGCTTGATTTTAAGTCTTGATTTTCTGGTTTTTGAGGAGTTTGTACTAAACCGTCTAAAGGTAGAAGTTCTAAATATATCACTGTTTTTCCTTCTTTAAAAGATTCTGTATCATATTCGCTTGAAATTGGACATTCAATTCTATAGAGATTTTTTGCCATATAGTTATATAAGTAGTTTTCTTTTGTTTGTGAATTTTCTCTATTCCAATTTGCTTCAGGATTTAGAATTAATGGTTTGTCGTTGACAAGTCGTTCTCTTACTTCCGCAAGTCCAAGCAGTTCGCCTTTCTCGTTCATTACATACGCGTCGAAAGTTGGGTCAACCCATATCCATTTGTTCAAATCATTACTGTAAACCATATTGATTACATGGCAATCATCAAATTCTGTTTCTTTAGGCATACAAGTTACATATCTCGATTTAAAACCTAATGATAAATAGCATTCGTTCAGTATGGTAGCCATCATTCTGCAGTTGATCCCTCTTTTTTCTTTTCTACATACTTTGATTAGGTCTATGGCGTTTTTGAAAGTTGGATTACTGCTATTTCCTTCATGTCTTACAATGTTATGAACCCAATGCATTAAATTGAGTATTCTTGAAACTTCATTTCCTTTACCTACTACTGAGTCTAATTTAAATTCCTGTCTGATTCTGACAAGATTCGGATTATCTTTAGATTCGTATGTGAATGTGGGAACATATCTTGAGTCTTTGTAATTGTATGCTGCTGCTTTTTTCAGCATATCTAATCGCGAAGTTTGATATTTTATTTGAGTTTTTGCAGAATCCTTTTCGTTTAACAAAATAATAAAATTGTACACCCCAACCTTCGGATCGATTTTGAATGATATTGTGCTTAAATCTGTGTGAAAAGTCACTTTCTTTGCAGAAGTCACATAGACATCTGGATTTATTTCTGGTGAAATTATCCAAGCTCCCTTTTTTAAATTTTCGTCTTCTTTTATGTTAACCATTTTAGAAGTCGCCCGAATAACAGGAAGTCTTGTTTGAGCAATTGATAGCTGAACAATGCTCGTCAGCAATAATAATGTCAACAATTTAATCCATTTCATTTTTTTATAAATTTTCGTTTTTTATTTTTCTAACATGACACATAACGACATCCGTCCTTCCTGATATGTGATTAGAACTACTAAAGTTGGTTCCCGTCATACACCCGCAAAGCTTATTGCATTGAATAAAGTATATCGGGTAGGACAAGGGTTTTTAATCAACATATATTTCTCCTATCAAATATAATTTAGCTTTTCCGCTTATCTCAACTCTGTCGTCTAATAGTTTGCAATGTAAATATCCTTTTCTTTCAGAAAGCTGAATTGCCGTTAATTCTGTTTTGTTTAGTCTTTTTGACCAATATGGAATTAGTGTTGTATGTGCTGAACCTGTTACCGGGTCTTCATCAATACCTGACTGTGGTGCAAAAAACCTTGAAACAAAATCAGCATTATCTCCTTTTGCTGTAATAATCACACCACGACCACCAAGTTTTGCAATTTGGTTTATATCTGGTTTTATCTTTTCTATCTGATTTTCATTTTCAAATACCAAAACATAATCAGTTTTACCTTTTAAGGCATACTTAGGCAAAATGTCAAAGCCT
This sequence comes from uncultured Paludibacter sp., assembly GCA_963677275.1. Classification (GTDB taxonomy): domain Bacteria; phylum Bacteroidota; class Bacteroidia; order Bacteroidales; family Paludibacteraceae; genus Paludibacter. The sequence goes on along the minus strand of OY781920.1, from coordinate 2,770,232 downwards.
TTTTTTAAATCTTCTGATAGTTCTATACTTTGATATATGTCAATTGGGAAGTTAAGCGTCAAAGAATCACCATGTTTTTCGACTGTTAATTTCCCACTTCGGGTAGAGTGAAAGTGGATTGTATCTCCTGTATAGTTTTCATGATTAAATAAAACGTAAGCAGCAGCCAGAGTTGCATGTCCGCAAAGGTCAACCTCTGTTTTTGGAGTGAACCATCTTATTTGATATTCATTGTCTCTTTTTACAAAAAATGCTGTTTCTGCAAGATTATTTTCCATCGCAATTTTTTGTAGCAAGTCGTCACTTATCCATTTTTCCAACGGACAAACTGCTGCTGGGTTTCCATAAAAAACTTTGTCTGTAAAAGCATCAATTTGATATATACGATATTTCATTTTTCGCACTTTGTTTTGTCTGTTTCTTTTTTTCTAAAATAACCACAAATATCCATCTATCCTCATTGCCCCTCTATTCCCTATCTACACATACCTGTTATCACTTTATATGTATAACAGAAAATTAGTCGTTTGGCTTCCAAAGATAAAGAACATTTTCTTCTTAACGCTCCTTACATTACCTTCCGGTAAAAGAAAATGCATTTCAACCGATGCTTCCTTGTTGGGTCGTTCCGACTGTAGGAATACAAGAGTTATTGTACCTTCATTCTTTTTCCATTCAATTTGGATAACCCCCGTTTCTCCTGATATGTAAACAGAAGAACTATAGTTTCCTTCCGTTGATTTACCTTATCTGCTTGCAAAGCTTTGTACATTGAATAAAGTATATCGGGTAGGACAAGGGCTTTTCAATCAAACGTAATTGGTCTTACTGTTGATTTGTTTTCTGTCTTCATGCTGTCGTTTATGTTGTATTTCAATCTTAACTCTTTTTCTAAAATTTTCTTGTAAATCCCTGACAATATATCAATTTTGTTTTGTTTTTCTTTTACTTTTGGTAATTCTTTATACCGATATAAGTCTGTATATGGTATAAATTTAGTTGATAAAATTTCTCCTCTTTGGTGGTAATCAGCTGTCATTTGTACTAAAGTCAAATAGTTTAATTTGGCGAAAGTTTTTCTGTTCGAGTCGTTTAATTCTTTGAATTTCTTATTTGATTTATATAGTCTACTGTAAATGTTACGATATATCGCTTCTTGTTTTTTCCTTTCGTCACCAGTCGAACCAACGAAATTCACACGATATTTTCTATACTCAGAATCATTTTGTTTAATTTCATCAATCGCTTTTGTGTTTTTATCAAATTCATCTTTTAATTCTTTCAGGTTTTGGTGGTTGTTTTGAAAATCTGTTACGAGTTTACGGCTGAAGTTTTGAATTGGAATGTTAGAAGTCGTGTCGCATTGTTCTTTAATATACTCATTCAAAATTTGATAATTGTTTTCAAGTTCCAAAGATTGTATTTCTTTTGCTATTTGTTCTGATTTTGTTTCGTTTTGTGCGAAAATTTGTCCTGCAAAAAATAACATGATAATTAAAATTGTCTGTTTCATAATGAGTTAGTTTTCAAGTTTTATTTTCAATTTTGTAAATCCGAGATATTGTTGTTTTTTTTTACACTTGCGCATAACATCTTAGTGTTTTATTCCTCCCTTTCACCTGCCAAAGTTAATTAAAAGTGCTAAAATTGCAAATAAAAACAAAATAAATTGAATATTTGGGCAAAAATAGGGAATAAAAGGAGGGATACGGGCCGTTGGCTATTGAAAAAGGAGAGAGAAGGGTGGTGATTTTTAATTTCATTGAAAGGAAAACCAATTTCACATAAAGGAAAGCCAGCATCACAACAATGAAACGGCGTGTCAGGTAAATGAATTCCCGCATCACAAGCATGAAAGCAATTAAAGGAAAAGGAAAGCCAGCTTCACAACCATTCAACGCAATTTCACGATCATTAAATTGAAAATCACAACCATTAAATGCAATTTAATAGTTGTGAAAATGGATTTCATAACCATGAAAATGAATATTAGCCTGATTATTTTGATTTAATATACATGAAATTGAATTTCAGAACAATTAAATCAATTTTCATATAAAGGAAATTGAAAATCAGAACAATTAAAATCGATTTCACAACCATGAAAAACGCAATCACAATCATGAAACTTCATTTAATGTATATGAAAATCGATTTCACAACCATTAAATTGAAAATCACAACCATTCAAATGAATTAAATTGTTGTGATTATTTTTGTAATATAGCTGTAAATAAGGGTTTTAAAGCGGAATTTAAAATCAGGAATGAATGAAAATACAGAAAATAGCCAAAAGTCCCCGTAAGGTAAATGCAGGGGCTTTTGGTGTTGCTCACGCGTTAGCGTCGGTTGTAAACCTGGTCGAAAGGCACCCTGAAACGGTCGCCCCAAATGCCTTTGTTGCCATTGCGAATGCCGCAGGGGACGATCATATTAATTTCCGCGCCATGGGGCAATTGGAGTAATTTTTTCACCCTTTGGCTGTCGAAGCCTTCGAGTGGGCAGGTGTCGTAACCTTCGTTGGCCATGGCTATCATAAAGGTTTGAGCTGCCAAACCGCAACTTTTGTGTACCACCACGCGTGCATCGCTTTCCGAAAGGCTTGTAAACATGGGTCGGAAAAAGCTTACGCTCACTCCAATGGTTTTGCGGAACAAGCCCAGCAAGCCGAAAAAGCGACTGTAGATAAAGGGCATGGCTTTGTTGTAGTACAATTCGCGACCTTTGATGCGGTTTTCTTGTCGTTCGGCCGGGCTGTTGCGTGCAATATTCGTTTTCTCGAAATCAATCACCTGTTTGGCGCGTTGGCGATGCAAATCCTGCCGCGTAACAAATACCACTATTTCTTTGGCGGTGGATGCTGCGCGTTGCGAAAGGCAGGCTTCCGTTATCTTGCTGAGCATTTCGGGTTCGGTAATGTGATAAAACTCCCAAAGCTGCATGTTCGAACTATTGGGGGCAAGGGTGGCCAGTTCAAGACAATGTTTTACTTTTTCGGTGTCGAGGGCTTTGTCCGGGGCAAAATTGCGCACCGAACGCCTAAAATTCAATACTTCTTCCAGATTCATGTTGTTCTTGTTTGTTGTTGTATTTCTGTTGTTGTTAATAAACAAAGTTCGGGCATGATAGTTCGAGGTCAGTTTCGAGTTCTGAGTTTCGAGTTTTGAGTTCAGAAATGAGTTTGAGAATTTGAGGAGGGGGTGGAAGAATGTAAAGTGTGGATTTAGTTTCGGGTTCCGAGTAAGCGGGAAGTGATAAGTGATAAGTGATAAGTGATAAGTGAAGAGATGTGTTCGTGTTCAGAAAACGCTTCAATCCTTCAACAATTGGCACATTATCAAATTGGCACATTGGCATATTATCACATTGGCACATTGGCATATTATCACATTGGCACATTGCCTCCGCCTTTTTAATTGCTGTAGCCTGAATGTAACGACAAATATGGCCCAAATATGTTTTTAAGCAATATAATAAACTTTATTTCAATTATTTTTGTAAAAAAGTTGTGTAATGCAAAAAAAATGCGTTCCTTTGTCGTCGAAAAAGAAATTGTATTTTTTCGTCTGTCTATTTTCAACTCTAATTTTTCGAATCAGAATTTGTTATACTTACGTTACTACACTTCTCTTTAATCACAATTAATTATTTTTTATATTTTATTTTTATGAACATTTACGTAGGTAACTTAAGTTACAAAGTTAGAGAAAGCGATCTTAAAGAAGTTATTGAAGAGTATGGTCAGGTTGATTCATGCAAAATCATCATCGATCGTGACACACGCAAATCAAAAGGTTTTGCATTCGTTGAAATGGCTGATGACGCTGCTGCAAAAAAAGTTATTTCTGAACTTAACGGTGCAGAATTTGACGGACGTGCAATGGTTGTTAAAGAAGCAACTCCAAGAAGCTAATTTTAGCCTCTAAAAAAAGCATACTAAAACTTCTGTTGTCCTTAGGGATAACGGAAGTTTTTTTTTGTGCCTTACCGAAGATTCTAAAAACAGCCCAGAAACAAGAAATCTATGCTCCCTGTCCATCCACTCAGGGGTTGTATTTACAGCATGATTTAGGTTCAATGTATAATATTTGCAAAAACTTTCAAATTTCACACTTTTTGGGGTTTTACTGCGTTTTTCATTAACGGAATAACTTTAAAAAAGCATATCTTTGCACCCATAATTATTTTCAGTCCATCAAACAAAAGTACAATGAAATCAACCCTCAGACTTATATTCATTTCCCTGATTTTATCTATAGGCCTTCTTTCGGCACAAACATATCGGTTAGAAGTTGGTTTTGTAAGCCCGAAACAATCAGGTGCCGAATTCAGTACCAACTATTTCAATGGCGGTCGTTTAGGGGTAACGGCTGAATTCGATCTCAAACATAATTTCAGTTTTCTTACAGGAGCGTTGTATTCATTGGTATATTCCAATAAGGTACAATATTATAGTGCCACCGATTCAGTAACTTATAAAACTTTCGGGCATTCTATCGATATTCCGTTAAGGCTTACTTATACTTTGCCCATTTCCAAAAATTTAAAAGTATTTGGTTTTGCAGGACCTAACTTAAATGTGGGTCTGGCGCAGTCAAGAAAAACTACTGCTGTATTAAGTTCTTCGATGTCCAGTATTATCGATGAGTTCGGAACGGTTCCGACCAATGGCACCGAAGATCTTTACAAAAGCGCAATGATCAGTCGCATCAATTTCCAAATGGGCGCCGGTGGTGGAGTGCAATGGAAAAACTATCAATTAAAAGGTGGTTACGATTTTGGTATCAATAGCATCAATAAGGTCGACACCAGTAAATTACTCCGTCAGGGAGGATGGTATGTGTCGCTTGTGTATCAATTCTAAGTATTAAATAATGTTTAATTTTTGAGGAATTCAGTACTTCGGTCGCGTTTTTGCTACTGTAGTCTGTATGTATAAGTAATAGTAGTGAACGATCTGTTTACCCGGAACCCGAAACCCGGAACCCGGAACTCGAAACTCGGAACTCAGAACTCAGAACTATATTCCTTGTCACTATTTTCTTTATTAATTTAAAAACATTATTTTATGAAAAAGATTAGATTTGGATTATTGGCTTTAGTAGTCATGATGTCGGTTGGTGCAAGTGCACAGGTTGGTTTAGTAGCAGGTTATAGCAATTCAGTTGCTGTAGGGAGCGATGAAAACTTAAATGGTTTTCATATAGGTCCGGCTGCCGAAATTGATATTCAGGGACCGATAAGTTTGCAATACGCCTTGATGTACAATTATCTTAGAAGCTCTTCAGAAGCCACCGTCGTTGGTCAGACTGTTGAATCAACAACTACTGCTCATACTTTAGATTTACCGGTTCGCCTTACTGCTAAAATGGCACTTGGCGAAGGATTGAATTTGTTTGTGTTTGGTGGCCCTAATTTTAATTATGCCATTTCACAGAAAACAAAAGGTTCGATTACGGGAGCTGTGGATACTTCAATAGAAGGTGAGAATATTTATAAGGATGAATATGCATCGGGTAAGAAAACCTATTCTCCTTTCGACTTGCAATTGGGCGTAGGTGCCGGACTTGGTTTTAAAGCTGTTTCGGTGCGTGTAAGTTACGACTGGGGTATGTTGGACCGGGACAATCGCGAGGATTTCGAATGGAAAAATAATGATTTGAAATTATCATTGGCTTTCAACTTATAAGTGATTGTCTATTATGTTTTTCAAAAGGTTAAGTTTATACTTAACCTTTTTTGTTTATTTTGCAAATCGATATACAATTATTCACCCGAATATGACTATTTTTGCATACAATTCTATTCAAATGCCGATTTTATAAAAAATGAATCTGTACGCACTGTTTCAACAACATCCCCTCATATCTACCGACAGCCGAAACTGTCCTAAAGGGTCGTTGTTTTTTGCATTAAGAGGTGAAAACTTTAATGCCAACGATTTTGCAAAAAAAGCACTCGACAATGGTTGCGCCTTTGCTGTTGTTGACGACCCTGAATATGTGCTTGACGAACGTTATATTCTTGTGGATAACGTGTTGTCAGCTTTGCAGCAACTTGCAAAGCAACATAGACAACAGTTGAAAACCACTGTGATAGGTATTACCGGCACCAACGGAAAAACAACCACAAAAGAATTGATTGCTGCGGTGCTTTCGGGCAAATATAACACACTTTATACCCAGGGCAATCTGAACAATCACATTGGAGTGCCGCTAACGCTGCTGAAAATAAAGCCCGAACACGAAATTGCAATCATCGAAATGGGGGCTAACCATCCCGGCGAAATAAAAATACTGGCCGAAATAGCTTGTCCCGATTATGGCATTATTACCAATGTGGGCAAAGCGCATCTCGAAGGTTTCGGGTCGTTCGAAGGGGTGAAGAAAACAAAAGCTGAACTGTACGATTATATTTTCGGTCAGGGTACCTCCATTTTTATCAACAAAGACAACAAGCATTTGGTTGAAATGGCGTCAAAGGCAGGTTTTGATATGAAAAACCGCATTCATGAATACAGTCTCGATCCTGAAAATAAGCCTTGTCCCGTGTATGGAAGTGTGAGTGCGGGTGCACCGTTTCTGAACATGAAATGTACGCTCGGCAACAGCCCTGACTTTGATATTCATACAAAACTAATTGGTAGTTACAATGCCGAAAATGTATTGGCGGCAGTGGCCATCGGCGATTTCTTCGGTGTGGATACGGAAACAATAAAAAAAGGGCTCGAAAATTACACGCCACAGAACAATCGCTCGCAACTTACAGTGACTGCTAAAAACAAACTCGTGGTGGATGCTTACAATGCCAACCCCACCAGTATGCGGGCGGCGCTGTTGAACTTTGGTGAAATGGAGGTGGAAAACAAGGTCTTGATTTTGGGTGATATGCTCGAACTTGGCGACCAGAGCGATGAGGAACATCAAAACATTGTGGAACTGATACGGCAGTTTACATTTGACAAAGTGATACTCGTTGGGCCGCAATTCAAAAAAACAGATCATAACTTTGATGCCTACGAAAGCATTGATGCCTTAAAAAATAATATAGCTACATTGCAGGAACTGAAAAACTGCTATGTGTTGATAAAAGGATCGCGTGGCATACAGCTCGAACAACTTTTATCTGCTTTATAATTTATACAAATATTTTTCTTCGATTTAGATTTTCAAGACATGAAAAAAAACAATATAATTCTCCTTTCTTCGCTTGCTGCCATCATCATTATTTTGCTGATTACAGTTTTTTATTTTGTAAATAAGGTAAACGAAAAGGAAAGAGAAATTTCGGAAGTGGCTGAAATGATGACTTTCGAAAAAGAACAGGTTGAAAACGAATTTCAAAATCTGGCAACTGAATTCGACGGTTATACAGTGAATATAAAAAACGATTCGCTCTTTAAACTGCTCGACAACCAGAAAGCAAAAGTGCAACAATTGCTCGAAGAACTCCGGATCACTAAAGCAACCAATGCCCGACGCATAGCAGAACTCAGGAAGGAATTGGCCACTGTACGCAGCGTGATGGTGCGTTATATCAACCAGATTGATTCATTGAATGCCGAAAACAAAGTGCTGAAAACCGAAAACGTGGAAGTGCGCCGGAAATTCAATCAGGCCTCCGAAACGGTGCAACAACTCTCGAAGGAAAAAGAAAACCTGAACGAAGTGGTGACGCGGGCTTCGAAACTCGACATTTCGAGTTTCAGTATGCAAACCCTGAATAGCCGCAACCGAAAAACAACCTGGTTTTCAAAAGTTGCCAACTTGCAGTTCAGTTTTACAATTTCAAAAAACATAACAGCCGTTTCGGGTGAAAAGGTATTGTACCTGCGCATTACCCGTCCCGACGATGAGGTAATGACAAAAAGTGCTTCTAACGTTTTTCAGTTCGAAAATAAAATGATTGCCTATTCGGCCAAAAAGAATTTTGAATATACAGGTGAAGCACATTCGGATGTTATTTACTGGAAAGTAGAAGAAATTCTGCAAAAAGGAACTTACAGAGCCGACTTCTTTGTGGATGGAAGCCGGATTGGAAGTTTCACTTTTGAAGTGGAAAAATAGACGTTTAATAAAATAAGGATTTGAGTAAGCTGAATAAAATAATGCAACAATCATAAACCGGTCAGGTGCTGTTTCACTTCTTTTTATTCAATTGGAAATGGCACTTCATTCAATGCTAAATAAAGATGTCGAATAGTCAGGCCTTTAAAATTGCAGCTGAGAAAATCTCTTCCGATGAAGGTCACCGGAAGACGATTCAGTTCAATATCTCGCGCTACGATGCAGCGGTGAGTAAAGGGATGGCACGGTATAAAGATGTTGCACTAGCCAAACAGGAGGCAGCAGCCATCAAACGCGATGTATTGCAAAACTGGGACCGTTATTTGCTTGAATTTGAAGAAAAAATATCAGCACGTGGCGCCGAAGTGCTTTGGGCAAAAGATACAGAAGAAGCTACAGCCTACATTAAACAGATTTTGAAAGACAATGAGGCTCGTTTGTTGGTGAAAAGTAAATCGATGACCACCGAAGAGATAGAGCTGAATCATGTGGCCGAAAGTGTAGGTTGCGAATCGGTGGAGACTGATTTGGGCGAATTTATTGTGCAGGTGGCTGGTGAGCGACCTTACCATATTGTAACGCCGGCCATGCACAAATCCAAAGGCGATATTGCAAAACTTTTCAACGAAAAGTTTAATACGCCCATTGACAGTACACCCGAAGAAATGACCGAATATGTTCGTCAGGTGCTTCGGAAAAAGTATACAAGCGCTCAGGTTGGAGTTACAGGTGCTAATTTTCTGATTGCCGACATAGGAGGCGTTTCGGTGACCGAAAACGAAGGCAATGGATTGATGACAACTGCTTTCCCGAAAGTGCACATAGTGATAGCAGGCATCGAAAAGATAATACCGAAAATGAATCAGTTGGGCTTGTTTTATCCTTTGCTGGCAGCACATGGAACGGGTCAGCAAATAACGGCTTATAATACTATCTTTACAGGTCCGCAGAAAGACAATGAAGTGGATGGGCCTGAAAAAATGATAGTTATTTTACTCGATAACGGACGCACCAATGTGTATGCCGATGACGAAGCTTATGAATCGTTGGCCTGTATTCGTTGCGGCGCTTGTCTGAATGGTTGTCCTGTATATAAAACAATTGGTGGTTACACCTACGATACAACTTACAGTGGTCCCATAGGTTCGGTACTGACGCCTTACCTGCGTGGATTCAAAGGTTTTTCGCATTTGAGTTTTGCATCGACCCTTTGTGGTAAATGCGTTGAAGTTTGTCCTGTAAAAATACCGTTAACCGACATTCTGCTTGCTAACAGGCGAAAGGCGGTGGAACAAAATTTACGTCCCGGAACAGAAAAAATGCTGATGAAGGGTTTTCAGTTTATGGGATCGAAAAGAATTGGATTTGATATGATTCCCGGAGGAATTAAATCTTTCGGCACTAAACCGCTGAATTGGTTGGGATGGGGTCCTTCACGTTCTATGCCTGAGTTTGCTAAAAAATCATTTTCTCAACAATATAAGAATAAAAATAAATAACTGACTGCAAAATAACAGAACTAAAATGAAACGAATAACTTTTTTACCTTTTCTTTTGTTAGTAATAACATTAACGCTTGCTTCGTGTGAAGAAGACAAATATGCTGACTGGAAAATACTCAACCAACAATGGCTTGAAAAACACACATCCGGAGCCGAGTTTAAACATACGGAAAGCGGATTGAGTTATGTCGTTATTCATCAGGGCGAAATGGGAAAACCGAATTTGCAAAGCAGTTATATAACTGCAAATTACAAAGGTTGGTTGATTGATGGAACTGTTTTTGACAGTGGAGAATATGAATCTTATCTTTACAATGCGATAGCGGGATGGCAGGAAGCCATTGTGAAAATGAATGTTGGAGGTAAATACATAATATATGTTCCGGCAGATTTGGGTTATGGAGAAGACGGATCTGGTGACATACCTCCTCACTCAACATTGATTTTCGAAATAGAACTGCTGGACTCGAGAACTCAATTTTAAAAAATATTGAAGATGAAAAAAACACTGATCCTTATTTTTATTTCGGTAAGCTCTTTCCTTTTTGGAACAGAGTATACTGTGAGTACAATTCCCAATCCGAAAACGCAGAATGCAACTACTTATGTAAGTAACCCGGATGGTATTTTAAGTCAGGAAACAGTGTCGCGTATCAATGTATTGCTCGATTCCTTAGAAGCGCAAAATGGTTCCGAAGTGGCTGTGGTGGCTGTCAGTTCCATCGGTTACGAAGATATTAAATCATTTGCAACCGCCATGTTTAAAACATGGGGCATTGGAAAATCGCAGAACAACAATGGATTGTTGGTCCTTTTTGTGCTCGATCAACGAAAAGTAACCTTCGAAACCGGCTATGGACTCGAAGGTGTTTTGCCGGATGCTATTTGTAAACGAATTCAAACACAGGCCATGATTCCCGAATTCAAAAACCAAAATTATGATGCAGGGATGTTGGCAGGGGTGCAAAGAATAGTGAGTACTGTAAAAAACGAACCTTTCGAAACAAAAGCCAAAGCTCCTATTGCCTGGGACGAAATTTTACCACTTGCAGCAGGATTTTACCTGATACTTATCATTCTTTCACTGGTATGGGTAAACAATATTGTTCGGAAAATCAGAAAAGATAGTCGTTATCCAAACAATATAGCCCGTTACAAGGCCATTAAAAGCAATAAAACAAGTGCATTGATGCTGATAGCAGTGTTCATACCTGTCATTGGTTTTCTTGCAATTATTCTATTGAAATTAGCATTCGAGCTGATTGTACTGTTGCTGATTGTTCCTTTTACAACAATTCCGGCAAACCTTTACGCTAAAGTGTTGATGCGGAAAATTCGTCGCGAGCCGATTCAGTGCAATGAATGTGGAGGTAAAATGCACATTCTGAGCGAAAAACAGGAAGATGCACATCTAAAGCTGGCGCAACAATTCGAAGAACAATTGCATGCTGTGGACTACGACGTTTTTGTGTGCGATACCTGTAAAAACGAAGCTATTTTCACGCTTGATAAACCAAGCGCCTACAGTAACTGTCCGAAATGTAATACAAAAGCATTTATTTTGAAAGAGAAACGAACCGTAGTAGCGCCTACTTATATCAGCGCCGGTACCGAACGGGTCACTTTTCATTGTGAATTTTGTGGATACGAAGAACATCACAACGACAACATTCCCCGTTTGCAACGCAATAGCGGTGCATTAGTGGGAGGAGCAGTGGCCGGAAGTATGTTCAGTGGACGCGGAGGTTTTGGTGGCGGTGGATTCAGTGGTGGTGGAAGTTTCGGCGGTGGAATGTCAGGCGGCGGTGGTGCCACAAGTGGCTGGTAATTTTATTTACTATTTTATCATTTACTATTTAAATCATTATAAAAAAACAAATAATTAAAAATAAGACCATTATGAAAAGAAGTTCAATCATTCTATTATCGGTAGCGGGTATTCTTATCCTTGCTATCTTTTGGGGAGTTTCGAAATACAACGGTTTGGTAACTAAAGACGAGGCGGTAAGCGGACAGTGGGCCAATGTTGAAAATCAGTACCAACGTCGTGCCGATTTGATTCCTAATCTTGTGGCCACTGTAAAAGGTTATGCTTCTCACGAAAGCGAAACCCTCGAAGGAGTGGTGGCTGCACGTGCCAAAGCAACCCAAATAACAGTTGACCCTAACAATCTGACTCCTGAAAAACTGCAACAATATCAGGCTGCTCAGGGAGAATTAAGCTCGGCTTTAGGAAAGTTACTGATGATTACCGAAAACTATCCTGAATTGAAAGCCAATCAAAACTTCCTCGAATTGCAGGCACAGTTGGAAGGTACTGAAAACCGGATCTCTACCGAACGTGGCAGGTTCAATGAATTGTCGAAAGAATTTAATGCAACAGTTCGCAAATTCCCTACTAACATTGTAGCTTCGTTGGCCGGATTTGAAAAGAAAGCCTATTTCGAAGCAGAAGAAGGAAGCGAAAAAGCGCCTGAAGTACAGTTTTAAACACAAATAAAGGATGAAAGGGTTTGAAAATTTGAGAATTTGAATGTTCGAACATTCGAATTCTCAAATTCTCAAATCTTCAAATTCTCAAATTCTTCATTCCAATGTCACATACAGAAAATTACGTTCCGAACCCTCAGCGATATAACAACGCGGTAGGGTATAACTATTGTGGAAAAAGCGGATTGCAGTTGCCAAAGATTTCGCTGGGTTTATGGCACAACTTCGGTGATGTAGATGATGCCGACGAAGCCTTGAAAATGATAAAACATGCTTTCGACAATGGCATCACCCATTTCGATCTGGCCAACAATTACGGAACTCCTTTTGGCAGTGCCGAGAAAAATTTTGGGAAAATGCTGAAAGATCATTTCTCGTCCTATCGCGACGAGATGATCATAAGTACCAAAGCCGGACATGACATGTGGCCGGGACCTTATGGCGATGGAGGTTCACGCAAATATATGATTGCCAGCTTAGAACAAAGTCTGAAGCGCATGAAACTTGATTATGTGGATATTTTCTATTCGCATCGTTTCGACCCGAATACTCCGCTTGAAGAAACAATGGGCGCTTTGTCCGACATGGTGAAACAGGGAAAAGCTTTGTATGTTGGGATTTCGAAATACCCCGAAGACAAAGCGAGTGAAGCTTATCGCATTTTGAAGGAAAACGGAACGCCCTGTTTGATTTATCAGGGAAAATACAGCATCTTTTCACGTGAAATTGAGCGGGAAGTGTTGCCATTGGCTTCCGATAATGGCGTTGGATTTATAGGATTCTCGCCATTGGCACAGGGAATGTTAAGCGATAAATACCTGCACGGCATACCCGAAAATTCGCGTGCGGCGCACAGTTATGGTTTCCTGCAATCGAGTCAGATTACTCCCGAACTTGTTGCAAGAATCAGCCAACTCAACGATATTGCGGCTCAAAGAGGACAGACATTGGCACAGATGGCCCTGGCCTGGTGTCTTCATCAAAAACAGGTGAATTCAGTTATTGTGGGCACCAGTTCGGTGAAACAGTTGCAGGACAATATAGATGCGCTCAAAACTCCTGATTTTACCGATGATGAATTGTGGCGCATTGGTGAATTAGGCTAAACTTTTCAATAAAATTAAAAACTGTATTTTCAGCTTTTCCAATCCTTTTTTTGCTTTGGAAAACGAAAAAAAGAATCAACAATGTTTTACCGTCTCAGGCTATTTTTAGCCTTTTTTATAGTGGTCATTTGGAGTGGATGCGACGACAATTATGTATCGTCCATCCCTTCGTACCCTGTAGGTTTGCAGTTGAATCTGACAAGTACTTATTCCACATTCAAAAATTCAACCAATCGGTTTCTGCTTTTCGAAAAGAGGATAAATGAAACCGATCGAATAGGTTTTGGAGGCATCCTTGTGTATTCGGATGTAGATTTGGATGATAACGGTAACACCATTTACCACGCCTTCGATATGGCTTGTCCCTACGAAGCCAAAGGGGATGTAAGGGTTTATCCGGTGAAAGATCGATTGGGGGAGGTGAAGTGCGAAAAGTGTGGTTCGGTCTTCAATTTGCTTTTTGGTGCCGGCGCTCCCGATCTTAAGTCAGGTCCGGCTACCGAAGTGTTGAAACGCTATAAAACATCACTTTCCAACGATGTTTTGTTCATTTACAGATAAAATGGCTGTTTGTAATCAGATTACTTTCTCCGACAGTGCCTGCTCCGGGCTCTTTTCCCCATTAAAAAACGATTTATGTTTTGTAAAAGCTTAAAAAATATTTTTTAGTGACACACTACAAACCGTTAACAATAAAAATTTGTATTTTTGTAGCTAAGCTAAGAATTTTTTTTACAGAGATAAATTTTTTATGCTCAAATAAGTAATGAGAATAATATAATGTCGCATTAATAAACCAGTAATGTCTTGTTTATCTCCTTTTTCTTAAATTGTAAATGGTACATTCTTAAACAGTAAATACTTAAATGCAAATCAAAATAGTAAATCGTTCGAAACATGCTGTTCCGGAATATGCTACAGCTTATTCGGCGGGGATGGATATCCGTGCAAATTTAGAAGAGTCGATTATTATCAAACCATTGGAACGAAAATTGATTCCTACTGGTTTATACATTCAACTTCCCGAGGGATACGAAGCTCAAATCCGTCCGCGCAGTGGGTTGGCCATTAAAAAAGGCATTACGGTACTTAATTCGCCCGGAACAATAGATGCTGATTACCGGGGTGAGATTTGCGTTATTCTTGTCAACCTATCGGCGGAGGAATTCGAAATTAATGATGGTGAAAGAATTTGCCAAATGGTAATAGCGGCACATGCACAGGCTGAATGGGTGGAGGTAACTGCACTTGATGAGAGTGAACGCGGTGAAGGCGGTTTCGGACATACCGGAAAGCACTGATGTCTTGTTGTTGACATCGAAAAAAATGAAATAAAGATGAAAAAAGGCATATATTTATTTTTTCCTGCACTTCTATTGTTGTTTGCATCGTGCTCGGTGATGACTAAAACGGGGCGTCATGAAAACGGCAAGCCAAGGCTATCGGCAACAGAACAGAAAAATTTCGATTATCTGTTTTACGAAGGGATAAGGCTTAAAGGAGAAGGTTTGTACGATCAGGCGCTCGAAAACATGAAAATGTGTTATCAGATCGACTCGCTGGATGCCGGATTGCTGTCTGAATTAGGATTGCTGTACAATGCAGCGAACCTGAACGAAGAGGCAGTGAGCTTTTTCGAAAAGGCATTGAAATACAATCCACAAAACTGGTGGTATCATCTTCAACTTATTTCTTCGTACGCTCAGCTCAAAAGAATTGATGATGCCATTGATGTGGCCGAAAAACTGCAAAAAAAATATCCTGAAAAGGAAGAGGTGTATCAGATACTCACTTCGCTGTTTAAACAGAACAAGCAATATCAAAAGGCTGTTGATGCCTTTAATGTCCTCGAGAAAATGACCGGTATAGATGAATCCCTGGCCATTGAAAAGTTTAATTTGTACAGGGAATTGGGAAAACCTAAAAAAGCAATTGCCGAAATAGATAAACTTGTACAGAAATATCCTTCCGAATCCCGTTTCCGTGTCGTACGTGGCGATATTTATATGCAGCAGAACGAGCCTGAGAAAGCTTTTGAGATATTCCAGGAAATTCAGAAAACGGATCCCGAAAATCCTTATGTATATGTTTCGCTTTCGGACTATTACAACCAGATGAATGAGCCTCAGAAAGCAACGGATGCCATTGTGAAGGCGCTCAAGATAGATCAGCTGGCGGTGGAGCAGAAAATAGAGATTTTGGGTCAGTATGTTCAAAAGCTGATTCAGGATACAGTGAAACTTGACGAAACAGAGTCGCTGTTTAAATTATTGGTCGATCGTTACCCGATGGAAGAACAGGTACATGGCTATTATGCCGTATTTTTGCAATTCAGAAAGCGCAATGCCGAAGCAGTCTCCGAACTTGAATCGATGTTGAACATCAATCAGAAAAATGAACAAACCTGGTTTCAGCTGATTCAGATTTATATGTCGGAACAGAATTATCCTAAATTGTTGGATGTAACTGCCCGTGCCATTGAGAGTTTGCCGAAAGTGGCACAATGGTATTTTTACAGAGGAATTACTCAGTTTCAGCTCAAGGAATATGATGCGGCTTTAAAAACAAACCAACAGGCGTTGGAGGTGATTTCCGATAAAGAAATGGCGCTAAAAACTGATATCTATGCACAATTAGGCGATATATATTATAAACTTGGCAACAAAGAACAGGCTTTTGCATCCTACGATCACGCCTTGAAAATTAATCCGGCCAATATATTTGTCATGAATAATTATGCCTATTATCTTTCGGAGGAAAATGTAGATTTGAAGAAGGCTGAAAGCATGAGTGCTAAAACTGTTGAGAAAGAGCCTGATAATACAACTTATCTCGATACTTATGCCTGGATTTTTTATAAACAGGGAAATTATTCGCTTGCAAAATTTTACATCGAAAGAGCCATCGACAACCTGAAACCAGGATACGAAGCCAGCGTGATATATGAACATTACGGCGATATCCTGTGGAAAAGTGCAGACGAAACCAAAGCGGTGGAAATGTGGAAAAAATCGCTCGAATTTGACAACGCTTCTGAAAGTCTGAAGCTTAAAATAAAGGACGGATTAAAATAAAAATAAATTTAAAATGAAAAAGATAAATATATTGTTTTTTGTAACGCTGATTGTTTTTTTTACTGCTTGTAAGTCGAAACAATCGGTTGTTAGCCAGGTGACTACAGCTAAGACTGAAAATACGGACTTAATTCAAAAAGTGCGGCTCAACGAACCTCAGTTCAGTACCGCCAATGTGAGTAAAATGAGTTTGTACCTCAATCTCAATGGACGGACATTTAATGTGGCGGCGAGCTGTAAAATACGTACCGATTCGGCTATGCACATTTCAATACAGCCGGCATTGGGGATCGAAATGTTTAAACTTGAAATTACGCCTGACAGCATCCTTGCCTTCGACAAAATAAACAAGCGTCTGTATGCCACTGATTTTAAATTGTTTGAAACGAAATTTGGGCTGACGGTGAACTATTTCGACCTGCAATCGCTTATCTCGAACCGACTTTTCACAGTGGGATCTGCTGAGTTCAGGGAAGATAAATGCACAATTGAAGCTTTGGACGGTTTGCTCAGTAAAATTATTTATAAGAATGATAAAATAACGCAGACTTCCGGAATCAACAGTCAGCTGAGGATTCAGCAAACAGAATTAAAATCGAATACTTCGGACTATCTGTTGGCGGTAGACTATACTGAATTTGCACCAATAGATGGAATAGTATTTCCTCTGAAAATTAAGCTAAAAGCATTAAGCCAAAAACACGCAATGAATTGTGACTTTAGCATTTCGAGGGTGGTTTTTAACAACAGAATTGTGTTTTCGTCCATCGATCCGGCCAGGTATGATCGTGCCGATATCAATCAATTAATGAAAAAATAAAAAGTTATGGCTTTTCGTACTGTTCAAAAGTTTATTGTCGTTGCGGTATTATCTATTTTTGTTTGCTCTTTACAGGCTCAGTCGGTAAAGGAGCTTGAAAAACAGCGCAATAAAACCCTGAAATTGTTGGAGTCGACCAGCAAAATGTTGAACGAAACAAAAAAATCGCAACGCAGTTCTCTGAATAAGCTTACAATTATAAATAAAAATATTGTTGAGCGTAAGACGCTTATTAATAATATAGGCAAGGAAATCAATGAATTGGATGGAGAAGTGCAACGGTTGAATCAGGAAAAACGCCTGCTCGAAAATCACCTTACTACTTTGAAGCGCGATTATGCCCGTTTGGTACAGGAAGCACATCTCAATAGAAATGTTTACACTAAAATCATGTTTGTGCTTTCAGCCAATTCTTTCGATCAATCCTATCGAAGGTTGAGGTACCTTCAGGAGTACTCCGACTACCGAAAGCAACAGGTGAGGAAAATCGAAAATGTGAAAACCCAGATCGTTTTGAAATCGGATAGCTTGAACAAAAACAAACAAACAAAAGTAGAGGTTGTAAAGCAAAAGGAAGTTGAAGCCAATAAACTCACCAAGGATGAGAAGAAAGAAAAGGGGATGCTTACCGATTTGAAAAAAAAGGAAAAGAAGCTCATGGCTGACCTTAAAAAGCAACAAAAAATTGCAAACGATCTGAACAATAAAATTGAACGTATTATTGCCGAAGAAATAAGAAAAGCGGAGATGAAAAGGAAAGCCGAACAGGAAAGAGCGGCTGCCGAAGAAAGAAAAAGACTGGCTGCTGAAGAAAAAAGAAGACTGGCTGCCGAACGCAAAAATAAAGGGACGAAGTCATCTACACCTTCAACGAAACCTTCCACCAAAAAGGAAGAGAAAGAGCTCGCAACAGCTAGGCCCGTGCAAAGTGCTTCTGTTTCCATGCTTACAAAGGAGGAAAAGCTTATTTCGGGTAACTTTTCGGCCAACTCGGGGCGTTTGCCATGGCCTACCGACAAAGGTTTTATCAGCGGGCATTACGGTGTTCATCCGCACCCGGTGCTCAAGCATGTCACGACAAATAACAAGGGAGTTTACATTCAAACGCCATCGGGCACTACGGCGCGTGCTGTTTTCGACGGAGAAGTAACTCAACGATTTTCGATTCCGGGAAGTAACAATGCCGTCATTATAAAACATGGTGAATACAGGACTGTCTATGCCAATTTAACAAGTATATATGTAAATATTGGCGATAAGGTATCCGCGAAGCAGTCAATTGGAAAAATTTACACCGATGGTGATAATGACAACAAGACCGAGCTATATTTTCAGATTTATAAAGGACGAACACTTTTGAATCCTGAAGGCTGGATTGCAAGATAAAAAATCAGTTATTTAAGGATGTTTTGAAGGATATTTGAAGGTTAGATAAATCATCCGAAATATTTTTTTTAAAAGAAAGAAACTCAATACTAACTAAACTTCCCTTTCGGGGGATAGGGTATATGGAAGAATTAAATATCTCACAAAATGTTGATTACGGCGATAGCAACATTATAACGCTCGAAGGATTAGAGCATGTGCGTCGTCGTCCCGGTATGTATATCGGTAAATTGGGCGATGGCTCGCATGCCGACGATGGAATTTATGTACTGCTCAAAGAAGTGCTTGATAACTGTATTGATGAGTACCGCATGGGTGCCGGCAAAAACGTCGTTGTAACTGTCAACGATGGGCATGTGGAGGTGCGTGACTTTGGCCGGGGAATCCCGCTCGGAAAAATGGTGGATGCCGTCTCGATCATGAATACAGGTGGAAAATACGATTCGAAAGCATTTAAAAAATCGGTCGGATTGAATGGAGTAGGTGTGAAGGCTGTGAATGCATTGTCGTCGCGCTTTGTTGTGCAAAGTTATCGCGATGGTCAAAGTCGCCGTGCCGAATTTGTACAGGGTAAATTGCAGAATGATAGCAATGTTTTCGATGATCCTTCCGACAGAGGTACTTATATTTATTTTGTGCCTGACGATGTGCTTTTCGAAAACTACAAGTATCAGGATGAGATCATTGAAACCATGTTGCGCAATTACGCCTATCTCAATACGGGATTGACAATCAACTTCAATGGAAAAAAGATCCTTTCGAAAAACGGCTTGCTCGATTTGCTCAACGAAGACATGACCTCGGAGCCATTGTACCCTATCATTCATTTGCAGGGCGAAGACATAGAAATTGCTTTCACACACAGCGATCAGTACGGCGAAGAGTATTATTCGTTTGTCAACGGACAGCATACAACACAGGGCGGCACACATCAGAGTGCTTTTCGCGAAGCGGTAGGACGAACGATCAAAGAGTTTTATAATAAGAATCAAGAGCTTACCGATATTCGTAATGGTATTATCGCTGCAGTTTCCATTTCAGTGGAAGAGCCTGTGTTCGAGTCACAAACCAAAACTAAGCTTGGTTCGCGCGATATGGCGCCCTCGGGTGGACTTTCGGTGAATAAATTTATTTCTGATTTTCTGAAAAAAGAATTGGATAATTACCTCCATCGTAATGTCAGTACATCTGGTATTCTGCTTCAAAAAATTCAGGATTCCGAAAAAGAACGTAAAGCCATTGCCGGAGTCACAAAACTGGCGCGTGAACGGGCCAAAAAAGTGAATCTTCATAACAAAAAGCTTCGCGATTGCAGGGTACATTATAACGATACCCCGACAAAAGATGAAAAGAAAAATGAAGCAATACAAAATTCCTGTATTTTTATCACCGAGGGCGATTCAGCAAGTGGCTCCATCACCAAAAGCAGGGATGTAAATACGCAAGCCGTGTTTAGCCTTCGGGGAAAACCACTGAATAGCTATGGTTTAACGAAGAGGATTGTTTACGAGAATGAAGAATTCAACCTGTTGCAAGCGGCGTTGAACATCGAAGATGGTATCGAAGGCTTGCGCTACAACAAAGTGATTGCAGCCACCGATGCCGATGTGGATGGAATGCACATTAGGTTGTTGCTCATCACTTTCTTTTTGCAGTTTTTCCCTGATTTGATAAAAAAAGGGCATGTTTATATTCTTCAAACACCGCTTTTCCGTGTGCGAAACAAAAAAGAAACAGTGTATTGCTACTCCGATGAGGAAAGATTGGCGGCCATAGCACGACTTGGCGCTAATCCCGAAATTACACGATTCAAGGGATTGGGTGAAATTTCGCCCGACGAGTTCAAACACTTTATTGGCAAAGATATACGCCTGGATCAGGTCCGCTTGAAAAAAGAAGATGCCGTGCAGGATTTATTGTCTTTTTACATGGGGAAAAATACATCTGAGCGTCAGAATTTTATCATTGATAACCTGGTGGTTGAAGATGATGTGTAAGCGTTTTACTCAATACCTCTTCTGTGAATTTAAGGTTAAAAAACTGACTTTCCCACTTATTAACGTCTTCTCAAATGAGAATTAATGCCATTAAAACCGAAGGAATCAAATATGCTGGTTCGAAGCTGAAAATAATACCTTATATTGCTGAGATTGTATCAGAGTTGGACGGTGTGAAATCGGTATTGGATGGTTTTAGTGGAACTACAAGAGTTTCACAAGCATTGGGTAAAATAGGTTACAATACCACAGCGAATGACATTTCTGTTTGGTCTGAAGTGTTTGGAACATGTTATTTAAAATCAACAGGTTCAGATAAGTATTATGAAGAGATAATTAATCACTTAAATAATCTTAAAGGGTATGATGGGTGGTTTACTGAAAATTATGGTGGTGAAGAAGATCAATTAAAAAGACCTTTTCAAGCTAAAAATACCCGAAAGTTGGATGCTATTCGCGATGAAATTGATCGTCTAAATCTCTCTTGGGAAGATAAATGCGTTCTGTTGACAAGTTTAATTTATGCATTAGACTCCGTCGACAGTACATTGGGGCATTATGTCGCATATTTATCTGAGTGGTCACCAAGATCTTACAAAGATTTAAAACTAAAATTACCTATGCGTTTTCCGCTAATTAGTGACCATAAAGTAATTAGAGGCGATATATTTAATACAATTTCAAAAAATGAATATGATTTTGTTTATTTTGACCCTCCTTACGGCTCCAATAATGAAAAGATGCCTCCAAGTAGAGTTCGTTATAATTCTTATTATCATATTTGGACAACTGTAATTCAAAACGACAAACCACAGATTTTTGGTAAAGCCAATCGTAGAGAAGATTCTAGGGATACTATTGATGGTTCAGTTTTTGAAGAGTTCCGCAAAAATACCGATGGACATTTTATTGCAATGGAGGCTTTGGGTAAATTAATCAGTAATACAAGGTCGCGTTACATTTTGCTTTCTTATAGTTCGGGAGGAAGGGCTACCAAGGAAGAATTAAACAATATAATATCAGCTTCGGGCAAGTTGCTGAAAGCGATAGAAATTGATTACAAAAAAAATGTGATGGGAAATATGCGCTGGACCAATGAATGGATCAATAGCGATGGAAAATATCATGAATATCTTTTTCTAATGGAAAAGTATTAAGATGCTCTAATTTTAGGTGTGTTTCGAAAGAACGTGATTTTAAATTGTAAATACAAATATGTCCTTAAATTATTATTCCGAAAACGAAAAGAAAGATATCAACCCAGATGCTTATTTTATGCGTCAGGCGTTAATAGAAGCTCAAAAAGCTGCTGAGCGGGATGAAGTTCCGGTTGGAGCAGTTGTTGTTTGTCAGGAAAGAATCATTGCCCGGGGGCACAACCTTACCGAAACACTGACTGATGTCACTGCACATGCCGAAATGCAGGCCATAACAGCAGCATCACAATTTCTTGGCGGTAAATACCTGATTGATTGTACGCTTTATGTAACAGTGGAACCTTGCGTTATGTGTGCCGGAGCCTTGGGGTGGTCGCAAATAAGCCGCATTGTTTATGGTGCAGCCGACGAAAAACGAGGTTTTGCCCGCTTTGCACCCGATGCGCTTCATCCCAAAACGGAAATCGTTTCAGGTGTGTTGGAAGAAGAATGCAGTAAACTGATGAAAGATTTTTTTAAAAGAAAAAGATAGTTCATCCCCAATAGAGGGTTTAATAACTTAAATTGATGACCACCAGTTCCGATTGCGTACCGATTCGGTATTGTGGCCCCCACAAGCCAAGTCCCGATGAAACATAGTAGTGCGTTTTTCCTATCTTTCGGTAGCCGTGTCCAAGTTCGTACATTCTTTTTACAAACAGATTTCCCGGGAAAAACTGACCATTGTGTGTGTGCCCTGATATTTGCAGGTCGATGCCGTTTTTCTGTGCATCCTGTAAATGGTAAGGTTGGTGGTCGAGCAAAATCAGCGGTTTATTCTTGTCAAGTCCGGTCACTACTTCCGCAAGTTCTTTTCGTTTGTGGTTGGTTTTATCGTCGCGTCCCACAATATAGAAACTATTGTTGATAAGTACCGCCGAGTCGCGTAGTGTGATGATACCTGCCGTTTTCAAATATTCAGCGGTAGAATATGGATTTTCGGCATAATACTCATGATTCCCGCTAATGGCATACACGCCCAAAGGCGCTTTGATCTGAAGCAGCTCTTCGGCCATTTGCTGATGGATCAACGGAAGTGTGGCGTTGTCCGAAACATCGCCGGCAAAAAGCACAATGTCAGGATGTTGGGCGTTGATTAAATCGACGTATTTTTTCAGGCGTTTTTTGTCAATCGAAACTCCCAAATGAATATCGCTGGCGGCTACTATTTTTAGCTGTTTATTTTGTAGCGGTTTTTCTGGCCGGATATCGAGTGTTACTATTTCAGGATGATTAAATTTGTAATTCCCAATCACCATGGCGACTGCGATGCCGCTTAATGTCAACAGAAAAGCCCAAAACCTAAAGACCTTCATTCCAGCGGGAGCAAAATGAACGAGTAGGTTCGCCAACCTTATCACATCGGTCATCAGAAAGGAGAGCAGCAAATAAATCATAACAAGCATGTAGCTGAAGCCGATGAATGTGATCACTTTTGTAAACGTCGGAGGCATCGATCCGCGTGCCATCATACCCACCAGCATCACAATGAATAAAACGACATTCGCAATCAGGTACCAAATGCCCACATTCCGCAAGGGTAGCAGCGCTTGCCATCCCCGAAGCGACACATAAAAAGCCATCAAAAAAGTAAAACCAAAGGCGATAAGGAAAAATCCTATTTTCATTCTTTTTAAAATTTGAATTAACAGTCCATTAAACGTGAAAAAGCCGAATATGTTTTTATCTGTAACACATTTTAATGATTCAAATGAACCCTCGAAACGGTGTGGTTATCATTCCATACGGTTTTAAAGAACATATAAGCCCTTCATGAAATAGATTTGTACCATTGAATGATATAATTGAATGGATTATTTTAGCAGTTTTTGATTACATTTGTAATGTTGAATTTTCCATTATCATCCTGTATTTTGATGGCAAAGCACAATGGCTGAATTTGGTCTTTTTCGAATAGCCGTTTTTTGGGGAGGTGTTTGTTTTCCAAATCCCAGCAAAAAGAAAAAACTGAGATTGTTGAAGTGTCAAGCGACAAAATGCAGAAAAACAAATTGCCTCAAGTCAGAGAAGTAAATAAACAATAAACAAATAAGTTATGAAGAAACACATTCTTTTTTTATCCGCACTTTTTATGTTCGGTTACTGTTTAGCTGGTCCAAAACCGACCCGACAGATCATCGATTTTAATCAGGACTGGAAATTTAAACTAAATGATACGCTTGTTGCCGGATGGCAGACGAAACTTGACGACAGCCAATGGCGTAAACTGAATTTGCCTCATGACTGGAGTGTTGAATTCGATTTTTCGGAAAAAGCGCCTGCAACGCCCGGAGGAGGCGCATTGCCCGGAGGACTTGGCTGGTACCGAAAAACTTTTACTATAGATAAAAGTGGTAAGAACAAGAAAATATTTATCGAATTCGACGGTGTTTACCGGAACAGCGAAGTTTGGATCAATGGACAATTGCTAGGGAAACGTCCCAACGGTTATGTTTCGTTTCGTTACGATATCACTCCATTTGTCAAAATTGGTAAGTCAAATTTGATAGCTGTGCGCGTTGATAATTCACAGCAGCCAAATTCCCGCTGGTATTCAGGTTCGGGCATATACCGGAATGTCCGTTTGGTGATCACCCACCCGGTTTATGTTGAACAATGGGGCACCTATGTGACTACTCCTGTTATTGCGGCAGACAGCGCCAAAGTGGCTATTCAGACAACAGTAATGAACACTAAGAATTTGCAGCGTTCGGTAAAGGTAGAGCAGTGTCTTTTTGATGTGGCCGGTAAGTTGGTGACAAAAACAGATGCTAATTTGATTTTGCCATCAGGAGCATCTAATCAGTTGTTGCAGAATTTAGTAGTGCCGAAACCGATGTTGTGGAGTATTGAAAATCCATATCTTTACAAAATAATTACAAAAATTTATGTGCAGGGAATTTTGAATGATGAGTACCAAACAAATGTTGGTATCCGTACATTTAACTTTGACGTAGAAAAAGGTTTTTTCCTGAATGGGAAATCGGTAAAGATTAACGGTGTTTGCAACCATCATGATTTGGGAGCTTTGGGTGCTGCCATCAATGTGCGTGCCATGGAAAGGCAACTCGAAATTATGAAGGCGATGGGTGTGAATGGTATTCGCACTTCGCACAATCCGCCGGCTACCGAATTGCTCGAACTTTGCGATCGTATGGGCTTTATTGTTATGGACGAAGCCTTCGATATATGGAAGAAAAGTAAAACAAAATATGATTATGCTCTGGATTTCGACCAATGGCACGAACGCGACCTTGTCGATCAGTTGTTGCGCGACCGGAATCATCCATCTGTATTTATGTGGAGCATTGGAAATGAGGTGGGTGAGCAATGGGGCGAAGAAAAAACTGAATTGGGCGACCTTCAGAATGCCAATATTGCATTGAATAATCTAAAGGTGGGAGCCAACGAAGGAAAGATGGGTCCGAATGCTCAACTGACAAGAAGATTGGTTGATATTGTGAAAAAATATGATTTGAGTAGGCCCGTTACAGCCGCTTGTAATGGAACAGATGATAACAATCCGCTTTTTAAATCTGAAGCATTGGATATGATCGGCTTTAATTATCACGAAAAAGAATTTGCAGATATCACTAAACGTCATCCTAAAACGCCATTTATAGTAACTGAATCTGTCTCAACGCTTCAAACGCGTGGTTTTTATGTGCATCCGTCTGATAGTGTAATTATCTGTCCGGCCAGCTGGGATACCCCCTATTTCAATCCTACTCAGAAATGCTCTGCTTACGATAATTGCCATGCGCCCTGGGGATCTACGCATGAAGGGAATCTGAAAATTGTAAAAAAATATCCTCATATCTCCGGACAGTACATTTGGACTGGTTTCGACTATTTAGGTGAACCTACTCCTTATTGGTGGCCTTCACGCAGTTCTTTTTTTGGAATTGTTGACCTTGCCGGTTTTCCTAAGGATGTGTTTTATCTATATCAGAGTGAATGGACTTCGAACGATGTGCTTCACATTTTTCCGCATTGGAACTGGAAAAAAGGGCAGGTGATTGATATTTGGGCATATTATAACAATGCGGATGAAGTGGAACTTTATCTGAACGATGTGTCGCTCGGAAAACGAAGCAAACAAGGCGAAGATATGCATGTGGTATGGCGTGTGATGTATGAACCGGGAACATTGAAAGCTGTTTCGCGAAAAGGTGGAAAGATGGTGTTGTCCAAAGAAATAAAGACTGCAGGTACACCTGTTACCGCCCGATTGACAGCTGACCGGAGTGAAATTAGGGCAGATGGCAAGGATTTATCTTTTGTAACAGTTGAATTGCTCGATAAAGATGGAAATTTATGTCCTTTGGCCGATCAGTTGGTGAAATTTTCGGTAGAAGGTGAAGGATTTATTGCCGGAACCGATAATGGAGATCAGAATAACCACAATTCGCTGAAAAGGCCCGAACGCCATCTTTTCTTTGGTAAATGTTTGGCAATTGTACAAAACAATGGGAGTGCTGGTGGCATTACGTTAAAAGCCGAAGTTGAAGGTTTGCGTGCAATGACAATACAGCTGAGTGCAAAATAATTTCAGCTTGAAATCAAAACAAAAAGTCGGATGTAGATCCCGGTTTTTTGTTCATTTTGGCTTTCTGGTATGCAAAGTTTAAAAGCCGGATTTTTCATTTTTCAATAGAGATAGGTTGCTTCGATACGCAAAACCAGTCCGAATTTCGAAGAATGAAGCGGTTTTTAAAATTGTTTTGCGTAAAACAGGAAGAAAAAGTTATGAACGATTTGCCAATTCAAAAAAAATATCTATTTTTGCAGTCCGAATTCAAAGACTCGAAAAATAACAACATAAACAACATAAGCAATGAAAAGGACATTCCAACCTTCGCAAAGAAAAAGAAGAAACAAACACGGATTCCGTGAAAGAATGGCTACTGCCAACGGTCGCCGGGTATTAGCAGCACGTCGCGCCAAAGGTAGATCAAAACTTACCGTTGCCGATGAAGGACGTCACAAAGCGTAACGATTCTGCTTAGAAAAGTATAAAAAAAGTAAAGACTTCTACTGAAGTTTTTACTTTTTTTGTTTATAAACCTAATTCTAAGCAATAATTTCATTATTTTTGGAGAATATTTGAGTGGATTGATAAATGCAGTCAGAACTCATCATTTAAGCTTTTCAGTAATTATGGATTTAAAAAATTTTTGGAAGAATAGTTTTGGCGGATTTGTATTGAAGCGTTTTCTGCTTGCGATCACTATTTTTGTTGCATTGGCATGGCTAACTATCTTATCAATAGATTTTTATACGCATCATGGCGAATCCGAAACCGTTCCTGATCTAAGAGGATTGTATGTAGAGGAGGCTGATTTAATACTTAATAATCATGGTTTGTATTCAATGGTGATTGATTCGGTGTTTGTAAGAGATAAAAAATTAGGAACGATTATAGAACAAATTCCTGCGTTTAATTCAACAGTAAAACGAGACCGACCCATTTATTTGATTATTAACTCGCGGCAGGTTCGTCAGGTTCCTGTTCCGGATGTAAATGATGTTTCGTACCGGCAGGCTGATGCCATGCTCAAATCAATAGGATTGAATGTAAGTAATGTTGAGTATTCTCCATCGGAATACAAAGATCTGGTGATTGCCATAAAATACCGTGGCCGAAATATAAGCTCAGGAATGAGGGTGCCCGAAGGTAGTGCCCTGGTGTTGGTAGTGGGTAGTGGTTTAGGTGCTGAAGAGTCTCCTGTTCCTGCGATCAAGGGAATGGGTCTTGAGGCTGCGAGGGAAGAAGCCCTTACAGGTTATATGGTCATTGGCGCTATTGAGTATGATGTGGAACCTTCGGGGAATGAAGATGAATATATAATCTACCGACAACGTCCGGTTGCTGGTCGGTCGGTTCCGGCCGGAACCCGAATAGATGTGTGGCTGTCGAAAGACAGATCGATGCTTGATAAGGTGTTCGAAGAGGATGAAGCAGTAGATAAGCAGGAAGATGAAGAGTTTTTCTGATTTTTGTTGAATGTGTGGTTTTCTTAAAAATCGAAAATAAGTATTTTTAAGTATGATCTGTTTGTTGAATTACATTTCGGGTTATTTAATGTTTGCCTAAAAACCAATATAGCTGTGAACGAAGCATATATCGAAGAAATAGAAGAAGATGAATACGGGAGCGCTACTTCCGGACAGGAGGTTTACGAGCATTTCCGTTTTATGGTGGATAAAGGGCAAGCTATGGTTCGTATCGATAAATACCTTGTGAATTGTATGGCCAACACCTCCCGAAACCGGATACAGGAAGCTGCCGATGCGGGTAATATTCGGGTAAATGATATCCCGGTAAGATCCAGTTACCGCATCAAACCTTTGGATGTAATTACAATTCATTTGGCCTATCCGCCCAATCAGTTCGAAATTATTCCGCAGGATATTCCTATCAAAATAGTTTTCGAGGATGATGATATTATACTTATAAATAAACAGCCCGGGTTGGTAGTTCACCCCGGATTTGGTAATTTTGATGGAACATTGCTCAATGCTATTGCTTATCATCTGAGAGACCTTCCGGGTTTTGATCCAAACGATTCGAGAATTGGGTTGGTGCATCGCATCGATAAAGATACATCGGGCTTATTGCTGGTGGCTAAAACGGAACATGCTAAAGCCTATTTGGGGAAACAGTTTTTTGATAAAACAACGCAACGTCGTTATCAGGCTTTGGTGTGGGGAAATGTAAAGGAAGACGAAGGAACGATTGTAGGTGCTTTGGCCAGAGATCCGCGCGACAGAATGTTGTTTACTGTTTTTCCCGAAGGGGAGAACCCTTTTGCCAAACATGCAGTGACTCATTATAAGGTGCTTGAGCGTTTCGGTTATGTTACCTTGGTGGAATGCAGATTAGAAACCGGGCGGACACATCAGATCCGCGTTCACATGAAGCATATCGGGCATACACTTTTCAATGACGAGCGATATGGTGGAAACGTCATTCTTAAAGGGTCGACATCGGCTTATTACAAACTTTTTGTGAAAAATTGCTTTTTTGCTTGTCCTCGTCAGGCGCTACATGCCAAAACACTTGGATTTGTGCATCCTACGACGAAGGAATTTATGCATTTCGAGAGTGACTTGCCCGACGATATGCAGGAATTGATTGATATGTGGCGGGCATATGGAAAAGAGTATTTGGGTTTATAGAATGCAGATTTATAAATAGTTATTCCCAGAAGGGTCGTTTTTTTTATGAAGAAAAATATTGCAATTGTTGCCGGAGGAAATTCTTCCGAAGTTGTTGTCTCACTTAAAAGTGCTGTCGGTCTTTATTCTTTTATAGATAAAGAAGCTTATAATGTGTTTATTGTTACAATTGTAGGCCAAAGGTGGCAAGTGGAATTATCGGAGGATAAGAACGTTACAATCGACAAAAACGATTTCAGCTTTATACATCAAGGTTTAAGCACCAAATTTGATTTTGCTTACATTACCATACACGGTACGCCGGGCGAGAACGGAATTCTTCAGGGCTACTTTGAATTGATAGGATTGCCTTATTCCTGCTGCGGAGTACTTGCTGCGGCTATCACATTTAATAAATTCACTTGTAATCAGTACCTGAAAGGGTTTGGAGTTAAAATAGCCGAATCGCTTGTTTTGCGTCCGGGTCAATCTGTTTCGAACCAAGATGTTGCATCTAAAATAGGTTTTCCGTGTTTTGTGAAACCCAATGTGGGAGGCAGTAGTTTTGGAGTGACGAAAGTGAAAACAATTGAACAGTTGCAGCCGGCCATTGCCATGGCTTTTGCTGAAGGTGAAGAAGTGATGATAGAGGCTTTCTTGTCGGGTACCGAAATTACGTGTGGGATGTATAAAACCAAGCAGAAAACGGTTGTATTTCCTGTTACAGAGGTTGTTCCTGAAAATGAATTTTTCGATTTCGATGCTAAATACAAAGGTCAGGTACAGGAAATTACACCCGCTCGCATCAGCACGGCGATCACCTCCGAGGTACAAAAACTCACATCCGAAATTTATGATATTCTTGGTTGTAAGGGTATTGTGCGCATTGATTATATTATTTCAGGCGGTGAACAGATTCATTTACTCGAAGTAAATACAACTCCCGGCATGACGGCTACCAGTTTTATTCCGCAGCAGATAAGAGCGGCCGGATTGGACATAAAAGACCTAATGACAGAAATTATTGAAAATGAGATAGGTTAATTTTTCCCGAATAGAATTACCATTCAATAATATTGCAAATTTAAAAAACTATGAAATCATTTAACGAGATAAGAAATCAAATTTCTGTTGAGCTGGAAAAGCTGAACTGGCAGAAAGAGCCTCACGGACTTTATGAACCGATCGCTTACGTGCTTTCGATTGGTGGAAAGAGAATTCGTCCCGCGCTAACATTGATGGCTTGTAATCTGTTTTCGGACGATTTGCAGTCTTCGGTAGCTCCTGCGCTTGGCATTGAGGTGTTTCATAACTTCACGCTACTGCACGACGATATAATGGATAAGGCTGATATTCGCCGTGGATTGCCTACCGTTCATAAAAAATGGAACGACAATACAGCTATTCTATCGGGTGATGTGATGCTTATTGTGGCTTATCAACTGATGGCTCAAACCCCACAACCCTATCTGAAAGAAGTACTCGAGTTATTCTCGAAAACAGCTGCCGAAATTTGCGAAGGCCAGCAATATGATGTTGATTATGAAGTGCGTTCAAAAGTAGGTGCAGAGGAGTATATTGAAATGATTCGGCTTAAAACAGCTGTTCTTCTCGGTTGTGCTTTAAAAACCGGAGCTATTATTGGAAATGCAAGCCCGCAGGATGCTCAGTTGCTTTACGAAGTTGGAATAAATTTAGGTCTGGCATTCCAGTTGAAGGATGACTTGCTCGATGTGTATGGCGATGAGGCTACTTTCGGAAAAAAGATCGGTGGAGATATCCTTTGCAATAAGAAAACTTACCTTTTGATTCAGGCATTGGAACGTGCTGAAGGTGAGGATAAAATCCGGTTAAATGGTTTTTTGGAAAGTAAAACGCTTGGGGATGAGCAAAAGATTAATTCTGTTACCTTGATGTACAGCCAACTGGGTGTAAGAAAAATATGCGAAGATAAGTTGTGCTATTTTTATGAAAAGGCCATCGCAAATCTTGAGAAAATATCAGTTGCGGACAATAAAAAGCAAGAATTGAGAAAATTAGCCGAAAAATTGATGTCAAGAAACGAATAATTTAATATCTTTGCGGGCAACAAACAATTTTTTGATTAAAAACTCAGTAAATTGTATTTTTATGCCTTATCGAAGACTTCCCAATACAGATCAATCTCGTTTGCGCGCATTACGAGCGGCCATACAGCAGTCCGAAAAACAAGTTTTTAATGAACAGGTTTTGACATATAAAACCATTCATGAGGCTAAAACTTATCTGGGAATTTTTGAGAAGCAATTGAGTCAGTACAAGCAAATGCTTGATAACCAGGTTTCGGCTAATAAGCGTTACCAACAAATTGTGCACAATGCGCGCATTTATATTTCGCATTTCATTCAGGTGCTCAATCTTGCCGTTATTCGCGGTGATATAAAAAAAGACCATAAGATTTTTTATCACCTTGACCCCAATGTGCATATCGTTCCTGATTTAACCACAGAGGCAGCTTTAATTCAATGGGGAAGAGCGATCATTGATGGCGAAAATGAACGTGTACGCAATGGTGGTTTGCCAATTTATAATCCGGCAATTGCAAAAGTACAGGTTCATTATGAGGTTTTTATCGAGTATAAATCGACACAGAAACTGCATCAGAACAGTACCAATCGGAGCTGGGAAGAGTTGGTAAAGATCAGGGAAAAAGGCGACGCCATTATTCTTGATATATGGAATCAGGTAGAAACGAAATTCAAAGATGAAAAACCGTACTCAAAGCTTATCAAATGTCAGCAATTTGGTCTAATATATTATTATCGAAAAGGAGAGGCCGAACTGACGAAGGACAATGATTTAAGTGATAAGGTCTCAACTATTTGATGGTGATATATCTGCGTTCAACGGTGTGGGCGCTAAAATAGCCAAGCTTTGCTCCCTTTAAATTCGTATAAGGATTGGCCGGACTTGACGAGTTTCCTCCCATATTCACGTTACCCATACTTTCGAAATACTCATAAACAGCCTTGTCGATACATTGCATTTCGACAATGAAAACATCGCCCGATTTTAGTTCCGGATCGTACATAATAAGGTTTCTTTCGGTGGTATTGCCATTGATCAAACGGTCGTCAGCAATATTATTCCCGGTGGCCACTTTGGTGTTCACACGTACTAAGAACCGATAGAAATTTAATGTCTCGACAGGGTCGCTGTACTTAATTTTTATTTCGTAAAAATGGGCTTCCTGTAAGCTGTCCACCGGACTTCCACCACCAGGATAGATAGAATTAATGATGCTGATATCGTCGATCCTCACCAACGAAGGGAGAGTGGAGCTCGCGCTGATCGTTCTCGTGCCTGTGGTTATTGTCAAGGTGTACGTATGCCCGATTTCGCCTACAAAGTCGGAGGAAGAAGTGTAATAGCCGGGTGAAGTTTCAGTTAAAACGATGGCCTTGCCATGATTGTCCTCTATGTTTATAACCGCATTTTCGACGGTCGGAAAGGCATCTCCTGCATCCAAATTATTTGTTTTTGTGAGCCGCACTATCGGCGATTCATTCCAACCGATGGTTGCTTCCACTACGATCTGTGGTTCTGCCGAAATGGTGTTTATCTCAATTATTTCAGTGCACGATGCCATTGTAAGAAGCAAAGTAACTGAAAAAATACAGATGTTTATAATTGATTTTATCATTGTTTTTTTTAGAATTTAAAATTGTAAGTTATCGACGGAACATAAGTAAAAAGATAAGTTTTAATAGCAACGGTTTTTGCAGGATCGTTTTCATCTTGCTGAAAATCGATCGAAAACGGATTTTTGTGTCCATAGGCATTGTAAACCGAGAAGTTCAGACTGCTCTCAAATCGTTTGGTTTTTTTTAAATTTCGGGTGGCGCCTATGTCGAGCCGATGATAATCTGGCATTCGGTAGCCGTTTCGTTCGGTGTAATAATACTCTACATTGCCATTGATTATGTACTTTCCGCTTGGAAATGTAACGGCATTGCCGGTGTTGTAGACCCATGAAGCAGAAACCGACCATTTTTTATTTATGTCGTAGATTCCCACCACCGAAATATCGTGTTTGATGTCTTGTTTTGCCGGATACCATTTTTCATTATTTATTCCATCGATTAATCTTTCGGTGCTCGAATAGGTGTATCCCACCCAGCCGGTGAGTTTGCCTGTTTTCTTTTTCAGTAACACTTCAAGGCCATAAGCACGCCCCACACCAAAAAGTAATTCTCCTTCAATTTTATCGTTGGCATTGATATCGGCTCCATTTTTCAGATCTATCTGATTTTGCATCCACCGATAATATATTTCGCTGCTGAACTGATATTTATCTTTCCGGAAATTAAGAAAATACCCCAACGATAGCTGATCGCTTATTTCAGGTTTTACGTTGTTGCTAGACGAAATCCAGATGTCGGTGGGCATGGTGGAGGTGGAGTTGGATACTAAATGCAGGTTCTGTGTGTTGCGTGTATAGCTCGTTTTTATTGAATTCCGGTCGTTAAGAATCCATGCAATATTTAAGCGAGGCTCAATATTAAAATAACTTTGTACAACTTCGCCCTTGCCGAAAGTAGTGCTGCTGTTCACTTCTCCGTCCTTGTAAGTGTAAAATTCGCCCGGACCAAAAAGATGGTAGAAGGACAGACGCACACCATAATTAATATTCAAGTTGTGAGTTGGTTTCCATGCGCTGCTGACGTAAAGAGCATTGTCGGTAGCCTGTTTTTTTTGCAACACAAGTGGCAATATATCGCTATCTTCCGACAATTCAAGTTGCCCGGGTATTATGTTGTGATATATTGAATTGAGGCCAAAAGAGAGTGTGTTTTTGCTGTTGATAAAATACTGAAATTCCTGTTTCAAATTCCAGTTTTTAATAATGGAGGTAAGGCTGAAACCTGCATCCTGCATAATATTTACATTGTAATCGAAGTCGGAATAGATCACGGAAGTATTGCTGAAAAGCCGATCGTTCCAAATGTGGTTCCAGCGGATTGTCCCTGTTCTGTTCCCCCAATTGATTCCGAATCTGTCCTGAAATTCAAATACATCTCGACCGAAATAGCCGGAAAGATAAAGCCGGTTTTTGTTGTCGATTTTATAATTCAGTTTTGCATTCAGATCGTAGAAATAGAGTTGATTGTTATTGATGAGTTCATCTTTCGAAAGTTTAAGAAATAAATCGGCATAGGTGCGTCTGGCGGTAATAAGGAACGAACTTTTGTTCTCTACCACAGGTCCTTCAATGTTCAGACGTGAAGAAATAAGCCCAATGCCGCCACCAATATGGTATTTTTGATTGTTCCCTTCGTTCATTTTTACATCCAGCACCGACGATGTGCGTCCGCCATATTCGGCAGGTGCTGTGCCTTTGAACATCTGTATGTCTTTTATGGCGTCGCTATTGAAGGTGGAGAAGAAACCTAATAAATGGTCGGCATTATACACTGTTGCTTCGTCCAACAAAATAAGATTCTGAGAATTATTGCCTCCGCGCACATACATTCCACCATTTCCTTCGCCAACAGATTTTATGCCTGGGGTAAGTTTTAGGGTTTTCATAATATCGGCTTCGCCGAAAAGTACAGGGATTTTTGAAATTTCCTTTACTCCCATTTTTTCTGCGCCCATTTCGGTAGAGGTGATGTTGTGGTTTTTACGTTGAGCAATGATTTCAACATCGTTCAACTGGCGTGAATCTGGTTCGAGCCTGAAGTTAATTTGCTTATTTTCGGTGAAACTCACTGTAACGCTGATGGTTTTGTATCCAATGTACGAAACCAATAGCGTATATTTTCCTTCGGGCAAAGTGAGTGAATAATAACCGTACGCATTCGTTGTTGCACCCGTTCCCGGCAATTCATTCACTATCACGCTCGAACCTATCAGGCTCTCGCCGGTACTGTGGTCTGTTATCATACCGCTTATCGAGTGTTTTGTGGCCGCAAAAACAGTGTTGCAAAAAAAGATGAGGAACACAAACCCGAATAATTTTTTCATAGCATTATAACGACTTCATTCATTTGGTAAGATAAAAGTAAAGTATTTTGGTTTCAATGAAGGCGGTTTTTTATATATTTATCTGATTATTAACTTTCATCAATAAAAACACCCGAAAAGTTGATTCCGGGTGTTTCCTATTAATATTCCATAATCTTCGTTATGCATCTACTCCGAGAACATATTTGAGGGCATAACCCACGAAAAATGAAAACAGAGCCACTCCCATACTAATGGTGGTCATTTCCAGAAATCGAGCTTTGAAATCCAGGTCTTTGGCTATGGAGATGTAATAGTTGAACACAAAGATGATGAGAATAGCTGTTGCTAAAGTGATGCCCAATGCAATAAATTTGCTTGTGATCAGGAGGAAAGGTAGAATAAGCAAAATTACAGTAAAGAAATATGCAATGCCGGTATAAGCTGCCGACTTTTTGGCTTTCGGGTCACCCTCAGCTTTCGACGATAAATAATCGGAAGCCGCCATCGATAGCGCCGCCGAAATTCCGGTGACCAGCCCTACGAGCGAAATGATTTTATTGTCGCTAAGTGCAAGCGTGAAGCCCGCCAGAGCGCCGGTAAGTTCAACAAGTGCATCGTTGAGACCCAAAACAATGGACCCCACATAGCGCAATGCTTCTTCATCCAGCATCGCGAGTAGTGCTTTCTCGTGTTCGAGTTCTACTCTGGAAAATTCTTTGGCCTCGGGGAAATACGATTCGAGCTGATCATAGGCTCTTGAGCCGGTGCCTTCGCGTTTTTCCATCAACTTCAATACAAACGACAAGCCCAGTAAACGAGCCAGCCATACAATGCGGAAAACACGCCACATATCAGGTTTTACTTCTTCGCCCGATTTATTTTGCCAAAAAATGGCATGTCCTTTTTCTTGTAATCCTATTTTACGAAGGATTTCGGCATTGTTTTTATCTTTCGAAAGCTCAGCCAGTCGCAAGTACACAAGGTGTTCCGTTTCTTCGGCACGTTGTGCTAAAAGAATCATTTTCTTGATTTTTTGTTCCATTTTTAATAGAAAAATTTTTGTTTATATAATTTGATGAGTCATTTTGAACGGAATTTATTGTCGGTTTATCACATTCACTCTTGTAATAACCATTTTTATATCAAAAAAGTTGTGTGTGAATTGTAAAATTTATTATCTTCGCATGTCGAAAATCACATATTATGAGAAAGTTAGTTTTTCTCGTTGTTTTTATTTTTTCTTCACTGGTTTGTTTTGCTGTTGCTTATAACAAACCTGTAGCATCCGTTCCTTTCGAAATGGTAGGAAGTTATATTGTTCTTCAGGTACGCATTAATACTTCAAGCAAATTATCTTTCATTCTCGATACCGGCGTAAAAAATACCATTATCACTGAGTTGCTTCCCGGCGATAGTATTGATTTAAATTACAGCTATGTGCGCGACTTGCAAGGCCTGGGGCAAGGGGTTAAAATCAATGCTTTTATAAGCGATTCCAACACCTTGTATTTGTCTAAAAAATTCAAACTCGCCAATAAAACAATTTTTGTGCTTCAGAATGACGTTTTTAACCTGACCCGACAAACCGGAACAAAAATCAACGGTTTGCTCGGCGCCGATTTTTTTCAGGACTATATCGTCCAGATCGACTATACAAAACGTCGTTTGAAGTTATACGCTAAAGATGCGTTTGAAATACCAAAAGGCTATGGTGTGATGCCTATGACCATCGAAAAACAAAAGATGTATATTTATCTTTCGGTGTTGGAAACCGATACTGCGCGTAGAAGTATTAAAATGCTCATCGATACCGGAGCCGAACTTAATGCGTGGTTTCAGACGCTTACAAACAAAGCAATTACGATCCCGGAAAAATCTATCCATGGCCGCATCGGACAGGGATTGAGTGGTGAAGTAACGGGGATTTTTGCCCGCGTACCGCAAATTTGTATAGCTAATTTCTGTGTGAAAGATCCGATTGTTGCTTTCCCCGACTCGGCTGCTATAGCTGATCTCATTCATAATACCGATAGGGATGGAACCATTGGCAGTCAGCTTTTGGCACGCTTCAATCTTATTATCGATACTTTCAACGAAAAGTTTTATTTTAAACCCAACTCAAATTTCAAAGACCCGTTTACCTACAATATCGCCGGAGTGGAGGTGGCGCAAGCCATGGCTTTTGTTCCACAGATCGAAATTATCAATGTGTGGAAAGGGTCGCCGGGTGAACGTGCTGGTCTCAAGGAAGGAGATGTGATCAATGAAATAAATTTTGTGAAAGTGTTTGGTCTAACTTTGGCGCATGTCAGGGCATATTTTGAGCAACCGTCCAAACGACCACTTCTGTTGATGATTCAAAGGGATACCGAAACGCTCAGGATTGAAATTGATATGAAGGCTAAGATCTAAGCTTTTTTCGGATTTCAGTCTACTTCATTCCTGGTCTTTTTGCCAATCAGATAAATATAGATTTTAGTGGAGTGGGTATTACGCCAAAAGCGGAACTCGCGCTTGAGTTATAAAGATTTCATCGTGTCAGCCGCTTCGTGTCTGATTCGGGCAGGTGTGCTAAAGACTGCTCAGAATGAAGGTTTTAGACTTTTTAATCGAAGAACAGCCCGAAGGATGTGAAAATTAATTGAAATTCAGGCTTTTATCCACTGAATTGTATCGTCCCACGCTTTGGAAATTGGGACAAAACCCTCCGAAAGACATTTCGAACCTTCGGAATGCTTCGCTCGCTCCATATATTTTCCGAACTTTAGGAATGCTTCCTAGAACATTAAAACCGGGATTCTGTTGCTTCGGATGGTGTGCAGCAGACTTGAACAGAGAAAACAATATGTCTCGTTTTTTTGTTTTTTAAAGCTGCAGAATACCCCGTTTACAGAAAAATTTCAGTAGCTTTGTACTTCCAAAAATTGTAAATAGTAAATGAATAAATAGTTAATAGAACCATGGCTAAAGAATTTAAGTATCAAGACCCATTCCCGATGGGAAAAGACAAAACCGAGTATTATTTGCTAACCAAAGAGCATGTTTCGGTGTCGCAGTTCGAAGGACAGGAAATCCTTAAAGTAGAACCAGAAGCGCTTACAAAATTAGCGCGTGCTGCCATGCACGATTGTTCGTTTTTGCTTCGTCCTGAGCATCAAAAACAAGTGGCAGCTATCCTTGCTGACCCCGAAGCCAGCGATAATGATAAATATGTGGCTGTAACCATGCTTCGCAATGCCGAAATTTCGGCAAAAGGGGTGCTACCTTTCTGTCAGGATACGGGAACTGCTACCGTTTACGCCAAAAAGGGAAGCAACGTTTGGACCAACGGAACCGACGAAGAAGCGCTGTCGAAAGGAATTTACGAAACTTATACCGAAGAAAATCTGCGCTACTCACAGAATGCTGCTTTAAATATGTACGATGAAGTGAACACCGGAACTAACCTTCCTGCACAAATCGACCTGGTGGCTTATCACGGCAACGAGTACAAATTTCTTTTTATTGCCAAAGGTGGTGGCTCTGCCAATAAATCGTACTTGTTTCAGGAAACAAAAGCCTTGCTGAATCCAATTTCGCTGGAAAAATTCCTGACTGAAAAAATGAAAACATTGGGTACAGCTGCTTGTCCTCCTTATCACATTGCTTTTGTGATTGGCGGTACTTCTGCCGATGCTTGTATGAAAACCGTAAAATTAGCTTCTACCAAATATTACGACGAATTGCCAACCGAAGGCAACGAAC
This sequence comes from uncultured Paludibacter sp., assembly GCA_963677275.1. GTDB lineage: Bacteria > Bacteroidota > Bacteroidia > Bacteroidales > Paludibacteraceae > Paludibacter. Next base: position 2,731,702 of record OY781920.1, on the reverse strand, counting down.
TCGGTCAGGCTTTCCGCGATGTGGAAATGGAGCAAAAAGTATTGAAAGCTGCTCAGACTTCGGGCATTGGCGCTCAGTTTGGTGGCAAATACTTTGCCCACGATGTCCGGATCATTCGTCTTTCGCGCCACGGTGCATCTTGCTTTGTGGGCATGGCAGTTTCCTGCTCGGCCGATCGCAATATCAAAGGTGTCATCAACAAAGATGGTGTTTGGGTGGAAAAGATGGAAGACAATCCGGGTCAATATATCCCTGAAGAATACCGTCAGCAAGGTGAAGGCAATGCGGTAAAAATCGACCTGAATATGCCTATGAAAGATATTCTGGCTACATTATCACAATATCCGGTTTCAACGCGTTTGTCGTTGAGCGGAACCATTGTGGTGGGTCGCGATATTGCGCATGCGAAACTGAAAGAATTGTTGGATGCCGGCAAACCGCTTCCTCAATATGTGAAAGATCACCCGATTTATTATGCAGGTCCAGCCAAAACTCCTAAAGGAATGGCTTCTGGTTCTTTCGGCCCTACAACTGCCGGACGAATGGATTCGTATGTTGATTTGTTCCAGGCAAATGGTGGCAGCATGATTATGATTGCCAAAGGAAATCGCACACAACAGGTAACAGACGCATGTCAGAAATACGGTGGTTTCTATTTAGGTTCAATCGGTGGTCCGGCCGCTATCTTGGCGCAAAACAGCATCAAAAAAGTGGAATGCCTTGAATATCCTGAATTGGGAATGGAAGCTATCTGGAAAATTGAAGTGGAAAACTTCCCTGCATTTATTCTTGTTGACGACAAAGGAAACGATTTCTTTAAGCTGATCAAGCCCAATCCGGTTTGCTAAAAGTTCTCAATCCATTTTAATATTGATAATGATAGCCACATTTGTTCTGATAAAGAATGAATGTGGCTAATTATCTCTTCGGGCGTTATGCTTAAATTGAACTCACGCAAAAATACGAACATTTAAATTTAATACCATATGTTTGATTTAATTATAATTGGTGGTGGACCTGCCGGATATGTTGCTGCTGAACGTGCAGGGCACAAAGGACTTTCGGTGCTTTTGTTCGAAAAAAAAGCCATGGGGGGCGTTTGTCTCAACGAAGGTTGCATTCCGACCAAAACCATGCTTTATTGTGCAAAAATATTCGATAATGCATTGCACGGAGATAAATACGGCGTTTATGGCGATAATATCCGCTTCGATTATGCTAAAATTGTTGCCCGTAAAAACAAAGTGGTTCGTAAACTGGTTGCAGGTGTAGAAGCCAAAATGAAATTGCATAAGGTGACTGTAGTGCGCGGCGAAGCCATGATTCAGGGGCGCAACTCCAACGGAATTGAAGTCACTTGTGCCGGCGAGAGCTATTTTGGCAAAAATATATTGATCTGTACAGGTTCCGAAGCTTTTGTTCCTCCCATTCCCGGGCTGACCGAAGCGGGTGATATTGTTCTCACCAACCGCGAAATACTCGACCTTAAAGAACAACCAACATCTTTGGTCATCATTGGTGGAGGTGTGATCGGGATGGAATTTGCAAGTTTGTATAACAGTATCGGCACGAAAGTAACAGTTATTGAGATGCTTCCTGAAATTTTGGGAAACAATGACTTTGAAATTTCGGCCATGCTACGCGAAATTTACAGTAAAAAGGGAATTGATTTTCATCTGAATGCCAAAGTGATTAAAATAGATGGCAATAAAGTTATATTCGAAAAAGATGGAAAAACAGAAACCATTGAAGGCGAAAAGATATTGGTAAGCGTTGGTCGGCGAGCAACTACAACTGGTTTCGGATTGGAAAACATGAATGTTGAATTATTCAAAGGAGGCATCAAAACCGACGAAAAAATGTGTAGCAATGTGCCGAATGTTTTTGCCGCAGGCGATGTAACCGGATTTTCGCTGTTGGCACATACTGCAAGTCGCGAAGCTGAGGTGGTGGTGAACAATCTTACGGGCGGTAATGATGTTATGCATTACAATGCCATTCCGGGCGTAGTGTATACAAACCCCGAAGTGGCAGGTGTTGGCGAAACAGAAGCATCGGCCAGTGCCAAAGGCATCGATTTTAAAGTGGCAAAACTACCTATGGCCTATGCCGGACGTTTCGTTGCTGAAAATGAGGGCGGATCGGGACTTTGCAAAGTGCTTATCGGTGCGAAATACGGCGAGGTCATCGGTGTTCACCTGCTCGGAAATCCTGCAAGCGAAATGATATACGGAGCTTGTATGGCTATTGAACAGGAAATGACGCTGACAGAAATGCGGAAAGTAGTATTTCCTCATCCTACTGTAAGCGAAATAATGAAAGAAGCATTGTTCTCTTTTTGACCCGATGATCTCTATTTGTCAGAAATTCTCTTTACGATCAAGTTATAATATAAAACGAAGCCCATACTGCCATTTCCACTATGATGTGTTGAATGTTGGACAAAAAAATGTTATGAAATGATTTTGTGAAACGCATTGAATACTTTCTATTTGAAATCAACATTCCCTGAACCGGCAATATTCAGTATGACGATAAGAACATTTGTTGCTTCGTGAGATATTGCTGCGGACATCTTCATTGTTTTCAAGTCCCTGTATTTCCACTTTGAATTCTGGGTTTCTGGTTGTGGAAACAGCCGCATTGTGGCAGATTTCACGACTGACTACTGATTTTTTTTATTTATAACGCCTGTAATCTCACTTTGTGGATAGCCATTTTGCAGCATTGTGCAAATAGTATGTCTTTGTTTTCTGGTTAAATGACTTATAAATGTCAACTTTGGTAGGTAGACACAATAAGTAATTTTTTCCATCAGAGCTAGGGGAGTTAATCCCCCTGGCTCTGAAAAAAACAAACTCTCCTGTTTTATCTGCAAAATTACATTCACTAATTGTTTTTTCATAAGTATTTATACCGAACCCATTCTTTTGTGGGTTTTATTTTCTAATTTTGGGAAAAGCAGATGGATGTAATAAAATAAATTCAACAGAATGAAAGTCAGATTGTCAATATTGCTTATCTTGTTCGGTTTTTCGGGAGTTGTGGCTTGCAAAACAAGGACAACAAAGTCAAAAGCCACTTTCGAATCAACGTCAGTCAACGATTGGGTATATGTTTTAAAGGATAAATCGCTTCCGGCAACTGCTCTTTTCGAAATGAAAGACGGAATCTTGAGCGTTTCGGGCTTGACAAGCGGCTACCTTCGAACCAAAAAAGCACACAAGCGCTTTCGCTTGTCGGTGGACTGGCGTTGGACCAAAGCGCCCGGGAATAGTGGTGTGCTTGTACACATTCAACCGGGCGATACCATATGGCCGGTTTGCTATCAGGTTCAACAAAAAGTCGATGCGGCCGGTGATATTATTTGTATGAATGGACTTTGGGCCAATGAATGTAAGGATACGCTTAAATCTACTGTTCCAAAAATGAAACCATCCAACGAAAAACCTTTAGGAGAGTGGAATACGATGCGGGTGGAAAGTGACAATGGAATCTTGATTGTATATATCAATGGCGAGTTGCAGAACAAAGTGACCGGACTGACTGTTCAGAAAGGATACATCGGATTTCAGGGCGAAGGAAAGCCCTTGGAATTCAGAAACCTGATAATAAAATAAATAGCAATCATCTTTAATTGTAAATTCAACAGCATGAAACGAGCATTAAAACAACAGTTTAAACCAATGACCATGTTCAATGCGAGTTCCATGTGACCTATTAAAAACAATTATTTACACATGAAATTTAAAGGAGTAGTTTTCGATTTCAATGGTACGCTCTTGTGGGATACGCAATATCACAACCGTGCTTTCGACATATTTCTCGAACAACATAACATTGTGCTCACCGACGAAGAAAAATCGGTGAAAATATACGGTAAATCCAATGCCGACATTATGCGGGAAATCTTTGACCGTCAGTTAACGGAAAGTGAGATAAAAGAATTCAGCATCGATAAAGAACTGATTTATCAGGATCTAATTGTCGATCATCTGCATTTTGCCGAAGGAGCTGAAGAATTGTTTGAGTACCTCAAGTTGAATAATATCCCCTTTTGTATCGCTACTTCTTCCGATTTTATCAACGTAGAGTTCTATTTTCGCGAAATGCATTTGGAACGTTGGTTCAGTCCTCAATGGGTATTGTTCAACGATGGCACTCTAAAAGGAAAACCCGAACCTGATTTGTTTTTAAGAGCAGCTGAACGTTTGCAGCTCAACACGGCCGATCTTGTTATTTTCGAGGACTCGAAAGCCGGAATAAAAGCGGCCGAAAATGCAGGGGCAGGTAAAATTTATATTATCAATTCGGTGAACGACGATTTTTCCACTTTCGAACACGAAGTAATCTACAGCTTTAATCAGGTTGAGAAGTCCTTGTTTGGAACGTAATTTTTTTTTGCAGTTTAGAGTTGTTGCCGCTCATAAAGAGAGAATGAGGAGAAGCGAATCGCAATTCTATTAGATTGCCAAATAAAATTCAAATAATAAACAGAAATCGGCTGAATTACCCCCAGACATTGACCTTTACAATAAGATGGAGAAACTATCGTTATATAATGTTGTTAAAAATGCAGAAAAGGTATTTAAGTTGTAAGAATAACATTATGTCCCATTAATAAAGCGTTAATGTTCTTTTCTTTTTATTTTTGTTAAATGTCAAATAATTAGCTCTTTTTTTTAGTATCTGATTTTGGTATTAATATTCATTTGAAATTTTTTTTTGATTTTGGAATGTAGTATTTTTTATTTCTTATTGCTACATTTGAAAAAATACTGTATATTCACGTTTTATTTGAAAAAATAAAGAAACCTCTGTTGGTTTTTGTCGACAAAGGTTTTTTTGCTGAAATGTATTTAACTTCAATTGTCAGCAAATAAATAACTTAAGCCCTGTTTCGACTGTCCTGTTTGTTCTGCGCGAAGAAAGAAATTTTAATAGATTTTACATTGATATGTTTCCGTAGAATTGTGTGTATTTAACTTGTAATATTAAAAATGTTGTCGCAAAAAATACAATATTTATAAATAAATAGTTGTAGATTTGCGTATAAAATGGGTTTTTTCAGAAAGTCAGGGTATGAGGTTTAGTAATGGTTTGGGTAAGATATGTTTAATACGTGCTTCGGTATACAAGATAATTCCAATATTATTTGTCTTCTTTGTGGGTTGCTCATTGTTGCCTAACGACCTGAAAAATGCAGAAAATGCGCTCGAAACCAACCCGGATTCTGCATTGTCCATTCTCCGAAAAATAGTTCCTTCCAATTTTATTTCCGATGCCGATCGCGCCTTGTACGGGTTGCTCTATTTCGAGGCGCTTGATAAAACAAAAGCAGACTTAAAACCCGATTCTCTTATCGATTTCTCCTTGGGTTACTACCTCCATACCAACGAAAATGTAAAGCTTTCCAAAAGTTATTTCTACAAAGCGAAAACCCTTAAAGTGGATCAGCGGTTCGACGATGCCACTGTGTTGTATCTCAAAGCCATCGATTTAGTGAAAAATACTGACGAAAACTTGCTGCTGGGAAAAATTTACTCCGACATAGGAGATATTTCAGCTATCCAGAAGGATTACAAAGCATCCCTCGAAAAGTACAAAAGCTCCATTAGTTTCTTTAACCGTTCGGGCGATTCTATTGAAATAAGTTACAGTCTTATTTATACCGGCAGGGTGTATCGGTTTACAAAAGAGTATAAAACGGCACAGAAGTATTATAACCAGGCGCTTCATTTTACAAAAGATTCTTTGTCCAATGGCCTGGCTTATCAGGAAATGGGCATCAATTTTTTTATGGCGAAGAAATACGATGCTGCGCAAAATTATTTACGTAAAAGTCTGACCTATCCTGCCGTAAGTAACTATTATGCGATTAGAAATTTTATTTTAGCAGACCTTTTTTTTGAAATACAGCAATACGATTCAGCAGCACATTATGCTACTACTTCATTAAAATATCCATCCACCTTCTTTGTTCAACGTGATTGTTATCGCATTCTGGTAAATACCGAATACGGAAAAGGCGACTTTAAACAAATGGCGGCTTACATGACAAAATACCAGGACTGTACCGATTCTGTGCGCCAAATTGAAGCGCAAACCAAATCGACGGTATTGGAGGATTTGTATAAAACCACCAACAAAGTGGGCAAAACCCGGCGGTACTTATTGTTGTCCGGTTTTATCATTGCGCTTATTGCTACGCTGAGCGTGTTTATAGTGTACAGATTGAGAATCCGCAACCGGGGGAAAGATGAAGAATTGAAACAGGTTGAAAAAATTCTCACCTCCAAACAGGAGCTCTTGCGCGAAAACCTGATGCAGAAAATAGAAGAAACCCGTACCCTCCAAACGACTGTCTACAAAAAATCATCCATCAAGGAGCGTCAGGAAATGGACAAGGAAATGTACCGTGCCAGTCTTCATTTGGACGACCGACCTGCTTTTGCCCGGTTGATGGACAAAACGTTTAATCATTTGTTCAGCAATTTGGAAACCCGTTACCCTGAACTTACCTACAAGGAGCTTATTTGGTGCTGTTTGTTTTTGTTGGGTTTACCGAACTCCGAAATTGCACTTATCCTCGATAGTCAGCCGGTGAGCCTTTATAAAATGAAACAAAGAATAGCGCTGAAAATGAATATTGCCAGTACACGCGATTTGCCTCAAAAGCTTTCCGAATTAGCCGATAAATAGTATTCTTTTCTGAAAGTTCTGAATTTATAAAACCTCTTGGTTTCGCATGTCTCAGAGCTCACTCCTGTCTGCTGCAGGCTCACTATAAGGAGACGGAACAAGAAAGGGGGCAACTATCCGGTTCGTGTTTATCTGAAAAATTAATTCTACTTTGACAGATTATTTTTCAGACAGAATTTACAGGATTTACATATTTTATTTCTGGTATTTTGACCTGTTCATCCTGTAAATCTTGTCTCTATTATAAATAAATGATTATCCGATAAATTGCCTAAAGCTTTAGACTTCAATACAACAGGGGCTTTGCCCCTAAAACCCCACTTACTTTTTTGTCTTAACACAAAAAAGTAAGCAAAAAAACACCTCACCTGTCCTTCGGACACCCTCTCCAACAGGAGAGGGAAAAAGGAATAAAGTGTTTGACTGCGCCCGCTTCGCTCAAAAAATTAGTCGTTCGTAGGCTGAAAACTTTTAAACTCGCCCCGACGAAATACGTCGGGACTCAAACAGAAAAGTTTTCTACGCCTACTTCACTCCATTTTTTGACTCACCGGACGAGGTCGATCCTTAAAGAGAGTTTGTACAAAAGAAGTAGGTAATGAAACGGATATTCATTTATAAATAAAAACGCAGGATATCGAGTTTTATGAAAATCTTGAATTTTAATCAGTCAAAGTAGAATTAATTCTGCACAAAAGTATAAACGCAAAATTCAAATTAAATGAAGGTCATATTACCCGCCGATTCACGCTGACGGATGATCTGCCTCTTTCTCCCTCTCCTCGGGAGATGGTTGGGATAAGGTGGAATATAGTTCTAAAATAGGTAAAAAAGCAAACAAAAAATAGGATGATACGAACAGACTCTTCGCTTATTTCAGCGTTATTTTCGTGTTTTCCTTCCTTCCTTCCCCCTTTTCACTTTTTGAACAAATTCTGAAACAGTCTGCTCAAATTAGGCCATTTTTCGCCTGTTTTTTATAGTTAAAAAAAGTTTGTCCTAATAATTTTTTCTTGTCATATTTTAAACTACAGATAATCAGCTAGATGAAAAATGGACTTGTCTTACTTTTTTTTGACCTAAAATTTGGATGTCGCTTCAATAGTATATAATTTAGCAACTACAAAAATCTCATTTTTATATTCTCATTAGGTCAAACAATGTAATCTCATTTTTTTATGAAAAAAATTAACGTTAAGTATTTAGGTTCACTTCTCTTATTTTTCTTGTTAGCGGCATCGCAGTTTGTGTTTGCGGATTTTCCGCTGAGAAGAGATGACTCAGATCCTGGCACAGTTACCTTAGGCACATTAAGAGCTCCTGCAAGAGCCAAAACGGTTATACCGGTAACTATGGATGTAGAGAATGGCGAATTGGCTATCTTCTTTAAATATTCGGTAGGCACTGCGTATATTACTATTGAAGATGCCAACGGTGTTGTTGTAGCTACAGATGTATTGGATACAACTGTTTCTACCGAATTTTACATCCCATTGGATGAATTGGAAAGCGGAAACTACACATTAAGGGTTTCGTATGGCACAACTAAATTAATTGGTGAGTTTGTTTATTAATTGCTTTCTCTGTTACAACGAGCTGAATTAATTTCAGCTCGTTGTAAATTTCATTACAAATGTAATAATTTGAATAGAATGAAACATTGATTTAATCCGGTCGTAGCATGATTTCATTGTGGGGCGAAAGTCAGATGAAATACTGTGATGATAATGGTTTCAATAAAAATAAGAATTTGTAATTTGTATACGTCGCATTGATTATTCATACTATAAAAATAAAGTTTATGAAAAATACTATTAAAATACGTTTAACGGAAAATAAACCATCCTTCTACGACCCGAACCGATACATTGCTCAGGTTGTGTTGAATGAGAGTCTCTCATTGAACGATATAGTGGATGAAATGATAAAAGAAAGTTCGTCGATCGATAAAAACACAATCATCTCGTTGATAGAACTGTACAATAGAAAAACAACGGATTTGGTTTTGTCGGGAAATACAGTAAATACAGGATTATTTACAATGCGACCCATTGTAAAGGGTCCATTTTACGATGGAAGATACAATCCGGATGTTGTGATCCTTCAAAGTTCAGAGTTGCGTCAGGCAATATCCGAAACAAATGTTGAGATTATAAATAAAGATGAGGTTGCTGAAAGAGAATCAGAATTAGCCCAAACCGAAGATCTGAAAAAGGAATCCGGAAATAACCATCTTGGTTTTTCAAATGAAGATCCTGCTTGTGGAGCAGCATTTCGCGCTTGGTTGTACAAGAGTTGAGAAATGGCAAATTGAAGTATTTTTGTTTTGTTTTATACTGCAAAAAGAAAAGGAAGTTGCTTACTGATTCGCAATTTCCTTTTTTTTTAAATTTTTACGTTTTCAAATTGATTTAACCTCCACATTTTTAGCTAATTTTATCTGCGCTTACTCAAAGCTCAGGTAGGGTTCTATTTTAGCAATCACTTCGGAGGGTAGTTCGTCAATGTTTTTCAGTTGCTGAATGCTTTGGAGTTTGCCTTTTTTCCGACGAAGTTCATAGATGGCTTTGGATTGATAAAAATCAAGATAAGGATGCACATTGAGCCGTTCCACACTGGCTGTATTCACCTTTATTTTTTGTATCAATGCAGTGTTGATTTGGCAAAACGGACTTATTTTATTGAAATTCTGATCGGTCATGCCATAAAGTTCGCGCAGTTGATCAATGTTTACAAATCCTCCGGTTTGCTGTCGGAAACGCACTATCCCTTTGGCATAAAACCGTCCGATGCCTACTACTTTCATTAATTCGGTGGTGTCGGCTGAATTTAAGTCGACGATCACTTGGGTGATTTCGGCTCTGGTTAGCGCTCGAAGTGTATCTTTTTTAGTGAGTTCGGAGGCAGGGATGATAGTAATGTAAGGCTCAAGCTCGCTGAACTTAGCCGGAGTCAATCCATACACTTTGGAAAAGCTTTCCTTTGTTTTGAAAATCCCTCCTTTGCTTCTGAACTTTAGAATATTAGACGCAATATAATGTTGAAGGCCAAGATGTGTGAGTGTTGCCGAATCGGCTTTGTTCGGATCGAAGTTGAAGAGCGAGTAGGAGTTGGATTTGCTTTGACGAAAGTACTTCTGACCATATTCTTTTTTGTATTTCTGCTCCCATGCTATTTGTCGCAGGCTGTCGCGCGAAACCATGGATCGCTGGAAGTCGCGGGCTTCGTTCAAAAAAAGAGTGCCATCAGGTACTTTTTTAGAATAAAATAAAGGAAGTAGAAAATTTAGTGCAACCGTACACAAAATCAATCCTATAAGAATAACAATACCTGTACGTTGCCCCCGGGAAAAATAAAAGAAATCTTTCCACATAGCCCAACAGATTTATATAAACAATACACTATCCTTCGTAATCTACGGCTGCTCTTGTTGTGCGTACTTTTCCAATGTAGGCAGCCACCCTTTTGTGTTCGGGGTGCACCTGATAAGTATCAAGATCGGCCATAGTTTTAAATTCGGAATAAAGAGCGATATCAAAATCACCGACAGGAGCATCGGGATGTTGAATGCCTACTTCAATTTTTACTATTTCGGGAATCAATTGTTTCAGTTGCTCAAGTTCTGCCTTAATGAAAGCAGCATTTTCAGCTTTTGTTTTACCTTCGGCGGTTTCAGCAAGGCCAAAAAATACAATATGTTTGATCATAGTCGTTTTTTTTATTAAAAAATAATGGACAAAGATATAAGAATAAAAATAAAAAAACAACAAATGATGCATTTAAGTAATTACCATTTATCCCGATAGCTATCGGGTGTAGCATTTGTCATTTAAGAAAAGGAAGATGGTTAAGCACATAATTAGCAAACCAACGCTCAGTTCAAGAGTTGATTTATTTACAAATCACTTTATAGCTTTTGTTGTTAATACGCAGAAAATAAATCCCTTGACGTGTAGGGATAAAGAAACGTCCCTGCACCAGATTTCCACTCCACACTACCTCGCCGGTAAGCGCCAAGAGCTTTACGTTGCTCGTGGCTTTGGGTAGCACAATGAATATGCCTTCGGCAGTGGTGGAATAGGTAATGCCATCGGCAATTGTCTGAACATTAGTGCCGGTAGCTATATCGTTGTCCTGTTTGTTCCAGCTACTTTCAGTTTTCACCACCGCCGTACGGGGATCGCCCGGATTTTTGCCATCGGCAAAAACACAGATATAGATCGCTAAACTAAAGAGTAAAACTGCAAAGATACGTTTCATAACGGTTTTAATATTTTCAGGACTCGTGTCGCATCAATTTCGGATAGTCAATCGTGTAATGTAACCCACGGCTTTCTTTGCGGCGAAGTGCATGTTTAATAATCAGATAAGCTACGCTAATAACATTACGCAATTCACATATTTCGCGCGAAACGACCGATCGATCGAATAAATCTTCGGTTTCGCGAAAAAGTATTTCTAATCGGTTCATGGCGCGCTTCAACCGAAGGTTCGAACGTACAATTCCGACATAAGCATTCATTATTTGCTCCACTTCGCGAAAACTTTGGGTGATCAATACCATTTCCTCCGGAAGTTTAGTTCCTTCATCGTTCCACTCGGGTATAAACTCATTAAATTCGATTGTTCCAATGTGTTTTACTGCATCTTTTACGGCAGAATCGGCATATACAATGGCTTCGAGCAAGGAATTGGATGCCAAACGATTCGCACCATGTAATCCTGTGCATGTACATTCTCCGGCAGCATACAAATAATTGATGGACGTCCGTGCATTTAAATCAACAACTATGCCACCACACAGATAATGTTGGATAGGCGACACCGGAATCATATCTTTTGTGATATCAATGCCCAGTTCTAAACATTTTTTATAAATATTGGGAAAATGCTTTTTTGTTTCTTCCGCATCTTTGTGAGTTACATCAAGGTATACAAATTCATGACCGCGTATCTTCATTTCGTTATCGATGGCGCGCGCCACAATATCACGAGGTGCAAGTGAACCTCGTTCATCGTACTTTTGCATAAATTCCCGTCCATCTTTGCAGCGCAATACGGCGCCATAGCCGCGAATGGCTTCAGTGATAAGATAAGTAGGGCGTGCTCCCGGCTGGTACAAACCTGTAGGATGAAACTGTACAAACTCCATGTCGGCAATCACGGCGCGTGCACGTTGAGCCATGGCAATGCCATCGCCTGTAGCTATGCCGGGATTGGTGGTGGTTGCATACACGGTTCCAATGCCACCGGTAGCCAACAAAGTTGTTTTTGCCAGAAAAGTATGAATATGATTGGTTTGCTGATTCAGCACATAAGCGCCGTAACATTCGATATTAGGTGTATGCTGAGTGACAACTTCGCCCAAGTGGTGTTGCGTCAGAATTTCGATGGCGAAATAATTTTCAAATATCTCAATGTTGGGATGATTTTTTACCTCCCGAACCATGCTTTGTTGAATCTCGAAGCCTGTATTATCTTTGTGATGCAGAATGCGGTGTTCGGAATGTCCTCCTTCGCGGTGTAAATCAAATTTTCCGTCGTCCGTTCTATCAAAATCGACTCCCCAACTGAGCAATGCTTTGATTTGATCCGGAGCTTCACGGATTACTTTTTCCACCGCTGCCAGGTTGCAGTGTCCATCCCCCGCAATCAGTGTGTCCTGAATGTGTTTTTCAAAACTGTCAGGCTCATAAGTCACGGCAGCAATACCGCCCTGCGCATACGAAGTATTCGACTCTTCGAGCGTGGTTTTGCACAACAAGGCTACTTTGCCATAAGGTGCGGCTTTCAGGGCAAAACTTATACCCGCCATTCCGCTTCCAATGACCAAAAAATCAAATTTACGTGTCATTATTTTTAAATTTAAAATCTAAAAAACAAAGATTGTTTAAGTCTCAAAGCTGTTTTAAAAATCATCAGGCTGTCACAAATCTTAAATGTGTTTTATGTAAACCCTTCTCTTTTTGTGGTTTACATATTCGAAACTACCCCATTGTGAAGACATGCGGGTATTGGTTTCGAGTTCGGGATTCGACTCGGCGAATTTATAACCGTTTTTTGCTGCATTGGGCATGATGTCGGCAAAAATAACTGATGTCAATCCCTTGCTTTGGTAGTCGGGATGAACCGCTATCAGGTACAAATCAATCAAATCGTTTTTCTTCAATGCTCTCAGCATATAAAACCATCCAAAGGGGAAAAGGTTGCCTTTGGCTTTTTGAAGCGCTTTTGTAAAGCTCGGCATGGCAATACCCAGGCCCACTACATCATCTTTCTCGTCGACAACAATCGAGATGGTATCCAGTCGGAAAAAGCTGAAATACAATTTGATGTAAAAATGGATTTGCTTTTCGTTCAGTTTGGTAAAACCATACAAATGCGAATAGCATAAATTGAGTAAATCAAAAATTTTATGGGCGTAATTGTCGATCACTTCTTTGCGCGACTTGAATTGCTTGGAACTTACATTGAATTTTTGTTTAACAATTTCGGCAATACGAAAGTATTTTTCGGGAAAAACTTCGGGTACTGTAATCAGATATTCATTCCAGTCGATGTCTTTTATGTAACCGTTTCGTTCGATATGTTTGGGATAATAGGGGTAATTGTAGATAGTGGCCAGCGTTCCCAGTTTATCATAGCCTTCGATGAGCGTACCCTCATGATCAAAATCAGTGAAACCCAATGGACCGTGAATGGCAGTCATACCTTTGGCTTTTGCCCATTGCTCGGCAGCGCCAAATAATGCATCCACCACTTCTGCATCGTCAATAAAGTCGAGCCATCCAAAACGAGCGTTCTTTTCGTTCCATATTTTATTGGATTCCGGATTTATAATTCCCGCAATACGACCGACAATTTTATCGTTTTTATATGCTAAAAAGAAAGCAGTTTTGCAAAACTCAAGTGCCGGATTACTTCCTTTTGTGAGGTTGAGCGTATCGTCCATCATCAAAGGTGGAGCTGCAAACTCACAATCTTTATATAAATCGATACCAAAACGAATGAACTTTTTCAATTCTTTTTTTGACTGAACCTCTTTTATTTCTACTCCCATAAATATTTGTTTTTCATCTATGTTTTATTTCAAAATCGCGACAAAATAACGGAAAAAAAAACCTACAGCCAACTAATCATTTTGTTTTTTGAAATTCAAAAATGTAATTTGCTGATATACTGTTAACTGTGTAAAGTTAAATATGGTTTCATTTACCGGCATCTGTATAAAATTCAACCTGAAAATGGAATTTTATTTATTTTCAGGATTTACGAAAGACACAACTTCAAAAGCTTCTTTTTTTTGAAATAAGTTATTGTGATTTTGAGTTTATCTTCTTGTTAATAATACCACATTTTCGACATGATGTGTATGTGGAAACATGTCCACGGGCTGAACAGCCACAACTTGATAAGCAGTGTCGAGCAAACTTAAATCGCGGGCCTGTGTGGCCGGATTACAGCTCACATATACAATACGTTCTGGCGCAGCAAGTAAAATGGCGTTAATTACATCTTCGTGCATTCCGGCACGTGGCGGATCTGTAATAATTACATCTGGTTTACCGTTTTTTTCGATGAAAGCGGCATTCAGAATATCTTTCATATCCCCTGCAAAGAACAAAGTATTGTCGATATTATTCAGTTGCGAGTTGAGTATAGCATCTTCGATGGCCTCGGGCACATACTCGATGCCCACTACAAGGCGGGCTTGATGTGCCACAAAGTTAGCAATGGTGCCTGTACCGGTGTAGAGGTCGTAAACCAGCTCTTTTCCGGTAAGCCCGGCCAGGTTACGGACTATTTTATACAACTCGTAGGCCTGTTCCGAATTGGTTTGATAAAACGATTTGGGACCAATTTTGAATTGAAGCCCTTCCATTTCTTCATATATACATTCGGCGCCTTTGAATAACAGTATTTCCTGGTCGGTAATTGTGTCGTTGGCTTTAGAATTAATAACATACAGTAATGATGTTATTTGTGGAAACTTATCGGCAATATGTTGTAAAAGTGCATTTTGAGCATCTTTGTCTTCGTAAAAGAAGATCATTATCACCATTAATTCGCCGGTAGAAGATGTGCGTACCATCATGGTGCGAAGGAAACCCTCCTGCGAACGAAGATCGAAAAAAGTAAGTTCTTTTTCTATGGCGTAACGACGCACTTCATTTCTTATTTCATTAGAATCGTCGGTTTGCAACCAGCATTTGTTGATGTCTAGTACTTTGTCGAATTGACCGGGAATGTGAAATCCTACAGCATTCATGGTGTCAAATACTTTTCCATCGGCAATTTCTTCGTTTGTACGCCAGCGCTTATTCGAAAAGGTGAACTCCAGTTTATTGCGGTAAAATTCGGTTTTTCGGGCGCCAAGTATAGCTGTAATTTCGGGTAAATTTATTTTTCCGATCCGGGTCAGATGGTCCATCACCTGCTTTTGTTTGTATCTGATTTGTTCGGCATAAGGCAAAATCTGCCATTTACATCCACCGCAAATGCCATAATGTTCGCATACAGCTTCGGTGCGTTTTTCCGAAAAACTATGAAAATGAATAGGACGTGCTTCCATAAAGTGACTTTTTTTGCGAGTCACCTGTAAGTCGACCACATCGCCCGGAACAACAAAAGGCACAAAGACAACTATATCGTTGACTTTGGCTATGGCTTTTCCTTCGGCAGCTATATCGGTGATTGTAATGTTGGTAAGAACAGGATGTGGTTTTTTACTTTTAGCCATTTGAGTTGTTTTGATCGTTGAAAATTGAAAGTTCACATTTTTACATGGTGAACAATTTGGATGCAGCCTACAAAAGTACTACTTTTTAGCGTAAATTGCTGCATAATGCAACACTTTGAAGATGTTGAACGGACGTTGCATATCGCAAATCAGGTCTTTTCGACTATACTTACCCGGCATAAATACTCCTTCTGTCTGTTTTGAGATGCGTTTTAGTTGATCTAGACAAACCAAACCGCTTCCTGTTACCAAACCTACAAAATGTCGGAATTTTTTTTTGTTTTCAGAAGGAAATGCGGTATATTCCAATAGCTCGAAAATCTTTTTTAACTGGTCTTTGTAGATTTGTCTGAGCTGAACGATGTCTGTTGCGACGGTAGCAAGTGTTTGTACTCCTGCCTGATAATCTTTGTAGACATCGAAAATATCATTCTCAAGTTGCCCTATTGCACCCAAATGATAGATTAGGTTGTATTCATTTGCAGAGATTTCGCCAGCAAAGCCACAACGGTATAGAGGCATAGAAACTCCTCCTTTTTCAAAAGTAATCTGCTTGATCTCGTCCTGCGTTAATCCCGGGGCGTTTTGCTGAAGACTCATTAACTGAGCTTCATAAACTTTCACGGCATAGGCTTTAATCAGTTCCGCTTTATCTGAATTTTCGAGTCCAAGGGTGTATAATTTCACTAACAGTTTTTCATTCACATTAGAGGCGTTATTTTCAGAAGGATGCTGAAGTAATTGATAGATATAGTCGGGAGATAGGTTTTTGCGGTCGAATAAATCGTCGAACAAACCGGTGATTCCACCCAGATATGTCACCGACAATCTTTCTTTCCCTGACATTGACTCAGCTCTCAAAGTACAAAAAGCTTCTCCCAACACCGCTGGAATGGACAGTCCATATAAATTTATTTTTTTGAAATCATCAGCATCCATGCTGCCATCGTTGCAGTTTTCAGCATTATCAAGCAGGGGCTTGAGCTCAAGCGCCATGAATTTCCGCTGGTGTTTTAACTGACGCGCAACGATGAGATAGTAAATGAATGATTTGATAAATCCTGATAAGTAGGTTAACATGCTTCTGACTAAATGTTTGTTGGAACCATTTTTGCAAAAATAATAATTTTTTATCAATTAAGTGTTGAATGAGAATTTATTGGTTATAAATCAGTAAAATAAGTAATCCACAAGGCTCTACTTCATATATAAACAAACCGAAAAATATTCGATGGCGACATTTTTTTAGTACCTTTGCACCCGGTATATTTAAAAAAACAAAACAAATGGAACAGAAGAGTTCACCCATTGCGTTGGGTACTGAAAATATAGGGAAACTGCTTATGCAATATGCAATTCCTGCCATAATAGCCATGACGGCTTCGTCGATATACCATATTACCGACAGCATTTTTATTGGTCATGGGGTTGGTCCACTTGCTATTTCGGGTTTGGCGCTTACGTTTCCGCTTATGAATCTGGCGGCAGCTTTCGGGTCGTTGGTGGGTGCTGGTGGTGCGGCGCTTATGTCGATGCGGCTTGGACAGAAGGACTACGAAACTTCGAACAAAATCCTCGGCAATGTTTTTCTTCTCAATATTATTGTCGGAATTTCCTTCACAGTGGTTGTGTTGTCATTTCTCGATCCCATTCTTTATTTTTTCGGGGCCAGCGAAGCCACACTTCCATATGCTCATGAATATATGGTGGTTATTCTGCTCGGAAATGTAATCACTCACTTATACATGGGGCTTAACGCATTGTTACGATCCAGCGGGAGTCCTCAGAAATCAATGTATGCTACTTTGTTTTCGGTACTGATTAATTTGGTATTGAATCCATTGTTTATCTTTGGTTTTAAATGGGGAATTCAGGGAAGTGCCTTTGCCACTGTTATTGCTCAGACGATAATGCTTATTTGGCAAATTAAGATTTTCAGTAATAAGAACCAGTTTATACATTTCAGAAAAGAGTTTTTTAAATTACAACGAAAAATAGTGGCCGATATACTTTCAATAGGTATGTCTCCATTTCTGATGAATGCGGCTTCGTGTGTTATTGTTGTTATTATTAATCAAGGGCTTATTCGTTACGGAGGGGATCTCGCCGTGGGAGCTTATGGCATTGTGAACCGAGTAATTTTCTTTTTCGCAATGATAGTGATGGGATTCAATCAGGGCATGCAACCCATTGCCGGATACAACTATGGAGCCGGCCAATATGCCAGGGTGAGCGAAGTGCTCAAGAAAACCATATTTATGGCTACTGTGGTGGTGATTATTGGGTTCGTTATCGGAGAACTTTTTCCTCACGCTGTGGCTTCTGCTTTTACCGACGATAAAGAGTTGATTGATCGCTCGGTAGAAGGTTTACGGATCGTGCTTTTGTTCTTTCCGTTGATCGGCTTTCAAATGGTGACAAGTAATTTTTTTCAGAGCATTGGTATGGCTCGGAAAGCCATTTTTCTTTCACTTACACGACAATTAATATTCTTATTGCCGGCTCTTTTGATTCTTCCTTTGTTTTTTGGTGTAAAGGGAATTTGGTACAGTATGCCTGTGGCCGATTTCGCTTCTACTATTGTAGCAGCATTTATGCTTATTTCGCAATTCCGCTCATTTAAAAAACAGGAATAATTTTGCTTTACATTGAACTTTATATCAATCCAATACAGTATGAATGAAAATTTTGTAATCAACATTGGCCGACAGTTAGGAAGTGGAGGCCACGAAGTAGGGCTACTTTTAGCTTCGGCGCTGAACATTGAGTTTTACGACAAGGAACTGATACAGATGGCTTCGGAGAAAAGTGGTTTGGGAAAGGGCTTTTTTGAAAAAATGGATGAAAAAACGGGACGCAGCATGATTCATGGTATTTTCAGCATGCACAGTAGCGTGAATAACGAAGTTTATGCAGCTAACTATTTAAGTAATGAAACTTTGTTTAAAATTCAGAGCGATGTGATTCGCGAACTGGCCGAAAAAAAATCATGTTTATTTGTTGGTCGTTGCGCCGATTATATATTGCGTGACAATGAACGTATTGTAAATATTTTTATCTCGGCCGATCCATTAGATCGTATCCAGCGCGTAATGCAAAAGCAGAAGCTTACTGCCGAAAAAGCAGCAGAATTGATTGAAAAAGTAGATAAAAAACGCTCGGGCTATTACAATTTCTACAGCAACAAAGTGTGGGGAGGGGCAGAGTCTTACCACTTATGCATCAATACTTCGGCACTTGGCATTGAAGGAACAGTGAATCTGGTTCGGCATTTTGTGGAGGAAAAATTGAAACTTAAATGAGATGAGATGTTTTTGGTAAGGCTCAGAATCTTTTTTTTACTAACACTTTCAACCCATCTGACACCAACTTGATGTGAATTTCTTTTCCCTCTTCGTACGGTTCTCCATCGTAATGAAAGGGTCCTGACTCTTCGCGATACAAGGTAACTTCGTTGGCGCGCAAAGTGGTCATAAATATATCATTGTCGATTGTTTTTGTGAAAAGTTGCAGTGCCAGCGTAGGGATGGCAATAACGGGAAATCGACTCATGATTGAAATATCTATTTTTCCGTCCTGTACACTGGCTTGCGGGGCTATGTATGCATTGTTTCCCCATTGCGAGGCATTGGCAAATGTCATTACGAAAGCTTTCGTTTTCAGATCAATGCCTTCGCCCACCAAATGATAGTTTTGTGATTTGTAATTGAAGTAGCCGGTAATCATTTTTTCGATATATGACATAATGCCCCGACTTTTCCCTTTGGCAAATTCGGTGCTTACGTAGGCATCGAAGCCGGTGCCGCAAGTACAAAAGAAAGGTTGCTGATTTACAATGCCATAATCCATGAGAATGCTTTCGGAATGGTTGAGTTGTGCTATTGCTTTGCGCGGGCTCATGGGGATATTTAAATGTCGGGCAAGTCCGTTCCCCGAACCAATGGGTACAATACCCAGCGAAGCTGTTGAATGAATTAATTCACGCGCTACTTCATTTACTGTTCCATCTCCTCCAACGGCCACAATGTAGTCATAACCTTTATCAATATAGATCCGTGCAAGTTCACATCCATGTCCGCGATATTCAGTAAATAATACTTCAATATCAAATTGATCTGTATCAATTTCTTCCCTGATCATTACAGGGATTTCATTCTTTTTTATTGTTCCCGAAATCGGATTAATAATAAAAACAATTTTTTTCTTCATAACTTTACTTCCAACGATATCATTTCCTCCCAAAGTGGTGCGAAAATAACAATAATTCTTCTATTATTAAAACAGATATAAAACTGCGAATATTCAGGAAGTAGAAAACTAAACTTGTACTCATTGATTGCCTGCAATTCTGTATTGAAATACTGATAGTTAACGAAATAACTTGAAAACACACAAGTCATATTTGCAACACAAAAAAAACGTCCGAATAATGCTCCGGACGTTTTTGTTAGAATTTTATTTCGCCTGAAGATAATTGATCAGTGGATTTGCATACATTTCGAGAATTTTCTTTGTTAGAAAATCATGATCTTTGTTTTCAAGATCAATTTTCAGAATTTGCTTTTCGATATATGATTCAAAATCAAGTTTTTCCATTATTGTATATTCCTTTTGGAAACGTTCAGTTCCGTTCAAAAGATCATAAGCTACTTTATTTACAGTATAGATGCTGTAGTTGGAGTGAATTCTGCGGTCGATAAGCTCAGCAGTCAGGGTAATCAGTTCATTCTTGTTTTTAGTAGATGCTGTCATATCAGCAAGTTCTTTATTGATATCGCCGGTAAGAGCATATACGATTTTTCCTTTATAGCCCATCACTCCGGTTTGCATATTCACTAAATCATCCATATCCTGTTTTTTAAAATCCGGATTGTCGCGTTTCTGCTGAAACTCTTTGGCTTTCAGAAAATCGCAGGGATCGTATTCGTAAGAAATGCTCAAAGGGCAAATATTTAAACGCGAAAGGTTGGTGGCAAAATCTTCATTGCCACTCATGTTGAGCATTTTGAGCAAACTTTCCTGCGTGCGGTCATTGGCATCCTTGGCGCGACCTTCACGTTGTGCTAACCAGATGGATTGCTGCTTTTCGTTGATGGTGTATGCAATATAAGCGGAGAGAAGCTTCGAACTTTCAAGGTTTTGTCGGGGGCTTAATCCGCGTTTTACCACAAAACTCTTATTGACGCGTACCAACTCTTCGATCCAGGGAAAAATAAGCAGATTGTTGCCAATGGCAATTTCTACTGTATCCATCTCTTTCTCTATTAATTTTGCACACAGAAATGCCGAATCGAGAATAATATCCCGGTGATTGGAAATATAAAGATATGGTTTTGATGTATCAATGTTGTTTAAACCTAAAATGTCGATGCCCTTGGTGAGATTGGCTTCCAGGTTTTGCAAAAAAGGATAAACGAGCGTTTTCTGGAACTCATAATTTGTTTTAAACCCTTTCAGTCTTTGCTTTATCACATCTTTTGGTAATAAAGGATAGACGGTGCTGAGCACCTTCATAAACTGTTTCTCCTGGCTGAGTCGTTCCAGAGCATCGGGAATTTCATCGTTGTTATAGCAACGTATTTCGTCAAATTCTGTATTCATGGCAATTATTGTATTTTTTAAATTCTATATTTTGATTTTGAAAATTCATTCATCAGAAAAGAAAACTCAGATAAATAAAAATAACCGGTGCCGCTAACAGCATGCTGTCAAAACGATCAAGCAGACCTCCATGTCCAGGAATGGCTGTGCCAGAATCTTTTACTTGTAAGGTTCGTTTCATAAGTGATTCGATTAAATCGCCAAAAGTTCCGAAAATGACGATTATTTCCGAAAATATTAACCATTCAGTCAGCGATATTTCGGGAATAAACAAGGAAAAAACATAACTAGAAGCCAGAGCGGCCAATGCACCACCAAAAAATCCTTCCCAAGATTTTTTAGGAGAAATGCGTTCGAAGAGCCGATGTTTACCAAAGGTGATACCAAAAAGATAAGCGCCGGTGTCATTCACCCAAATGGTTATGAAAACGGCAAGTAAAATCATCGGTTTGTATTGATCGGCATCGATAAAAGCAATGAAATTAAGCAGAGAAAAAGGTAAAGCGATGAATACCTGTCCCATAATAAAGTAAGCCCAATTGTGGATTGGATTTTTCTTTTTTAAGTACAATTCAGAGATGAAGACCACAACAATATAAAAGCCATAAAACGAGAATACAGGATACCTTATAACATCAGCGGCATGTAAAAATGAGGTAAGAAAAAGCAGAACAGCTCCACCTACCCCCAACCATGAATTAACTTCTACATCTTCTTGCGTATTTGCCAATTTGTAAAATTCCTTCACAGCCCAACCTGTTATTATTGCAAATATTGCTGCAAATACAAAAGCGTCGAGTAGTATCGACCCGATAATAATAGCTATAAAAAAGGCTCCACTCAGGGTTCGTTTAATAAAGTTATTCATGCGTAAAAAAATTATAATGCCACGTGAAACCTGTACTGCGAGAGCCGGATTGTTTCGTAAGTGATTTTAAATTATATAGTTAAAATAAGGTCGTGTATTTATTTGTTTGCTTTAAGCAATTGCATAATTTCATCCAGCTTGGGCGATAAAATTATCTCAGTGCGGCGATTTAATGCTCTTCCTTCGGCAGTAGCATTCGAGGCGCGAGGTGTAAATTCGCCTTTTCCGGAGGCAGTTAAGCGCAACGGTGCAATTTTATAATCGTCCGTCAAAATACGAACTATCGAAATAGAACGGGCCACACTTAAGTCCCAATTGTCCTGATACAATGCAGTTTTAATCGGAATATTGTCAGTATGACCTTCCACAAGAATGTCGATATCTGCATTTTTGTTCAGCACTTCGGCAAGTAACTTGATGGCTTCCGAGCCCTTTGTTTCTACAGTGGCGCTTCCCGATTTAAACAGCAATTTGTCGGACATTGACACGTATACTTTCCCGTTTTTAATCTCTACCGAAAGTTCGTCGGACTTAAAGCCCAACAATGCGTCACGCAAAATGGAATTCAAACGGTTCGTGATAGAATCCTGGCGGGCAATTACTTTTTGCATATCGTTCAAAGCACTTTCACGTTCCTTTAATTGCTTTTCCTTGTTTGTTAATTCGTCCGATTTTTGTTTGAGCGTAAGGTTGAATTGTTCGGTTTGCGATAAGTTGGCATTCATCAAATCGTTATATTGTTGATCCAGTTGTCGGAATTTGATATCGGCATTCAAAATATTTTTATTCAAATCGGCTACATCGGCATTGAGTTCAGCAATTTTATTTTCTCTGATTGCCAGCGTTGAACATAAAGAATCGCGTTCGTTGATAACAACTTTGAAAGCTTTGGGTACAAATAACTTTTTCGTTGGTTTTGGGTCGCCACATTTATAGATTGGGCTACACGAAAACATTAACGAAATAAGAATAAGAAGCGAAGCTGATACTTTTAAGGTTTTCATATGATCTTAGTTGAATGATTAAAAAACTTCGGGAATTAAAACGATTTACCAAAACAAATATTTTGAAAGAAAATCATAGTTCATCGTTCGAAATAAACATGCACAAAGATAGCAAAAGTTTAGACTAATGAAAGGAAAACGACCAATTCTTTTGGTCCGTGAGCGCCAAGAACAAGTGTTTTTTCAATATCAGCCGTTCTGCTGGGGCCGGTGATTGTGGTAACTGTCGAAGGTAAGTTGTTTTTGTATTTTGATTGTACTGCAACGAGTGCATCTTCGGGAAATTGAACGAGCTGATTGGAATTGGCAAGTACAAGGTGAATTGGCGGGAAGACGTTCATTCTGCGTCCCGAATCGCCAGCCGAACTTACGACCACACTTCCGGTACGAGCTACCAGAAATTCGCAGGAAGTAATTCCTGCCTGCATTTCTGTAAAATCGGAGGCTTCGTTGCTGCAATTGATGCCTTTGCTTTTAAGAAAGTTCAGGATTTTTTTGTCCATGCAAAATATTGAGGAAAGCTGCTTCTCCGAAATTATTTCTTTTAAATGCTGAATCAGGGTTTCATCGCTGCTGCAAACAATACATTTACCATTGATAGCTTCAATTTCGGATCGAAAACAACTGACCATATCAGGTAAAACCGCATGGTAAACGCTGTCGTTGCTTGTTTCATGAACAGAAATTGCAGCCACCCTTTTTTTTTGGATAGCTGCAATTTTATTTAATATTTCAATCCTTGATTGATCTGACATACTGAGAATTACAATTCGGTTGTAGTAGTCTCTTTTTGTTCAGTGTCTTCAGCTGTTTCAACTGTGGAATTAATTTCAGGAGTAGAAGCTGCCCCTAATTTTGGAGTTTCGTCCAGAATATCAGTTCCTCCATTCTGAGCCATTAACTCATCCTGGCGTGAAGTCCACTGTCGTTTGCCAAATATTTTCTCAAGGTCTTCGGCAAAAATCACTTCACGTTCAATCAGCAATTCCGCCAACGCATTATGTCCGGTGGCATTGTCAGTCAGAATTTGTTTTGCACGTTCGTACTCTAGTGCTACAATTCTTTTTGCCTCTTCATCAATCAGTTCTGCAGTTTTCTCACTGTATGGTTTTGTAAAGCCATAATCAGAATTGCCCGATGAATCGTAATAGCTCATATTGGGCATATTTTCGCTCATTCCGAAATAAGCTACCATTGCATATGCACGTTTGGTAACACGTTCCAAATCGTTGATGGCGCCTGTCGAAATTTGTTTCAGGAAAACTTCCTCGGCAGCACGCCCTCCTAATGTTGAACACATTTCGTCAAGAATATGATCTTTGTTTGTTAACTGACGCTCTTCGGGCAAATACCATGCTGCTCCAAGTGCTTCTCCACGAGGTACAATGGTTACTTTTACGAGTGGATTGGCATGTTCTGTCATCCAGCTGATGGTGGCATGTCCGGCTTCGTGATAGGCTATTGATTTCTTTTCGGCAACGGTTGTTATTTTTGTCTTCTTCTCAAGTCCACCCACAATACGGTCGACAGCATCCATAAAGTCTTGTTTTTCGACAAAAGATTTGTTTTTGCGGGCAGCTATCAAAGCTGCTTCGTTACAAACATTGGCTATGTCGGCTCCCGAAAAACCCGGAGTTTGTTTGGCAAGGAAATTCACATCCACTGTTTCGTTGATTTTGATCGGACGAAGGTGTACGTTGAAAATCTGTTTGCGTTCGTGTACATCGGGTAAATCCACATGTATCTGACGATCGAAACGACCGGCACGCAACAAGGCCTTATCCAAAATGTCGGCACGGTTGGTTGCAGCCAGAATAATGACTCCACTGTTCGATCCGAAACCGTCCATTTCTGTAAGTAATTGATTTAATGTATTTTCGCGTTCATCGTTGCTGCCCATATTTGGGTTTTTGCCGCGGGCACGCCCTACAGCATCTATTTCATCGATAAAAATGATGCAGGGTGATTTTTCTTTGGCCTGACGGAACAAATCCCGAACACGTGAAGCACCTACCCCCACAAACATTTCAACAAAATCGGAACCTGACATCGAAAAGAAAGGTACATCGGCTTCACCGGCTACTGCCTTGGCCAAAAGTGTTTTTCCTGTTCCCGGAGGGCCTACAAGCAATGCTCCTTTTGGAATTTTACCACCAAGTTCAGTATATTTTGATGGGTTTTTAAGGAAGGATACAATTTCTTCAATTTCCTGTTTTGCCTCAGCAAGTCCGGCAACATCCTTAAATGTAATTTTGTTTTCTACGCTTCCTTTATCGAATAGTTGAGCTTTCGATTTTCCGACGTTGAAAATACCGCCTCCTCCGCCACCCATTTGGCCTGACATTCTACGGTTCATAAATACAAAAAACAAAATAAGCAGAAGAAATGGCAGTATGCTGTACAGGAACAACTCCATATAATCGCGGCTTTCTTTGTAGCTCACAACACCGCGGTACAAATTTTCTTCTTTCGATTTATTAATGAATTTAGAAAATTCTTCCACTGATGGAATTCTTACGCTAATCAATCTGTCTTTTTCGTATAGATTTGATTTGTCGCCATATACGGTTTTAATTGCAGTTTTATTAACTTTTGCCGATATTGTATTTTTATTTGGATACACATCTATTTTTTCGATGTGTCCTTGCTTTACATATTCTTCAAAAGTGGAATAGGGCACTTCTTTCAAGGGTGCGGTGTCGTTAAGAAAGTACGATCCAAGCAATACGAGTATTATGATTCCATAAATCCATGTTATATTGAATTTTGGACCTTTACCGGTTGGTTTCGGGTTGTCTTTAGGTGTTTTATTTTCCATTCTATTGTTCAACAGATTATTATGTTTTATAATATATTTTCTATTCGTTTCAAATCGGCGTCGGCCCATAAATGTTCAATATCGTAAAATGCCCGTGTGTGTCGCTGAAAAACATGAACAATAATTTGCCCATAATCCATTGCTATCCACTCGCAGTTTTCAAATCCGGCAGTAGCGTAAGGTTTTACTTTTATCTTTTCGTTTACCCAATCCTTTACCGACATAGCCACCGCATTTACATGCACATTTGAATCTCCTTCGCAGATGACAAAGTAGCTGCAGGGTGCTTCTTTTAGCTTTTTTAGGTTCACTACCACTACTTCTTTGCCTTTTCTTTCCTGTATACCTTCAACAATTTTACTCACTATTTGTTCGTTTTCGCTCATGCCTTGCTCTCAATTATATTTATACAATCAAATAAACCATTTATCTGATTCTCAATAAAAACTATATGTGATATATCGAACTTATTATTTGTTCTTGTTGGTTGAATAGACAAAATCTGTACCGTTGTGCTTGATGTTGAAAATAGTTGAAATTTGTATGTCAATATGGCATAAAAAAACCGATATAGAAAACTATACCGGTTTTTTATAGTTCTTGTGAGTTTTATTTCACGATAGCGTTAAAAGTTTCATCGGTGAAGAATTTAGAAAATTCTAAATCAACAAGCGCTTTTGCTTTGTAAGCAGCATCTAAGCTAACAGCTTTGCGAAGATTGCCATATACTGCATCGCGGTTGTTGGTGCGAGCGCCAATAATGGCTGCAAGATACGAAGTCAACGCATCAGGTTGTTTTACGGCATCCAAAGTTGAACGGGCACCGTTATAGTTTCCATCGAGAATCTGGATCAGAGCAGCATTGTTTGTTGCGATTGGTCCAAATGCCGATTTCGCTTTTGTATAGTCGCCTTTGATTGTATACACTGTTCCAAGTGCATTTCCTAAATTTCCTTTTGTTCCGGCAGCTTTACCGAAAGCAACTTCAGCTTTTGCAATATCGGCTTTAGCCAATGCAGCTAAACCGGCATTGTAATTGGCATCTGCATTTTTAGCATCGATAGCCAAAGCCTTAGCAAAATTATCGGCAGCAGCATCAATTTTTCCAAGTTCGTATTGAACAGCTCCTAAATTATTGAAAGCGCGCATGTCGGTTGGGAATGCAGTAACAGCTTTCTGATAGATATCAGCTTTTTTGTTAGCATCTTCAGTGAGTGTTGCAGCATAAAGCAATTCTTCAACGCTTAATTTTGATACATCTTCGTTGGCTAATTTAGCAATTTCTTCGTCCGATTTACCAGTTACATCAACTGTCAGTTTTAAACGTGAACGACGAAGTTGTGGAAGAATTTCTTCAGCAATGCTCTTGAAAGCAACCGAAAGGTTTTTGATTTCATTTTCGCGTTGTTCAGGATCGCTGTACATCGAAAGTACGCGTAGAATTACTTGTTTATCCTGAATGTTAGAGCTTTCCATTAATTTTTGGAAACCATCCCAGTCTTCAGCAGTGAATTTAGAATCTACTTTAACCGAAGTTTTGATTTTCTTTAATTCTTTGTTGATAAAGTCGTTAGTTACTTTCTGGCGTTTTTCAGCAAGATTAGTGTTCAGTTCAACTGCTCCATCGGGAGAAGCATAACCAGCGATTTCCAAACCTGAAACCTGTTTGTTCTGAGTTTCTTTCGCTTCTTTGATCTTTTTTGTCAAAGCTACAATGTCGTCTGATTTTGCTTCTGATTTGCGAAGTTCAGATTGTTGGATAAGGAACTTAATATCAGCTTCCTGCATTTCCTGTATTACGCGTTGGAATTTATCAGGAATGATAATGGCACCGTTTTCGGCTCCAAAACTTGTAGATGCCAATTGAGATGTCGCAATCACGCCATCAGCCACTTTTACGCGCTGAAGTGTGTAAGTTTTTTTCTTTGTTGATACACTGAAATCCAACCACAATTCAGATTTAATCATTTCCGGATGATAATCGAAAGATGTTTTGATTGTGTACGATCCGCCAGCTTTGTAGCTGATTGTTTTGTTGTTTCCAACTACTTTTTCGCCCTGAAAAGTGGAAGCAGCTGCTTTTACTTCTTTACCGTTGAAAGTAAGAACGGGTGTCACTGTTACTGTCGCATTTTTTGCAAAATACTTCACCGGGAAAGTTCCTGTAATAGTTGCATCTACTTTGCCGCCTTTTACTTCAAGGGGATTTGGAGTACAAGTAAATAAACTTGGATCTAATGTTTTAAGATCTTTGTTACAAGAGCTCAACACCAGCACAAGCAGCATAGAAACCATAAAAAATAATTGCTTTCTCATAAAATTGTGTTTTGTTATAAATTGATTTAATATACGATTTTTTTTATTGACTACAAATATATAGTTTTTGTTTTAAATTCTGTTTACTTTGCAAATTGTTTTCACGTTTTTTCTAAAATAGATTGAATTGACGGACACGATATTCTGAAAATTAATTTTTTAAATTCAAAATTATTCATTTATGCATTATATCAAAAATTACATTTTAATCCTTCTTTATGTTTTTAACTATATAAGTTTGAGGAAAATAACTAATTTTATTGGTTTGTATTCTTCTTATTTGTTTCATCGAAAGGCGCTTAATTTCTCTTTGGCGCTTCGGCCTGCTTTTATTTCTGTGGAGCCGGCCGACTTTTGCCAGTTGAAATGTCCCGAATGTCCTGTTGGTCAAAAGGAAAAGTCAAGTGGCAGTTTAATTAATAATGATTTTTTCTGCAATTATATCGATGAGTTGAAGAATGAATTGTTTCATATCGTTTTTTATTTTCAGGGCGAACCTTTGCTGAACAGAAACCTTCATCAGTTAATAAATTATGCTCACAATGCTAAAATTTTTACCTCTACATCCACCAATGCTCAACTGCTTAATTCTGAAAGAGCAAAAGAGCTTGTTCTCTCAGGACTGGATAAACTAATTGTGTCGTTGGATGGAACTACGCAGGAAGTTTATGAGCAATACCGGAAAGGAGGAAAAATGTTAAAAGCTATTGAAGGAGTACAGCACATCAATAATTGGAAAAAAGAATTAAAATCGATAACACCGTTGGTAGAAATACAGTTTATTGTGTTGAAAACCAACGAGCATCAAATGAAAGAGATGAAAACCCTTGCAAAATCATTAAAGGCGGATAGATTGGTGTTTAAATCGGCTCAATTGTACGATTTCGAAAATGGGAACGAACTCATGACAAGTGTTGAAAAATATGCTCGCTATAAAAAAACAAACGATGGCACATATAAAGTGAAAAATGCTCTTCCCAATCACTGTTCGCGCCTGTGGAGTGGCGCTGTCATCAACACCAAAGGAGATTTGATTCCTTGTTGCTACGATAAAGATGGCGCACACAGTTTTGGTAACCTTGCCGACATGTCTTTTGGCAGCGTTTGGCACAACTCTAAAGCAACCGAATTTCGTATGTCAGTGCTTAGTAATCGTAAGCAGCACGAAATGTGTAGAAACTGTACCGGTAAATGAGTCGGGTGCAATTTCTGCTGATTTTCAAAACTACAACAAAGAGCCTATGTTCGAGGTGAAGAGTTTTACTGATATAGCTAATAAGATAATTCCGAAGAATTTACGTAGAATATAGATGCCACCTTCGCCAATCAACTTTTCAATCCGTGAGGTGGAACGAATCACAAAATACACAAAAATAAGATTCAGTACAAGTGCGATAAGTATATTCACAGTGTCGTATTCAGCCCGCAACGACAGCAAGGTTGTGAACGAACCTGGTCCGGCAATCAATGGAAAGGCGAGAGGTACAATCGATGAACCACCTTCCGGACCTTTGTTTCTGAAGATTTCGACGTCGAGAATCATCTCGATG
Organism: uncultured Paludibacter sp.; assembly: GCA_963677275.1. Classification (GTDB taxonomy): domain Bacteria; phylum Bacteroidota; class Bacteroidia; order Bacteroidales; family Paludibacteraceae; genus Paludibacter. The sequence goes on along the minus strand of OY781920.1, from coordinate 2,702,103 downwards.
GCAAAAATAAAAATCACCAAAGCACCCGCCACAGCAAACGACTGAATATCGACGTTGAAGAGTTTTAGAATTCCTTCGCCCGAGAACAAGAATACTACTAAAATAATAAATGCAATTGCACTTGCCCTGAATGGATGAATAGCATTCGACTTCTTTTTGATATTTAATATAATGGGGATGGATCCTAAGATATCGATAATTGCGAAAAGCACCATAAAGGCACTTGTGATTTGTATCAGGCTGAAATTCATAATTATATAATCTTTACGTAGGGTTTTTAAGGTGCCTAAATTTGCATTTTTATTTCGAAGCTTAACACTTTTTATTTTGTTGATTTTCAGTTAATGTTGCTTTGATTTTATTGTTAATCGCTTTCCGCTCCTTGTCGAAAAACCAACCCCATTTATTAAAATACTTTATCATATTAAAAGTATGTATGGTTAACATTTTGAAATTCAGATAAGAACTTTTTGCATGATGATGAACTATACTTACTTGTGGATAAAACACTGTCCTGTACTTTGCGTGCATTCTCCGGGTTATGTCAATATCTTCAGGGTACATGAAAAAACGTTCGTCGAACAAACCAACCGTTTGTAAAGCCGAGGTTCTGAAAAACATAAAACATCCCGAAAGATAAGGAACATCCATTATTCTATTGTATCCTGATGCTTTCATCTCAAAGATTTCAGTCCGTTTGTTGATCCATTTTTGTGGCAAAAACCTTCTGAAAATTAAATCGTATGGAGTAGGTAACAGCTTGCAAAGGTACTGAATTTCTCCGGTAGGATAAAATACTTTTGGCATTAATTGTCCAATATCTGTATTATTATCCATAAATTCGATGATGTTAGTTAAAATTTCGGGAACAAAAGAAATGTCGGGATTCACTACCAAATGATAGCTTGCATCTGAAATAATGCTTTTGCGGAGAGCTATATTGTGTGCAGCGCCATAACCCAAATTGTAATCGTTGAAAATATAATTCACCGGTAATTTTATGTACGCATCGGTCGATGCGGGCGAGTTGTCTACCAAAAATATCTCAGCCACCACGTCCGATTTTAACAGAAGTTCAACCAAAGCATTGACTTCTGTAACAGGATGTTGAAACAAGACGACAGAAACATTTAGTTTCATATAATTTGGTAATTAAAGCATGAAAATTTTTAAGTCGAAGTAAAGTGGTTCAGTATTTCTCCATTTTGTCTTCTATGCTCACATCTTCTCTCGAACTTTGAATTTTAATATAGGTCATCATGCTTTCAGCACCTGCATCATAACAAGCCTTCTGTGCATTTTTTACTACTTCCATAATTTGGTCGTAAGTTCCTTCCATTACTGTTTCGAAAGGTGTAACTTTATAGTTGAGCCCCGAAGCTGCAATCACTTCAATGGCTTTATCCACCAGTTTGTAAGGGTGAATGTCTTTTGATACAGGCAGTACCTGTAGTGCTATATTAACTTGTTTTTCAATCATGCGTAAAAATAATAAAAATATAACAAATATAATTCATTACAGGTAAAATGATTTAGACCTTGAACTGTTTTGTAATTTCAGTTTTAAAATATGGGTACAAAAAAACCCGAAATTACTTCCGGGTTTCTTATATTTTTTTTTGAATTTTCTTATTCAGCAGCAGGAGTTTCTTCAGTAGCAGGGGCTTCAGTTGTTGCTTCGGCAGCGGCTTCGGCCTGAGCTGCAATAGCTTCAGCTTTTTTCTTTGCTACTTCGGCAGCTTTAGCTTTGTTCGATTCTGCTTCGGCAGATAAGCGAGCTTTCAAATCAGCTTGTTTTTCAGCAGCCAATTGTTCTTTTGTTTTAGTAAGGTTAGCTTCTTTGGCAGCTTTCCATGTGTCAAAACGTTTGTCGGCTTCAGTAGCATCGAATGCTCCTTTTTTTACACCTTCTAACAAGTGTTTTTTCAACAATACACCTTCAGCTGAAAGGATATTGCGTGTGGTATCGGTAGGTTGAGCACCTGTTGTTAACCAATACAAAGCACGTTCGAATTTTAAATCAATCGTTGCAGGATTGGTGTTTGGGTTGTAAGAACCGATACGTTCGATAAATTTGCCATCACGTGGCGCGCGACTGTCGGCAATAACGATATGATAATAAGCATATCCTTTACGACCATGACGTTGTAATCTGATTTTTGCGGGCATTTTTTATTTTTTTTAAATGATTATACCTAATGCTTTTACTCGAAAAGCGGCTGCAAAGATAGTGATATATTTTCGGATTTCAATAAAACTCCAGTTTTTTTGTTTTAGGGTAAAATAATTTGTCGAAAAAAAATAAAACTGAAAATGAATTGACCTTTCAGACTTTAAGTTATTTGCAAAGCACCCATGCCGTTTCGAAACGCTCGTCAGAATTGCGCAGGTTTTCCATAAACGCTATAGCTTCGGCTTTTTCAGCGAACGAACGAATTGAAACTCTGTACGATTTTACGGGTTTCAGCACGTGGGCACATTCAAATTTTTCTTTTTTAAGTGATTCGCAAAGTCTGTCGGCCGATAATTGTGTCGGTAAACTGGCTACCACTACATGATACAAATCAGAATCGTTGTTCTGTACTGTTCCGTCTGGGCGTTGTGTTTCGGAACGTTCAGGGCAAAGTACAGGTGCGCTGTTGGCAGGGGTTTCAATGGTTGGTTTTAGCGCCGAAAGCGAAAGCAGATCGGCTGATTCTGCACGACGAACATCGTTCATTTGAGGTGATACTATTAACATGGCCGCTAATAAAACGGCAGCAGCTGCATATCTGAATGTTTTTGCTGTAGGTAGAGCGAAGGATATTTTCTTTGCTGCTTTTTCTTCTTTGCGCTCCAGTTCAGAAACGTACAAATCATTCAGCCCAATATTTAAAGGAAGAAAATCCACTTTTGAGCAAGGCACAAAAAGAATACTTCCATTTTCGTTGAGCGAAAAGAAACCTAAATTCCCCAATTGGAAAGGAAGTGGTGTAAGTAGTTGGCTTTTAATATATTTCACTTCTAAATCAATTATCTCAACTGCTTTTCGGTAAGTAATTTCCTCCGCTCGTGCAATTTCTATAGCAAGCAAGCCATCTGCATGATGCATTAGCGAATTAAAGCCCACTGTGGTGGAGGGAGCTGAAATGTGTCCGGCAGAGATAATAGCCGATTGATGCTGCACTACAAATCCACCTAACCCCGGGACTACCACGTAATCATGGTAGGCCAGTAACTTTTCTATATGTTGATTTATTTTTGCCATGTTACAAAAGTAGCATTTGTATTTTAATTATAACTTTTTTTGGACCGAAAAGTTTTCAACAACTTGTCAAACATGAAAAACGTTGTATCTTTGTGAAAAAATGAATCGATTGTGGAGCGCTCAGCTTCGATGATGGATCAATATGGTTTATGGTTGCTCATTTACAGCCCAACTAAATTTTCAGATTCTCATTTTTTTTAATGAATAACCAAACTAAATTTAAAACTCAATAATATGAAAAGGACTATTCTTATTACCGGCGGTGCCGGCTTTATAGGTTCTCATGTTGTTCGTTTATTTGTAACAAAATATACTGATTATCAGATTGTCAACCTTGATGCGTTGACTTATGCCGGTAATCTCGAAAACTTGAAAGACCTTTCTGCTGCACCTAATTATTGTTTCGAAAAAGGAGATATTACCGACGAAGCATTTATTTCTGAATTGTTTTCAAAATACAATTTTGATGGTGTAATTCATTTGGCAGCCGAATCGCATGTCGACCGTTCCATTGTTGATCCGTTTTCATTCATTCGTACCAATGTTTTCGGAACCTGTAATTTGCTGAATGCTGCTAAAAATGCATGGAAGGGTAATATGGAAGGCAAACGTTTCTATCATATCTCGACAGATGAAGTGTATGGCGCTTTGGAGCTCGACGGTACTTTCTTTACCGAAGATACTAAATACGATCCACATTCACCCTATTCGGCAAGTAAAGCATCTTCCGATCATTTTGTGCGTGCTTATCACGACACTTACGGTTTGCCGGTTGTAGTTTCCAATTGTTCGAACAATTACGGCGCCAACCATTTTCCGGAAAAACTGATTCCGCTTTCGATCAACAATATTAAGCATAACAAACCGATTCCTATTTATGGAAAAGGTGAAAATATCCGCGATTGGTTATGGGTAAATGACCATGCCCGTGCGATTGATACAATTTTCCATACGGGAAAAGATGGAGAAACGTATAATATTGGTGGCAATAATGAATGGACAAACATTGATTTGATTCATAAATTATGTGAGATAATGGATCGCAAACTTAACAGAGAGGCCGGAACATCAGCAAAACTCATCACTTTTGTGACCGACAGAGCCGGACACGATTTGCGTTATGCCATCGACTCATCAAAACTCCAACGTGAACTTGGCTGGAAACCTTCATTGCAGTTCGAAGAAGGACTTGAGAAAACTGTTGACTGGTACCTGAGCAATCAGGAGTGGTTGGATAACGTGACAAGTGGTCAGTATCAGAAGTATTACGAAGAGCAATATACCGAAAGAAAATAGCAACAGAATTGTTGTGTGGAAAAAAAATCAGCCTTTCAAATAAATGAGAGGCTGATTTATTTTTTAATTCTATGTTTTGTGACCCCGTCGGGATTCTAACCCGAGACCTTCAGAACCGGAATCTGACGTTCTATACAGCTGAACTACGGAGCCATTGTTTTTTTGCGCTTGCAAAGGTAACAATTTTTCCGTTTCAGACAATATTCATTTAATCCCTACGTCCCAAAAAAATCATTATGTAGTACACCAGTGTGGCCAACGAGCCTAATGCAGCTACCACATAAGTATATGCAGCTGTTTTCAGTGCATCGCGTGCAGGTCCTTGTGTTTCGTAGTTGGTAATGCCGGCATTGCTCAGCCAGGCCAAAGCACGACTGCTGGCGTTGATTTCGACTGGCAATGTAACAAAGCTAAAAAGCGTGGTGGTAGCGAACAGTATGATTCCGGCCAACAACAGTTGAGGAAATGTGTTGACAAAAACAATTCCTGCCAACAATACCCATTGCATCCAGTTGGAGGCAAAGCTAACTATCGGTACAAGTTTCGACCGAAGAGTGAGCGGGGCATAGGCTGTAGCGTGTTGCACTGCATGTCCACATTCGTGAGCGGCAATGGCAGCAGCTGCAACTGAGTTAGAGCTATAAACACCTTCGCTCAGGTTCACGGTTTTGGTAAGCGGATTGTAATGGTCGGTCAACTGTCCGGAGGTAGAAATCACCTGAACATCGAAAATGCCATGGTCATGAAGCATTTTTTCGGCCACCATTTTTCCTGTCATGCCATAAGGGATGGGAATTTTGGAGTATTTTTTAAATTTAGATTGCAAACTTGCGGAGATAGCCCAACTGATAAGTGCAACAATACCAAAAATAATATAACCAATATACATAATTATTTTGTTTTTAAAATTTATAGGAATCATTTCAGTCAAAATCCCTGCCAAAAGACAAAATGGCAGAAGTATTGTTTTGACGTATAAAAACCAACGTTAAATCGATCGGAAAAGTTCAGGATTAAGCGCTGGAGTATCAAAAAAAACGTTCCGTACTTATTTGTTGATTAGTACGGAACGTTGAAAAGAGAAATCGATTCAATTAATCGATGTAGCGTATAATTGTCTGCGCCCTGTCGGGACCAACTGAAACGATTTTGATTGGCACCTGCAGTTCTTCTTCGAGAAAATCAAGATATGCATTAAATTCTTCGGGGAATTCTTCCTCCGATTGCATTTTTGTCATATCGGTTTTCCAGCCTGGCATTTCTACATATTGTGGTTCGGCTCCGTCGTTCAGGTCGAAAGGGAATTGCTCTGTTTCAACACCATTAATTTTGTAAGCAACGCAGGCTTTTATGGTATCAAATCCATCCATTACGTCGCTTTTCATCATGATTAACTGAGTTACGCCATTGATCATAACTGCGTATTTCAACGCTACCAGATCAATCCAGCCACAGCGGCGGGGTCTGCCGGTAACCGAGCCAAATTCGAAACCAATTTTGCGCATGTCATCGCCTGTTGCATCGAACAACTCGGTAGGGAATGGGCCACTGCCAACGCGGGTGCAGTATGCTTTAAATATGCCATATACTTCGCCGATGTTGCGTGGAGCTACTCCGAGTCCGGTGCAGGCGCCAGCACAAATTGTGTTTGAAGACGTTACAAAAGGATAGGATCCGAAGTCGATATCGAGCATAGTTCCCTGAGCGCCTTCGGCCAGCACTTTTTTACCGGCTTTCAATGCATCGTTAACAAAATGTTCGCTGTCGATAAGTTCAAAGCGTTTGATGCATTCAATGCCTTCGAACCAAGCTTGTTCGAGTTCAGGAAGATTGTATTCAAAATCGTACTGATCGAGCATTTCTTTGTGACGTTCGATGGCTATCTTGTATTTTTCTTCAAAATTATTCAGGATGTCACCCACACGAAGTCCGTTACGACTGATTTTGTCAGTGTAAGTTGGGCCTATTCCCTTACCTGTTGTGCCAATTTTGCTATTTCCTTTGGCTGATTCGTAGGCTGCATCGAGCAAACGGTGGGTAGGTAAAATAAGGTGTGCTTTTTTTGAAATTTTGAGTCTTTCGGTCAGTGGGTGTCCCGATACTTCGAGCGCGTCGATTTCGGCTTTGAATAGCGCGGGGTCGAGTACGACGCCGTTGCCGATCACATTTATTTTACCGCCCTGAAAAATACCGGATGGGATGGAGCGAAGTACAAATTTACTGCCCTCAAATTCGAGAGTATGACCGGCATTTGGCCCGCCCTGGAAGCGAGTCACTAAATCGTAACCCGGTGTCAATACATCTACCACCTTTCCTTTTCCTTCGTCGCCCCACTGGAGGCCAAGTAAAACATCTACTTTCATTGAATATATAATTGATTAATTGATTTAATTTCGCGCTTTGGTTTTTGTTTTCATGCTTTTACATTTGTTACAAATGCCGTAAAGGTAAAGCGAGTAATGTGTTATTTCGAATGTAGAGAAATTTTTCGATTGAATTGTTGTGCGGATTTTTTTATCTGCAAATTCTTTAACAGTGCCACATTTCGAACAGACCAAATGATGATGTATTGTGTTGCCGAAAGTTTTTTCAAATTGCGCTGTTTGTCCAATAAAAGGATGTTTCACAATCAGGCTGCAATCCAGCAAAATGTCGAGCGTGTTGTAGATAGTTGCCAAACTTACGCGGTATTCCTTTTGCATAGCATTGTATAGCATTTCGGCATCGAAGTGTCCTTCGTGCAAATAAATGTGTTCAAGAATTGCGAATCGTTCGGGAGTTTTACGGTGTTGTTTCTTTTTAAGATAGTCGGTAAAAACTTCTTTTATCCCTTCGAATGAATATTCCTCTTTCATTGCTAATTAATGATGACTTACAAAAGTACAACTTTTCAATGTATTATTGAGTAATTCGGCTATAAAAATTCTGTTTCCTGTTTCAATTCGTTGGCAATGTAACGCAATGCATCTGAATCTTTGTCCGTTTTCATTTTTATCTTATCCAGAATGTATTCTGCCACCGAAACATCTACACGACAACATCTGCTCAAGGATAGTCCTATTGTTTTGTAAAGATGAAATTCGTTGGTGTCGGATAGCTCAAAGGCTTTGTCTATCAGTTGGATAAGTTCTAATTTGCTGAATTGTTGGTAGATGCGCAACAACAACATGAACCCTGTAACCTGAGTCCACAATCGGGGGCTGTTGATGCATTGAGTACATAAGGTGGTAGCATATGGTAGTTTGGCTAACAAATTCATAGATAGCTGCTCAACTAATTCCATCTTGTCCGTTTCATCTATCCTGTCCATTGCTTTTTCGAGGTTAAAGCTTTCGATAGGTTGTATCAGCGTGGACATTATCATTGTTTCCCGAATGCCGATAACCCACAGCCTGTCGGCTAAGTCGCTGTTAGGAGTATATCCCTGTGCAATCTCTTTTATCCGTGGAATTGACACCCCGTAATTGAGTTTATAAACAATGCCCGAATTTTTCATATAATCGGCCGTAATGCCATTCATCGATAGCTTAAATTTGCGCTTAATTTCGTTTATTGTATTGTCCAATTCAGGGTTTGAAATATAAAAGTTCATTTATTTTGTTTTATTGTTTGTTGTAAATCAGTTGTTTGTAAAAATAAAATGTTTTTTAATTAAAACACTTGCGAAAAATCGAATACTGTATTATCTTTGTACCCGCAAAACACGGTGGTTATAGCTCAGTTGGTTAGAGCGTCGGATTGTGGTTCCGAAGGTCGCGGGTTCGAGCCCCGTTTTCCACCCGAATGCAAAGGAAGGCTATTTAGTCTTCCTTTTTTTTTGTGCTTTTTATCCAACTACTACAGCAACAATTGGCAGGAAAAATCATATTTGTAGTTTTTCCAAAACACTTAAGATATTGTCAGCTCGTTCTCAATACATCAATTTAATTAGTAAAATCCGTTAGATTCATATCACGGGCTTTTAAATAATAAATTCCTTGCAAACCAAATCGTCTGAAATTTAGAACATAAGCATGAAATGACATTAAATCTTGAAGCTGCATTCAATACATTAAATTTAGTTATCTTGCTATTGGTGAGCATGCCATGTATCGAAAAAGTAATTAATTGCAGTTTCGAAACACTTAACATCACGGCGCATTTGATGCTGCTAGGCTGGTAACCTAACTGATTTATGCGAATCCATACTTGCTGAGCAAATGTCGAAAAAAACCAAATAAGAACCAAAAACATAGTAGAATGCTCTTTTCATAACCATTAAAGTGCTTTTATTTGCAAATGTAAAGTATTAAATCGAATTATCAAATGTGTAGAATTGAGAAATAATTATTACTTTTGCAGTTCAATTTTTTATACAATTAAAAATTCAACACGAAAGAAATGAAAGTATTAAAATTCGGAGGTACATCTGTTGGTTCGGCTGCCCGTATGAAAGATGTTGCAAAACTAATATGCGATGGAAAACAAAAAATTGTTGTTCTTTCGGCCATGTCGGGAACTACCAACAGCCTTGTGGAAATTTCTGACTATTTTTACAAAAACAATACTTCAGGTGCATTGGAAAAAATAAATTCGCTGGAACAGAAGTATTGTGATGTAATTGAGGATCTATATTCGAAAGCAGATTGTAAATCCGAAGCTAAACAGATCATTAAAACTCATTTTGAATACCTGCGTTCTTTCTCTAAATCTGTTTTTACCTTGTTCGAGGAAAAAGCGATTTTGGCACAAGGGGAATTGCTGTCGACTGCCATGTTTCAATTGTATCTACAGGAAATTGGCGAAAACAGCGCTTTGCTTCCTGCGTTGGAGTATATGCGCATTGATAAAAACTCAGAACCTGATACGGCTTACATTGCTGAAAATCTTGAAAAACAATTGCAGGCGCAACCTGACAAAATGATATATATTACCCAGGGTTACATTTGCCGTAATTTCTATGGAGAAATTGACAACCTGCAACGTGGCGGTAGCGACTATAGTGCTTCGCTAGTTGGTGCAGCGCTGAAAGCTGATGAAATTCAGATTTGGACTGACATTGACGGTATGCACAACAACGATCCCCGTTTTGTGGAAGGCACTAAACCGGTTCCGTACTTACATTTCGAAGAAGCGGCTGAGTTGGCTTATTTTGGAGCTAAAATTCTGCACCCAACCTGTATTTTGCCAGCCAAGCTGAACAATATCCCGGTTCGTTTGCTCAATACCATGGAGCCTGAGGCGCACGGTACTCTGATTTCGATGCAAAGCAAAAAAGGAACTATACAGGCAGTGGCTGCTAAAGATGGTATCACGGCGATCAAAATTAAATCGGGTCGTATGTTGCTGGCGCACGGTTTCCTACGCAAAGTATTCGAAATTTTCGAATCGTACCAGACTTCTATCGACATGATCACAACTTCGGAAGTTGGCGTTTCGGTTACGATCGACAATACTAAGAAGTTAGACGAAATATTAAACAGCCTCAAAAAACTGGGAACTGTTAAAGTTGACCCCAATATGGTTATTATTTGCGTTGTAGGCGATCTTCCGGCCGAAAACGTAGGCTTCCAGGCCAAGGCTGTGAATGCCATGAAGGAGATTCCTGTTCGTATGATTTCGTACGGCGGTAGCAATTACAATGTTTCATTCCTGATCAATGCCGACGACAAACAACGTGCGTTGGTAGCATTGAGTCAGGGGCTTTTTAATGAATAAACTTACTATAGAACCGACTTGCTAACAGGTCGGTTTTTTTGTATATATCTCAAAATATTTAAATAATGATGAAAGCAAATTACCCTGTAAATAAATTCGCAGACATACAAACGCCATTTTACTATTACGATTTGGAGACGCTTCGTGCGACGCTATCCGAAATTAATGCCCAAACGGCTAACTCAAACTTTCAGGTGCATTATGCCTTGAAGGCCAATGTAAATTCAAGCATACTCGAAGTAATTAAAAATGCAGGACTCGGCGCCGACTGCGTAAGTGGGGGCGAAGTACAGGCAGCTATCGATGCCGGAATTTCAAATTCTAAAGTGGTTTTTGCCGGGGTGGGCAAGGCCGATTGGGAAATCAATCTTGGTTTGGATAACGATATTTTCTGCTTCAACGTTGAATCTATTCCCGAGTTGGAAGTTATCAACGAGTTGGCCGGAGCTAAAGGCAAAACTGCCGGCGTGGCTTTGCGCATTAATCCGAATGTAAGCGCACACACGCACCACTATATCACTACCGGACTGAGCGAAAATAAGTTCGGCATCAACCTGAGCGAGTTAGATAAAGTGACTGACCTCCTGCTTACTTTACCGAACATTAAATTGATTGGTATTCATTTTCACATAGGTTCGCAAATTACCGACATGTCGTCGTTTCAGGATTTGTGTATAAAAGTAAATGAATTGCAGGAATACTTCGAAAACAAAGGAGTGAAGCTTCAGCACGTGAATGTGGGTGGCGGATTAGGAATTAGCTACGAACACCCGAATCACCTGTCGATTCCAGATTTCGAAAGTTATTTTAAAGTCTTCCGCAAATACCTGATTTTACGTCCCGGACAAACATTGCACTTCGAACTCGGACGTGCTGTTGTCGCTCAATGCGGAAGTTTGATTTCGCGCGTGCTTTATGTAAAAGAAGGAACTTCGAAGAAATTTGCGATTCTTGATGCGGGTTTTACCGAACTGATTCGTCCTGCACTTTATCAGGCTTATCATCGTATCGAAAACCTTAGCTCGGAGCTACCCGAAGAAGAATACGATGTGGTAGGTCCAATCTGCGAATCTTCGGATACTTTTGCCAAAGAATATAGCATGAACCAGACCAAACGTGGCGATATCATTGCGCTTCGTTCGGCAGGTGCGTATGGCGAAATTATGGCTTCGCAATACAACCTGCGCAAATTGCCAAAAGCTTATACTTCGGATGATTTGAAATAAAAATATTATTTTTCAACAGCAAAGACCTGATTTATTTATTTGAATCAGGTCTTTGCTGTTGTTGCAGCACGTATGATGAGTGAATTTGGAGCCTTAAGTCCTTTGACGGGCTTACTTAGAAGTTTATAGCACGCAAGAAACAGCGCGCGTTGAAAAAAAATGAATTTAAAAATTTTGTTGCTTAACAAGTTTCATCTATCTTTGTCCTCCGAAAGGAATTCGGCTCGCTTCCAGGGCTGTTTTTCTTTCTTTTTACTTTGCACGAAACGGTTTTGAACTTTTGTATATCTAAAACGTTTCAAACACATACATTCTAAAATGGGGTGCCTTAATATTTCGGGCTGAGATCATACCCTTTGAACCTGCACGGGTAATTCCGCGAAGGGAATAAGAAACAATCATCCGTATTTTTGGCTCTCAAAACAAAATTATTAATCAACTAATCAATTTGTTATGAGACAATTTTCAATTTTCACATTTTTATTTTTATTTTCTGCTCTTTGTTTTGGTCAGTACAACCTAAAAGGAAAAGTGCTCGACGAATACGGAAATGCACTACAAGGTGCCACTGTTTACATCAAAAGCGATGACATTGGTAAAACTACCAACGAACAAGGTTCATTTAACTTCGACAAATTAAAAAAAAACCGTTACTCACTCGAAATCTCATTTATTGGGTACGAAACAAAAAATTTACAAGCCTACACAGACCACGAAAACATTGTCCGACTCAGCCGGAGATCATATGAAATCAGCGAAATCACAGTCACAACAATTCGTGCCAACGAACGCTCGGCGGTAGCCTACAGCGATGTAAAAAAGGAGGACATTGAACAACGGAATCTGGGTCAGGACATTCCTTATTTACTTGCACTTACACCATCGTTCATCTCCACCTCGGATGCAGGAACCGGGATTGGATACACTGGTTTCAGAATTCGTGGAACTGATGCTAACCGAACCAACATCACAGTGAACGGAATACCACTGAACGATGCCGAATCGCATGGTACTTTTTTTGTAAACATGCCCGATTTTGCTTCATCGCTTTCGTCAATTCAGGTGCAACGCGGCGTTGGCACTTCAACCAACGGAGCTGCTGCTTTCGGAGCAAGTATTAATATGCAAACCGAAGGTTTGAATGCAAAACCTTATGGCGAGATCAGTTCAGCAGTTGGTTCGTTCAACACCAACAAAAACACTCTAAAAGCAGGAACAGGTCTATTGAGCAATGGATTTGCTTTTGACGCAAGAGTTTCCAACATTACTTCCGATGGCTATATCGACCGTGCATCTGTAAATTTGAAATCCTATTTGTTTTCGGCCGGATATTTTAATGATAAAACGACACTTAAATTTATCACCTTTGGCGGAAACGAAAAAACTTATCAGGCCTGGAATGGCGTAGATTCGGAAATTATGAAAACCAATCGTACCTACAACGAACTTGGTGAATTTACTGATAACAACGGTAAAACTCAATATTACGACAACCAGACAGACAATTACAACCAAACCCATTATCAACTCCATTGGTTACAGGAATTCCACCCGGCACTGCATCTGAATGTGAGCGCTCACCTAACACGTGGGCTGGGCTATTATGAGGAGTACAAAAAAGACAGAGTATATAAAGAATACGGCTTGACTCCGGACACTTTAGCCGGCAAAACACTGGAGAAAACCGATTTGGTACGCCAGAAATGGCTCGATAATTATTTTTACGGACTTACTTATGCCCTGACTTACGAAACAAAACAACTCAATGCTACAATAGGAGGAGCTGTCAATCGCTACGATGGTGATCATACAGGAAAAGTAATCTGGGTACGCAATGCGAACAATTTGGATTTAAGCAAGCTATGGTACAGAAGCAGCTCTATAAAAAAAGATGCCAATATTTATACAAAACTAAACGCCGAATTATTCGAAGGTTTTTTTGCGTCGGTCGATCTGCAATATCGTTACATCAGCTATAGCATGAATGGAACCGACGACAAGTATGATGAAGACAACAATACAATGCGCAACATCAGCACAGCAAAACCATATGAGTATCATTTCTTTAATCCCAAAGCAGGACTTACTTATAAAATGAATGACAAACAAAGCGTTTACGCTTCTTTTTCGGTTTCGAACCGCGAGCCCAACAGAAACAATTATACCGAAAGATCGCTCACAGCAGCACAACCTACATTTGAGACCCTGTACGATACCGAAGCAGGTTACCGTTTTCTGTCACCGGGGTTTTCGGCAGGCGCAAATTTTTATTACATGCGCTACAAAAATCAGTTGATACTTACCGGAAAAATGAGCGATATAGGCGAGCCTCTTACATCCAATACGCCAGACAGTTATCGCGCAGGAGTTGAGTTTACTGCCGGCGTCAAAATAACCGACTGGATAAAATGGGATGGTAACTTTACCCTAAGCCGAAATAAAATTCTGAATTTCACCGAAGAAGGAATAGACATGTACGACGCTAACTGGAAATGGGTTGCCTCCAAGGACAATGCATTAGGTACCACCGACATTGCCTACTCTCCGGATATGATTGCCAACAGTATTTTTACAGCCAATGTAAAGCAATTTGAAATTGGGTTCTATTCTAACTATGTAGGAAAGCAATTTTTTGATAATACTTCGAACGACGAACGTTCGATTGATGCCTATTTTGTAAACAACCTGAGCCTGAAATACGCTTTGAAATTGCAAAAAATCAGAGGAATTGATTTTCAGCTGATGGTGAATAACTTTTTCGACACAGAATACGAAACCAATGCATATACCTGGTATTCGTACTATTTAGATGGTAAGCGAGTGAACGAATCACGCTTTTTTCCGCAAGCCGGAATTAATTTCTTAGCTTCTATTACTGTGAAGTTCTAATAAAAATCTTCTAAATCAGAGCATCTTCAGACGAGGATGCTCAATTTATTTAATGAATTATTATCCCGCCCAACCTTCACGGTCCAGATTTCTATAATTGATGGCTTCGGCAATATGATTCGAAAGAATATTTTCGGCATCATCAAGATCAGCAATCGTACGAGCCACCTTAATGATTCTGTCATAAGCTCTTGCCGAAAGATTCAGTCGCTGCATTGCATTTTTAAGCAAATCCGAACCGGCTTTGTCAATTTGTGCAAACGAACGCATTTGCTTCGACGACATTTGTGCATTACAGTAAACCCCGTCAATATCTCTGAACCGTAATTCCTGAATCTGACGCGCTTTTATAACACGTTCGCGCACTTTTTCGCTGCTCTCCGATTCCTTCAATTCCGAAAGTTTTTCGAAAGGGACAGGAACAATTTCAATATGAATGTCAATGCGATCCAACAGCGGACCTGAGATGCGGCTGAGGTATTTCTGCACAACTCCGGGAGCGCAAACGCATTCGCGATCGGGATGATTATAATAACCGCAGGGACAAGGATTCATCGATGCCACCAACATAAAACTTGCCGGATACTCGATGGTGAACTTGGCACGCGAAATACATATTTTCCTATCCTCCAGCGGTTGACGCATTACTTCGAGCACCGTACGTTTAAATTCAGGCAGTTCGTCCAGAAAAAGCACGCCGTTATGCGCCAGCGAAATTTCACCCGGCTGAGGAAAAGCGCCGCCACCCACCAGGGCAACATCCGAAATGGTATGATGAGGACTCCGAAATGGACGTTGCGAGATGAGCGATGTGTTGCTGTCGATATTGCCAACCACTGAATGAATCTTGGTGGTTTCGAGCGCTTCAAGCAAAGTTAGCGGTGGTAGAATCGTAGGAATGCGTTTAGCAAGCATGGACTTACCGGCTCCTGGAGGCCCTACCATTATTATATTATGCCCACCAGCAGCAGCCACTTCGAGCGCTCGTTTTACATTTTCCTGCCCTTTTACATCTGCAAAATCAATTTCCGACAAATTTAAATGACTGAAAAATTCTTCGCGGGTATTCACTATCGTTGGTTCGAGCGTTGAGTTTCCCTCAAAGAAATCAATGACTTCTTTGATATTTTCCACTCCATAAACCTCCAGTTTGTTTACAACAGCTGCTTCGCGGGCATTTTGTTTGGGAAGGATAAAGCCTTTGAAACCCTCTTCGCGGGCTTTTATGGCAATAGGCAAAACTCCTTTGATGGGCTTAAGGCTACCATCGAGCGAAAGTTCGCCCATAATTACATATTTCTCAAGCTCATCGGACTTCAGCTTTTCGTCAGCAGCCAACATACCGATGGCCAGTGCCAGGTCGTACGCCGAACCTTCTTTCCGGATGTCGGCTGGAGCCATGTTTACAACAATTTGTTTACGTGGCAGTTTAAATCCATTGAACTCAAGCGCGGAGTTGATTCGCTCATGACTTTCCTTCACGGCATTATCAGGCAAACCAACCAGGAAAAACCGAATTCCCTGACTAACGTTTACTTCAATTGTAACAATTGTAGCATTGATGCCCTGAACGGCAGAACCAAATGTTTTTACTAACATAGCATTCAGATAAGGTAATTATTTACAAATATATACCACTAAAACAATGCAATTGGCCAACAAAAACACACTTCCGGATGCGACTAAAAAGCGTAGCCTACATTGAGCGATAACGGTATTTTAACCGCCTCGTTATCGGTAAACACATTTCCGTTTGAATAATGGCCTATTTTTATTTCCGCATTCAAATTTCGTTTTTCACCAAAGAAAATTCCGGTTCCCATATTATCCATGAATGTGAATTTGGCTCCCATCTTATGTCCGTCGAGCAATGTTTCGGAAATATAGGTAGGTGCCGCCACCGTATAATAGAAATATGCGTCGAACTTTTTGGCATGTAAATAATTCAGACGAAAAACAGGAAATACCGACAAAGTGAAAAATTGCTGACGTTCAAACTGATTGGCAGCTTCGCCTTTGGTTTGCCACACAGAAGCATTCACACCCCAGTCGAGTGCAAAAACCTTGGGTCCATGAAACACGTTCCGCTGATAATTAAGCGATAAACCCTGACGAACCTCGGCGTTTCCACCCCAGAAAATAGGAACAGGATCGCGCGTCACAAGACTGTTTACACCATAACCCAACACATTGCTTGTGTAGCCAATCTGTAACCATTGTTTCGGATGGATCAACCCCGATGTTTTCCCTTTTTCAATCTGTTTTTCGGAAAAAGGACGTAAATGATAGGAGAACCCTCCGCCAACAAAAGAAGTATAAGGTTGATTGTGTTTTTCATTTCGGGGTGAATAATTCGAAACAAGCTGTAAAGCCCAACGATTGTTGATGTGATATTTCAGGCCAGCCCCAAAAAGAAATGTAGGATAATTGACATCCTTCACCACCGGATTTCCCTGCGGATCCTCGAAACCATGACGGGTAATAATTCCCAGTCCGGCTTCGCCATAAATCGAAAAATGTTCGCCAATAGGCAGTCGGGGCTTGAGCGTCAAACCTCCCACATTCATCCACACCGAGTGATTGTCCGAAACTAAAGTCTGATCATTCATATACTTGTACCTCATCCACAAAACCGGACGCATATATATTAACTGCGCCGAAAGGTATTTGTTGAAATCGTATCCGGCCAGTACCAATCGCACAGCGGTATGCGGTACTACTACTGCATCGGTCAGCGAGTAACCTGTTTCAAGCTGAGCCTGACTAAATGGATAATTAATTGAACCAATATTGACTTCGAAATAAGCGTTTTGCATAGGCGATGGCACTTGAGCTCGGTCGTCCTGACCCATTAAAGGAATAAACGGAACGATTAAAATCAGAAGTAATATTTGTTTAATTTGAGTCATATTTATTGGTTGAGTCGATTGTGAATTTGTTAGCTGCAAAAATAGTTAATCTATTTTACAATTTATCATCAGAAATTATGTTTTTAGCCAACAAATATTTTATTGAATAAAAAAAACATTTTCATTCGTTGAATAATAGCCAAAAATAGCTATTTAATTAACAATAAGATTACTGTTTAAAAGTATATTTTGATAAATAAATTCATATCACAATAAAATAATACATTTTTACGTTGAATTAATAACATGAGTATCTTTGAATAATTTCTGTATTGATTTAAGCCCAATTGTTTCATTATTAAATTTTGAATGTTATGGTAGCTAAAAAATCACCTGAGGCAAACCTCGAAAAGAAGAAAAGCCTTTATGTTTTGCTTGGATTTGTTATGGTACTTTCGTTGGTGTACATCGTATTCGAATGGTCGCAAAAAGACCTTGTAAAATACGACAAAAGCCAGTATCTTTCGGGCTTTACCGAAGATGTAGTTTTGCCTCCACCCACAACGCAACCGCCACCTCCGCCACCTCCTCCAAGGCCTGTGGAGGTATTTAAAATTGTGGAAAAACCCACGACTACCGATCATCTCATTATAAAGTCGGAAGACTCGCCAACAGAAGGGGTAGACCAACCAGTGAACGTGAAATACGAAGTTCCCGCTGAAGATATTGAGGAAATTCATTATTATGTAGAAGAAATGCCTGAATTTAAAGGAGATGTCATGTTATTCCTTTCAAAAAACATAAAATATCCTGCATTAGCGCAAGAGATGGGAATTCAGGGAAAGGTCATCTGTCAGTTTGTGGTGGACAGAGATGGATCTATTGGAAATGTTGAAGTGGTAAAAGGTGTCGACAGAAGTCTGGACAATGAAGCATTACGGGTAATAAAGTCAATGCCCGACTGGAAGCCCGGAAAAATGAATGGACGAACTGTGAAGGTGAAATACACTTTGCCTGTCTACTTCAGGCTAATGTGAAAATACGAATAAGCCCGGAAAAATATTTCGGGCTTATTCCTTATATTTCAAATACTTTCATATCTTCAGCCAACATAGTGTTTTCAAAAATAGCTTTAGCCTCGTTCAATAATCCGGTTTTGTTTGAATACCGGGCAGAGAAATGACCAATAATTAACTGCCCCACACCGGCCTTTTGAGCAATTGTTGCCGCTTGTGCAGCCGTACAATGTTGAGTTGTTTTGGCTCTCATCAGTTCATCGTTCATAAAAGTAGCTTCGTGATAAAGACAATCCACTCCTTGTATCATTGGAATTATATTTTCGTAATATGCTGTATCAGAGCAATAAGCAAAGCGCTTTGGTTTTTCGGACGGAGTGGTTAGTATTTCATTCGGAATTATTTCACCCTCTTCGGTCACAAAATTATCGCCCTGTTTGATTTTATGAATTCTCCATGTTGGGATTTTATAAAAATCAATCATGGCTCTAATAATGTGCCGGTCGCGTGGTTTTTCCTCGAACAAAAAGCCACAACTCGGAACGCGATGTTTTAGTGGAATGCAAAAAACCTGCACCGAACGATCTTCGTAAATCAATGCTTGCGCTTTAGGAGAGATGGGATGAAAAATCACTTTGAAAGGCAAACCTTCGCAGAAAAATTTCAGTTGAGGTTCCATTATTTTTTCAAGCTCAGCTACAGCATGTATGTGTAAATCGGCTGTTCGGTTCAACATTCCAAAACTGGATAT
Organism: uncultured Paludibacter sp.; assembly: GCA_963677275.1. GTDB lineage: Bacteria > Bacteroidota > Bacteroidia > Bacteroidales > Paludibacteraceae > Paludibacter. Next base: position 2,683,132 of record OY781920.1, on the reverse strand, counting down.
TAAACCAATCAACCCAAAAACATGGTCGCCATGTAAATGAGAAATAAAGATATGGCCTAAACGATTGGTTTTAACATTCATCTGGCGCAAACGAATTTGCGCCCCTTCGCCACAATCAATCATAAACTGCTTGTCCCGTATATCAAGGATTTGACAGGTTGGGAAATTATTTTTAGTGGGTAAAGCAGAACCGCAGCCTAATATGGTAAGAGTTGTTTTCAGGGGTAATGAGTGGGGTTTCTATATACTTAATTTCATAAAAAAGAGACTATTAATTATCAAACACGAGCTTCTTTTTTGAGAAGGCTATAAACAGCAAGATCGATGTATCCACGGGCATGCAGTTCGCCTTCACGTTCAATGCCTTCAAGTTGAAAACCTAAGCTTTCGGCTATGGCGCGACTTTTAATATTTTCAATACCTGCCTTTAATTGAATCCTGTTCAACTCCATTACATCGAATGTGTAAGCGATTAAAGTTTTGCAAGCTTTGGTTACGATCCCTTTGTGCTGATATTTGAATGACAACCAGTATCCGATTTCTGTTTTTTTATTAAAGATGTCTGTGTCTTTCAATCCAATAAGTCCTGCAAACTTATTTTCAAAATAGATGGCTAATGTAAGATCTTTTTTATCAGAATCGAGATAGCTTGTTACAAAGCCGCGGGTATAACCAATTTCAGTTGTTTTATCAACAAAGGGAAGCCACTCTCCAAGATATTCACGCTCACTAACTATAGTTTCGAAAATGGGTTCTACTTCATTGAATCCAATTTCTTTCAAGAAAATATGATTATCGACAATCAGTCTTGTGCTTTTCATTTTTCAAGGTTTTATAGTATAAATAAGCATTAAAGTCGTGTTTTTTCCTTGAGTTTAAAGTCACGTCCAAGGTATTTTTCGCGTACCAACGGATTGCCGGCGAGCTCCATCGAGGTTCCTTGGAAAAGTATTTTCCCTTCGAAAAGCATATAAGCCCGATCCGTAATGCTGAGCGTTTCGTCTACATTGTGGTCGGTGATAAGGATGCCAATGTTTTTATCCTTCAATTTCCATACAATATCCTGGATGTCCTGAACGGCAATAGGATCGACACCTGCAAACGGCTCGTCGAGCATAATGAAACGTGGTTCGATGGCCAGGCAGCGTGCAATTTCGGTCCTTCGGCGTTCACCTCCCGAGAGGCGATCGCCAATGTTATGTCGCACAGCCTGAAGATTAAATTCAGAGATCAAGGTTTCCAATTTTTCTTTCTGATATTGCCTGCTGAACTTTGTCATCTCCAACACCGATTTGATATTGTCTTCCACCGTCATTTTACGGAAAACAGACGCTTCTTGCGCCAAATAGCCGATTCCGCTTTGAGCGCGTTTGTAAACCGGATAATTGGTAATGTCAACGTCGTTCAGAAAAATCTTGCCCGAATTGGGTGTTACAAGACCTGTTGTCATATAAAAAGTTGTTGTTTTTCCCGCGCCGTTTGGCCCGAGCAAGCCTACAATTTCACCTTGCCGTACATCGATCGAAACATCGTCTACTACAGTTCGTTTTCCATATTTTTTATATAATCGTTCAGTGCGTAACACCATCCTTTCGTTTTCCATATAGCTTGTATTTTGAAATGCAAAAATACTGTTTTTATTACGATAAACAAAACCTGTGTGTTTAAACTATTCCACAAGAATACAATATCGATAAATCTTTTTGCAAACAATATTTCCATGCTGTAAAACAAACATACATCAAAAAACCTACCTCGATGATGGTATCAAAATACCATTGGCATGGTATGGTGAAAGCTTTGGATAGTCTGTATTTTTGTAGCATATTAATTTCTAACATTTTCCAAATGAAATCAAATGCCATTTGCCCCATATCTACCAGTAAAATAGACGAACATATCGCTCGATTCAATGCTGCATTTACGGTGTTGTTATTAGCCGCATTTTTAATCAGCAATAATATTTTTCTTGTTGTTTTCCTTTTCATCGATTTTACGCTCAGAGGTACAGAAAATGCAAAATTCAGTCTTCTAAGTCTTACTTCAAAGTTTATTGTTAATTCACTGGGCATAAAGAAGAAACCGGTCAATTCCGGTCCTAAAATCTTTGCTGCCCGCATAGGTATAGTTTTTAGTTTTTTAGTTGTGTTGTTTTCAATCCTTAACCTTCCGGTGCTAGCACTTAGCTTTGCTTCTATATTTGGAGTATGTGCATTTCTCGAAAGTGCTTTTGGTTTTTGTGTTGCTTGCCGTATTTATCCTTTTGTTTACAAATTTTCTTATCGGGCTGACTTCGAAAAGTTGAAAGTCTGACAATCTCTGAAGTTTTTTACTGCAATTAAGCTATCTTCTTTCAAACAAGGAGATAGCTTTTTTTTGAAAAAAAGTAAACATTTTTATGCAAAAACCAAACAAAAACAAGGTCTATATCTAATAAAATCATTACTTTTGCTGCATATACCTGACAAAATCACACGACACTATTCACCCAAATCAAATTGTCAAATTCTTAAAAATATTGTATATGTATCAAAACTTTAAATCACATATCGAAAACGAGTTAAGCATTATTCGGGAAGCTGGTTTATTCAAAAACGAAAGAATAATAATTTCGGCACAAGGAGCATCCATTCTCGTTTCCGACGGCAAAGAAGTGTTGAACTTTTGTGCAAACAACTATCTTGGATTATCCAATAATGATGAGCTGATACAAGCAGCCAAAAACGCGCTCGACACCCATGGGTACGGTATGTCGTCGGTTCGATTTATCTGTGGAACGCAGGATCTTCATAAACAGCTCGAAAAATCGATTGCCGATTTTTTTGGAACTGAAGATACCATTTTGTATGCTGCTTGTTTCGATGCTAACGGCGGTGTTTTCGAGCCTCTGCTGAACGAAGAAGATGCAATTCTGTCCGATGCATTGAATCACGCTTCAATTATCGATGGTATACGGCTTTGTAAAGCACAACGTTACAGATATGCTAATGCCGATATGGATGATCTGGAAAAACAATTGAAGGCAGCGCATTCCTGCCGTTTCAGGCTGATCGTTACAGATGGCGTGTTTTCGATGGATGGAAATGTGACGCCATTAGATAAAATATACGAACTTGCTGCTAAATACGATGCAATGGTCATGGTGGACGAATCGCATTCGGCAGGCGTTGTTGGTCGTACTGGACGGGGTGTAACTGAACTCTACAATCTGAAAGGTAAAATTGAAATCATTACCGGCACACTTGGCAAAGCTTTTGGCGGCGCCATTGGCGGATTCACAACGGGTAAAAAAGAAATTATTGATTTACTACGTCAACGTTCGCGGCCCTATTTATTCTCCAACTCCATCCCTCCAATGGTGGCGGCTGCCGGCATCCGCATGTTCGAAATAATGAACGAAACCAACGAACTTCAGGAAAAACTACATAAAAACACTGCCTATTTTGTTGAAAAAATGAAAACTGCCGGTTTCGATATTAAACCCACCGAGTCAGCCATTTGTGCAGTTATGCTTTATGATGCTAAACTATCACAACAAATGTCGACCTTGTTGCTCGATGAAGGTATTTACGTTACAGGCTTTTACTACCCGGTTGTTCCTAAAGACCAGGCGCGTATCCGTGTTCAGATTTCGGCGGCTCACACACCCGAACAGCTCGACAAATGTATAGCCGCTTTTACAAAAGTAGGAAAATTGCTCGAAGTTATTATATAATGATTTAGTATACAATTAATTAAGTATAAATCAACAGCCATATGAAAGCATTAGTAAAACTACGCCCTGAAAAAGGAATTTGGATGGAAGACATTCCCACGCCTCACGTTGGAATAAACGATGTGTTGATAAAAATAAAAAAAACAGCCATTTGTGGAACTGATTTACATATTTACAAATGGGACGAATGGTCGCAGCGAACCATTAAAACCCCAATGACAATAGGACATGAGTATGTAGGTGAAATTGTGGAAAAAGGACATGGCGTTAGAAATATAAAAATCGGCGATCGAGTTACCGGCGAAGGGCACATTGCTTGCGGGCACTGCCGGAATTGCCGTCGGGGGAAACTACATGTATGCGAAAATTCTGTTGGAGTGGGCGTAAATCGAGACGGAGCTTTTGCCGAATATCTTTCATTACCCGCCGAAAATGTTGTAAAATTAGATCAACGTATTTCGGATGAAATGGCTTCGATCATGGATCCATTTGGCAATGCTACACACACAGCGCTTTCGTTTCCACTGATCGGCGAAGATGTTCTCATTACAGGAGCTGGGCTGATTGGGACAATGGCTACCGGCATTTGTCGGTTTGCCGGCGCCCGTAACATTGTAGTGACCGACCTGAGCGATTACCGACTTGAGATTGCAAAAAACATGGGCGCCACACTTACCATTAATCCTTCTAAAGGCGAAACAATAGAAGGAGCGCTCAAAGAGCTGCACATGCGTGGTTTTGATATCGGACTCGAAATGTCGGGCTCACCTGCAGCTTTTCGTGGTTTGATCGACAATATGTACAATGGTTCGAAAGTAGCATTACTCGGTATTTTACCTAATTCAACCACTGTGGACTGGGACAAAATTATTTTCAAAGCGCTTACATTGAAAGGAATTTATGGACGTGAAATGTGGGAAACCTGGTACCAGATGGAACAAATGCTCATTACCGGTTTCGATTTGTCTCCTGTAATTACCCATCGCTTTGGAATTGATGATTTTCAAAAAGGATTTGATGTTATGGAAAAAGGGGAATGCGGAAAAGTAATATTGAGTTGGTAATGATATGTTTACAAAAATAAATAAAGCGTGCCTTCATCCCGAAGACACGCTTTCCGTTTTACAAACTTTGAAATTCAAACTACTATGAAAAAAAACTATCTTATTTATACAGTAAAAATATACTATTGAGCGAAAACAAATGTGCATAAATCGACTTTATAAGTAGATGAATTGACACAAAAGACGATTGCATAAAAAACGCTGAGATCATTACAACCTCAGCGCTACAATAAAACAAATTCACTATCAACTCAATTTATTTTTCTGACAAATAGCTTGATATACCATCCTGTGTTGCTTTCAGGGCTTTATCACCTTTTTTCCAGTTGGCTGGACAAACTTCACCGTATTCCTCCGTAAACTGAAGTGCATCGATCACGCGGATAATTTCTTCTACGCTACGACCAAGTGGCATATCATTCACTACCTGATGACGAACCACACCCGATTTGTCGATCAGGAACAATCCTCTGTAAGCTTCAGGATCGCCTACAAATTTTTCATTTCCTTCTTCATCATACACTTCTTCGCCTGCCAACACATCATATGCTCTGGAAATTTCCAAAGTATGATCGGCTACGATAGGATAATTTACGCCCTGAATACCACCCTGATTTTGTGGAGTTTGTAACCATTTCCAATGTGAGAAAGCCGAATCGGTAGATGCTCCTACCAACACTGTGTTGCGAGCTTCAAATTCTGCCGCTTTTTCCTGGAATGCAATTAACTCTGTGGGGCAAACAAATGTAAAGTCTGCCGGATAGAAAAAGAACACAACATATTTTTCTCCTTCATATTGTTTCAACGAAAAATCTGTAACGATTTCCGAACCGTTAACTACTGCTTTTGTGTTAAACACAGGGGCTTGTTTTCCTACTAATACTGACATATATTTTAAATTTTAAATGATTAATTCTTATTTGACTCAACAAAAATATACATTTAAAATTTGTAACCCAAACATATTTGGATAGAATATATAAATTGAAATATAGGTATCGTCTATTGCATTATGAGACTTTGAATATCAGTACAGTAGCATAGGCAGCCATTCCTTCTTGGCGACCAACAAAACCTACTTTTTCGGAAGTAGTGGCTTTTATAGAAATCAAATCGACATCCACATTCATTACAGTAGCCAAACATTCCTGCATTCTGACAATATGAGGGTTTATTTTCGGCACTTCCGCGCACACTGTACAGTCGGCATTTCCGAACTCATAACCTTTAGCCCTCAGTAGTTCCATTGTTCTCGCTAAAAGTATTTTGCTGTCAATATTTTTAAATTCACCTGCTGTATCGGGAAAATGAAATCCTATATCGCGGAGATTGGCTGCACCAAGCAAAGCATCGCACAGCGCATGAATGAGCACATCTGCATCCGAATGACCCAGCAAACCCACTGAATGCTCAATCTTTATGCCACCCAACCAAAGCTCGCGATCGGCAGCAAATACATGTACATCGTACCCAAAACCAACTCTTATCTTATTCATCTCTGTAAAATTAATTAATTGTAAATAATATTTCAAACAGAGAACGGTTGTATTTGCCACCCCAAAGAGACAATTACAACCGTTCAGCTTATTTTTTTGATATTTATTCGTCCGAATATCAGAACATATATTATCTTACTAAATTTTTAAGTCCGAACAAATCAAACGAAAGCGTAAATCTCAGGGTCTGATCCAATGGGTTTGATTGCGAAGTTGAGATTACATAACCGGCATCCAACTGAAAAACATTTAATTTAAAACCGGCGCCGGCTGTAAAGTATTTTCGGTTTCCCTTGTATTCGTTTTCGTTGAAATAACCCGCACGAACAAAGAATTGTTTGTTGTAGGCATATTCCGCACCTACCGACCACATAACTTCCTGTAATTCTTCTTTGGTGCCGCCCGGAGCATCGCTAAAGGATGAAAAAACGCCGGATAACATCGAAACATCATTAAAATCGGTGGTGGCATCTGGTGTTGGCACCAATAATTTATTCACATCGGCGCTAAAAGATATGCTTTGAAAATCGTCGATTGGGTAATCAAACGAAGTTCCTAAACGTAAGTTAGTAGGAATAAAACTACTGGTTACTTTTTTATCGTACGACATTTTTGAACCTAAGTTAGAGATATTTAACCCGAACGAAAGCAATCCGTCGCCACTCGAAAGTTCAACTGGTTGACGATAATACCCTGCCACATCGGCCGCTACCGACATACCCGGATACATTTCGCTTCCTCCGGCTCCATTGAAACCGTTGTTCAAATCGGAATAGATAAAACGCAAAGCCACCGAAGCCGAAAATTTCTCTGAAAGCATCTGGGAATAAGCAACATCGACAGCCATCTCCAACGGATGCGCCGAGCCTTGTTCATACCCTAATTGGTCCATAAGCGTAATATCGCCCAAAGAAAAATAACGCAAGGAAGCACTCACAGCCTGACGATCGGAGAATTTATAGTAACCTGCCAAATATGCCAAATCAATGTCGGGAACCAACGACCTTAACCAAGGGGTGTAGGACAATGAAACGCCGGCCTGACTTTCCATAAATACATACTTGGCCGGATTCCAATACTGTGAATTCAAATCGGGTGATGTAGCGGCACCGATATCGCCCATACCACCGGCACGAGCATCGGGGGCAATGGACAAAGAAGGAACTACAGTTGAAATTGGGTTAGGCTCAACGGCCATAACTCCCATAGCTAAAGATAAAACGACAGTTAATGTTAAGAATTTCTTTTTCATTCGAAAATTTTTTGAGGATGCAATATTACAACATTTATAACATATGCCGATATTATAAACGTATTTTTTAAATTTTATTATTCAACAATGAGCATTTTATTTGTTTTTGAATAAGTGTCGCTGTTATTTGTACTCACACTCACCCGGTACAAATAAATACCCGATTCCACCTTCCGACCGTCAGTCCCAAATAAATCCCAGTTTATTTCATCAGCGTTGGATTGTGTAAAAGACCATATTTGCCGACCAGCCCAATCGAATATCTCTACTTTTGTATTTAAAATGGTTTCAGGTCTATCATGATCGACAACGATTCGGGTACTCACATTGACCGGATTGGGATAATTGAATATTTTGAAAATACTTGGCGTTAAGCCCCTCACTACTTCGAAATCGATGGTTTGAACGCTCGAATTATTCAATAAATCCCAAGCTCTGAAAGTTAATGAGTGTTTACCTGATGTGAGTTCGGGAAGTTTGTATTTAACAACGCCATTTGTATAAGTGTTTTCGGCTGTCTGATAATAATCGTTTACTATGTAGGATTGCCCTGGGTCATTATCGATTGTGAGCAGAAGGTCGTGACCGATACCGCTTCCCACACGGTTAATTCCATTAACATCGCTCAAGCGAGCCATAAATAAAGGTGTTTCGTTCACCTTGTCCCCCGAACGGAAATGTTCGGAATTCATAAATAAAGTCATTTCAGGGCCTATGGTTTCGCTAACTATATCCGCATTGGTTCCACCTACAATAAAATTTTCAAAAAAGCCCTGGGCTTCATCGTCATTCGTTTTATCGTAAGCATAATAATTAATTCGGCCTCCACCGTAATTATATTTAATATCTTTTGGCAACATGAAAGTAACACTAAAGTCCCCATTTTTTACCAAAGCCTTGCCTGAAAATAAAATATTTGGACGATCGATATAAGTCAAAGCGCCATCGCCATGATTATTTAAGGTAGTAATATTCTGGATTTTGTCGTAAACGATGATGGTAAGTTCACCATTGAAACTTTCTTTTTTATTTCCGTTTCCATCATCTATTATCCCGGAAATATTTACTACCGACAATGCCCGTAATGTGTCCATTTCAGAAGAAACATTGTCATTTATAGATGTGGTTTTAATATTGTAGTTGGTTGGGAAGTTTAATTTCACTGCCGGATCGCCCATATAAATATAAGATAGTTTATTGTATTCAGCTCCGATATTATTTTTGGCATAAGCAATCACATCTCCTATTCTGTTGTGTTGTCCATTCTTTCTTTTGAACAGATATTCGGAAAACAACTTATTAATTGTATAATTTTGTGAGGCATACACTGGTCGTGCTGCCGAAAAAATTCCAATGCCCCCTCCGTAAGGATTTAAAAGTACCTGTTCTCCTGCTGAAATGGCTTTCAGATCGAACTGAAGAAAATCACAAGTTGCTCCTACCCACAAAGGTAATTGTTGATTAGTGAGCGACTTTACATCATTCACTGTTAGTATTTTTTCATTTGTCCAGCCTGTACTACTGGCATGCCCTGTATAATTCAGATACAACAATCCATTCCGCAATAAATCATGAAAATGTGTACGAGCCAATGGATAAGATTCACCGCTGGCGCTTGACTCCTGATTATAAGAGTCGAGATATACTTTATTGATCTGATAAGAAGGATAATTTGCTGCTAAAATCGATGTAATATTGTCGGACTGTGTCATGTGCAAAGCGCCATCCCCATCGTCGGCCAAAAAGCAGAGCTGATTTTTCCAATTGCCTTTTTTGGCGTTTTTCATATATCCTATCGTTTTGTCAACTACAATCTGGGCTTCGTCTACTGTTGTTACAGGAAAACGACCTATGCCAATGTCAACCAAATGATTCGTGATTTGCAAGCCCTCGCTGTCATCAAGAAAACCAAAATAATCGTCGGTCACGTACGATAGCGTCTGAATCAATGAATTATCGGCCTGATAAGTAAGAATCAGATTTTCACCGGATTCGTACGTTAGTTTTCTGTTATCATAAGTTCCTCTACCAAAAAGTAACAAGTATTTGGGTATGTCGGCCGTGTTGCCTGAAGCAAGCGCTCTGTCGTACAGCATTTTCATGACCCAACGATAGGCTGTAGCATCCGGAGCGCCAGAAGAAAATTCATTGTAGACCTGTTCGGTAGTAACGACCTCCACTGTAAGCTGATCAATGTCGCGATGAGCCTGGGCGAGTGTTTCGGCTTGGATGAGAAATTTGGGATGCGTCAAAATGATCATATCAACAGGCGAAAGTGCATGCAGATTTTGATTGGCTACAGCGCCAAGAACTTCAGGTTTTGAAAATGCTGAAGCTGCCGAAGGATCAATAGCTATATAATAACTCAGCTCAGAAGCCGACTCGGTAAAAGTTAGCAGACCATTTTGCATTTGCGTAGAAACACGGTAGATATTCAAGGGGTCGGTGATGTTCCATATCTGTATTTTCGAATCTGCATTGCTCAACTGATATTGTTTGTAGTTAACAGTCCCCAGATTATCGACATTCTGAAACTGCATGACTGAACCGCTCATTTTGAGATACCTACGTGTATTCACCTCCATGTAATTCAGATAGCCCGACGAAGTTGAGTTAGGCTTTGAATAAGATAGGCTAAAATTAAAAGCATCATTAACAGGAGTGTACGTAAAAATAGCTCTGGCTCCTGTTCCCTTATCGTAAGTATCTCCCGAACTTTTGGCGACCATTAAAGACTGTTTTTGAGCGCCTTCAAGTGCTAAATAGAATGAGGAGTTTGCAGATGAAACAGAAGCCACATCTATTCTTACTTTGGTTGTATTAGTAAGTATTGAATTTGGGAAGTTAAACGAAATAGACTTTGGAGTAGTGTCGCCAAAGTAATCGCCATAAAACTCTTTCCCCGATTGGGCGAGACTTTTCGACTCCTTTTCGTACACATTGTAATCGGTAAATTCATTCACCGTCTGTACAGTTATCTCATCGGTTAGAGTAATCGACTTCTGTTCAATTTTCTTCCCTATTCCTTTGTCTGATGTTACAAAGTAATAACCATAATTGGAATATGGATTAATCAGGTGAGTAAACAGATTTATAGATTTGTCATAACTCCATTTGTTGATTCCCTGTGCGTAGAACAAGATGTAATCGCCGGCATTAAAAACCCCATCAGAACCTTTTTCCATATAAATGGACACTTCAGGAAGATCATCTGATTTTGGAAGGAGAAAACTCTGTTCGAGGGCAGCGCCACCATATCCGAAAATACGTACATTGGCCGGTGTTATTCCCATGGAACTTAAATCATCATAAGTTAATTTGTAAATGCCCGAATTTACAATTCTGATTTTGCTGAATTTGCCATCCGCCAAGACTGAATTCGGAGCATAGCTATGTATGGTTGCTGCTTTTGATTTTTGTGCAGATGCAGTTTTCATTATGGACAAGTCTAACGATTTTATTTTCAGCAACTGACCATCGTGCAACACAAAGGGAAAGATATTCACATCCAAATAACTGTTGCCACGTTCGCGAAGAATGGAAGTTTTTACTTTCGGCTGCTCTGCAGGTTTTAATGCAGATAAAACAATTTCTGATTCTTCTTTCGGAACAGGCACATAAACAACATTATCTAACGTGGTTGTATACTCAAATGCGACATCCGCATCAATTCTTTTATTCAACCAGGGCAACTGATTTTCTTCAATATACACTGCGTTTTCGAATGCAATTACATTCTTGCTGTAGTCACCAGCTTTCCATTGCTGAACCCCCCGCCAGTTCAATGTATGGGATGATGTACCTACACTTGACTGTGCCAACAGACTAAATGTCAGAAGGATAAACAGAAAAGATGAAATGATTTTTTGCTTCATGTAAATAACGAAAAACGAAGAGATTAAAATATCAATATAAACGGGTTGTGGCCAGAATTATTGTTTTGTTCAATAAATTGGGGTGACTGTTATTTTATTTTAAAATCGAACATTTTCGAATCGTAAATAAAGCCTTCGAGCCTGTCGCCAACCGCTACTTTTCCAACTCCGGCGGGCGTGCCTGTAAACAAAATGTCACCTATTTTTAAAGTAAAGAAACAACTTACATAAGCAATTAGTTCGTCGATAGGAAAAATCATATCGGCTGAATGACCTTGCTGAACTGTCGTTCCATTGAGATTGAGGCTGAAATGAATGTCCTGTACATTCCCCAATTTTTCGACCGGAACAAAATCACCGATTACTGCTGAATTATCGAATGCTTTTGATATTTCCCAGGGCTTTCCTTCGTTTTTAAGGCGTCGTTGCACATCGCGGGCGGTAAAGTCGACTCCCAAACCAATCTCGGAATAATACCTGTGGGCATATTTAGGAGCAATATTTTTACCTAATCTGTTGATTTTGATGATAAGTTCTGTTTCGTAATGCAGCTCTTCTGTAAAATCGGGGATAAAAAACGGTTTGTTATTTCTCAACAAAGCTGTATCCGGTTTCATGAACACAACAGGTTCGGAGGGGTGTTTTGAGTTAAGTTCTTTATTGTGCTCGATATAATTCTGCCCTATTGCAAGTATTTTCATTTTAAAAGCTGATTATTTTTCTTTTTATTGCTATTTTCAGATTCGTTTATTGCATTTAATCTATTGAACATTACTGCTAAATGAGCATAGATAGAAGTGTTTTGAACGATTACTTTTTCGGGAACACGTATTCGGTAGGGTGTAAAATTCCAAATGGCCTGAATGCCACCTTCCACCATTATTTCTGAAACAGCCTGTGCCTTTTCCACCGGAACGGTAAGAATCCCGATGTTGATGCCGGTTAATTTTTGTAATTCGGCAAACCTCTCGATGTGATGGATCGGAATGTGATTAATGCTGGTACCCGAAAGTTCAAACTTCACATCGAATCCTGCCACAATTTCCAATCCGAACTGATTCAGTCCATTGTCATGCATTAACGCACCACCCAGGCTTCCCACTCCAAACAAAAAAGCACTGTGAGCGTTTGTAAAACCAAGGAAAGCTTCCAAAACATCAACCAATTCCCGCACATCGTAGCCCACACGGGTTTTACCTGAAATTTGTACGTACGATAAATCTTTGGCCACCATGGAAGCATCTACAGCAATGTTCTTAGCAATTTGGGTAGACGATAAAAACAATTCTCCTTCCTTCAAAACTAATTGAGCATAAGCTAAGTACCATGGTAGTCGTCTTAAAGTGGGTTCCGGAACTTTAAAAAATTGTGTCGGGAATGAATTAGTCATGAAAATTAGTATTTGGGTAATTTGTCATGCAAAAATAATCATTTTTTTTATATCCTCTAATTTTCAAACCATTAAAAAGTCTTCTGATTGAATTTGAGCTATTTTCTTATGCATAATTCAATAAAATGTTTAACTTTGCAGTTCGAAAATCCGAAACAAAATCATTCTTCAATACACTGATTATCATCAATTAATAATATCTCATGGAGTACAATTTTAATGAAATAGAGCAAAAGTGGCAAGCTTACTGGAAAGAAAAAGAAACTTACAAAGTTGATGTCGACAGAAACAAACCCAAATACTATGTACTTGACATGTTTCCTTATCCATCAGGTGCAGGACTACACGTTGGCCATCCGCTGGGCTACATTGCTTCCGACATTTTCAGTAGATACAAACGCCTACAGGGCTTTAATGTACTTCATCCTATGGGTTACGACGCCTATGGACTTCCGGCAGAACAATATGCTATCCAAACCGGTCAGCACCCAGCTGTAACTACAAAAATTAATATTGCCCGCTATCGCGAACAGTTAGAAAAGATTGGTTTTTGCTACGATTGGGACCGCGAAATCCGTACCTGCGAACCCGACTATTACAAATGGACGCAGTGGGCATTTATTCAAATGTTCAACCATTATTTTAATAATAGCTTGCAGAAAGCTCAACCTATTGCCGAGTTGGTAAAACAATTTGAGGTTTCAGGAACTGAAAATATTCAAGCTGTTTGTACCGAAGAGTTGATTTTTACTGCTGAAGAATGGACTGCGAAATCGGAAAAAGAACAACAGGAAATTCTGCTAAACTACAGAATAGCTTATTTGGCTGATCTGAAAGTGAACTGGTGTCCGGCGCTTGGAACAGTTTTGGCTAACGACGAAGTAAGCGAAGGACTTTCGGTGCGCGGTGGCCATCCGGTGGAACAACGTGTAATGCGTCAGTGGAGTTTGCGCGTTTCGGCTTATGCCCAACGTCTGCTCGATGGTTTGGACAAAATTGACTGGACCGAATCGCTCAAAGAAACTCAGAAAAACTGGATTGGACGCAGCGAAGGAGCCGAAATGAAATTCCACCTCTCCCCAGCCCTCTCCAAAGGAGAGGGAGAAGGATGTGAATCAACTTCAAATCAAAAGTCAAATGACCAAATTCCAGGATTTTTTACTTCCAATAAGCTTGATTGGAGTTTGTTGATTGATCATGCAAAAGCGCACAGAACAGAGCCCACCGAAGCTGAGAGTGTTTTATGGAATATGTTGCGTGCCAATAAGACAGGATATAAATTCAGACGTCAGCACCCAATTGATAAATTTATCCCAGATTTTGTTTGTCTTGAAGAAAAACTAATTGTTGAAGTTGATGGTGATTATCATTTTACTGAAGAACAGATGGAACTTGATAAAGCCAGAACCCAAATATTAGAAGAATTTGGCTATAGAATAATAAGATTCTTAAACGAGGATGTAATAAATGCAGCTCAATTTGTAGTAGAGAAAATTAAATCAGAACTAAATAAAAAAACAACGTCAATAGTTGCAAAAACTTCGGATCAAATTCCAGTTTCCCTCTCCTCTGGAGAGGGTCAGGGTGAGGTGATTGAAGTTTTCACCACCCGTGCCGATACAATTTATGGCGTTACATTTATGGTGCTTGCTCCCGAAAGCGAATTAGTGAAAGTTTGTACAACTGCGGCTCAAACCACTGAAGTAGAGGCATATCTTACAGCTACAAAAAAACGCACTGAGCGCGAACGTATTGCTGATCGTCGGGTGTCAGGTGTTTTCTCCGGCTCGTATGCTATAAATCCTGTGAGCGGAACTGAAATTCCGGTTTATATTTCTGATTATGTATTAGCTGGTTACGGCACAGGAGCTATTATGGCTGTTCCTGCTCATGATAGTCGCGACTACGCTTTTGCAAAACACTTCAATTTACCAATTATTCCGCTGATTGAAGGTTGTGATGTGAGTGAAGAAAGTTTGGATGCCAAAGAAGGCATTATGATGAATTCCGGTTTTCTGAATGGATTAACAGTAAAAGAAGCCATTGCAAAAGCTAAAGAATACATTGCTGAAAAAGGTATCGGACGTGTAAAGGTAAATTACCGTTTGCGCGATGCTATTTTCAGTCGTCAGCGTTATTGGGGCGAGCCATTTCCTGTTTATTATAAGGATGGAATGCCTTATATGCTCGACGAAAGTCGTTTGCCTTTGGAATTACCCGAAATTGACAAATTTTTGCCTACCGAAAAAGGCGAGCCACCGCTTGGCCGTGCTAAAGGTTGGGAATACACCCCACCCCAAACCCTCCCCAAAGGGGAGCGAGACAGCGTAAATTCAAGTTTACAGCATGTTGAAACCTTGCTATCTTCCCCTCCTTTGGAGGGGATTGAGGGGAGGTCATATCCGTTGGAATTGAATACTATGCCGGGTTTCGCAGGTTCGTCGGCTTATTACCTGCGCTATATGGATCCGAAAAACGATACAGCATTGGTAAGTCCCGAAGCCAATGGTTACTGGCGCAATGTGGATTTGTATATCGGTGGAACTGAACATGCTACAGGTCACCTGATCTACAGCCGTTTCTGGAACAAATTTTTATTTGATTTAGGAATTGTTTGCGAAGAAGAGCCATTCAAAAAACTGATCAATCAGGGAATGATTCAGGGACGAAGTAATTTTGTATATCGCATAAAAGATACAAATACTTTTGTCTCGTTGAATTTAAAAGATCAATACGAAACAACACCGATTCATTGCGATGTAAATATTGTTTCGAACGACATACTGGATATTGAGAAGTTCAAAAACTGGAACCCTGAATATAAAACTGCCGAATTTATTCTTGAAGATGGCAAATATATTTGTGGATGGGCAGTTGAGAAAATGTCTAAGTCGATGTACAATGTGGTAAATCCGGATGATATAGTTGAAAAATACGGAGCAGATACTTTACGCTTGTACGAAATGTTCCTCGGGCCGTTGGAACAATCAAAACCGTGGGATACCAATGGAATTGATGGAGTTCACCGTTTTTTGAAAAAACTCTGGGGCTTGTTCTTCAAAGATGGTAATTTATTGGTGAACAACAATGAACCTACTGCAGATGAACTGAAAACGCTGCATAAAACAATCAAAAAGATTACTTTTGATATCGAAAACTTCTCGTACAACACTTCGGTATCGGCATTTATGATTTGTGTAAACGAGTTATTTACGCTGAAATGCAGCAAGAAGGCGATACTTGAGCCCCTGGTTATTCTGCTGGCTCCATTTGCTCCGCACATTGCCGAGGAATTGTATCATGCATTAGGAAATACCGAAACAGTTTGCGATGCGACATTCCCTGTATGTAACGAATCCTATTTGGTTGAAAGCTCTGTGAAATACCCGATTTCATTCAATGGGAAAGTGCGTTTTACCCTGGAGTTGCCTGCCGACATGAGCAAAGAGGATGTTGAAAAAACTGCGTTGGCAAACGAACAAACCCTGAAACAACTTGGAGGTAATTCTCCCAAAAAAGTGATCGTTGTTCCCGGTAAAATTGTGAATATTGTAATTTAAAAATTGTAATTGCCCTCAGGGAATATTGATTTTTTCAAACACTTGTAACTCTTTGATATGATTAATTCATTAAAACAGAAAAGCAGAACAAACATAAGTACTCCCATAAAAGCCAAGAGTAAACATTTCTGGAACGAAATAAAGGAATATATTTTTATTGCATTTGGTCTGTTTCTGTATGCCGGCGCCTGGAAAGCTTTTTTATTGCCTCATCAGATCACAGGTGGTGGAGTTACCGGTATTGGAGCTATCCTTTATTATGGCACAGGGCTTCCAATTTCGGTCACTTATTTTGCAATTAATTTTGTGCTTTTAGCCATTGCTGTGAAGAGCATCGGTTGGTTATTCAGCTTACGAACCATTTATGGAGTGGTTATTATCACTCTATTTTTCGCTGTTTTGCCACAAGCTACGCCGGGAACTTTTGTTGAAGCCACCGACGATTTTATGGCGTGTGTCATAGGCGGTTTGTTGTCGGGTGCCGGAATTGGTATCGTTTTTCTTTCGAACGGGAGCTCGGGAGGTACCGACATCATAGCCAAAGTAGTGAACAAATACAGAAACATTACCCTTGGCAGAATACTCCTTTATTGCGATGTACTGATCATCTGTTCTTCCTATTTTTTTAAGTTTGGTAGCATCGAAACCATTGTTTACGGACTTACCGCCATGGCAATTTCAACACTTTCGGTGGATATGGTTATCAACGGGGTGCGACAATCGGTTCAGTTTTTCATTTTTTCGAAAGAATATGAGCAAATTGCCACACGTATTAATCTCGAGGTGCATCGCGGAGTTACAATTCTCGACGGAATGGGTTGGTACTCGAAAGAACCGGTTAAAGTCATCACTGTAATTGCCCGTAAAAATGAATCCACAAAAATATTCCGTATTGTAAAAGAAATTGACCCTAATGCATTCATTTCCCAATCGTCAGCAATTGGTGTGTACGGCGAAGGCTTCGATGTAATTAAAGCAAAATAACCTGAAAAAATGGGCGACAATCTGAAACAAAAAATGCTGGGAGCCGTAACCTGGAGTTCAATCGACAGATTTGGACAGCAGGCTATTCAGCTGATTATTGGCATGATTCTCTCCCGCCTGCTAAGCCCTGACGACTTTGGTTTGCTCGGTTTGGTTATGATATTTTCGGCTCTCTCCTTTGTGTTGGTCGAAAGTGGATTTGGACAAGCCCTTATACGTAAAGTAGACGTCAACGAAACAGATTACAATACAATCTTTTACTTTAATATTTCGGTTTCGGTTTTTTTGTATGTAGTATTATTCTTTCTTTCTCCTTTTATTGCTGTATTTTTCGAAGAACCGAGACTAACGTTCATCTGTAGAATTCTTTTCAGCGCTATAATATTTAATTCCTTCTACCTCATCCCATTATCTAAACTCGGAAGGGTATTAGACTACAAAACCATAGCCAAAGTAAACCTTATTTCTACAACATTGAGTGGGGTTGTTGGTGTAGGGGTGGCGGTGACCGGATACGGTGTATGGGCTTTAATACTCCAACAAGTGAGTTATCATTTCCTGCGTATGATATTTTTCCATTTGTTTGTAAAATGGAAACCGGCGCTTTTATTTTCCTTCAAAGTTATCCGTGATTTTTGGAAATTCAGCATTCACCTGCTAAGTACTTCGGTACTAAACATCATCTTTAACTATATTTTTGTGCTCATACTTGGTAAATTCTATCAAAAAAGCGATGTGGGGTATTACACACAAGGGAATAAACTGAACGAAACATTCAGTTTTACCTTTCAATCTATATTGCTGGGCAGCACTTTTGCTCTGTTTTCGCAAATACAAAATGATGATGAAAGATTCAGACGAATTTTCAGAGAAATAGCTAATAAAATATCAATTGTCACCTTTCCTGTGCTTATGGGATTGATTGCAGCAGCGCATCCGCTTATTGAAGTGGTTTGGTCGGCTAAATTTCTTCCATCAGTTCCTTATTTTCAACTTTTATGTCTGGCATCGCTTTTCACTCCACTATACACACTGAATGTAAGCGCATTAAATGCACGTGGAAAATCAAGAATTACCTTCAGGGTGGAGATTATCAAAAAAGCACTTATATTGGCTTCTTTGTTGTTTACCTTTAGTTTCGGTATCATTACAATGCTTTGGGGATATGCAGCAGCATCCATTATATCCTATTTGATATCAATAATTTATCTTAAAAAGGAGATAAACCATTACATCAAACATCAGGTACTTGACTTTATTCAAAGTTTTATTTTCGGACTGTTGATTGCTGCATTAATAGCCGTTATTGGCCTTACTACCGACAAAGCTATTTTGATTTTACCAATACAAATTACTGCTGCAGCCATAGTTTACATTCTTATTATCAAGATATTCTACAAAGATCTTTATAATAAATCGGTTATTTATATCAAAGAAAAATTGCTAACACTTAACCGCATCAGACGATGAATATACTTTTCCTGAGTTCATGGTATCCAACCGAAAAGAATCCAAACTTTGGTGTTTTTGTAAAGGAACACGCCCGCTCGATAAAACTGGCCGGCAACCAAATTGTCGTTATTGCCTTGGTAATAAGGAAAAACAAAAAGATATTTCATTTCAAAAAAACTGATTTCCGCGATGAAAATGGTGTAAGAACAATCACATTGGAGATCGAATCAGTTTTCAAGAATTTTTTTTATTATCTCACATCATTCCAATACATTTTTATAAAAAGAGCTACAAAACAACTTATTAAATCAGGATTTCGTCCTGAGCTTATTCACTCAAATGTAGTGTTTTCGGCTGGAATTATGGGTAGCCGATTAGCCGATCGTTACCATTTGCCTCATGTGATCACCGAACACTGGAGCAGGATTGATGGTATTCTGAAAAAACCGATCATACGTCGGCAAGTGATAAATGCCTATAAAAATGCGGATAAAATTCTACCGGTTTCAGCATTTCTTCAAAACAAAATCACGACACTCCTTCCCCAAATTGATGTTAATAAATTCGTTACAGTAGGCAATGTTGTCGATTCCGAAACTTTTATATGCAGGGACAAAGGGACTCAGCAACAACAAATTCGCTTCTGTGCCATAGCCACCTGGGCATACAAAAAAACACCCGACAAATTACCGGAGCTGTTCATCGAAGCTTTGTCGGCGTTTCAAAAGAAATCGAATAAAAGTGTTGTTCTCACTATGATTGGTGGAGGCGACAGACTGAATGAGCTGAAGGAATTGTGTTCAAAAAATGAGTTGGAAGCATATTTCACCGGATATATCCCGAAAAAGCTGATTGCCGGACATCTTCAACAAGCCGATTATTTCGTTCATGCCAGCACTATAGAAACATTTGGTGTGGTAGTAGCCGAAGCATTGCTGACTGGTACACCTGTAATTTGCTCGAAGGTTGGAGCTTTGCCCGAACTTATCAATAACAGTAACGGAGTGTTGTGTAGCAATGATTTAAAAAGTTGGGAGGCAGGATTAAATGCTCTATTGGGCAAAAAATTCGACAATAAAAAAATTGCAACTGACATGAAACAGAGCTTTGGGATAGAAAGCATCGGGAACAAAATGAATTCGATTTACAATTCGATCTTACATTAAGTCCGAAATCACGATAAGATAACTATGATTAAATAAAAGACAGCCTTGAAACTCTTAACTATTTATAGCTTACCCTCCCGATTTTTTTTGTAAACCCTTCGATGTCTTTTTTGAAGATACTAAAAATCAAACCAGTAACCGATCTCAATTTCCAGACAGGTTCATTCCAACCAAAACAAAATATTGATTTATAATAACATTTTCGTGCCCCCTGAAAATCCTTTCGGATAAGTTTGTATCTCCCTGCCCTGGAATAATTGACAACAAGCAGTTTTTTGAAATACCTATCGATGTCCCTTTTTGTAACTCCGTTTGTTTCAAACAGTAATTCGTTTCGTTCATAAAAATCGAGCCCAAGCTTATAAAATCCTTCGGCCATTTCGGCTGTATATGTTTTAGTTACCTGATTAGGATATATTCTCCATTTCCCCAATGGCTTGGGAATGTAAATAAATACACCCTTTAACGATAATTGTTGCCAGGTAGGCAAATCCACAAGAGGCAAATGGAAATTCTGGATAAAACCACCCAGGATTTCGAGCGATGATCTTCGAACCATCACCGTCAGCGCCGGAATAAAGCAGGTAAAAATCAGTGCCTTTGCAGCCGAACCTATAGGAGAATTACTGAAAATCGCTTCATCCCTTTCCTTCACAGGATGCAAATCATAGTCCTCAGCTAAATTGGCCGACGAGCTGAATGCTTTTCCCCATGATAATACGGCATTTTTATTTATTTCCATCGCCTCCACCTGCCATTGCAGTTTTTCGGGCAACCATACGTCATCACCTTCGAGCACAGCAATATATTCGCCTTTGGATTGTGCTAAGGCAAAATTATAGGTTTCGCCAAGACGGAAAATACCCACATTTTTTTGAGTAAAAACTTTTACTCTGTCATCATTGGCCGCTGCTGCTTGTGCAATTGTAAACGTGTTGTCGGTACTTCCATCGTCTACGATGATCATTTCCCAGTTTGTATAGGTCTGATCCTGAGCAGAACGAATGCAGTCACCAATATATTTTTCGTGATTATAAGTTGGGGTAATTATTGAAACAAGCGGAGCACTCATTTTTGAATAGGTTTAGCAACTGTGGCAAATTGTTTATAGCGTGCATCTTTCAAAAAGCCAAACGTAAGTGTAATAAACAGCTTTTCCTTCCAGCTTTTGCAGGGGTTGAGTCCTTCGTTGACAAGCACTTCGTAGCCCTGTTCGCGAAACATTCGACGCATACTTTTGGGCGTAAAAAACCGGATATGAGTATCATCCAAAACGCCACCTTCTGGTTTATACCTGAACTCTCCTTCGAAAAGAATTTCGGTGATCAAATTGGAAATGTACCTGAAATTGGGAATTGAACTTACCAACACTCCTTTGTTCGACAACAAAAGCTTTACATCCCGAACTGTATCCCAGGGCGAATAAATATGTTCCAGTACATCATTGAAAATTACACAATCGAAATAATTCTGCGGGAGTTGAGAAAAGACTTCGTTAAAGTCGCCAATCAGAACATGATCACAAACTTTCTTCGCTTTTTCGCCGGCTTCAGGATTTAACTCCACGCCCCACAGTTCCCTGTCGCTGCGTCGGAGCGTGGAACAAAACGTACCATCATTGCATCCGACCTCTAGAATTCGTTGTGCATCTACCGGAATGTATTTCAACATTTCGGGACGTTGGCGGTAAAAATAAACAGTTTTATTTACCTGAACAGTTGGTTGTTCTGACATTTTCAGTGATTACTTGTTTGATAAAGGTTTGTCAGAAAATTATTTTTCAATTCTCAACAATCGGCCGGTTTGTGCTTCGACGTACACTTTAGAAGTAGGCTCGCTGAACAAGTCCAACGAAAACGGAACCACCGGACCCAATTGAGGGATAAGTATTTTATTGCTGTAAAGCGTTTTCACGCCATCTCCTATAGTTACAGCTGTATTTGCAGGCAGCACAGTATATAATGCCGATTGTGTTTTCGTTACTCTTTGCTCACTTACCGGAACATTCGATTTGTCAGGGATTAAGCTTATATAATATGGATTTCCACTCAAATCTTCCGATGCCACTAAACCTTTAAGTGCTGAAAAACGAAAAATAACCTTACTGTCTGTAGCCGAATCTGGCTCAACATTAATGCTGTGTTTCAGTACCTCTACGGTTGTTTTTCCAATAAAAAGCTCTGTCAGTTCTTTCTCCATTTTATTCAACTCCCGCAACATTGTATTTAACGAAGCGCCATCGGCAGGCAAGTGTTCGAGATCACTGGTAAGCAAACTCATTCTACTTTCTCTGATTCTGTAAATTTGTTTGGCAACACCTTCGGCCAGTTTAGCCGTCGAACCTGCCATCAAATATTCTTCGCCTAAAGGTAAAAGTTTATTTTCGGTTGGGGTTTCAGCAGCGAACGACTTGGACGGATTGATTTTTTGCTGTTTTTCGGTCATCGGAACATTGACGCCACACAACAAGCCCTGAGCGTTAACAGTAATCAGTCTCAGGTTCGATTTTTTGTCGGGTGTCAGGCTGTAAGTTCTCCTTACATCAGGAATCGAATGCCATCTCACTGTAATATCTTTGATGCGATAGCTCACTTTATTTTCTAAAATCACCTGATTAGTGGCGAGATATCGCTCGGAATACTGATAATACGCTCCAGGTTTCAATGTTGTTTTCTCTATTTCAACATCAACCGAAAGTTCGGTTTTTGGCAACGCGTACACGATAGCCGACTGTGCTTCGGCTGTTGAGTTTCCCTGAGCACTAAGGCCCAAAACAGAAATAAATAATGCAGCACTTATGATGAATCTTTTCATTGTAATTTATATTTTTAAAATTATAAACTCAAAAACAGCAATAATAGTACCCGAAATCAGCAATTATTTTTTCGACCTGGTTGTCTTTTTAGTCGCAGCCTTGGTTGTAGCTGGTTTTTTGGTGGCAGCAGCTTTCCTTCCGAAACCTTTCTTTTTAGTTCCGGCATCAGGCTGAGCCGCCATCAATTCCTTGCATTTTTCAAAAGTCAATGTAGCCGGATCGGTACCTTTAGGAATTTTGTAATTTATTTTATCGCAGGTAAAATACGGACCAAACCTACCATTCAATACCTGAATTTCATTGTTTTCGCCCAGATTACATATCAAACGGTTGCGTTCGGCTTCACGTTTTTCTTCTATAATCTCGATGGCACGTTCTACGCTTACTTCCATCGGATCGTCGGTTTTGGGCAAGGAATAAAACGAACCATCGTGACGGATGTAAGGGCCAAAACGACCAATGGCCACTGTCATCACTTTTTCCTCATACTCACCTAACTGACGTGGCAATTTAAATAATTCGAGTGCTTCCTCAAGCGTTATGCTTTCGATGGATTGCTCGCGAAGCAAGGACGCAAAAACAGGTTTTTCTTCTTCCTCGGCAGTGCCTATTTGAGCCAAAGGGCCAAATTTACCAATTTTCACCGAAAGCTGACGGCCACTTGCGGGATCTACACCTAAAATGCGTTCGCCCACCTGACGTTCGGAATTTTTCATAGTGTCCTCCACAATCGGATGAAATTTCTTGTAGAAGCGATCGATTGATTTTGTCCAATTGATTTTTCCATCTGCAATATGGTCAAATTCTTTTTCCACATTGGCAGTGAAATCGAAGCTCAAAATATCCGGAAAATTTTCTGTCAGAAAATCATTCACTACAATACCTATGTCGGTTGGAAATAGTTTTGACTTTTCGGCGCCTGTATTTTCAGTTTTAATCTGATCCGAAATTTTATCGGCTTTTAGTTTTAACACATTGAAATTACGTTGATCGGCCGGACGATCGCCTTTTTCAACATAAGTTCTGTTC
The DNA here is from genome assembly GCA_963677275.1 of uncultured Paludibacter sp. Classification (GTDB taxonomy): domain Bacteria; phylum Bacteroidota; class Bacteroidia; order Bacteroidales; family Paludibacteraceae; genus Paludibacter. Next base: position 2,659,334 of record OY781920.1, on the reverse strand, counting down.
TGGATCGTCGAAATAGTAGGTGCATAAGTAGAAGGACGACCAATGCCGAGTTCTTCAAGTTTACGCACCAGACTTGCTTCGCTGTAACGCGGTGGTTTTTGTGAGAAACGCTGTTGTGCGACAATTTCGTTTGTATTTAGCTGCTCTCCGGCTTTCATGGCTGGCAACAATGAATCGTTTTCAGCATCCTGCTCATCATCTGTCGATTCGAGATATACTTTCAGGAAGCCATCAAAAACAATGACCTCGCCTGTAGCAGCAAACTTATGATTGCTACCGGAAATATTGATAAAAATAGACGTTTTTTCGAGCTCAGCATCCGACATTTGAGAAGCGATGGTGCGCTTCCATATCAACTCATAAAGTTTCTTTTCCTGTGTTGTTCCATCCACCGAGTGAGCGTTCATATACGAAGGTCGAATGGCCTCATGCGCTTCCTGAGCGCCTTTAGTTTTGGTGTTGAAACGGCGGGTGTGTACATATTTCTGACCCGCCATACTGATTATTTCAGCTTTAGAAGTATTAATCGCCAACTCCGAAAGATTTACCGAGTCGGTACGCATATAGGTAATTCTTCCGGCTTCGTACAATCGTTGAGCCACCTGCATGGTTTGCGCCACCGAAAAACCTAGTTTACGAGCCGCCTCCTGTTGCAATGTTGATGTAGTGAAAGGTGGTGCCGGCGACTTTTTGGCCGGTTTGGTGACAATGCTATCAATTGAAAACTGCGATGTTTTACATTTTTCGAGGAAAGCCAGGGCTTCTTCTTTTGTTGCAAAACGTTGTTGCAATTCCGTTTTAAGTTCTACGGGTTGACCGTTTATATCCTGCGATTTGAAGATTGCATTTACCCTGTAGGCGCTCTCGGGAACAAATTGGTTGATTTCACGTTCGCGTTCCACAATGAGCCGAACAGCTACCGACTGCACACGTCCGGCCGACAACGACGGACGCACTTTACGCCACAAAACAGGTGAAAGTTCAAAGCCCACAATGCGGTCGAGTACACGACGGGCTTGCTGTGCATCGACTAAGTTTAAATCTATCGAGCGTGGGGTTTCGATGGCATGAAGTATTGCATCTTTGGTAATTTCGTGAAATACAATACGTTTTGTGTTTTCATTTTTTAGTTTTAACTCATCGAACAAATGCCAGGCTATGGCTTCTCCCTCGCGGTCTTCATCGGAAGCAAGCCATACCGTTTCTGCCAATTTAGCTTCTTTCTTCAACTCCGAAACCACTTTCTTTTTATCTGTAGAGACAACATACTGAGGTTCGTAATTATTCTCAAAATCAATCCCAATGCCTTTTTCGGCCAAATCGCGAATATGACCAAAACTGGACATCACATGATAATCACTTCCGAGAAATTTTTCTATCGTTTTAGCTTTAGCAGGTGACTCTACAATAACGAGGTTTTTTGACATAGTGTAATGAATAAGTAAGTGTCGTTTTTTCTAAATCGGGTGCAAAATAACAAAAACAAGTAGGTACGAGCCAAATTTTCAACGCATTATTTTTGTTTTTTATTGATTTAACCCATTAAACTGTGTATAAATCGGTTTTTAATGTTAAATACGTTCTTAAACTCAAAACCGACCTGTTAGTTATCAAAAAATCAATTTAACTATAAATTTAGCACATTTCAAACAAAAACTATAGCATTATAACGTATTTTTTCTTATATTTGCAGCATTAGTTTTTCATTGGTTATTAAAAATTGTCGTTTTGTAATAAAAAATATGTATTATGAATGCATATTGTAAATTTAACGCTCCTGATTGTTATGGAGCTAAGGAATTGGAAGTTTTACTCGAAATAAGTTATTTGCTCAGCAATAGAGAAATAAACTTAGACGAAGTAATCCGTATTATGGCAGGTCATTTAGGTGCCAATCGTATCATAGTAACAGTGTTGAACCGGGAATCCTCAACAATTGTTATCGAAGGTGCGTATGGAGTTGGTGTGCAGGAACGAAAAAGTGCTGTTTATCAGTTTGGCAAAGGTATCATTGGCAAAGTAATCGACACAGGTGAAACTGTTATCATTAAGAAAATTGCTGACTCGGAAGAATTTCTTAATCTGACAAAAGCTCCTACGCAAATTGGAGGGAGTGATGTATCCTTCATTTGTACTCCCATCAGATACAAAGATGAGATTATTGGTACGTTGAGTTTTCACAAAGTCTACAAAGCCGTTTACTCCTACGATTACGACATCCGTCTGCTTAAGATTGTAGGCTCCATGATAGGGCGCACCATGCGTCGCAGGCAGGAATATGCCGAGGAAATGGAACAACTGCGTGCCGAAAACCAAAGTCTGCGCGGCGAACTACACAACCGCATTTTGCCGGAAAAGATAAAAGGGAACTCGGGAAAGATGAACGAAGTTTTTACGTTGATCGAGAGTGTTGCACCAACCGATGCAACTGTACTTATTCGTGGTGAAAGTGGTGTTGGTAAAGAGCTGGTAGCTGATGCCATTCATTTCAACAGCACCCGAAGAACCAAACCTTTTATCAAAGTAAACTGTGCAGCATTACCCGAAACACTGATTGAAAGTGAACTTTTCGGACACGAGAAAGGTGCTTTTACAGGTGCTTCGAATACTCGCATTGGACGTTTCGAAGCAGCTCATGGCGGAACTATTTTCCTTGATGAGTTTGGCGACATTCCGGCATCCACACAGGTTAAGTTACTCCGTGTTCTGCAAGAACGTGAAATTGAACGAATTGGCAGCACAAAACCTATCAAGGTAGATGTGCGCATTATTTGTGCTACCAATCGAAATTTAGAAGAACTTATTGCTACAGATAGATTCCGCGAAGATTTGTATTATCGTATCAATGTTTTTCCGGTATACATTCCTGCTCTGCGCGAACGCATTAACGATATTCCTATTCTTACCGATTTTTTTATTGATAAATTCAACAAACGCCACGGCAAAGACATCAAACGTATAACTTCGTCGGCCATTGACACACTAATGGTTTACCATTGGCCGGGCAATATCCGCGAGTTGGAAAATTGCATCGAACGTGCTTGTATTTTGAGTAACGATCATGTAATCAGAACTAATAATTTACCTGCCTCACTTCAAACAGCCCAGGGCACCGAAACCATGCAGAGTGGAACCTTGGATATTATTATTGCTAAAATGGAGAAACAAATCATAGTCGATGCACTTATCGCTACCAAAGGAAATAGTGCCAAGGCCGCGGAACAGTTAGGGATAACAGAACGCATGATGGGAATACGAACTAAAAAGTATGATATTGAACCGAAAAGGTTTAAACCGACTGCCCCCAACCCCTAAAGGGGAGTAAGAAATAATACTAAATTATTTGAGAACATGATTGAAAAAGAAGAATTAAATATTGACGAAACTAACTTATTCCCCCTTCAGGGGGCTAGGGGGCAGCTTAGGGGATTGGGAGGTAGTTTAGAATTTGAATTCTGCGATTTTGAAAATCCGGAACACTTAAAAGCGTTAGCGGAACTTACAAATCATTATATGACCGACCCAATGGGAGGCACAGAACCACTCAATAAGTTACAACAACTCCGCTTGGTCGACGGGTTGGCTAATCATCCAACAGCCGAAGTACTTTTTGCCATAACAGATGCTAAAGCTGTTGGACTAGCCACTTGTTTTGTGAACTTCTCTACATTTAAAATAAAACCCTATTTATATATTCACGACATTGTGGTGCTTAACAAATATCGTGGGAAAGGAATTGGTAAAGGATTAATGCAAAAATTGATAGAAATATCGGCAGAACGAAAATACTGCAAAGTAACGCTGGAAGTCAGAGAAGATAATCCAACTGCGCAATTACTCTACAAAAGTCTAGGTTTTGATGAATGTAAACCAAAAATGCATTTCTGGACAAAAAATATTTAGCTTTATGAAAGTTGCTTTACCGATTATAGACATAAGTTCAAACCGAAACATTTTGGCTGGTGGACTTAATGTAAATGGGAGTATATGTTTGTACGATGTTGATTCTAAATCAGGAAGTTGGATAAAAACCACTGATTTAGCAGCCAATATGGGCGAACTTTTGCCGGCGCTCGAAGCTTTAGAGGTATCGGTAATCATTACACGCCAAATTCATCCTATGGCGCTAAAAATACTTGCGAACAAAGGATTTGAAGTTTACAAGGCCAAAGGAAATCACCTCAAAGAAAATATCCAATTCTTTCAGAACAGGAGACTTGATTTATACAGTCATGAAGCAGCTATGGAACTTGCAACTATTTGTGGTGGCGAATGCAGTACTTGCAGCACAGATGTTTGTAATACTACCCCTAACCCCTAAAGGGGAATTGGGATAGTTATTTTATGGGAATATTTAAAAAATACTAATTTAAAGCCCCTTTAGGGGTTGGGGGTTATAAGATGAGCTTACAAAACGCCATAAACTTTATTTCAAAAGTAGATTCTGATAGTGATTTCCGTAAATCGTGCTACGCCTATAAATCTCAGGCTGAATTACTTCTGAAAATGTCTGAAAACAAAATGGGATTCACTCACGACGAAATTGAAGATGCTTTTAACGTACTGGAACTTAAATGTCAAACCTACGAACAAGCCGGACGCGTAAAAGAAGTAAAAGCCTGGTATAGGTTGTTTAACTAAGGTCAAATATCCACAAATTCAATATCAATTTCCTCGCTGCCTGACTTTTGCTTCATCATAAACCTTCCTTTGTAAGTGATTACTACATTGTTTAACGATGCAGTTTTCACTAATGAGTCAAACATATTTATCTCTTCCGTTTCCAAAATTTCATTGTTAAACCAGCATGCCAACTGCGTTCCGGCCTTATCCTGGAACTGAATCAAAAATAGTCCATGCTCGGCAAAAATCAGATCGTCGTAGGCATAAGCCACATCCAAACCACAAGCATCTTTTATAATAAACCTGAGCTTCTCAAGTTCGTATAATTCAGGGTTGAATTGTTTTTTCATATTTCTATTTTTTCAACATCTATTTCTGATAATCTTTTTTCCACCAATAATTTAATATCTAAAATTCCATTTTTCATTGACTGTAAATCATCTTTCGACGGAATGCGATAACCAAAACCGTCGATGGAACAAATAGCCTCAAATTTTCCAACAAGAATGGCTGTTTGTTTCATTTCGTCAGTTAATTCTGGCTCGAACTGAAGGGCTTCTTTGTACATTGCAATTGGCATATGATGCGTTGCATTCCAGTCGTAACGAGCAAGAAGTGCAATGAAATATTTTTCGACACTCATAACTGCCAACTGATAAAGTAAATCATTGTCGAACCGCGAGTTTTCGCTTCCAACGCTTTTGCTAAAGGTCGAAAAATAGCCGTTAGCATATTGCAAACTCGATTTTGCAAGTTCAAACATTTCCGTATCAGGCATAATTTTTTCTGAAGACATATGTATTTAATATTTTAATATAGATAACTCCCTTTCAATTGTACTTATATATTCCTGCGTATAGAGATCGAGAAACTCTTGTTTCGAAATAGCTCTTTTCAACTTTCCGGATACATTTTTAACTAAATTAAGTAGTCGGATACAAAATTCATCATCAAAAAACAAACCGGCTTGCTGCATAAAATACTCAAGTGTGGCTTTCCCGCTGTGTTTTCCAATCAGAAAATCCTCTTCCTTACGTCCCACTTTTGCTGCGTCTATTAATTGATAGCTCCTTCGGTCTTTCAGCAAACTATTGGTGTGAATACCACTTTCGTGAGACAATACCATTTTACCTGTAATTGGTTTACTTTCATTGATGATTCTATTCGACACTGATGAAACATAACTGCATATCTCCTGGAATTTTTCTGTTCGTAATCCGCAATTCACTTTCGCACTCATTTCCAATGCCATAGCCACTTCTTCCATCGCCGCATTTCCTGCTCGTTCACCTAACCCGTTCACTGTCGTGCTCAGGCAATCTGCGCCAGCCATAAAAGCCGCCAAGGTGTTGGCTGTGGCCATTCCCAGATCATTATGTGCATGAATTTCCAATGGAATTACTTTTTCAACACTTCTAATGCTAGTTATCAGATCATAAGTTGTCATTGGGTTAAGCACACCCACCGTATCAGCCAATCGAACACGGGAAGCGCCAAACGAGGCAGCTGCCGAAACAAACTCTTTTAAAAATGAAAGTTCGACACGAGAGGCATCTTGTGCTCCGATTGTAACATATTCAAATTTATCGGAAGCAGTTTTAATCATTTCGCGCAAGTTAAGCATAATCCATTCGGGGGACTTATCCATTGCTTGCATCAAAATTTTCGAAACTGGAAATGAAAGATGAATTCCGTTTGTTCCGGCTTTTGTTGCACACAAAATATCGGTTTTATTAGCTCTACACCAAGCCAATGTTTTAAAATTAAAACCCAGTTTGCAAATAGTCCGAATATCATTTATCTCCTTCTCACCCATTGCAGGAGTTCCAATTTCAATTTCAGGGACACGAACATCATCAAGTAATTCAGCAATCCTAATTTTCTCATTTAGAGAGAAAACAACGCCCGGAGCTTGTTCTCCATCGCGAAGGGTGGTGTCGATAAAGTATGGGTAGCCCCCTAAATCCCCCGAAGGGGGACTAACCCCTAACCCCTGAAGGGGAACTAAGTTACTTCCGAATGACATATTTTCTCGTATCGTTTTCATATTTCTTAATTTCTTAAATATCAATACAAATATTTCTTATTCCCCTTCAAGCGTAAAGGGGCTTTTATTACTCCCCTTTAGGGGTGGGGGGTTATCTTAAGTCCCCCTTCGGGGGATTTAGGGGGCTGTCTGTTTCAGTCTGCTATCGAATATTTCTCACACAACTCGCCTTCTTCGAGTGCATCAAGAATTTCATCAATTACATCTTCGCCGGTTACGCCACCGTACCAAAAGTTGTTCGGTTGCACTACCACCACCGGCCCCTGCGAACAAACGTTCAGACAAGCAGTTGTTGTTACTACTACATCCAATCCACGATCAGATGCTTCTTCGGCGATATACTGAAGCAAGTTGGTTGCTCCTTTTTTGTTACATGCTCCCTGAGCATCGCCAGCCACGCGGTACGAGTTACATACCAAAATGAGGTACTGAGGTTTTTTCATCTTTTTTGAGTTACGAGTTATAAGTTACGAGTTACATGAAAAAAGGTTCAAGTAAAGGAACTGAAAACTCTTAATTATTAATTATCACCCACATCCCTGTGCATCACCTTTGCATCCGCTACCGCACTTAAAAGCATCGGGTTTAGCAATGGAGCGAATCACTTTGTTGTTGTAAACGCCTTCGAGACCTTCATCAATCAGCCCGGTCATTTCAACCACATGTACTTTGCAGGAATTCAGCATCGTTTTTGGATTTTCGCCTGCACCACTCACCAGAATTGCACGGCAATCGACTAACAAACGAGCCATATCCAACCAGCGACGGTCGCCACCACCTGTTGGAGGTGTTTCGCGCATTTCCACAAGCTTAAATCCATTAGGAGTCTGGCGGAAAATATGCAACGAACTTGCTTCTCCCAAATGCTGATTTACCAGCAGACCTTCGTTGGTAGCCACAGCTACATACGGACGATCTGTATCAATTTCATGACGGGTGGAATATTCTTTTAGCAACACATGTGTTTCACTTAAATCTTTACCAAGTAATCCTGCTGCATCGGCTCTACAGCGTGAGCAATGACTCATGATGGGCAGAAATTCAGATGCCAACGTGCGAACTTTAAAAACCATTTTTGCATCTGGCTCTATCAATTCTGCAAAATCAGTTTCGGCAGTTGGAATCAATGGAATACAGTTAATAACATCAGCTCCAAGTTCAGCACATTTTTTGGCAACTTCAGGAATATGATCTTCGTTGATGCCCGGAATAATAATTGAATTTATTTTCACAGTAATGCCAGCTGCTTTCAATTTAGGTATGCAAGCCAACTGACGTTCCAACAGAATAGTTGCTCCTTCTAGTCCACGATAAATATGTTTGTTGTAGCGAACCCATTTATAAACCTTTGCTGTAATAGTTGGATCAACGGAATTAATCGTAATGGTAACATGCGAAATACCTAATTTTGCAATTTCTTCAATATGAGGCTCTAACTCTAAACCATTGGTAGAAAGACAGAAAACTTTTTCGGGAAATTCCGCTTTGGCGCGACGCATGGTTTCGAGCGTTTCTTCAGCATTGGCAAACGGATCGCCCGGACCGGCAATGCCAATCACTACCAGATTTTCGATACGATTATTCAAGTCTTTCAGGTATTCAACGGCTTGATAGGGTTGCAATACCGACGAAGTAACACCGGGACGACTTTCGTTTACACAATCGAACTTGCGATTACAGTAACCACATTGGATATTACACTTTGGAGCTACCGGTAAATGCACACGGGCATTGGTGTGTTTGGCTTCTTTATCGAAGCAAGGATGGGCAGAAGACCTCTCCCCGACCCTCTTCAAAGGAGAGGGAGCTGGGCAATTAATATCATTTGGCTGTATCATGAAGTTTCTATTTAAATAGTTATTTACAAATCTTATAAGTTTTCGTATAATTACTTTTTTGCAATCTCCCTCTCCTTTGAAGAGGGTCGGGGAGAGGTCACAAATACTTATATCCAATCGGTGAATTTTCTTGTTTATATTCTATTAATGCATTTACTACGCAGTCAAACAGCTCCTGAGTACCGCGATATCCGATATGATGCATACGATTAGCTCCAAAACGGTCGTGAATAGGGAAACCTACACGTATCAGCGGTATTTTTCGTTCACGGGCAATGTAGTAACCCTTGCTATTTCCCAACAAAAAATCCGGTTGAAATTCATCGGCTTTTTCTTTTAGTGTTTCAAAATCAGCTCCTTTTATATAAAATGGCTCAACACCAATTTCTTTACACCAATCGGCCATGGCGGTTACAAAGTCCTCTTCGCCGTAAAGCAATGCTTTTTTACCAAACACATATTTGTGTGCATCAATATAAGCATCAACCAACCGTCCACGTTCTTTGCGGTGTTGATCGGGCAATTCTTTTCCCGAAACTGTTTTCAAAACTTCGATAAATTTATCGGTTGCTTCGATGCCTATGGGAAGAGGCATTTGGTGATTTTTGATATAGTAAGCAGATTCGAGCCATTCACCGGCAGTTTGAACGGAAGATCTATCTTTCAATCGCGAGAAACCTTTGTTGAAACTTGAACCAAACTCAATCGTTGACTTTGAATTACCTATGCGTTGTATATCATGAATAGTAGTTCCACCTGTAGGTATCAATTGATATTCGGCAGTATATTCATTGTCTAATGTTTCGCTATAATCCGGGAAAAGTGTAAATTTAATTCCAAAATCTTCTAATAATTCTTTCAAATATCGAATATCAGCAGGCGATACCATTCCGGGCAACAGGGTTATTTTGTTACGAACATTCTCAAACTCGGCTAACGATTTTATGGTTGCCAATACTGTATTGTGAAATCCTTCGGCATGACTGCCGCAATAACTTGGCGTTGAAGCATGAATAAAAGTCGGCAGTTTTAAGCCGGTATTCTCGTTCTCTTCTTTGTAGTTATGTATATGTCCCGGAATATCTTCGCCAATAGTCTCGGACAAACAGGTGGAAGCTATGCCAATAACTTTGGGTTTATATTGCTTGATAATATTATTGATACCGGTAATAAAATTGCGACTGCCACCGTAAATTGTCGATTCTTCGCTAAAGTTGCTCGATGCAATATCAACAGGCTCTTTATAATGACTTATCATGTACCGACGAATGTAAGTAGCACAACCCTGACTTCCATGTATCAATGGCACACAACCTTCAATTCCCTTGAAAACCAATGAAGCACCCAACGGAGCACACAATTTGCAGGAGTTGCGGGTGGAGACAAAACTCGACCTCTCCCTAACCCTCTCCAAAGGAGAGGGAACTGAGCTATTAATGTTATTTTGCTGTACCATTAAGTTTCTAATTAATTTTTTTCAAATCTTCATACTTTCACAACATTTATTCCTTGCACTCTCCCTCTCCTCTGGAGAGGGCTGGGGAGAGGTCATTTTGTAAACTTCCACACAGGACTCATTGCCGTAGCATAAATTTCTTTTGCAAAGTTGATCATGCCTTTGTAACCGGCAAGTGGTTCTTTTCGTTCGTGATTGTGGTCGCAGAAACCGAGCCCGATTTTATGTGCAATAGGTCGTTCCTTTACACCGCCAATAAAAATATCCGCTTGCTTTTCTTTCACGAAATGCGAAAGTTCTACCGGATTCGAATCGTCCACAATGATAGTACCTTCGTCGCAAAGCTGTTTTATCAACTCATAATCTTCTGGCGTACCGGTTTGCGAACCTACTATAACAGTTTGAACACCAATCAGTCGAAGTGCTTTAACTAATGAAATGGCTTTAAATGCACCACCCACGTAAATGGCAGCTTTTTTGCCTGTCAATCGTTCTTTGTACCAGGCCAGTGCCGGCATCATGCGCGAAATCTCCTCTTTTACCAGTTCACGGGCTTTATCCATCATGTCATCATCTTTAAAAAAACGAGCCACATCGTACAGCGCATCGCTCATATCTTCAATCCCGAAATACGAAACACGCATGGAAGGAATATTATATTCATCTTTCATTAACTTAGCCAGATAATTCATTGAACCCGAACACTGAACTAAATTGAGCGATGCATTGTGTGCGTTGCTGATAGCTTCCACACGTCCATCTCCAGTAATGGTTGCATTTACGTGAACGCCCATTTTTTTGTAATAATCAAGCAAAATCCAAAGTTCTCCTGCCAGATTGAAATCGCCCAGAATATTGATGCTTTTTGCAGGAATAGGGTTATTTACGCGCCCAACTAATTTAAAAATAGACTCACAAGCCACTTTGTAACCATCTTTTTTGGAACCCTGAAAACCCGGAGCCTGAACGGCAATAACAGGAATACCTGTTTCTTCTTCGAGCATGCGACAAGCACGTTCCACATCATCGCCAATAACACCTACAATACAAGTGGAATAAATAAATGCTGCTTTGGGTTTTTGGGCATTAATTAGTTCGAGAGCAGCATTGTACAGCTTTGTTTCACCGCCAAAAATCACATCGCGTTCCTGTAAATCGGTGCTAAAACTCAGGCGGTGAAGTTCCGGACCTGACGACAGCGAACCACGGATATCCCAGGTATAAGCAGCACAACCAATTGGGCCATGTATCAGGTGCAGCGCATCCGAAATTGGATAGAGCACTACCCGTGACCCGCAAAACACACATGCACGTTGGCTCACACTTCCTGCCAGACTGGTTTTGTTACAATCTATCGTCCGCTCGTTCGCCCCAGCCACCGAAACTTGCAATTGTCTTTCGTCTAAAATGTGTGCCATAACTCCTCCTTTTTTATACCTAATTCAGTGAGGCAGTATTCATTTATCATGCCATTACATGTTTTACAACATATATTTAATAATTTTGAAAAATAATATATTGATATTCAGATGTTGTTGTATTAATTGTTTATAAAAATCAGATTTTAATTATTTAAAAGATAAAGTACAGATTCCAAAAAGGATACATTTTGGTAGGAAAAAGAGCTGAAAATGTAGGAAATGTTGGAAATTTTAAATGAATAAATAACAGAATTTGAAGAACCGTTTCAAAAAAAAATAACGGTCCTACCTTTTACGATAGTCCGTTATCTCTACAAAATATATTACCCGCAAAGCATTACCATAATTGAAGCAGTAATTAAAAACAACACTTTGCAGGCGCTACTAAACAGCAGGTTGATTCCTTCAAGCTTTGGGAGAAGGGGTGGGGGTGAGGCCTAAAGTTGCCACTCCACTTTTTCTTCCAGACAAGTACGGTCGAAATGATCGAGGAATGCATCCATAATTTGTTTTACTAGGTTTGCACCACCATCGTAACCTGTTTTGGCAAAATAGTTATGTCCGGGACGATCGGCAATTGGGAAACCAAAGCGTACAAATGGTGTGTTTTCGTCGCGGGCAATGTATTTTCCATAAGTATTACCAATCAACAAATCAACGCCTTCCTGTTTAATCCATTGGTGTAGTTGGAACATATCGGCCATTTCACCACTTTTAAATTTCGCTTCAGGGATGTCTTTCAAAATCTCTTTCATACGGACATCAAAATATTTGCTCGGTGTTCCGGTAACGATGTAAACCGGTTTCATATCCATGCTTACCAAAAATTCAGTCAATGGAATTAATGTATCAGGATCTCCAAAAAGCGCTACACGTTTGCCATAAAGGTATTTTGAACTATCGGAAATCAAATCGATCAATCGTCCACGTTCATCGCTCAAACTATCCGGAATTGGCAGATTAGCATGGCGACTCAACGACATAAGGAAACGGTCGGTAGCTTTGAAACCGATGGGAATGTCGAGTATTTCGAATTTCACTTTACACTTATTTTCTAATTTGATACAAGCATCTTCGGTACACGATTGTCCAAGTCCTAACGTAAATTTGCTGTCGCCTGTCAATTTCATATCTGAAATTTTTGTTCCACCGTTTGGATACATTTTGTAATGTCCATCCAGTGGCGCATCCAATACGTCGGTAAAGTCAGGGAACAAGATAGTGCGGGCTTCCATCACCTGAGTCAGGCGTTTAATTTCGCGCATATCCGATGGCTCCATCCAACCTGCTGCAATGTTGATCACATTACGTTTTTTAGGCGTAGCTGTTGAGAAAAACTTGATAAAAGCAGCTACCTGATTGGAATATCCTGTTACGTGAGTTCCCACATAACTTGGTGTATTACAATAAATCACCTGTTTACCGTCTGGCACAAGACCATCATCGTTGGCTTTCGATACAATTTGAGTTAAGTCGTCGCCAATGGTTTCGGACAAACAAGTGGTGTGAACGGCTATCACTTCGGGTTTGTAAACTGTGAACATGGTGTCGATAGCCGTTACCAGATTGGCTGATCCACCAAACACTGAAGAACCTTCGGAAAACGAACTGGTTCCAGCCATAATAGGCTCCCTGAAGTGACGCGAAAGCGCACTGCGGTGATACGAGCAACAACCTTGCGAACCATGACTATGAGGCAAGCATCCGTGGATACCCAATGCAGCATACATTGCGCCTATCGGTTGACAGGTTTTAGCGGGGTTGATCGTCAACGCCTTCCTGTCTATTTCTTTTGCTGTGGTATGTCTTAAAAGCATAATATTTAGATATTTGCCCCCTAAATCCCCCTAAAGGGGGACTTTTGAGGATGTGAGTATTTTAAAGTGCCCCTCATAATCGAGGTGTCTTTCTCCCCCTTTAGGGGGCTGGGGGGCAGTTATTGTTAATTAAATACGTATTCCGCTTCTACAACTTCTTCGCGCTCCCAGGGAGCTTTCATTTGTTTAAAAATGGTGCTGCAAGCAATCATTTCAATATCCTTGTAAAAATTGATAGCTCCGGCAAAACCGGCATAAGGACCCCCATTATCGTAGTTGTGAAGCTGTTTCATGGGGATTCCCATTTTCTGAACTACATATTTTTCTTTGATACCGGCACAGAACACATCAGGTTTATAAAGTTCGATGAGTTTTTCCATTTCGAAATGGCTTAAATCATCGATAACCAATGTGCCTTTTTTCATATCGGTCATCATACCTTTGTACTCGTTAAACTCAATATTGAAAGCTTCTTTCAGTTGTGTTAATTCCTCTTCGCTTTTGCGGGGTTTGTAACGTGTAGCATCAGGATATACGGTAATTTCCTCAATGTTACGGCTATCAGCATCAATCTGAATGGTTGGAATTACACGGCGACCTTCGTAGTCATCGCGGTGTCCGAATTCGTAACCGGCAACCAGTGTTTCCATTCCTAATTCGTTGAATAATTCCTGATAGTGATGAGCACGCGAACCTCCAACGAACATCATGGCAGTTTTACCTGTTGTTTTAGCTTTTGCCTTTTCAATAGCTACTTTTACAGTTTCCATTTCTTCGGCAATAACTACTTCAATACGGTCAATAAGTTCCTGGTCACCAAAATACTGACCCACTTTGCGCAATGTTTTGGCCGTGGCTTCAGCACCGATAAAGTTGGCTTTTGCCCATGGAATACCAAATGAAGTTTCGAGCATTTCTGCCACATAGTTGATAGAGCGGTGACACATTACCAAACTGAAATCGGCAGTGTGAGCAGTTTCGAATTGCTCTAATGTAGAGTTCCCCGACATGGTAGCAATAATATCCACACCAATTTTTTCAAACAATTCGTCGATAACAAAAGCATCACCACCGATATTGTATTCGCCCAATACGTTAACAGCATATTTATGTTTACGTTTTGGATGATCGTTGCGACCGATCAGGTTTTTATATAAACCGTTGTTGGCAATGTGGTGGCCAGCCGACTGCGAAACGCCGCGATAACCTTCGCAAGAGAAACCAAAAATATTTACTGCAGGAAATTCTTCTTTCATCTGGCGGGCAACACGATGAACATCGTCACCAATCAAACCTACCGGACAAGTTGAGAATATGGCAATGCCTTTAGGATTGAATAATTCAATGGCTTCGCGAATAGCTACTTTCAGTTTTTCTTCACCCCCGAACACAATGTTCGAATCCTGCATATCGGTTGAAAAAGAATATGGAATGAAGTTATCCATTTCGGGTTTGTCGGCACGGGTTTGGTTACGACGCGTTAACCACGAGTAAAATCCACATCCGATTGGACCATGCGTTATATTGACAATGTCGCGTGTTGGTCCGAGAACCACCCCTTTACAACCTGCATACGTACAACCGCGTTGGGTAATGATACCCGGAATGGTGCGCACGTTAGCTTGTATTTTGGGGATCGAGTCCGGGTCGTTCACTACAATCGACTTGGCTCTTTTTTTTGCAGCTTTATTTGGGTAAGCACCAACTACTTCGTCGGTAAACTTGCTCATATTCAGTTCTTCTATTAATGTTTTTCCCATAATGTTTTTATTGAATTAAAAATTAATAATTAAGAATTAATAAATATAAAAGCCTCGATATGCATTTCATTTTTTACAAATTCAACCCGAACGGATTATTATTAATTTTTAATTGTTAATTATTAATTACTAATTAGTCTAACGTAATATCTCCTGTTTCACCTGTTCGTACGCGTACAGAATCTTCTGCAGGAATTACGAATATTTTGCCATCTCCACTTTTGCCAGTTTGATTGGTTTTAATAATGGTTTCAATGGCC
The DNA here is from genome assembly GCA_963677275.1 of uncultured Paludibacter sp. Classification (GTDB taxonomy): domain Bacteria; phylum Bacteroidota; class Bacteroidia; order Bacteroidales; family Paludibacteraceae; genus Paludibacter. The sequence goes on along the minus strand of OY781920.1, from coordinate 2,644,112 downwards.
AACTCCTTTTTATCGTCGGTAACCACCAGCGTTATCATGCGTTTCGATTTCAAACGCGGCATTTCCTGAATGAGCTCAACATACTCAGGAGCTGCATCCGCAGCTTTTTCGTAGTCTCCATGTCCTTTCCCGCGACCCAAAACAGGCATAGCGGTAAAAGACGGCAAACCAGCATCCGACAGTGCGAGTTTGGTCGCGCTCATTTTGTCAATGCGTATCATTGCTAATATTAATTTCATAATCAAATAATTTAAACGACCCCAAACCCCTAAAGGGGCTTAAAGACCAAGTTTATTAATAATTTAATATCCCCGTATTTTTCAAAGAACTACGTCTTATTCCCCTTTAGGGGTTAGGGGTTCTTTTCTTACTCCCCCTTCGGGGGATTTAGGGGGCTGGTTTTTTCAATCTTTCTTCCCGCTCGAAATTGTGTAACTTTCTTCTACCGGAGTAACGAAGATTTTACCGTCGCCAAACTGACCTTTTTCGCCTGAACGTGCTGACAGCATAATGGTTTCGATGACGAAATCCTTGTCTTTTTCTGGAATTACCATCATCAACAAATCTTTTGGAAGTTCATCGTAGGTCACATTCCCTACTTTGATCCCACGTTGTTTACCACGACCAAAAACTGATAACTTTGTGATTGCCGGAAAGCCTGCTTCGAATAATGCCTTCATAACTACAGTTGATTTCTCCGGACGAACGATTGCTCTTAATAAATACATGTTGTTTATATATTTGCCCCCCGACCCCCTAAAGGGGGAGTTCAGAGGTTGTGTTAATAAATAAATTTGATTCTAACTGCTTACCAAACTCCCCCTTTAGGGGGTTGGGGGGTCATTTTTTAATTCATAATCCCAAATCCAACTAACAACTCTTCTAATGCGGACATTTCCAATGGTTTTGGAATGACGAACATTGTGTTGTCATTAATCTTTTTTGCTAATGAACGATATTCATCTGCCTGACCATGATCCGGAGCGTGGTCGATAACTGTTTTGCGATTTATTTCGGCATGTTGAACCATATTGTCGCGAGGCACAAAGTGAATCATTTGAGTTCCCAACTGACGGGCAAATTCTTCAATCATATTTGCTTCGTTGTCCACTTTACGTGAATTACAAATCAATCCACCAAGACGAACTGTACCTACCTTACCAAATTTTGAAATAGATTTGCAAATATTGTTAGCAGCATACATCGCCATCATTTCGCCAGATACTACAATGTAAACTTCTTCGGCTTTACCATCGCGAATTGGCATTGCGAAACCACCACAAACAACGTCGCCCAATACGTCGTAAAATACATAATCCAATTGTTTGTCATCGTCGTACGCACCTAATTGCTCCAATAAATTGATAGAAGTAATAATACCACGACCAGCGCAACCAACACCAGGTTCAGGACCACCCGATTCAACACAGCTCGTGTTAGTGAAACCTGTTTTCATTACATCGTCCAAATCGATGTCTTCACCTTCGTCGCGCAAGGTATCCAATACAGTTTTCTGAGCCAAGCCGTGCAACAGCAAACGAGTTGAATCAGCTTTTGGGTCACAACCCACTACCATTACTTTTTTTCCCATTTCGGCCAAACCGGCTACCGTGTTTTGAGTGGTTGTGCTTTTGCCAATACCACCTTTTCCGTAAATTGCAATCTTTCTCATCTTTTTTATACTTTAAAATGAATACTCTGTTTATGAATTAAATTTTAAATCCTGACACGCATTATCCACTAACCGTGCCATTGACATTAATTATGAATTACAAATTATGAATTACAAATCATATAATTCAATATATCAGCATTATACATTTTAAAAACTATTTATAAAAACAACACAATGCCTCACTTTAACACAAGACAAAGACAAAAAAACCTACAAAAAAGTAGGAAAATATGCTATAGAACATATTTTTCTACGTATTTGTAGGGGGAAATAAATGAGAGTTTCTCGCTACATTTGCAACGTTATTTGTCCCAAATGCATCTTCGAGTAAGTAAACTAATCTTCATCACGTTAAATATTATGGCTTCCCGAAAATCATTGACCCGTGGAATAAACACTTTGTTAGCGGCATTGCTTACATTACTTGGTTTTAGCAATTGCGCCGAACCTTTAGTTGAATATGGAGTTCCGAATGCCGACTACACAGTAAAAGGGACTGTGGTTGACAAAACAAATGCAAAACTTGTCAAAGGAATAAGAATAGGATTTGGTCCCGGTTTTTCAGAGCCAGTTCTTATGTATGGTGTTATGCCTCAGCCCTATCGAAGCATAAAAGCTGATACTACCGACATTAGTGGCGCCTACAAGCTGTCGGACAATTTCTCAGCAGGCGAAATTCAGGATAATATTCTGCCTGTATACGTCCAGGACATTGATGGCGCCGAAAATGGATTGTACAACGACACTATTTTGAATGTTGATTTCGAAAATGCGAAAAAATCCGGCAAATCTAAAAATTGGTACGATGGTGAATATAGCATTGATATGAAAATTGAACTTACCAAAAAGAAAGAGGGTGATGAATAAAAAGCCTTCGATACGTAAACGAATTGGGCTGGAGATTTTCCGTAAAATGAGGCATAACAATGCCCGTTTGCACGAACTGAATACGCTTTTTTGGGAATGTACCTTACGATGCAATCTATCGTGTCGCCATTGTGGAAGCGACTGCCGATCCATTTCCAATCAGCCGGATATGCCAGTTGCCGATTTTCTGAAAGTGATTGACCAAATCACGCCGCATGTCAACCCGAATCGTACCATGATAATTTTTACAGGCGGCGAAGCATTGCTCCGAAAAGACATTGAAGTATGTGGGCTCGAACTTTATCGCAGAGGCTTTCCGTGGGGAATAGTTTCGAACGGGATGGTGCTTACCGCACAACGTTTAAAGTCTTTGTTGCAGTCTGGACTCCATTCTATTACCATTAGTCTCGATGGATTTGAGGAGGCACACAACTGGCTGCGCAACCATCCCCGCAGTTATACCAATGCAATGAATGCTGTAAAACTATTGACCTCGGTGCAAGATGTTGCTTGGGATGTAGTTACGTGTGTCAATAAAAAAAATATCCAAAGTCTGCCCGAGTTTAAAGAACATTTGATAAAAACGGGTGTGAAACACTGGCGTATCTTTACTATTTTTCCCGTGGGACGTGCAGCCGAACTTCCGGAATTACAACTGTCGAACGAGGAATTTACCGCAGTTCTTAATTTTATTCGCGATACGCGTATCGAGAACCGGATTCATTTAAATTACGGTTGCGAAGGTTTTCTGGGCAATTACGAACAGGAAGTGCGCGACAATTTTTATACCTGTCATGCGGGCATAAGTGTAGCTTCGGTACTTGCCGATGGTGCCATTTCGGCCTGTCCCAGCATACGTTCCAATTTTCATCAGGGCAATATCTACAATGATGATTTTATGGATGTGTGGAACAATAAATTCCTTCCATTTCGAAATCGTGAATGGGCGCGTAAAGGAAAATGTGCCGATTGCAGCATGTTCAGGTATTGCGAAGGAAACGGCATGCATCTGCACGATGACGATGGAAAACTGTTAGTCTGCCATTATAACAGGATAGAAAAATGAAAACAAGATGTATCGCCCTTCTCCGCGGCATCAACGTAGGCGGAAACAATATCATTAAAATGACCGACCTGAAAACCTGTTTTGAAGAAATGGGGTTTACAAATGTGACCACCTACATTCAAAGTGGAAATGTATTGTTCGATAGCCAGGGAAACAATCAAATCCAGCTCACACAGCAAATTGAGAAAGCACTTTCAGAACGTTTCGATTATAATTCGAGCGTCGTTTTATTCTCTCAACAAGACCTGATTCAGCTTGTAAATAATGCTCCGGAGGGTTTTGGTGTATTTCCTGACGAATATCGGTACGATGTAATTTTCCTGAAACCTCCGCTTACATCCGAAGAAGCCTTGTCGAAAATCAAAACAAAAGAAGGCGTTGATTCTGTAACTGCCGGCGATGGAGTTCTATATTTCTCACGACTCAGCGAAAAATCGTCGCAAAGCTACATGAGCAAAATGATAGGCACAGCCATTTACAAGGAAATGACGATAAGAAACTGGAATACTACGACAAAGCTGGCCAAGTTGTAGATTTTATGTTTTATTTAAACCGTTCATCTGAACGGAGTTTTTCCAACGAAAGATCTTTATTTTTTTCTAACCAACCAATTTTCACATCGAACCGATTATCATAGCGCGGATAAAAAGGTTTTATGTCAATCAACGGTGTTCCATCAAGCATATCCACTTGCTCAATGTGGAGAATACTTCCTTCGACACCAATCAGCTTTACCGTAGAAATACCAATGGCATTCGGACGTTTGGGCGCTTTGGTCGAAAAAATACCATGCGCTTCGGTATCCATAAACGGCACAAGCTCCAATTCGTAGCCTTCAATTTTATGAAACTTATAAAGTAAAGTTATGTGCGAAAAACCTTCGATATCTTTCAATCCGGCAGCATATTCAGGCAAAAGTTCAATCGTACCGCGAATTCCTTCGGCAGCAATAGGTTGTATGGGCATGTTTTTTACATCGGTATGCGGTGTGCGAATTATGCCTATTGGATAAATAATAATTTGTTCCATAACCAGATATTACAATTTTTCCAGGGTTTAAAATTTTTGAAAATTAATGAATAATTAGTCTACCGCTAAAATCACATCCGAAGCTTTGATAATTGCACTGGCAATTGTACCGACTTCCAGTCCGAGCGAAGCAACTGACGATTTAGTAATTATAGCCGTAATCGTAAAATCATTTCCCAAACTTATCGAAACTTCGTCGTTAACTGAACCTTCGAGTATGGATGTGATTTTACCTGACAATACATTGCGGGCACTGATTTTCTGCACATCAATGCCGATAATTACATTCGAAGCTTTGATTAAAGCATAAGCGGTTTTACCTGCTTCAAGTTCCAGACTTTTTACAGCACTGTTTGTCACCACCGACACAAGTTCGACTCCATTGGGCAAACTAATTACCACCTCAGCATTGACTCCACCGCCCATAATAGAACTGACTATTCCTTTTAATTGATTTCTTGTACTTAATCTCATATTCTGTTTTTTTTTTATTTATTTGAATTTTAAGTTGTTGTTTTTGTTGATAAGTTTAAAAAACTTCAGTTGGTTTTCCCAGAGCTGTAATAGCTCCATTCCGAAGCAGAATAACTGCTGTAGCTAATTTACGTGCTTCATCTTTATCGTGACTTACAAGCAACGTTATTGAGTTCAACAATTCATGCGCTTTCAAAATTTCGTGCTGCAAGTTCAAACGCATGTCGAAATCGAGTGCCGAAAGAGGTTCATCCAGCAAAAGTAAATTAGGTTTAGTTGCCAAAGCCCTCGCCAATGCCACGCGCTGTTTTTGTCCACCCGAAAGTTTGGCAGGATATTGTTTTTGCAAAGCATCCAATCCAAAATGAGAAAGCAAAGTATCCACTTCTTCCTTCTTTCTTATTTTTTGAGCAAATTCAATATTTCGTCGCACTGTCATGTTTGGGAAAAGTGCATAGTCCTGAAACATATAGCCTATATTGCGTTGCTGTGGTGTCAAGTTTATCCTTTTTGCCGAATCGTACCAAACCTGTCCATTGAAGGATATCAAACCTCTGTCGGGTTTAAAAAGACCTGCCAATATCCGCAGCAAGGTAGTTTTGCCTGCACCCGAATGCCCGAAAAGACATAATAACTCATTTGAATTTATCTTGGTATTAATTTTCAGATTTGCCTTTCCTTCAGAAGTAAGCATCGATTTTTCAATATTTATTTCAAGCATAATCAAAATAATTTTTTCTTACCGTTAATACTATATATCAATGTCAGTATAAGCAACGAAATAATAAACAGCACCAACGAATACTGATTAGCTACATCGTAATTCAACGCTTGCACCTCGTCGTAAATGGCAATACTTGCTACTCGTGTTTCACCCGGCATATTTCCACCCACCATTATTACCACACCAAACTCACCTATGCAATGTGCAAACGTCATGGCCAATGCAGTCACAATACTTGGAATCATATTAGGAATCAGCACTCTGAAAAACGTTTCCGTTTTTGTTTTTCCAAGCGTGTAGGCTGCCTCGCGAAAACTTACAGGAATGGCCGTTAAACCATTTTGCAAAGGCTGTATCATAAACGGTAAACTAAAAACCACACTTGCCAGCAACACACCTTCGAAACTGAAAGCCAGTCGCACATCAAGGTATTTCTCCAAAAATCCCCCAAAAGCATCTTGAGGGCTGTAGGCCACCAACATGTAAAAACCCAACACCGTTGGCGGTAACACCATGGGCATACTGATTATTGCTTCCACAACAGACTTAAACCAAAATCGTTGATAAGCCAACAAGTAAGCAATGGGAAAACCAATTATAAAAAGAATGGTGGTTGTCCAACCTGCCAGCTTTCCTGTAAGGAGCAATGTGTTTATAAAGTCTTCGCTCATAATTTAGCAATTACAACCTTTTCCAAAGTTTTGAACTTAGGAAAAGGTATTTTAGTTATTTAGTTGCAGGCAAATCATACCCGTATTTTTCCCAAATGGCCTTATTGGTTGGCGATAGCACGAATTTTCTGAATTTTGCTGCTTCGGTGTTTATTGTCGATTTTTTTATCAATACACAGGCTTGCGCAATGGGTTCGTAAAACTTTTGAGGTATGATATAATAATTACCTTTACCAATCATTTCGGGGGCAAGTGCCAACGAAAAAGCTACAAAACCTAATTCGGTATTTCCGGTAAATGCATATTGAGCTGCTGCCGAAATATTGTCGGCAATTACTATTTTGGGCTTTAAATCGTCGTAAAGATTTAAACTTTTCAACAACTCAATGGAACGTTTGCCATAGGGGGCGGTTTCGGGATTTGCTATTGCAATTTTCTTTACACTCAAATTTTTCAACACATCCAATCCGCTTTTATCAACCGATAAAGTAGTGCTGTAAAGAGCCAATTTGCCGTATGCGTACACATTAATTGTTCCGGTAGTTAGTCCTTTGGCCTTTAACTTAACTGGGAACTCATCATCGGCAGCCATAAAAAAGTCGAAGTTAGCTCCATTTGTTATTTGTTGCACCAATGTACCAGATGATCCAAAAGTAAGACTCACTTTAACTTTTGGATTTTGCTTTACATAAACTGTTTTTATTTCTTCAAGAACGTAACGAAGGTTTGCCGCAGCTGCTACGTTAATTTTTTGAGCAGCTACATTCAAAACCGAAAGCAAAATTGCGAGAGATAACAATATTCTTTTCATAATGATTTTTTTTATTTTTCAATTTCCTAACTTTATTTTCCTGTTGTCGCAGTTTTCAAAAACGATGGCTTGAACGTAAACATCACATAAGCCCATTGTGGATTGCGAATTATAGAATTTGCAACTATATTTTTAGCTACCAAAGTATTGGCTGTATCAAAGTACCTGCAATAGGCTCCCTGAACTGTTGACCAGCTATTTATTTTGTACGTTACCAAAAAGTCGATTTCCGATCCCAAATCCTTACCCACTTGTACCCCTCCGCTTTTCAATTTTATGTCGGTATTGAACAAATGATATCCTAACTCAAAAGTCAGATCTTTCCCTGCCTTGGCTGTTCCCGTAGCATAATAGTCGAGCAAACCTTGCGCTACAGGCGTATTCCAATAATCCATATACCCGTTAAAAGTGTGATCTGCACCGTACAGTTTTTTGAAATTGCTCTGAACGCCATCGGTAATTCCATTGTCATCGCCACTCAAATAATCTGTTCCAACGCTTGCAGAAATAACATCCGTAAACTTGTAATCCACTTTCAATGCCAGCAGTTTTCCACTCATTGTTTTTCCGATAGCACTTTTTCCCGACTGGAAATATGCTGTTGCCAATGCCGAAACCGGCATCTTTTCGTCCTGATATTTCAGATTTCCCCCAAAAGTATAGCAATGATTCATATCAAGCTTTTTGTAAGACGTTCCAATGCCAACCGTATCCTGCATTCCTTCGTCGATTGCGATGGTGCTCAACGTAAGCCCACTGAACAATGGTTTTGTTAGATAAAAAAGAATCATGGAGCGGTATTTAGCTCCAGGCAAGTAAAAAGTTTCGGATGCAATGGCTGTTTTGTTGTTAAATGCAGCTGCTAAATGAAACTGCCAGTCGTTAATGCTATATTTTAGTAATGCCATATCGTGCGAAGTGCCCGTATTGCTCCATGCAGGTGCCGAAAACAATCTGTTGTCGTCGTATTTCAATCCCTGCCGACCAATTTTTAATGTAGCACCCGGAAACAATAACACATCGGCCCAGGCTTCGTAGATACTTACCGTGGCGGTACTTGCAGCCTGTGCATCCTGACCAAAAACACGTGCATCCTGCAAAGTAACCAGTGTGTTTAAAACGCCACTGTTATAAGCAAAATTCAGTCGTGTACGTTGTGTGGTAAATATACCTGGATCGCTCGTTGTTGTGAGCGGTTTTGAATATCCATCCTGATATTCGGTGCGTGGACGAATTTCACCGTCGATCACTACGTTTTGTGCTTTACTGTAAAGCATCGAAAACGAAATAACTGTAACTATTAATAGATTTTTTTTCATACCTTAATTGATGAATATATTTACCATAAAATGGTAAATACTAAATAAGTAAATTGTAAATCCCTTACCGATATAACTTTAAAAGAATAACGCTACTTAAAAAAATAGCGATATTCTATAGAAAGAATATCGATATTCAAAAAAAACAGCTGTCAAAATCAGCATTGTTATTAGCCAGAAATTCCTTTAAAGCCAGTTCTTTGACTTCGAATGTTCTGATTAATTTCAATCCGTAGTTACTGATCACACATCCTCCGCCATCTCTCCCGCCTTTTTGCCTGATTAAAACTGGCAAGGGCGAAAGCTGATTTACTTTATCCAATAAATGCCATGCATGTTGGTACGACATTTTCAGGTTCTTGGCGGCTGCATGTATCGAACCATCTTTCAAAACTTGTTTCAACAATCGAATCTGTGCATTTCCCAGAAAGACGTCTCCTTCACGGCAAATAGACAGTGTTCCATCCAGATAAAACGAAGTGGGTTGATTCATAAACAGTACATTTTTTTGAAAATAAAAAGAACTATTCCTGTGCACTAAGAATAGAAATGTTAGAAAAAGGGTTTTCAAAGGTCGTGCCTGTGATTTAAAAAATTGTATTTCAATATATTATATATTGTTTGATTTTGAAATCTCCAAAAAGAAGTCACTAAAATGTAAGATAAATACTGAGAAACCACCAAAATGTAGATTTTTGTGATTGACTACATTTATCAAGTTTTTGTCGAAATATTGTTTATCGGATTTTAATCGCTAACTTTACAACTTATTCTGATAACAGGTGTTTTACATATAATATCTGAACGTTCATTCACTCTTTTAAAGTGTTTTTTACTACATACTTTTGATTTTTACATTATAAAAAGAAAAAGTATTCTTTTCATAAATAATTAACTCCACAGGTAGTTTTGCTATCTCATTTTCTATTTTTGTTTTTAAATTCCAATATAAAATATGCATAACTGTGAAGTAACTATCTGCTTCATTGCTTATTCGCACACAACAAATAATATATTTTATGAAAATATATATCAAATACATGGTGAGCCTCCGATGCAAGATGGTTGTGAAAGAAGAACTTAAAAAGCTCGGACTTCATTTCATCGTCGTCGATTTAGGAGAAATTGAGATTATGGAAGACATCTCCGAGGACCAACGTGATAACCTTAAAACAGCACTTCTCGACTCCGGACTGGAGTTGATGGATGATAAAAAGGCAGTATTGATTGAAAAGGTAAAAAGTGTAATCATCGAAATGGTGCATTATGCCGATGAATTACCAAAAATTAATTATTCTGATTATATCAGCGAGAAACTGAAATATGATTATACCTACTTATCGAATCTTTTTTCGGAGGTAAAAGGGATTACTATTCAGCAGTTTATAATTATTCACAAAATTGAAAGGGTAAAAGAATTATTGTTGTACGACGAGCTGAACCTGACCGAAATTTCCTATCGTATGCAATACAGCAGCGTGGCACATCTTTCGAACCAGTTTAAAAAAATTACCGGATTAACGCCATCCGAGTTTAGACATCTCAAAGACAGACACAGAAATCCGATTGAAGAACTCTGAAAATCAATTTAGCACAAAATGAAACAACAAGTATCGCAATATGCCCGTAGTCTGATGGAAATCAGTTACGATCCATTGATCACCATTAACACGCTGGGCAGAATTATTGACCTGAACCAGGCTACAGTAAATATTCTTGGATTGACACGAGAGCAAATCGCTGGTAGTGATTTTTCTGAATATTTTAGCTTGCCAAAACAGGCACGCAAAGTGTGCGATGACGTTTTCACAAAAGAGAGCGTGGCCGATGCTTTCCTGACACTGAAACATGTCGACGGGAAATTGACCGATGTGCTTTTAACAGGCTCTTATTCGAACGACAACAATGGGAATTTGCCAGGAGCCATCATGGTAATGAGGGATTTAACCAATCAGAAATGGGCAACAGAATTGCTTACAGCCAATAAAGAACTTGTATTTCAGAATGAAGAAAAAGAAAAACGAGCTGCTGAATTAATTCTGGCTAACAAAGAACTTCTGTTTCAGAACGAGGAAAAAGAGAAAAGAGCTGCCGAATTAATCATTGCCGATAAAGAACTTATTTTTCAAAGCAATGAGAAGAAAAAAAGAGTAAATGAGACTAAAAAGCTCGAAGCATTCAGCGATATTTTAAAATTAGCTTCGGAATACTCTCTGAGTTTAATTGAAGCAAGCCATGATCCGCTGCTCACAATTAGTCCCGAAGGGAAAATAACAGACATGAATCAGGCCACTACCAATATGATTGGCATGACGCGCGAACAACTTACAGGAAGTGATTTTTTCGACTATTTTACCGAACCTCAACAGGCGCGTGAAGTGTATCAGAAAGTTTTTGCAAAAGGTTCTGTGGCCGATTCACCACTCACCATCCGACATAGAGATGGGAAATTGACCGATGTGCTTTTCAATGGATCGGTGTATAAAAATGATGAAGGAAAGGTGCTGGGAGTGGTCATTGTAGCCCGGGATGTGACTGAACAAAAAAGAATATCAAAAGAGCTGATTCAGGCAAAAGAATTTGCTGAGCTTCAAACAAGTGTAGCTCAGGAAGCCAAAAATATAGCGCAAATGGCAACCCGCAAAGCCGAAGATGCTGTGAAAGCCAAACAACAGTTCCTGTCCAATATGAGTCACGAAATCCGTACGCCTATGAACGCAATTATCGGATTCACAAAAGTGGTGCTCAAAACCGAACTCACGGCAAAACAAAAAGAATATCTGACAGCAATAAAACTGAGTGGCGATGCGCTGATTGTGCTGATCAACGATATACTTGACCTGGCAAAAGTAGACGCCGGGAAAATGACTTTTGAACAAATTCCGTTCAAAATGCATACGTCCATATCGGCCATGTTGCATGTGTTCGAAGCTAAAATTCAGGAGAAAAATTTAGTGCTCATTCAGGAATATGACGACAGGATACCGAATGTATTGGTGGGCGATCCGGTGCGATTACATCAAATTATTCTGAACCTTGTAAGTAATGCTGTTAAATTTACAGTAGAGGGAAACATAACTGTTGGTGTTCATTTGCAGAAGGAGGACGACGAGCAAGTCACCATCGAATTTGCTGTGACAGATACCGGCATTGGCATCCCCAAAGATAAAATGGAAAAGATATTTGAAAATTTTCAACAAGCATCCAGTGGGACGTCGCGTTTGTATGGCGGAACGGGTTTGGGACTTGCCATAGTAAAACAATTAGTAGAAACACAGGGAGGAAAAATTTCTGTGGAAAGTACCGAGCACAAAGGTTCAACCTTTAGCTTTACACTTAGCTTCCCAAAAACAAAGGTTGAAGCTGACTTTGAAATAGAAATACTTGATTTGGATACGGAAATAAAAAACATAAAAGTACTTGTAGCCGAAGATATTGCACTGAATCAACTGCTAATGAAAACCATACTGGATGAATTCGGTTTCGAACGCGACATTGCCGAAAATGGCAGAATAGCCATAGAAAAACTAAAAATTAACGACTACGACATTGTACTTATGGACTTGCAGATGCCCGAAATGAATGGATTTGAGGCTACGAAATACATTCGTAACACCATGTTGTCCAATATCCCCATTATTGCACTCACGGCGGATGTAACGACTGTTGACCTTGCAAAATGTAAAGCCGTAGGTATGAATGATTATATAGCCAAACCGGTAGACGAAAGACTTTTATATTCCAAAATTATAAATTTAACAAAAAAGAGTATGTCAGCAGATGAACTTCCGGAAAGTACTGATTTCCACGTGAAGAGAAACAAGTGCACTGACCTTGATTACTTAAGCCAGCGCACCAAATCGAATCCTGACCTAATGATGGAAATGATTTCGCTTTATCTGGAGCAAACCCCAACCCTGATCAGGACCATGAAACAAAGCATGAGAGATAAAGACTGGAATACACTCTACTCGGCAGTGCATAAAATGATTCCTTCTTTTGCCATCATGGGCATCAGTCACGATTACGAAAATATGGCCAAGAAAGTGCAGGAATATGCCGGCACACAAAAACAAACCGATGGAATTACAGACATGGTGCTTCAACTCGAACATGTTTGTCTGCAAGCCTGTGAGGAATTAGAAGAAGAATACAATACGATTAAAAACACAAACAAATGAAAGCTAAAATAAAGATTTTTCTGGTAGATGATGATGCCGTTTTTTTGAAGTTACTCGAAATTCAGTTTCTCGAGCATGGCGATTTTGAGATCGAAACCTACGCTACGGGCGAACTTTGTGTGGAAAACCTACCCAACAAACCCGATATTATCATCCTCGATTATCTGCTTGATGGTGTTGAACGTGACGTGATGAATGGCATTGAGACTTTAGACAAAATTAAACTCTATAACGCCGAAATCCCAGTCGTGATGCTTTCGGCGCAGGACAAAATTGACGTGGCTATCAACTGTATGCACCATGCCGCTTTTGATTATGTGGTGAAAAGCGAAACCGCTTTTATGCGTTTGCAAAAAATAATAACAACCATCTTCGAAACAAAAAAACTCAAAAAGCAATTAAGCTGGTACATGGAGAGAATGTAAAAAAAATCTGTGATATATACAACATTTACAAACAGATATGTAATTATTTCCCACCAATGTACCCATATCTTTGTATGTAGGTTACCTTTAAAAATCAACGATTCAGCTTATTTTGTGAACTATTCGTTTTGAAGTTGAATTAGTTGGATTTTTAAGATAAAAGCCCCACGAATAGAGTCATGAAAAGCAACAACGATTATACAGAAATGGAAAAAGGAAAATCACATATTGTTGTCGAAATTATAGAATATGTTTCCAATGCTGTAGTCAGCAAAACCATTATTAAAAAAACAACCGGAAATGTAACGGTGACATCGCTCGATGCGGGAGAAGAACTGGCCGAAAAAATTTCCCCTTTCGATACTTACATTCAAATTATCGATGGCGCTGCCGAACTCACCATCAACAAGAAAAAATTCAAACTAAAATTAGGAGATGGTATAATTATCCCTGCACATTCGCGCCATTTTTTTAATGCCAACGAACAGTTTAAAATGATCTCCACTGTGATTAAAAGTGGATATGAGGAATAGACTAACCAGTTGAATTTTCTCTTTTCCGCTATTTCATCAATAAAAAACGACTTACTCAAAAAGAGCTTTTCAGGGAAGAAAAGCTCTTTTTGTGCCTATCCGTGAATGATGTAACTTTTTTACAGAATTGTGTAACACCTTTTTAAGCATTCCTGCTCACCTTTGCAATGTAATAATTCAGTTACAATTTTAATCTAAACAAGATGAAAAACAGAAGTTTAATAATGCCAGTTGTTGCTGTCCTATTTTTCGCAACAACAATGGTTTCCGCCCAAAGCGATGCATCTAACAGGGTTTCGCTCGGTTTGAAGTTCGGAGCTAATTTATCCAATGTTTACGACACTGAAGGAGAAGAATTTGAAGCAGATGCCAAGTTAGGAATGGCTACAGGTTTATTTATTACATTGCCCATCACCCATTTTTTTGGCGTTCAACCCGAATTATTGTTTTCGCAAAAAGGCTATCGCGGGTCAGGTTCGGTGCTTGGCAGCGATTATAGTTTCAAACGGACCACCAATTATATAGATGTACCCTTATTGCTGACTTTCAGAACGGGCGATTACCTTACATTACTTTTTGGTCCTCAGTATTCTTTCCTGCTAAGTCAGAATTACACATTCAAAAGTGATGTGCTCGATATTTCGAGAGACGAACAATTCGACAACGAGAACCTTCGGAAAAACACTTTCTGTGTAACAGGCGGAGTAGATATAAACCTTAGCAATATTGTGATTGGAGCTCGTGCAGGTTGGGATGTTCAAAGCAACGAAGGCGATGGCACATCAAGTACTCCACGTTACAAAAACATGTGGTATCAGGCCACCATCGGATACCGGTTTTAATTCAATTCATATTTAAGTAGGTATAACAGCATTCAGAATTTAATTTTCATTAAAAAAACAATCAAAATGGACAATTTAGAAGCAACAGGAAAAGTAATCGGTGCATTAGTCATTGGTGCTATCGCAGGAGCAGCGCTCGGAATTTTATTCGCACCCGACAAAGGCAGCGCTACACGCAACAAAATATCGGGAGGAGCCAAAAACTTAGCCGATGATTTGAAACAAAAGATGAAAGACGAAGCAGCTGCATTGCGCAAAAAAGCTGAAGATTTGGAAGAAATGGCCAAAGAAAAAATGGACGACATGGCCGACAACTTCAAACAAAAAACTGAAGAAGCCACTAAAGGCCAGAAATAAAAAAAAGAAAAGGCCGAACCGGAATTTAACTTTCCAGGTTCGTGCCGGTTTCTTTATAAGGCCGATTTAAAACATAATTCTTCTGTTTTATGTAAATTATTGGAAAATAAGGATTAAACATCAAAAAAAACAACGATCATGCCTGAATTAAACAGATTGGAAGAAATAACCGATAGCCTGAAACAATACCTGAACACCAATTTAGAGATTGTAAAGTTGGAAGTCATCGAACGCAGCTCGACATTCGGTTCATCGATGGTAGGAATACTCGTGGTGGGAATATCTGTTTTTTTATTCGTATTCACGTTGAGCATCGGACTTGGCTTTTATTTATCTGAATTATTGGGAAACAGTTATTCGGGATTTGCCATTATTGCCGGTTGCCATTTATTATTGGCTCTCATCCTGTTTATCGGACGGAAGAAATTGATAGAAAAACCTTTGCGTGATCAGATAATTAAGAAACTCCTCGAAAAACAAATACCATGACCACTCAGAAAAAGGAATACTTACCGGTTACCAATCATGCCGAACTACTGCTGCGCATCGAAGCATTAAAGACCGACCGGATGGTTCAGAAAGAAGAACTGAAACTTACCTTCAGCGTACTGGCTTCTACACTTGATTTTGTGTCGATGTTCAAAGGCAATGCTTCGAAGGAACAGCCGGCGAACATAGTGAAAACGGGTGTGAATATGGCGCTCGAACTTATTATTGACATGGTGCTGGGCAAACACCGCAGCCTGAAAGGATACCTGAGTGCAATACTGGTGGAGAAATTCACAAAAGTTTTGATTGATAACAATCTGATTGACATAATTGCAGGCATTGGCTCATTACTGAAAAGAAAAACACAATACGAAAGAAGTCAGGAACAACTATAACAATTTAAAAACCACTACAAAGATGAATTTACCGAACTTAAAAACCATGGCACTTGCCGGTATAGTGATATTGGGCATTGCAGGCTGTAACTCACCAAAACAAAAAGCTGAAAAGCTTGAAAACGCCGAGGAAAATGTAATTGAAGCGCAACAAGAGCTGAACGAAGCAGTGATC
Organism: uncultured Paludibacter sp.; assembly: GCA_963677275.1. Taxonomy (GTDB): domain Bacteria; phylum Bacteroidota; class Bacteroidia; order Bacteroidales; family Paludibacteraceae; genus Paludibacter. The sequence continues at coordinate 2,628,079 of OY781920.1, read as the reverse complement.
GACTCCACCAATGAGTACGACCGTTTCAAGGCCGAATCGGAAGCCAAACTTATAGCCAACGATGTGAAAATTGCAGCGTTAAAGGATCAACTGAAAGCCGACAAAAAAGAAATCCGTACCAAATACGAAAAGCAACTCACTGAACTTGAACAAAAAAACGCCAAGCTAAAATCAAATATTGCCGAATACAAGGAAACCGATAAAAGCAATTGGGAGAAATTCAAAGTGAGTTTCAACGAAGACCTTGATGCCCTTGGAAAAGCAATTTCGGGCATAGCCACCGACAAGTAACATTCAATAAGTACTTTTCAGAAAAAAGAAATTAAAAACTACAGCAACCAAAATGAAAACTTTATCATTCACAATTATAATCATTGGGCTGGCGCTTACCATTTTCACAACCATACAGTTCTTTACCAAAAAGAAAGTAGTTGATTTAGGTCCCATCGAAGTAATACGGGATGAACCCCACTCACTGAGTTGGTCGCCTCTTATCGGCATTTCCGTCATGGGCTTAGGTGGCGTTATGCTTTGGCAGTTTTCGAAGAAAAAATAACCTTGATTTTTAGATTTTTGTTTATTTAACATGCCGGCACAGAATAACCTCCTGTGTCGGCATTCTTTTTTTCATGACTACCCCCAAAAGCCCGAATCAATCCCTGCGCAAATTCATTATCTATCGTTTTTAAAAACATCTCCGATGGTTTTAAAAATCATTTCCTATCGTTTAAAAAATCATCTCCTATCGTTTTCAAATAGATCAGGGATGAGTTGACCAAACGATACCGGGGACTTTTTGCTGTCAATAAAATTCAGATAAACAGAGGCTGCTTGATTCTGCTTTAGCACGTTAATTATATGCCGGCATGTTTTTACTGAAGATATCAGCGCTGATATTCAAAAACAAGTAGTTTTTGGCTGTGGCGAAAATCAGTGATTTATGTAAGTAATTTAGCCAGCGATGTAACAAAACAGGCTTGCAAACCACCGATCTTTGCAATATAAAATGAGTAGGTATTCTTTTGCTGGAAAAGCAGGTGACTAATAATAATTAATTGATTTGTTTTCTCAATCTAAAATCCAGATCAACAATCTTTGTAACTCGTAAAAATTTACTTGTAACTATTTAGCACTCTTTTGCAGCATTATGATTACAAACGCATCCACAACAAAAAAAATAACTTCATAAAATGAATCGTATGAAAACAAAAAAAACCAAATCGACAGTTCTTGTTCTATTGGCAAGCATTGTCATCTCACTTTCGTTCAGTTCGTGTGCAGTAAAAAATCAATTTCTTACTTCCACTGTAGTACCGGCCGCTCAAGGCACAGTTCAGATCAAGAAAGACAAGAATATGAATTATGCCATTAAAATTGAATTAACAAACCTGTCTCCTTCTACACGGCTCACTCCTCCGGCAACAGCTTATATCGTGTGGATGGTCAATGCCGATAATACAACACAAAGTCTGGGACAATTAAACAGTTCAACCGGCTTTATGACAAAAGATTTATCGGCAAAGTTAGAAACTATATCGGTGACCAAACCTGTAAAGATCTTTATCACTACCGAAAATGACGTGAGCACACAATACCCCTCGTACTCCAATTTAATTCTGACTACTGAATATATTAGGTAGTTTCGGGTTTTGAGTTCTGAGTTCTGAGTATTGATTTCTGAGTATTGTAAAAAAACAGATACTGGCAATAACGAATCATTTACTTCAAATTACTGATAACTTCAATTACTTCCAATAACTTCTTCTAACTTCAAATTGACTAATAACTTCAATTTACTTCCACCAAGAATTTACTTCAATAAATAATTAAAACAAACATATACAATTACAATCATGAAAAAAATTACCCTTACATTATCTTTCGTACTGTTCACAATGGTGGCGTTTAGTCAAAACCCAATGTATGCAGGCACTTCGCAGTTAAACCTTGGTGTTGGACTTTCCGATTCAGGTATTCCTGTCTATATTGGATTCGACCATAGCGTTAGCCGCGATGTGACCCTTGGTGCCGAATTATCTTATCGTGGTTACAAAGAAAACTGGCAAAGCAATTACTACAACCATAATATTATGGGAATTTCGGGGAATGCCAATTATCATTTCAACAATATTTTTCAAATGACACCACGTTGGGACATATATGCCGGTGTAAATGTTGGCTTTTATGTTTGGAATTCACCTGATGGATATACCGGAAGTCACAGTTCGGGCTTAGGTTTAGGCGGACAGTTGGGAGTGAGATACTTTTTCACAAACAGCATTGGTCTTAACCTCGAATTCGGTGGTGGCAATGCCTTTAACGGTGGAAAAATCGGACTTTCGTTCAGACTGTAAACCGAATTTGAAAATGACTTGATGTTGAAGATTTGAAAATAATGAGTTCGCTCTTATCTTCAAATCTTCTTATCAATACACTCCTGCTTTTTAATTTTAATCTCCTTTTCCATAATACATTCACCCATGTCCAATAACATTCAACTTCCCTTTTACGCCAAGGTTTCACTATTTTGTGTCGGATTATATGTAGTTGTCTCCATGTTATATGTTGCTCAGGGTCTTTTATTGCCACTTATTTTCGGAACCATCATAGCCATTGTTCTTCATCCGGTAGTTGTGTTTTTTGTAAAACGAAAAGTGAACAGGGTTTTTGCCATCATCATCACGCTTTTGCTTTCGATAATAATAATTGCAGCGTTCGGACTTTTCATGTTTTCACAAATCAGTCGTTTTGCCGAATCGTGGCCTGTGTTTGTGGATAAAATAACGATCATGCTGAACGATACCATTCATTGGATTCCGGGTTATTTCGATATTAGCCCCGACAAAGTGAATGCTTGGTTGGCCGAAACGAAAGCCAATCTGCTCGACAACAGCAGCGCTGTGATAGGACAAACAATTATTTCGGTCGGGAGCAGTGTAGTGGCTGTTTTTCTTGTGCCGGTTTACATTTTCATGATCTTGTTTTATCAACCCTTGTTGCTCGACTTTATTCACAAAATTTTTGGCGACGAACGGCAAATGAAAGTCAGCACAGTTATTTCTCAAACAAAAAATGTAATACAACGCTATCTGATAGGTCTTCTTATCGAAACTGCAATAGTGGCAGTGCTTAATTCCATCGGACTGTTGATACTTGGTATCGATTATGCCATTTTATTGGGGATATTAGGCGCTTTACTTAACCTGATCCCGTATATCGGTGGTCTGGTGGCTGTGGCCATGCCCATGATGATAGCGCTTGTTACCAAAGATTCGGCTTGGTACGCCCTATATGTACTTGTCATTTACTATTCTATCCAACTGTTCGACAATAATTTTATTGTTCCCAAAATTGTAGCATCGAAAGTAAAAATAAATGCCCTGGTTTCAGTGGTTGCCGTACTGGCAGGTGGCGCATTATGGGGTATTTCGGGTATGTTTTTATCTATTCCTGTAGTGGCGATTATCAAAGTCATTTGCGACCATATCGAATCTCTACATCCTATAGGTTTTCTGTTGGGCGACACTATGCCCGATTTGTTGACTTTCAAAATCAAAACAAAAAAGAGCGCAACTAAGGCAGCGAAGCAAGATGAGAGTTTGAAGATTTGAAAATTCGTGGATTTGAAAATTTGAAGATTTGAGAAATTGGTGAGTTGATAATTGAATATTCCACGGTCTTTTGTCTAAGGTCTAATGTCAAAGGTCGAAAGACTGGAGACCGGTGAGAATTTTACAATTCAACAATTCAACACGTCAACGCTTTCACAATTCAACGCTTACACAGTTCAACAATTCAACAGTTCAACAATTACACAATTCAACGCTTCAACAATTCAACGCTTCCACAAATCCACAGCCATATTACTTCCTTTCAACCATTCACTTTCCCCTACAATAAATCAGTGAATTATACAACTTTTAAAGAAAATTGTGTAATGCATTTCTCTTTAAATTACGTCACCTTTGTAATGTTGAATTTCCTCAACTCAAGACTTAATATCAACTTATTATTATTCATAAATAAATTTACCGAAAAATGAGAAACAAGACTTTATTATCAAAACAAATGATTACCTCATGGTTTAACCGGAAAAGGTTTTCAGCATTATCGGGCATGAGCTTCATGCTGATATTAATTGCTCTTTTCACATGGCAGTGTAAAGACGATGATTATACCGGAGAGCTTATTGGCGTTTGCCCGGAAGTGATCAGTACCGATCCTGCCAAAGGTGCCATCAATGTAGTCACCAGCAAACTGATTACTGCTACTTTTAACGAAGAAATGGATGCTGCAACCATCAACGAAACTACTTTTTTTATTAAAAAGGGAACAAATATCATTTCGGGTGAAGTTACCTACAGCAACAAGAAGGCCACATTTATTCCTTCCACTTTATTGGATGCGAACACCGTTTATACGGCCACCATTACCCGTGGAGCAACCGACCCTATGGGAAATGTAATGATTGCCGACTATACATGGAGTTTCAACACAGGAGCTATTCCGCGTGTGATCCTCACAGCTCCACTTTATGGAGCATCCGATGTGGGAAGTAACGATATTATTTCTGCCGACTTTAGCACAGCGATGAATGCAACATCTATTAATGCATCCACTTTTGTGCTTATGCAGGGAACAACTCTTATCCCCGGTGTCATTACTTATTCAGGCATCAAAGCTGTATTTACACCGAATGTTCCGCTTGCAGCCAACAAAGTGTACGCTGCCACTGTGAGCAAGAATGTGAAAGATGTTGCGGGCAATACAATGGCAAAGGACACCACCTGGAGTTTTGCTACAGGCGTATTGCCAATCATAACGATTACCGATCCTGTTAATGCTGCTATCAACATTCCGCTCGACAAGAAAATTACAGCAACGTTCAGCAAAGCAATGAATATACTAACAATTAATTCGTTGACATTTACATTGAAACAGGGAACAACTGTTGTTGCGGGTTTGGTCACTTATAAGGACATGACCGCCACATTTACACCTACATCAAGTTTATTGTACGGAACGGAATATACCGCTACAATTACAACTGGAGTGAAGGACTTGTCAGACAAATCAATACCAAAGGATTCGACATGGACATTTACAACAGGTTTGCTTGTAGTACCCATTTTACCTTATGTAACAGCTACCGATCCTGCTCAGGGAGCTACCAACGTAGCGCTCGACAAAGTGATTAAAGCTACATTCAGCAAGGATATGAACGCTGCAACAGTGAGTTCATCTACTTTCAAACTTATGAATGGATCGACTCCTGTATTGGGATTTGTAACCTATGTAGGTCGTGATGCATTTTTCACTCCGGCTGCTCCACTTACCCGCGGAGTTACCTACGAAGCAATCATTACCACAGGTGCAAAAGACCTTGATGGCAATGCAATGGCCAGCGAAAAGAAATGGAGTTTCTCCACCATTCCTGCATTGGCTCAATATACTGTTAGTTTATCCAACTTACCGCTTATCGGTGGTACAACTACAGGCGAAGGCGTTTATAATGCCGGAGCATCGGTAACTGCTGTTGCCGTTACAAATCCGGGATTCTTCTTTGCAAACTGGACCGAAAACGGTATCATTGTTTCTACAACACCAACATTCACGTTTGTGGTGAACAGCAACAGAACATTGGTAGCCAACTACACGACACCAAGATTATTGGTTTGTCTGAGTTCAAATCCTGTAATGGGAGGTACTACAAGTGGTGGTGGATTATTTGATCCGGGAAATGCAGTAACAGTAGTTGCAAAAGCGAATGCCGGTTATACATTTACCAATTGGACCGAAAATGGACTTATCGTTTCGGCGCTTGCATCTTATAGCTTCAATATAAATACAAGCCGCACATTGGTAGCCAATTTTGTACTCACTCAGTACAATGTTATTTTATCATCGAATCCTGTTCTTGGCGGATTAACAAGTGGTGGCGGAACATTCGTTGGCGGAACTTCTGTAACAGCGGTTGCAACTGCTAACACAGGTTATACCTTTACCAACTGGACCGAAAACGGTGTGATTGTATCTACGCTTGCCAATTATAACTTTAATGTCAATTCGAACCGTACATTGGTGGCTCATTTTGCACTTGCACAATACAGTATTGCTTTATCAGCGAATCCTGTTCTTGGTGGATTAACAAGCGGTGGTGGAACATTCACTTCAGGTACTTCGGTAACAGCCCTTGCAACTGCCAATGCAAATTATACTTTTGTGAACTGGACCGAAAACGGTGTGATTGCTTCCTTACTTCCAAGTTACACTTTTTCAGTAACAAAGAACAGGGTTTTGGTAGCTAATTTCGTTTCAACCCAACTCAATATCAATCTATCATCGAATCCTGTTTTAGGAGGTTCAACAAGTGGAGGCGGAACCGTTAACTCGGGAAGCTCAGTTACTGTAATGGCTTCGGCAAATGCAGGATATTCATTCACCAACTGGACTGAAAATGGTCTTGTAGTTTCTGCTTTGGCCAACTATACTTTTGTGGCCAACACAAGTCGCAACCTTGTAGCCAACTTTGCAACAAACCAGTACACATTGAATCTATCGTCAGTTCCTGCTAACGGAGGAACAACAACAGGTGGTGGAACATACAGTGCAGGTAGTTCGGTAACAGCAAGAGCAGTACCAATGAACGGAGGTTTCAGCTTTACCAACTGGACTGAAAATGGTCTTGTGGTTTCTACTTTGGCCAACTACACTTTCAATATCAATGGAAACAGAACATTGGTGGCTCACTTTGCAACTGTAAATGCAGGTCCTGCAGGCATTGATCTTGGATCGGCCGGTAACTTTGCAATTCTTGCTGGTGCAGGTATTTCAAACACAGGTGTTAGCACTTTGATAAAAGGTGATGTGGGTTCATTCCCAACTGCAACAATCAATGGTCTTCTTCCGGGAAATGTTGTCGGTACACTTTATACCGCTGCCAATCCGTTGGTAGGAACAGCTAAAAATGATTTGACAGCTGCTTATAACGATGCACAGGGACGTTCATTGAATGCTATTTCGTTGCCGGGACAACTCGGAGGCCTTACGCTTGCTCCTGGATTGTACGTTAATTCTTCAACAACAGGAATTTCAGGAACAGGTGCTAACGGTATCCTTACACTTGATGCAGGCGGAAATCCAAATGCAGTGTGGATCTTTAAAATGGGTTCTACCCTGGTGACTGATGCCGGAACAAGCATAGTACTTGCAGGTGGAGCACAGGCGAAAAACATTTATTGGTCGGTAGGCACATCAGCCACATTGGGGACTAACTCTATATTCTATGGAAATATCCTTGCTGATCAATCCATCACGCTGACAACAGGTGCTACTTTAAACGGTAGAGCGTTGACACGTATCGCTTCTGTTACTTTAGATTCAAATGCAGTGACAAAACCATAGTCAATCCTGTCCGAACGAGCCTGACCAGAACCGGTCGGGTTCGGATGGACGAACAACATAAATAAAATGAAAAAATATAATTACAAAAAAAATAAAACCATGTTTCGAAAACTAATTTTCGCATCATTGATGTTGACTGGCATGGCCTCAGCATTGACGGCACAAGAAGAACAAAGAACTCAGCCTAAATTTTGGATAGGCGTTTCGGGGGGTGCCAATATTAATATGTACACAGGAACAACACAAGTACTGAATCCGGCAGTGACAGCTCCCGCAGCTTTTCACGATGGGTTAGGAGTGGGAGGCTTTGGTTCCTTACTGATGGAATATCGCCCTATACCGGTGATTGGTGTTATGCTTAATTTGGGTTACGATAACCGTGGTGGTTCTTTCGATCAGGTTATGTCGCCCTGTAACTGCCCCGAAGATTTAAAAACAGGACTCAGTTATGCCACCATTCAACCAAGTATTCGTATTTCGCCATTCGGACCCGACTTCTATGTGTTTTTGGGAGGTTCTTATGGCTATAATCTGAACAAATCCTTTGCTTATACCTTCGATCAGAACAACGGTAACCTTTTCAATACTACCGAAGGTGATTTCAGCGAAGTTCGTCAACATGTATTTTCTACACATGTAGGACTGGGTTACGACATTCAGTTGTCACCGGCCAATAGTCGTTCTCAAATCGCGCTTTCTCCATTTGTTTCCTATCATCCTTATTTCGGACAAGCACCGCGCGACGTTGAAAGTTGGTCTTTATCCACAGTACGTGTTGGTGTAGCGCTTAAATTCGGAACAGGAAAAGTAAAAGAAGCCCCTGAAGAAAAACCTGCACCTGCCGTTGTCGCTAAACCAATCATTGTTCCTGTCGCTGATAGTGATGTAAAATTCGATACACGTGGACCTCTCACCGTGCCAGCGAAACGTACCATCAACGAAGCATTTCCATTGCGCAATTATGTGTTCTTCGAAGAAGGATCCACCGAAATACCAAAACGTTACGTAAGATTAAGCAAAGATCAGGCTTCGAAATTCGAACTGGAAGATTTGCGTAAATCAGAGGTAAAAGATCAGGAAGGTCGTTCGGAAAGACAATTGAAGGCTTATTATAATATACTGAACATTCTGGGTTATCGTATGCAAAAAAATCCAACTACATTGATTACATTGAGCGGCGCTTCAGCCGGTAATGGTCCTGAACTTGGTAAAACATATGCCGAATCGGTAAAAACTTATCTTGTAAATGTATTTGGAGTGAATGCTTCACGCATTACAACTGAAGGTCGCGATCAGCCTTTGCAACCATCGGAATTACCTGGTGGAAAAAATTATCTTGAATTGTTACGTCAGTGCGATCGTCGGGTTACCATCATAAGTACACCAACCGATTTACTTACTCCACTTCAAATCATTGCCGTACAGGCCGACCCAATGGACAGTCGTGTTATCTTCAGCGCAAAACCTGAAAAAGACCAACCATTAAAAAGCTGGAATGTGGAATTAACCGACGAAGCCGGAATTACTCAAAAATTCGGACCCTACACCCGTGAAGTTGAAAGCGTTTCGGGTAATCAAATCTTAGGAAATCGTCCCGAAGGAAAATACAAAGTAGTAATGACCGGACTCACTCCTAACGGAGCAACCGTTCGCAAAGAAAGCACGCTACGTTTGGTGCACAACACCGCACAAAACGAAGAAGCCCTTCGCTTTAGTATACTTTTCGATTTCGATCAGACGCAAGCAGTAAGTGTGTACGAAAAATTCCTTATCGAAAAGGTAGCTCCACACATTACAAACAACAGCAAAGTGATTATACACGGACATACCGACATTATCGGCGCTCCTGAATATAACATGAAGTTGTCCGAACAACGCGCACTCGATACGCAGACTATCCTCAGCAAAGCTGTTTTTGATGCCAACAAAACAGGTGTTGTATTCGAAACACTCGCTTTTGGAATGGATGCCGACAATTTTCCTTTCGAGAATACACTTCCCGAAGAAAGATTCTATAATCGCACCGTGATTATTGATGTTGTGCCTCCGGCTGCAAAGTAAATAAAGGATTGTAAAAAAGGCCTGTCGTTGATCAACGGCAGGCCTTTTCTATAAAAACCCTATATAAGTATTTGCTGTTTTACAATTTAGGGAGTAGATAAACAGTACCTTATTGGTGAGTAGTTGAAGCATTATAAAAAGTCAAGACGACTTCAATGAATAACCTGTTTTCTAAAAGAAAATTCAGAAAAACACCTCGTAACTTCTAACTTAATTCTTAATTAAATAGGTATCAAATAGGCCGACACAATATGGCTTGCCAAACCAAAGAGTACAAACACATGAAAAATGGTATGTACAAACTCGCTTTTGGCCAAAGCATACAGAAACGACCCAACAAGATAAAATGCGCCACCAATTCCCAGCCAATACAAAGCATTCATACAATTATGCTCCACACATACATCAATCAATGGTTTGATAGCAATCAATACACATAAACCCATCAATACATACGAAGCCGTTTTGAAATGGTTATTGGCTTTAAGTGTTCGAAAATTAAACCCTATCCCTACAAATGCGATCAACCAGATCAGACTAAAAAGTCCCCAACCCCACATGCCTTTGTCGCGCAACAGAATAAGGGTGAAAGGTGAATAAGTGGCTGCAATTAAAACATAAATATTGGCATGATCGAAATGCCGCAGTATGGCTTTTGCTTTAGGCACTTGTACAAAATGATAAATAGTGGACGACAACATGCAAGCCAACATACCAAACGCAAATATAGTATAGGCAATAATGGCCCAACCATTATCGGCAACAATTGCTTTGCGCAACAATACGATTGTAGCAATCACCGCCATAAATACTCCGAATGCATGCGTCAGATAATTTGCTTTCTCTTCGCGATCGGTATAAAATTTTTTATCTTCCATCATCTCAAATCTTCTTAAATACTTATTCAGCCCATGGTCATCAACAATCTGTTCTTTTTCGGTTGATGCATCTTCCCTCTTTCTTCGGGTCTTTCGCAGCCCATCAATCAGGTAAGTTCAAATGTATCCATTTTTATACTTCCCTACAATGAGAGCAACAAAAGTAAAACTAATATTTCGAACCGACTTTACGGGGCGTTTTTCTTTTTATTTTAGTCAACAGCCAAATCAACACCGTAAGGAACATACTTAGTACAAACCCTATTGTGGCTATCCACGAAAAAATAAGCAGATTTGTATCCGTATCATATTGAAATTGCAGCTTACTAATGAGCCAATGTGCATTCTCTTTTACAAGCACCCCTGTAATGCGTAACGGAAGTTTCATTTGCCATATATCAATTTTCACTTCAGCGCTGGTGGCCATATATATCACAGTACTATCCAACTGATCGAAACGACTGTTTTCAAGATTAAACTTCACTTTCCCCCAATAAGCCCAATCGCCACGCAATAAGTTTTTGGCACCTTCTTTTCCTTTTAATATCTCGGTGGAGTTGGTTCCCAGTATAAAAACATCTTTATTGCTAAAGGTATTGGCCACACAACTATCAACTGCCGATACATCTCTTTTTGAATAGCCATTTTCAAGTACCTTCAGGGTTTCAAGCACACTGGCTTTTTCATTGATGCCAATGGTTCCTTTACCAAGATCTTTTACACGTGCCAGTTCATGTTTGTTGGCATTTAATTGCATCAACATAAGCACAACCAGGCAGCCACCCAATAAACCGCTCAACAATATAAAAACCTGTAATATCAATTTTTTCATAACGCAATTAGTTTTAGTTTTTATGCATTTTCAATGGACAATTGACAATTGAACAAAAAGAAAATGAATGAATGAATGAATGAATAACTCCTTAAACAAGAGGAGATCATGATTTGCGAAAATTTGAGATAAAGATGTATTTTATCAGTATCTATAAACTTTCCTGATTTAATGTCTCAGGTAAATCCCACACTTCGTTGTTTGTCCTTTTTTTTAAGGGGACGAGCGTAACGGAGGGGTTTCTTTGCAATTCATTTCTTTTCTTATTCTACAATTTCTATAATTCTGAAAAATTCTGTTGTTGACAATCATCTCCTGTTTACATCACCTTACTTGCCACACGATGCAATCGTGCGGCAGCATGGGGTATTATGTACATTCATAGCACACCCGATAATATCAAAAGTTAGTTGATCCTTTTCCATTGTAGTATTATTTACTGTTATTTAAAATTGTCTGAATCAGAATTTTCAGAATTTAAGAATTTACAGAATGAAGAATTGGTTGAATACATTAAGGAAATTAGTTGATTCTTTTTCATTCTGTATCTTTAATTTTTTCTTATGCTGTAAATTAGTATCATTCAGCATCTGAAAATTCTAATCTTTCTTAGACTAAAAGAAGCTAACAGATAGAAATAGTACTTATGATATTATTATAATATCTGTATACTGAACCGGGTTTCATAATTTTATGATTTACTGATAAAATTGATTACCAATTTTCATTTTTTTTAGGCTGCATATTTTCAACAATTCTACTGATCAGCATATTAAAATATGATTCAATTGATGTTTTAGTTTTCTCGTTTTTAATTTCTCCATTTTTATCAAAGATGTTTTTCATTGATATTTCGGAGATTGTTGCTTTTGGATTTGGATGTTTAATAAGGATAATATTTGGAGCATCTACTTTCATTTTGCCGTCCTTAAACTGTAAGGTTAAGGAATAATAGATATCGTATCCCCATATTTTGTACGCAACTTTTTCACTACCTATCCCTGTAACAGTGATTCCCGTATATTCAGCTTTACTAATTACATCTTTGGGAGAGTTGTAGATTTGAATTAATGAATTCAATGCCAATTCATAAATTTCTTTTTGTGTTTTTCCATCAAAATCAAATACAAGATATGAGTTATCGGGCTTTGTTTTATCAACAAAATCATTAGGCGTTAAAACAAATTGAGCATTTGCAACAAGACTTAAAAATATAGCGCAAATTAATAATTGAACTTTTTTCATAATGATTTGAGGGCTTACTATACACATTCCTCTGTTCGGTTTTATTTGAATTAGATATGTTGTTTATTTCGTTCTAAAATAATTAAAAGAATAGATGTTATTTCTTGTACTATATCTTGTTGGCCTAACAATGATAATTTTACAGTTGGAGTTGATAAACTATTTACAGTTATAACAATTTCATAATCATGAGTTGTATATGTAGAACTGCCTGATATTTGTATTTCTTTTTTTGCAGTAACACCTCCTATTGCTGCTCCAACACCTCCAAACAATATACCACCCATTGCAGCTCTACCAACCATACTTCCTGTATTTGTCGAAGATATAGCTGAACTGGCTGAATAAATTGTTTTAAAATTATCTAAGACTTCAAATGAAATTATATCTTTGAATTTATATGAATTACCTTCAAAGAAAACTGTCGAAGATGATTCGAAAATCAAAAAACTTTTATCAATTTTCCTAAAACTTTTACCAAATTCATCTTCACTCATAAATCGGCCTACAGCCTCTTTTCGATTCAATTCACCATTACTATTAATCAAAGAAATTTGATGCGATTCACATATTCTCGAATAAGTCATTTGCCACATTGGTTCGTAATAGTAAGGTATATTTTTTGTCAACACTCCATACACTTGGACTAAGTTGGCAATATTATTTTCATAATGCTCATTTTTACTTTTTTTCTCTTTTGCAATTTTTAACAGCCCTTCTCTATTTAACAATTCATCTTTTTGCCATCTTCTAATATTTTTCTTTATAGGCAATTCAGAATATAAAAAAGACAAGGATAATATAAGAATAAAGATGCCAATCACCGCTATCAAAATTCCAATAATCCAATCCCAATAAAGGAATAAAAACAATCCCAATAAGGTAGGGACAATTCCTAAAACAATTAATACAATAAGAATATTACTAATACCTACTCTTTCCATAATTTCAATTGGACAGTTATGACATTGTCCTCATCGCTATTTATCCCTTATTCTTCAAAGTATATCAAATGAACAAATCTTAATCATTATTAGGAGAAAGAAGGGTTGTTTTTCTTCTTGTTGTTCAAACTATTTGTTGCAATACTTCTTAAATAGTTTCCACCTCTAACTTTCTGAAAGCTTTTAATCATACGCCATTTCAAAACTTCGGTCATACCCTTGTCAATAACCATTCCGTTGTAACCAGCTTGTTTAAGTAGTAAAATTGAACTCAACATAACTAGTCGATTTGCAACGATATCGAGTAACTCTGTGTCTGTCATCCACATTTCTTCATCTTTACGAGGCAAACTCCCATGAAGGAAAAGATTCCTATAACTAATACATTCTTTTTCCTCTTCATCTAACGTAACCCCAATAAGTTGGAAGGCATCCTCAAGTTTGTTTCTATTTGGCTTGCTATTAATCTGATTCAGTTTTGCCTGAAGAGTCTCTGATTGTTCTTTAGTTATTCTGTCAGAAAAACTTTTTAAAGTTTTATTTAGTTGATAACGCAATCCATTGATTATTTTTTTGTCTTCAATTATTTTTTTTGTTGATAACTTGGCTCCAATTTTACTAGAAATTGTTTCTAAGGCAACGGTTGCCAATGAAGCTTTCGCACAACCCTTTAAGTTGCCTGCATTAATCAGCAGCAGGGACGAGCGCAAATACTCCTCATTCTTGTAAAGTAAATTGACTAGACTATTAAATTGGCTACTTGTCAATTGAAGATTCTCGATAGAAATATCTTCATAATGACCACTATCAATGATTGGCGAGTTTGTTTTAACTTGACGTTTGCTATTTTCATATCGATAAGTAATTTTATTTCTACCATTAATCGTTTTATTAGAAAAATAATAGGCCCTGTCTATAAAATAGTCACCGTTCAAAAATCCATATGCTGCAATTACACACTCAATTATATGTTGAAATTTCTCAAAATCGATTATTCCATTAGGTCTGAAAATATAATACCCAAATTCAGGCGTAACACTCTCATGGTAAAATAAAAGCTCAATATTATCTACTTTGAGTTTTACTGCATTGTAAAATCCATTATCCTTAGAGTCTGTTTTCAAGTCAAAGCATATTCCTGATTTATTTGGTTGAAATTTATTTCTATCATATCGAAAATATGCCGTTTGATAAGATTGTTCCCATAATGTCTCGTCTAAATCTCCTTTAAAAGCCTTAACCTCAACATTGAAATTGATAGGTTTGTCTTCAGCAATGCTTTGTTTTCCTGTAGTTATATCTGAATTCTGAATTAAAATTGTCATTCCTTCCTCTGTCGCCAAAATGCATGGTCGTTGAAAAAAGTAATCTAAATCAAACTGCTCATTCTTACTCTCAGGTTCTATAGTAAATAAAAGTTCGTAGTTTCCATTATCAATACTGCGAAAGGTTGCTGAATCAATTACGACACCAGGTATTGTTGTCCCCAATTTGTAAAAGTGTTCACCTTTTTGCAACTTTTCAATGAAGTCAAATGTAAGTTTGTCTGGTTCAAGCATTGTAAATCAATTTAAACTGTGCAATCATATTTTATCTAAAATTGCTCATAACACTTCTATTCAAGAAATAGCATTTCTCCATCCTTTTCAGCGTCTGTAAATATATTCATTTTTGGTATATAAAGTGGTTTATCTTTATCCATTATCGAATTTCTTTTTCTTCTCTTATTCTGCAAATTCTTAAATTCTGTAAATTACTTCCCTTTCGTCGCTGACCTATGGTTCTGATTCAGACATTTTACTGCCTCGCTCAGACTTGAACAATTCACGAATTACAGGTTTTCAAAATTGTAGGATAAAAACAAGGAGCAAAACCTAATCAATCGCAAGTAAGTTTACCTATGACAATAGAGTGGCGGAGGTTTATCCGCTTTTGGTTCAAATATTTCCCTTACTTTTTAAAAAATCTTTTACTATTTTTTGATTAATCAAATCATCTGTATAACTCTCTATATCATCTATAGAAAGAACTTGTTCTGTTTTTAATTGCAGAGACCTTATCGTCCCATCTTTTTGAGGCGCAATGATTATCATTCTTCCCTGCTTGAGATTAAATAATCTCATGTTCACTATGGCATATTCATTTCTATCGGCAGTAAGAAAAGCTGCATAATCCACTTCTCCTTTTTTTGTCTTAACAAATCCTTGTCCGATATAATCTGGGTGGTTTCTGGAAATCATCTGATTTCTAGAATGGGAATAATTTACAGTGTCTATTTCGACATCCGTTAAGACCATAATAGTAAAAAAAATCTCATTTGTTTTATCATCAGGAATATATTGTTTTGTTAATTCATTTTTCTTTACGGCAAAGAAAGTACAATATATACTATTATCAGAATATTCAACTTTTCTATGAAAACTTCCTATTCCAATCCCTTGAAAAGAATTTTTACCCAATAAGCTGTACTTGGGAACAGGAAATACTCCAAATTGAAAAGGTTTAGAGTCAATGTAATTAGCATCTTCAATATCCCTACGCAGCATTTCATAATCCCAAGTTGTGGAATCTTGTCTGTTTATTAAATGTTGCTTTTCTCTTTTCTCATTCCATTTACATGTCGTGTCGTTGCTTATAGTTTCTTTTGCATGACTATTCAGACTTAATAGTAGAAATAGAATAAATATGAATTTTTCACTTTTCATTTTTATATCATCTTTGTTTATTGGTGTTTCATTCCCGACGCTTATCGACGAATGCTTGTTTTTGTTGTTATTTATTCGTTGTTTAGTGACTTAATGCCTGTTTTTGTATGCTGAAATCTTTTTTTTAATCAGTAGAAGTCTCATCTTCTTCCTTCTGGTCTGTTGAAACCCCTGTTTGATTTATTCAAGCTTACAACCTTGATCTAAAAAGAAATTTATTCATTCTCTCCTTATCTACCCAATATCTATCTTTTCTATTCTGTAAATCCTATAATTCTGCAAATTAGCTCCGATAACGATGTCGCTGTCCTATGGTTCTGATGCTGACATTTTGCACATTTATGCAACCATTTACAAGCTCTTGCAAATTTACATAATTCACTTAAAAAAACAAGCATTTTGCAAACTATTTATAAACATTCCTAATCATTCAGGGGTGAGATACAAAAAAAGCAGTCCTGTACTTGCGCACAGAACTGCCTTTATTAATTATGAAATGCCCAACCCTGATAAAACAAATTGCACGTTACTCCACCCGAACAAACGCTCCCGAACCTTAGCTTACATAACGAAACTCGAAATTTCGAAACTCCATACCCGTTTAGGGTTAGAACCAACGCCCGCTACCTGTATTGCATATTGTTGTCCCTGAACAAGTCCTTCGAGCGTGATTTTTCGTTTAATGATCGTGAAAAATGCTTTCTTTTTCATTAAAATGAATGTCATGGCTGCTAAATGACAAATCAGTAAAATGAAGCGGAAATTAATTGTCGTGAAACTCATTTTCCTTATCAGTAAATTTACTTTGTAGTACAGGGTCCAAAATGTCAAAGAGCGTTGACTGCGAATAGTGTTGCAAAAATAAACACCCAAAAAAGCGAAAACAATATTACATTGTACTTTCAATAGTTAAAGTTGCACTTTTTTTCAACTTTTTTGCCCCGATATTTACAACTGACCACGGCAAAGCAAGCAAGGTGAGAGAAAAAGAGAATCAAATACCTCACCCCCAACCCCTCTCCCTTGGGAGAGGGGAAAAGAACAGAAGCATCCAAATGCAGGAATCTGGAATTAAAATGTGAATGAGGTTGTCTTTAAAAACTAAAAAACAATTATTTTTCCCTGTAAATCCCGCACCTTAACGCTCCCCTCTCCTCAAGGAGAGGGGCTGGGGTGAGGTCCGAAAACAAGCTCCGAATAAAGATATAGTTTATAAGCATTTGAAAACCCTCCTAAGTTAATGTTTCAGACAAATTTCTCCGGAGTTTACAATTATTTCACATGATGATCTCCGCCCGAATGTCTTACAGGCTAACGATGCTTGTCTTTTTTTTCAGAATCGTCTTGGCTTTATAACCGGACGCTATTTTTTCAATAAAAGTAATAAAATCAGGATAAGCCGATACATCCCAGTTGCCGCTTTTCATCATTACTTCCTGTTCCACAACGATACTATTTCCCTGAACATGAATATCTGAAATAAAATTCCCAAACTGTGTTTCTGCTTTTACTGACTCAGGAATTGTTTCCGCTTCATATCCTTCGGGAACAACAATTACAATACTGTCTTTGTCCTTATACCCATTGGTTATAAATATAGCATGTTTACGACCTGTTTTTTTTAGCCCTTCGTACATTTTACGAAAAGGATTGACAGGCACAAAAAAACGATTGCCGGTTTTGGTTCCATAACGGCTGGTCGTCCAGGCATAATCAATGTCAATGGCAGGGAAAGCTGATTTATCTTCATGGAAGCTGACGGCGCCCATGGTTACATCAGCCAAATGAATATCTTCGATCAGATCCTTTACCTGTTGATTGGGTTGTGCAAACGGAAACCAGCTGTAGTTATCGTACACTTTTATTTTACATGATTTAGTTGTGTTTGCCTTCGCACTGCCATCCTCTTTCATTTCAATCTTTGCATTGTAACTTTCAATGTTCAGCGCATCGGGATAATCGGGCAGTTTATACATCCGTCCTCCGCTTTCGCTTACAACCAATGCATCATGTCCTGCTATATTATTGTGTACGAATCCAAACGGCACACGTGGGTTGGTACATTCGAGCCATAGGGTATCTGCTGCTAAGGGCACCTGCAGGATAACGTGATTCATTTGATTGAAGTTGGGAAAATCGGGATATAAGCGCTTCTCTGTTCCATCAGCTTTAATGCCGGCATAATAGGACGGTATGCCCACCACACTTAACATTGCTTTCAAATAATTGGACAGGGCTTTACAATCGCCAAAACCGGTTTTAAAAACTTCGGAAGCAAATAAAGGTTGATAACCGCCTATTCCAAGCTGTATACTTACATAACGGGTGGACTGACCAAGATAATCATATAAAATTTTTACCTTTTCACGATCGTTAGTTGCATCTTTTACAAGCTCTTTAATCTTTTCACGGGCAGGCTCGGTAAGTACATCGCGGTTTTTAATAAGCTCATATTCCCAAACGCCATACGATTTCCAGTCGTTGATGATTCCTTTCGAACCATCATAACTAAAATGTGTAGGACGGATAAAAAAATAAGGAACGTAAGTTCTTAAATCTGCATCGAAAGGTTCATCTTCTATGGCCATCAGATTTTTCACTTCCCATTCGCTTGTCACTTTCCCTTTTGTAGTTGTCCGCAAAGGATTTTCAGTCAAATGAAATGCTTTTGTCTGATACTCCACACCTTCGGGCAACTGAAGCGTATATTT
This sequence comes from uncultured Paludibacter sp., assembly GCA_963677275.1. Taxonomy (GTDB): domain Bacteria; phylum Bacteroidota; class Bacteroidia; order Bacteroidales; family Paludibacteraceae; genus Paludibacter. The sequence continues at coordinate 2,609,299 of OY781920.1, read as the reverse complement.
TGCTTTTTCTACCGATAAGTTGTGACTGGTTTGCGGAAAAAACGATGGAAATGTAAGTAGTCCGTTTTTATAACTTATTTCGTACTCGTAAACTACAGTAAAAGGGTAAGCCGGAGCATCGCAATTCAGATAAAAGCGTTTTACATCATCGGCAAGGGTATAACTATCGGTCCATTCCGATGTTTTTACATCCGACATTGTGTACTTTTTCAAAAACTCACCATTGCCGTTGTAAAGTTTTAGTGTAAAAGCCGATAATTCATGAAATTTATCTCCCGGATAATAAAAATCGGCCATATCTTTCCCTTTCTTATCCAACACTGTCAATATCAGTTGCTCGGTTTGTAATCCCGAATTGTCCGACTTATATTCAAATTCGGTGGAAGCCAAACGCACAACCGCGTACGCATTTTTCTTGAGCGAATCAGGGATGAAAGTAACATTCAGGTCCGAACGTATTTCAGCGGCAGTAACCAAGGCCACTTCAAAAAATACATTGAATACCAACAGGCATAAACTCAGTTTTAGTAATTTCATGTCTGTTTTATTTTGTAGTTACCTTTTTCAATACCAACATTTCCTGATTTTTAGTCGCTATCTGGCCAAAGTACTCGCGGATGGCCTGATATTCGGTTGTAGGGAATATAGTTTGGTTCATGTCGAATCGGTATGATAAATTAAGAACATTAGCGTTTTGTTTCACTACATAAATACATTTGCAATTTTCATTCAGCACCAGTTTAATTGATTTTGGAATTTCAATTACCTCATAATTATCGGGTAAGGTAATATTGCAACTAAGCATATAGGTGCTAGGATAATTGAATTCAATAGGTAATTTGCGTTCAGGTTGGATAAATTCATTTTCCGAAAGATGCGTGAAAATCATAGGATTTAAATAAATGTATTCGCCCGCACTCTCATTGGTTTTGCTGAAAAATATCTTTTCTTTTACGATGTTCGACATTGGATTCTTTTGCTCCACTCTAAAAGTATCTACGTTGACATGATTTGTGTTTTCAAAGGATTCAACAAAATCTGCCGAATCCTTGGCTGCCTCAAATTGTTGCTTGTATAAGTATGCATCTTGGTAAGTGTAAACTGTATTTAGTAGTCCTGACATATTACCGTCCTCATTCATTTCTACATTAACTGTTCTTATTTTTTGACTTTTTTCAATTGAAGTTATATCTACCCATTTTTCGGTGTGCTCGTTATCGAAGATACGTGCCCTGTCCACCAATAAATCTACCGGTAACATATTTAACCCGCCATGAATGGCAGAGCCATCCATGTAATAAACTTTTCCGGAAGATGTTTCGGCTGCAACAATAAATGTATTCAGTTGATCGTAGGAGGCATAGGTAAAAGGTAACCTTCCCAGCGAGCGCCTGCTGATTAATACCGGATATGCCTTTATTTTGGCATCTTTCAATGCGCTTAATAATATCATGTTGATTTGGCCATTATCACCAGTCCTTAACTTAACAGCGTCTTTTGCATTGTTCCCGTGAAAAGAGTATTTCTCATTCCAGCTGATGTTATTCTTTACAAATTCATAAATTTTTGCGATTTTTTCTTTCTCATCGGTCACCGATGCCAATTCCTTCGTCATTACATCCTTGAAAGGATTTGATATTTTCAGATTTTTTCCAAAGTCAGTCTCATCTATGAGCACTTTTTCAAGATCTTCCCAGGTCTGTGAATAGGGTTTGTAAAATTCATTGGGAAAATTGGTGGCTTTTAATTCAAATCTTATTCCCGATAAAAAATCATTTACACACCATACATAATTTTCGTCTTTAAGCGCAGGAATATCCTTCGCCGTGAATTTTATATATCTCGAAGTACAAGTGAGTAAATTATTCGCCGAAGTTGAGCCGGAAAGAACAAATTGCTGATTTTCAGAAGTCTCAACAACATCTATCTTCTCAAAACCTTTTGTGTCGATATTGAATTTTAAGTATTCCGGAATCACCACCTCGTAGTAACTGTAATTGACAGGAATATCGCCCTGTATGCCCCAAGGATCAATGCCATAAACTAAATCGGTAGATTTGCTGAATTTAAGTTCTATAACACTGCCTACTTTTACGTTAGGTATCGAAAACTTTATTCTTCGGTACCTATCGCTCATTTCTTCGTCAAAGATATACTTCCTTTCCAATTTGGTTTTTACTATTTTAGCATTTTCAAGCGTATATGAAAATGCTTCAATGCCGGCAATTGATTCTCGCGATGTCGAAGATTTGTAATAATATGGAATGTCTATATTTGCTTCGTTTATACCAGTTTGCTTGAGTATTTTAATTTTTTTCTTATACTCGGTAGTTAGTTGAAATCTGTTATTCAAAACACCATACTTTGTGTAACCATCATCATAAATTACAACAGCCGATGCTGTAGTATCCTTCTGGTATACAGTCATATTTATTTCGTCATTCGTAATTTTTCCATACTTATAACTGTACTCCTGCGAATGAGCAGGAGGCATCATAAAAACAAATAATGAAAATAGCAGATAGATTTTTTTCATGGCAATAATGATTTTAATGAATATTTATTTACATAGAAATGTTGTTGTTTTTTATTAATTAACAAAGCTACAAATTATATTTATATAATTTGTGTTTTTTGTTCTGTTTTTTTTAAATATTGATGATCTGCAGAATATTTCCATACATTTACATTTTAGATGAAAGAGAATTGATATCTGTAACTTTGCAAATATACAAGTATAAGAATTGATCAATTACGTATCTTACAAATATAAATTATGAAACGAGCATGAAAACAGAGTTTTACCAAGGTTGATGAATTGAAAATCAGCGAAGCTAAAATCTGTATGCGAGTTCCATGCGACAACTAAAAAACAACTATTTATACATGAAAACACTCGAACCTAACTTGTTGTGGAATTATTTTCACGACATAACACAAATTCCGCGTCCATCTAAAAAAGAAGTAAAGGTGATTGCTTTTCTTGAAAATTTCAGCAAATCACATCAACTCGATTATAAAAAAGATAAATCGGGTAACATGCTGATATGTAAATCTGCCACACCGGGTTTCGAAAATTCCAAAGGCGTTATTCTGCAAGCACACATGGATATGGTGTGCGAAAAAAATAGTGATGTGTCCTTTAATTTCGATACTGATGCCATTCAGTATTATATCGATGGCGATTGGGTAAAAGCACGTGGTACAACACTTGGTGGCGACAATGGGATAGGAATGGCCATGATGCTTGCTGTGCTGACTTCCGACCAAGTTCAACATCCACCGCTCGAATGTCTGTTCACCGTTGATGAAGAAACCGGACTGACCGGCGCATTTGCCTTGGAAAATAATTTTTTACAAGGCAAAGTTCTTATAAATCTCGACTCGGAAGATGATGGTGTAATCTTTATAGGATGTGCCGGGGGCATCGACACTACGGCTACTTTGGCATACACCGAGGAATCTTCACCCGAAGGTTATTTCGCTTTTTCGGTCTCGGTGAAGGGATTGAAAGGCGGGCACTCGGGCGACGACATCAATAAAGGATTGGGCAATGCCAATAAAATTCTGAACCGTTATTTGTGGCAGCTTAATAAGCAAACTGATGTACGCATCCATAGTTTCGATGGCGGAAATTTGCGCAATGCTATTCCACGCGAAGCAAAAGCGCTCGTTTCGGTGCCTTATTCCGAAAAAGAAAATGTACGGGTGTTGTTGAATCATTTTATTGCCGAGATTGAGGTCGAACTAAAGGATACCGAACCAAATTTGCAGATAACCCTCGCTTCGGAGCAATTGCCAGTTGAAGTGGTGGATAAAAAAACTTCCGACGCATTACTAAACGTACTGTATGCTTGTGCGCATGGAGTACAAGCCATGAGTCGCGATATGCCGGGACTCGTGGAAACATCTACGAACCTGGCTTCTGTCAAAATGAAATCTGATAAAAGCATTCTTATCACTACAAGTCAACGCAGTTCGGTTGAATCATCTAAATACGATATTGCAAATCAGGTGGAAGCCGCATTTACATTGGCTGGCGCCTGTGCTACTCACGGAGATGGTTATCCGGGATGGAAACCTAATTTAAAATCGGATGTGTTGATGATTGCTCAAACTGCTTACAAATCGCTTTTCGATGAAGAACCCGGCATTCGTGCCATTCATGCCGGGCTGGAATGTGGTCTTTTCCTGAAAAAATATCCACATTTGGATATGATTTCTATCGGTCCGCAAATGTACGGGGTGCATTCACCTGACGAACGACTGAGCATCTCTTCGACACAGAAATGTTGGAAATGGCTCACTGAAATTCTCAGAAATAGCTAAAATGTAATCCAGAATAAAAAAGATCGAGGCTGTATCACTTTTGATGCGGCCTCTTCTATTGTTAGAACAGTTCTTTTTTTTTAACAAATGAATTATTTCACTCCATCCCATTCCAAATCAAACTCGTCGAGAAACACGGTCATAAATTGATGCCTGTGCTCAGCCATGCTTTTTCCGGTAGAAGTATTCATTCTGTCCTTGAGAAGTAATAATTTTTCATAAAAATGATTGAGCGTGGGAGCAGTACTGTTTTTATATTCTTCCTTTGTAAGGTTCAGGTTGGGCTTAATGTTGGGGTTGTAAATTTCCCTGTTTTTAAACCCCCCATAATTAAATGTGCGGGCTATCCCAATGGCGCCAATGGCATCGAGTCGGTCAGCATCCTGAACGATGTCCAGTTCAATGGATTTGAACTGTTGTGCAACCCGTCCGCCTTTGAAAGAAATATTGCGAATGATATTTTCAATGTGTATTATGATCTCTTCGTTAACATCTAATGACTGCAGAAATTTTCGGGCTTTTTCAGGACCTATACTTTCATCTCCATTGTAAAACTTCGAATCGGCAATATCATGCAGTAATGCACCTAATTCAACGATAAGCAGGTCGGCTTTTTCTATTTCGGCGATGTGTTTCGATAATTGCCAAACCCTGAAAATGTGCCACCAATCGTGACCACCTTCGGCGTTGGCGAGTGTCTGTTTTACAAACGCAGTTGTAAGTTCTATTATTTTTTCGTGAGTCATTTTGAGTTTGAACAGGTGAAAATGAGTAAGCAAAGATACTACAATCATTTTTATTTCTTTATCCTGTGAAATTCTGTTTTCAAAAATGAACATTGATAAAATTGAAGGTCTCCTTTTGGTTCGTTTTTCGATGCCGCCAGCCCTTTCTGTTTTCAGGAACTTGTATTTCTTCTTTAGCAATTCAGAGAGAAGATTGAACCATAGAAGAAACGAAAGTCAACAAAAAACCTTGGTTTTGTTGACTGAAAATAAATCTTTTATTCATTATGAATTTGAAAGTTATCAACTTTTGTGCGTCTTTTTGTGGTCCAATAATTATTCTGCCAAAGCAGAAATGTGAAAAAAATGTTTTTTACAATCTTTCTTTTGGACAGAAAAAACGCAAATGGAAATTGTTTGCTGTTTTATTTCCTTTCCAATCATTGCTTTTACCTGCATTACAGATAGTATTATGTGTTAAATATCAATCCGTTTACGGCCAACGCCTTCATCGGCAAATACTTCCTGAGGCGGAACAAGCAAAACGGATGGATCGGAAAGAATTTTTTCGTACATGCGCATGGACGAGGCATAGTAAAAACCGTCGCAAATACGTTCGTCCAGCACAAACTTCAGCAGTATGCTTTTCTGAGTTTCTTTGTCGGCATTTTTGTCAGTTTTCAGACTTTTAGATTTCCTGCCCATCGAAGCAAACATGCTGCAAGTGCCGAATTCGTAAAGATGGTGGTAAATGGACTCAACACCTATGGAGCCCAAGTTGGTAAGAAATAATGTTGAATGAAAGGGACTTATGCGAAAGAAAAATTTGGGCATAATGCCAATTTTATCGAGCATTTTTACGAAAAGAATGGCGGTACGCAATAGAAAATCAGGGAAATATCCCAGTATTTTCGAAAGACTTTCGGAAGTGTTTTGGGATCCCTTCTGTATGTTTTTTTCTATTTCGGCATTTAATTTATTTGTCACATCTACAAGGGTATCGGCGGGTGAGAAGTAAATTTTAATGACAGTTTCTTCGCCTGCATCCGAGAGCGAACGTTTGATAACCAGTGAAAAGCTGATATGGTTGCGTGCAAATATTTTGTTCCACACAATAAACCTATTTACTACAGGTCGTTGGGAAACGAGTCGCACCAATGCAGCCACTACCACATGCATGATGGATAGGCCGGGGATTTCATTTTTATGTGTCCGTATAAATGCTTCAACAGCTTCTATGGGTACTTTTACTTCATAAAACACTTCAGAATCGACGCGGGTAGGTAAAATAAATGGTACTACCGAAAAAAGGGCACCCACTTTTCTTACTCTCCAGCCATCATACCGATCGCCAATTCTCCAGCTATAGTGTTTTAATTTGTCTTTTTTTTCCATTGTATGTTGATTAAAAATCGTTTAGCGGGCTCAAAGATACACTATATTTTGAAAATTTATTCACAATTTGCTAATTTCTGTATCCATTGAATAAACAACAGTTCGTTTTTGAAATTTATTTTGTATCTATCAGCCGAACCAGTAGGTTCAAAAATGAATTGTTTAAATATAATCAGCTTCTTTTTAGTATTCTATTGAATTACATAAAGTTTCATCAGGTTGTTTTCGCCAATGAGTCCATTGTCCAGTAAAAACCGAATTACTTGTATGGTTTTGGCTTCCTTGTGATTTATTTTTTTTGTCAAAGCGTTGATTGTAAGTGTTTCGTTTCTAAGAGTATCAATTATCAATGACTTGATGATTTCAAATTCGTCATCGCTCAAAGTTGTTTCTTTCTTTTTAAGACAGATATCGCATTTTCCACAGGCTTTTGTGTTTTTTTCGCCAAAATAGGCAAGCAATACCTGGCTTCGACAAACGTTCTCTTCCTGTGCATAATCGAGCACGCTTTTGACACGGGCAATGTAACGGTCGCGGCGATCGTCATAAGCTTCTTTCCCGAGAACAATGCGTTCGGTAGCTTCGCGTTCGTGCGTAAAGGTTAGAAAAGGTGTTTTTTTGCGTGGAATGTACTGAATGATTTGCTCCTTTGCCAGACCGATCAGTTGGTTGTAAACATCATCCCGCTTCCAGCCCAGGCGTTTGGCGATCAAGTCTTCGTTCACGTAAGCCGGATCGGTAAAAAGCCCGGTGTACGAACGCAACAGCATATGGATCAACTGATCCTGTTCGGGATTTTGTCTGAGCTTGTACAAATCGTCTTTCAGCACTGTAAACAATACACGAGACGAGTTGTCCTGCTCGTCGGTTAAGTCGATATAGCCGGCTTGCTGAAGGATTTTGAGGCTGTTGAAGGCAATAAGGATAGGTAATTTGAATTTGGCACAAAAGTCAGCGATGTCGAAAGCTAAGACTTTATCCAGCCCCGAACCGATACCAATTTCGAGGTAATTACACAAAGCATCGTATACTTTCAGCACTATTTCTTTTCCGGGAAAAGCATCCGAAACGCGTTTGCGCATTTTTACTGCATCGCTGTTGTTGTAAAGCATCACGGCAAAAGCCTTTTTTTCATCGCGTCCTGCACGTCCGGCTTCCTGAAAATAGGCTTCTAACGAATCGGGTAAATCCATGTGAACCACCGATCGTACTTCCGCCTTGTCAATGCCCATGCCGAAAGCATTGGTCGACACAATGACGCGGGTTTCCCCTGATTTCCACCGGCTTCGTCTTTCGTCTTTTGTTTCATTTTTCAATCCGGCATGGAAATGTTCGGCCGGGATGCCATTCAGGTTCAGAAAATCAGCTATTTCCTTTGTCCTTTTTCGGTTGCGTACATAAACTACGGATGTTCCCGGCACGCTGTTCAGTATTTTGAGCAGTTGTTCATCTTTGTTTTCGGTGATACGAACCACGTATGCAAGATTGGAACGGGAAAAGCTTTTCTGAAAAACGTTTTTTTTGGCGAAATGAAGTTTTTCCTGAATGTCCACCACCACTTCTGGTGTTGCAGTGGCGGTAAGCGCCAGTACGGGAATTCCGGGAAGCACTTCACGGATATCGGCAATGCGAAGGTAAGAGGGTCTGAAATCATAACCCCATTGCGAAATACAGTGCGATTCATCAACGGCAATGATACAAACGTTGGTTTGTCTTATTTTTTCAATAAAAACAGGAGTTGATAATCGCTCAGGCGATATATATAAAAATTTATATGCCTGAAAAACACAATTGTCAAGCGTAATGTTAATTTCGTCGGTCGACATGCCCGAATATATGGCTGCGGCGCTGATTCCACGTTTTTTCAGGTTCTCCACCTGGTCTTTCATCAAAGCAATCAGCGGCGTGACGACAATGCAAACTCCTTCCATGGCCAGCGCTGGTACCTGAAAAGTGAGTGACTTTCCTCCACCGGTAGGCATAAGTCCGAGTGTGTCCTTTCCGGCAGCTATGCTTTGAATGATATCGGCCTGCAGCGGACGGAAACTATCGTAGCCCCAGTATTGTTTCAGTATAGAAAGGAATTGTTGCATTTGATCAGGCTCTTTGCATCCCTCTAATGGGATCTAAATATAGTTGTTTTTCAGAAACGGAATGCAAAGTACGCAAAAATAGAAATAGAACACAATTATTTGCTGCATATTTGCAAAAAAAAAACAGGGAACTTTTTCGATTCCCTGTTTTTGGTTTAATTATTTTCTTCGTCAAGTATTTCCTGAATGTCGTCGTTACAACTTCCACAAACAGCGCCTGCTTCAATTTCGTCGCCAACCTCTTCTACTGTTTTTAGTCCTTTTTCTCTAATTGCTGCCACTATCTCGCTTTTGCACATATCGAGACAGGTACAGATCACCGGATCTTCTGCCATTTTAACTTACTGTTTAATTGTTTTATATTCTATTTTTTTCATCTAATGTTAATCATAACAACAAAGATACGAAAAAGGTTTTATTCAACTAAAATTTATTTCTCAATACGGAACCAATCCACATCGGCATATCCCGAATCGTTCAGTGGCTGTGCCCGTTGGCAGAAAACGCCAACTTTTGCACCTATCCATTTCCCTTCCATAGCTGTAAATGAATTTCCGAAAGGAATGAATTTGTTCCCATCGAGACTGTAACTGAAAGTGCAGTTGGCTGTTGGCTGCAGGATGTTTTCTTTGTTCAGCGTTTTTGTTTGTTTTACTTCGACGCGGAAATAGACGGTGGATTGAGAAAGAGGGATGGATGCATTGATGGTTTCTTCCGTTCCATTGGCTGCATTTTTACAGCTCGATTGATTTAAAACCAATCCTCTCTCGGTGTTTTCGATATTTATAGTTGCATAGTCCTGGCCCATCACAACTAATCCGGCACGTTCGCCTTTTTTGAATGGGCTGAAAGTTAATTTTGTGGTTGCTTTAAAGTCGGGAGCAGGAAATTTTTGTAACAATAAATTCGGTGCATCCCAAAGATTTTTGGCTGTGCCTATGGTTTCCCACGCAAAAAGTCGCAGGTAACCTTTTTCTCCGACAGGGTAATACCAAAGGGGTTGGCTGTTAGCCTGCCATTGCCATTGTAAACCTATTGTGCGGCTATCAAATTCATCGCTTTCAACAGGTGTCGCCACCGGATAGTTCTTACCTACATCGGGCTTTTTATACGTTTCAACCGGCATACCACAACCATCGCCGTCTTTGTCTTCGCCCATCACCGGCCAGTCATTCACCCAGCGCATTGGTTGTAATAATACTGCGCGACCGTAAGCATACAGATCCTGAAAGTGTATAAACCAATCCTGTTTGCCATCGGGGGTGTCGATCCATGCGCCCTGATGAGGTCCGTTGATGTCCGATTTTCCTTGTGCCAGCACAATTTTTTCTTCGTAAGGTCCATAAATATTGGTTGAGCGCAGGGCCAGCTGCCAGCCAGGTTTTACACCACCTGCCGGAGCAAAAATATAGTAATAACCATTTCGTTTGTATAGTTTTGCTCCTTCAACTGTAGGATGGTTGGGATGTCCGTCGAAAACCAGCCGGCTTTCGGTAATTGCAGTTGTTCCATCAGGACTCATTTCAAATACGGCAAGTACGCTTTTCATGCCGGCACGACTACCCGCATATCCGTGAGCCACATAAGCCCGACCATTTTCGTCCCAGAAAGGACAGGCATCAATCAAACCTTTTCCGCCTTTTACCAAAGTCGGTGGCGACCATCGATCGGTTACTTTTTTTGCTTTGGTCATGTAAATGCCAAAATCAGGATCGCCATAATAAATATAAAATTCATTGTTGTGATAACGGATACTTGGTGCCCAAACGCCATTGCCATGTTGCATGGTTTTAAAAACAGATTCGGGCGTTAAATTGTGGATGGCATACGAAACGAGCGTCCAGTTTACAAGGTCGTTGGAGTGAAGGATAGGCAAGCCGGGTGTATTGGCAAACGATGAGGCCACCATATAATAATCATTGCCTGCCCGGCAAACGTCAGGGTCGGAATAATCGGCATAAAGCACCGGATTTTTATATCTGCCGTTGCCGAGGTCCGGTACCCAAACTTTCGAAACATAAGGCTTGATATTTTCTTTCAGTTCCTTGGTCAGGGCTGAAATATTCAGCGTTTTTAATCCTTCGACAAAGAAGCCTGCTGCAATGCGGGCTCCTTTTTCATTGAAATGAGTATTGTCGTCCAATCCTTTGGGATAAAGTTTACTTACTCCCGGAGCAAATTTATGAAAATACTGAGGCGATTTAGCTATGCCTTCTGTTTCAAGCCATTCGGTGGTTTGTTTTTGCATATCTATCATCGGTGCATTTTTTTCTTTGGCTACTTCGCGCGAAATAACAGGATAAACGCCGTGTGTGTCGATGAGTTTTCCGGCGCTATCGAATTTACGGCGCATTACTGCTGTACAAATGATGGGATGTGCTCCTTTTGCCCTTGTTTCGTCGATAAATCGGATCAGATTTCTACGATAATCTTCGGGAGTAGTATAACGGTCGGGTTTATCTTTAGCACCATCGTTATGGGCAAACTGAATGACTACATAATCTCCTTTTTGGACGTCTTTGATGAGCTTATCCCACCAACCTTCTTCAATAAACCGTCGGGTGCTTCGCCCATTCTGGGCTATATTTTTTACTATAATATTTTCCGAAAAGTATTCAGGGAGCAGTTGTCCCCAGCCGCGTTCGAGAAAAACCTCCGGCGAGATATCACCGGTTATCGAATCGGTTGCGTTTTTGTAAAATAGCTTATCGGCCATAGTGCTGTCGCCAGCCATAAAAATATGAACAGGTCGGTTTTTTACTGATAGAAATAAAACACTCATGCAAATGAGTGTAAAAATCTGAGTTTTAGCTTTCATTTTTTTTGTTGATTTATTATGGCTTTTGTGTACTTGCAGCAAATATATTAAAATTGTAATAAGCCATAGTCTATTTTTTGATATTTTTTGTGTTATTTTTTTATTAAAAGTTGAGTAGCCGATTTTGTCGCTGATTTAAACCGTACTGTATAAATCCCATTCACAAACCCTGTTAAATCAATTGTACTGTCTGAAAAATTCATTTTCTGACTTTTGACAAGAACGCCGGTTAAATCGTACACTTCAATGCTGCTGTTTTGTACTGGAGCTTCAATATGATAAATACCAGTGGATGGATTAGGATAAATAGTGAAATTCCCATTTTCAGGAGCAGAGACAGCCGTGAATGTTGCAGCTTTTCCGCTAATGGTAAGATTCGAAAGACAAAGGTATTTTGAGCTTGCAGCGCCGTTGTACCAAGGGTAAAAGCGCAGATAAAAACCTTCCGGTTCTGTGATCTGCACCATTGGTTTGTACGAAAGCACTACCATTGTGTTGCTAGTATTCGAGGTTTTATCTTCAAGCGTTACCGGATGGCTGAAATCTTCATTTTTAGAATAAAGAACCCTGTATTTCATGCCATTTCCACCAGCTGCACCGGCATAAAGTCCGATAGAGTCGATGGTGAGCTTTGTGCCTGCATTTGGTCGAACTGCAAACTGAATAAAACGTGAAGTATTGATGTCAATTTCTCCCGAAGGCCAGGCATCGACGGCAGTTGAGGATGTGGCGCTAATGCTGTTACGTTGTACATTCGTAGCCGTAATTCCCTCAGGCCAATTAGCAATGGCAGCATAATTTTTTACATATGCACCACTCCAGTTTTCGTCCAAGCAAATAACAGGGCCATTTACAACCGGAGTAGTATTGGCAATCAGTGGAAAATTTACCGAAATAGCCGCACCACTACTCATCGATAATCCAACGCCTTTGACCGATATTTTTTTTGCTGTTTGGCCATACGAAATGGACAGTGAATCGGCATATTCTTTTTCCTGTGTTGGTTGAAAATGTACAAAAATATCTGTTGCACTCAAATTTGATCCTGTGTAAGCAATATCGATTGTGTTCGAAAAGGCACCCGCAGAACTTAACCCAACATTGAAGCCATCCGGTGCAGTAACAGTGATGTTCCCTGTTTCAGGCGAAAGGCTTAGACCTGACACAGTTAGTTTGGCCGATGAGAATGACGAAATGTAACTGTTTCCGAAATCCAAAATGCCAGGAGTTATAATCAGATTTGGTGAAGCATTCAGGTTTGCAGTCAGGATATTTTGTTTGAGCATATCCTGAACGGCTAATTGAGCATAAAGCGTTGCTCCCACAGGATTCAGGTGAGTTTGGTCGGTGGTTACATAAATAGTAGAATAGGCATTGGTAGCTCCCAGGCTTTCGGCCATATTACAAGTCATTGTTGTGTGATCAATCAGCGGAACGGTTAATTCGCGAGCGACAGCCTTTATAGCACGTACATAGTTTAATGTTGAATCGTCTGTACCCAAATTGTGTTTCCCTTTTTCTGTAATTAAATTTCCGGAGAAATAACATCGAATAATAGGAGTGACAAGAACTGGAGTAGCTCCTGCGACGCGTGTTTGATTCACATATTTGCGCAAATAGTCCTGATAATCGCTCCACGGTGCAGTCGCAATTCCATCGGCAGCAGTATCGGAAAGACCGTTCAGCTTTTCGTCGTTGTGAGCAAACTGAATAAAAACATAATCGCCCGTCTTGAGTTTGGTTCTCACGCCTGCCCATAGACTGTCGGCTCCCATACAAAAACTCCTGGAGCTTCTGCCATTTCTGGCTGCATTCACAAAATTCATATCGCCAACTATGAAGTTACGGAACATTTGTCCCCAACCTCGCTGATTGGGATATACTGTCGGATCGTAATCGGCCATCGTGGAGTCGCCTATAAAATAAACGGTTGGTGTTGAACTCATCGCAAATAATGCCATAATGGTCAATGCAATAGGGGCAAAAATTTTACTTATGTATTTCATTTTTTTTATGTATTAAGATAGTATTTGTAAACTTAACTATATAATTCAATGTAAGTTAGAGCCAGGGTTCGAACAGCCCAAAATGTGTGAGGGCTATCGGTGATTGTAAACGATTCGGAATATGTACCGTTTTGATTCAACAGATGAGTCATTTCCACCGGAATTGTAACAAAGCCCTGCAATGTGTTGCGCCATTGGACGTTCCATTGATTTGTTGCCCGAGCGGCAGCCTTTTCTGTAAACCATAATTAGCCGTAAATCTGCTTTTTTGTGCCGGATGGTAACTGTCAAGCTTTAAGTCTCTGGCTGCATAGTTTTCAGCAATAATAGTTTTATACACTACATTTTCGACAATACGAAAGGCCTCGGTCGAACTCCACCATGCCGCATTTTGGTCGCTACACCTACCATTGACTACGTTACTCCAACTGTCGTTAAGCACCGTGGCTGCATGTGCCGGGAGCTGAATTGAACAAAAGAAAATAATAATCAGAAGAGGACTTGTTTTTTTCATTCTGTAATGATGAACTTTTTTTAATAAAATTCATCCATTTACCAACTAAGTGGCAAATGGATGAAAAATTGAGCAATAGGAAGAAATTATTTAATTACTTTTAAAATTACGGTTTCATTATCAGAGATGACTTTTACAATACAAGCTGTGTTCACTGCCGCTGAGATAATGTTTGTCAACGCAATTTGTTTGTTGATGATCGCTCCGTTCAAAGCATAAATTGAAACTTTCGAACCAATTTTCAAATTATTAACAACCAAATTATTTTTGTTGAAATAGGCAAAAATCGTAGTTTTTTGATTTTCCAATCCTGTAGGATTTTCGCTAAGCGTTGCAGTTGTTGGGCTACTTAAAGCTCCCGACTCAGAAACTGCTATTACCTGATATACATTTGTAGGCGGAGTATTTGAAGATCCTGTTACATTTTGTTTTTTTACAGCCGAATAATTGGTATCGGTAAAGGTAGTTCCGGTAGTAAAACCAATCACTACATTGTCCCGAAGTATTACATAACAAATGGCATAACTTGTCGTGTTCCAGCTTAATGTTCCACTTGTGTTGGTCACGTTCAAAGGGTTTTCAGTTTTCTCTACTACTGCAATCGGATCCCATGCATCGTTACCTGTTAAAACATTGTTCAGTGTATAAGTTGCTGCTTCTTCGTTGGTGAACGAGTTTTTAGCTGTACCATTTACGGTGCCAGTAACGTTACCATTTGCATCTTTCTCTTCGTAATAGTAATCTTTTATGCGTGCACTCATGTCGGTTAAATCGCCATTAGCATCCACAGTATTGTAATCAGCAAAAATAGATGGAATTGCTCCCATGTGGTCATACCATCCAGCCGGATAAATATTAATCTTTGCCGTTGTGTTGAAGAATGAAGCTTTTGGTGAATTTGCCCAGGGACGTCCTAAATAAGTAGTGTAAGATGCATTTGTCCCATCAATAGTACAATTGCTGAATACATAACCCCATTTTGTGCCGGTTTGATGACTTGGTGCAACGATATATCCACCCGTCGAACGCGTACAATAAATAGTACATTTATCGAAGAAAACATCGCCACCTCCATAAATAAAGTCAACGGCTCCTTCAATTCTACAATCTTTTACATAATGACGGTACCCCACATTTCCGTAAGTGGTCAGGTAAGTATCCTGAAAGCTTCTCAACCAGCAATTGTTAAGAATAGTTTTGTCGTTTTGTGTATAAAGTGCAAGCGCTTGCGGACCAGTACGGTTATCATAACCGAACTTGTTTTCGAAACAAATGTTTTCGAAATAACAGTTGGCAGATTTTACAACAACTGTTGCACCCGGATCAACGGAATAAACCGCTGAGTCGGGATAAGCTGTAGAGCTACCGCTTAATCTTGCATCCGAAACAATTACATTGTCACGGCTTTGTCCGATCAGGTGAATGTATGGCTTGTTAGCCGGAATTTCGACATGACCAGAATAAGTTCCGTTTTTAATAAAAATCAGCCAGGGTTGGGTGCGTCCGGTAGGTGCGGCAGCAACAGCAGCTGATACTGAGCTATAATCCCCCGATCCATCTTTTGCAACAACCGCATCAAATAGTTTTGCAGTAGGAGCAGGGCGGTTCATTGTCGTAAATGTGAGGGTAGTACCTTCAAAAGCAATTCCATCAACATTTGTCAAAGCGCCTGCAGGTACCGTAAATGTGTAGGTGCTGTTGTAAGCTAATTTTGAATAATTAAAAGTGACAGTTTTTGAACCAAATAGGGGCGTCAAAACAGTTGACTCTAATGTGCAATTTCCTGTTCCTGCTTTTACGTTTTTATCAAAAGTTAATGTAATAGAGCCATTCGCCGATGCTCCTGTAGCGTTGTTTACAGGAATTGACGAAATTAATGAAGGTTTTACAGGGTCGAAAGTTGCAATTTCATCTGCATAAACATAAATATTACTGATACCTGTACCGTCATTTCCACTTCCAACAGCGGTAGAAGTTTCATCGGCTATCCAGCGAAGATAAACAATGGTTTGATCTTCGAGTGCTTGGGGTAATGTGGCAGGGAGATGCACCCAGTTAGAAGCAACAAGCGTGCAGGTTGCTAAATCAGTGTAGTTGGTGCCGTCGGTTGAGTATTGTAGTTTCTGAACAGGATAAAACGCCTGATTGTAAGCAAACATATTTGAATGCACATTGATGTTTTTATAACCTAAGGTAGAAAACGATGCCTTAAAATATCTACGTGTCGACAGATTCGATGTCCAAAGCAATGCACAAGGAATACCACCTCCCGTATAGGTCAGCCAACTAACAGCCGTTCCGGCAGGTTCGTAAGCGCTAAACACGCCTTTGTTGGCCGCTTTGGCGTAATAATCGGCCGGACGCGATAATTTTGGTTCGGCTGTTACCAAATCCCAACCCACAATAAATGTTTTTTCGGAAAAAGTAGCCGTGAAACTCTTATCTCCATCCACTGTAATTGAACGAGCTTTTCCGGTTGTGGCATCTTCCCAGTTAAGGAAAGTGCTTACCGAGTCGTTCACAGCTGTCATGCTGACGATTGTTCCTTCTTCGTATTTTCCACCCGTTGGAGCTGGCGATAAAGTTACTGTTCCCCACTGACTACCATCAATATTTACTGAATAATTAAAAGTGGTGACAGCAACAAATATAGCTTGAATATTTTTTGTGCCGTCCATAGTAACGCTAATAGAGCTGGTGGTGGCAATATCACTGTTCGTATCTGTATCTACCCATTTTACAAAATTGTAACCGAAGTTTTTATTCGCTGTAAGTTGTACCGATGCATTTGGGCTGTAAGTTGTCGTGTTCGGATTTTTTGTAATTGAACCAGCACCCGAAATGTTTACACTTGTGTTCAGGTAAATAAGCGGAGTAGTGATGGACTCAGATGGCGAAGATTCAGTAGAGTTATTGAAATTCTCAGCATCACCTATAGCCGTTACAGCAAAAGTATAACTGTTCCCGGGAGTAAGTCCTGTAACATCATAAGCGTTGGTATTGATGTTGGGAAATATTGATGCTGTTGAACCATTCATCAATATCCTGAGCGTATAGCTTGCGGCATTTGTTACCGCCGACCAACTGGCATGAAATCCTGTATAGGTTACGGCCGAAGTACCAAGGCCTGTGGGTGCATCCAGCGCCGGTAGCGCATTGGTAACAGCGCCCGAACAAGTTACAAACTGATCGGCAGCTTGAGTGGTGGAAACAGTTATTGAGTCATTGTACGAACCAAGTACCAGACCTGCTTTCAGTCTGACATAAATGAGCTGATTGGATACATCATTCCCAAGTCCACCCAATGTCAACGAGGATGAGTAAGTTAAATTATCAGTAGAAATTTCGTAGTTAGCAGGAGCCGTCAAAGTAACAACGCCACGTAGTACGATGGTACTTAAAGTGAAAGTTTGAGCCGCAGAGGGACCAGAACCAATGTTGTAATTGAAATTAACTAAATTCCCGCCCGTAATATTCACTGTTGCAGGGAAAAAACAATTTGGATTTCCGGCTATCAATTTTCCTGCAAAGTTTGGATCGTTGAGGGTGAAATTATCTGCTGCCGGATCAACAAATAAGTTAGAAGGGTCATTTTCGGTGTAAACAGTTGTAAGCATACTTCCTTTGTTGCTTCCAAGTGTCATTTTACTCGAATAGTAATTGGTTGAGTCCGTATCGGTAGAAGTGCCGGAAGTTAAATTATTATAGAGTAATTGTAGCGCAAAACTTGTAGCGTTTCCCGTTGCATATAAATTATTGTTCTCTTTTAAATAACCTGTAGTGAAGACTCCGGAAGTACGGAAAAGTCCACGTCCTTGAGCTCTGGGGTAGTAAATCGTATTGTTTGAGAAATTGATTTCTGAGGTTACCGAATTAGCGCTCCGAAAATCAATAAAATAATCCACAGCGACTGTGCCCGAACCATCACCTCCAACATTATTAAAAGTATTATTTCTGATCGTAATTTTGGGAAGTGTACCAGTAGTAACATTAATAATACCACTGGCGCCAATGTTTTTAAAATAATTGTTCAAATAGTTTACTTCCGAAATTGTCGAAGCTAAAGAGGAGGACAGTACTGCCCGATAACCTTCTATCCAGCAATTTTTTATAGTTACTTTTGCCGGGATTTTTGTTGCTGTACTCGACGATGGTTGAATTAAATAACGATTCGCCGTTCCGGTAAAAAACTTTACGCCGTCAAACACAATCCCATCAGTCATAAGGGCATCAGAATAAGTAAGCGTATTCAAGTAAAGAATTGGGTTTGCTCCGCTGGTTGTCGGGTCGGATGTAAATGTCAGTTTAGTTACCCCTGCAGGAACTGCAATGGTTATATCACCTCCCGAAGTAGATGCTCCCCATGTTCCTCCTTTGGCAAACTGCAAGTTAATGTCGGTATTTCCGGCTGTTACAGCATCCGACAAGGCTGTTTGAATTTGAGTTGCTGTAGTGCCCGAAGCAATGGGTATGGAAACAGCTCCTGCAAAAAGCTTCAGAGTGATGCTCAATGAAGCCAAGATAATTGTAATTTTTGTTTTCATGCGTAAATTAAATTAATGGGTAATTTTACTTTTTTAGAAATTGGTTTTATTTTCAGCAATTGACTTTTGAATATTGATGTTTTTTGTGTCTTTTCCTTTCATCTCTATAGGTTCCAAGATATTTTTGCGGAAAGTCAGCGCTTCTGCTTTCAGATTTTTTACATTGTTCAGAATTAGCGCAGCACCCTGTTTGGATTCAATGTGAATATTTTTCAATAGGATGCCATCAGCTTCGGATATTTCGGCGCCCAACAAGGATGACAGTTGAGCATTTTCGATATGGATATTAGTAATGTTCATTTCGGGCAATCCGTTGAAAAACATGGCTCTGCGCGCATTGCGCGAAACAATATTTTTTACATAGATATTTCTGAAAACAGGTGTTGTTTCGTTGGATACCATCATCTCCGGTTTTGAACTATTTTCATTGCTATCTTCGAGACTTTCGCTGGCCGATTTTCCACCATAATACAAATCGAAGAGGAATGAATCAGTCGCAATATCGAACATGCTAATGTTGTTGATGTAAATATTCTCCACGATTCCGCCACGTCCACGGGTGCTTTTGAAACGCAAACCTACATCTGTTCCCATAAATTTACAATTGGAGACCGACACATTGCGTACACCGCCAGACATTTCGCTGCCCACTACAAATCCACCATGTCCTTTAAACACCTTACAATTGTCAACAATCACGTTTTCGGTAGGGCGCGCACGTCGTCGCCCATCTTCGTCTTTGCCCGATTTCAAACAAATCGCATCGTCGCCTACATCGAAGGTGGAATT
The DNA here is from genome assembly GCA_963677275.1 of uncultured Paludibacter sp. Lineage (GTDB taxonomy): Bacteria > Bacteroidota > Bacteroidia > Bacteroidales > Paludibacteraceae > Paludibacter. The sequence continues at coordinate 2,590,086 of OY781920.1, read as the reverse complement.
TACGATCAGGGCATTTTTGCACGATTCTAAATCAAGTCCATCGCCATTTTGTGCAAAAGCAGGATTTCGGATAAATACTCCGTCGATAATTACATTTTCGCACATCAGTGGATGGATGTTCCAGCTTGCTGAATTCTCGAACAAAACGCCTTGTAGCAACACATTTTTACATTCAGTAAAACTTACCATCACCGGACGCATAAAATCTTTGACGTCCATCCATTCCTGATCTGTCATTTCATTGCGGGGAACATTCAGATTTTGTTCACTCATCTGTTCGCCTTTGAGCGATTTAACTGTGGGAAACCAGTAATCGGGAGTTTTTAGCACTCCCCCCGATTTTACAACAGTTTTCCAATGATTTTCAGTTACTTTCCCTCTTTTTAACGGACGCCAGGCTTCTCCTGAACCATTGATAACGCCCTCGCCGGTAATGGCTATGTTTTGTAGGTTTTTACCTGAAATTGGCGATTGACACCGACGGGTTTCTAATCCTTCGAACGAAGTATGAACCAATGGATAAGCATCGAAATCGGGCGTGAAAAGTATCAATGCTCCTTTTTCGAGATGCAGATTGATGTTCGACTGAAAAGTAATAGGGCCGGTAAACCAAATACCAAATGGAACCTGCAAGGTACCACCGCCTTTTGCGCTCAATTTGTCCATTGCCATTTCAAAAGCTTGTGTGTTGAGCGTCATGCCATCGCCAATACCCCCGCAATCGGTTATTGAAATCACATTTTTTGGGAAAACGGGCTTCTCCACTTTTGGCATTTTGAATGGAAGGCTTTTATATAAATAATCATATCCAAAATTTTTTGCATGGCCTGTTAATGTAAAGGCAACTATCGATATGAAAAGGCAGGCGATTTTAACTAATAGTTTCATCTACTGAGTTTTATGTGTTTTTAAATCGAGGCGAATTTTTTGCTCTTGATATTATTTTGAAATTACTTCTTCGTCTTTTTTTTTAGACGAAGAAGTAATTTTTTTTTGATTTATCTCCAACGGAGATCGCCAGCTGTGGTGAATCCTCCAAAGGCTGAATCCTTCAGTTTGAAGTTGTAGGCTGATGGGTCGGTAAATAGATCGGTTGAAGCTCCGCTGTATTCAATAATACCCGTCATAGGATACCCGGCGTTTATCAGGCAATCGTTGGTTTTATACGAATCAACCATAAAAGCAGTGGTTATTTTAGGGCTTGTGGCACGTAATGTCTGAGTTCCATCAAAAACCGTTGAATTGAATTTTCCGAAAATACAATTGCTAATCACAAAAGAGTTCGGAATAAACGATGTGTTGAAATTAAAAATATACTTGCCATTCCCGAAGCAGTTGTAGAACGTACAGGCATCAATAAGTACCGAATTGGCTGTGTTTTTGAAATTTCCCAACGCATCGGTCATGTTGTAAAGTGTACTTTCTTTAATCTCCAGGTTCAATAATTTTACATTCGCAGCCGAAGTATTTGTTACACCATAGTTGCCCAAATCGTAAATAATACATTTTACAAATGAAACTTTATCGAGCGAGGTATAATTGGCATCGTTTTGCAAACGAACAACTCCTCTGACTGTGTGTATCTTGCAATTTGTGAATGATACTTGAGTTAAAGCACGAGTAACATTTTCGTTCAGTAAATAATCTGCCGAATTAGAATTTCCGGTATATTCAATATTTTTAAAGCTTAACTTACTTAATCCGGCTCCGACTTTTATTGCTGTACAATTCAGTTTAGCTTGTACGTCTCCTTCCACTCCCCAAAATGTTAGCGATGTTATATTATCGTTCAATGGCAGTGAATATGAAGTGGCAGAAGTAGAAGCATCGAGCCAGCTGGTTGCATACACCGAACCGGCAGGCATAACCAAAGTGATATCGCCCGACTGAGTCTGCAACAAAGAATAAATATCTTCACCGCCGGTCAATCGAATTACAATACCTTCTGAAGGTACGGATTCGTTGGTACGAAAAGTAAGCGTTCCACGTTTGTTTTCGCCGTTATAAATATTTGCTGTATAGGTAGTTGATCCAGATAAGCCTTCGATGAGCTTCATAGAGGCTGTTTTATCAGCATCGGTGAGCTGAACTGTAATGATCGACGCATCCACTGTTGAAACAATTTGAATTTGAGTCACATCGGCTCCGGTAGCATTCCATCGTAGTATCACTGAAACATCGGTTTTTTCAGCTGTAACAATGTTTTGGAAAATCTGTTCGCTTTTGGTTTTGAAAGTGGTTTCAGCCCATTTCGACTCGGGTATTTCTCCACTTGTCGATACAGACTTCAGGCGTGCTGAATACTGAACGCCACCGTTCAAATTTGTCAGTTTAATCACATATTGAGTAGTAGAACCATCGGCAAATTGAAGCGTGTCTGAACTCATTTCAATGGTTCTTAAAATGTTGGAGAATAATAAACTGTCTTCACTCATTTCAATCACATATTTATTTGCGCCTGTAACTTTCGAAAATATTAATTCAACGCCTGTAGCCGTAACTATGCCGGACGAGAAAGTGACTGGCGAAAATAACCGGCTAAAGCTCGAATCCACCGGAAACTCGAAATTTTCGCACGAATTGAAAGTTAAAGCAATCATTAGCGAAAAAATCCATATTTGTAAATGGTTTATTAATTTTGGTTTCATATTTTAGTTAGATAATTAGATTAATATCCATAAGAATTAGTTAATTTACCTTGGGAGTCGGATATAGCAGTTGTGCTTATCGGGTACAGATACCGGTTGTCGCAAACACTATTATACGCCTTTTCAAGACCGGAACTAAAGAGTTCCAAGCGTTTGTTGTAAGCCGTTTTGTTGGTTTCGGAGAAACCTGCCATCCACGCCACGCGGGTATATCCCAATGTTTTAAGTTCATCGGTGGTCAGTAAGTCCAAATCGGGACGATCTTCGTAAAAATTGATATCGGACCAAGCAATATTCTCGGCAGCAGCTTCGTATTTATAATAGAGGTTTTTCGGAAGATTGTTGTAGGTGTTTCCAAATATTGTTACTGGCTCACCATTTATCATAGTGTTAAATTTAGTACGTTGGTCTTCAATTTTCGACTGTAACATATTCCACCTGACGAGGTCAAATTTACGCAAGGCTTCGCCGCCAAATTCCCATGCGCGTTCGTTTATAATTGCTTCGAAAAATGAATTGTACGACCCCTGATTATTCACGTAAGCTTCCACCTTTTCAGCATAATCGGCAGCCGAGAAAGCACGCGCTCTCACTTGTTTCAGCGCTGTTTTTGCAGCATCAGTTGGTCCATTTCGAAGTTCGTTTTCCGTTTCGGCATACATTAGTAAAATGTCTGAATAACGAAGGACTACCCAGTTGATTCCATATCCGATTTTCCCATTTGCAGCCATATTTAAAGACAACCACGAGGAGCTCATCCAGCGTTGGTCCCATTTTCCGATATTATAAGATAGTGGGTTGCTCTGAAACACTTCTTTTAGATCGCCTGCCGAATTACTGTACATTGCTTTTGCAACTGTAACATCACGACGCAAATCGGATTTATCGAAAGAATAGAAGTAATATGCGCTCGTATTCACAACATTAGCATTGTTGCCATATCCGTATTTACTATTGGTATAGAAACGAACACCTATAGTGTAACCCATTTCTCCGGTTTGACCCAACCCAAGCGCAACTTCAAAAAGATTTTCGTTGTAAGTAGCATCAAGTTTCAATCCGTTAATATTTTTCCATATATTAACATACGAAGGATTAAGTTGGTGAGTGCCGTTATCAATTATTTCCTTACATTTTGTATTGGCCAGGGTATAATACTCTTGCCAGTTGGCAACCCGTTCCATTGGGTAGCCCTCTTTGTCCCGAAGGGAATAGCCTCCCGCTGATAAAGCAATACGTGCAATCATTCCTTTGATAAAGCCTTTTGTCACACGTTCCGAAGTGTAGGACGATTCACCAACCCAAGGTACATATTGCTCGGCTTCTAACAAATCTTTGATTATATGTGTGTAAATGGTATCTCTGTCGGTTTTTGGCAGGTATACATTCGATAAGTCGGGTAAAGTTGGTTCTGCTTTGAAAGGCACATCGCCCCAGTGTTTCACCAATTCATAATAAGTGATTGCTCTTAAAGTTTTGGCTTCTCCTAACAATTTCTGCATTTTAGTTTTAGCATCAGCATCATCCATTAATGGACTTGATTCAATCCCCTGAATACAAAGATTGGCTCTTTCAATCAGCTTGTACATATTGGTCCAGGTCAGCACTGAATTGCCTGAAGTTGCATAGTAGTTGGATGATCCTCGGTTGGTAATCTGGTTGTAGCTGGTTTCATCAGCACCTACAAATTCTATATCTGAGTTTGTGCTCCAGTTTAAACTTACGCGCAGTGCATACATATTGGCATCAGCCACCATAGCATATACTCCCATCAGTACGTCTTCGGTGTTGGATACCGAACGGAAAACGGTGTTGTTGTCGGATTTTGATGGGGAATAGGTATCTAAATATTCATTGCACGAAAGCGCAAGGAAACTTATTAATACGAGGATAATGATATTATTTTTTTTCATATTGTTTTAAAATTAGAAAGTTATATTAAAACCACCGACAAAAGAAATTGCTTTCGGATAGGCCGAATAATCGACGCCCGGTGTAAGTGGTGAGCTCCGACGTGTGCTTACTTCGGGATCAGAACCACTATAGTTGGTTAGGCAATAAAGGTTGTATCCTGTAGCATAGATTCTGAAATTCTCCATCCGGAGTTTTTTTGCCAATCTGATAGGCAATGTATATCCAAGTGTTAAATTATTCAACCGAATAAACGAACCATCTTCGACAGCCCACGAATGAAAAATAGTAGTGGTCATAATTGGATGCCAAATGCTTGCATTTTGATTGATTTCTTGCAAGCGCGAAGGATTGGCATTGGTTCCGTAATAAATATTGTTTCCGGTCAGCGGGTCGACGGTTGTAAAACGGTTCGATAGACTCATTTCGGAACTTAAATTTTGATATTTCCGTGTTAATAAATAAGCTGTATTATCTAATTTATTGGCATTGTAAATGTCATTCCCGAATGACCAATTAAAAAACGCCGAAATATCAAAGCCTTTGAAGGTGCTATTTAAGCCAAAACCACCAGTGTGTTTAGGATTAGCATTGCCAATCACCGTGCGATCGTCTTCTGTGATTTTACCATCAGGGATTCCATCAGGGCCCGAAATATCTTTTAACTTCAATGCTCCCGGTCCAAAATACTTCCCAGCGCTAATTAATGTTGCATCGCTCGCAACTCCGGAGTTTATATCCCATACTTGGGTAGTTTCGTTAAATGTGAAATCGTCGAATGAATAATATCCATCTGTTACGTAGCCAAACATTTGACCTACGGGTCCACCTTCCTGCACTAAATAGTCGTAGCTTGGTTCTGCACTGCCATTCCAGCCCGAACCATAGAGTTTATAATTATTTTCACCGTTCGAAAATTTATCAATATTGTTTTTGTTGAAAGAAATATTGAAATTTGCTGAAAAAGTAAAGTCCTTTCGTTCAATTAAATATGCGTTCAACGAAAGTTCAACTCCCTTGTTCGAAGTTTGTCCTATGTTTTGATATTGTTGAGTGTAGCCCGAAGCGGTAGGCAATGGAATAGCGACAATCAAATCTTTTGTTTTGTTCCAGTAAAGTTCGATAGTTCCAGCTAAACGGTTATTGAATAAACCAAAGTCTAAACCAACGTTTTGTGTAATAGTAGTTTCCCAGGTCAGATCTGGATTCCGAAGTGTTGTGCTTGCCACCAACGCGCTTTCAATTGCTTCGTTTGGATAATACGTTTTTGTATTTGTTAGGTTTACGTACGAATAATCCTGGCGCCAGTAAGTACCAACGCGACTGTTTCCAACCGCTCCGTAACTCAAACGCAACTTCAGGTTGGACAACCATTCCTTCTGAGAAAGGAGAAATGGTTCTTCTGACATACGCCAGGCCACAGCTGCTCCCGGGAAAAATCCCCACTTGTTTTCGGGTGCAAATACACTGGCGCCATCTTCGCGAGCCGTAATTGTAATAAGGTATTTATCTTGCAATGATAAATTGACACGTCCAAAGAATGAACTTAATCTTGATGGCTCGCCAATTGAAGTGTATGTGGGCTGAGGTGTACCGTTACTCATGGCTGCCAGCACTTCGGCGGCGGTTTTGTCTATAGGAAAAAATTTGGATAAAGCTGTGGTATTGTCAGTCTTACTGTTGGTAATTTCTTGACCAAGTAATATATTCACTTTGTTTTTATTCAGCTTCAGGTCATAATTTAAAGTGTTGGAAACACTCCATGATCGACCAACTTCAAAATCTTTTTGAGCAACAGGCTGACCACCATTGTCCCGCGATGTCCCTGTACCTTCTGTCCATACTTGGTCCACCTTGTTCTCATTAAAACTATAATTCATGTTTGATGAAAATCGTAATCCGTTTATTATATTCCAGTTAACCATTCCATTGTATAAATTGCTGAATTTCGATTGTTCCTTGTACTCATTTTCGATAGATAGTATCGGATTAAGCAATAAACTTGCTGATTCAGGGTTGTTCAAATTGTCCTGATCTTCCTGGTTTTGGTCAAATGATCTTAGACCCTTTGTTGGTGCATATTTCACCGCATTTCGCAGTTTGGTATTTGCTCCGGATCCCGACGAAACATTCGGCCCATCAATAGTGGTGTTTGAGAGCCGTGTATTGAATACAAAATCAAAGCTCTTGTTAAGTTTTGTGTTGATTTTGAAATTAACATTAGTGCGTTTGAAGCCCGAATTCAACATGGTGTATGTCTCGTCGTTTTGTGTCAGGCTTAAGTTGTATTTGGTATCTTTACTACCTCCCATCAGGCTTACGTTGTAGTATTGTTGAATTCCCGTATTGCCAAAAACTTCGTTTTGCCAGTTAGTGCCGGCATCCGATTTGTAAATGTCTAAATCCTGGAAGCGTCCGTAGTAGTTCTGGAATGTAGTCGTCTGATCCAGTTCATATTGATAGTAAACATATTCGTAGGGATTCAAGACTTTGATTTGATTTGCTGTTTTTTTTACTCCGAAATACGAGTTTAAAGTCAACGAAACTTTACCTTCTTTTCCGCTTTTAGTAGTTACCACAATTACCCCATTTGCTCCTTGAGCGCCGTAAATGGCTGTTGAAGCGGCATCCTTCAGAACGTCGATGGAGGCAATGTCAGATGGGGCAATGTCCGATATGCTTTTCACAATAAAACCATCTACCACATATAGTGGTGAGTTGTCCTGTGTGATAGAACCTCCACCACGTACACGAATCAAAATATCAGCATCTGGCGAGCCTTCCGTAGTCGTTACGCTCACTCCGGCCAATCGTCCGGTAATTGCTTGCGCCGTTGATGATACCGGAATATCTTTTAATGTTTTTTCGCTGATAGAAGATACCGCGCCGGTTAAATCCGCTTTTCTTACTGTGCCATATCCGATGACCACAACATCGTCCAGTTCTTGTGTATTCGTTTCCAAAACAATATTAAGAGAGTTTCCTGAGATGTTAACTTCTTTGGTTTTCATTCCTACGTAACTTACTTTCAGCGTTTTTATAGCATTGGCTATACCAAGGTTGAATTTACCGTTGATGTCGGTAATTGTTCCAGTGTTGGTTCCTTTGGCCATGATTGAAGCTCCTATTATGGGATCTCCGTTTGTATCTGAAACTATACCGGTTATCGTTTTTGTCTGAGCCATCACCAGATTGCTTAAGATAAAAAACAACGCAAGCAGAATGACAGAAAGATTGCTTTTAATTCTCATTTTTTGCATGTTATTTTGATTGTTTGATTTGTAATTGTGTTTGCAATAGACATTGCTGAATATATGAAATCAAATTCCTTAAAAACAGATAATTAAGACTTATCTTTTGATTACTTTATTGATGGATATTTTCCCGTTTTCATCGGTTGCTCTAATGAAGTAACTACCAGCCGGCAGATTGCCTAAAGAGACAAAATTGTTGTTTTTTGTCGATGTTACTTTTTCGCCCAAAAGATTTAAAACTTCGATGCTTGCAAATGTTTTTTCAAAGCCAACAATATCGATGGTGGGATTTGGATATATCTGCAAGGAATTTATTGTCGTGTTCTTTAATCCTGTTTTCGCGCCAAACCAACGAGGGTCGCCGATATTGGCTGTAATTAATGCAGAACCGGTAGGTAAAGTGAAGTCGTAAGCGCTTGCATTTAAAAATCCGGGGTCAACATCCGTGTTTCCCGTGTTTACCAACCAGCCCTTTGCATCTTTAAATGCTCCTTCAGCAAAATCGTTCACCACATTATTTGTAAATTCAACAGTCGTAACAGTGGCATCAAAACTAACTTCACTGGTGCCATGAACGGGCGATTTTACAAAAATATTATTTTGTACATAAAGTTTTCCTGATTTTCCACTCATTGGTCTTCTGGCAGCGTTCGTTACTACATTATAAAATGTATTGTTCTTAAATAATATAACGGCATCATTATTTCCTTCAGCAGTACCATAAAATTGTATAAATTCAGGAATTAAATCTACTATCGTACTATTTGTCAGTTCCAGTTTGCTGAATTTGGTTTTTGAACACTGGAAGAAAGGGTACAAACTGGAAGCGCCGAAATTTTGGAAATAACAGTTATTGACCTTAAAATCAACACACACAGCTTCGGCGCGATTTGCACGCAATAAACAGTTACCATAGTTGATGATTTTACAACCTTCAATGCTAACGTTGTTTAATGAAGTAGCTCCGTTAATGTCAGTAAAATATGATTGTTTTGAACCGTCAGTGCTTTTAGTTCCATCAAAAACGAGTCCCTCAAACTTTACGTCAGTAATTCCTGAAGTGTTAAATACAAAGCCGGCTCCTATTACGGTAGCTTTTAATGCATTTAGAGCCTTGAAAGTAATTCCTTTTGTCAATTGAATAGATGCATCAACTGTATAAGTGCCATCAGCCAAGATGATTACATCTCCACTTGCTGCGTTGGTGTAAGCAGTTGCTAAACTTTCGGAAGTTGTAATATTTATATCTGCTGCATTGATACTAATTCCAAGCAATAAACCGGCGAATAAAGTAATTGATTTTTTCATGATATTGATTTTTAATTGTTAGTATTGATTTTGTGTGCATTATGATTTAATTATTTTTGTGACATTGGGTAAGTTATATCCTTCGCAGTAAACCAGAACCAGATAAACTCCTTTGTCGAAACGTGAAAATGCTATTTCGGAGTAAGTTGAAGCATTTTTTTGTGTGAACAGTTTTATTCCTGATAAATTGAAAATGCTGATTTCGTTAATAATATTTTCGGCATTTGTTATCAGTATGCTTTTATCCTGATTGAGATAGGAAGTCGATTTTGTTTTAGGAAGATCCGGACTTTCGATACCTGAAGTGATTCCATCTGTCAATTGCTGCACGGTTATGTTTTTCACTATGTCATTCAAATAAATTTCGAGGTAAGTATAGCCTTCTTCATTTTTATCTACAGCTGTTTTTCCGGGATAATTTGCCTCTAACCAACCATCTGGTATTCCATCAATATTGGTATCAGTAGGGGCTGTGGTCGAATTTAAGGTTGGCCACGGACTCCAGTCGGTGGGTGCATCCGCCGGTTTTATGTCTGTTTCGGAATCGATAATCCCCGATTTAGGATAAGATGTGCTTTTCCAATTGATGGTGGTCGCTGTTGTCAAAGTTTCGGTACCTATAACCGTACCTGCCGGGTATGTCACGCTTCCAAGACCGTTGTATTTTGATAGTCCTTTAAAAGTGGCGGTACCGGTACTGGTTTCGTTTACAATACGTGTGTCATGTGCATCTCGTTGAAGACTGCATCCGGCAAAAGCCAATACCTTTTCGTATGCTTTTTGAGCGGTGTGGGTAGTTACTGTTCCGGTCGGGAACGCTGTGGTGGATTTAAGTGCCGTTTTTTCGGCTAAAGTAATTCCGTACGAAGAACTTATCTGGTTGAAAACGCCGTAAGTCCAATTGTCGGCAGTGGCATTGTTACACAATGTTTTATCAGACGAAGAAGTGCTTGTAGAAGCGTCCACATAATTGCCATCGATATAAAACTTGCCCCATACATTATTTATGGGATAAAAGTCATCGGTAGTTGAAAGGTTTATTTTTTTATCTATTGCACAAATGCGTGCTTTGGCGTTTCCCGATGAAGTGGCCGGACCTGCTTTGTAATAATTATTTACAATATTTACTTTCATTGCCTCAGCGCCGTAACATCCTATTCCTCCCCAGTTATAAATAACACAGTTTCGCATATCGGTAGTGTCAGTTCCTTGTGTGCTGGTTGCAGGGCCGAATCGGGGTGTCCGGCTATCGTTGTTAGCCAGTAGGTTATGATGGAAACTGGCACGTTTTCCGCCCCATATTCCTCCGTAACCATGAGGCCCCTTGGAGTGTTTGGCTAATCGCAAACTTTCGGTAATAATACACCATTGAAGCGTCGTGTTTTCGTTGCCATAAATCGAGACACATTCATCGGTACTCCAACTCATCGAACAGTGGTCGACAATAAAATTTGAATATCCTCTGGAGCCTAATACATCGGCGCCATCGGCGCTGGAAATATATTCCTGACCCATACGGAAACGGAGGTAACGAATAATGACATTGTTGGCTGATATTGAAACCGGAAATCCACCTACACAAACTCCATCACCGGGAGCCGATTGTCCGAGAATACTTACATTGCCTTTTGAAATAGATAAGTTTGATTTAAGAATTATTGTGCCGCTTACTTTGAAAAGTATGGTTTTAGTTCCGTTTTGGCTGAGACACCATCGTAGCGAGCCTTCGCGTGTAGTGGAATTGCCGGAATTAACATCCGTGAGATTGGTTACATAATACACCATTCCCCCACGTCCGCCGGTAGTGTTTCTTCCATGACCTTCGGCGCCGGGAAATGCCGCTGTTTGTGCATTGATTGAAATTAGACTGAAAAACAGGACAAGATATGTAATAAGTGTGAGTTTTTTCATTAGGTATTTTAGTAAATAGATTTCGACTGCAATATTAATTTATATTAGTTTGGCGGACGGGGGATGAATTGATTGAATAGGGTTGTTAAATGAGTTTCGATTCTTCAATGTCTTGATTAATTAGGATTATCAATTATATTTGTATTCAATTTTACAATTCCACAATGCAAGAAAATCACGTTTCATGAAAAAACACCTTATATATTTACTCATCTGTTTTTTTTGTGTTTCATCATTCGAAATGTCGGCTGAGCCGGTTTGCCACTTTTATCATTTTTCGACAAAAGATGGATTGCCACAATATACTATCATGGATATTTTACAGGACAGTAAAGGTTTAATGTGGTTCGGAACCTGGGATGGCCTGAGTAAATTCGATGGTTATAAATTTTATAATTACAAGGTAAAACCCGGCGATAATTACACAATGAAAAATAATCGGGTAGAGAAAATTTATGAAGATAAAAACAATAGGATATGGTTTATCTCATATGATGGCAACATACATTGTTTCAGTCCGAAAACAGAGAAATTCTGGGGTTTGCAATCGCTGAAAAAGTTTGAGCAACTACCGTTTCAGTTTACTAAAATCCAAATAACAGCAAGCGGGAAAGTATGGTTAATGTCTTCGAATGCCGGGTGTGTCGAGGTGTCTGATTCTCTTTTTAATACGATTTATTATTGCAAATCGAACGGAGGATTGAATAGTGATGTTGTCAATTCTGTTTTCGAAGATAAATACCAAAATTCATGGATACTGACCAATGATGGAATAAAACTGATACCAATCGATAATTCAAAATCAATTGGTTACAAGTTCGGCAGCAATAGATATTCAAAATCATCCGAAAAAGCATTTTATTCGGCTTTGCAGGTGAACAACGATATTTGGTTTGGGTCTGGAAATGGTAAAGTCAGGATTTATTCAAAGGATAAAAATCAGTTCAAGCTTTTGGATTTGAAGGTGACATCTGATGTAAATTCGTTCACAGCAACAAGAGATAACCGGATTGTAATAACTACTTCGAATGATGGCTTCTTTGTTTACGACCTTAAAAATAATCAACTTAAGTCATTCAATACAATTACTACTAATGGGCTAAGTTCGAATAAAATAGTCTCATGTGTTGTCGACAAAGCCAACCAACTATGGATAGAAACAGATAAAATTGGTGTCAGTAAATTTGATTTAAAAACCCTTACCGGCAAGTTTTTCTATGTTAAAAACATTGATAATTCGACCAATATGTTTCCCCCTCGTTTTTTTGTGATCGACGATGTGAATGGCAGAACATGGGTGCAACCCAAAGGTGGCGGATTCTCGCTTTACAATTCGGACACCGACCTTTTGGAAAACTATTTTAGCGGACAAAATTCGCCGGAATTAGAGTTTTCAAACAACTTGCATTCGGCTTATTCCGACCGGCAGGGCAATCTTTGGATTGGTTCGCGATCGCATGGCCTCGAAAAAATCACTTTCAATCAAAACTATTTTAAAGCAGTAAAAATAAATCCTGAAACCAAAACTTATATAGAGAATGATGTGCGGGTCATTTTCGAAGACAATGAGAAAAGACTTTGGATTTCGACAAAAGATGGAAGATTGACGGTTTATGATGCCGACAAAAAAATGATTGGTCGTTTATCGAAAGAAGGAATTTTGCAAAACGATGCCATTTTTGCCAGTACAGTTTATTGTATTATTCAAGATACCGATGGAAATATATGGATAGGCACCAAAGGTGAAGGCTTGTTCAAAGCAAGAAAATCGGGTGTTAAAAATCGTTTTGCACTTCAGAACTTCAAAAGAGACCAAATGGATGTGTTTAGCCTCAGCAACGATAAAGTATACAGCTTGTTTCAGGACAAAACCGGTAATATATGGGTGGGAACTTATGGTGGCGGAATTAATCTTATCAAATTTATGGAGGATGGTAAAACCTATTTTATCAACCAACGTAACCATCTTAAAAACTATCCTCTCGATATTGCCGACAGAGTAAGATACATTACGCAAGATAGCAAAGGCAATATCTGGACAGGAACAACGGGCGGTCTTATCGTTTTTTCGTCCAAATTTTCGATACCCGAAAATATAAATTTCAAATACTATAGCACAGTAAAAGGCAAAATTGAAAGTTTGAGCAATAACGATGTTCATTATATCTGCAACACTTCGGGCAACGAAATATATATAGCTACTTTTGGCGGAGGCTTAAACAAAGTCATTCAGTATGATAAAAATGGATTTCCTCTCAAATTCAAACAATATATGGCCAAAGATGGTTTGCCATCGGATGTTACACTCTCTATCCGGGAAGACAATGAAAAAAAACTTTGGATCAGTACCGAAAATAATCTGACCCGTTTCGATCCTCAGAAAGAAACTTTCGAAACATTTGCCGAGATCAACAGGCTGATGAACCTCTATAATTTCTCGGAAGCATCAAACTGTATAACAAGTAAACATGAAATTATTTTCGGATTCTCAAACGGTGTTATTATCTTCTCTCCAGAGCGTATTCAGCGCAATCTGTACCGTCCGAATATCGCATTTTCAAACTTTCAACTTTTCAACAAAGATGTGGGTATTGGCATTCCTTCTCCATTGACCAATAGCATAGATAACATACCGGAACTTAAACTTACTCATAAGCAGAACTTTTTCAGTATTGAATATGCTACGCTCGACTTTGTAGATCAGGGCAATATACTTTACGCTTATAAGCTCGATGGTTTTGACCAGGACTGGAATTATGTGCAGAAACAACGTATCGCCAATTATACCAATTTGCCAAAAGGAGAATATGTTTTTCGGGTTAAATCCACCAACAGCGAGGGTGTTTGGGTGAGCAATGAACGTACCCTTTCCATCGAAGTGCTACCCTCGTTTTGGGAAACATTTTGGGCTTATCTTATTTATCTTCTTTTGTTTGCAGGCTTGATTTATTTAATTGTAAAAATATTATTTACTTTTTACCGTTTGCGTGCAAATGTGACCTTGGAAAAGAAAATGTCGGAAATGAAATTGCGTTTTTTTACCGATATTTCGCACGAAATCCGGACGCCTTTAACAATGATTACTGCTCCGGTGGATTATATGCTCAACGACTCGAAAACGCCCGTTGATATAAAAAAACACTTGAAGACCATTTCACAAAACACCAACCGAATGTTGAGATTGGTCAATCAAATTCTCGATTTCAGGAAAATTCAGTTTCATCATCTTAAAGTACAGCAGATTGAAATGGGGCATTTCCTTGAAGAAATCTGTGATAACTTTAGTGAAATTTCGCTAGAGCAGCATATTAAATTTAAATTTACGAACAAAGCCCTGAACGATAAAATATGGGGTGACCCGGATTGTCTGGAAAAAATTATAATGAATCTTTTGTCCAATGCTTTTAAATTTACAGCGCCCGGTAAATCTATAGAAGTTAGCTTGTTGTCCGACGAAAAACAAGTATCGGTCGAAGTTCGCGATCAGGGTTGTGGCATCTCCAAAGAAAAACAAAAGAACCTTTTTGTCAGGTTTGCATCTTTTAACGAGGACAAAAGTAAGCCGAGTACAGGTATTGGTTTGTCAATGGTGAAGGATTTGGCCGACAAACATTCGGCTAAAATATCAGTAATCAGCGAGGAGGGTAGAGGCAGTGTCTTTACTGTAAGTTTTTTGCGAGGGCTATCTCATTTCGATAAAAGCGTAGAAATTGTTGCCGGTGTTTCGAAAGAAGAAGAAATGGAAAAGCTGGTTTATGTCCAAGAACTTGTAACCGAAAATGAAAAGGCGGATGAGAACTTCAGATCGCAGAAACACGAGCATAAAGTTTCGGTGCTTATTGTAGAAGATGATAACGATTTGAGAGAATTTATAAAAACAATTCTTGAATCGGAATATCTTATTTTCGAAGCAGTCGATGGTACCGATGGTTGGAATAAGGCCATTAAATATACACCCGACTTTGTTGTGAGCGATATTATGATGCCACGTATGGATGGAATTGGATTGCTCCAAAAATTGAAAACAGATATCCGTACCAGTCATATTCCTGTGGTGCTTCTTACTGCAAAAACAACCATCGAGAGCAAACTTGAAGGTTTGAGTTACGGTGCCGACGATTACATCACCAAACCATTTAGTGTTCCTTATTTTCAAGCCCGTATTGCCAATCTGATTCAACAACGGAAGCAGTTGCATGAGTATTTCAGAGCCCAGTTGATTCCCAATACATCATTGAACTTCAATCCGCAACCTTATTCTATCACCTCTCACGATGAGGAAATGATGAAAAAGGTGATGATGCTGATCGAAGAAAATATGGAGAACAGCGAATTTTCGGTGGAAGAACTTGGTCAATGTGTACAGATGAGTCGTTCAGTATTTTTTAAAAAATTGAAAGGGCTTACCGGTTTGGCACCTGTTGAATTTATTCGTGATGTAAAAATGAAACGTGCAGCTCAAATTCTTTCGTCGGGGCAATATATGGTAAAGGAAGTTGCTTACCTGGTGGGTATTTCGGATACTAAGTATTTTGCCAAATGCTTTAAAGCAAAATATGGACGCACTCCACTTGAATTTAAAAATCAGCAACAAGAAGAAAATACAAAGAAAACAGACCAGGAATGATCTGCCAAAAAAATAAGCCGTAGAATTTAGACTTCTACGACTTGTTTTTTATAAATCAAGATCATTTTATTTCAAGAACAGTTCAACCCACTCTTCTTCTTTGAAGCCAACCAACACCTTGTCGCCTGATAGCAATATGGGCCTTTTTACCATTAATCCATTTTCAGACAGTACCTTAATCAGTTCTTCGTTCGACATCGTTTTTACTTTGTCTTTCATGTTGTTTTCTTTGTACAACAATCCGCTTGTATTAAAGAACTTGCTCGTTGGGAGTCCACTTCTATCTATCCACAATGTAAGTTCTTCCACTGTGGGATTTTCTTCTTTTATCGGACGATATAGATATTCAATTCCGTTCGCTTTGAGCCATTTTTCGGCCTTTTGGCAGGTGCCGCATTTAGGGTAGCACAGTATTGTTGGTTTCATTATTTAAAAAAGTTTCTGGTTTCCTTTTCTTATCTCCATTTTTACTTAAATATTGCCTTGAAAATGTCATTTCCGTTGGCAAAAATGAGCAGGGCAAATAGAAGCAACATTCCCGCCGTTTGCGCATATTCCATGAATTTTTCGTTGGGTTTGCGTTTGGTAACCATTTCATATACAAGGAAAAGAACGTGTCCTCCATCCAGTGCTGGTATTGGAAGAAAGTTCATGAAAGCCAATACAATTGATAATAATGCGGTCATGGACCAAAATATCTGCCAGTCCCAAACTTTCGGGAACATTTTGCCAATACTTCCAAATCCGCCGAGTTGTTTTGCGCCTTCTTTCGAGAAAATGAGTTTGAACTGCTTAACGTAGGTCGACAATGTTTCCCAACCCACGGTGATTCCGGCCGGTATAGCTTCGAAAAATCCATATTCAGTTTTCTTTGTTGTCAGGTATTCGAATGGAGATTTCATCATTACGCCCAACTTCCCATCGTCGTTCAACTGAACTTTCGATTGCATAAGCTGCCCGTTGCGATAAAAGGAAAGATCGATTTGTTTGTTTTTCGAAACTTCAAGTTCGGCAGCTACATCCTGATAAATACTGGCGCTTTTACCATTTATCGCCACCACGCTGTCGCCGCTCTGCAGTTTGGCTTCGGCAGCCGGACTGCCTCCCGACACTTCTTCAATTACAAATGGATAACGAATTGAAATTAAGCTTGTTTCTTCAGATGCTAAAACTTTTTGCGTGAAATTATCGGGAAGTGTGATATCCAGGTTTTGGCCTTCGCGTACGACGGTCACATTTCGTTTGGAATCTATAAGTATGCCTTCAATTACATCGGCAGTTTGTTCTATCGTTTTTCCGTCGATGGCTACAATATTGTCGCCATTCTTAAATCCATTGTCAATTAATGTTTTAGAAAATTGAAGGCCATATTTTGCATTTTCCAGAGGCAGGTATTCTTTTCCCCAGGTGAAAAGTACGGCTGCATAAATTACCATAGCCAAAATAAAATTCACCAAAACTCCGCCGATAATGATCGGAAGCCTTTGCCATACCGGTTTTGCCCTGTATTCCCATGGTTGTGGTTCTGCGTTTAGCTGCGAGGCATCCATCGATTCATCAATCATGCCTGCAATTTTGCAATAACCGCCCAATGGAAGCCAACCGATACCCCATTCGGTGTTTTCGGGATATTTGCGCCAGTCATCTTCGGGCAACTCATGAAGCGGAATTTGTTCAACCACCTGTCGGCCTTTTGCATCTACAATAATATCGCCATCGGCATCCCGTTTGGGACGTTCGTTGGCGGGTACATTTTTAGCTAAAAATCTTACTTCCCATCTGCCATTAATCTTTTTTGCTCTTACAAGCGAAATTGTAGGGTTGAAAAACATATAAAATTTATCAACACGGACTTTGAATAAACGTGCAAAGAAAAAATGCCCGAATTCGTGAAGAACTACCAATATTGATAAACTAAGAATTAATTGTAATGCTCTGATTAAAAAGGTTTCCATAAATAGTATTTTGCTCCGTAAAAATTCGTTGAACGGAGTTTTTTGTAAATAATTCAGTTTTTATATTCGATCGACTTTTTTTATGCCAACCATTCATTTTAATGTTTCAACAAATACCGTGCGTTTGTTTGCGTTTTGAACAAACAGGCAGAGATTGAGAACGATGTATTGCCGTTGTTTTTTAATTTGAAGAAAGTTATCTGATTTATCTGACAATTCGTCATTAAATAAAATCTTTGGTGAGTAATCTCACCATTTCGTCGGTTTTCACATAATCCTCGTAGCTCGGATTGACAATAAATTCTGCTTTAGCCATTACCTTTTCGATAATGTCGCTCATTTGCAGAAAACCGATGCTGTCTTTCAGAAATTCAGCTACCACTATTTCGTTAACAGCATTCAGAATACAAGGCATATTACCGCCCCGATCCATAGCATAATAAGCAAATGCCAGATTCCTGAACCGTTCCATATCCGGCTGTTCGAAGGTAAATTGCGTACAGATATTAAAATCGAGACGCGGGAAATTTGTTTTCAGCCTGTCGGGGTATGTAAATGCATATTGAATCGGCAGTTTCATATCGGGTAGTCCAAGCTGAGCTTTTATGGATCCATCGGCAAATTGTACCATCGAATGAATAATCGACTGCGGATGAACCACCACATCAATCTGTTCGGGTGAAACTCCGAAAAGCCATTTGGCTTCGATAATTTCGAAACCTTTGTTCATCATGCTGGCCGAATCGATAGTGATTTTGGCGCCCATATCCCAATTCGGATGTCTCAATGCCTGAGCACGAGTTACATGTTCCAGTTCTGCAATTGATTTAGTCCTGAATGGTCCACCCGAAGCGGTTAATATTAGTTTTTCTATCGGATTATTCCCTTCGCCCGTCAAACATTGAAAAATGGCAGAATGTTCAGAGTCAACAGGAATAATAGATGAATTGTATTGTTTTACAAGGTCACAAATAAGTTCGCCGGCTACCACAAGCGTTTCCTTGTTGGCCAGAGCAATTTTCTTTCCTGCTTTAATGGCATTGATGGTAGGTTTCAGGCCTGAATAGCCAACCATAGCGGTCAGCACTATGTCGATAGGTTGCATTTCGGCAATTTGAGCCACCGACTCATTTCCTGCAAAAACCTTTATTGGAAGTCCTGCCAACGCATCTTTGAGTTTCAGGTAATGCTGTTCGTTGGCGATGACCACCATTTCCGGGCGAAACCGGAGTGCTTGTTCTATAAGTAAATCAATCTGATTATTGGCTGTCAAAGCATATACTTCGAACAACTCATTGTTCTCGGCTATTACTTCAAGTGCCTGTTTACCAATGGAACCTGTAGAACCCAGAATAGCGATTTGTTTTTTATTTTCAGACATAAATTTAATGTGCCAATATACTAATTTGCCAATTTGTTAATGAGTAAGTTTTGCTTAAAAGATGATCACATCCTCAGGATTCACAGGTTTGCCTTGTTTCCAGAGTTCAAAATAAAACTGTGTTCCTGTTTTCTTCTCAGCCGTTTCACCTGTTATAGCAATTCCTTCACCGGCTTTTACATTATCACCTATTTTTTTTAATAAACGCGTATTATTTTTATATATCGAAAGGTAATTGTCCTCATGCTGCACCTGTATTACCCAGCCAAAATCGAAAGTAAAAGCCGCATATACTACAGCTCCGGCTAAAACACTTACGACCGATTCGTTTGGCGAAGTGATGATGTTGATCCCATATTGTTTTTCGCTCAGGTTGAAAGATGAAGAGATAACCCCTTTGGTAGGTCGAAAAAAGACATAGATATTTTGATTAGTTTCGGCCTGAATGGTTGATAAATTATATTTTTCTTCCCGTTCAAATTTCTCAGTAAATTCTTTTTCTGCTTTTGTTTTTTCGAGATACTCCACAGCCACTTGTTTCATTTGGGCTGAGTCCAGCGTAGCAATTGAGTCGGGTTTAATTTCGCCTTCAATTACTTTTTTCAATACAGTCAGGTATCCGCTCTGTAACTCAATTTCCTGAAGCAATGAATCGGCGTACATCGATTCAGTAATGATTTTTCCACGGTTTCCGCTTTCGCCATATCCGGGCAAATAAAAACGGATTGGGGTAGTAAAAATCAGAATGGTAATAAGGATAAAGGTCATTATAATCAGCGATGATGCATAAATCAATACACTAAGGCGCGATAAACGAATATGCCATGATTCTTCCAGCGTGTTTTCGTTCAGTACCGATACTCGGTATTGAAAACGCAATTTTTGAAAAAAAGATCTTAGATTAACTCTTTTCTTTTTCATGGTTATTGAATATTTCTCATATGGATATAAATACAAAAGTAGCTTTTTTTATAAGAAAACCAAAATGCAAGAAGCTCAAACGCACCGACGTTTGAGCTTCTTAACAATAAGTGTTGTAATTTTATTAAATAGAGCCTCCGATCATAAACACTGCTGCCAGTGAAACAATGGCATAAAGTTCGGGAAATACAGCCAGAATCAGAGTTTTACCAAAAACATCGTATCCTGATCCGATACCTGCAATGCCGTTGGCACATACCTGCCCCTGCCGAATGGCCGAGAATAATCCGGTGAGTGCCAATGCTATACTTGCACCAAATATGGCAGCAGCAGCTCCCCATGTCATTTCAGGGTTCAGTTTTCCGGCCAAAAGAAAATATCCCAGAAATCCGTAAAGTCCCTGAGTACCGGGAAGTGCGCTAAGCACCATGTAATTACCAAATGCATCGGCATTTTTCTTAAGAGCGCCGATGGCTGCATTACCAGTGATAGTTACTCCAAAAGCACTTCCTACACCGGAAAGGCCGACCATCAATCCAATACCAATATAAGCTAAAATAATTGGTTCCATAAATTTCTTGATTTTTAAATTGTTATATTATTATTTGTTTTTATTCCTGATTAAAATAAAGATTCTTCTTCTTTGTAAGAAGAAAAAGGTTTATACTTTTTACCTCCTCCTTCAAAACCAGCGTTTTTGTAAAACTCAACGAAAGTAAGACGCATTGGATGTACAAACGCACTCAGCCCTGACATGAAAATGTTGATGCCATGTCCCACAAGCATAATCAACACCATTATTATTTGGCTTACTACAGGTATGTTCCCACTGAGTTGTATCGCTAAATCATTGAATACAAATCCCATTACGGCTCCCGAAATACCAAGGGCAAACAAACGAATATAGGAAAGTACATCGCCGAGCAAACCTGTAGCCATGTTGTAAGTATCCCATAACCCGGCGCCCACATTAATCAATGGATTTCTTTTCAGATTATTCAGAAGGAAAATAAGTATAGCCCCAATCCCACCAAAAACAATATATCCCCATTTGCTTATTTCAGGTGCTAATCCTGCAAAAGTTGATAATGCATATGTACCTCCGGCTCCTAAAATCACAACTATCCAACCCCATGTTGATAACGAAGCCGGCAAGCCAAATCTTCGCACTAAACCTTCAGCTTTAATAATCATTCCGAAAATAATCTGAACTACTCCAATAATTAATGCTGTATAAAACAGTTGATTCGAATCCAGCATAATCACTTTGAACGATTCAAGCCATTCTATTTTCGATTCGAGGAGGTTGTACCCAAAAAATGTACCGCTTACTGTGCCCAGAATAACTGTAGCCGAGCCCAGCCAGATTAGTAATGACATGATTGGTTTCAGTCCCTCTTTTACTTTTTTACGTGCAAATATTGCAATTATCACTAAGAAAAGTCCATACCCGGCATCGCCCAGACACAACCCGAAAAACAACATGTAGAACGGTGCAAAAAACGGTGTTAGATCAAGTTCATGATAATTAGGCATATCGTACAATTCGCCAATCATTTCGTACAATTTGGCAAATCTGTTGTTTTTTAGTTTGATGGGTACTTTATCCTCTTCAGTTGGAATAGCTGTTTCATAATAAACATCCGTCGATTCAAGGTAGTTGTTCAATGTGCTTTCCGACTCTTCGGGACACCAGCCTTCGAGCACCATTACACGGTCATCGGCTTCGGACTGCGTATTAAGCATTACTTTGGTAAAATCAATATTCTCAATAATTTGCACCTGAGCAGATTTTAACGAATTGTAATCTTCGATCGCCATCTTTTCGAACAAAGCATTTTGTAAATCAATTTTTGATCTGATGGCTGTTGTCTCAACATCTAATTGTTCGGCAGTTTTCAGCGAAAGTTTTACAGGATCAGCTTCAATATCAACCGGTTCATCAGGGCGGGTAACCGTCACAAAGTAGCGCGTAGTGCCTATGGTGTCAATTTCAAAAGCGTTATACAACACTTCCCATTCCTGGTCGAATTTTCGTAAATTGCAGCTAAAGAATCGAAGAACAAAACCGGCATCTTTTAATTTTTCAATACTCTCATGACTGAAAATGCCCCATACTTCCATTCGTTCACGTTCTTTCTCAGTAAGCTGAAGCTTTTGTTCCAGCGCCTCTTTTTCAGCCAAAATTGCTTCAGCTTTCGAAAGTAGCTCAACTCCATCCACAGCTTTGTTGGCTGGCAACTGAACCGCGTTTTTTGGAATGCGTTTTTCGAGCCGCTTCAGTACATTTTTTACACGTGAAGCTAATTGCATTTTTTCACGTAAAACATCATTCTCAGCAATCCCTCCCGGCTTTTCTATCACATGCAACACACCCGTGTCCTTCAGTTTTTCAAGAAATTCGTTGTATTGCCGGTGATATACCAGAAAAGTATAGCGTTTCATCTTTAATATCATAACTCAGCCTCCTTCATTTTTTGTTGACGTGATTTTACGATTTTTTGCGACGATTTAGAAAGGTTTTCTTCATCTTCCATAAAACGTTTGATCTTTATTATGGCTTCCTCATAACCAGGAATCTGTACTTTTTCGAACAGATTCACTTTTTGTGTGGTCTTTTTACGAGCATATTCGAGCAGGTTAAGTTTCTGTACACAAAATTCCTGCTCAATGCCTACCTGAGCCAGCTCCTTGAGTTGTGTCAATCCGTCGGCTATCCACTTGGGAGAGTTGAATAAACTATAGGGCTTTGAGCTGTAAATAACATCGTTTAAAACGGGTATGCGAACACCTGCTATTTTTTTTACACTCATTATCACATCCTTTACTTGCAATAGGGACGTGTCAAATTCGCCCCACAAAGCCAGCATTTTATCATATGCGGCAATGCGTTGTTCTACTTCGGTTTCAAGTGTTACTATTTCATCTTTGGCACGTTTCACTTCAACACGCAGGGCACTTTCCTTGTTTTTTATTGTAGGCAAAGCACGAACCCGCATTTTGAGGTTTTTCTCAAGTACTTGTAGCGATGTTTTATTGTATTGAAATTGTATAGCCATATTTTTATCAGTATTTCTTCCGAAAAACTTTATTTTTTAATGGTGATATAAACAGGCTCATCTTCGTGAACCTCATTATCGCTGTTTTTTCTTTTTATTGTGTGCTTAATTTTTAAAACTGCAAAATTAAGCTCAATACTGGTTTCTGTTTCAGACACATCTTTGTCGTTACCAAGAAGTTCAGTCATTATTTCAGCGCTTTGCTGCATCAACGATTTCTGCACTTTTTCCTCTTTTGTTTCCACCAGTTCCGATACCGCACGTGTAAAAGCTCTTAGTTTGGTAAATGTTTCGATAATACCAATGGTAGTTTCAGTTGCTTTCTCACTTTTCAGAATAGTTGCCAGCATATACAAGCCTTTTTCGGTAAATGCTTTTGGAACAACATAAGAGTATTTCCTGTTTTTTAGGTGGTCGAAATTTTCGACCACATCGCTGTAATTATCAGATTTATAGTCGTCTGAAGCGTTTTGTTTTATCCTGATTTGTCTCCATTCCGGTTTTGTAAGTTCGAAAATGTAGCCTTTGGGAAATTTCTCAGGATTGTTTTTGAAAGCTTCATTTACTCGTTTTGTCTCTACACCATATAGCTCAGCCACATCAAAATCGAGAATCACCTGTTGATTTCTGATTTCTATGATTTTGTCTTCGATGTTACTAAGTTTTATAATGTCTGACATAAAAAATTCTTTAGGTAGTCAAAGATTTTTGACCGTTTCGTGTTTATCTCCCCTTAAGGGGTTAGGATCGCTACTTTTTCCAGTATTTATCTACCAAAGCCTGTTTGATATTCACTTCGGCTGGCTTAAAGTGATCTCCGAACATTTCCCAAGCGATATCCAACATGGCTGTAGTATCAATATTTACATCTATAGCCAGTAATTTCGAGGAATAATCTCTGGCAAATGCCAGAGTACGATCATCGTAATCGGTTAAATCGAACCCGTTCTCAAGTTTGGTTTTGGCGTTGGCTGCATCTGCAAATAGTCGCACTGCGGCATTCATTACCTGCGGATGATCTTCTCTTGTCTTTTTACCGATCACAAGTTGTTTCAGTCGCGAAAGCGAACGGAACGGATCGACAATAACCTTTCCTACATCAGAGTCGCGACGCAAGAATAACTGACCTTCAGTAATATATCCTGTGTTATCGGGAATAGCATGCGTAATATCACCACCCGAAAGAGTTGTCACTGCAATAATTGTAATTGAGCCACCGGCAGGGAATTGCACAGCCTTTTCGTAGATTTTAGCTAAATCGGAATATAGTGAACCGGGCATAGAATCTTTCGACGGAATCTGATCCATACGATTGGATACAATGGCCAGTGCGTCGGCATACGAAGTCATATCGGTAAGCAATACCAGTACTTTTTCGTTCTTGTCAACAGCAAAATATTCAGCTGCAGTCAATGCCATATCAGGAATAAGCAAGCGTTCAACAGGTGCATTTTCAGTTGTATTCATAAAACTTACAATTCTGTCGAGCACGCCGGCATTGTTGAACACGTTTTTAAAATACAGGTAATCATCGTTGGTAAGTCCCATACCGCCGAGAATGATTTTATCAGTTTTTGCCCTGAGCGCTACATTGGCCATCACCTGATTGTAAGGTTGATCCGGATCGGCAAAAAAAGGAATTTTCTGTCCCGAAACGAGTGTGTTATTCAGGTCGATACCGGCGATACCGGTTGCAATAAGCTCCGAAGGCTGTTCGCGGCGTACCGGATTTACCGATGGCCCTCCGATTTCGCGCTCATCACCTTCCACCTCAGGACCGCCATCAATAGGGTCGCCGAAAGCGTTGAAGAAACGTCCGGCCAACTGATCGCTCACTTTTAATGAGGGAGCTTTGCCCAGAAAAATCACTTCGGCATCCGTAGGAATTCCTTCGGTTCCTTCGAAAACCTGTAATGTCACTTCATCTCCCATAATTTTTACAACTTGAGCCAGTTTCCCGTTCACGGTTGCCAGTTCATCGTTGCCAACTCCTGTTGCTCTGAGTGAGCAGGTGGCTTTATTGATCTGGATTATTTTAGTATAAATTTTCTGAAATGCTTTTGTTGCCATTTATTTAATGTTTAATTCGTTTTTTTATATCGGGTCTGCGCGAAGCGGCTGACACGATGAATGCTAATAAATGATATGTTAAGTTCTTCTTTCTGCAAGAATTACATTCAATTCAGCTATATATTTTTCAAAATCTTCGGAATGGAATTCGGAATAATTTAATTGGCGACACACATTGATAACTCCTTTAAAATAATCCATTACTGCAACAAAATCGCTGAAATCAAAGTTGGTATGACAAATGCTCATTACCAGATTCAGCATGTATTCCTGACGTTCGATAGGTGTAACCGAATCAACTTTATCAAAAGCGTCCTGTTGTAAAATTACAAAGTCAATGACTTCCGATTTCCAGAAGGTAATGTGATAATCAACAGGCACACCATCGTCGCCCAAAATATTGATTTGTTCCTGCACTTCTTTCCCACGTTGCAAAATGGTTTTCATATCGTTCACCTTGCTGGTCCAGTCCGGTGAAATGCGTTTTGAAATATATTCCTCAAATTCGGGATATTCGATATATTTTGAATAACTGTCAATCGGATTCACCGCCGGATAACGCTTACGGTCGGCACGGGCCTGTTCAAGCGCATAGAAACAACGGGCAGCTTTTTTGGTTCCCTCAGTCACGGGTTCCTTCAGGTTACCTCCGGCAGGAGAAACGGTTCCGATAAAAGTAATGGAACCGGTTTGTCCGTTTTTAAGGTACACATAGCCGGCGCGACTGTAAAATGTGGCAATAATTGCCGACAAATCCATTGGGAAAGCATCCTGACCCGGAAGTTCTTCCATGCGGTTACTCATTTCGCGGAGCGCCTGTGCCCAACGTGAAGTGGAGTCGGCCATCATCAATACGCGGAGTCCCATGGCGCGGTAGTATTCCGAAATAGTCATGGCCGTGTAAACCGATGCTTCGCGCGAAGCCACGGGCATGTTCGACGTGTTGGCGATGATAATGGTCCGTTCCATCAGCTTGCGTCCTGTATGCGGATCTTCGAGTTCGGGAAATTCAACGAAAATCTCCACTACTTCATTCGCACGTTCTCCACAGGCGGCAATGATAACGATATCGGCTTCGGCTTGTTTCGAAATAGCATGTTGCAAAACGGTTTTTCCTGTACCGAAAGGTCCCGGAATAAATCCTGTTCCACCTTCCACAATCGGATTGGCGGTATCGATGGTGCGAACGCCTGTTTCGAGTAATTTGAACGGACGCGGTTTTTCGGTGTGAACGGTGATGGCTTTTTTTACCGGCCATTTCTGAACCATGGTTACTTCTATTTCTTTACCGTCGGCATCGAGTAGTACGGCAATGACATCTAAAATTTTATGTTCGCCTTGGGCGACAATGGATTTTACGGTGAAAGTGCCTTCCAATTTAAAAGGAACCATGATTTTGTGCGGTTGGTGGTTTTCGTCCACTTCGCCCAGCCAAAAGCCGGCTTCCACTTTGTCACCTGCTTTGGATAAGGGCTTGAAATCCCATAACTTTTCGGTGTCGAGCGGGTAATTGTATTCTCCGCGTTGCAGAAAAATACCGGTCAGCTTATCGAGGTCGTTTTGTAAACCATCGTAATTGCGCGAGAGCAATCCGGGACCAAGCGTCACTTCGAGCAAATGCCCCATGAACTCCACTTCGTTTCCTACCTTCAGACCACGTGTGCTTTCAAATACTTGTACATAAGCATTATCGCCGATTACTTTTAGCACTTCGGCCATTAGTTTCTGCGAACCTAATGTAATGTATGCAATTTCGTTTTGAGCTACGGGACCGTCTACTTCCACCGTAACCAGATTGGAAATGATACCTTTAACTTTTCCTTTTGTTGACATAATTTTTAAATGTGCCAATGTATCAATGTGCCAATAACCACAACATTTCGAAACATAAGGCTATATGAATGTTTATATTTTTTTTCTAAAACTGTCTTTTGTTTTCTCAGAGGGAGCCAACTGCAAGCTCAATCGAGCGAACTCATCAACAAACGGGCAATCCGAAAATCACCCATTCCGAACTATTCCCCGAACTTTACTCCTTCTTTCATGCTTCCAAGTAAATCCCTGAAAATCTTTGCCCCTTTTTCTGCCGAAAGCATTTTCCAACGCTCTATCATCTCCATTTTCAGTACATAAGCCAATACTTTTTCTACCGAAAAGTAATGGAAGAAAGTGTTCTCTTCGAGCCACGACCATTTCAGTGCATCAATTTTTTTTTCTCTTTCGAGTAAATTTTCTTCTTCGGCAATTCTCATCACTACTTCAAGTTCGTCGAACATGCCGTGCAACCCAAAGTCGCGGGCATTGCTTGTCCGTATGACTTGTGCTACTTCATTCTGGCCTATTACAAATTTTTTCGGATCAAATCCGTGTTTCCTGCAGGCAATGGCTGCAAGAATATTATTGACGTTCAAATTAAATTCAAACCAGCTGCGCAGAAAAGCATTGTCGTTTTTCATGGCATAATCGTAATACAGTGTGGCCATGTAATCTTCCTCAAGTATTCCCTCGCTGCCCAATTTATCAGCATCGTAATTCGAAAAGAAAGTATTGAAATATGGGAGTAAGCGAGCATCGTTTGGCTTTTCAAACTCCTGCATCAAAGTAGTAAGTTGCTGCCAGTCGTCGGTCGTCAGGTTGCCGAGCGGATGCAGGGCTGCCTCTTTGTTTTTCAGAAAAGTCAGAAAATTAGTATTGTCGTATGCAGCAAAAAGTAGTTTTAGTAAGCCGGCATCCGATGCCGAAAGTTGTTCCATCAAATCCTTTTTTAAGGTGGACATTGATGTTGTAATTTTAGTATCTTCGGCTTGTATATCGGGAAGTCCCGCAATGAGGCAATAGTAGTTCATTGTTGAAATGTTTGTGGTTCCTGGTTTGAAAGTTTTGAAATGATCATTACTTTCTGATTAAAACAACATTTCCACTAATTTTGGCCGCAGGAATTCTTTGAAATAGGCTATAAATTCATCATCTCCAAAGGTGATTTTATATCCTTCTTTTTCGGGAGCAATACTGAAATCGGCTTTTATTCCATTGGCTTCTTTAATTTTCAAACCTTTGTTCAGCAAGTCTTTTGCATTCGCCATAAAATAATCGGTCAACGCTTTTGCGTCTTTTGTTTCGATCACTAAAGTCTGATCTTTGCCCCATTCCTGTACCAACGCGAGTATGGTTTTTTGCATAAATGCCTTGTCGGCAGTTGCTGCTTTTACTGATTCGGATGCTATGCTGCCGCAAATTAAATCAACAACTTCTGTTTTCAGGGCATTTACCGACTGTTGGGCAAATAATTTTAATTCCGATTTTGTGTTCTTCGAAAGCTCAGCCGATTTTGATTCGGCGATGGCAACTATCTGAGCCGCTTCGGCTTTTGCTTTGGCAATAATGTCAGCAGCCTGAATTTCGGCCTTATCAATAATTGCCTGTGCTTCTGTATTTCCCTTTTCTACTCCTTCGAAGTAGATTTTATCGGTAAGTTCCTGGAGTTTTGTGTTCATTTGATTTTTATTTTGCTTTTTATCTAACGAATCGCAAATTTAGCATTTAATTTATCACAGTAACACACTTTTATGAAATATTAAAAAAGTAAATTAAATCAGTTTTTTTTTATATTTCTGTTTTCGTTGCTAAATGCAAAGCTTTTGCTTAATTTTGCTATTCTTTCTCATATAAACGCAACGAACAATGATTACAATTGGATTACTTTCGGACACGCACGGTATGCTCGATGAGCGGATTTTCGAACATTTTGCCTCCTGCGACGAAGTGTGGCATGCCGGCGATATTGGTTCGCTCGAAGTAGTAAATAAACTGCAAAACTTCAAACCTCTGCGTGCCGTATGGGGAAATATTGATGGCTATGAAATACGGACCTTGTTTCCTCAGCACAATAAGTTCCTGTGCGAAGGTGTAAAGGTATGGCTTACGCACATTGGCGGTTACCCAGGTAAATACGATGCGTTGGTTCGTCCGGCCATTTTTCAGCAATCTCCAAAACTGTTTGTCTGCGGCCATTCACACATACTGAAAGTGAAATACGATAAAAATCTCGATCTCCTGCACATAAATCCCGGAGCTGCCGGCAAATATGGTTTTCATAAAGTGCAAACACTTGTACGATTCGAAATCGATGGAGAGAAGATTCAAAATCTTGAAGTGATTGAGCTTCAGCCGAAGCAAATATAATGGCATGCCATGATGGCGGTTAATGACCGTAAGGCCAAAATAAAACCCAACCCCTAGAAATTAAAAAAGCCGTTCGCGATTGTTTAAAAACAACGGAACGGCTTTTTCTAATTTTATAGCAAAAAATTTTTCTTTACTATTTATATCTGAATTTAGAGTAAATTATATACCATTTTTCTACCCCCTTAAATGAGGATAAAATCATTTTATTTTCATTTAAAACCTCTATCTTAAAGACAGTTTTATTGAAACCATCATTAGTGGTAATGGTAAGTTTCACTCTATCAAGGTAATACTTACTTGTGTAAGATTTTCCATCTTTTGTTTCCGTAACAGATCCATTAGATGAATAATCTTGAGTCCAATCACTTTCTTTGTAATGAAATATGCTACCATCTTCATGTTCAACATATATGGAATCTACATTCCATACTATATTAATCAACGGCCATACTATTGAATCTTTTTTAAAAAAGACCTCAAAAGTATCGTCCTTATTAATATCTTTTACGGTATAGACATCTGTTGCGGGTAGTTTATACCCATCATCCAGTAAATAGTCTATTTCGTAACCATAGGTTGGATTTATGGTAAAAGTGGCACTTTTACCTTTTTCCACTGTTTGGGAAAAAGGATTTATTGTTCCACCTGAACCATTAATCATCCCTGTAATTGTGAACTTTTCCACAATTACAGGCGGGTTTATCGGGTCGTCGCACCCGTCACAACTCGCTAATATTATAGCGAGAAGTGAAAAGAAAATTAGTTTTTTCATGTTCAAAATTTTGGGTTTGCTCATCTCGTGAAGCTGTTTTATAGTATTAAATCCTATAATTATCCGCCAAAGCAATAATAGATTTATAATAATTTGGTAATCTTACTAATTGTAAGTTAAGGAGCGTAGCTCTGTTATCATAGTATTAATCATTTTAAAGAATGAATTGAGGGGCGTAGCCCTGATATTTTTGAAAAAACTAATATCGCATTATTGTACTAAGATTACAGGGCTACTCCCCAGATTACAAGTATTTTGTTTTTAAACTTCACAACTATGCCCGACCTCTCAAAGTTTGCAATAGCCTCATTGAATGCAAGTGAGGCTATTGTTTAATGCTATCCTTAGGCTTTTTTCTTCGTTACTCTTGCACTGTCGTCCACCTGAAAACCGTATTCGCCCAATGCTTTAGGATTTTCGCGGTAAACACCGAGCAACAAATCGCGACTTGCTTTTACCGATTCGGTGATATTACCTAATAGTAGGTCGCGTTGACGATAGGCCTCTTCGGCTTGCCGCTTAAGTTCTTCGGCTTGCCTGTGCAGCGTTAAGCAGGTAGCTACATTAGGTCCGTTGTCGGTCCATTTGTGTGATACCATAGCGTTCAGCGGCGAAGCTGTACCTAATTCGGTGTGTTTGTTGTACACGTTTGTTGCTAAATCCAACAATTCTTCTGTGTTATTCGGGATATTTACCCGGTACATTGAATTTGCCATTGTAATTTTTTTTAAAGTTAATATATTGGTTGTTAAAAAGTGCTCTGATAAATGATTATTTGTAGATGCGATGCCTTGATGTGTGGAATACAGGCTCTGTATTGGCCAGTTTATGCTCCACATCATGGGTTGCAAGCTCTACATCGGCGAATATATGCCCAAACTCAATGAATGTATGCTCCAGATCATCGATTGGATGCTCCCTATTGGCAAATGTATGCTCCAAATCGGCGAATTGGAGCATGAATATATTGATTTCATGCCCGAACTATCCATCGGCGTGCTAATTAACGGCGATGTTGTGGGTGTAACCTGTAACTTTGAGCTTGAATTTATTTGTTCCCTGTTTTTTCCCTCATCAGCTTTTCTGCTTACATTTTTAAGGGGCGATACTGAAGGGGCCTTTGAAAGAAGTTTTGTGCCTTTCAAAGGCTGACCTTATTTAAAGATGTGAAAAAGTTGAAATTCTATGTTGAAAAAACAATTGAGATGATATCCCTGAGCATTTCTCTCAGGAGAGATGAAGGTAATGGTGGGCAAACCTTGAAGTTCGATACCTTCCGATGGTCTGTTGTTTTTTAGCATTGAAGCCATATTATCCGGATTGAAATAATGGATATACAAACAAAGAGACTCGCTTCTATTCTTCGTTCCTAAGCAGGAAGGATGGGGAATAAAAATGCGTACAAATATATACATTTATTTTAAAAAACAACAACGAATTTAAAGAATAAGTAGTGTTTATCTGAGTATATGTATCAATGTGTTGCAAAACCCCTTTTTTTATCGGCATTTTGAAGATGTTATATTTGTGTTGTTTTTAGTTTGAGCAAAAAAGTGATATTCTTACTATAAATATCACTTTTTTAATGTTTGCAGTTTAGTATTGTTTTGATGCTTTCTGACCTGCTTTCTTCTGTCAGTGGTTTGAAGGAGAGGCTACTGGCGAATTACAGATAAAAAACAAATAATACATCAAAAACAATTTACACGAAAAACACGTTTGAAAACTAATTATCAAACGCAGTTTATATGGATTCACTTTTCGATGGGGTTAAAGAATTTAATGCCAATGATTTTCTTGAGAACAAAGCATTATTCGAAAAAATAGGTCGCAGTCAGGAGCCGCATACGCTTTTTATAGGCTGTTCCGATTCCCGTATCGTTCCGAGCATGATCACCAATACCTTGCCGGGAGAACTTTTTGTGATCCGAAATATAGCCAATTTAGTGCCTCCGTATCGTACCTCCGACGAATTTCTGGCCACCACTTCGGCCATTGAGTATTCTGTGAAAATTCTCAATGTATCCACCATTCTTATTTGCGGACACTCCAACTGTGGCGGCTGCAATGCGCTTTATATGGATGAAACGCAGGGAAATGAAATACCTCACACCCGCAAATGGCTTGAACTGGCCAAAAATGTAAGGAACAAGATGGTGAAACTGAGAATTGCCGACCCGGCTGTGCGCGAATGGATGACCGAGCAACTCAATATTGTAGAGCAAATGAACCACCTGCTTACTTATCCTTATATCCGCGAAAAATATAACCAGGGAGAATTAAATATTTTAGGTTGGTATTACATTATCGGTACAGGTGAAGTATTTAATTATCAGAAAGAAGAGAATAGATTCGTGAAAATTGAATGATTTTTTTTGGAAAACTTATGTTTTTAGTCCCTTTTGTCTGAATTCGGCATTATGTTTATTAAATATTGATTCAGTTGATTCATAAAAAATCCTCTGAAAAACAATTGTTTTCAGAGGATTTTTTAGTAGGTTCTCAATACTCAATACTCAAAACCCGAAACCCGAAACCCGGAACAGTACTATCTTACACCATGCATTAATTTTTGCAGCCACTTCGACAAGCCGAATAAAATTACAGCAGCTACTCCCGAAATAATTACAAAAAGCATAAAGAAGTCGTACATGGTTGCTATTTCGAACCCGACAAACGACTTTGGCTTACCGGCTTCGGGATATAAACCGCTTAGCATTCCGGCAAATTTATTGGCTGTGGCCATGGATAAATACCAAATACCCATAAGCAATGAGGCAAAACGAATGGGTGCCAGCTTGTTGACCATAGAAAGCCCGATAGGCGAAAGCATGAGCTCGCCCATAGAATGAATAAAATATAAACCGGTGAGCCACATTATACTTACTTTTACGCCCGGCTCAACACCATGCACGCCTAAAGCAATCACAAGGTAACCAACCGAAAGCAGAAATAATCCCATGGCTTGCTTGGTGGGCGATGCAGGTTCCATGTTTTTCGAACCCAGTTTCAACCATAACCATGACATAAGCGGGGCAAATACAACTACAAAAACAGGATTGAACGATTGGAAATAACTGGCAGGCATGGTCCATCCAAAAATATCTCTGTTGGTTTGTTCATCGGCAAAATAAGTAAGCGAGGCGCCGGCCTGTTCGAATGCCGCCCAGAAGAAAATTACGAAAAAGGCAATCATGTAAATAACTGCTATGCGCTGTTTTTCTATTTTAGTGAGCGAACGGTCGGTGATAACATAAGCCGGAATGACAATACAAAGCGAGAAAATAAACGCTCCGATCAAATCGAATTCGAAAGCAAAATGAAAAAGGCTGAACAATGCTACCAATCCAAAAGCCCAGATTATAAACTCTTTAAAATTCTGTGACGAGCTTTTGGCAGGCGCTTTGTCTTTCTCCGATTTGTTACTTTCCATTTTGCTGGCGGCTACAAGTCCCAGTTGTTCGCCGTTGGGGCCAATCAAAAATTTGTTTTTCCAGCCAATAAAAAGAATTAAACTCAGGAACATGCCCACGGCAGCGGCCAAAAATCCCCATTTAAAATCGGCAGGATTGCCTGTGTCGCCCAGATAACCGGCAAGCAGTGGCGCAATAAATGCACCTACATTTACACCCATGTAAAAAATAGTATAGGCCGAATCGAGCCTTTTGTCGCCCGGCTCGTACAGACTACCCACCATGGTGGTGATGTTGGGTTTGAAAAATCCATTCCCGAAAATGAGCGAAGCCAACCCAATGTACATCAGCCAATGAGCTAATTCGCTGTTCTGATAATAGAGTGCGCTGAAAAACATAAACATCTGACCGACTAACATCAATATAGCGCCCCAAAGTATGGAACGTCGCATTCCCCAATAACGGTCAGCTACATAACCGCCAATCAGCGGTGTAAGGTAAACCAGTCCGGTGTAGTTTCCGTAAATGGATGAGGCTAATTCCTTGTCCATTAAAAGGGCTTTGATAAGATAAAGCGTAAAAATGGCACGCATTCCATAATAGCTTATTCGCTCCGACATGGCGGTTGTAAATACAAAATAAAGGCCTTTGGGATGACCTTTTTTCACTTGTTCTGTTGACATATTTTTTTATTTCAGTTTTACAAAAAAAAGTGAACGCTCTTCTCAGAACAGCGTTCACCTTAAAATTCATTTTTTGATAAATGCGGTGCAAAAGTACTTATTTTGTCCGGAAAACTTTGCTTTTCCTATCAAAATACAAAAGTAGTAAACAATAATAATTTGAATACGACTATAAAAGTTTATCTTTTCATTTCGAGTTGAATGGATACGGCCTGCACCTTGGCGCCAAGTGGAGGCTGCATTTTTGTTAACTTAAGCTTCATGCTTTGAATGAGTGGAAATTGTGTAAATACAGCATCTGCGATTCGCCGGGACACGTGCTCAATCAGTTGCGATCTGATTTCCATTTCTGCTTTCACAACATCGTATACAGCCTTATAGTTCAATGTATCCGCCAACTGATCTGTTTTCTCAGCTGTCGAAGTGTCGAGTTGCATGCTTAGCGTCACCAGAAAAGTATTTCCCAGTGTGTTTTCGTGCTCCAAACATCCATGATAAGCATGGAATTCCATATTTTCAAGTGTAATTTCTGACATTCTATGTTTTTTTATTTAATCTTTGCTGGTTATTTCGCTTTCAAAGCTTCCATCGTGTACAAAAGTACGTATTTTTTCGCCTGCTTCTATTTGCGCAACCGAATGAATTCGTTTTCCGTTGATCGTTGTAATTGTGTATCCATGTTTTAAAAGAAATGCAGGTGAATGCGTTTCTATGTTTTTTGCAAGCAAGTCAAGCTTATTTTTCTGAAACATTATCTGCAAGCGTCTTGCCGAAGTTAATCTGATTTTCTGCCTGTTGAGTAAATGTGTTCTTTTGGTCACCCAGGTACGCAAAGTGTGTTTTATGTGCATTTGAGTCTGTGCGAAGAAATGGTGCTGTTGCTCTATCCTGCTTTTTGTTATTTGATAAATGTCGGAGGCAATATCGAGATGCTGTTTCTCGGTGATCTGTAGTTGTGCTATCAATAACTCGGCTGCGGCCGTTGGTGTTTTTACAGAGGTGTGTGCCACCATATCCAAAATGGAGACATCGCGTTGATGACCTATTCCCGCGATAACAGGCAATGGAAACTGAGCACAATTCAGCGCCAGGTTGTACGAGTCGAAGCAAGCAAGATCAGTAGTGGCACCACCACCGCGGATAATTACCACCACATCAAACAACTCTGCATGGTCGTATATTTTCTCCAATGCTGCAATAATGGAGCTTTCGGCCTGATCGCCCTGCATGGTTGCCTGAAAAAGTTTTGTGTAGAAAACAAATCGGGAACTGTCATTCCTGAGCTGATCGCAAAAATCGCCATATCCGGCAGCCGTTGCCGACGAAATGACAGCCAGCCTTTGTGGAAGCCGTGGAAAAGGCAATTGTTTATTCATATCCGCAATTCCATCTTCCTCCAGTTGACGTATGATTTTGAGTCGGCGCGCTGCCATTTCACCAATCGTAAAAGTAGGGTCGATGTCGCGGATATTCAAACTAAAACCATAAACGCCATGAAATTCTACACTTACCGCCACCAATACGCTTAGCCCTGAACGAAGATTTTGTCCCGTGCTGCTTTCAAAATAAGGTTTTAGCATTTTGTATGTCGACGACCAAATGGTGGCTTTGGTTTTGGCAAGTAATACATCAGTATTATTCTCTTTTTCAATCAATTCGAGATAACAATGACCGTTGTAATTTTCGCGCAACTCGCTTATTTCTGCCCGTATCCATACGGCTGAGTCGAAATTGATTTTTAAAGTTTCCTGGATACGATCGGTGAGTTCTGAAAGGCTAATGGAATCCATTTTTATTATTATCTGATTGCTATTTTTTGTGTTTGCACTTTTTTGCCCGATGTAATTGTGATAGCATATATGCCTTTCACAAGATGAATTATAGGGATGAATGTGCTCTCATTGTTGAATGCGGCACTGCTTACAATGCTCCCATTGCTGCTGTAAACACTGGCTGAGTAGTTTTCGGATGGGTTGTCAATTCGTTTTCTGATGTTGATTTGGTCGGGGTACACGGTAATGTCAACAAGTCTGTCGTTGTCGTCAGTTATTTTATCCACAGCATTGTAAAGAGGCAAATTCATTTCAGCCTGTACGAAGTCCGGAATCCCATAACCCATTTGGAAGGTTGCTGTATTATACAGATGGCAACTTTGAATCACGGCATTATAAAAAATATCTAAATTCGGATTTGGCTCATAGGTTTTGTAACGCTGAAGTAAACAAGCCAGCATTCCTGCCATGATAGGAGAGGAGAAAGAAGTGCCATTGTTGGTAGTTGTACTTCCCAATACCGACAGAACGGATGAAGCAGAGCCCATGGCACACAGGTCTGGCTTTGTTCTGTTGTCGGCACTTGGGCCATACGAACTGAAATTGCTTGGGGTTCCGGTTTGGGTAACTGATCCTACGGTGAAAATTTTTTCGGCATCGGCAGGTGAACCTATGTATTTCCAGGATTTATTCCCGTCGTTTCCGGCGCTGTTGCAAACTACAATTCCCTTCTTTGCCGCCATTGTAGCCGCTCTGCTGGCTCGCGAAACCTGTCCGTTCATATCGGCATAACTGAAATCCATTGACGAATCATCAAAAACAGTATAACCGAGCGAAGAATTAATCACATCAACACCCACACTGTCGGCAAACTCAACACCAGTCACCCAGAAATCGGTTTCGACAAGGTATTCACTTGGGTCATATTCTGTTCGTATCAGCCAATACGATGCATGAGGCGCCGTGCCCAGAAACTGATCCTGAAGGTTTGCTGCCATTACCGATAAAACCTGAGCACCATGATAATCCTCGGCAAATACATTATTCCCCGAAAAAATAATGTCTTTTGTTCCCAGCAATCGGCCTTGCATGCGTAAGCTGTCAAATCCTGAATTTACATCCACATTGTCAAATCCGGCATCCAATACGCCTATATGTATGTTTTGTCCTGTAAATCCATTTGAGTGTAAATGGCTTCCGTTCAATTGGTTGATTTGAGTGGTAGCAGTTCCGTAATTAAATTCAGTTGCCTTGGTTTTCTTTCGGGCAGCTTTCGGGATGTTTAACTGACCGCTGTACTGAACCCATTTTACAAATGGTAATGCCCTTACTTGCTGCATGAGGCTTGAATCGCCGACTAGAACGGTAACGCCATTCATCCATTTGCTACGCGAATGAAGTTTTATTCCGGGAAGCGACATCTGGTTGATGTAAGAAGGATTGACAGGTAAATCGGTGGAGTCGCAGCTTATTCCAAAGGTGTTTCGCCGCTCGATGGCACGGGCCGATAAGTATGCTGAAGGATTGCTTAGTGAGTAGGGTGAATTGTTTTTGTCACTGAACTGAACATAAAAATAATATTCGGTTTGCGCTGCTGCAGACAGCGTAAATACAATACAAAAAAGAAGTAAACTACAAAAACGTTTTTTCATAACGAACAATGAAGTAATTATCGCAAAAATACAAATTTTATTTATAACATGATGAAAAGTAGCAAAGTTTAAAAAAGATTAAATTATTTGGCTGACAGAACAAGAATTACGAAACTCTCGTATATTTGCGAAAGTTTCGTAATTGAAACATTTGATGATATTTTTAAAAAGAACAGAAAGGAAAAATGAATATGGAAAAACTAACTTATCAGGAACAGGAAATGATGCTGATAATTTTTCAGCAGGGAAAAGGATTTATAAAAGATTTTATTGAAAAAATGGAAGAGCCGCGACCACCTTATACAACGGTGGCTTCTATAGTGAAAAATCTGGAACGGAAAGGATATGTGAAAGCCAAACGTTACGGAAATACTTACGAGTATAGTCCGGTGATGGAGGAAAGCGAATATAAATCGAGATTTATGTCAGGCGTAGTACAAAATTATTTCGAAAATTCGTATAAAGAAATGGTAAGCTTTTTTGTGGAAAAACAAAAAATATCGGCCGAAGAATTACAGGAAATTATTCAACTCATCGAAAAGAAATGAATCCAACATTAATTTATCTTCTGAAAGTGAACATTGCAATAGTATTGTTCTACTTATTTTATCGGTTGTTCTTTGCCAACGACACATTTTGGAAAACGCGCCGCGGTTATCTTTTATTCAGCATTGGGCTGTCATTCGTTTATCCGTTTTTCTCTATCGAAAGCTGGTTACAAAGTCAGCCAACCATGCAAACAATGGTGGCCAATTACACATTGTTGCAGGAAATAACGGTGACCCCCGAAAATCAATCCGTT
This sequence comes from uncultured Paludibacter sp., assembly GCA_963677275.1. GTDB lineage: Bacteria > Bacteroidota > Bacteroidia > Bacteroidales > Paludibacteraceae > Paludibacter. The sequence continues at coordinate 2,551,762 of OY781920.1, read as the reverse complement.
TTTTTTAGTGTCGAAATGCTGTTATGGGCAGTTTATGGATGTGCTGTTGCAGTGCTTTTCGGTCGGTTGATTGTTCAACTGATTTCAATTTTCCGAATAAAATTTCAGGGAAAACGGGAAACTATTCAGGGGATAAGTATTATTGCCATAGATAGAGAAATGACTCCTTTTTCGTTTTTCAGTACCGTTTATATGAATCCGAAGCTGCACAACGAACATGAAATAAGCCAGATTCTTACCCATGAGCTGACTCATGTAAAACAACTGCACAGCATGGACGTGATGTTGAGCGAATTATTATGTATCGCCTTTTGGTTCAATCCGGCTACATGGTTGCTCAAGCGCGAAATCCGTCAAAATCTTGAATTTTTAGCCGACAATAAGGTGATCAGTTCCGGTTTCGACAGCAAAAGCTATCAGTATCATTTACTTCAACTTTCGTATCAATCACCGGAATTAAAACTCACAAATAAATTCAATGTATTACCCTTAAAAAAACGTATTAAAATGATGAATCGACAAAAAACAGAAAAAGCAGGTATACTAAAGTATTTGCTTATTGTTCCTCTTTCGCTTGCACTTGTTTTTACAAGTAATGCCGAATCAATTATTAGTGCTGCAAAATCGGAACTTCAAAGCACGCCAAAAACAACAGCGAAAGCCGCTAATGTGCAGAAAAATGCTAAAGTTGAAAACCAGGCCCAGCCAAATGTACAAAAAGAACTTGTAGTGGTTGGATATGGAGCAACAAAAGAAAAACTTCCTGCAGAAACAACAGCATCTTCTTCATCGCAGAACGACAAAGTGATTTTCACCGTAGTGGAAAAAATGCCTCAATTTCCCGGTGGTGATCAGGCCTTGTTTAAATATCTGGGAACTAATATAAGGTATCCAGTTGAGGCACAGAAAGCAGGTGTTCAGGGGCGTGTGATTTGCCAATATGTAGTGGACGAAAATGGTACAATTACGGATGTGTCGGTTGTACGTGGTGTTGATCCATCTTTGGATCAGGAAGCAGTAAGAGTTATAAAAGCAATGCCTAACTGGACTCCAGGCGAACAAAGAGGGAAAAAGGTATCGGTGAAATACACATTACCTATCAATTTCAAACTCGATGGTCCGAATGATAAAGCAGTTGCTGAAATGAGGCCTGCTTTTGATCCCAAAAATCCACCTTTGATTGTGTTGGATGGCGAGGTGCTTCCTGCGAATTTCAATATGTCGATATTAAAACCCGAAAGTATTGAAAATATTGATGTATTGAAAGATGCTTCAGCCACGGCAATCTATGGCGATAAAGGCAAAAATGGTGTGTTGATTATCACCTCGAAAAAGTAACTTTTTTATTGCAATCTAAAAATGAGTGTGTAATTAATTTTTCGCACTCATTTTTGTTTTTTCCGAAACTTATCCATCTATTCTGCTTATGAAACCATACAACATTATTCTATTTCTGATGTTTTTTTGTAGTATAGCCGGGGCGCAAGAAAAGGTTATTAATCAGGCTATCAATCGCTACGATTATGAACGGGCAATACAACTGATCGGTAAAGAAAAATACAGCACCGAGTTGGAGATTATTAAAGCAAAGTGCTATAAAAATCTGCTTCAATTTGACAAGGCTGCAAAAACACTCGAAAACATTGTTGCCACTGACAGCCTGCATCTTCAGGCATTAAACGAATTGGCCGATTGCTACCAATCCATTGGTAATTATAAAAAATCAGAAGCAATCTACAATAAATGTATCCGTATTGAACCGGAAAATAAATATTTCAGGTTCAGCCAGATCAACATACTTTATAAATTAAAGGAATGGAAGAGGACGATAGATAAAACAATGGAAGTGCTTACAACGGATTCAATTCCTGTTTTGTACTCGCTCGCTGGTGATTGTTATTGGCAAATCGAAAAGAATGATTCAGCAGTACATTATTATAAGAAAACTTTATCCCTTGCCCCGGAGGATTATAACACAACTTTTAAACTCGCCAAAATTTATCTTCAGACGCAGCGATACAATGAAATGATTGGTTGTACGAATGATTATATAAGTATCGATTCCACCAATAAATCGATCAACCAATACAATGGAATTGGTTATTGCTTTGTGCAGGAATTTGATAAAGCGATTGATCGGCTGAGTAAGCTGTATGTGGATGGCGACAAGTCATTTACAACTAATTATTTTCTTGGAGCAAGTTATTTTGGCATTCAGGATTATTATCCGGCTTACGAGCATCTTACCGAGGCTTATGATGTGGATTCGACTAATTTGAATCTTATTTATTACCTGGGTCGATCGGCTATTTTGAGTGGGAAATTTCAGAAAGGGACTTCAGTTTTGGCAAAAGGATTGGAATTAATGACCCCAAAAGACTCAGTTCTTTACAATTATCACAGTACCATGGCGCTTGGATATTCGCGTTGGAGCAAACATCAGGAAGCGATTCAGCACTATGAAGCCTGCCTGAAGTTGAAGCCTGATTTTAAAATGACGATGTACAGCATTGCCACTATTTACGATTATAGCCTTAAAAATCAGAAACAGGCGCTTAAGTATTACAATATGTTTTTAAATGCTTTTCCGAAAGAGCCTGAACAAAAAAAGGAAGAGTCTAAAAAAGAACTAAACGGAACTTATTATTCGGCTGTGAAAAACAGGATAGAAGAAATAAAAACCGAATCGTTTTTCAAAGAAAAATAAAAAGGCTGTGCTTCACAAGCACAGCCTTTTAGTTATTGATGCATTCGATTTAGTTTTTCACTTTAAAATCAACACGACGGTTTTGATTGCGACCTTCAGGAGTTGCATTGTCGGCAACAGGTTGAGTTTCGCCATAACCAACGGCAGTTAGTCTTGCTGCATTAACGCCTTTGTTGACGATGTATTTCTTCACTTCATCAGCACGTTGTTGTGATAAATTCAGGTTGTAATCTTCCGGGCCTACGCTGTCGGCATGACCGGCAACTTCAACTTTATTGTATTGTGGGTTGTTTTTAAGCACATTCACAACATTATTCAAAATAGGGTTGGATGCAGGTTTAATCACTTTGCTGTTTGTTTCAAACTGAATTCCGTACATGGCATCGCCAAAAGCTTTTTTAGCTTCATCGTTTACAACAACACAGCCATTTGCATCTACTTTAGAGCCGGCAGGAGTGTCAGGACATTTGTCGATATAATCGGCTACACCATCTTTATCTGTATCGATAGGACAACCGTTAGCATCTACCTGAACGCGAGCAGGAGTTCCCGGGCATTTGTCGAGATAATCAGCTACACCATCATTGTCGGTATCAACCGGACAACCTCTTGTGTCAACTTTCACTCCGGCAGGAGTCTCAGGACATCTGTCGTCAATATCGGCAACTCCATCTTTGTCAGAATCCAAAGAACATCCGTTAGCATCAACTTTTTCGCATGGAAGTGAGTTTGGACATTTGTCAAGATAATCAGCTACTCCATCTTTGTCTGTATCGATTGGACAACCTTTTTCATCCACTTTCACGCCAACAGGGGTGTCGGGGCACAAATCATGTTTGTCCGAAACGCCATCGTTATCAGAATCTTTATTTTTTCCAAGGCTAAATACCACGCCGAAAAGGTGAGCTCCATACGCATCGTTTCCCCCATCATCAATTTTGTCGTGATTGTCAGCGCTTGTGAAATTATAATTATACTGATACTGTAACGCAAACGCATCAGTGATTTGGTATTTCACACCTACGCCTAATGGTACAATGAAGTCAGTTCCATCATAATCGGCCTGATCAGGATAATCTTTTACTTCGCCGTAACTTGCCAATCCTAACCCGATGGATAAGAATGGTGACCATTTTGAATCTTTGTTGATAATGTAGCCGTTGTTCAGTTTGTAGTGAGCAAACAATGATGGCTCCAATTTAGTGGCAATGAATTTTTCGCTGTATTTATGATAAATACCATACAGGCCGTAATTAACTCCTAAGCCTAAATCAAATGAGGGGTTTAAATAATAATTTAATGTAACACCACCACCCCAATAGCCAAGAATATACTGTGAAAAAGTGAAATCGGTAAACGCATTTCCACCCAAGTCACCACTATATTTGGTGCTTATACCATTCAGACCAATGGCAAATTTTTTATCGGCAGTTTGTGCAAAACCAATTTGCATGCATACCAACAAAATAATAATAATAAAAAGACTTTTTTGTTTCATAATCGAATTAATTTAAAATGTTAATTTTGAGTTTTATTGAATATATAATTGTATAAATTAAATATCTAAAATGGAATTACAAAGATAACAACAAAAGTTTAAAAAATGTTTCAAAAAGATTTTTATTTACTTAAAAACAAAAAGAAAGTGAAAGTAAACATCAGATATCTTTTTAAACACTACAAAAAAACGCTCAAAAAGCTTCAAATGTATCGATTTGAAGCTTTTTTCTAAATTACAAGTTATTTTAATTTCACTGTAATACGTTTTGCAATTTCAAGTGCTGTAGTGATTGTACTTAAATCGGTGCTTAGACTTCCGTCCTTTCCCGAGTAATGGCTATGTCCCAAAGGGCTCATTATGTATTCACGTTCGGGTTGGAAAGTGTCAATATCTACACAATACACCAATGCCGGTTGGCTCGAGGTTTTGTATTCCTTGTCACCCGGAAATTTAGCATTGTTCCAATCATCATTCCAATCCCATGATTGATTGAGTTCCAGCATTATTTTGTATTTACCTGCCAAAGTGTTTTCAGTTGTAATATTCAAAATAAATGAAGTCTGAGGTGTAGCCCCGGTATAGGCATCAACTTCGGGTTGCCGGGGCGTAGGCATGTAAGTACCATATTCATTTTTAATTCCCCGTTTGTGTGCCCAGAAAGGAAGGCTGGCAGGGCGTTGAATTTCACCCGGCATCCAACGTCCGGTTTTGTTGCTTCCTCTTTCGAAATAGCCTTTGGCAATACTTTTTGAAATGTAAAGTGTTTGAATAAATTTTCCATTTTCATCGGCAAGCCACACGGCAAAAAGTGGATGATTGTGCTGCTTACCACGTTCGAACTGAAGTGTAATTGAACTTCCGTTATTGTTTGCTCCGAGTTGAAGTTCGGTAAATGTTTCCGGTTTCTTTTTAGCTGATGCTGCGATTGCAAAGACGAACAGTACAGCCAATAATATTTTAGTTTTCATACAGTAATTCATTATAAAATTATATTTCATTTTGAGAACACTCTGATTATATCTTGATAATCAATCCAATAGATGGTAATACTGTTCCGCTGTAAGTTTCGATAATGCGCAAACCCTGTTTTGATGCATCTCCGTTCGGATCTGCCAAAATTGCTCCATTCACATCTTTGTTTGTGTAAATCGGAGTTTTTTCACTCTGAAAATTATACGCATTCTGAACATCGGCATACAAATTTAATGCCCATTTTTTAAAGAAGAACTCTTTGTCTATTCTTATATCCAGTTGCTGGTTGCTGGACAGGCGATTAGCGTTGAAATTTTCGTAGTCCAAATAGGGTTGATTGGTGATGTTCCAGGCTGCACGGTTGGTCGACAATGCTTCGTCGATAGGTGAATAGGGGGCTCCACCCACAAAACGCCAACGGGTAGCAATGTTCCAGCTATTTTTGAACTTGTAACTTGCAATGAAATTAAATAAGTGTTTCGTATCCCACGAAGATGGTCGATACACTCCATTTTTATCGGTAAATTCGCTTCGGAAATAGGTGTAAGTGGAAGTAAGGTTTAAATTATTCCATTCCATTATTTTGTAAAGTACTTCAAATCCATAAGCACGGCCTTTTCCTGTTGAAATGATTTCCTCATCGCCAATTTGCCCGTAGTCGGCGCCCTGACTTGCAATGCTTATCCCTTCACGAACGGATAAAGGGTAGTTGCTGTATTGTTTGTAGAAACCTTCAACACTCATTCGCATTTTGTCTTTGGGGCGATATTCAAAACCCATAATCAGCTGATTGGAAGTTATATATTTAAGACTTTCGTTTTGATTTACGAGTGCTCCACCTGTTGTTGCGCGGTAGCCCATTGTAGTATATGCGGGTTGAGCTGCATAACGTCCAATGTTGGCATTGAAATCCCAACGTTCTGAAATCATATACGAAGCCGATAAACGTGGAGAAAACTGATTAAGCGGATTTTTCATGTTTTTGTTGAAATTGTTTCCGACGAAGCTTACCCCCAGCGAAAGTTTAAGTCTGTCTTCCAGGTATTCATCTGAAGCCTGAGCAAAAGCCTGATAGCCGAATAAATTTAATTCGGTGCTGTAATTCAGCTCATTCACTGTGTTGTTGTAAAATAATTTACGGTAAGTGTCGTTGGTGTAGTGCGAATATCGAAGACCTCCACCCACTTTTAGTTTCACAGGCATATAAGGATAGTCCCGCTCGAAACGTAGTTTGTTCTCAGCTTCATCCGATGTGTAATCGGACGTTTTGGGTTTTGTGTCGTCGTTGTTTTCGAACTTGAAATTGCTGTTGCGCAACATGTTGCGGCTCAATACCCAACTGTCGATAAATCCATCTCCAAAATGTTTGTAAACTGCACCCACCGTATAATTCCATTGCTTATAAATGGGCAAATAAGAAAGCAGGTATTTCTGAGCTTCTGTTCCGGTTTGTTGCAGCTCGGTATTGAGGGTTAAGTTATCGATTGCTCCAATGCCTATAAATGTAATTTCATTTTTCTTGTTGATTTCATACTTGTATTTCAATTGAAAATCGTTATAAGTAGGCAGAAAAGGAAGCCCGATAAACTTAAAAAGATATTGTAGATAAGACTGGCGGGCCGAAACAATAAAAGTAGATTTAGGGCTTAACGGTCCATCAATGGTGAGTGCTGCATCCGATGCTCCCACCGATAATTTGGAGTGAATGCGATCTTTGCTGCCATCTTTCTGCCGGATTTCCATGACAGAACTCAATGCATTGGTACGATTGGCCGGGAAAGCTCCGGTGTAAAAATTGATTTCACGCACAAAGTCAGGGTTGATCACGCCGATAGCACCACCTGAAGATCCCTGAGTTGCAAAGTGATTGATGACCGGAATTTCAACGCCATCGAGGTAAAATACATTTTCGGAAGGACCACCACCACGAACAATCAAATCGTTTCGGTTGGGATCGGTGGCGCCAACACCAGGTAGAGCCTGTACTACCTTCGATACATCGCGGTTGGCGCCGGCACTTTTTTCAATTTCCTGAACTCCGATCGACAGCACCGAAATTGGACTCTCAATGCGTTTGAGATTTAAATTTTGGCGCACTGTAACTTCCTTGATTTGGAACGCAGATTCCATGACAGGGATGTCGACGAAGGTGGTTTGATTTCCCTGTACCTGAATTTCGGGCGAAACTGCAGTTTCGAAACCAACGAAACTGGCCACAAGCCGATAGAAACCAGGTGTTACGCCCGTAAAAGTATAATTGCCATCGAGGTCGGACGTAGAACCTGTTGTAGTTCCCTGAACCAAGATGTTGGCAAATTCGATGGGCTCATTTGTCTTTGCATTGAAAACACGCCCTTTTATTGTACCTTTCTGCGAAAATGCACACAAAGGTAATGCAATGATGAGTACCAGAATTAATACTTTCTTCATTATATATTCACTTTAAATTGTTTTAGTTTGTTTTTGTACCTTTAAAAACACAAATAATACAATTTTGTTCTAATTACAATCAAAAAAAAGCAAATATTTTTATTCTGCATATGCAAAATACATCCATCCAATCGACAGATAAACCAATGCGTGCTCTGTAACTGTCTTGTCTTTAAGCTTCTTTTTTGTTTACGGCATCGAAAAGAGGAACTAAAAATCCATTTTCGTAACGACAAAGCAAACAAATATCTCCAACGGGCTTTCCACTTTGCCATTCGAGCGTAAGTGGATGTCCATTGTAAAGTATTTTGTCGAGAAAAGCGTTTCCAACTTTGAAAAGAAAATCATAATCCTGTGTTTCGAAAGTCAGAAGTTGCAGGTCGAAATTTTCTGTATCAAATTCACATTGATAGATCGCCTCTTCTGCACATTCGGTACGAAGATACAAAGCCCTATCCACCATGACCGGACAAAAACTTTTTTGTGAACGAATACACAAGGGTGGTATTTTGCCCGAAAAAATAATTTTTGCATCTGACTTTACTTCGATGTAGTTGATGTGTTGCACCAGTAGTTGCGATGTGTGAATTAAATCATTAAAATGATAGAATTCCTCCCAATTCTTCATTATTGTTGGGTCGGTAGGCATGTAATTTCCTAAAGCCAGTTCGGCGGCTATGCCCGAGAGTTGAATCGTAATGTGCGACATAATATGAGTTTATTGATGCAAATATACAAAAAAAAAGGATGCATAAATTAGTGATAACAATTACAATGGCTAATTTATTTCAGCTTTGTGAATTGACTGAAAGGATAACGTATTTGCGTCTAATTTGAGGATTTTCATGAGGTAATTTGTGGAGATAAAGAAAAGCCGCCCGGACAACAAATGTGGTTCGGGCGGCTTTTTATAGTGTAATAATTGCAACAATAAAATATCATGGTTCATCAAGATGGCTCGATGAACCTTTAGCTATAAAAACCTATCAATCTTTGTCCACAGAATAGATTTAAACTTTCTTCACGCGAACGGCATTAATTCCTTTTCGTCCCTGTTCGAGTTCGAACGTAACGGCATCGCCTTCTTTTATAGTCCCAGTTACGCCGTTGATGTGTACGAAGTATTTTTCTTGTGTACCAGTTTCTTTGATAAATCCGAATCCTTTTGAATCGTCAAAAAAGTCAACACGTCCGTTGCGTACAGCCGGAAGTTCTTCTTCTACTCTGCGTGAAACACCAATTTCGATGGTGGAAGCATCAATTTTTTGTTTTTTTGATGGATCTGGCGGTGTATTTGATAAATTTCCGTTTTCGTCAACATAGGCAATCATGTTGTCGAATCCACTTTCCGAAGGGTTCAATTTACGTTCCTCTTTTTTCTGTAGTTTTTCTTTTCTTTTTTTTAAACGTTTTTTCTCGTTTTCCTGCTTGATAAATGAGTTTTGAGATTTTGCCATTAAAATTTATATAATATTTAAAATGATGTCGGTATCGTTCGATGGGAACAAGGAGTGAAAGCTATATGCTTTGGGATGTCCAATGACTTGATATAACCTATTCGATGCGAATTGAAAGATGGCTCAACGTGAGGACAACTTTAGGTCCTTGTGCAAAGATACGAAAAAAAGTTGATATTATTTTTTATATTTCCTCAAGTCATTAAAATTTAGTATGAAAGCTTAGGTTTCGCATAAAACATTTTTTTTTAAATATTTACGAGTTACAGACTCAAAGTCACCCGATCAATTGGGATATTTTACTTTTAGAAAATAGAACGTTAATATTGTTTTTATTATAGTGATTTATTTTTTTTCTTTATCAATTAAAACGGATAACCAATGGCGATATTCAGCATAAGGTTTTCGCGTCGCCAGGTGGCGTCGGTAAAGTCGATGTCACTTGTCACCCAGCGTTGATTGGTGAGCCAGGGTTTGCGCAGGGGAATTGCCAGATCGAAACGCAATACAAAAAACGAAACATCGACTCTTAAACCAGCTCCTGCGCCTACTGCCAATTCGTTCATAAAGCTTGAAAACCGGAAAGGAGTACCAATGTCGGATGGATTTGATTTTTGCAGCCATACATTTCCGGCATCCACAAACAAAGCGCCTTTGAAATACTTATAAATATTAAACCTGTATTCGGCATTGGCTTCCAGCTTTATGTCACCACCCGATTGTAAATATCTGTTGATGTTTTGCTGATGATAAGTACCCGGGCCGAGAGAATTGATTTGAAAAGCACGAATACTGTTAGGACCACCGCTGAAAAATTGTTTGCTGTAGGGCAATACAGATGAGTTTCCGTAGGATCGCGCCACACCGGCAAAAGCACGGAACGCTAATTTGTCCTTATCGCTTAAATTCAATGTAGCACGACCATCGACACTTAATTTGGCATATTGTGAGTATACCGACCCGATTACTTTTAAGGGTTGTTCGGGGGATGCTTTAGCGCCACCTATTAATCTGGCCAACGAAAGTGCATTCCCTGCTGTTTCTACATTTAAATTGATATAATATTGTATTCTTTTTCCGGGGATAAGTTGCTCGTTGTAGGTAAAAGAATAATTGGCGCCGGCAATGAACTGTTCTTCGTAACTTTTTTCCAAAAATGGGTTTGAATGCAAGAGTGTATCGAATTGAGCGGATCGGTTCCCGATAGAAGTGTAGCTGATATTGACCGGATTAAATTCATGTTCGTTTTTGACGTTGTTTTTCCACTTAAAACCGTACCCGAACTTAAAAGTATTCATGTCGAAGTAGTTGACTCTGTTCATATAGTTGTACGAAAGTACAAAACGGGTCTTGGGCACATACAGACTGTTGGTTGGTTTCAGTTTAAACGGCACAATGAAACGTGGAAAGGTGAGTTCGATGTCGGGATTCCAGGAGTAGGAAAATAAATTCTCAGCCATTCGTGTCAATTGAGCTTCGAACGTGCCGGCCATGTTTAAACTCAATAGTTCGGCACCTTTAAAAGTGTTTCTGTTCAGTACGCTCAGGTTTAACTGAGGTCCTGAATATTTGTTCGATTTTGTAACAAGATCCAGTTCGGCCCTGAAGGTGTACTTCGACATGGGCGTCATTAATGCAGTCACATCCAACATTCCCGGTGCGTTATTGGCGCTCTCATCAAATTTTACCTGAACAAATTTAAAATTACCTATCGACATCAAACGGTTCAGGGTGATGGCATGATTCTGACGCGAATAGGTTTCGTTTTTTCGAAGATAAACCGATTTTAAAATCACTTCCGGTTTTATTTTCATATCTCTTTCGTTGCCAATAAAAATGTTGTCACCAATCATTATGGTGTCATTCGCCCTTGTAGTTCTTCTTTCGTTCAGCGAATAGTTCTGATCGATAGATACATTTCCGATTTTATAGGCGATCAGCGCATTTTCAGGAATACTATCTTTCAGCGTAAGCCTGAACGAAATGCTGTGTTTTATTGTAGAAGTATCGGCTTTGAAAAGCAGATAGTCAGGATTAAAATAGAAATATCCTTTGTCTTTTAATAAAGCATCGATGCGCAAGCGTTCGGTTTGTAGTATTTCAAGGTTATAATTCTCCCCTGTTTTTATCAGTGAATTTTCTTTATCGGCCAAAATATGATGGCTTATGCTGTCGTCGCGCACATCATATACAAGACTATCGACTGTATAAGGTTTGTGAATGTAGCTGCTGTAAATAATGTGGGCAGTTCGTTTCTTTTCTACAATTCTGAATTGTGTATGGCTGTTGAAAATTCCGAGATTGAAAAGTTTGGCATCGATTACAGCGGCTGTGACAGATGGTTTTATCTGACTTATCAATACAGGAGCATCTCCGTTTTTACGCATCCATTTTTTTAGTTTACTTTTCGGGTTTTCGCCTGCAGCCATGTACAACCACAGTTGTGGACGCATGCCGAAATAGCTTTTGTTTGGTTCGGGACGGAATGATTGCTGTGCCGCTTCTTTCAGTAGTCGTTTGTTTACTTTGTCGGTGGTTTTAAATTGAATTGAAGCACCGGTATAAAGTTTTTCGTCCTTTGGCAGATGTTTTGTTCCGCCGCAAGCCGTCAGGAGTCCGAAAGAAAGTAGCAATCCCCACAGTTTACAAGCTGAAAGGAAAGAGCTTTTGATTCCCAATGAGAAATCAAAGCTATTTTCGATTTGTATTTTCGACTGAAATTTCATATTTGCGGATGTTTCAAGGTAAATGTTTATTTTTCTTTCGTTGTGGTTTCGCGCTTGCTTTTGTTTAACTTTCGTTGTTCCCGCATCCCTTTCCGTGTTTTAAAGAAGTTTTTCCAGTTGTTGAAGTCGCGCACCAAAACAAATCCTATGCCTGTTTCCACAAGCTGTCCATCAATGGCTCCTTCGTATTGGTTGTGTCTGAAACCTTTGAGCCTGTATCGTCCGTCCTTTGAAAGTTTGTATTCCACTTTTACATCGCCGGTAATGTTGCTTGCCGAATTTTGTTTCGCCGCTTCGCCTTCCACATCAACCGCTCCACCCACTTCAACAGATAAACGGTCGTTGAAAAGTTGTTTTTTTAATCCGATTTCAACTTTTGTTCTGCCTTCTGCCTGTCCGGACTGATAATCATCGAAGGATTGAATGTCGAAATTGAGTTCAACGCCTTTTACAAATTTAGAACTTAGCTGATTCAGCTGTGCCGATAAAAAATTACTTACAGTGGAACGGATAAGCGATGATGTGCCACCTGAAGCTGTTTCTAAAGGATTTTCCTGTACGAATCGGCCCAATACCAATAAGGCAAATACCTGTTTGTTTAATAAAGATGGATCTTCGTTCAGTAAAATCAGTTTTTGATTCACAGCGCCATTTAAAATTCCTTTGTCCTCGGGGGCGAGTTGAATTTCAAAACTAATTTCGGGTTTCAGAATTGCTCCCCGCAATTTAAGCATCACCATAAAAGGATACATTTGTTTATAAGCTCCTTTCTCGGCTTCGGAAAGTCCGGCCATTTGCTCGCTTACCAAATCAAACGGAGCTGCTTTTACCGAATAAATTGCATTTATATTGATCGCAGCGTCCAAAGGATCGCCGTTCCAGATAATTGTACTTCCCGGATTGATATCGAATTTTCTTTTGATCACCGATTCTAATGAAATAAGATAGCTACCGTCGTTAAGGTTGTAAGCACCGGTAAGACTCATTTTCCCGCTGCGATCCATAGTGAAACTCAAAGCAGCTTCGCCTCTAACCACCAAAGAATCGGAAGAAGCAGGATCCATCAGCAACCGGAGCGTTGCTTCCTTGTCCACTTCGATAATTGAAGATAAATCGAAACCTGTCATCCCCGTTTTTTTGATTATTTTTTTATCCGTTCGATCCAATATCGAATTCATATTTTGTTGGCTGTTAAATTCAACAACATCTTCTCCTTTGTCGGTGGTAAGTTCGTCTTCGGGAACTGCAAAAGTAAAATTCGAGCCTTTCTTCATCTTCAACCTTGCATTCAGCACCGGCAACGACATTGGCCCTTTGATGTCGATGTTACTATCGATAATCATGCGCCCGTAAAACTCTTTATTGTCCTTTGCAGTGGTGTTGAAGAGTAAAAAATCTTTTGTTTTTACTTTTAAATCAAAGTTAAAGTCGGAGAACTGTTTCATATTTACAGCTCCATCGATGGTGGCTTTGTGCTGATTGATGTCCGCCAGCGTAAAGTTGTTCATGTAAATTCCATCTGTTTTCAATTCAATGGTTTCGTGCTTTAATTCAAGTCGGTTGTTCAGATAGGCCGGTTTCAGAAAAGCATTGTTGAAAGTAAGCGCCCCTTTTATCTCAGGAACTGTTGTGCTGCCTGTGATGGAGAAGTTACCGTTTACAAATCCTGATGCTTCGCTGATTTGTCCCATCGAAAAAGCTTCCACTGTTTTCATCGACAGTGATTGAATGTCGGCATTTATGTTCAGTGAATTTTCGCCACCATTAGGAACGAAAAATCCTTTTGCATTCAGTTGGTTGTCGGCGCCCGAAAGTGTTGCCAGCAGATCGAACCGTTTGGTGGTGGGATTTTGGGCATTTAAGGTCAGGTTACCGATGGGTTTATTGAAAACATACAGATTGTCGATGCCCGCATCGGCAATGATACCGTAAGCGTTGTTCACCCTTTTCAGCAGGACATTTCCATTTACATCCCCTTTCAGTAAACTGCTGTCTTTTTCTATAATTTGCGAAAGATCTTCCAGTTTAAAGTTTTTGATGTTGATGTTCACATCATCATTCATCTTGTTGTTGACCGATGCTATATTCACCTGACTATTCTTATTGTTCATAAAAAGATGATGGATCATAAAGCCCGATTTTCCTATCTCGATGGCATTATCGGCAGCAATCTCCCATCGTTTATTCATAAGATAAAATCCTTCGGGATCGAATTTTAACAGGTAATTCATTTTTTCCTTTGTAAGGGTCGTGAGTATCTGTAGTTTTTTATTTCCTTCCTTATCGACGGACGACAAGCCGGCTGTGATTGTTTTATCAGCGATTCTTCCTTTCAGCAAAGGAGATTCAAAATTGATTTGAGCTGTGGAAATGCCTGCGCCGGAGAGTTTATAATCCAGTGCGGCGCTATCGGAACTTACGTCCAGTTCCAGATCGTTTATTTCGGTAGTTCCATAAAGAATATGTTTCATTATGGCATTAAATTTCAGTTCTTTCTTCTGATTGTCGAAGCTTCCGGTGATAAGGCCGGGATCAAATTCCTTTAATTCGGGCAAAAGCACTTCCGACAAAACAGGATGGTTGTGGAGCTGAATTTCGAAGTTAAACTTCGAAGTATCGCCGGCCAACACCTGCGTTTTTTTTGCGCTGAACGGGAAATAATTGTTCAAAAATGCTGTAAGCACAGTGGGTAGGGTGGTAGGCGATATATTCCCATTGAACCTGAGTCCCAGCAGCGCACTTCTGAAGTCAAAATCGCTTTTGTCGACCTGATTTACAGAAGCCAGCATCACCGAATCGAGTTGGTATTTTTTACCGTTATGTGTCACGATAAGGTTGTTGATACCGGCAGTTCCATTCATTGTATTCAGGGTTCCTCCTTCCATATCGGCAGTGGCATCCATGGCAAAACGTATGTCTCGTTCCGTCAATTTCAGTTGCTGAAGATCGACACCCTCCACATTCAAATGGAATTTGTATTTTTCCTGACGAGGCGTCATGTTCACAAGTCCATCCAACACGAAGACGGCGTTTTTATCTTTTAGATTTATTTTTCCTGCATAAGCTTGTCCGTTTGCCGTTCCATTTACAGTCAGGTTGTGGTACAAATACTGATTCAGGTAGATTTGCGACACATCAGCCGATATTTTCGCCTTCATTGTTTTTGTGTCCAGTCCCTGTCCGCTCACAAGCGCCGTTAGCGATGTGGGTCCGTACATTTTATTGTTTTTAAGCAACCGGCCCATGTCGAAATCTAAAATGTCAAGGTCGGCCCTGAAGTTTTCATTTGCATCGACGGTTGCCAATACTTTTGCTCCTCCGAAAGTACTACCGGCATTTATCGTTGTTTCAAATGCATTCATTTTTCCTTTGAAATTGATCAGCAACAGGATGTCCTCCGGAACCTGCACAGATGCAGGAACAGATTTTCCGGCTATCATTTCAATGTCCTGTCGGCCCGAAACGAGTTTCAGGTTAGGAAAATCGAAATATGCAGTCTTGAATTCGGGCAAGCCAATGATGCTGAAATCGGTACGCAGTATAGTTTTTTTGCCGGTGCGTACAATCATGTTTTTGCCTTTCAGATGATTGACGCGGCCATTGATTTGTCCCGAAATGAAAGTTGTATTCCTTGTATTGTTAAAGAACTCCATTTCCTTTAGTTGCGGACTGAAATAGAGCAGGTCGGCATTTTTAAAACTTGCTTTCTTCAGGTTGATGTTCAATTGTAACAAAGCCAGTGATGTGGCAAGCGATTGTAATGATTGATATTGAAGGTTGAAATTGCCTTCGAGCGATGAGTTGGATGTTCCGGCTTTTATATTGCTTGCAGTGATTGAATTACGATCCATGCTGAATGCTGTTTCGAATTTTGTTATTGCAAAATTGTTTTGATCCACGGCGCTCAATTGCTCTATTGTAGCTTTGGTGAGATTCGAACTGTAAAACAGATCTTCGGCCAAAAGATTTAAACGCTGAAACTGAATAAAGTCGGGATCGAAGGCGTTTTTCAGCGCCGGTTTATTCCCTACTTTATAAGTGATGGCGTTATCGTTGAATTCAATTTGCTTTACAGTGACTTTCCAGGCGTTCTCAACAATTTGCGGCACTTGTACAGTTGTGTCGACAGGCGTTGCGGTGTCGACAGTGAAATAACGTACATCACTTTTCGAAATATAAATTTTATCCAGCTCAACTATTTTGTTTTCGAGGTCCACTGTTCCGTTTTTTAGATCGAAACGATGAATGGCCGCCAATATTTTTTGTTGGCTTACGGCATCGCTGTAGGTGATTGAAGAATTGTTGATGCGGATATTCGAAGCAGAGATTTTTGGTAGTATGCCCGAAGATGCTTCCTCTTGTTGATCGGATGCTTTTATTGTCTGCACATCGGCTTTCAACTGTTCGATCAGTAGATGGTCCAGTTTATACACCGAATTTTGCAGATCCAGCGTATTCATTTTTAGATCAGCATTTCCGAGTTGTGCAGCCGCCTTCATGCCTCCGAATTCATCATTGTAACGAAGACGTATTTGTTTCAGACTCACTTTATCGACAGAAAATGTCCAGACAGCCGGTTTTTTTGTGTCCTCCGGTTTTTGCTGAACAGAGTCGGCAAAGGCAGTAAGCAGAAAGTTATAGTTGAAAAGTGAATCAGTTTTTGTGTTGTAAAGATGCACATATGCTTTTGTGAGTGCCAGGGAATTAATCGTTATCTTATTGGTAATTAAATCGTAAAGAACGATATTTAATTTTATTTTGTCGACATAAATAAGGGTGTCTTTTCTTGTGTCGCCGAGATAAAGCCCTTCGAGCACTACCGATTTAGGAAAGGCTATGCTTACATTTTTTATTTCGACGCTTGTGTGGGTTTTGTCGCTTACAAAAGAAGTTGCAGCACGTACAATTTTAGTCTGAACGGCAGGGATCTGAATAAGCACCGCTGTGATGATAAATAAAAGCACGAGACTTATTATCAACCACATTGTCACTTTCAGCGTTTTTTTTAAATATGAAAACACTTTTTTCATTCAGCTGTTTTTTTATCTTTTTGTAGGGTAATATATTATAAACAAATGTATGGACCAATTGTTAAGCAAGCATCGTTAATTATTTCGTGTTACAAACGAAACAATTAACGACAGGAATGCCAAAGCCACCAGCGTATGCACAAACAAACTATTGCTGAATAGTAAAAAAAGGAAGATCCAAAGTACAATCAGAATCATTGCAATCAGAAAAGAAACTTTTGAAATCATAGTAAGGCATTGTTGTTTGCAGCTTCGGTACTGAAGACTGCTGATTTGTTATTCGGGACTTGCATCATTGTTTCAGATCGACATATTTTTCCACTGTCATGCGAGCCATCAGATAACTGACCGTCGATTCAGCTCCCTGGTTCAGGTTTATGTTATGTTCTTCGAGTCCATCATAACATCCACCGGTACAGGGGTTGTAAATAATCTGATTCAATCTGTTTTCACCAAGAAACCAGTTGAAGGCAGTTGTCAGTTGGTGCAGGTATTTTTTATCATCGAACTCGTCGTAGAATTTACTTAAAGTGAGAATTGTATACGCCACATCGATAGGTTGTTCACCAAATTTAGGAGCTATTTCGCCTTTTGTGAATTTGCGCTTGTTGGAAATGACTTCTATGCCGTTTTTATTAAAGATATGTGACAATAAAAAGTCGAACGATTCAACGGCAATAAGCTTGTAACTCACTTTCCCGGTGATAAGGTAAGCGCACAACATGGCTTCGGACAAAATGCTGTTGGCATAAGTCAGGTAGCTTTCGAACCATTCCCAGTTTTTGGCTGATTCAAATTGGTACATATTCACAAGTCTGTCGGCCAATCGTTCGGACAGCAATACATTTTCGGTGGAGATGCTTACTTTGTTGTAAAAATATAACCCCTTTATTATAAATGCCAAAGCGCGCGTGGAATGAATGGTTTCGATATGGGGAAGTGTTTTTTCGAATATCGTTGTTGCCGTGGCAATTAATTCGTCCGGCAATATCGCTTTTTTCGAAATCAGAAATCCAAGGGCCCATACTGTTCTGCCATTGGCATCATCCAGGTTGACATCATGGTTTTGAGATGTGAAATTCTTATCAATATCAACGTAATTCAGAAAATTACCGCCCGGTTGCAAACAGAATTTTATAAAATTGAGGTAGATGCCCATCAGCCTCAGATCATTCTTATCCTTTGTGAGTTCGTAATGCATAGCGACGGTAATGAGCGCTCTTGCGTTGTCGTCGATTGTAAAACCGGATGAAACATCCGGTTGATTGATTTTGCAAAATTGAAACATACCGAAATCGGTTGTCATTTTCACTAAATGATCTAGTTTTATTTCGGGCAGTGTGTAGGCAATCTTCAGTTTCCGGCCCATTTGCGAAACCATTAGTTTGGCATGTGCCACTGCCGAGTTTTCCCAGGCAGTAAATACTATTTTTTGTAATGTGTTATTGCTGAATTCTTTCAGTAGCGGTTCGTCGTTGAACAAACGCAAAACTGCTTCGGCCAGTTGTTTCGAATTCTGAAAATCGATTAAGATACCTGTTTCTTTCGTAAGTACTTCTTTGGCATGAGGTATAGGTGTTGAAATAATAGGACAACTACAACTCATTGCATACACAAAAGTGCCGCTCACGGCCTGGTTCGGATCGTTGGAAGTAAACAGATAGATATCGGTGAGTTGAAGATATTCGAGTAATTCATCCAGGGCCAGATAACTGTTGATAAAGCGCACGTGTTTTTCTATTCCCAAATCCACCACCATTTGTTTGAGCTGTTCACGATACTTTTCTCCCTCGTTTTTCACAACTTCGGGATGTGTTTTTCCTATGATCAGGAACATTACTTCCGGAATTTCGGCCGCTATACCCGGCAAGGCTTTTAAAGTAGTTTCGATACTTTTCCCCGAACTCAACAAGCCGAATGTTGTCAGCACTTTTTTACCGGTGAGCTTGTATTTTTCTTTCAGAAAATCTTTGCTCAAGTGAGGTACCAGGTGTGTTCCGTGGGCAATAACCGCTATTTTTGAATTAGGAATGTCGTAATGATTTGTAAGCACAGTTTCGGCATAATGCGTCATTACTATAATTGCGCCGCAGGCATTGGCTATGTTTTGTACCTCATTTTTTAATGCTTCATCGGGGTGGGGCAGCACAGTATGGAATACAACCGTCACCGGTTTGGTGAGATGGTGAAGAAAATCAATAAATGCTTTTTTTTGTTCTTGAAAAAAACCAAATTCATGTTGGATCAACACCATTTCTATTCCGTTGTTCTGATTGATCTTTCCCGCTGTTTCGCTAAAACTTTCAGGATCTGATGTGTTGAGAACTAAAGAAACTTCAGGAATGTAAGTATAACTTGCTTTGCCCGACTCCAATGCGCAAATTTTAATACTGAAGGAGGTTCCAAACTTTTTGTTAAGGGCCGTGATCAAATCTTCGGAATAAGTAGCGATACCGCATTCGCGTGGAGGATAGGAACTTATTACGAGTATTTCGGGTAATTCGGTGCTGTTTTGTGTTCTTCTGTTTTCGAACCAGCTTTCGGAGGTGGTTTGGTTGTTCAGTAATACGGGTGGAAACAACAATTTCCTTCCTATGCTTTTATTCGACCCAATATTATTTTTCAGTTTAAGGTTTTTCATTTTCATGGATGTTTTGAATGAGTTCCTGCAATAATACAGACAGTTTGACCGATGCACAACCAATGCGTTCGTCGGCTGCACCATAATAAATAAAAAGTCTATCGCCGAATAGTGCTGTTCCGGTTGGGAAAACCACATTGTTTACTTCGCCTCTGCGTTCCCACACATATTCGGGCGAAAATAACGCATAAGGCAATCGGGCTAGTTCTTTTGCGGGATTTTCAAGATCGAGTAAAGCCGCGCAAGCCGAATATACCAGACCACGTTCGGTTGATTCCACACCATGATAAATAAGTATCCAGCCTTTTTCAGTTTCGATGGGCGGGCAACCTCCTCCAATATAATCGGATTCATGTTTATAAATCGGATCCATAACAATGTGCTCGTGAAAAACAGGGAAATAACCTTTCCAAAAGTCTTTTGTAAGTTCGTCGAGGCTTGTCACCGACACGATCTGAATGCCAGGACGAATGCGATGAAGAAATACTAATTTTCCATTGATACGCCGTGGAAAAAACACAACGTTTTTATCCCAAAGAACCATTAATTTATCAGGATCGGCTTCCTGATAATAGAATTTGTGGTTGCGGTAATAGTTTTCGTTTACTTTGCCTGTAGTTTCGGCCCAATACACAAATTTTGAATAAGTAATAGGCGGCACAATAATTCCACGTTTTTTGAATGTTTTCAGATCGACAGAAGTAGCAAGCGCACCACGAGCATTAATGCCATCGTAACCGGTGTAGCTCATATAATAAAGCTTATCAATTTTTACGATACGAGGATCTTCTACTCCCTGCGATTCGTAATCCGATTCAGGGGAAATAAAAGGTTCGTCCCATTGTTCGGCCACGTGCAATGGACCATCCAAACGTGCATAGCCAATGGTGGAATGATTGCCTGTGCTTACTGCCCGGTAAAATATATGCACACTATCGCCTTCCTTTATAATGGCAGGATTGAGTACACCTGCATTTTCGAATTCAACATCTCTTTTCTCGAGGATAATGCCTTCTTTTTTTACTTTTATCATAATTTTATTTATTACTATTTCTGCATTTACTTGTCGAGGATATGCTCCAGCAGATGATCGGAACTTGAATTGTTAGGTTCGGTTATGAACAAAGAGATGTCAATCTTTTTTGAAATTTTCTACAAAGTCTTTAATGGCTTTATTAAACCCTTCCAGGTCGTTCACGAATTCGGTTTTAAAATCTTCCCATTTGTCATCTCCTTCATCTTTTAACTCCTCTAATTTTGTTAGCAAAGTTGTTTTTGAATGTTCGAGGCGGATGATTTCATCTTTGTAGATTGCGCCGATTTCGTTGCCGGTATTCAATGTTTTTTCTTTAAATTCGACAATCTTACTATCGATATTATTAATCTTCTCTATTGACTCGGCTTTGAAATTTTCAATTGTTTTTGATAATGCGGAGTTAAAGTCATTTCCGGCATCAACAATCTTCTCTTTTGCTTTTACTATGTTTTTTTTGCCCGCTTTTGCGTAGGCCGAGCTGTTTTTCTGTCCTGCAAATCCTACAACAGTCAGGTGCTTTGTCTCTGGTTTATATGACATGATATTTTGTTTTTAAATGGTTTTACTACTTTCGGGCGTCCCAATGGTTTTTGTTCGATTTATTTTTTTTTGAACTTTTCTGATGGTGTGCTTTAGCTTGTTTGTGATTGTTGTCCTGAATTACATAGACTTTTTTGTTGTGGCGGTTATTGTTTTTGTACCACCCTCTGTGTCGTCCCTGATTTTCGTGCGTACGTACAATGCATGAACTTGATCCAATGGTGATGAGTGCCATGAATATAAAAAATAAGATCACTTTTAGTTTTTTCATAAGGAAATAAATTGTTACAAGTAAATAGTTATGAGATACTAGACTGTTTATCTGAATTTTACTTTTGGGAAACAGATCGTTAACTATTATTACTTGCTTAATTGTTTTTTTTAGTTCTTATTAAATCCGTTCCGTCTGAACGGCATCCGTTTGGTGTAATTTGTTTTTATACAAAGATGATAAGTTTTTGTGTCGGAATTCTTACACTGTGCCATAAGTATGTTGTATAATTCACTGATTTTTTGAGAAAAGAACAGCATTGTGTCTAAAAAATAATATTGTTGGCGACATTTTTTATGCAATTGCAATTAAATAAGTATATGGTAATAATTGTTGATATGTTTGTTAAACTGATCCTTATAGATTAATTTCAACAGAATAGACCTCTATCCCTAACCCTTTAGCTACGCTGACCGTTGGTTCTCCCAAGGAGAAAGGGGACAGAGCAGCACATTCTATGAGATTCGTTCTATTTTTTCACTCGACAAGTCCCTCTCCTCGGGAGAGGGAACCAACGGTCAACGACCGAAGGGAGTTAATTAGGGAGAGGTCGAAATTAAAAAACATATCAATAAATAATATCAATTACTTACCTCAGTTTCGAAAATTGTAAGTATTTGCCATTTATTAAAAGAAGGTGTGCGGCGCGTTGCTGGTTCCTTATTGTGACATTGTATTATTCTCATTCCTCCATTTTAGATGTAGAACTTAAAAATGATACTTCAAAAAAATGTAAACATAAAAGAATAAAAATGCTAACTTTGCACTTGATTTTTTTTTAAATTATTTTTTCGGCTAAATTATTGAACCAAAATTTATTGCGATGAGTTTTTATGGTGTTGAATTTTCATTGATTGAATTAGTTGTTGTCGGGTTGTTGTTGTTGGTATTTATCTATCAGATTTATTTTTACGTCCGCTATATACATGGGGTAATGCGATTAAAATCAGGGATAGACAAAGGCAAAGTTACATTTCAAGCCGCGCAACCTCCTGTTTCCGTTATTATTTGTGCCAAGGACGAAGTTGATAATCTTCGGAAATACCTTCCTTTTGTGTTGCAACAGGAGTATCCCCACTTTGAAGTGATAGTGGTGAACGATGGTTCGACCGACGAAACAGAGGATCTGCTGACGGATTTAAAAAAAATAAATGCCAATTTGCGCAGCACCTTCGTTCCTGTAGGTGTTACAAATTTGAGTACCAAAAAGCTGGCTTTAACACTTGGCATTAAAGCGGCCAAACATGATTGGCTGCTTTTTACCGATGCCGACTGTATGCCCGAGGACAAAACATGGATTTCGCGCGTTGCACGTAATTTTAGTCCTGATGTTGAATTTGTACTCGGTTATGGGGCTTACATGAAGAAAAAGGGTTTTGTAAATCGCCTGATAACTTACGATACATTGTTTATAGCCCTTCAGTATATGGGTTTTGCCCTTGCCGGTAAGCCTTATATGGGTGTGGGTCGAAATATGGCTTATCGCAAAGATGTGTTTTTCCGCAACAAAGGGTTTGCATCGAATCTCAATCTTCGTTCGGGCGACGATGATTTAATGGTCAACCGTGCTGCCAACGGCTTTAATACAAAGGTCGAAATTGCTCCCGATAGCATTACCTGGTCAGAACCAAATAGCAGATTCAGAGATTGGTATTTCCAGAAAGAACGTCATTTGTCGGTGGCTTCGTTTTATAAAGCACAAAGTAGGTTTCGGCTTTCGCTGGAGCCTGTTACGCGGGGTTTGTTTTACACTTGTTTTCTGCTATCAATGTTTTTTGGTGGTTTAACAACAATGATAGTGGCAGTGGTTTTGTTGCTGGTACGTTTAGTGGTGCAGATGGTTGTGATCAATCGTTCGTCGAAACATTTCGATGGTCGGAAATATGTTTTTATGTTGCCGATTTTCGATATTGTATTGCCGCTCGTTACATTGTTTTTGCTTACCTTTGGCCGAATGGGCTCTAAAGCAAAAAATATTCAGTGGAAATAATTTGATATTCATTTATAAAGTTCATTGCATTTGAACATTGAACATTTTAAAGTTGTTATATTTTTAATAATTTCTGTGTTGTACCCTGAGCAAAACGTACGCACCAGATTCCACTTATTTCATAATTGGCATTGCAGCTTGCAATGTTGAATTATTTATATTTTCTGCACAGCATATAATAAAAACTTGAAACCATGTCAAAAAAACGCAATCGAAAAGAAAACAGCAGTACACGTGTCCGTAAATCGGAATTGGTACGCAATATTATCAATGTATTTAACGAAAACACGGAAAAAACATTCGACTACAAGCAAGTTTCCACGCTGCTGAATATCAAATCCGAATCTCAACGTATTTTTATAAATCAACTGTTGTACGAGTTGCTCGACGAGGAGTTTTTGATTGAAATTTCGCGTGGAAAGTTCAAAGTTAATTCGCGTGGTGGCTATATTACCGGAGTCATCGATCGTCAGGGTGTGAAAACCTATCTGATCCCCGACGATGGAGGAGAAAATGTTTTTATCCCCGAACGTAAAACCAATCACGCCTTGCTGAACGATAAGGTGAAAGTTTTTCTTTATGCTGGTCGAAAAGGACAAATGCCCGAAGGCGAAGTGGTTGAAATCATCAAGCGAGCCAAAGATACCTTCGTCGGTATTCTCGAGGTTTCTGATAATTTCGCTTTTCTTATTTCGGATAACAAGGTGATGACCAACGACATTTTTATACCGAAAAGTAAATTGAATGGTGGTAAAAACGGACAAAAGGCAATAGTAAAGTTGATGGAATGGGAACCAAATCTAAAAAATCCTGTAGGCGAAGTTATTGATGTTTTAGGTGATAAAGGTGACAATACGACAGAAATGCACGCTATTCTTGCTGAATATGGTTTGCCTTATAAATATCCTGCCGACGTTGAAGCTGCTGCCGATCATATCGATGCCGGGATTACGTCTGAAGAGGTGGCCAGGCGCATCGATTTACGCGGTGTCACTACCTTTACCATTGACCCGCGCGATGCTAAGGATTTCGACGATGCGCTTTCGTTGCGTAAACTCGAAAACGGACTTTGGGAAGTGGGGGTTCACATTGCAGATGTGACTCATTATGTGCGTCCAGGAAGCATTATCGACAGAGAAGCGCAGGAGCGTGCTACCTCGGTTTACCTTGTGGATCGTACCATTCCAATGCTTCCCGAGCATTTGTCCAATGGAATTTGCTCATTGCGTCCCAATGAGGAGAAACTGACTTATTCAGTTCTTTTTCAGATGACTGATGAGGCTGAAGTGAAGCATTATGAAATAGCCAAAACGGTGACTTGCAGCGACAGGCGATTTACCTATGAAGAAGCGCAAATGGTAATTGAAACCGGCGAAGGCGATCTTAAAGACGAAATTCTGACCCTTGACCGTATGGCTAAAATTCTTCGGAACAAACGTTTTGCAGCCGGAGCAATTGCCTTTGACAGAGTAGAAGTTCGTTTCGAAATTGATGGAAATGGAAAACCTACCTCTGTCTTTTTTAAAGAACAAAAAGATGCAAATAAGTTGATAGAGGAATTTATGTTGCTTGCCAATAAAACAGCTGCAACGCATATAGGGAAACCTGGTAGAGGCTTAAAAGCCAAAACATTTGTTTACAGAATACACGATGTGCCAAATCCGGATAAATTACAGAACTTCTCGGTTTTTATTAAGCGTTTTGGATACAATATGAAAACGTCAGGGAAAAGTTCAGCGGTTTCGGGTGCCATCAATCATTTGCTCGACGAGGTGCAGGGAAAGAAAGAACAAAATCTGATCGAAACCCTTGCGATCCGATCGATGGCAAAAGCAATTTATTCCACCGAAAACATCGGACATTACGGATTGGCTTTCGATTTTTATACCCATTTTACTTCGCCTATCAGGCGTTATCCCGACATGATGGTGCACCGACTTCTCGATCAATACAACAACGGGGGCAAAAATGTAAGTCAGAAAGAATACGAGGAACTTTGTAAACATAGTTCGGATATGGAGCAATTGGCTTCGAATGCCGAACGTGCTTCCATTAAATACAAACAGGTTGAATTTATGTCGCAATACATAGGACAGGACTTTGAAGGTGTTATTTCGGGAGTTACAGAATGGGGAATTTACGTCGAAATTATTGTAAATAAATGCGAAGGCATGATTCCTATCCGCGATCTGGATGACGATTATTATACTTTCGATGATAAAAATTATTGCCTTGTCGGACGACGCTATCACAAGCGATACCAGCTTGGTGATGAAATTAAGGTGCGTGTAGCGCGTGCTAATCTGGATAAAAAGCAATTGGACTTTGTATTGGCTTAAGCAAGCTGCATTTCAATTTGAAGGAAGGGTTACAGATGCTTGACGGATCAAAAAAAATAATACTTGTATTTGTCTGAATTTCTGATGGATGATGTTTTTATTGTCGAAAAAATCTAATTTCCTTTTGTAAAAACGAAAAATAGTCTTATCTTTGTGCCCGCTAAAGCAATGTACATGGCTGCGTAGCTCAACTGAATAGAGTACCACACTACGGATGTGGGGGTTACAGGTTTGAATCCTGTCGCGGTCACTTGATTAAACTGATTTCTCCTTGATAGTTCCTTAATTATCAAGGAGATTTTGTTTTAATGCATATTGATAATACCGCTTTTTTCTAAGTAGCTATTTCAACCTTTTTTTGTAATCAATGATCTTTCTCAGATCCGAAAGATGCGCTTCGTTGAGAATTGTTATTGAAAGAGGGATGAGTTTTCCTATCGATGTGGCTTTTGTAAAGCGCTCTTTTATTTCATCGCTTATCGTTAATTCTAAAACGCCCTGACGTGTCTTTTCAGTAAAATAGAAACTTGTTTTTATTCCTGTATCCCATACCGAAAGCCAAAAAACAGTTTTCTTTCGATAACTCACTTTACAGAGCCATGCTTTCCCATCGTTATAGTACTTCCATTCAAGGTTTAAGTCGAATTCAGGACTGGTGATTGTTGTATACAGTTTTTTGTAGATCGAAAAAATCTCTTTCCCTGTAATATTTTCTAAAACATCCATAGTCGGAGTGATACCGGCATCCCGCAATAGTTGTATTTCGCTCATGGCCAATTTTTATATTGTTTACGTTAATCGTTTTTGCTGTTCGCTGGCGTTTATTGTTTTTTCAAGTCTTGCCTGTCGCGTTGATTCCTGTTTGGCGCTCATGATCCAGTTTGTAACTGCTTTTCTGTACGATGGCGCTTGTCTTGAGAAAAACTCCCAAGCTATTTTGTTTTCTTTAAACAGGTTCTCGAAATTCGTATCAAAACCTCCATGTTCATCTTCGTACGAATAAATGCCGGACTTGCTGTCTTTCTTCAGGCTGAACGCTTTGAGGCCTTCGGTAGTCATCAATCCTGCTTTCGTAAGCTCTTCAACTTTTTTATGTTTATATCGCTCCACACGCTATTGCTTTTGCGCGGTGTGAACCTAATGCAGTAGCTTTCTGGATCGATGGAACGGCGAACGCCATCGATCCAGCCAAAGCACAAGGCCTGATCCACCGACTCCGACCAGCTCAAGGATGGTTTTTTCGAACTTATTTTGTAAAAACCAACGTAGAGCTCCTGCGCAGTTGTATAATGCTCCATGAGCCATTTTCGAAACTCATCTTGTGTTGAGAAAAAATGCAGGTCCATTTTGCTTATTGGTTTTCGAAATTACATTTGGGAAAAGTGATCCTTTGTAAATCAGGCTTCAAAGATAAAAATTATTTTTTTCACAAACTTGTATTTTTTCAAAAAAACCTCCCGACGAAAATACATTCGCCGGGAGGTTTTAGTTTTTAAAAGAGTCAAATTGTTTTACAACACTTTATAAATATCTACATTTTCAACTTCGAAAGTTTTGATGTAGGTAGCATGTTTACGCACTTCCACTTCGGCAAATTTAAGATAGATTTCAGCCGATTTACGGAACAAATCTTCGGTGTCGCGGGTGGCATCCAAAATAAGCAGATAACTCATCATAATGTGACCTGCCATTTCGACCAACCGTCGAGCCTGGAAGTCCAGGTATTCCTGATTTTTAGTTTCAACTACGCGTGTTGTTGAGTTTTCAAAAAGGGTCGTCATGCTGATAAGACGTTTGCGCAATGAGTCAAACTCAGGGTTGATGGGTAGAGTTTCGTAATGACGGATTTGTTTCAGATAGGAGCCTGTGGTTACGTGGCGGATAGCTGCTACAACCTGTAACTGCGAAGTTCCTTCGTAAATAGTAAGGATGCGTGCATCTCTATAAATACGTTCGCAGGCATAATCTTTCATAAAGCCTGATCCTCCGTGTACCTGAATGCTATCGTAAGCATTTTGGTTGGCAAATTCGCTCGAGAACATTTTCAGTACAGGCGTAAATGCATCTGCAAGTTTCTGATATTCTTTGTAATCGGCTTTCTCTTCCGGAGTTAGTTTGCGTGTCGCTTCGAGACTTTCGTAGGCTTTATATACGTCCACAAAACGGGTTGTTTCGTAAAGCAAAGCGCGTGTAGCATCCAGTTTGGCTTTCATCATCGATATCATTTCGTAAACAGCGGGAAACTCGATAATTGCTTTTCCGAACTGGCGACGGTCGCGGGCATAGGCAATGGCTTCGTCGTAAGCGGCTTGCGAAACGCCTACCGATTGAGCGCCAACGCCCAAACGAGCGCCATTCATCAACGACATTACGTATTTAATCAAGCCCATGCGGCGCGCTCCAACTAATTTGGCAGGTGTGTTTGTGAAAACCAATTCGCAGGTTGGTGAACCTTTGATACCCAATTTGTTCTCGATGCGGCGCACTTTCACGGTGTCGTCGTGTTTGTTGTCGGCTACGAAATACGACAAACCACGTCCGTCGTTGGTACCTTCTTCCGAACGTGCCAACACGAGTTTAATTTGTGCATCTCCATTGGTAATGAAACGTTTAACACCGTTCAGATACCAAACGCCATCTTTTTCGCTGTACGTAGCTTTAAGCTGTACGGCTTGTAAATCCGAACCAGCATCAGGCTCTGTTAAGTCCATCGAGCAGGTTTGTCCTTCGCAAACGCGGGGTAAAAATTCTGCTTTGATATCTTCGTCGGCAAATTCGGCAATAGTTTCGGCGCAGTCCTGCAATCCCCAGATGTTGGCAAAGCCAGCATCGGCACGCGAAACCATTTCGCCACCCATTACGTAGGGAACCATCGAGAAATTTAAACCGCCATACTGACGTGGCAAAGCCATCCCGTAAAGACCGGCTTGAGCCAGCGCATCATGGTTTTCCTGTGTGCCGCGGGCATATTGTACGCGGTTGTTAAGCACCAGCGGTCCGTCATGGTCAACGCTTTCGGCATTAGGTGCAATGACATCGGCACAAATCTCACCGATAATTTCAAGCACTTTTTCGTAATTGTCTATTGCATCTTCAAAATCGCGCGATGCATAATCATATTTATCTTTGTCGGCAAAGTTTTGCTCCTTGAGCGTCACAATTTTTTGCATCAACGGATGCGTTAACTGAAACTTTAAAGCCGGATTGTTACTAAAGTAGTTCATATATTTATTTACTATTTTTTCATTTACTATTTACAATTTTACTAATGATTTTGTTGCCAATCGTACATTGTAAATCGTACATTGTAAATTACTTGCTGTTTTTTTTGTAATATTGAATCATTTTTGGAATTACTTCTTCCACAGTGCCAGTGATTACGTAATCGGCAATCTGGTTGATAGGAGCATGAGGATCGCTGTTGATGGCAATAATCATAGCGCTTTCCTGCATGCCGGCAATGTGCTGGATTTGACCCGAAATACCGCACGCAATGTACAGTTTTGGGCGAACGGTTGTTCCTGTCTGACCAATCTGACGTTCGTGTTCGGCCATGCCTGAGTCAACTGCGGCACGTGAAGCACCCACTTCGCCACCGAGAACAGCAGCCAAATCGTAAAGCATTTTGAAATTTTCGGCACTTCCCATTCCGTAACCTCCTGCTACAACAATTGGGGCACCTTTCAGATTTACTTTCGATTTTTCCATGTGGCGTTCAATCACCTCAATCACAAAATCAGTATCTGAAATATATTTAGCTACTTCCAGTTTTTTTGTTTTTCCGGCAAATTTTGCATCGCGGATTTCTTTTTTCATTACACCCTCGCGAACTGTTGCCATTTGCGGACGGCAATCGGGATTCACAATAGTTGCAACGATGTTTCCTCCAAATGCGGGACGAATCTGATACAACAGATTTTCGTATGTTTTTCCGGCTTTTTTATCTTCGTAAGTTCCAATTTCGAGCGAAGTACAGTCGGCTGTAAGTCCACTGAACAAAGCTGATGAAACACGCGGACCTAAATCGCGACCGATAGAAGTAGCTCCCATCAGGGCAATTTGAGGTTTTTCTTCTTTGAAAAGATTTACCAGCAATGAAGTATGTGGTAAAGTGGTGTAAGGAGCCAGGCGTTTGTCGTCGGCCAAATAAAGCGTATCAACGCCATATGGGAAAATCTGCCCGCCAATTTTGTCGAGCTGATAACCTGCGGCAACCGCTTCGAGCTTGCATTTTAGCTGATCCGCCAAAGAGCGACCTTTGGTGAGCAGCTCAAGACTAACATCGCCTACAATGCCGTCTTCTATTTCGATATATACAATTATGTTATTCATTTTAAAGCCCCCTTTTATTCCCCTAAAGGGGGAAATTACGCGGGAGGTGCGTTAATTTAGTTATAATTAAATGACACTATCTTCAAAAAGTCTCCCCTTTTGGGGAGATTTAGAGGGGTTTTACCCAATCGTGTGGTTAGCAATTAATTCCTTCATTAAATCTTCAATTTCCAGATCCGAAGCGTTCATGCGCTTACTTTCTTTGGCCGTAAAAACTACGTTTTCGATCTGCTTTACTTTGGTGGGTGAACCCGAAAGTCCTAACCATTGAATATCGTGCTCAATATCACTAACTCCCCATTCGTTGATATTCAGGTAGGGATGTGAGCTGTACAAATCGGTATAATCTGAACCTGATTCCTGTTTTTCGGTAGGAGTGGCGGCATGTTTGTACTTGAGGGTAAGTTTTGCATGGCGTGGACGGCAATTAGTTGCCGAACCATTTACTGTAATAAGCATTGGCAGCGAACCTTTTACTACTTCAATGCCACGTTCGAGGCGACGTTTTACAGTAATTGTATTGTTAGAGCAGTTGAGAATTTCTTCTGCATAGGTAATTTGTGGTAAGCCTAATTTTTCAGCCACCTGCGGGCCAACCTGTGCTGTGTCGCCGTCGATTGCCTGACGACCACAAAGAATAATGTCGATTTTACCCATTTTACGAATGGCGCAAGCCAGTGCGTACGAAGTAGCCAGCGTATCGGAACCTGCGAACTCACGTCCGCTTAACAGGTAACCTCCATCGGCGCCACGATACATGCTTTCGCGAATAATTTCGGCTGCGCGTGCGGGTCCCATGGTGAGTACGTGCACTGTTGCACCTTCGATTTCTGATTTCAAGCGTAATGCCTGTTCAAGTGCATTGAGGTCTTCGGGGTTGTAAATAGCAGGAAGCGCAGCACGGTTCACCGTCCCATCGGCTTTCATCGCATCTTTACCTACGTTCCGGGTGTCGGGCACTTGTTTGGCAAGAACTACAATTTTAAAACTCATAAGCGTATTATTTAGTTAATATATTAGTTTGTAATTTTTTTTACTTGATGTTTTGATTTAGCAGTCGCAAAAATAGCAGTTTTTATCGAAACAGCAACTTGACTATGCACAGAAATGTAAATTTGTGCAATTTTAACTATTTGAACAAAAAAAACGCGGGACTTTTCACAAAGTCCCGCGTTTCAATAGGTATTAGTTTTTTAAGGTATAAAAAAGATTGTGTTGTTTAGTTAACGGTTGCAAAGAAACAGCGAAATTTCGATGCTTACAAGTGAAAAAATATGTTTTACAACCTGTTTTTGACGATTTTCTATTTTTTTTTCAAGTGCTTGAATCGTTTAAAATAGATATAATATCTAATTATTCAGTTGATTAGATATGAATATTCATTTATAACAAAAATAAAAGAATTAATCATTTTGTTTGCAATTTCAAAAGTATAGAAAAAAGTTACATTTTTTATTTTGCAAATATAAAAAATATTTCATTCAAATTTCAAATATAATTGAAGCGTTCAACCAGTAAAAAGAAAATGCTATCTAAACGACAGAATGCGTTAATAACATCAGTGGAAAACATTAAATTATTTATATCTTTGTAGTTCATTTGATTAAATATGAAAAAAATATACATTTTTCTGCTTGTCATTTTTGTGTTTTCAAGCTGCAATAAGGCAGCTCAAACTCAAACAGCAGCTATGGAGGTTCAGAGCGTGAATGTGCCGATGTTTATTGCTGATTCTGCGTATAATTATGTGAAACATCAGGTTGATTTCGGACCACGAGTTCCGAACACAAAAGCCCATGAACTGTGTGCAGCATATTTGTCTGAAAGTCTTAAAAGTTTTGGAGCTGTCGTGACGCAACAAAAAGTTGCGCTTACCACTTTTGATGGGAGTCGGTTGAATGCTGTAAATATTATTGGTTCTTATAATATTGAGAATGAAAATCGCATTCTGCTTTTTGCACATTGGGATTCACGTCCGTGGAGTGACAATGACCCGGATCCGGCGAAACATCGACAAGCAGTTGATGGCGCCAATGATGGTGCGAGTGGAGTTGGCGTTTTGCTCGAAATGGCAAGGCAATTTGGCTTACAACATCCAAATACAGGGGTGGATATTGCATTTTTCGATGCAGAGGATTATGGAGCGCCCGAAAGTTATAAAGGAAATGTTGAAGATTCATGGTGTTTGGGTACACAATATTGGAGTAAAAATCCGCATGTAAAAGGATATACAGCAAAATATGGTATTTTACTCGATATGGTTGGAGCTCCGGGTGCTACTTTTTATAAAGAGCAGATTTCGATGTATTATGCTGCTCATGTAGTGAATAAAGTTTGGTCGGCAGCCGAAAAGCTTGGCTTTGGTCAGTATTTTGTAAATGCTCAGGGCGGTGCGGTGACCGATGATCATTTGTATGTAAATAAAATGGCCAACATCCCGAGCATCGATATTATTCAGTACGACCCGAACACAGACAGTGGCTTTGGGGCTTATTGGCATACCACCAACGATACAATGGAAAATATTGATAAAAACACGCTTTATGCCGTTGGGACTACTTTATTGAATGTAGTATATGCTGAGCAATGATACTTCCTGTTTCTTCGAATCAATCGCAAATAAAAAATTGTAGATACTAATAGTGATGAAATTCAGTAAAATAACTGTAAAGATTGGAAGCAATGTGCTTACGCGTCCTGATGGAACGTTGGATATAACACGGATGTCAGCGCTCGTGGATCAGATTGCAGTGTTGCACAAAAGAGGAGTTGAGATTGTAATCGTTTCGTCGGGAGCCGTTGCTTCGGGTCGAAGCATTCTGGGTCTGAACAAAAAAATGGATGTGGTGGATCAGCGACAGCTTTTTTCTGCCGTCGGTCAGGCCAAGTTAATCAATCATTACTGGGATTTGTTTCGCGATCATGGGATTACAGTGGGTCAGGTGCTGACGATGAAAGAAAATTTCGGAAGCCGTCGTCATTATTTAAATCAACGGAATTGTATGAGGGTGATGTTGGATAATAATGTGATACCTATTGTAAATGAAAATGATACGGTTTCGGTGTCGGAGTTGATGTTTACTGATAACGATGAGCTTTCGGGTCTGATTGCATCGATGATGGACATGGAGGCCTTGATTATTCTGAGTAATATTGATGGAATCTACAACGGTTCACCCGCCGACACTGCATCGAAAGTAATTCGGCTGATTGAAAAAGGGCAGGATATTTCAGATTATATACAGACAACTAAATCAGCATTTGGACGTGGTGGAATGGGAACAAAAACAACAATTGCACGTAAAATTGCCGACGAAGGAATTGATGTTCTTATTGCCAATGGAAAAACTGAAAATATCTTAATCCGATTGCTGGACAGGAACGAAGATGTGGTGTGTACCCGTTTTGTTGCCTCGACTGAAGGAGTGTCGAGCGTGAAGAAATGGATTGCTCACAGTCAGGGCTTTGCAAAAGGAGAAATTCATGTGAACGAGAATGCAGCTAAAGCGCTTTCCGGCGAAAATGCGGTAAGTTTGTTGCCAATAGGAGCCACAAGGATTGAAGGTGAATTTGAAAAGGATGATATTGTGAAAATTTTAGATCAAAGCGGTCATTTGCTGGGGGTAGGTAAAGTGCAGTACGACAGTGTAAAAGCACGTGAACTGATAGGTAAGAAAAATCAGAGACCCTTGGTGCATTGCGATTATTTGTACATTGAATAAAATAAAATGCTTAAAATTACTAATATATGAATTTGAGATTTTTGAAACTTGTTTTTATTTTAATTTCAATTCTATTATTTCAAAGCTGCTTGTCCAATAAAAAAATAGCTGAACTGGTTGAGGCAAAAGTAGGAAATGAAATAAGGACGCCCAAAACAGTAAATACAGACATTTTGTTGCTTAACACCGATTCCTTGAAGAAGTCGGATGCTGTTGTCGTTGTGAAAAAAGGAAAATCTTTTGTCATTCCGGCTATCTTTTTTTGGATGTGGAATAAAGATACGAACTGTGAAATCAATACGATGTATTTCAGTAATTTATTTGCCGGGATTCTGATTGAGAAAGCAAATGAATTCAAACTGGAAAAGCACCTTGGAAACAAGAAAATTGAGATTTCGTTAGTCAAAGTACCAGCACGTTTTACGTATGCAAATAGCGGAACAATTATCTATGGTTTAGTATTTTATACCTATAATTTCAGCGAAACCATTCGTATCGACGACCAGGAATTTGTTTTTGCTTATCGGATTACACAGGAGGGTACGGAGATAAAAGCCGATCGTTATACCTACAGTTTTGATACAGCATACAGGGATTTTAGTCTTAGATCAGAGAAATTCATCGAAAAGTACCTTGATCAGATGAAGATGGATTTTGAAAAGAAAAGTAGTGACTTTATTGAACGGATTATTGAAGAATTATAAACCCCTACAGCATTGAAAAATTTATTCGTTTCGTTATTAATGATGCTGACATTCAGCTTTTCGCTTGGTGCAGCCAATGTACCTGGCTATATTATAAAAAATAGCTCCGATACGGTTTGGGGCGAAATTAAAGTGAGTTCGTTCGGTAGGATAAAGGGAAGTTTTAATATGAACGGTACTGAAACAAGTTCTTTTTATTTTGGAGTAATTTTCAGGGAGAAAGCAGCTTCTGATTTTGTGACTTATTATCCCGAATCTCTTCAGGGTTTTTCGTTTCAATATAAATCGACTCAATATCATTTTAGTCGCTTTACGCTGAATTACAAAAGCATAGTAGTTTCTGAAAAGAAGAGGAGTCAGTTCTTGTGTCTTTTGTACAGCGATGCAAATTATCAGCTTTACAGGAATGTGATTGTGGATCCGAATACCGGATTGATAAGTGTTCCCGATAAATGGCTGCAATACACGATTTATTATTTATACAGCCCCACTAATGGGATTGTAAAAGTGGAAAAGACAAAACAGTATAAGCAGCTTAGCGCTTTACTTGCTGCTTATGATTTTGATGCTCAGTTTGTAGCTCAACTTGATAAGTCAATCGATTTTGTCGATATAATGAATGTGCTTAAACAATATAACAGTTGGTTGAAAATCAACAAAAACAGTAAATTTTAGGAGATGAGTTTACAATCAAATATCAATAGCTGGGGAAAAGCTGTGCATAAAGCATCGCGTTCTCTACAACTTGTAAGCGACGATTTGCTTCGTCAGATTTTATTGGCATTGGCTGATGAAGCAGTGCTGAAATCGTCGGAGATTATTGCTGAAAATGCAAAGGATTTAGCCCTGATGGAGAAAAGTAATCCGATGTATGATAGACTTTTGCTCAGTGTGGAACGCATCGAGGGAATTGCTTCGGATATTCGCAATGTTGCTTCGCTGCCATCGCCTCTTGGGAAGGTGTTGAGATCGACCGAACGTCCCAATGGAATGACAATTACAAAAATTTCGGTTCCTTTCGGAGTGGTAGGAGTTGTTTACGAAGCGCGTCCCAATGTAAGTTTCGATGTTTTTTCGCTTTGTTTGAAATCGGGAAATGCATGTGTGCTCAAAGGGGGAACTGATGCCTACAACTCAAATTTGGCAATTGTGAAGGTGATACAGTCGGTGCTCGAAAAGTTTGGTCTCGATAAAAATATTGTGACTTTGCTTCCCGCCGGTCGCGAGGCTACTGCAGAACTTATGAATGCGGTTGGGTATGTGGATGTAATTATTCCACGTGGAGGAAAAGGCCTGATAGACTTTGTGCGCGACAATTCCCGTATCCCGGTGATTGAAACCGGTGCTGGTATTTGCCATACTTATTTCGATGAATTTGGAGATGTGGAAAAGGGAAAATACATCATTTTTAATGCAAAGACAAGGCGCGTAAGTGTTTGTAATTCATTGGATTGTTTGGTGATAAACGAAAAGCGATTATTGGATTTACCTGTTTTGTGTCAAATGCTGGCAGATAAAAATGTGGTGATTTATGCGGATGAAAAAGCTTTTGAGACATTAGAAGGACATTATCCGACTGCTTTACTTCAAAAAGCAACAGCCGAAAGTTATGGCATTGAGTTTCTCGATTATAAAATGTCGGTAAAAACAGTGGTTGATATCCATGAGGCGATAGAGCATATTTCGATGTATAGTTCGAAACACAGTGAATGTATTGTGACCGAGAACCAAGAGACTGTGCAGGTTTTTGAAAAAATGGTAGATGCGGCATGTGTGTATACAAACGTGTCCACAGCATTTACTGATGGTGCTCAGTTTGGGTTGGGTGCCGAGATAGGTATTAGCACTCAGAAGTTGCACGCCCGTGGCCCAATGGGGCTAGATGAATTGTGTTCGTATAAATGGATAGTAAAAGGAGAAGGGCAGGTGAGGGAATAATTTTCTGTATAAATATTATCATAATGTAACATTTTATCTTGTTATTGTTCGTAATTCAACATAAATTTGGGTTAATTAGAATAAATTTTGATAATTTGTTGTGAAATTAAAATTAATTGGTTTTCTTTGTAAACGTTAAGATACTGTATTCCTCTCGTTTGGTTATTCCTGTCTTTTCTTTTGTGAACAGATTTCTTTTAACCCTCGTTTGTTTATGCTGTTCTTGAAAACTATTTATTTATAACCAATTTTTTTATTTATTTATTTTATGAACATTTATGTAGGTAACCTAAGTTACAAAGTTCGTGAAAACGATCTTTTGGGAGTTTTGGCAACGTATGGTAAAGTTGACTCTTGCAAAATTATCAAGGACCGCGAAACCGGAAAATCGAAAGGATTTGCGTTTGTAGAAATGGCCGATGATGTGGCTGCTGCAAAAGCAATCGAAGAATTAAACGGAGCTGATTTCGACGGACGGACGATGGTAGTTAAAGAAGCAAGACCAAGAGCTTAATGCCATTAAGGTCAAACAAACTAAAACTTCTGTTGTCGTTGGGCGATGGGAGTTTTTTTTGTATGAATAGTTGTTGTTGTAATTAAATATTAAAAAAAATGATTCAAGGGATTTTTAAAGATTCAGGGGTTTTGGGAAAGCTGCTTCAATTGATAGCTGTTTTTGCTTTCGTAATGATAGCTACATTGTTGGTGACTGTACTTTTTACAACTAACGATATGAATGATATGTCGAACGTGAAAGTTATGCAGTTGATTCAATCGGTGGGGCTGTTTGTAGTTCCTCCTTTTGTAGTGGCTTTTTTGTGGAGCGAAAATGCATTTGAGTTTTTAAAACTGAAGTCAACGCTTCGATGGACAACGGTAGTGTATGTAGTTGTTTTTATGTTGGTTGCCATTCCTTTTATTAATCTGCTCTCGTGGTTAAATCAGCAGATTGTTCTTCCGGAGTCACTATCGGAAATTGAGAAAATGATGCAGTCGTCCGAAGCTCAGATTGCAATACTCACTGAGAAAATGCTTAACGTTCATTCGCTCGAAGCACTGCTATTTAATGTATTTTTAGTGGCCGTAGTGCCTGCATTGGGCGAAGAACTTTTTTTTAGAGGAGCCATTCAACGACTTTTTTCCGACTGGAAAGGGGCGTTTTTTGCAATATGGATGACCGCCTTTATATTCAGCGCAATACATATGCAGTTCTACGGTTTTTTCCCACGTATGTTGCTTGGCGCTTTTTTCGGTTATCTGCTGCTATGGAGTGGTAGCCTGTGGGTACCAATTATTGCTCATTTTTTGAATAATTCTGTAGCCGTAGTGTTCTATTATCTTAAATTTAATGGAGTTAAGGTCGTAGATATTGAAACAATAGGCACGGCTGATACACTTTGGCTGGGAATAGTAAGCGGAATTGTGTGCATATTTCTGGGTTTTCTGATCAGAAAGAGTACCCGAAAAGCTACTTCCGAAACACAATTATAGTCCCCTGCGTTCGCTTACAATCAGCAATGCCTGTTCCCTCAATTCGAGCGGAAGCTGAATTCTGCGTATTTGCAGGCTTCGAAGCCATGCGGCAACATCACTTTCTCTCAGTGTGAAAAACACATCGGATAATTGATTGAACTGATCGTCGGTGAATTTTTCGGGCTGCACATCGGCAAGCACATCAAGATTTTCATCGTCGAAATATTCAATTTGAACGTCAGCACTCAACAAGCTTTCGCGGTCGCAAACTTCATGCGCTCCACAGCACTCTCCATCTTCATTGATCTTGATTTCAGTTTCTTCATTTTTGTTTCTTCGGCTGAAATAAGTTGTAATCATAAGAGCCAGTCCGAACAATACCAAAATTATAATAAGTACCCACATAAATTTAAAAGTATATTTCCTTAATACAACATAATTTTCGCTGCAAAGTTAAGTGTTTGTAGTCAAATTTGAGTATTTTTGTGAGTTAAAAACACAATAGATTGCAGTTTTTTAAGTTTGTATTTCTACTTGTATATGTTTATTAAGAAAACCTTTAATACCCATTTTTTTTTGAAAGTAAAGTACCAACATATTCTTATTTTTGCGTTGACAGTTTTGACCTTCAATGCTTGTTCGTTAAAGAAGAACACATGGTCTACACGCGCCTATCAATCGATGAATACACGTTTCAATGTGTATTTTAATGGGAATACAAGTTATGAAGAGGGGCTTAGGAATATTTACAACAGTAACAAAGAAGACTACTCTGCTCTTATACCTATGTATCCCATTAGCAGGCACGACAATGCAAATTCGGCAAAATCGAACATGGATCGAACCATTGAAAAATGTAGGAAAGCCATTAAACTTCATTCCATCAAACAAAAACCTCAACGCAATGAAAGGAAGTGGAGTAAGCCCGAATATCAGTTGTGGTACAAGCAGGAGGAGTTCAATCCAGCGCTGAAAGATGCCTGGATGCTGCTGGCACAAGCCGAATTTCATAAGGCTGATTTTATTGGGTCGGTGGGTACTTTTACTTATATCTCACGTCATTTCACCAACGATAAAGATATGGTGGCTCGCTGTCAGCTTTGGATTGCCCGTGCCTACGGCGAATTGGGCTGGATCTATGAAGCGGAGCAAATGCTTACCCGTTTGAAACAGGATGATCTGAAATTTAATCATATTGGTTTGTTTGCAGCTGTAAATGCGGACTTGTTATTAAAGAAACGGCAATACAAAGAGGCAATTCCGTTTCTTGAGCTGACCTTAAAAGGAGAGAAAGATAAAACCCAGCAACAAAGATTAAATTTTTTACTCGCTCAGTTGTACAAAAAAACGAACGATAATCAGCTTGCATACCAAGCTTTTACGAAAGTAACAAAACTGAATCCTCCTTTCGAAATGGACTTCAATGCACGGATTTACAGGGCCGAACTTGATGAAAGGAATGTTGAGTCGGTGCGGAAAGAACTTAATAAAATGCTTCGCAACCCCAATAATAAAGATTACCTTGATCAGGTATATTACACTTTGGGCAAAACCTATCTTCAGAAGAACGATACCGTCAAGGCGCTTGAATATTTCAACACATCAATCAAAGAAAGTACACGAAACGGATTTGATAAAGCTGTGTCGCTCATAACTTTGGGGGATTTATATTATAAAAACAGAAATTACATAAAAGCGCAACCCTGCTACGATGAAGCTTCAAAAATTATAACAGCCGAACAGGAAGATTTCGCAAGGGTATCGAAATTGGCAGAAACGCTTTCAGAACTTGTGGTACAAAATGAAATAGTTGTTCTTCAGGATAGTTTGCAGTATTTATCTTCTTTGTCGGACGATAAGCGACTTGAGGTTGTAAATAAACTTATCGCACGGCTCATTGCCGATGAAAAAGCATCTGCTGCATCCGAACAGGCTAAACGTGAATCGGGCTTCAATCCAGAGGAAGAAAACATGACACTTATAGGAGAAAATCAGGGAGCTGTGGGCAGTTGGTATTTTTATAATTCTTCTTTGTTGAAATCTGGTCAAAACGATTTCCAAAAAAAGTGGGGTAAACGTAAACTGGAAGACAACTGGAGAAGGGCTAATAAATCGTCTGTGCTTTTTGCCGACGAGAATAATTCTAACACTTCAGTTCCTTCGTCCGAAAACCAGAATGATTCAACTCCACTCAACCTTTCTTCCGTTTCGGACAATAAAAAACCGGCGTTTTATCTTCAGCAGATACCTGTTACTCCTCAGCAAATAGAAAAATCAAATGCTGAGATAGCTACAGCCCTTTTCAACATGGGCATGATTTACAAAGACAAAGTGGAGGATTATGCCATGGCAGTGAAAACTTTCGATGAATTTGCGAATCGTTTTCCTACCGATGAACGAAGGCTGGAGACCTATTTTCAAAGTTATATGCTTGAATCAAAA
This sequence comes from uncultured Paludibacter sp., assembly GCA_963677275.1. GTDB lineage: Bacteria > Bacteroidota > Bacteroidia > Bacteroidales > Paludibacteraceae > Paludibacter. The sequence continues at coordinate 2,511,511 of OY781920.1, read as the reverse complement.
AACGGAAATCCAACCAAGGCCGAAGCCTATAAAAATAAGCTGATCAGTGAATTTCCAACGTCGAAATACGTAGAAGTTATTTCGCAGCCCGATTATTTCGTTCGAATGACGCGCATGTACCGCGAACAGGATTCACTTTATAACCTGACTTACAATGCTTATAATACGAGCGATTTCAGGACGGTAAAGAAGAATGTGGAATTTGTAAAAAAGAATTATCCGCTTTCAACATTGATGCCTAAATTTATGTTTTTGAATGCATTGAGTGTTGGGAAAACAGAGAAGCAGGATGTGTTTGAAACATCGCTGAACGATGTGGTGGAAAAATTTCCGGAAAGTGATGTAAGCGCTATGTCCAAAGATATATTGGCACTTATAAAACAAGGGAGAGAAGCAACAACTGGAACATCGCACGGCACTTTGCTCAGCAGACGTGAGCAGGCTATAAAACAAAGTGAAATAGATGCTGTCGACAGTCAGTATTCTTCCGAAAAAGGAACAAAGCATCGTTTGCTGCTTGTTACAAGCGCGGATGTTCAGGCAATGAACAAATTGCTATATAATATTGCGGCTTATAATTTTAGTAGTTTTATGGTGAAAGATTTTGACCTGACCACCGGTAAGTTGGACAGTGCCCGTAATTCGCTGTCGGTAACTAATTTTGAATCATATCAGGAAGTGGAATGGTACGTAAATTCTATTACGAACAACACTACTTTGTCGGCTTTGATGAACGAGCTGAAAACTGAAAAAGTTATTATTTCGGAAGAAAATTATGGTATCCTGAGATCTTTGTCATCTTTGGAAGATTATTTTGCGTTTCAATCAAAAAATCTTTCGGCAAAAACGCCGGCGCCAACATCAAAGAATAATGTTGCAGAGAATAAAAAAGAAACGCCTTCAAAAAAATCAGTAGCCAAGAATGCACCCGCTTCGGTATCTGTTGGGAAATCGAAAGAGCCTGAAAATCTGTTAGATAAAAATGCCATTGAATCGTCAGTGCTAAAGCAGCAAAAAGCCGATACGACAACAATAGCTCCAAGAACTTCAGTTCAACCAGCCGCACCTGTAGTGGTACAACCCAAGGAAGAAGCTGTGCCGTTGTTTAAAAACCTTTTTGCTTACAGAGCCAATGAACCACATTATGTGTCGGTAGTAGTTCTTTCGGGTACTTTCGATTATGATAAATTAAAAACAGCATTCGACCTGTATAATTCTCAGAATTATAGCATGTTGAATCTGAAATTGAATAAAGAGAATGTTGCTAAAATGCAGGTAGTCATTATCGGGCCTTTCACCAATGCCGATCTGGCGAAATCCTATCTTATCCGCATGGTGAAAGAACGATCGTTGTTCGATCACCTGAAAGGAACCGATTATCGTAACCTGCTGGGTTCGCAGAAAAATCTGAACATAATGCTGCAACAAAATGCAATGAGTACTTACTTCGAATTTATGCAACAGTATTATTTAAAATAGAAGTTAGGAATGGATGTAGTAGTTGTGAATAGTTAAAGAATAAGGATTATAAAAAATTATTAAATGAGAAAAGAACGCATACTCTGGGCTGATGATGAAATAGATTTACTTCGTGCATATGTTCTTTTTCTTGAAGAAAAAGGCTACGAAGTAGTAACTGCCAACAACGGAAAAGATGCAGTTGAACTGTGTCAGAAAGAATCGTTCGACATTATCTTTCTCGACGAAAATATGCCGGGCCTGTCAGGTCTCGAAACCCTTGCGCTAATTAAAGAAATCGACGCTGATGTACCCATGGTGATGATTACCAAAAGTGAGGAAGAAAATATAATGAATATGGCCATCGGCAACAAAATTGCCGATTACCTTACCAAACCCGTGAATCCGAGTCAGATATTGCTGACACTCAAAAAGAATATTCATAAAAAAGAAATTGTTTCGGAACATGCCACAAGTACTTACCGTTCGGAATTCGGGCGGATAGGGATGCAAATCAACGATTCGCTGACTTACGAGGACTGGGTAGAAGTGTATAAAAAGTTGGTTTACTGGGAACTGGAACTGGCTGATACCGATAATGGTATGGACGAAATGCTGCGGATGCAGAAAACCGAGGCGAACAATACATTTAATAAATATATCAAACGCAATTATCAGTCGTGGTTCGAACATCCCGAAAATAGACCGTTACTGAGCCCCGATTTATTTAAAACCAAAGTGTTTCCTTTGTTGGACAAAGGAGAGAAAGTGTTTTTTGTGTTGGTGGATAATTTTCGTTATGATCAGTGGAAAATTATTCGTGAATTGATGAGCGAATTTTATACTTTTACCGACGAAAGCTTGTATTGCAGTATGTTACCCACAGCAACACAATATGCCAGAAACTCCATTTTCTCAGGACTCTTGCCTTTGCAGATTCAGCAAATGTTTCCCGATCTTTGGATTGATGAAGAAGAGGAGGAGGGTAAAAATATGAACGAAAAGGAATTGATAGAGACTCAATTGCAGCGATTCAGAAAAAACTATAGTTTTTCATACCATAAAGTAAACGAATCGGCTTTCTGTGAAAAATTAATTGAGCAATTGCCTCGTTTGGATAATAACCAGTTGAATGTGATTGTGCTGAATTTCATTGATATGCTTTCACATACACGTACTGAATCAAAAATGATGCGTGAATTAGCCAACGACGAACAGGCTTATCGTTCGCTGACGCTTTCGTGGTTCAAACATTCGGCAACCTATGAACTGATGAAAGCCATTTCGAAACGTGGTTATAAACTGATTTTCACCACCGATCACGGAACAATTAAGGTCACGAATCCGATCAAAGTAATTGGTGATAAATATACGAATGTAAACTTGCGTTACAAAGTAGGCAAAAATCTGAGCTATAACAAAAAAGAAGTTTTTGAAATAACACAGCCATCAAAAATTGGCTTACCAAGTCCGAATGTAAGTTCAGCTTATATTTTTGCCGGTAACGACGACTTTTTTGCGTACCCTAATAACTACAACCATTATGTGAGTTATTATAAAAACACTTTTCAGCACGGAGGAATTTCGCTCGAAGAAATGCTGATACCGTTAATTGTGATGGAACCTAAATAATTTACAATTTCATAATTTACGATTTACAATTTATGAAAACATATACGAACGTAAAAGACCTCGGCAATTTGCAGGAGGCAATAAAAGAAGCTTTAGAAATAAAGAAAAACCGTTTTGGCTACAAACATTTGGGCGAAAACAAAACATTGTTGATGGTGTTTTTTAATTCCAGTCTGCGAACCCGTTTGAGTACACAGAAAGCGGGGATGAACCTTGGAATGAACACAATGGTTCTCGATGTGAATGCCGGAGCATGGAAACTCGAAACCGAACGTGGCGTAATAATGGATGGCGACAAGCCCGAACACATTCTGGAAGCTATTCCGGTAATGGCCAGTTATTGCGATGTGATTGGTGTGCGAGCTTTTGCGCAATTCGAAAGCAAGGAATTCGACTATCAGGAAACCATTATCAATCAGTTTATCAAATATTCCGGCAAACCGGTTTTCAGCATGGAAGGTGCTACTTCGCATCCTTTACAGGCTTTTGCCGACCTCATTACCATCGAAGAATATAAAGAAACGTCCCGTCCGAAAGTGGTTCTGACCTGGGCGCCGCACCCCAAAGCATTGCCACAGGCTGTTCCAAATTCGTTTGCCGACTTTATGAACGAAGCCGATGTGGATTTTGTAATTACACATCCCGAAGGTTATGAGTTGGCGTCCGAATTTGTACGTGGTGCGCGTGTGGAATACGACCAAATGAAAGCTTTCGAAGGTGCTGATTTTATTTATGCCAAAAACTGGGCAGCATATCAGGATCCGAATTACGGAAAAATTCTGAGCAACGACCGTTTGTGGACTGTAAGCGACCGACAAATGGCTGTGACCAACAACGCCCGCTTTATGCACTGTCTGCCTGTACGACGCAATATGATTGTGACCGATGAAGTGATCGAAGGACCACGCTCAATTGTAATTCCCGAAGCAGCCAACCGCGAAATCTCAGCTCAGGTGGTCATCAAAAGATTATTAGAATATATTTAAAAAAAATACAGCAATAGGAATCTTTTCTTCGAAAACGAAATTGTCCCTATTGTGCCAAATATGGTTTATATATGAACATAGAACAAGTGATTGCGTCGATACGCAACGTACCCGATTTTCCCAAACCGGGAATTTTATTTAAAGATATTTCAACAGCACTGAAAGATGCTGAAGTGCTGCGGTTTATTGCTGACGATTTATATGAATACTATAAAGACAAAGGCATTACCAAAGTAGTAGGTGTGGAAAGTCGTGGTTTTGTACTCGGAAGTATTCTGGCTTATAAATTAGGTGCAGGATTCGTGCTGTTGCGCAAACCGGGCAAATTGCCATCGGAAACTTTCCGCTACGAATACGACCTGGAGTATGGCAGCGATGCGCTCGAAATTCACAAGGATGCTATTGAAGAAGATGATGTGGTTCTGTTGCACGACGACCTTCTGGCTACAGGCGGAAGCGCCGGTGCTGCTCTGAAACTTATCAGCATGTTTCATCCAAAGTCAGTTCTGGTAAGTTTTATGATTGAACTTGAATTCCTCAAGGGCCGTCCGAAACTCCATGGCACACAGGATATTCATTCGTTGATAAAATTCTAGGGACGAAAATAATCCTTTGAAGAGTGACCATAATATCGGTTTTGGCTAATTTTTTTGTAAAAAATCATATTTCAAAATCATATTTCTATGGAAAATCACACAAGCATTAAGTTGTTCGAATCCAAACATATTCGGACGCACTGGGACGAAACTGAAGAAAAATGGTATTTTTCGGTCGTGGATATTGTTGATGTTTTAACTGAAAGTCCAAGACCAAGAAAGTATTGGAATGCATTAAAAACCAAATTACAACAAGAAGGAAGTGAACTGTCCCAAAAATTGGGACAGTTGAAAATGCCTGCTGAAGATGGAAAGATGCGCGAAACCGATGTAGCTGATACAGAGACACTACTTCGTATTATTCAATCTATCCCTTCGCCCAAAGCAGAGCCTTTCAAACAATGGCTTGCTAAAGTGGGTTACGAGCGTATGCAGGAAATTCAGGATCCTGCTCAGGGTCTCGACAGAGCACGAGAAAACTGGCGAAAACTCGGACGCAGCGAAAAGTGGATTCAGCAACGAATGATGGGTCAGGAAACCCGCAATAAGCTTACTGATTATTGGAAAGATGCAGGAATAAAAAAAGAAGATGAGTTTGCCATGCTCACCAATATCATTCGTAAAGAATGGTCGGATCTTACTGTAAAAGAGCATAAAGTAATGAAAGGTTTAAAAACTCAGAACCTGCGCGATCACATGAGCGAAGGAGAATTAATTTTCACAGCTCTTGCTGAACTCTCCACCCGACAAATTGCTGAAACAGAAAAAGTAAAAGGGCTGAATGAAAATGCTAAAGCAAGTAAAAAGGGAGATGCCGTAGCCAAAAATGCCCGCAAAGAACTCGAAGAACAAACGGGCAAAAGTGTGATAACAGGCGAAAATTTTTTGCCACCAAAGACAGATAAAAAACAAATAAAATAACCAAATCGCTTAGTGACATTTAGTGTCCTTAGTGCCTTAGTGGTAAAAAAAACAATGAATAAACTTATACTCGTAAAAGTCGGAGGTAAAATTGTAGAAGACCCCGAATCACTTCAACAATTGTTGTCCGATTTTTCGAAAATTGAAGGACACAAAGTGCTCGTTCATGGGGGCGGTCGCTCGGCCACTGCCATTGCGGCAAAATTAGGCATCGAAAGCCAGATGGTAAACGGACGCCGCATTACCGACGAAGAAACGCTGAAAGTGGTGACAATGGTTTACGGAGGTTTGGTGAACAAACAGATTGTGGCCGGACTGCAGGCTATTGGCGTCAATGCACTCGGACTTACAGGCGCCGATCTGAACTATATGCGTTCCGAAAAACGTCCTGTAAAAGATGTGGATTACGGATTTGTAGGCGATGTAAAAGAAGTGAATGCCGATATTCTGGTTGATTTAATTATTAAAGGAGTTGTGCCTGTTTTAGCGCCACTTACACACGATAATGCAGGCAATATGCTCAATACCAATGCTGATACCATTGCCGGAGAAGCTGCCAAAGCGCTGGCAAAACATTTTGAAGTGACTTTGATGTATTGCTTCGAGAAAAAGGGAGTGCTGATGAGCGAAACTGATGACGAAAGTGTAATTCCGGAAATTACTCCTGCGCTTTTTGAACAATATATTGCCGAAGGGATTATCAATGGAGGTATGATCCCCAAATTAGAGAATTCTTTCGAAGCCATAAATGCCGGAGTTAAACAAGTGATTATAACACGGGCCGATTTAATTCATTTAGAAGGTGGAACCAAAATTATAAATTAGTAGTATGAACCGATTATTTGTTATTGCAGTTTTTTTGTTATTTGTATCAGAAATGATGTTTTCGCAGGAAAAAATTATGCTTTATCCCAATGGAGCAACTGAGAGTAATGAACTCTCAACATCAGAATTCTTTCGAGATCCCGAATTTATAGAAAGTATTTCCGAACCACGGATGCTCGCATTTCCAGTGGCTAAAGAAAAAGCGAACGGAACAGCCGTTCTGATTTGTCCCGGTGGTGGATATGTTGGTGTTTCGCAAATAAAAGAAGGTTCCGAAATTGCCAAATGGTTCAATGATTTAGGTGTTACGGCTTTTGTTTTGTATTATCGAATGCCGAACGGCTATCCTGAAATTCCGCTGAAAGATGCTCAGACAGCTTTGTCCATCATCCACCAACGAGCCAAAGAATGGAATATCAAAAAGAATAAAATTGGTATTATGGGGTTCTCAGCAGGCGGGCATTTAGCGTCGACTGTGGGGACTCATTTTAAAACAAAAACGCAACGCCCCGCGTTTATGATTTTGGGCTATCCGGTGGTAACAATGGATAAAACGCTGACTCATGGAGGCTCAAGAAGGAATTTGTTGGGAATCAATCCTTCTGATGAATTAGTGAACTTGTATTCCAATGAGTTGCAGGTAACTAAAAAAACGCCTCCAACTTTTATTGTTCATGCCAACGACGACGGCGCTGTGCCAATTGCGAACAGCAAAAATCTGCTCAAAGCTTTGCAGACGAATAAAGTTCCAGCGGAGCTTCAGATTTATGATATTGGCGGACATGGTTTTGGGATGCGGAAAAAAAATATTCCTGCCGACAATTGGTCGGAAGTACTTAAAAAATGGATGATTGCTCAGAAATTAGTGCATCTATAAATAACACATCTCATTTACAAAGCCAATGAATCCAATGTTATTTGAACTAAGCCAGGATGCCATTCAGTTACTTCGTGAGATGATTTCTATTGAATCATTCAGTCGTGAAGAGAAAAACGTAGCTGATTACCTCGAACGTTATATCGAGTCGAAGGGTTATGTAGCTACGCGCAACGATAATAACGTTTGGGTGATGAGTCCCGGATTTGATACCATTAAACCCACTATTTTATTGAATTCGCATATTGACACAGTAAAGCCGGTTGCCGGATGGATAAAAAATCCTTTTACACCCGTGATTGAAAATGGCAAGCTTTTCGGGTTGGGAAGTAACGATGCCGGAGCAAGTGTGGTTACTTTGCTTCAGGCTTTTTTCTTTTTGACTCAAAAACAACAGGCTTATAATCTGATATTTGCAGCAAGTGCTGAAGAGGAAGTCTCCGGGAAAAATGGTATCGAGAGTCTTATCAAAGAGCTTCCAAAGATAGATTTTGCCATCGTAGGCGAACCTACAGAAATGCATTTGGCTATTGCTGAAAAGGGACTGATGGTAATTGATTGCACCGTGAATGGAGTTGCCGGACATGCTGCCCGAAATGAAGGCGATAATGCCATTTATAAAGCATTAAAAGATGTAGAATGGTTTAAAAATTATAGGTTTGAGAAAAAATCGGACTTGCTTGGGCCAGTGAAAATGACTGTTACGCAAATGAACGCCGGTACACAACACAATGTAGTACCAGATAAATGTACTTTTGTAGTCGATGTTCGGAGCAATGAAATGTATTCGAACCTGGAGATTTTGGGAGAAATCAGAAAAAATGTGGGTTGCGATGTCCAGCCACGCTCCACCCGATTAAGCTCAACGGCAACTCCTATTGATCATCCTTTTGTAAAAAGAGGTCGGCTGCTTGGTCGGGATATTTATGGTTCTCCAACTTTGTCGGATCAGGCTTTGATGACTTTCCCAAGCGTGAAAATTGGTCCCGGTGCTTCCTCTCGTTCTCATACGGCTGACGAATATATTTTACTTTCCGAAATAGAAAAGGCCATTGAAATCTATGTTGAATTGCTGAATCAATTAGTTATTTAAATTTTACCGATACAATTTAAAATCCTATTTACCGCTCTTTGTTGTCTTTTTACCGTTCTTTTCTTTATTGTTCAAACTCAAATGCTAATTTTGAACCTCCTGTGTGTTTTTTTTAAAATTAATTCTCCATAAGCCAATTCATGAGGTTGCAAAATTTGTCTAAATTAGTATTGGTATTTGTACTTTTGATTTGTCGTTGGCAAGTGGAAGGACAAAACAGTATTGTCCTTTGTTTACAAGATGAAACCAAGGTGTTTACTTCAATAAATTCTTTAAGAAAGATAACATTCTCCAACAATAGTCTGTTGTTAAACAAAGTAGATGGCAGCGCAGATGCTTACGAAATTCCGAGAATAAAAAGATTGCTTTTTAGCGCTATTAGCAGTGATGTTTTGCAATTTAACGCCGAAAATGAAACAACGATTTATCCAAATCCAGTGCTAGATCAGATCTTCTTTAAAAACGCTGCGGCTGATGTGTCCGAAATCACAGTGTACAGTATCACTGGCTCAAAAATGATTTCCACAAAAATAGATTCTTTAAGTCGAGCGATTGATGTTTCAGCGCTTCCGAAAGGATTGTATGTGCTTCAAATACAAGGAAAAGCTTTTAAATTTACTAAAATATGAAACGAAAGTTACTGCTGTTTTTCTGTCTTGTCTTATTTTTTACCGTTTTTGCCATCGAAAAAATTAATATTTTCAAAACTAATCTTTCAGTTAGCTCGTTTAATATTTCAAGTATCGACAGTATACTTTTTACAAACAACGATTTAACTTTAAGCTTTTTCAGAAACGACCAAACAGTTACTGATGTGTTGGTGAGCGAGATGGATAGTCTGACTTTTATAAATATTTCAGATACTGTCTATATAAATTTTTCAAATCTTACTGCGACAGTTGTCAATCCATTGGCCGATAGTGGTGTTGATATTTCCGTCAGCAATGCCGATGTGGTTATTAACTCTGTTTTAGCCGATAACGAAATTTGTTTTGTTGTTTCCGGAACAACAAACGAAGGTTCTTTGAAAATATACAGTGCTAATAAATTAGAGTTGATATTGAATGGGGTAAGTATATCAAACTCTGATGGACCGTCCATTAATATTCAAAGCAAAAAGAAAACGACGATTTGTCTACCTGTCAATACCGTAAATTCCTTGACCGATGGAAGTGCTTATGCTGCAAGTACCGAAGATCAAAAAGGAACTATTTTTAGCGAAGGACAGCTGATTTTCAAAGGTAATGGTAGTTTAAGCCTTATAGGGAATGCGGCACACGCCATTTGCAGTGACGATTTCATTGAAATTGAAAATGGAAATATTACTGTTCTCGCTGCACAAAAAGATGGTATCCATGCTAAAGATCATTTTAATCTTGAAGGAGGAACGCTGAATATATCGGCTACAGGTGATGCTGTCGACTGCGAAAATGGTAAGATCAAAATATCAGCAGGCATCTTCACTTCAACTGTATTGTCGGCTGATACTAAAGGTTTGAAATGCGACAGCACATTTACAATGACTGGTGGAATAGTGAATTTAACGGTAAGTGGCAATCAGTCAAAAGGTTTAAAATCTACTGGAATTATGAGTTTATCGGGCGGGGAAATTACAGTGAAAACTTCCGGCGCAGCAGTGCTTTCAGCTTCCAGTATTGGTTATGAACCTTCGTATTGTACTGCTGTAAAGTGTGACTCAACCCTTCATATATCCGGAGCATCCATAACAATTGTTGCAACTGGAGTTGGAGGAAAAGGGATTTCAGCAAGTAAGGATTTGAATATCATTTCAGGAAAAATAAATGTAACGACTTCAGGAGGAGGAGCTACCTATAAAAATTCATTGAATGTCAGCGATGCTTATAGCGCTAATTGTATGTCAGCGGATGGAAATCTTCTGATTTTGAATGGAACTGTGAATTGTTCGAGTTCAGGAAGTGGAGCTAAAGCCATTTCAACAGATGGAACGATAACTATCGGCGATCAGACTAACTCACCTACAATATCGCTAAAAACTACAGGATCAAAATTTTTGGTAAGTGGATCTGATTATTGTCATCCGAAAACTTTGGTTAGTCCTGCGGCAATAACTATCAATAATGGTATAATTATAGCTTCGTCTACTGACGATGGAATTCATTCTGATACCTCATTTACGATGAATGGAGGAGATTTGACTATTCAAAACTCTTACGAAGGTATTGAAAGCAAATATATTTATTTGATTGGCGGGACATCAAATATAACGGCGACTAACGATGGCTACAATGCTACAATGGGCACTGTTTCGGGCGGAACGGAATCAAATGATAAAAGTTTAATATCAACAAGTGGTGGCATCCATTTTGTGAATTGCAGCAATGGTGATGCAATCGACAGCAATGGGAATATTACTGTCACCGGTGGCGTTACTTTTGCCAACGGACCTTTAAGTGGAGTAGAGGAGGCGGTTGATTTTAATGGAGCATTTAATATGAATGGTGGTGTGTTTGTGGGTGCCGGATCAAATTCAAATATGACAAAATCGATGAGTTTAACTTCTACTCAATCAAATTTGTTTGTTTCTTCCAATAGTCAGATTTCGTCCAGTACAATGATGACCGTTGCTGTAGCCGGGGTAGGTGTTGTTTCGTTCAAACCAAAATATGGAGCGTATAAATTTCTGATTTCAGCTCCAAAGATGACAATAGGGGCGGCGTATGCAGTTTATACAGGTGGAACTTATACCGGAGGAACCTCGACCAACAATTTTTTCTCAGGTGGATCCTACTCAACGACAGGCTCTACAACTAAAAAATCTGGTACGCTTTCATCTTCTACTGCGGTGAATTCAATCTCTTTTTGAAAAAAGTTTTAGTTTTTCTTTAAACAAATTTCAAAAATGCTGAACTGCCAATTTTTTTTTGTGTACAATATGTCTTTATTATAATATAAACAGGGTTGTCGGAAATTTCCGACAACCCTGTCTTGGTATTTATTTCAAAAAGTTTTTATTCTTCTGAGTTTCCATCTTCTATATCAAGTACATTGCGGCGGGCATCAACTTTTTTGTCGTACTCATCGCGTGAGTAAACCACAATCTTGTCGAGGTCGCGCTGACCAGTACCAGCAGGAATCAGGTGTCCGCAGATAACGTTTTCTTTCAAACCTTCCAGACGGTCAGTTTTTCCATTGATAGCAGCATCGTTCAACACTTTTGTAGTTTCCTGGAAGGAAGCAGCCGACATAAAACTGTTGGTTTGAAGTGCTGCACGGGTAATTCCCTGTAAAATCTGATTCGAAGTGGCAGCAATAGCATCACGTGTTTCCACCAGACGCATATCGCGGCGTTTCAAAGCGCTATTTTCATCGCGCAATTTACGAGGAGTAATAATCTGACCAGGCTTCATTGTTGCTGAATCGCCGGCATCGAGAATCACTTTTTTACCCCAGATACGATCATTTTCTTCCATGAACTCATGTTTGTCTACAATTTGTTTTTCGAGGAAACGGGTATCGCCCTGTTCCAGGATTTCCACCTTGCGCATCATCTGACGTACAATTACTTCGAAGTGTTTGTCGTTGATTTTTACACCCTGTAAACGATAAACGTCCTGTACTTCGTTCACGATATAATCCTGAACGGCAGTAGGTCCTTTGATTAACAAAATGTCAGAAGGAGTCGTTGCACCATCCGAAAGCGGAGTTCCGGCACGTACAAAGTCATTTTCCTGAACAAGAATCTGTTTCGAAAGTGGAATCATGTATTTCTTAACCTCACCGGTTTTAGAAGTTACACTTACTTCGCGGTTACCACGTTTGATCTTCAGGAAGTTTACTTCACCATCAATTTCGGCTACTACAGCTGGATTGGATGGGTTACGTGCTTCGAATAATTCGGTAACACGTGGCAAACCTCCCGTGATATCACCTGTTTTACCAACAGCACGCGGAATCTTAACAAGCATTTGTCCTGTTTTAATCTTATCGCCATTGTCTAGCACAAGGTGAGCACCTACCGGTAAGTTGTAAGTACGCAGGATATTACCTTCTTTATCAAGAATGTGAGCACTTGGTACTTTGTTACGATCTTTCGATTCGATAATGATCTTTTCCTTCAATCCTGTTGCTTCGTCGGTATCCGTTTTGAAAGTCTGATTTTCAACCACATCTTCAAATTCTATCTTACCTTCGTTTTCGGCAATGATTACAGCATTAAATGGATCCCATTCACACACTGTCAAACCTTTGGTCCCCATATCGCCATCTTTAACATATAGTTTCGAACCATATGGTATATTCTGAGTTGTCAGTGCAATGCCAGTATTGGTATCGATAACACGCATTTCGGCTAAACGGCTTACAACTACCTGATAAGCATTTGTGTTGTCATCCACAGCATCTACGGTACGAAGTTCATCAAATTCGATGCGACCGTCGTAGCGCAATACAATTTTAGATTCAGCTCCAACGTTCGAAGCAACCCCACCCACGTGGAAAGTACGAAGCGTCAGCTGAGTACCCGGTTCACCAATCGACTGAGCTGCAATTACTCCAACAGCCTCACCAATGTGTACCATTTTATTGGTAGCCAGGTTACGACCATAACATTTTGCACAAACTCCTTTTTTCGATTCGCAGGTTAATACCGAGCGAATTTCTACGCGTTCGATTGGAGATTCCTGAATTTTTCGTGCTAACGATTCAGTAATTTGGTCACCTGAGGAAACGATTAACTCGCCCGTCAGCGGATGATAAATGTCGTGTACCGAAACACGTCCCAGAATTCTTTCGTACAATGAAGAAATTACATCTTCGTTGTTTTTCATTTCGGTAGCAATCAGTCCACGCAAAGTTCCGCAATCATCTTCGTTGATAATTACATCCTGCGATACGTCTACCAAACGACGGGTAAGGTAACCAGCATCAGCTGTTTTAAGTGCTGTATCGGCCAAACCTTTACGAGCACCGTGGGTAGAAATAAAGTATTCCAATACCGAAAGACCTTCCTTAAAGTTAGCCAAAATCGGGTTTTCAATAATCTGACCACCTTCGGCACCTGATTTCTGAGGTTTTGCCATCAAACCACGCATCCCTGAAAGCTGACGGATCTGTTCCTTAGAACCACGCGCTCCAGAATCCAACATCATGTACACAGAATTGAATCCCTGATTGTCGCTTGATAATTGTTTCATCAAAATATTCGACAATTTCGAGTTTACGTGTGTCCATGTATCGATAATCTGATTGTAACGTTCGTTGTTGGTTATGAATCCCATGTTGTAGTTATTCATAATTTCTTCTACTTCGGCGTTACCTTCTTTTACCAATATTTCTTTTTCGGGTGGAATGATTACGTCACCTAAGTTAAACGATAATCCGCCTTTGAAAGCCATGTAGTAACCTAAATCTTTGATATCATCAAGGAATTGAGCTGTACGGGCAACCCCGCAAACATCAATCACTTTACCAATAATATCGCGCAATGATTTTTTCGAAAGCAATTCGTTGATGTAACCTACTTCAATCGGAACACATTTGTTGAATAAAATTCGTCCAACAGTTGTTTCAATTAGTTTTGTTACTATTTCGCCATTTTCATCTAAATCTTTGGTTCTTACTTTGATCCACGCATGAAGTGTAACTTTCTTCTCATTATAAGCAATTTCAGCTTCTTCGGGAGAATAGAAAATCAAACCTTCGCCCTGAGCGCCTGTGCGTGGTTTTGTAATGTAATACAATCCTAGCACCATGTCCTGCGAAGGTACCGTAATCGGAGCTCCGTTAGCAGGGTTCAGAATATTGTGTGATGCAAGCATCAACATTTGAGCTTCAAGTACTGCTTCGTTTCCGAGAGGCAAGTGAACAGCCATCTGGTCACCATCAAAGTCGGCGTTGAAAGCCGTACACGAAAGCGGGTGAAGCTGAATGGCTTTTCCTTCAATCATTTTGGGCTGGAATGCCTGAATACCCAAACGGTGCAAAGTCGGAGCACGGTTGAGCAATACAGGATGTCCTTTCATCACGTACTCTAAAATATCCCAGATAACAGGGTCTTTGCGATCAACAATTTTCTTTGCTGATTTCACAGTTTTCACAATACCACGTTCAATCAGTTTGCGAATAACAAAGGGTTTGAAAAGTTCGGCAGCCATATCTTTAGGTAAGCCGCATTCGTGCATCTTCAATTCTGGTCCAACGACGATTACCGAACGTGCAGAATAATCCACACGTTTACCCAATAAATTCTGACGGAAACGTCCTTGTTTTCCTTTCAATGAATCGGAAAGAGATTTCAGAGGGCGGTTGGCTTCAGTCTTAACGGCGCTTGATTTACGGGAATTATCGAACAATGAGTCAACAGATTCCTGAAGCATACGTTTTTCGTTTCGTAAAATTACTTCTGGCGCTTTTATTTCAATCAGTCGTTTCAGACGGTTGTTACGGATAATCACGCGGCGATACAAGTCGTTCAAATCAGATGTAGCAAAACGGCCACCATCCAACGGCACCAAAGGACGTAATTCGGGTGGAATTACAGGAACGATTTTTACAATCATCCATTCCGGTTTGTTGCGCAAACGTGAAGCGCGGAACGATTCTACGATCTGTAGGCGTTTCAAGGCTTCGTTTTTACGTTGTTGTGAGGTATCAGTATTTGCTTTGTGACGTAAATCGTAGGATAAAACATCTAAATCGAGGCGTGTTAGCATATCGTAGATAGCTTCTGCACCCATTTTCGCGATGAATTTATTCGGATCACTATCTTCAAGCAATTGATTTTCGCGTGGTAATTTTTCGAGTAAATCCAGGTATTCTTCTTCTGAAATCAATTCACCCTGAGCAATCAGGAGTTCACCTGTTGCAGCAGTAGCAGTATTATCGGCAATACCAGCTTGTATAACCACATATTTTTCGTAATATATGATTGAATCTAATTTTTTAGTAGGCATCCCCAGTAAATAACCGATTTTATTCGGCAATGAACGGAAGTACCAAATATGAGCTACAGGCACTACCAATTGGATGTGTCCCATGCGTTCGCGACGAACTTTTTTCTCTGTCACTTCAACTCCACAACGGTCACAAACAATTCCTTTGTAACGAATACGTTTGTATTTTCCGCAATGACATTCAAAGTCCTTGGTGGGGCCAAAAATGCGTTCGCAAAACAAACCATCACGTTCGGGTTTGTAAGTACGATAGTTGATGGTTTCGGGTTTGAGTACCTCGCCGCTTGATAATTTTAATATTTCTTCGGGCGATGCAAGTCCGATCGAAATTTTATTAAAACCAGTCTTAAGCTTATTATCGTTTTTAAAAGCCATAATCTTTGTTTTTCGTTTAACTGTTTAATTGTTTAATTGTTATCGTCGCTGAATCATTCTAAATATTTTTTATTTCTAACGATTCAACGATTCAACAATTCAACATATTTAGTCTAAATTGATACTCAAACCTAAACCACGAAGCTCATGTAGCAATACGTTGAGCGATTCCGGAATTCCGGGAGTCGGCATTGGATCGCCTTTCACTATTGCTTCGTATGTACGGGCACGTCCCATAACATCATCAGACTTCACCGTAAGGATTTCCTGAAGGATATGAGCAGCACCGAAAGCTTCGAGCGCCCATACTTCCATTTCTCCAAAACGTTGACCCCCGAACTGCGCTTTACCACCGAGTGGCTGTTGCGTAATCAGCGAGTAAGGTCCGATAGAACGAGCATGCATTTTATCTTCAACCATGTGGCCGAGTTTAAGCATGTAAATCACACCTACCGTTGCCGTTTGGTCAAAACGTTCACCGGTTCCACCATCGTAAAGATAAGTTTTACCATATCTTGGCACCCCGGCTTTATCGGTCCAAGCGTCCAGATCGTCGAGGCTGGCTCCATCGAAAATTGGAGTTGCAAAACGCAAACCAAGTTCTTTTCCGGCCCAACCTAATACCGTTTCGAATATTTGTCCAAGGTTCATACGCGACGGTACACCAAGCGGATTCAAACAAATATCTACCGGTGTTCCATCGGCAAGGAATGGCATATCTTCCTGTCGTACAATTCGGGATACAATCCCCTTGTTTCCGTGACGACCTGCCATTTTATCACCTACACGAATTTTACGTTTCTTGGCAATATATACTTTCGCAATCTGAACAATACCGTTAGGTAGTTCGTCGCCGATCGTAATATTAAATTTCTGACGTTTAATCTGAGCATCTAATTCTTTGTGTTTTCTCAGATAATTCATTATCAATTGCTTGATAAGTTCGTTTTTATGGTTGTCAGAAGTCCATTTGCTCAATTGGATAATGCTGTAGTCGATTTCACGAAGACGTTCAGGTGTGAACCTGCTGTTGCGGGAAACGATATCTGCGCCTAAAAAGTCTTTAACGCCCGCTGATGTTTTATCGCCCACGAGAATCATTAATTTATCAATCAATGTTTCACGAAGAATACTTGCTTGTGCTTCAAACTCTTCGTCTAAACGTGGAAGTATAGCTTTGTCGGCCAATTTCGATTTGCGGTTTTTCTGCGCTTTTGAGAACAAACGTTTCGCAATAACAACCCCCGACAACGATGGAGTTGCTTTTAATGAAGCATCTTTTACATCACCGGCTTTGTCGCCAAAGATAGCGCGAAGTAGTTTTTCTTCAGGTGAAGGGTCCGATTCTCCTTTTGGTGTAATTTTACCAATAATGATATCTCCCGGTTCTATGCGTGCACCGATACGGATAATACCATTTTCGTCGAGATCTTTGGTGGCTTCTTCACTTACGTTTGGAATATCAGAAGTAAATTCTTCAATACCACGTTTTGTTTCACGTACATCGAGCAACTGTTCTACAACATGAATTGATGTGAATACATCTTCGCGCACTACGCGTTCGTTAATAACGATAGCATCCTCGAAGTTGTAACCTTTCCATGGCATGAAGGCCACTTTCAGATTTTTACCAATAGCAAGTTCTCCGTTTTGTGTGGAGTAACCTTCAGTCAAAATCATACCAGCTTTCACTTTTTCGCCATTTCTTACAGTCGGACGGAGGTCGATGGTTGTATTTTGATTTGTTTTCTGGAATTTTGGTAATTTATATTCTTTTACGGCCGAATTGAAACTTACAAATTCTTCATCTTCGCTGCGTTCGTAACGTATTTTAATGCAATTGGCATCTACATATTCAACAATTCCTTCACCTTCGGCTGTAATCTGCGTACGTGAGTCACGGATCAACTGACCTTCGATTCCAGTACCAACAATCGGTGCTTCGCAGCGCAATAAAGGCACTGCCTGTCGCATCATGTTCGATCCCATCAATGCACGGTTTGCATCATCATGTTCCAAGAAAGGAATCAATGCGGCAGCAATAGAAGCAATTTGCGATGGAGAAACATCCATCAGATTCACTTCTGCAGGCGACACTACCGGAAAATCAGCGCCAAGGCGTGATTTTACCTTCGCACGTATAAATGTTCCATCTTCGTTAAGAGGAGCATTGCCCTGTGCTACTGTAAGGTTTTCTTCTTCTTCAGCTGTGAAATATTCAATGCCTTCATTCGAAATATTCACTTTGGCATTTTCAACTCTACGGTATGGAGTTTCAATAAATCCAAGTTCGTTGATTTTTGCATAGATACACAATGAAGAAATCAAACCAATGTTTGGTCCTTCAGGAGTTTCGATAGGACATAAACGTCCGTAGTGTGTATAGTGAACGTCACGAACTTCGAAACCGGCGCGCTCACGTGACAAACCGCCCGGTCCGAGGGCTGACATACGGCGTTTGTGGGTGATTTCGGCCAATGGATTTTGTTGATCCATAAATTGCGAAAGTGCATTGGTGCCAAAGAACGAATTGATCACCGACGAAATGCTTTTCGCGTTGATCAAATCGATAGGAGTAAATACTTCATTATCACGAACATTCATACGTTCGCGGATGGTACGGGCCATACGTGACAATCCAACCCCGAACTGATTGTGAAGTTGCTCGCCAACGGTACGCACACGACGGTTACTCAAGTGGTCAATGTCATCCACATCGGCTTTCGAATTAATTAATTCGATCAGATATTTGATGATTTCGATAATATCTTCTTTGGTCAATACCTTGATGTCAGGATTGATGTTCAGATTCAGCTTACGATTGATGCGGAAACGACCTACGTCGCCCAAGTCATAACGCTTTTCGGAGAAAAACAGGTTATTGATCACTTCGCGAGCCGAAGAATCATCGGCAGGTACTGCATTACGCAGCTGACGATAAATATACAAAACAGCTTCTTTTTCTGAGTTGCTTGGATCTTTTTGAAGTGTATTGTAAATAATCGCATAATCATTTTGATTTGCTTCGGGCTTGTGTAGTAAAATCGTGGGTGTTTTTGATTCTATGATTTCGTCAATGTGACTATTTTCAAGTATTGTTTCACGGTCGATAATTACTTCATTGCGTTCGATTGAAACAACTTCACCCGTATCTTCATCTACAAAATCTTCAATCCAGGTTTTAAGTACACGGGCAGCTAATTTTTGACCTACAGCTTTTTTGAGAGCTGTTTTACTCACTTTAACTTCTTCGGCAAGGTCGAATATTTCCAGAATATCTTTATCGCTTTCGAAACCGATGGCACGGAGCAGGGTAGTAACCGGTAATTTCTTTTTACGGTCGATGTACGCATACATCACATTGTTGATGTCCGTAGCAAATTCAATCCACGAACCGCGGAAAGGAATGATACGTGCTGAATATAGTTTTGACCCGTTAGCGTGAATGCTTTGTCCGAAGAATACACCTGGTGAACGGTGGAGCTGCGAAACAATTACACGTTCAGCACCGTTGATTACAAATGTGCCTTTAGGAGTCATATAAGGGATAGGTCCCAGGTATACGTCCTGAATTACTGTATCGAAATCTTCGTGATCTGGATCAGTACAATAAAGTTTTAATTTTGCTTTTAGCGGAACGCTGTAAGTAAGGCCGCGGTCAATACATTCTTCAATCGAATAACGTGGTGGGTCAACGTAATAATCGAGAAATTCGAGGATGAAGTTATTTCTTGTGTCGGCGATAGGAAAGTTTTCGGAAAAAACTTTATACAAACCTTCAGTTTTTCTTTTTTCAGGAGCAGTGTCCATCTGAAAAAAGTCTTGGAAAGATTTTAATTGTACTTCTAAAAAATCAGGATATTCCAACTGATTTTTGATCGAAGCAAAATTGATTCTTTGATTTTGGGTGATTGAAGACATTTTCAAAGAGTTTATTTGGATGCGGTGAACTCAATTATTTTATAGACAAGAAAAGGTTTAGAATCCCTTAAAACAAGGGAATCTAAACCAAGGGCCTGATATACAGGTAGTTTTATTTAAGTTCAACTTCAGCTCCGCCTTCAGTCAACGCTTTTTTCAAAGCTTCAGCTTCGTCTTTAGTTGCACCTTCTTTGATTGCTGAAGGAGCAGCATCAACTAAATCTTTAGCTTCTTTTAAGCCAAGACCTGTTAATTCTTTTACTAATTTAACGATTGCTAATTTATTAGCACCGGCGGCTTTCAATACTACATCAAAAGATGATTTTTCTTCTACTGCATCAGCAGCAGCTGCAGGACCTGCAGCAACAGCAACAGCTGCAGCAGCTGGTTCGATACCATATTCATCTTTCAAAATTTGAGCTAACTCATTTACTTCTTTAACTGTTAAGTTAACCAATTGTTCTGCAAAAGCTTTCAAATCTGCCATTTTATTTTATTTTTTATGATTTTATTTTTTGTTTTATATATGAGAAATTATCTTTCGGACAATGTTTTCAACACGCCGTGGATAGTAGTTCCTCCTGATTGGAGTGCGGACACAACGTTCTTAGCAGGCGACTGGAGTAAACCAATAAGTTCGCCGAGAAGTTCGTTTTTACTCTTGATGTGAATCAGAGCATCTAATTGATTTTCGCCGATATAGAAGCTTTGTTCTACGTAAGCTGCTTTCAATACAGGTTTTTTAAGCTTGTTGCTTTTTTGCTTGCTGAAGTCTTCAATAACTTTAGCAGGTGCATTTCCTGTGTTCGAAAGTAACAAAGATGTTTCTCCTTTCAACGAACCGTAAAGTTCACTGAAATTCACTGTTGAGTTTTCAAGTGCTTTTTGAAGCAATGTATTTTTTACAACCACAAGCTTGATATCCTGTTTGTAACACACACGACGTAGTTCACTGGTTTGCGCAGCATCTAAGCCAGCAATGTCAGTCAAATAGAAGTGAGCATACTCACTGATAGTAGTCTCGAGTTGTTTTATAATAGCGCTTTTATCTTCCTTTTTCATAAACTTTTGATTTTATTCTTCAATTGATTTTGGGTCGATTTTAATACCCGCACTCATTGTGCTCGAAAGATAAATGCTCTTCACATAAGTACCTTTGGCCGAAGTTGGTTTCAGTTTCATCAAAGTTCCAACAAATTCTTTGGCATTGCCAATGAGTTGTTCTGGAGTAAACGATACTTTACCTACCGAAGTGTGTACGATACCATATTTATCAACTTTAAAGTCGATTTTACCCTGTTTTACTTCTTTAACTGCTTTGCCTACTTCATTGGTAACAGTACCACTTTTAGGGTTTGGCATCAATCCGCGAGGACCGAGAACGCGACCTAAAGCACCTAATTTACCCATAATAGCAGGCATGGTGATGATCACATCAACATCTGTCCAGCCACCTTTAATTTTATCGATATATTCATCGAGTCCTACAAAGTCGGCACCGGCTTCTTTGGCCGCTGCTTCCTGATCAGGAGTACATAATGCTAAAACCCTTACTTGTTTACCGGTACCATTGGGCAGCGAAACAACGCCACGAACCATTTGGTTGGCTTTACGAGGGTCAACGCCTAAGCGTACATCAATGTCAACAGAAGCATCGAATTTAGAATTGGTAATTTCTTTTACCAAAGTAGCTGCTTCTTTGAGTGAATAGGTTTTTCCTGCTTCAATTTTTTCTAAAGCTAACCTTTGATTTTTTGTCAGTTTACTCATTGTAATTGAAGTGTTAATTAATTATTACCAGGAAATGCACCTTTTACGGTGATACCCATACTTCTTGCTGTACCGGCAACCATTTTCATGGCTGCTTCTATCTCAAAACAATTCAAATCCACCATTTTATCCTGTGCAATGGTAGTAACCTGATCCCAGCTAATTTCGGCAATTTTCTTGCGATTTGGTTCAGCTGAACCGCTCTTAAGTTTAGTTGCTTCGAGTAACTGAATAGCTACAGGAGGTGTTTTAACAACGAATTCGAATGATTTGTCTGTATAATAGGTGATGACAACAGGTAAAATTTTACCCGGTTTGTCTTGGGTTCTGGCATTGAATTGTTTGCAAAACTCCATAATATTGATCCCTTTAGAACCTAATGCCGGTCCTACTGGGGGAGATGGGTTTGCCGCGCCTCCTTTAATCTGTAATTTAATAAGTCCAGCAATTTCTTTAGCCATAATTGTATAATTTTTGTTGTTAAAAGTGGAATCGTTCCGAGTTGTAACTTAAACGAAATTATTCCTTTTCTACTTGCGTAAACGCTAATTCGAGCGGAGTTTTCCGGCCGAATATCATAACCATAACTTTGAGTTTCTTCTTCTCGGTGTTCACCTCCTCGATAACGCCACTAAAGCCGCTGAATGGTCCGAAAATCACTTTTACGTTTTCGTTGACAAAGTATGGTGTTAGCATTTCTTCGCCAGTTTCCTGCATTTCGTCCATGGTGCCTAAAATCCTGTTTACCTCTGATTGGCGAACGGGAATAGGTAAATGGCTCTTTTCCTCAAGAAACCCGATTACATTAGGTGTGTTTCGGAGACGATGAACAATTTCTCCGGAAAGATAAGCTTCAATTAACACGTATCCCGGCATGCAACTACGTTCTTTTGTAATTTTTTTGCCGTTACGAATCTGATAAACTTTCTCAGTAGGTATGAGTACCTGCGCAACATACTGACCAAGATCAGAGTTTTTGATTTCTGCATCAATATACTCTTTCACCTTGTTCTCTTTTCCGCTTATGGCACGCATAACGTACCATTTGAAATTTGTTGTTTCGGACACTTTTTTTCCTCCCTAAATTAAAAATTACGACAGTTTTTCGTAGATAAATGTCATGATAGCTTCAAAACTTGAATCCATAAGCCAAACAATAAGTGCAATGATGATGGAAGCGATCAATACCACAATTGCACTGTTGGTAAGTTCGGAGCGCGATGGCCACGATACCTTATGTACCAGTTCTGAATAAGACTCTTTGATATAGTTAATTATCTTCATATTAAATAGAATATGCACGGGCAGAGAGGCTCGAACTCCCGACACCTGGTTTTGGAGACCAGTGCTCTACCAACTGAGCTACGCCCGTGTATTAGTTACGAGTTACTAGTAATTAGTTACGAGTTACAAGTAATGTGGTTTTAAGTTTTAAGTTTCGAGTTACAAGTTACAGGATATTCTCTCGTAACTCGTAACTCGTAACTGTATTTTAGTCTAACAATTCAGTAATCTGACCAGAACCTACTGTACGTCCACCTTCGCGGATAGCGAAACGTAAACCTACGTTACAAGCTACTGGGTAAATCAAAGTTACTGTTAATTCCAAGTTATCGCCTGGCATAACCATGTCAGTTCCTTCTGGTAAAGTGATTTCACCAGTTACGTCCAATGTACGGATGTAGAACTGAGGACGGTAACGGTTGTGGAATGGAGTGTGACGACCACCTTCTTCTTTTTTCAAGATATAAGCAGCAGCTTTGAAAGAAGTGTGAGGAGTTACTTTTCCCGGGTGGGTAATAACCATACCACGTTTGATTTCTTCTTTGTCGATACCACGAAGTAATAAACCTACGTTGTCACCAGCCTGACCATCGTCAAGAATCTTGCGGAACATTTCCACACCTGTTACAACTGATTTTTTTGCTTCATGACCTAAACCAATGATTTGAACTTCTTCACCAGTTTTGATTTTACCTGTTTCGATACGACCTGTTGCAACTGTACCACGACCTGTGATCGAGAATACGTCTTCAACTGGCATCAAGAAAGGTTTGTCAACTGCACGAGGAGGTAATTCAATCCAAGTGTCAACTGCATCCATCAATTCCATTACTTTATCTTCCCATTCTGGAACACCATTCAATGCACCAAGAGCAGAACCACGGATAACAGGAGTATTGTCGCCATCGAAATCGTAGAATGAAAGCAATTCACGCATTTCCATTTCTACTAATTCAAGCATTTCTTCGTCATCAACTTGGTCACATTTATTCATGAAAATAACCAAACGAGGAACGTTTACCTGACGAGCCAAAAGGATGTGCTCACGAGTTTGTGGCATAGGACCATCAGTTGCAGCAACTACAATGATAGCACCGTCCATCTGAGCAGCACCTGTTACCATGTTCTTCACATAGTCGGCGTGACCCGGACAGTCAACGTGTGCATAGTGACGTAAAGCAGTTTGGTATTCTACGTGTGCAGTATTAATAGTAATACCACGTTCTTTTTCTTCAGGTGCATTATCGATTGAATCGAATGAACGCAATTCAGAAAGTCCTTTTTTTGCAAGTACTGTGGTAATTGCAGCGGTCAAGGTAGTTTTGCCGTGGTCAACGTGTCCAATGGTACCTACGTTAACGTGGGGTTTTGACCTGTCAAATTTTTCTTTTGCCATAACTCAAAGATTATTTAAAAATTAATTATATGTTTTATAAAAGCTTACAAAGTTGAGCTGTTGATGAGAATTGAACTCGCGACCTCTTCCTTACCAAGGAAGTGCTCTACCACTGAGCTACAACAGCAAGAATGGATTTTATCAATCAATTCTGATTTTACACTCCATTATGGAGCGGAAGACGGGACTCAAACCCGCGACCCTCAGCTTGGAAGGCTAATGCTCTATCAACTGAGCTACTTCCGCAGTTTTAATGTGCCAATTTTTCAATGTGCCAATAAAGAAAATTGATGGAATTAATATTGGCACATTGGCATATTAATTCATTGGCATATTGTTTTGTGGGCAGTGAAGGATTCGAACCTCCGAAGTCGAAAGACAGCTGAGTTACAGTCAGCCCCAGTTGGCCACTTTGGTAACTGCCCAAAATCTAATTTTTAATTCATAACTTATAATGCATAATTGGTCCACTTTTGGATATTATGCATTATGAATTTTGCATTATGAATTGTTTTTGAGCCTCTTGTCGGATTCGAACCAACGACCCCGAGATTACAAATCACGTGCTCTGGCCAACTGAGCTAAAGAGGCGAAGTACTTTTTATCAGCTCTTTACAGAGTAAAAAGCCGTTTAAATACTGCTATTCAAACGGCTTGCAAATGTACGAAATTATTTTGGACTACAAAACATTTCTATGATTATTTTATTTTTTAGTTGTTTTTTCCTTGTGCTTACGTATTTGTTTCTCTAGTGCATCTACCGTTAGGTCAATTGCTTCTTCGAATGTATCGCAGGTTTTTGAGGCGAAAAAATCTACATTTGGAATTGAAATTTTAATTTCGGCTTCTTTGTTTGTTGCTGTTTCTGGTTTTACTACTTTTAAATATACTTCTACATTGATAATTTCATCGAAAAACTTGTCCAACTTTGATGTCTTTTTGTTGATGTACGATTCCAGCGTTGTTGTTGCATCGAAATTGATGGATTGAATCCTTAGTTTCATAAATACCTCCTTTTTTATTTTGCCCTTGGATGGGCATGTTTATATATATTGTATAATTCGTCAAAACTTGTGTGTGTGTATATTTGTGTTGCGGACAGACTGCTGTGTCCTAGAAGTTCTTTGACAGCGTTTATGTCAGCTCCTTCGTTGAGCAGTCCTGTGGCAAAGGTGTGGCGCAATACGTGCGGGCTTTTCCGGGAAAGACTGCTTATTTGTGACATTGTATTGTGAATAAGATTGTATACCATGTAGGGATATAGTTTCTTTCCGTTTTCGCGTACGAAAAGATAGGGGGTGATGGCAGTAATCTGTTCGTTTCGCATATGTATATAATGTTCGATTTTAATAGAAAATTCTTTACTAAAAGGAATTATTCTTTCTTTGTTCCGCTTGCCTATTACTCGTAAATTGCCTTCGGCTAAATCAACATCTGTATCTTTTATGCCGATTAGTTCTGATAGCCTGATTCCTGTAAGATAAAATGTTTCAATGATCAGGTGATTTCGTGTCGCATTAAAGTTATCGGGACGAAATTTTTCGCTGAGTACAATTTCCATCTCTCTTTGTTTGAAAAACAAGGGGAGGGGCTTATTTGTTTTTGGCAATATGATTTTTATGGTCGGATTTTTTGTGGCATAGCCCCGAATGAGTAAAAAACGCCAAAAGGATCTGAGTGTTGATATTTTTCTGGAAAGGGTGCGTGCTGATAGCTCGGAAGCCATTAAAGCTAATACCCATTGTTGTATTTGCTGTGCTTCTATTAAGGTGGGGTTGAATTTGTCTGCATCAGTTTCAAGGAAGTTGCAGAACTGGATAAGGTCGGTATGATACGACAAAACAGTATGAGATGAATAATTCTTCTCATACTGTAAATATTGCAGAAATTCGTTGATCATAACCGTAGGTTCAATTCTGCAACGAAAATAAGATAAATAAACCAGCTGTACAAATATAAGGCTGATTTTTTAGCTTTTTTATTCTTCGCCTAATTGCATTTTTTGTACGTAAATCGCGTGCATTTTTTCTTCGCGGGTTACGATTGAAGGTTTGTCAAAGCACTGACGACGACGTAATTCTTTTACTACGCCAGTTTTTTCAAATTTACGTTTGAATTTTTTCAATGCTCTCTCAATGTTTTCGCCTTCTTTTACGGGTACTACGATCATAATTATTAGTTATTTAATATGTTTAGTTATTTGTTTCGATTTTGGACTGCAAAGATAGATAATCATTTTGAAATTTCAAAACCTTTTCTTGCTTTTTATTTTATCAACTTGATTGTATGTTTTTCTCTTTTCATTTTCAGATTGTTTAATCTGATTCTGTTCTGTATTAAATGGAGTTTTAAGATGAAAATTAGTTGTTGTACGTAAAGTTCTATTTAAGGTATTTTTCCAGAAATTTATCTTGTTCCCAAAGTAGATGCATAATATTTTCGCGGGCCACATAGCTGTGTTGTTCTTTGGGTAGTATTACCATGCGTGCCGGCCCTCCGAGTCCTTTTAATGCCTGAAAGTAGCGTTCGGTTTGCAGCGTAAAAGTTCCGGGGTTGTTGTCGGCTTCGCCATGTACAAGCAGCATTGGCATTTTCATTTTATGAGCTTGCATAAATGGCGACATGGCATCGTAAACTTCCGGTGCTTCCCAATAGTTGCGTTGTTCGCTTTGAAATCCGAATGGAGTCAGGGTACGATTGTAGGCGCCACTTCGGGCAATGCCGCATGCAAATAAATCAGAATGAGTCAGCAGGTTTGCTGTCATAAATGCTCCGTAGGAATGGCCGCCGACTGCCACTTTTTTTGGATTGATATAGCCAAGTTCATTTACAGCATTGATTGCAGCTTTGGCATTGGCTACCAACTGTTCGATAAAGGTGTCATTAGGTTCTGTTTTGCCTTCGCCCACGATGGGAAATGATGCATCGTCGAGTACAGCATAGCCACGCGTCACCCAATAAACAAACGACCCATAATAAGGAAATGTGAATTCGTTAGGGTTGGCTGTGCTTTGTCCGGCGCTGTTCTTGTCTTTGTATTCGGCTGGATACGCCCAAATGAGCAAAGGCAATTTTTCGTTTTTTGCTTTTCTGTCGTAACCAGCTGGCAGGTATAAAGTGCCCGAAAGTTCAACTCCATCTTCGCGTTTGTATTTGATAAGTTCTTTGTAAACGTTTTTAATACTTTCGAAGGGATTGGGGAAATGAGTCAGTTGCATAGGCGCCATTCGTTTTTTAAGATGACGGATATAGTAGTTTGGAAACTCATTTTTAGATTGAAGCCTTACGAGTACTTCTCCTTTTGATACATCCATTATGTCAAAAATCTCTTCCATCTTGTCGGTGTAGGTCGACTGGTAGATGCGTTTTTTATTCAATGATTTCAGGTTCAACTCGTCGATAAACGGAAATTGTCCGTTCGGAGTGAATCCTTCGCCAATCATATAAATACTGTCTTTATAAATTGTCAACACATATTTTCCGTATTCGTTTTTGCTGGTTTCGAAATCGCCCGGGTCAGAATATACATCCTGATAATTGCGATCGACAATTACTTTAGGTTTTTGATTGGAGTTCGAAGGATTGAATAAATATGTTTTTACCTGACGGGTATCGTACCATTCGTCCTGAAGGATGGCTGTAGTTGCATTTCCCCAGACGATGTGCGAAAAACGGAGGTTTGTTTTAGTAAGTAGCGTAGGATTCTGATTGAAAGGTGCTTTCCAAAGGTAAACTGCATCGCGATATTCAACTTCAATTTTAGGATCTCCTTCGTCGAGCGCTTCGGCAAAGAACAATGTTGCCGGTTCGTCCGAACGCCAGTTCATTGCTCGTTTTCCTTTCCGTACGGCCATAAACCCTTTAGGAAGTACTTCTGTGAGTGCCACCTGATTTACTGTTTTTAATAGATTGCCGGCCAGGTCGTACACCGAACTCGATTGTGGAAATCTGTTAAGAGGAACTATGTATGAAAATGGTTTGCTTAGAGTAGTTATCAGAATGTAGTTACCATCAGGCGAAAAGTTTTCTCCGGCATACATATCGGCGCCTTTAAAAAGGGTTTTCGTTCCGTTTAAATCTATTTTGTAAAGTTCAGAAGTGGTGAGTGTAACAAAATTAGCTTCATCCGAAGGGTTTTTAAGCATGTCCTGGTAAGTTCTGTTTTGTGCTTTCGATCCATCGCTCATGGAGATGATTGGCCCGGTGGGAAGTGACTTTTTGGGGTCGATCAAAGTTTGGCGATTGGTTTGTAATAGTCTTACTAATAATGATCTGCTGTCGCGATACCAGTTAAACGGGTTGCCAAGGTTGGCGTTTAAAACTGCGGGTGTAAGTTTGATGGCCTGAGCTGTTGCCATATCCACTGTCCATAGTTCAACTCCTTCAGTTGTTGTGTTTGTAAAAGCGACTTTTGTTTCGTCGGGCGACCATGTGAGATAGGTGATGCGTGGCTGCGCCGGAAGTCCTTTTACCTGTATAGCTTCATCGTCACTCACTTTTCGTATTTTTAAGTTAGCGATGTAGTTGGTGGATGAGCTTATGTTTGTGATTGGATTTACGCGCAGTCCGGCCAGGCTTATTTCCTTTTGATTCAGATCGTTGAGCGATTTATAGGTGTCGCGATAACTTAGCAGCATGTATTCTTTTTTCGAATCGATTGTTACTGCGGGTGGTCGCTGATAATCGGCGAGTTGAAGAATGCTTTCGGCAGGGAGCTGATAGCTCAGGTTTTCCTGAGCTTTGTTAATTGTAATTGACATTATTGATGTAAGTATTATTATAGGCAGTTTTTTCATGTTTATTTTCTGATTGTGTTGATGTCTTTGTTTAAATTGTATAACTCATTGTGTTTTTAAAAAAAACAATGCGTGGAGCGACAAATAGAATGGAGAAATTCAGATTTAGAACTCACCAAAGAAAACAAGTGAAAATCTCTGTAGAAGACAGCCTTGGTGTTTTGCTGTACTTTTATGTTTTCTCTATCCTCGTTGGACGATTATAAATTTAGTTTAGTTATTGAATTTCAAGTTTTTTGTAAAAATAATCTATAAATGGATTTGATTCAGATCGTTCAACGAAGATGGGCTCATCTTCATTCACTTGCTGAGAGCTGGCATCCACTAATAATCCGGGAGCTCCATTTTCTGTGGTTGGGTAATATTTTGAGTCATTTGATTTTCGTTTGTTAAGTATCCATTCGAACATAATGCTGGGTTCGTACACAAAATAACTTATGTAATCAGTGTTTGTTTTGCCGTTACCGACATACCAACTGTTGGTTTTCTTTATTGTTCTGTTTTTTATTTTCTTCTTTTGATTTACTTCACCTCCAATAATATTCATTGGGATATTTACATCAATTTTCCATTCGTTTGCTTCGGGAGGTAAAACATTGGCCAGCTCAAGCAATGCAATGCCAAAAGCAGAGCATCCTGCACCTTCGTTGTGATATCTGGGCCAAAAAGCACCTCCGTAAAAGTCACAAGGAGCATTTCTCTCGTTTGTTTTGGTCGAGTATTGATGTATGAAATTGATAATGCGCTGAGCAGCTTTGTTGTTTATTTTGTATTTTATAAATGCAAGTTTCTCTCTTTTGATGTAAACTTTTAATTTGTGATTTAATTCTTCCTCGGTCTCAAGTCTTCCTTTTAGTGGAATGCCCATGATGCCGAACCCCACTTTCTGATGAAGTACTAAATCTATTCTTTCGCGAGCCGATGCTGATGCTTGAGCTACCAACAGGGGCTTGGGAAGCAAGGGAGTGCTTAATTTTATAGCTACATGTCCCAAAAGGTAATTGTCTGATTGAGTCATGGTTTTTAAATAACACTTTTTCATGCTTTTATACAATGAGGCCGGGCTACTCCAGTCGAGCGGATGTAGTGTTGGCATTGCATATATCGTAAGTTCACTTGTGCTGTCATTGTTTGCTGGGTTTTGAGCATTTGCGCTGAAACCAAAACAAAATATAACAAGTGAGAAAATAAGGATAGTTTTTTTTATCGAAAAATTCATATTTATTTAATGTGGCTGAAAAGCAAAAGTAAAGAAAAAAAACAGTTTGCAAATGATCTTGTTCTTACTTTAACGTTTAAACACGTTAATTGTTTCGGAAATGAAAGGGTTAGGTATTTTGTCAATAGCAATTACGCCAAAGCGCTGAACAGTGGTATTTACATTATTCGTGTGAATGGAGTTTCTACTAAATTTGTAAAATAAGCGACATTCTTTTTTTTTGACATAAATAAAAACTTTTGAACCGTCTTTTCCGTTTACGAAGAGGCGGTTCTTTGTTTGTGATGAATAAAGCAGCATGAATTTGTGGTAGTGAGGAAATAGCTAACAATATCAATAATTTTTAGCTTTTTTATTCCTCAATAATATACAAGCTATATTGCTTTTTAGTAATTTTACCGCAACTATAGAAAGTATTCTGTTATGATAAAAAAATATCAACTATTAGTTTTCTGTGTTATGCTGAGTGGATGGGTTTCCGCACAGAAGGTTGGTTTGGTGCTCAGCGGTGGTGGTGCAAAGGGGATTGCACATATTGGGATCATCAAGGCGCTTGAAGAAAACAACATTCCTGTAGATTATGTTACGGGTACTTCGATGGGCGCTATCGTCGGAAGTCTGTACGCTATGGGTTATTCGCCCGACGAAATTATCGCGGTACTGAAGTCGGATGATTTCAAACGCTGGTCGACGGGCGAGTTCGATCCTAAGCATGTTTATTTCTACCGGAACGCCGACCCTAAACCAGTCATTGCTGAGTTGTCTTTCAATACCAAAAAACTTGATTCAATAAGCTTTAGACCTACTTTTCTACCTACAAATATTATATCGCCCCGACAAATGAATTATGCTTTCGTTGAATTGTTCAGCAGAGCTAATGCGTTGGCAAAGGGTGATTTTGACCAACTCTTCGTACCTTTTCGTTGTATAGCTTCCGATATTTACCGAAAAGAGGCTGTGGTTTTTCGTCGTGGAAATTTAGGGGATGCTGTTCGGGCCTCCATGACATTTCCATTTATGTATAAGCCAATTATGATAAACAATCAATTGTTGTTTGATGGTGGTATTTTCAATAATTTTCCGGTAGATGTGATGCGCTCTGATTTTAAACCCGATTTTATGTTAGGCAGCGTTGTCTCCAATAATCCGCCTAAACCAGACGAAAATGACATTGTCAGGCAAATCGAAAATATGATTATGAGCAAGTCTGATTACAGCATTCCGGAAATTGAAGGTGTTTTGCTGCGTTTTAAGCTTGAAAATGTGAATACTTTTGATTTTGGCAGAGTGGATCAACTTGTTAAAATTGGTTATGATGAAGCGATAAAACGCATGCCTGATATTAAATTAAGAGTGCATCGCCAGGTGACCCAGGAAGAGATGATACTCCGACGTGCCAATTACAAAAACAAACTCCCCGAGCTGAAATTTAAAAATGTATATGTGGTGGGCGTGGATAGCTTGCAGAAGCAATATGTTGAAAATGTTTTTCATACCGGAAACAGGGAGTTTGATGCCGATGAATTTAAAGAGGGATATTTTAAACTTATTGCCGACGATAAAATTTCGGAAGTTATGCCCCGTGCTATTTATAACGATTCGACGGGGAATTTTGATTTGCGGTTGAGAGTCCGTACCGAAAATCAATTAAAAGTAGCTTTAGGTGGAAATATCTCTTCGTCCACGTCCAATGAGGCATATTTTGGGCTTTCATTTCAGAACCTCAAAGAATATGCACAAACTGCTTTTTTGGATGCACAGTTTGGTCGGGTTTACAATGGTTTGAGCATTGGATCGCGCATTGATTTGCCCACAAGTAGAGACTGGTATATGAAACTTGTTTTTAATATTCATCGTTTCGATTATTACGAAGGCGACAGGCTGTTTTATAACGATGACCGAACTTCATATTTTAATCAGTCGGAATTGTTTAGTAAATTCAGTTTTGGTTTTCCACTCACCATGAAAGGACGAATGGAATTCGGTATCGGGTTTGGCAGACTCACCGATAAATACAGACAGAACTTATCGACCGGAACCAGCGGTATGAACCAAAGTGTTTATAACCTGGGGAGTGTTTTCGGGAGAATAGAATCATACACGCTCAACAATGTGGTATACCCTACCAAAGGCCATAATCATTTGGCAGTTGTTCAGTTTGTAGGCGGCGAAGAACTTTACAAATCTAATCTCGCTCCCGGAACTAACAACGATAACAACGAGGATATGTGGCTTCAATTCAAAGTAAAATCAGATAAGTATTATTCTATTGCTCCTCACTTTACTTTAGGTGCATTTACCGAAGTGTCCTACACCGGACGAGGAGAACTGAATAATTATACTTCAACCATTATTCAGTCTCCGGCATTTCGTCCCACACCTCATAGCAAGGTTATTTTTAATCCTTCGTTCAGTGCGCTTCAATATGTCGCTGTTGGAGTGAAACCTATTTATGTAATTACTGATCAGTTGCATTTCCGGAACGAAATTTACTGGTTTGTACCTTATCGGAGATTCTACAAACAGGCCGATAATTCGGTTGGATTAACAACTCCTTATTTTTCTACCGAATATATGCTGGAGTCTACTCTGGTGTTTGATTTTAAAGTGGCATCAGCGGGCATGTTTGTGAATCATTACAGCGATGGTTCGAACCGATGGAACTTTGGTTTGAATATCGGATTCTTATTGTTCAATAATAAATACTTGGATTAAGGCTTTTTTTCTATGTTTTTTGTTGTCGAATTCCCAACCTGAATGCTTGAACCTAATTTTCGTCTGAGTTTTCTTTTCAATTCTTCGTCAATCCTGTTAAGGTTCGGGAAATATCTCCAGCCTTTAAGCTTTGTTTTTAGTACTTCATTGATCTTAAATGTAGAAATGTAAAAATAATCAACACTATAACACGTTTGTTTTTAGTGCAAGTGAAATTGATAAATTAAAATTCTTACTTTTGTGTTTGCTTTGCCCGTTGGTATATGGACAGTGGCATTCCCGTTCTCTTGTACATAACTTATATATTATTAAATACTTACAATAAAAATGATATTTTCAATTCTTCTTCAGGTTCCTCTTACAGCCGATACAGTTGGTTCACAAATCAATACGCTTCCGGTAGTTTCCAATTCTTCGGCATTCAGCATATGGGAAATTATCCAAAAAGGTGGTCTTATCATGATTCCCATTGGTTTTTTGTTTGTGGTGGCTATCTATATTTTTATCGAAAGGTTTATTTCCATCCAAAGAGCTTCGGCCAACGAGGGTAATTTTATAAAGGAAACCAAACAACTCATCGAAGCCAATGAAATTGAAGATGCACTTCGGTTGTGTGCCCGCAAAGATCTACCCATTGCCCGCATGGTGGAAAAAGGAATTGGGCGTATTGGAAGTCCGATAAAGGAAATTGAAGAATCGATTGAGATAGTGGGAAAGTTCGAAGTGTATGAACTCGAAAAAGGATTGCCCGTGTTGGCTGTAATAGCCGGTATTGCACCAATGTTTGGATTTTTAGGAACGATTTTGGGTGTTATCAAAATATTCTTCGATATTTCGCAAACAGCAGATGTAAGTATCGGGGTGGTTTCCGCAGGCCTTTATGTAAAAATGGTTTCGAGTGCAGCCGGTCTTGTTGTAGGCGTTTTGGCATACATTTTTTATAACTGGCTGAATATTAAAGTGGGTAAAATAGTGAACCGAATGGAACGCAATGCTGTTGATTTCCTTGATTTCCTGAAAGATACCAAAAGATGAATTTGCGACCCCAAAATAAAGTAAAAGCTGAGATTTTTACTTCTTCCATGAATGACATTATGTTTTTTCTAATGTTGTTCTTTATCATTGTTTCTACGCTTTTAAGTCCGAATGTTGTTAAACTCAATCTTCCAAAAGCCGAAAATACCCAGTCTATTCACAAAAAGGAAATTTTGCTGTCGGTGAACAAAGAATTACATTATTTTGTGAACAACAAACAGGTTCCCTTTGAGATGCTTCGTCCGACCTTGCAAAATGAAATCAGCAAAGCTCCTGAAGCGCTTGTGGTTGTGCGCTGCGATAATTCACTCACTGTTCAGCAGTTGGTGAATGTTCTTGAGATTGGAAATAGTTTGAATGTGAAAATGATTTTGGCCACTAAGAAAGAATAGATTTTTCCCCGATGTGCTTCATGTATAAATTTAAGATATACCCGTAAAACTGTGCGTTTATAATTCTCCAAAATGTCTTTTTTTAAAAAAATAAATAGTCATTATTTTGCTTCAGCAGGTACACTTTTGATCTGTTTGCTTATATTCGCGCTTTTTCAGTCCGATCTTTCGGGCGATAAGTCGGGACAGATGACTGATGCCGAGATCGATAATCTTGAGTTACTAATGGAGGACATGATGGCCGAAAGCATCTCCGACAATGCATTGCCAAAACCCGATGGCAAAGGGGATGTTGTGAATGAAAACTCCGACAAGGCATCGGAAAGTACATCGACCGATAAAGGTTCGTTTAAAGTCAGCGATCCGACACCAACTCCGCTTCCCGAAAATGTAATAGAAGAAAAAGTGCTGCCCGAAGATACGATAATGAGGAAAATTGAGGTGATGCATGCGTTGAAAGTGGATTCGGTAAAAACGCTACCCGATGATGTGGCTGTAGTGGCCGAAATACGTGAAATAGCAAAAGCCGCCACTCAGAAACAAGGTGTTGAACGCCAGTACCACAAGGACAGCGAAAACTATAAATTTTATCAAAAGAATTATCGAAATATCCGTAACTTTAAGAAAGTGTATCCTTATGCTTTGAAAACCAGAGATCTTATGGCTGATTTGGATGCGCGTTTGAGCCAGATCAAAAGTGAATCGGAACGCAAAAAACTTATAAAAGAAACTGAAAAAATTCTGTTTCAGCAATACGAAACAGCCGTGCGTACCATGTCGGTTTCGCAAGGAAAGTTGTTGCTTAAGTTAATTGCCCGTGAAACAGATAAAACAGGGTACCAGATTATTAAAAACTATCGTGGTGCCTTTTCTGCTACTTTTTG
This sequence comes from uncultured Paludibacter sp., assembly GCA_963677275.1. Taxonomy (GTDB): domain Bacteria; phylum Bacteroidota; class Bacteroidia; order Bacteroidales; family Paludibacteraceae; genus Paludibacter. The sequence goes on along the minus strand of OY781920.1, from coordinate 2,476,404 downwards.
GTATGGTGTGGGTAAAATTTTTGGCACTGATCTGAAAACCGAGTTTCACAAAGAACAGGATTCAATCATCGAAACTATTGTGGAGAAATATAAAAATGACGAGCTATACTGATCCTGATTTCAGACTTTTATCGTTATAATTTCATTCAGGTTGGTGCTGTAGCGTGGCGACAGTTTTTCCTGTTTCATTTTCCATACTCTTCCGGTATCCTGCGCACCCAGTCTTATTTTTTGCTGTCCGTACGAAGCGTTAATTTTGTCCACAACTTTCATGAGAGGTATATGTTTCGGATTGCGGGTTTCGAACAGTGTGAGTTGCTGATGTTCTTCCGACGAAAAATCCATGACCACAACGCCTGCTTTTTTGTAGGCATAACCTTTTTTGAATAATCGTTCGAAGCCTGCAGTGGCGAATTTCACAATGTCGATTGACGAATTGGTAGCAAAGGGTAGTTTAATGACTACGCTCTGGCTGTGTTGTGGCAAATCGTCCCGATGTCCGTTGGTGGTTATAAATACCATAAGGCTTTTGCAGCACGAACCCTGTTTGCGCAGCTTTTCGGCACAGGACACTGCAAAACTGGCCACACGTTCGCGTATTTTATCTTTATCGGTGTAATTGCCATCGAAAGTACGGGTGGTGGCTATGCTTTTGCGGGCTTGCACTTCTTCCATTTCCAATACCGGAGTGCCCTGCAGCTCTTTTAGCAACCGCACGCCCACTACCGACATATTTTTTTTGATCCATTGTTCGTTCATGTTGCAAAAGTCGAAAGCGGTATGGATATGAATTCCCTGTAGTCTGCGTGCGTGCCTGCGACCGATTCCCCATACATCTTCTACTTTCAGCCATTTCAATGCTTTGATGCGTTTGTCTTCAGTATCGATAAGGTAAACGCCTTTAGTGCGCTCCGGGAATTTTTTTGCAATTCTGTTGGCTGCCTTCGCCAGGGCTTTGGTAGGTGCAAACCCTATGCTTACAGGTATGCCGGTCCATTGTTCCACCTGTTTTTTTATCTTTGCTCCAAGTATCTCCAAGTCATGTCGTTCGTATCCGTTGAAATCCATAAAGGCTTCATCGATACTATAAATTTCGATGTTCTGACAGAACATTCCCAAAATATTCATTACACGGTTGCTCATGTCGCCGTACAATGCAAAATTTGCTGAAAAAACATCAATGTGTTGTGTCTCGAATAATTGTTTGTACTGATAGGCTGGTGCGCCCATGGGAACTCCTGCTTTTTTGGCTTCGTTGCTTCGGGCAATGACACAGCCATCGTTGTTGGACAACACAACGACAGGTTTGCCATTTAAATCGGGGCGAAACACCCGCTCGCACGAAGCGTAGAAATTATTACAATCGACCAGTGCAAACATTATACTGATTTAATTACATGTGTAACCACTCCCCAAATCCGAAGGTCGTTCGATTCGGTAAGATGTATAGGCTGATAACTCTCGTTGGCCGGAATAAGCCATACTCCATCTTTATCTGTTTTGATTCGTTTCAGCGTAAAATCACCATCCACAAAACATACCGCTATTTTTCCGTCGATAGGGGCAATGCTCTTGTCAATAATGAGCAAATCGCCATCATTTATTCCTGCATCTTTCATCGATTCTCCTTTTACTCTTCCGTAAAAAGTAGCAGATGGATGTTTTATCAAATGTCGATTCAAATCGATATTTAAATCGATAAAGTCCATGGCCGGCGAAGGAAATCCTGCGCTTATTCCGGGCAGTAAGGGTAAATCGAGAACACTATCGGTGTCGGACGAATAGATATCGAGCGTAGATGAGCTGTTTAGTTTTAAAGCTGACATTATCAAACTGTTGTAGCAAATACTTTTTGAAATTATTGTTGATGTAAAGGTATAAAAATTGAATGAAAAACACCAGATATTTTCAGGAAAGAATAGGAGCGGAGTTATTTTCGGTAGTCAAAATGGTGTTTGTCCGGTGATTCTGTGGATAAACAATACGATTCAATTTACGCTCAAAACAAAAGAGCTTCGCCGAAATCATCAGCGAAGCTCTTGAGGGCTTTATAAAACGTATAAAAAATTATTTTTTTGTTGCTGCGGCGGCTTTACTTGCTGCCAGCTCTTTCTTCTTGTTCTTTTTAATAACAATGTCATGGGCAACTGGTACAGCCACGAAAAGTGTAGAGTATACTCCTAAAATTGTACCAATCAACAGCGCAAAGATAAATCCGCGGATGGTTTCACCACCCCATACAAAGATCGCAATCATTACTACCAATACACTGGCAGAAGTACTAAAGGTACGGCTAAGCGTTTCGTTCAACGATTCGTTCATGATATCTTCTCTGCTTCGTTTTGGATAAAGACCTATATTTTCGCGGATACGGTCGAAGATAACCACCGTATCGTTCACCGAGAACCCGACATATGTCAGAATGGCGGCAATAAACGATTGATCCATTTCCATTGAGAATGGCATTATGCTATACAGCAGGGAGAAAGCACCCAAAATAATAATCACATCGTGGAACAGTGAAGCCATAGCTCCGATGGAGAACGCAATGTCGCTGAATCGTATTAAAATGTATAACGAAATACCGAACAAGGCAACGATGACTGCCCAAATGGCGCCTGTTTTAATGTCGTCGGCAATGGTTGGACCTACTTTCTGAGAACTCTTTATGTTGTTCTCAACAAATTGTTCCTGACTTACATCTGCTTTCAATAAAGATTTTAAGCCGGTATATAATTTACCTTCAATTTCGCCTCCAACATTTTCAGAGTTGTCATCAATTTTATATTTTGTCGATATGCGTACCTGATTTTCATTTCCAATGCTGATCACCGAAGCACTTGAACCTTCGAATTGACCTTCGAGTAAATTACGCACATTTTCGGTCGATACTGGTTGATCGAAACGAACGATATAGTTACGTCCACCGCTGAAGTCGATACCCATATTTAATCCTCTGGTAGCCAATGAACCTAAGCTGATAAGAATCACAACGCTTGAAACAATGTACCATGTTTTGCGTTTTCCGATGAAGTCGATTTTTGTGTTCTGAAACCAAGCTTCAGTAAATTTGGTTGTAAACGGTAGTTCTTTTGCATTTTCTTTGTTGGCATATATTTCCAGCATCAAACGCGTTAAGAAAACCGAAGTTACAAACGAAGTAATGATACCAATAATTAAAGTGGTGGCAAAGCCCAAAATTGGTCCAGAACCAAACACAGCCAATACAATACCTGCAATCAAAGTCGTTACGTTGGCATCGATAATGGCCGAAATAGCGTTGCTGAATCCATCCTGAATAGCTTTTTTCATCGTTTTACCTTTGAGAAGCTCTTCACGCACACGTTCGTATATCAGCACGTTACCATCAACGGCCATACCCAGTGTAAGCACAATACCTGCAATACCCGGTAGTGTAAGCACCGCCTGGAAGGAAGCAAGAATACCCATCAGGAAGAATACGTTAATGAATAAGGCAATATCGGCAATAAGTCCCGGAATGAAACCGTAATAAAACATCATGTAGATAAGTACGAAGATAAAGGCAATTACAAACGACCACAGACCGTTGCTAATCGCTTCTTGCCCCAATGAAGGACCTACAACATCTTCCTGTACAATGCGGCAAGGTGCCGGCATTTTACCCGATTTTAGCGTATTGGCCAAATCCTTGGCTTCTTCTACGGTGAAGTTACCTGTAATCTGAGAACTACCACCTGTAATTTCTCCATTTACAGTAGGGAATGAATAAATATAGCCATCCAACGAAATAGCGATAGATTTACCAATATTATCTTTGGTCATACGTGCCCAGGTTTTTGCGCCTTCGGCATTCATTGTCATCGATACGTTGGCATAAGCCGAAGTCTGACTGAAGTCGGCACGTGCATCGGTAATCACATTTCCGGCTAAAGGTGCGCGACCATCACGATTTGTAACTTTAATGGCGATTAACTGGAATATTTCTCCTTTTGTATCAAGTGCTTTTACAGTCCAACGCAAACCTAAGTCGCGTGGGAGTACTTCTTTCACTTGTTTCATTGCAAAATAAGCATTAATTTTTGCAGTATCCTTGCTGTGTGCCATACCAATGATCGGGCCACGGCTCACCTGATTGCCATTCATTGCTAGCTGAAGAATTGAAATCAAAGGATTTTCTTTGGCCCATTCCTGTTGCAATTTTGTTGAATCGGCAGATGCTTCTGTTTTTTTGCCTAAAGCCGCTTTCAAACTGTCGACACCCGAAGCTGGTTTTGCTGGAGCAGCAGCAGTTTCGGTAGTTGCTGCCTTTGTGGTGTCGGCTACTGCTGCCGGAGCAGTGCTTGCATTTGCCACTGAAGCAATCACCTGATTGGCTTGCGAAATATTGTTGATAATTTCCGATAATTCGTACGTTTCCCAGAATTCGAGGTTGGCCGATCCCTGAAGCAATTTACGTACACGTTCAGGTTCTTTAATACCCGGTAGTTCAATCAAAATACGACCGGTGTTGTTATTGTCGCGCTGTATGTTGGGCTGCACAACCCCGAAACGGTCGATACGTGTACGAAGCACATTGAATGAATTGCTGATCGCTCCATCAATTTCTTCTTTCAATACTTTTACCACGTCTTCGTTTGAAGTAGTCAACGAAATCTTATCTTTTAGTTCGAAAGTGCTGAAAACTGTAGAAAGTTTAGCGTTAGGATCTAATTCTTTGTACGCTTTAACAAATAAATCAAGGTACTGAACCTGACTGTTTGTTTTTTGTCTTTCGGATGCAGTAGCGATGGCTTTGTTGAAATTTGGAGTGGTGTTATACCCTGATAGCGAACGGATAATGTCCGGAACCGAAACTTCGAGCGTAACGTTCATACCACCCTTCAAGTCGAGACCAAGATTGATTTCTTTTTCGCGACATTCTTTCAAAGTGTAGCCTAACCAAACGCTTTCGTTGGCCACAGAGTCCAGATACTGAAACTCTTTCATTTTGTCCCCTGCTGCGTAGTCAACTGCTTTTTTATTGTAGGTACTTGTAACAACAGTAAAGGACAGGTAAAACAAACACACCAAAGTGAGTGCTACTGCAAAAATCCTGATAAGTCCTTTGTTTTGCATGGAAAATTTATTTAAAGATAAAACATTAATTATTTCAATTTTTTCAAACGAGGTGCAAATATAGCATTTTTTTTATTATAAACATAAAATTCAATGAAACAGAGTTTCAAAAGAATTAAAATATATAAATTCAAATTCGGATGTATATTATGCAAAAAAAAGGATTCACGAAAATCATGAATCCTTATATTTAGTTGCGGAGGCTCGACTCGAACGAACGACCTTTGGGTTATGAGCCCAACGAGCTACCACTGCTCCACTCCGCGATATTTTGTGAGTGCAAAGATACTGCTTTTTTGCTATGAAACAAATTTTTATTGCTTAAATATTTTGTTTTGTCTGGTGTATGTTGGGTATGTCGCATTATATAAGCAGTTTTGATGCAGGAAAAAATATTATATCTTCGATCTGTTGGCTGCGATTGCCCGGATTTTCACACTGGAGTTAATTTTATTGTAAATGAAGGGCTATTTTGATGGCATTACTTCATCTAAAAACTGTTGAAAAGCATTTTTATATGAATCGGATACCGGAATGTGCGCTTTCCCGAAGACGATACGATTTCGCTCAATCACTTTGATTTTGTTTTTCTGAACTATAAACGAACGATGTACACGAATAAATTTGCCTTCGGGCAGCATTTCTTCCATGGCTTTCATAGTGATGTGTGTGGTGATGATTTGTGTATCTTCCATTACTATTTTAAGATAATCCTTTAATCCCTCGATATAAAGTATTTTCTGAAGTTCAATTTGAATCAGCCGGTAATCAGATTTTACATAAATGCAATCTTTTGTTATTTGTTGGTTTATTCCTTTTGCTCTTTCACTCAGCTGATGCCATTGAAGCGCTTTGTTGGCTGCCGACAGAAATTCAGCATAGCTGAAAGGTTTAAGTAAATAATCCAACGCATTTACTTTGTAACTTTCGAGCGCATATTGCTGAAAGGCGGTGCTGAAAATGATTCTTGTTTTTGCCGGAACAAATCGTGCAAATTCAAGTCCGCTTAATTCGGCCATTTGGATGTCGAGAAACAAAAGATCCGGGGGAGTCTCCTGAATAAAAGCAGCAGCGGTAATGGCTGAGGAATATTTTCCAGTGAGCTGAAGAAATGGTGTTTTGCTCACGTAGCTTTCGAGCAATGCAAGCGCCAAAGGTTCGTCATCTATAATAAAACAAGTAAGTGTCATGCTTTTTCGTCGGGTTGAAGCGGTAAAATAATTTTAGAATAATAAATGCCATTCAGTTCACCTGTGTGAAATTCGTAATTATCGGGATAAAGAAGATCGAGTCGTTTGCGCAGATTCTCGAGCCCGATGCCCGAGCCTGACATGTCTGAATCTGTTTTAGGCGAAAAACTGTTGCTGATTGAGCAATTCAGCTTTTTGTTGTTTTCCACACTGAAGTTGATATGAATGAATGACTGCTTGTTGGGAGTTACTCCATGTTTAAATGCGTTTTCGATGAGCGAAATAAACAACATAGGGGCGATGCTCAAATTATTTTCATTAGGGATGTCGATTTTAAGCTCAACATCTACATCTTCAGTCAGTCGGATGCGCATCAGTTCCACGTAGTTGATAATGAATTCAAGTTCTTTTTGCAGCGGAACACGTTCGCCGCTGTTTTCGTAAAGCACATATCGAAGTAATTTACTTAGTTCAAGTACCACAGTTTGTGCTTTGTCGGGACTAATGGCTATCAGTGCATAAATATTATTCAGCGTATTGAACAGAAAATGTGGATTGATTTGTTGGCGAAGGTTCATAAGTTCAGCTTCGGTGCGGCGTTTCTCACTTTCCTGATGTTCGGCTTCGGCAGTGTACCATTGGGCTGTCGTTTTGATGGCCGTGCTCAGTATGGCAATGACGAGCAAAGTAATCATATCTCTTATCAAAAAGGATATTCTTGAAGGCATAATTCCATGAGGTATTTCTTTTCCAATGGGCAGGGGTGGCATGGTGGCTTCCTGCCATAGATGCACAGTTGTTCCTACAATTACAATCAATACTAAATTATATAACAGAAATTTTCCAATTTTTTTTTGGAATAAGAATTTGTTAATCAAAATAAAATAGTTCAGATAGAAAACTATTAACATTGAGGAAACCACTACGGCATGATGGAGCATTTTATCCCAAATGTCAATATCAGTATCTTTTCCGAAAATAATGAAAGGCAAACCAAATACAATACTCCAGGCAATAAAATGAATAAAAACCTGAAGTGTGTTTTTGCTTTTGAATAGGTTCATTGTGTTTGAGTTCATTGTTTTTTCTTCTTATTTTTACTTCTGTCTTTATTCATATCTCAATGCTTCAATCGGGTCGAGTTCGGATGCATTTTTAGCCGGATACCATCCGAAAAACACACCAATCAGGGTGCAGACAATGAACGATAAAAATACTGAATAAGTTTGAATTGACACAGGCCACGAGAAAATAATTTTCACCATATAGGATGAGCCGATACCAAAAACGACGCCAATGATTCCACCGGTGAAGCTTATGAGTGCCGCCTCGATCAAAAACTGAGTGAGAATATCGCTTCCTTTAGCGCCTATCGACATACGTAGTCCGATTTCGCGCGTGCGTTCCTTGACCGAAACATACATAATATTCATAATGCCAATGCCGCCTACAAGCAGGGATATGCCGGCGATACAGGCGAGCAGAATCGTCATCATGTCGGTGGTGGAAGTAAGCATGGAACTGAGTTCCTGCTGCGAACGTACATTGAAATCATCCTCGTCGGCAGCATTTAATTTGTGGTTGGTACGCAGTAAAATGCTTATGGCACTGGTGGCATCTTCAGTTGCATCTTCACTCATCGCCGAAGCGTAAATGCCCTGAATGTAAGTAATGGCCAATACGCGTTTTTGTACGGTACTATAGGGCGCTAACACGATGTCGTCCTGGTCCATTCCCATGCTGTTGTAACCTTTTGCCTCGAGAGTGCCGATGATTGTAAAAGGAATTTTATTGAAGCGAATCACTTTGCCGATTGGATCATCGCCATTGGGGAAAAGATTATCGATGACAGTTTTGCCCACTACACACACTTTGGCGGCTGTGTTGATGTGTTGTTCGGAGAAAACACTCCCCTTGTCGATCTTTAGTTTTCGTATTTCAAGATAATCGGTATTTACTCCCGATAAAGAACTTGGATAATTATTGGCGCCAAAGATAAACTGGCCGCCACTGCTTACCGAAGGAGAGCAAGCGGAAATATAGTTTGTCATATTCTGAATGTCCTCATAATCTTTTAATTTCAGGGTTTGCATGGCGTCGCTGCTTTGGCGCACTCCTCCGCGCATATCGGCTCCCGGCTGTATCATAATCATGTTCGAACCCATTTCCGAAATCTGAGCACGAATGCTGTCTTTCGAACCTTGTCCGATGGACAACATAGTGATGACTGAGGCTACACCGATAATTATTCCCAACATAGTCAGAAACGCACGCATTTTGTTGTTGGTAAGCGCCCGCAACGATATTTTTATTGCATTTGATATGTTCATTTTGAATTATTTTTTATGCGTTTTGAAAAGACAAATCAACTGATTGTATTTCTTTATAAAATGAATGATAATAAAGAGAATTAACAACTTAGAAGCAAAACTATGCAAATGCAGATTCATGAATGTAAATCCGTTCAGGTAGAACATAAAACTTATAACTGTCAAAATGAAGAACACAAGCACAAGCGTTGTTATCTTATTTTTCGAGTAAAGCTTTCTCTTTATCAGGTTCTTAATAAACGGCCAGTGTTGCCAAAGGTGAATCAGTATTAAGAGCGTAAAACCGATGGATAATATACAGTGAATGGATCCCCACGAGAATGCGTCGGCTACATTTGCTCCGTTTCGGAGCGCCTCTTTGCTCTTGTCGAATACGCTTGTTGAAATTATGCAGCCGACTAATCCAATTAATAAAGTTATATCTACGAGTCCTTTTCCGATTGTTTTTTTCATGATGTACGTTTTTTTTTGCTTTTGATACGCTATCTAATCTTCGGCTGGAGGTAACCCGGTCAGCACTTCTTTTGCCGATTTTACTTGTTTATTCAACTCGTCTTTTATTATTTTCCCATCTCTCAACACGATGTTGCGGCTCGAAAATGCAGCTAATTCGGGATTATGAGTTACAAAAATGATGGATCGTCCCATTTTATACAGCTCCTGAAACAATACCATTATCTCAAAAGCAGTACGGGTGTCCAGGTTCCCGGTGGCTTCATCGGCCAACAGCAGTACCGGATCATTTACCAATGCACGGGCAATGGCCACACGCTGCATTTGTCCGCCCGACATTTGATTGGATTTGTGATACATCCTGTCGGACAATCCTACCGATTCGAGGGCCTTTTGCGACTTTTCCCTGCGTTCCTTTGGTCCGTAGGCCGGATTGTAGAGCAAAGGCAATTCCACATTTTCGAGTGCTGTGGTTTTGGCCAACAGGTTGTACGACTGAAATACAAAGCCTATTTTGCGGTTGCGGAGGGTGGAACGTTCGTTTTTATCCATTGAACTCACGGCTATATTGTCCAGAAAATATTCTCCTTCGCTAGCTGTATCCAGACAGCCCAGCAGATTGAGCAAAGTTGACTTTCCCGAACCGCTGCTGCCCATGATGGTAACGAATTCTCCTTCGTCGATGTTGAACGAAACGCCACGCAAAGCATGTACTGTTTCTTCGCCAACCACAAAGTTTCGCTTTATATTTTCTAATCTTATTATCGATTTACTCATCTTTTTTAATGTAAAATGTAAAATGTAGAATGTAAAATGAATAGCACTTTTCTTTCATCCTTCATCGGTCAATTATTTCCCGCTTTTTTTTGCTGCTCCCGGAGGCTTTGGCATAAATGGACTTTCTTCGCCCGATGCTCCACTGGTGGCTGGCATGCCGATTATGGCATTCTGGTCAACTATGACTTCGTCTTTCTCCGTTAATCCTGATATAATTTCAGTACTGATTCCGTCGGTTTCACCTATGACGATCTGTTTGTTTTCAACCGTTTTTCCTTTTTTTATCCAGATAAACTTCTGCTTAGGATTATCTTGCTTGTCGGCATCGGCATTTTTGTTTACTGTAAATCCGTTTTTAATCATCGCCTCTGTGTCTGGTTCGAAGTTCAACGCCGCGTTAGGTAAGATATTTATATCTCCCTTTTCCATGGTGAAAATGATAATGTTGGCTGTTAATCCGGGTTTTAATTTCAGTTCAGGGTTTGGAGCATTCACCACTACCTCGTAAGTTACCACGTTGGATGTGGTGGTGGCTTCGAGTCGAACCTGAGTTACTTCGCCATCGAAAATATCGTTCGGATAAGCATCGACAGTAAAAGTTACATGCTGGCCTTCTATCACTGAGCCTATATCAGCTTCGTCCACATTGGCAATCACGCGCATTTTGGTCAGGTCGTTGGCAATGGTGAAAAGGGTCGGCGTACTGAAACTTGCAGCAACAGTCTGACCTTCTTCCACCGCTCTACTTAAAACAACCCCGTCGATGGGCGAATAAATAGTAGCATAACTCAGGTTGGTTTTTACCTTTACCAAATCGGAGTTTAATTTTTTGTACGATGCTTCAGCTTTTTCGTAGGTATATTTCGATGTTTCGAAATCCGTATCGCTGATCAGTTTTTTTTGATGCAGATCTTTTGAACGTTCGAAGTTTTTTTTCTGATATTCGTACTCGGTTTTGCTGGCTTTCAGTTCTAATTCTTTCGATGTCAGCTCCGATTGCAGGTTGGTTTTTTCGAGTTCAGCTAAGATTTGTCCCTTTTTTACGACCGAATTATAATCAACATAGATTTTAGAAATAATTCCCGAAACCTGCGTACCCACTTCCACTTCGGTAATAGGTTCAATGGTGCCTGTGGCAGTGACCGATGTGCTTAATTTACCGGTTTTTACAACAGTGGTCTCCAAACTGAAACTATCTTTAGGGTTGGATTTCAGAAAAAAGTGCAAGGCAAGCGCCACAACAGCGACGGCTATAACACTCAGAATGATTATTTTTTTCTTTTTCATTTGTATGAAGTTTTTATTTGTTTCGTATTATTTTATTTCCAATGGAAGATCCTGGTACAAATTCAGCAATTGGGCATTGAGTAGACTCATGTATTTTGCCTGAACAAGACTTTGTTGTGCTGCAAGCAAATTGTTTTTTTCGGTCAGCAAATCAAGGGTGTTTTTCATGCCAAGATTGAATTGTTGTTCTACCAGCTCATAACTTATTTTCAGCGCCTTTTCTTTTTCAAGTGCTGCCACATACTGGCTTTGAGCTGAGAGCGCTTCCTGAAATACGGATTCAATTTCTTTAAGTAAATCTTTCTCGGTGGTTTGTAAGGCTAATTGCGATGTTTTTTCGCTCAAACGGGCCTTTTCAACAGCCGATTTGTTCTCCCTTTTTGTGAAAACAGGAATGCTTACCGAAACGCCTACCACATTGCCCCAGTTGTTTTTTATTTGTTCCGAAAAACCTGTACCTGTGCCTGATCCATTAGCACTTCCAATATTGGCGTTTAACGAAACCTTTGGAAGATAAGCTGTCTTGGCTTTATCGGTTTCCAGTTCGGCTATTTGAAGCTCTGTCCGACTGCTTTTTATTTGTGGCATTACACTGAGTGATGTTTCGTAAATATAGCTCAGAGCAGGAAGTGATTTCAGTACGTCAAGCGAATTCAGCTCGGGGATGTTGATGTTTATTTCCTCGTTTGCTGATAATTCCAATAATTGTTTTAGTTGTAATTTATAAGTTCGCAGCGAATTTTCGGAAACTACCATTTGATACTTGTCCGAACTGAATTGCGATTCGAGCTGAGCCAGATCGGTTTTCGAAATGCTACCGGCTTGCAGTAGCTGTTGTGCTCTTTTTACCTGGTATTCCGAAACGTCGACAGTGGCTTTGTTTATTTTTACCGATTCGTCGGCATAAAGAATTTGCAGGTAGGTTTGCAGAATCGACATCTGGATATTTTTGCTTGCTTCTAACACCGCATAATTGCCCACTTGCTGTGTCAGCTTTTGTTGCTCGATGTTTTTGAGCGTTTTGCCTCCATCAAACAAAGTCATAGCGCTGCTGATGTTGTAACTTCCGATGTAATTTGTTGTGGAATTGAAAGGGTTGTTAGATACATTTTGGCCTACTGTAGCCGAAAGATTTGGAAAAAGCTGTGCTTTGGCTAATTTCAGGTCAATTCCGTTTTGCTCCAGACTAATTTTGCTTTTCTGAATCTGAATGTTATTTTGCAAAGCATAATTGATACAAGTTGTCAAATCCCATTGCAGTGTTTTCTCTTGAGCACAAATAATTGAAGTGCTGTAAAGGGCAAGTCCAAGTAAAATAATTCGTATTTTCATATTGTCCGATGTTTAAATTCGGAACAAAATTAGAAAAGCTTTTAGGCAGTCGCAACGAATTTAGACGGATGGGCGTATTGTGTCGACAGAAACAAGAAAAGAGCCTCTTTGCATATCAACAAAGAGGCTCTTTTCGTTAGAAAACCATTTTTCATTTTGGTTGCCAGAAGCAATTTTTTGGAGATACGATAGCTTCTTCGGCTTTCAGCAGCTTCATGGCTTTGTCCACTTCCTTGCGGTCGAGCCCCGTGAGTTCAACTATTTTACCGGCATTTAAAGGAACACCGGCTTTTTTCATGGCGTTTAATACTTGTTCTTTTGTTTCCATTTGATACGAATTTTTAATAAATGAATACGAATTATACGAATCTCAAATCAATTATTTTTCTTCCTTTAAACCCTCAAAGGTTGGTCTATTCTATGTTTTTTCTCACTTTTGTGAGAAATGCCTGCATCTTTTCTGTGTCCTTAGTCTCAATCATATCCAGCAGATTTTTCAATTCAGCGCGGATATTATTGATTTGCTTGGGGGTATTGGGGTTGAAAAGAATTTCTGTCAGCAAATAATCGTCCTCCGAAAGTAGCCCTTTGGCAATGTCCATGTGGCGTTTAAATGTAGTTCCCGGCGCTTCCTGATGTTTCATTACCGAAGCAAAAACCAGGGTGGATGCAAATGGGATGGACAACGAGTAGGCGATTGTTTCGTCGTGCTCGTCGAAAGTATATTCAAAAATACGGAGGTGCAGCGAACCATACAAATCTTTGAAAAAAGCTTTTCCCATATGGTCGGATTCAGAAATGATAATGGCGCTTTGCGTACTCAGGTTGTCGAGCGTCGCAAAGGTAGGGCCAAACATCGGATGTGTTGAAACATAACGCATACCGGTGCTTTCGTAGTAAGCTTGTAATCCCGTTTTTACCGAAGCGATATCTGAAATGATACAGTTTTTTGGCAGAAAAGGTAGTATTGTCTGAAAAGCATCGATGGTGTATTTAAGGGTGACGCAGTTGATAACCAACTCCGGTTCAAATTCCCGAACTTCCTCGTATTGAGTCATTCGAAAGGTGTTGAACACAAAACGCAGGCGTTTAGGGTCGGTATCGAAAAGTGCAACTTCGTGTTGAATACACAATACATCGGTCAGAAATGTGCCCATTTTCCCGGCACCAAGAACTAATATCTTCATATAAAACTCCAGTCCCCTAAATCATCCATGTAAGGGAGACTTTCAGTCGGGACAAATTATTAAATGTTATATTGTAACAGAATTATTGTGTGCAAAAGTAAAGAAAATATGCCAATGTGCCAATATGCCAATGAGTCAATGTGCCAATGAGCCAATGAGTCATTGGCACATTAGCATATTGGCACATTAACTTCTTAAGCTTCCTTCTTTTTAATACCGTAGTTTTTGTCGATTTTAATAAATGGTATAACGGCGAGCGTAGGAATGGCACAAATCATTACCCAGATAAAGAAATGATTGTAGCCCAGCAAATCCTGCAACCAACCGGCTATCATGCCGGGGAGCATCATGCCCATGGCCATAAAACCTGTGCAAATGGCGTAGTGTGCTGTCTTGTGTTCTCCATCGGCAAAATAAATCATATACAACATATAGGCGGTAAATCCAAAGCCATATCCAAACTGTTCGAGAGCCACCGCTACATTAATGAGGAATAAATTTTCGGGTAAAAACCACGATAAATACAGGAAGGCCAAATGAGGCAGCGTAATGCACAATGCCATGGGCCAAATCCAGAATTTAAGTCCCTTGTGCGAGGCTGCAATACCTCCTACTATACCTCCGAGTGTGAGTGCAATGATGCCAACAGTTCCATATACCAACCCTACCTGACCTGTAGTAAGCCCAAGTCCTCCTACTTCGCGGGCATCGAGCAGGAACGGCGAGGCCATTTTAACCAACATGGCTTCGCCCAGACGGTAGATAAGCATAAAGGTGATGGCAAGTCCAACACCAGGTTTGTTGAAGAATGATTTGAAAGTTCCTCCGAATTCGCGCAAGATGTCGCTTGCCGAATGGGTGGCAGTGGCGTGGTCGGAAGCCGGGCGTGGAAGTACAAATCTGTGGTACACGAAGAACAATATAAACATGCCGGCAAGGATAAAGAAGGTAATACTCCAGGCCAATTTTATATTTCCGGAAATACCTTTGAATTCGCTTTTTACTTCATCCCTGAGTTTATAGTCGAGCTGAACAACCAGGTAAGCGGGTTTGTCCCAATTGCTTTCGTTAAATACTACGCGTTCGCCTGAGAGCAAAGAAATACTCTTGTCGCCTTTTCCGAAACTTGAATTTAACACCACATCTTCGCCGGGTTCAGGTTTTTTGCTCAGCCGAACAGCTACAACGCCGGCATTTCCCACTTTTCCATCACTGCCCGAAACAATCTCTCTTTTTTCGCCAAAATTTGTTTTTATAAAATGACCCAAAGGAGCCGAAACCTTATGCGTCCACCAGGAGGCATCGTCTTTTTTGATCTCAGCCGCTGTTTTTTCGATAGCAACAAAGCCATTCGCCTGATTTTGTTCCGAAGCAAAAGTCCTGATTTTATTCAAAGAATCGACACTGATGTTGTTCGTGCTCAGAACAAGGTTTTCGGGAAATGCAACAAAAGTCATTTCGTCGGTGGGAGCGATGGCTGCATTCCCTGTCGGCATCACTATTTCTGTCTGTGCCATATTGGACGATTGGACTGTAAATTGCATGGGCTCAAGTCCTGTCCAGCTTTCGAGGCTACCGGCAATGATAATCAGCACACCTTGTCCCGAAATCATAGCCAGGCGATAAAAGGTGCTGCGGATGCCCACAAAGAAAGACTGCTGTGAGCTGTCGAGCGCCAACATATAAAATCCATCGGCGGCGATATCGTGTGTTGCCGAACTGAAGGCAATCAGCCAAAGCACAGCCAGTGTAGCCTGAAAGAAGAAGGGCATGGGGATGAGGAATGCCACTCCGGCCAGGCCAGCGCCGATCAGCAGTTGCATGCTGACTATCCACCAGCGTTTTGTTTTTATTAAATCCACAAACGGACTCCAGAAGGGCTTGATCACCCATGGCAAATACAGCCAACTTGTGTAAAGGGCAATATCGGTGTTCGAAATGCCGAGACGTTTGTACATAATTACTGCTACCGTCATGGCCACTACATAGGGTAAACCTTCTGCAAAATAGAGGGTAGGTATCCATGCCCAGGGTGAGCTCTTCTTTGTTTGTTTGTTTTCCATTTGTATTGAAGTTTTATTTCTTGTTTTCTTTTTTAAATTTGAGGTTATTCTCTGATGATTCATTTCCTTGTCGGATTTTTATCCGACGGGTTTGTTGAATTGTAACAGCTGTTGGATTAGTATATTTTCTCCAACGATGTTCCTCTGAAATAGTGTAACAAGATCTGTTTGTATTGATAACCTTTTTCTCCCATAACGGCAGCGCCTATCTGACAAAGGCCTGCGCCATGTCCCCAACCGGCTCCTGTAAGTATGAATTGCTGTGGAATGTTATTTTCGATAGCCGTTTTGTCAACTACGAAAGCCGAACTGTAGAGATGAGAATTCGAAAGCCATTTGCGGATTTCTAATTCTTTGCCTACAATGACGGTTCGCTTGGTTCCAACAATTTTAAGTTCGATCAATCGTCCCGATTCGCCTCGTTTTACCGGCACGAGGTCGATAATTTCGCCGAAATCGATGCCCGAACGACGGAGTAACAATTCTGCTATTTCGGATTGACTGTACTGCACTTTCCAACGGTAAAAGTCGGTAGTTTCCTGATCGTAATTGTTGAGCACCTGCGATAAGACTTTTTTGTCGGTACTGTTGCAAAATGCTTCGGGCGACTGACGAATCCATTTGTCGGCATTGGCTTCAACGGTTAAATCGAGATCGAAGCCTTCGGGTGCAGTCGGGTTGTCGATCACTTTCGAAAGATAAGTGTAATGTTTGGGTGCCCAGCAGTTCTCGAAAGTCTCGGAAACGCCGCCACAGGATTTTGAAAAACGGGCATCGCATATTTCATCTCCTGCCATCAATACTTCGCCGCGGGTAGCCTCGATGGCCTTTTCCACCGCTTTGGTAGTAGCGCGGGTAATGCCCTGGTAGCGCTGACAATGATCGTCGGCACAAACATCGAAGTGGGTATGGGCGTCGCGTTCGTACCATTTGATGTGTGTTTCAATTGCATTTTCGGGGTCCACCGTATTGAATTCTGTTTGTGATGCCGACTCGTGGCTCGCACTGTCTTGTTCGTGTAGCGGTTTGAGTAACCAACTGCGCGAAATTACCGCATGCGCTTTGAGCAATTCGTCGGAGGCAGTTGCGCTCATTTCGCTCGAAATTACACTTGTGAGATAATCCTCAACGCCAATACAGTTGATGGCAGTGATGTTTTTATCTTCAGCTATGATGCGCAGTGCGCCTTTGAAACGCTGGTCTTCTTTGCGTTCCCAGTGAAAGTTGATGCCGATGACCACATTGATAAGGTCGATGAATGTTTCGCCCTTGATGGGTTCGAAAATCAGCTCATCGAACTCTTTTCCGTCGAAATGCACTTTGCCATTGTTGTAGAAGGCAGTTTGATGGCCGCTGTAGTCCTTTCCTGTTTGTGCTATGAAAATGCCGTTCAGCACAAATTCAATTTTTTCTGAGGTTAAAATACCTACTTGTATTACCGGTTCTGTATGATTCATTTGCTTTGATGAAGGGGTATTCCCATCCAATTATAATTATAAAACAATGATTTTCTGAATATTTTTGAGGTTGACAAATATTTATCTAAAAAAGTTCTCTGCTCAGCCAATGCTTCCTCCATGCTTTGCATTGTTTTGTTGAGTTCGCTCAATGAGTATTTTATACCCGGATCGGCATAGGCTATGCCGGCCACTTCTGTTTTGTACCTGGCAAGGGTTACTTCAATGTTCTCGAGCATCAGTTTGAGTGCAGCATCCGATCTTTTAGGCCTAAATTGTTTGTTGCGATAATTGATAAATTCATTCAGGTCGTTCACTCCCTGGTTGAGCGTATTCACTGCATTGTTTAATATTCCTATCGATACGTTTTTCTGTATGCCGTTGATTCTGTTTTTGATGTGATGCTGATTTCCCTGAAGAAGTTTACTGTTGATGCCATTGTTTTCCATGCGGCGCAGCTCCGCTTTTTGGCGGGTCAGTTCGTCGGCTTTTTCGTAAGCTGCAATCGAATCGTTGAAACTGAACAGAGGTTTGCTTTTGTCGATGGCTACAATCCCTTTCGAAAAGTTATTGTTGTCGATAGGGTACTGTAGCAATTGCCACATCGGGTCGAACGGACAATGTGATTTGATGCTTTCTTCAGGTTTCAGCAGAAAAAACGCATTGTTCAGCTGGCGTACAAATTTGCCGCTGACCATTTGACCTGTGCCCCAGGTAGGGTCGATGATCTGCCATTTTCCATCCACAAAGCTTACATTCCAGGCGTGCGAAAGGATGTCGACTTTTCCGTTCTGACGGGTATAGCCGCCCACCACAAAGGTTTTCACGCCTGCCCGGTTGCAAATCCAGCTCATAAGGGTGGCATAATGCATACACACACCTTTGCGCGATTTCATTACCTCATCCACCACCTGCTGTTCGTCGTCGTAATAGTTGGTAGTGTTCATGTTGGCAATGTCGTAACTTATGGTTTGCGAAATCCAGTAAAAAACGGCACGCGCTTTTTCTTCGTCGGTGTTGAAGTTAGCCTTTATGTAGGCAGCAATATCGTCGACAGATCTTGTCGATGCCTTTGGGATTTGCATGGTGCGGACGTCGGTGTCCACATAGCGGGCTGTGCTTTGGGCCGAAGCAAAGAAGGTAAAGCATAGATACAGAAGGAATGTTAGCTTAAATCTCATTGCATCATGGTTTGAATTTGCTGATCACATCTTTGTAAACCGATAGTTCAAGGTTCAGTTTCTCCATCCGGGCTTCTAAAGCTTTTATTTCTTCTTCCAGTTGTATCTCGTTGCCCGTTTTGTGCTTTACAGGCAACAATTCGCCCAGTTCGGCCACAAAGTTATGGTTGAGCGCAATACTTGCTTTCCACAAAATGCTCATCTGCAACGATGGACTTTCGGCGTACTGATACACACTGGTGTTCGAAACGTTCATTTTGCGGGCAAGCCCTGCACGATTGATGTCGTTTTTCAGCAGATAATCTGTAAGAAACTTGCCATTGTGTGGCATGTTGTTTTTGGTTTCGTCGGGTGACGTAATGTTTGTGTTCATACCATATTGTTTTTTTATTTGCTCATAAAGATAATATTATTTCTGCAATAAAAGGGTAAATTTAAGGTGTTTTTACTTCTTCTGAAATGCTTTGTATTTCTATTTAGATTCTTCTTGTGTCTCCGAAAGTGCTTATCGTGTTTCCGAAAGTGCTTATCGTGTTTCCGAAAGTGCTTATCGTGTTTCCGAAAGTGCTTCTCTTGTTTTTGAAAGAGCTTCTCTTGTTTTCGAAAGAGCTTCTCTTGTTTTCGAAAGTGCTTCTCTTGTTTTTGAAAGTGCTTATCGTGTTTTTGATATAGCTTCTACTGTTTTTTTTAGTGCCTTTACTTTTTTTGAATTAGCATTATCTAAAAAATTATATGTTCACTGTGTCTTTTCAAAAACTCACTTGTTCAAGTATGCTGATCACATCTTCTTTCGTTATTTTTTCAAAATGCTGCTCAATGGGAGTTATAAAAATGCCACACATCTCTACCGTAGCCGGACTTACCATTAGCTGCTGATCTCCTTCGGCAGTAAATTGCCATGGCCGGAACTCCTTGCGGGGAAGGACGAAGGTGTACCATATGCCATCCTCGAAAGTACACACAACATTCATCATGGGCTCTTCGGTGTTCGATTGCTGAAGGTTGGTGTAGAGCGAATTAAATACCAGTTTCGATTCTTGAGCATTTCCCGATTCAATGCAATAAACAGTGCGCAGGTAATTTTTCATGTTGAATAGCTTGTACTCATCGTCCTCTACCAATACATCGGCGTGGGTAGCTTTGAGCCTTTTGTAATCGCTGATCAGCGGTAAAAAGTCCCTGGTGCCCGCCTGAAAATGCATGTGGTCGGGTGCCGAAGCGCCACATTTAGGGCCGTTGTAAAAAATCACGTAATCGTCCATTGCTTTGGCAAGTTCGAGCATATCGCCAAAAAACGGTTTTATCTGCTGGCGAATATGTTCGATGTGCGGAATTGTGAAGTGTTCAGGAAAAATAGGGAAGGGGTTCACAAGGATAGTGTAGTTTCCCGTTTCAATTCCATTTTGTTCAGCTGGCAAATGTTCGCTGCACAGGAAGCATTTGCGTTCGGCTATGGTTTTGGCGTCGACTTTTGCTCCTGAGGATACAATGCGCGCCGGGTTAAACTGTACTTTTATGTCGAAATCGCCGAAATTAAAGGTCTTGGTTTGTACGGTTTCGAGTCCTGCAAAATTCCGACGGGCAAGTTCCCAGTTGGCAACTTGCTCGTCGAATAAAGATTTTACCTGATTGTTGAGTTTGTTCATTAATAAAAAAAGTAATGAAATTTAATTTCTGTTCTTTCGGGCCATCAGTTCAATGGTGCGGATTTTATCTTTGTAGAAGTTGTGTCCGTTCATTTTTACTACATCGAGTGATGCATCCGAGTTGTCGTCCCAGCGGCGGCAGAGGTAAACCGAATTGTAAATACGTCCGATTTGGTACTCGCGGCTTATGGCCAATCCGAGGGCGTAATCTTCACCATAGCTTGTGTTTGGCACTTTGATGTTACGCAATACCGGCGTGTAGAAAGCACGTGGTGCGCCCAGTCCGTTGATGCGCAAAGCATTGTTTCTGCCGTTTTCGGGTGTCCATTCCTTGTGGTCGATAAGTCCAGGCGCAATGGTTTCCATGGCAAAGTTTGTCATTGTGTACGAGCCGATTACCATGGCACAGTTTTGTTCGTAAAAGGCATTTACTATTGTTTGCAATGTGTTTTCGTTTTCGTACACATCGTCGCTGTCGAGCTGTACTGCAAATTTTCCGCAAAGTGCTGAGTCCACGCCTGCATTCCAGCATCCGCCTATACCAAGGTCGGTACGTTCGGGTATCAGGTGAATCAGTCGGCTATCGGCTTTTGCATGTTTCTCGATAATTTCCGTAGTGCCGTCGGTTGAGTAATTGTCAACAATGATGAGGTTGAATGCAAAGTCAGTTTTCTGAGACAATACCGATACAATAGCGTCTTCCACTGTTTTTACGCGGTTGCGCACAGGAATAATCACCGAAGCTTCCACTGGGAATTTGCCTTCGTTGAACTCAATTTTTTTGAATTGAGGTGCCAGATAAGCTCCGATTTTTTTGAGGTGTTCGGTGCAGGCCACTTCCATTTCAATTTGCGCTGTTCTGTTTTTAGGATCCACGTAGTCGAAAATCTTTTCACCACTTTTTCTTGTGTCCGATTCTACTTCCGAATAAAGGTATTCGTTCATGTGGAAGAGTTCGGCATATTCCGAAACTTTCAGGCGCAGGTTGTAAAGTCCTGCAAATTTGTATTCCTGAGTGGTTTCCTCAACTGCTTTTTTCAAACAGCTTGCATTGTAGAATAAAACAGAACCAAAATTAAAATCGTCGCGCAAACTGCCCTGTTGATAGTCAATTACAGGCAGATTGGAGCGAACGCCGTCGGCAATTTGATAATAATCAGAATAAACCAAACCGGCACCGGTGTCGCTGGCTACTTTGAGAAAGCGTTCGAGTGCATATTGTCCCGGCTCGAGTGTCGTGAATTTCGTGTAAATCAGGCTGTATTCAGTATCCGATTTCTCTGCAATTTTCCGAACGGTGGCGCTGCTGTTCATTGCATCAATGAATAACATTTCGCATCCGGGAACTGTTTCGTTTGTAGGCTTAGTGGCCAAAAGATAAACTTTGTTTACAGTCGCTGATTTTAGTAGATTTTCTGCAGTCTCACGTGTTTGAGCTGCATCTTTAAATGCAATAAAGCAATTAATTTGTTTCATTAGGTTGTCGTAAATATGTGTTTTTAGTTTTATACAAGAATCATGAAAAAATTAAACCGGAATGTACTGAACAAATGCTTCTATAGCTTCGTACGAGGCCAGTCCTAATTGGGAATACAATTCGGCAGTGGCTCTGTTGCGGTCTTCTGAACGCTGCCAGAAAAGTCTTTCGTCGTTCCCCATGTAAGGTGCACTTTCCATTTGGGATTGGTGACGAAGGATGGCGTTGCGTTTGTTGCGTAGCTCTTCGGGGCTGATCGGTACTGCCATTTCGATGTGGTCAATTTCCCATTCTTTCCAGGCTCCACGGTACATCCATACACGGCAATCTTTCATCCAGGCTTCCTCTTTCATTTCGTCGATGGCAGCCAGAATGGCGTCCAGACAAACTTTATGGGTGCCGTGCGGATCGGCAAGGTCACCTGCCACATACATCTGATGGGGTTTTAGTTCTTCGAGCAATGCTTTCACTATGTCGACATCAGCCTGACTGATAGGTGATTTTTTTACAGATCCTGTTTCGTAGAACGGAAGATTCAGAAAATGAATATTCTTCGATGGCAAGCCAATGTAGCGGCATGCCGCTTTCGCTTCACCACGACGGATCAATGCTTTCAAATCGAGAATTTCACGCGTATCGGCATCTCCTTCTTTTTTATCCTGAAGAATGAAAGTTCTGAATTCGTTGTATTTATTTTCAAGAATTTCATTCTCGGAGTCGTATATATTTTTAAATCCTTTCAGGAAGGCAAGGAAGCGTATTACTTCATCGTCGGCTACAGCTATGTTTCCCGAAGTTTGATAGGCAACATGCACATCATGGTTCTGATCGATAAGTCTTTTGAACGTACCGCCCATCGATATAACATCGTCGTCGGGATGCGGGCTGAAAATTAATACTTTTTTCGGAAATGGCAAAGCGCGTTCGGGGCGGTTGCTATCGTCGGCATTGGGTTTACCTCCGGGCCAGCCTGTAATTGTGTGTTGTAAATCGTTGAATATTTTTATATTTACATTGTAGGCCGAACCATATAGTGCCAATAACTCGCTCAATCCGTTTTCGTTATAATCTTTGTTGGTGAGTTTCAGAATGGGCTTGTTCACCTTCATGCAAAGCCAAACAATGGCACGACGTATGAGTTTGTCGTCCCAGTCGCACGAAGTGACTGACCATGGCCGACTGATGCGGGTAAGTTCGCCTGCTGCATGCAGATCGATCACCATTTTTACGTTGGAGTGCAATTGCAGGTATGATGCTGGCGTGTGTTCCGAAACGGCTCCTTCCACTGCGCTTTTAATGACTGATGTTTTGTGTTCGCCCCAGGCAGCAAGAATGATTTTTTTTGCTTTGAGAATAGTACCTACGCCCAGAGTAATGGCGCTGATAGGCACTGATTCCACGCTTCCGAAAATATCGGCAGCATCTTTGCGCGAAATATTATCGAGCAGAATTAACCTTGTCCCCGAATTAGCCTGCGATCCTGGTTCGTTAAAACCAATGTTTCCTGACCGACCAATGCCCAGTATTTGCAAGTCAATTCCTCCAAAATCGGCAATCTTTTGTTCGTAGCTTTTGCAAGCTCCCATGATTTCCGATTTATCGAGCATACCATCGGGGGAGTAAATGTTTTCAGCCGGAATGTCTATGTGGTCGAAAAGCATTTCGTGCATTTGTGCCAGACAGCTTTTCGTTGTATTGTTCAGCGGGTAGTATTCGAAAAGATTAAATACGATGACGTTTTTAAAACTGAGTTCTGCTTTCTTGTGCAAACGGATCAGCTCGTTGTAGATGCCTACTGTCGATTTCCCGTTTGTAAGTCCTAAAATGCAATTTTCACCAGTAGCCTGTTTTGATTTTATAAGTTCGGCTATTTCCTCGGCTATGCTTAATGAACCATCTTTTTCGTTTTCGAATATTTCGGTTGCTACTTTTTCGAATCGGGTAACGCGTGAGAGTTCAAATACATCATCGGGCTGATAATATCTTTTCGATATGCGCGTCAGCGTTATTTGCGAGCTTAAATTTGGTCTCATATAATGTGTTCTGAGTTATTTGTATGTAATATTTTGCGACAAAATTACAAAAAAAATCGGATTTTTCAAATTTAATGCAAACGTTTGCACCGAAAACTCAAATTTTTCTGTTTTCCTTTGGCTGAGTGAAACCTTTTGCGTTATTTTGCAGTCTGAAAAAAGACATATAAATAAGAAAAGAGTGTTTATGCAGTTAATAGTAGACAGTGGATCCACCAAAACAGAGTGGCTTGTAGTTGAAAATTCCGGGGTGCTAAAGCAAATTTTCACCAAAGGGATCAATCCGTTTTATCAGACTGAAAGTGAAATAAAGTCTGAAATTGAGTGTTTTTTGTTGCCCGAATTAGGCGATTTGCCTATCGGTTCGATCTGCTTTTATGGCGCCGGTTGTTCTTTCCCCGACAAAAAAGCAATCGTTTGCAATGCACTCGGTTTTTACTTTAAACACATTCCCATCGAAGTACAGAGCGATTTACTGGCGGCTGCCCGTTCGTTGTGTGGAACCGAAAAAGGGATAGCCTGTATTTTGGGTACAGGATCAAATTCGTGCTATTACGATGGCGCTGAAATCGTGGACAATGTTTCTCCATTGGGTTTCATTCTGGGCGATGAAGGAAGTGGTGCGGTACTGTCAAAAACTTTTATGGCCGACTGCTTAAAAAACCAGATTCCGGCCGGGTTGCGGAAAGTTTTTATGGATAAATACGAACTTACTCCGGCTCTGGTGCTCGAAAACGTATATAAAAAACCATTTCCGAATCGGTATCTTGCTACGTTTACTCCTTTCCTCAGCGAAAATATTTCCGAACCTGCGATTCGGGATATTGTATACAACGGATTTGTGGCATTTTTTAAAAGAAATGTAATGCAGTATAATTTTCAGACAATGCAAACATCATTTATTGGTTCGGTCGCATTTCATTTTGAAGAACTACTGCTTAAAGCGGCTGCCGATTGCGGCGTTACTGTTGGTACTGTTGTAAAAAGTCCAATGCAGGGCTTGATAAAATATCATGCCAGTCAACAACAATAGTATTTTTGGTTTTTCGGAGCCTTCGTATTAATAAATAAAATAATCAAAATCAGAACATATGGCATTTCAAAAAATTACAGAACAAAACTCGCTACATGACAATTTAGATAAAAAATCGGTGCACGATTTGTTGATCGAAATGAATGAAGAGGACATGAAAGTTCCGTTGGCAGTTTCAAGAGCCCTACCACAAATAGAAGAACTTGTTGAAAAAATTGTGGAGAGAATGAAGCGTGGAGGTCGGATTTTTTATTTGGGAGCCGGTACCAGTGGGCGTTTAGGTGTGCTTGATGCATCCGAAATTCCTCCCACCTTTGGCATGCCATCGAGCCTTGTGGTAGGTTTAATTGCCGGAGGCGAAACTGCTTTGCGTAATCCGGTAGAAAATGCCGAAGATGATATCGAAAAAGGCTGGCAGGAACTGAAAGAAAGAAATGTGAATGAGAATGATACGGTTATCGGAATTGCTGCTTCGGGTACAACTCCGTATGTGATTGGCGCTTTACGCAATGCACGTGCCACTGGTATACTTACTGCTTCAGTTTCTTGTAATCCGGATTCACCTATTGCTCAGGAGGCCGAAATTAAAATCGAAGCCATTGTGGGGCCGGAGTTTGTAACTGGAAGTACGCGTCTTAAATCAGGAACGGCTCAAAAGCTGGTATTGAATATGATAACCACCATTACGATGATTAAACTCGGACGCGTAAAGGGGAATAAAATGGTCAATATGCAGTTGTCGAATGCAAAACTTGTCGACCGAGGCGCCCGAATGATCGTTGAAGAGTTGGGGATTGATTATGAACAGGCTAAAAATATCCTGCTTATTCAGGGATCGGTGAAAAAAGCAGTGGATGCTTTTAAATTACAGCAAAATAAATAATGATTTAAATTTTTGACACTATGAAACAATCATTACTGTTGATTTCTCTAACCGCATTTCTGTTGAGTTTTTGTCTTAAAACCGAAGCTCAGCCTAGCAGAAGTGATGTTTCTTTTGACAAAAAGGATAGCCTGATTGTCGAAAATATTCTCGGAGCGCTCAAAAATAAAAACACATTACCGACGGCTGATTTGATCATCGCAGCTGGAAAAATGATGATAGCAACACCCTATGTGGCACATACTTTAGAAGTCGGAAACGAAGAGCGGATGATCGTTAACCTGAGAGAATTGGATTGTACCACTTTTGCCGAAAACTGTTTGGCATTGGCTCGTACGGCTCAATCGGCCTCTCCCGGTTTCGCTACTTTCGTGAATGAACTGAGGAATATAAGGTATAGAAATGGAAAATTAACTGATTACAGCTCTCGTTTGCATTACTTCAGCGACTGGATATTTAACAACGAGCAGAAAGGATTTGTGAAAAATGTAACTTGCGATCTAAATCAGCAATATGTAAATTTCACGGTCGATTTTATGAGCAAACATTCAGACAAATACCTTCAGTTAAAAAACAACCGAAAGTTTGTTAAAATAATTGCTGCGCAGGAAAATGAAATTTCGCAAAGAAAACAATGTTTTATCCCTGAGGATAAGATTGCTGCCGTAGAAGATCAATTGAAAGATGGAGATATACTGGGCATCACCACTAATATTCAGGGCATGGATATTCAGCATGTGGTGATGGCGCTACGTCAAAACGGAAGAGTTCATATTCTACATGCCAGTCAGAAATATATGAAGGTGTTGATTTCTACCGAGACCCTGGAAGATTACCTCAAGGGCAGTAAGGCTGCTACCGGAATTGTTGTAGCACGTCCCTTTTAATGCATACATATAGATATGGTGATTGAACCGGATAAAATTGAAATAGGCAGGGTAGGTACAGAGGATATCGAAGCGATGGTAGGTTATCGTATTCAATATCTTATAGAATTACAGGGTCAAAGACCGGCATCTGTTGTTGGTGAATTGAGAAATGAGCTAACAAAATATTTCATCACAGGCATTCAGAATGGCAGCGTAATTGCATTGGTGGCAGTGTTTGGTGGAAAGCCAGTTGCTTATGGAGCAGTGGTGCTTCGTTCTGTTCCGGGTGATTTCAATGGTTCGACTTACCTTGAAGGAGATGTGCTGAATATGTATACAATACCAGAGGCAAGGCGCCGGGGGATTTGTAAAATGCTTCTTCTCCGGTTAATTGATGAGGCTCAAAGACAAGGAGTTTCCAAACTTGCTTTACATACCACAGCTGCCGGAGAAAAACTATATCGATCGGTGGGTTTCCACAATCCTGTGTATCCATATCTCGAACTTGAATTCGGAAAAAAGTAATTGTGATGTTTAGTCATTGCTTTATTCCAACTAATGCCGGCTTTTGTCGGCATTTTTTATGGATAGACATCTTGTTGTTTTAGTTCATACTATCACTAAATGCATTTAAGAAACTGTTTAAAAATAAATCTTAAATTGTTTTTCAATTATTTTTCAGACTAGTTGTGGCTTTGTTTTTCGAAAAATAGCGGGCTATTTGAGAAAAATAAAGGTGCAAATAGACAAAAAAGAATGGAAAACAATAAGATAGTTTGCTCTTCTGAAATGCGTTCAAAATTCTATTTGGCTGAAAACCAAATCAAATGTAAAATTGACGTTTATTTTTAAACAGTTTCTAAGTGTTGAGTGGGCATATATAGTTCAAAAAATGAGCCGTAAAACAGTGATTTTTATCAGTTGTTTTACGGCTCTATATTTACTGTTACTTTTTATTATCTAAAAGCAAAGAATTTAAGCTTATAACGGATTTTGAGTTATAACTCCTCCGCTGGCATCTATTTCGGCTTGAGGAATTGGCAGCAAGTCGCTTATGCCTGCCTTGAAAGTACCTTTCCCGGCGAATGCGGCTGCAGCCTTACCTGTACGAACCATATCCCAGAAACGGTGACCTTCCATTGCGAGTTCTAAACGACGTTCGTTGATAATATCGTTGAAAAGTGCTGTTCCCGTGCTGTTTTTGTCAGGCAACGAAACGCGGGTTCTTACTTTGTTCAGGTACAATCGGGCTTCTGTTTCTCCGTCAGATGCAGAAGGAGCCAGTGCACAAGCTTCGGCATAATTCAAATATACCTCAGACAAACGAATGAGTCTGATATTTACAGGATTGTTGCGAATTTCGACTGAGCGTTCTGCTGGTTTAAGATAATATTTCTGATTCCAGTATCCTGATCTTACATTGGTTACTTTAGCCACATTAGCAGGTGTTTCCCATAAAGCCAAATCAGCCAATGTAAGTAAAGTGGCATCTTTACGGATAACATCACCTTCAGCGTCAAAAGCAGCTGCCAGACTGGCTGAAGGTTGGTTGATTCCGTATCCATAGGTAACACCACCCGGCATCATCATCAATACGTGGAAATTACCATTGTTCGTTGTTGCAGCACTTTGAGTTGTTGAATTATAGTGGTCAATTTCTAAAATAGATTCAGATCCATGTTCGCCGGCCAAAGTAAATACGTCGGCATAATTCGGTACCAATGAATAGTTTTCTTCAAAAACAGCTTTAGAAGCAGTTTTACACTCAGCATACTTTTTCTCGAATAAATAAACTCTTGATAACATTGCGTTGGCAGCCCCTTTGGTAATTCTACCTGCACTAACGGTTAGAATCTGATCGGCTTTTTTTGGTAAATAACTTGCTGCTTCAATTAAATCCTTTTCAATTTGCGCATATACTTCAGCCACAGGTGTTCTGGTGAGGTTTTTATCAGCAATTGAAGGGGTTGTTGTCATTAAAGGTACTGCTCCGAAAGCAATGACCAATTCATGGTAATAATAAGCGCGCAAAAATAGCGCTTCGCCCAATAATTGTTTTTTGTTCATTGTTTTGAAAAGCGCATCATCCATTTTTTTGATGCCATCAATGGCTTGATTGGCTTTATTAACTCCTCTGAAAAGTATTTGATATCTGTTAAGGATTCTACCGTTGTCAGTAGGATAGTTAAACGACTCCATAGTAGCGTAAGCCTGTGCATCGGCAGCGCTCCCGCTGTAAGTTGCATCGTCGCTCAGTACGTCACCCAAAGCCCAAATCGTCCAGGTGTAACGGTAATCTTTTAAGTCGCTGTAGGCGGCAATTACTGCCTGATTGGCATCTATCTCAGTCAGGAAAAACTTGTCGGTGGACAAAGCTCCTAACTTTGATTTATCCAGAAAGTCTTCACTACAGCCAAAAAATAAAGTGGCTGATAAAATTAGTCCTAATATTTTAGTTGATTTCATATTGCTTTCCTATTTAAAATGTTATGTTAATACCTGCTGTAAACGTTTGTGCCTGTGGGTATGTGCCTATGTCAACACCTCTACTCAAAGTGTTACTGCTTGTGATTTGGCCAATTTCAGGATCAGGTCCTGAGTATTTTGTAAATGTCAGTAGGTTTTGGCCTGTAATAAATACTCTCAAACTGCTCATGTATACCTTGCTGCTTATGCTCTGAGGGATAGTATATCCTAATTGAAGCGTTTTAAGTCTTAAGTATGAACCATCTTCGACGTATAGGTCGGAGATGCGTTTGTTGTCGTTTTTGTCGTTACCATTCAACCGTGGTATAGTGGTATTGGTATTAGTTTCCGTCCAGTAATTCAAAACATCAACCGATTTGTTGGTCACATCACCTAAATCGTAGGTAAAGTAGCGCATTGCGTTGAAGATATCGTTGCCGTAAGTGCCTTCGAATATGGCTGCAAAATCAAGCCCCTTAAATTCGAAACCTACATTAAACCCATAATAAAAATCAGGAAGTGGTTTTCCAATGATTGTTTTGTCTAAATCGGATAGAATTTTATCATCATTTACATCCACAAATACAACATCTCCCAAACCTGCATTTGGTTGTCTGGTTATTACATCGGCCAGTTGCTCGTCTGTTTGTACAAGTCCATCTGTTTTGTAACCCCAGAATGAACCGATTGGGTTTCCTACAGAAGTATAGGTTGCATTTCCGTTTCTGATAGTTCCACCCGAAATAAATTTAGACGAACCTAAACTTAGCATTTCATTTTTAATTGTAGAAATATTACCACCGATATTGTAGTTGAAATTTTTCCCAATTTTAGCTCTCCATTCGGCTTGAATTTCGACGCCACTGTTACGGGCTGAACCCACATTGGTGGTTGGTCCTGTTTCAAATCCTAAAAATAAAGGAATAGGTTCTTGAATCAACATGTCCTTAGTGGTTTTGTTGTAGTACTCTACCGATGCAGTTAATTTGTTTTTGAGGAATCCTAAATCAATGCCGATATTGGTCGATTCTGTGGCTTCCCATTTTACATCTTTATTGCCAAGTGCAACAGCTACTGCTCCCTGATAAACAACCTCAGGTTTTCCGAATAAATATGCGTATTGTCCGTTGGTGCTGATAAGGTTTTGAAAGGCGTAGTTAGCAATACTTTGATTACCTACCTGACCCCATCCTGCTCGGAGTTTTGCGCTGTTCACAATGTCCTGATTCCAATTTTTGAAAAAAGCTTCATTTGTGATTTTCCATGCCAGGGCGAACGAAGGGAAATTACCATATTGATTTGTTTTTCCAAAACGAGAAGATCCATCTCGTCTTATAGATGCTGTTGCGAGGTAACGATCATCGTAACTGTAATTTACACGTCCTAAAAAAGATAGGATAGAAGATTCATAAGCTCCTCCTGCAGCTGTTGCCGATGTTGCAAGTTGAGCAGCGTCAAGATATTGGAGTTCCGGGTCGTTGTTGGGTGTGTTTTGTTTGGTTGCGTAGATGTTTTCGTATCTTGTTTGTTCGGCTGTATACCCCAATAAAGCACCAAAGTTATGCTTTTCGTTGAAAGTGCGGTTGAAGTTCAAAGTGTTTTCAAACAAAATATTATTGTTTTTTGAATATCCGCGCGATACTTTATTGACTGCATTTTTCTGATAAGTATTTACAGTGTAAACAGGATCAAAATCATAGGAGTCGTAACGTAAAAAGTCGATACCCAACGATGATTTAAAATAAAGCCCTTTTGCTAAGTTGACGATAGCATAGATATTGCCTACAAAATTCAGGTTTTTTTCATTGCTGTTCGTAAATTCGATGGCTGCCAGAGGATTAGGGTAGTCGATGTATTTCGACGATCCCCATGTTCCATCAGCGTTTTTTACAGGGACAACAGGTTCTAATTTAATGGCTGAGTTAATAATTCCCACTGTGTTGCTACCTTCCAGTACTTTGTTTCGTGAAGAATTTGAAATAGCCGTGTTTGTACCTACTGTTATGACTTTATTCATTTTGCGCTCCATGTTGAAGCGGGCATTGATGCGTTCATAATCAGTTTTCTTGATTGTTCCTTCCTGATTAAGATATCCTAAACTCAAATTATAGGTAAAATTATCGCTACCGCCCGAAAAACTCACATCATGATTCTGCACAACGGCTTTTTGAGAAACTTCTTTCAGCCAATTGGTTGAAATATTGGGGTCGGCATTGGCTAAATTGATGGGTGTTTTTCTTGTTTTATTGATCTCGGTTTGCAAATCGTACCATTGTTGTCCACTGAGTAGATTCAAGTCAGTGTTAATCTGCGAAGTTCCCCAATAAGAATTTATGCTGATTACATCTTTTCCTTTCTTACCGTGTTTGGTAGTGACCATAATTACGCCATTTGCACCTCTTGCACCATAGATAGCAGTAGCCGAAGCATCTTTCATGACTTCAATGGCCTCAATTTCGTTGGTGCTTAAATAAGCAATGTCGTTTACAGGCATTCCGTCAACTACATATAATGGATCAGAGTCTCCAACTGTACCGATACCACGAATTCTTACCGAAATTGAACCTCCGGGAGATCCTGAGTTGGCAGTTACTTTCACTCCGGGTACTAATCCCTGAAGTGCCTGTGCTGCGCTTGCAACCGGTTGACGGGAAATAGAACTTTCCTTCACGGAAGATACAGCTCCGGTTAAGTCTGATTTTCGTACAGAACCGTAGCCAATGACCACAAGTTCGTCGATTTGTTCGGTCGACTCAGCCAGCTGAACATTAATAACGCGCGAAGTGCCGATTGCAACCGCTTTATCAGTGTAGCCGATATAACTGAATCTTAACTCAGTTGCTGTTGTTGGTACTGATAAAGACCATTTTCCATCAAAGTCTGTAATCGTTCCAGCGGATGTTCCTGCGGCTATCACATTAACACCAATTAAAGCTTGTCCTTTAGGGTCTGTTACCGTTCCGGACAGAGAAATTGCTTTGGTCTGAGCAAAAGCATGAATTCCTAAAAAGCAAAACAGAGATACCACCAGTAATCGGGAGGTTAATCCTGTGATTGATTTCTTTTTGTTTGTAATTTTCATTGAATAATTGTTTTAAATAATTGTTTCAGAATGTTGTTTTAAATAATTGAGATACAAGAATAAAAGACTGTTTGTTCGATTAGATTTTTAGTTTTATTGTTTGGCGCAAACGTTTGCAGCGGGTGCAAATATAAAAATATATATTGAAATAAAAATGAAATATTAAAAAATAATTTAATTTTTTAGACTAAATGAATGATAAACAGTACTGTGTTGTATTGGTACGCACTAAATATAAATCGAAATAAAATTTACATATTTATATTACTTTTCTAATTCCTATTCCGGGTCTATCGTTAAGGGTGACCTTACCATTAATTATTTTCACTCCTTCGAATACATCGTTTGTAATCAGTAGATTGCCATCCAGGTCGGCCCAGTCGGTGAGTGGCGAAAGTTGAGCGGCGGCCGAAACAGCGCAAGAGGTTTCGGTCATGCAGCCTATCATCGTTTTCATATTCAATGCATGTGCGAGTTCTATCATTTTGTGAGCTTCGCGCATGCCTCCGCATTTCATTAGTTTTACGTTAATGCCCGAATAAACCTGGTATAAATGTTTTACGTCGGCAAGGCGCTGAACGGCTTCGTCGGCTATGACAGGCAGAGGACTGTGTTGGGTAAGCCAGGCCATATCTTCCATGTTTTCTTTGCTCATGGGTTGTTCTACGAAAACTATATTTTTTTCTTTCAACCAGTAAATCATGTCCAGCGCCATTTTTTTGTCGGTCCAGCCCTGATTTACGTCTACGCAAAGCGGAAGATCGGTGACCGAACGTATGGTTTCAATGATTTCTTTGTCGTTGTCCCGTCCGAGTTTTACTTTAAGTATTTTGTACTGATTTCCTGCTTCAAGAGTTTTTTCTTTTATAATTTCAGGAGTGTCAATGCCGATTGTGAACGATGTGTTGGGGGTGTTGTCTTTAGAAAGCCCCCATATTTTATAAATGGGCTGATTCAGTATTTTGCCTGTCAGGTCGTGTAGGGCAATGTCGATAGCGGCTTTGGCTGCTGTATTCTTGTCTTCAATACCATCGATGTAGGCCAGTATTTCATCCAGCTGAAAAGGATCACTGAAGGGCGAGAGGTCCACTTTCGAGAGAAATTTTGTTACGGATGCCTGTGTTTCGCCAAGATAGGGCGGCATTGAAGCTTCGCCGTATCCAATGATGCCATCGTACTCAATTTGGGTTAGTACTACAGGCGTTGTTGTGCGTGAATTGCTGGCTACTGTGAAAGTGTGCTTCAGCTTGAGGTTGTAGAGTTGGAATGATAATGTCATTTTTTGCTTTTTATTTGATCCGAAACGTTTTAAAAGTGGGGCAGCAGCCGATTTTGTATCAATGAAAGAGAGTCCCAGTGTAAGTCCGGATATTTTTAGAAAGTCACGTCGGTTTGTAGCCATAAAATATAAATTGAGGTGTTTGTTAGTGTTTGTTGTAAAAAATACTGTTTTTCACTTTCGTAATGTTTGCAGTGCCTATAGCCGAAACATAGTCGCTTGACTTTATAAACGAGTTGGCGCGGTAGGAGCTGAAAATGGGCGAATTGATGTCGAAACTGTTGTAGTTTACCATACCCGAAGCATGAATATATTCGTTGTTGTGTGTGTAAATGGCCACGTGTGTGATGGAGGCCTTGTCTTTGTCTTTTCTGCCAAAAAACAGCAGGTTACCTGGTTGTAGTTTGTCGAAAGTTGTAGCGTTTGAAATAAATCCATAGTTGGCTTGCTGTGATGCATCGCGCTGTATGATAATGCCGTAAATAAGAAATGTGAGTTTTGTAAAGCCCGAGCAATCAAGTCCTTTTGAGGATGTGCCTCCCCAAAGATATGGAATTCCTGTAAATGTTTTTGCTGTTTTAATAATGTCGTCTGCGGTTGGGCTGGGGAGGTTGATCCATTTGTTGTAGTCGATGCAGTCGGTTTTCCTTAAAAAAGCAATTCTTTTGTCGGGGTACATTACCTGAATGAATTTACTGTTTTCGGATACGTATTCGAATATGTTGCATATCACAACATCCGAAACAGTCTGGGAGTTGGTATCAGCTTTTTCGTAGCTATTACCATAGTTTCGGTTGTAAACAGTTTTTCGGGCAGCTATCCATTTGTTCATTTCCTGTTGGTCCAGTAAGCTTACGGCACTTTCTTCTGTCCACGAAATATAATTGTCGGGAGTTTGTATAAGCAGCCAGTTGTTCTTTTTATCAAGCACATTCACGGGCGTGCCCAAAAGTGCCTGTGTTGAAAGTTCGGCGGAGTGCAAGGGTTCGGAGCGAAGGTTTGCCACCGAAATATTGATGAGTCCGTATACTTTATCTCCCAAAGCCGGATTTGATTGAAGGCGCACACTGTCGGTAAATACAATATCATTTTTTTCCAGATTTTTCTTCAACGATAAAAATTCTTTCGGGTGATTTGTTGTTCCGGTAAGTTGAGTTTGCTGCTTTTCATTGGCAATGGCGTTAATCGAATAATGTTCGTCTGATTGATGATTAAATGAATCTAACTGAGCTTCAATTTCAGTTTGAATGGTAGAGGTGTTAATAGAATCGTTGGCGATGCTCCTGAATTGGCCGAAAGGTACGAAAAGGAGCAAAAACGTTATTATAAGGAGCAGGTATCTTGGTTTCTTTGTCATTGGATAATAATTTATATGTTTCTCAAAAAAGCAAAATTTATTCATTTTTGTTAATAGTACTTATGCAAACGTTTGTTGTGTTTCTATTCAACAATTACTCCTCTGGTATAGATGACTAATTTATTTAATGGAAATTACTTTCTGGATGTAGTTAATAAAACGGTAGCATACCCCCCCGATCAACTTAATATATAATTTCAGAGTGAAAACTCTAAATGTATAATTTAAGAGCTAAAAAAATCTTTTTAATCCTCTAATTTTTGAATCTTCACTTTATTGAAAACCCAGTGTTTCTGAAGTGTGTAATTGAAAAGTAACGAAACCATTAGATCCACAATGATACGGCTTATTTTGTAGTCGATGTGTATGAAGTTTGTAATCAGGAAAGTTCCTGTCGATTTCAATAATATGCTGTTCAGAACTACGAGAACAAATTTAAGCAATTGCTTCCGAACTGAACTTTTGTAAGGTTGGCTTTTGTTGCGAAAAGTCCAGGCTTTATTCAAACTGAAATTGATAATAGCTCCGATAATTCCGCCAATCGCAATAGATATGGTATAGTGTACATGAAAAACCTCTGTTACAAACACCATTATGGCGTAATCGCTTAAACCGCCAACAAACGCTGATACCTGCGCTTTGGCAAATGTAAAGACTCTGTTGAGTATTTTACGCGTTTTTAGCGCTTTCTTTTTCTCTTCTGTCCCGGTCATTTGCTAATTTTAATAATTTTATGGAGTCCACTATGTTCGAAATAAACAGAACGATACAGGCAAGAACTGCCGAATAATGGATCGAACCTACTACAAATACTTCAAGAATTAAGATAAGCGATATCACGATGCGTACTTCGGTAGGGCCGAGTTTACCTGAGTCTATTGAATACTGATCGGTAATTTTGTAACGCAGCAGGGTGGTCATCATTTCCCAACCATACAGCACTACAAATCCGATTCCGAAAAATTCCCAGGCATTATGGGCATAAATTACAAACCCGAAACCTACAAGTACAATGCCTATCCAGTCGGTAGTGAGGTCGAGTGCAAAACCATACCATTTGCGCTGTTTGTTGCGGTAGTAGGCTATTCTGCCATCCAACGAGTCGCCAAACCAACTCACCAAGAACCCGAAAACGCCGATCAGTAAATAATAAGGATGCACGAAATGCGCTAAAACAAAAGCTGTAAATATAATTACATTACCAAAAAGCCCGATGCCCGTTAGCATGTCAGAACTTATAAAATCGGGAACCCGTTCCACCAGATAGGCGATTGACTTTTGCTCATATTTTTTTAGCAGATTGGTTCTTTCTCTGTCTTTCGAAATAATAACCAAGGTGTTTAGTTCATCGTGTGTCTTCTTGTTTTCCATGCGATTGGGCTTTTAGTTGTAAAAATATAAATAAACTTTATATTAGAATTTCTATTTTAATGAAAATGAAGTCGTTGTGGGTGTTGTATTCCTTCTTAGTCTGTGTTTTCTGAATTATGCGCAAGTTTATTTTGAATTTTTTTTAAGTCAAAACCGGCTTTTTGAATGACAAAGATAATTAAATATCTTTTGTTTAACACATTAAGCGCGTAAATTTAGAAAATAATTCTGTCAGATATTTAATTCCGTGTGTTTTTTTGTTTGATTGATGCAAAATTACTGACTTTTCCGGTAACTCAACACAGCCCAGCCATTGAAAAATACCGCAAAACCTATCAGTGCAAGTAATTGCCTGGATAATTGCATAATATCACTTCCTTTCAGATAGGCAGCACGCATCACTTCCATCAAGTACTTCAACGGATTCAATGCTGCAATCCATTGTGCCCATTCCGGCATTCCATCGGTGGAGGTATAAAGTCCACTCAACATGATAAATATCATCATGAAAAAGAATACAATAAACATAGCTTGTTGCATTGTATGGGCATAGTTCGAGATCACAATTCCCATTCCCGAGATGCCTAAAATGTAAATGGCTGCAAAAAAATAAATTGTTAATAAGTGTCCTGCCGGAATTAATCCATATGCACCCCAAGCTACTAAAAATCCGATGGTAATAACGATAAATCCAATGATCCAGAAGGGAATAAGTTTAGCCAGAATAAAGATCAATTTAGGAACGGGGCTCACATTGATCTGCTCCATTGTTCCAAGTTCTTTTTCGAAAACAATGGAAACTGCCGGTAAAAATCCGCAAAGTAAAGTCAGGATCATTACCATAAGCGCCGGAACCATAAAAACCTGATAATTCAAATGATTGTTGAATTTGTAAATCGGGTCAATTTGAATAATCGGCAAGGCTGAATTTGTTGTAATCGGTGTTTTTTCAGCAATCATAGTCGTGTTGAAATCTGCAATAATGCGCGACAAATAAGTCATGGCTATACCGCCTTTCATGCCATTTACTGCATCTGCCGAGAGCATAACTTTTCCTCCCTCGCGGTTGATCATGTTTTTCTCAAAATCACGCGGAATTTCAAGGATGATGTCCGATTTGTTTTTTTCAATGCTCTCCAATGCTTCGGAATAGTTGTCGGAATAATTGCTTAGTCTAAAATAGTTCGACGAAACAATTGTTTGAGTCAAACGTTGCGAATAGGTTGAATGATCGTTGTCGACCACACTCAGGTTCAAATTACGAATTTCGTAACTTGCAGCCCATGGAAATACAAGCAACACCATAAATGGAAATACAAAAATCATTTTCGGAAGTATTGGATTCCTAATGATTTGCTTGAACTCTTTCTTTAGTAGATACTTTATCATAATTTAATTCCTTAACTATTAACTAACAGCAGTCCGCTATCAACTATTCAAGTCGCACTTTAAATTTTTTCAAACTTATGGTTATCAGTACGGTAGCCATTAGTGTCAAAATGCTCACTTCTTTTAAAACCGAACCAATTCCAAGTCCTTTGATCATAATTGCTTTTACAGCCACAATATACCAACGTGCAGGTACAATACTCGAAAACCATTGCAACCAGGTTGGCATATTTTCAATGGGGAATATCATTCCGGAAAGTAACATCACCGGTATCATAAGTCCCATCCCCGAAATCATCATCGCCGCCAGCTGCGAACTGGTAAGCGTGGAAATAAGTAAGCCTAATGTCAGTGCCACAAAGATATACAACAATGAAACGGCAAGTAAACTTATAAAACTTCCTGCTATTGGAACCTTAAGTACAAAAACCGAAAGTAATATTATGGTTACAAAATTGATAACCGACAGTACAAAATAAGGGGCAATTTTTGATAAAAAGATGTAGATAGGTTTCATTGGCGATACAAGAAGAATTTCCATTGTTCCCATTTCTTTTTCGCGTACAATGGCAATGGAGGTCATCATGGCGCAAATCAGAATCATAATCATACCCAGCACGCCCGGCACAAAGTTAAATGCACCAATCATTTGCGGATTGTATAGCATTTTTACTTCAGGCCGTATAAAACCCTTGCTTGCATTTTGTGATGTAAGTTCTTGCTGCGATGCCGTTATGATATTACTTGCATAAAAAACAAAGGAAGTGGCAGCGTTGGGATCAGTTGCATCGGCAATGAGTTGTACGCCAGCTTTACCTGTATGTTTGAGGTTTTTGGCAAAATTATTTTCGAAAACTACGGCTAATTTTGCTTTTCCATCTCTGAATGCTGTGTTAATTTCGTTGGTGTTATGCACAAAACCTGTCACATCGAAATAGTCGCTGGCATTAATTCTGTCAATTATTCGTTGTGTTGTTTCGTCGTTATGGTTATCCAAAACTACTACTTGTGTGTTTTTAACTTCGTTAGTAAGCGCAAAACCAAATAATATAATTTGAATAATGGGCATAATCAGCAAAATCATAACCGTGGTTCTGTCTCTGAAAATATGTTGAAATTCCTTTCGGATAAATGATAATAGTTGTTTCATAAGCTCCTATATCCCCTGAAATGGATTTTGTTTAACGAAATTTTGTTTTTAATTAGTTTAAAAGTAAGATAAATGTCTTTATGCCTTCATTGGGGGATCTAGGGGCTATATATCCCCTCTCTTCGCTTTTCTCGCTAATTGTTGAAATACCTCATCCATATTTTTTGCCCGAAATTGTTTTTTGAGATTCTTAGGAGCATCCAATGCCTCAATTCGTCCATCTACCATCATCGAAACCCGATTGCAATACTCTGCTTCGTCCATGTAATGTGTTGTTACAAAAATGGTTATGCCTCTGTCTGCAGCATCGTATATCAATTCCCAAAATTGTCGGCGTGTAATGGGGTCAACTCCACCGGTTGGTTCATCCAGAAAAACAACTTTGGGTTGATGAAAAATGGATACCGAGAAAGCCAGCTTCTGTTTCATGCCCAGTGGAAGTGATTTTACGAGCTTATTGCGTTCGTTTTCAAAATTTAGTTTTTTTAGTAATTCATTAGTTTTTTGAGTAATCTCAGCATCGTTCATGCCATAGATTCCACCAAAAAGTTCAATATTCTCCCACACCTTCAAATCATCATAAAGTGCAAATTTCTGACTCATATAGCCGATATTCTTTTTTACAAGTTCGGACTGTTTGGCAATGTCATAACCCGCAACAATTCCTTTTCCACTGCTGGGGATGCTTAAGCCGCACAACATGCGCATGGCGGTAGTTTTTCCGGCACCATTGGCACCCAGAAAGCCAAATATTTCACCTTTTTCAACTTCAAATGAGATCTGATCGACAGCTGTGAAGTTTCCAAATTTCTTGGTCAGGTTTTCCGCTACAATTACCTTGTCGGAACTAAGTTGTATTGTTCTTTCCATCGTTTTCCTATTTACTTACCTTTTGCCTCTAACTTCTTAGCCCTTATTTCTTAGAAAGTTCCATAAAACAATCTTCGATACTTGGTTTAATTTCATGAATTTCAATGTTTTTATGGTCATTTGATTTTAGAAATTCTGTCAGAATATCAAAAGTCAGCTCCGCATTTTTGACGGAGAGATGCACTGAATCGCCAAATGCAAAGCAGGTTTTCACATCGGGATGTTTACGTAAATCAGTTAATAATCCGTGCATCTTATTTGTTTGTGCTCCCCAAAGAATATCCTGATACTGACTTACAATATTCTGAGGTGTATCAATTTTTAAAAATTTGCCATTTTGTATCAGTGCTATGCGGTCGCACAAACCGGCTTCGTCCATATAAGGCGTAGAGACAAGAATAGTAATGCCTTGTTTTTTTAAGTTTTTGAGCATTCCCCAGAATTCCTTGCGCGAAACAGGATCGACACCGGTAGTGGGTTCATCCAAAAACAGCACAGTGGGTTTATGTATCAAAGCGCAACTTAACGCCAGTTTTTGCTTCATACCACCCGATAGTTTCCCGGCTCTTCGTTTTTTAAATGGTTCTATTTGCTCATAAATATCTTTGATCAATTCATAGTTTTCGTCAACAGTAGTATTAAATACAGTCGCAAAGAAGTTCAGATTTTCTTCTACTGTCAAATCCTGATAAAGAGAAAAACGGCCGGGCATATAACCTACACATTCGCGAATAATCTTATAATCAGCTATTACATCGAATCCATTGACAGATATACTTCCGCTGTCGGGCAAAATTAAAGTGGTGAGAATGCGAAACAATGTCGTTTTTCCGGCACCATCAGGACCGATAATGCCAAAAATTTCACCCTTT
Organism: uncultured Paludibacter sp.; assembly: GCA_963677275.1. GTDB lineage: Bacteria > Bacteroidota > Bacteroidia > Bacteroidales > Paludibacteraceae > Paludibacter. The sequence continues at coordinate 2,436,273 of OY781920.1, read as the reverse complement.
TCCACATCGAAAGTGATGTTTTTAAGGGCTTCATTTTTTTTGTAGTTTTTGCTTATGTTTTTACAACTGACTGCAATACCCGAATTACTATGCTGATGATTCATTAATTTATAATTTAAAATTCACTATCCACTATCAATTAAAATTTACATTTCCATACATTCCAATTTTCAAAAACCCATCATTTTTTACCTGAATTTTTATGGCATAAACCATATTGGCTCGTTCATCGCGGGTGGCTATGGTTTTTGGCGTGAATTCAGACTTGTTTGATATCCAACTGATTGTTCCGTCGTATTCTTTCTGTTTGTCATCGCCCGCATCGGCAAAAACTTTTACTTTTTGTCCGATTTTTATTGCTGTCAACTGGCTATTGGTAATGTATGCCCGTAGTATCATGTTGTTGATATCGGCAACTTTAAACAGCGCTTTTCCGGCAACGGCAAGTTCTCCTTTTTCGGCATATTTTGTGAGCACAGTTCCTGCAATCGGGCTGGTAATGTGGCATTTTGTCAATTGATCCTCCAATTGCTCAATTTGAATTTGCAATGCTTCATTGTCGCCCGAGATGCCGTTGTTGGTGGTTTCGAGTGTCGATTTAGTGGCTGTAAGTTGTTTCTCGAGTACTGCTGTTTGCGCATTCACATCGTCGAGTTGTTTGGTGTTCACAGCGTTGGCTTTTACCAGATTCTCAATCCTTTTTTGTTCCGATTTTGCGGTTGAGATTTGCTGCACAAGCATTGCAATTTGCTTTTGTATATCTGGTCGGCGGCTTTGCAACCCTTTTTGAGTAGCTGTTAACTGACGTTTTTTTAGATAAAGTTGGGTGCTGTCGATAAATCCAATGATTTGATTTTCTGCAACTGTTTGTCCTTCAATGATATCAAACTGCATTATTTTGCCCATTGCCTCCGACGAAACAAGCACTTCTGTTGCTTCAAATGTACCGGCAGCATCAAAATCACGCTCCGATGTACCGCATGAAGTTAAAGTGAAGAAAATAACTATTCCCCAAAATGCTTTATTGTAACTGAATTTTGTATTCATATTTTTTGTTTTTAATAGTAAATAAAAAAAATGTCAATTGTTCAAATTGTTTTTTAATTGATAAACAGCCATGTAAAGCTGAATCTCATGTAGAGCCCGGGATTGGCGGGACATGTTTTCTGCGTTTATCTCGCGCAATAAATCGGTAACTGTAAGCGTGCCGTTAGTAACTTTTGCTTCGGCCGATTTTTTTATGTTGTTTCGTAATTCTATTATTTCATCATCATTTTTCAATGTGAGTTTTAGCTTTTCTATATCATTTTGCTGCTGTTGGGTCATTAGATTGTTGTTAAATAAAAAGGTTTCTTTTTGTACTTCCACATTTCTTTTACTTACATTAATTTTATTCAAATTATTTTTCTGAGTATAAAATCCACTCAAATTCCACGACAAACGTACACCTCCAATATAAAAGTTTGAAAATTCGGAAGTGAACATATTCAAGCCCGGACGTCCGTAGCCACCCTGAACGAACAGCCCCACTTTGGGTAGATTGGCGGCATAAACTGCATCGCGTTGTGAATCAAGTAACTTTTTCTGCGCATCGAACAGAAATAATTCAGGTCGGTTGTTCCCTGTCCTTATTCCGGTTTCGGGCAATAGCGGTTTTTCTAATTTTGTATTTTCAGTTATTTCCAAACCGGTAAATGCCGAAAGCATTTGTATATAACTTCGACGCATTGTTTTTAAATCAGTTTCGCGCTGATGGGCATTGATTTGTTCTACTTTTATCTCATCTTCATCCGATTGTTGTGCCATTCCATTTTGTTTGAGAGCTTCAATTTTACTGCGATTTACAGATAATTCATCCTGCAGAATATTGTTTTGTTGCAGTTGCTCGTTGATCAACATTATTCCGAAATATAAATTGTTGATACGTTCGTTCAAAGCGTAAAGGTCGACTTCAAGTTTTAGCTTTTCTGCTTCTGTCGAAGCTATAATTCCTTTTTTCTGTGCTGCAGTCAGTCCACCGTCCCAAATCTGTTGATTAACTTCAAGCACAGCCTGATATTGATCCTGTCTTAACGACGGAAAGCTAAAAGGTTTTCCTGTTAATTGCGAAATGGCCTGGCCGAGCGAAGCCGGAATTTCTGTCACCTCCGACTGATAAGTTGCTTTTACAGCAAAATTTAGCTGTGGCAGATATACTTTGTTAGCATTTGACAGATTGTAATCTGCCGTTTTCTCAATAAGTTCATATTGCTTTAGTTGCGGATAATTTGCATGTGCTTTTTGGCGACAACTATCCAAGGTCAAAGTTTGTCCAATAACAAAAAATGGTACAAACAAGAAAACATAGTTTAATAATAACCTTCTCATATTGAATTATTTTGATAAATGACTTTATGGTTTTAAATAGTTCAAAACTACATTTACATTTTCAGAGCGACGGTGAATCAGTAACATTTTTTGCTGCTTCTCCGATAGCTCAATGATATTTGCTGCAACCGGTAGCATAGCAAATATGGCGACGTTGAGCGACACTATGGTGATCATGATGTCCAGAAATCCGATATTTCTCGTTCTTCCCGCTGCAATTTCCTGCTCTAACTCTCGGTTCATAAGCGTGAAGAGTTGTTGGGGCAAGGCCTGCAGCTTTTCACGGAGGATTTTTATTTGGTCGGGTTGTTGTGACAGCTCGTTCATAATCAGCATTGGAAGCTTTGGGTTTTCGGCCAAAATATCGAAATGTGTTTCGATGATATATGTAATTTTTTCAGTAAAATTCATAGTTTCTATCTGTGTGGTGTCGAAGAGTCTCTGAAAGAACAGCTTGAATTTATTTTCGAAAATCGTATTAAATAAGTTATGCTTTGTTCTGAAATAATAATGTACAAGCGCTTGATTACAACCTACTTCTTTGGCTATTTGAGTGGTGGACGTGAGTTTGAAACCCTTTTCAAGAAACAATTGTTCCGCTGTTTCGAGGATAGCCTGTTCCATACTTTGTTCGTTCTTAATTTCCATGTTTAATACTATAGTTTAATAGAGTTATTAATAGTGCTGCAAATTAAAATAAAATAATTGAATTTATCATCATCTTCTACTCTATTTTTTTCTTTTCAATTAATTGCTTCAGTAATTCAAAAAATAAAAAAAAAGATGACATTCTGTTTTTCAACTTTTATTATTCAGCTATTTTTCTCATTACTATAACTCTATAAAGGAAAAATATGCACATTATTGGCGTGGATGTGCCGAAATAAGACAAGGAATTGATTTTCAGCTTTCATTTTGAGTAAACAATCCGCTCAAAAGTGTTGTTGTACTTTGAGTTTCGAAATAAGAAGAAATCAATATTCTAACTAAAACATTTTTTTAATGCAATTAACTCCAACCGAATTATCACATTCAAACAACAAATATTCAGAGACTTTTAGCGAATATCTTACAAAGTTTAAATCCATTTTACAAACGGTATTTCATGATGAGAATGACATTAACCAGATGAGTATTCAGCGAGGAATGCAGCCCGATGTGCTTCAAAAAATAATGTCGTGTCATCCCATGTCACTTGTCATCCCCAGGGAATATGGTGGACGCGGTGGCAATGTACAGGAGAATTTACAGATGCTTTCGGCAGCTTCTTACGAATCTTTGGCGCTGTCGCTCACCATGGGGATTAATAGTGCCCTTTTTCTTCAACCTGTGATTAAATATGGTCAAGAAGATGTTAAAAAAACCATTTTCGACCGTTTTGTAAAAGAGCAAAATATGGGCGGACTGATGATTACTGAACCGGGATTCGGCAGCGATGCGTTAAATATGCAGACAGCTTATACCGAAAACGATGATCATTACGCTTTAAAGGGAACTAAACATTGGGCCGGACTTACAGGGCAAGCCGATTTTTGGGTGCTGACGGCTCGTCGGCAAACACCGACCGGAAGTTTGCAGCGCGATGTGGATTTATTTGTGTGTGATAACACGGCGCACGATCAGAAAATTGTAGTGGAAGAGAAATTTGAGAATTTAGGTCTTTATCAGATTCCTTACGGGCGCAATCTGCTGGATGTGAAAATCCCCAAAAATCAGCGACTAATCCCCAAAACAACGGGTGTAATGATGTTGCTCGATTTGTTGCATCGTAGTCGTTTGCAGTTTCCGGGCATGGCACTCGGATTTGTAAAACGTATGCTCGATGAGGCCATCGCCCATTGTCAGCAACGAATGGTGAGTGGCAAAAATTTGTTTTCGTACGATCAGGTACAGCAGCATTTAGCGCGCTTGCAGGCTAATTTCACTATCATTTCGGCCCTGAGTATCAAAAGCAGTGAATTGGCCGATCTTAAAAATGACTTACAACCTTTTGGTTTGGAAGCTAATATAGTCAAAACAATCAGCACTGATTTGATGCAGGAATCTGCTCAGACTTTGGTGCAATTGGTGGGCGCCGAAGCTTACAAACTGAACCATATTGGTGGCAGAGGTATTGTAGATAGTCGTCCGTTTCAGATTTTCGAAGGCGCCAACGATATTCTTTACAATCAAATCACCGAAGCCATTGTGAAACAAATGAAAGCAGTGAAAGAAAGCAATGTGTTTGCTTTTCTGAAAGAACACAAACTGACAGGCCGTGCTGCCGAAGGGTTAAAACATCTGCTGAATTTCAATATCGATGCTCAAATGCCCCAACGTAAATATGTGGAGTTTGGTAAAACGCTCAGTCGTATCGGTTCACTCCATTTGGTAGTTCAGTTAGGAGAACTTGGCTTTCGCAAAGATTTGATTGAAAATGCAATTTCAATTCTGCATCAGGAAATTGATCAGTTGATGGCGCAGTTTAATTTCAAACAAACAGCTGTTGTGATTGAAGATTATAACGAAAACAGCGATTGGTCAAAATTCGTAGTTGCGTAAACGACAATTCTATAAAAAAACTATTTAAACTCTCCCTGTCTCTCTGTTAGAAGAGGGTCGGGGAGAGTTTTTTATATGCTTTTCCCATAGATTCAATTACGTCTCCGGCCAGCAGGGAGGGTTCCGATGTTGTTTGTAAGGCCATATCGCCGGCAAAACCGTGAAGGTAAACGCCCAGTTTCGCTGCATTCTCAGGCGAGTAAGCTTGTGCCAGCAGGCCACCCAAAATGCCTGTGAGTACATCGCCCGTGCCGGCAGTTGCCATTCCAGAATTTCCTGTACTATTGAAAATCAGTTGTCCATCGGGCAAAGCTATCATTGTATGAGCGCCTTTCAGTACAATGATCATCCCGAGTTGCTGGGCTTTTTCGCTGGCTAAGAGCATTCTTTTGTAATGTGTGTCAGTTTTGCCAAACAGCCGTTCAAATTCTTTCGGGTGAGGAGTGAGGATGCTGTTGGCCGGAATTTGGCCCAGTAAGTTTTTGTTGTCAGAAATAAGATTTAACGCATCTGCATCGATGACGCAGGGTTTTTGAAGTTGCGAAAGCAGTTGTTCGAAAGCTTCAGCTGTTTCAGCTTTTTGCCCAATGCCGGGTCCAATGGCCACAGCACTATAATTGTTTAAATCCGGAAATTCAGTAATTGAATCCATGCTTTTGTCTGAATGAAAAATAGCTTCGGGGATGGACGTTTGTACGATGAAGCGATTGCATTCGGCGCTGTGAATGCTTACCAAACCCACACCACTGCGCAAAGCTGCTTTCCCTGAAAGTACTGCGGCTCCGGCCATGTCCTTGCTTCCTGCCAACAACAGCAAATGTCCGAATGTGCCTTTGTTCGAGAATTTCGGACGAGGCGCTATGATTTGACTCACTTCCGCTTTTTCTAAATACTGAAACCGGCTTTCGGTGTCGGCTATTCCTGTCGGATGAATGCCGATATCAAGTATCTGCCATTCCCCGGCAAACACACCGCTATCGGGAAGCAGGAAAGCTAATTTTGGAAATTGAAGACTGAGGGTATGATTTGCTTTTACAATCGGAACGGTCAGGTCGGCATTTTCTTCGCCCTGTAATCCTGAAGGTATATCGATAGAAATGATTGTGTTGCCGGTACTGTTCATCCAGTTTACTGCATCGGCATAAATTCCCTGTAGCGGACGTGTGAGCCCCGATCCAAAAAGCCCATCGATAAGAATGGTGTCCGGTAAAATTTCAGGAGCTGTAAACGCTTTCTCAATTTCGATGATGTGCTCTGCATGTTCATCTTTAAGCAAGATCAGTTTTTCTTCGCAGTCGGCTGATAATTTGCCTGTATGGAGCAACAACACTTTTACGTACATTTCTGTATTTAAAAGTTTTGTGGCGAGGGCTAATGCATCGCCACCGTTGTTTCCCGGACCGGCTATAACGAGAATTGGCTTTTTGTTATCAAAAGTCAGAACATAGCTTTTGAAAAGAGCAAGTGCAGCTCGTTCCATTAAATCAGATGAAGTAATTGGCTCTTCTACAATTGTGTATTGGTCGAGTTGTTTGATTTGAGGGGTGCTGAAGAATTTCATATTGTTCTACGGTTATTTTTGTTAATTCCAGAATTTGATCACTCTTCGTAAACATCGACTTCAAGATTTCAGAGGTCGGTTTTTCTTTAAGTATGACAACATTTACAGCGTTCAGTATCAGAATGAAACAGCCGGTTAAATCATGTTTATCATTCTTTTTCGTTATTGTAGATGCAAATGTAAGTTTTTGTTTTCTGATTGCATAATATTTCTGGCGATTTTTTATTTCAGTTCCAAAATTTATACCTGGAGTTAGTAATTTTGTTAATTCTTAAATATTAGTTCCAACTTATAGGCAATGTTGCTTATTGGAAATTTTCTAAGTACATGACAAAAATTTAAAAACATCTATATCTGATAGCTTTTCGCCATTCTTCTGTTTTTTAGCATTCTAATAGGTTTTATTTGTTCGTGTAGAAATATACCAACCAAATATGCCCAAGTAAAAGCTATAATGACTAATGCTAACAGTTTTTCAATTCTTTCAATATCAGTTAAATGAGTGTCCTCTAAATTGAATCCACTTGTTTACAATGCTCTAAATGCAGTTTCAATCTGCCAGCGTTCTTTGTATGTTTTTTGCGCAATTTCAGGTTTGCAAAACGAGATAAATATTTGAAATTCAAGATTTCCTTATTTTTATAAGCAGACAAATAACACAACTGATTGTTGACATAATAAATCGAGTGTAGAAATTTTGTTTCATTCAATTTTAAATTACCAAAGAGCCATGTAGCCTTAAACTGTTTACCCGTTTTTGGATTCGTAACCCAGAAGTTATCCCGAATACGAATGTGATATTCAATTCGGTTAAAGTTCAGATAGTCAATCCAATGTTCACCAACAAATTCTCGGTCTGCCACCAGGTATTGTATGGTTTGTTTTCCAAACAACCGAATAGAATGATTCACGATTTGAATTCTCTCTGTTGTATGAGAATTGCCTCGTTTAGGCATTAATTTGAATAAAACAGGAAAAGCAACTCCCTTATAAACAATGGCTAATACCAGGATATTGATGTTTGTTTGTCCAAACTTCCAATTCGTTCTGTCGATAGCTATCGAGTACGGTGGTTCATGTGGCAAAAGTGCAAATATAAATCTTGCAATCAAGTCTTTATCCAATGAATAGTCAGGCCTAAAACGCTGAATTCGTCGCAGTGAAGAGTCGCTGCCACAGTTGTTCTCAAAAACCACTGGCAAGCTTTTCAAAACAAACGACTTGAACCTTGCAAAGAGCGCAAATAAACAAGCTCATGCACTTTATTCGGGCTAAGTTTAAACTTTTTCCGAAATGTTCAATCAACACTGAGGTTAAATCATTACTTTTGTATGAGGCCTTGGAATCTTTTGTTTCCATTATAACTGATTGGTAGTTAGCTATAAAGATTCGAAATTTCAAGGTCTTTTCCTAATTTTTAAAAAGTTATTTTACTGAATATCAAATAACTATATCGCTGTATAATTTTTGTCATGTACTAAAACTAAATTTATGAATTTCATCTTATCTCTCAAATCAGTTTCAAAACAATTTTGTTATTTGCTATTGATAGCATTTTTAATTAGTTGCAAAGAACCAGAAGTGCTTGTACCGCCGGTGGTTGTACCTCCCAATACGGATGATGTGCAATATGGCACACCATTTAACGCTGTTCCCGATGCGAGAGATGCCGTTATTTATCAGGTCAATATTAGATCTTTCAGCTCGTCACGCAATTTTCAGGGCGTTATTGCGCGTCTCGATTCCATCAAAAGTTTGGGAGTGAACATCATTTATTTGATGCCTATCCATCCTCTTGGAGAATTAAAATCTGTAAATTCACCTTATTGTATCAAAGATTACAAAGCCGTAAATACAGAATTCGGAACGCTTGCCGATCTCAGAGCATTAGTGGATGGAGCTCACAACCGCAACATGTCAGTTATGCTCGATTGGGTAGCCAATCACACCGCTTGGGATCATCCCTGGATGAATAATAAAGCATGGTACAAACAGGATGCAACAGGCGCTGTAGTAAGCCCGAGTGGTTGGTCTGACGTTGCCCAACTGAATTTCAGTAACAACGAAATGCGCAAAGAAATGATATCTGCCATGAAATACTGGGTTTATCAGGCCAATGTTGACGGCTTTCGTTGCGATTATGCCGATGGACCGCCTGCCACATTCTGGAAACAGGCTATTGATACCTTGCGAAATATAAAAACGCATAAATTACTGCTTTTAGCCGAAGGAACACGTACTGATCACTATACGGCAGGCTTTGATTTTACTTTTGGTTTCAGATATTACGACGAACTTAAAAATGTATATTCCAAAGGAACATCAGCCGCCAATTTATATGGGCTGAACACAACTGAATATGTGGGGGCTACCGACACAAAAAGAGTGGTTCGTTACATTACAAATCATGACGTGAACAGTTCGGATGGAACACCGCTCGACTTATTTGCAGGAGCTACGGGATCGATGGCAGCTTTTGTTACTGCAGCTTATATGAAGAGTGTGCCTATGATCTATAACGGTCAGGAAGTTGGCTTCCCCATGCGATTGACATTCCCTTTTACCGGCACTGTTATCAACTGGAATCTGAATCCGGCCATGGTGGCTGAATATAAAAAACTGATTGCATTTTACAACAACAGTAAAGCCATCCGGCGGGGAACGCTCACCACCTTCAGCAATGTCAGTCTGTGTGCTTTTACCAAAACCTTCGAAACTGAAACTGTTTTTGTAGTTTCAAATCTGCGAAACAGCAATGTAAGTTATTCGTTACCGACCGGAGTTGCCAATACGCAATGGACAAACGCATTTAAAAACGAAATTTTCATGCCTACAAGCCAGATCGTATTAACTCCGTATCAATATCTTGTTTTGAAAAAATAAAATATAGGAAGTAAATAATTGCAAAAAAGCAATTTATAAAATAATTATCAATATATTACAAAAAAAAACGATGAAAAGAATTCTTATTCCTCTTCTGCTTTTACTTTCTGTTTTTAGTTATTCACAAACCCTTGTTTCTCCTGATGGCAATTTTAAAATGGAGTTCAGGCTCGAAAATGGTGTTCCTACCTATCAACTAAGTTTCAAAAATAAGGCTGTGCTTAACACAAGCCAATTAGGCATTGAAGCCGATGGATGGACACTGAAAGATAATTTTCTTTTAGCTGATACAACCCGCAGCGCTTTTGATGAAAGCTGGAATCCGGTTTGGGGAAATTACAAAACCATCCGTAGTAATTACAATGAACTAAGCGTGTTGTTAACCCAAAATCAAAAATACAACCGCAAAATAATTGTGCGTTTCAGGTTGTTCAACGATGGACTGGGCTTCCGCTACGAGTTTCCGGAACAGGAACATCTTAATTATTTTATCATTACCGACGAAATCACCGAGTTCAATCTCACGGGTAATCACAAAGCGTTTTGTATGCCGGGCGACTACGACACAAATGAGTTTCCGTATACCACCGCATTACTTTCGGAGATAAAGGAAAAAATGGAATCTTCGATGAAAATAAAACCCATCGAAACAAAAGCGCCGGGTTTGAATGTGCAAACGCCTTTGATGCTTAAAACCAGTGAAGGTCTGTATATTAATATTCACGAAGCGGCATTGGTTAATTATTCTGCTATGTTACTCAATGTAAACGATAAAACTTTTTCGCTCAGCGCACATCTCACTCCTGATAAATTGGGAAAAAAAGGATACTTTCAAGCTCCGTGCAAATCACCCTGGCGTACAGTTATTGTGAGCGACGATGCACGGGATATTCTAGCTTCAACCACTATTCTGAACTTAAACGAGCCAACAAAAATTGAAGACACTTCGTGGATTAAGCCCATGAAATTTATTGGTGTGTGGTGGGAAATGTTTATTGGTACCGACAAAACATGGGCTTACAGCGATTATTACAGCGCTAAACCCGGCATTACCGATTACAGTAAGCTTACACCCAACAAACGCCACTCGGCAAATACGGCCAACGTGAAAAAATACATTGATTTTGCTGCTGAAAACGACATTGATGGGGTCTTGGTCGAAGGTTGGAACGAAGGTTGGGAAGACTGGGGCTCGTACCGCAAGGACAAACAGTTTGAGTTTTGCAAACCGTATCCTGATTTTAATATGCCTGAATTGCGCGACTATGCTGCGGCAAAAGGAGTACAGATAATTATGCATCACGAAACAGCTTCGAATGCAGCCGATTACGAACGCAATATGGATAAAGCTTTCGATTATATGAATGCCAATGGATATAAATCGGTAAAAACAGGTTATGTGGGTTATATCATACCTCGCAGCGAATTTCACTCTTCACAATGGATGAACGACCATTATATTCATGTAGCGCAACGTGCTGCCGAAAAGAAAATTATGATCGACAGTCACGAGGCTGTTCGCCCCACCGGGCTTTGCCGCACCTATCCTAACTGGATTGCGCAGGAATCGGCACGCGGAACAGAGTTTGAAACCATGGGTGGAAATGACCCTGATCACACCACTATTTTGCCATTTACTCGCCTTATGGGTGGCCCTATGGATTATACTCCGGGAATCTTTCAGGGAGATTTGAGCTATTACAATGGTTCTAAAAATAACCAGAGAGTTCATACAACGCTTGTAAAACAACTGGCACTTTATCTTACCATGCCAGGTCCGCTACAGATGGCAGCCGATTTGCCCGAAAACTACAATCGCTTCAAAGATGCATTTCAGTTCATCAAAGATGTAGCTGTGGACTGGGATAATAGTTGGTATCTGGAAGCAGAACCGGGCGATTTTATCACTGTAGCACGTAAAGCAAAAGGGAAAGAGGAGTGGTTTATAGGCGCTATTACCGACGAAAATCCCCGTACAGCACTGATATCTTTCTCGTTTTTACCCGCCGGAGTAAAATACACGGCCACCATTTATGAGGATGGAAAAACTGCTGACTGGGATAAAAACCCACAAAGTTACGCCATACGCACAGTAATAGTTAGCAACAAAACTATCATTAAACAAAAGCTGGCTCCCAGTGGAGGCGCTGCCATATCTATTGTGCCTAAGAAATAAAAATTATTTTCATCACAAAGGTGTGTATGCACAATAAACATGATCGCCTTTGTGGTAAATTTCCGTTATTTTCAGTAAACTACTGACTAAAATAAAAGAAGATGGGAAAAAGAATTTCATTAAAAATGTAATGAAACTTTAATAAAAGAAGACGCGGGCAGAAATTTTAAAAAAAAATTGTGTTGAATTAGTTGACAATGGAATGTGATTTACATCGCATTCCATTTTGTGTCCTGCCACCTTTTTTGTTGAGCTTTATTCAAAAATGTCCAGGCTACTATTCTGCTTACTTTTGTTCCCTGACCCATTAGAATTGTTTTTGTTTCAACTGCTCCTGCGAGTTTTATGGCTTCGAGAATCGGAGCAAGGTGATCTTTTTTTGCCACCAAAGTCGAAAACCAGTAACAATTGGTAGAGAATTGTTTGCTTTGCCTGATCATGTCGCGTACAAAACGTACCTCACCGCCTTCGCACCATAATTCGTTATTTTGTCCACCGAAATTCAAAACTGGAGTTGACGTGTTTTTAGTATAATGATTACTTAGAAAAAAAATGTAGAATTATCGAGAATACTATTAATTTACATATCTTTGTAATTGTTTCCTTTTAAATAAAGGATAAATTAGGTTCAGATAACTCTTTGATAAAAGCTGTATTTTCAGTCTTTTCAAGTAGGTAATAACCAATTTTATCCACTTCGAATAACCTTATTTATTGCTTGATGAACTACGATAAAGATACTTTTGCGGAACGTTTAAGATTGGACGATCGAAGAGTGATTGACGAGATATATGAAATGTATCACGCTAAAATATTTCGTTTTTCGGTATCGTACCTCAAGAATGAAGATGATGCTTATGATGTTGTTCAAGATGTATTTATAAAATTATGGGAACATAGGTTAAGTTTAAAGAAAGATACTAATTTTGATGCATTTCTTTTCACAGTAGCAAAAAACACTGTACTTTCGTTGTTTCGGAAGCGTACTACGGAACAGAGATACAGGAGTGACTTGTCTTCTTCTTCTGGAGAAACTGAGGTAAATAAGATAGAGAATGATCTTGATTTCGAATTTTTGAAAAAGCGTTATAATCAATTAATTGAGAAGTTGCCTCCGAAACGAAAAGAAATATTTATTTTAAGCAGAGAAAAGGGACTTACAAATAAAGAAATTGCTTCTACAAAAGGGATATCTGAAAAAACAGTTGAAGACCATTTAGCTAAATCATTAAGCTTTTTCAAACAGCATTTTAGCGTCTTAGGTAGTTTCACTCTTTTGTTCTTCTATCTTTTTATTGAATAATCTTACTATGTATATATCGCTTCGAATGGACACTGTTATGGTGTCCATTTTGATTTTAATGATATTTTGAAGGGAGTAAATAATTTACAAAAAATAGAGAAAACAGAGCAGGGGTTTGTGCCGGGTTATGCGTTGTACAAATAGAAGCAAAATAAAAATACAAATTCTCAGCTCTGAAATCCGGTAAAAATTAATGCTAAAAGTTATGACTTACATAAACTGTTTATTGAAAAAAATCAGGGAAGGCACATATTCTGAAAAAGAACTGAGTGATTTGAATGTTCTGCTAAAAATACCCACCTACGATGATGCCGCTGATGTTTCAATGTTTATGTATTGGAAAGAATGTGACAATTCTTCGATAGGAGATGAGCAGAGGTTTAATCAAATCTTGGATGAGATACATCACGCCATAAATGTGAAAAGCAATAAATCCACCATGTTTCATCGATTTTATGTTGGTTTTTCAAGAGTTGCCGCTATTCTGATTATTCCTTTAATGATAGCGTTTTATTTGATTGGATTCAATAAGGATCCCCAGAATATTGCCATTCAACAAAATACAATAACTGTTCCGCTGGGAGCAATAAGTACTTTTATGCTGCCTGATGGAACAAGCGTAATGTTAAACTCCGGCAGTTCTTTGACTTATCCACATAGTTTCGCGGGAAATAAAAAAAGACTGGTAGCGCTCAACGGTGAAGGTTATTTTAAAGTAGCCAAAAATAAGAACAAACCATTTATTGTAAATATGAATGGTTTGGATATAAAAGTAACAGGAACCACATTCAACGCACGTGCATACAATGATGAATCGAATGTTATCGTTGCTTTAGTCGAAGGATCAGTTTTGTTGGGGAATCAATTATTCGATAATAAATTTGAAGCAAAAAGTGAGTTGAAACCTTTGGAAGTCGCAATTTTGAATAAAACAAATAGGAAAATTGAAATATCTCGGAGCAATGAACTTACAAAATATATTGCATGGACACAAGGAATTACAATGTTTGATAATGATCCAATACAAACTGTTACTGATAAATTAGAAAAATTGTATAATGTAGATGTAATTATCAACGATAAAGAACTCATGAATTATCGCCTGACAGCAACATTTACGAATGAACCTTTAGAACGTGCTCTGAAAATAATAAGTTTGTCTTCACCAATTAGTTATCAAATACATTCGGGGGTCAAAGATTCGAATGGAATCTACGGGCAACGCACACTGATTATGAAAAGAAGGAAATCACAAAACAAATTGTATTGAAAAACAAATTTATTAATTTAAAACAAAGAAAATTACGATCTCGGAAATCACAAACCAATTTAAATAGAAATTAACCCTTAAATTAATTATAAAAAAAACCACACTTATGAAAACTGTAACTTGACTCCCTCCAGATTATAGCTGTATCAAAATCCACTGACACGAAAAGTGCTTGCAGCTTGGCCCTTTTTTTCAAATATTTGATATTCTTTTATTTATCTCTATTGGCATATTGTGCTTTGATAGTGATGAGGGAGTTTTATACCATATTTCGAACAAGTAAGTGTCTTATTTTCCGATAAAAAATATATCTTAAATTAATATTTTATTCACAAATTACAAAGAAAAAATCATTATGAAACAAAACTCAGATTTGGTTAAAGAGAATGAACTCATTTTACCTCAGAAGGAAAGAAGTCCATTTCGGTTCATGTTATTTTGTTTACTTGGTCTTTTATTTTTTGTACCCATGGGTCTGAAAGCACAGGACACCAAAATTACATTAAATGTAAAAAATGCAACCATTAGTGAAGTGTTAAAAATGATCGAAGCGAAATCAGAATATCATTTTGCTTATAACAACAAACTAATTGATGTATCGAAAAAAGTAGATATTGCAGTAAGTAACGAACCTATTTCGGGTATCTTAAAAAAAATGTTTGTCAATACTGATGTTACATTTAAAGTATTAGATAGTCAAATTGTTTTAATCTCGCCCAAAGAAATGGGTGAACCCGTTCAGATAACAACCACAAAAAAAGTATCGGGCAAAGTAACTGATGAGAAAGGTCAGCCAATTCCCGGTGCAACCATAATGGTGGTTGGTAAAAGTCAGGGATCCATAACAGACATGGATGGAATGTATTCATTAACTGATTTACCTCAAAATGCAGTTTTACAATATTCTTTTGTGGGGATGGAAACAAAAACAATTTCTGTTGGGAATCAATCAAGAATTAATGTTGTGTTAATTGAAGAATCTGAAAGACTCAGCGAACTGGTGGTCGTTGGTTATGGAACTACCAATAAAAAAGGATTGGTTTCCTCGGTAGTTTCTGTAAAACCCGATGAGTTGAACAAAGGAGCTATCACTGATGTAGGTCAGCTTTTACAAGGTAAGGCTGCCGGTTTAAACATCACCGTAAGTGGCGACCCTACCCGTCGTTCAAGCGTTATACTTCGTGGTGCATCCACATTAAATGGTTCAATGTCTCCATTTTATGTGATTGATGGAATTCCTGGTGGAGATATTTCACTCGTTTCGCCTGACGATATTGAATCAATCGATGTGTTGAAAGACGCTGCTGCAACTTCAATTTATGGAACACGTGCAACCAACGGTATTATTATGGTGACGACCAGAAAAGGCAAGAAAGGCGTAACCCGTGTTTCGTACAATGGCTATGCAGGTATGGAAACTGTTTCGAACAGTTTAAAATTGATGAATGCTGCACAAATCAAAGAATTTGCAACAAAATCAGGACAAAATATTACTGAAGATCTGGGAGCTGATACTGATTGGCAAAAAGAAATTCAACGTGGAACAGCCTATTCTACCAACCACAATTTATCTTTCAACGGGGGGTCGGAACATAATACCTACAGTGCCAGTATTAATTACACAAACAAAGAAGGTATTATAAAGGAGAGCAATCAGAATAAGATTGTTGCCCGTCTGACATTTGATCAAATGGCTTTCAACGATAAAGTTAAGTTCGGATTGTCGGTATCAAATGCAAGAGTGACATCGGATTATGTGCCTCTGTTAGGTGCAGTTTTACAGCAGGCTGTCAATCGTTTACCAACTTCACCGGTGAAAAACGAGAGTGGCGCATATTACGAAAATCTTTCGAAAACGGGATATTTCAATCCTGTAGCAATTATAAATTATGCTCAGGATCAAACTAAGTTTAACAACCTGATGGCTTCTTTCACTACACATGTCGAATTGCCTTTCGGGTTTACTTACGACCTCAGTATGTCCTATCAGAACTATAATGCGCTGCACGGCGAATATTATGATTCGTATATGTATGGTTATAACGGTACAGTATTTTATAACAATCCCGAACCACCTTCAACCCGTTACATTGTAACTTTTGGAAAAGGAGGAACTGCTACCCGAAGCAATTATCAGAGTACCAATCAAATCTTTGAGAACTGGTTAACATGGAAGAAAAAAATCGGATTGCATGATATTAATGCCGTTTTGGGATACTCATATCAATACGACGTGAATGGTGATGGTTTTCAGGCTACCAATATTAATTTCCCGGTAAATACAGTTGGATTTAATAATTTGGCTTTAGGAAATTATGCAGCCATTACAGGTGCAAAAGTTGATTTCGGAAATGTAAATGCCTATTGGAATTCCCGGTTAATCTCTAATTTTGGTCGGTTGAATTATAATTTTAACGATAAATATTATTTGCAAGCTTCAATTCGTCGAGATGGAAGTTCAGTATTCGGTAAAAACGTACAATGGGGTTATTTCCCATCAATAGGTTTATCATGGAGAGCCGGACAGGAAAAATTCATTCAGGATATGGGGGTTTTCGAAGATTTGAAAGTGCGTGCCAGCTATGGTGTAACCGGAAACTCTACCGGTTTTGATGCTTACACAGCTCAATTTCTTTCAAGTTCGATGGGTAATTTTTATTACAACGGTAGTTCGGTTATGTCATACGGACCCAATAAAGCTGAAAATGCCGACCTGCAATGGGAAAAAACAACTACAGCAAATATCGGATTGGATGCATCTGTATTAAAAGGAAGACTAAGTGTCACTTTCGATCTGTATAATAAAAAAACAACTGATATGATTTACTGGTACGATGCCGATATTATGTTGGTTCCTGCTGGAGGAATTATAGCTAATGGCGGAAGTATGAGCAATAAGGGCGTTGAATTAAGTGTTTCGGCTGTTCCTGTTAAAACTAAAGATTTCACATGGAAAACTAGTGTTAATTTTGCGCATAATAAAAATACAATTACCAGTCTTTCGAACCCTTATTTTATTGGAGGCGATTCCATTCGTTACACGCAACCAGATGGTGGAGGTCAAACAAGTAGCACTTTGCAAATCAGAGAAGCAGGTTATCCTCTGGGCCAGTTTTTCACCCTTATTTATCAGGGAAAGAACGAAGAAGGTGTGTCGCAGTATTTGGCTAAAGATGGATCAATGACAACTAATCCTACCACCGCCGATTACCGATATGCGGGCAGTCCGCAACCCAAACTAAATTACGGATGGTCGAACTCATTTAATTATAAGAACCTTGATTTAAGTTTCTTCTTCCGTGGAGTATATGGAAATAAAATATTTAACGCAACCCGTGCCGACTTGTTCAGACCGTCAACTGTAGCATTTACAAATATTCTGGCTGATGCTGCGGATGAATCTGCAAAAGATGGGAATGCTTATAAGTACTCATCTCGCTTTGTTGAAGATGGAAGCTACCTTCGACTTGATAACATGACATTGGGCTATACATTTAAAAACCCAATCAAATTTGTTGAAAGTCTGCGCCTCTATGGTACAGTGAATAACGTTTTTGTAATTACCAAATATACAGGTGTAGATCCCGAAATGAATATGGGAGGATTGTCACCAGGTATAGATGCAAACAATTTCTATCCCAAAACCCGTACAATTCTTTTTGGTTTAAATATCAATTTATAAGAAACAAATTAAATATTCATATTATGAAAAAGAAATTTAAAAATACAATATTTCTTGGTCTGCTTTCTCTTGTTTTAATTTCGTGTAGCGACCTGGAAGTTCCAATTACAACTCAAATTACGCCGGATACTTACCCAATGGATTCTGTTCAGTTTGTGGCTTCTGCTGGAGTTGTATATGCAGCATTGAGAGGTAATTATGGTCATGATTTTTATTTTGCTCAAACTTTGAGTACCGATGAGGCTATTTTACCGGCTCGTGGTGGTAACTGGTACGATAATCAGGGATATAAAGTGATGCACTATCATACATGGACGCCTGATAGAAGTTGGTCATGGGGATGTTGGGACTGGTTGTCGAGAGTGATCAGTTATGACAATCAAACCATGTTTATTCTGAACAAGAATATGCCGGAGGGCGCTTTTAAAAACAAAACATTATCAGAATTAAGAATGGTACGCGCTTTGGCTTATTTCTATATGATGGATATGTTTGGTGATGTACCTATTGTAACTACTTATGGTGATTTTGAACCAAAAGCTCAAACGGAAAGAAAGGAGGTTTTTAAATTTATCGAAAAAGAAATTAATGAATGTATCCCAAATTTAAGTACAAATGTAAATATAAGTACTTATGGATTTCCAACCCAATATATGGCATATTCGTTGCTTGCAAAAATGTATCTGAACGCAGAATATTATACCGGCACTTCACGTTATAATGAATGTATTGCTGCTTGCGATAAGATTATTTCTTCGGTTAAATACACTATAGCAACAAAAAACCAATATCTGAAGATGTTCTATCCTGATAATGGTCCTTCAACTCCCGAATTTATTTTTGCAATTCCTTTCGATCCTACCTATTCGGCATTAGGTGGTACTAATGGTTTTCTGTTCAGGGCTCGTTATGATGTACCGCGTTCCGAAAGAGCAAAATTTAATTTGCCATTCACGCCAAGTTCAGCTGTATGTACTTTGCCTGAATACTATGCTAATTTCAATGATCCGGATGATGTGCGTAATGGTCAGTGGTTGACTGGTTTGCAGTTTATGAATGACGGTGTTACTCCGGTAACAGTTAAAACAACAAAAAAAGGGTATGATCAGTTTTATACAGGAAGTGATGGATCAGCTGCCTATACTTATCAGGTGGAACTCTCACCAAAGGTAGTTCTTCGTCAGGATTCGAATATGTTCGATTGTGGAAACGACGAAATTGCATGGAACATGGGATATAGGAATATTAAATTTTACCCTGATGCTACTTCAACAAACCGTAATCAGAATAATGACATGCCTGTATTTCGTTATGCAGATATTCTGTTTATGAAGGCTGAAGCTATTCTACGGGGTGGTACTGCGACATTAGGCCATACTGCATTATCGTTGGTGAATATGGTGCGCGACAACAGAACAACATCGCCTGCCTGGACAAACGTTACATTGGAGGACCTTTACAAAGAGAGATCAAGAGAGTTCACTTATGAATTATGGCATCGCAATGATATGATTCGTTTTGGAAAATACGAAGGCAAATGGGGGTTCAAGGTGGATGCAGATCCAAGAAGACGTATTTTCCCTATTCCAACCGGAGCATTGACAAAGAATCCAAAACTTGTTCAAAACCCTGGTTATTGATTCAGTATAAAGATTAAAATCAACGGCTGTCTGTCCGTTTGTTATTACGGATGGACAGCCATTTTGTATTGAAATGTCAATTTTTATGGAAAACGGGAAAGATACCGAACGTTTACTTTCGCTCGATGCACTGCGCGGATTTGATATGATGTGGATCATCAGCGGTGAGATTGTAGTTCATGCTTTGGCAAAAGCATCTGGTGATCCGATTTCGGTCTGGATGTCGAATCAGTTACATCACACTGCTTGGAATGGATTTACATTCTACGATATGATTTTTCCTTTGTTTATATTTATTTCAGGAATTTCAATGCCTTTTTCGTATTCCAAAAAACTCGAAAATAAATCAGGTAGTGAACTTAAAATTGCAAAGAGTACGGTTTATTTGACTTTAATTAAGCGTACAATACTTCTGATTTTACTTGGCATGGTAGTTAATAAAGTACTGCAGTTCAATGAATTCGAGTGTACTAGATTTGCCAGTGTGCTGGGACGTATTGCACTTTCCTGCTTTTTTGCTGCTCTCATTTTTTTGAATTTTAAACTTCGAAATCAAATTGCTATTTTTTTTAGTATTTTAATCGCTTATTGGTTGCTGATGATATTTATTCCTGTTCCGGGAGTTGGAGCAGGTATTTTAACGCCTGAAGGCAATTTGGCCGGTTATATAGATCGGATGTTTTTACCTGGTAAACTACATCGAGTGGTATATGATCCTGAAGGCATTCTTTCTACTATTCCTGCAATTGCTACTGCGTTGCTTGGTGTCTTTACCGGTCAATTGTTGTGCCTCGAACCGACAAAACTATCTAAATTGCAAAAGGGACTAATAATTTGCTCAGCTGGTGTGACTCTTTTAATTCTGGGATTAATTTGGGGAACATTTTTCCCTATCAACAAAAATATGTGGACAAGTTCGTTTGTGCTTTTTGCTGGTGGTTGGAGTTTGTTGTTATTCTCTGTATTCTATTTAGTTATCGATGTGTGGGGATTCCGAAATTGGAGCATTCCTTTCGTGTGGATAGGCACTAACTCAATTCTGATTTATATGGCTTCGCATGGTATAGTTAATTTTGAATCTACTTCGGTGTTTTTTTTTAGTGGAATGGTGAAATTACTACCTGAAGTGTGGCAGGATGTCTGGACCGGAGTAGGAATTTTGCTTATTCAACTTGCATTGCTATGGTTTTTGTATAAAAAGAAATGGTTCTTAAAAATATAAGTATTTGTCATTTAATAGTTTATAGTTTGTTTTTAATAAAAAAAGTTGAAAAATAGTACGTTGCTGTTTTATCAATGCTTTATTATATTCTTCTCATTGTTTAAATATAGGTTTTATGATTTTGAAACGAATGATATTGGGTATTATATTTTTTGTTGCATTTACAAAAGTTTTTTCAGGATTGAATATTGTTGCATCCGAAAAATTTATACAGCGCATCGTTCCAACGCATTCACAGTATTTTGAAGTGGAAGAACTCCCTTATGCAAAAAACGATAGTTTTATGATATACAGCCAAAACGGCAAAATTGTACTTGCTGGAAATAATGGTGTGAGCATTGCTTCTGCCTTGTATTTTTATCTAAACGAATATTGCCATTGCCAGATTACCTGGAATGGTGTTAACCTGAATTTACCTGCTAAACTGCCTGTCATTTTAGAAAAAATTGAAAAAGCGTCGCCTTACGAATATCGTTATTACCTGAACTATTGCACTTACAATTACAGCATGAGTTGGTGGAACTGGCAACGATGGGAAAAAGAAATTGACTGGATGGCTTTGCATGGTATTAACATGCCGTTGGCCATAACCGGTGAGGAATACGTTTGGAACGTAGTGTACAAAGAAATGGGCTTTAATGCAGATGAATTGAATAATTTCTTTTGCGGCCCTGCATATTTCTCGTGGTTTTGGATGGGAAATCTTGATGGTTGGGGTGGTCCGTTACCACAAAGCTGGATGGAACGTAGCATGGAACTTCAGCTTAAAATCCTGCAACGTCAGCGCGAAATGGGTATGAAACCTGTGTTGTCGGCATTTACAGGTCACGTTCCGGCTGCGTTTAAAACAAAATTTCCACAGGCAAAGCTAAAGCAAACCAATTGGAACAATGGTTTTGCCGATACTTATATTTTGGATGCCGAAGATCCGCTTTTTGCCGAAATCGGAAAAAAATACCTGCAAAAACAAACTGAAATTTTCGGGACTGATCACTATTATTCGGCCGATACCTTCAACGAAAATGAGCCTCCTTCGGATGATCCTGAATTTCTATCGAAATTGAGTGCCCGTGTTTACGAAGGAATGCATCAGGCCGACCCCGATGCTGTATGGGTGATGCAGGGCTGGCTATTTTTCAGCGATCGCGATTTTTGGCATGCTCCCCAAATTAAAGCGCTGCTCGATGCTGTACCCGACGATAAAATGATAATCTTAGATTTGATCACTGAATACGAACCTGTATGGAAACGTACCGAAGCTTATTACGGTAAACCCTGGATTTGGAATATGCTGCACAATTTCGGTGGAAATATCAGTCTTTTCGGACAAATGGAAAATGTAGCTTCGCAACCTTCAGCAGCTCTGAACGAGCCTTCGTCCAGAAAATTGAAAGGAATTGGACTCACTATGGAAGCTATTGAGCAAACTCCCGTTATGTACGAGCTAATGATGGAGAATACCTGGCGCACAACACCGATTGATTTAATGGAATGGTTGCCAAAATACATTCGTAACCGATACGGGAAAGGAACAAAATCCTCGAACAAAAAAATGTTGGAGGCCTGGCAGGTACTTAAAAATACGGTTTACAATGGAAAGGAGATTCGAGATGGGGCTGAATCTATTCTCACCGGACGACCAACAATGGATTCGGCAACCCGATGGACAAAAACCAAACTGAATTATCAGCGTAGAGATTTGCTTCCGGCATGGGATGTATTTGTGCAAACAACAGATGTTTATTCCAAAAGTGATGGTTTCAGATACGATTTAGTAGATCTGACGAGACAAGTGCTTGCAAATTATGGTCGACCCCTACAGATGAAATGGGTAGATGCATATCGCAAAAAAGATATTGAAGCCTTTCGCAGGTTTAGTCTCCAATACCTTGAGCTGTTTGATGATATGGATAATTTGTTAGCAACCAGAGTTGACTTTCTGCTGGGAAAATGGATCGCTGATGCTCGCAACTGCGGTACAACCGTTGCAGAAAAAGGCATTTACGAAAAAAATGCCCGTAATCTGATTACCCTTTGGGGTGGTATCGATAGTCCATTACACGAGTATTCAAACCGCCAATGGAGTGGTTTGATGTCCGAATTTTATAAAGTGCGTTGGGAAAAGTTTTTTATCGAAATCGAAAAAGCATTGCTTTCAGGTGAAGAAATTGACACAAATGCATTTGGAAAAGAAATAACTCGATGGGAATGGAAATGGGTGAATACACAGAAAAGCTTTCCCGCAAAAGTTACTGGAAATAGTATTGCAATAGCGAATGAAATGTATAAAAAATACCGCAAACAAATGCAAACTGATTTATAAAATATCCTTTTCGAATTTTATATGCGAAAATACATTCTACATATTCTCATTATCACTACATTTCTTCCTTTTTTAGGAACAGAAATGTCGCAGATAAATGCGCAGTTGCATTTTGATAAAACAGCTTACCGATTCTTTATCGTTTCAGATATTGGACAAAATGGATATTACGAACAAAAAACAGTCGCCGAAACGCTCGGAAAAGTGGCCGAAACGGTTCGTCCTAAATTTGTTATTTCAAGTGGCGATACGTTTCATTATAACGGCGTTCGGAGCACTTCTGACCCGCTTTGGAACAGTAATTTTGAGAATATCTACACTAATCCGTGGTTGCTGGTGGACTGGTTTCCAATTCTTGGAAATCACGAATATAGGGGCAATACGCAGGCAGTAATTGATTATACACAGATCAGTCGCCGATGGAATATGCCTGCACGATATTACACATTTTCAATGAAAATCGACTCGATAAACAGTATTCGCATTGTGATGCTCGATACTCCTCCCTTTGTGAACGAATATAAAAAATATCCCGATCAATATCCTGATATTCAGTTTGAAAATACTAATTTGCAATTGAATTGGCTCGATAAGGTACTGACGAAATCCACCGAAAAATGGACAATTGTAGTTGGTCATCATCCGCTTTATTCCGCTGATAGTTATAGAGGAAATAATACCGAGTTGATAAACAGTATTGAACCGATACTGAAGAAGTATGGCGTTGATTTTTATTTTTCAGGGCATATTCATATTGCACAGCACATTCAGAAAAACGGGATCGATTATGTGGTAAGTCCTTCGGGTTCGCTTGCAGTAAGTACTGCTACTAACTACGGGACTAATTTTGTAAGCCATTCCGAAGGTTTTACGGTTTGCCTTGCAACGGGAAATTATTTTGAATTTGTGTTTGTTGATAAAAATGGAAATGAGATGTATCGATATAAAAAAAATAAATAAAGCTAATTATATGAAGACGATTTTTTTAATTCTCCTTGCGACATGTGTTTCGTTTGGATCTTTTGCCCAAAAAGTATTGAATATTAAAGATATGGGTGCTCGTTCAAGTGACCAGACCGGCAATACTGCCATTATTCAAAAAGCCATCGATGATGTTTCTGCAGCAGGTGGCGGAACAGTAATTATTCCTCCGGGAAGGTTTGTCACCGCTGTGCTTACCATGAAATCGAATGTGAATTTGCATCTCGATAAATATGCTGTACTGGCAGGCAGCACCAAGCGTGCCGATTACGGGCCATCGTCGCAGGTTTCGGCATTGATTGTGGCTAATAAAGCTAGCAATATTTCAATTACAGGTAAAGGAATGATCGACGGACAGGCCGAGGCGCTCCTGAAAGATATTTATGTAATGCTGAATGCCGGAACATTGCAGGACAAAGAGTGGAAAAACGAAAATCCCTGGCATCAGGTGCGTCCCGAAGAAGAAAATCGTCCTAAAATCATCGATTTTAATAATTGCGACAAAGTAACAATAAGAGGAATAACACTTCGCAATGCTCTTTGCTGGGTGCAACGCTACAATCAGTGTGTTAATTTAGTTGTAGACAGTATTGAAGTTGAAAGTAATATTTTTTGGAACAACGATGGCATTGATTTGGTGGATTGTAAAAATGCAACAATCACGAACAGTTTCTTTAATTGTGACGATGATGGCATATGTTTCAAATCGTCCGATCGTAACAGTAGCTGCGAAAATATTTTAGTATCTAACTGTGTGGTACGTTCCAGCGCCAGCGCTGTGAAATTTGGTACAGCATCGTGGGGTGGTTTTAAAAATATTACAGTGAAAGATATTTTTGTGTACGATACTTTCCGTTCAGCCGTTGCGCTCGAAGCTGTGGATGGTGGAGTAATGGATAACATTACCATAGAAAATATCAAAGCAGTGAATACCGGCAATGCCTTGGTTATCCGCTTGGGACATCGCAATAAAGACGAAGTTGTAAGTTCATTGCATAACGTAACTATCCGGAATATGGAAGTGGAAGTGCCACGCATCAAGCCTGATATTGGTTACAATATGGAAGGGCCGGCCAAACGGTATCCACACAATGTTTTTCCATCGTCGGTTACTGGAATTCCCGAACATAATGTAGAGAATGTGCTGATTGAAAACCTAACCATTCGTTATAAAGGTGGAGCGGATAAAAATGTGGCATGTTTCGGTCTGGATTCACTTGACAGAGTTCCCGAAAATATATCCGGATATCCTGAATTCTCTATGTTTGGAGAATTACCTTCGTGGGGCTTTTATGTGCGTCATACAAATGGCATTCAGTTTAAAAATGTTATTGTTGGCTTTGATGACTCAGATTTCCGTCCGGCCTTTGTTTTTGATGATGTGACTGGCTTGAAATTAAATAATATTGAAGTGAAATCGGCGACTGAAGTTCCGGTAATGGTTTTCAAAAATGTTAACAAGCCGGTTATCGAAGGACTAAAATTACCTTTACAGGATAAAAAAGCAATCAGGTATACTAAAAAGTAATGTTGTAGGTTAGTTAATTATGTTTGAAAAAGTATTGAACCGAACGGGAAGGAAACTTCATTTACTGTGTCTGATTTTATTCGTTGTAATATATTCTGAAACAAAAGGGCAGGAGCATCTGCTCCCGTTCGTCAATACGATGGTGGGCACCGCCGCTTCGACCACCGAGAATGCCGGAAAACACGGCAAACATACCGAAGAATACGGGCAAACTTTGCCAGCAGTACTGATGCCAAATGGAATGAATTTTATGACTCCGCAAACGCGTGATACGGAGAAAAAATGCATAGCTCCTTACTATTATAAAGATTCACTTTTTCAGGGATTTAGAAATTCGCATTGGATAGTAGGAGGCTGCACACAGGATTATGGCAGCATGACACTGATGCCCATGCTCGATAAGATGACTTTTCAACCGGAACAAAGAGCTTCACGCTTTAGCCATAAAAATGAAATTTCTACCCCGGCCTACTATTCCGTTTTGCTCGACGACTATCAGATACAAACCGAAATGACCGGAACAACCCGTTGTGCTATTTTTCGTTTCACATTTAATAAAGCCGGAATGGCTTACATTGCTGTAAACCCGAATAGCGATGAAGGAGAAGGAAGTATTCGGATAGACAATAAAAAAGGAATCATCAGAGGTCATAATCCTGTTCACCGTATCTACCAGGGTTGGGGAAAAAAGGCAGGATTTTCAGGTCACTTTTATGTGAAAATAGAAAAAGAGATAGCCCTATACGGGGTGTATCAAAACAATTCAAATTTTGAAAATCAAACTTCAATAGCTAATCAAACCAAAATTGGAGCCTATGTAGGTTTTCGGGTTAAGAAAGGCGAAACTGTCATTCTAAAACTTGGTTCATCATTCAATAGTTTGGATAATGCCGAAACAAATCTTAAAACAGAAATTTCACATGTGGATTTTGAAAAAACGAGAACTGAGTTGGAAAAGATATGGAACAGCACTTTGTCTTTCATCAAAATAACTTCGGGCGATACGGTTGCGCTACGTAAATTTTACACAGCCATGTATCACAGTCTTTTTTTGCCAAGAGTAATGAACGATGTAGATGGTGCCTATCCGGCTTTTTCAAAAGGAAATATTTTGTACACCCATAAAGGGCGAAATTATTATGATGACTTCAGTATGTGGGACACCTACAGGGCTTTGCATCCGCTTGTCAATATTCTTAATCCCCGAAAATCGGCTGATATGATGCAATCGCTAACCGATAAATACATACAGGGTGGCTGGATGCCCATTTTCCCGTGTTGGAACAGTTATACAGCAGCCATGATTGGAGACCATTGTTCGTCGGTAATAGCCGATGCATACGTAAAAGGAATACGTAATTTTGATGTAAAAAAAGCTTACCAAGGTTTGCGTAAAAATGCTTTTATATTGCCCGTTAAATTCGAAGATTACGAAAACGGTATGGGGCGTCGTGCGCTAAAATCCTACTTAAAATACGGTTATATTCCACTCGAGGATTCGGTAAAAGAAGCCTTCCATACCAACGAACAGGTTTCACGTACGCTTGAATATGCTTTCGACGATTTCAGCTTGGCGCAGTTGGCCAAAGCATTGGGTAAAAACGACGATGCTGCCATGCTTTATAAACGTTCGAAAAATTACGGTAATGTTATCGATCCACAAACAGGTTACGCCCGTGGCCGATTGGCAAACGGGGAATTTGTGTCTCCTTTCGATCCCTACAATTTTGCATACTACATTACCGAAGGTTATCCTGCACATTATACATGGTATGCTCCTCAGGATATTCCCGGCTTAATGAAAAAAATGGGTGGTGAAACTGTTTTTCGCGAAAAATTAGACTCGATGTTTTCTCAAAATCGCTACTGGCATGGCAATGAACCAAGTCATCAGATTCCATTTCTATTTAATTACACCAAAGAAGTTTGGCGTACACAAAAATATGTGAACCAAATTCTCGATGCAGAATATAAAGATCAGCCGGGCGGACTTTCGGGAAACGATGATGCTGGACAGATGTCGGCATGGTATGTTTTTGCTGCTTTGGGTTTTTATCCGGTTGCTCCGGCATCGCCCGATTATATTATTTCAGGCCCAACATTTAAGCGTGCTTCCATTCATTTGCAAAATGGAAAAATTTTTACACTTATTGCTGAAAATTCTGGAGAAGAATGTATTTATATTCAGTCGGTTGAGTTAAATGGTGAACCTTATTCAAAGAATTACATTCGTCATTCAGATATTCTTAAAGGAGGAAAAATGATTTTTAAAATGGGTAAAAATCCATCGTCTTGGGGCGTTGATAATTTTCGGCACTAAATTAATTTCTTTTAGTTAAATGTATAAATTTAAATATTATGCAAAAGCTCATAGCTAAGTTTATTATTGCTTTTTTGTTATCTTTTTCTTTCGGATATAAGTTACAGGCACAGTACTTATATACCTATGTCGATCCGTTCATAGGCTCCGAGGGGAAAGGCCATGTTTTTATCGGACCTTCGTGCCCTTATGGTATGGCGAAGCCCGGGCCTGATAACAATAAAGCTTCGAACAGTGGGTACGAACCTGATACTATGGTTACTATTTATGGATTTAGCCAAACGCATATTAGTGGAACGGGTGGTGGACCAAAATACGGGAATATTTCTATAATGCCATTCTCAGAAAATATGGAGAATGTTGTTCAGGAATCGCTTCGCGCAAATGAGGTCGCTAAGGCAGGGTATTATAGTGTTCTGCTTAAAAAACACAATATCAGAACTGAAATAACTACTTCGCCTAAAGTTGCTTTTTATCGTTTTGCTTTTCAGAAGAAAGAAAAATCTATAAAAATTGACCTGGGACAGTTTTTGGGAGAGAAACCTTTTCCCGATTCGAGAGAAGCACAGCAGTTTGTGGGTTCGGAAATTCGGATCCTTTCCGACCGGGAAGTGGAAGGTTACAGCAGGATTCGGGGTGGATGGAACAACGGAACTGCATATACAGTTTATTTTCATGCCGTTTTCAATCAGCCATTCGGTCAATTTGCAACATGGAAAGGTCAAAACTTAGAATACATGCAAACAACCCAATATGACTCGGGATTAAAAACGGGTGCAGTATTGTATTTTCAGAATACCAGTTCAGATTCCATTCAGATGAAAATCGGCATTTCGTATATTAGCACAGCCAAAGCTGCTCAAAATATTGTCGCAGAAATACCTCACTGGGATTTTATTAAAACGATGACAGAGACTCAGCAAAAATGGGAAAACTTGCTGAAACGTATTGAAATTTCGTCCGATGCCATCAGGGAGCAGAAAATAATGTTTTATACAGCCTTATACCACACGCAACTAATGCCTGTAGATCGAACAGGTGAAAATCCGCTCTGGACATCTAATACTCCATATTACGACGATTTTTATGCTTTGTGGGACACCTATCGTTCATCGCATCCGCTAATAACACTAATAACCCCTTCGCGACAGGCTGATATTGTAAATTCGCTGATTGATATTTACAAACATGATGGCTATATGCCCGATGCCCGCAGTGGAAACTGTAACGGTCGCACTCAGGGAGGGTCGAATGCCGAAGTGCTGATTGCTGATGCATACGCTAAAAAGCTGAAAGGAATTGATTATGGACAAGGTCTAATGGCAATGCTCAAAGATGCCACTATAGCTCCGGGAGGAAACGAAGAAAAGGAAGGACGAGGCGGTCTGACCGATTATAATTCACTGGGCTATGTATCCACGCGCTTTGTTCGCTCAGGAAACAGAACATTGGAATATGCCTATAACGACTATTGTATTGCTCAGGTAGCTAAAGGGTTAAATAGAATGGGCGAATATCGCCGATTTATCAAGCAATCGGAAAATTGGAAAAACCTGTGGCGCGATGTGGAAGATAACGGTTCGCGTGGCTTTATTATGCCTAAAGATGCAGCTGGTAGATGGGTGGATAGCATTACTTGCGACATAACCAACGGACAACGAAATTATGTACATTATACTCCTTTGGCTCAGGATTGGCCTAACTGCGTATGTTGGTGGTGCGGGTTCTTCTACGAAGCAAGTTCTTGGGAGTATTCACTGTCGGTGCCACACGATGTACCTGCTCTGATTGAAAAGTCGGGTGGAAATGAGGCATTCAGAAAACGGTTGGATACCTTGTTTGATAAGGGATTCTATAATGTTGGAAACGAGCCTTCATTCCTGACTTCGTGCTTGTATCACTGGATTGGACGTCCGGATTTAAGTTGCCGTCGAACATGGCAAATTATTGATAATAATTACAATGCTTCCCGTGGCGGAATACCCGGAAACGACGATTCAGGCGCTATGTCATCCTGGTTGGCTTTTCACATGATGGGTGTCTATCCCAATGCAGGTCAGTCTTACTATCTGATTACTTCACCTTACGTAAAACAAACTGTCGTTCATTTGGAAAATGGAAAAAAATTCAAAATAATTGCCAAAAATCTTTCCGATAAAAATGTATTTATCAAATCGGCTACATACAATGGAAAACCATTCGACCAGGCTTGGATAGAACACGAATACATTATAAATGGAGGTGAGTTGGTTCTTGAAATGGATGCAAAACCTTCTGCTGTATGGGGACGTACTATTTTACCTCCGCTTAATAAATAGTGAAATAGATACAAATTCAATTATTTGCTGATAATGAATGTGATTTTTTTATTTTCTAAACAATTAAGTGTAAAATTCGATACTTGTACTTTCTGTCATTTAATATGTGGGATAATATTTGTCTTTTAATTCATCAGGATCAAAACTAATTTATAAAAATTACATTATAATGAAAAAAAAACTTTCATGGCAGATGGCTGTTCTGATATTTCTATCGTTACAAATGCCAGGCATTACTAACAGCCAGGTATCCGATATGTCAATGTACATTCTCACACCGCCACCTTCCGAAACCCCACGTATCAATGCAGCTAAAGTTTTTGGTGCGCGCCCAGGTTCCGAATTTATTTTCACAGTGGTGGCAAGTGGCAAGCGTCCTATGGCCTTCATGGCAGAGAATTTACCAAAAGGACTCAAAATTAATTCGGAGACTGGACGAATTACAGGAAAAATAAATAAAAAAGGGATGTACGTTGTAAAGCTAAAAGCAAAGAATGAATCAGGGATACACGTACATATTCTAAAAATTATAATCGGCGATAAAATAGCTCTTACACCTCCGATGGGTTGGAATAGCTGGAATTGTTGGGGTAACACTGTTAGTCAAGAGAAAGTCCTCAGTTCTGCAAAAGCACTGGTAAACAAAGGCCTTATTAATTACGGGTGGAACTATATTAACATAGATGATGGTTGGCAAGGTATTCGTGGTGGAAAATACAATGCTATTGTTCCAAACAACAAATTTCCGAACATGAAAGAGCTGGCTGACACTATTCATAAAATGGGATTGAAACTTGGTATCTATTCAGCACCTTGGGTTGGAACATATGCCGGACACATTGGTTCGTATGCCGACAATGCTGATGGCACTTACGAGACTATCAAAGCAGGAAAACATAACGAATTTCATCGCCTTGTTGAACCTGATAACAGAAAAAACTGGAATCATTCAAAATTTTCCTTTGTTGAGAATGATACAAAACAGTTCAGCGACTGGGATATAGATTATTTGAAATACGATTGGGATCCAAACGATTACTATAATACAAAAGAGATGCATGATGCGCTTCGTAAGCTCAAACGTGATGTGATTTATAGTATATCCAACAGTGCTCCATACGCCGATGCTCCGCAATGGGCAAAGTATACCAACAGTTGGCGCACCACAGGCGATATTGTTGACAGCTGGGAAAGTGTCAGTAAAATTGGATTTAATCAAGATCGTTGGGCTCCATTTAACGGTACTGGGCACTGGGCAGATCCCGATATGTTGGTTGTGGGGATGGTCGGATGGGGTTCTCAACTACATTATTCAAAACTGACTGCCGACGAGCAATACACCCATATCAGTCTTTGGTCATTACTTGCTGCACCCTTATTAATAGGGTGTGATGTTGCACAGTTGGATGATTTTACCATCAATCTTTTATGTAACTACGAAGTCAACGAAGTAAATCAAGATCCATTGGGATATCAGGCAGTAACTATATCCAATGATACAGATTGTGTGAATTATGCAAAACCTCTCGAAGATGGGTCAATGGCTGTAGGTATGTTCAATAAGGGCAATACTCCTCGTCAACTGAGTTTTACATTCAAAAGTATTGGAGTGCGCGGTAAGCAAAATATTCGAGACCTTTGGAGACAAAAAGAGATTGGAGAGTATACAGACATGTTTTCAACGTTGGTACCTCCACATGGTGTTGTACTTGTAAAAGTTTATCCGGGTAATGGTCGTGAACAAATTATTACAAGAAATAGAAGGTTGTAATTCAATATTGTTCTCCTACTTAGTATAATGGTTTTAAATTCAATATTTACTGGATGTGAACAACATTTTTTTTGAATTTGGTTAGAAATTTGGGTATATTGTCAGTTCACGATGGCTGTCTTCTTTTCTTAGAACGACAGCCACCTTTTTGTTGAAGCATTTTTTTTCAGATTTACATCGCATTCCATTTTGTGTCCTGCCACCTTTTTTGTTGAGCTTTATTCAAAAATGTCCAGGCTACTATTCTGCTTACTTTTGTGCCCTGACCCATTAGAATTGTTTTTGTTTCAACTGCTCCTGCGAGTTTTATGGCTTCGAGAATCGGAGCAAGGTGATCTTTTTTTGCCACCAAAGTCGAAAACCAGTAACAATTGGTAGAGAATTGTTTGCTTTGCCTGATCATGTCGCGTACAAAACGTACCTCACCGCCTTCGCACCATAATTCGTTATTTTGTCCACCGAAATTCAAAACAGGAGTTGTTATCTTTTTCTTATTCAGACTACTTAGTTTTTTTAATGTTTCTCGTTGCGACTCCTCGGCCGAACTGTGGAATGGAGGATTACAAATTGTAATATCAATAGGCTCGGACCGTTCCATGACGCCGTGAAAAATGTCTTTTGGGTTTTCCTGTAATCGCAGCGTGATGTTTTTCGTCAGAAATGCATTCTCCTGAATAATTTTTTGAGCTGAGGCGAGTGCCTTCGGATCAATTTCGGATCCGATAAACGACCAGCCATACTCTTTGTTCCCGATGATGGGATAAATGCAGCTGGCTCCAACTCCAATGTCCATGCACTTCACTTTATTGCCAACAGGAATTTTTCCGTTGTTCGAACTTCCCAACAATTCGGCGATGTGATGGATATAATCGGCTCTGCCGGGAATAGGCGGGCAAAGATAACCGGTGGGGATAGCCCAGTTTTCTACCGAATAATAGGTTTGAAGCAATGCTTTGTTGAGCCATTTAACGGCTTTGGGGTTCGCAAAATCAATTGATTCGTCATCATGTGCGTTGATTTTTACATATTTTGCCAGTTCAGGACAAGTTTTTGTCAATGTCCCGAAATCGTAACGATCCCGATGTTTGTTGCGCAGGTGTAAAACGGCTTTTTCAATAACTTTTTCCTTCTCTTTTTTCATTGGTCGGGTTGATGTTGTGTTTGTCATTGTGCAAAGATAGACATTCTAAATTGTAAAAGCTTATGAATTCAGTTATTGTATCTTTCTTTCACCTTTGAATTTTATAAATATAGTATTCCGCAATGTGTATTCTTGATTGGTAGTGCCGCTTTTACGTTGAGCCTCTCGTTTTTTAGTCATGATATTTATTATCGAATATCTTTTTTCCACGCACTGAACGTTGTAGAATAGTTTGCGGATCATTATTTAAAATATTTGAAAAAAATATCAATATAATGTTTGTAGTTAGTAAAAACTAACTATATTTGCAGCATGGAAAAATTAATAAATATCATATCAGGCTTATCCACACTCATTGGTAATACCGAAGAAGAGGCGAAAGAACAATTCAATTTGTTTCAGCTCACTTCCCATCAAATGCATTACCTCGAATCAATACATTTACTTGATAATCCAAATATCACTGAGTTGGCCTTGCAGCTCAGACTCTCTAAGCCAACTGTTAAAGTGGCTATTGATAAGCTGATCGAGAAAGAATATGTATATAAAATCCGTTCGGATGAAGACCGACGTAGCGCCCATCTTCATTTAACAGAAAAAGGGAAGTTGATCAATCAGATGCATGAATATGCGCATAAACGTATTGCAGAATCCATCCTCCGGAAATTGAATAACGACGAGCTTGAAACGCTTGAAGACCTATTGACTAAAGTATTAGTTGATAAATAAATTTTTTTTATTTACATAGTTAGTGTATGCTAACTATATTAAACAAATTGAAAATGAAAACAACATTTCAAACCGAAAAGCTCAAAGGGCTTACGCACCATGAAGTTGAGCAAAAACTTGCCCGTGAAGGGTATAACGAATTACCTTCTTCAAAACCAAAAAATGTTTTTCAAATTGCATTGGGAGTCGTCAAAGAACCCATGTTTTTACTGCTGGTTGCTTGTGGAACGCTTTACCTTCTGTTGGGCGATTTGCAGGAAGGCCTGATGTTACTCAGTTTTGTGTTTGTGGTGATGGGGATTGAATTTTTTCAGGAGAAAAAAACCGAAAAAGCATTGGATGCTCTCAAGGACCTCGCCAGCCCACGAGCGCTGGTGATACGCGATGGCGAAACGATTCGTATTGCGGGACGGGATGTTGTAACCGACGATATAGTGGTGTTGCAGGAAGGTGACCGTGTTCCGGCGGATGCAGTGGTCGTTAGCTGTATTAACCTCTCGGCTGACGAATCGTTATTGACAGGCGAACCGGTACCTGTGAGCAAAAGAGAATGGAAAGAGGACGATACTACTTTTACACCCGGCGGTGATGACTTGCCTATCGTTTATTCTGGTTCAATGATTGTACAGGGGAATGGTATAGTGAGAGTTGTGGCTACTGCATTGAATACCGAAATAGGTAAAATAGGGAAGGCGTTGCAGTCGGTGAAGGATGAACCAACTCAACTAAAACGGGAAATGGGAACTTTGGTGAAAAGGTTGGCCATCATCGGAGTTGTAATGTGTGTGTTGGTCATTGTCATTTACACCTTGACAAGAGGCGATTTGTTGAATGGTTTTTTAGCTGGTATTACACTTGCCATGGCTATGTTGCCCGAAGAATTTCCGGTGGTACTTACCATATTCCTGGCATTAGGAGCCTGGCGCATGTCCAAAAAAAATGTGCTTACACGAAATCCGGCGGCAGTTGAAACATTGGGTTCGGCGACAGTACTTTGTACCGATAAAACTGGTACTTTAACCCAGAATAAAATGACAGTGACCCGCCTTTACAACGGGAATGATTTTACGGATATAGTTTCGGGTGAAACTTTTACCGATCCTTTTCACGAAATCATTGAGTACGGTATTTTGTCCAGTCAGGCCAATCCTTTCGACCCGATGGAAAAAGCAATTATCAATATAGGGGATCAATTTTTGCAAAATTCGGAACACATCCATGCCGATTGGGTGATGGAAAAAGAGTATGCGCTGTCGAAGGAATTATTGGCAATGTCGCGGGTTTTTTCGAATACAGGAACGAAAGAGCAGGTAATTGCTACCAAAGGTGCACCCGAAGCTATTTTCGATCTTTGCCATTTGGATAAAAAGTCGATCGAAAAATATGAGAATGCAGTGTCCGAAATGGCTTCCACAGGATTAAGAGTACTCGGGGTAGCAAGGGCGAAAATAATTCAGGGCGAACTTCCGGCCATTCAACATGATTTTGATTTCGAATTTCTCGGTTTAATAGGTCTTTCGGACCCTATCAGGGAGAATGTGCCCCTTGCTGTGGCCGAATGTTATAAAGCCGGCATACGCGTGATTATGATTACCGGCGATTATCCGGTGACTGCCACCAATATTGGGAGAGAAATAGGCATCAAAAATCCTGAGCTTTTTATTACCGGTAGCGAATTGGAACAAATGTCGGAAGACGAACTTTGCAAACGAATAAGTAATGTGAATATCTTTGCCCGTGTAGTGCCCGAGCAGAAATTGAAAATTGTAAATGCGCTGAAAAAGAACAAAGAAATTGTAGCCATGACGGGCGATGGGGTCAATGATGCACCCGCGCTCAAAGCAGCCAACATCGGTATTGCCATGGGCGAAAAAGGGACTGATGTGGCACGCGAAGCTTCATCCCTGGTGTTGATGGACGATAATTTTTCGTCGATTGTAGGGGCGGTACGAATGGGTCGAAAGATTTTCGATAACCTTCAGAAGGCCCTGGCTTATATTTTTGCCATTCATGTGCCCATTGCAGGTTTGTCATTGATTCCTGTGTTTTTTGCCGATATGCCACTTATACTTTGGCCGGTGCATATTGTTTTTCTCGAATTAATTATCGACCCGGCTTGTTCAATTATTTTTGAAGCTGAAAAGGAAGAAAAAAATGTGATGTCGCGACCACCAAAAGACATCAATGAACCATTCTTTGGAGCAAAAAAAATACTCTTGAGTTGTAGCCAGGGCATAGGTATCTTGTTGATTTGTTTGCTTGTGTATTTTGTTGGTCTTAAAATGGACTACAGCGCCAGCGGCGTTAGAACGCTGACTTTTGTTACGCTGATCATTTCGAACATTGCGGTGATTCTTTCGAACCGATCGTGGACATCAAATATTTTTACAATATTATTTACGCCTAATAAAGCTGTGAAATGGGTAGTGGGTGGAGCTGTTTTCTTCCTGATACTGATATTGAATATTCCTTTTTTGCTCGATTTGTTTCAATTTGAACGGATGGGTTGGCTGGAATTGTTGGTTTGCACTGCTGCCGGTTTTTCTTCAATAATTTGGTTCGAAATTTACAAACAAATAAAGAAGGCATAAAAAATGATGAGCTTGTCTCAAAAGTAAGACGAACGCAAATTCCTTCAAATTTATGCAAATAATAAATAATTGTATTTCAATGTCGTTAATTTAAGCCTGAAAGGCTTAAATTTGATGAGCCACAGGTTGCACCCATAACCGTTGATCTAAGAGTTTAAAAGACTGAAAGTCTTACATATCCTAGCCCAGACCAACGGTCTGGGTAGAAAGTGTATTGAGCCAATTGAGTCCTGAAAGGACGGAATTTATTATATGTATGATATCGCCCTTTCAGGGTTCAATTGGTTTTGCCATTTCATACCCAGGACGTCGGTCTTTCAGACCTGTGTCTTGGGTTATGATATAATGGGGCTTGCAGCCCGTATTTAAAGCGTCTACATTTCAAACGCCTACGATTGAGTTTCCTCCTTGGCTTGACGGCTGGGGCTGCACCCATGGTTCATTAGATTCAAGTTTTTCAGACTTAATATCACGAAAAATCCTTAACTTAACAAATATATCAACGATTATTACCATATACTTAAATTTGTATTGTTTGCGTTCAGGAAAACTCTTTGGAGGCAGTCTCATGAATAAACAGTTGCTGATAGTATCGGTTATCTAATGACAGGCAAAGACGTCGTTTTTCCTTCGAAGGCGCCTATTCCGAACAAAGCAAAATCATATTTGATAGGGTCGGCCGGGTCAAACGAACGCAAAACAGCCGTAATTTCCTCTACTGCTTTCCAGTCGTTTTGTTTCCGGGTGAGGATGCCAAGTGCGCGTCCCACATCGCCGGTGTGCACATCGAGTGGAAGCATAAGCGCCGACATGGGAATGTTTTTCCACAATCCGAAATCCACTCCATTTTCGTCGTCGCGCACCCTCCAGCGCAGGTACATGTTCAGTCGCTTGGCACTCGAATTGGCCGTTACGTCCGATAAATGTTTCCTGACATGAACATCATGGGTGGTTTCTAAAAATATTTTTCTGAAATGCTGTAAAGCGCTGAATGCAGTGTTTTCAAGCAGATATCCATCGCTGAAAACCTGTTCCAACCCTCCATGATGTTGGTATATATTCTTCAAAGAATGAAGAAAAAACAAACAATCATTGCCGTTGAAAGTGCGGTGTACGAACTTGCTTACCACCATTTTTTCAGCAGTACTGCTCCCGGTAATAAATGCGTAAGGGTCATTGTCCATCATTTCCAATAGTTTCCCGGCATTGCCGATAATGCTTTTTCGTTGTCCCCAGGCAATGGTTGCCGTCAGAAAACCTGCAATTTCGATATCTTCTTTGCGGCTGAACCGATGAGGAATTTGAATGGGGTCGGTGTCGATAAAATCAGGGTGATTGTATTGTTTTAAGCGGTCGTCGAGTAAGTATTTTATGTCTGCAAGAGTTGATGTCATTTTATAATTTTTATACCAATGAAACAGAATTTGGAATATATTGTTTTGATCCGCAAAATTCATAGTTAATTAATATCAATAATAGTTTAAATCACATACAACTCCTTATCTTTGTTGTGAAATATTATAGAAATATAGGATAGATTAATATAAATATTTAAAATCAAATTTGCATGAAAAAATTTATTTTTATTTTATTAACACTGGTTGTTTGTTCTAATGTGTTGTTTGCTCAGTTAAAAGTGGCTAACAATGGTAATGCAGGAATCCAATTAGGTGCACTCAAATAAAATACTATCTGCCCAATACAGTAGCAGTGGCTTATTTATGTATTTACGATTTGCAGGGCAAACAACTGAAACAAATTACCATTTCTGAACGAGGTTCAGGTGCCCAACTTATTTCTGCTTCAGAATTTACAGCTGGGATTTATTTGTATGGACTTTTAGTAGATGGAAATGAAGTAGTAGATGTGAAAAGAATGATTCTAACAGAATAATTCTAACAGAATAATTACTAAAGCTATGAAAACAAAATTAATCGTTTCTTTCTCTTTCTCTTTATTGAGTCTGGTTCTGTGTGCTCAGAGCTATAAATCTTATTTCGGAAAAGAATACAACAAGTGGTACGTCCTTTATGATGGAATAGTTTGTCCCAATACATTCAATTACCTGACTTGTGTAAACAGGGAAACAATGATTAATGGCAAAACCTACCAATTGCTATTTAAAATTCAAGAGTTAAGCGATGACACTATAAACTCTGTGCCAGTAAGTACTGTATCAAATCAATATTTAAGAGAAGACTCTGTTACAGGAAAATTATATTATCTCTTTGAAAAATATTCAGATGTCGGCACATTTATATCATATTCTCCTGAAATACTGGTTTCAGATATGAGTTTACATGTGGGGGATTCAATAGCGCTTAACGTTACAGGATCAAATTTATTATTTTGGGATAATCTGAGATTATCAACTTATGACAATAAATATTACGCAATGGCAGATAGTGTATACTTCAAGGATGGCTTAAAACATGTAAGAACAACTGCTTTATTTAATTCTCCAGGTACTATATTTGAAAAACAGAAAACAGCCCTGACTTTTATCGAAGGGATCGGATCCAATTTAGCTCCAATTCTCGATTATGGTTCATTCGCTTATATGTCTGATGTATGGAAGCTAATGTGTAATGTAAAGGATGGTAACAGCACCTATTTTAATACTTCTGGATTATGCAGGCTCTATCTCTATTGTGATGGCGTTGGTGTTCGTGAAACAAAGGATAACCATCAGTTTCTCTTGACGTTGCCAGACGGAGATATAAAAATTGAATTTACTTCGTCATTCTACGGAAGTGTCAAACTGATACAATCTACAGGAATGGTGATATATGAAACTCCGGTTGTAAATGCAATCGAACAAATTATAAATGCTCAGAACTTACAGAGTGGGGTTTATATATTGCAAATTATCAATAGCAACGGAATGATAACAGCTAGAAAACTAATCTTATAATAAAAAATATAACGATGAAAAGATATTTATATATGTTTTTATTTTCGATTTGTTCGATAATACCAATGTTTGCGCAAACTGAATTCTGGGATGAATATTTTGAAAATTCCAATAATAACGAACTTCAAGGAATTATTACTACACAGCAGGGGGTGACATCCACAATAAGAAGAACCGAAGATGGATATGATTTTCCTACAAAAGGAACTTATAGAATATTAACGATTTTTGTCAACATAATATATGATGGATCTCCCGAAAAATGCAGGATATCCCCATCGACGGATGGCAGTCCCCTGCAAAACGCGGGGATTTAACCGCAACGGATGGAAAGCTCCCGAAAAGTTCGCGTAATAAACCGCAACGGATGGAAAGCTCCCGAAAAGTTAGCGTAATAAACTGCAACGGATGGAAAGCTCCCGCAAAGTTCGCGTAACAAACCGCAATGGATGGAAAGCTCCCGAAAAGTTCGCGTAACAAATCGCAATGGATGGAAAGCTCCCGCAAAAAAAAGAGAATAGATTGCAAAAAGGAATGAACGTGAGACGCAAAGATTAAAAAAGATATTTTTTTTCATCAACAAATAAAAATAGTATTCACAATTTAATTTAAAAAAATCATGAAAGTCAGTTTAGTTCGTTTGGGAATCGACAGCTTAGGCGCCTTGGCTAAGCGAGTGTTGGAAATTTCTGCGAAAGCAGTTTACACGGTGGTTTTGAATCACCCTTTACTCTTGATTTTGATAAAAGCTTACGAAGATTTTTTTGCTGTTTTCGACAAGAAAACCTACAGTGGCGATGGGGGTAAGGTGGACATTGCCGATCTGCATCGCGATGATTTATTCAAAGGCATGAAGAATAGTTTGCGCGGTTTGGCTAATATGAAGGGCCTGAGCACGCAGCAGGATGCCATTGACTTGTATGCTGTGTTCGAAGCACATGGTCTGGATTTGTACAATTACAGTTACGGCGACCAGACCACCCATTTAGATAAACTCATCGAAGACCTGGATAGGCCTGTGAATATGGCAAAAATCGAGCGTGTTCACCTGACCGAATCCTACACTTTGATGAAAGCGGCTCATCTTGATTTTGTTGCGATTTACAACGAGCAAACGAGTAACAATGCACAGTTGCGATTGAAGGAATCGGCTTCATCGCTTCGGGGGAATCTGGAAACTGCCTTGCGCAACTACCTGAATGTGGTAACGGCCATGAAAAATGTGGAAGGTTGGAAAGAACTCTATGCCGAACTGAACGAAGTGGTGAAGGCAGCCAACAATTCCATTTCACAAGGCAAAGATGATACGGATGTAACTCCTCCGGCTCCTGCCATCTGATTTCAGCAGTACATAAAAAAAATGATAACTACTCAGCCCCTGAGTTACAAAAAAAGCAGGGCGCTGAGTAGTTTCCTTTATTTAGTCACAAGGGTTTTTGCAAACCACTTCTTCTTTAGCCAAAAGGCTACATTCACCAGTCCTATCATTACCGGCACTTCTACCAGCGGCCCGATAACGGCGGCAAATGCTTCGCCGGAATTAATCCCGAAAACAGCAATGGCAACGGCGATGGCCAACTCGAAATTATTGCTGGCAGCGGTAAACGATAGGGTGGTGGATTGCTCGTAAGTGGCACCTGCCTTCTTGCTCATAAAAAATGAACCCAAAAACATGATGACGAAATAGATAAGCAAAGGCACAGCTATCAACACTACATCCATTGGTATTTTTACAATATATTCGCCCTTCAACGAGAACATAACCACAATGGTGAATAGCAAGGCAATCAGCGTCAGTGGACTTATCTTAGGAATAAATTTGCTGTGATACCATTCCTTACTTTTCACCCGGATAAGAATATAGCGTGTGAGGAATCCGGCAATAAACGGAATA
The DNA here is from genome assembly GCA_963677275.1 of uncultured Paludibacter sp. GTDB lineage: Bacteria > Bacteroidota > Bacteroidia > Bacteroidales > Paludibacteraceae > Paludibacter. The sequence goes on along the minus strand of OY781920.1, from coordinate 2,395,118 downwards.
CCCAAATAGATAAATACACTTTCGGCAATTTGCCCAATCGTAATTTTCGATACGGCATCGCTGGTTGGAATGCCAAACCAGGCAGGCGCAACCGCTATAAAGAACCATGCATATACCGAAAAAAACAGAACTTGAAAGATACTGTTGAAAGCCACCAAACCTGCTGCATATTGCGTGTCGCCCTTTGCCAGGTCGTTCCATACAATCACCATGGCAATACAACGCGCCAATCCAATCATGATAATACCATACACATACGGTAGGTTTGAATTGTTTTCGCCCGGGAAAAATTTGAAAAGCAGGATGGCCAATGCAAACATCAGTGCCGGTCCTATAATCCAGTTTTGAACCAGTGACAACCCCAAAATTTTTGTGTTACGAAATACTTCGCCGAGCTCTTCGTACTTTACCTTTGCCAATGGCGGATACATCATTACTATCAGGCCAATGGCGATAGGAATATTGGTGGTACCCACCGATAGGCTGTTCCAGAAATCAGCGATTTGTGGAAACAGCCAACCCGAGAAAACTCCTATTGCCATGGCCAGGAATATCCAGATTGTGAGGTATCTGTCGAGAAATTTTAGTCTTGTCTTCATCTTCTTAATTTTTCTGAGAATTGAGATGTAAAGATTGAATTTTTTCAATACATCAAAGTTGATATTTCATGCAAATGGCTACCGACGGACAAATAGATGCAAACTCAGTCGTGCTGGCAATGTTCGCCGGAACATCGTTTCTGTTGATCATTTTCCAGCCCAGTTTCCCGAAAAATTTGTCGGCAGTGGTAGTCAGCAAAAAGAACTCTTTAATGCCTTGTTCCTGTGCTAAAGCAAAGATTTTGTCTATCATTGTGTGCGCAATCATCATGTCTCTGTACAATGGCTTTACGGCCAATGAACGAAATAAACCATTTTGGTCGTAGGCTTCATAACCGGCGCAGCCAATTATTTTCTGATCAATTTCAGCGACAACAAAATGTTGCTTTCCGGGCACAATATCCGAGTGTGGCAATTTACATTCATCAAGCAACTGTATAATTGCAGGCAGATCCTCAACACCAGCACTACGGTAGCTGATAAAGTCGGTTGTTTCCAAAGGGCTGGAATTGCCCGAACATCCATATTGAACCCTTACCAAACTGTTTTTGGCAAGCTCGGTATATTTTTCCTGAAGGCTTCGTTTTGAATTCTCTGTGTTCATAGTTCTCTTAATTAAATGGTTATCCCAAATTTTCTCAAAACAAACAACATTATAAAATAGCCTATCACCATAATGGTGAGCGAAATACCCAACGACAACCAGAAATCAATATGCTTCTTCAGCAAAACAGGAAAAAGAACAAAGAAAATCAATGAAGGTATTACCAACCAGAAAATTCCCTGCGACAATTCTGCAATTTTAGCAGTGTCCTTTGTGTCGATATACATCCACACAAACGCTAATAGCGACACTAATGGAATGGATGCCAGAATGCTACCCATGGTGGTACTGCGTTTGGATATTTCCGAAATAGCGACCAATGTCACCGACGAGAGTAATATTTTGATAATGTAGTAAATCATAATATTAATTTGAAAGATTTGATAATTCGATATAATTTGAAAATATGTTCCGATAGCTATCGTGATTGAAAATGAAGACTCAAAACCCACAAATGCCCTAACGCTCTTTAATTTTCAAATGGGCACATTGTCTTATTGGTATATTAGAGTTGAGGTTTAATTTGCTCAATATAAAGTTTGTAGAACCCTTCTTTTATTTCGTCGCGAACACGAATAAATTCGCTCCGGATAAATTCGTCTGTCCCAACAGCATGGCTTGGATCGTCGAAACCGATATGCAGGCGATGTTTTACTTTCCCTGAAAATGCCGGACAGGCTTCGTTGGCGCCACCGCAAACGGTGATGACATAATCCCACGCTTCGCCCAGATATTTGGTTACCGAATCGGAAGTGTGATGGCTGATGTCTATTCCGGCTTCTGCCATTGCTTTTACGGCCTTTTGGTTGAGTTTCCCGCTGGCTTCAGTTCCGGCCGAACAAACAGTGATGCCTGAGTCGAACGATTGTAAAAAGCCGTGTGCCATTTGGCTGCGGCATGAGTTTCCGGTACAGAGAATTAAGACTTTCATATTTTTTTGAATTAAATTGTATATAGCTTTTCCAAAGTTTAGAACTTTGGAAAAGTTTGTTGTTGGAAAAGTTAGTTGCAAGTAGCGTCAGTGCAACTTATTTCTATAGTTTTTATTTCATTGAAGAACTTCTCGAATTTCAATAAATGTTCATTTATAGTTGAACCGCACAAACAATAATTGATTTTCAATCCGTCAATTTCGCCATGAATCAACCCCATATCGCGCAATTCTTTTAAATGCTGCGACACCGTCGTGCGACTCAGTGGCAATTGATCCGAAATATCGCCCGAGATGCAGGTTTTTGTCTCGGCCAGGTATTTCAAAATGGCCAGACGTGCGGGATGTGAAATCACTTTGGCAAAATTGGCCAGTTCCTGTAGTTCATTATCAAATACTTCCGGTTTTCTCATGTTTGTGTTGTTTTATGTCGCAAACATACGACATAGTTTTGGGACTACAAAATTTATTGTGTGTAATTTATGTTACAATTCAATATTTTATGAATACTTTATTTGTACTTTTGAAAAAATATTTCATATCCGATGTTATGTTTCCGTTTTTCAATCGTCGTAGTTATAAATGAGTCAGGAAAGATTTAAGGCAGAGATACTGCCCATACGCCAAAAGCTATTCCACATAGCGCAACACATACTTGTGGAAGAGGAGGAAGCAGAAGATGCCGTGCAGGAGGTTCTTCTCAAGCTTTGGCACACACGTGACTCGCTACAGAACTACGACAATGCGGCAGCCTTTGCAACAACGGTTACAAAAAACCACTGTCTGGACAGACTGAAAGTGAAAAGAAGAACCGATGCGTTGGACGATACTTACAACGCCCGCGCCGGTACCGACAATCCGCATTTGGAACTTGAGCGCAAAAACACGGAGGAGATTCTGAAAAAAATTATAGGTCAACTTCCGGCATTGCAGCAAGCCATTATCCGAATGAAAGATATTGAAGAGTACGAAGTGGAGGAAATTGCTGAAATAACAGGCACAAGGCCCGATGCAGTGCGTACAAATTTATCAAGGGCACGAAAAAAAGTGAGAGAAGAATACATTAAACTAACAACAGCATGAAACTGAAAATAAAACATAAAATTACTTGCGAACAGGCTGATCAGCTCATCGAAAAGTATTACGATGGCTTCACAACAGTGGAAGAAGAAAAGCTGTTGCAGGGCTTTCTCGCACAAGCTGGTTTACCGGCAAAGTACAAACCCGAGCAAGCCATTTTCGGATATTTCGAAACTAAAAAACAAAAGCCTGTTTTCAGTATCCGACCCTACCTTCGCTGGGTGGGTGCTGCTGCCGCCATGTTGGTATTTGCTGTTGGTATACAAACTTTTGTACAGCAGGATACAGCAAGCTATGCCTATGTGGATGGTGTGAAAATAACAAATAAAAATCAAATAAAAACGCAGGCTTTGGCCTCACTAAGTAATGTTTCGGCCGACAACAACGAAGTGGAACAAAGTCTCGAAAGCCTGAACGACAACGGGATAATGCAACAGCAACTCGACGTCTTTGCAGGATTAGGTGAATAAAAAAAAACGAAAAAAATATGAATCCATTTAAAAAGTATCTGATATTATTGCTGATGGGTGGTTTTGGCGTCTTGCCAAAGCTGCAGGCGCAGAGCGATTTGCAAATCAGCAAGGTCTTTGACCAGTACGGCGAACGAAAAGGTGTGGTGATGGTGGAACTCTCCAACGAAATGTTGGATGGTTACGATTTCAGCCTTTTCAAAAGTATAACGATAAAAAACAATCCGGCGGCGGCCGATTTTATCCGTAAATGTCTGACGAAGGACGAACAGGGTGCCAAAAAAGTAAAGCAGGTGGTGGCCAACGGAGTGCCTACGTCCATTTATCTGCAATTGCCCCGCAAAGGCGATCTCTACAGGCTGATCCTGTTCAACGAAACCTTCAAAGCAGGGCACAAAATTACGCTCATTTACATCGAATCCAAAAATGATTCGGAAGATGTGCTGAAACTCATTTTAAAGAAAAAATAATTACAAACGACTTAATAAGTAAACACAATGAAAAAAATTATTCCATTTCTGATAGGATTTTTATTCGGACTCGTACAAATAAGTGTTGCCGAAACATTAACAAACGATACTACTTTACAATACAAAAACAAAACAATTCATTTGCAGGATAGTATTGGGCAGATGAAGGTAACAGTATTCGACAATGAATCAAATCCTTACAAAAAAGTGTACGAAGGTGTTTTTACCGACGACAAAAGCTACGAAAAATGGACCGTGGTGGAAGAACTTGGTATCCAGCTGCCTTTTCTGAATAAACTTGGTAGCAAAAAGAAAAAAGATTACAAAATGGAGGCGCACTGGGCCGGAATTGGTTGGGGATTTGCCAACATATCGGATGCCGACTATAAGCTGAATAACATAGATGGTGTATCGCTGAAGTCTGAATCGAGCAATGAATTCTATTTCAACCTGATCGAAAAAATACTACCCATCTACAAAAACAACCTGGGGATTACAACCGGTCTTGGTTTCAACTGGCACAATTTCTTCCTCGACAACAACACCCATTTGCTCGAAGTAAACGACTTAACTGATGTTTACCCGGCTCCGGCAGGTGTGAAATACGAATACAGCCGTTTGCGTACTTTCCAGATAACAGTACCGCTGATGCTCGAATGGCAACCTACTTTCGGCCGTAATCATAAGTTCTTTGTCACCGGAGGTGTTGTGGGAGGCGTTAATACTTTTGCTTCGTACAAAGTGAAATACAAAGATCCCAATGGAAATTCAGTAAAACTTGTCGAAAGCAAAGGTCTGAATATCGCACCACTGAGCCTCGACTTTATCGGTCAGTTGGGCTATGGCGATTGGAGTATTTATGCCAAATACGCTGCTTTCAGTATGTTTCAGTCGGGAAAAGGACCTGATGTAAGAGGCGTTTCGCTGGGCGCTATGCTCAACTTCTGATAAAATCGGCTATGCTGTAAAAAAGTCATTAAGCAAGATCGCTTAATGACTTTTTTTTGATAGAATGTGGCTTTGCTTAGCAGATAACCTCAGCTTTAGCATACACTTCATTCATTACGCTTTCCGTTACCGGAGTCTTTCCCTTTTCGTAACCCAAATCCGTCAAACGTAAATGATTGAAATTTTCAATTCCGGCCTTTTCCAAAATTTTCTTAGCGCAATCTTTCGGGCAGCCATCAATTGCCAGCACGTTTGCTTTCATAAAAGCATCAATCAATGGCCGATCATCAATGGCAATCAACGTCAGACAATTCATTTTACGGACTTTGTTATCGCGCAGTTTGCGTGCTATCGCATCCGACAATTGTCCTAAATCCGAAGCGCCTGAGCAACTTACCACATTGTATTCGCTTGTTCCACACAAGCACGGCTTTTTTCCTTTTGTTTCCATAAATCTTATAGTATAAAATTAAACAAATAGCCAAGTAAAATAATAAACAGCGTAATTGTTCCGAAGAAAATGCCAATCAATTTCCAGGTCATTACCTTTTTTAGCAAGGTAGCTTCGGGCAATGAAAGTCCTACTACGGCCATCATAAAGGCTATGGCAGTTCCCAGTGGAACTCCTTTGGCTACAAATACCTGAATGACCGGGATGATTCCTGCTGCATTGGCATACATGGGCACTCCGGCAAGAACAGCCAAAGGCATGGCGTACCATTTATCTGCCGACAGATATTGAGCAAAAAAGTTTTCGGGCACATATCCGTGCATAGCTGCCCCAATAGCAATACCAATAATCACATAAACAAGCACTTTACTCACTATGTCCCAGCCTTCTTTAATAATTGCCGGTAATCGGTCAATAAAAGGAGTTTTCTCATCTTCCCATTGTTCCGATTCTTTTTCCGAATTGGCTTGTAATTCTCTCACCCACGGGCTAAGGTAGCGATCCAGCTTCATTTTGCCCAAAATATATCCGCCAATGATACCCATTACAATACCACTTCCGGCATAAATAAGCGTGGTCTTCAGCCCGAAAAGTCCCAGAAACATGGCAACTGCTACTTCATTCACCAACGGCGATGTGATAAGAAAAGCAAAAGTAACACCCAGCGGAATGCCCCCTTTTACAAACCCGATAAACAGCGGAATAGAGGAGCAGGAGCAAAACGGAGTAATGGCTCCAAAAAACGATGCAAAAACATATTGCATACCGTATAGCTTTTTTTTGGTCAGATAGTTGCGGAGTTTGTCAATCGGGAAGTATGCGTTCACAAGGCCCATCAGCGAACTGATCAGAAACAACAAAATAAGAATCTTGATCGTATCATAGAAGAAGAAATTCACCGAAGTTCCGAAATGCGAATCGGAATGCAGCCCCAATAAATCGTATGTGAACAGATTGACAAGCGGCTGCAAAAAGTAATACAACACAACAAGAGCAGGTAGTACTGTCGCTACAGCAAAAATCAACCTGACTTTTTTATTTTTTTCCATATTAAAATAGTATTCGTCAAATCACGAATAATTTGAATCTTCTTAAAATTGTAAATCGTAGATTTTTAAATTGTAAATCCTTCATTCCCCCTTCGGGGGTTAGGGGGCAAAAAAGATAATTACATAATAAACCCCGACCCCAATAAAAATCACCGAAACTACCCGGCGAAACCACAATTCAAAAACTTTAATTCGGTTGTAAAGTTTCCCTACATTGCCAACGGCAAAAGCCAGTAGCCATGCAAAAATTATCACAGGTAATGCAGTAGCAACAGCAAATAATACAGGCAAATAGAGTCCGCTTACACTTGCAACGGTCATTGGTATCAGCATTACGAAATACAACACGCCACTGTAGGGACAAAATGCCAGCGCGAACGCCATTCCCAGCAATAAAGTACTCCAATAGCTGCCTTTGCTTTTCTCGCCAATTTTGTCGGTCAGGCCTGAAAAACCGGGGAGTTTGATTTTGATGACATCGAGCATAAACAGTCCTATCAGAATCATAACGGGGCCCAGTATCTTCTCGCCCCAACCCTGAAAAAGCATGGAAACATTCATTTTACTGGCACCAAAAAAGATGATCAGCGCCAGGCCTGTATAACTAATTGCTCTTCCAAGCGTATAAACTAATCCGTTTATAAACACGCGCTTACTATCTTTCAAATCGCGACTGATAAACCCGATAGCCGAAATATTTGTCGCCAGCGGACAAGGACTAATAGCTGTCATCAGTCCTAAAATAATGGCTGTAACAAACGAGTATTGTGAATTGTCGAGAATTGTTTGCAATAACTCCATATAATTAATTTGAAAATTTGAGAATGTGCTAATTTGAGAATGTGCTAATGTTGTGATTTTGAGGAGCTGATTATTTTGGATAGAATTCTTTGTAATTCATTTAATTTTTCAATTAAATCTACATTTTTGGGGTATGAATTTGAATTGTTACAGATCAATAACCAATACTCGGTTTCGTCTGCCTCTTTCGCTGCAATTTTCATTTTATGAATAAAATCAGCCTTACTTTCAGCATTTTGCGCTTTACGAATATTTGCCCCTATTGATGTTCCAGCTTTCAATAATTGCTGCCCAATTACATACTTTTTGTTTTCGTAAAGCAAATCACAAAATTCAACTATTTCAATCGCAAAAAGAAATGATTTATCAACGATTGGATTTTCCTTGTCATTTCTCATTTTCTTCTCATTTTCAAATTAACTCATTTTCAAATTTTCAAATTATAGCAAAGCGTCAACCGTCTTTTTAACCTCTGTTTTCAGTTTGTCAGGACTGCTCTTGGCAAACATAAAGCCCTTGTCAGTAAGGTCGATACGTTTGTCCTTTGAAATAAAAAGCAAAGACTGGCCCTCAGCCTGACATTTCCTTGCAATGGCTTCATTTTGTTTTTCATCCAAATTTATTGACTTAAATGTAATCTGACCTCCTTTAAATTGAGTGGGATACATCTCAGCAATTGCTTTTTTAGTTACTGACTCTACAGCTTCGCAAGTTGCACATCTACGGGTATAATGAAAATAATAGACCTCAATCTTGTTGCTTACAGTAGTTGCAACTTTTTTAGTTTTTTTGTTTTGCGCTTCAAGCGATAGGCTACTCATTAAAAACGTAAGCATTAAACTGAGAAATAAGATTCGTTTCATAAAATGAAGTTTTTAAAATTAATATTTTGATAATACTTGCTTAATTTCGTCAGCCGACGGAACGCGTCCTTTTATTTCTACTTTGCCATTTACTACCAATGCCGGAGTTGACATTACATTGAATTTCATTATTTCCATAATATCTTCTACTTTCGATATTTCAGCACTAATGTTGTTTTGTGCCACAACTTCGCGTGTTAACTTTTCAAGTGTTTTGCACTTAGGGCAGCCTGTACCAAGAATTTGAATGTTCATTTTGTTATTGATTAGCCCCCGACCCCGTTCGACTGAGACTTCGGCGTGAGCTCACGCCGAAGCTTAAAGTGGAGTAAGAGAAGTTAGTTTTGTTTTATTTGTTATGTGTCTTCTATTTATTTTGATCTTTGAAATTATACAAACGAGACTCTTTTATTCCCCCTTTAGGGGGCTAGGGGGCAGTACAGCAGTTTTCTTTTTCTTTTTTCAAAGCAAAAAATATTTCAAAATAAGTCTGCGCTTTTTCCCAGTTTTCGCGGTTGATGCAGTATTTTACTTTTGGCGTTTCTATTTCTCCCTGAATCAGTCCGGCATCTTTTAGCTCTTTCAAATGTTGCGAAACTGTTGCCTTGGCTATCGGCAGTTCGTTGTGTATGTCACCAAAATAGCAACTGTCCAACGACGCCAAAAAGTTTAAAATGGTAATTCGGGCAGGATGACCCATGGCCTTAGCAAACCTGGCAAGTTGTTCGTTGTCAACACTATAATCTTTGTTTTTGTCATTTTCCATGATCCAAAATTTATGCAATAATATTTAATGATCTGTCTTCTAAAATTCTTGTAACTCGTAACTATTTCCTTGTAACTACAGATTTATGTTTGTAGTTCGCAAAACTACGAACAATAATTGAAATAATAATACAAAATCTGATTTTTTTTGTCTTGTGAGTTTAGATAGAAAAAAAAGTGCTCTGCCCGCAGCCATGAACACCGACAATGCTTTGAATAAACATTGCATTACTCAACTACAAAAATACTCGGTTATCTGTAACAGCTGCCATGTGTTTGTTTTCATTTTTTTTTTTGAGTTTCATTGGTCTAAGTAGCTATAAAATAGGGTACTGTTGGTCGTAGCGGCGGTGTTTAAAATTGGTTTTTAAAGAAAATAAGATTGAAAATAATGAAAATATAAAAATCGCGGTAAAGAATAATTTTGTACCTTTGCTGTCTAATTCTTCAGAAAAACATGATGTGTTTGTCGCATTATATTGACATATTCCGGTTTGAACACAGTTCGGTGCCCAAAGGATTTTTATGGGGCAACGAACATCCTTTCTATCAAATCATTTAGCCAACGCTTTCTTCTGCTTTTAAAGCATTTACTTTTTTTATTACTTAATTATTTCCAGCACTTTACATAATGTTTTGGTGGTGTTATTGTGTTCAGTTACACAAAGCATAAATGGCTTGCATCCGTAAATGTAACCGAACAACAGACGATGTGTCGAAGCGTATCCGGTCGCTACTGATCAGTGATACAGTACGTTAAAAGTAATCAAAGAAGTTGATTTACCAACCGTAGAACAGTCATTGTCATTGAGTAATTATGCTTATGACCTTGTAAATAAAACGATTTTTCAAAATCTTCCTGAGTTTAAGATGTATTTCTCTGGCGGCAATCTGCCTTTCGCAATTTCGCTTTTATGTTAATGTGCAAATATAGTAACTACTCAGCATCGAAGTGATTTTAACAAATAAACCAAAGGGAGTTAAAACTAATATGTAAAGTCTTTTGCCACGGAGTGGCTAAATATGAGTAAGCCCTGGTGAGTGCAACGAAACCGGGGGATAATGCAAACGCTCTCCCCCTTTTGATTTTCAATTCGACGAAGTAGAATTGAAAATCAAAAAGCTACAAAAGAAGTAGGGTACTGAGTAGTTAGCAAATCTGCATATATTACAATTACATTAAAAAATAATTTCAACAACAATTTGATATAAAAAGAATTATGAATAAAAAAACAAAAAAAATCACCGGCAATATCATTATCATAACGCTCATTCTGTGTGGTGTGGTTTGGATTGCCTCAATGTTTATCCACATAGGTGGGGAATATACAAACAACGCACAAGTGCGTCAGAACATTGTTGTGGTATCAAGTCGCGTACAGGGATTTGTGAAAAAGATTTATTTCGACGAATTTCAATATGTCCATCAGGGCGATACTTTAGTTGTGTTGGAAGATAGCGAATTCAGCTTACGTGTAAAACAAGCTCAGGCAGACTACCAAAATGCATTGGCTGCAAAATCGGTGATGGGAACCACCATTTCCACCACACAGAATAATATGGCTGTGACCGATGCCAATATGCAAGAGGTGGAAATTCTGCTTGCCAATGCCCGGACAGATTACGAACGGTACAAAACCCTCCTGGACCAAAAGGCAGTGACACGCCAGCAATACGATGCTGTAACAACTCAATATGAATCACTAAAAGCCAAACTGAAAACAATGCAGCATCAGAAAAACAGTACTAAATTGCTGAAAGCCGAGCAGATACAAAGTCTGGACCAAAACGAAGCCAATATTGCTGTTTGTGAGGCTGCCCTCGATCTGGCTAAACTCAATCTTTCGTATACTGTTATCTTAGCGCCCAGCAATGGCTATACTTCGCGCAAGAGTATTCAGGAAGGTGAATTGATAATGCCGGGCAAAAACTTGTTTTCTGTTGTCAGCAGTGAGAAAAAATGGGTAATTGCCAACTACCGCGAAACGCAAATGCAACACATTAAAATTGGTAACAAAGTGGATATTGTGGTGGATGCTTTCCCTGATCTGAAATTCGAGGGTGTTGTAGCCTCCATTTCCGATGCCACTGGTTCGCAGTATGCTGTTGTTCCTCAGGACAACTCTACAGGGAACTTTGTGAAAGTGGAGCAACGTATCCCGGTTAAAATTATTTTTACCAAAAACAACGACACCAAGGCACTCGACCAACTCCAATCGGGTATGAACGTAGAATGTAAAGTTCTTTATTGATATGGCGCACGAACAAAACGGCCAAAACCAACTGCCGAATTTTAAGGAATGGGTGCCCGAAAAACTAAGAATTTTGATTTACCTGCTTTTTCTGACAGGATTTCAATTCTCGAATGGAATGTACTTTGCCTCAATGGGACAAATGGCCGGCGATTTGTCAGTTACCCACAGCGACGTAATGATGATGGGACACGCTGTTCTTGTTGGTTTGACAATGTATTTCCCACTGGCTTTCCGTTTGAAATTCCGTTTCACAAATCGCTCCAGTCTGTTGATCGCTGCGTCTGGATTATTGCTTTGCAATCTGATAGTGCCTCAGCTCCATTCGGTACCGCTTCTGATATTGACTTGCTTTATTGCAGGATTCCTGCGGTTGTACGGCACTTTCGAGTGCTTTTCAAATCTGTTGCCCAAAATAACGCCAACTTACAATTACGCAGTCTTTCTTTCTTTTGTTTTCTTTGTTGTTCTTGGTGTAATTCAGGTATTTGATGTGGCAATCGCTCACATTGTTTACTATTTCAACTGGCGCTATGTTCATTATTTAGCCATTGGAGTATTGCTCCTGGTGATATTGGGTGCTTATACACTCATGCGCCCTTTTCGCTCAATGCCAAAGATGCCGCTCTATGGCATCGATTGGATCGGAATGGTGCTGTGGAGTATCTTTATTTTATCGTTAATTTTTGTGGCAGAGTATGGCGAGCAATACAATTGGCTCGATTCAAATTACATCCGTGCCGCCATAGGTTTTGCCACTTTAGCGTTGGCAGCCAATGTGTGGCGAATGACAAATCTGCGGCATCCATTTATTGAAATAAAGGCGCTGATGGCTAAAAATCTTTGGTATTTGCTGTTGCTGTTCTTGTTTCTGGATATTTTGCTCTCGGCGCAAAACGTACTGCAAAACACATACACAAGTGCTATTCTGCATTATGATTATATCAACGAGGTGTCGCTCAAATGGTTCGGATTTATTGGTATTGCACTTGGAGCATTGTTTTCGTGGTATGTACTTACAAAACGCCATTGGCCACACAAAAGGCTAATGTTTATAGGCATGTCGTTTATAATGGCATACATTGCCTGTATGTACACGCTTATTTCCACCGAAACAAATATGGAAAAGTTGTATTTGCCACTTATATTCAGTGGCTTTGGTCATGTTGTGATTTTTATTTCTCTTACAGTATATGCGCAGGCTACCGTACCATTCAAAAACTATTTTCAGGTCTTGTGTGTACTTGGGTTTATCCGTACCGGATTGGCCTCGCCTCTGGGCGGAGCCATTTATTCGCATGCCATGAAAGGAATATTGTCCAAACATTTAGCCTTTATGGGTTCTAATGTAAATGCAGCCACGCAATTGCCTTATCCCGATCTTGCCTCCACAGTAGGCACAGAGGCGATGCTCGCTACTTTGCAGGAATTATTTGGCTGGAGCTTTATTTTCGGTATTCTGTTGCTGATGGCCATTTTGACTTCTCGTTTCAAGAAAAATATCAACCTTACAATTCCTTCAATGGCTAAGAAATATCAGGCATTTGCAAAGAAATAGATCCTGCAATTTTGTGTTAATTCATTGATATTATTTATTGATATGTTTTTTAATTTCGACCTCTCCCTAATTAACTCCCTTCGCTCGTTGAACGTTGGTTCCCTCTCCGACCTCTATCCCCCTTCGGGTACTTTCTCCCAGAGGAGAAAGAAAAGCGGAATTTGGTTTTTGAGAGGGACTTGCCGAGTGAGAAAATGGAACGAATCTCCTGAAATGAGCTGCCCCGTGTCCCCTTTCTCCTTGGGAGAACCAACGGTCAGCGCAGCTAAAGGGTTAGGGATAGAGGTCTATGTGTTTGAAATTGAAGCGATGATTCGACTTTAATAGACATATTAACAATAAATACGATTTACTTAATTCATAGATAATGTAGTTTCGGGTCAAAGTGACTCGATGACATAATAAAAGCCGGATTTTTGTTCTATGTATAGGCAATAATTGTTGAGTCGCTGCAATCAAAAGAAATTCCCTGTAAGCATAGTACTTGCAGGGAATCTCTTATTAAAGTCCTCTTTTGAGGGTTACGGATGAACATACACGGTCTTCGATGATTTGCTTCCGTCAGCCCGTTTGGCAAAAACGTAAATGCCAAGGATGTCAGTTGTGTTTACAGAGGGTACCGGTATCAGTAGCGAGTTGGTCAACTCACTGCCCCGCGGCTGACGTTCCACCCACAATTCTCCCGAAGCAAGCAGGGCAAGTGCCACTATCTCGTCGGTAGCTTTGTTGAGTTCGTTTTTCAGCGAGGGTAGGTACTTCACGGTAATTCCCGTTTCATCGAGCGTAGTTTCCGTAACGATAACTTTCGTCAAACTGCCATCCGAAACGACAAGTTGACTGTAATCAATCACTACGATTTCACCCGTTTTGTCAATAGCTTCCGGTATATTGGCCGCTATAAAAGCAGTGTACACCGAAGCGTTAGCTGATCGTTGAACAAATCCTTCTGCAGGAATACTGCCCAACGTAGGGAACAAGTCCACGATAAGTTTAAAACCATCACGCTGTTTTACCTGCGCTTCGGTTTTGGCGTCCCGTGGTTCGAACGCTTTTGCCCGGACGATGTTTACATTCCCTAACCTGGTGGTAACAAAGTTACCCATCGATCCGGACATCTGTCCCGTCAGGGGATTCTGAGCTTTACTCATATTTTAATAAGTGTCATTTTATAGAAAAACGACCTTGTTTTTCATTCATGACGAAGCAAAGATAGAATGGATTTTTACACAAAACAATAGCGTTAAAACGTATAAGTCGTTGATATTTATATGTTTTATACGTGGTTTTACCAGCTTTTACAAAGGTTTACAAGAATAGTATTTTGTTTTTATAAAAGTTTATACAATCGGACCTGCAACTTTAACTTTTACAGTACAAAAAAAGAGGCTTTTTGCTGAATGCAAAAACCTCTTTTGTGGCTGAAGTAATATTTTTAGTTGTTTAATGCGTATAAAACGAGCATTTAAACAGACGTTAAAACCAAAGACAATGTTCATTGCGAGCCTGCCTGTTCGGCAGACAGGTTCCATACGACAACTATCTAAAAAATAAATATGAACGCATGAAAATTTAAAAGAATTTTACTGACTCTTTTATTTGCATTTAAAGCAAAAACATATATCAGAACATTGAATATAAACTCAAAAATAGAACAACATTTATTCTAAAAACGTTATCTTTGCAGAAAATTACTTTGACATGGGACAACTCGATTACATAAAAGAGATAGCTAAGTTTGGTCTGGAAAACGATCAGGATAGACTATTGTCTGTTGTGAACGATTTGATTGAGTATTCCAAGAAAACAAAAAAAGTAAACTTTGCCATTCAGCTTCAATCTATTTTGAAGGAATCAATCCGGCAACAAAGCACTAATAGTCTGACGAAGGTAAGTTCTGATACCTATTATGAAAGACTGGAAGACAAGGAAGTTTCAGATTTAATTCTGGAGAAAATCACCTCAGATTATCGATTGGAAAATATTGTTGCTGATAAAGAGGTAATGGCTGAGTTGGTTGCATTTGTCGAAGAACATCGTAAAATTGAAGTTTTACAACGATTTGATCTGCCTGTTGCCAATAAGTTATTGTTACATGGTCATTCAGGTTGTGGAAAAACACTGGCGTCATATGTAGTAGCCGGTGAACTGCACAAAATGATGATAGTTATAAATATCGGTGCGATTGTATCTTCCAAACTTGGCGAAACAAGTAAAAATCTGGCTAAGATTTTCAGAAAAGCAGCTGTTGAAGATTGTATTATTTTCCTCGATGAATTTGACAGCTTGGGCAAAGTCCGCGATTATAGTCAGGATCACGGAGAAATGAAGCGTGTTGTAAATACCATTCTGCAACTATTCGATTACTTGCCACAAAGTAGCATAGTTATTGCCGCCACCAATCAGCGCGATATGCTCGACGATGCATTATTACGCAGATTTGATAATATTATTGAATTCACCCTTCCTGGCGAAAAAGAAATCAAAGCATTGGTTGATCTTACACTCAAAAACGGTCGCTTTGTATTCGACAATAAAACTTCGGCTAATAAAATTGCCAAAGAAGCATTAGGTTTGTCGTATTACAGCATTCAGAAAACCCTGATTACCGCTATCAAACGTAGTCTTTTTGCACAGGAAACGCCTGAAAACATGCTGTCGGCTAAAATCAGCACTGCTATCTGGAAGCAACTTATCGAAGTTGAGAAAAAAGCGCTTGCCCGATAATTTTAAGCTTCCAATACCGCTTCTGCACTAGCATTGGCCATTACTTCCAATTCATTAATCAGCATCAGCTCCTCGTACAACCTTCCTGTTTGAAGTTTAAAATTCTCTTCAATATTGATAACCAACGAGAAAGGATATTCGGTAGGATAGTGGGCCAAATCAGACTGCAATAATTGAGCAGTTAATCTGCTTTGCACTGCCAGTTTTAGCGTACAGCTCTCTTCCGTCAAATTCTTCACATCAATCAAAAAATCCATTTTTTGGAAATTAGAATAAGGAATTGGCTTGGACTTATGCCTTCCACTTTGCGACCAATTCAATGTTGATTTAATGTGTGAATCACAATCCTTTTTCTTTGCATTTATTTGGTCACCTGTATGATCCCTGAAAAACCCAAAGGCCATATGAATTGGGTTATAAGACAGCTGATTATGCTGAATGGGTTTGAAATTAAAGCAGAGTGTTGCGCTACATTTCAAAATACCACTACTTCGTCCCAATGCTTCTTCAATTAAATATTGTGGAAAATGAACCGGATAGATTTTCATCTTGTCATTTTCAATTTTATCCTCTAAAATCAACGTCGGACTACCTTCCGAGGAATATAAACTACGCTCAATATCTACATATCCATTTCCTGCAATCCTATGAATAAGCTTTTGTAGCTTTATACTGGTCTTTATTTTATCCATTGATGCCCCGTTTACTATCAAAGCTTTGATCGTTTGCATTCGGAGTTCAGGATATTGTTTTTTGATTTTTGCCGCAATATTTGCTGTCAGAGGGGCAGCATAGCTTGTTCCACATTCTTTTATAAATCCATGTGCGGGGTTAGCAGATAAAATATGCATAGAAGCGTCATCATGATAATCAAGATATCCTCTTTTTTCAATAATATCACCACCACAATCAATTACATCGGGTTTAAAATATCGATTGTTCGATTTCGTTCTAGTCAGCACCAGGCTTAAATCCACATGGCCTTTTCGGGTAAAGAGCGTAGGGTATTCACGTCCGGGGGAACAACCTAAGAAAGCCCCTACTCTAAGATTTTCGGCTGCTCCTCCAATACTTACGTTGTTCAAACTATCGGAAGGAGTGGACAAATTGGTGTGTGGATTTTCGAAATAATGCAAATCATACACTCTGTTTTCATTAACCGCCTCGTTGTTATTTGCTGTACATATAAAAATCAAGCTATCTGTTTCGTATGCAAATTTATCCAGTAAATAAGTGTAGGACGAAAATGCTTCGTTCACAGCTTTAGGAGCATTGTAGCAGGTCGTCAAAACAAAAATTGATAACTCCGGATATTTTGCTTTTGCAGTATAAAGCATTTCAATTATTCTGGCTTCCGACAAATAGCCGCTACCCGTATCCGACAGTTTAAGCGATAGCAATTTAGCATCCGCCCTTACCTCTCCATTAAATTCATTTTGGTGGTTCTCCCTGCCCAAAGCCGCCATTGCGGCGACTCCTGTGCCATGACCATGCAAATGCCTGCCACCGGCTGTATCAATCAATGGATTTCCCGCAAGAGTAAATGAAGTGTCCTTTAAAGTTATATCTGCTAAAGGTGTTTCCATACTGATACCTGTATCTAATATGCCAATCAATGGTAAATCTTCAGTTGCATTCAAAATTCGAAAACCATATTCACGCTTAGCAACATTAAAGGTTGAAGGTCGCACCACTGACGATAAAGAGCAGGTAATGCTTTCAACAATATCAAAATTATCGGCTATTTGTTGAATTAGCTCAGGGGTTGCTCCAAACAACTCTATCCGGTTATTCTCTCTGTCTACGGCAAAGTTTACATTATTCTCTTTCAGAAACAGTTCTATTGAATTCAATAATGCCTGCTGTAATCTTAAATCAAGAAGTTGAAAATCCAGCGTATTTATCACAACAACTTCACCTGTTTGCTGAATATCAAATCGAAGGATATCAGCAGAAGTGAGTAATTTAAAACTATCGATAAATGTGATTTTAGGGGAATACTTCGCTTGCACATCTTGTAGCAACCATCTACGGGTAAACTGCAATACACTTTCACTAAAATTCTTAAATTTTTCTTTATCAATAACTGCAAATAACACTTCCTTGCCAAAATTACTTACTGACAGCGCTTCCAGTCCAAACTGAGCAAACCATTGATTGAAGAAGTCGCTTAATATAAACTGATCGAGAAACGATATTCGGATAAATTCTATATTAGCCGGTACACGTATGGAGGTATCCCTATTCGCTTGCCGTTCTCTTCTGTCTACAGTAAATAGAGTACTACAAGCCTCCAGCCGCTGTGCCATAGGGACATAATTGGGCTTAACAGGCTCTTCTTCCTCTTCTTTCTCTCCAAAGCCAAAATTAAATTTTACTTTGGTAATTTCTGATAGTTGTTTGTTTCCTAATAATCTGAGGTGGTTGAGTTTGGACATAATTTAGCTCATTTTACTATTCAAATAATTGATAAATGCACTGCACGAAACCAACATAAACAAGGCTTCATCAGCTCCTGGTACATATTCTGCTGTATCATCCATCAAGGCATGGCGAATACCTGTTTTAGGGTCATTAGTATACCCATACATTATTTCAAAACTTTTACGAATTACAGGAGGTATTTTAATACCAACACTCTCCATCTTAGCCAAGTTTAAACCTTTATCACCTGTTATTTCCCTACTTAATGCTTCAACTGCAGTTATTGATTCTTTTATTGAATTTCGATAATCTGCGTCCGGACGTTTTGCATAAAGTATTAAAGCATTATTTAAATGTAATCTAACATTATCTTTATTATTTTCGATAGCTGATTCTATTGCATTAATATCTTGTTCTGAAGTAATTTCAACTATCTGATTTCCTACTATTCTATAGCCAAAATTTAATCTCTCAAATTCAGAGTTTAATATCTCAAGAAATGAATCAAGAAAATATATTGAATATGGATTCTCATTAATTGCAATAAGTGTTGTCTCAATCAAGTCTAGTTTTTCATACCAGTATTTGGTTCCATTTTCAATATACTTTGTAATTTCGTTACCGTATCCATTGTATTTATCTTTTCTAAGATTAAAAAAATAACACCATATATATTCATCAATCTCAATATACACTCTAATACCAATTTCCTTTTTCAAAATATCATAGCATGTACAAATAGCATTCTGTATCTCAGGAGTTATTCTTTCTCTAATAATAACCTCTGATGGTTTTTCGTATCCGTAGCGTTCTGAAAATTTCATATTAATATACAATTATATTTAATCTTGATATTCTTATTTCTCTCCCTCCACTATCCGTATCTCCTCTTCTGTCAACCCATACAGCTGATAAACCAACTGATCTATCTCGGATTCGAGAGAGGAAGTGTCGGTAGCTGCATCTTGAGTTTTCAATGCTAAAATATTTTTCACTACTAAACTAATACTCTCTTTTTCAGTGATTTTAATTGGCAGTTCAGCCAAGAAAGTTCTGGATATATTTACAGTAAGTGTTGATTTATTTGAAAACATAATTGAATAATACCAATTAATTAATTTTGAATTTAAGATACCGGCGAAAAATTCCAATGGTAGATCAATATTCTCATTCAGTACTAAATTATTTACAGAATTAAAAGTATAATAATTTTCATTATCAACAGTAACAGTGAGAGGCATATTGCCGCCACTTATTCTTTGAATTATTATTTTGGGAGATAGGAAAATATATTCTTCTCTTGCTCGATTGAGTTTCTGACGGTCATATTCAATATAATTATCATTGAATTTAGTAACATACCTACCAAAATCTTTACCATATAATAATGGCTTGTATATTTCACTCTTTTTAAACTTAGAAACAAATTTATCTTTATCTCCATCTATACCAGGGGATATGTATTTAAAAAAAGTTTCTAACCTCTCAGAATTAGTATCTATTTTTTTTATAATTTCAAATTCAGTTGGATCGAGAAGAATGTTGAATGTTGAACTTATATTTTTCTTAAATAATATTTGATTGAGAAAAACAGTAGTATATTTCTTTAATTCAAAATCTATAATATCTTTAATTACCTTGGTTTCGGTATTTTTTTGTGCTGGAGTCTTTTTGTAACTAAAAATGACTGTTGCTACCGTTGCATCAGAAAAGATATCACTTCCCAAATCAACTATTTCGATTATTTCAGTTTGGCCTAAAAGAAAAATTCTTATTGCTTCATAAGTTGTTGCTCTAAGGATGTTGTTCGGAATAATATAGTTTAACTCTGCATCTCTTTTTAAAATACTAAATGAACGAATTAAGAATATACCGAAAAGATTTATTTTGCCAGTTTGAATATTTAATCCTTTAGACTCTGTTTTGACATTATTGTTTTTTAGGGTTTTTAAAATTACATCTTTATATGAATCTGAGAAGTCAGCTTCTTTAGTGAAAACGTACGGTGGATTTCCAATCACCACATCAAAGCCCACAAAATCTCCGTCATCGTTCAGTACTTCAGGGAATTCGAAGCGCCATTCAAAGGCATTTTCGTAGATTTTATTCTTTCGTATGGCCTCTAATTCGGCTTCCAGTTTGTCTATTTTGGTGGTTTTTTCCTGTACGGCTTTATTGAATTTTGCCTTTTCGCCTTTCGTCAGTTCAAACAGCTGTGTTTGGTTCGAAAGCTTATATAGCTCACCTTTAAGGAGGTTGAGGTTTGTCAGGCGTTTATCGTTAATCGCTATTTCGCTTTCAAAATCGCCTTTGATCTCATTGATCAACCTTTCCATAGCTCGCTTTTCATCCTTGCTTTGGGCGTTGCGGTAGGTCATCACCGCCAGCCGGTAACTGTCAATCGTCCATTTGCTGCGTTTCAATGCCTTTTTTATATCAGCATCCAAGGCGTACCGGCTAATCAATGAATTTCCACATTTTATATTGATATCGATATTGGGCAGGGTTTCTAATTCGCGTTTCCCGTTTTTTGGTAGAGACAAGGCATGCTTTGTCTCTACCAAAATATCCGTGGAACGATAATACGCATTTTTCAATAATTCAATCCACAAGCGCAGCCGGCATATTTTTACCGAATTGGGATTTAAATCCACTCCAAAAAGGCAGTTTTCAATAATGGTTTGCTTTTCGTGAAACAGCGTTTCCTGTACCCGCTGACTTTCTTTGCTCAGTGGGTTGTATTCAAAGAGCCCACCATCCTCGTCGGTCACTATCAGCTCGTCGTTTTCCACCACCACGCTGTATTCTTTCAGGCGTTTCCCGTCGCGGTCGGATAGTATGCGCAGTTCGCTTTTTATGGCTATTATCTCGTTGAGCGCCGATACCAGAAAGTGTCCGGAGCCTACTGCGGGATCACATATCTTAAGGCTGTTAATAATGCTATTGGCTTCGATACGAGCTTCATTTCCCGGATCAATATTGTTGTACAGTTCACCAAACTCTTTGCAGTTCCAGCCTTTTGTTTCGTTAAACTTTTGCACTACAGCGCGACGTATGGTCTCGCGGCACATGTACATGGTGATAAAGCCGGGTGTAAAAAACGAACCGTCTTTGTAGCCGTTTATCTTTTCAAATATCAGTCCCAGCACCGAGGCATTTATCAGGCGTTTGTTGTCTTCCTGTATCTCTTCGCTGCCCTCGCTGCTAAAGTCGTAGGCATTCAGAAACTCAAATATATATTCCACAGCCGGCAGCTCGCCTGTTCGCTTTTTGCCTGTTTTATCTTTTATCACCGTATTAGTAAGCAGCGGTATTTTCGCATCGGCAAGCTGACTTATAAACAGAGAGGCATGTTCAACGTCGGTGGGCTCGAACAACGAACTATTCAGATATGGCACATGAGCAAACTTCTGGCTTACATTTTCGTTTCGCTCTTCCGTTTTCTTTGCCAATACCTGAAAAAATAAGGTGTTTAAATCGTCGAATCCCTTAATCTTGTCTACATTCAGAAAAGCGTAGGCTTTATCGCCTTTGTGGTATTTGATAAGCTGTGCTTCGAGCAGCTTCAGAAACAGAATGCGATTTATCCAGGTGATACTCAGCTCCAGCGCCACATTAAACAGGCGTTCATCTATGGTATCGCCAAACTGCGAGGGTTTTTCAAGTCTCGATATCTTGTCGAGGTCATCCAATTGCACAATGGCGCTTTCAATTAGTGAACCTGCATTGCGTTGTTCTTTTTCTTTGCGTTGAATCAGTTTCTTACCACCTTCTTTGGTTTCGGTAAGCCCGATAATGTGGAGCAATTCGGTATAGAATGTTTTATCAAGGCTGTTGCTGTCATTGGCAAAAGGCAGTTTGAGCAAATGCTCCGGCGAGAGCAATTTAAACAGCGCAATCAGTGCATTGTCATCTTTCTTTTCGTTGTTGCGGAGTGGCTTATCGTAATCGCGTATATCGAAATGGGTAAATGTAATTTCATAAGGCAATGCGGCAATGGCCGGTGCAGCTATTTCGTTGTAGAAAAAATCGGTTTTATTTCCTCCTGAACGTCCTTCTTCAAATTCGGTAAACTTCTTTACAAGCGGTTTATTTTGGGCAAACAGCTTTTCGAACAAATGCCCGTCAAAAATATACCACTCGTGAATGTTGGTAGCAATAAGGTGTTTAATTTCGGTGTTTTTGTTGGTTATCCTTTCCTTCAGATAATAATATACCAACTCCTGCAAAGCTTTGACATTGATATTATCGGGGCGAAGCATTTCTGATTTTTTTGTAGGTTGCTTTGTCTCTACTATCACACCCACTGTACTGCTGGCAGTTGCGCCATTATGAATTACCAAATCCTTTCGGTCCTTGGTATTGATAAAGTGCTTGCCACCGTAATAGGTGTTTTTCAGAAAATCAGAAACCAGGTTTTTATGAAATTCTTCCGACTCAAATTCATCAATCGTATCAAGGATACCAATCAGATTGTTTTTAAAAGTCTCTATATCAGACCTATTTGGTTTCGCCTTCAGAAAGGCTTTATTTAAGGCAATACGTGGTTTGAGTATCTTTAGTTCCATAGTGTTTTGATAATTAGCACAAATCTACAAATTTCCTTTTAATTAACAAGTTTTTTTGATAAAGTACTTGAATGCTCAGCTACGCTTTCTTTTAAATGATCTATATCTGCTTGGGAGTAACGGATACTTCTGCCTATTTTTGTACAAGTCAACCATCCAATTTTCCGGTATTTGTATAGTGTTTGGCGGGTATATTGAGTCATTTTAATTAGTTGGCTCTCCGTAAATAATAATTCAGGTACATCTTTTTCCGGTTTTTTCAGCGCTGAACATAGCTGTGCCTCCATCGCGTCGAGCCGTTGCTCTATTCGTTGTTGTCCTGCTAATATCATCTGTAAGTAGGAAATAAGAGTTTCCAACAGATTTCTATCATAAGGATCGTTAGGCAATATGTTCCTGGTTTTACCCATTGTTACTGATAAAGCTGTTTTTTTTAATTTTAATACGCTTGCAAAAATCAAAGTGTATTCATATGCTTCTGTTGTAAGCTGAATAATGTGAATTCTTTACTGCTTTTATTTATTGTGCTGCAATCTTAGTGATATATTCTAACTTTTTTTGCCCTAAATGATAAAACCTGATTTCTTGTCCTGATATTTGTACTTTCGGGCTTGTGTTCGTCATTCTGTGAATTGAATTTTACACCATTGTTTTTGCGCTCCAAACATACAATTTCAGCGCGCAGAAAAAAAAGACAGCCTTTAGTTAATAAAACTCAAATAATATATATTGTTGTTTGTCATGGATTTACATATGTTCTAATTAATAAGTGTTCTAAATAATACATCTGTTTTTTTTATTGGGTGTTATTCTGTTATTTTTTATGCTCCTGAGGCATTCGTAAAGTACCTTGGGTGATTGCTTATGTGTTTACAATTGTTCCTGCTTTACCATATTAAAATATAAAAAAAATATTTTTTTTCGAAGCATTCTTACTGAGATCAAAATTGTGCTTTACCCTGTTTAAACATAAACTATAAAAGGATACGATAGGCAGTAACTTGAGCTAAGAAAATGTCGCATTTCAAATAATTTCAATAGAACCTGTCCCGGATGCTATCGGGATAGCCAACAATGAAAATTGTCAATGAATTAAAAGAGTTTAAGTAGCAATACATAACTGTCGTTTCCTAGACCCTAAACCCTAAACTATTTATGTTTGATTCATTCATCATAGCTTGTTGTCTGAATCGGCAACAGCCTATTATGATTGCTGTTGCAAAATTGGAAATGCTATTGTAAACAACCAAAAAGTACTGACAATTTGACACTGATTTTTTTCATTTACTTCAATACAACTAAAAAAATCATAGTCCGAATGAGCATGTTCGCTTTGCTTCAATGTTATGATATATAGGAATGTACAATTAAAATTCATTGTCGTAAATACATTTTTTTATCTCACTATATATGTGCTTAAAAGCAGTACTTTGGAGTTGGGTCATCAATTTACAGTCAGATAATGCTTTATTTCTTTTTTTATAATATATAAACCTTATACAATACTTATTCAACGCATATTTAAACTATAGATAAACTTTACTTATAAAAAGATAGGTTTATCTATACATTATTTTTGGTTTATCTAAAAATTGTATATTTTTGTAGTATTAATTATTCATTTCGGTACGAAGAGCAACTATTAATACATTAGCACATTATTATTATGGCCATAGTAAAAGGACCGATTCAGTTTTCGGGGAGTATCAGCAACGTCAGTTTCTACACCCGTCGTGGTAGCGACAAAGTGATAGCACGCAGCAAGGGCGGAGCTACAAAGGAAAAGATAAAGACTTCGGCTAAATTTGAAGGTTTCCGCCTGCAACAAAATGAGTGGAAAGGCTGCACGGCTTTTGCATCATCGTTGCGTTACAGCTTTGGCGGGTTGTACCGGTTGGCTGATTATAACCTGACGCCAGTGCTCAATGGTTTTGCAAAAAATATTCAGAAGACAGATGGGGAAGGGGAAATCGGTAAACGTTCGATTGCTTTTTCGAAATACCGCTATACGCTGGAGAATTTCAATTTTAACCGCAACTATCCGTTGAATACCGTGCTGAAAGTAGGGTTAACGGGGCAGATAAACAGGGAAGCGCTCACTGCAAAGGTGCTAATGCCGCGTATTAATACCGAAACAGACTTGTTGAACATTCAGCGCTTGCCCTATTTCCGGTTCATCCTGTCGCTGGGCGCTGTTTCGGATCTAAAGTATAATGTGGCCAGCAATAGTTACGAACCTGCGGTTCGCGAAATGCAGGGGGTAAGCGTTGTTGCTACAGGGGATTGGATACCTTCCGAGAACCTGTTACCGGAGCAGGAGTTTGAAGTGAACCTGGGAGATGAATTTAAGTCTTTTTGTACCGGCGAAGTTAGTCTTGTCCTGTCGGTGGCCATTGAATTCGGCAAAGTAGGTTTTACCGGGCAGCCACAGGAAGTAAAATATGCAGGCTGCGGAAAAGTGCTGAAAGTGGGTTGATAAATATGGACAGGATAATAGAATTTCCTGTTTGTTCATCGTTTTGTAATTTGACTTACTTTGTGTAGTTTTGCGTGCAGTTGGTTACAATTTCTTTTTGTTTTTTGCAGGGATGAGGTTTGTTTCATTTTCTTCAGCAATAAAGAAAACTGTGTTTGTAAACCTCCCAAATTTGCTAAATCTATTTTTTATATGGGATCAGGAATATCTAATGTTAAAACGGCAAAATTCAAATATATCCTCATTATATATTTGTCATTCTCAACGCTGCTATTTTCACAGGAAAATATTTCGACAGTCTTGCTAAAGCTGGACAGTACCATTGAAAATTCTGACTCATACACAAAGGTGAGAGAAATGCGCATTTCCAATCATAAAATGGAATTACGAAAGGTAAAGCCGCTTTCGATAGCCGAATATCAAATAAACTCACTGTTGTATAAAGAATACAAATCGTACATTTGCGATTCGGCCATTCATTATCAGAATAGAAATATCGAAATAGCTATTGCACTAAATGATGGCGAAAGAGAATATGAAAGTAAGCTCGAACTTGCCTATTTAATGGGATCCATCGGACTTTATAAAGAGGCTACAGACTTGCTGACAAGCATTGATGCTGCTAAGCTACCCGATTTTTTACTTGTTGATTATTACAATGCGCATCTTAAAGTGTATGGAGAGCTTGCATTTTACACACAGGATAAAAGAAAATCGCAGGATTATTGGAAAGTTTTTGATAAGCATCTATTGCTGTTAAAGAAAAAGTTAGCTCCGGAGAGTTATTTGTACCTGCAACTAAAAGAAGATAGCGCCCGTAATGCACACTTATACAGCGACGCCTTAAAGCTTAACGATCTCGGACTCAAAAAGTCGATTGTTGGAACTCCCGATTACGCTTTGGTAACTTTCCGTCGTTCGTTGATATATCAATGGAGCGGAGATAAGGAAAACCAGAAGTATTATTTGGCGCTTTCAGCCATATCAGATATTCAGTCGGCTATAAAAGACCAGGCGTCGTTGATGATGCTTGCTCAGATACTGTATGAAGAGGGTGACATAGACAGAGCATATAAGTACATCCGTTTTTCGTGGAGCTCCACAATGTTTTTCAATGCAAAGCTTAGAAGCTTACAAAGTTCTACCATTTTATCATTGATAGATAAAACATATCAGGCAAAAATAGAAAATCAGAAAACTAAATTGCAGCTTTATTTAGTACTTACAACTTCATTGTTGGTTTTGCTTATTATTGCTCTTTTTGTTATTTACAGGCAAATAAAAAGGCTGTCCTTAGCTAAGAAAAACCTTCAAATTGCCAACGATGAACTAAATTATTTAAATGCAGCACTTAGTAAACTGAATGAAGAACTGGTGACGGTTAATCATGTTTTACATCTAACAAACAATGAACTGTCAGAATCAAATAAGATCAAGGAAGTGTATATTGGTCGGTTCATTGAACTTTGTTCTATCTATATCAATAAAATTGATAATTTCCGGAAGAAGGTGCATACTAAAATAAAAGATGGAAAAATCAATGAGGCTAAATTAATTACACAATCACAGGATATAATGGATGAGGAATTTGAAGAATTGTATACAAACTTTGACAATGCCTTTTTGCAATTATTCCCCGATTTTGTTGAAAAAGTGAATGAATTGCTGAACGAAAATGATAGGTTCATTATTAAGAATGGAGAATCGCTGAATCCTGAGTTGCGTATCATGGCACTTATGCGTTTAGGAATTGACGATGGAAGCAAAATTTCTCAATTCTTACGTTATTCTTTATCAACAGTGTATAATTACCGCACTAAAACTAAAAACAGAACTTTTCTTCAAAAAGAAGAATTCGACAGAAGAATCCTTCAGATTAAGTAAAATAGGCGGGTTGCTGTATCTCTGCAATTAACCCGATATCAACAGCTCTAAATTATTATTCTCTGATACCTGATGTACTACTTTCTGAAAGTGGTGCTTCGTTTCTATCTGCCATAAAGTCAGAATAATAACTTAGATTAAAATCTCAATTTACATACTTTCTCAACTCGCCTCCAAATAAAGTGTTCTTCTATTCTTTACTTTTGTTGTGTCAGAATCACACTAATACTAAAGATGAAAAAAATACTTTTATTCTCACTACTATTATTATGTCCACTCATAATAGAGGCACAAACCGCCTATGTTCGTGCTTCAGGAAAGCAAATTGTTGATAAAAACGGTGCCAACCTTATTCTCCGAAGCATTGGCACAGGCAACTGGATGCTTCAGGAAGGCTACATGATGCAAACATCGGATGTGGCCGGCACTCAGCACGAATTCAAAAAGAAACTCACCGACTTAATAGGTACAGAAAAAACAAATCAATTCTACACATCGTGGCTCGATGCTCATTTTCGTAAAATCGATGTGGACTCTATGGCCCGCTGGGGTTTTAATTGTGTTCGTCCCGCTCTGCATTATAATCTGTTTACACTTGCTATTGAAGATGAGCCTGTACAGGGCGTGAATACATGGTTGGAGAGTGGATTTGCCCGTCTCGATAGTCTGGTGGCATGGTGTGCTGCTAATAAAATGTATGTGATACTCGACATGCACGGGGCACCGGGCGGACAGGGTAAAGATGCTGCTATTTCCGATTACGACGCTACAAAACCCTCACTCTGGGAAAGCGAAGCCAACAAAGCCAAATTGGTTGCACTTTGGCGAAAAATCGCTGAACGCTACGCCAATCATCCATGGATAGCAGGTTACGATTTGATCAACGAAACCAACTGGACGTTCCCCGAAGGCAATAACTCACAATTGCGTTCGCTGTATGGCAGGCTTACAACTGCCATTCGCGAAGTGGATAAAAACCATATGCTTGTGATTGAAGGCAACTGGTTTGCCAACGATTTTTCGGGACTTACACCTGGCTGGGACAACAATATGTGTTACAGTTTTCATAAATACTGGACTGTAAACAATACCGCTTCCATACAGTGGGTACTCGACCTGCGCAATAATACCAATTGCCCCATTTGGTTAGGTGAATCGGGCGAAAACTCGAATCGCTGGTTTACCGATTGCATTGAACTGATGGAGAAAAACAACATTGGCTGGTCGTTTTGGCCTGTGAAAAAATCAGGCATTAACAATATTCTCAAAGTCACCACCAACAGCGACTACAGCGATTTGATAAATTACTGGAAAGGAACCGCCGCTAAACCAAGTGTCGATAAGGCATTTCAGGCTGTAATGACCTTTGCCAACAACCATAAACTGGAGAATTGTGTGATTCAATACGACGTGATTGATGCCATGATTCGCCAGCCGCAAACTACCGAAACGAAACCATTTAAGGCAAACACAACTGCAAGTACTGTTTATGCGGTGGATTACGATTTTGGTCGGGCTGGAGTGGCTTATTCGGACAAAGTAGATGCTAACTATCATTTAACGAATAATAATTACACCGCATGGAATACAGGTTACGCTTATCGCAACGATGGAGTGGATATTGAAAATTGTTCCGATGCTGTAACCAATGGTTTTCATGTAGGTTGGGTGGAAGATGGCGAATGGATGCAGTACAGTATTCAATCGGCCGAATCCATGACCTACAATGTATTACTGCGCTATGCCAGCCAAAGTGCAACAGCCAGGGTGTATATCGAAATAAACGGAAAACGTGCTTCGAAAACAGTTTCGTTGTCGCCATCAGGTGGTTGGAGTGTTTGGAAAACCGCTGCTATACCCAATGTGATTGTTCCCGCTGGGACGGTGAAAGTGAAAATTGTGTTCGAAACAGGAGGAGCTAATTTCAATTATTTTCAATTTAAAAATCCAAAAACGATTGACAATACAGTTTTTGAAATGCTTGCTACCGAAACAGCACAATGGGCAGATGTTGTAACGCTTAAACTCAATAAACCAGTTGATTCGCTTACCGGAAATCCGTTTGCGATTACGATAAATGGCAGTGCGGCTACAGTTGTTTCCAGCACAGTGAATGCTGTTGACAATACCAGCATCGACATTAAAATAGCAGAGCCTTTACTCTCAACAACTGCCTTAAAAGTAAGCAATGTTGGTGCTGATTGCAAAAGTGGCACGCAATCCCTCAGTCCCTTTCAGAATGCTGAAGTAGCCAACCTTATTTTTCCGCACAAAACAATTCCCGGAAAGATTGAAGCCGAAGATTTTACTGTAAACGATGGCTTCAGTTTCGAAACCTGTACCGACGCAGGTGCAGGAACAAATACTTCGTATGCTGCTGTGGATAAATACCTCGATTATTACGCATGGGTCGAAAATAGTGGAAGTTATGCAATGGATTTTCGCGTTTCGGTAAATGCAGCTTCGGCGCAGATAGCTGTTTTGAAAGATCAGAACGGCTCCATGGTGCCCTTGAAATCCGTTTCGTTTGGAAACACAGGAGGTTGGCAAAACTGGCAAACGCAATCGGTCACAGTGTCGCTTACTGCCGGCAAAAATATCATTCGCCTGTTGTCGCGTAGCGATGGGTATAACCTGAACTGGATTCAATTTTCGCAGCTTACAGCTGTTGAATCGCCTGAAGTGAAGCAGATTGCTTTGTATCCGAATCCGGCTCGGGGTTCTTTTTTTTTACGGTTTAACGAAGAAAAACCACGCCACATAGCCTTGCTCGATTTGCAGGCCAGGGTTGTAAGTCAGTATTCAACGCAGTTAAGTCTTGAAAAAATTGACATTGCAGGTATCAAGCCCGGAATGTATGTTGTGAAAATTTCCGATGCCCGCGATGTGATTACTAAAAAGTTGCAAATTCTCTGATTGTACATCAGGTGTCGCAGGCTTTATTATAGAAGTTAAAATTAAATTTACGATAAACAGAATGAAAGAAACACTTACAAAATTAATTTTTCTGATTGCCACGCTACTACTGTCTCAGCTCACATTTGCGCAGGCAAGTTTAGTGAAAGGGCAGGTGGTAGATAAAGAAGGCAATCCGCTTCCGGGCGTATCTGTGTTGCAGTTGGGTTCGACAAATGGAACCATCACATCGATAGATGGGAAGTATGCCATTTCAAATTTAAACGAAAACGACTCACTACGATTTTCGTATGTCGGGTTCAACAATCAGGTTATCAAAGTAGGGAAACAAACAATTATAAATGTCGTTTTGCTCGAATCGGCCAGTGCCCTTGAAGAAGTACAGGTGGTGGCATTTCAGACCCAGAAAAAAAATAGTGTCATCGGATCGATCAATACTGTAAATCCTACCGAATTAAAAATTGCACCTACCAACCTGACCAATGCTTTGGCAGGAAAGATAGCGGGAGTCATCTCGTATCAACGCTCAGGTGAACCGGGGCAGGACAATGCCGAATTCTTTATTCGTGGTGTAACCTCGTTTGGATATGCCAACAGTCCGTTGATTTTGATTGATGGTTTGGAAGTTACCACCACCGACCTGGCCCGTATGGAACCCGATAATATTGCCAGTTTCTCCATTATGAAAGACGCTACTGCCACAGCGCTTTATGGAGCCCGTGGTGCCAATGGGGTAATCCTTGTAACTACCAAAACCGGTAAAAAAGGCAAAGCCAATATCTCTGTTCGTATTGAAAATTCGATCACCTCACCTACCATAACGAATCAGTTTTTAAATGGTGTGGATTATATGGAGCTTTATAATAAAGCTTTGCGTACACGTGACCCGGAAGCGCTGCTTTATTATTCGAAGGATAAAATTGAAGGTACCCGCAATGGTCTGAATCCGCAGATTTATCCCAATGTGGACTGGTACAGCGAACTTTTTAAATCCACTGTTCAAAACCAGAAAGCAAATATGAGTGTAAGTGGTGGAGGCGAGGTGGCTCAGTACTACCTCTCGGTTTCGTACACTGACGAAAAAGGACTGTTGAAAGTTGACAAGATGAACAATTTCAACAATAATATTGATATTAAACGCTACAATCTCAGGGCCAATATCGATGTAAACCTTACCAAATCAACCAAGGCAATGGTTAAGTTCTACTCGCTTATCGACAGGTACAACGGCCCTCAAAATGATGCCGGAAACATATTTTCGATGGTGATGCAGGCTAATCCGGTAAATTTCCCCAAATACTACGATAAGGATGAAAGCACACAATTTGTAAATCATGTGCTGTTTGGAAACAAAGGAAATGGTGGATATCCAAATCCTTATGCCGAAATGGTGCGCGGATACAAGGATCGTTTTTCGTCCACTACCACAGCACAATTTCAGTTGGAGCAGGATCTGAGCATGATTACAAAAGGTTTGAAGTTGCGTGGTATGGCTTCGCTCAATTCCTACAGTTTGAGTGAGGTAGCCCGTGGATTTACACCCTTTTATTATGGTTTGAAAGAGGTGGATGGCGAAACGGGTGTAATTCACAGTGTTGAGCAAATAAGCGAAGGAACCGAATATCTGACCACCGGAACAAGCTACAAAACAGCCAACAACAGTTTTTATTTCGAAGGAGTAGCGCAGTACAACCGTGTGTTTGGCGACAAACATGATATTGGAGGCTTGTTGGTAGGTTATGCCCGCGAGCTGTTGACCGATGCAAGCAGCGATGTGTATTCTTCATTGCCATTCCGGAATATGGGTATCTCTGGACGTACAACTTATGCTTACGATGAAAGGTATTTTGTTGAGTTGAACTTTGGATACAATGGATCAGAGAAGTTTTCGAAACAAAATCGCTATGGTTTCTTCCCTTCGGCAGGTTTGGGATGGGTTGTCTCCAATGAGAAATTCTTCACCGAAACAATGAAGAAAGCAGTTTCAAACCTCAAATTTAAGGCTACTTATGGTCTGGTTGGTAATGATGCCATTTCGAGCAATCGTTTCTACTACTTATCGTCTGTCAATCTGAACGATGGCGGAAAAGGTCATGTGTGGGGCGAGGATTTCGGAAACAGTTATAACGGTTACAACATCAACAGCTATGCAAACCCTGCTGTCACCTGGGAGGTGGCCGAAAAAGCAAATTTCGGATTGGAACTCGGGTTGTTCAATAATGTCAATATCCAGGTTGATTATTTTACTGAAAGCAGAACAAATATCTATATGCAGCGCGACTATATTCCTGCTTCCATGGGACTCACTGCTCCTATTGCAAGTAATATAGGTAAGGCAGAATCACATGGTATAGATGGCTCTGTAGATTATAAAGTAAGCGTAAACAAAGACCTGTGGATAACTTCACGCGTAAATTTCACCTACGCAACTAATCAAATTATTGAAAATGGTGAACCTCAGTATCCTTATCCCTACATGAGCAGTATCGGTCAACCTATGAATCAGCCACGTGGCTTGGTTGCCGAGCGTCTTTTTATCGATGAACAGGATGTACTCAACTCTCCTGTACAATACAATCAGATGGGAAGCTACATGGCCGGCGATATCAAATATGTGGATGTGAATGAAGATGGAAAAATAGATGACTCGGACATGGTGCCCATTGGTTTCCCTACAGTTCCTGAAATAGTGTATGGTTTTGGAGCTTCTTTAGGTTATAAAAATGTTGATTTTTCATTTTTCTTTCAGGGTTCCGGTCGTTCATCCTTTTTTATCGATCCAACCACCATTTCACCTTTTGTAAAAGAACGTAATGCCCTTCAAATCATTGCCGATAACCATTGGTCCGACGAAAATCCTGATCCAAATGCTTTTTGGCCACGTATGTCGGTAAATGCTGTTGCGAATAACGAAAAAGCTTCTACCTGGTGGTTGCGCGATGGTAGTTTTCTCCGATTAAAAAGTGTGGAACTTGGCTATTCTTTACCTGAAAAACTACTGGGAAAGATGAATATAGAAAAGGCAAGATTTTATGCTTCGGGAACCAATCTGCTGGTATTTAGCAAGTTCAAGCTTTGGGATCCTGAAATGGGTGGAAAGGGATTAGGATATCCACCTCAAAGGATTATAAACATCGGATTGAACTTTAATTTCTAATTCAATAAAAATGAAAATGCTCAAAATGAAAAAACTATATATATGCTTCGCCATCATTTCAACTTTAGGATTGAACAGTTGCGACAATTATCTGGACATTGTGCCTGACAAAACGCAGGAAATAGAACTGATGTTCGAACGAAAAGAAGCGGCCTATCGTGCTTTGGCTACCTGTTATCATTATTTGCCACAGGAAGATGGTGTTTATTCTACAAGTGCTTTTGCATCGGATGAGTTGACAACTCCTATAGCCAAAGAAACTCCGGGTGTGGAGCTCATGCGCGGCAAACAATCAGTGGATAAGCCTATTATGGGATTATGGGATGATACTTACCCTTATGGACGTTCGCAGGAATCGCTGTGGAAGGCTATTCGGGCCTGTAATATTTTTATCGAAAATATTGATTTGGTAAAGGATATGAAAACAGAGGAAAAACAGACATGGAAATCGGAAGTCATATTCCTCAAGGCTTATTATCATTTCCTGCTTTTCCGTCAGTATGGACCAATTCCTATTGTGGATGTGAATTTACCCATCACTGCGGGTGTGGAGGAGGTTCGGGTGAAACGTAAGCCTGTTGATGAAGTGGTGGAATACATAGTTTCAACCATCGATAAGTCGGTAGAGCATTTACCCACGCGTATTACATCCTCAAACGATTTTGGGCGAATTGATAAACTGATTGCCTATTCCATCAAATCGCGTGTGTTGTTGTATGCAGCAAGTCCTTTGTATAATGGTAATGCCACTTTTTACGATACATTTAAGGATAAAGAGGGTGTGAAATTATTCAATACAACATACGACAAAGAAAAATGGAAAAAAGCCCTCGAAGCTGCTGAAGTAGCATTGCAACTGGCTGATGCCAACAATGTAAAACTGTATGAGTTCAATGGGATTGTGCCTGTTTTCGATACACTTGACATCAAGCAACCCGAAGTGAAAGCGCTTTACAATTACCGCTATATGTTTACCGAACGTTGGAATTCGGAATTGATATGGGGAAATTCAAACCCAGTAAATAATGGTCAGTGGTGGTCGTTACAAGCAGCATCGATGATGATAAATCCGGAGGCATCGGCCAATGAAGGAGCCTGGCAATGGACATCGCCTACTATTCAGGCTGCCGAAGCTTATTATACCAAAAACGGTTTGCCGATAGATGAAGATTTAACCTTCAAATATGCCAACCGTTACAGTTTAGCTCGCGTCACCGATGCTGATAAGTACCACGCCATGACCGGAAGCACCGTTATGATTCCGAACCTGCATTTAGGTCGCGAACCCCGCTTTTATGCTTCCATTGGTTTCGACAAAGGAATATACCGTACCTGGGGACAAAAATGGAATTTACTGATGAAAAAAGGTGAATCTCACGGGCGAAGAGGTAATACCAACGACTACGTGATCACAGGATATGCGTTGAAGAAAGTATGTCATCCCAATTCAGAAGGCACTACATACTCTAAATTGGTAGCCTATCCGTGGCCTCTTATCCGATTGGCTGAGTTGTATCTGAATTATGCCGAAGCTTACAACGAATACTACGGATCCGACCAGAAAGTATACGATGCACTGAATAAAGTGCGTGTTCGTTCGGGTGTGCCGACTGTGGAGGAAGCCTGGGAAAATGCTGCTTTAGCTAAAACGCCGAACAAGCACAAAACGCAGGAAGGATTGCGTGAAATTATTAAACAGGAGCGCCGCATTGAGTTGGCATTCGAGGGACACCGCAATTTCGATGTTCGTCGCTGGAAAGAAGCTGATAAGTATTTTAATGTTCCTGTAACCGGGTGGAGTGTTGATGGCTCAACTACAAATACTTTCTATATTGTAAAAATGGTTGGACAGCGATCGTTTATCACTCCGCGCGACTATTTGCACCCGATTAAATACAGCGAAATGATTGTAAATTCAAATCTGGTACAAAGTCCGGGGTGGTAAGAGATAGAACAAAGAGCAAAGAACAAAGAGCAAAGAATAAAGAGTAAAGAGCAAAGAATTAAGAATTAAGAATAAAGAATAAAGAGCAAAGAACAAAGAACAAAGAACAAAGATAAAATCACGATGCCTGTCTTATTCCCCCTTTAGGGGGTTAGGGGGCAAATAATTAATTTATAAAGATATGAAAAACAAATATATATACATACTCCTTTTGGCTGCATTTGCCTTTACTGCATGCAACGAGGAAGTTTTGGATACAACCGCCCCCGGTAAAGTAACAAATATTAGTTACAAACCTACAAACGGAGGTGCTATTCTGACATTTACTGCACCCGATGATGACGATTTACTCTATGTTAAAGCCGTGTACACCAACTCGCTGGGCAAAGAAGTGTTCAAAGTGACAAGTCATTATGGCGATTCAATCGAAATTGATGGTTTCAAAGAAGCAACACCTCAAAAGATAAAGTTATATGCTGTCGATCGGAGCAATAATAATTCTGAGGCTGCCGAAATAGAAGTGACACCCATGAAATCGTTCATTTACCTCGTTCAGGAAAGTATTCAGATGAAGGAACAATTGGGTGGTGTGCGGATTACATGGGAAAATCCTGATCAGAAGACAGTTTTTGTTTACGTCAACTTCAGTAAGGCAGGAAAAACCTACGAACGCATTCTTTCCTCGGCTTTGAGTGATCCTGTTTTGATGATAAGAGGACTCGATCCTGAAGAATATAGTTTTTCGGTGACTGTGGAAGATTTTAACGGTAATAAAACCGATAAACTTGATGTAGGAACGTACAAACCACTGCTTGAACAGAAAATCGATAAATCGACATGGAAAGTTCTTCAGAACCTCTCGGTGGATGGCGATAAATGGGAGGGAACCCTCGCCAGCTTTTGGGACGATGTGGTCGATACCAAAGAGTCAGGTTCGGACAATAGTTACTTCATTATTAATCGCGACGATAATGGCGGTATGCTGAAGTGGCCGCTCGACATAGTGGTGGATTTGAATAAAACGGTTGTTGTAAATCGCTTCGTGGTGTGGCAACGTGCTTTTGCCTATGTAAATGCAGAGCAGAATGGAGTAAGCACCGACTACTACTATTACAAAGAAGAAAACATGAAATCATTTTCGGTTTCAGTAAGCACCGATAAACTAACATGGACTTCGCTGGGTGTTTTCGACATTGGGGATCCACGCGATGCTTCCGGAGTTATTTCTCCGGCCAAATACAAAGAAGCCGTTGATGGACATGAGTTTAATCTCGAATCAGTTTCTCAGCCTTTCAGGTATATGAAATTTAGTGTGCTGTCGAACTATGGTAGCGAAACCAATGTGTATGGCTCTGAAATAACACTTTACGGACTCGATAATCAACAATAATTTTTTGAAGAAAATGAAAACAATTAAAATAATCGGCTTTTTATTGGTAGCCCTGTTTTTCGGCAGTTGTGAAGAAATGGATGATAATTACAAAGATTATCTCACAAATGTAAAGGTTTATTCTCCACGGGTTACCGACCTGACTGTAGTGTCGGGTTTGAAAGAAGTGACTTTGTACTGGAAAAATCCTCAGGGTAAAATTGCAGTGAAAAACGCTATCAAATTACAGGATTCAACCATCGTATTGGATGGGTTGGCAGAGACTTACAAACTCGAAAATCTGGAAATTAAAGGTTATCAGGTGTCGGTTTATACAGTTGATAAGTTTGAAAATTACTCCGTTCCTGCCACAATTTCTATTTTTCCAAACGGCGAATAATAAATCCTTAAATACAAATTTCCATTAAATATAATCGTATGAAAAAACAATTTCTTCTTTTGCTCGTAAGCTGTCTGAGTATTATCTCGGCAGTAGCTGCTGGCGGCAATAAACTTGTCAATAGCAACATGGAAAGCCAGGGTGCCTGGCAGGTAAGTTACCTGAATACTGCTGCGGATAAACTTCCGACAGTGACCTGGGGATATACAGATGCAATACCTGCAGCCGGAGTAGGCGGAGCTTTGCATGTGGTAGCCTCTACCAATGGCGGTAATTCTCAGTATTGTATTTATCAGGCTGTTACTTTATCGGCCGATTCTATCTACAACTTTGATGCAGCGTTTAAAAACATCAAACTCGAACGTTCGTGGTGCGAAGTGTTCATTGGTCAAATGCCTGTTGAAGGTGAGGACTACGGCGATGCGTTGGGAACCAAAATTGCCAATTATGGCTCCTGGGATAATCCTGCAGCTGTGGCTGATGGTACATTTAAACTGAATGCTGCTGCATGTAAGTATTTTTTGCCTCCCACCACCGGTGTGTATTATTTTGTAATGAAAATGGGCGCCACTACCTGGGATGCAGAAGTGCCAACCTGCGAAATTGTGGTGGATGAATTGAAACTTACAAGCGATAGATTAGCGCCTGTGGCTGCTATGAAAGCCGATGTGCGTTCAGGCTTTGCACCGCTCACAGTAAATTTTAGCGACGATTCTAAAATGGCTACCTCATGGGCATGGGATTTTGGCGATGGCGGTACAAGCACTGAGAAAAATCCGACTCATACTTTTGCTGCTGTTGGAAAATATACAGTAAAACTTACTGCTACAAATGAAATTGGCTCAAACGAGAAAATCGAAACTGAATATATTAATGTTACTCCATTGGCGATATTAACCGGAGGAGGATTGTTGAAAAACGGAAACATGGAAGCCAAAGGCGACTGGATCGAAGATTTTCTGAATACAGGAGCTGGTAACAATCCTGTGGCTACATGGAATGCCACCGATAGCAAACCAAATGCAGGTAAGGACGGATATTTATTGGTCGAAGGGCCAGCGGCAGGTGCCGGCGTGCAATATGCTATTTATCAAAAAGTGCATTTAAGTCGCGACTCGGTATACGTGTTCGATGGCGCTTTCCGTGATTTAAGCCCTAACCTGAAGAACTTCTGGACAGAAGTGTATATCGGCGCTCAACCTGCCGGTAATGGTGCCGACTATGGTGCCACCGAAGGCAAGATGATTGCTAAATTTGATGCGTGGAATGCAGGTAGTGCTGTGGCAGGTTTGAATGGTACATTTAAAATTCATGCAGGTACATATTCTACTTTCACTCCCGAAACTACAGGCGATTACTATTTTGTACTCAAAATAGGTACCTGGGATGGACCGGGATTTAAAATTGCTGTTGATGAACTCTCGTTGACTCCTGTACGCACAAAACCTGCTGTTAGCTTTACTGCTACAAACGCTGTGGGCTTTCCTGCATTGAAAACCGTATTTGCCAACTCAAGTAAGTTCGCTAACTCTTACAAATGGGATTTTGGCGATGGTTCTGCTATCAGCACTGAAGAAAACCCTGAACACACCTACACTGTTGTGGGAACTTATACTGTAAAACTGACTGCTACCAACGAAAAAGGGGATTCTGCTTTAATCAAAACAGATTTCGTAAAAGTAAACTCAAAACCAACACTTCCTGCCGGCGAAATGCTGTATGGCGGAAATATGGAGAATGGTAATTTCTGGTCGACCAACAAATGTAATCCGGCCGATGTATCCACTTTTGAATGGAATTATACCGGCAATGCGCCCACAGGAGCTGCAGGTGGTAATTTGCGCATTCAAACTGTCGGAACCGGATTTAATACAGCTATCTATCAGGAAGTAACTTTGAAAGCAGGCTATACTTATTTGTTCGATGGATTTTTCAAAGATATAAAAGGTCTTTCTGAATTTTGGTGCGAAGGTTTTGTAGGTACAGTGATGCCTGCCGAAGGAGTGGACTATACGCCAACGCAGGGTACAAAAATTTTCGGAATGGATACATGGAATGGACTTCAGTCCCTGACAGATGTGAAAATCAGCACAAAGACAACAGTTGCTCCTTTTAAACCAACAGTAGATGGTGTTTACTATTTTGTTATTAAAATGGGCTCAAATGCTTCAGCTGCCCGCGAAATTTTGCTCGACGAACTTACCCTGAAAGAAACATTACCTGTAAAGGCTGATTTCTATGCCGAAACAGTTTCGGGAGTTGCTCCGCTGATAGTTCAGTTCTACGACTTATCAACCAATGCTACTTCATGGGCGTGGGATTTTGGTGATGGAGGAACAAGTACTGACCAGGATCCTGTACATACCTACACCACAGGTGGAACATTTACCGTAAAACTGACTGCAAGTAATAGCGGTTCGAGCGATGTATTGACTTCAACCGATTTAATAACTGTTTTACCAAATGCTTTGGACAAAATTGATTATAGTAAATATACAATTACTACATCAAACCATATCATCAATATCGACGGAGTTCAACGCAATGTAGAGCTGTTCGATATTGCAGGTCGTAGCATTCAGTCGACTATGGTTACCGGTAAATTCAGTTCGAAACCATTGAGCGCAGGTTTATACATTCTCCGTGTTGATGGTTACTCAGCCAAAGTGTCGGTGAAATAATATCCTTTCATACAGAGGGTTGTGAGTTTTATGGCACAACCCTTTGTTTTTTTCTGATCAATTTAAATATTCCTTGTTTTTTATAGAAAAAATAGTTATTAGTTTTTTATGTATAAAGTCTATTCGTACACTTCGACAAATTCCAGCAACAACAAAATGATGAAAGCAAAAATTGTAAGTATTGTAGTTATTTTTCACATGACATTATTAAACATGGTAAATGCCCAAAAGCCCGTTTATCAGGATGTAAATCAACCTATCGAAAAGCGCATCGAAAGTGCACTATCGTTAATGACCCTCGAAGAAAAGGTCGCCATGTGTCATGCACAGTCTAAATTCAGCTCAAGGGGTGTGCCCCGTTTAGGAATTCCTGAAATATGGATGACCGATGGACCGCACGGCATACGCGAGGAAGTTTTTTGGGATCAGTGGGATGGGGCTAAATGGACGAACGATTCATGTACGGCTTTTCCGGCTTTAACCTGTCTGGCAGCTTCTTTTAATCCCGAAATTTCTTCGTTATATGGCAAGTCTATTGGCGAGGAAGCCCGTTATCGTAACAAAGGTGTGCTGCTTGGCCCCGGTGTCAATATCTACCGCACACCACTCAATGGACGCAACTTTGAGTATATGGGCGAAGATCCGTATTTGTCTTCACGCATGGTGGTACCTTATGTGCAAGCTGTACAGCAAAACGGAGTAGCAGCTTGCGTAAAGCATTTTGCGCTCAATAACCAGGAAAAAGACCGCATGGGAATCAATGTTGAAGTGAGCGACCGTGCCCTTTACGAAATTTATCTGCCTGCTTTTAAAGCTGCTGTTCAGGAAGGAAAAGCATGGTCAATCATGGGCGCATACAACCAGTTCAGAGGTCAGCACTGTTGTCACAACGATTTATTGTTGAATAAAATACTGAAAACCGACTGGCAATTCGATGGTGCAGTGATCAGCGATTGGGGTGGAGTGCACAATACCGAACAATCAGTCTACAACGGACTTGATCTGGAAATGGGAACTTCTACCAACGGCTTAACTACCGATGGAACTTCACCTTATTCGGAGTATTATCTTGCTAATCCGTATTTGCAGGGATTGAAATCGGGTAAATACAGCGAAAAAGAGCTCAATGAAAAAGTAACCCGCTTGTTGCGACTTATTTTCCGCACTACAATGGCGGCCAATCGTCCTTTTGGAAAATATGTAAGCCCTGAGCATTCCGAAGCAGCGCGCAAAATTGCCGAACAGGGAATTGTGTTGCTCAAAAACGATAAACAAACACTACCTATTCCTGTGGGCAAATACCGTCGTATTGCTGTGATTGGCGATAATGCTGTCCGCAGTCTTGTGGTTGGTGGCGGTTCATCGTCACTCAAAGTAGCTTACGAAGTTTCACCACTCGAAGGGCTGACAGCCAAATACGGAGCAGAAACTATCACTTTCTCCAAAGGCTACAGTGCTGATTTGGACGACAGAAAGCCTGAAAGCAAAACCGTTGCCGATTCATTGCTCGCAGCAGCCGTAGCAACTGCCCGAAATGCCGATGTGGTAATTTTTGTGGGCGGCTTAAATAAAAACTGGTTTCAGGACAGCGAAGGCGACGACCGTCAGTTAATGGCACTTCCATACAATCAGGATAAAGTGATCAATGCATTGTCGGCGACGAATAAAAACCTGACTGTAATACTTTGCAGCGGTAATGCAGTAGAAATGCCCTGGCTATCGCAAGTTCCGGCTTTGGTACAGGCCTGGTACCTGGGTTCTGAAGCAGGGAATGCCATTGCCAATATTATTTCGGGCGAGGTAAATCCTTCGGGTAAACTGCCTTTTTCTTTTCCTAAAAAGCTGGAAGACAATGCCGCACACTCTTTCGGACAAATGTCATATCCGGGCGATGGAAAGAAACAGGAATACAAGGAAGATATTCTCGTAGGTTATCGTTGGTTCGATACCAAAAAGATGACACCTCAATTCCCGTTTGGCTATGGCTTAAGTTACAGCACTTTCGAATATGGTAAGATCACTGTCGATAAGAAAGAGTACGCCAAAA
The DNA here is from genome assembly GCA_963677275.1 of uncultured Paludibacter sp. Classification (GTDB taxonomy): domain Bacteria; phylum Bacteroidota; class Bacteroidia; order Bacteroidales; family Paludibacteraceae; genus Paludibacter. The sequence continues at coordinate 2,353,686 of OY781920.1, read as the reverse complement.
CCGATATTGTAAAAGTAGTGTTCACTGTCAAAAATACGGGTAAAACCGATGGCGCTGAAATAGCCCAGGTATACATGTCGCAACCAAAAGCTTCGGTTGTGCGTCCGGTGAAGGAATTAAAGGCCTTCAAAAAAGTATATTTGAAAGCCGGCGAAACACAAACTGTGGAACTGGAACTTAAGGTGAAAGATTTTGCTTTTTACAACGATAAAACCCAAACATGGGATGTTGAACCAGGCGAGTTTGTCCTCTGCAATGCAGCTTCATCGGCCAACATAAAAAGTAAAGTGTCCATTAGTGTCAAATAATAAACATGCTCTTAGTGTTAATTTAAACTTGAACCTTCGCGTCGACTGAATTGCACAAAAAAAAGCGCCTGTCGGAAGAAATTCCGACAGGCGCTTTTCTATATGGTTTGTTATGAAGCTATTGTTTCATAATTTCCTGCTGATGGCGTACCGATTCTTCGTGGATGGCCACCAAAACGGTTTTCATAAATTCGCCGTCCATGTCCATGCGTTCGGCTTGCGAGATGCGGTTTTGAAGAATCTCATCGTAGCGTTGCGATTGCAGAATAGGCATATTGTGTTCTTTTTTGTACTGACCAATTTCTTCGGAAACCCGCATGCGGCGTGCCAGTAGCTCCAGTAAGCTGTTGTCCAAATCATCGATCTGACGACGCAATGCCGAAAGATTTTCTGTGGTTTGGGTAGTGTCGCGAATCACTAGGGTGTTCAGAATAAAGTCTAGTACATCGGGGGTTACTTGTTGCGAGGCATCGCTCCATGCTTTTTCCGGGTTGCAATGCGATTCCACAATCAGCCCATCAAAATTCAGGTCCATGGCCTGTTGGCAAAGTGGCGCTATCAGTTCGCGTCGACCGCCGATATGGCTTGGGTCGCAAATGATAGGTAAGTTCGGGAGCTGGCGGTGCAGTTCGATAGGAATGTGCCATTGAGGCAGGTTGCGGTAAATCTTTTTGTCGAACGAGCTGAAGCCGCGGTGTATGGCGCCAATGCGGCGGATACCTGCATTGTGAATGCGTTCGATGGCACCTATCCACAAGTCGATGTCGGGGTTCACAGGGTTCTTAATCAGTACGGGGATGTCCATGCCTTCGAGAGCATCGGCCACTTCCTGCACAGCAAAGGGATTGGCCGAAGTGCGGGCGCCTATCCAGAGCATATCCACATCGTAGGCAAGGGCTTCGCGCACATGGGCAGCAGTAGCCACTTCCACGGCGGTGTACATGCCGAGTTCTGTTTTTACACGTTTTAACCATGGCAAAGCTTTTACGCCGTTTCCTTCGAAACCACCCGGCTTAGTGCGTGGTTTCCAAATGCCTGCGCGGAAAATTTTAATACCGCGGGCAGCAAGCGCGCGCGCCGTTTCCATTACCTGTTCTTCCGTTTCGGCACTACAGGGACCGGCTATAATGAGTGGGCGTTTAGCATCCACTCCGGGAAGTAAAATTGATTCGAGTTCCATATCTTTAATATTTACAATTTATTTACAATTTACAATTTCTTGTTCTTCATTCTTCAAATTCTCAATCCCGAAAGCTTTCGGGACAAATTCTCAAATTCTCAAATTCTCAAATTGGCACATTAGCATATTGGCACATTGTCACATTGCGTTAATTCTTTCCAGCGCTTCGCCCAGCATTTTTTCGTTGGCACATAGCGAAAGGCGTACATATCGTTGGCCTTTGTTTCCAAAAATAAAACCAGGAGTCAGAAACACTTTGGCTTCGTAAAGTACTTTGTCGGCCAGTTCGGCGCTGTCCTTGTATTGTTCGGGAATTTTCCCCCACAGAAACATGCCCACCTGATGGGGGTCGAAGCTGCATCCGAGCGATTTCATTATTTCCTCGGCCAAATGGCGGCGGTTTTTGTAAAGGTTGATATTCATTTCGTTGTGCCATTCCTCCGAATTGTTCAATGCTGCAATAGCTGCCATTTGCATGGGTTTAAATTGTCCGCTGTCGATATTGCTTTTTACCTTGAGTATCCATTCCACAAATTGCGCATTCGAAGCCAGCATCCCCATACGCCAACCGGGCATATTGTGCGATTTACTCATCGAATTCAGCTCAATACAAATTTCTTTCGCTCCCTCTACCTGCAAAATGCTCAGGCGGTTGTCGTTCAGTATAAAACTGTAGGGATTGTCGTTGCAGATAACGATACCGTGTTTTTTTCCAAAAGCCACCAGTTTTTCGAACAATTCGGGGGTGGCGCTGGCGCCCGTAGGCATATTGGGGTAATTTACCCACATTAGTTTAACGTTGCTCAGGTCGAGTTGTTCGAGCGCTACGAAATCGGGTTGCCAGTTGTTGTTTTCGTCCAGGTCGTAGGGGATTACATTGGCCTGTACCAGTTTGCTTACCGACGAGTAAGTGGGATAGCCCGGATTGGGAATCAAAACGCCATCGCCGGGATTCAGAAAGGCCATGGAGATATGCAGAATACCTTCCTTGGAACCGATGAGCGGTTGAATTTCGTTGGCGGCATTCAGTTCCACTTTGAACCATTTTGCATACCAGTCGGCAAAGGCTTTGCGCAGTTCGGGGATACCAACATAAGGCTGGTAGCCATGCACGGCAGGATCGGCCGCCGATGTGCAAAGCGCCTCCACGGTGGCAGCCGAAGGTGGCATGTCAGGACTTCCTATGCCAAGGCTGATTACGTTCAGTCCCCGGGCATTCATTTCGGCTACTTCTTTTAGTTTTGTCGAAAAATAATACTCCGAAACCGAATTTAAACGATCTGCAGGTTGTATTGTTCGGCCCCCAACCCCTAAAGGGGAGTTTGACTTGGTTTTATCTGTTATGCTTTTGTCCATTGTGTTTATTCTTGTTGTTATATATCTTCAAAATCACCTCTTCGGTGGCGATGGATTCAAATTTCAGGAATTATTCCTTCTTCATATCATATTGCAATTGTAAATTGTAAATGAATAAATTGTAAATAATTCAAATGTTATTTCTTCGGCATATCATATTGCAATTGTAAATTGTAAATAATTCAGATTTCCGGCGTTATTCCTTCGGCATATTCTCCGAGTGTTCTGAATTCTTTTATCAAAGGCTTGATGGCCATTACACATTGTTTGTAGCGTTCGAGATCGACAAACTGAAAGTCGACATAAAACTGATATTCCCACTCGCGGCCTATGATAGGCAGGGACTGAATTTTAGTAAGATTGATGCCGTAGAACGAGAAGACAGAAAGCACTTTCGATAAACTTCCTTCGGCGTGGGGCAGGGTGAATACCACCGACGCTTTGTTGATGACATCATCCTTTTGTATTTCGTCCACGCTCCATTTGTTGCCAAACACAAGAAAGCGGGTAAAGTTATGTTTGTTGGTTTCGATGGCGGTGGCCAGTACTTCGAGTCCGTAAATTTCGGCGGCTCTTGCGCTGCAAATGGCTGCATATCCAACCAATTGTTTTGCTGCAATGTCGTGGGCGGCCAGCGCAGTATCTTCGTGTTCCACAATTTTGATGCCGGGCAAGGTGTTCAGAAAATTAGCACATTGCATCAGTGCGATAGGATGCGACTGCACTTCTTTGATATCGTGAATGTTTTGACCGGGCAGGGCAGCCAGGCAGTGCGAGATGCGCAGTTTGAACTCTCCGGCGATAGGCATTTTGTATTCCTTTAGCAATTCGTAGTTCTGTAGCAGGCTGCCGGCAATTGTATTCTCTATGGCCATAATTCCAATGGCATTCGGCTCTTTCTCAATGGCTTTAAATACATCTCTGAAGGTGACGCAAGGAATGATTTCAACTTCTTCGCCGGCAAAATAATTTTCGGCGGCTATGCCGTGATAGGCTCCCAATCCTCCTTGTATGGCTACTCTTTTCATAATGTTCTGTATTTCGTATTGTACGTTTCGTATTTAGTTCTTCAAAAAAAAAATCCTACCCGAATAATCGAGCAGGATTTTTTTATATGTTGTATTGAATTAATTCATTTCATGTTTACATAAGTTTATCCTGCTCTCACCTGCTAAAGTAAAAGTAAAAATAAAAGTATGTAAAAAATCGGTTCATATGTTTTGCTTTTTTTTGTTGCGATGCAAAAGTAATGCTTTTCTGTAAATATCAAACGAAATTTAAATAAAAATGTTCAAAAATATTTCATTTTGCAATTTTATTGCCCCAATGACTCATTATTTCAGATTTCAGTTGGTCGCAGAGCAGTGCCGATTTACGACTGGCTTTTGCCGAAAAACCGCCCGTGAAAGGGAAGCTAACAAGCACCAAACGCTCATTTTCTGCATCAGCATAAATGACGCTACCCATTTGCCACTGTTGAAGCGAAAAAGGAGAATGAAACTTAATTATTCTTTTATTTTCGTCCAGAAAATCAATTCTATGTCCTGACTTTATAAGCTCGACTACTTCCTGAAAAGAAGATTGTAGATTCGGAATTTGAAAATCAACCTGCGCCTTGCTGCCGAACTGAGGTACAATTGCAGTGTCGGAATGCAGAAAATTAATTTTCGGTTTCATTTCGAAATACATAAACAGCCCGTAAAACAGCACAAAGAAGATTGAAGCACCCAATCCGTTGAAAAGAATACCTGTGTAGTCGATAGGAGCATCTTTAAATAGTTGCAACATTAGCATGAAAAGGATATAAACCAGAAAGTAGGTGCAAAAAAGCAATGTCAACATTAAATAAAAACCATGTTTCATATTTTGAATAAGCTATAAAAAGTAATGAGCGTAAATGGATTAGAAAACGCAAATGTACGAAATAAATCATTAACAGTCACAAAAATTGGATAACCGTTTTTTTACAAAAACACAATCTCTTCTTTGTTTTATTAATAAATAAGACTTTTAAAGTTACAATGTGCAGGTGGCAAGCGTTTTTTTTTTAATTTTGCAGGTCAATAAATATAATTATCGTCCAATGAATAAAATTATCAGCAAAACTTATTTTTCGGCCAATGTAGTGAAATTTGAAGTAGAAGCCCCTTTGATTGCAAAGTCGCGTAAAGCAGGACATTTTGTAATGGTAAAAGTAGGCGAAAAAGGGGAGCGTATTCCACTCACCATAGCCGATGCCGATGTGCAAAAAGGAACTATTACACTTGTAGTGCAGAAAATGGGCGTTTCGTCGACAAAACTTTGTGCGCTGAACGAGGGAGATTTTATTACTGATATGGTGGGTCCGCTGGGGAAAGCCACGCATATCGAAAATTTCGGAACGGTGGTTTGTGCCTGCGGAGGTGTGGGAACTGCGCCTATGTTGCCTATTGTAGCGGCATTGAAGGCGGCAGGAAACCGTGTTATTACGATTATTGCTGCCCGAACGAAAGATTTGATTATCCTGGAGGAACAGATGAAAGTGAATTCGGATGAAGTGATGGTGATGACCGACGATGGAAGTTACGGAACAAAAGGGTTGGTAACAAATGGGGTGGAAGCGGTGATCAATCGCGAAAAGGTGGATCTTTGTGTTACAATCGGGCCGGCCATAATGATGAAATTTGTAAGTAAACTGACCGAAAAATACGAAGTGCCTACAGTTGCTTCTTTGAATACGATTATGGTGGATGGCACCGGGATGTGTGGCGCCTGCCGTGTAAGTGTGGGTGGCAAGACTAAGTTCGTTTGCGTGGATGGTCCTGAGTTTGATGCACATTTGGTGGATTTCGACGAAATGTTGATGCGCCTTGGCGGATACAAAGATATCGAACGCGAGGAAATGGAAAAAATGCAATGCGCCAGTGGAGCGGGAAAGAATTAATGCAATGTGCTAATTTGAAAATGTGCTAATTTGAAAATTGAAGAACAGGAAATTGTAAATTGAAAATAATCCAATAGAAAATAAGTTAAAGATGAATCTTACCGAAGAAAGAGCTCAATCATGGAGAGCCGATTTGCGCAGTGCTATCAAAGCCAAAGACCGTACAGCACAGCCTCGTGTACACATGCCTGAACTCGATGCCGACTATCGCAGCCGAACCCGTGTGGAAGAAGTAAACCTGGGATTGACGCCCGAAATGGCCATGAAGGAAGCACAGCGTTGTCTCGACTGTGCCAACCCGACCTGTATGGAGGGTTGTCCGGTAAGTATTTATATTCCCAAGTTTGTAAAGCAAATCGAAATCGGTGATTTTCTGGGCGCTGCCCGTACATTGAAAGAGACATCGGCTTTGCCGGCCGTTTGTGGTCGTGTTTGTCCTCAGGAAAAACAGTGTGAAGCGCAGTGCATTCATACCAAAATGAAAAAGGAAGCGGTGGCCATTGGTCATCTCGAACGTTTTGCTGCCGATTACGAACGCGAAAGCGGAAACATTTCGGTACCTGAAGTGGCTGCGCCCAATGGACTAAAGATTGCCGTAGTTGGTTCAGGTCCTGCAGGGCTTGCGTTTGCCGGCGATATGGCAAAGTTGGGTTATGATGTCACTGTGTACGAAGCGCTGCACGAAATTGGCGGCGTATTGAAATATGGTATTCCTGAGTTTCGTTTGCCCAACGCCATTGTGGATGTCGAAATTGAAAATCTGCGGTCGATGGGTGTGAAATTCATTACCAATTGTATTATCGGAAAAACGATAAGCATTGATGATTTGAAAGAAGAAGGATACAAAGGTGTTTTTGTGGCCAGTGGAGCCGGTTTACCCCGGTTTATGAATATCAAGGGTGAGAATATGGTGGGCGTGATGTCGTCCAACGAATACCTTACCCGTGTGAACTTGATGGATGCTGCCAATCCCGATTCGGACACGCCTGTGCTGATAGGAAAACATGTTGCAGTGATCGGAGGCGGTAATACGGCCATGGATTCGGTGCGTACGGCTCGTCAGTTGGGTGCCAGTCGCGCTATGATTGTGTACCGTCGTTCCGAGGAGGAAATGCCTGCCCGACTTGAAGAAGTGAAACATGCCAAAGAAGAGGGCATAGAATTTATGACCTTGCGAAATCCGATAAGGTATATCGGCAACGAGCAAGGACGCGTTACACATATGGAGTTGCAGGTGATGGAGCTGGGTGAGCCCGATGCTTCTGGTCGTCGTTCTCCTGTAGAAATACCGGGTTGTACCGAAATGCTCGAAGTGGATGAGGTGGTGGTAAGTGTGGGTGTTTCCCCCAATCCGCTTATTCCTCAGTCGGTGACTGGCCTCGAAGTTACCAAATGGGGAACGATCGTTGTGAATAACGAAACCATGCAAACGGATATTCCGATGATTTTTGCCGGAGGTGATATTGTTCGTGGTGGAGCTACTGTGATTTTGGCCATGGGCGATGGGCGTAAAGCCGCTGCGGCCATGGATGAATGGGTAAAAAAGAACAACTGATCAATGGCCAAATTTAAATGATGCGTTTCTCTTTATAGGGAAGCGCATTTTTCTTTTATTATTAATGTGTGTTAAATAGTTATTAACTTTTTGCTGTGTTTTAGTATAAATAATTGTTTTATATGAAAATGATTTTTATCTTTGTCACCCTTTCAATGTTTTTTCTAAACAATGGTTTGTCGATTAAAAAAAATTGAAAAGGAGTTCAAATGTAATTAGTATTCCGTCTATTTATTCTGTAATATTTTATTAATTGATGTTTATATGAGAAAAACTACTTTTTTGAAAACGCTACTTTTGTCTTTAGGTTTCCTTTTTGTAAATATTAGTGTATTTGCTGATACATATACTTATACTGTGACGGCTTCACAATGGACGACTGTAGGTTCTGCTAATTTAAATTCAGTGAGCTGGAATTTGGCAGCGATATGGAAAACCGGAACAGCTTATTTTGGATATGATGCTACCAGGGGACAGCAAATAGGTTCTTCTACAAACTACGCAACAGCAGCAAGCTTAACTACAGCGGCAATTTCAGGCACAATAGTTTCTGTTAAAATAAATACATCCGGGGCTTCTAGTACAAATGCAACAGTTGGTGTGTCTGTGGGCGGATCAGCTTTTTTGAATGGAACTACATCATCACCTACTTTAACTTCGTCGGCTGCTGACTATACATTTACAGGTTCTGCTAATGGAAGTGTTGTGATAAGTTGGACTCAAACAAGTGCAAAAGCATTGTATTTTAAGTCAATTGAAATTACATACATTACTAGTCCAGCTTGTACAACTTCAAATCTTGTTTTTGCACAACCGGTAGTAAATAAATTAATTGCCGATGCAGCATTTACGCAAGCTGCAAGCTCATTAAATGCAACTACTGCCATCACTTACGAAAGTTCGGATACCAATGTAGCCAATGTAAATGATGCAACAGGTGAGGTTACTATTGTTGGCGCAGGTACTACCACTATTACTGCTTCTCAGGCAGCCGGAACTCATGCCGCGGTCGATTATTGTGCTGCAACAGCTACTTATACACTCAATGTTACTTCGGCTGCTCCTACCATTACAGTGACCGAAGTCACTGTTCCCGATATGGTGGCTTATGCCGGCGAAACTGATACTGAAACTTTGAATGTAAGTGGTATCAATCTGACTGAAGATATAAGGTTGGAAATTTCAGGCGACAATGCTGATCAGTTTGCGCTTTCCACAAATACTGTGGCGCAAGTAGGTGGAACTGCAGCAAATACAGTAGTTACAGTCATTTATCAGCCAACAACTGCGGGTGCACATACAGCTGTTCTTTCGGTGTTGAGTGCTGGCGCAACTACAGAGACACGCACCCTGAACGGTTCGGCTACCTGGAAAGCATTGTCGAAACCTGTGCTGACAGGCGCAACTTCAGTAAGTGCTACTACATTGACTTTGAATTGGGATGCCGTAAGTGGCGCTACCGAATATGAAGTGAATGTGTTTACAAAAACATCAGGCTCAGCTTCATTAGCTTCTGATTTGTTTATATCTGAATATATTGAAGGCAGTGGTTATAATAAATTATTGAAATTTTTAATGGAACGGGTGCAGCCGTGGATTTGAGCAATTATTCATTGTTTAAACAGTTAAATGGTGCAGGTGCTTATGGAAATGAATTAGCTTTGTCAGGTACACTTTTAAATGCTGATGTTTTTGTTACTAGTTCGAACGGTTCAAGTGCGGGAATTTTAGCTATAACTGATTTGCAAACGGCGAGCTCTGCTATGACTTTCAATGGTAACGATGCCGTAGGCTTGTTTAAAAACGGAGTTCAAATTGATGAAGTGGGAATTTTTAATCAGGAAACTCCTAGTTGGGGGACTGATTTAACATTAATTCGTAAAAGCTCAGCTAACGTACCAAAAGCAATTTACGATGCTGCTGATTGGGATGTTCATGCTAAAGATTACATTGATAACTTAGGTACTCATACCTTCGCGCCAACAGGAGGTGTAACTGTAACTCCTATTCCTGGGTCACCATTTACGGTATCAACAAACAGTAAAGATTTGACAGATTTGGCAACTTCTACAACTTACTACTACACAGTTAAAGCTAAAAATGCAAATGTTTCTTCAGAACTATCAGATGAAATGTCGGTGGCTACTTTGGGTACATCAGTACCTGAATTGAATCCAGGACTGCATCTTCGTATTGTAGATGGAAACATTGTTTTCGATGCAGTAGCCAATCAGGTGGTAGAAGTTTATAATGCTGTAGGTCAAAAAATTAAATCTGCAACAACAATAGATGGACTTAATACGATTGCTGTTGGCAATAAAGGAGTTGTACTTGTAAAAGTAGGTACCCAAATTCAGAAAATGATGTTGTAAATCATTTCTTCGTATCAGAGACTTAAAAAGGTTGCTCTTACCGAGCAACCTTTTTTTGTTGAAAAAACAGATCTGTCATGTTCTTTAGTATTGTTCCATATAATCTGTCGAACAATATTTGGTTGGACAATTTTACTTAAAAAGCACTACCTTTGCAGAAAATTTCAAAAAAAATAAGTTATGCGTTTTCAACCAAAATTATTCAGTACGCTTAAAAATTACTCAAAAGAGTTGTTTTATGCCGATTTAATGGCGGGTATTATTGTAGGTATTGTGGCTTTGCCCTTGGCCATTGCTTTTGGTATTGCTTCGGGAGTAACTCCCGAAAAAGGTTTGTTTACGGCTGTGATTGCCGGGTTTATTATTTCGTTTCTCGGAGGAAGCAAAGTTCAGATTGGAGGCCCTACAGGGGCTTTTATTGTAATAGTGTATGGCATTGTGCAGGAGTTTGGCGTTACCGGTCTGGCCATCGCAACTATGATAGCCGGTGTAATGCTGATTGCCATGGGTTTGCTTAAACTTGGAAGTGTAATAAAATTTATCCCGTATCCCGTAGTCGTTGGATTTACCAGTGGGATTGCACTTACCATTTTTACCACCCAGATAAAAGATTTGTTTGGCATGCAAACGGGAGAACTGCCGGGAGATTTTATTCATAAATGGATCACTTATGGTCAGTTTATCGATACAATCAATCCCTGGTCGGTGGGTGTTGGCGTAATATCGGTATTGATCATTGCTCTTACACCAAAAGTTTCAAAGAGAATACCAGGATCTCTGATCGCTATCGTTCTTGTAACTGTTGTTGTATATTTTCTTAAGCATAAATTTGGTGTTCAGGGCATCGAAACCATTGGCGACCGATTCACTATCAATTCGGCATTGCCTACGGCCAATACGCCTGAGATTAGTTTTGCGGTGATTGAAAAATTATTGCCTACAGCCTTTACAATAGCCATGCTGGGAGCGATTGAATCCCTTCTTTCGGCTACTGTGGCCGATGGGGTGATTGGGGACAAGCACAATTCAAACACCGAATTGATTGCTCAGGGTGTGGCCAATGTGGTAGCTCCTATTTTTGGCGGTATTCCTGCTACAGGCGCCATTGCCCGTACCATGACAAATATAAATAACGGAGGTCGAACACCTGTCGCCGGGATTATTCATGCTGTAGTGCTTTTGCTTATTATGTTGTTTTTGGGCGATCTGACTAAACATATCCCTATGGCTTGTCTGGCGGGAGTGTTAGTGATTGTGGCTTATAATATGAGTGAATGGCGAACATTTAAAGCCTTGATGAAGAATCCGAAATCAGATGTAGCTGTTTTGTTGGCCACTTTCATGCTTACAGTTATTTTCGATCTTACAATCGCCATCGAAATTGGTTTGTTGCTTGCGGTTATCTTGTTTTTGCGTCGGATTTCGGAAACAACCACTATCTCTGTTTTCAAAGATGAGGTGGATGAGAATGACTATGTAGAAAATAACCAGGATACGGAAAGACTCATACTGCCTGCAGGAGTTGAAGTCTACGAAATTGAAGGTCCGTTTTTCTTTGGGGTGGCAAGCAAATTTGAGGAAACAATGAAGCAAATAGGAGATAAGCCTAAGGTGCGTATTATCCGAATGCGCAAAGTACCTTTTATTGATTCTACAGGTTCTCATAACCTCGAAAATTTTATTCGTATCTCGGCCAAGGACAAGACACAGATATTGCTTTCGGGCGTAACGGAAAATGTACGTTCGGTTTTGGTGAAGGTAGGAATAGAGGATTTGCTGGGTGCCGAGAATATTTGCAGTAATATTAGTGAAGCGCTCACGAGAGCCGAACTACTGATCAATAAAACTGCCGTAAAATAAACAAGAGGTATCTATGAGTTTCTTTTTGATGAAAGAAAGATGAATTAAAATTTAATAAGGTTTTTCATTTCCGACAGAATTAAATTTGTAATGTTCCTGACTGATGTTTGTAAAGTATTTTTATTCAGTTGCTTTGATTCATATGTTTTACGATCTTGTTTCTTTCTGAAAGTTGAATATAAATATGTGTAAACCAATGTATTGTGTTTTATGAATCCTAAATTTTGCTGAATGAACGAAATCTATTCGCAAGCAGATGTCGGGATAAGTTTATGCGATTTCTTTTGCTAATGTTTTCAGAAAGAGATTTTTCACCATTTTATAATGTGAACTAAAAAATAAAGCCGTATTTCTTTTTTTTGAAATACGGCTTTATAATAATGGAAAAAAGTCAAAATTCTTTTCTGATTTCTTCCGCAATAACATTCATTTCCTCCGCGCTCAGGTTGAGTTTTGAGTTGCTGAAATTCATGTCCGATTCTTCGTTGATCGGAATCAGATGGAGATGGGCATGAGGAACTTCAAGGCCGATGACAGCTACGCCAACCCTTACGCATGGAACTGACTTTTCGATGGCGATGGCTACTTTCTTTGCAAAAAGCATCAAGCCGCTCAAAGAAGCATCGTCGAGCCCGAAAATATAATCTTCTTCCAGTTTGGGAATCACAAGTGTATGTCCTTTGGTCAAAGGATGAATATCGAGGAATGCGAAATAATTTTCATCTTCCGCAATTTTGTAGCATGGAATTTCACCTGCTATTATTCTGCTGAATATTGTCATTTTATTTTATCGCTAATGATTTGTTTGTTTTGTCTCGCCGATTAAATCGAGATCTCAATGATTTCGAATTCCATAATGCCCGATGGGACAGTTATCGATGCTTTTTCGCCTATTTTTTTGCCGAGCAAACCTTTGGCTATGGGTGTTGTAACCGATAGTTTTCCTTCTTTCAGGTTGGCTTCGCTTTCCGACACGATCATATAGGTCATGATTTGTCCCGTTTTTGTGTTTTTAATTTTAGCACGGGTCATGATCTGGACTTCGTTCGTATTTATTTTCGATTCGTCGATCATACGAGCCGATGCAATGGTTTCTTTCAATAATGAAATTTTCATTTCGAGCATACCTTGGGCCTCTTTAGCAGCATCGTATTCGGCATTTTCCGATAGATCGCCTTTGTCCCGAGCCTCCGCAATCTGTTTTGAAATGGCAGGACGTTCTACACTTTCAAGCGCATACAAATCCTCTACTAATTTCTTATAACCATCTGCGGTCATATAAGTTACTGCCATAATTTTTTCTCCTTTTTTATAATGTGTAAACAAAAAAGAATTCCGACAGTATGCCGGAACTCTTAGTAATATAATTTAATCTTTTGCAAATATACAAGCTATTTTTTTAGAAACAAACAAATTGTTTGTGTTTAAAAGCAGTTTTTTGTGTATTTATTTCGGAATCAGTATTTTTTATTAAAGATTTCAGCATAAATAAAGGCTTTTCTGGCGTCCGCAGGTGTATGCATTGTTATTTGATTTTCGGCATCTCTTTCTTCGTCGAGTATTAGTTTTTCTGTCTCACGCATTTGATTTTCAGATGGTTGTCTGTTGACGTGCTTTTTTGCTTTCAATTTGCTGAAATCAGTTGTATTTTCGTACGAAAGAATGGTGGTGTTGGCTTTTGCTTTACTGTCGTTGATGGGTATCGGCTGAGCAGTTGGAGGCACATTTTTTTCGGGCATCAGTTCCTTCAAAATGTCTTCAAAATCGTCCGGTGTTGAATCCGTATCGTCCAAAGGGACGGGTTTCTCTTTTTTTTTCTTAAAAATGCCGCTGAGTGCTGCTATTGCAATTAAGATGAGATAAATATAATCGCCAAAACTGTCCATGAAATCCGATTTTAAGTGTACGGCAAATATAAGCAAACCTTTTGAAATAGAAAATGTTTTGGGTTTTAATTATAAAAAAACAATGGGTAACTTCACAGCCACCCATTGCACATTTTAACCTAAACCTTAACTATGAAAAATTTATCTGTTTGTTTACACTTGCAAATTTGCATACTTTTTTTATTCTGTGCAAGTGATTTGTTTAAATAAAAATTTACTTTTTTTTGTTTTAAGCAGTGTTACTTATTTATATATGTTTTAAATTACTCATTATGAATTAAGTGTATAATGTACAATTAGTTAGTTAAATAGTGTTAAAGAGTTCTATTTTTGTATTTTGAATAGAAAATGTACCTTTGTGTGTCATTAAAAATATAATATCAACGAATATGAACGAACAAACAGTTGTTTCTCCGGACTCTAAATCCGCGTTGAACGACAAAAAACTTTTTATCGAAACTTACGGTTGCCAAATGAATGTGGCCGATAGTGAAGTGGTAGCATCGATTATGGAGATGGATGGTTTTGAACTGACCGAAAACATTGCTGATGCAAATGCTATTTTTGTAAATACCTGTTCGGTGCGCGATAATGCCGAACAGAGAGTGCTGCAACGCCTTAAATACTTTCAGTCGCTGAAGCGAAAAAACAAGAAACTGATTGTTGGTGTGATAGGTTGTATGGCCGAACGTGTAAAAGACGAACTGATCACAGACCATGGTGTGAATATCGTTGTGGGTCCTGATGCTTATCTTGATATTCCAAATCTGATCAACTCGGTGGAAAGTGGCGAAAAAGCCATAAACGTGGAATTATCGAAAACGGAGACTTACAAGGATGTGCTTCCTACCCGTATTGGCGCATCTATTTCCGGTTTTGTATCCATCATGCGTGGTTGCGATAAGTTTTGTACTTATTGTATTGTGCCCTACACACGGGGACGTGAACGAAGCCGGGATTTGCAAAGTATTTTGAACGAAATACGCGATCTGGAATCGAAAAACTACAAAGAAGTGACTTTGCTTGGACAAACCGTCAACTCCTACAAATTTATTCAGGAAGATGGACGTGTAATTGAATTTCCCGAACTGCTGAGTGTTATTGCCGAAATGGTACCCAATATGCGTATCCGTTTTACGTCCCCTCATCCAAAAGATATGACCGACGAAACCCTGGAGGTAATCGCTAAATATCCGAATATATGTAGATTTATTCATTTGCCGGTGCAGTCGGGGAGTAATAAGATTCTGCAACTGATGAATCGTAAATATACCCGTGAATGGTATCTCGATCGTGTAGCCGCCATGCGCCGCATAATTCCGGACATAGCCATAGGTACAGATATTTTCTGTGGTTTTTCCGACGAAACAGAAGAGGATCATCTCGAGTCATTGTCGCTGATGAGCGAAGTGAAATTTGATATGGCTTTTATGTTCAAGTATTCCGAACGTCCGGGTACTGTAGCCGCGAAACGCATGCCCGACAATGTACCTGAGGAAATAAAAATTCGCAGGCTGAGTGAAATTATTGCTTTGCAAAACGAAGTAGCTAATCAGAGCAATCACAATGATATTGGCAAAGTTTTCGAAGTGTTGGTAGAGGGCTTTTCAAAACGCTCAAAAGAGCAACTCTATGGTCGCACATCGCAAAACAAGGTGGTGATTTTTCCGCGTGAAGGTCGACATATCGGGGAATTTATTCGGGTTCGAATTCTTTCGGCTTCATCGGCCACGCTTATTGGCGAAGTGCTGGATGAAGGACAGCCTAAATAAATGAAGATAAGGGTTTCCTTTTTATTAAAGAAAT
The DNA here is from genome assembly GCA_963677275.1 of uncultured Paludibacter sp. GTDB lineage: Bacteria > Bacteroidota > Bacteroidia > Bacteroidales > Paludibacteraceae > Paludibacter. Next base: position 2,338,440 of record OY781920.1, on the reverse strand, counting down.
TTTTCCGTATTTATTTGTGTTCTCCGGGATTTTGATTAATTTTGCGTAAAAATACAAGAATGATTAATTTTTGATAAATGATCTTGTAATCAGTGGTTTGTTTTGCATGAGCACGGCAGTTGTACCTGAGCAAGAACTTAGACGATTTAACATACAAATAACTATAATACAAACTAAAACAAAAATCTATGTGGTTAATTGATTCATCGATTGGGCGAAAGCTCATTATGAGTATCTCGGGGGTGTTCCTCGTATTGTTTTTACTGTTTCATGGCACTATGAACTTCGTTGTGTTGTTTTCGCGCGAAGCTTATAACATGATTTGCGAGTTTTTGGGCGCTAACTGGTATGCTTTAGTCGGAACCAAAGTGTTGGCAATTGGTTTTGTGGTGCATATCCTTTATGCTTTGTACCTCACTTTCCAGAACCGCAAAGCACGTGGAAACATACGCTATGCTGTGAACAAAAAACAGGAAGGTGTAAGTTTTGCTTCTCAAAACATGCTTGTTTTGGGAGTTATCGTCCTCGGTTTTATGGTATTACACCTTTATCAGTTCTGGGCTAAAATGCAGCTAATTGAGATCACCCACAAAATGGGAGGGCATGTTGAAGAAGAATTACTTGCCAATGCCGCTAATGGCGCTTACTGGATACAGTATTATTTCAGTCAGCCGATTTATTCCATCGTTTACATTGTATGGCTTTCTGCATTGTGGTTACATCTTACTCATGGCGTATGGAGTGCATTGCACTCGCTCGGATTAAATAATGGCACCTGGTTGCCACGCGTAAAAGTTATTGCTAACGTTATTGCTACTCTTATCATTTTAATGTTTATCTCTATTCCCGTTTACTTTTTATTGGGTGGCGGAACTAACTGGATTGTATAACCACAAAATTGAAAAAACAGAAATTATATTATGGCAAAGAAAGAAGAATCTACTGTGGTAGATGCAACTAAAATAGATGCTAAAATCCCTGCGGGAGCATTAGCCGAAAAGTGGAGCAATTATAAAGCTCACCAAAAATTAGTAAACCCGGCCAACAAACGTCGCCTCGACATTATTGTGGTGGGAACAGGATTAGCAGGAGCCTCGGCTGCTGCATCCCTTGCTGAACTTGGATTTAATGTATTGAACTTCTGTATTCAGGATTCACCCCGACGTGCTCATTCCATTGCAGCGCAGGGCGGTATCAATGCAGCTAAAAATTATCAAAATGATGGTGACTCAGTTTACCGTCTTTTCTACGATACAATCAAAGGTGGCGATTACCGTGCCCGCGAAGCCAATGTGTATCGTTTGGCAGAAGTATCGAACAGTATTATTGATCAATGTGTGGCACAGGGTGTTCCTTTTGCCCGCGAATACGGCGGTTTATTAGACAATCGTTCGTTTGGTGGAGCTCAGGTTTCACGTACTTTTTATGCAAAAGGTCAAACAGGACAGCAATTGTTATTAGGCGCTTACTCAGCATTGAGTCGTCAGATTGGCAAAGGCGCCGTGAAATTATATTCGCGTTACGAAATGTTGGACGTTGTAGTGGTTGATGGTCGTGCCCGTGGTATTATTGCCCGAAATTTGGTGACCGGAAAAACAGAACGTTTCTTTGCTCATGCAGTAGTTGTCGGGTCGGGAGGTTACGGAAATACTTTCTTCCTTTCCACCAATGCAATGACTTCGAATGCTTCGGCAGCTGTTCAGATGTATAAAAAAGGAGCTTATTTTTCAAATCCGGCTTATGCTCAGATTCACCCAACCTGTATCCCTGTTCACGGCGATTTTCAATCAAAATTAACTTTGATGTCGGAATCACTTCGAAACGATGGACGCATTTGGGTGCCAAAGAAAAAAGAAGATGCTGAAGCGATCCGCGCAGGAAAGAAAAAAGCAACCGACTTGAAAGAAGACGAACGCGATTATTATCTGGAGCGTCGTTATCCTGCTTTTGGTAACCTTGTTCCGCGTGACGTAGCATCACGTGCAGCAAAAGAGCGTTGCGATGCCGGTTTTGGTGTTGGTAACACCGGTTTGGCTGTTTATCTCGATTTCTCTTCGTCCATCGAACGTTTAGGTGAAGACACTATCCGTGCCCGTTACGGAAACCTTTTTCAGATGTACGAAAAAATCGTTGACGAAAATCCATATAAAATGCCGATGATGATTTATCCAGCCATTCACTACACAATGGGTGGAATTTGGGTTGATTACGAACTACAGACTTCGGTAAAAGGATTGTTCTGTATTGGTGAAGCTAACTTCTCTGATCACGGAGCTAACCGGCTGGGAGCTTCTGCATTGATGCAGGGATTGGCCGACGGCTATTTTGTATTGCCCTATACAATTCAGAATTATTTGGCCGATCAGATTCAGGTACCTCGCATGAGTACTGATCTTCCTGAATTCACTGAAGCTGAAAAAGCTGTCAAGACAAAAATCGAAAAAATCATGAAAATTCAGGGAGATAAATCAGTAGATTCTATCCACCGCGAATTGGGATTGGTTATGTGGGATTTTGTAGGAATGGGACGTAACAAAGAAGGTTTACAAATTGCTTTAGAGAAAATTAAAGCCATTCGTACTGAATTCTGGACAAGAGTTTATGTGCCCGGAGTAAGTAGCGATTTGAATGTTGAACTTGAAAAAGCATTGCGTGTAGCCGACTTTATTGAAATTGGAGAATTGATGGCTCGCGATGCGCTGATGCGTGAAGAATCGTGTGGTGGTCACTTCCGTGAAGAATATCAGACACCTGAAGGAGAAGCGCTTCGTAACGACGAAGAATTCTCGTTTGCATCGTGTTGGAAATTTAACGGAGAAGGTGAAGAACCAACATTGCTTAAAGAAGCGTTGGATTATGAATTTATTCACCGTCAACAACGTAATTATAAAGCGTAAAGCCCCCTAAATCCCCCAAAAGGGGACTTAAAAGAGCTTTTATATAAATAGTCAATATCATTAAAATAAAGTTAGTAACTTCAATTTTCCCCCTTTGGGGGAGTTAAAGGGGGCTTCATATATGGAAAAAAGTATAAATGTAACGCTTAAAATATGGCGTCAGGCCGGTCCGAAAGCTAAAGGCGAATTTGTGACCTATAAAATGGAAAATGTGTCCATCGACAGTTCATTTCTTGAAATGTTGGACGTGTTGAACGAAAAATTAGTAAAAGAACGTAAAGAACCTATCGTTTTCGATCACGATTGTCGCGAAGGTATCTGTGGTATGTGTAGTTTGTATATCAATGGTCACCCACATGGTTTGGATGGTGAAACAACTACCTGTCAGTTGCACATGCGTCGTTTCAAAGATGGCGAAACCATCACCGTTGAACCCTGGCGTTCGGCAGCTTTCCCTGTTATCAAGGATTTGATGGTCGATCGCGGCGCTTACGATAAAATTATTCAGGCAGGTGGTTATGTGTCGGTTAACACTGGTGGTGTGCCCGATGGTAATGCAATTCCAATTTCGAAAGTATATGCCGACGAAGCTATGGATGCCGCCTCCTGTATTGGTTGTGGCGCTTGTGCTGCGGCTTGTAAAAACGGTTCTGCCATGCTTTTCGTTGCAGCTAAAGTAAGCCAGTTGGCATTATTGCCACAAGGAAAAGTGGAAGCAGCTCATCGTGCTAAAGTAATGGTTGCTAAAATGGATGAACTCGGTTTTGGAAACTGTACAAACACAGGCGCTTGCGAAGCTGAATGTCCGAAAGCAATTTCCATTTCGCACATTGCACGTTTGAACCGCGAGTTTTTATCGGCGAAATTTAAAGATTAATTATTTTTTCGTTTTTGTAAAAAAAGGCTTAAAAATTAAGATAATATGTTTTTAATAACCGTTTTACCTCGATTTGATTTGGGGTAAGACGGTTTTTTGATTTTTTTTAATGCTTCCCGGTAGTTTTAATTGTGAACCACAAGTTGGCTAATTTATCTACTCGTTATTAATAATATTTTGATTTTTAAAGAAAATCTTGCTGAACAGATGTAGGCCGTAATTAGAAATTTTGTTAATTGTTTTGCATTTTGTATATTTGTAAAAAATATATTTTCGTTCTAATCATAACGCATCAATATTTAAAGGACTATTCCATATATGAGAAAGATAAACTTGATGATTAGTGCTGTAGTTATAACAACAGCACTCAATTTTTTATACTCCGCTACTCCTGACCGATTGTGGTTCAATAAGCCTGCACAGTTTTTCGAAGAAACCATCGTACTGGGCAACGGTAAGATGGGGGCTACTGTATTTGGTTCGCCCGACAGAGAAAAAATTTATCTGAATGATGCAACACTTTGGACAGGAGAACCCGTTGATCCGAACATGAACCCTGAGGCCTGGAGGAATATACCTGCCATTCGCCAAGCGCTTAAAAACGAAGATTATGCTTTGGCCGAGCAGCTGAATAAAAAATTGCAGGGGTCTTTTTCGCAGTCCTATGCGCCACTCGGAACGCTTTTGATTGATTTTGATCATGCGGGAGAATATAGAGTTTATCAACGGGAACTTGATTTGAAAAATGCAGTTTCAAAAGTGAAATATAGTGTTGACGGGGTGAATTTTGAACGTGAGTATTTTGTTTCGTACCCCGACCAGATCTTTGTTGTTAAAATGAAGGCTGATAAAAAGAAAGCGTTGAATTTTGATGTTCGGTTCAATAGTCAGTTGAACAACAGCGTTAAAGTGAAAAATAAAATCCTAACTGCCAGTGGAAACGCACCTGTACATGCCGAGCCAAGTTATGTGGCTAAGGAGAAAGGTGCTGTGGTGTTCGACCGGCAAAGGGGCACGCGGTTTACAACGATGTATAAAATAAAAAACAAAGGTGGATCGGTTGTTCAAACTGATTCAACCATTGGTGTAAAAAATGCGACGGAGGCTGTTCTTTACATCAGTATTGCTACCAGTTTCAATGGATTTGATAAAAATCCGGCTACCGAAGGACGCGACGATGCGGCGTTGGCTGCAACCAATATGCGGAATGCTTTCAAAAAGCATTCGGATGAGCTAAAAAAGCGACATGTGGATGATTACCAGACTTATTTCAATCGGGTGTCTCTTCGGCTCGGCAGCTCAGATGCCCCTGAATTGCCACTCGACGAACGTTTGAAACGATACGCAACGGGAAAAGAAGATAAAAACCTTGAAATACTTTATTTCAATTTCGGAAGATATTTATTGATTTCGAGTTCGCGTACGCCAGGAGTGCCGGCTAACTTGCAAGGCATCTGGAATCCATACATGCGTCCGCCATGGAGCAGTAATTACACTACCAATATCAATGTAGAGGAAAATTATTGGGCGGCCGAAGTTTGCAATTTATCCGAAATGCATCGTTCGTTGCTTGGGTTTATCGATAATGTGTCGAAAACCGGTGCTATAACTGCCCGTAATTTCTATGGTTGCAAAGGCTGGTGCCTGGCGCATAATTCCGATATTTGGGCCATGAGCAATCCGGTAGGGAATTTTGGCGAAGGCGATCCTTCGTGGGCTTGCTGGAATATGGGCGGAACGTGGATAAGTACACATCTGTGGGAGCATTATCAGTTTACTATGGACGAAGATTTTCTTCGCCGGAAAGGCTATCCATTGATGAAAGGAGCAGCCGAGTTTTGTTTGCATTGGTTGGTCGACGACGGAAAAGGAAACCTTATAACTTCGCCCTCTACTTCACCAGAAAATAAGTACATTACCCCCGGCGGGTTGAAAGGTTCAACTTTGTATGGTGCTACAGCCGATTTGGCAATGATCCGAACGCTGTTCTCGCAGGTTTTAATGGCCACTAAAATTCTCAAAGTCGACAATGCTTTTTCCGATTCGGTGGGCGATGCTTTGTCTCGTTTGTATCCCTATCAGATTGGGCGGGATGGTAGCTTGCAGGAATGGTACCACGACTGGACAGATGAAGATCCTAAACACAGGCATCAGTCCCATTTGTTCGGTCTGCATCCCGGCAATCACATCTCACCTGTAAAATCACCCGAATTGGCACAGGCATCGCGTGTGGCTTTGGAGATAAAAGGAGACGAAACTACAGGCTGGTCCAAAGGTTGGCGGATAAATCTCTGGGCAAGGTTATGGGATGGCGACAGAGCGTATAAAATGTATCGAGAACTGCTGAGGTATGTCGATCCGGATGAATATAAAGGCATCGACAAAAGAACCGGAGGTGGCACTTATCCGAATTTGTTTGATGCACATCCGCCTTTCCAGATTGATGGTAATTTCGGAGGAACAGCAGCCGTTGCTGAGATGTTGTTGCAGTCCGACGAAACAGAAGTCCGCCTTCTGCCGGCGTTGCCGGCGGTATGGACTGTAGGAGAAGTAAATGGGCTCAAAGCGCGTGGTAATTTTGAGATTTCGCTGCAATGGGATGAGCATTCATTAAAAAAAGCTACAATTCAATCGAAAAGTGGAAAATTGTGCCGTATCGTTACTCTGCTTCCTGTCGAACTTAAAGCAACAGGGCAGCAGTCGGTAAAAACGGAGAATGACTTTTATTTAATTGAATTTGAAACAGCGGCAAACGAAACCTATGTGTTGACATCGATATAAACTGAAGCCTGTTCTGCTTTACTATGGGCTAAATTTTCAATATAAAGTACTTGTTGCAAATTTAAGATGCTTTAAACTTGAGCAATAGCGCGATAAATTTGTAAATATTTGTTTTATATTAGCATAAAAAACAAAATGAACATTTATATTGTTATAATAAAAAAATTAAATAATATGAAGCGTTGATTTTTAATGGTTCAACTCATTTGTCAATTAAAAATAAATTTGTTTTGGTATTTATGTAAAAAAAACAGAAAATGTCAAAGTTTTATTGAACTTTCTTTTTAACAAAATGTTTACATTATACAGTTCATTATGAATCATATGTTTTGAAATGAAAATTGCTCAGCATTCATGAGCTAATGACCTGCTGTTTTTTATTTCACACAATTAGAAAAACACAAAAAAGCAATAATAAACTATCTATCACAACTCACTAAAAACAAACAGGAATATGAAAATCGAAACTGAAAAACTCGTTCTTCTTGGATTGGATGACACCTTGAAAGCTCTTATGAGCGTTCCATCCTACAAAATCGGATCATTTACATTCGATGTAGAAAAACGACTGCTGATTTCAAAAAACGAATCGGTAAAACTTACCGGAAAGGAATCCTATTTACTTGTTTTACTTGCAGCAAATGCCAATACATTTCTGGAACGTAAATACATTTTAACTACTATCTGGAGAGAAGACAATTTCCGTACATCAAGAAGTATGGATGTCTATATCTGTAAATTGCGTAAATTATTAGGCAAAGATGAAAAAATAAACATTGTTAACCTTCATGGCAAGGGACATAAAATGATTATCAGTTAATAGGCAGTAGTACACAGGAGACTTTAATCGTCACGTTCTAAGGAAAACTTTAAATATTTAGCGCAATGTAATTGTGATGAGTGTTTAGAGTTTTTTTTTGTGCCGTATTTGTGTGTGGTGCAAATAGTAAAAAAGAAAAACGCAACTGATTGATTATCAGCTGCGTTTTCGTTTTGTAAGTGGTACCACCAGGAATCGAACCGGGGACACAAGGATTTTCAGTCCTTTGCTCTACCAACTGAGCTATGGTACCTCTTTTGTTTTGCGAGTGCAAAGATAGGGCTTTTTTTTAATTTGCAAAACTAAAAATTCAATTTTATGAAAAAAAATTATCCTCAAATTATATTTGTGTTTTTTTAGAGGAATTAATACCTTGATTTGGTTTCAAATAAGTATTTTTGTAGATGTTTTAATTTTAACTATTTTCGTGTAAATTACTTTTTCAACTTTTTAAATTTGGGAACAAAGAACAAAGACATTACTAAACATGCCTTTGTGAGTCCAAAATCTTTGATCATGTTGGTTTCATAATGTTTACAGTCAATTTAATTTTTTTTTTGAATGAATATAACCATAGAACTTTTTTTGCTTATTGCTTCGATATTGCTGTTTTTTAGTTTAATAGTAGGTAAGTCGGGCTATCGATTTGGCGTTCCGGTGTTGCTGCTTTTTCTCTTTATCGGATTTGCAGCGGGCAGCGATGGTTTGGGATTACAGTTTAGCTCGCCCAAAATAGCACAATATATAGGTGTTTTTGCATTGAATATTATTTTATTTTCGGGGGGAATGGATACCCGCTTTTCTGAGATAAAGCCTATTGCAGTAAAAGGGATAGTGCTTGCCACAGTGGGTGTGCTGCTCACCGCTCTCATTACCGGATTGTTTATTTATTGGCTTACCAACAACATTATCCATTCAGTAACATTCAGTTTGCTGGAATCATTGTTGTTGGCAAGTGTTATGTCGTCCACCGATTCAGCATCTGTTTTTGCAATACTTCGTTCGAAGGGCTTGTCGTTGAAAGAAAATCTCCGTCCCCTGCTCGAACTGGAGAGTGGAAGTAATGATCCAATGGCGTTTATGTTGACCATCGTGCTGATTCAGTTGCTTCAAACGCCCGATATCAGTGGCTGGGAGATTGCGCTTATGTTTTTAAAGCAATTGATAATAGGAGCTTTGGGCGGATTCCTGATTGGGAAAATGGCGGTGAAGTTAATTAACAGAATAAACCTCGACAATGATGCTTTGTATTCGGTATTGTTGCTTACTGTCATGTTCTTTTTGTTCGGATTTACTGATTTTATAGGTGGAAACGGATATTTGGCGGTGTATGCAGGTGGATTGATGATAGGGAATCACCGATTTGTACACAAACGTAGTACACTTAAATTTTTCGATGGACTTACCTGGCTTTTCCAGATTGTGATGTTCCTTACGCTTGGTTTGCTCGTGAATCCTTCAGAGTTGATTCCAGTGGCAGGTGTGGGGATTTTAATCGGGTTTTTTATGATTCTTTTTTCTCGTCCTATCTCCGTATTTTTATCCTTGTTACCATTTAAAAATATGAGTTTTAAAGCCCGGCTTTTTACTTCGTGGGTAGGATTGCGTGGGGCGGTGCCTATCATCTTTGCCACTTATCCGTGGATAAGCGAAGTGCCAAATGCAAAAATGATTTTCAATATCGTTTTCTTTATCACTATTTTATCATTGGTGGTACAGGGGACAACGGTGTCGGGTATGGCACATTTACTTAAATTATCATTGCCCGTTCCGCCCAAAAGGCAATTGAAAGAATTCGATGTGGAGTTTTCGGACGAAATAAAATCGGCGATGTGCGAGATCACCGTGAATGACGAAATGCTTAAAAACGGCCGGCGGGTGATGGACGTTTCGATGCCCGATAAAACGCTGCTCGTAATGGTAAAGCGAAGCAAAAAATACTTTATTCCACGGGGAAATACCCAGCTCGAAAAAGGTGATTCTTTGCTGATTATTACTGATGATGAAGAAGCCATGCGCGAAACTCAACGACAATTAGGAGCTAAAGTTACTGAAACGTAAATATTTAATTCACAAATGATTCATTTAAAACAGGTAGTGTTATAGTCGAAAAAAAATCATTTTGGCTGTCTGCCTGTTTTTTTGTATTTTTGCAGTCCAAAATAAAATTATAAAAATTACGAATGAACAGAATCCGCAATTTTTGCATTATCGCTCATATTGACCATGGTAAGAGTACATTAGCCGATCGCCTGCTTGAATACACCAACACCGTTGCCGGTAAGGAAATGCAAGCACAGGTGCTTGATAATATGGACCTTGAAAGGGAACGGGGAATTACAATAAAAAGTCACGCTATACAAATGAATTATCGTTTGAATGGTGAAGATTATATTTTTAATTTAATAGATACGCCGGGGCACGTGGATTTCTCTTACGAGGTTTCCCGCTCTATTGCTGCCTGTGAGGGTGCTTTGCTGATCGTTGATGCTACTCAGGGTATTCAGGCGCAGACTATTTCGAATTTGTATATGGCATTGGAACATGATTTGGAAATTATTCCTATCATGAATAAAATGGACATGGACAATGCCATGCCCGACGAAGTTGAAGATCAGATTATAGAATTGATTGGCTGCAAGCCCGAAGATATTTTGCGTGCCAGTGGAAAAACCGGAATGGGAATTCCTGAAATTTTGGAAGCCATTGTTACCCGTGTGCCAGCTCCCAAGGGCGATCCTGATGCGCCACTCCAATGTTTAATATTTGATTCTGTATTCAATTCATTCCGCGGTATTATTGCGTATTTTAAAATTGAAAACGGAACCATCAATAAGGGTGATTTTGTAAAGTTTGTGAATACCGAAAAAGAGTATTTTGCCGATGAAATAGGTGTTCTTAAACTAGAAATGTCGCCCACAAAGTCGCTTAGTGCGGGTAATGTGGGTTATATCATTTCCGGAATCAAAACCTCGAAAGAAGTAAAAGTGGGTGATACCATTACGCATGTAAAACGTCCCTGCGAAAAACATATTGATGGATTTGAGGAAGTAAAACCAATGGTTTTTGCCGGTGTTTATCCTATTGAAACAGAAGATTTCGAAGATTTACGTGCTTCAATAGAGAAACTTCAGCTGAATGATGCTTCGTTGACTTTTGAAGCTGAATCGTCGGCTGCACTTGGTTTTGGATTCCGCTGCGGATTTTTGGGTATGCTCCACATGGAAATTATTCAGGAACGACTTGATCGTGAGTTCGATATGAACGTAATTACAACGGTTCCCAACGTATCGTACAAAGTTTACACCAATAAAGGTGATTTGATTGAGGTGCATAATCCATCTGGCTTGCCCGACATTATGTCTATCGATCGTATCGAAGAGCCTTACATCAGAGCGTCGATTATAACACGAACTGACTTTATCGGTCAGATCATGACACTTTGCTTAGGAAAACGTGGTGAATTGGTGAAACAAAATTATATTTCGGGCAATCGCATGGAGTTGATTTATGATTTGCCTTTGGGCGAAATTGTGTTCGATTTCTATGATCGGCTGAAAAGTATTTCGAAAGGATATGCTTCGTTTGATTATCACATGAGCGGTTTTCGTCCGTCCAAGTTGATTCGTTTGGATATTTTGCTGAACGGTGAACCCGTGGATGCACTTTCGTGTTTAATTCATTTTGATAATGCCGTTCCACTTGGTAAACGCATGTGCGAAAAGTTGAAAGAATTGATCCCGCGTCAGCAATTTGATATTGCTATTCAGGCAGCTATAGGCGCGAAAATAATTTCGCGTGAGACGATAAAGGCTGTCCGTAAGGACGTTACTGCCAAATGTTATGGTGGTGATATCAGCCGTAAACGTAAACTGCTTGAAAAACAGAAAAAAGGTAAAAAACGTATGAAGCAAATCGGGAATGTAGAAGTTCCTCAAAAGGCATTCTTAGAAGTGCTTAAGCTTGATTAGAGAGCTAAATGATAGTTTTATATTTGTATTCAGAGGTTTATTTGTGTTAAATCTCAACTTCAATAATTTAATTTTGAGTACTTTTGTACTTTCAAAACAGATACAGACCCAACAAAAAAAAATAAGTAATGTCAGAATTTTCAGGACATATTTCACAGATCATTGGTCCCGTAGTTGATGTGTTTTTTAAAGCAGATGAAAAAGGTGAGTTAAGATTGCCTTCCATCAATGATGCTTTAAGTATAAAAAGACAGAATGGGAATGAGTTAATTGTTGAAGTTCAGCAGCATATCGGCGAAAATACTGTGCGATGTGTCGCCATGGATTCTACGGATGGACTTAGTCGGGGATTGAAAGCTGTTGCCTTGGGACGGCCTATTTCAATGCCGGTAGGCAATCAGGTGAAAGGCCGATTGATGAATGTAATTGGCGATTCGATTGATGGGATGAAACCGCTTGATAAAGCAGGGTCTTACCCAATTCATCGCGAACCGCCTAAATTCGAAGAACTTACTACCAGCGATGAAGTGCTTTTCACCGGGATCAAGGTCATTGATTTACTTGAACCTTATGTGAAGGGTGGAAAAATCGGACTTTTTGGTGGTGCCGGAGTGGGCAAAACTGTTATTATCATGGAATTGATCAATAATATTGCCAAGGGTCACAGTGGTTTCTCTGTTTTTGCCGGTGTGGGCGAACGTACGCGTGAAGGCAATGATTTGCTTCGTGAAATGATTGAGTCGGGCGTTATCCGTTATGGTGAAGAATTCAAAAAGAGCATGGACGAAGGAAACTGGGATCTTTCGAAAGTAGATTACAGCGAAGTGGAGCAGTCGCAGGCAAGCCTGGTGTTTGGTCAGATGAACGAACCTCCGGGTGCCCGTTCTTCGGTAGCTTTGTCGGGGCTCACAGTTGCTGAGTCGTTCAGAGACAATGGAGAAGAAGGTGGACGTGATATTTTGTTTTTTATCGATAATATTTTCCGTTTTACGCAGGCAGGTTCCGAGGTTTCGGCCTTGTTGGGTCGAATGCCATCGGCTGTAGGTTATCAACCCACGCTGGCTACCGAAATGGGACGTATGCAGGAACGTATTACTTCTACAAAAAGCGGATCCATTACTTCAGTACAAGCGGTGTATGTTCCCGCTGATGACCTTACCGATCCGGCTCCGGCTACAACATTTACGCATCTTGATGCCACTACGGTATTGAGTCGTAAAATTGCAGAGTTGGGCATATTCCCAGCTGTGGATCCACTCGATTCCACATCGCGTATCCTAAATCCGATTGTATTGGGTGAGGAACATTATGAAACAGCCCAGCGGGTCAAACAAATACTTCAACGCAACAAAGAATTGCAGGATATTATTTCCATTCTGGGGATGGAGGAATTGTCGGACGAGGACCGCATGACGGTGAATCGTGCCCGTAAAGTGCAACGTTTCCTTTCGCAACCCTTTGCTATGGCGGCGCAGTTTACAGGAGTTCCGGGCGTAATGGTGCCAATAGCTGAAACTATCCGCGGATTTAAAATGATACTCGATGGACAGTTAGACGAATTGCCGGAGATGGCTTTCCTGAATGTAGGAACAATTGACGAAGCCATTGCCAAAGGGCATCAGTTGATGAAACAGGCTCGTAAATCAGTAAACAACTAACCACAGGAAAGTAGATATAGTATGAAACTGACTATTTATACTCCGGAAAAATTGTTTTTCTCAGGCGAAGTGGAAGTAGTCACTTTGCCCGGATTGTCAGGTTCGTTTACAATACTTGACTATCATGCAGCGCTTATTTCTTCGTTAGGAAAAGGGAGTGTTACTTTCAGAGATATGAACGGGGTGACTGATCTGCTGATTGAAAGCGGTTTTGTGGAAGTGAAGAAAAATGAGGTGATTGTTTGTACCGAACTAATGAATATAAAATGAAAGAACTAAGGACTAAAGTTGTTGTTCTTTTTACTTTCCTCATGCTGGTTGCAGCCTGGGGCTTTTGGTGGTTGCAAACGGTATTGATACCGACTGGTGCTATCGATGCGTATCCTTTTATACCTCTTGTGTTTTATTTTTCGGGTATTGTGTTGGTACAGACTCTGTACCGATTGGATAAAACCAATCCACGTAAATTAGTGAATGTGTATATGTTGCTAAAATTATTGAAAATGGTAATTGCAGGAATTATGGCGCTCATTTATTTATTGGTGCTCCATACTCCATTGAAACCATTTATTATCGTTTTTGCAGCTTTTTATATGCTGTATCTTCTGTTCGAAACTTTTGTGTTTTATAGTTTCGAAAAACAATTAAAAAAGGAACGCAAATGAGTCGATACCTGAAAATATATATTCTCCTGGTGGGGGCGTTCATGTTATCGTTCGTCAATTCTCAGGCTGTAGCATCTTCCAATGACAATAAAGAACTTAATGTGAGAGAGTTTATTCTCGAACATGTTTCGGACTCCTATCAGTGGCATATCACTACCATTGGTGATCGACATATTTCTATCCCTTTGCCTGTAATTGTTTACAGCAATACAACAGGTTGGCATGTTTTTATGTCATCGAAATTTCATGGCGGGCATTCGCACGATGGCTTTATAATAGCTACCGAAGGAGTTTACAAGGGAAAAATTGTAGAAACAGGTGCCAATGGCAGTCAGGTTAAGCCCTTCGATATTTCTATTACAAAAAATGTGTTTTCATTGTTATTCAGCAGTTTGTTGCTCATCCTGATTATTCTGTCGGTTTCCAGATCGTATAAAAAGAAAGGATTTGCACCCAAAACAGGTTTTGTAGCCATGATGGAGATGTTCATAGTAAGTATCAATGACGATGTGATAAAACCTTGCGTTGGAAAACAATACAGAAAATATGCCCCCTATTTACTGACGGTGTTTTTCTTTGTTTTCATTAATAATTTATTGGGATTGATTCCGATATTTCCGGGGGGAGCCAACGTGACTGGTAATATCGCCATAACTTTTGTTCTGGCGATTTGTACTTTTCTGATTGTCAATATTAAAGGGTCGAAAGAATATTGGAAAGAAATATTATGGCCGGATGTGCCAATGTGGTTAAAGTTTCCTGTTCCATTTATGCCTGTTATTGAGCTTGTTGGTATATTTACAAAACCATTTGCATTGATGATTCGTCTTTTTGCCAATATTTTGGCCGGACACTCTATTATCTTGGGACTTACGGCATTAATATTTGTAACTGTAAGCATGGGACAGGCAATGAATACAAGTATGACGGTATTGTCGGTAATATTCAGTGTTTTCATAAGTTTTGTAGAATTGCTTGTAGCTTATATTCAGGCTTATATTTTTACAATGTTATCGGCGGTTTTTATCGGACTGGCAAGGGTAGAGCCGCATCATGTCATTAAAAAAACTCCTTAAATTCCAATAAGAGGGTATTTAAAGGATTATTTATTTGAATTTAGTATATTTAGAAATAATAAATTAATAAAAACCACGTCTTAGAGCCGCTTTGGCCGCTTTAGGGCTAAAAATTAAAATTATGTTACTATCAATTTTATTACAGGCAGCTGCAGGAGCAGGATTAGCAAAATTAGGAGCCGGTATTGGTGTAGGACTGGCAGCCATTGCAGCAGGTATTGGTATCGGTAATATTGGAGCGTCGGCCATGGAAGGTATTGCCCGTCAGCCCGAAGCAGCCGGAGATATTCGTATGAACATGATTATTGCAGCAGCACTCGTTGATGCGGTAGCGCTTTTTGCGATTGTAGTTTGCGGATTTATTCTGTAAGAGAAGTTTAGTGCTGAATATCAGGTTTTTTATGTATTTTTGTGAATTGATGTTGACTGCTGCATCTGATTTTTTCAGTAGCACAGGTTTTAAATCTCCTTTTGTTTCCAAAAATCTGACAAGATATTCGTATTTTTTGAAATTAGAAAATTAGAAAACTATGTCGTTATTGACACCCGATTCAGGATTGTTATTCTGGATGTTGATTTCATTTGGAATCGTTGTTTTTGTACTTGCTAAATTTGGTTTTCCTATCATTCTTAAAATGGTAGAAGAGCGGACGAACTTCATTGAAGAGTCTTTGTTGAAAGCCGAAAAAGCGCGGACCGAACTCGATGGAGTGAAAGCCGAAGCAGAGTTGATACTCGAAAAAGCCCGAAATGAGCATCAGCAAATAATGAATGAGGCTTCACAATTAAGAGAAGCGCTGATTCAGGAAGCCAAAACAAAAGCGATTGGCGAAGCCGACAAAATTATTGAAAATGCAAGGCTGCAAATCCAAAGCGAGAAAGAAGTGGCCATTCGCGATATTCGCAAGCAGGTGGCTGGTTTATCGGTGGATATTGCTGAGAAAGTCCTTCGCAATAAGTTGGACAAGAAAGAAGAGCAGTTGGGTATGATTCAACGCTTGATCGATGAAATGAATATTTCAAAATCGTAAGATATGAATACCGGACTTACATCGACCCGCTATGCGAACGCTTTGTATCAATTTGCCCTGCAAAAAAACAAAGAGGATAGAGTTTACGAACAGATGAAACTGCTTGTGAAGAGTTTTTCAGTGTTTGATCAACTGAGGTCGGTGCTCGACAATCCTGTGCTTGACAATTCAAGAAAAAAAGCAATTATAGTTCTTGCTATTGGAAATAATGTAGATGCTGTCCTCGATAAATTTATTGATTTGGTACTTGTAAACAATCGCGAAAATCAACTGCAAACCATAGGGCTGAAATACATTGATATCTATCGGGAGGAAAAGAAAATATTCTCAGGAAAATTGACCACAGCCATCGAAATTGATGCTACTATTGAAGATCATCTTATGGCTATGATCGAAAAACAAACCCATGGCACACTCGAACTGGAAAAAAATGTGGATCCTGAGATACTGGGCGGTTTTATGATAGAAGTTGATAATTTACGCTGGGATGCTACTTTGAAAAATGAGCTACGTAGTATAAAAAATAAACTTATTGAGAACAGTATATAAACAGAAGATTTTAGGGTCGGTGAAAATCGCAAATAAGAAAATTGTAAATAAAAATTAGGATGTCAGATAATATTAAGGTGAGCGAAGTGTCCGAAATACTGCGGAAGCAACTCGAAGGCATTACATCAGCTGTTCAGTTCGACGAAGTAGGAACGGTTTTACAGGTGAGCGACGGAGTAGTACGTATTTACGGACTTAATAATGCTGAAGCCAACGAATTGCTCGTTTTTGAAAATGGTTTGAAAGCCATTGTAATGAATCTTGAGGAAGATAATGTCGGCGCTGTTTTGCTGGGCTTAACAAGCAATATAAAAGAAGGAGATACGGTAAAACGTACCGGTAAAGTGGCTTCTATTCAGGTAAGCGAAGCCATGCTGGGACGTGTTATCAATCCATTGGGCGAAGCCATAGATGGCAAAGGCAAAATAATGGGTGAAGCCGTAGAAATGCCCCTCGAACGTAAAGCGCCCGGAGTTATCTTTCGTCAACCGGTGGTGGAGCCTCTGCAAACCGGACTGAAAGCCATCGATGCCATGATTCCTATCGGACGTGGACAACGTGAGCTCATTATCGGCGATCGCCAAACCGGAAAAACAAGTATCGCCATCGATGCCATCATCAATCAGCGCGAGAATTTTGAAGCAGGCAAGCCTGTTTATTGTATCTATGTGGCCATTGGCCAAAAGGGCTCCACGGTGGCTACTATTGTGAATACACTGAAAGAACATGGCGCAATGGAATATACTGTGG
Source organism: uncultured Paludibacter sp. (assembly GCA_963677275.1). GTDB lineage: Bacteria > Bacteroidota > Bacteroidia > Bacteroidales > Paludibacteraceae > Paludibacter. The sequence goes on along the minus strand of OY781920.1, from coordinate 2,321,365 downwards.
TGGTAGCTGCCAATGCTTCCGATCCTGCAGCTTTACAGTATTTTGCTCCTTTTGCCGGAGCTGCCATTGGCGAGTATTTTCGCGATACAGGTCGTCATGCGTTGGTGGTTTATGATGATTTATCGAAGCAGGCCGTAGCTTATCGCGAAGTTTCGTTGATTCTTCGTCGTCCTTCGGGGCGTGAAGCTTATCCGGGCGATATTTTCTATCTGCATTCCCGTTTGCTTGAACGTGCAGCCAAGATTATAAACCAACAGGAAGTAGCCGAGCAAATGAATGATCTTCCCGAAAGTTTGAAAGGAAAAGTGAAAGGTGGTGGATCGCTTACCGCATTACCGGTGATTGAAACACAAGCAGGCGATGTGTCGGCTTATATTCCCACCAATGTGATTTCGATTACCGATGGACAGATTTTCCTCGATACCGACCTGTTCAATCAGGGAAACCGACCGGCCATCAACGTGGGGATTTCGGTTTCGCGTGTGGGTGGAAATGCACAGATCAAAGCAATGAAAAAAGTGGCTGGTACACTTAAAATTGATCAGGCTCAATACCGCGAGCTGGAAGCTTTTACCAAATTTGGTGGAGATATGGATCCGGTGACCGCCATGACAATAGATAAAGGGCAGAAAAATACACGTTTACTTGTACAGCCACTGCATGAGCCAATGCCGATTGAGAAACAAGTGGCCGTATTGTACTGCGGCACGCACGGCTTATTATCCAAAGTAAGTTTAGATAAAATACCTGATTTTCAAAAGCAGTTTCTTTTGACGCTCGAACAGTCGCACAAGGTTGATGTGTTGGATGTAATTAAATCAGGTGTTGTAAACGAAAAGGTGACAGCAATTATTGAAGAGGTGGCAAATCGGGTGGCGAAACAAATTTAAGCACAGTTGCACCTTTAGTTTGAAAGTTTTTTACTAAATAGCAGATAAATAGTGGGTTCTTTAAAGGAAATAAAATCAAGGATAAATTCGGTAAAGTCGACTCAAAAAATCACTTCGGCCATGAAAATGGTGTCGTCGGCCAAACTAAGCAAGGCACAACGAACCATCGAGAACTTTTATCCTTATCAGCAAAAAATTCAGGACTTGCTTCAGCATTTGCTGGCTTCGGCGAACGATGATGTTGAAACGTTATATGCCGAAAAGCGTGAACTGAAAAAAGTTGCTATCGTTGTTTTTGCTTCCAATGCGAGTTTATGTGGAGGTTTCAATAGCAGTGTGGTCAAGAAGCTTGCCGATGTAATTGCCAATTATCGGCACTTAGGCATGGAAAATATCCTTGTTTATCCCGTGGGCAAGCAAGTATCAAAAGCTTGTAAAAAGGCTGCGTATCAGGTAATGGGAAATTTTGATGCCCTGACCGATAAACCATCTTATAATGAATCGCTTGTGCTTGCCGACACTTTGATGTCGGGTTTCGAAAATAATGATTTTGATAAAGTCGATCTTTTGTATTATCATTTCAATTCAAAAAGCAACCAGGAGCTTACGCATGAAACATTCCTGCCAATGAATACTGATAGGGTAGATGTAAGTCATTCGGCAACAGATTACTTAGTAGAGCCCGATCTGCCTACTGTTTTGGAGCACCTGATTCCAAAGGCGCTTCGACTCAAAGTTTATACTGCTTTGCTCGATTCGAGTGCCTCGGAACATGCCGCACGAACTATGGCCATGCAAATAGCCACCGATAATGCCGACGATATTCTTCAGGAACTTTCGATGCAATATAACAAATCCCGTCAGCAGGCCATTACCAACGAATTGCTCGATATTGTCGGGGGATCGATTGGGCAATAATAAATACAGGAAGAATTATTAAAAAATCAAAACTGTCTTTTTATTAGGTCTAAACCCCAATAATTTTTGTCGAAAGACGAAATAGATTTTAATAGCTTACACCAATTTTTCTTCCAGAGCCATCCTTACAAGAATGGCTGTATTTTTTGCGCCTAATTTAATAAGCAGATTTTTCCGATAGCTGTTGATGGTTTCCACGCCGAGAAACATTTTTTCGGCTATTTCATGGTTTGTAAATCCATCCACAATTAATTTTAGCAGTTCTTTTTCGCGGGGAGTGAGCCATATAGGGTTTTTGGAGTGTTTTCGCATTAGCAGGTCTATTTCTTCGCAAAGAAAGGATGCGTTGTTTGCTGCCATTTCTACACTCATTTTTATTTCTTCGGGCATTGCATTTTTTACAACATAGCCTGATGCACCATTTTCCAGTATCCTGCGCACAATGGCGTATTCGTTAAAGCTTGAAAGTGCCACGATTTTTATTTGCGGATGTCGTGATTTTATTTCTTTGCACAAATCGATGCCACTGACATCGGGTAAGTTAATATCAAGTAGAATAACATCCGGCAATTCCTTTATTATTGCACTTCGGCACTCTTTTCCGCTGAAAGCTATACCGGTGACTTGCACTGTTGCTGAGTTCTCAAACAGTTTTTTCAATCCTGCCACAAGAATGCGATGGTCATCGACAATAAGTAATTTAATCTTTTCCATTTCCTTCCTGATTTAAGTCGACATCAATGGCTATTTCTGTACCATTTTCTTTCGACGAATGAAATTGAATACTGCCACCTAAGGAATTGATCCGGTCTTTTATGTTTTGAAGGCCGCTACCTTTTAAATCTTCCTGCGCGTCGAATCCTTTTCCGTTGTCCTGTACGTTGATCGATATTCTGTCCGGCTGTTGAATGATCTGGACGTTAATATTTTCGGCTTGAGCATGTTTTACGGCATTGTTTACAAGTTCGAAAACCGAACGATACAAGGTGGTCTCTGTGTTTTGGTCGAGCCTTTTTTCTTCACCGTAAAAATGAAAATAAACGTTCGAAAAACTACCGCAGAAATCCTCAAGCGCCACTTTCAAACCATAACGGGACAGGGCTTCGGGCATCATGTTATGTGCCACGCGCCGAAGTTCCTGCATGGCATTGTCAAGCATTTCTATCACTTTCCCGAAACGCGATATATCTTCGGTCTCAATAATTACTCCTTGTTTCATATCGAATAAGTTGAGTTTAACAGCCGAAAGCATTCCACCCAGTCCGTCATGCAGGTCTCGCGCAAGTCGTGTACGCTCGGCGGTTTCGCCATCGAGAACGGCTTGTATGGCAACGAGTTGCTTTTCCTGTTCAAGTTGAATAATCTTTTGCTCGGCCAGTTGTTTTTTACGCCGAATGGCATTTTGTCGTAAATACAAAATCAAAATTAATAACAGAAGGATAAAAGCTATAGCTATATTGATGATACGGTATAGATTCTTCTGTCTTTCTAACGAATCGATTTTCAGTCCTTTTTTTTCGTTTTGAAATTCGGCTTCCAGATAGTTAATATGCTGTTTGTTGTTCTCATTCATAACTGTGTCACGAAGTCTGTACGAAAGATCCTGGTATTCGTAAGCTTTATCGAAATTATTTTTTCTGGCCTCAATCTTAGCTAAAATATTCAATGCCCGTTGTTCCACGTCCATCGATTGTAAGTTTCTTGCCAGTTCAACTGTTTTTTGTGCGCTTTTTTCAGCCTGAGCAAATTGATTGTCGGTAAAATATGACATCGACAAGTTGATCAATGCACGCATTTGTTCAAAACCGATTTGAAGACTATCAGCATAAAGCGATGCCTGCTGAAAATTCTCGATAGCTTGCTTGTAATCTTTCTTATAAAAATGATAATATCCACCATAATTCAGGTATACCAGGTCAAGTATATAATAGTCTTTTCTTGTCTGGGCTATTGCTTTCGCGTTATCGAGTAGTTCGGGTACTTCATTATATTTCTCCTGATTGATCAATGCCGATGCCAGTGTGACACTGCTTACCGATACGAGATAATCGTCCTTGTTTTTCTTTGAAATTTTGTAACATTCACGGGCATATTGTTCCGATTTTGTATCATCTTTCAAAAATGAAAACAGGGTGGACAGGTTATTTAATGTGCGGGGAAGCGTTTTTTCATCTTTTAAAGTGTCAAGTTGGTGCAGTGCTTTTGTATAGAGTTCTATAGCCGGCAGGTAATTTCCCTGTCTCAATTCAATAGTGCCTAAATTGTGATATACGGCGCCTCTTCCAAGTAAGAAATCTTTGCCGTCGTATTTTCGGTAAATACTATCAGCAAGTTTGCAATATTTTGTGGCTTGCAAATAATCTGTTTTAATGTCGGAATAATAGCTCGCCTGCATTTTGTAAGCATTTGCCTGAGCCAGCGGATTATCCTGAGCTTTTGCTAATGCTTCGGCTTTCGTGGCAAGTTGGTAGGCACTGTCGGGGTAGGTATAAAGCAGATTTTTTGAATGCGCCAACAGCGTATCGGGTTGTGGAGAAGGAGGAACAGAATGTGCATCATTTGTTTCTTTTGAATTACATCCGATCAATACCAATAGAGGTAGTAGTATATAAAACCTAATCCCTGACAAAAAATAATTTTTTGCTTGCATAGTATTCTGTTTTTTACAGTTCAAAAATAGTGAATTTTTTTGATACAAATATAATCTGCAACTATAAATTGAAAAACCCCTTTTTGGGGGTATTCTTATTTATTTTCAATCATTTATTTTGTGAGGTGAAAAATGATTTTCAATTACTTATTTTATAAAATGATTTATGAAAACACATGTACGCTTTATTAAAAATGCTATTCGTCTGTTTGGGGCATTCTTGCTGTTGTCTGTTTCCGCTTCGAAAGCTCAGAATTTTAGCATTCAGTTCGCCGCAGACGGAATGAGTAATACCGTCGATTCGGTTTTTGTGAAAAATTTGACGCAAGGAACAACAGCCCGACTTGCAGGTACTGACGTTTTGAAATTAATACAAATAACTACAGGTACTGCCTCAGTGCCGGAAGACACAAAAGAAAGTCTGTTTGTTTTTCCGAATCCGGCTTTAAATGGAAATTGCAGTGCGTTACTAAAGGTGGCTTACGCACAAAACGCAATGTGCGAAATTTTCGATGTTTCGGGCAGAGTTTTGTACCGAAAGTCGGTTGCATTGGTCGAAGGAAACAATACTGTTGAATTAAAAAATGTACCGAAAGGCATTTGTTTTGTGAATATTACTACAAATGATAAAATGTTTTCGGGCAAAACAATCAGTTTTGAAGCAACATCGGCAAATGTAGAGATTGTTGATCATTCTATATCAAGCAGTAGCTTTAATGTTGATGTCCCAGCTAAAGTTGCTGCTGCTTATCAGCAGGAAATTACGATGGATTATCGGACCGGAGACTATATTCAGCTAAAGGGAAAATCAGAGAATTACGCTGATGTGTTTGTGTTTACACCAACTAAGGACGATGTAGTTAGCTTTGTGTTTTATGATTGTACCGATGGTGACGGTAATCATTACCCGACTGTGAAAATTGGTAATCAGATTTGGATGGCCGAAAACTTGCGAACCACTAAATATAACGATGGAACATCAATTGATCTTGTTGAAGATGCTGAAACCTGGTTCAACCAAGACACTGTTATTGCAGCATACTGTTGGTACAATAACGATATCCAGTATAAATATCCTTATGGAGCGCTGTATAACTGGAACGCTGCAACCTCCGAAAAAATTGTGCCCAAAGGCTGGCATTTGCCAAGCGACGATGATTATATTGAGTTGATAGGCAGTCATATGTACGACTCCAGAATATTCATTTCCGGTTTACCTGCTTATTGGGAGTCACTTCCAATTGCACGCTACGATTCGACCGGTTTTTCAGCTGTAGGTGCTGGACAAAGAAGTTGGGGCTCGTTTTCTGAAATAAATAATTATACTCAATTTTGGACCAGCTCAAAGGCTCCGATGGCAAGTATAAGAAAGAAAAACATGAAAGAGGAAATTCAAAAATCGGCAACAGAAGATTTTTATGCAATCACAGCATATTTTAATCCTCTTCGGGCTGATATATTCTCAGTAAATCCCAATGCCGGCTTATCCATTCGGTGTATTAAAAACAGTCCGCCAAAGGTAGAAACCCGAATGATTTCAAACACCCGATCAACAGCTGTTGGTTGCGAGGGTTATGTCACTGATAATGGTGGTGAGACATTAACAGCAAGAGGAATTTGTCTCAGTAGCACAAATACTGAACCTACTGTTAACGATATTCATGTTCCCAATGCAGATGTGTTTACAGGTTTGTTTTCCTGCTCCGTATCTGATTTAACTGCAAATACAACCTATTACGTACGTGCTTATGCAACCAATAGTATCGGTACTGGCTATGGTGAAGTGATAACTGTTAAAACACTGAATTTAGGTACAATTACTGATGTGGATGGGAATACCTACAATATCGTTAAAATTGGAGATCAGTTTTGGCTGGCCGAAGATTTACGTACAACGAAATTCAATGATGGTACAGTCATTCCTTTAATGGCCGATATTGCCCTCTGGAGCACGAATACCACATCTGCTTATTCTATGTATAATAACGTTGAACCCGAAGATAGTTATGGCTATTTATACAATCAATATGCCGTACAGACCAATAAATTAGCTCCAATCGGTTGGCACATTCCTACTAAAACGGAATTTGATGTAATGCGTGAAGGTCTTACATCTGATCCTGATGAAGAAGACTATTTTTCTTTAAAATTAAAGGAAGAGGGAGCAGCACATTGGCTTGAAGGCCTTGCCAATGGAACCAATTTCAGCGGATTTACGGCTTTACCGGGAGGTTACAGAAATACATCAGGAATCTTTGCCGGAAGAGGATCTGAAGGTAGATGGTGGACAACAGATGATTATCCCGGTATGTCTTCTTATTACCGGAGTTTGTATTTGTCGGATGGAGCATGGATGGATGTGGATTCGATGAATTGCGGATTGTCGGTTCGTTGCCTGAAAGATTATCCGGCTGTAGTAACTACATTTATTAAAAATGTTACCCAAACTTCAGTGAGTGTAGGTGTAGATGTCTTTTCGGGCGGAGGTACCATTCTGCGCAAAGGAATTTGTTGGAGCTCAGGTGCTTCAGTGCCAACGATTGACAATTCTACTGTAATTGAACTCACTCCGGGCTATGGTGCAGCCTGGCAGGAGTTGGCAGAACTTTCAGCTGTATCAACCTATTCGGTATGTGCTTTTGCCGAAAACAGCACAGGTATAAGTTATGGTGAAGTAATTACTTTCAACACACAAAGTGCGACAACAGTAAAGGATATTGACGGAAATGAGTATCATACTATAAAAATTGGTACACAAACATGGATGGTAGAAAACTTAAAAACAACCCGGTTGAACGATGGAACAGCTCTCTCAGTGATTTGGGGATACGCTTATAATACTCCGGGTTATAGTACTTACGCTAACAATTCTGCGAACAGAACCACATACGGATTGCTTTATAATTGGTATGCCGTGAATACGGGCAAACTGGCTCCTGTGGGTTGGAGACTTCCGTCGCAGGAAGATTGGAAAACGCTTGTTAACTATCTGGGTGGATTTTCAGATAGTGGTGCCGGTGGAAAGCTGAAAGAAACAGGAACTTTGCATTGGGCATCTCCCAATGGCAATGCTGTGGACTATGGATTTACAGCTTTGCCCGGAGGAAGACGTGATGGAATGAGCGCCTATTTCCTGCATTTGCGTTATGGAGGGTACTGGTGGAGTACAACTGAGGGCTCGGAAAATGATTTAGGTTCGGGCTTTCGGTTAGACTACTATTCGGGAAACGCAGTTTTTTATTATGACGGTAAATACACTGCATTGTCTGTAAGGTGTATTAAAAATGATGAATAAGTCCTTATTGGGAATGCCCTGTTGCATTCCCTTTTTCTCTGGAATCTCTTTCCTGAGTGATTTGTCGTTTTATTACTTTCTTATTTCAGCCTTAATATTAATACAAAAATTATACGAACATGAAAAAAATAATGTTATTTTTAAGTATGATTTTCATACTATCGTTTGCAGCTAACGCGCAGGGTTGGCTGAATAAAGTAGGAGCTGCAGCCAAAGATGCTGCAAAGCGTACTGTGGAGAAAAGAGTGGAAGAAAAAGCGGAAGAAGTGACAGATAAAGCACTTGACAAAGCCGAAGATGCAGTGACAAAATCAAAAAAAACGAATAAAAAGCAAACGGACGAAACAACGGGAGACATGGATGAACAAATCAATGAGAAACAACAACCGAAACAAAAGCTTACGTCTATAACTCAATACGATTTTGTACCCGGTGATAAAATGCTTTTCTTCGAAGATTTCAGTCAGGATGCCATTGGTGATTTCCCGGCATTGTGGACGACTAACGGTAGTGGAGAGGTGAAAATTGTAAGCATAGCTCCAGGAAAATGGCTGCATATGAATGGGAAGGATGCAGTGTATTGTTATACCAATGAGATTAATTTTCCTGAGAATTTTATTGTAGAGTTCGACATCATTCCCGATAAAGATTTTCAGTTTGGAACCTGCCTGACCTTATATCAGGAAAATCCGGAAGATAGCAAAGACGTAAATGATGATCTTTATCCGGGGCTGAGAGGATTGCATATTGCTCCAAACTATGAAGGATGGGAAACAAAAGGGTATGATTCAGATAAAGACTGGCTCATAGGCACGGGAACGAAAAATCCTCTTGTTGCAGAAGAACTGAATCATGTTATTGTTTGGATTCAAAAACGTAGAGTGAGAATCTATCATCAGGGAGAAAAAGTACTCGACGTGCCTACCAATATATATACAGAGACAAAGTTTAATAAAATGCTCTTTTCCGGTTGGGACAGAAACAGCACTCCTTACGTCACTAATATCAAAGTTACAACAGCATCTCCCGATACCCGCAGTAAACTTATCACCGAAGGAAAACTGGTGACCTACGGAATTACTTTCGATGTAAACAAGGCAGATATAAAGTCTGAATCGTTCGGAACACTGAAGGGTATTGCCGGGGTGCTGACTGAAAATCCGGATGTGAATGTAAAAATTATCGGGCATACAGATGGGGATGGCGACGATGCAAAGAACCTGGATTTATCGAAACGTAGAGCCGAATCAGTCAAAAATGAACTTGTCAAAAACTTTGGCATCGATAGCTCAAGACTGACGACTGAGGGAGCAGGAGAAACAAAACCGATAGCTGCCAACGATATTCCTGTGAATAAAGCAAGAAACCGAAGGGTGGAGATTATTAAATTGTAAATCGAGGATAAAAAAAAGGAAGTGAGCGACCTGTTCGCTCACTTCCTACTCAAATTTTTATACCTTTATTGAACCATTGTCTTGGCTGTTTTTCCATCCACGCGTAATAAATAAAGTCCGCGATTTAGTTTTTCGGAATTGAATGTTCCGGTTAGTTTGGCTTGTTGAAGTAATCGTCCGCTAATGTCAAATACCTCCACCTGAGCATTTACACCTTCGATAGTAAGAATTCCATTGCTTGAATAAATATTGTTGTCCATTTCTGGATTGTTAATTCCGCTTACTACTTTTTTCCAACCCAGCACTTCAATTGTGTTTGGATTGGTTTCGAACGAGGCAACTCTTGCTGTACGTTCGCCACCTGCTTCATCTGTTTCGTAATTTCCCCAATCGAGCTGATTGTAGCATCTGTAATTGTAGTAGGTAATTGCTACCGGACGTGGAATCTGTTCATTTTTATTAATTGATTTTCATTGATATAAAATTAGTTTTGTTGATATATAATGTTTTTTTGTTGAAGTTTTCTGGATAAGGATAGCTTTTTTATCTAACACATTTGTTTAATTGCCTGATATTTTGTTGGCAATAATTGTTGCAATTTTTTTAGCTCCCTGCTCGTTGGGGTGAATATTGTCAGGAAAGTTCTCCGGTTGATTCGACATTCCCTGATATAAATCTATCAATGTTAGTTTGTTATGTTGTGCCAATTCTTTTATGATAGGAATTACACCTTTCACCAGAGTAGAATCGTTGATTCCCCATTCGGTTTTGTATACCGGGACGGGCAAACACAGGTAAATTTTGGGCTGACCCGGAATTGTTTTAAGTGTGTCGATAAGAGTTTGATAATCCTGTTTGAATCGGTCGGCTTGCCAGTTTTGGCTTTTTGTGTCGTTAGTTCCTAATTTTACAATAATAATATTGGGCCGATAGGTAAAAGTGTTGGAAAATTCTTTGCTGATCCAGTACGGAAAATCTCCCTGTTTCTGAAGTGTTGTTGCACTCCTTCCGCAGTTCAATACATTGTACTTCGGACCAAGCAGGCTGTCGAGCATGACCGGATAGCTTGTTTTGCTTTGTATCTCTAGGCCGGCGCCTTCGGTGATGCTGTCGCCCACGCAGGCAACTCGCAATACTTTGTCAGTACAGCCACTAAGCAGAAGGATACTAAGTAGAATGAATGTGAGTCTTTTCATTGTATTTCAGATATTTGGTTTGTTGATGAACTATAGTGTCAACTTAACAATAAGTTTGATGTTGCAAATGTATATCATAATATTTTATTGACCAAATAAAAACGTGTTTATTTTACACTAAGTCTGCTGTTATTTTTGAATGAATGGTTTTTAATTGTGTATTTATGACACTATTGATTCTTGATTCGGTTATTTTTTTTATCTTTGTGATTATTTTTTGAAAGACAAAGATTTGTTAAATATATAAAAATGGAAAAAACAGAGACAAGTTTCGAAACGCTTCCGAGTGTGTCAGTAGACTGTGTTATCTTCGGGCACGAAGATGGTGTGCTTAAAGTATTGGTGCGCCGCGAATTTGTTCCCATTGATGGAGAAATTCAACTTGAATGGAAATTACCCGGAAACCATGTGCGCCGGAGTGAAGAAATTGGTGAAACAGCTTCACGCATCCTGAAAGAGCAAACCGGATTCGAAAATATTTTCGTAAAGCAGTTTTTGGTTTTTAGCGATCCCAACCGTTTGATGCGTCGGCCTCAGGATTATGAATGGGTGAAACCACGATTACTTGACGGACGTGTCATCACCATCGGTTTTTATTCTTTGATTAATATGAGTGATGTAGACAACAGCACGCTGATTGAAGATGCCAAATGGGTCAATGCTTACGAAATTAAAGATTTGATGTTCGACCACAATGAAATTTTTGACGAAGCCCTGAAAAAACTTCGTTACGACCTATTGCACGAACCTTTGGTATTCGAACTGTTGCCTGAGAAATTTACACTCACCGAAATGCAGCGTTTGTATGAAGCTATTTTCGATACTACTTATGATAAACGAAACTATCGGCGCAAGGTGAATAAAATGGCTTATCTTATTCCATTGGACGAAATACAAACCGGAGTTTCGCACAAACCGGCTCGACTTTATTCTTTCGATCGTACAATTTATGAAAAAACACGCACCGAACGATTCGATTTCAGAATGTGATATTGAAAAATAGGCAAATAAAACCGGCTGTAGTTATTCTATTGTAATTACAGCCGGTTTTGCTTTATTTGCATTCGTGACAAGAGACTTAAATTGATAATTTGTCTTTTCCTGTTACAGTGTTTTTTACCTTCATGATAAAAATGTAAACAATAGGAAATAACGACAGTGCATTGGCCCAAATAAGTGGCGCATCTTGTAGCAGTATGCCATAAATAAGCCACATGGAGATACATACCACGACGATGCAATACATCAGAAGTGAAATGCTGTGTGTGTCTTTCGACCGGAAAACTTTTATTGCCTGTGGAAACTGATTCAATACGGAGAGGAGTGAGGCCGAAAAACCAACGAATTCTATTGCTGTCATATTTTTTATATTCTTTATTTGGGCGGCAAATTTACAAAAAGAAAAATGCCTGTGCAATTGGGGTTATTATTTTGAATTATGTGCTGCTTTTTTATCTGTACAAGAATGTAAGTTACATTTGCAAACCGTTGAAAAAAACAGGAAGTACACATTCAATGTTGAGCGTGTACTTCCTGTTTATTTTCTGAGACCTTATTTTAGTTTAAAACCGATTTTGCTTTTTAGGTTTATCGACGAAGCGCCTATTATGGCTTCGAATTCACCGGGCTCGGATACCCATGCATGTTTTACATCGTCGAAAAAGCTCAGGGCGGTGTTGTCAATAGTAAATGAAAGAGTCTTGGTTTCGCCGGGTTGTAAAGTCAATTTTCCAAAATCCTTGAGCTCTTTTACCGGACGGGGCAATGATGATTTCAGGTCGCTTATGTAAAGCTGCACAATTTCAGAGCCTTCGCGATGGCCTGTGTTTTTTACGGTTACAGTAAAAGTGATTTTGTCGGATGTGGTCATTTCTTTTTTGTCGGCAGTCACCTTGCCGTATTCAAAAGTTGTATAACTTAAACCATGGCCGAAACCGAATAAAGGTTTGATGTTTTGTTTGTCGTTCCAGCGATACCCAACAAATATACCTTCATTGTAATGTACCTGACCATCTTTGCCCGGAAATTCGCCAACCGAATGTGCTGAATTATCCTCTAATTTTACAGGAAAAGTAAAAGGTAGCTTGCCCGAAGGATTTACGTCGCCTAGCAGAACGGCTGCTAAAGCATTTCCACTTTCGGAGCCAAGAAACCAACCCTGAACAATGGCCGGTACTTGCTGGATCCATGGCATAGCCACTGCATTGCCCGAAATATTGACAACTATCAGGTTTTTATTTACTTTGGCAAGTTCTGAAATTACTTTGTCCTGATGGTATGGTAGCTCCAATCCTTTTCGATCGGCTCCTTCACTGTCCTGAAACTCGCTTTTGTTCAGTCCGCCCACGAATATAACATAATCAGCAGATTTTGCCACTTCGAGCGCTTCGCGTAATAGTTCATCGGCCGAACGATTGTCGGTCAAATCCTGGCCGGTCTCAACGCCGTTGTAGCTGCCACCGGGATCGCCCACATAGCCACGTGCAAAAACAACTTCGGTACGGGTGCCGATTCTGTTTTTGATGCCTTCGAGAGGCGAAACTTCATATTTTGCTTTTAGCGAAGAGCTTCCTCCGCCTACAGTCATCATTTTTATTGCATTCTCTCCAATTACAGTTATTTTTTTTACTTTTTTTAGATCAATCGGTAATACATTGTTTTTGTTTTTTAGTAAAACGATTCCTTCTTCTGCTATTTTACGGCCTGCAAGGGCATGTTCCTGAGTGCCAAATGAACCATATGGTTTGTTCTTGTTCATTGTTGTGCGAAATGCCAAACGCAGAATGTTTCGTGCTTTCTCATCCAACTCTTTAGTACCTACTTCTCCTTTGCGGATCAGTTCAAGGTATGGATTGGCCAGGTAATAATTGTCGTAGGCATTGCTTGTTCCTGTTTTTAATCCGTCGGTCCATGTGCCGAATTCCATATCAAGTCCATTGAAAATAGCCTCACGGGTATTGTGCGTTCCACCCCAGTCAGCAATCACAACGCCATCAAAACCCCATTCGTCGCGTAAAATATCTTTTAGTAAATACTGATTATGGCAAGCTTGTTGGTTTTTATATCTGTTGTATGCACCCATAATGGCCCATGCTTCACCTTCCTGAACAGCGGCTTTGAATGCCGGTAAATAAATTTCGTACAAAGCACGGTCGTCGACGTTTACATTTACTGAATATCGGTCGGTTTCCTGATTGTTCAACGCAAAATGTTTGACACAGGCAGCCACACCATTTTGCTGAACGCCTTTAATATAAGGAACCACCATTTGGCCTGCTAAATACGGATCTTCACCCATGTATTCGAAATTCCTGCCATTCAGTGGTGAACGGTAAATATTAACCCCGGGGCCAAGCAAAACGTTTTTGTTACGATAACGGGCTTCTTCACCAATGGACTGACCATATAATAAGGACATGTCTTTGTTCCAGGTGGCAGCAAGACAGGTGAGTGCCGGAAATGCAATGCAGGAATCATTGGTCCAGCCTGCTTGCGACCATTCGTCCCAAAGCACTTCGGGGCGGATGCCATGCGGTCCATCAGTCATCCAAAAGTCCGGAATTCCAAGGCGGGGTACTCCGGCCGAGCTAAATTTTGATTGTGCATGACATATGGCCACTTTCTCTTCCACTGTCATGCGAGCAAGTGCATCCTCTACGCGTTCCTCGATGGGCTTCGAAGCGTCCAGATAAACGGCATACTTGTTTTGGCTAAATGCACTGAATGATATTCCTATGAGTAGGAGCGTAATTGTTCTAAGTTTTTGTAACATAATAATTAATTTAATAACTTCTCCAATAGTGTAGCTTTCGTTTGAAAATTGAAATATGGATTTTCTTGTTTTGTTTTTATTTTATTGTGCTGCAAATATACGAATAATTCTTAGATAGTGTCAATATGACAATAATATTTATTTTAAATTTAATTGTTTATTTATTTTTGGTTTTGTTTTATTGGCTTTTAGTTATTTCATCTTGTTCTATTTTATTTTCAAATTAAAAAAATAGTTCATCAATATAGCCGGATGTTAAGCTCTTAAATGAACGCGAAATCATTTCTTTTTTGCAATTTGATGCATGTAAAATAAAATTTTAGTGAGTCGCTATTGCATTTCTGAAAATTATGCTTACCTTTGCAACCCAATTTGGAGAAAAACCATCTTGTCAGAAAATTAAGTAGTTAAAGTAATAAAAACAAAGTAAGATGCCTACAATTCAACAATTAGTTAGAAAAGGAAGAGCAGAACTCATCGACAAAAGCAAGTCACCTGCATTGGATTCATGTCCACAGCGTCGTGGTGTTTGTGTTCGTGTGTACACTACCACTCCTAAAAAACCGAACTCAGCAATGCGTAAAGTTGCTCGTGTACGTTTAACTAACCAAAAAGAAGTGAATGCTTATATTCCGGGCGAAGGACACAACTTGCAGGAGCACTCTATCGTAATGGTACGTGGTGGTCGTGTAAAAGACCTTCCGGGTGTACGTTATCACGTGGTTCGTGGAACGCTGGATACAGCGGGAGTAAACGGTCGTACACAACGTCGTTCGAAATATGGAGCAAAACGTCCGAAAGCAGGTGCTGTAGCCGCAAAAGGTGCACCAGCAAAAGGTGGTAAAAAGAAATAAGCTCTGAGTTCCGATAAGGGATTCTCTTTTCAAACAAACAAAAAAAGATTAACAAAATCAAGTTTAAACACTTGTTTGCGTTTTAAAGGTAGCAGATGAACAGGTTGAGTAAATAATTCGGAGGAATTGTTGAAGCAGAACTAAAGCAACCAAACAAAACAAAAACGGAAATTTTATTAAAAATGAGAAAATCGAAACCAAAAAAACGGTTGATCTTACCCGATCCTGTTTTCAATGAGTCGATGGTTACAAAATTTGTAAACCACTTAATGTACGATGGCAAAAAATCAACTGCCTTCGACATTTTCTATTCATCGCTCGAAGTTGTGAAAAACAAACTTCCAAACGAAGAAAAATCTCCACTCGAAATCTGGAAAAAAGCCCTCGAGAATATTACTCCGCTTGTCGAAGTGAAATCGCGTCGTGTGGGTGGTGCAACATTCCAGGTTCCTACCGAAATCCGTGCTGATCGCAAGGAATCAATTTCAATGAAGAATCTTATATTATACTCACGCAAACGTGGGGGACGTTCGATGGCCGATAAGTTGGCTGCCGAAATCGTTGATGCATTCAATAATCAGGGTGGTGCTTTCAAACGCAAGGAAGATATGCACCGTATGGCTGAAGCGAACCGTGCATTTGCTCACTTTAGATTCTAAATTGAATAATTATAAATTTATAAAAAAGAAAATTCAATAGTTGACAAATGGCTAAAGGAGATTTAAGTTATAACAGAAATATCGGTATCATGGCGCATATCGACGCTGGTAAAACAACTACGTCTGAACGTATCTTGTTTTATACAGGTTTGACTCACAAAATTGGTGAGGTTCACGATGGTGCTGCTACAATGGACTGGATGGAACAAGAGCAGGAACGTGGTATTACAATTACTTCGGCTGCTACCACCACCTCATGGGACTATGAAGGTGATAAATATAAAATTAACCTCATCGATACTCCGGGACACGTTGACTTTACAGTAGAAGTTGAACGTTCGCTTCGTATTCTCGATGGTGCTGTGATGGCGCTTTGTGCTGTTGGTGGTGTTGAACCTCAATCGGAAACAGTATGGCGTCAGGCTGACAAATATAATGTACCGCGTGTATGCTACGTAAATAAAATGGACCGTTCTGGTGCTGATTTTTTCGAAGTAGTGCGTCAGGTAAAAGCTGTATTGGGCGCTAAACCTTGTCCTATTCAGATTCCAATCGGAGCTGAAGAAAAGTTCAAAGGTGTAGTTGATTTGGTTAAAATGAAAGCTATCCTTTGGCACAATGAGGCTATGGGTGCTCAATACGATGTGGAAGAAATTCCTGCTGACCTCTTGGAAGAAGCTCAGGAATGGAGAGACAAGATGCTCGAAATCGTGGCTGAATATGATGACGTTTTGATGGAAAAATATTTTGATGACCCTTCAACAATCACTGAAGACGAAATCAAAGTGGCTATCCGTAAAGCGACCCTCTCGATGGAGATTAATCCTATCATTTGTGGTTCGTCATTTAAAAACAAAGGTGTACAAACTATGCTTGATGCTGTTTGTGCTTACCTTCCAAGTCCGTTGGATACACCCGAAATCGTTGGTAAAGATCCTCGTTTCGAAGATAAAGATGTCGTTCGTCATCCAGATGCAAAAGAACCTTTGTGTGCTTTGGCATTTAAGATTGCAACTGACCCTTACGTAGGTCGTCTTTGTTTCTTCCGTGTGTATTCGGGACAACTTCCTGCAGGTTCGTATATTTACAATACACGTACCGAAAAGAAAGAACGTATTTCCCGTATCTTCCAGATGCATTCAAACAAACAAAATCCTGTTGAATTAATTTCGGCTGGTGATATTGGTGCTGGTGTTGGTTTTAAAGATATTCGTACCGGTGATACACTGTGCGACGAAAATCATCCGATCACATTGGAATCAATGGATTTCCCTGCACCGGTAATTGGTATTTCAGTTGAGCCTAAAACTCAGAAAGACCTTGATAAATTGGGTATGGGATTGGCTAAACTGGCTGAAGAGGATCCAACGTTTACTGTACACACGCAGGAACAATCAGGACAGACTATTATTAGTGGTATGGGTGAACTTCACCTCGAAATCATTATCGACCGTCTGAAACGTGAGTTCAAAGTTGAAATTAATCAGGGACGTCCACAGGTGTCGTACAAAGAAGCAATTTCGAAAGCAGTTGAAATCCGTGAAGTTTACAAGAAACAATCGGGTGGTCGCGGTAAATTTGCCGACATGATTGTTCGCGTTGAACCTGCCGACAAAGATTTTGATGGTACTTTACAATTTGTTGATGTGGTAAAAGGTGGTAATATTCCTAAAGAGTATATCCCTTCAATTCAGAAAGGTTTCCAGATCGCTATGAAAAATGGTGTATTGGCAGGCTTCCCACTTGACAAACTGAAAGTAACAGTAATCGATGGTTCTTATCACGCGGTTGACTCGGATCAGTTGTCGTTCGAAATTTGTGCTCAAATGGCGTATAAAGAAGCTTGTGCCAAAGCAAAACCAATTCTGTTGGAACCTATTATGAAAATGGAAGTGGTAACACCAGAAGAAAGTATGGGTGATGTAATTGGTGACTTGAACAAACGTCGTGGACAAGTAGAAGGAATGGAATCGAGCCGTACTGGTGCTAGAATTGTAAAAGCAAAAGTTCCATTGGCCGAAACTTTCGGTTATGTAACCGCTTTACGTACTATCACTTCGGGTCGTGCAACTTCTACAATGGAATTCGATCATTATGCTGAAGTTTCAAATTCAATTGCTAAAGAAGTAGTTGCTGAATTTAAAGGTAAAGTAGAACTTTTATAAAATAAGTAAGGACAACAGGCATTCGTCTGTTGTCTTACTCTGTTTTAAACAAAACCGGATAGTGAATGACTCTTATCCGGTTTGCAAATACAAATAATTAAAAAAATAAAATCGACATGAGTCAAAAAATTCGTATTAAACTGAAATCGTACGATCACAACTTGGTGGATAAATCAGCCGAGAAAATCGTAAAAACAGTGAAAGCAACAGGTGCTATTGTAAGTGGTCCAATTCCACTCCCAACTCACAAACGTATTTTTACGGTGAACCGTGCAACCTTCGTGAATAAAAAATCACGTGAGCAATTTGAACTTTGTTCTTACAAACGTCTTATCGACATTTATAGCTCTACAGCAAAAACTGTTGATGCGTTGATGAAACTTGAATTGCCAAGTGGCGTAGAAGTAGAAATTAAAGTGTGATAGAAGCACTTTTTATCAAGTAAATATAATTTTATATAAACATGACCGATCCCCCGCAAGGGGTTAGGGGTCTTAACAACAATTGAAATGCCAGGATTATTAGGAAAAAAAATCGGAATGACATCCGTTTTCAGTGCCGATGGTAAAAATGTACCATGCACTGTTATCGAAGCAGGTCCTTGTGTTGTTACTCAAATCAAAACTGTAGAAACCGACGGTTATGAAGCTGTTCAGGTAGGTTTTCAGACAAAAACTGAAAAACACACCAACAAAGCTGAAGCCGGAATTTTCAAAGCAGCAGGAGTAGCACCTCAAAGACACTTGGTTGAGTTCAAAGGATTTGAAACTGAATTCAAATTAGGTGATGCTATCACCGTAGAAATGTTCGAAGCCAATACATTTGTCGATGTAGTTGGAACTTCGAAAGGTAAAGGATTCCAGGGTGTTGTAAAACGCCACGGATTTGGTGGGGTAGGACAAGCAACTCACGGTCAGCACAACCGTTTACGTGCGCCGGGTTCTTTGGGAGCTTCATCGTATCCTTCACGCGTATTTAAAGGTATGCGCATGGGTGGACGCATGGGTGGCGATCAGGTTACTATGCAGAATTTGCAGGTATTAAAAGTAATTCCAGAACACAATCTTATTCTTATCAAAGGTTCTGTACCCGGAGTTAAAGGTTCAATCGTAATCATTAATAAATAATCATGGAACTGAAAGTAGTAAATATTAAAGGAGAAGACACAGGTAGAACTGTTGCATTAAGCGATGCAGTCTTCGGTATTGAGCCAAACGACCATGCTATTTATTTAGATGTGAAACAATATTTGGCCAACCAACGTCAGGGAACCCATTCAACAAAAGGCAGAAGCCAATTGTCGGGTAGTACTCGTAAATTAGGTCGTCAGAAAGGTGGAGGTGGTGCACGTCCGGGAGATATCAAATCGGGTGTTCGCGTAGGCGGTGGCCGTATGTTTGGTCCAACTCCACGTGACTATAGCTTCAAACTGAACAAAAAAGTAAAACAACTTGCCCGTAAATCGGCATTGTCATACAAGGCAGCTAACAACCTTATTACTGTGGTTGAAAATCTGCAATTTAACGCTCCGAAAACAAAAGAATTTGTAGCTTTGACAAAAAGTTTACAAGTTGCTGATAAAAAACCGTTAATTGTTTTAGCAATTGCAAATAAAAACGTATATTTGTCGGCTCGTAATTTACCAAGAGTAAATGTCGTAACGGTTTCGGAATTAAACACTTATATTGTGCTTAATGCGAAATCACTTGTGTTGACTGAAGATTCGGTAGCAGCAATTGAACAAATATTTAAAGCATAAGGAGAACAGAAATGGGAATTATAGTAAAACCAATCGTTACAGAGAAGATGACTAAGCTGGGCGAAAAACTGAACCGCTATGGCTTTAGAGTTCAAAAAGACGCTAATAAGATCGAGATCAAACAAGCGATTGAAGCAATGTATGATGTTACTGTATTAGAAGTAAATACGCTTATTGTAGCACCAAAGAAAAAGAGCCGTTTTACAAAAAGCGGAGTGATCAGCGGTAAAGTATCGGCTTATAAAAAAGCGATCGTTACAGTGAAAGAAGGAGAACAAATCGATTTTTATAGCAATATCTAAACATTTACAATTTTACCATTTGCGATTTACGATTGAAAGTAAGTTTGTAAATGGTAAAATAAAATGATTAAATTGTAAATCAGTAAATAGTAAATATATAAATGGCTGTACGTAAATTATTGCCCACAACACCGGGGCAGAGACACAAGGTTATTGGCACATTCGACACAATTACTGCGAGTGTACCAGAGAAATCTCTTGTAACAGGCGGAGGAAAATCCGGTGGTCGAAACCATGATGGTAAAATGACCATGCGCTACATTGGTGGCGGTCACAAGAAGAAATATAGAGTAATTGACTTTAAACGTAACAAAGACGGTGTTCCCGCAACAGTTAAATCAATTGAATACGATCCGAATCGTTCGGCACGTATTGCATTGTTGTTTTATGCTGATGGGGAAAAAAGATACATTCTTGCGCCAAACGGATTGCAAGTAGGTCAGGTGGTTCTTTCAGGAGAAACTGCCGCACCAGAAGTAGGTAATTCATTGCCTTTACAAAACATTCCACTGGGTACAATCATTCACAACGTTGAATTACGTCCAGGTCAGGGTGCCGCGATGGTACGTTCGGCAGGAACTTTTGCACAGTTGACTTCTCGTGAAGAGAAATATGCAATTATCAAATTGCCTTCAGGTGAAGTTCGTAAAATACTTTCAACTTGTAAAGCAACTATCGGAACTGTAGGGAACTCAGATCATGCACTTGAGAGATCAGGTAAAGCAGGTCGCTCACGTTGGCTGGGACGTCGTCCACGCGTTCGTGGTGTAGCTATGAACCCGGTTGATCACCCCATGGGTGGTGGAGAAGGCCGTGCATCAGGTGGACACCCACGTTCTCGCAAAGGCTTGTTAGCTAAAGGGTACAAAACACGTACTCCTAAAAAACAGTCGAGTCAATATATTATTGAAAGAAAGAAAAAATAATCGAAAAAATTAAGTAAATAATATGAGCCGTTCATTAAAAAAAGGACCATACATCAACCTGAAGCTTGAAACAAAAGTTTTAGCCATGAATGAAAGCGGTAAGAAAACCGTGATTAAAACATGGGCACGTGCTTCAATGATTTCACCTGATTTTGTAGGTCACACAATTGCAGTTCACAATGGTAACAAGTTTATCCCCGTATATGTAACCGAGAATATGGTAGGACACAAGTTAGGCGAATTTTCACCTACTCGTAACTTCCGCGGTCATGGTGGTAAGAAGAAATAATCCATTGAAATTTTAATAAGAAAAAATAATCATTTCAAGAAAATGGGTGCAAGAAAAAAAATATCAGCCGAAGCAAGAAAAGAAGCAAACAAATCTCTTTATTTTGCCAAGCTTAACGACGTTCCTACTTCACCGCGCAAAATGCGCCTTGTGGCCGATATGATACGCGGGATGGAAGTAAACAAAGCGTTGAGTGTCTTGAAGTTTTCGTCAAAAGAGGCTTCAGGAAGATTAGAAAAATTGTTGAAATCAGCTGTAGCCAATTGGGAAACCAAAACTGAGCAAAAAGCGGATAATGCCAATTTATATGTAAGTAATATAGCTGTGGATTCAGCAACAATGCTGAAACGCCTTCGTACCGCTCCTCAGGGTCGCGGTTACCGCGTTCGCAAGCGTTCGAACCACGTAACTGTATTTGTAGATACCAAGAATACTAACGATAACGAAAATTAATTGCTCGATGGGACAAAAAATTAATCCGATAAGTAACCGCTTAGGAATTATCCGTGGATGGGATTCAAACTGGTACGGTGGTAACAATTATGGTGATACCATACTTGAAGACCACAAAATCAGAAAATATCTGAATGCCCGTCTGGCTAAAGCAAGCGTATCTCGTATCGTTATCGAACGTACGTTAAAACTGGTAACTATCACTGTTTGTACTGCTCGTCCCGGTATTATTATCGGAAAAGGTGGACAGGAAGTAGATAAACTCAAAGAAGAATTAAAGAAAGTAACCGACAAGGACATTCAGATCAATATTTTCGAAATCAAACGCCCCGAACTCGATGCTGTTATTGTTGCTAACAACGTAGCACGTCAGGTTGAAGGTAAAATTGCTTATCGTCGTGCCACAAAGATGGCAATTGCTGCTACAATGCGCATGGGCGCCGAAGGTATCAAGATCATGTGTTCAGGTCGTTTAAACGGAGCCGAGATGGCTCGTTCGGAAATGTATAAAGAAGGACGTACTCCTCTGCATACCTTCAGAGCAGATATTGATTATGCACATGCCGAAGCATTGACTAAGGTAGGTATCATTGGTATCAAAGTTTGGATTTGTCGTGGCGAAATCTATGGCAAAAAAGATCTTGCTCCTAACTTTACAGCTACCAAAGAAACATCACGCGGTGGTGATCGTTACAACAACGATCGTGGAGACCGTAGAGATCGCAACGATCGTAACGATCGCGGTGCCAAAGGTGGCTTTAAAAAGAAAAAAAACTAACTGTTATTAATGAATTTGATTAAAGGAAATTATGTTACAACCTAAAAAAACAAAGTTCAGGAGACAGCAGAAAGGGCGCATGAAAGGCAATGCCCAAAGAGGTAATCAGTTGGCTTTCGGTTCGTTCGGAATTAAATCTCTAGAATCAAAATGGTTAACGGGTCGTCAAATTGAAGCTGCTCGTATTGCTGTTACTCGCTATATGCAACGTCAGGGACAAATCTGGATTCGTGTATTCCCTGATAAACCAATCACTAAGAAACCTGCAGAGGTTCGTATGGGTAAAGGGAAAGGTGCTCCAGAAGGATTCGTAGCTCCTGTTACACCAGGACGTATGCTGTTCGAAGTAGAAGGTGTGTCATTCGAAATTGCGAAAGAAGCATTGCGTTTGGCAGCTCAAAAACTTCCGGTTACTACTAAATTTGTAGTACGACGTGATTATGATTTTACCTCTCAAAACCTGTAAGGAAAATGAAAACAAGAGAAATTAAAGAATTAAACACAAAAGAGATTCAGGAACGTATAGATGTAGAAAAAGGGCATTTGGTTCGTTTAAAACTGAATCATGCCATTTCTCCACTCGACAATCCGTTGCAAATTAAAGTGGTACGCCGTACATTAGCACGTCTTGCAACTGTGTTGCGTCAGCGGGAAATTAATCAATAAAAATTAGATCCTGATGGAAACAAGAAATTTAAGAAAAGAAAGAACGGGTGTCGTTTTCAGTAACAAGATGGATAAAACCATTACTGTAGCTGTAAAATGGAAGGAAAAACACCCTATTTACGGAAAATTCGTAAATAAGACAAAAAAATATCATGCTCATGACGAGAAGAACGAATGTAACATTGGAGACACAGTTCGTATCATGGAAACCCGCCCGCTGAGTAAATTAAAAAGATGGAGATTAACTGAAATTATCGAAAGAGTTAAGTAATTATGATACAACAAGAATCAAGACTCGTAGTAGCGGACAACAGTGGTGCCAAAGAAGCCCTTTGTATTCGTGTATTGGGAGGAACCAGCAAACGTTATGCAACGCTCGGTGATATTATTGTGGTGGCAGTGAAGAGTGTAATACCTTCTTCGGACATCAAAAAAGGTATCGTTTCAAAAGCTGTTGTGGTTCGTACAAAAAAAGAGGTACGTCGTGCCGACGGTTCTTATATTCGTTTTGACGATAACGCCTGTGTATTGTTAAACAATGCAGGTGAAATTCGTGGAAGCCGTATATTCGGCCCGGTAGCCCGTGAATTGCGTGCTACAAACATGAAAATCATTTCACTCGCACCGGAAGTGCTTTAATCTTCGAAAAACAAATTAGTGATGAGTAAATTACACATAAAAAAAGGTGATACCGTTTACGTAAATGCCGGGATTGACAAAGGAAAAACCGGTCGCGTGTTGGAAGTTCTTGTGAAAGAGCAACGTGCTATCGTAGAAGGTGTAAATATGGTGTCAAAGAGCACTAAGCCTAACGCAAAAAGTCCTCAGGGTGGCATCTTGAAACAAGAAGCAGCTATTCATATTTCAAATTTAAATCCTCTTGAAAACGGTAAACCCGTACGTGTAGGTCGTAAATTGAATGCTGAAGGTAAATTGGTGCGTATTTCTAAAAAATCAGGAGGAGAAATTTAAGAATGAACACAGCAAGTTTAAAACAAGATTACAGAGAACGTATCGTTCCTATCTTAATGAAAGAGTTTGGTTACAGTTCTGTTATGCAAGCTCCAAAATTAGAAAAAATCGTTCTGAACCAGGGGTTGGGGATCGCTGTTGCCGATAAAAAAATTATCGAAGTGGCTATCAATGAAATGACAACCATCTCCGGTCAGAAAGCAGTGGCAACAATATCTAAAAAAGATATTTCCAATTTCAAGTTACGTAAAAAAATGCCTATTGGTGTTCGTGTAACACTGCGTGGTGATCGTATGTACGAGTTTTTGGAACGCCTTATCCGTGTTGCTTTACCTCGTGTACGTGACTTCAAGGGTATCGAAAATAAATTGGACGGACGTGGAAATTATACGCTCGGTATTACAGAACAAATTATTTTCCCTGAAATCAATATAGAAGCTATTTCTCGTATGTTAGGTATGAACATTACGTTTGTAACTACAGCCGACACCGATGAAGAAGGTTTCGCTTTGTTGAAGGAATTTGGATTACCATTTAAGAAAAACTAATCAGAGAGATATACAATGGCAAAAGAATCAATGAAAGCCCGTGAGGTGAAAAGAGCCAAACTGGTAGCAAAATTCGCTGCAAAACGTGAAAGTTTAATCGCCGAGGGTAATTACGAAGGTCTTCAGGCTTTACCAAAAAATGCATCGCCTGTACGTTTGCACAACCGTTGCAAAATCACCGGTCGTCCTAAAGGATATATGCGTCAGTTCGGAATTTCACGTATACAATTCCGCGAAATGGCTTCGAAAGGTTTAATCCCAGGAATTAAAAAAGCAAGCTGGTAAACTCATTTTTCATTTTACTATTTACTGTTTACTGTTTCGATGGTAAATTTTAATTGTAAAAGCTAAATTATTATATAGTAAATTTTATAAATATTGTCCCGGTAGGCGGGATCAATTTAAAAAAACAATTTTATGACAGATCCAATCGCAGATTATTTAACCCGATTGAGGAATGCTATTAAAGCAAACCACCGTGTGGTTGAAATTCCTGCATCGAACTTAAAGAAAGAAATGACCCGCATTCTTCACGAAAAGGGTTATATTCTTAATTACAAATTTGTTGACGACGGAGTTCAAGGTTCCATTAAAATAGCCTTGAAATACGATCCGGTTAACAAAGTAAATGCAATCAAGAAATTGATTCGTATTTCTACTCCAGGTCTTCGTCAGTATGTTGGCCATAAAGATATGCCACGCGTATTGAATGGTTTGGGTATTGCAATTCTTTCTACATCGAAAGGTGTTATGACCAACAAAGAAGCAGCCAACTTAAACATTGGTGGTGAAGTTATTTGTTACATTTATTAATAGGAGGAAAGAAAAATGTCAAGAATAGGAAAATTACCCATTAGCATTCCTGCTGGAGTAACAATAAAAGTAGAAGATACACTGGTGACAGTAAAAGGACCTAAAGGAACACTTACACAGGAAGTAAACCCAAACATTAAAGTTTCGGTTGATGCCAATATATGTACAGTATCCCGTCCGGATGATGAAAAAATAAACCGTTCGATGCACGGTTTGTACCGCTCATTGATTCATAATATGGTGATTGGTGTTTCAGAAGGTTATCAAAAGAAATTAGAATTAGTTGGTGTTGGTTATCGTGTTTCGAACCAAGGTCAGGTTTTAGAACTTGCTTTAGGTTATACACATAATATATTTTTAGGTTTACCTGCCGAAATTAAGGTGGAAACCAAAAACGAACGTAACCAGAATCCATTGATTCTACTTGAAAGTGCCGATAAACAATTGATAGGTCAGGTTTGCGCTAAGATACGTTCTTTCCGTAAACCAGAGCCATACAAAGGAAAAGGTGTACGTTTTGTTGGTGAAATTGTTCGCCGTAAAGCAGGTAAATCTGCAGGTAAAAAATAATTTACGTAAACTTGTGAAATTATGACAACAAATTTAGATAGAAGAACCAGAATAAAAGCACATATTCGCCACAAAGTGTCGGGTACTGCCCTTAAACCACGTTTGACGGTTTTCAGAAGCAATACACAAATTTACGCTCAATTAATCGACGACGTAAACGGAAAAACATTAGCTTCGGCCTCTTCACTTGGTTTGAAAGAAAAAGTAAATAAAGTAGAACAGGCAGCCAAAGTAGGTGCATTATTAGCTACAGCAGCTAAGGAAGCCGGAGTTTCAGAAGTGGTATTCGACCGTAACGGTTATTTATACCATGGTAGAGTTAAACAATTAGCTGACGCTGCTCGCGAAGCGGGTCTTAAATTTTAATAAAGCAAGGCAAAGAATATGAATAAAGTAAAAACAACCAACGATCTGGAATTAAAAGACAGATTAGTAGCTGTAAATCGTGTTACAAAAGTAACCAAAGGAGGTCGTACCTTCAGTTTTTCAGCTATTGTTGTAGTAGGAAATGAAGATGGAATAGTAGGTTGGGGACTCGGTAAAGCAGGTGAAGTTACTGCTGCTATTGCTAAAGGAACTGAAGCTGCTAAAAAGAACTTGATTAAAGTGCCTGTGCATAATGGAACTATTCCTCACGAACAACTTGCTAAATTTGGTGGCGCTCAGGTTTACATTCAACCTGCATCCCAGGGTACTGGAGTAAAAGCTGGTGGTGCTATGCGCGCTGTGCTCGAAAGTGTCGGAATAACAGATGTATTAGCAAAATCAAAAGGTTCATCGAACCCTCATAACCTTGTGAAAGCAACTATTGCGGCATTAGCTGAATTGCGTGATGCACATACAGTAGCTCAAAACCGTGGCGTTTCTCTTGATACAGTGTTTAACGGATAAAAAGTAAAATTATGGCAACAATAAAAATTAAACAAGTTCGCAGTAAAATCAAATCTCCAAAAACTCAGAAATTGACTTTGGAAGCATTAGGTTTGAAAAAAATGAATGCCGTAGTTGAACACGAAGCAACACCTCAGATTTTGGGAATGGTAGCTAAAGTGAAACACTTGGTTGAAGTGATAAAATAATATTATTCTAAGACTCTTTAAATAAAAAGATATGAATTTAAATAATTTAACCCCAGCAGTAGGTTCTGTTCAAACCCGTAAAAGAATTGGTCGTGGTACCGGATCTGGTTTAGGCGGCACTTCTACAAAAGGGCATAAAGGACAGAAATCACGCTCAGGTTATTCCAAGAAAATTGGTTTCGAAGGTGGTCAGATGCCAATTCAACGTCGTTTACCTAAATTCGGTTTCAAAAACGTGAACCGCGTTGAATACAAAGCTATTAATATTGAAACACTCGAAGCGCTTGCTGTCAGTGCAAAGCTTTCAAAAATCGGATTGACAGAATTGCGCGAAGCTGGTTTTCTTTCGAAAACCGCCTTAGCTAAAATTTTGGGTAAAGGAGTTTTGACAGTTAAAATCGATGTTGAAGCAAATGGATTTTCTAAATCGGCCGAACAAGCAATCGTAGCCGCAGGTGGAACCGTAGTAAAATTATAATCGCATGAAATTCATAGAGACACTTAAAAATATCTGGAAAATCGAAGACCTGCGTAGTCGATTGTTAACAACAATTTTGTTTGTTTTAATCTATCGTTTTGGTTCTTTTATCGTTCTTCCGGGTATTGACCCAACCGCGTTGACCGCGTTAAAATCTCAAACCAGTGGTGGTTTATTGGCATTGTTGGATATGTTCTCTGGAGGTGCGTTTGCCAATGCTTCGGTGTTTGCCTTGGGTATAATGCCTTACATTTCGGCTTCGATTGTAATTCAATTACTTACAATTGCAGTTCCATATTTTCAAAAAATGCAACGTGAAGGCGAAAGTGGTCGTCGCAAAATGAATCAATATACCCGTTACCTGACTGTCATTATCTTGCTTTTGCAGGGGCCTTCATACTTAATTAATTTAAGTGTGCAGTTAGCGCAGGCAGGATCGGCTTTGCCAAGCGGTTTTTTGTTCACAGCGTCAACTACACTGATCTTGGCCGGTGGTAGTATGTTTGTAATGTGGTTGGGTGAGCGTATCACCGATAAAGGAATCGGAAACGGTATTTCGTTTATCATCCTTGTTGGTATTATTTCTCGTTTCCCTGGTGCTGTAATTAAGGAGTTTGCTTCTCGCTTGACCGATGCAGGTGGTGGATTGGTGATGTTCCTTGTTGAAGTTGTATTTTTGTTGCTCGTTATTGCGGCTTCAATTATGCTGGTTCAGGGAACACGTAAAATTCCTGTACAATACGCCAAACGAGTAGTTGGAAATAAACAATATGGTGGAGTTCGTCAGTACATTCCTCTGAAGATCAATGCTGCTGGTGTTATGCCTATCATTTTTGCGCAGGCAATTATGTTTATTCCTATTACTTTGGCAGGATTTACACATTCAGATGCTGTAAATTCTTTTGTAGGTGCATTTATGAACAACAATGGTTTTTGGTACAATCTTGTGTTTGGTTTGCTGATTATTGCATTTACGTATTTCTATACGGCAATCACTATCAACCCAACGCAAATGGCCGAAGATATGAAACGCAACAACGGTTTTATTCCGGGTATCAAACCGGGTAAACGTACTGCCGAATATCTTGATGAAATCATGTCACGTATCACTTTGCCTGGATCTATCTTTTTGGCAATAGTGGCTGTTTTGCCAGCTTTCGCATCCTTATTAGGAATTAATCAGGAATTTGCACAGTTTTTCGGTGGAACTTCATTGTTAATTTTGGTAGGTGTTGTGCTTGATACACTGCAACAAATTGAAAGTCACCTTTTGATGCGCCATTATGATGGACTGTTGAAATCGGGAAGAATAAAAGGACGTTCTGGCGGAGCTTCTGCCTACTAATAAACGATTGAATGATTTTTTTAAAAACTGATGAAGAGATTGAATTTCTCCGAACCAGTAACCAGATAGTAGCTAAAACATTAGCTGAAATTGCAAAAATAATTGCACCGGGCGTAAGCACTATGCAATTGAATAATCTTGCAGATGAATTTATAAGAGACAATGGAGGTATTCCTAATTTTTTAAATTACGGTGGTTTTCCATATTCCATTTGTGCTTCTGTAAACGAACAGGTAGTACATGGTTTCCCCTCAGATAAAGTGATTTTGAAAGATGGTGACATAATTTCAGTTGATTGTGGAGTTTTAATTAACGGATTTAACGGTGATTCGGCCTATACTTTTTGTGTGGGCGATGTTAAACCGGAAATCGTAAGTTTATTAAAAGCAACAAAAGAATCTCTGTACAAAGGTATAGAGATGGCAGAAGAAGGGAAGAGGATAGGTGATATAGGATTCGCTGTGCAAACCTATTGCGAAGAAAGAGGTTACTCTGTCGTTCGCGAAATGGTAGGACATGGCGTAGGCCGAAAATTGCATGAATCGCCCGAAGTACCCAATTACGGAAAAAAAGGGAACGGTGTAATGCTAAAGTCGGGGATGACAATAGCTATTGAACCGATGATTAACCTTGGAAGTCGTCATTTGGTTTTCGAAAAAGATGGCTGGACAACCCGGACGTTGGATCGTAAACCTTCTGCTCATTTTGAACACTCAGTAGCTATCAGGCGAGGGAAGGCGGATATTCTATCGAGTTTTGAATATATAGAAAAAGTTTTAGGCAACAAAGCAATATAATTTATGGCCAAACAAGCAGCAATTGAACAAGACGGAACAATTATCGAAGCATTATCAAATGCCATGTTTCGTGTCGAACTGGAAAACGGTCACGTTATAACAGCTCATATTTCCGGTAAAATGCGTATGCATTATATAAAAATTTTACCGGGTGATAGAGTGAAAGTTGAAATGTCGCCTTACGATTTATCTAAAGGAAGAATTTCGTTCCGATACAAATAATTTCGGATTCAATGTTTGGCGATTTCGTTAGGCGTTAAGGAATTCAACAATCAGCATTTGTTGGTTGAGAAAAGAAGAAAAACAAATTAAATATCTTCAGAAAATGAAAGTAAGAGCATCTGTAAAAAAGCGCACCGACGATTGTAAAATCGTTCGCCGTAAAGGCCGCTTGTACGTAATTAACAAAAAGAACCCAAAGTACAAACAACGTCAGGGTTAATTAAAATTTTATAAGCAAAATAAAGTAAGTTTATGGCTATAAGAATTGTCGGAGTAGATTTACCCCAAAACAAACGCGGGGAAGTTGGATTGACTTATATCTACGGAATAGGTCGCAGTAATGCAAAAAAGATTTTAGAAGAAGCTGGTGTTGATATCAACATCAAAGTAAAAGATTGGACTGACGACCAAGCAGCTAAAATCCGCGAAATCATTGGTGCCGGATACAAAGTAGAAGGTGATCTTCGTTCGGAAGTACAGTTGAACATCAAACGTTTGATGGACATCGGTTGCTACCGTGGCGTACGTCACCGCATCGGCCTCCCATTGAGAGGACAGAGTACGAAAAATAATGCTCGTACACGTAAAGGTAAAAAGAAAACAGTTGCTAACAAGAAAAAAGCAACTAAATAAGGTTTAACTGTTAGCGAATTTTAGAAAGCTAAATAATATTTAAATAATATGGCAAAGAAAACAGTTGCAGCCAAGAAAAGAATCGTTAAAGTTGATGGAGTAGGTCAGTTGCACGTACACTCTTCTTTCAATAACATTATTGTTACACTTACCAATGGCGATGGACAGGTTATTTCGTGGTCGTCAGCCGGTAAAATGGGATTCCGTGGCTCAAAGAAAAATACTCCTTATGCTGCCCAGATGGCTGCTCAGGATTGCTCGAAAGTTGCATTCGATTTAGGCTTACGCAAAGTAAAAGCCTATGTAAAAGGACCAGGAAACGGTCGTGAATCTGCTATTCGTACCGTACATGGTGCCGGTATCGAAGTTTCAGAAATCGTCGACGTTACACCACTTCCACATAATGGTTGTCGTCCTCCCAAACGCAGAAGAGTATAATTTGAAAATTGGAGAATTTGAAAATTAACCGGAACGTGTAAAACAGGTTGTCCGCTGATTTGGATTGCAGAAATAAAACCTCTCAGCAGTCGCGGCTGTATCAATGCACAATCGGGGGAGCACGCATCTAAAAAAAACAATTAAAATAAAAGAATAAAATGGCAAGATATATTGGACCAAAGTCAAGAATTGCCCGTAAGTTTGGTGAAGCTATTTTCGGACCTGATAAAGTGTTAGCGAAAAAGAATTATCCTCCCGGACAACACGGTCAGGGACGTCGTAAAAAAACGTCGGAATATGGTATTCAGTTACGTGAAAAGCAAAAGGCTAAATATACCTACGGGGTGTTGGAAAAACAATTTCGTAACCTTTACGAAAAAGCACAGAGTAAACCTGGCGTTACAGGTGTTATTCTGTTGCAGTTATTAGAATCTCGTTTGGATAATATCGTTTATCGTTTAGGATTTTCTCCTACTCGTGCAGGTGCTCGTCAGTTGGTGAGCCACAAGCACATCACAGTAGATGGAAAAGTAGTCAACATTGCTTCTTATCATGTTCGTCCTGGTCAGGTGGTGGCTATTCGCGAAAAAGATAAATCGATGGAAGTGGTTGCTGAATCGTTGAACGGTTTTAATCACACCAAATATCCTTGGATTGAATGGAATGCAACAACACTTTCAGGTACTTATCTACATATACCTGAACGCGAAGATATTCCTGAAAATATCAAAGAACAGTTAATTGTTGAGTTATACTCTAAATAATAAGTGAAACCATGGCTATATTAGCATTTCAAAAACCTGAAAAGGTAATCATGTTGGAAGCTGACGCATTTCAAGGAAAGTTTGAATTTCGTCCGTTAGAACCGGGTTACGGTATTACCATAGGTAATGCTTTGCGCCGTATCCTTTTGTCTTCTCTCGAAGGTTTTGCAATAACTTCGATTAAAATTGAAGGAATAGATCATGAGTATTCAACAATTCCCGGCGTAATTGACGACGTTACCAACATTATTCTTAATCTGAAACAAGTGCGATTCAAGCAAATTGTTGAAGATATTGACAATGAAAAAGTAACTATTAATGTGTCTGGGTTATCGGTTTTAAAAGCTGGTGACATAGGAAAGTATTTTTCAGGTTTCGAGGTTTTGAATCCCGAACTTGTGATTTGCGAACTTGACCCTACGGCAAGTTTCCAGATTGACATTACCGTTAACAAAGGACGTGGTTATACGCCTGCTGAAGACAACAAATTAGCTACAGCCGAAATAGGAGTTATTCCAATCGATGCAATTTTTACACCTATTCGTAATGTGAAGTATACTATTGAAAACTATCGTGTTGAACAGGTTACTGACTATGAAAAGTTGGTGCTTGAAATCAGTACTGATGGTTCTATTCATCCCAAAGAAGCTTTGAAAGAAGCTGCAAAAATTCTAATTCACCATTTTATGTTGTTCTCTGACGAAAAAATTTCGTTGGAAGTGACTGAAGGTGAAGGAACAGATGAATTCGATGAGGAAATTCTTCACATGCGTCAGTTGCTTAAAACTAAACTAACCGACCTCGAACTTTCTGTACGTGCGTTGAATTGTTTGAAAGCTGCCGATGTTGAAACCTTAGGCGAATTAGCCGGTTTCCACAAACACGACTTACTAAAATTCCGTAATTTCGGTAAGAAATCGCTTACTGAACTTGAAGAAAAGTTGGAAAGTCTGAATTTGTCATTCGGAATGGATGTTGCCAAATATAAATTAGATAAAGAGTAAAGAGATGAGACATAATAAAAAATTCAATCATTTAGGCCGCAAAACGGCTCACAGAAAGGCAATGTTGTCCAATATGGCTTCTTCTCTTATTCAGCATAAGAGAATAGCTACTACTTTGGCTAAAGCTAAAGCATTGCAAGTATATGTAGAACCATTGCTTACAAAAGCAAAAGACGATACTACTCATTCGCGTCGTACAGTTTTCAGTCATTTACAAAACAAGGAAGTGATTACTGAATTGTTCCAGAATGTGGCTCAGAAAATTGCCGATCGTCCGGGAGGATATACCCGTATTTTACGTACAGGTTTCCGTTTGGGTGATAATGCCGAAATGTGTATTATCGAATTGGTGGATTACAACGAAAATATGTTGAAAGAAAAAGTAGCCAAAAAAGCTGCTCGTACACGTCGTTCGACTGCTGCTAAGAAAGCTGAAACTGCTGCTCCTGCTGCTAAAGAAGCAGTTGTGGCAACCGAAGAAAAAGCTGAAGTAGCTGAATAAAATTCAACTTTCAATATTTTAAATGTATAAAAGCGAAATCTGTTAAGATTTCGCTTTTTTGCGTTGATGATACTACAAGAAGTTCAACTAACTTTCTCTGCTTTGAATTTTATTTCAGATTTATTGTAATTGTTGTGCTATCGGATTGAATAGAATCCCTTCGTTCTATCTGAATGTTGTTATTTTGTTTTATTGCCTTTTTTGTTTCGTTTTTTATTGAAAGGGTGGCTACTATCATTGCTATGACGATAATAACAAAGGCGCCTGTAAGTAATTTATTGCTTGTTTTCATATAGTTGTATTTTCAATGAGTTGAAATAATTTGTTTTATACCTGAAAAAATGATTATTTTTATATTGTCCATCAATTGATGAGCGGCTTGTGTTTGTTTTTTTTCGACAATTGCTATCTCAGTATTTAATTCTTTTGATGCTGTTTCATTTTTGTCAGCGAAACTGGATTTGCTGTTATAAAGCATGCTGATGCCTATGATGGCTATTACAGAGAGCGCTTTTAGTTCTTTTCTGTTGATGATTATTGTTTTCATAATCTATTATATTAGCGTGATTGTTGAAAAGGCAGTTGCTACAATTTTGATTTTTGATATTTTTCTCTTGATGCTGTCGATTTGGTAAAACTTAAACTCAGAGTCGTTTTGCAACTGCATTGTCTATTTATCAATCTGTTTTATTTTTTACAAAATCATCGTATTGTTTTTTAACATCTTCGAAAGTCATACCCAGTATATTCATGTTCTTAAAAAACACAGGTAATTCTTGTTCAATGAACTGCTTCTGTCGATAGGTGATTATTTTCACTTTTGCCTCTGGCGATACAAAATAACCTACGCCACGCTTGTTGAAAATTATCTCTATCGATTGCAGAAATTCAAACGTTCTCATTACGGTATTGGGATTCACCTGCAGGGCTACGCCCAATTCCCTTACCGACAGAATACGGTCGCCTTCGTTCCAGCGCCCCAGTAAAATCTGTTCGCATATATAATCGCCAATTTGCAAGTAAATGGCTTGCGTGTCTTTAAATTCCATAATGTTATACTTCTTTTTCGGTTAAGCGGAAATAGCTTACTATCCATAAAAACGGTACTACCAGATAACTGCCTATTTCGAATGTTTTCGATATTACGTTCAATGTGGTAGATTGATTGAAATCGTAGTGCGACAGATAGATATTGTTAGTGGCCAATGAATAAGTGCCAAATGATAATTTGATGAAAACAATCTCGATAGCTGTCAAAAAACTGACGAGAAGCGCTATTGTCAACATCGTTTTACCCACAGTATTTCTTTTGAAATAGATTGAACCCAACAAAAATATGGATTGAATAAATGCAAACGTACCAAAAGTTTTGAAAATACTATTGCTCACATAAAATTGAAGGCTCTCCGGAACATTTTGCACATATGCATTTGTACTGAAGATACTTAAATCGATTGGATCGTTTAAACTGAATATCAAATTTCCCAGAACAGTACCTACTGTATTTCCTATGGTGTAAGTAATCAGAAACATGATAAAATAGTATACAGTACTTAAAAGTATCGATGCGGTAAGTTTCTCAGCATGAGTAGCCGGAATCAACAGGTAATGCATTCCACCGGGTGTGTAAGCAAATATTTTAAACTGGTTGGCGGCAAAAATAAATCCTGTAATGTAAAGAAAAAAACGAACCGAATCGCCATTGCGTACCAACATAAATGCAAGTATCGCAATTCCCCAAAATGTCATTTCACGTTGAAGATTTTCTGTAATATACCGTTTTAGTAAAAGACCTAAACGGTTGAAGTTGAATGTTGTATTCATATTTTTTGTTGTTAGAATATTTGAGTTATTTCTTTAGTTTTAGTTAGTACGGCATTGAATAGCAATTCTATATCTACTTTGCTTTCTTCTCCTGTTGGGTTTTTACACACCTGATACAAGCCACGGAGATTATCTTCGCTATAAATTACATTGCTATCCTGATCGTTTCGATCGGCAACTTTGAATAATAATTTCTTCGTTATATTTTCAAGCGACTGGTTAAAAACAATTTCATGTTTCTCCATGATAAGGATATTATCGATCAGGCTGTCCAGATCGTGTACCTGATGTGTGGAGATAATCAGACAGCGGTTTTCGTCGACTCCGGAAGCCACCATCCGGCGGAACTGCCCTTTCGAAGGTATATCCAATCCGTTGGTAGGCTCATCCATGAGCAGTAATTTCGTGTTGGTAGCCAGCCCGAACGCAATAAAAACCTTTTTCTTTTGCCCATGTGATAGTTTGTTAATCATGGCTTTCTTATTGTCAATGTCAAATTCTTTAAGATATCCGTCGAATTGCTCGGCATTGAAGTTTGGATAAAAAGGAGCATACACCTTTTCGTAGCTATAAATACTCATTGTCAGTTGTGGAAGTTCTTCGGGTAAAAAGAAAATTTCCTGAAGCATTTCCGGTGCACGCTTTCGCGGTTCAGCACCTAA
This sequence comes from uncultured Paludibacter sp., assembly GCA_963677275.1. Taxonomy (GTDB): domain Bacteria; phylum Bacteroidota; class Bacteroidia; order Bacteroidales; family Paludibacteraceae; genus Paludibacter. The sequence continues at coordinate 2,285,748 of OY781920.1, read as the reverse complement.
TGTTTCGATTTTTCCTTCGTTCGGAAATACAAGTCCGGAAATTAGTTTCAGCAATGTGCTTTTTCCTTCTCCGTTTTTACCAAGCAAGCCATGAATACGTCCTGCCTCAAGTTGCAAACTAATGTTCGACAAAAGTTTAGTGCGTTTGCTGTAACTAAACCCTAATTGTTCGATTGTTATCATTTGAATATTTTTAAATTTTATAGTGTTCTAGTGAAATAGTACACCGCAAAAGTATTGCATAATTTTGATATTCCAATAGAGTAGGCGTTAATTAATGTTAATCAACGGAAAATATATTTTATATTTGTTCATTGTGTTGATATTCAGTATGTTTTTAAATTGTTCTAAATATGCAAATAATGAATTCCATTTAATAGTATTACCTTTGTCAGAAATTGTGAACGATTAAAAACAACTATACATGCCACATACCACCGAAGATAAGCTGAATGAATTTGAACGATTACTGAATATAATGTCTGAATTGCGTGTAAAATGTCCGTGGGACAAGGAGCAAACTTTTGAGAGCCTCCGTTCACATTCCATCGAAGAAGTATATGAACTGACTGATGCCATTATACGCAACGACATGCAGGACATTAGGAAAGAATTGGGCGACATGCTTTTGCATATTGTATTTTATGCTCAAATGGGTAGCGAAACCAACGATTTTGATATTTATGATGTGTGCAAGTCGCTGAATGAAAAGTTGATTTATCGTCATCCACATGTGTTTGGCGAGGTAGAGGCTAACAATGCCAAAACAGTAGAACAAAACTGGGAGCAGCTCAAGCTAAAGGAAAAGGATGGTAACAAAACAGTGCTGTCGGGTGTGCCTGCCACTTTGCCGGCAATGATCAAAGCACACCGGATACAGGACAAAGCCCGTAGCGTAGGTTTCGACTGGGAAGAACGTGAACAGGTTTGGGGCAAAGTACAGGAGGAAATTGACGAACTGAAAACCGAAATCGGAGCGATGGACAAAGATAAGATGGAAGCGGAATTTGGCGATTTGTTGTTCAGCCTTATAAATGCGGGACGTTTATATGGAATTGATCCTGAAAATGCGTTAGAACGCACCAACCGTAAGTTTATAAGTCGTTTCAATTATCTTGAGTCGAAAACAATTTCGCAGGGACGCGACCTGAAAAAAATGAAGCTGGCCGAAATGGATGAAATATGGGACGAAGCCAAGGCTATTGAAAGGGTTAAGGATTAGTTCTGAGTTTCGAGTTCTGAGTTTTCAGTTTTAAAAAAATATTTAGGGGTACTGAATAAAAGCTCATTCTCTGTTGATGATTTTATCAATAGATAATGAGCTTTTTTGTGTTTGTAATTCTATGGTTTTAAAATTCTAAAACGAATTAGTTTTGGCTTTATAGGCAAGGGCGTACATTCTCATTTGTTTCACCATGGCCACCAAGCCATTGGAGCGGGTAGGAGAGAGATGTTCTTTCAAACCAATTTTGTCGATAAAGTAAAGCTCTGTATTCAGTATTTCGTCAGGCGTGTGGCCGGACATTACGTTAATAAGCAGCGAAACAATACCTTTTACCAGAATGGCATCGCTTTCGCCCTGATAGGTGATAATGCCATCGTTCATTTCTGCATTCAGCCATACACGACTTTGGCAGCCTTCGATAATGTTCTGAGGTGTTTTGTGCTTTTCGTCAAGCGTTTCCAATGAATTTCCCAAATCAATGAGTAAGGCATATTTGTCCATCCAGTCGTCGAACTGGCTGAACTCTTCAATAATTTCGTCCTGTAATTCGTTAATAGTCATATTTATAATTTGTTTTTCTTTCTTTTATGTGTTTAGCTCAACATTGCGACCACTCTTTTAAGTGCATCCACAAAGCTATCGATTTCTTGTTTGGTATTGTAAAATGCAAATGAAGCACGTACTGTTCCCGGAATTCCTAAAGAATCAATCAAAGGTTGGGCGCAATGGTGGCCTGTGCGAACAGCAATACCGAGCTTGTCCAGCAACATACCTATGTCGTAAGGATGGATATTGCCAACAAGAAATGATAGGACTGCACTTTTTGCGTCGGCAGTGCCAATGATGCGCATGTTTTTAATCTCACCCAAACGCTGAGTTGCGTAGGCTGTTAGTTCGTGCTCGTAAGCGGCAATTTTGTCAATGCCAATTTCCTGAACGTAGCGCAATGCTTCGGCCAGAGCTGTCGATCCAATATAATCGGGTGTTCCCGCTTCAAACTTATAGGGAAGATCGTTATAAGTTGTTTTTTCAAAACTAACAGTAGCTATCATTTCGCCACCTCCCTGATATGGAGGAATAGCATTCAGCCATTTTTCCTTTCCGTAGAGCACACCAATTCCGGTGGGTCCGTAGATTTTATGTCCTGAAAAAACATAAAAATCGGCATCCAAGTCTGCAACGTTTACTTTTAAATGAGGTACTGCCTGTGCGCCATCCAACAGAACAGGAATATTTTTTTCGTGTGCCAACCGAATTATTTCTTTCACGGGGTTGATGGTGCCCAGTACATTTGAAACATGGGTTACCGAAACTATTTTTGTACGTTCGGTGAGCAATGATGCGTAGGCTGCAATGTCCAGTTCTCCCTTTTCATTCATCGGAATCACACGTAGTTTCATTCCTTTACGCTCGCAAAGCATTTGCCAGGGAACAATATTGGAGTGATGTTCCATAACCGAAACAATTACTTCATCGCCGGGCTTACAAAAAGCTTCGCCAAAGGAAAACGCAACCAGATTAATGGCTTCTGTAGTGCCACGGGTAAAGATAATCTCTTCGCGTTTGTCCGACCCCAGAAATTCTGCTATGGATTGACGAGCCGCTTCGTGCGCTTCGGTAGCTTTTTGACTCAGGTAGTGAACGCCACGATGAATATTGGCATTTAGGTGATAATAACCCTGATCGATTTTCTCAACTACACAACGGGGTTTTTGGGTCGTTGCACCATTGTCGAAGTAAATCAGCGGTTTATTATATATCTTTTCGGCCAGAATTGGAAACACTGCACGTATTTGTTCTATCTTTTCGTTGTTCATGTTCATGAAACTCTTTGGACTGTACTTTTGTTCTTGCAAAAGTACTAAAAATCAACTTAAATTTCCCCAGGTTACCGCACTTTTCCCGAAAACCCATTTTCTGCATTCACCAATTCAAAAACTTTATCAGGTTGCAAATCTTCTTCAGCACGATGCGATACATATACTATGGCCATCTGTTTTTCGGCTGCAATGGCTTTCACCATATCAATAAAAAGGCGGCTATTTTCGTCGTCGAGTTCAATGGTTGGTTCGTCGAGAATCAGCAGAGGTGGATGTTTTACCATGGCTCGCGCCACCATCACCATGCGTTGCTGTCCGAGCGAAAGTTGCTGGAAATTTTTATACCGAAAGGAAGGTCCGAGCATTTGTAACCAGCTTTTTGCAATATCTTTTTGAAGATCGGAGGGAACAGTGTATAGACCAACGGAGTCGTTCATGCCGGAAATGATCATGTTTTCCACCGATTCGGCACGGGTAAATTGTTGGATCATAGTTGGTGTGAAGTAGCCAATTTGTCGTTTTATGTCCCAAATGGTTTCGCCCGATCCTTTTCTTCGGCCAAAAAGGATCATGTTTTGTCCGTAAGCTTTGGGGTTGTCACCGGTAATCATCGAAATAAGGGTGCTTTTCCCAGCACCGTTCGGACCTGTTAGCTGCCAGAATTCTCCTTTTCGTATGGTCCAGTTAATGTTAGAAAGTACTTGCTTGTCGCCATACTTCACCGAAACTGAATGTAATTCAATGAGGGTTTCCAAATTATTGTGGTTTTCGGAGTATAAGGTTGGAAGTTTGAATTCATGCGGTTTTACGGTGGGTGGTGAGCTTGTTTTTCGGAACTCACCTGCAGCTTGCACCGAAACAATTTCATTTTTCTCGTTGAGCTGATCAACTACATCTATACAGGGTAATAAATCACGTTTTCGAAAGAAAAGCTGAATGAGCAAGACTTGTTCCGAAAGCTTGCTAAGTGTGTTGGTAATGTGTTGTTGGGTGGCAAGGTCAACATTACTATACACGTCGTCGAGTACTATGTAATCGGGTTGCTGAGCGATAAGGTAGGCGAGTAGTGCTTTCTTCTGCTGTCCGCTCGACATGGTTTGCAGCGATTCGTTTTCTTCGGTATGCACAAGTGTCTGGTCGTGGCGCAGTTCATCGTTTATCATTCGGTCGATAGTAATGGACGAGAACAATACACCGTTTTGCTCGCTTAAGTCAACTTGTTTATGCAGCATATTGTTGGTCATAATCTGCTGAATAATCTGTTTTTTGTTTGCTGTGTTAAAGAGATAAATGCCTATATTTTTCTTATTCTTCATCTTTGTCGATTGTGAAATACCCTTTTCAGTTAGCAAAAGTATGAAATGTTTTTTCCATTTAGGTTTTTAGGGATCAAAAATACTTACTAAAAAAACAACCGGGAAAACTTTTTTAAAGTAATCCCGGTGTTCTAGATATTTAAAATTCAATATTTAATTTCAGAGTTTCTTCAAACCTTTCATTTCTTCTTTGGTTGTTTTTTTTAGGCTAATGGCCACGCCACCACCAGGTGCAAGTTTTTGTTTCAGTACAGTTTTGCTGTTTACAAGCACCTTCCGAATGTTGTAGGCCATTGGATTCTTCTGCCAATCGGCATCTTTTGCATCTTCGTAAATATCGGCAATGTACCATTCGTTTTTATCGAGAAAATCAAAATCGATAAGAGCCTTGCGTGCTTCTTCGTCGGTGATGGCACCCACAAACCAGTTATCAGCGTTTTTTTGCTTACGAGCCACTGTAATAAATTCACCGGGTTCGGCTTCAAGGTATTTTGTATCGTCCCAATCTACAGCCACATCTTTGATAAACTGAAATGCGTCCATGCGTTTTTCGTAGTTTTCGGGAAGGTCGGCAGCCATTTGAAGCGGACTGTACATGGTTACATACAACGCAAGCTGTTTGGCCAAAGTGGTGTGCACCTGATTTGTTTTGCCAGAATCGTAGTAACTCATTTTTATTTCGAATATGCCTGGCGTATAATCCATTGGGCCACCCATTAGGCGGGTAAAGGGCAATATTGTTTCGTGTTCGGGCGGATTTCCGGCGCTCCAGGCGTTGAATTCGTTCCCGCGCGCCGCTTCACATGCCAACCAGTTAGGATAGGTACGATGTAGGCCGGTTGGTCGAACTGGTTCGTGAGCATCCAACATAATGCGGTTTTCGGCAAGTTTTTCTGCTACACGTACGTAATGATTCACCATCCACTGACCATCATGTTTTTCGCCACGGGGAATAATCCAACCCACGTAACCTGTTTTTACGGCATCATATCCGTTTTCTTTCATAAACTCAATGGCTTTGTCTATTTTTCTTTCGTAATTGGTGACTGATGCCGAGGTTTCGTGATGCATAATCAGCTTCACGCCTTTGCCGGCGGCGTAGGCATTCAGCGCTTTTACATCAAAATCGGGATAAGGAGTGACAAAATCGAAAACTTCTTCTTTCCAGTTGCCTGCCCAGTCTTCCCAGCCTACATTCCAACCTTCTACAAGGACTCCTGCAAAACCATGTTCGGCCGCAAAATCAATATAACGACGAACATTTTTATTACTGGCGCCGTGCTGAGGCAGTGGTGTAAGTGCATTCCAGTCGGTGTCTTTGAGTTTAATATTGGGCGCATCAGCATAATTCCACGACATGGTATTGGGCACATGCATTCCCCACCAGATGCCAATGTATTTCTGAGGTTGAATGAAACTTGGATCAGCAATTTTGCTGGGTTCGTTCAGGTTCAAAATCATTTTCGAGGCCAGTATGTCTGTTGCTTTGTCACTCACAATAATTGTACGCCATGGAGTGTGTTGTGGTGTTTGCATATAAGCTTTTGTGCCCACAGCATCAGGGGTAAGCGCCGCTGTGAGTATCAGTTTCTTCTTGTCGATGAGCAAATGCATGGCCGGATAATTGACAAGAGCCGCTTCAAATATATTGATGTACAGTTTGTCATCGGTTTTCATCATCAATGGAGTTTGCACCGCATTTTTTGCAAAATAACCATGCGTGCCTATCCCTTCACCATCCACTTTCGAAGCATCTACTTTCGAAATTTTGGTGGTGCTGTAATAATACTCGTTGGTGTCGTAGTCGCCCGGAATCCAAAAAGCTTCATGATTATCGGTAAGTGCAAATTCGGTTTTTTCGTCGGCAATTCTGAAATAATTCAGGTTAGGTTGCTTGTCGAACTCGTAACGAAATCCCAAACCATCGTTGAACAGACGGAATCGGATTTTCATGGTTCGTTTTTCTTTTTTTTGTTCGAGTACTACCAATAATTCATTGTAGTTATTCCTGATCTCTTTCACTTCACCCCAAACCGGTTGCCAGGTTTCATCCACAGTGCTCGTTTCGGCCTTTACAGTGCTGAATTCAGCAGTTAGTGCCGGAGCGTTAAGTAACTCGAAGCCTAATTTAGAAGTATTTATTACAGTTTTTCCCTTATAAGCAAGTGAATAGGTGGGTTCTCCCTGTTCGTTTAAAATAAAATCGAGCCTGAAATTATTATCCGGCGAAATAAGGTTTTCTGCCTGAATGACATAATTTCCTAACAAAATAATTGTTAACAGAAGTTTGATTCTCTTCATGATGAATAGTATTTAGAATTAATTTATCGAAATGAAACTTGAAACAAATGTACTTAAAATATGAAGTATAGAATACAATAGCCGTTTAAATATAACGATTTTTATTGCAAACGTTTGTTGTGATGTGCAGCAAATTATTTTTTTTTAGATGAATGATTGATTTTTGATGTCATAACTAAAAATGCGATGAAAAGATTATATCCTTAAAAATTATTGGAATTAAGTTGGTTTTGATTTAAAACCATGCGGTTTATTCGGGATTTTTTACGAACTTTGTACCCAAATATTTTTTAAAACAAAAGTACATAATGATTAGCAATGAAAAATGGCATGGAAATTCGAAAAGCAATTCGAATTCCGGAGCCGGCCGTGATGGTAAACCATATGAAAAACGTGATGTGAAATCGATACTGAAAGGTTCTCGTGGAGCTGCCAAATTTTCGAATGATAAACCGGCTTACGAAGAAAAATCTCAGGGAGATAAACCCGTTTTTAAGAAAAGAGATGAAAGTCGCCCTGCATTTGGCGACCGCAAGCCCTACGAAAACCGGGGAAACTCTTCGTACGGCGACCGTAAACCTTATGAAAATCGTGAAGGTCGTCCTTCGTTCGGCGATAAAAAACCTTACGAAAACCGCGGAAATTCGTCATACGGCGATCGCAAACCTTATGAAAACCGTGAAGGTCGTCCCTCATTTGGTGATAAAAAGCCTTACGAAAACCGTGGAAATTCTTCTTATGGTGAACGTAAACCTTACGAGAATCGTGAAGGTCGCCCTTCATTCGGAGAAAAAAAACCTTACGAAAACCGTGGTAACTCATCGTACGGCGAACGTAAACCTTACGAGAGTCGTGAAGGCAAACCTTCATTTGGAGGAGAAAGAAAAGCCTATGGCGACAGAGATAACAATCGCCCGGCTTATGGGAGCAGACCCAGTCGTCCACGTATAAGCCATGACGACGATCATTATGGAAGACGAAATTACAATACTCAGGAAGAAGGGCCAGCCGAAAAACTTGCATTTAAGAAACCGGGAGATAACAGTCCGACCGAATACATAGAAACCCGTTTCGACAACAAAAAAGATGGTGTTACATTCCGTAAACCTATGCGTAAACGCGATGAAGATTACGATCCGAATGCAAAATACAGTCAAAGGAAACAGGTGGAGTTCAAAAAGACTTTTGTCGATCTCACTAAACCTGTACGTTTGAATAAATTTCTTGCCAATGCAGGCATTTGTTCGCGTCGCGAAGCTGATGAATATATTCAGGCCGGTGTTATTTCGGTGAATGGCGAAGTAGTTTCTGAATTGGGCGTGAAAGTGTTGCTTACCGATAAGGTGATGTTCCATAATCAGTTGGTTCGGTCGGAACGTAAAGTATACCTGCTTTTGAATAAACCTAAAGATTGCGTAACTACTTCGGAGGATACGCATGACCGACTTACAGTGGTCGATTTGGTTAAAAACGCTTGCAGCGAAAGAATTTATCCGGTTGGTCGTCTCGACAGAAATACGACTGGTGTTATTCTTTTGACAAACGATGGCGATTTGGCATCGAAATTAACACACCCGAAATATGATAAAAAGAAAATTTATCATGTGGCGTTGGACAAACCGCTTGAAACATCCGATTTCGAATCTATTTTAAGTGGTGTAACGCTTGATGATGGCGTGATTGCTGCCGATGCTTTGGAATATGTAAAGGATGGTGACCCAAAACAAGTGGGCATCGAAATCCATTCAGGACAGAACAGGGTAGTGCGTCGTATTTTCGAAAAACTTGGTTATAAAGTAATTCGTCTCGACCGTGTTTATTTTGCCGGACTTACCAAGAAAAATCTCCAACGTGGTAAATACCGTTTCCTTACTGAACGCGAAATTAATATGTTGAAGATGGGTGCTTACGAGTAATCCACTTACATTTAAATATAAGCTCCTTTGCATTTTATTGTAAAGGAGCTTTTTTTATGCACCGGGTTTTGCATATTCAGTTCTTTATTTTACATTTGTTTTTGTTTCAAATATATGTTCTGTAATAGTAACTGAAATATGAATATATTAATTGCAGGAGGCACAGGTTTTATCGGTGCTTATCTTAAAAAGAGATTTGAGGACAGAGGCGAAACTGTGAAATTAGTTTCACGCAAGGGGACGCATGTGCCGTGGATCCATCAAGCACTTGTTGATGAGTTGGAACGGACTGATCTGGTGATCAATCTGGCCGGAAAAACAATCAATTGTCGGCATACCCACGAAAATAAAAGAATGATCCTGGAATCGCGCATCAAAGCAACCAATTTGCTTGGCAATGCGATCGCGGCATGTAAAAATCCTCCTGTGTTATGGGTGAATGCAAGTGCATCGGCCATTTATAAGTCGGATAAAATTGCTCCGGCAACTGAAAATTCTCAGGATTTAGCCGATGATTTTCTTGCAGATGTGGTTCGCGGTTGGGAAGACGCTTTTTTTAGTTTCAATTTACCATCGACCCGACAAATTGCCCTGCGTACTTCGGTAGTATTAGGCCGAAACGAAGGAGCATTCCCATCGCTACTCCGGCTTACGCGCTTAGGATTGGGAGGAAAAGTGGGCAATGGAAAACAATTTTTCAGTTGGATTCATATCGGGGATTACTTTCGTATTGTGGAATTTATAATGCAAAATGTTTCAATAAACGGAATCGTAAATTGTACTTCGCCTGCTCCATTGTCAAATGCGGAGTTGATGCAAAAAATGCGTAACAAGGCTGAAGTGCTTTTTGGTTTACCTGCTCCAGAATTTGCGGTTCGCATAGGTGCTTTCTTTATTGGAACCGAATCAAGTCTCTTGTTGAATAGCACAAATATTTATCCTGAACTGCTGTTAAACGCAGGTTTCAGTTTCGAATTTGGTGACATTGATGCAGCCATTGCAGACTTAATTCATTCAAAATAAATTTACGGATACTTTGTATCTGAATTTGATTTGAAAATTGATAATTAATGAAAACGAAATCAAAAAATAAAAGCTTTGTGTCGCGGTTGGGGCGACTGTTCCGAAATTTGGTGTTATTATTTTTTGCAACAAGTATAGGTTGGGCTATTTTAGCCCGTTTTGTACCTGTTTATGTCACACCGCTTATGTTCATCCGAAGTGTCGAAGCACTTGCTGCCGGCGAAGTTCCCCGTAATTCCAAGGATTGGGTGTCGATGGATAAAATCTCTCGCAATATGGTTCAGGCAGTAGTAGCTTCGGAAGATAATTTATTTATGGAACATCACGGATTTTCGGTGAATGATATTGAAAAGGCCATTAAACACAATAAAAAAGGAAAACGTATAAGAGGTGGTAGTACCATTTCGCAGCAAACAGCTAAAAATGTGTTTTTATGGCCCAAAAGATCTTATCTCCGAAAAGGCCTCGAAGCATATTTTACAGTTTTAATTGAACTTTTTTGGCCAAAAGAGCGTATTATGGAAGTCTATCTCAATGTAATTGAAATGGGCGATGGTATTTATGGCGTTCAGGCTGCAGCGCAAACTTATTTTAATAAAGATGCGCTTCAACTCACAAAATCGCAATCGGCGCTGATTGCTGCTTGTTTGCCCAACCCCCGTAAGTATAGCGTGTCAAATCCATCGTCATATATCCAACGTCGCAAATCAAAAATTGTGAGTTTAATGGGTAAAATTGAGCAAGTTGATTTTGATAAAAAGAAAATAACAGAAGAAAAAAACAGAAAGCGATCTAAAAAATGAACAGGGAAATTAAAAGTGCCGATTGGGGCATGATAGAATATAACGAGGCATGGAGCAAACAGGAAGCCATTTTTATGAATACCATTCAACAGAAAGTTGATGGCTTGAATACCGAAAATCTACTTATCTTTTGCGAACATCCCCATGTATACACCTTAGGTAAAAGTGGAGATGAACACAATTTGCTATTGAATTACATGCAACTTCAGGTAAAAGATGCTGTATTTGTGAAAACGAACAGAGGTGGAGACATTACCTATCATGGTCCCGGACAGTTGGTAGGTTATCCTATTTTCGATTTGGCAAACTTCAATTTAGGGCTGAAGCAATATATATATAATATTGAAGAAGCCATTATAAAAACATTAGCTGCATATAATATTGCCACTACCCGGCTCGAAGGAGCCACCGGCGTGTGGCTCGATATTGATCAGCCCACATGTCGGAAAATTTGTGCAATCGGTGTTCGCAGTTCCCGCTACGTGACTATGCACGGATTTGCCCTCAACGTAAATACCGATTTGTCGTACTTTAATCACATCAATCCCTGTGGATTTACTGACAAAGGAGTAACTTCTATGGAAAAAGAGCTGGGACATAAAGTGGATATGGAGGAACTTAAACAGAGATTAAGAATAGCGATAGAAGAACAATTTTAAAAATTATCACCCGATTTTTTAAATACTTCGACTTTTTTGGAGCACCTTCCACTACTTTTTTTCTAATAAATCCAAGCATCAAATTTCTTTTAATACTGTTTTTTTTGTCACCTTCGGTATTTATTTTAGCTCTCAGAATATTTGTTTCAGTTGAATTCCAGCAGGTTTTTTTTGCCAAAAAAGGAGATCTGGCTTATTTTTTTAAAAAAAGTTCAATCTTGAATGCACTTTTTGTCAGATGTTTAGCAAAAAAATATGTTTTATAGCAGAAAAAAGGTTGAAAAACCTTTGGTACATTCAACAAAAGAGACTACTTTTGCAGCCGCTTTAAGAGAGAAGCCATTTAAAAGTGCCGAACAAACCGATAGATTATTTTCAATAAAAGTTTGGTAGTTTAGAAAAAAGGATTACCTTTGCAGCCGCTTAGAGAGATAAGCAATGAAGAACAAATAATGACAATAAGTAATTAATTAAAAAGCGATTACCGATATAAAAGTCATTTAGTATTTTTTTGAAAACTATATTAAACTCGTTGAAATTATTTTTTTTCAAAAGTTTGGTAGAATCGAAAAAAGCAGTATCTTTGCAACCCGTTTCGCCTTAAAAAATGCGAAGCAAAGACAAGAATTAATACAATGAGCAGTTGATTCGAAAAAAAAGCAGATTATCAAATAGGGAGCTATAGGATAATAACACAAGAAGTCTTGAAAACCAAAAGCACTGTGAAGTGCACTTTCCAATTTCCCCTTTAGGGGTAAGGAGTTTTTAAGCAACGATCTTTGAGAATACATGAACAACAAATAATGTAGTATAAGGAAGGGAAATTTTTTGCAAGTGACGCATTTTCAAATTTATTTGAGAACAGCAGAACAAAGAGAAGTTTAGATATGAGAATATCAAATTTTTTTATACCACGTCAATTTTCTACAATAAATCAAAAGAGATAGCATCCGAGCAAATATAAAAAAAAAGATACAACGAAGAGTTTGATCCTGGCTCAGGATGAACGCTAGCGACAGGCCTAACACATGCAAGTCGAGGGGCAGCACAATGGTAGCAATACTATGGTGGCGACCGGCGCACGGGTGAGTAACACGTATGCAACCTACCTGTAAGCGGGGAATAACCCGGAGAAATTCGGACTAATACCGCATAATACCTCGAATCCGCATGGATTTGAGTTTAAACATTTATGGCTAACAGATGGGCATGCGTATGATTAGATAGTTGGTAGGGTAACGGCCTACCAAGTCCACGATCATTAGGGGTTCTGAGAGGAAGGTCCCCCACATTGGAACTGAGACACGGTCCAAACTCCTACGGGAGGCAGCAGTGAGGAATATTGGTCAATGGGCGAGAGCCTGAACCAGCCAAGTCGCGTGAAGGAAGAAGGTTCTATGGATTGTAAACTTCTTTTGTAAGGGAATAAAAAGAGCTACGTGTAGCTTATTGTATGTACTTTACGAATAAGGATCGGCTAACTCCGTGCCAGCAGCCGCGGTAATACGGAGGATCCAAGCGTTATCCGGATTTATTGGGTTTAAAGGGTGCGTAGGCGGACCCGTTAGTCAGTGGTGAAAGTTTGCAGCTCAACTGTAAAATTGCCATTGAAACTGCGGGTCTTGAGTGTAAATAAGGTAGGCGGAATGTGTTGTGTAGCGGTGAAATGCTTAGATATAACACAGAACACCAATTGCGAAGGCAGCTTACTGGGATACAACTGACGCTGAGGCACGAAAGCGTGGGGATCAAACAGGATTAGATACCCTGGTAGTCCACGCAGTAAACGATGAATACTAGCTGTATGCGATATACTGTATGTGGCAAAGCGAAAGCGTTAAGTATTCCACCTGGGGAGTACGTTCGCAAGAATGAAACTCAAAGGAATTGACGGGGGCCCGCACAAGCGGAGGAACATGTGGTTTAATTCGATGATACGCGAGGAACCTTACCCGGGCTTGAAATGCAGACGACCGATCGGGAAACCGATTTTCCAGCAATGGCGTCTGTGTAGGTGCTGCATGGTTGTCGTCAGCTCGTGCCGTGAGGTGTCGGCTTAAGTGCCATAACGAGCGCAACCCCTATCATTAGTTACTAACAGGTTAAGCTGAGGACTCTAGTGAGACTGCCACCGTAAGGTGTGAGGAAGGTGGGGATGACGTCAAATCAGCACGGCCCTTACGTCCGGGGCGACACACGTGTTACAATGGGGGGTACAGAGGGTCGCTACCTAGTGATAGGATGCTAATCTCATAAAGCCTCTCTCAGTTCGGATCGAAGTCTGCAACTCGACTTCGTGAAGCTGGATTCGCTAGTAATCGCGCATCAGCCATGGCGCGGTGAATACGTTCCCGGGCCTTGTACACACCGCCCGTCAAGCCATGGAAGCCGAGGGGACCTGAAGTACGTAACCGATAAGGAGCGTCCTAGGGTAAAATTGGTAACTGGGGCTAAGTCGTAACAAGGTAGCCGTACCGGAAGGTGCGGCTGGAACACCTCCTTTCTGGAGTGATGTTATCTTGTTCAATTGACAATTAATAATAAAGAATTAATAATTTGGAGTTATAAATTGAAATTGAAAGATTTAGTAGAAGAAGTGGTATATACAAGGAATTAACATTCCGAGTACTACATTATGTTGTTTATGATATAAAATAACCCCTAGCCCCTAAAGGGGAAGAAGAATAGGGGAACAGTAACCTCAGAACAGAGGATGCCAGTCCTATAGCTCAGTTGGTTAGAGCGCTACACTGATAATGTAGAGGTCGGCAGTTCAACTCTGCCTGGGACTACAAAAAAAATGCTCCGCATTTTTTAATATGTCAATAAATAAAATATGCCAATGTGCCAATAAGCGGTATCAATTAGCATATTGGCAAATTAGAAAATTGGCACATTTAACACCGGGGGATTAGCTCAGTTGGCTTAGAGCACCTGCCTTGCACGCAGGGGGTCAAGGGTTCGAGCCCCTTATTCTCCACAAGAAATCGACCAGCGGGTTGTTTTTTTTTGAAGAATAGAAAAAAAAGAATACAAATTGAAAGAAGTTTGATAGTCCTGAACAGCTATAAAACAACATATTATTGAAGATTTATTCAGAAATATAATTTTCATTGTGAAATGAAATTGTAGATTGTAAATGAATAAATTGTAAATAAAGACGATCTTTGATATATTGAAAGAAAGAGAGAAAAAGTAGTAAAGCAGTACTTTTTAAATTAATAATTAGGAATGCATAATTCATAATTAAAGAAGATAAAAAGTATTGAGTATTTGAAATAAGATATGGCAACATATCGGACTCAAGTACGAGCAAACAAAAGAATAAAAAAAGCAAATAAGAGCGAACGGTGGATGCCTAGGCTCTGGGAGGCGATGAAGGACGTGATAAGCTGCGATAAGCTCGGGGGTGGTGCAAATAACCTATGATCCCGAGATTTCCGAATGGGGCAACCCAACATAGTGAAGCTATGTTATTCCACGAATGTGGAAGGCAAACGAGGGGAACTGAAACATCTAAGTACCCTTAGGAGAAGAAAACAAAAGTGATTCCGCAAGTAGTGGCGAGCGAACGCGGAGTAGCCCAAACCAATGATGTAGCAATGCATTATTGGGGTTATAGGACTGCGATATTTGAATTAAAAAAGAACTGGAACATTTTGGAAAAAGTGATCAAAGAGGGTGATAATCCCGTACAGGTAAGAGTTTAATTTGATAGCAGTATCCTGAGTAGTGCGGGACACGAGAAATCCTGTATGAATTCGGCGGGACCATCCGCTAAGGCTAAATACTCCCCAGAGACCGATAGTGAACCAGTACCGTGAGGGAAAGGTGAAAAGTACTTCGAATAGAAGAGTGAAATAGACCCTGAACCCGTTCGCTTACAAGCGGTCGGAGCCACTTCGTGTGGTGACGGCGTGCCTTTTGCATAATGAACCTACGAGTTACTTTCACTGGCAAGGTTAAGGATTTCAGGTCCGCAGCCGAAGCGAAAGCGAGTCTTAACAGGGCGCCATAGTCAGTGGGAGTAGACGCGAAACCAAGTGATCTACCCTTGAGCAAGTTGAAGGTTGGGTAACACCAACTGGAGGACTGAACCGGTATACGTTGAAAAGTGTTCGGATGACTTGAGGGTAGGGGTGAAAGGCTAATCAAACTTGGAGATAGCTCGTACTCCCCGAAATGCATTTAGGTGCAGCGTTGCAATAGTTTATATGAGGTAGAGCGACTGATTGGATGCGAGGGCTTCACCGCCTATCAAGTCCTGATAAACTCCGAATGCATATAAATGTTTTGCAGCAGTGAGGGCGCGGGTGCTAAGGTCCGCGTCCGAGAGGAAAAGAATCCAGACCATCAGCTAAGGTCCCCAAATATATACTAAGTTGAATTAACGAAGTCGAACTGCAGCGACAGCTAGGATGTTGGCTTGGAAGCAGCCATTCATTTAAAGAGTGCGTAACAGCTCACTAGTCGAGCGGTTTGGCGTGGATAATAATCGGGCATAAGTATATTACCGAAGCTATGGAATCATACAATGTATGATTGGTAGGGGAGCATTCTATTCAGCGTTGAAGGCGTAAGGACAACTTACTCTGGAGCGGATAGAAAAGCAAATGTAGGTATAAGTAACGATAAGGGGGGCGAGAAACCCCCCCGCCGGAAGACTAAGGATTCCTGATCAACGCTAATCGGATCAGGGTTAGTCGGGGCCTAAGGTATAGCCGACAGGCGAAGCCGATGGAAGAACTGGTTAATATTCCAGTACTACTTATAAGAGTGAAGTGGGGACGCAGAAGTGAAAGTCCTGCCGCCTGACGGAATAGGCGGTTAAAGGGTGTAGATATTGAGGGGAGTAGGCAAATCCGCTTCCTGAGTCGAACCTGATAGTACCGAGCGTACTTGTACAATCGGATATGGATGTAATCAGACTGCCAAGAAAATCCGCTAAACGTTAATCTTATAAGTACCCGTACCACAAACGGACACACGTGGTCAAGTATAGCGTACTAAGGCGCTCGAGTGATTCACAGCTAAGGAACTAGGCAAAATAGCCCCGTAACTTCGGGAGAAGGGGCGCTTCCTCATGTTGAATGAGAAGCCGCAGAGAAATGGCCCAGGCGACTGTTTAACAAAAACATAGGGCTATGCAAAATCGAAAGATGACGTATATGGCCTGACACCTGCCCGGTGCTGGAAGGTTAAGAGGAGATGTTAGGGTTAAACCGACGCATTGAATTGAAGCCCCAGTAAACGGCGGCCGTAACTATAACGGTCCTAAGGTAGCGAAATTCCTTGTCGGGTAAGTTCCGACCTGCACGAATGGTGTAACGATCTGGGCACTGTCTCAGCTGTGAGCTCGGTGAAATTGTAGTATCGGTGAAGATGCCGATTACCCGCAACGGGACGGAAAGACCCCGTGAACCTTTACTGCAACTTTACATTGAATTTGGGTAATTGATGTGTAGGATAGGCCGGAGATTGTGAAGCAGGTACGCTAGTATTTGTGGAATCACCCTTGAAATACGGCCCTTTAATTATTTGAGTTCTAATTCCCGAAAAGGGAAGACACTGTATGGTGGGTAGTTTGACTGGGGTGGTCGCCTCCAAAAGAGTAACGGAGGCTTCCAAAGGTGCGCTCAGCATGATTGGTAACCATGCGTAGAGTATAATGGTATAAGCGCGCTTGACTGAGAGACCGACAAGTCGATCAGGTAGGAAACTAGGGCATAGTGATCCGGTGGTTCCGTATGGAAGGGCCATCGCTCAAAGGATAAAAGGTACTCCGGGGATAACAGGCTGATCATTCCCAAGAGCTCATATCGACGGAATGGTTTGGCACCTCGATGTCGGCTCGTCACATCCTGGGGCTGGAGAAGGTCCCAAGGGTTGGGCTGTTCGCCCATTAAAGTGGCACGCGAGCTGGGTTCAGAACGTCGTGAGACAGTTCGGTCCCTATCTGTTGTGGGCGCAGGAAATTTGAGAAGGTCTGACACTAGTACGAGAGGACCGTGTTGGACGAACCTCTGGTCGATGGGTTGTTCCGCCAGGAGCACTGCCCAGTAGCCACGTTCGGTTAGGATAAGTGCTGAAAGCATCTAAGCACGAAGCCATCTTCAAGATTAGATTTCCATTGAGGGTCGTCGAAGACTACGACGTTGATAGGTCATAGGTGTACAATAGAAATATAGAGCCGAGTGATACTAATTGCCCGATAGCTTTTTTGAAATCCCTAACTTCTAAAGAGGAATAAAGGAAAACCAACCGCTCTTTATAACATTTTCTCTCTTTTTTCTTTCAATTGTCTTATAAAAACCTATAACGGTTCTTGAGTTCCCCTTTTAGGGGGTTAGGGGGCCGACGATACTTAGGTGGTTATAGCGACAGGGTTCCACCTCTTCCCATTCCGAACAGAGAAGTTAAGCCTGTCCACGTCGATGGTACTGCCGAAAGGTGGGAGAGTAGATAGCCGCCGTTTTGAAGCCCTCAGATATTTATTTATCTGAGGGCTTTTTTTTATGGGGTTATATTTTTTTTGATTAGGATTTCATATTTTTACTTAACTTTACGTCCTTATTTATTTTTATTCACTCAAAAATTTTAAACAATGAATAGAATATTGTTTTTTAATGTTTTGGTTTTTGTTCAAGCAATATTTTGTAGCCTATCATCTCAAACTATTGAAATAGAGCGAAACTATGTAAACTCAATAGTGCAATCCCCTGCTACTGATGATTTTACCAGAAGAGATATTGCAAAGAAATGGAATAAATTTAGTACAGAATATGTATATCCTGTTTTAGATATCGATACTACAAAAAGTGAACTTCAATTTTCTGAAATTATTGAAATAGACAGTTTAAGTAAAAAGATAATCTTTGAAAGATGCGAACAATGGTTTGTCCTTTCCTATTTTCAGGTGCTTTATTCAAATTTTGAAGCGGGAAAGATGATTGCGACTGCTTCTGCAAATATCCCTCATAAATATGAAACAAATTCTTTCGGAAATAAATCGGTGAATGCAGGGACAATTAAAACTGATTACGTTTTAACTCTTACCATTAAAGAGAATAAGATAAAGTATCAAATATCGGATATGAAATACTATGTTCTATCATTAGAGTCAGAATACGCATTGCCTGTCATTTCGCTATTCCCAATTATTTCGAAGAATAGCAGTGAATGGTTGAAAAGTTTGACTTATTTTCAAAATCTGAATAAAGTATTGATGGCCGATTTACAATTGACACTAAAGAATTATGTAGTGGAGTATAAACAGGATTATCTGTTTTGATTTCAAAAAAGTATTCACAAGTCTACCTAAGGTAAGTAGAGTAAGTCGGCAACTCCTTAATGAAATAATGTGGAACTCTTTATTATTCATTTTAAAGATATAGAATAAAAGTTGTAACTTTGCATTTATATAAAAAACACTAAACATGGAACAACAAGACAATCAATTAAACATTGAACTTTCTGCCGAGGTAGCTGAAGGCACTTATTCAAATCTCGCAATTATCTCTCATTCAACCTCCGAATTTGTTATCGATTTTATACGTATAATGCCCGGAACACCTAAGGCAAATGTAAAATCAAGAATTATATTAACTCCTGAACATGCTAAGCGATTGCTTTTTGCTTTGCAGGATAACATTACAAAATATGAAGCTCAGAATGGAAAGATAAAGATTCCGGAAAACTCATTTGTACCACCTGTACCTATGTCATTTGGAAGTGGTGAGGCATAATTTATTTGTATTAAAGCATTAATGATTTGTGTATGAAAAAGGTGTTTTTAATGCTTTGTTTATCAGTAATCTTTCAGGTTTGTGTTTCGCAGATTAAACCCAACGAAACATTAATTTTCTCAGGTTCGTATGAGTTAGGTGGGATGATGACCAATCTGGCACAGGTTACTATGCGTACTGAGCCAGTGAATACAAGTAAAAAATCATATCTCAGATTAAGTATAGAGGTATCTACTTTTGATAAATGGGATTCGTTTTTTAAAATACGTGATTTGTATGAATCTTATGTAGAGCCAATTACGCTTAAGCCAAGTCTTTATAAAAGAAACGTACTAGAGGGTGGTTATACTAAAACCGAAAAGTATAGCTTTAATGCTGCCGGAACTTCGCTAACAAGTGTTGCTTCGCGTATGAAAAGAGCTGAAACTAAACGTACATTAAATGTCCCGGCAAGTGCAAGCGATGTGGTTTCGATGGTTTATAAGTTACGAATGATTGATTTATCGAAAATTAAGAATGGTCAATCGCTACCATTTGTTATAATTTTTGATGAAAAGCAATTGCCTGTTTGGGTGAAGTTATTAGGGAAAGAGACAATCCCGGCAGGAAACTTAGGAAAAAAAGAATGTTACAAGTTGTCGATTTCGGCCAAGACGAACAAATTGAAAGGGGCTGATAAAAATCTTATCTGGATATCAGCCGATAGTAAACGTATACCTTGTTTGATTAAATTCAGTATACCTGTAGGAGTGGGTCAAGTCACTCTTTTGAAAGCTGCAGGAGTTTAAAATAATTCAAAAAATGAGAAAAGTATTTATAGTTTTAACATCAATATTTTCTTTTATTGCACTCGTTTTAACGTTTTTGCCCATGGGAACAATAGCGTTGATTCCGGTTGCATTCGCTGTTGTTTTTTCGCTTTTAGCAATGACGAAAAAGAGAGAAAAATCTCAGGTTTTGCCCAAAATCTTATTTTTTATTTCCATTGTGATTTTTCTGGCAATTATTGCTAAAGATGTTTTCGTTAAAGATAAAGTAGTTGCAGACCAGCAGTTTATTCAGGATAAGCAAGAGTCGATACAAGATGCAAAAATGGAATTGGAAGGACTTGACAGTATCAATTGATGCTATGGTAAATGAAAATATAAACGGAAAAGTATTGATGTGCTTTTCCGTTTTTTTATGTGTTTAATGGTTGATGTTTTTTACTTTTTGCTGGCAATAAACCTCCATGGTTTGTTTTTCCATTCATCGCCGGCATAATCGATTCCTACACGAACATCCGAGCAGAAATCCGATAATTCAGGCGCATCTTCTATCCATAATCTCGGCGAAAATTCTAAGCTTTCGCCATAAAAGGATTTGTCAATTTTAAGTTCACGCCCTACTTTTCCCGATCCTGTTATTTGGTTTAAACCCCGAATCAAAACCGCTTGAGGATGATTTTCGGAACCACTCACAATATTAAGCATCCAATACATGCCATAAATCAGATAAACGTATATAACTCCGCCTTTTGCGTACATAACTTCAGTACGCGGCGTACGGCCTTTGCTTGCGTGGCAGGCGGCGTCCTCTTCTCCAAGATATGCTTCGGTTTCGGTAATAGTGTACCTGCTTTCCGAACCGTCGTCCCATATACGCACAAGTGTTTTTCCAAGTAGTTTTTCGGCCATTGTAACTGCATCTTGTGCGAAAAATTCAGGACTTAATCGGTTCATTTTTTAGTTTTATAATGAAGGTTGTTAGTTTCGACTGCTGAAAAAAGTATTCGTACAGGAAATTTAAGGAATTTTTTTTTTATTCAATCAAAAACTTGAGTGTTTTGTGTTGCGTTACAAAAATACTCGTTTTTTATTAATTTTGAATATTGGAAAATATTTATTTGTAACTGTTTGGTATTCCAAAGAAAAACCGTATTTTTGCAGTCCGTTTATTATCCCAGTGTAATAGTTCGTTGCAATAGGTGTATATATCCTGTTTTTGTGCCGATTAGCCTCATCCAAAAACAGCGGTTGAACCGTTGAAAACGACATTTTATTAATTAAAAAAACAATTCTATTAAAGTGGATACGTTAAGTTATAAAACCATTTCTGCCAATAAAGCAACCGTGCAGAAAGAATGGGTAGTTGTGGATGCTACCGATTTGGTATTGGGACGTATGGGCTCGAAAGTGGCAAAACTTTTGAGAGGAAAATACAAACCTAATTTTACACCTCACGTTGATTGTGGTGATAATGTGATAATTATCAATGCAGAAAAAGTGCAATTAACTGGTAACAAATGGACAGACAGAATCTATCTGAGTCACACAGGTTATCCAGGTGGACAGCGTGAAATTACACCAGCTAAATTGTTGGAAAAAAGCCCTGAAAAACTGATTAAGAAAGTAGTAAAGGGTATGTTACCAAAGAATAAGTTAGGTGCAAAACTTTTGGGTAATTTATATGTATTCGGCGGTGCTGAACACAATATGCAAGCTCAACAACCAAAACAAATCGATTTAAACACACTTAAATAATCAATATGGAAGTTATTAATGCCTTAGGAAGAAGAAAAGCAGCTGTTGCCCGCGTTTTCGTAAGCGAAGGAAGTGGTAAAATCACCATCAACAAACGTGATCTTGCTGTTTATTTTCCATCACCACTTTTGCAATATGTTGTTAAACAACCATTGAACAAATTAGGTGTTGCTGAAAAATACGATATTAAAGTAAATCTCGACGGCGGTGGCTTTAATGGTCAGGCTGGTGCATTGCGTTTGGCAATTGCACGTGCGTTGGTAAAAATCAATGCAGAAGATAAACCGGCTTTGAAATCGGAAGGTTTCATGACTCGTGACCCACGTGAAGTGGAACGTAAGAAACCGGGACAACCAAAAGCACGTAAGAGATTCCAGTTCTCGAAACGCTAATATTTCAATATGCCAATTCTTCAATCTGCCAATGTGCCAATTCGTTGCACAAATTACTGGCAAATTGATCACATTGGCAAATTGTCACATTCGTTTAGTATCTAAATTTGCAGGACTCATAGACACTGGATGGCTACTTGCAAATTGAATTCTGAAAAAAGAAGAAAGTAAACAAATTAAAAAAACAAAAATGTCAAGAACAAATTTTGAACAATTATTAGAAGCCGGTTGCCACTTTGGTCACCTGAAACGCAAATGGAATCCCGCTATGGCTCCCTACATTTTTATGGAGCGTAACGATATCCACATTATCGATTTGCACAAAACAGTGGTTAAAGTTGATGAAGCTGCCGCAGCTTTGAAAAATATCGCTAAATCAGGACGTAAAGTTCTTTTTGTAGCTACTAAAAAACAAGCCAAGGATGTTGTTGCTGAAAGAGCACTGTCAGTTGGAATGCCTTATATTACAGAACGATGGGCAGGTGGTATGTTGACCAACTTCCCAACTATTCGCAAAGCGGTAAAAAAGATGTCGACCATTGATAAAATGGCTACCGATGGTACTTTCGAAAACATGTCGAAACGCGAAAAACTTCAGATTTCGCGTCAACGTGAGAAACTGGAAAAGAACTTAGGTTCTATTGCCGATTTAACTCGTTTACCATCTGCGCTTTTCGTTGTTGATGTAATGAAAGAACACATTGCAGTTTTGGAAGCTCAGCGTTTAGGAATCCCGGTATTTGGTATTGTTGATACCAATTCTAATCCTAACGGAATTGACTTCATTATTCCAGCTAACGATGATGCTACTAAATCTGTTGACGTCATCTTAACGGCAATGGTTCAGGCTATTCAGGAAGGACTCGAAGAACGTAAAGTTGAAAAAGTGGATACTGATGCATCAGAAGTTCCTGTAGCTAAAGAAAAAAAATCGCGTATCAACAAACGTCCACGTACTCACAAAGAGGATGAAGAAGCGTTGAACGCAAACGTAGTGAAAAAATTCATCAAGGAAGAAGAATAATTCATTTACGTTTTTTTCATTTACTATTTACCATTTACAGTTTTGAAAAGATACGGTTAAATTTCGTATTTAATCAAATAGTAAATGGTAAATTGTCAAATGGCTTATAAACTAATTGTACATTAAACTTATAATTAAAGATATTATGGCAGTAACAATGGCAGAAATTTCGAAATTGCGTACCATGACCGGAGCCGGAATGATGGATTGCAAAAATGCTTTGACTGAAGCAGAAAACGATTTCGAAAAAGCAATTGAGATTATTCGTAAAAAAGGACAGGCAGTAGCTGCAAAACGCAGCGATCGTGCAGCTTCCGAAGGTTGCGTATTGGCCGAAGCCAAAGATGGCTTTGCAGCCATTATCGCACTAAAATGTGAAACTGATTTCGTAGCGAAAAATGCTGATTTCATAGCGCTCACAAAATCAATTCTTGATGCTGCTATGAATGCTAAAGCAGGTTCGTTAGAAGCAGTGAAAGCGTTGATTATCGATGGCCGTACCATTGCTGAATTAGTTATTGATCGTTCAGGTGTTACCGGCGAAAAAATGGAACTTGATTACTACGAGTTTGTAGAAGGTGGTTCAGTTTCGGCCTATATTCACCCGGGAAATAAATTGGCTACAGTGGTAGCATTTGCTGAAGAAAACGCAGGACACGAAATTATACGCGGCGTAGCAATGCACATTGCAGCAATGTCGCCTGTGGCTATTGATGAATCAGCAATACCTCAAAAAGTAAAAGACAATGAATTTGCAGTGGCTGTTGAAAAAACAAAAACCGAACTTGTTGCAAAAGAAGTTGAAGTTGCATTGAAAAAAGCCGGCATAAACCCTGCTCACGTTGATAGCGAAGCTCATATTGAATCAAATATGTCAAAAGGATGGATTACTGCTGAAGTGGCTGCAAAAGCACGTGAAATAAAAGAAACAGTTACTGCAGAAAAATCAGCTTCTTTACCAGAACAGAAAGTAAACAGCATTGCTGCCGGACGTATGGCAAAATTCTTTAAAGAATTTACTCTTTTAGAACAAAAGTACGAAGGAGGCAGTGAAGAAGCTGGGAAAATTACAGTAAAAGAACTGCTTGCAAAAAAACAGTTGACTTGTGTAGGTTTCAAACGCGTAACTTTGAATCAGGAATAAAAAACGATATTTTGCTGATATTTGATTTTCAAATTCAGAAATAAATATATTGAAATACTTTGGGGCTTTTGTCTCAAAGTTTTTTTTTGCCTTAACCGGCTATAGGGAATTAAAGTTGCATTTTTGTAAAGCTTATGTAATCCTGTTTTTTGCTTAGAATTTTAAAAAAAAACTTATCTTTGTGCTGTTAGCTAAAAAATAAAACAACTTATATCATCAATATAGTTTATGGAAATAGAATCTCTTTTTCATCTGAAATCAAAATTTGTGACCCGTGAAGTGGGAAATGAGTTGATAGTAGTTCCTTTAAGTGCTAATATAGCGCAGATGAACGAATTGTTTACCTTGAACGAAACAGCAAAAGTGATATGGGAAAATTTGAACGAAGGTATCGATATGCCAACTCTAATTCAGACGATTACCGATACTTTTGATATAGATCAACACACTGCCGAAAAGGATATAGAGTTCTTTCTGCAACGTTTGGAATCCCTGTTGAAAAAATAAGTAAACAATGGCTGCACAAATGAACTCTATCAGTTTGGTTATTGCCGGATTCAGTATTCGGCTTTTTTCGGACCATGAAATACAACTCGAAGATGGTTATCTGCCTTTTGTAGAAACACAAGACGTGGCTGAACCCGATTTTACAGTTCATTGTATAGAACATATGCCACAGATAGATTTAGATGCTTCTGATCTCTTGTTTCGGGCCGAAAATGATTTTCAGAAATTTTATTCAGTTTATAGCACAGGAAGTCAGTTAGCATTTGTAATTTACAATCAGCAAACAAATAACGAGATTCAGCAAATTGCTTTTTTAGACGAAAGTTTTAAACACTGGACTGTTCATTGTGAAATTGTAAATGGTTTGTTTCTACCGCTTCGTTATCCTATGGGGCCCATTATTATGCACTATATTACGCTCAAAACCAATGCGGTGATGATGCATGCTTCTTGCGCCTTCGATGGAATGAAAGCTCGCTTGTTTACCGGGTTCTCCGGAGCTGGTAAAAGCACTATGTCTATGCTTTGGTCGAAGGCCGGAAATCAAATAATTAACGACGATCGTTTGATAGTGCGTAAACAAGAAGGTGGTTTTTTTGTGTATAATACGCCTATGTATTACAAAGATATTCCTAAAAAAGCCACTTTGTCGTCTATTTTTCTTATAAGTCATTCTCCTGAAAACAGAATAAAAAAACTTTCCGGCGCTATGTCCATAAGTCGCGTAATGGCTTTTAGTATTCAGAACAATTTCGACCGTCGGTTTATTGAAGGCAGGCTGGATTTGTTCACAGAACTGTGTTCGCAAGTCGGGGTTTACGAACTTGGATTTGTACCCGATGAAAGTGTTGTTAACTTTATTCTGGCCAATGAACAATGAATGGATAAATAAGCAATCGATTGTTGATTTTGCTGAATCAATTTTAGAGAGCAATCATACGGTGAGCATCCGAATGACTGGTTACAGCATGTATCCTGCACTCCGCCCCGGCGATATCGGTCATATCGAAAAATGTGTCCCGAATGAAATTAAGGTTGGTGATATTGTTGTTTTCAAATATCGCGAAAAATTGATAGCACACCGCCTTGTGACTATAAATAATAACGATGTAAGAACATTTGTTGCCAAAGGAGATAAAAATAAATTCTCTGACCCTCCGTTCGCCGCTGATGCTTTTGTCGGAAAAATAAGTTCTATCGAACGCAAAGGGGAAAGAATATCAATTAATAGCTTCGGATTGAGCGTTTTTAGATACCTTGCTTTACATTTTCAGAAACAGGTTATCGCTTTCTACGATTTTGATTTAAAAATCAAGCTGAAAATTAATTCGTTATTTTCCAATCTTCGATCGATAAAAAATAATCTGACTATTGTTTCCAAAGGTTCGGTTAAACTATTTTGGATCAACGCCATAATATCTTTTTTGCAGGGAATTATTCCTTTTGCAATCATTGTACTTATTAAATTGCTTGTCGATGAACTTACTGCGTCCTCTCTGCGTGATTCACAGCAACAGTACGTTTTTATCGCTTTGTTGGGAGGTACGGCATTTGTGTTTTTGCTTAACGTTTTACTTACCGAACTTCGAACTTATTTTGCCGAAAAGCTGTCGCAGTCGGTTACCATGCATATTTATTCACTCCTTCAGGCTAAACATAGCGTTCTCGACTTGTCGAACTACGAAAATCCCGGGAAGCAGGACAGTTTGCATCGTGCTGTACAGGAAGCATCATTTCGTCCCGTAAAAATTCTGAATGCTTTACTCATCGGGATAAAAGCATCGGCTTCGGTGTTGTTTCTGCTCGTTCTTTTTGCAAGTATTCGTTGGTACTTAGTGCTGATACTTGTGTTTGCTGTATTGCCCGACGTATATGTGCGTCTAAAATATACGAGGAGGCTTTACAAGCTTAAAGACTCGCAAAGCACCAAAGAACGTGAAATGTATTACTTTAATCGCATCCTGACTGGGTTTCCTTTTGCCAAAGAGTTGAAACTTTTCGGGTTTTACGATTATTTTAAGAAAAGATTCGACAATACTCAACAAAATGTTTTTGACGAAAAAATTAAACTCCGTAAATCAGAAATCCGGTCGGGTATTCTTTCGCAGACTTTTGCAGTAATTTTGATTTTTGCAAGTTTAGGATTTGTTTCATTTCTGAAAATAAGTGGAGCGATATCAATAGGTACAGTTGTTTTGTTTTTCTTCGCTTTTCAGCGTGGTTATTCGGTGCTCAATGATTTTTTCCGTTCGCTTACTCAAATCATCGAAGACAATACTTTTTTGAAAGATTTTATTCAGTTTCTCCATCTTCCTGAAAGTGATGATATTGCTGCATCTGGTGCCGATTTTTCGTTGAAGAATGAAATCAGGTTCGAAAATGTAAGTTTCAGGTACGAAGCCAGTGAGCGTAATGCAGTAAAAAATATAAATCTGGTATTGCCAGCCGGAAAAACTATTGCATTTGTAGGCGCCAATGGTTCGGGGAAAACCACACTGATTAAATTGTTGTGCGGATTTTACAAACCTCAGCAAGGTTGCATTACTTTTGATGGCAAAGATATAAATGAATTAGGGCAGAAAAAAATTCTTGAAAATATAAGTGCTGTTTTTCAGGATTTTGTGCTTTATAATATACCGGCCATAGATAATCTGGCTTTAGGAGATATAAAGAAAATTCTGGACAAAGAAAGGATAAGAAAAGCCGCTCAGGATGCCGGTATTGACGATGTACTTGACCGATTACCTCATGGTTACGATACTTTGCTTGGAAATCTTTTTAAAGGTGGCGAGGAGCTAAGTATTGGTCAGTGGCAAAAAATGGCGGTGGCCAGGGCTTTCTATCGCAATGCGCCGCTGCTGTTGATGGATGAACCATCGAGTGCGCTGGATGTCGTTTCGGAATTACAAATGATTAAAAGTCTTCAACAATTGTCGAGCAATAAAACGGCTGTCATAGTAAGTCACCGACTCACTACTATTCAGTGGGCTGATTTGATTTATTTATTTCACGAAGGCGAAATGATTGAGTCGGGCAATCACAAGGAACTCATGGCATTGAAAGGGAAATACTGCGATTTATTCCAAACCGTTAATTCATCGCTGTGATTATTCATCCTTTTTTTAGCATTTCAAATTTATTCATTGAGAATATGTGATTTTTGCGTAAATTTGCAGCTCCTTGCAGTAGGCAAGAACTAATTTTTTAAAGATAATGAACAGAAGAGTCAGAGTGCGATTTGCACCCAGTCCCACAGGACCTTTACATATTGGCGGCGTACGTACCGCTTTGTATAATTACCTTTTTGCAAAACAAAATGGTGGTGATATGCTTTTGCGTATCGAGGACACCGATTCGGCACGCTTTGTGCCCGGCGCCGAGGATTATATTGTTGAAGCGCTCAATTGGTTAGGAATTACGATTGATGAGGGCGTAGGAGTGAAGCAGCCCGGAAAACATGCGCCCTACCGTCAGAGTGAGCGCAAAGCTATATATCGGAAATATGTGGATCAATTGCTCGATGCAGGTCTGGCTTATATCGCTTTTGATACACCCGTCGATTTGGAAGCTAAACGTGCCGAAATTGCCAATTTCCAATACGATGCCAAAACACGTGGACTGATGGCCAATTCGTTGACTTTACCTGCAGATGAAGTGAAAGCGCGCATCGAACGTGGCGAACAATACGTGGTGCGAATTAAAATCGAACCGAATGAAGAAATTAAAGTCCAGGATTTGATTCGTGGTGAGGTGGTTATCAATTCCTCTGTCATCGACGATAAAGTTCTGTTCAAATCGTCCGACGAATTGCCGACTTATCATTTGGCTAACGTTGTGGACGATTATCTGATGGAAATTTCGCATGTGATTCGCGGCGAAGAATGGTTACCATCGGCTCCACTTCATGTTTTACTTTACCGTTATCTGGGTTGGACTGATGTAATGCCCGAATTTGCACATTTACCGTTGTTGCTGAAACCGGACGGGAATGGAAAATTGAGCAAACGTGATGGTGACCGCCTCGGTTTCCCTGTTTTCCCAATGAACTGGAAAGACGCTAAAACTGCTGAAACTTCATCAGGTTATCGCGAAGCCGGTTATTTTCCCGAAGCTGTCGTAAATTTCCTTGCGTTGCTGGGTTGGAACAGTGGAACCGAGCAGGAAATTTTCTCGATGCAGGAACTGATTGAGTTGTTCAGCCTTGACCGCGTCAGCAAAAGTGGAGCTAAATTCGATTACGAAAAAGGAAAGTGGTTCAATCACAAATATCTGCAAAGTAAACCGTTAGAAGAAGTCGCCGATTTGTTTCAGCATATTCTGATCGGGAAAGACATAGTTGAAGATTCGGAAAAAGTGAAGAAAATTGTAGAATTGGTACGCGAACGTGCTAACTTCATTACCGATTTGTGGGAACAGTCTTCGTTCTTCTTTATTGCTCCTACAACTTACGACGAAAAAACTGTGAGAAAGCGCTGGAAAGACGAGACTCCTGAACAAATGCAGGAACTTATTCAATTGTTGGATGGGATCGAAGACTTTAGCGTGGAAAACACCGAAGAAATTGTAAAAGAATGGATTGCTGCCAAAGGATATAATATGGGTGGAATTATGAACGCTTTCCGTTTGTCTATCGTGGGCGAAGGAAAAGGACCACACATGTTCGATATTATTTCTTTAATCGGGAAACAGGAAACAACTGCCCGGCTGCAAAAAGCAATTGAGATATTGGCTTTGAACTAATACAATTGAAAAAGTTAGAACCTTAATTGTCCGGCAAAAAATGATAAATGGAAAGAAAATAATTGTTGTGATGCCAGCTTATAATGCTGAAAAAACATTGGAACAAACTTATGCAGAAATACCCTTTGATATAGTGGATGAAGTGATCCTGACTGATGATTGCAGTAAAGATCAAACCATAGCTAAAGCAAAAGAATTGGGCATAAAAGAAGTACTTATTCATGAAAATAACAAAGGCTATGGAGGAAACCAAAAAACCTGTTACAATCGGGCTTTAGAGTTAGGAGCCGATATTGTAATAATGTTACATCCTGATTATCAGTATACACCAAAATTAATCCATTCAATAGCTTATATAATAGCTAACGATTTATATCCGGTAGTTTTAGCGTCACGTATTTTGGGAAAAGGCGCTCTGAAAGGAGGAATGCCACCAGTTAAATATGTTGCGAACCGATTCCTGACTTTGGCTCAAAATATTTTGTTGCGTCAGAAATTATCCGAATACCATTCAGGTTACCGGGCTTTTTCAGCTGATGTATTGCGTAAAATTAACTACAATGTCAATTCGGATGATTTTGTGTTCGACAACGAAATGTTAGCGCAGATTTTCTATGGCGGTTTTGAAATTGCTGAAGTAACCTGTCCTACCAAGTATTTTGAAGAAGCTTCGTCGATCAATTTCAGGCGAAGCGCTATATATGGATTAGGAGTGTTGAAGGTTTCATTTGTGTATCGATTTTGTAAATGGGGGTTAATGAAGTCCAGGCTATATTCATAAACGATAAGATAATTCTTTGAAAAATAAATACATGTTATGAAAAAGAAACCGCTGTTCCTGATCATTCTTACAATTCTTTATGTGATTGTGTACATCTATTCGTTTGATGCCAAATTGGACTTAAATGGTGACAATGCGAATTATATACGTTTTGCACGAAATATAGCCAACGGATTGGGTTATTCCAATGTAACTGCCGATGGTGTTATTCCTACTAATTTCTATCCACCCGGTTATCCGGCGTTATTGTCGGTTTTTATGAGCCTTGGTATTAATAGTCTTTTGTTTTTCAAAATATTAGATGGAGTTTTTCTTTTTCTGTCTATCATTGGTTTGTTCTTTGTTGTCAAGAATATCACACGACAAAATAATTTAGCATTTGTGATTGCTGTGCTCACCATTTTTTCACCTCTTTTGATGCATTTTTCAAACATGGTGATGTCCGAAATGTTTTATTTGTTTTGTACTACTGTTTGTTTTCTTAGTTTGTACAAATATTCCGTTCAGAATGACCCCAAGTTTTGGAAATCACCCTATTTTTATATTGCCATAGTCACAGCGGTGGCAGCATATCATATTCGTACCATTGGGTCGACGCTGATTTTTGCAGTTTTTGTATTTTTCGCTTTCCGCAAAGAATGGAAGACTACTTTGGCAAGTATTGCAAGCATAGTGTTGCTAATGGTTCCATGGTCGATACGCAATTCATCCCTCGGACTCGAATCGCGCTATTTAGGCACCATAATGACTGTAAATCCATGGAGACCCGAAGAAGGTAGCATAAGCAGTGTGAGTGAGCTAATTGCTAAGATGATAAAGAATTTCGACGAAATAGCCATCAAAGGAATTAAAGAAATTCTCTTTCCATTCATTACCGCTGATTACGAAGCATCTTCCGGCTTTTTTGCCATTATCATCAGTCTTTTAATTTTAGCAGTGCTTTTTTATGGCGCCTGGAATTTTGGTAAACTAAAATGGTTTTTTATCTCTTATCTGCTTGCCAATATCGGCTTATTGCTTTTGTGGCACGGAGGTAATGGCAACAGGTACCTGGTTACAATAGCTCCGCTGATTTTTGCCCTTTTTTATGTAGGTATTCACGCTTTGTTGGTGCGTTTCCTGAAACTGAAAGAAAAATCCGCGCAGAATGTTCCCTTTGTATTTTTGCTTATGTTTTTCTTTATGTTTACCCCGCTTCAGTTGCAGGCGGGATATGCTAAAGAACCTTACAATCCGGCATTCGAAAATTATTTCACAATTGCTAAAACGATGAACGAAAAAGCGCCCCAAAAAACGATCGTTTGTTGTCGCAAACCCGATTTGTTTATGTTTTATGCTCCCAATATGTTTGCGGTAAATTACATATATTCTACCGACCCGAAGACGCTGATTGTGGATTTGATCAATAAAAATGTGGAATATGTGGTACTAGAACAGCTAGGATTTGGCTCCACAGGGCGTTATTTGTTTCCGGCTATTCAGCAAAATTTCGAGTTATTTCCTGTTTATTGGCAATTGCCCAACCCAGATACTTATTTGTTGAAATTTGATCGGAAAAAGGCCATCGAAAAATTCTTGCCGAATGAAAAATAGTTTTTATAAACTGTTCAAAGTACCTACAAAGAATGCATATGTACAGTTGTTCAGGTATTGTTTTTCGGGTGGAATTGCTTTTGTAGTCGATTTTTGTATTCTTTTTTTATTGACCGAGTATTTTGCTGTTCATTATTTGTTGGCAGCCTCTCTCGGTTTTCTGGCTGGATTAATTATAACGTACCTGTTAAGTGTTTCTTGGATATTTGAAGAACGTCGTGTCGAGAAAAAGACGCTGGAAATAACGATTTTTGCCACAATTGGTTTGGTTGGATTGTTGCTTACTTCGGCATTTATGTGGCTTTTCACCTCAGTGCTTTTGTTGCATTATTTGTTTTCTAAAATACTGACAACAGGCATTGTTATGGGTTGGAATTTTATGGCTAAGAAAATTATTCTTTTTACAAAAGTTCAGTAGGCAGTGGATATGAATTTATTTTGAGTGAACGAACATGAAAAAGGTTTTAATTATAACATATTACTGGATTCCGAGTGGTGGTGCCGGTGTGCAACGCTGGGTGAAGTTCACGAAATATTTACGTGATTTTGGCTGGGAACCTGTGATTTACACCCCCGAAAACCCTGAATATCCATCCGTCGATACTTCTTTCGAACGTGATATTCCTCAAAGCATTGAAGTGATTAAAACGCCGATTTGGGAACCTTATAATGTGTACAGAAACCTTACCGGTAAAAAAAATGAAGCGATAAATGCCGGGTTTATTTCCGAAAACAAAAAACAGGGATGGAAAGACAAGCTTTCGATATGGATCAGGGGAAATTTCCTGATTCCAGATCCACGCCGGTTTTGGATAAAGCCTTCAGTGAAATATCTGACTGCATATCTGAAGAAAAATCCTGTTGATGCCATTATTACTACCGGTCCTCCTCATTCTATGCATCTGATAGGCCTCGGGTTAAAATCTGCTTTCCCGACAATTCCGTTGGTAGCCGATTTTCGCGATCCCTGGACGAATATCGATTTTTACAAAGATTTGAATCTTACGCCGATGGCTGATAAAATTCATCATCACTTTGAAAAAAAAGTCATCCGTAATGCCGACAGCGTAGTGGTGGTGTCGGGGGGAATGAAGGAAGAATACGAATTGATGCAACCAAAGCATATTCAGGTTATTTCCAACGGGTACGATGCTGATGATGTGAAAGCAACGACAGTAGAATTAGACCAAAAATTCACGATATCGCACATTGGTACCCTGAATGCTGCCCGGAATCCGAAAGCAGTTTGGAAAGCGTTGAGCGAAATTTGTTCAGAATATCCTGAGTTCAAAACTGATATGCAAATTCAGTTAGTGGGCAAAGTTGATTTTTCGGTATTGGAAGATATAAATTCTTTTGGTTTGTTCGAAAATCTACTTAAAATCGACTATCTTTCGCATAACGAAGCGATTGAAAAACAGCAAACATCGCAGGTTCTGCTTTTACTGATCAATAATTCGGGAAATGCGAAGGGAATTCTGACCGGGAAATTTTATGAGTATCTGGCCGCGCAACGTCCGATATTGGCCATTGGGCCTACCGATGGAGATGTAGCAGCTGTTCTCTCCGAAACCGGTGCCGGAAAAATTATTGATTTTGAAGATGAAATCAATACAAAACAATCTGTTTTAGAATATTACAAGCTATTTAAATCCGGATCGTTAAATGTGAGAACCGAATCAGTCGAGCGCTTTTCACGTCGTTCATTAACGGGAGAATTGGCAAAATTATTAAACACATTATGAAAAAAATTATTACCGTAGTTGGTGCACGTCCTCAGTTTATCAAGGCTGCCACATTGAGTCGTCAGTTTAAATTGTTGGGAATCGAAGAGAAGATGATTCATACCGGTCAGCATTTCGATGCCAATATGTCCGAAATTTTTTTTGATGAAATGGAGATTCCGAAACCGGCTTACCAACTCGATATTCATGGAGTTTCGCATGGCGCTATGACCGGTAGGATGCTCGAAGGAATAGAAAAGATTTTGATGACCGAGAAGCCCGATGGCGTTTTGGTGTATGGCGATACCAACTCGACACTTGCCGGTGCGTTGGCAGCAGCAAAACTACACATTCCGGTCATTCATGTCGAAGCTGGTTTGCGCTCGTTCAATATGGAAATGCCGGAGGAAATAAACAGAATCCTGACCGACCGGATTTCGAACGCTCTTTTTTGCCCCACCGATACGGCGGTGAACAACCTTATGCGCGAAGGGTTTGATAATTTGCCGGTTCAAATTATCAAAAATGGAGATGTGATGCAGGATGCTGCCATGTATTATGCCGACAAAGCACAACTAAAATCGGACATCATCCGTAAAGCCGGATTGAATAAGTTTGTGTTAGCTACTATTCATCGTCAGGAAAATACCGACAATCCTGAAAATTTGAAAAATATTATTGAAGGGTTAAACGCCATCCACAAAGAAATACCGGTGGTGGTGCCCATGCATCCCCGCACGCGAAATATCCTGGCTCAGAACTATCAGTTGCCCGATTTCACAATTATCGATCCTGTTGGCTACTTTGACATGATTATGTTGCTGAAATCCTGCGAAATGGTAATCACCGACAGTGGTGGAGTGCAAAAGGAAGCTTTCTTTTTTGCGAAACACTGTATTACTTTGCGCGAGCAAACGGAATGGGTGGAACTTGTCGATAAGGGATTTAATTTGCTTGTAGGCAGTGATATTGATAAACTAAGAGATGCTTTTGATTTTTTCAGAACTAAAAAATCTGATTTTTCGATAGATCTGTATGGTAAAGGTAAAGCCGCTGAAATAGCTGCTGCTGAAATATTCAATATGTAGTTGAACGGAGCAACTAAGCGAACGGCATAAGTAAGTCAGTATCTCATTTTTTTTTGTACCTTTGTGATTGTCGCAATTAAATGTGCAATTAAATTAATTTGAAATTATAAATCTGCAAATGAACGAATTAGAAAGTTTATTTCAACAGCATACAGGCGAAAAACTATTGTCGAAAGAAGAACTTTCGGCTTCCGGTTCCAATCGTCGTTATTTTCGGCTTGAGAGTAAAAAAACATCAATTATTGGAGCAGTTGGTACTTCCAAAGAAGAAAATAGAGCTTTTATTCAGATGGCAAAGCATTTTTTTTCAAAAGGCTTGCCTGTACCGCAGTTTCTGAGTGAAACACCCGATGGTTTGTTCTACATTCAGGAAGATCTTGGCGATACCTTACTTTTCGATTATATTGCTGAAGGACGGAAAACGGGTGTTTTTTGTGAACCTGAAAAGGAAATGCTTCGAAAAACCATGCGCATATTGCCTTTGGTGCAGGTGAAGGGAGCGGAAGATTTCGATTTCTCGGTTTGCTATCCTCAACCTGAATTTAACGAACGTTCCATTCTTTGGGATTTGAATTATTTCAAATATTGTTTTCTGAAATCAACAGGACTTGAGTTTCAGGAGGACAGACTGGAAGATGATTTCTCAAAACTATCTAAAATTTTACTTCGTTCAAAAACAAACACCTTTATGTATCGCGATTTTCAGAGTCGCAATGTGATGATAAAGGATGAAAAACCATATTTTATTGATTTTCAGGGAGGTCGTAAAGGTCCGTTGTATTACGATGTGGCTTCGTTTTTGTGGCAGGCCAAAGCCAAATACAGCGATGAACTTCGTGAAGAATTGTTACAGGAATATCTGACTGCATTGCAGGAATTAATACCTGTCGACGAAGCTGATTTTCGAAATCAATTAAAACATTATGTGCTTTTCCGCACTTTACAGGTGCTAGGCGCTTATGGTTTTCGGGGTTATTTTGAGAAAAAACCACATTTTCTGCAAAGCATTCCGTTTGCCCTTGATAATCTTCGTGTTATTTTAAAGGACGAAATTGAAGGTTATCCTTATCTGCTGAGTATTCTCAAACAAATGACCGAATTGAAACAATTTCGTGAAGTTTCGGTACGTAAACCATTGGTAGTGAAAATCTATAGTTTTTCTTTCAAAAAAGGAATTCCGCATGATGATTCAGGCAACGGAGGCGGATTTGTTTTCGATTGCCGTGCGGTGAATAATCCCGGAAAATACGAACGTTATGCTCATTCAACCGGCCTTGACGATTCGGTGATTCAGTTCCTCGAAGAAGATGGTGAAATTATAACTTTCCTCGAGAATGCCTATAGTTTGGTAGATGCTTCTGTTAAACGGTACAAGGATCGTGGGTTTACCCATCTGATGGTTAGTTTTGGATGTACCGGAGGCCAACATCGTTCGGTGTATTCGGCTCAAAAAATGGCCGAACATATCAATGCTGCTTTTGGGGTAGAAGTTCAACTGATTCATCGTGAGCAAAATAAAGAACAGATTTTTGAAAGTAAATATTGATTGTCGTTGATGAAAGCATTAATTTTTGCTGCTGGTCTTGGCACCCGTCTCAAACCGCTGACCGATACAATGCCCAAGGCGTTGGTACCCATCGATGGAAAACCTTTGCTGGAGCATGTTATTCAAAAGCTTAAAGCCGCTGGTTTCGATCAAATTATCGTCAATGTTCATCATTTTCCTGATCAGATCATTGAATTTTTGAAATCGAAAAATAACTTTGATATACGCATAGAGGTTTCGGATGAACGCAATAATTTGCTTGATACCGGAGGAGGTATTAAAAAAGCGGGATGGTTTTTCGACGATGGAAAACCCTTCTTGGTTCACAATGTCGATATCCTTTCAAATATTGATCTGCAATCGCTTTATCAACAGCATTTGGAAACTTCGCCACTTGCCACTTTGGTAGTGAGTGAGCGTGATACTTTTCGCTATTTTCTTTTCGATAAAGAAGCCCGGTTGAAGGGTTGGATCAATGAGAAAACCGGTGAAGTGCGACCTGATAATTTTACGAATGCAGAACTATTCCACAAACTTGCTTTTTCAGGTATACAGGTGCTTTCGCCTGATGTGTTTAAGTTGATGGATCATCTCCCGGATCATTTTTCGATCGTTGATTTTTATCTTCAGAATGCTTTTAACGAGGAAATTAAAGCGTATATCCCGACTGAATTTAAAATGATAGACGTAGGTAAACTAAACGTATTGGATGAAGCCGAACAGTTTGTAAGGAATAGCGAAAATTGAAAATACCAATAAATTTCGTTTACTGTAAAAAATAAAAAAAAACAATCCTTTACGTGAGGATTGTTTTTTTTGTTTAATCTGAAACCTGTAGCATTAATATCCCCATTTCAACCAAATGGCTCCCCAGGTAAATCCGGCGCCAAAGGCGGTGAGTATAATGTTATCGCCTCCTGACTTTGACAGTTTTTCCTGACTTTGATAGTTTTTGAAACTGTATTTTTTTATAGTTCTGTATACTAGTGGCGTTAGATTTATGCGCCACCCAAATGGGGGGCGCAAGCCAAAAAAAATGTATTTTTGCGGATGTTTATACGCAAAAAGAAAAATCGTTCTGGTACAACCAGTGTAGTGGTAGTTGATAAACACAATGGTGTTTATCGTGCGATTCATAACATTGGTGTAGGTAAAGATCAAACAGAGATAGAATCTTTGTGTCGTAAGGGCTTACGATGGATTGAGTCTTGTTGCGGTAATCGTGATATTTTTGAGATTCAAGCAAAGGAATTAGAAGAGAAGCAGATCATTGAATACTTGTTATCAAATGTAGAGAACGTCTTAATTAATGGAACTCAGCTAATCCTGAATCAAGTGTTTAAGATTGTCGGATTTGATGACATAGAAGATGAGATGTTAAAACAATTGGTAATCGCTCGTTTAAGTCAACCGATGAGCAAATTGGCAACAGTAGATTATCTGAAGTCTCATTTTGATGAAGATGTTCAATTGTACAGGATTTACCGTTATCTGGATAAACTGTACAACACCCAACAGGAGCTGATACAAAAAATAAGTGTTGAACACACCAAGAAGATTTTGGGTGGAAGAATCGGATTGATGTTTTATGATGTAACTACCCTTTATTTTGAAACAGATGCTGGCGATGAGTTAAGGGAATCAGGGTTTTCGAAAGACGGTAAACATAGCCAGCCACAGGTGGTTCTGGGATTGTTGGTAAGTAAGGATGGCTATCCACTTTCGTACTCAGTTTTCAATGGTTCACAATACGAAGGCAGGACAATGCTCCCAATAGTAGAGGACTTTGTTCAACGATTTGCTTTGGAAGACTTTATAGTTGTAGCCGATTCCGGACTAATGAACCGAAAAAACATTGCCATGCTCGAATCAGGCGGTCATAAATATATCATAGGGGCTAGGATAAAAAATGAAGAGGAGGATATAAAGCAATGGATATTGTCATTAGAAAAAACAGATGGCAAATTTAATGAAATACCCAAAGGCAATGCCAGGTTAATTGTTAGCTACTCCCAAAGCAGAGCAAAGAAAGACAGATACAACAGAGAAAAAGGTGTTGAACGCTTGAAAAAAGCATACAAAAGCGGAAGCATCAACAAGGAAAATATCAATAAGCGGGGTTACAATAAATTTCTGGAAATATCTGATAATGTGAAAGTGTCAATAAATCAGGATAAGATAAGCGATGACGAAAAATGGGATGGTTTAAAAGGATACATTACCAATACAACACTTCCAGCAGGGGAAGTTTACGAACAATACAGAGCTTTATGGGTGGTTGAAAGAGCATATCGCGTAACCAAAGGTACTCTTGAAATGCGACCAATGTTCCACTTTACTCCCAAACGAATTGAAGCTCACGTTTGTATGCTGTTTTGTAGCGTACAAAGTCTATAAAGAACTCGAAAGAATACTAAAGCTCTCTAATATCGAAATGAGTGTCGATAAAGTATTAAACATTGCAAAAATAGTAACGACAATAAAAATCAATATGCCTGTTAGTGGAAATACCCTGACAAAAACAATGCTCCTAACACCAAAGCATAAGTCTATTGGAAAATTATTTGAAAAAAATTTCTGGAAAACTTTTTAGGGTGGCGCATTGTCAAAGTCAGGTGAAATAAACTTGCAAGAAGAAATAGAAAAGATTTCGTAACAGGCAAATTGACTAGTCCTAAAAAACCTGTAACGGTTTTTTAGGACTAGTCATAATTCGGGTCGAAGTTTATTTTATCATTGCCAGCATTTTTAGTTCGCTTGGCATTTTCTCAATAGCATATCTCAATGCTGTGCGGGGCATTTTGTTTTTGTTTTGCATCACATATTCAAAAATCACTTGTTGATGGAACTGGCTGGCGGCTTTGAGCATCCATCCATATCCTTTTTGCACAAGGTCATCTGTATCAGTGAGCAAAATGTCGGCTATCTCCAGAATGTCCTGAAGAAACTTTCCCTTTCGGGCAGGTATAATCAGACTAACTGCTGCAGCGCGTCGCACCCATCTGTTTTCCGAACCTGCAAATCTTTTTAATTCGGTCAGGTAATCGGGATACATTTCGATAAATTCTCCCATTGTATGATTGCAAAAAGTATCGCACGATGCCCAGTTGTTCACATAACGGCATATCCAATGGCTGAACCTGTCAAAATCGGCCGGTTCAAACTGTTTGCGCGTGGCATATGTCCAGTTGCAGGCAATAAAGGATTCTTCGAGGTAAGCCGATTGCCACAAGGTTTCGCATAAATCAAAAATGTCGGCCTTGTTGCGGCCTTTCAGAAGTTTATAATTTTCCTTTGCAATTCCATCGACTAATGCAGTCTTAATTCCGTAGGCTTTGATCGTTTCTTTGAAGAAATGCTGACTATTTAACTTTGTTTTTTCATCAGCACTGAGTTGCAATTCAAGGCGAACATTTTTGATTATGTTTTCCATATATTTAGTTGTCATTCATCAACTTCAACTTGTCGAAAACCCAAAAAAGTAAAGAGAGCGCTACACCTACTACGGCAGCAAAAGCCATTCCTTTCAACTGAACAGTGCCAATATTGATGGCAGCTCCACTTACACCTATGACAAATGTAACCGCACCAAGTACCATATTGCGGTTTTTGCTGAAGTCAACTTTTTGTTCCACATACATGCGAAATCCCTGTACGGCAATTACACCATAAAGCAACATGGTGATGCCTCCCATTACCGGAACAGGAATGGTGGAAATGGCCGCCGAAATTTTTCCGATAAATGAAAATAAAATGGCCAATACGGCAGCTCCACGAATTACCCAGACTGAATAAACACGTGTAATGGCCATAACGCCAATGTTTTCGCCATAAGTTGTGTTTGGTGGAGAACCAACAAAACCTGAGACTACATTGGATATCCCATCGCCTAACAAAGAGCGGTGAAGACCGGGTTTTTTCATCAAATCCTCGCCGGTTATGTTTCCGGTTACTATCAGGTGGCTTATGTGTTCGGCCAGTACAACTATACAGGCAGGAGCTATAATTAATATTGCATTAGTATCGTAAACCGGAGCCTGGAACTGAGGTAAGGCCAGCCATGAAGCATTGGATATAGCTGTGGTATCGACCATGCCAAGGACGAAAGCCAGAATGTAACCTGCTACAACTGCTAAAAGAATGGGTATAATCTGAAGAAAACCACGAAACAAAACAGTTCCTAAAATTCCGGCCATTAATGTGAATAACGAAACAATAACAGTATTTGTGTCCAGTGCAAATGCCTGGTCTGAAGCAGATGCAGATGGCACCAAACCTGCTTGTTGAACGGCAACAGGAGCCAGCTCTAACCCGATAATGGCCACAACGGCACCCATAACAGCGGGAGGCATCACAACATCAATCCATTTGATTCCCCATTTGAGAACCACAAAAGATATGATGATAAAGAAAAGACCGAAGAAAATAAAGCCTGATTGGGCATGCGAAAAACCGCCGTAGCTTGTGGAGATTAAAATGACCGGAGCTATAAATGCAAAACTCGAACCCAGGTAGGCCGGAATGCCACCTTTGGTGACAAGTGAATAAATAATTGTGCCTATGCCGTTCATCAACAGAGCGATGGCCGGATCGACACCTAATAAAATCGGAACCAGAATAGTGGCTCCGAACATGGCCGTCAAGTGCTGTAAGCTAAGCGGCAAACTTCGTAACAGGGGCAGTTTTTCGTGAATACCAATGGTGCGTTTTTCCATGAAATTAATTTATTTATAGAGTTTTAATGCTTGCGACAATATAAAACCAAATCAAAAAAAAAGGTATAGGCACACAAACAGGTATTACCTGATTAATTTATTTTCAAGCTCCGAAATGATGAATTCACGCTCGAAAGAGAAGGTTTTGTCTTTCTCATTTAGTAGGTTGTACAAAAGTAATGCTTTTTCGTTAAATATCCGTGTGTTTTCGATATTGTTTTTTTGCTCAAAACAAGCCGCAGTTTCTTTTGTAATTAAGGCGAGCGCCTCAATGTATGCCGACGTATAGTTTTCTTTTTTTATTATTTCGATAAATTCATTCGCAGGTATTGTTGAGATATCTTCGAGATGAATCGTCAGTAATTCTTTGTAAGTTTCGTCGGCCAATCGTAATGCATCTTCGGGGAATCCTTTGTCACGAAGCCCGAGCATGGCAGCAATTACGCGGCTCAGTTTTTCGAGATATTTTAAGAGATAATCTTCTTTGGGCATTGCTGTGTTATTGTGTAAATTGAAGGCAAAGTTAGGTAAATTTACGGTTTTCACATTCCTGATTTTGAAAAATGAAGTAATAAACCTACGACAAATTTATTGCCGTTTTTTTTGTTCATTTAAATTTGTATCGTTTTGTTCCAACTATCGGAATCTTAATTTATCTTTGCAAAAAATATTTATACATGTTTGGATCACATATAGGTGAGATTGCGGGGATTATTGTGTCGGTTTGCTGGACTATCAGTGCATTGTTTTTCGAAAAGGCAGGCTACAAGATAGGTTCATTGTCGGTTAATTTTATTCGTTTGTTTTTGGCCATTATTTTTCTGGGCATCACTACATTGTTTACTCGTGGAGCACTTTTTCCGACTGATGCTACTGCTTACCAATGGTTTTGGTTGGGTTTGTCGGGAGTTGTTGGCTTTTTTATTGGCGATTTGTTATTGTTTCAATCGTATATGGTAATTGGCTCCCGAACGGCTGCGCTGATTATGAGTCTGGCGCCAATGCTTACGGCTATAATAGGTTGGTTTTTTCTGGACGAAACCTTAAGCGCGTTGAATATTCTTGCAATTGTTATTAGTATGGCCGGTATCGTCATTGCTATATCGAACCGACAAATGAAACTGAATATTCCATTCAAAGGTTTTCTGTTGGCCTTCGGAGGTGCACTTGGACAGGCGGTTGGATTGATATTGAGCAAAAAAGGTATGGGCGATTACGATCCGATTGCGGCCACGCAGATACGGGCTATGTTTGGGTTGTTGAGTTTTGGTATTATGATAAGCGTGATCGGGCGTTGGCATAGCATAGGCACTGCTACGAAAAATAAAAACGGTATGAAAGCGGTAGCTATAGGTTCTTTTTTTGGACCCTTCATAGGTGTAGCTTTGTCGTTGTTTGCCATTCAGCAAACCAAAACCGGAATTGCTTCCACTTTGATGGCTTTAGTACCGATATTTATTATTTGGCCCTCAGCAATTATGTTCGACGAGAAAATAAAGCCTCAGCAAATCATAGGAGCAGTGATAAGTATCATTGGTGTCAGTTTGTTTTTTATATAAAAAGTTTTAGCAGAATAGAAACCGAAACTCAAAAAAAAATGTATTTTTGTACTCCCGAATAAAAAGAACCGGAAAGTTGCCAGAGTGGTCGATCGGGTCGGTCTCGAAAACCGATGAACTCTCACGGGTTCCCAGGGTTCGAATCCCTGACTTTCCGCAAAAACAATTTCAATAACTAACAAAAGCCTGTAAAATCAATGATTTACAGGCTTTTATGTTTATTGTCAGTTCACAAAATATTCAAATTCTATCAATCTGTAGGTGCTGAATTCGGTGGACTTGAAAAATGGAAGCATTATCTCCACCGAATTTGAACTAAAAATGTTTATAATCAAGATGTTCAATTATTGAACATCTTGATAGGGAATTTAAAAGTAAGTATTTTTGAACACTTTTAAAGGTTACCACAATGAACACAAAACTATCCGTTCTCTTCTTCGTTAAGAGGACAAAAACAAACGTCGATGGACTTTTGCCCATCTTTATTCGCGTTACAGTCAAC
The DNA here is from genome assembly GCA_963677275.1 of uncultured Paludibacter sp. Lineage (GTDB taxonomy): Bacteria > Bacteroidota > Bacteroidia > Bacteroidales > Paludibacteraceae > Paludibacter. The sequence continues at coordinate 2,243,103 of OY781920.1, read as the reverse complement.
GGCGAACGTATCGAATTTAGTACAAAACGCTTTACAACTTCAGAAAAATGGTCTGTCGAAGGTAAACGTATGAAAGGTACCAGTGCCGAATCTAAAGCAACAAATTCCTATCTGGACACATTAAAGGCAAAAGTTTATGATTACCAGCAGCAGCTTATCCGTGAAGATGAAGTTGTCAATGCAGAAAACATGCGTAACAAGATCATGGGCGTTGAAAAGCGCAAACACATGATTGTTGGAATCTTTCAAAACCATAATAATGAAATCAGGGCGCTAATTGGGAAAGACTATGCCGCAGCAACGCTTGTTCGATATGAAACATCTCTAAAGCATACTGTTGATTTCATGAAATGGAAATACAGAATTTCTGACATAGACATTAAGAAAATTGATCATGAGTTCATTACAAGTTACGAATTCTATTTAAAAAGCGTTTGTAATTGCTGTCAGAACACAGCATCAAAGTATATAAAAAACTTTGGAAAAATCATCCGGATTTGTCTGGCCAATGGTTGGCTTGATAAAAATCCGTTTATTAACTACAAAGGGAAAGAGGTAGAAGTTGAGCGCGCATTCCTATCTATGGAAGAAATTGAGACAATGCTCAATAAGGAATTTGTTTCCGATCGACTCAATCTGGTCAAAGACATATTTCTCTTCAGCTGTTTTACAGGTTTGGCGTATGCAGATGTAAAGAAGCTGTCACGAAAAAATATAGGGTTTGGCGTAGATGGTGAACGTTGGATTTTTATTAACCGGACAAAAACAGATACCAGATCCAACATCCCTATTCTACCAATAGCAGCTTTTATTTTAGATAAATATGAAGATCATCCGCAGGTAGTCAATCAGGAAAAACTTCTTCCTATCCTCAGCAATCAGAAAATGAACTCGTACCTGAAAGAAATCGCCGATGTTTGTGGAATCAACAAAGAACTGACATACCATATCGCCAGGCATACCTTCGCCACTACTGTCACACTTTCCAACGGTGTTCCGATCGAAAGTGTTTCCAAGATGTTGGGGCATAAAAACCTCAAAACAACTCAGCATTATGCTAAGATTTTGGATTTAAAAGTCAGCATTGATATGCGAATACTAAAAGATAAATTCAGTAAAATAGGTACCCTTAAAACAAATCAGGCAGCCGGTTAATACATATCTTTTCCTTTTTACTTCGACCAGTCATCTTTATGGCTGGTCGATTTTTTTGACTTTTTTTCTGCAATTTTATTATAATCTAAATAATTTAATAAATCGTGCATAAAGATACATAAAAGCCTTTTATGTAAACTTTTATCATGTAAAAAACAATAATTAGCAAACAAATATATAATTTTGTAGCCTTATATTATAAAACCTAAATTTTAACAAAATTCATATTCTATAAGAATAGCTTGGCAGTTGTAAGCCTTAATATAGATCCTGATTTTTTATTCAAGAATCAACCTGAATTAGAAAATGTAAAATTTCAGTTTTATGCAAAACATGAGTATATTTATTGAAAATCTCAATAAACAATTAGAGTTAGATTTATCATGTATTAGTCAGAAAAATAGTGTTGTTTACAAGTATCAACAAAGAACAGCATGTTACTATGAGATTATTTTACAGTTAAAATCCTTTGTTTTGAATTACTCCTTTAGTGATCTCAATGAAGAAATTCATTTCTTCAAAGAAATCAAGCCCCGTTTTATGAGTGAATTTCTATACAATAAAAAGGTTTTTCAAATTTTGATCAGCAAACCCATTGGTAATTATGATGTGTTATTGAATTATTATGAGAATTACCTAAAACAAATAACATGGTTTTTCAATACCCATCAGGAGTTTTATCAATACTATCGTTTGAATTCAACCTACAGCGATGCAATTTTCTTTGTAAGGCAAAAAGACGAACTTTTTTTCTTAACAGATGCCAGTGTCAATAATTTTGAACCGGCATTTTCTTCCAGCCATGATTTTCTTGTTGCTCGAATCATGTCGAACGATAAACTTGAAGAATTTCTAAAAGCTGAAATTGCTGCAATTTCAGCTAAAAATGAAATTCCACATGTGGATATTTCTCAAAATCTGAATTTAGAATGGACCGACAGTAAATCAGATCTTATAGAACTTATTTATGCTTTAATAGCCAAGGGGAGCATCAATAAAGGTAATTGCGATATTCGTCAATTAGCTCACTTTTTCGAACTAACATTCAATGTAAAGCTCCAGGACATATACAGAACATTTCAGGATATAAAAATAAGAAGTGTTCAAACAAAGTTCATTGATAGCCTCAAAGCCTCTTTCTTAAAGAAAATTGATGAAGATTTTCAATAATTGAAAAAAAATATAGTCCACATGTGGAACACCTTGTGAATAAAATCAAATAAAACCCACCAATTTTGCCATATCTAATTATCGTCTTTGTGCTTTACTCATTATTTTTTTGATCTGAGTATTGGCACATTGGCATATTTTCAAATTATCACATTAATTAGTTATGGCAAAATTCAATCCCGCACTCCTTAAAGTGCTTGCTCACGAAGGTGGTTATGTCAATGACCCCGATGATTTGGGTGGTGAAACCTACAAAGGCATTGCCCGAAAATCTCACCCAGCCTGGCCGGGTTGGCATATGATCGACCAATATAAAAAAGATAAATCTTTCCCGGTCTGCATGGTCACCAATGTCCCCCTTCAAAATTTAGTAGAGAAGTTCTATCTTGACAATTTTTGGTGTCCGCTCAATATTGATCAAATCCAAAATCAAACCTCTGCGGAGTCGGTTTTTGATTTTGCTGTGAATGCCGGTCTTAATACCTCTGTACGACTAGTACAATCCATTGTTGGAACTAACATTGATGGAATAATCGGAGAGAAGACACTAAGTAAAATCAATACTATGGATTTTGGCCATTTTCAGGCAGCTCTTACAGTTGCCAAATTGAAATACTACATGAACATTATCCGCAGGCGCCCAACAAGTAAAAAATTTCTACTTGGCTGGATCTCCCGTTCCCTCTCATTCAATGATTAAAAACTCAATTCGCGAATTGCAAATCTAAAATAGTAAATCGTAAATGTCTAAATCGTAAATAATATCATGTCTGCTCAAATCATTACCACCGACGATCTCCGGGAGTTTAAAATTGAACTGCTGGACGAAATCCGGGCCATCGTGTCCGAACAGAAAACAGCCATTTCAAAGAAATGGTTGAAGTCTAACGAAGTACGTAATTTGCTAAATATATCACCAGGCACTTTACAAACACTACGAATCAATGGAACACTTCCATACACAAAAATTGGAGGTACAAACTATTACAACTTCACCGACATCGAAAAACTTCTTTCAAAAAACAAATCCTAAGCCCCCTTTAGGGGGGTTGGGGGCTGTCTTTGTTCTTTAATCTTTGCTCTAAAATCTAATATCATGAACTACATTCTTCAACTCAGTGGGTTCTTTCAAAAGGTGGCAGTCGATAATCGGCTCAATCCAACCCACGTTAGCTTATATATGGCCATCTTTCAGTTTTGGAACGCCGGTCGTTTCCAAAATCCTGTATCTGTATCCAGGCAGGAATTGATGCGAATAAGTAAAATAAGTGCAAAAGCTACTTATCATAAATGCATTAAGGACCTACATAATTTCGGATACATTCAGTACTTTCCGTCCTTCAACCCCTTTACTGGTAGTCTTGTTTACCTGTTCGATTTTCAGTCAGGTACTAGACCAATTAATGAACCTGACCAGACTAAAATCGAAACAAGCATTGAACAGGTACTAGTACCCTATATAAAGAATACAAACATAATAAACAAAAATATTGAAAACGATAGTACTAGTTCAAAAAATGATATTGTGTTGAAAGTTTCAAAAAACAAAGTAAAACTTGTTGAGCTTAATGGCGAATCAAAGCTCCAAAAACCAAAGGAAAGAATACCCGATTCGGGGTCGCTTTTTAGCCCTCCGGAAAGTGTTGCGGTACAAACCTACTTTCTCGATCTTAAAAGCACTGAAATTGAAGCAGAGAAGTTCTACAACTATTTTCAAAGCAATGGGTGGAAAGTGGGAGGCAAAGCCCCCATGAAAGACTGGCAGGCAGCGGCCCGAAACTGGGTACTCAATGCCCCGGCATTTGCAAAACCACTTAAGAATTTGACATCTGGGCAACCAACCCCCGGTCAACTTAATACAACCGGCACAAAGAATTACTCTGAACCATTATAATGTACAGACTGGGCATGCCACATCTCCATTAAATGAACCCCTTTAAAAATTAGTCATGTACAAGTATAAAAATTATACAGGTAAAATAAATGAACCGCTTTAAAAAATAGTCTAGCTAAAAAATGGTCATGTACAAGTATAAAAATTATACAGGTCAATAATTATACTGGTTTTCTTTTTTGTCCTCATTGTCCCCAATGTCAACCAAAACCACACCCTTCAGTCTTTAATCTTTATTCTTTGCTCTATAATCTAAAAACCATGAACGACAACCTCGCAATTATCCAATCAAAAGGAAAAGAAATGTTCGGCGAACATTTTCAGATCATTCCCGAAGATTATGAACTCGTTCAAAAATTGATCACCTGGTTTATGCAGGATGAACAGCAAGCACAAAAGATCGGAATCAACCTACAAAAAGGTATTTTATTATCCGGCCCTATTGGTTGCGGAAAAACAAGCTTAATGGCCATAATGCGAATGATGGTGCAACAGCAACGACGATTTGGAATCAAATCTTGCCGCGAAATCACTTTCGATTTTATCAAAGACGGGTACGAAATTATTCAGCGTTATAGCACATTTGCGTATAATAATATGACAACCCCACCAAGCCCCTACACATTCTGTTTCGACGATCTCGGCGCCGAAAATGCTCTCCGGTACTACGGCAATCAATGCAATGTAATGGGAGAAATTCTCTTATCTCGCTATGATCACTATATCAATAACCACATGATCACCCACGCCACCACTAACCTCTCTGCCTCCGAGCTTGAAAGCTACTACGGCAACCGGGTAAGATCCAGAATGAGAGAGATGTTCAATCTCATTGCTTTCAATTCAAATTCCCATGACAAGCGGAAATAACAATTGTCCTCTCAGTCCCCATAGTCCCCATAGTCCCCAATCCCCCAAAGTCCCCGATCAAATTTAGCAGATTTGGTTTTTATTCCCTTCTGCGGTAGGGCTAATGTCAAATATTTTGCGCCGTTTACTTGACAACCCATTGTCCTCCCCGTCCCCAAGGTCAACAAAAAAAATATGCTAAAAAAATCTTTGATTTTTTTTTAATAATTACTTGTTTATTACAAATATGTTCAATATATTTGCGTGTTCATTGTCAATGAACATTTCATTTTATTGAACAAACAACAAATCACTATGTATCCCAATAACGATTACATTTACGATGCAAGTGTAGCTTTAGAGCAACTAACCGGCCTAAATATCAACATGGAAACCCGTAGAAACGAATACGATGGAATTATTGATATTAACGGTCACGTGTTTACGGTAGAAGCTAAAAACGAATTGCGTAAGGAGAACAAAGGTTTTTTGTATGCCCGTCTCGACGAGCTGAAAGCAAAAACCAAACGCCCCACTTTGATTATTGCCAAATACATTACAAGCGAAGTAGCTCTCGAACTAAGACAAAACGAGATTAATTATTTGGATGTAGCCGGCAATTGCTTCATTAAGTATGGGGAATTGCTTTTACATATTGTGGGCCAAAAAGTTCACAAAAAAGAGAAAACCAACCAGGCAAAAGCCTTTCAGGAAGCTGGGATCAAAATTATCTTCAACCTGTTGAGTAATCCCGATAATTTACAACTATCTTACCGGGAGCTAGCCGAATTGGCCGATGTATCTATTGGTTCTGTAAGCAATGTAATGACCGAACTGGAAGAGCAAAATTTCATTCTCAAAACCAAACTTAAACGGGTGCTAAAGAATAAAACTGCATTACTCGAACGCTGGGTAGTAGCTTATCAGGATGTACTTCGTCCAAGATTAGTAAAGAAGCAAATGCGCTTTATAAAACCCGATCTTACGCAGAACTGGCAAAATCTTCAGTTGGACAACGAAGAAGGAATAACACTCTGGGGAGCGGAACCGGCAGCAGCATTACTGACCAATCAGTTAGTGCCGGAAGAATTCACTATCTATACAACCGAAAGCTGGCAAAATATGGGACAAGATATCGGGCTGGTACCAGACCCGAATGGTAAAGTAGAAATACTTCAGATATTTTGGAAACAACGTCCGGATAACAAACAAACCACGCCCCCTCTATTAGTCTATGCCGATTTGATTGGAAGTGGATTCAGTCGGAATATCGAAACAGCACAAATAATATTAGAAAAGGAATTGAAACAAATTATTTAAATCAAAGAAGCGTTCTTTTATGAAGAAAATCTTTTGCTTAGAAACCGAATGGAATCTAACTAAAACTAAAAAAATGCGTGACAAAACCAGTCTTCAACCGCTACTCACTTTTTTAGAACAAACTGAAAAAATTGAATATATTTTTAGAAATGTGGCTTCACGGACAGATTTAAGTTATTATCTCTCACAATTAAAATACAAAACCTACAATGATTTTCAAATTGTTTATTTCGCATTTCACGGAAATTCTAAAATTATAGATATACCTTCAGAACCAAATAACCCATTATCATTATCCGAACTTGCTGAATTGTCGAACGGGTTACTCCAAGATAAAATTGTTCACTTTGGGAGTTGTAGGACTTTGAATACTTCTGATCAAAAAATTCGCGAATTCAAAGAGTTGACAGGAGCTAAAATTGTTTCAGGATACTCAAAAACAATAGACTTTGTAAGAAGTAGTATTTTGGATATTGCTTATTTTACGGAGTTGGAACGTACAGATAATTTGGTGACTATTGAAAACAAAATGTCTAAGCGTTATGGTGAGTTAATGCGGGATTTAGGGTTTAAAATCAAATAAAAATGAGTTGCAACATATCAAGTAAGGATCTTAATGATCCATTGCTTAAAAAACTATTGAAAAACCTGACCGATTACTTTCAGTCAATCGGTTCAGATTTTTATGTAATTGGTGCAACTGCCCGAGACATTATTCTAAGTGGTATTCACAATCAGGCTTCGACAAGAAGAACTGCTGATTTGGATATCGCTATTGCCATAAAAGACTGGGATAAGTTTGGGCAAATATCAAAGGAACTTTGCGAAATTGAAGGATTCACAAAAGATAAAAAACAATCCCAGCGATTTCAGTTTCAAAAAATTTACGATATCGATATTGTTCCATTTGGTGAAATAGCAAAGGCAGATAATAACATTTATTGGCCTCCAGAAGAAGAGTTTGCCATGTCAGTGGTGGGTTTTACCGAAGTTGCCAATAATACGCTGGATATAATCATTGATAATGAGTTTTCAGTCAAAGTTGCTTCATTGCCTGGTATTTTTATTCTGAAGCTGACAGCATTCAACGATAGAAAAAATAGAACCAATAAAGATGCTGATGACTTGGCTTTCATTATCAAAAACTATCTGGAAATAAATATCGAAAGAGCAGCTTCAGAGAATTACGACATTTATGAAGCTGAAAATTTCAACACATTCATTGCCGGTGCAACCTTATTGGGTAGAGATATAAAATCAATACTTGAAGGCAACGGAGAAACCATGACTACATTTATTCAAATCTTGGATGATGAATTAAAACTCGAAGATGAAAGTCCCCTATTGAATCAAATAATTGAGACACATAAAAATATTGAATATGACATTGTTGTGGAAGCTTTACAAACGCTTCTACAAGAGCTAAAAAAATAACCATGAGCAAAGAAAATATTACAACAGAAGAAATAGTTCTCGAAGACAATCAGATAATATGTGCCTTGACGGATGCAATTAAGCCCGCCAAAAGCAAAGAGCAAACCCTACAATCACTTATTGCCATGCTTAACGAAGAGTATGGTTTTGAGATGAATGATATGGAGCGTGATTTTAGCTTTACGTATACGGATGCTGATGGTAAAACCAAAAGAACCAAAATTGATTTGGCTGTTTTTGAGGCAGGTAAACCGCACGATGCGGATGGGCTGATTCGTATTTGTATTGTCAACGATGATAAAACAAAAGCCAAAGACAGCAAGAAAGGTGTTGAAGCGACTTTACAAACCATTCTCGATTCTTCTGAGAATTGCGAATTTGGTCTTTGGACGAACGGAGATGAGTTCCACTTTCTTCAGCGGGAAATGGACGAATGGAATCAAGTGAATTGCAATGATATTTCAGATTTCCCCGGTGCCGGACAAACCATGGAAGACCTGGAGAAATGGGCAGATAAAATAAAACCACGTAAACCGGCCAATGATTCGCTGATTCGTGCTTTTAAACGTTGTCACGATTATATTTATGGAAACGAAGGAATGAAAAAAACAGCATTCTGGGAATTGCTTAACTTGATTTTCTGCAAAATATACGACGAAAAACGCCGTTTTATGCCTTCTCCAAACGGGGAAAGCTACCGTCGTAAATTCTGGGTGGGTGTAAAAGAGCAAAATTCTGAAGAAGGACTAAAAGAAATCTCAAAACGTATCAAGCGTATTTTTGAAGATTTGAAAACCGATCCTTTGTTTTCGGAGGTATTTGATGGCAACGAGCAAATAAATCTTTCAGATAGAGGATTAGCTTTTGTTGCAGGGGAACTTGCAAAGTACTCTTTTTTGGATGCAACGGTAGATGTGAAAGGTACTGCCTATGAAACCATTGTTTCCAATACCTTAAAACAGGAAGCTGGCCAATTCTTCACACCCAGAAATTTGATACGATGCATGGTGGAAATGATGGATCCTACCGAAAATATGCGGGTGCTCGACCCTGCTTGTGGTTCAGGTGGCTTCCTTACGGTGGTTCTCGACCATGTTCGCAAAAAAATTACAGAGGAAATGTATCCCGAATTATCAGGGCTGTATCTTGCAGAAAAATACAATTCATACCAAGTAAACGAACGTGTAAAAAACTATGCCGAGAAAATGATTTTTGGTTTCGACTTTGACCCTGACTTGAAAAAAGCAGCTCGTATGAACATGGTAATGGCTGGCGATGGACATGCAAATATCTCCAATATCAATTCATTGGATTATCCTTATGGCCCGAAAACAGATGAACTCGAAAAAATAAAAGAAACCATACAACGGAGTATTGCCAACAGCAGCGACAGAAATGTGCCGTATGAAACGGAAGATGCACGCGAAAAATTCGATTTGATTTTTACAAATCCACCCTTTGGGGCAAAAGTAGAAGTGGATTTTGAAATTTCTAAACGATATGAGTTAGGTCATAACTGGAGCAAAGATACCTATGGGAATTTCCAAATGGGTAATGTAAGCAGCAGTGAAGCACCCGAAGTACTTTTTATTGAGCAATGTTACAACTTTCTGAAACCGGGTGGTCGTTTAGCTATTGTTTTACCTGATGGAATTCTCGGAAACCCAAATACTGAATATGTTCGTGACTGGATTTTAAAACGCTTTAAACTGCTGGCTTCTATCGACCTTCCTGTGGAAACTTTCTTACCACAAGTTGGTGTGCAGGCTTCTTTACTTTTCTTACAAAAGAAAACCCAAGCTGAACGTGAAGCTGCAATTAATGGTGAAGATTATGATGTATTTATGGCTATTGCTGAAACTGTAGGAAAAGACCGTCGTGGTGTTCCAATTTATAAACGTGATGAAGATGGAGCCGAATTACTTTTTGATGACAAAAAAGAAGTTCTCCTTCGTGACAACATTGGTAATGCAAAAATCTTAAGCCGTAAAGTTCGTATTAAACGATTAGATGATGATTTACCCGAAATATGTACTACATATAAAATATTCTCAAAGGAGGGTGAAAAATGATTATAAAAAACATAAATATTAAATACGTATTAAAAGATTCAAAAAGAATTGATGGAAAATTTTTCTTGAATAAGGATGCTTTGTTAAGTTTAACCATCGAATCAAACGAAGGAAAAAGCTTACCTCTTTCTGACTTTGCGATTGCTTATAATCCTCCTGTTTTCAAACGTCAGTTTTGTCAGAACACTGAGAAAGCTGTACAGTATTTTCAAAGTTCAGATGTACCTGCAGCGACTGAACGAAGCGATGTGTTTATTAATAAAACTCAAGCTTTAAGAGTTAAAGCAACGGTCAAGGAAAATCAGATATTAATAACTGGTTTTGGTACAATTGGAAATGTACGGTTAGTTTCAAAATTGCAAAATGGTGTTGCTTTTGCTAATAATACATGTAGGGTCGAAGTTAATGAAAATCAAAAATTCGGCTTTATATATGCATTTTTAGCATCAAAATATGGTAAAGCCCAAATGAATAAAAATGGCTCAGGTTCAGTTGTACGTTATATCGAAGCTCCTGGCATCAAAAAGACGATGGTCCCTCAATTAACAGGAGAGAAACAACAAATAGTACATGATCTAATTTTAAGATCAGCTGAACTAAGGCTTAAGTCGAACTTGTTATTGGAGAATGCAGTGAGTTTATTTGAAAACTCATTGCCAAAAATTCTATCCGAAAAAGTTTACGTATCTTCAATTAAAGAGTTTAAAAACAACAACTTACGCTTATACGCTTCTACTAATTTTTCAAATATCCAGTCTTTTTATAATTCTGTATCCGAAAAACATAAGTTGTTAACAGTAAAAGAATTATCAGAATCTGTTTTTACACCAGGAATTTTCAAACGAGTAAGAGTTGATAATATAAAGGCTGGAATCCCATTTTTAAGTGGTTCAGATTTGCTTAACGCAATGCCTACTTTTGATTCGTTTCTTTCAAAAAAAATGAAAAATATTGATGATTATATTTTAAAGCAAGGTTGGATTGCAATACAAGATGCAGGTACTATCGGTTATGTCTCATTAATAAATGGATATTTAGATGGAGTAGCTGCAACAAATAATTTAGTTCGGATTATTCCTAAAAAGGAAGCAAATGCAAATCCATATATTTTTGCCTTTTTGAAAACAAAACAAGGTCAAGCTATTTTAAAAAGCTATGAGTATGGGTCTGTTCAGAAACACATCGATAATAATCAGGTTAGTAATATGTTAGTTCCAATTTTACAAAACTTTGATCAAATTACTTTAATGGTTTCTGAATATCTACAAAAGCTAACTGAAGCCTGTCAAAAAGAAAACCAAGCTATTCAACTTGTTGAAAACGAAATAGAACAATGGCAAAACTAATACAAACCAAGCATGGTGCAGGAGCTGTAAATGCGGGTGAAGAACGTTTATTGAAATTTCTGGAAGTAAACCTGCCGGATAACTACTACATTGTTTCCAATGTGGAGTTTGCAAATGTCACTCCACAAGGTCAGGTGCAATATCTGGAATACGACTGTATCGTGATTACGCCACACGCATTGTACCATATTGAGAACAAAGACTGGAGCGGTCGCCTCGAAGGGGATGATACAACCTGGTACTTGAGTGGAAGCGAAAAGCCAAATCCGCTCAAAACTGTTCGTTTCAAAACTTCAGTACTCGCAAGTAATCTAAAAGCCCATAATCCATTTTGGGCAACGGCTTGGATTGAATCTTTGCTAACGCTGTCGCATCCACGTCAAAATAAGAAAGGTTTGTGGGGAGCATGTGAAAAAGCAACTTATTTGCTCGATACCAAATTGATAAATTATATCTGCAATCCTGGTGCTGTAAGAAAACCTGATGATTGTATAGCCGATATTTCAGTTCAAATTAGCAACTTTATTGCCGGTCTTTCTTCGCCACGCGCACCCAAAGAACGGAAGGAAGTGCATGGATATGATATTATTGAAACGCTGGCGCTGGATAAATGCTATTCCGAATACCTTTGCAAAACCAAAGGAATGGTTACAGCCAACAAACTTCGGGTAAAAGAATATATACTTGATTTGGCTGGGCTAAGTCCTGCTGAACGTGATAAAAGGGCTTTACAGATAAAGAATCAGCAAATGGCTTTGGCCAAAATGCAACGTTGTCCGTTTATTCTAAACGCACAATTTTATTTGGACGAAGAAAAACAACGATTTTATGAGATTACAGATTTTCTGGACGAAAGCTCACTTCGTGCCGAACTTCGCCGTAAAACATTTACACAGGAAGAAAAACTGACAATCATTTTCAATCTGATTGAAGCACTTCGGGTGGCACACAAAGTGGATGTTTTTCACCGCGATTTAAATCCGGAAAATATATATCTGACAAGTGGTTGTGCCGCTTTAGCCAATTTCGGGAAGGCATATTTTGCCGATCACAGCGAAATGGGCTACACGGTTGCTCCTTCGCTCAACGAAACCAACGCCACAGCTTATCATGCGCCTGAAATGTTGGCAAAAGATGCTTCGCGAGCTAGTGATATTTATTCCATGGGAGTACTTATTTATGAGCTTTTTACAGGAAAACTACCTTTTGACACTCCTTACGATTTAAATAAATTAGGTGGTAAACTCACACCAGAATTAATGCCTACGGCTGTCAAAATTGGTTTGCCGACATGGCTGGACGAATTGTGCTCACATACTATTCTGTGGGAAGATACCGACCGCTGGGATAATATTGAAGAATTGGATAATTTTATTAAATACCAACTTTCAAATTCGCATGTTTCTACTACCCAACAAACTCCGGCAATAGTTTTTGAAGAATTAAAACCGGGTCTTCGTATCGGTGACTTTACGCTTTATAGCCAATTGGGCAAAGGTGGTTTCTCTACCGTGTTCAAGGCAAAACACAATATTCAGAGTAAAGACTATGCTATCAAAATTTTTAATGAGAGCATTAGTGTTCAGACCGTTGTTGATGAATACAATGCCCTTGCAGGTCTGAACAATCCACATATTGTGAAATTCAGTACCAATGGCACACTGCCAAACGGTCAATTTTATACGTTAATGGAATATCTCGACGGTAATAATTTGCAAGAATATACTAAAGGGGATTTGAAACTGCCCTTGCAAATTATTTACCAGTTGGCCAAAGAAATATTAAATGCATTGGTTTGTTTACAGAGCCAACTACCAACTCCAATTTTTCACAGGGATATCAAACCACAAAATATAGTTTGGGATAAACAGGATCGTTTTGTATTGATTGATTTTAATGTGGCCACTGCCGAAGAAACTGACAAGAATTTTGTTGGCACAAATCCATATTTGGCTCCCGACCTACAACAGGGTAATAAAGTAAATTGGGATTGTAGCGCCGATACCTTTGCATTAGGAATTACACTTTACGAATTAATTTGCCATTCATACCCCTGGAGCGGTGGAATGAAAATGCCACGCATGGGAATACCACCAGAACCAATTGAACAGTATCACGCAACAATATCGGAAGCTTTTGCAGCCTTTATTATGAAGGCAATCAACTGTAATCACGCCGAAAGGTTTGAAACTGCACAAACCATGTTGAATGATTTGATGGCTATAGGTGAAGCCAATTTATTGAAAATTGAACCGTCAACTTCTATTGGAGAAGTTATTCTGACTGGAGATGAAGATAAAACCTTTGTCGACTATTTAAATTCATTGTATAGTCAAAGTCGATACGGAAATGCAGGTACAAGAGCCAGTTTCAAAACAAGCGCTTTCGATGAACTTACTTATACCAAAACAAAACTGGATACAGAGCTTTTGAAGGCAATTACTGCTGGTTCGTATCGGTTGGTAATCATTACTGGTAATGCGGGTGATGGTAAAACAGCTTTCATTAAACAGATTGAAAATGAGGCTGCCGGTGTTGAACGACTGACAAACCGAAATGGAGCTAAATTTCAGATTAATGGAATTCCATATCAAAGCAATTACGATGGTTCGCAGGACGAAGAAAACCGGGCTAATAATGAAGTCTTGTCAGATTTCTTTCAACCTTTCGAACATACGAGCGATTTTAGTTCAGTAGGCGAAGGAAGAATTATTGCCATAAACGAAGGTCGTTTGGTCGATTTTCTTCAAACGTCGGGTAACTTTAGTCAGCTTACCGAAATAATTGATGAGTATTTCTACAACAGTGGTCATGCTGAGCTTCCGAAAGGTTTGATGATTATAAACCTCAATTTACGTTCAGTAACTGCAAAAAGCAATGGTGGCGAGAGCCTGTTCCGTTCGCAAATAAAGAAACTCACACAACCGGTTCTTTGGAGCAAATGCAGTGCATGTCCTCATGCCGGATACTGTTTCACAAAATACAACGTGGACACGCTTACCGATAGCGCAGCGGGAGATGAAGTAATTAATCGCCTTGAATGGCTTATGCGTACCATCAGTTATAAACGAGAATTGCACATTACCATGCGTGATTTGCGTTCGTTTATTGCTTATATGATTAGTCGTGATTGTAGTTGTGCCGATATACCTGAGTTATATCAAAAATACAGCGAACAACCGGAAAAATACTGGCAGTATTTTTACTTCAATATCACATCGCCTGATGCAGAACCTTCTAATGACAGGCTGATTAGCTTAATGCGCGAAGCGGATCTCTCACAGGTATCCATTCCTTCTATTGACCGTGATTTATATTTTGGATTACACGAACCAAAAGATTATCTCGACTTTTCGGATAGACAAGTTGACTTGCTTGATATTTTCAATACATATAAAATATTGCTTCCTGCTTACGAAATGAAAGATGATATATTGGAAAAACTTAAATTACGTCATCGCGTTTTCGTTCGTCATCAATATTTCGAAGGCAAGTTCGAATTCAAAAAACGGTTGCCCTATCAGTCATTAGAAGACTTTCATAAATTACTGACCGATTCGGACAATAACAAGGACGCCATGTTATCGGCCAAACAAAGTTTGGCACAGGCTATTTCAATTAGCGAAGGATGTACTGAAATGAGATTATCGAAAAATTACCTATTATTGAGGTCTTCAAGGGTTTCAGACCCAATAAGTCAGAGTTTCCGCCGATTCTCAATCGATGATTTTGAATTGTTTGTCAATAAATCGGAACATTTGGTTCAATATATTGAATACGAAAGTGATAGCATTATTTTTGGGAATAAAAATAAAAATGAGCAATTTATTTCACTTACTGTATCGTTAGACTTATATGAAATGCTTTTCTTTATCAAACAGGGATTTAGCCCTTCTATCAACGATATGCGGGGAAGGTTTATTGAATTGCAGGTTTTCAAAAACTTGCTCGAGAATAAATCATACGACGAAGTATTGATAACAAAAAACAATAAATCGTTTTTTGTTATTTCACTCGAACAGAAAACAAATAAACTAACCATTGCACCCCTAAACTTATAGAATCATGGCAATACGTTTAGATAAAAATGAAGCGGTTTTTCGTAACGAACTCGTTTTAGCTGCCGATGCTAAGTCGGTCAATCTTGATAACACCTTGACGAATTTATTCATGCTTTTGCGTAACAACGGAGCAAGAATAAATATGAGGGTTAAGAAAGAACATACTTTCGCTTCAATGGTTGAATATCTTGAAAATTTGGAGAAACAGGGTACAATAATCGGACTTACCGACCACAAAGAAGTAGCTGAAGATTGGCTTCGTTGCAATTTGGTAAACCTTGTATTTAGAGGGAATATCGTCAAAGAAAAAATATCATCGCTTCGTCCGGTACATCTCGAAAGTTATCGAATTCGTAATATAGCTCAGACCCGTGACTATAATTCGTCTGACCAGATTTTTTTAATGTTGCGGATGAAACCTGAAGTTCTTGAAAGTTTAAAAGAATATCTGTCAAGAGGTTGGGATAACGTAACAAGAAATATCTCTATGAATCAAAAGTTGGATGTTGATAGTGCGGGAATTCTTCAATTAATTAAAAATATTCAGATTGACCCAAAATCAACTGCACAAGTAAAAAATGTGCGTCCGTTACTTGAAGATCAAGCAAACCTTTTTTGCGATGATATTCTTCGATTATTGGTTTATAAAGATTCAATCCCTCGTAATGTCTTTATCGAATACTTACGAACTCTGATTGGTTTTCATTTGTCGCTTTACACGCAGAAAATTATTCACCTTCTCCCAATAATGGTAAAAGAAGGAACCAGAAATGTAGAAGATGACTTTTCAGTAATTGTTGATGTTACTGATAATTTCGAAAGTAAAGTGTCTCGTTTTGCATGTGAAGACATGGAGAAAACCATTAATGGATTATATGGATTTTTTAAATCTTCATTTGAAATTAATGCGGTTCAGAAACGCTATGAATCGAGCATGGCAAGTATTGATTCTGTAGATGAACTGCTCTCTAAACTAAAGGACAGACCGACCAACTTTGATGCCTTTTATGAAAATAAGTTCATTGATATTCTTGGCCGCTTTAAAGCTGAAGAGGAGGACGACAAAAAAACACTTTTAGATAGTGTTCAGTATGAAGAAAGTTTCTTCGATAAATATGTAATGACACTTCTTAAAGCCAAAGGGGCATATCAATACCGTTATTTTCAAGGATTTATTGATTCTATTTCAATGAAAAATACCGATTACGGATTTTTGGCAGATGGCAGAAGTCGAAAACACACGAGAAGAGCCGTTCTTGGTTCACGTTTACTCGAAACGCTTGTACAATTACTCGTATTGGAGCCCAAAGAGGGAGCAGGATTCACTTCTCATTCTTTATCAATCGATGATTTAATATCAAAATTACGATCTCGTTATGGTATTGTAATAAACGGACTCAACGAACCAAAATTCTCAAATGCAGACTTAGAAACTCATCTGGCATTTAAAGAAAATGTGGACGCATTTAAAAATAAATTACGCCAAATCGGATTCTATACCGATTTAAGCGATGCATATATCTTACAGAAAATCAGACCACGCTATAAATTTGAAGCATAATGGAAATATCAGAACTATACTATCAGTTACTTCTTTCTCTTATCCTCGACGAATACAAAGAAGAGTTTATAAATGCAAAGCCTGGTCATTGCATGAAAATCACCGGACTATCAATGCGGGAGTTACAACCACTATGTGAAGCAGTGAGGTCGTTACCGGGCAATTTAAATACATTTATATTGTCGGACGACATTCAAGGCGAAGAATATATTAGTGCTAATAAGCTAATCGAATACCGCAACAACGACAGTTTTCCATTGCTGGTTTTAATACCTTCAAATAGCCGGACATCAACTGAGGATTCTTATGGAAATGCTACATTCAAGAATTTGTCGATTGAACACCTTGATTCCAAGCTGTTTGAAAATCTAAAAGCTGAAATTCCGGTAACTTTAAAACCGGCGATTAATGAGGTGTTGGAATATCTCAAAATCCAAAACTTAAGACAAATTCAATACTTAGAGTATCTTTTGTATTTGAAATCACAAGAATGGAATGAAAATGCAATGGGCAATGGCTTGGCATACCTTACACTTATTCCTGATACTAAAATTAATGCTGAATTAAAACAGATAAGACAGCGCTTGCTTTATAACTTAAAATGTGTGGACATTTTAGGTGATTTTTCTAAACCTGTCCCCGATAGAATTGCTGAATTACCAATAGAATTCAACACATTACAAAATCAGATTAGTATTTTTCTACGAACCGAAAATCAACTTAAAAATAAAAATGAAATCTGTAAAATGATTTTACAGAATTATGTGGAGTTAAATTTTAGCAATTGGAAAATTCCCGATTTTGAGATTCCACATGATTTACATGTGTATGTTGATAAAATAACTTCGAATGACATCAGAACTTTAGAAGGTGATTATACATTAACGATACCACGAGACAAAACTTCTAGAGTAAAAATCCGTATATCAACCAGACCCGCGCCAAAAGATTTTAAAGAACTGAAGAATTTTAGAATTGTTTTAATGGCTATTGATGGGTGGTATCAGGTTAGCGAAGTAAAAAGGGCAAAAGTTACCGAAAATGCAAAAACTTATAGAGATATAACTATGGAGTTTTCTGAAGCAATGTTCGAAGAGGGTTCTTATTTCTTACGTGTTATTGCTGAAGATGAAAATGGAGGGATATTAAATACACAAGATGAATTTAATTCTCCCGAATGGGAAAGCCGTTGGAAAGCGCAAAGTGAATTAAATCCTGAGCTTACAAGAGACCAATTTGAAGAAACTAACCATATTAAAAGGACAAATGATTCAGAAGATTTTTACCTAAACTTCGGTGAAGCAACGGGTGATGAATTGGAACCTCACCGAAAAGATAAGTTAGATAATGTACTTCAGGCATTCTTTCGTTATCGAATTGAAGAGCTACGAAATAATTTTGAATTGACCATTCCAACTCCTATTGATGAAACAGCGGTTTGGTTAAAAGGTACGGATTTAGGTCTTGTTGGCACTTATCATGTCAAGTACGCAACCAATCACAATTACCAGATAAATATTTCGAATAAGCTTCATAAACTTCAGGCTTGTTTATTAAAACACAATGATTCAATTGGTTCTATTGATGCGCGTCTTAGTAGCAATCCTACTGAAAGTGATTTTCAATCACTTCGTTTCAATGCTTTTGCCGATAAAGATTTAATCCCTGAGAGTTTACTTGCTTTACGAAAAGAATTATTTCAACTTATTACGCAATCAGCACCGAATAACACAGGAGTTTTTGAAACATTTGAAACGTTCAATCACATTGAACTTATTCGTCAGTATGTATCTGAATACGAAAAGTGGACCAAGTCATTAATGAAAGCCATTGACTCTGAAACGCTCAAATCGGCTAATTTTCAAAGTACATTAATTAATTTACAGAATCTTGAAATGATTTCTGTAAAAACAGAAATGCCTGATGGTCAAACTATTTATTTGAAATTAGTATCACCTCTACATCCGCTGCGGTTAGCTTGGTTTGTTAATTTATTCGATTTGTACAATAAATGGGAAGAAGAAACAAGAATTACTTATCCACAGTATAAATCGGTGTGGTATAAGAATCTCGAAAATCTTTTCCTTGGTGACCTCATTCCTGAAACAGCATTACCGGTACTAGCCGATGTTGCAATGTCTGAATATTTTCAGTATGTTGGCGAACTATCTTATGGTTGGGGTTTATATTCTAAACCGATACAGAAAAACAACGACGCTTTTTCTTCAATATCTCGACAAGTAAAAATATATGTATCATCATTGTTGAATATCGCAAATGAATATCGTATCGACACCGATGTGAACCAGGCGCTTGTTAGTCGGCATATTCAGAACTATCTTTCTCAACACCCATATACAAATAAATTGATTATCAATTTATTTAATGCGGGTGATGCATTCGTTTTTGCGAATGCAATGGTGGATATTGAACGGATGCTTGAGTATAAATCTATAAAATACGAGATTCGTCTGTTTGCCGACGATAGAATTATTGTTCCTGGCGAAGCATTTAGAAATCTTATAAACCCTGAGAGTAATATTTCAGAAGATGCGGAAGCTTTTTCGCAAGCTTCAGGCAATCGGTTGTTTCCAAAACTAAGATTTTCGATAAATAACATTGCTGATTTTATTCAAAGCCCAAACGATTTCTTTGCGCACATAAGTTTTCTGATTAGCCCTTTCCCTGTAAAAACCACATTAGTGCGCCCTGACGACAGAAAACAATCATTCTATTTTAATGGACTTATTAACCAGCATGTTATAAGCGTTTCTCAAAAGTCTGATGCAATTATTTGGAATAAATATTTCTCTGAAAACCCTGTTGCTAATTGTGTGAATGATTTTTGCAACATTGGAATTTCATTATTTGCCAATATGCAATCATTTGTGGCGAATTCATTGTCAACAAATAGAGAACAATCAGTTCCCGCAACACGCTTGGAACTGAATGAATCTGATAAGGTGTTATTGTCCTTTATTCACGACATATCAGATTGGGTTGTTACATTCGATAAAAATATGGGACCGGAAGTATATGACCTTCCGGGAGTAGAAGGTGAAATTCCATTTTTGCTCGATTATGTTCCTGGACAAGAAATATCAGGTATTTCGTCTTATCTAACAACTCGACCAACTTCAGAAATAATTGGATTAATAGGGCCACATTTCGAAGAATTTGGTATTGACCTTAGAAACGATGCAGCAAAATTAAAAATCCTGCTCGAAGACATTCGTTCTATAAGCAGCTCTCTCATTTTGCAGTTCAACTCAACAAGTAATAAAGCATTCGAAGTGTTGGGAATGGCTTTCACAAAAAGAGTTTTGGAGAAGAAAAATATTCTAGAGGATTCCTTTCTAATTCCGGTTGATTTACACAAGGAATGGTTTGAAAAACTACCAAACGAGGATAAAGAACGTGCTGACATTCTATTGGTTAAGATAAATCCTGATAATCAGGAAATATGTTTTACGGTCATTGAAGTAAAATGCAGAACCAGTCTTTATGAAGCAGAGCGATTAGATTTAATATCCAAGATGGAAAGCCAGATTGAAAACACAATCGAAGCTTTACGTTTCCATTTTGACAAAGAGTATTCTACGCGTAACGATAGATTAGATCGGGAATTGAAAACACTTCAGCTAAAATCATTGCTTGAATTCTATATAAACCGTGCTGCACGCTACAATCAAATCTCACCAGAGGTACATGAAGTTTACACGCAATTGCTCGACAATTTGAATTATGGGTATTCACTATCATTCAAACGCTTAGGAGTTATATATGATTTCTCAGCGTCACAACGCCACAGAAAAGAAGTATTCGATAACGAAAGTACATTCTTTACTTTTGGTAAAAATATGATTGCTGAGATTCTGGATCCGGATTCAGATCTGAATACGCGACGTTTGGAACATATAGTGGATGATGAGCAATTAGTTTCTTTCTTTGGGCAATCTTCTCTTGAAAATTGTTTGAGAAAATCTCAAACAGGTTCAATTGCATCAGAACCGACTCCCTTTTTTGAAAAGGTAGCTGACAAAATTGAAAAAACTGTAGTTGAAGTTGCTCCGCAAACAATCGAAATCCCAGAACCGGAAATCGAAACACCTATTGTTGTCGAACCCATAATTGAAGAAACTATTGAAATTGTTATGGTTGATGAATATACTAACACGATAGAATCTGAAGCAGAGCCTATTCTAGAAAACGTAATTAGTGAAGATGTATTATCTTATGAAGTACCCACCTACGAAATAATTGTAGGAAAAACTTCAACCACTGAACAGTATGGCATTTTGGGCAAAGTCATTGCAAATGGAAAACCAATTGCACTCGATTTAAGCGAGACAAATACAATTAGTTTGTTTGGAGTACAAGGCGGCGGTAAAAGTTACACAATCGGTACTATCACCGAAATGGTTCTTAAGCAATTCAGTCGTATAAACGAACTACCAGCTCCATTGGCCGGAGTAATATTTCATTACAGCGAAAGCATGGATTATGAACCGGAATTTACCTCCATGATTAAACCAAACGATAAAGCCGAAGAGATACGGAAATTAAAAACGGAGTATAATGCTAATCCGGCAAGTTTGTCTGATGTTATTATCCTAACACCAAAAGCAAAGGTAAATGAAAGACGGGAGCAATTTCCTTCTGTCGAAGTTTATCCAATAAGTTTCAATTCAAATGAATTGAGTATTCAGGATTGGATGTTTCTGTTAGGTGCTATTGGCAACGATTCAACCTATATAAGACAATTGAAAGCAATCATGAGGAACATTCGTGATAATATAAGTTTAACCGGATTGCGTAATAATGTGGCCGATTCAACCTTACTTTCAAATTCTCAAAAGACACTGGCTGAGCAGCGAATTCAATTTGCAGATGATTATATCGACGATACAACTGCAATAAGAAATCTATTGAAACCAGGCAGATTGATTATTGTGGATTTGCGTGATGAATTTATTGAAAAAGATGAAGCGCTTGGGCTATTTGTTGTAATGCTGAATATTTTTTCAAGCGTAAAAACGTTTGAGTCAGTACCATTCAATAAATTTATTGTTTTTGACGAGGCACACAAATACATGGACAATAAAGATTTGACCAATAGTATTGTAACTTCAATTCGGGAAATGCGCCATAAAGGAGTCTCCATAATGATTGCAAGCCAAGACCCAATAAGTCTGCCCAACGAAATTATTGAACTAAGTTCAATTGTTTTATTGCATAAATTTAATAGTCCGCAGTGGGTTAAACACATACAGAAGTCAATAACACAACTTTCACATTTAACCCCACTGGAATTATCTTCCTTATCTCCTGGTGAAGGGTATCTTTGGGCAACCAAATCGACCGATAAGGGTATTATGAATAGGCCGGTTAAGATTTCTACACGTCCTCGGGTTACCAAACACGGAGGTGAAACAAAAAGAGCGATATAATTATGACAGTATATTCTTATTCCGGCAAAGGAAATCGCGAAACCAACGAAGACTATATAAAAAGCGAAATAATATCCGATAGTATTTCGCTACACATCGTTGCAGACGGCATGGGAGGCTATAAGTATGGAGAAATTGCTGCACAAAATGCTACGGAAGCAATATCTGAATTCTTTGCGGTGTATCCTATCGAACACAACATCCCTCAATTTATTCGACAAGCAATCGAATTAGCCAACAGTATGATTTTTAACCTACAAAATCAATATCATACCAAACTGGGAACTACAATAGCCGGAGTGCTAATAATTAATAACACTGGCTATGCTTTTTGGTTAGGAGATGTCCAAATTCAACACTTCAGAGACAATAAACAACTTTTTATTTCCGAAAGTCACTCCTTAATAAATGAAATGAAAAAGAACGGGCCCGTCTCAACAAAAGAAATCGAACGCTACAATCACATTGTCACAAAATCATTATCCGGCACACCATTAGAAGCATCTATTCCAATAATTGAAATACAACTCCAGCAAGGAGATACAATCTGTATTAGCTCTGATGGGCTATATAATTCTGTAAATACAGAAAGTTTAATCACGAATTCTGATATTGAAATTAATGCCAAACTTATGCTATTGGAAGATAAAAATGAGGATAATTTTTCGATAGTAAAAATGATTATTTAAAGCAAATACCAATTATGAATCCAACTTACAACTTAGAACGATTTCTTTCAGCTCAAGAATCTGTTTATGATACAGCGTTGAATGAATTGAGAAATGGAAAGAAATTATCGCATTGGATGTGGTTTATCTTCCCACAGATAGATGGTTTGGGTAGAAGTGAAATTGCTAAATACTATGCTATAAAAGACATTAATGAAGCCAGGGCATATTTAGATCATCCAGTTTTGAGAAACCGCTTTGAAGAATGCTTGAATGCTATACTAAGTTGTAATACAAATAATCCGGTTCGGATATTCGGTGATATAGATGCATTGAAATTTCATTCATGTCTGACACTCTTTTTAAATGCAAACCCTGAGAATCAACTAATTCAGGATGCACTTTCTAAATTCTATGGAACTACGGATTTTGCAACAGATAATATATTAGATAACCAACATTATTAAACCCCAAAATTATGCCATTAGATTATCAAACTGCTTATCAGGCATACACAGCTGTTCAGAATAGCAAACTTGCCGATTTACGAATGGCACTTTACAAAGCAGCCGTTCACTATGCAACTATACGTGCCGAATGGCAGTTTATGACAATTGAAGAACAAGCTGAAGCAGATGCCGGAAGAACAGCAGCGCACAACCATTTTATCGATTGTTGTAATATTCTGAGTCGTACACAAATGACAGCCAGCGAGGACAATACATGGAGACGTGAAATAGGCATGGAGCGCAAAACCATTGGCGACTTTGCCTGTTATGTGAATTGTTTTATTGGGATTGGGAACAGGTAAAATTTGGGGTTTTAGAGAAAAAAGAGGAAAAAGGAGATACTCTAAATGTCCAATACCCCCAACTTCCACAGCTTCTGAAAACCGGTTAAAAGAAGTGCAAACTATTTTTCCTGAAAATAATAAAACAAATTAAGGACTAAATCCATAGTGCAAGTATGTGATTTACAAAAAAAAGCACAGAGACATCTTACTAAATTAAAGGATCTTGGTTTTGTTGTCCTTGAAGGCAAAGGACGAGCTTCGGTTTATAAAATTGTTTACAATCAATAGTTTTCAGGACATTAATTTGGAAAGGTTGTCCTTATTCGATATTATTTTGAAAATAAGGTTGTTTATAAGGACATTTATAAGGACATAATGTCCCGATAAATATTTCCAATATTTAAAATTATAATCAACTGGAAATTTCTTTTCCTTATTTATCACCTTATAAATAAGGTTATATTTCGAATTGAGTAAAGTAAAATTGAATTACTGATTACCATATTTGAATGATTAGGTGTATTTTAAGTTCAAATAAATTGATGTCGATAAATTACAGTACAATTTTTGCTTAATATCCCTATAAACTTTTTCAAAGATTACTATTAAAAAATTAAATATATGAAAGCGTTAAAGATTTTCTTATTCAGTTTAATTGCTGTTTTTATTCTAAATGGCTGTAAAGGAAAGAGTGATCAAATAAAAATTGGAGTTATTCAATATGCTAACCAACCAATACTTGATTCTGTTTATTCAGGGATAAAAAAGGAATTGGCAAAGTATGATGGCAAATATGAAATAGAGTATCAAGTTGCTCATGGAGACCCAATCTTAAATACGACAATAAGTAAACAACTTGTCAATGACTCTGTCGATATTATAATTGCTATGGGAACTCCATCTGCGCAAGCTGTAATTAAGGATACGAAAACAATTCCAGTAGTTTTTACCGCAATAACAGATCCTGTTGGAGCTAAACTTGCAACTACAATGAACAAACCTGAAGGGAATAAAACCGGAATTACAAATATGCAACCTTTCGACAAACAAATA
This sequence comes from uncultured Paludibacter sp., assembly GCA_963677275.1. GTDB lineage: Bacteria > Bacteroidota > Bacteroidia > Bacteroidales > Paludibacteraceae > Paludibacter. The sequence continues at coordinate 2,218,277 of OY781920.1, read as the reverse complement.
GAGCTTATTAAAATTATTAAACCGAACACAAAAAAGGTAGGTATTATTATTAATTTATCAGAAGCAAACTGTGTAGCTGGAATGGTTTATGTGAGACAAGCATTAGACAAATTCAAAATTCCTTATGAAGAATTAAATGCATCAACTTCAGCAGAAATCATAACCTGCGCCCAATCATTAGCAAAACGTTGTGATGTATTCTTTGTAAGTCCATCCAATACAATATATGAGAATTTAGGCGCAATAAAAAAAGTAGCCGAAAAAAATAATATTTTGGTAGTTGGCGGTGATAAATCTGCTGTTCAAAAATTTGGGGCAATAGGAACATATACCTACGATTTTGTTGAGATGGGTAAAAATACCGCTGAACTAACGATTAAAATTATAGAACAGAAGCTTAATCCTGGAGACATTCCTGTATCACGACCTAAAAACTCATATTTATACCTTAATTTGGAGTCAGCGAAAGCGTTGGGATTAACTATTCCTGATTCACTGAAGAAAAAAGCACAAAAATAATGGACTATTGGGGAGTAATAGAATTAGGGATAATATTTAGTCTTTTTGTTCTCGGAATGATAATTTCTTTCCGATTATTGGGGTTCGCAGACTTAACAATAGAAGGCAGTTTCACAACTGGTGGAGCTATCTTTGCTATTTTGTTAGATTCCGGTTTCAATCCTATCACTGCAATGATATTATCAATAACTGGAGGAGGATTGGCAGGTTTATTCACTGCTTCATTATATTGCTTTGCCCATATCAATAAACTACTTTCTGGTATCATAACGTTAACAATGTTATATACTATTAATCTAAGGATTATGGGAAAGTCAAATATCTCTATTGATAAAATAACCATTTTGACTTTTTTAAATCAACCGTGGTATGAATTTTTGATTTTATTATTGATATGTATTGATGTTTTTATTTTGATCAAACTCTTTCTTTCAACTAATTTCGGTCTATATTTAAGAGCATCTGGAGAAAACGAAACCTTTGTTAAAAATTTGAAGCAAAGTCCTAAAAAATTTATTATAACAGGATTAATTATATCTAATGCTTTAATTGCATTGTCAGGTTGTCTTTTTACGCAGTATGTTGGATTTAGTGATATAGGAAATGGAAATGGTATGTTGGTTTCTATGCTTACAGCAATGATTATAGGTGAAAATATAATCAGACCGACCACCTTAAATCGCTTGATTATTTCTTCTTTTTTGGGTACAATCATTTTTCAGTTTATATATAGTTTTGCGATTCAAATTGGAGTTAAACCAATAGATTTAAAAATCATTATAGGTTTTCTTTTAATCATATTTTTGATTTTGACCAAGTTAGGTAACAGCGGCAAACAGAATAAGAATATCGGTGCAAATTTTATATAGGAAATATGTTAGAATTAAAGGATATATCTGTTTCTTTCAATAAACAGACCATAAATGAAATAGAAGCATTGAAAGAAATCAATCTGCTTTTTCAAAAATACGAATGGACTTATATTATTGGAGGTAATGGTTCAGGAAAATCAACTCTCTTAAAAGTTGTCAATAGAGATTTGATCCCAAATAAAGGTGAAATTAAATATAATAATTTTATACCTGAAGATATACTTTTTATTGATCAGACTACGATTAAAAATCTTATACCATCAATGACTGTATATGAAAATCTAATTTTTGCATTGAGAAATTCAGGTATGAATCCAAATTTTAAATTCTATAAACAAAAAAAGTATAAAGAATTTGTTATAAACAAGTTAGAAGAATTTAATGTTGGGATAGAAAAAAGGATAAACGAACAAGTAAAATTTCTGTCAGGCGGTGAACAACAACTTATTGTTGCTTGTCGAATCATGTTGAGCAATCCGAAGATTTTACTTATGGACGAATTCACATCGGCTCTTGACCAAAAATGGGCACCATTTATCCTTGACAAATTAAAAACTTATATAGTTGAAAATAATATTATGGCATTAGCCGTTACTCATGATTATTCTCAGATAAATAATATCGGAGACAGGCTAATTGTATTAAAAAATGGGAAAGTTATTGCTGATAGGAGAAAAGACAACTTTGATTTTTCTACCAATTCAGTATTAAAATTATTTTATGAACAAGAATGAATTTATTTTAGAACGACATTATGGGAAACAAGCCAAGTCTCACTACGATTTGAATGCAGGTAAAAGTTTAAAGTCTTTATGGTTTGAAATACCCGAATATTGTCATTTATATTGTGATTATTGCTTTGCTTCAACCAATAGTGATAGCAATAGAAATCACCTTACAAAAAGAACTTCTTCAAATTATTTGGATTGGGAGAAATATGATGAACTTTTGAGAGAATTTGCCGGGTTAGGCGGTGAGTTTATCGGTATCCCGGGTAAAGGTGAACCATTCCATCCTTTAAATATAGAACTCACCAAAAAGATTTTATTGCTTGCAAAAGAATTAAAACTTAAAACTACGATTTTCACAACAGGAGAGACAATATTTTTCAAACCAACTTATTCTGGGAAAAACGAACTCTCTTTAAACGTTGAGCCGGATTATTCATTGATGAAATTTTTGGAAGATAAAGATGTAGTTCTACTTATTAAATTCAATTCTGAGAATGAAGAGATTCAAGATAAAATAGTTCATACAAAAAACTATACAAAATTAAGAGCCAGAGCAATTGATTTACTTGTAGAAAATGGGTTTAATCAAGGAAACATGCCAAAATTAGGTATAGTTACATCAATCTTAAAGGATAATTATAATGATATATTACCACTATATGAAAAATATCGTTTAGAGAAAGGATTTATTTTTGATTGTGATACGATATTGCCACGAGGAAGAGGTGAGAAATATTATAATAGAGAAGATAATCTAACTTATAAAGAGCTGAATGAGATATTCAAAAAATTAAAAGATAAAGGTGCGATTCTGACTTGTCAAGGAGGAACTTATGTAGGGGTGGCTTGTGATAGGGTATTACATCATTTATATGTATCTCTTACTGGAGATGTTTATCCTTGTATAGGTTGTTTTGAGAATTATAGTAAAGATAGTTTCCTACTTGGAAACATAAAGCATCAGACAATTAAAGTGCTTTGGGACAATCCAAAACGAATAAAATTAAGAGAAAAGACACGAGAAGCATTTACTGGGGTTTGTTATAATTGTCAAAATTTTGAAGATAATACATGTTATTCTTGTTTGGGAAGGTGTGTTAGTAAAGTAGTCTCAAGTGATTACGATATTATAATTGACACACATGGCTGTACAAACCATCGACCACAAACCATACCTTGGATAAATTCAGCTAATGATTATGTTAGAACGATTTTATCTATTGATAAAACAACCTCAAATTTAAAATCAAATTTTGAAAATCTGTGGAAACCAAACCAAAATATTGCTTTTGTATTAAATCAATTATCGCCTAAAGATAAAGCGAATGAAATACAAAAAATTATAAATGCAGAAGATCCACATAATCCTTTATTTTATAATCCAGGTGAGGCTTTTAGGAAAGTTCCTGTGAAAAAATTTTCATCAAAAAAACAGTATAAATACTCTGATTTAGATTTTCCGCTCAACAAAATCTGGGATTTCTTGAAATTTCCATTAGATAAAGATTTTTTAGATGGTTTAGAAACAGAGATGAAGGTTAAAATAACTGATGTGCTGTCAAAAAGCTTTTTATCTAATATTTTTCTACCTTCAATTAAACTATTGTTTGATAAATATGATCAGGAAAATAATCTTTTGTTATGCAATTTATTGTTTTATGATAATCAGAACAATAAATATTTTTATCGCACAATAGCTAAAAATGAAGTTGAGAATGATGAAAGGTTATTTGATTTATCACTGATTCTATTTAGATGGGCAGAAGATATAGATGACGTAAATTATTTTAGCAATACCAGTAACGGACAGATTTTTAATTTGAGTAATGTATTTAGAAATGAATTATATCGAGACTATGAATTAGTCCTAGATGACAATAAAATACAGTCAAACATTAATCAAAATAGCAATTTACTCTTTCTTTATTCGCTTATTAATTGTCAAATGGTTAAGGAAAAAACTGAAAAGCTGAAAAATCATTTGTCACAAGAATTAAGTAATATAAATAGTGATTGGCATAAAATAAAAGACCATTTTAACTCACATATATTTAATGATTTAGATGATATAAAAAAAGCAGAAATTGTTGATTTCTACTTGAAATTAAATGATAAAGCATTATATAAAGCTAATGAGGTAGATAAAAACGACAGAAACTTTATTGATTCAATAAAAGAATTTATAATAGATAATTCTGGAAATGAATTTAAGAATATTTTAAAAAAATGTTCTTCAATTTCAGATATAAAAGAAGCATTATCAAAAAGTGGTATTGTTAAGGATAAAAAAACCATTTGGGACTTGTTTATTTTGCTCACTGAAAAAGATTGTGCAAGTGCTATCAATTATATTATCTTTCTTCGCTTTTTACAGGACAAATTCAAGATAAATCACTATATGCTGACTCATTCAACAAATTTTAAAGTATCAAGTATAAATAAAGGAGAGTCACTAGCAGATGAAACTATTTTTGAGGAAATTACTCAACCAAGTGGAGTTTTATTATGTAGCAAAGATTTTTTATGCAGGGAATTAAAGTCGGAAATAAATCTTGTGTTATCTAATATCTTACAGCCTTTTGATGAATTTTATTATAAAAACAATCTTCAAAATGTAAAATTATACGATGAAGTTCAATATTATCAACACTCTCTTGATAATATATCAACTAAGGTGTTGAATAGAATTAAGTATTTAGAGAGAAGTATTGATTTGAATTTACCTAATATTACGACTCGTAAAGATTTCAATAATTTTGCTTTAGCATTTAAGGTGTATGATATAAGCAGAAGAGGTATATCAAGAAAAAATTACAACTTAGATGAATACCCGGAATTAAATGATTTATATTCAATTATTAATCTTATATCTGAATATTTTTGTGATGAAAAATTTTACATAAATATATTTGACAATGAAAATATTGATTTTAGTAATTACTCACAAAAAAATAAACTAAGAATATTTACAATATTATTTAATTTGATTGATAACGCAGTCAGCAATAGTAAAGAACAACCAATAACTATTGAAAGAAGTTCTGCAACAACGATAACTATCAGTAATGCTTCAAGTATAAAAAATGAATATCTTGAGTATATAAATGGTGATGCAAAAAAATATCCAAAAGGAGAAAAATATCGTGGTTTAATTGTTGTAAAAACAATGATTGAAAAATTAAACTGGCAAATTAAAGCTGTAAATTGTATTAACGAAACCAGAATGACATTATATTTTAAAAACATAAAAGATGAAAAAAACTAATGATATTATTAACATATTATGTATAGATGATAAAAAACACTATATAGATTGGAATAGAATTATCAAATTTGATGATTCAAAAGAATATAATTTTATAAATGCAACTGATGGAGATGATATTTTATCAACTGTTTCCTTAAATAGGGTTATAATATCATTGATTGACAAAGATTTAGGGGCGGGTCATAAAGATGGTATTACGGTTGCAAAGGAAATTAAAGACAACTTCAGTGATGTTTTTCGAGTATTAATTACCGCATATGGTAAAAATGATTATGGAGATAAAACTGATGAAATATTAGATGCTCTTCAAACTGGAATTATTGATTATTATGTTGATAAGGATGACGTTGCTAAAGAACTTGGAAATGTTATAGACATAGCAATTGATTCGTTAAATAATTCAAAAAGAAGAAAGGAATATACTGAAGCAAAAATCCAAACTTTAAAATTAATTCAGAATTTTAAAGTAGATGAAAATAGCGATGATACTATTAGTAAAGAACTTATAGGGAATTCAAAATCTATTCAAGATATTAAGAAATGGATTGTCAAATACTCTCTAACAAAAGACCCTGTATTAATATTGGGTGAAACTGGAACCGGTAAAGATGTTGTTGCAAATCTTATACATAAATTATCTAATAGAATAGGTAATATTGTCCCAGTAAACTGCGGAGCAATCCCTTCTGAACTAATTGAAAGTGAGTTGTTCGGACATGTAAAAGGATCATTTACAGGTGCCGTTACTGATAAAAAAGGTAAATTTGAAATGGCAGTAAAGGGAACATTATTTCTTGATGAAATAGGAGATTTACCAATGTCTGCACAAACTAAGTTTTTAAGAGCTATACAAAATGAGAAAATTTCTAAAGTTGGAGAAACAAAAGAAACTGACATTGATGATGTTAGAATCATTTGTGCTACAAATAAACAAATTCTTTCTAAAATTTCTAAGGGTGAATTTAGGGCTGATTTGTATTATCGAATATGTGGTTTCCCTTTACAGTTACTTCCATTACGAGAGCGAAAATCAGATATTCCATTATTAATTGAACGATTTAAAAAAAATAAGAACTTTACTGACGCTGCAATTGAAGAGATTCAGGAAAATGATTGGTATGGTAATGTACGAGAATTAAAATCATTTATTGAAAATTTAATTCATCTTTTCCCTGAAATAAATACTTTTGATGTTGATGCAATTAAAGATGCCTTGGCTTTCTGGAAAGGTGTGCATCCAGAAACAAATTATTTATTTAATGAAAATGAAAACCATACAGTAAAAAATAGAGAAAAACACACTAAAATATACCTTAAATCATATGACGATACTGATAAGGAGAAAATGACTTGTTTTCTTGAAGAATTTCTAATTGAATATTCAAAATTTAATAGAACTTATAAAAGAAAACCGACCCAAGAAGAAATTGAGCTAATTCTTAAACCTAATAATGCAACCGGATGGTTGTCTTCACGCTTCACTAAAACTAAAGAGAAGAAAAATTGTGAAATAGCTTATGAAATTATTAATGAAAAACAAGATTTATGGATATTAAAAGATATTCCACCATTTAAAAAATTATTTTAAATTCTTACATTTTAACTTATATATAAGCCAAATATGCTTTTATTGTAATCGCATTATTTGATATTTGTTTGAATGTCAGCCTCCTACCAATACGGCATTTAATTTGAATTAATCCTTTTAGTATTAACCCACTAAAAGGATTTTTTTATGAAAACAACCACCGTCTCTCCGTTTTCTCATGCCATTGGTTATAGTTACTACAATGTAAACACCAAGTATCGAAACGTCAAGTTTGTTACTCCTTCCGAACCATTCTATCAGGAATTCAAGAACACGATTATTCGTGAAAACTTGGTATTAAGACAGCAAAAAAGACCTGCTGATTATACACCTCAAACCCGTAGTGCCATATCAATAGTTTCCTACGATACCGAAAAACTTCTTCGGTATTATTATACTTCCGACCCAAGACGAATAATTGGCTATGAAGTAAAAGTACAGGGTAATTACTATCCTAAATTTCTTGAATGTGATATGGTTATCTTCACAGAAGATTCTATCATCATCGGAGAGATAAAATCCAAAAATAACAACTCATGTGCAGAAGCAGTATCTCAACTTCAGTTGAGAAAAGAAATCGTCCAATCAGCATATCCCGAAAAGCAAGTGATTATTGTTGCGATAATCGTGGATATGTCTTCGAAATTACCGGCATCAAAAAGTCACTATGATATGAAACTGGAATCAACGAGTGATGGTTTTAAATTCTACCATGTTGCACTTAGCTATTGTGACATAAAAGAGCTAGCTTTAAGTAGCAACTTACAACTCGATATGGCTTTATTTGAACAGGCACATTGTGAAGCTTATGAGAGTGCAGAACATCGTAAGGCAAAGCATGCAAAAAGAGATGCTATCCGGAATGAAAGAAAAGCATTGGAACAACACCAAACAACCTTATTTGGGCACTTACTTCAACAAGCATTACAGATGGAACTTGCTAATATATAAGGCAATTTATAAGGTTATAGATTTACGTTCATAAATAACTTTTTATTTTATTTTGCTGACATACATTGTATTACGAAATTATTAATTCGATAAGCATGAAATTTGAATAATTAAATATAAAATAAATAATATAAACCAATTTTTAAAATTATCATTATGAAAACAACCATTTTAATTCAATTTCTTTACTTATTGCTTTTAGTTACTTCTTGTAGCCTAAAGGAAACTGGTAGTGATTCACAAGTCAAAAAGGTAATGACCTTAGAAGAAGTTTTGTTTGAGAAACAAACTGAGCCGGTATCCCTTTCCCTTGCTATTGTAGATGACATTTCGGGTTCTTATACTTTGAATCCTGAAAGTAGAGACATCGTAATACTTAAAAAGTTTTTCGGTATGCACAGTGGTCGCGAAATACTTGGGTACACTAATATTACAGAGGATTCTTACACCCCAATTCTAAGATGGACGTCACTTTCATTAATTGAGGACGATAAAAATAAAACAGTTAATCCATGGATTGAGTCCGAAAAAAGTGGTAAGCAACTCGAAACGGAAATAAACCTGAAAATTGATTCATTAAACGAATCGTCTTTCAAGGCTTTCGAGAGCAAAATGAAGACTAAAGTCGAAAGGCCAGTCGCTATGCGAAGCGATGTAGTGTCAGCTTTAAAACGTGCCACAACCTTTTTAAACGAATCTCCCCAAAACCCCAAAGTAATGGTGGTATGCAGCGATTTTAAAGATACCTATAAACAAGCAATTAAGTTTGATAAATCGATTAAATTATTAATCGTTGGCAATGTTGATTCAATAATCGTAAAACGCTGTACCGGTTTAAATCCAACAGATTATTCAGTGTTCGAGAGTTACGAAGAGGCATTTAATTCGATAGTTCAACTAAATAATTCAAAATAATAACATTATGAAAACTACTTCAACGTCATTTATTATGGCAAAACTATTAGGTATCAAGGATAACATTAGTCGCTTGACACATCGCTTTTATGTATTTGTAAAAGAAAGAAGCAAATACATAGAAAAAACAGAGTCCTTTGAAATTGAAAATGAAATGTACTTCAATGCTCCATCAGGCAAAAAAATACGTTGGTTTCTGACATTATTCTTTCTTATTCCAATAATAATTTTTGTGGATTATGCATCATTGAAGATGTTTATTGATTTTCTTCGCTTTAATGTATCCGGGAATCCATTTGGAACATTCCTTTTTGACAATTTTGGAATATTCATTTTCTTCGGCTTGGAGCTGTTTATCGCATTTACAATCGCAATTATCAACGAGAAATTAGAGCTTAAATCAAATTTCTTCTTGTCAGTTCTAAAATATCTCCTTATGGGATTCATGATATTTATACCGGCTGGGCTGATTTTTGCAGGTTATTTAATGTCAGCATCAATAATGCCTGGCTTATTTACAAAAACAGTTGTATTAATGATATTATCGGTAATCGTCCATACTGCATTTTTCATCTTCATGGAGGATATAATTCATGCAATTGGTTTTATCATTTTCAATATAAAGAAAGTGTTTCTCAGATTCTCTGACCCTGAATCCAAATTGGATGATGTAAAATCCTCACTTAGAAAAGAATACAGTGCTTACGATATTGAGTTATTAAGATTTAAATCTATGCCCGATAGTGCTTTATACCATTCTAAAGTTGATTTATCCAAACGTGATCAGTTCTTAAAAGACAAGCTTGAGGATGATGATGACGGTAATGATTATGATGAATATATCGAATCGAAACGTCATAAATCGGCAACCCCTGCACCAACTGCATTTACTCCTACAACAACCGTATGGTAAATTTATAATAATTATGGAATGCTGTATTTGCAAAAACCAGATTGAATCAGGCAATTACTACTATGATGTGTATGGTAATTTCGCTCATGCACATCATAATGTAGAACACTGCCCTGTCTGTCACCGAATAATTGGAACATACTCTTCACAAGGTAAAGTAATATACTCTGATAAGAGGTTTATCTGCGCTTACTGTGATCAAAATGAAAGTCCAGTGAAGGATACTGATCAACTGAACAGATCTTATTTTGAGGCAATCAGTCTGTTAAAGGAAAAAGGATTTGATTTCCCTACAAACATTAAGGTGTTGCTGGTTTCTCAAGATATATTCACAGAGTTAGGATACGCTACTTCAACCTTGGGATTAAACGTAACTAAAAAATCATACAGTAAAGTACAATCACATGAAATTAGTATTCTTTGGGGTTTGCCATATATATTATGCACTGGAATTTTAGCACATGAACTACTTCATGTCTGGCAAAATACGAAAGGTCTGAAGCCGGATAATATGATATGTGAGGGAATGTGTGAATTAGGTTCTGGATTGGTGTACAAACGAAATAAAACCAAACTGGGTGAAGTGCTATTTGACAACATTGAAAAAAATATGGAACTGACTTACAGTGAGGGATTTAAATTTATGAAAACCTTACTTGAAAATCAGGGTTGGAATGCTGTAAGGGATTATGTAAGTAAAAACTCAGTAAAACAAAAATCCCATTTATTTCATCGATAATTCACAAAACCGAATGCTACAACGCATTAGTAATTAAAATAATAATTTTCTAACAATCACTTTAAACAACAAACAAAATGGAAACAACTATTGAAAAACGCCGACCAGGCGGAACAATCTCGAAAAGAGAATCTCAGGTATTTTTATTATGCGATTTATCCGGTTCTATGCTTGATGATGGTAAAATCACCGAACTTAACAACTGTTTGAGAGAAGCTGTGCCTCACATGAAAAGGCTGGAAGATGAAACACCGGAAGTTGAAATTAAAATTAGCATTCTCGGTTTTAACACTAAGGCTACATGGATTGCGCAAAACGAGCCAATTAAAGACTTTTTTTGGAAGGATTTAAATGCAGATGCAGATGGATTAACGAATATGGGTGAAGCTTTTTCTCTAATGGCAATGGCAATGAAGAGCCCGGAAATGCCTGAAAGAGGTTATCCTCCATTAGTAGTTTTAATTTCCGATGGACAAGCAACTGATAGTTATAAAACAGATTTAGATGACTATCTGCATACTAATTGGGGGGCAAAGTCTATTCGTTATTCGATTGCAATTGGCAAAGAGGCCGATCATTCGGCTTTGCAAAAGTTCATTAATAACTCTGAGTTGAAACCTATCATGGCAAATAACCCCGAGCAATTAGCAAAAGCAATTAACTTTGTTAGTACTATTGCTCTTAAAAGAGTAAGTGTTCCAACGGGAGCTACTCCTATGCCGGCAGAAGGAGGTGACGAAAGTGAAGGCATTGATAATGATGTTTGGTAATTAATACGGAGGAAATCAGTATGATAAAGTCAACGTTTTATACCGCTAAAAGTATAGCTGGTAAATGTCATTTGAAACATGGAATGCCTAATCAGGACAGTGTGTTTGTAGAATTATTGGAAAACAACCATTTAATTGCTGTTGTTGCTGATGGTCATGGGTCTCCAAAGTGTTTCAGAAGTCATAAAGGGAGTCTATTTGCTGTCGAATCATTTGTCGAAGTTCTTAAAAAACTTGATGCGAAATTCAAAGACATTGAAGTTGCTTCAGAATTTGAAAAGAATATTCCTATCCAAGTGGTCGAATTATGGAAAGAAAAGGTCCGAAAGGATATAGATTTATTTCCGTATGCATCATTTGAATTAAATGAGGATTTGCAAAATAATGAATTTCTGCCTTATGGTTCAACACTTTTAGGATGTTACATCCATTCTCAATTCGGAATGTTTACCCAGATTGGAGATGGTGAGATGTTTGCTCTTTTCAATACAGGTGAAACAAAGCAGATAGTCGAAAACGATAATCGGTTGAATGGAATTGAAACAACTTCGATTTGTTCAGTGGGTGCTGAAAAAGACTTTCGAACGAAAGTTATGGAGTTTTCTCTTGAAAATTATCCAAAACTTATCATTCTGGGTTCTGATGGACTGACTGAAAGTTATGCCTCAAATGTAGAACTTTATAAATGGTGCGATGATTTAAACGACTTCCATTTGACAGATGGTTCGGAATTTATTGAAAAGAATCTACCGCAATGGCTCGATGAAGTATCAACAAATGGAACTTGTGATGACATCTCCATGGTTGCCATTGGATTGGATTATGACATTCAAAGTGAAGTTCACATCCCAATTCCACAAATAGAATCTGAGCATGGAATTGAGGTGAAGAAATACAAAAATATATTTACAAAAACGATAAGCAAAGTCTTTAGTATAAACCATAAAATTATATTATTATGAAACGCCCGGGTGGAGAAGTAGCAAAAAGGTATTTGGATTTACATTTATTGCTCGACAAATCAGCAAGTATGAATGAAAGTTCTAAAATAAGCAGCCTCAATACGGCTTGTCGCGAAGCAATGCCGTTTATCAAATCTGTACAGGATGAAAATCCTGGAGCTTTAATTCGTATGAATGTACTAACATTTAGTCATGGAGCGGAATGGGTTACCAAAGAACCTATTCCAGTGGAAAGTTATCATTGGACGGATATCAAGGCCGATGAAATTCCTACTCAACTTGAAAATGGGAATTTAGAAATTGTATTTCTTATAGATACAAGCGGAAGTATGAGCACTGAGATTGAAGCCGTAAAACAAAGTTGTGTTGATTTTGCCAATACAATTGAAAAACAAGGTTTAAATGTCAAACTCGGTTTGGTAGGTTTTGATATTGGAGGCTATCGGGGCTCAAATAGTTCGAAATTTAAAGTTCACAACTTAAGCAATTACACCATTGGTGTATGGGAACTTAACTCACCTTCAGCTTTTAAAGAAAATATCAGGGAACTTAGTGTCGGTATTTTCGGCGGTGCTGGTTGCTATCTCGCAAATTTGGACACTGTTGATATTTTTCCACATGTGGCAAATGTGTACAGTCAACACAAGGTCAAGCGCGTATTAGTTGTAATTTCGGATGAAATTGGTTCAGGTGATGGTTTACATCAAATTGTTCGTAATCTAAATGATGCAGCTATAACTTCATATGTTCTTGGTGTATCATCCGGTGTAGCTCACAAGCAGATTGCACAGTTGACTGGAGGTGAATTTTGGGACATACATCAAGGAAATGGGAAAAAGGATTTCTCATCCTTATTGGTAAATACGGTTGCAGAATCCATTGGACGTGAAGCTAAAAAAACGTTGAAAGATGGAACTGTATCACAGGGAACAGACATTGGTGAAGCAATAAAATTATTGACTCGCCACATAAGCATGGATAAAATGCCGGCACGTTGCTTACCTCCCATTTCCATATTGGTGTCTGATGGATTGCCTACTGATGATTTTCGCAAAGCCTTATCAATTTTTAATGCTGAGCCATGGGCAAAAAAAATGGTTCGATTAGCAATTGCTATTGGCGATGACTGTGATTTAAGTGTTATGCAGGATTTTATCGGGAATCCTGAAATTAAACCGTTGAAAGCCTCAAATTCAAGTCAATTAGTTAAATATTTCAAATGGGCTTCAACTGTTGTGCTGCGTAAAGTCTCAACTCCAATGAATGGAGGGCGTATAGATGGAGTAATAGATGTACCCCGATACGTTGAAACTATTCCTGAACCGGAAAATAAAATAGTTTGGTAGTTAAATAATTCACATAAAAACATATAGATCATGACAACAAATATGCTTCAAAAATCAGACAAGCTCCAATCGACAGATGGGAAAAAAGTTAGAGTGCTTGAATATATCGGATCAGGAGGACAAGGCGAAGTTTATCGGGTAGAATATAACGGAAATAAGGAGGTTGCTCTCAAATGGTATTTTCCTCAAAATGCAACCAATGAACAACTGGAAATGTTGAAAATATCGGTTAAGACTGGTTCGCCTGATCAACGTTTTCTTTGGCCACAAGCAATAGTCAGGTGTAATGAAAATCACGGTTTATTTGGATATGTTATGCCTTTTCGTCCAAAACATTTCAGGTCGGCTACAGAAATGCTGAGTCGTAAAATTGAACCTTCATTTCAAGCATTAATGACTGCCTGCTACCAATTGGCTGATAGTTTTTTGCAGCTACATTCAAAAGGTTTATCCTATCGGGACATTTCAATTAATAATGTTTTTGTTGACCCTGATAAAGGGGATATTCTCATTTGCGATAATGACAATGTATCGTATGAAGGGTCAAGTTATACAGGTGTAGCCGGGACACCAAAATATATGGCTCCTGAAATTGTTCGTAATGAGTCCCAACCTAATAAATACACAGACTTGTACAGTCTTTCGGTATTGTTGTTTTTTATGTGTTATATAGCTCACCCTCTCGATGGGAAGCGTGAAGCGGCAATCCATGCTTTTGATGAACTAGCACAAAAAAAACTTTATGGAATAAATCCTCTTTATATTTTTCATCCTACAGATAAAGGTAATGAACCAGATCCTGAGTTTCATTCAAATGCACTTGCATTTGCTCAGGTTTTCCCGAAAATCCTCAAAGATGAATTTGAAAGGGCTTTTACAATAGGGATTTTCGAACCGACACAGCGAGTTGAAGAATCGGTTTGGAGAAAATTATTTGTCAAATTGCGGGATAATCTCATTATTTGTCAGGATTGTGGTGCAGAAATATTTTACGATATTTCGAAAGTAAAACAAAATGAGCCTCTGGTTTGCTGGTGTTGTAACAAAAATGTTACAACTCCCCCACGAATGAAATTAAATAATGAGATAATTATCATGCGAAAAACCATTAAATTGTACCCACATCATACAAATGGAATTCTTTACGATTTTACAAAGCCAACAGCTGAAATTTCAGAACACCCGACACTGAAAATTTTAGGTCTGAAAAATCTGTCGGAAGATATTTGGTATGTTACCAAGCCTGACAACTCAATTGTTCAGATTCAACCGGGTCGTTCTTTTGCATTGGGTAATGGGTTCTCTGTTAAGTTCGGTCTTTTAAAAGCACAAATCAAAATATAATACTCAGCTAAATTAACAATAGATATGGTACACGAATTTATTTCTTCAAATTTTTCGTCAGGTAATGCTCTTTTCCCTTTTCATATTATAATTGATTCTGGAGCAAGACTTATTACAATTCGAAAACGCAAACTAATAGGCTATAACCAAACAGTCTTAAAAGCGAATCGTATTGTTTCAGTGCATATCAATAGATTCAATGAGTTGCTATTCATGAGTGGTATTACCATTACAACAGCAAGCGAAAATATCTACTTGAATGGTTTTATTCCAAAAGATGCAATTCAAATCCAAAGATTGATTGAAAGTTTATTGTAAAAAAATAATAAAATATTATGGAAAAGAAATTTTTTGGTGTACCCTGTCAGCTAGATAATATCCCTGAAGGGATAAATATTCAAGAACTTGTAGCTCTTGCCTTTGCAGCTCCAAAATTTAGAGTAGAAACAGCACAAAAAGTTTTTACTACAGACTCTTCCGAAGTTAATTATCAAAAACTTCGTGAAGCTTTGTTGCAGGATTTGAACAATTTTTTTGAGTATTCTGAGATAGATGAAGTGTATTATAATAAACTAATTAATGAAAAAACTGCGAAATGGATAAAGACCTTTGGATTTTGGGAAGAAAGCGAGTTCAACATCCTGCTTCGATTTAATTTAGATATAAAAATTTATCTCACCGAATTCCGCAAAAATCTTTGTGCTACATTTGCGAGCCCCAAAGAAATGCAAATTCATGTTTCGAAATATGTCAAAGGACAAGATAATGTAATCAGGAAACTCTCCATTTACTTTTATGATCATTTCTTGCGTTTTAAGCTTAATATAAATTTCCCTAAAATATCATTTCTACTCTTGGGTAATACCGGCATTGGGAAATCATATACAATCGCAAAGTTTGCTGAAATCATGAATGTTCCCTACATTTCTATAAATTTAGTTGATATTGTGCCAGAAGGCGTAGTTGGTAAAACGATTTCGAAAGAGCTTTGTTACGCATACCTAAAATACGATAAAGATATAGACAAATTAAAGAATTCAATTATTGAATTTTCTGAATTAGATAAAATTGCAAATAATAACTCAGATTATGATCGAAGCTCTATTCAAGGGGAATTACTTCGTTTTTTCGAGAAAGGGAAGTCTATTAGCTTTCAGAACAATCCGTATGATGCGAATAGTACTTTAATCGAATTACCTCTTGAAAATTTAATGATTGCATTTAATGGAGCATTTTCAGGAATTGAAGATATCATTCGTAAAAGGTTAAAAAATGAAATATCAATCGAATTGGTTGATTATAATAATTTAATTAGCTATTTATCTAAATATGATTTAATTGCTTATGGTTTGCTACCCGAATTATTATCACGTATTTCAAATTATATTCCATTAAGCCCCCTCGCGATTGATGATTTATATAATATTATAAAAAATTCACCCGAGAGTGATTTAAATGCCCATATCCAAAAATGCGAATTATTAGACATCAACTTGAAATTTAGCGATGATGCCATTTCAGAAATAGCCAAAATAGTTTTTAATGAAGGACTCGGTGCTCGAAATATAAACTCAGTTATTTATAATGTACTTGAAAATGTGTATTCAGAATTTGATAAATATAAATACTCAGAACTGATTGTTGACAGTGCTTTTATTAAACAGAAATACTATTTCTCTAAATATCAATCACTTTTTAATTCATTCATAAAGAATGAAAATTTAGAAGTATTGGCAAAAAAGTACCAGGTTTCTATTGATTCAATTTTAGATATTTATAATATCTATAAGTCAATCCATTGAAATTTTATGAACCTACACGTGTTTTGGTAAGTTTTCTTTAATTATCTTTAATAAAAAAAATGGTCAGGCTCCGCCTGAAAGTTCATTACGGGCAGCTCCCCAGGACAACCACCGGCAGGCAAAAATCCTCACCCCTCATTCCTCTGGGTTTGCACAGTCTTTTTGCCTGCCTCCGCACAATCCACGCTTCGTTGTTTTTTTCTGTCATGTTTTTTGCAATCAACCCTTCTTTCATAGTGATGTTTTTTCAAAACCACTATTTCAATCCACGCTAAAGAAAAGCAAAAAAACACGCCAGAAAAACAACAACCCAAAGCTATTATACATAATGCTTAGTTATGTGTGTTTTTTATAAGGGTTTATATTTCAATACGAATAAAGGATAAAAAAACACATAAGCTGACATTATGTATAATAGCCGCGCAAAATCAACGCTTTGCCCTGCAGAGCTGCCCGAAGAATAAGCCCCTAAAGGGAGAGTTGAAGAGGGTTAAACACCTAATCGGTGAGTTATTTAGGCGTACCGCCAACTCGAAAATAATGCCCCGAAAACCACATATAATTTTCATTGTAGGTTTATTTTCCGGCAGCAATTAAAAATTATATAAGGTTTTCAAAATATGGGGACAGCAGTCAAGCTCCTTTCAGCAGCTTGTTATTTGTTAAGCACTCCGTGCAATATCCTCAATCATTCCCCACCGCCCATTAGTTGTACAGAAAATAAAAAATGTCGGGTTGTTTGTACATGTGCTTGCGGTAAATGCGTTCCATTTCAGCTCCATTTCGTTCTGGACGGTTTCGTACCTCAACTGTACCAACACTTCATTCTGCCTTCATTACAAGCATACACCTCAGCACCGAACGGCTTCGGCAAATACTCATTTCCATTTCGCAAGCTCCATTCATTCCGTTTTCCCCAAGCCCTTTCCCACGCATTTCCAATGGTATTTTTTATTTTCTGCGAAGTGTTTACCCCATAAGAACTGAATTCTATTTTATTGAAAATAATCTGTTTTTAATCAATGATTTATAACGTCAACTTTGTCTTCAAAGTCAACCAAAAGCCCAAAATACCTAATGATAAAATGGACTTCCTGAGTTGAATTAATGACCGACAAAAAAAATGTTCACAAAGATAACAGCAATAAAATGAGTCAGTAAAGGTCAAGCCCTTCGGGTTTTTGCCACAATTATCGTGCAAGTGAGTGCAGTGACAAACTTGTTTGACTCTGCCGAGCGCAGCCGATAATCTGTTTACAGAATCTCCACACCTCGTTTCACTTCGGGTAGACTTATCGTGCAAGTGAGTGCAGAGGCAAACTTGTTTGACTATGCCGAGCGCAGCCGGTAATGTTCAGAATGAAAATTCTGGCAAAAAACCTTGACAGCCTCAACGCTCCGTTTCTCTTCGCTTTTTATTGCAGTAAGAGGGTGTTTACATTTTCTTTTCCCTTTCAGTGTTTTTTCGCGAGGAAAAAGATTTGTTGAGGGCGATTCCCTCAATGTAATTACTCTTTTATTGTATTGTTTATGTGTAACTTTAGATTAAAATCTTACAACCAGAAAGAAGAAATCAGCAACCCCATTTCTTTATTCTAAACAAGGGAAACAACAGCGGTAAACCGCTTGTTTCTCCTTGTCCTAATTGCTTTACAATTCAATTTACTAGCACGGAAGATAAAGAACAGGCGTACTGGTTGATTTTCTGCCTATGGCAGTCAAAAACATTTTATCAATATTTGCGTGGGTCGGTTATTCCGTTTATCATTCTTCGGGATCTGAAAAATTGCATTCAGTCCGCCCTGGATAAATCAGACCACAACCCGGAACAGTTTCAAATAACAATCCTGGCTTTGCGTAGTTTGGAAGAAATGGAAAAGAAGTTCAAACAAAATCTGAAGCTGGTTCAGGATGCAAAGCGTATGCTTTTTTATAAATATCTGTAATTGGTATCTAACGGGGTAGGGGTAATAAAAAAAGCCTCCCCGCCGGGAGGCTTTACTACTGCGAAGGTTACCACACCATAAAAACAGTAGATTATTTTCTTTTACTCCCTTTTAGGGGTCGGGGGTTTTTAATTAGTCTCTTCAGAACTAACGAAACGCCAAAACTTACAACAGCACCAACGACGGCCAGAATCACCGTTCTTACCAAATCTTCCACAAACATATTGCTAAAAATAGAAAGAAACGTGCCTCCGCATGTTCCGGCATATACCTGCCCGTCGTTGTTAGTTGGTGGGAGTCTCATTACTGATCTCCTTTACTGTTCGTATCAACAGCCGTCTGACTGACTGCTGTCATTACTCCTCCTGCCAATGTAACGTAGCCAGCAATGGTAATCAATGAAGCAGGGATCGCAATTGGTGCTGCTAAAATAGCACCACCTACAGCTGCCAGGGCTAAACCAATGTCTCGCAAAGTTCTGAAAAACTTCGGTGTCGGTGCTTTTACCCTTTCAACAACACTCATGTTGTTGGGATCGGTTGCGGTTACACTTTTATCTGTTTCCATAAACAATGAATTAAGGATTATTCAACACCTACAATAGCCAACACGTTATACGAGTTGTTGTTCAATGAATAATCTTCATTATTCACCGATTGAATAAAGTCAATCGACAACAAGTAAATGTGAATTCCTACAACTGCCGGAACAGTGGCCGGTTTCAGTGAAACAGCCTGTTCGGCTGCATTTCTTTCAATGCGTACCGGTGCCGATACGGTCATTTCCGATTCGCCTGTCACGAAGTTGATACTTGCAAAACCGCTTTTCAAAATAATATGAGTTGCACCGCTTGGTACACTAATGTCATTTTGTGGGTTAAATGCTTCAATTTTGATTTCGCCTGTGGCTCCATCTACCGTAAACGGTTTATACAACACAGCTCCTAAAACTGTATTTTCATTGAAGTTAAAACCATTCAAAAGCGCCTTGGCTTCTTCTTTTGTCAGCCCTTCAGCAGCACTTCGTTCCCCTCTGGCATTGGCCTCATCCATGTTTTTGATTTGTGCCATTACCTGAGTCATACGAGATGTAACACGTCCATCCGATGCATTTTTACCCAATACACGCACTGCATCGCGAAGTAACTTACCTGCAGAAGCTGCGTTAGCAAACTCTGCTCCATTTTCGCGGGTTCGGGCAAATCCCGGATCATTAGCAATTCGAGAGGCGTCTACGCCACCCTTTTCTCTTGCCAGGTATCCATCTTTCGATTTGTAGAAAGTTATTCCACCGATGGTTCCCTTCAGCTTTAAAATACTTTTTTGTTGTGCCATAATACAATATTTTTAAATGATTGGAACAAATATATATGCTCGAATACCATTTTCAAACACAAGTACTTCCGACAATGGCTATATCTGCCATTATTACCAAAAAAGGCTTTAAATAACAAGTAATTATTTGTAGTTTTGCATTAAAATAATGACACAATGGAAGTCAAACGTATTTGCATATACCCGAAGGATGTGCAACGCATTACAGGCAAAAGCGAACGTTATGGCAGGTCCTTGCTTGCACAGATAAGAATTCATTATAATAAGCAGGAACATCAATTCGTCAGTATTGACGAGTTTTGCCAATACACCGGACTAAAAGCCGAACAAGTACATCCCTTCATTACAGGATAACAAACATCAAAAGCATATCAAAGCTTAGTTATCTCCCTACATAGTTGCCGTAAACCATACTAAAAAATAGTCTGCTTTCTTTGAAAATATGCAAATAAATTCGTATCTTTGATATATGAAATTCCCCAAAAATTAAACCTTTTTTCTCGGTGGAGAACTCGGTGGACATTCATTTTTAACAGGTTTATAGAGCTGAAATTCAATATATAGCTGAGACGGTACAAGTCCCTGACTTTCCGCAAAAACAAAAGAGAAAATCAATCATTGATTTTCTCTTTTGTTTATTTGTTCATCATGGTTTTGAACAGTGAACCCTGCCAGTTATCTTAATATTTCTGACCTGTCATGGCCTCAGTTGAGCAATTGAGGTTTCCATGATTGAAGCAGCAGTAGGTATTGAGTTTTTTCTTGTATTTCTTTTCTGACACGAATAATTTGTTCCTCTATTTTTTTCTGTTGAGATTCCACCCATGCTTTGTCCTGTAGCTTTTCGCGATAGATGAACGGAAATGATTTGTTCAGTTTGTTGATTTTTGCTTGCAGCGCAGCATTCATCTCGGTAAGTTTTTGCACAAACGACTTCAGATCGGGGAGGACGTAGCTCACTTGGGGTTTTAGTCCTTTGAGAAACGATATTAATTCATTCAGCATGCGAAGATCGCACATATTGTAGGCCGCTTGAACACTTATAAATAATTCTTTTTCCTTGTAGGTTTGGTTGGGATGAAGATCGGGATGAAGACGCTTCACGAGCCTTTTATAGTTAGTTCTGAGTTGCTCAACATCTTCATCGCTCAAAAAACCGGACTTCATATATGCTTTTGCATTGGCGATACTGGCAGCATCATTGGCTATTTTAATTTGCCAATCCTCAAACTGCTTTTCAATGTTCGACTCTATTTCTTTCCAGTTGGGTAGTTCATTTCGGTTAAAGAAAACCTGTGCTAAGAGTATTTTTTGCTTGAGTATAGCCAAGTCGTATTCAGATCTAAACAAACGATACTGGTCATTGCCAATGCTGATAAGGTAAAGCGAACGAAGCATTACTTCCTCGTACATAAGCATGTGGTTTTTTAATTCGAACAGCTCAGCATATTCTTTTTTAAGCGCATCTGCTTGTTCGTGCAGAATTTTGTTTTCAAGCGTTTGGTCCGGCATAATGCGATTTTTTAAGGACAGATATTTCTTATTCAGGTTAATTCCAAAGCCATAGTATGATTTTTTTTGCAAAACAGATTACGATTTCATTGATTTACTTTTGTTGAATAAAAAAAGCAATTTTTACAGAATAATGCCGAAGACAGTGATGTTTTTGTAAAGTACTTTTTTTTGTGCGTCTCTTCTTTTGCGCACCAAATATACTATTTTTTTTGTAAATACCAGTTGATATAAAGTGATTTGTAATAAATTTTTTTTATACTGAAACAGTATTATAAATTGTCAGGTTAGATTTTGTTGAATCTGATTATTTGCTTCGGGCAACAGTTAATCATAAAAAAAGACTGAAATGCTATGGCTCAAAAGGCTGAAGTTGTCTTTTGAAGCGATGAATATAGATGGATTACGATTTTTAAAAAATATATTTTGATCAATACAAAGAAATACCTGAAAAACCAAAACAGCAGATAAGTATATCGAACTTATCTGCTGTTTGGAATGTAAAGAATGCTTTTATGAGAATAACTTTTCAATTCTATCGGTGTAATGTGCTTCAAGTACATTACGTTTTATCTTGAGAGTAGGAGAGAGGAATCCTGCCGGTTGAGTCCATTCCTCTGGAACTATCTGATAGCGTTTTACCTGTTCGAAATCGCCAAAAAACTGATTGTATTTTTTCACTTCTTCCTGAAAGCGTTTTACGACAACCGGATTTTCTATCATTTCGGAGTTTGATGTATGAGGTACTTTATGTATTGCACACCACGACTTCAAATATACAAAATCGGGAGAAATGAGCGCTGCGGCAAATTTTTTGTTTTCACCCAACACAATCATATTTTCGATCAGCGGCGATTCGGTGAACTTCGACTCAATGGCTTGTGGATTTACATATTTACCGAACGAAGTTTTGAAGATGTTCTTCAACCTTCCGGTGATAATAAGTTGTTTCTCGGGGGTAAATTTACCGGTGTCGCCGGTGTGTAGCCATCCGTCGGCATCGATGACTTGTTTTGTCAGCTCCGGATCTTTGTAATATCCCATCATTACATTATGGCCACGGCACATTATTTCGTTGTTATCGCCAAGTTTTATTTCAATACCGGGAAGTGCAGGCCCCACGGTTCCGAATTTACGACCATTTTTAACGCGTTGGCTTACGGCCAGCACAGGCGACGTTTCGCTGAGTCCGTATCCTTCGAAAACCGGCATGCCAATGGCCGAGAAAAATGAAGCGATATGGGGTTGGATGGCCGATCCGCCGGAAACAACAATGTCGAAATTGCCTCCGATGGCTTCGCGCCATTTGGAGTAAATAAGTTTGTCGGCAAATTTAAGCTTGGTTTTGTACCAGCTGCTGAGTCCTTCGAGTTGGTACTTGGTAGCAAGTTTGAAAGCCCAATAGTAAAGTGTACGTTTAGCTAAAGGTAATTTTTTGCCCGAAAGGTAAAGCTTATCGTAAATCTTTTCGAGCAAACGTGGAACACAGGTCATCATCGTCGGATTCACTTCTTTGATGTTTTCGGCAATTGTGCCAAGGCTTTCGGCATAATATACTGACATGCCCAAATACTGATATAGGTACACCAATACACGTTCGTAGGCGTGACAAAGAGGTAGAAAACTCAGCGCCTTGTTGCTCCATTTTGCGGGAGTCATTTCAAGACTTTTAAGTTGATTGACAATGTTGTTGTGCGAAAGCATAACTCCTTTCTGAACTCCGGTAGTGCCCGAAGTGTAGATGATGGTAGCCATGTCCTCAGGTTTTATTTTAGCTTTTATGGCTTTGAGTTCTTCGGGAGCAGGGTTTTCTTTTCCCGATTCAATCAAAAGATCAAGATATTTATATTCGGCGCCCAAGTCGTCGAAAGTATAAATTTCTTTCATGGATTTTAAATCGGGTAAGATGGGTTGTAGCTTGTTTCGTAATTCTTTGCCTTCGATGAAAATCATTTTCATTTCGGCATGATTCAGTATGTATTTGTAATCTTCCTGACTGATGGTAGGGTAAATAGGAATAGAGATGGCGCCCATCTGCATGATGGCAAAGTCGATCATGTTCCATTCCGGTCTGTTGCCACTTACGATGCCCACTTTGTCTCCGGGTTGAATACCGGCTTTCAGCATCCCATAACTTATGTTTTTTGTTTGTTCAACATATTCCTGAATACTGAACTTTCGCCACTGTCCGTTGCGCTTTGCAGCCAGAGCAACTTCCTGTGTTGGGTGTTTTTCGAGGTAATTATCCAACAAATCGAAAATGCGTGTAACTTCCATTATTATATTGTTTTTGTTTTTATTTAAATACGGGTTGCAAATATAAATAATATTATTGGAAAACAATTGTTCTGTTTTTGTAGGCCAGTATTTTGCGCTCAATATGCTTTTCGACCGCATGCGAAAGAACAATTTTTTCAAGGTCGCGCCCTTTTTTTATCAGCTCATCTACGGTATCTTTGTGCGAAATGTGCACAACGTTTTGTTCAATAATCGGCCCTGCGTCCAGTTCGGTCGTTACGTAATGACTGGTGGCGCCAATAATTTTCACTCCTCTCTGGTGGGCTGCATGGTAGGGTTTGGCACCCGCAAAGGCAGGAAGGAAGGAATGATGGATATTGATAATTTTATCGGGGTAATGCTGGATGAATTCGGGCGAAAGAATTTGCATATACCTGGCGAGGACGCAAAAGGTGATTTTATGCTTTTTGAGTAGTTCCAGTTGAAGTTTTTCCTGTTCGGGCTTATTCTCTTTGTTCACAGGTATGTAATGGAATTCAATGTCGAAACGTTTGGCTACGGCTTCCATATCGGGGTGATTGCTTATAATTATCGGGATGTCCACGCGCCATTCGCCGGCGGCATAGCGGGCGAGTAAATCGTAGAGGCAATGTGACATTTTGGAAACGAAGATGGCCATGCGGGGTTTTACATCGGCAAAATAGAGTCTGAAGTTCATCTCGAAGCGAATGGCCAATAAGGTTTGAAAATACTCTTCGATTTTATCTTTTGGAATCTGAAAGGTAGTAAGGTCCCATTCTACTCTCATGAAAAAAACTTTTTCTTCGCGGTTCACGTATTGATCCAGGTAGAGGATGTTTCCTTTGTGCTGGTTGATAAATTCGGTTACAGCAGCCAGTATTCCCGGTTTGTCGGGGCAGTGGATCAATAATACGGCTGTATTGTCATTTTCTTTCATTCAATTTCAATTTTTCAAAATTAGAACTACAAAGATAACATTTTAATCTGAGACCTGTATTTTTGTTTTCAGCTTGATTATTTTTTGTATGAAACTGCAATAATGAGTCAATATTGTTGGTGCAGGATAAGGGCTGAAGTATAAAAAATCTTTCAAAAAAAAGTGTTTTTTTGGGTGAAGCTATTGCAGAAATGAAAAATTGCCGTATCTTTGCACCGCGTTAGAAAAATAACGCACTACTCTGGTTCGGTAGTTCAGTTGGTTAGAATGCCGCCCTGTCACGGCGGAGGTCGCGGGTTCGAGTCCCGTCCGTACCGCAAAAAAGCAATTCAGCAATGGGTTGCTTTTTTTGTGCGCCGAAACTTTATCTTGCACAAAAAAAGAAGCTGTCCTTTTTGGGGACAGCTTCTTCAACAATAGAGAAAGTACAATCATTACTTTTTCGAAGCTTCAACTGATACTTTTCTGAATTCTTTTAATAATTTTTCCAAATCAAGAGAGCTTTTGCGGGCACGGGTACCAGCTGCTTTGTTGTTTTTTTCAACTTGCAAGTTTGCATCTATTGCAAATGCATCAAATTCTGCTTTAATTTTTTTTACTAATTCTTCCATTTTTCGAATATTTTTTGGTTTATAAATAGGACTGCAGCTCTACAGTCGGAATATTTACTGCAAATATAAACAATTAAGTTTAGTTAGTAACCAAAATATTAATACTGAAATATAAATATTTTATGTTAACACCTCAAAAAAGTGTTTTTTGCATTCATCTTTCTCTTCGTTAGCCCCAAAAAGGCCTTTTGGGCCTTCGATGAACTGCCTCAAATGTTTTTCGGCGAAGGAGGAAAATTGTGTGCGGCGCTTTGAAAACAAGAGAATGGGATACCCGAACACATGCCGGCAAAAAGCTGAACGGAAAGCGAGATCGGTTGAGCTCTGTCGGTAATCGTCATCATCGATTTGTTGGGTAGAGAGGGTCGGTATTTACCGGAGCCTGAGTGGATGCATTTGTATTTTCTGTTTTTCGATGGCATCGTATTTGATAAATTCGGCACGCGTCAGCACTTTCTGCAGTTGTTTTTCTTTTTTAAGTTTCAACTTTTCAACTTTCCGCAGGGAGTTCCAGGAGCAACCGTGCTCGGCTTTGAGTACATCGAGCAGATAGTTGTATTCAATATCAACGAGCTGCTTTTCTTTTGTGTTGTCGAAGCGAACAATGCTCTGAATGTTTTCAACTTTCAGTGAGGCCTGTTCTCTTAACAGGTCTCTGATGATGGTAGATTTACCGGCGAACAGGGCTACACTAAAGATCAATAGTAAAGTGATGAGGGTGATTGTTTTTTTCATGATCGGATCGAATTTGTTATTGTTGTTGTCTATTTGTTGAGTTAAATCAGAAGTGATGTCTTCAATTTCCCTGCCAGAATAATGTTTTTGGGAAGTAAAAGCTTAGTTTGGGGTTTTGGAATGATTGGGGATCGTTGTCTAATGTCAAAAGTCTAATGTCAAAAGTCTGAAGTCAAAAGTCTAAGTCGGAGTGCGACTTTGAGTCGCGCCCCGACTATAGCCCACGCTTCAACAATTCAACAGTTCAACAGTTCAACAATTCAACGTCCGTAGCCAGTTCAGTTACTCAATTATTTAGTTCCTTTACAAGCATCACATCGATAGTGTTGAGTTCGTCGCTTGTGATGCTGACATTGAGTGTCTGGGTAGCGTAGCCAATTTTCGCAAAAGTAACTGTGTAGTTTCCTTCGCTGAGCGATTTGATGCTGAGTCCGCCGCCGGTGGCTGTTGTTTTTTCGAGTTTTACCACGCCGTCGAGGGTGAAGCTTACTTTTACGTTTTCAATTCCGGCTCCGGTTGCCTGGTCGGTTACTTTTACCTTTACCGTGAGCGACCCGCTGTGGGTATCGATCCGGCGATTGTCGGTGTAGCCTGCGTAGAGTGTGGGATTGCTGAAGCGCAAAGTTTCGACAACTAAATCTACTTTTCCGACTGTTTTCATCAGTTCTTCGTACACTACATCGAGTTGTTCGGTGGCTTGTTTACGGGCGATAGCTCCATCCTTGGGCGAACCAATTGTTGCTTTGAAGGCATCGAAGGCTTCTTTAAATGCGGCTGCTTTTTCGGGAGTTACCCCATAGTCGGCAAGTTGAGTAAGATAAAGCTGCGTGTTCTTAATCACAACAGATAAGTCGATTTCCAGTTTATTTTCCGAACCTCTTGAAAGGTCGGTTTCGGTATAATCAATCTCATCGGCGAGGATTTCATTTCCCGAAATTTTGGCATATAAGAGCAAAGCGCTTATCATTTCCAGTGCTTTTTGAATGGCAATGGCGCGTAATGTGTCCTTTTTAATTTTAATACCGGTGATGGTAGTGCCCTGTATTTCCTTGAGAGCATCAATTTGCGTCAGTGCATTTTCGAGGGAAGTCAGTAAAGAATTGATCAAAGGGAATGAAGCAAATGCCGCAAGATTGGCTTTAATAAATGCAACCAAACGGCGAACCATTGCGTAAATGGCAGTTTGTTTATTATTCATAATATTCAAAGTTATTGAATAAATTATTGTTTAATAAGAGATAAGCATCGGGTGTACAGCGGTTCCGCTTTTTCGGGAGGCTGATGCATTGTGCTTATTGTAAGTGGATGCGGAACCTGAGTCGGTTTTGTGCGACTTTAGTTCAGACAGGGTGCAGATTTTGCCGGATGCATTGGTGCGACTTATAGTATCGGTACTAACAGAAAAAAAGACCTTTGTATCGACCTTCGATTACCTTTGTATTGACCTACGATTGCTATTGTAACGTTGTCAGACGTCATTGTATCGACCTTCGATTGCTATTGTAACTACCTTCGATTGCTATTGTAATGTTGTCAGACGTCATTGTATCGACCTTCGATTGCTATTGTATCGACCTTCGATTGCTATTGTAACTACCTTCGATTGCTATTGTAACGTTGTCAGACGTCATTGTATTGACCTTCGATTACCTTTGTAACTACCTTCGATTGCTATTGTAACGTTGTCAGACGTCATTGTATTGACCTTCGATTGCTATTGTAACTACCTCCGATTGCTATTGTAACGTTGTCAGAAGCCTTTGTATTGACCTTCGATTACCTTTGTAACTACCTTCGATTATCTTTGTTTCTTTGTAAGTAACGATTGTTTTGTTATGATTTTCAATCTTTTGCGTTCCATAAGTCTTCGCTAAGACGATAAGGAGCTTGTGATGGATTGAACAGTTGCATATCCGGCAAACAAAAAGGCAATAAATAGATGTAAGGTGAGGAGATTCGGGTGGCGGTTTGAGTGATAGAAGTAGCCGCGGGTTTTTCGTAGTGCGCCAAAAGTATTTATTGCCATCGGATGAAATTAAATTCATCTTTGGTTCTGGCTGATAATAAAGTGTATCTCTTCATTTCCTTTCTGTTGCCGACCCACCCTGTAGCGCAGGGGACGTATTATAAACAAATGCCTTCAACAAGAGTCAGGAATCTTTTTAGTTACGAGTTTTGAGTTATGTTAAGTCACGAATTATACGAATTTAAACGAATTGTACGAATATGTTTCGTGTTTCGTGTTTCGTGTTCTGAGTTTTGAGTTCTGATTCAATTCTGATCTAATTCTGATTCAATCCTGATTCAATCCTGATCTAATTCTGATTCAATTCTGACCTGATTCTGATTCAATCCTGATTCAACGATTCAACAGTTCAACAATTCAACAGTTATAAGTCTAAAGTCTAAAGTCTAATGTCTGGAGACTGTGGACTAAAGACAATTCAACGATTCAACAGTTCAACAATTCAACGATTCAACGATTCAACGCGAAACCCGCAACGCTCAACTGCAAACTAAAACAATTTGAGCTAACATTAGTTAGTGTTACGATGCAATATTTAAGATAATTTAAGATTGAAGGGGCGGTGATAAGGTGTAGAGCAGCACGACTTTAGAATGAATATACAGTTGTAGCGACGTAATGGGGGTGAGGGCGCATTTGCCCTGGATGGTGGTAAGTATAATGGTAATAATTGTTGATATGTTTGTTAAGCTGATTTCAATAGATTAAACTGCTTATCCTCTTTAGTCAAGGTTAAGAATATATCAGTGGTAATGTGGGTGCTGACTTCAATTTGATAAATTTAATTTAAGAAATAAAACCACAATAGGCACAATAGAAAGTATAATGAATACAAAAAAGGGCACAATAGACCAATGCCTTTCGGCATTTTAAGATGTATGACCTGGAGTAGTGTTAGTATTATCATTTTTACTATGAACTATTGTGTCTATTGTGGTTTATTTTTCTTCAACTTGACCGAAAGGGATAAGCGGTTAGATTAATTTCAACAGGATAGACCTCTATCCCTAACCTTTTAGCTGCGCTGACCGTTGGTTCTCCCAAGGAGAAAGGGGACAGAGCAGTTCATTCTATTAGATTTGTTCCATTTTCTCACTCGGTAAGTCCATCTCTGCCTGCAGCAGCCGTTAAACTAAGGATGAAACACACTCGAAGACGCTTGAAATATGGGCTGTGAGCCCCATTATATCTTAGCCCAAGGCATAGGTCTGAATGACCGACGCCTTGGGTATGAAATGGCAAAACCAATTGAGTCCTGAAAGGGCGATATCATATACATATAATATATTCCGTCCTTTCAGGACTCAACTGGTTCAATACGTTTTTCACCCAGACCGTTGGTCTGGACTAGGATATGTTGGGCTTTCAGCCTTTTAAACCCTTGGCTTGACGGCTATGCTCCCGAGAACCTGCTCCTGCCTGCTGTAGGCAAGTGCAGCAGACAGGGTCGAAATTAAAAATACATATCAATAAATAATATCAATTACTTAATGTCTTAGAGCGATAAAAAAAGCAGAGCCGCACCCATGGTGCGGCTCTGCGATGAATTGAGATTTTTTATTGTCAGAAACCATCTTCAACATTCCAAACAAATGCGCGTATGCCCATAAGTTCGGAAGTAGCATCGAGGGCTTTGAGTTCGTCGAGCAAAGGTTTTACTTTTGCATCGTCCACCACGGTAATGATGGCGTCGTTGAGGGATGGCCATGCATGGTTTCCGTAGTGAGGTTCACCGGTTTTGGTTCCGCGTCCCTGTACATTGTCCCAGCGTGTAAATCCACGAACGTGATTATAGTTGAGTATCAACAAAATTTGTTCGTAATAGGCCTGATCGAAAACTATAAATATTGATTTCATGTGTAAATAATTGTTTTTTAAAGTTCACATGGAACTCGCATGTCGGATTTTCATCTTCTTTGGTGATGATCGCTCATCATGCTCGTTTCATATTATTTATTTTTGTTTTTGTTTTTGCAAAAACGCATGTCTGAGTTTTTTTCTGGTGCGTTTCACCCCTGAGCCACCAAACAGCGTATAGATAGTTGGTACTAACACCAATGTAAGTATGGTGGATATTGTAAGTCCGCCAATTACGGTGATGGCCATCGATTTCCACATTTCGGAACCTTGAGAGTTACTTAATGCCAAAGGCAACATCCCCAGAACGGTGGTGAGGGTTGTCATCAACACGGGACGCAGACGGGATTTACCTCCCGTTACTACCGCATGGATAATGCCCATTCCGCGTTCGCGGTTCAGGTTGATATAATCCACCATCACGATACCGTTTTTCACCACAATCCCCACAAGCATAATGAGCCCTACGAACGACATCATGTTCAGCGTGCTGCCAGTGGCTGCCAGCGCAAGGATGACTCCCGAAATGGCGAAGGGTATGGAGAACATAATGATAAAAGGATAAGTGAGCGATTCGAACTGCGATGCCATAACGATAAACACAAGCAAAATAATGATCATCAATAAGCTGAACAGGTCGCCGAACGATTCTTGCTGGTCCTTGTACGATCCGCCTATTTCAAAATAAACATCCGAAGGAACATCCAGTTTGTCTATTTCGGCCTGAATGGCTGCAGCGGCAATGTCCATTGTAGTTCCCGAAACAGTAGAGGCAACGGTAACAAGTCGCTGACGGTTTTTGCGCTCGATGGTAGGAGGGGTAAAACGTTCGACCACTTTTCCTAAATCTTTGAGGCGTACGCCTTGTCCCTGACTGTTGTATATCAGGATATTTTCGATGGCTTCCACCGACTGACGATATTCAGGAGCATACACTACCCTTATTGTATATTCTTCGCCATCTTCGCGAAACAAAGAGGCCGAAAGTCCATTGATGCGGTTGCGCAAATAATTTGAAGCAGTCCCAACACTTAATCCGTTGATGGCTAATTTTTCGCGGTCGAAATCAATCTGGTATTCGGGTGTGTATTCATCCCTGCTTACTTTTACATCCACCAATCCGGGGATATTCGAAATGTTACTTTTCAGTGTTTGGGCAATTCTATCGGTCTCGTTAAAGTCGTAGCCGTAAATTTCAACATCGAGGGTCGATTGTCCTCCCATCGACATACCGCCACCTGCCAAAACATTGGATTTAAGTATCTCGGGCATGTTGTTCAGATCGGCACGTATGCTGTCCGCAATTTCGAACATCGATCGATCTCTCTGGTCCAGCGGCAGCATACGGATATTGAATGATATAATGTTGGAAGATGTTTTCTGCAATGATCCCCAAACATTCGAACTCGAAGCTTGTCCCACAGAATAGTTGATCATATCCAGCTCGGGATATTTTTTGTTCCATTTCTGAAGTAATTCAGCAGCCACTTGTTTCGAAATTTCCATGCGCGTGCCTACAGGGAGGTTTACAGTGGCCGAAATACGTCCGCTGTCCTGCGCCGGAATAAAGTCGGTGCCGATAAAACCCGCGGGCAATAAACTGACGAGGAAAAACACGACAGCGATTATCACCATTGTCCAGCGGTGCCGAACCGCCCAGTTGATGAACTGCGCATATTTAACGTCTAATTTATCGAGTGTTTTCTGAATAGGTAAGTAAACCACTTCGAATGCTTTGGAGCGTTTTGGATTTAGTTTTAACAGCAGCGAACTCATCATGGGCGTCAGCGTTAAAGCTGTAAACATGGACACTGTCATAATGATCGTCACCATCCATCCTAACTGTTGAAACATTACGCCGGCCATTCCCGTAATCATTGTCAAAGGAAAGAATACGGCAAGTAATGTAAGTGTGGAAGCGATAACAGATACAGCTACCTCGTTAGTTCCATGGATCGCGGCACTTCGGGGTCTGCTACCACGTTCGATATGCGTGGTCACATTTTCGAGTACCACAATGGCATCATCCACCACCATACCAATGGCCACCGAAAGTGCGCTCAACGAAATGATATTTAAACTTCCGCCCGTTCCACCTAAATAAATAAAGGCAGCAATGAGCGAAATAGGGATGGTAACGATAATGATAACTGTGGCGCGCCACCGTCCGAGAAATGCTAATACCACCAAAATAACAAAAAGGAAGGCATAAGCTACAGTTTCTACTAACCCGCTAATGGTGAGCTTAATGTTTTCGGAGGTGTCCATAATCACATTGAGTTTCACATCCGAAGGTAGATTTTTCTGAATTTCGGGCAATGCTTTGAGCACTTCTTCGGCAATTTCAACAGTATTGGAACCCGATTGTTTTTGCACCACAATAGAGGCACCCTGGATACCATTTGTATAGGTTTCCTGCACACGTTCCTGAATATCATCTTTTATTTCGGCCACATCGTCGAGGTAAATGGTTTTTCCTCCCGAGGTGCCTACTACGAGCCTTTTCAGCTCTTTGGCATCTTTAAATTCGCCGTTCACACGTAACGAATAGCTTTCGCTACCAATATCGACTACACCGGCAGGTGTGTTTACATTGTCGAGCCGGATATTCTGAGCAATTCCTTCAATGGTCAGATTGTAGGCTTCCAACTTGAGCGGATCGATATACACCTGAATTTCACGTTCGGGAGCACCACTGATGGACACCGAACCTACACCGTTGATACGTGCCAATGGATTGGCGACATTGTCGTCCAGAATTTTGTATAAAGCAGGCAAGCTCTGATCGGCTGTGGCCGAAATCATAATGACCGGAATCATATCGGTACTGAACTTAAAAATAACCGGTTCGCTTATTCCATCGGGGAGATAAGATTTCACCATACTTAGTTTGTCACGTACATCGTTGGTCAGGGCTTCAATATCTTCGCCATATTCGAATTCAAGGGTGATGATCGAAGTGTTTTCGCGGGAAGATGAAGTTATGTTTTTCAGATTCGAAACAGTGTTCAACGAACTTTCGAGGGGACGTGTCACATTGGTTTCGATATCAGCTGCACTTGCTCCCTGATAGGAGGTCAGCACCAGGATGGTGTTGGTCTCTATGTTCGGAAGCAAATCAATGGGCAATTTACTTAATGAAAAAAGACCCAGAATGACAATAGCCACAAAGACTAAGGTGGTCATTACCGGCTTTTTTACTGCGCTTTCGTATAAACTCATTTTGTTTAATTTACTTTTTTAAATCATTTTACTATCTGCATTTTTTTTCGAAGAAAGAAAAGCATGGAATTATGTGATATAGATTCACATAGAAAACGTTATTTTACAACTTCTACGTCTACGCCGTTGGCTAACCTGGACTGTCCCGAAACGACCACCTGGTCGCCATTGGCTACGCCCGAAATCAGTTCGTATTCATTGCCCAGGCGCTGACCTAATTCAACTTCTGTATAGTTCACTTTTCCATCTTTATAGATATAAACAAAGCGTGATCCTGAACCGGATTGCTTGATAACAGCCTGATCGGGCACCACCACTCGATTCATACTGCCGAAGTTTATATTCACACGAGCAAACATTCCGGGACGCACTTTTCCGTTGTTGTTTACCAATTTTACTTCTACGGGGAATGTACGGCTCTTCTCGTCGATGGTAGGGTAGATTAAACTTACACGACCTGTGAAAGCCTGATCTTTGAAAACATCTACAGTAATATCTACAGACATACCCACTTTTACTAAGGAGTAAAACGACTCTGAAATATTGATTTTAAGTTTCACCGGATTGATCTGCATTACTGTAAGAATAGGCATCTGACCCGAGTACATGTCGCCGCTATCGTAATTACGCGCTGTCACCACACCACTGATAGGGCTGATGAGGAAAGTGTTTTCGCTCAGGTTTTTCAGATTGGTTTCGGCCACATTCAGTTGCAGTTTAGCATTGTCGAGCTCCTGTTGCGAAGCGCCACCTACGGCAAACA
This sequence comes from uncultured Paludibacter sp., assembly GCA_963677275.1. Taxonomy (GTDB): domain Bacteria; phylum Bacteroidota; class Bacteroidia; order Bacteroidales; family Paludibacteraceae; genus Paludibacter. Next base: position 2,184,355 of record OY781920.1, on the reverse strand, counting down.
GTTCGGAAACACGTTTGTAGGTAAGTCGGAGGTTGGCAATCTGCGTTTCGGAGTTCGAAAGATTGGCTGCATCCATTTGCGCCAGTTTTTGTCCTTTCGAAACATTGGCGCCTACTTCTACAAAAATCTGACGGATACGTCCCGGCACTGAAGGAACAATATTGTTTTTCACTTCAGGTTCTACATTGGCTGTGAAACTTTGCGTTTGTGCTACTTTGCGTTCGGATACCAAGGCTATTTTTACCTTTGCTTTTTCTGCAGCCTGGCTCGAATTGTCGGTTTTAGCATCTTTTGAGCATGAGCTAATGCTTAATGCTAAAACAATTAAGAATATTCCTGTAAGTTTAATCTTTTTCATCTTTATTATTTTCTATTTTTTTGTTATCCTATTCGTTCATTTTAAAATTCATTTCCCAGTAATTTTTCCAAATCGGCTTTCGACGATAAGAAGTCATATATCGATTGGTTGTAGGACAGTCCGGCATTTCTGTAACTTAGATCGGCATTGCTCAGATCGAGAAAAGTGGCCATACCTACTTCGTACATTTTTTGTGAAATAGACAAAGCTTTTTCGGCCTGACGTAAACTTTCTTTGTTCGATTCAATTTTTTTCAATGCATTCTTAATGTTGTTCATCTGCGCAATGGTTTGGAGCTGGAGGCTGCGTTTTAAGTTCACCTGCTGCAAGTCTAACTCTTCGCGTTGAATCTTCAACTGTTTGCTTTTGTAATGTTTGGCTCCGCCCTGAAACAAAGGAATCGATAATTGAAGCCCGAGTGTTGAGGTAGGAAACCAATATTGATCAGAAGTAAAGGTGTTTGAATCGTTGGCATAGGACATGTACTGATAATTCAGACTCGCTCCCAAAGTAGGAAGTAATGAAGATTTATGAATTTTCTCGGTTTGTTCCAGCTGTTTCTTCTGAATTTCAAATTGCTTGAGGTCGGAATTCTTATCGAGCGTAGTGGTATCAATTTTGAGCACTTCGCCATACATTACCGATTCGAAATCGGCTAATTTTCCTTCCACTTTTATTTCGGTATTCATATCGATCCCCATGAGCATCATGAGTTGGAGTTTCGACAGATTTACTGCATTTTCGGCCGAGACCACACTTGTGAGGATATTACGTGCCTGTACGTCGGCTCTTATCCATTCAAATTCCGATACTGTACCTTGCTTGAATTTATTAAAGATGATACGTGCATTCTCGTTGCTGTTTTCGTAACTGCGTTTGATTACATTGTACGAGTCCTGCGAGAGGAGTATGCCATAATAGGCTTTTGTCACCTGGTTGTACAACGATATTTTCGACGAACGGGCTGATTCCTGCGAAAGCTCCAGTTCCAGTTCGCTCATGTTGATGGTGGCCCAAAGCGTAGGCGAGATGATCGGCAAGGTGGCCGAAATACCACCTGTGAAGGTATTGTCCTGACCTACTTCGATACCATCAGGATTGGAAGGAAATCCGGGAATAGAAAAAAACATCTTTTGCTTTTTTATGGCTCTTTGGTAAGCTCCCGAAAGGGAAACCGAAGGAAACAATCCACCCAATCGTTCTTTCTTCGAATAATTCACACGCTGAATTTCCTTGTTTGCAACTTTTATTGTAGGGCTTTCGCTCAATGCTATTTCCAACGCTTTGGGTAATGACACCGTAATAGTGTCCTGTGCGAGTGCTCCTGTAGCAGGTAGCAGCCCTATCAGCCCTGCTACCAAGATTTTGTTTAATTTTAGTCGTTTCACAATCTTTTTCTTATAAATTAAATTCTAAACTATATAATTTTTATCCGCTTGCCTGAATCGGGTACGAAAATACTACAATTATCGATTTGCAATAAATTAAAATCGATAAGCATGGATTTAAACCCGATTAATGCATGATTTTTTGTTTGTTATTTCGATGTTAAATGTGTTTGAAAACAATTTGGTTTAAATATAATTTTTCTGTTCTTCTTTTTTTTCTTCATTCAGGTAATGCTTTTCCAGGTATCTCAATCCTTTTTCGTTGGCGATAAGATGAAAGATCAAATCGATGAAAAAGTCTAAAACACGTTTTTTCGAAAATTTTTTATGTGTTTGTTCCATCTGTTCAAAAGTAGTTTTTAACTGGATGGTATGGAAGGTGGAGATCATTTCAATATCCAGATCCTCGCGATAGTATCCTTCGATTATCCCCTGACGGAGGTTATATTCAAATCCGTTTTTAATGGCATATTTTTTTTCGGCATCGAATTTATCGAATACTTTAGGATAATATTTCTTCACGTCGTACCACAAAGCATGGGGCTGGCAATCATTTTGTTTTTTTATTTCGCGTACAATATAAATCAGTGCATCAATTGCATTTTTATTCTTCAGGTTTTTGTGAAACTTATCGTAATTGCTTTGTTTCTCGAAAGTTATTACGGCTTCAACCAAATCTTCTTTTTGCGGGAAGTGACTGTAGAAAGTTTTCTTGGATATGCGCAATTCGGCACAAATTTCATCAATGGATACATTCCTGATGCCAAGTTGATAAAACATTTTACCTGCGGTTTGAACTATTAATTCTTGTTGTGAGTCCATTCTTTTGTTTTAAGAGTGTGCAAAATTAAATAAAAAGTTGCTGATGTAAACTATTGTCAATGATGTTATTTTGTTAATCTCTGTAAATATAATTATATAGTGTTGAATATTAGCTGTATGCGTCTTGTTTTTTGGAAACTTTGATAATTTAAAAGTTTCCACGTGCTGATTATATCCAACAAAAAGCCTCCGAAAAAGTTTTCGGAGGCTTGCATTTTTTATAAAGAGAGCTTAGATATTCATCAACCAGCTGTTTATTTGTTGTATGATGCTTTTGTATTCGTAGCGTAATAGCCATAACCAGCCATTTCTTCTACGCCGTTCAGCACCAGTCCCATGTTGTTCAGTTTATGGTTGTTATGTATATCGTTGATTGTTTCGGTCATCTCCTTGGGTGTATAGTTCTGACGCGAAACGTAGATTGAAAGATCAACCACCCTGTTGATCAGATAAGTATCCGAAACTACGCCCACAGGCGCCGAGTCGATAATAATATAATCATATTCTTTTTTAAGTTCGGCAATTAATTCTTCCAGTCGATCACTCATGATCAATTCTGCCGGATTAGGAGGGATCGGTCCGGCCGGTATAACTTTTAGCGAATTGTGAATGCCCGATGGAATTATAATGTCGCTCAGTTTATAATCAGGGTCGGAAAGGTAGAGGCTCACGCCCTTGTTTTTTACGATATGCATATAGTCGCCCAGCATTGGTTTACGTATGTCGAGCCCTACTAAAACTACTTTTTTGTTGAGTAAGGCAAATGATGATGCCAGGTTGATGGCCGTGAACGATTTACCTTCGCCGCCAACACTCGATGTCACCAATATCACTGGTGATTTGGTGCCGCCAATCATGAATTGAAGGTTGGTTCTTATCATTCGGAACATTTCCACGATAGGAGTGGTTTTTCCTTCGCGCACCACCACTCTGTCTTGTCCCTTGTTGATACCAATAGACCCGAGATAAGGCGCTTTTACAAGTCGGAGCAATTCCTTTTTGCTTGTTATCTTGTTGTTCATCAATTCAAGCACATAGATGATACCGACAGGAATGAGCAAAGCCAATAAAAGTGTGATTGCAAAAATAATCATCAACTTTGGCGCTACCGGAAGCACGGATGAATAAGCGGCATCCAGTGTTTTTGCATTTGGAATAGCACTGGCAAGCGTCAGTGCATTTTCTTCGCGTTTTTGCAGCAAAAACAAATACAGATTCTGCTTGATTTCCTGCTGGCGTTTTATTTCTATGTATTGACGTTCCTGTGTAGGTACTTTTTTGATCTTGGAGTTGAACTGGTTTTCCTTGCCGAGAATATCCATTTTAGCTATTTTAAGTCCATCCTTCACACTGGCAATGCTGGCGATGATGCTCGAACGTACGATTTTTATCTGTTGCTCCATTTGGGTAATGACAGGGTTCTCGTCGTTGGTGGTTCGCATGAGTCTTAAACGCTCAAGTAATACATTGTTGTAACTACTTATTAAACTAAGTAAAGAATTGTCCTGAATGCCGAGATTGGCCGGTATAAGGCTGTACAGGTTTTTACTGTCTTTAACGTGAGATTCGATGTAGCTTACAAGATTGAGTTGAGTTTCCACTTCAGCCAGCTTTTTGTTGTATTCGCTCGAACTTTGTAAAAACAGGCTTGCCTCCGATGATATATTGGTGAGCTGATTGTCTTTTTTGTAGTTCTCAACGTTTTGCTCAACGCTCTGTAATTCGTTTTCAATCAAAACTAACCTTTCATCAACGAATTTTTTTGTATTGCTTGCTATCATATTCTTATCGACAACAGCATCTAAGTTATACAACTCAACAAGTTTGTTAATAACTGTCTTGGCCTTATTTACATTGGCAGCAACCGTCGATATACTGATGGCATTCGATTTTTTTGAAACGGCAGCTATTTTTACAGATTTACAATAACTTTCGGTGATGGATTTGATGGGGTATGATCTAATTATGTAAACGGATTTCTTGTTAAACCCTGAACCTGCTTTAAATTTCAGAGCACCTAAAGGGGTGTTGATGGATTCATTTAAATCCTTTACAATGTATTTGCCTTCAAATTTGCCTGTTGCTAAGTTGATTTTGTATCCGGCCGCCACCGCTGAAATTTTTAATTCAAGACCGTTTGTAAGTGTATCGTTAAAGCCGATAGGTACCACTAATTCAATGGGGATCTCGGGGTAAGTGTCGATATATTTTAATCCTGTTTTTTTATAATATTCAGTCTCGATGCCCAGTTGCTGAATTACGTTCCTCATAATTGTTTTTGACTTCAGTACCTGAATCTCATCCTCCACTTCTTTGGAAGTGCCTCCCATGCCCATGCTTTCGAGTATGGCCATTTCCGAAAAACCCATATTGCTTTCGTCCTGGCGCAGTAAAATGGTGCTCTGAACCTGATAGGTAGGGATAGTGATTTTTAAATACAAGAAAGCAATTAAGAAACATATAAAAACCGAAATGACAAACCAATACCATTTCCGAAGGTATTTAATGATGATTTCACGTAGGTTAATTATGTCGTTATATGTTTTGTTTATCGAATTGTTATTGTTGTTTTCCATTTCCTTGAGCTTGATGTTGGATTTATTGTATCGCCGATTTTATTTATTCCCGTTTTATTTATAAAGATAGAAGATTGTGGTGGTCACAGCTGATAATGTGGATAGGGTAGATAAATATAAAGGAATGTTTTGCGAAGAGGTTACCTTCACTTTGTTTGGTTCAACATAAACAATGTCGTTTTGTTTGAGGTAGAAATAGGGCGATTTGAATATGTCGCTCGAATTCAGATTTATTCGTTCGAATTCTACTTTTCCGTTATTGTCGCGGTAGATAAGCACGTTTTTACGGATGCCATATATTGTTAAGTCGCCGGCCAATCCAAGCGCTTCGAGTATATTCACTTTTTCGTTGGAAATTGAATACTTCCCCGGACGGGCAACTTCACCCAAAACGGTAATCTCATAATTCATGAAATTAATGTTGACAATTGGATTTTTAAGGTAAGGCAGTAGTTTTTCATTCAGCATTGTAATGGCTTCGCTTTTTGATAAACCACTTAATTTGAGAGTGCCCAATACCGGAAAATTAATTTTACCTTCTGTGTCCACAATGTAAGTTTGCAGGGTTGGCGAAGTATATAACTTGTCGCTTCCTGGAGAATTGTACATCACCATCGGTAAGTTGAAAGGAGCTACAGCTGTAGGATCCAACGCCGAAACCGTAATTAACAATACGTCTCCATTGGAAATAGTAGTTTCTTGTTTAGACCGGAATTGTTGATTAATCGCAGTAGCAGAATCAGCATTCACTCCCTTGAAATAAGCAATTTCTTTTTGTGAAATACAACCCGAAAATAAGAATATAGAAACCGATAGAGTAATAAGTAATGTTTTTTTCATTAATATCATATATTAAATAAATGCAGGAAAGATGTTTGTGCTGTCTTCTCTTCGTTTTTTTTTTTTTTTGTAAAGCGCAAAATTAGTCAAATCAAGCTCAAATAACAAACCGAATTTAATATTTATTCTTAAGGCAAAATGAATGTTTGCAATAGTAGCTTTTTCATCAATAAGAATTTGTATTATCGTTTAGTAAAGTTTACTTTTGAAGTTCAAATGATTTAAATAATCAAGTCGATTATTACAACGAGACTAAAAGAATTTTAGTATTTATAGAGCATAAAAATTTAAAAAAATATAACTGTTCAAATTATTTGGCCGCTACAGCGTTTAAGTATTCATAATTTAGATGTGCCATTTCTTGCTTTAATAAAAATTAGAAAAAGAGTACATTACAGGTTCATAATACGAAATTAAATTATTCTCATTGCTTCATAATTAAACTTAAAAATATTTATATGGAAATCAAAGACTATATCGAATTGCACAAATCCCGTTTTGTAGAGGAACTTTTCAGTTTAATCCGCATCCCCAGTGTGAGCGCTCATGCACATCGTCAGCCCGAAATTAAACAGTGTGCCGAAAGATGGAAAGAACTTCTGATCGAGGCCGGAGTAGATGAAGTTCAGATTTTGCCTACCAATGGGAATCCCGTGGTTTTTGCAAAAAAAACTTTAGATAGCCAATTGCCCACCGTTTTGGTGTACGGGCATTACGATGTTATGCCGGCCGAGCCTTTGGATTTATGGGTTTCGCCTCCTTTCGAACCCGAAATAAGAGACGGAAAATTTTTCGCACGAGGCGCCGACGATGATAAAGGTCAATCGTTTATGCATGCCAAAGCTTTCGAATACCTGGTTAAAACAAATGCCTTGAATTGTAATGTGAAATTTTTGCTGGAGGGTGAAGAAGAAATCGGATCGCCAAGTCTCGAAGCGTTTTGCCTTCAAAACAAAGAATTACTGAAATGCGATACGATTCTGGTGTCGGATACCAGCATGCTTGGCAGCGATAAGCCCAGTATTACTACCGGTTTGCGTGGTTTGGCCTATTGGCAAATTGAAGTCACGGCGGCCAATCGCGATTTACATTCCGGAATTTTTGGAGGCGCCGTAGCCAATCCAATCACTGAACTTACAAAAATATTGGCCACGCTGATTGATGCCGATGGTCGGATTACTATACCTCATTTTTACGACAACGTACAGGAAGTGTCGGCGACTGAGCGTGAACTGATCGCTCAAATTCCTTTCGATGAGGAAGAATATAAATCGAATTTGAATATCAAACATCTGCGGGGCGAGAAAGGTTACAGCACGATTGAACGAACGGGTATCAGACCGGCTATGGATATTTGCGGTATTTGGGGCGGTTATACCGGCGAAGGATCGAAAACCGTTTTGCCATCAAAAGCTTTTGCTAAACTGTCGGCCCGCCTTGTTCCCGACCAGAAATATGATGAGATTGCTGAACTGGTTGCTGAGTATCTGAAAAAAACAGCTCCCGAATATATCGATATTGATGTGGTTAAATTACACGGCGCCGAAAGTTATGTTTGTCCTATCGATTCCATGGCTTACAAGGCCGCCGAAAATGCATACACAAAAACATTTGGCATCCGTCCTTTGCCGGTTCGCCGGGGTGGAAGTATCGGAGTTGTTCCGGTTTTCGAAAAAGTGCTCGATGTGAAGCCAATTTTGATGGGATTCGGACTCGAATCGGATGCCATTCACTCGCCCAACGAAAATTTCCCTGTCGAATTGTTTTTCAGAGGAATAGAAACCATTGTGGAATTTTACAAACAGTATGCAGTTTTAAATGAAACAGGTAAAATATAAGTGCAAACCTGATGATGCGTTCGGATCGGGTGAAAATCATAAAAGATTGTTTTTCAAAATAATATATTTTTATGCATTTCAAAAATAAAATTTTATATTAAATATTTGTGAAATAATTTTGTCAATTCAATTGAATACACTAAGTTTATAGCACCTAATAAATCATATTATTACTCACAATTCTAATACTTACAGTCATGACGAAAACGATAACATTTAACGAATTACGAAAAGTAAAAGATTCGCTCCCAAGTGGGAGTATGACCAAGATTGCCGAAGAACTTGGTCTGGAAAAAGAAACGGTACGTAATTATTTCGGAGGACATAACTACAAAGATGGAAAAAGCTGTGGAGTGCATATTGAACCGGGACCTGATGGTGGTTTGGTGATGCTGGATGATACTCAGATTCTGGATATTGCGCTCCGAATTCTCGATGAGAACAGATCCTGATTTGACAACTTGAAGAAATTTAAAAGCAGTGAAGTATCATTATTTACACTGCTTTTTTTATGGATAAAAATAATCAAAATCAATAAAAATGCAAAATACAAACGATTGCCTGTATTGCCAGCGGAATGAATTGCAAAAGGAATTGATGATACATGTTTGCGATTTAAGTGTGTCGTCCGTTTTTTTATTCAAAGAACAAAGCCACCCCGGACGTTGTGTGGTGGCGTATGAAGATCATGTGAATGAATTATTCGAGCTTTCGGAGCAAAACCGAAATGCTTTTATGGCCGATGTGTGCAAAGTGGCTGCTGCCATAGCAAAAGCTTTTTCGCCTGTGAAAATAAATTATGGAGCTTATTCCGATAAACTTCCGCATTTACATTTTCATATCGTTCCAAAGTATAACGATGGGCTTAGTTTTGGCGGTGTTTTCGAAATGAACCCTCAGAAGACTTATTTAACCGAAGTTGAATACAAGGAAACCATTGATAAATTGCTGAAAGAACTCTAAACGAACAGTTCACTTTTATTTCATCTGTTTATATTTAAGAGCAAAGAGCAAAGAGCAATTTTTTGTATAATTACCAGTTTGCATGTTATTTTCTCTTGCTTAAGGTCGCCAATGAATGAAAAATTATACTTTTGTATTTTATACTTAACAATTGCTGAATGAATCTTCCACCGATTTTTATTGAACGTACTAAAGCTATTTTAAAAGAGGAGTATCCTGCATTCGAAAATGCACTACAGCAGTTACCACCCACGAGCATAAGGGTAAATGATAAGATGGACTATACGCTGCCTGCCGAGAAAGTGGCCTGGTGCGATAAAGGATATTATTTGAACGAAAGACCATTGTTTACGGCCGATCCGTTGTTTCATGCCGGTGTGTATTATGTGCAGGAAGCCAGCTCGATGTTTCTGTCTCAGGTGGTGACACAGTATTTCCCGAATGCCGACACTGTATTGGATTTATGTGCTGCTCCGGGTGGAAAGTCGACCTTGCTTTCGCAGTACCTGCATAGCAATTGTATGTTGGTAAGTAACGAGATAGTGAGAAATCGTGCTTATATTTTAGCCGAAAATCTTGCAAAATGGGGAAATCAGAATACTTTGGTTACCAATAACGATCCGGCTGATTTTTCGGAATTGAGTAACTTTTTTGATGCTATCGTTGTCGACGCTCCCTGTTCGGGCGAAGGAATGTTCAGAAAAGATGCGGGTGCCATCGACGAATGGTCGTTAAGTAATGTTGAACTGTGTTCGGCCCGACAAAGAAAAATTCTGACCGATGTTTGGGATGCGTTGAAACCTGATGGCATTCTGGTGTATAGCACCTGCACTTATAACCGGGAGGAAAACGAAGAAAATGTGGCATGGATGTGTAGCGAACTGGATGCTGAATTTCTTAAAGTTGATTTGCTCGGAAACGAAAATATAGTAGAAAGCGATTTCGGCTACCGCTTTTTCCCACATCGAACGAAAGGGGAAGGTTTTTTTATTGCTGTAGTTCGAAAAAACGGTTCGGCAATCCGATCGAAACAAATTAAAGCAGAATTGAGGAAAGGCATAAAATTTGTTAAGCAAAATGAAATGCCATTTCAGTTAAAGAGTTTGGAAAACTATACTTATATTAACGATAATAATTATATACGAGCTTACCAAACCGACAAATTAAATCAGTTTATGTTTCTGAATAATCGACTGAAATGTATTGAAAGTGGATTGTTTGTAGCCGAAGTGAAAGGAAAAGACATTATTCCAACAACGCAGCTGGCGCTTTCGAAAGCGTTGAACCGTGAAAATATCGAATGTGCAACGCTTGATTATGGGAATGCTATTTCCTTTTTAAAAAAAGAATCAATATCTTTACCGGATTCAAAAACGGGTTACGTACTTATTTTGTTTCAAAACCAGTCATTAGGGTGGGTGAAAAACTTAGGCAACAGAACGAATAATTTATATCCTAACAATTGGAGAATCAGGATGAATCTGTAAAGAGCAGCAATAATTTAAAATGAAAATTGTTTTTTTAGGAACGGGAACATCAACCGGAGTTCCATTGATAGGGTGCGAATGTGCAGTTTGCAGTTCGGAGAATGAGAAAGATAAACGTCTGCGGGCATCTGTTTTCATCAAGAACGTAAACACACAGCTGATCATTGATTGCGGACCGGATTTACGGCAGCAATTGCTGAAAAATGGAGTAAAATACTTAGATGGTATTTTGATAACGCACGAACATTACGATCATATTGGCGGTTTGGATGATATACGTCCACTTGGTGAAAGTAATGTATATGCCGAAAAACGAGTGTTAGAGGTGATTAAAAGTAATATGCATTATGCTTTTTCCGACCATCCTTATCCGGGAGTTCCTTCCATTCATTTGCACGAAATAAATGAGAAGGATGATTTTAAGATACATGATTTAATGGTGAAGCCGATAAGGGTGATGCATGCCAGGTTGCCGGTGTTAGGATTTAGAATCGGTAAGATGGCTTATCTGACCGATGTTAAAACAATTACAAATGAGGCAATTGAGCAATTGAAAGACTTGGATGTGTTAATTCTGAATGCACTAAGAATTAACGAACATATTTCACATATTTCGTTGAGCGAAGCTATAAATATTGCAACTCAAATTGGTGCATCGAAAACTTATTTTACACATTTTAGTCACGATTTGGGCAAACATGAAGCAGTTCAGCAAACATTGCCCGAAAATATGTATCTGTCTTACGACAATCTTGAAATAACATTATAGATCAGTTATACAATTTTTTTATAACAAAGATGAAAACACATAATTCAGCAAAGATAATTCTGTTTCTTTCGGTAACTTTATTGAGTTCGTGTACGACTATGCTCTACACAAGTCTTGATGTGCTTCGACCGGCTAAGATTACGTTTGACGCATCGGCCAATCAGCTGTTAATAGTGAATAATACTGTTGCTCAACCTGTCGATTACGGACATAAAACTGAGTTTTATAATGATAAATCCCGAAATGTTGTTCAGCAAACGGATAGTATGCCAACGTATTGTTTGAGTGTGATTTACGAAGAATTAGGGAGTTCTGAATTTTTCAACGACGTTCAACTTCACCTGAATTCGGTCAATAATAGTACTGATTTTTTTACAGTAAAAGCTCTTGAGCCCGATACAATTGAGGCTTTGTGTAAGAAGTATAAAAGTAATGTGGTGTTGTCGCTCGATCGGATGAAAGTGAATGATAAAATAGCGGAATTGTATGATGAAACCAATTATTCGTATTATACAGCTCTGATTGCCAGGTACGAAAGTCAGTGGAGCGTACATTACCCGGGAAAGGATAAGTATGGGACTGTTATTTTTAGAGATACTGTGTTTTGGGATGCCGAATCGTTTCAAAGAAAAAATGCTTTGAAAGCCTTGCCTGAAAGAGCCGATGCTTTGATTGATGGAGCATTGTATGTAGGTCAGAATTCGGTGAAACGCTTCCTGCCTTATTGGGAAAAAGTTGACCGCTATTTCTTTAGTACAAATAATAAAAAAATGAAAGAAGGGATGGATTCACTGTATGTAAAAAACTGGAAAGCTGCCATCACCATTTGGGAAAGTGCTATGGCAAAAAGCAATATGAACTTAAAGGCAAAACTTGCCAATAATATAGCCATAGCTTATGAATTAACAGGCGATATTGAGAAGGCTAAAGAAAATGTGCAAAAATCCCTTGAGTATATCCAGCAATATCCTATGGCAAATGCAAAACATTTAGCAATCATAAATAAGTATGCAATTGAGTTACAGAACAGGAATAAAGAGATAGAAGTGATTGATAAACAGTTGGGAAACTAAAGACTTCAAATTGATTTGATGTAAATTAACCGACTTATTTCTTTATAAAGTTGTTGTAGTTCCGGTCGATTTTCCAACATTTTTAAATGTTTCTCCATGATTGTCGTATCGTATCGAACTGCGGGTCCTGTTTGCGCTTTGGCAGGAGATAAATGTTTTATCTTTTCAGCTGTTTCGGCAATTAATGGTTGCAATATGTCGAACGGAACATCGGTTTCGCCGATAAGCTCTTCGGCAATCGTGTACATGTAATTTGTAAAATTACAAGCAAATACAGCGGAAAGATGAATTTTTTTACGTTGCTCAGAGTCTGTTTTGTAGCATTTATTTGATAATTGCTGAGCAATACCGAACAGAGTTTCAGTCGTTCTTTCATTATTTCCTTCTACCAACAGTGGAATCTCTTGGAAATTTACTTCCTTCGTTTTCGAAAAAGTCTGCATAGGATAAATGACTCCGAATCGACTGGCCTTACTTTCGAAAATGTTGATATCAACACTTCCGGCAGTATGAACATGGATAGCATCAGCCACATGAAGCTTGCTGATAATTTCGCTCAATGCATTGTCTCTGACGGCGTAAATATAAATATCTGCTTTAGTGTATACTTCTTCTATTGTTGTGGTGTACGCCACATTCAGGCAGTCGGCCAATGTTTTGGCTGAAAGCGTTGTTTTACTGTAAACCTGAGCTATCGTAAATCCCTTTTGTTGAAGTGCTTTTGAAAGGTGTGTAGCCACATTTCCGGCGCCAAGTATGACTATTTCCATCTGCTGAACTTTATTTTTTCCTTTTTTTATCGCCGAATATCATCACAAGCCCGGCAACAATAAGCAGCAAAGGCCAAATAAAATCGGAAAGATGTTGTGTCCAGCGGATGATGTCGGCCAAACGAAATAGGACACCAACAGCAATCAGTATAAGCCCGATATTTTTGTTTTTGTGGGTCAGCAGAAAAATAACACCTATTATAAGCGGGTAGTTTTTAAAATCAAAAATAACATCAGACACAAAGGGGGGCAGAAATTCTAACTGACGAAAAAGGAAAATGAAGCCAAAAACGAGTAAAGAAATCCCCCAGGCTAAGCGGTTGTCTTTTTGCAGTTTCATAATTTTTTCAATTTAAATTGTCAATATCTTGTACTGTGAAGTGGATTTCGATAATTATTTCAGGCTTTTAATTTGTTTCTTTTAAAGAACAGGTTTATCTTACTAAGTCTTTTTCTATCAGATAACTAATTACGCTGTTAGGTTTCAAAATTTCAATTAACCTGTAAAAAGGTAAAACAACCTCAGTTTGTCCCATATAGTAAGGCGCTATTTCGTAGGGATTGTAAACATAATTGATGCTTTCGTCGGTAATATAAAAATTTCCGTTTGGTTTAATGGCATCTTCCCAAAAATCGGTGTCTTTCAGACTCAAAATCGGTTCGTTACTTTTATCTTCAAAGCTTTGTTCTACAATTCGTACTTTTATTAATTCTGAGAGTTTTGTAAAATAATCATTGATAAACAAATCGGTTTCAGTTATTTTTCTTCCATTTTTCACGTTAAAATTCAGATAATTGGAAGTGCTCAGTCCATGTGCGCCCCCCATAAACACATAACGATTCATTCCATACGAATAGAGACTTCCATCGTTTAACAATGAAAAGCCTTCAAGAATATGTTCGTTATTAAACGAATAAAAGCTCGTACTGTCCGTTTGATCAAGCAATTGCTCATTCGAAAGTTTATATTCAGTAACCAGGTCGGCTGCAAATTTACGCACTACCGAATCAGGGGAAATACGCAGGTATCCATCGCCAAATAAGTTTCGGATGATTTCAGTTCTAATCGAATCCAATACTTTTTCGTTATCTAAGCATACAGGCATTTCTACTGAAATATCTATTTTTATGGAGCCTTTAGTAGTGTCATTTGATAAAAACCTGGTCAGTTGCGCTGTTTTATCTATCGTTTTAATCGTTTTTTGTTTACAAGAATTAAATATAGATAGAGTTATAAGGCTTAAAATAATATATATATATATATTTTTCATGTTTAGTTATTTGAATTATTTCAGACTACAAAAATAGGACATTTAAGCATATAATTTATAAAATATCTGAAAAACAACTTAAAAATTTCACAATAATATAAATTGTAGCTTTCTTTGCAATCAGGAAACATGAAAAGGCCGATCAAATACATATTCTCGCTTTTCTTCGGACTGTATTTTTTATTCGCTGGAACAGGATTCAACATCATTAATTATTGTTGTCATCATTGCGAAGCTGTCGGAATAGAAAATATAGCGCTCATGTCATGTCATGAAAAAGAGCATTCTCATTCCAACGATTGCTCGCACAATGGCTCAGATGATTTTACCTGTTCGGATATAAATCATCATCCCAACGGTTGTCATGTGTTGCGCTTGAAAGTAGAAATTCCTTCAGTTATTACTACCAATATTTCCTTCGAATCAGCGTCCGAAATACTACTGTTTTATTTTACAATTGACCTGTTCTCTGCTTTCGAGCAGCCTGAGTTATTTTTTGCTTTTCGACATTCTCCACCCAATTACATTCCCAATTCAGGAAGAGATATTCTGAATCTCCACGCTGTTCTGCTGATTTAATTTTAATTGATATTACTGGTTTTAGCATGCAATCTGTTGATTGTTTGCGCTTTTGTGTATTTATCAATTACAATTATATCTTTGAAAATGAAATTTAAATTAATATTATTTAGTTTGGTTTTTCTCAATTTCTGTACTTTCGCCTCGGTAAAAGGGAAAGTCACCGATAAAAAAGGAGAACCAATTCCGGGTGTTAATATATACTGGTTGAACAGTACAGTGGGAACTGTTTCCGATAATTCGGGTGAATTTGCAGTACCCTTGCAAAGTGGGAATGACTTGCTCGTTCTCAGTAATGTGGCATTTACTCCTGACACATTGCATATTACCGATGTTAGCAAATTTTTAAAAGTAGAACTGAGTGAGCAAATTCAACTGTCGGAAGTCTCAGTTGTTAGTAAAAATTTGGGAATCATAAAACCCCGAACTTCGGTATTTCAAACCGAAAAAATTACTGCCACCGAATTGTGCAAAGCAGCTTGTTGTAATTTGTCCGAAAGTTTTGAAACCAATCCATCGGTCGATGTTTCGTACAGCGATGCAGCTACGGGAGCCAAACAGATAAAACTACTAGGACTGTCGGGGACTTATGTTCAAATGCTTACCGAAAATATCCCTAATTTACGTGGAATTGCTTCGGCGTACGGATTAGGTTACATCCCCGGACCATGGATGGAAAGCATTCAGGTGTCGAAAGGTACGGCTTCGGTTATTAATGGTTACGAGGCCGTTACGGGTCAGATCAACGTAGAATATAAGAAGCCTCAAACCAGCGAGATTGTTGCTGCAAATCTTTTTGCGAGCGATGCAGGGAGGGTGGAAGCCAATGTAAATGCATCGGCCAAACTTTCGGAACATCTTTCTACAGCAATTTTAGTACATGCTTCTGATGAATTTATGTCCATCGACGAAAATAATGATAATTTCATGGATATGCCTATGGTTAAGCAGTATAATTTTATAAACCGTTGGTATTATACGCATGGCAATTACGTTTCGCAGGCTTTTGTGCGTGCCCTCTCCGAAAAAAGAATGGGCGGGCAGGTTGCTGGCGATTACAAGATAGGAATCGATACCGAAAGGTATGAGTTTTTTCTGAAAAATGGTTATGTGTTTGATCATACCACCGAAAAAAGTGTTGGATTTATTGTGAGTGGCTCTTTGCATCAACAGGATGCTCATTACGGTCATAAACAATATGTTGGCAAGCAGGGAAATTTGTATGCAAACTTAATTTTTCAGACCAACCTTGGTGAAAAGAGCAAGCTTTCGACCGGAGCAAGTTTTAATTATGATAATTATAACGAAACGCTTACGGTGTTGCAATCCACTGTTTTTCCGCGTAAAGAATTTGTTCCAGGCGTTTTTGCCGAGTACACTTTAAATTTAAATGATAAATTGATTGCTTTGGCTGGTGTTCGTGCCGATTATAATACTGAATATGGAGCTTTTGTAACGCCCCGCTTGCATCTGAAATACAATGCAAATGACCATTTGCATTTCAGAGCTAGTGCAGGTAAGGGATATCGATCGCCAAACATTCTTGCCGAGAATAATTTTCTGCTTGCCAGCAACAGGTCAATTTCAATTGCTTCGGATATAAAAATGGAAGAGGCCTGGAATTATGGTCTGAGCGCACAGAGTTTTATTCCGCTTTTTGGCCGTGAGCTGAGCCTTACCGCCGAATGGTATTATACTAATTTTATCGATCAGGTAGTAGTGGATATGGATTCAAACCCGCATATGGTTAGTTTTTCTAATTTAAGTGGTAAATCGTATTCGAGTAGTGCGCAGCTTGAAGCCAATATGGAAGTGCTGAAAGGACTCACCATGACATTGGCGCATCGTATTACTGATGCCGAAACAACTATTGGCGGACTGTTGCGCGAAAAGCCGCTGACGAGTCGTTCGAAGAGTTTAATTACAGCATCTTATCAAACGCCCTTAAAAAAGTGGCAGTTCGATTTTACCGCGCAGTTCAACGGCGGCGGACGCTTGCCTGATCCCGATCTTAATCAGCCATTATGGGCCAAGGAGTTTGGCGCTTACACAATTATGAATGCGCAAATAACAAAATACTTCAGAACATGGTCCATGTACCTTGGCTCGGAGAACCTCACCAACTTTGTGCAGGAAAATCCAATTATCGATGTGCAGCATCCTTTCAGCAACGATTTTGATGCATCAGTAGTTTGGGGGCCTATGCATGGACGGAAGATTTACCTTGGTTTTCGTTGGGCTATCAATCGCGAATAAAAACGTTAAATAAAATAGATATCATTATGAAAAAACAAAAAATCAAATTCATCCTTTTCATTGCATTTATACTTTCTCAATTTAGTTTGTATGCAGCTGGTAAAAATCCAAACGATACCACTGTTGTATATCAGGTGTCGATGGATTGTCAGAAATGCAAACAAAAAATTGAGAAAAATATTGCTTTCGAGAAAGGAGTTAAAGCGCTATCGGTCAATCTGGATGCCAAGACGGTAAAGGTCACTTATACGAAAGCTAAAAATGATGTGGCAAAACTGCAAAAAGCCATCGAAAAACTTGGTTACGAAGTTGCAGTAAAAAACGAAGCGTCAAACTGATCAACAAAGAGTTTTTGCCGGTTTATTGAATAAATTTACTAAATAAGCTAAAAAAAAATCTGTAGTGTGAATAAATTACAGAGAAATCATTATTTTTATCGCCATAAAATAGATGTTTTTCTGTTTTATTTATTTTTTTAATTAAAAAACTTTCTATTCAAGAGTTTTGTTTATACTTTTAATTGAATACCAAGTGCGGCAATTGGTTATTTTGCTGAAGGAAAACATTAATTTAAAAAATTATTAAATGAAAAAGAACTTAATTCTTCTCGCGTTAGTGGCTATTTTTGTGTCGGTAAACGTTACAGCACAAACTACAACAAAAACTAAGGAAAAGGCTAAAACAGAGGTAAAAGCAGATAAAGCATGCTGCAAAGACAAAGCTGCTACAGCCGAAACCAAAGCATGCTGCAAAGACAAAGCTGCTACAGCCGAAACCAAAGCATGCTGCAAAGACAAAGCTGCTACAGCGGAAACTAAAGCATGTTGCAAAGACAAGGCTGCTACAGCTGAAACTAAAGCATGTTGTAAAGACAAGGCTGCTGCTACAGCTGAAACTAAAGCATGTTGTAAAGACAAGGCTGCTGCTACAGCTGAGAAAAAAGCTTGTTGCAAGGAAAAAGCTGCAGCTACTGCAAAGCTATAAATCATATTTTTCTTGATTATTAAAAGCTCCGGAATTTTCGGAGCTTTTTTTGTATTCAAACATTTTAGGTACTTTTGTTTTAATGATTCAGCACAATATCTCAAAGTTAAATTAATAAGTATGTTCAGAACTACCATCGATATTAAACCTTATTCGTTTCGGATGGACTACCAAAGTAATATTCTCACTTTAGGTTCGTGTTTTTCCGAAAATATGGGTCTGAAAATGAAAAACGTATTTTTCAAAACAGAAATCAACCCTTTCGGTGTGTTGTATAACCCGGTGTCTATTCTGAATAGCATTAATTTGTTGATCGAGAATAAGAGATTTACCGCATCCGATATTTTTGAATACAAGTCATTGTGGCATAGCTTCGCACACAGCAGTTCATTCTCGGATGTAAGTAGCGAGCTGTGTCTTTCGAAAATGAATGAACGTATTGCTTTTGCTTCAGAATTTATTAAAATCACGGATGTACTTTTAATTACTTTTGGAACTGCCTGGGTTTTTACCGATAAAGAGAGTGGGAGAGTGGTTTCCAATTGTCATAAGTTGCCGTCCGGGAAATTCAATCGCCGCCGACTGACTGTTGACGAAATTACAGAGGCTTATTCGGATTTGCTGACGAAACTAAAAGCGTTATATCCAAATTTAAATGTCGTGTTCAGCGTAAGCCCTATCCGTCACTGGAAAGACGGCGCTCATGAAAATACAATCAGCAAAAGCACTTTACTACTTGCCGTGGATGCGCTTCAAAGCCAGTTCGATAATGTCCATTATTTTCCTGCCTATGAGCTTTTGATGGACGAATTGCGCGATTATCGTTTTTATGCTTCTGACATGCTTCACCCTTCGGATGTTGCAGTGGAATATATCTGGACTAAATTCTCCGCATCGGTTTTTAGCGAAGAAACACTTCAGTTGATGAAAAAGCTTGAACAACTGGCTGCCGACAGAGCTCACCGACCGTTGCACCCTTTGTCGCCTGAATATGCGCTTTTCAAAGAAAATGCTGAGAAAAGAAAGAACGAAATCATTCAGAAATATCCTTTCCTGGCCGACAGAATAAAATAAAAAACGAGAATGTCGTAGAAAAGACATTCTCGTTTTTGTGTGTAAATAAATCTGTAATTATTAGTATCTCGAAGAAACAACATTCCAGTCAACCAAATCCCATAGTGCAGCTACATAGTCGGCACGGCGGTTTTGATAGTCAATGTAATAGGCATGTTCCCAAACGTCGAAAGTAAGAAGTGGAGTAAGTCCGCGGGTCATAGGATTTCCGGCGTTACTTTCTTTTACGATTGAAAGCTTTCCTTCAGCATCTTTTACCAGCCAGGCCCAGCCTGAACCAAATACGGTAATGGCAGCTTTCCCAAATTCATCTTTAAAAGCATCGAACGAACCGAATGCAGCATCAATGGCAGCAGCTATTTTTTCGCTCGGTTTGCTTCCCTTGTTGGGTGTTAATGAGAAGAAGTAAAAATTATGATTCCAAATTTGAGCTGCATTGTTAAATACAGGTCCTTCTGATTTTTTTACAATGGTGTCTAAATCAGCATTTTCAAATTCAGTTCCAACCACTAATCCATTTAAGTTATTTACATAAGTCAAATGGTGTTTTCCATAATGGAAAGCGATAGTTTTTTCTGAAATAATTGGTTCCAATGCATTGTGTGCATAAGGCAATTCGGGCAAAGTAAATTTCATAATGTTCTTTTTATTTTAATGAATTATTGTTTGTTTAATTATACTCGTTTAACAAGCCAAACGGCTTTTTTGTTTAGCTATTTTCGTTGTTTTTTATTAAAACATTTGTAAATTGTTGGCTGACAATTTTTTTTTAAGCATATTTGCAACTCAAATAACAAGCAACATAAATAATAGAAATTATGAACAAAACAATCAGGTTTTTTCTTGCATTAGCCATTGTAGCAATGACAGGAACTGCATGTAAATCAAAACAAAAAGTGGCTGAAATAAAGGGCGCTGATATTCCTGCCGCTTCAACAACAGCTACAACTCCAAGTACAACAGTCAATACTACACCCGAAGTTGTTTCGTATGAGCAGGAAGTGACTCGCAATGAGTCATTCACTATTTCCGATGGTGATGCTGCTGCATTAAAATTCAGGTACCATGTTGTGGTGGGAAGTTTTAAAAGCCAAACAAATGCCAAGGGTTTGCAATCCACTTTGCTTAGCGAAGGAAACAAAGCCATTGTTGTTGTGAACGAACAAGGTATGTTTCGGGTATTAATTGCTTCATTCAACGAATATTATCAGGCTCGTGCCAAAATCAACGAGATTAAAACTCGTTTTGCTGATGCCTGGGTATTGGTTCAGAAATAAAAAAGTTTTTTATTGAATAAAAAATCTCTGGATGCTTTCACGATTGAGTGAACGAATTCAGAGATTTTTTTTTGGGGCTGTGGTGTAGAATTCTTTCAGATAAAATGGTTCGAAATAGGCCACGTCTTCAAAACGGTTCTCGGCAAAGGCCCGTTCGGCCATAGGTATCATGTTCTTGGCCAGGGGAACGACATTATCAATGAAATGCGCGTTAGGATGAACGAACACAGCTTTGCATTTTTCTGCGCCATTGCCAAAGAAATACACATTTTGGCTGGCAAGCGTTTCTCTGTATGAGTTTTCGTCGATTATGTCGGCACTTATTTCTCTCGTTTTTTGTAGTTGTGCGTCGTAAAAGGCAGTATAAACCTCCATGCGCCTTGCATCAATCATTGGGGCGAAGAGAAAATGATCAGAAGTGCCAACGCTTAGTATCGCTGCCTGAGTCATAGTTTCGAGTGTGCTTACAGCAATTAATGGAATTCCAAGCCCGTAGCACAATCCTTTGGCGGTAGAAACTCCTATGCGTAAGCCGGTGTACGATCCGGGTCCGCTACTCACAGCTACTGCATCTAATTTTTTGTTTTCTTTTTTTAGTAAATTCAACGCCTTTTCGATAAAAAGGCTAAGCAATGCTGCATGATTCATTCCATCGTAATTTGATGTTTTGAAAATACATTCTGATGCTTCGCTCAGCGCAACCGAACAAACATTGGTGGAGGTTTCTATATGTAGGATGACCATTCTTAGCCTTTTGATATTTAAATTGATTTGCAAAAGTACTGATTTTAGTTGAAAAATGAAAGTGCTGATAATGTGTTTTAAACCCCTGTTCATCAATAAAAAAATTCCCTGCTTCAATAAATGAAACAGGGAATGAATGGAATAAATTCTAAAATTTATTTTACTGATACTTTCAATGGATACTTTACATTTTCGGTGAATATTTCCATGGCTTTAAACCATTCATTGTCATTTGCATAACCCCATTTACTCCAGCCTCCGCCAAAATAATATGTAAATTCTTCACCCACATTGTAATCGGCGCCCAATAAAATATGCGAACCATCTTTCAAGCTTGCGGTTTTTTTGTCCGGAATATAAACGCCAATGTAATTGCGACCCGAAGGTAATCCTGCATCCGAGACAGCATTTTCGGCATAAGCTATAAAACCTTTTTCGGGTTTATCTTTTAGCGAACCCTTTCCATCATGAAGAAAAATCCCTCCGGTGAGTTTCATTGTTTGTTTGGCTCCTTCGTACCGAACAACAGCTTTGTTAAGTATTGTTCCTGCATTTGTGCTGATTCGGATGGTTTGTTTGTAATTTTCATTACCTACAAGCACTGAATCATAAGTCAATTCGAATGTAGAACGGAGCGGGCCGTTTTCAAGCACTTTATAAGTGTCGAAATGATTTCCAATCCACAATTTATCATCAACATAAGGAGCTATACCTCCGGCCCCGAGTGTATGACCTACTTTGTAGCAGTCCAGTCCATCGCCATGGTCGACATGATAAGTTAATCTATTCTGAAGTTCGTCGCGATATCGTTTGTCCACTACAAGCTGGCTGGTACGTTTGAGCCAGATGTCAACTCCGTTACTTGGATTTTCGTTGGCTAATGCCGGACCATACATGCGGTAGGCTGCCAAATCGTTTTCCCATGCAAAATCGTCCTTGCGTTCGGGTACATACCGGGATGAAGTTTTAGGTTCAGTAGCGGCAGGTTTCCCTTCCGAAAGAGTAAATGTGCTGACACTATTAGCATTAACATCTGCTTGAAAAATCAGGTATTGAGGCTTTTTATTTCCTTCGTAAACCAATTGATAAGGAACTTCGACTTGATCTTTATTTTTCAGAACATATGTTTTCTTATCAAAGCTGACCTTCAGGTTCGAAACTGTTACTTCTACCATTTCAGCTTTCCGATCGTTGGCAGTTGTGTTTTGTACGATCAGGCTACGTTGACCGGACATACAAGAGCAAAGGAAGAGAGAAGTAAATAGTAAATATCCGTTTAATTTCATTTTTATATCTTTGATTGAAAATGAATAAATCGCGAGTTATTTTGGTTGTTTTCCAATATATGCTAAAATACCGCCGTCGACATAAAGCACGTGACCGTTTACAAAATCCGAAGCGGGTGAAGCCAGAAATACTGCAGGTCCTACCAGGTCTTCGGTTTTTCCCCAACGGGCAGCAGGAGTTTTGGCAATAATAAATTCGTTGAATGGATGACCTGCAACGCGTATTGGCGCTGTTTGAGGTGTTTCTATATAACCCGGGCCGAGGCCGTTACATTGAATATTGAATTCACCATATTCAGAGGCAATATTTTTTGTCAACATTTTTAAACCGCCTTTGGCGGCTGCATAAGCCGAAACAGTTTCGCGGCCTAACTCGCTCATCATGGAGCAGATGTTGATTATTTTTCCTGCACCTTTTTTAATCATACCCGGAAGTACGGCTTTCGATACGATAAATGGACCGTTCAGGTCAATATCAATGACCTGACGAAACTCTGCAGCTGTCATTTCAATCATAGGAATACGTTTGATAATGCCTGCATTGTTTACCAGAATATCAATAACTCCAACTTCTTTTTCAATCTGAGCTACCATGCTGTTGATCTGGTCTTCGTTGGTAACGTCGGCAACATATCCATGTGCCTTAATTCCTTCACTTTTGTATGCCTCAAGTCCTTTGTTTACCAGGTCCTGATTGATGTCATTAAACACAATAATTGCACCTGCTTTGGCCAAACCACAGGCAATAGCATAACCGATACCATAAGAAGCGCCTGTAACAAGGGCTACTTTTCCTGTTAAATCAAATTGGTTCATATTTTTTTTGTTTGTAAGTTTTTTAATATCTAAGAAAGTAATAACATTTTATGATTTGTTTTCTAAAAGTAAAATTTAGTAAATAGTCTTGCGACTGTAACTATTTATTTATCTGAGCTCTGTATTTTTTTTGAAATCCTGATCGCTGTAATCAAGGTTTTCGCCTGCCATTCCCCAAATGAAGGTGTAATTGCTTGTTGCTGCTGCTGAATGTATGGACCATTCGGGAGAAATAACTGCCTGATCGCCCTGCATCCAAATGTGGCGGGTTTCGTCAGGTTGACCCATAAAATGGCAAACAGCATTTGATTCGGGAACTTCAAAATAGAAGTAAGCTTCCATTCTGCGACTATGTGTGTGGGCCGGCATGGTGTTCCATACACTTCCGGGAGCAAGTTCTGTCATTCCCATCTGAAGCTGACAAGTTTCTAATACCTGAGATACCAGCATCTTGTTTATATTTCTGTGGTTCGAAGTTTCCAACGATCCAAGTTCCATTACAATAGCATCGGCTTTAGTTATTTTTCTGTCGGGGAATGTTTTATGCGCCGGCGCTGAATTAAAATAAAATTTAGCTGGATTTGCGGCATCAAGGCTTTCGAAAGTGACTACACGATTGCCTGCTCCAAGGTACAAGGCTTCTTTAAATCCCAGTTCAAAAATCTTTCCGTCGACAGTGATTTTACCTGCGCCACCTACGTTAAAAGTACCGAATTCACGTCGGGACAGAAAATAATCAGATTTGAGCGGATCAATAGATTCTAATGTAAGTATTTCGTTTACAGGCATTGCACCGCCTACCACCAAGCGGTCGTACAAGGAGTAAACCATATTTACTTCGTTTCCCGAAAAGATTTTTTCAATCAGATATTCTTTCCTTAAACGGGATGTGTCATACTTTTTTGCATCTTCGGGATGAGATGCATAGCGTAATTCATAATTCGTTTTCATGCTTTATATTTTTTATGTCTTTTATAAATACGATTTTTATTTTGAAAATACTTAGTTTCTTAATTGGTCGACCAAAAATACTAATTTTTTATGGGATGCAAAAATAAATACGACTAATTAACATGAATTAATCGATTACTAAAAATAAGTTTTACAAAGATATTGATTTGGAGTGAGAAAAAGAGTGTACAAAAAGACGGAAATGGTGGTCGTTTTGTACAAAAAGAGAGATGAATGAATTCAGAGGAAAAAATTATTTCAGTTGAAAGAGCCACGCGAAATTAGCCGATACATTGATGTTGTTCGAATAATTGAAATAATCTTTTTTGGCATCAGAAAAAACAGTGCTGATACTGTAATTTCCTCTGGCTTCTATTTGAAAAACCTGTTTCTTTATTTTGACCAACGCACCGAGTCCCAGACAGAATCCATAATCGAATGGATTTTCCACCGCTTTGATGTGCTGCTCGGCAGTTGAGTTTTGAGTGTTGTCAATAAGAATATCCTCCGAGAGTAGATAACTTATTTTAGGACCTATATTAAAAAAATATCGAAATTGATTACCAAAATTGAAATGAGTCATAAAAGGCAGTTCAATATAATTAAGCTGGCGGGTATACAGTCCATCACTCTCCTGCCAACCACGCTGTGAATAGTTCAGTTCGGCCTGAACGCCAAGACTTTTCTTTCCAATATATCTAAACACAAGACCTCCGTTGTAACCCTTCAGGAAAGACTGACTTACTGTAGGGTTAAAATACAGCATGGAGGCAGTCATACCACCATTGAGTCCCAAATAAACTTCAGGTTCAAATGTTGGTTTTTGGGCGGCAATTTTTGGAATGACCAAGATTGCAAGGGTGAATATGATGAGATTTATTTTTGATTTCATATTGAAGAGATAGAATGCCTGATTGTGTAGCGTTTGTTTATTTTCGAAAAATGTAGTACAACTGTTTATTTATATACCCGGTTTTATCGGTTACACGCTCAAACTTTAATTGTGATTGTATACCGGATGCAACAGGTAATTTGTTCTTTTTGTTTGAGAAGCTATTGCCATAGTTGTACATCAGCGCCACAAAATAGTTGGTCAAGTCATAACCCAAAATATCGTATCTAGGTGTATTTGAAGTTGTTTTCCAATTGAAATAATTCGAAAACTGTTTGTTGTAGAGGTTGAACTCAGTGTTTAAAGGTTCTGTGTTAAATGGAGCAATGCTAAAACTGATCGACTGGTTGATATTGAGCCAACTATATTGTGTGAAAAAAACAATCTCTTTGTTTTTCTCCATCATATTCAAAGAGTCGACATAATTTGACACCAACGAATATTTATCAGTGTTGAAGAAGATCACATTTTTTTTGCCTTTTTCGAGCAATTTCTCAACTGCACCCACATTTTCGTTAAGCAGATCTGTTTTGTTGAATTCTCTTTTGTGTTTTCTGAGTTCATTTTGAAGTTCAAATGAAAATTCATACCCATCGTCCAGAATACTAACGGCTGGCACTTCACAAAATATAATGTTGTCGGTTTTATACTCATTGTTCATCAGGTCGGAAGCGAATTTTACTTCCACATCAATTCCAGGATTGAACTGGAACAGATAAGGATTTACATTTACATCGTACACTTTTGATGAGAAAGGAATTAAAGTGTTGATTTTGTTCGATTTTGAAAAATCACTTACATAAGAGATCTGGTTGGTATAGGCCGGCCCAATGATTAAATCCATGTTTTTTAGTTCGGGATTTTGAAGTACCTCCTGAATTTTTTCTTCACTTTTTTCGGTGTCGAATGTCCAAATTTCGAACGAAATCCCATGTTCTTTCGCTTCCTGAATGGCAATCAATGCTCCCGCATAGAACTCAGTAAATTTATCGTTCGAAGCATCGTGTTTGTTGTTTTCGAGCATGAAAGGTAGCAAAAAAGCAATTTTGAATGGCGTTTTATTTGGTTCGACCGACTCGAATATACGGGTGTTGAACCTTAGATCATCAACCTTAGTTTTAGAATTGTCAATCGTATTTTCCTTTTGCGTGGGTTTTGAAACCGGTTTATTTAAAATCTTTAATGTAGATCCTACTTTCAGCTTGTCGTCTGATTTTGGATTTAAATTGATAATATCCTGTATCTCTACATTATATAGTTTGCTGATCGAGTATAAAGTTTCTTTGCTTTTAACTTTATGTTCTTTATAAGCGATGGTATCCTTTGTTTTTCGGTTATAGTATTGTTTGATTTCTTTTTCGGCAGTTGCTGATTGTTTGTTAATTTTTTCGGTTTCAGCTTTCGTAGCATCGTCAATCGGAATGTTCAATATCATTCCTTCTTTAAGTCCGTTTTCAACCTCCGGATTTTGTTTTTTTATGTCGTCGATAGAGATGTTGTAGATACGACTGATCGCAAAAAGCGTCTGTTTTTTCAATACAACATGTTTCACGATTTCCGTCTGTTTTTTGGAAACAGTTTTTTCTTTGTCAGATTTTTGTGCTTGCGGCGAAGTGATTGTCTTTTTTATGTTTTTCTGATTCGTCGGAATCAGAATTTCCTGTCCGGCCTTTAAACCTTCATGGATCTGTGGATTAAGGTTGTTTATTTCGGCTTGAGAAACATTAAAGCGCTTGCTGATAGAGTATAAGCCTTCTCCCTGTTGCACTATGTAAACGTAATATTCTATCCCATTGAGTTTCTTTACCGGAAATTCATCCTGTTGACCCCATAATTGTAAGGAGATGAACATCAGTAATATCGGGAGAGTTTTGAGCAAAGTACTTTTCATGAAATTTGAATGTAATGATGAATAAATTCAATTTACCCGTTAAGGCTAAACAGCACATATTTAATTCGATACGTAAATATGCAAAAAACCAATTTTGCATTTTAGCTTTGCAAATGTACAAAAAATATGCTTTGAACTGTGTAGAACGGCAATAAATGAATGTTTTTTTTGTTTTTGAAGAGAAAGATGTACATTTGCAGTAATAACAATGGCCAATAGATTTAAATATCCATGAAAAAAATATTTCTGATTTATTTATCACTTCTCTCAACGGTTCTGATCTTCGGACAAGTGACAGCTACCGGCAACTATAAGTCTTATCATAAAGTATATGATAATATTGATTATTTATTTGTATTCAATGGCTTAACTTCATCTAATTCTTTGAAATATAATGGAAACTATACTACAATCAATTGGTATAAATTTTCGGAGCCTGCGAATTCGATTGGCAATCAGGCCGAGAACTTCAACATTGAGAATGCCAGCGGTTATATTTTAGATGTTGATGGCGTTAAAACTACGATTTGGGTGATCGATTATCAGGACTACATACCAAATTTTGTGTCTTTGGCTGCCGACGATCAGTCTAAAAATCAGTGTGATGAATTGAAGTTGAAATTAAATGCAAATATTCCTTCGATTCAATATAAATCGATAAATGGCGTTATTTATACTATCGATAGAGAATTCAAACTTACGTACAACACAAAAGAATGGAGTTCGGATAAAAAATGGAATGACAAAGTGATTACCGAAAGTCTGAAATTACCTAAGTCAGAAATATATCTCACAGATGTTCCATTGTGCGATACTAAATTCAGGATCGAAGGCGATCAGTTTGCCAGCGATTTATCGATTTCGCCTCTTCCATTTTTCGAGTCACAGTTGTATTCGGCAGTCAGGGTCGAAAGTCATATTACTACAACTACTGCAGTGCGTGAGGAACTTCAGGAGGATGAACGTCCTCATAATGCCACTGTTCTTTCAGGTTCGGCGCCCCTCGATATTATGTTCGTGGGCAATGCCAATACGCCGGCAAGCAAGTATTACAACTGGCAAATTACAAAGGATAACAGCTTGTTGTTTAGCCGTGCCGATCAGGATCAACGATATACTTTTACCGAGTCTGGAACTTATGTCGTAAAGCTTACTGCAAGCAATGAATTTTGCAGTAGTACCGATTCGGTAACAGTGAAAATAACAACTTCCGATATTCAGGTGCCTCCGGTTTTCACGCCCGATAATGGTGACGAACTGAACGATGAATTCAGAGTGGCTTATAAATCTATCCTATCCTTTAAATGCTGGATTTTTAATCGTTGGGGCCGGCAACTTTATTTTTGGACCGATCCACAAAAAGGCTGGGATGGCACTATCAATGGAAAAAAAGCCAAAGAAGGTGCTTATTTATACGTGATTGAAGCTGTAGGCGCCGATGGAGAAAAGCATTCCCGAAAAGGCGTTGTCCATCTTTTAAGGGGAAAGCAGGAATAACTGACTTTAAACAAAATAAAAAAGGATGAATTTTTACAGTTCATCCTTTTTTTGTTACTTCATTACTATATCGATGATGGCCGAACGGATTTGCAATAAACGCTTGTAGTCTTTTTCTTTTTTTGTTTTTACAATCGAATGATTGATTTCTCCTATTGTTTTTTTGTAATGTTTATAAAGACTGAAAGCCCACTTGCCCGAAAGATATTCCAGAGGAATAAATAGCAAAATCAACCACCAGTTGAGGCCGGAAATGCTGAAAAATAAAATGGCTTGTAAAAGATAAAAAATGGGGAAAATAAGTATTCCAACGCCATAATGTATGGAGGTGTAGAATCCTTCGAATTTTACTTTCATTTTTTTGCGAACAATGACGGGAGTGAAAAACGGCAGAAAGTTAAGTGCAAAACCAATGAGAAAAACGGGTGATAAAAGCAATAGTCCTAATGTTTTGAGCGCCGTCGAAGCAGAACGAACTGATTGATGTTCGAAATTATTGATATGTAAATTCAGCTTTTTTCTTAAATGTTCAAAATCAGTACATAAAGTGTCCAGCTTTTGGGCAAGTTCTGTATGGGTCTGTTCTATCTTCACTAATTTACGTCCAATCTCCTGTCTGGCATAAAACAGATTTACTGTGTTTTTTTTAAGTTGCATGCTTTCGAGCATCGATGTATTGCAGAGTTGAGTCGCCACTTCAAAAGCCGGGTAATACTGCTCTGTATTTAAATTTACAACTAAATTTTCAAGTGCAATGCTCAGATCGCTGCGAATTTCATTGGTGGTAGCCGGTTGATTTTCATCATATCTTGTCATGTATTCAGAAACATCAATCGGAACTCCAATGTTTATAATAATATGTTTGCCAAACTTGTACAAATCGCCCATGTCAATGCCGATAGGAACGATTTTTACGCTTCCTGAAGTGCCGATTTTTTGTTGAGCCGAAAAAGCAACCCTGAAAATACCTTTCACCAAGGGGCGGATTTTCCGTTCGAGTTCCTGATTGCCTTCGGGCATGATGCCCATAGCATTATTAGTTTCGAGCACTTCGACGCATTGATCAAAGACTTCATTGTTTTTGCCAAGATTTTCAATGCCATCCCTGATTCTGAAAGCCGGCATTATTTTACATGCTCTTAAAATTCGGGCTAAGGTTTTTTTCCTGAACATATCGGCACGGGCCAGAAAGACCGTCGCATAATTGTCGGGAGAAACTGAATGCACGGCCAACGCATCCATCAGTGCATTGAGGTGGTTGGGGGCAAAAATTACCTGGCCTTCGGTGGGTATGTTTTCTTTGCCAAGTACTATATATTCGCTGTAGAACCGTTTGAAAGTGAACCGGATGTATTTTTTTACCAACCGGAATGAAAGCGGTAATTCGTATATTTTCGACATAAAAATTGAGTATTATTTAGGCTCGATTTTGTTCCAGTAAAGCGATAGGCTAAGGCCCGAAACAATGTGCCAAATGCCCCACCATGCTGTTATGAAAAGCATTCCACCCAAGGCCAACTCCGGAGGGAAAATTTTGGGATTGAAAAGCAATACCAAACCAAGACCGGAATTCTGAATGCCCGTTTCGATGGTCAGCGTACGTCGGTCGGCATTTGGTAATTTGAAAATTGAAGCGATAGAGAAACCTGTTACAAATGCCAAGAAATTATGAACCAGAACGATAATAAAAACATAGAAAATATATTTTAGAAACAGATCGAAATTATTGGCAAATGCCATGATTACCATTGCAATAAAGAAAACGATGGAAAGTATTTGTATTGGTTTTTTGAGCTTCTCGGTGATTTTGGGGAAATAATGCGAAAAGAAAATGCCTATTACCAAAGGAATGCCAAGCAAAATAAACACGGTTTCGAACATTTGCCCATTGTCAATCTCCAGCGGTTGTAGCATGTGTTTGGCATGTTTGCTGATAAAGTTGACATATAAACCACCCCAAAAAGCAAAATTGAAAGGAGTAGTAATTGTAGCCAAGAGTGTGGTAGCGGCTGTCAATCCTACCGAAAGTTCGGTGTTTGCTTTTGAGAGTGACGACATAAAGTTAGAAATGTTTCCGCCCGGACACGACGCCACCAAAATCATACCCATTGCCACTGTGGGTGTTATATAATTGCTCAGTGTAATAATCAATATAAATGTGATGAACGGAAGTGCAACTACTTGAGAAATAAGTCCAAGAATTAAGGACTTTGGTTGTTTGATTAAGTTTTTAAATTCTGCAGGTTTTATGCCTAAAGCCACACCAAACATGATGAAACTCAGAATAATATTAATTGCAAACATGCCTGATGCCGAAAAGTTTATTTTTATAGGGTCTAATTGCTGTAGTGCTTCGTACATAGATTTACTGTAATGATTTAATCACAAAAGTATAATTTTTTTTATGTTTTGATTTGTTTTCTTTAAGTTAGTTGCTGTTTTTTGTCAATTATAAGTATGGATCGTTGAAGATAAGTAATGGTCAAAATATAATGTCGTATTTTGTGCCGAAATTATTCAACACAAACGACAAGCGTTCTTTGAGATTCTGAAAACAGAGATAAGCATCAAGTGGTATCCAATTATACTTGATTCTTCTCCACAATATCTCGATTAAATTCAACTCAGGTGAATATGGAGGTAAAAAGAAAATAAGAACATCTTTTTCTTTCCATTCTTGGATTTTCGCCATGAATTTGTTTGATTTATGAATAGGTGAATTGTCAAGTATTACCACTGTTTTTTTGTTTATTTGTTCAACAAAACTATTCATAAAATCAATAATTTTATCAGTATTGAAAGTTGATTCAAGTACTTGAAAAAACAAATCGTTTTTACGAGACATTAAGCCAACAGCATTTAGAAATTTACCTTTGGCTGCTGGCAGCAATAATGGCTTTTCCTTTAACTGCCAAGCATATGGCACATTTGGCGTAAGTCCGAAATGACTTTCATCGCCAAAATAAAGGTCAATATATCCACTATCTTCCAGTTGTTTAAGGTCATTTATTTGTTCTTGCTTAAGTTCAAATTCGTCCTTATTACGCTTATGTTTCAAGGAAAGTCGAGCTCTTTTCCATTTATAGCCGAGCATCTTTTAAAAAATTCCGCAAAGTTCTTTTGCAGACGATTATATTATGTTCTTCTTTTAGAAAAGTAAGTATGTTTTTTATGTTGCGATTATGAAGTTCAATTTGTTGTCCAATTACTTCTTCAAAACCTTTTAGTTTGGTTTTAACCCCTCGTCCAGAAGCAATTGACAGCGAATTGACACCTTCCGAATCCCACTTATCAAACCACCTCTCAATTGTTTTCCTTTCAGCATCAAAAATCATCGCTAAATCTTTAATTGTGCGTTTTTGATGTGATAAAAGAAGGCACTGACTACGTTTTCTTATGGTATTGTTGGTGCTAGTTTTGACAAGCAATTCCAATAGCTCAATATCCTCTGTTTTTAGTTTTATATATCTCATGTTGAGACAAATATACGAATATTAATCCATAATACCAAAATAATGGTGTATTATATTATTCCAACTACTTACTTTCTTTTATTTATGTTTAATGCCTTGATAAACAAGTTATATTTGGATTGATATTTATTTTAAAACAATTTCTAAAATAATGATTATTTTTGCGGTTGTTTTTTACGCACTTTTAATATAGATTTTATGAAAAAAACGATTGTATTTTTATTGTTGAATGCATTAATTGCAAGTTCGTGTTCTCAGCGAAACGATAACGAACCTGTGATTAAATTCAAAACAACCGAAGGGACTATTGTCGTAAAACTTTATGCTGAAACTCCGAAGCATCGCAATAATTTTGTTCAACTTGTTGAAGCGGGTTTCTACGAAGGGGTTCTGTTTCATCGAGTGATAGCCGATTTTATGATACAGGCAGGTGATCCGGACTCGAAAAATGCAGGAAAAAGAGCGATGCTCGGATCGGGAGATGTGAAATATACAGTGCCGGCCGAAATTGTATATCCAAAGTATTATCACAAAAAAGGAGCTTTGGCTGCTGCCCGTCAGGGAGATGATACCAACCCGGAAAGAGCTTCTTCGGGAGCACAGTTTTACCTTGTGAAAGGGCATATTTTTACCGATCATCAGTTGGACTCGATAGAGATTTCGAAAAATAAAAAGTTGGAGCTCAAACTTCAGCTACAATTTGAGAATCAGCAAAAAACCGAAATAGAGAAGTATAAAAAAGAAGGAAATCAGAAGAAATTAGCTGAAATACAATCGGATGTTTTGGCGAAAGTAAAAGCTGAGATGCTCAAAAATAAAGCATTTAAATTTACCGAACAACAGCGCAACGATTATAAAACAATAGGTGGAACGCCGCATTTGGATGGCGAATATACTGTTTTTGGCGAGGTGATCGAAGGCATCGAGATTGTTAGTAATATCTCGAAAGTAAAGACCGGAAAGCTTGACCGACCCATTGAGAATGTGCGGATTTTAAGTGCCAAGCGGGTGAAGTAAAGCGCCTGCCAACAATAATTATAAAACAAGCAGCTAAAGAGAACATCTTTAGCTGCTTGTTTTGTTTGTTATGTGAATCAGGAATTGAAAATAGTCTCAGTCGAACGCTCACGCCGAAGCCTACGGGAAATAATTTACTGTAAGCGAAATAGAATTATTGGTATAGGCGTTTAGACCGCCCCAATAAATGTCTATTATAGATGGTTTGAATAACATTTTCATCTTGTTTATATGGGACAACTTCATGCTTATCCCAATATTCGCCACAAAGTGGCAATATATCCTAGCCCAATGGCAAAGCCTTGGGGCTGTAATAATAGAAAGTGACATGCGCCCTGCAAGGGCAATATTATTATTATTTTGCCCTTGCAGGGCGCATATTTCGTATGTTTATCATCTAACCCAAGGCTTTGCCATTGGGCTAGAATATAATTGGCTTACAGCCAACAAATCATTGGGCGGTCTAAGCGCCTATACCAATAGAATTATTTTCAACTCCTGATTCGCATTAGTTATTTTGTTTCAGAATGAATCCTTCCAGGCTTTTTACTTTCAGGCTTTTGCCGTTTATGCTTTTGCCTGTGATTAAATCCACATAATTCCCGTCTGCAAGTTGTACTGTTTGAGTTTTGGGTTCCAAATTAAATACAACGATAATTTCGGACGCATCAGTATACCTTTTGTAAATAAGTTTTTTACCTTCAGTCAACAAAAAATCAGTTTCGCCATCCACAAGTACGGAGTTTTCTTTTCGTATCTGAATCAGCTTTTTGTAGAAATTAAAAGTCGCCTGATCGAAACGTACTTTATCGTAAACAGGTTTTTGCTTCGAAATATTGTTTCGGTTCTCGGGTTCGAATTTCATTTCTTTCCACATCAGTGGTTTGCGTCCGTAAGGATCGTCGGCACCCCACATTCCCATTTCTTCGCCGTTCCATATTTGTGGTGCTCCCGTTGTTGTAAACAAGTGGATAAGGTACAACCGAAGCCTTGCATAACTTTCTTTATCAGGTTTTCCGGTTTTGTAGGCGGGATTTTCGTTCGGATTGGCGTGATATTTATAATTGTTGGGGTTATAAAAATCAGTCAGCAATCGTGGAGCATCGTGCGACGACGAAACATTCATCATGGCTTTCAGGTTTTGTTTGTCGAGCTTGTTCCAGTGATATTGCAAGCTGTCCTTCAACTGGCGGGCATCTATACTGTGTTGGGTGTTGGCAAAAAAGTAACGTGCCGGACGGTACACCTGATAAAACATTACGGCATCAAACATATCGCCATGCATGTATGGCGTTGGATCCATTAGCACATTCGGCCATTTCTCCCACCATATTTCGCCAATCAGGTAGGCATCGTCTTTTACCGAGCGAACAAACTTTCGGTAGTCGCGCCAGAATGCAAGCCCGATTTGGTCGGCCACATCAAGCCTGTAACCATCAATTCCTTTCGATAAGTCGCCATCGGGAGCCAGCCAGCGGCGTGTTACATCAAAAATATGTTGTTTGGCGCCATCGTCGATATTTCCTTCGTAAGGTTTTCCTCCAATCCGCTCTCCTTTGATTTCCGTTTTTCTGAACTCAGGCATATAAGCGTTTCCGTACCAGCCATCATATTTGAATTCGTTTTCGGGAGTTGCAGGGTCGTCGAAAGAGGAGATATTGTACCAATCTTTGTATGCGGATGCCGATTGATTTTTAAGAATATCGAGCCACGCCCAAAAAATCGTTCCTGTGTGATTCCATGAATAGTCCATGATTACTTTGATATCCCGTTGATGACATTCGTTCACCAATTTCAGAAATAATTTGTCGGCAGCAGTCCATTGCCAGGTGTTGGGATCGGCCGGATTTTCCTGTGCCATTATTTTCAAATCGCCTTCGGGGTCGGGGCCGAAGTTAATGTCGATATGATGATAATTGCGGGCATCGTATTTGTGAAGCGATGGGGCATCGTTGATAGGATTAATGTAAATAGCATTAATGCCTAATTCCTGTAAATAGTCGAGTTTGTCGAGCACGCCTTGCAGGTCGCCACCGTAACGCCGGTATTGCAGCAAATCACTGAACGATTTGTCCGAGCCTTTCATCCATTCATCTTTTCCGAACCAATCGCCTGTCCATTCACTTGTTTTCCAACCTTTCGGAGGAATTATATTCATATTTTCAACGATTGTATTCTCAATTTTCTGATCATTTGTTTTGTCGCCATTGTTGAATCTTTCCACAAAAATCTGATACCAAATGGCTTGTTTGGCCCAGGTAGGTGGTTGGTCGAAAGGAGTGGAAGCAGTTACATATGGGCACGACAAAAGAAAGGCAGCAAGGAGAACGCTAAGGATTATTTTGTTTTTCATACAGTGTGATTTTAGTTTCGAATTGATAATTAAGAGTATTTTGCAGTTGCATTCAAAGATAAAGTAAAAAATAATATCTTTCTGGTCTTGATGTTTTAAAATAAGCAATCATTATTGCAAACGTTTGCATTGAAAACTAATCCTTTATTTTGTTTGTTAGATAAATGACATAGGTATAAATCTCTATATTTGTGGAGTTTTCAATTCATTCCATTGTCAATTAAATCTTTAAATGAATATTCTTAGTATGAAGAAATCTACACTTACTTTGCTTGTCTTGTTGGTATCTGTTTTTGCCTGGTCGCAAATAGTTACAACAACCCCGACGATTATTACCGACGATTATACAGGGCCGGTTGAAGTTGTTTTTGATGCCACCAAAGGTACTGCCGGACTAAAAGATTATACCGGAGATGTGTATGCGCATACCGGAGTGTTTACCGAAACAAGTCCTTCCACATGGGTTCATGACCCGGTATGGGGAGATAACGCAGCCAAATACAAGTTGACTTCGTTAGGAGCTAATAAATGGAAACTGCTCATCACTCCCAATATGGCGGGCTACTACGGACTGACCGCCGAAGAAAAAGTGACAAAATTATGTTTCGTATTCCGAAGCGGAGATAAAACGAAAGAAGGAAAAGATACAGGCGGCGCTGATATTTTTGTTCCCGTGTACAAAGCCGGACTCAATGTTACATTTACAAATCCAACTACCAATCAGACAGTAGCAGTTGGGTCGGTTGTCGATTTCAGTGTGGCAGCCAGTGCAGCAGCCAATCTGAACCTGCTGATAAACAACACAAGTGTGAAAACAGCAAGCGCTGCAACAACACTTAGTTACAGTCACACATTTTCAACTGCCAATGATTATACGGTAGTAGCATCGGCAACAGTGGGCGCAACGACAGTGTACGACACCGTGAAAATCAGTGTTCCGCTGCCGGTTACTGTTGAACCACGACCAGCAGGCGTTAAAAACGGAATCAATTACATTGATAATTCCACTGTGACATTGGTACTTTATGCCCCCGGCAAATCGAATGTTTTTGTGATCGGAGAATTCAATGACTGGGCACAGCTCAACGAATATCAGATGAAAAAAGATGGCGATTACTGGTGGATCACCCTTAGCGGACTGACTCCGGGTAAAATGTACGCTTATCAGTATTTTGTAGATGGAAGCATAAAAATAAGTGATCCTTATACCGAATTGGTGCTCGATCCGTGGAATGACAAATGGATCAATGAGCATTACAGTATTTATCCCGGTTTAAAAGCTTATCCCGAAGGAAAAACAGAAGGACTAGTAGCAACATTCCAAACGGCAAAACCGGCATATAACTGGGAAGTGCCCAACTTTAGCATGCCGAAGCGCGAAAATATGGTCATTTATGAATTGCTGTTGCGCGATTTTACTGTAGAACGTTCGCTCGAAGCTGCCATTGCCAAACTTGATTATTTAAAAACACTTGGAATTACCGCCGTTGAGCTTATGCCTATTCAGGAATTTGATGGAAACAACAGCTGGGGCTATAACCCGAACCATTATTTTGCACCCGACAAGGCTTATGGAAGTCCCGAGATGTATAAAAAATTCATTGATGAATGTCACAAACGGGGCATGGCAGTGATTTTGGATATTGTTTTGAATCATGCCACAGGCATTCATCCTTATGCTAAATTGTGGTGGAATAGTACAGTAAACAAAACTTCGACACAGAATCCATTTTTTAACGTAGATGCACCACATCCTTACAGCGTTAATCACGACTTTAATCATACTTATGCCGGTACCAAAGAAATGTTTAAACGCATGGTGCAGTATTGGATTACCGAATATAAAGTGGATGGTTATCGATTGGACCTGACCAAAGGGTTAACGCAAAAAGATTCAAGAACCTCTACTGGCTATGATGAAACCTTAGCTGCTGCTTATGACCAGTCACGCATTGATAATATAACAGAATATTACAATGCAGCCAAAACTGTGAAATCCGATGTAATGTTTATTCTGGAACATTTCTGTGCTGATAGTGAAGAACTGGAGCTGGCTTACAAAGGCATGTATTTGTGGCGCAATGTAAGCAATGCTTATTCTCAATCGGCCAAAGGTGATCAGAGCAGTAGCGATTTCGGTAGGATGAATACCGGACCGCGCAATTGGGTGGGTTATGCCGAAAGTCACGATGAAGAACGTAATTTTTATAAAGCAAAGTTGGAAGGAGCTGGTAGTTTGAAGACCGATTCGATAGCCCGCATTGCCCGTGTTCCTCTGAACATTGCTTTCACCACATTGATTCCGGGGCCTAAAATGATTTGGCAGTTTGGCGAGATGGGTTTTGATTATTCGATTAACTCCTTTGGAGGACGTACTGATCCCAAACCATCGATCTGGAGCTACCTGAATCTGGCACATCGCAAAGCTGCTTACGATGCATCTGCAAAAATAATTACATTGCGAAAAATGTATCCTACTGCTTTTACACAAGGGAATTTTTCAACGCAAATTAGTTATTACGATTGGAATGCAGGTCGACGAATTGCACTTACGCATGCCGATTTGAACATGGTGGTGTTGGGTAATTTCCGCACCGATGCCGGTATTTCGGCCAATCCAAGTTTTCAAAAAACAGGAACCTGGTACGAATTATTATCGGGCGAAACGCTTCAGGTAACGAATACATCCATGGCTATCGATATCCCAACAGGTGGATTAAAAATCTATACCGACAGAAGAATTATTTTCAACACAGCAGTTGATGAGTTGGAAGTAAATACTGATTGCGAGGTGTATCCTACATCCACCGAAGGTCGACTATTTATTGCAACGGACAGTGAACTGAAATCAGTAAAAATTTACGATCTGCAGGGGGCTTTACAAATGCATCTGTCGAATAAAAAGGAGATTGATATCGATCAATTGAACAATGGCTTGTACTTAATGGAAGTGACTACCGACAAGGCTAAAAGTGTTCATAAGATTATTAAGAAGTGATGCTAACACGAATTTAAACGAATTGCACGAATTAAAGCTTCAACTCCAATAATCAGGCTTGTGCCTATCCACCGTGAATGATCGGATGACTCAAAGTCATCCGATCATTTGACGTTAAAGGGTACTGAGTTATGAGTTTAGGGTTTCGAGTTCTGAGTTTCGGGTTCAGGAGACGATTCAACAATTCAATGTTTCAACAACTGATAGCGTCTGAAAGGGTAACTGGAGCGTCTGAAAGGGTAGCAGGAGCGTCTGAAAGGGTAACAAGAGCGTCTGAAAGGGTAACAAGAGCGTCTGAAAGGGTAACAAGAGCGTCTGAAAGGGTAGCAAGAGCGTCTGAAAGGGTAACTGGAGCGTCTGAAAGGTTAACTGGAGCGTCTGAAAGGGTAACTGGAGCGTCTGAAATGGTAAGTAAGGATTCTGAAATGGTAAGTAAGGATTCTGAAATGATAAGTAGAGCGTCTGAAATGCAAGGTAGAGCGTCTGAAATGCAAGGTGGAGCGTCTGAAATGCAAGGTAGAGCGTCTGAAAGGCAAGGTAGAGCGTCTGAAATGCAAGGTAGAGCGTCTGAAATGCAAGGTAGAGCGTCTGAAAGGCAAAGTAGAGCGTCTGAAAGACAAAGTAGAGCGTCTGAAAGGCAAGGTAAGGCGTCTGAAATGCAAGGTAGAGCGTCTGAAATGCAAGGTAGAGCGTCTGAAATGCAAGGTAGAGCGTCTGAAAGGCAAAGTAGAGCGTCTGAAAGGCAAAGTAGAGCGTCTGAAAGGCAAGGTAAGGCGTCTGAAATGCAAGGTAGAGCGTCTGAAATGCAAAGTAGAGCGTCTGAAAGGCAAGGTAGAGCGTCTGAAAGGCAAAGTAGAGCGTCTGAAAGGCAAAGTAGAGCGTCTGAAAGGCAAAGTAGAGCGTCTGAAAGGCAAAGTAAGGCGTCTGAAAGGCAAAGTAGAGCGTTTGAAAGGCAAAGTAGAGCGTCTGAAAGGCAAAGTAAGGCGTCTGAAAGGCAAAGTAGAGCGTCTGAAAGGCAAAGTAGAGCGTCTGAAAGGCAAAGTAGAGCGTCTGAAAGACAAAGTAGAGCGTCTGAAAGGCAAGGTAAGGCGTCTGAAAGACAAGAGCCACATTCTCACATTATCTTATTGGCACATTATCTTATTGGCACATTATTTTGTATATTTTCTTTTTCGCAAAATGTTATACAGCACAGCAAAAATGGCGAGCAGAAGCAAAGGTGTAAGGATGCTGACGAGTTGAATTGTCAGACGTTCCTTGTTTACAAGCTGTTTGTTCAGCAAACGTAGTTTCAGCGAACGGGAACGCAAGTCAATCCATCCTTCGTCGTCGGTAAGGTAAAGAACGGCATTTGCTATAAATTCACGATTGCCGAATTGCTGATTCATGTACCTGTCGAAGCCGAGTGGGAGCGTGGTGCTGTCGCTTGCTATTCCGTTGGTTTCGTTTCTGATGATATCGCCATCGGCCACAAAAATCTGGCGGGTTTTCAGGCTTTTCTTAAGCAGTGGAAATGCGTTTGAGATTTCTTTCGGGCGCATACGGTTCGCAAAGTTCGATTCGAATTCTCCTTCCATAAGTACCGAAACCGGCATATAACTCATGTTGAAGTAATTCTTGTCTTTTGTATCGTGTGTTTCGCTCAGATCAATGGTGGCAGGTGTGCTGAATACGTGCGTGTTGTCCGATGTTGCCAAAAGTAACGAAGCTTTTGTATTGTTATTTTCGCCGACTACTTCTATTGTCGAAACAAATTCACTGCGCACTTCGGTAATGCTTTTACTTATCGGGTGTTGGGATGACGTAAGTAACAGTGGCGCGAAAAACCAGGGAGTCGGTTCAAACTGGGGTTGAGTACCTTCGGGGGCGATATTGACAGGGACTGAAGCGCATTGCACATCCTGTAAAAGCACCGGCTGAATGCGTATGCCATATTTAAAAAGCAAATCGTCCAGGTTCAGGTCCAATGCTATGGCCGGCGAAATGCCTGTTGTAGATAGGTTTTCCATCGAAACACGTACGCCATCCATCAACCAAAGCACCTTTCCTCCATTCATAATGTATTGATCTATAATGTATTTGTCCGACTCGCTGAATGGTTGGGTGGGTTTTGCAATAATGATTGCTTTGTATTCGGTGAGGATAGTAGCATCGGTAGCCAACGTGCCACGATCGATTTGGAAATAGCGGCTCAGTACTTTGCTTATGTCGTAGGTTTCAGCTTCGTTCAACTCGCCATGCCCTTCGATAAAGGCGATTTTAGATACCTGCGAATTGATCAGCCTCCGGATGCCATCGGTAATTTCAAATTCGAGATTTTCGATCGAGATATTAAGGTTTTCTTCCCCCTGAAGGCCTCTAATGTTTTTAAGAAGATTTACAACAACTGTTTTGTTGCCGTAAGTTATTTTTACCCATGGAAATACAATTTTCTGAATTGATTTTCCTTCTTTGTCGCGTTCGTAAATGGCCGTTGGGGTCATACCTTCCGCTTCGAGTTCCATGTACTTTTGCTCGCGCTCGGCCTGTGTGGCGGCAATCGATGGGTTAATAAATTCCATATCAATTCCTTCGGCGGCATAAACCGACATTTCGTCGAGCAAACTTTTTGTGCTGTTTTTTAATCGGGTAAAGCCGGGGTTTAAATCACCTTCGAGATAAATGCTGACTTCAAGAGGGGCTTTTGCTTTTTCCAAAAGCGTTTTTGTTGGCTGCGAAATGCTATAGCGCTTTTCCGAGGTAAGATCGATGCGGAAGAAAAAGAAAACTGACAGTAAAGCCAGGCCGGCGATGGCCAGGAAGATGTAAATATTTATTTTTTTCTGGAAATTCATAGTGTAAAACGAAATAGTTTGCGAAAGTAATTTTTTATTTTGGAATATTTGCAGCTCTTACTTCAAAGAAATTATTACTATTGCCAAGTAAACGGTAAAAACCACAATTTCCCCACGAGGCTGGTTTGTCCGTAATTTGCATATCTTCACCGGTGTCGTTAGCGATGTAATCTCTGATCATTTGTTGCCAGTTGATAATACGGGCAGCACTTTTGCTTGCGTTGAAATAGTCGTTGTTGCTGTTTGCCAGTTCGTTGATATAGGATTTATACAGGGTTTCATATTCGGGAATGCTGATGATTTTCTTTACCAATGGATGGGAATTGTTTCCCCAGTTTAATAGGTCCTGTGTGCCTGAGTTGTTCATAAGCAGCGAAGTGCCAAGGGTGTTGTCGTAATCGTAAGGGATGAAATAAAATTTTCCGGCAGTGTCGAAATAAAAATAGAAATTGTTTTTGTTTGCCCAGTAGTCGTCCCACATACCGCACATTACACTCACTGCATAGGTTTTCAGAAAAAGTTTAACGTCCATTGTAGCGTCCACCCAGGTTTTGAAGTCGTTGCCTGTTTTATTGTTGAGCTTTGTCATGAAATCAACCAGCTGATTTTTGGCACTATCGAGTTGGGTTGTGTTTGTTTTTAAATCATAAACAGGCGTATAGCTGCTTGTTAAAGTAATGTTTTCGATGCCCATTCTGTTTTTATCGGCATCCACAAAGTCGGCTCCCCAGGCAGCTTTCCACAAAAAACCATTTGCATTCCGCAATTTATTTTTTCGGTTCTTAAGGTAGTCTTCGTCAACAGGTTCCACCATTTGATAAACGCCGAAATAAGCCGTTTTAGCATCTTCTTTGATTTTTATATTCAGTCGGCAGTAGCTCGATTGCGGAGCGGTCCATACACCGAATCGTTCGAACAGATCGTAACAATACACTTCGCGCACATACATGGCATCGTCTTTGAACCATTTCAGGTTGATTTTTTCAACTCCCTCCATCTTTTGTCCTTTCGTGAATTTGTTGAACTTCACGGCAAAACTGGCGTGATGCCAATCGGGATTGTTGGCATTGTGCAATTCGTTTCTGTTGCCTTCGGGGCGACGCCGGCTGGTGTTACCTCTGATACGAAGACCTGTGTTGGCAGCGGTGGCTATGTTGTTGTTTTTATCGAAGGCAAAATCGCATCTGACGTATTCTTCGTTATCGCTGTTGATATCGTAGTAAGAGAGTAGTTTGTTCCACTCTTCTGTCGATATGTCGAAGGTGAGCACCGGAAGCGCAGCAATGTCGAACACATATGAAAGTGGCCTTTCGGTGGGACGTACAAATGTAATGCTATCGATCTCGTTCACAGCTTTTTTGTAAACGACGAAGCCTGATTTATAAATGTCGAGAGCGTAGATGGCGGTGCCGCTCAGCCTTATGCTGTCGATGTTTTCTATCGATTGTTTGTAGAGTATTTTTCCTGAGTCAGAAACAAAAAGGGAATCCTGCGCCCTTGCATAAACTGAACTCAAAATCAAGCCAACGATCAATGTGCTAATGTATTTCATTCCTTCTGCCGGCTTTAGTTTTTAATGAATAGTTTTGATCTTGTGCTGTTGCCATTGGTCAACCTACACAGGTAAACACCTCTTTTTAAGTCGGAAATGGAGATGCTTT
Source organism: uncultured Paludibacter sp. (assembly GCA_963677275.1). GTDB lineage: Bacteria > Bacteroidota > Bacteroidia > Bacteroidales > Paludibacteraceae > Paludibacter. The sequence goes on along the minus strand of OY781920.1, from coordinate 2,141,617 downwards.
TTGAATTATTGCCCGCTTGAATTTCAGACGAAACATCAACTATCATTTTACCCTGAATGTCAATGATCTGTATCTTGGCAATAGCGCTTGACAAGCCTGAAAATTGCAGCTGAATATGATCGGTTGCCGGAACGGGCGATAGAACAAAACCGGATGAAAAAGTATTGATCTGGTCGATGGCACTGTACGTTTCAAAGGTGATTTTGCGTATATCGGCAAATGCGTTTTCGTACTTCTCCGTATTATTATTGGAGATAATAAGCTGATCAGCAGTAAATGTGATTTTCTGTATATCACCAAGGTTGTATGCTATTGTATGACCCGAATCAGCAAATAGAACCAACTTCTTTTGTGCTGCTATACCTGAACAGGCTAAAACGGCAGAGATGATGAGCCCAAGGAATATATTTCTATTCGTCATTTTGTTATTTTTGATTTCGGTATTATGAGCCGAAAAGACTGGATTTTGAGAAACAAAGATAAGCATTTTAATCCCATTCTTCTCGGTATTTGTTCAGTATATTCAGCTTCAACACACTATAACATATCTTGTTTTAAAGCCCGAATTGAGTGTGACCGTTTGCTTTTATCCTTTGAAAATACTCAAAACAACTTATTTTTATTTTATGCCTTAAAAAACCTTATATCTGACTTTGGGCGCTGTGCTGAGTTGAATCGGTCAATTTATTTTATTATCTTTGCGATTCGGTAAAATATGATGCATTTTGTTTGTTAATATAAATGATATTCAGAGAGTTGATAAATGAAATTTTTACATGGCATCAATAAAGGAATATAAATATCTTAAAAGCTTTATTGTGGTTGTATTACGTTGAAAATGTCTTTAAGGATCAACGTTAAATTTAAAAAATGATTTATTTACCGTAGAAAATAAATTTCCAATCTATAAATTAACTGTTATTTTCGCATTTATGGGAAAAACAATTTCGTTAGCCAATCAGAAGGGTGGTGTAGGAAAAACGACAACTGCCATCAATTTAGCAGCATCGTTGGCTACGCTGGGGAAAAAGATTTTGTTGGTCGATGCTGATCCGCAGGCGAATGCCTCTTCAGGTTTGGGAATTGACATCCGAACGCTTGAATTTACAATTTATGAATGTCTTATCGATGGAGTACCCTCGATGCAGGCCATTCATCCTACCGAGGTCGAAAACCTTTATATACTTCCATCGCATATCGATTTGGTCGGCGCCGAAATTGAAATGCTGAACATGGAGCATCGAGAACATGTGATGAAAAACTTAATCGAGCCTTTAAAGTCCGAGTTCGATTATATTCTGATTGATTGTTCTCCTTCCTTGGGTTTGATAACGGTGAATGCCCTCACGGCTTCCGATTCGGTCATTATCCCTGTGCAATGTGAGTATTTTGCGCTCGAAGGAATTAGTAAGCTATTGAATACGATAAAGATAATAAAAAGCAAACTCAATACGAAACTCGAAATAGAAGGATTTTTACTTACTATGTTTGATAATCGTTTACGGCTTGCCAATCAGGTATATGGCGAAGTGAAAAAGCATTTTCAATCTATGGTTTTCGAAACAGTGATTACGCGAAATGTGCGTCTGAGCGAAGCACCAAGTCACGGAAAACCCGTGCTGCTTTACGATCCTGAATCTAAAGGATCGAGCAATTATATGGATTTAGCAAAAGAATTGATAGCAAAAGAATCAAAATAACCGAACATTTCTGGATGTACAATCGAGAAATTCGACTTAAATAGAAGCATGGTGAAAAATAAAACTGGTTTAGGGCGCGGATTAGGCGCTTTAATCGATACAGAAAATATAAGTACGAATGGATCATCTTCGATAAGCGAGGTGGAACTGGATATGATTTTTGCCAATCCTAACCAACCGCGTTCGCATTTCGATGAAGAAGCGCTCACCGAATTGGCTACTTCCATTCGTGAACTTGGCGTCATCTCTCCAATTACTTTACGTAAAAACGACAATGGTACTTACCAAATTATTGCCGGCGAACGACGTTTCAGGGCTTCGAAGTTGATAGGTCTTCAATCCATACCGGCATATGTGAAAACAGCTGCCGACGAGCAGGTGATGGAAATGGCACTGATCGAAAATATTCAGCGTGAGGACCTGAATGCCATCGAAATTGCGCTCACTTTTTACCGTTTGATGGAGGAATATAAACTTACACAGGAAAAATTGAGCGATAGGGTGGGGAAAAAACGTACCACCATAGCCAATTATCTCCGACTGCTGCGTCTGCCTGCCGAAATACAAATGGGCGTGAAGGATAAGAAAATTGACATGGGTCACGCCCGTGCCATTTTAGGTTTGAATGATCCTGCTGCCCAGTTGCATTTGTACGAGGCGATACTTAAAAACAATTATTCAGTTCGGAAAGTGGAAGATATTGTACGTAAGTACGTAGAAAACGGAGGGTTTGAGCTAAAGCCAAAACTTAATCCGGTAGTTAAATTAAGAGAGTACGATGAGCTTAAATCTCGTTTGAGTGAACTTTTTGGCGCAAAAGTTCAGTTGAGCTGCCAACCGGATGGCAAAGGAAAAATATCGATCCCTTTCGGAAGTGATGAAGAACTGACGAACATTATGGAATTGATGGACAAAATTTAAAATCGGAATTTGTGGTAAAACGGTTGATTGAAATATTCCTTTTCTGCTTTTTGTTTTGTGCTTCTACCTTGGCGCAGGAAAACAAAACCGATAGCTTGTACACCATTGATAATAGTGCTGTGCTGTTTTCCGAAGACAATAAAGTGATAAAAATTGCAAAACGTTTAGACGATTCAACCACCGTCAAAAAATTCAAACCCGATCCGGGAAGAGCGGTTTGGATGGGCGCTATTATTCCGGGTTATGGACAAATTGCGAACCGCAGTTATTGGAAATTGCCCATTGTTTATGCTGGTTTTTTGGGCTGTGCTTATGCAATAAGTTGGACATCCTCGCGTTACGAGAGTTACAGATCGGCCTATATTGATATAAATGATGATCTTGAAAGCACGAACAGTTATTTGGATATTTTACCTCCTGGAGTGACGATTGAAAATTATCCCAACGGAATTTCCGGTTTGAGAACCAATTTATCCACTTATTACCAACAAACCCGCCGTTACAGGGATTTAAGTATCATTGTTTCTGTACTGTATTATGGTTTGACATTACTCGAAGCATACGTTGATGCTCAACTTTTTGATTTTGATGTTAGTACGGATTTATCGTTACATATTCGTCCGTCGCTGATTGATAATAAATATGGCATATCTAAATCGGCCGGTTTTCAATTGAGTTTGAATTTGAAATAAATTTTTAAAACATAATATTTGCAGGATGAATTTTAGGGCATTTTTATTTATTGGATTTTTGATGTTGAGTACATGGTCTCTTTCGGCGCAACAGTCGAAGGCATTGCCAAATGAAGTGCCTGATACCGAAGATCCTGATTCTACGATACTAATACCAGCTGAATTTGATAATACACTCGATAATCTCCTGCATACCTGGATGATTGAACGTGCTGATTCATCTAATTGCAGTTCGGCTGATGTTGCCCTGAATATTTCCGATTCTATTTACAAACTAAGACTTTCCAAAATGCCTTGCCTGATGGAAATGCCTTTTAATAATTCAGTTCGCTCATTTATCGAACTCTATACGGTACGCAAGCGCCGCCAGATGGAATACATGATGGGAATGAGCGATTATTATTTTCCTATTTTCGAACAGGTACTTGGCGCTAATAATCTTCCGCTCGAGCTTAAATACCTGCCCATTATCGAATCGGCATTGAATACAACCATCGTTTCGCGCATGGGAGCTGCCGGTTTGTGGCAGTTTATGATTGGTACAGGCCGAATGTATGGACTTGAGATCAATAGTCTTGTAGATGAACGTCTCGATCCTGTAAAAGCAACCTACGCAGCAGCTCGCTTTCTCAAAGACCTCTATTCGATTTATGGCGACTGGAATTTGGTGATTGCTGCTTATAACTGTGGTCCGGGAAATGTGAATAAAGCTATTCGACGGTCGGGTGGAAAACGCGATTATTGGGCTATTTATCCTTATTTACCTCGCGAAACGCGTGGATATGTTCCCATTTTTATTGCAGCCAACTATGCCATGCATTATGCCACACATCATAATTTGTGTAAAGCCGATGTTCATATGCCCGTAATTACCGATACTGTAGTGGTGAATGAACGTGTTCATTTACAGCAAATATCGGATGTACTGAATATCCCGATCCAACAGGTTCGGTTGATGAATCCTCAATACAGAAAAGATATAATACCCGGAAACATAAAGCCTTATTCGGTGTGTCTGCCTTTGAATTATGCCAATTCTTTTATCGATAATTATGCCAATGTGGTTTCGTATAAAGCTGATTCGCTGATCTATAACAGAAGAAGCGAAATCGAAATTCTTCAGTCTGCTGCGCCGGTGTCTCCCGGAGGTTCGGGACGTGTCATTTATCATAAAGTAAAAAAAGGACAGAATTTAGGTTATATTGCCAATAAATACGGAGTTTCGCTCACAAAGTTAAAAAAATGGAATAACATTAGAGGTTCGAAAATAAATATTGGGCAGCGCATTAAGATCATAAAATAAACGTACCTGAAAAATAGAAAACCCGAAAGATTAAGTAATGAGAATAATATGATGTTGTATTAATAAACCACTAATGTGCTGTTTATCTTCTCTTTATTAAATGGTAAATGGTACATTGTTAAATAGTAAATACTTAATGATTCTTTATATAGCAGAAAATACAGAAATGCCGACGTTTGAAGAGCAAAAGTTGAACCGTTGGATCGAAGAGACCGTTACCGGTTATGGAAAAAAAACAGGCGATATCGCTTACATTTTTTGCGACGATAAGCGGATCCTTGAAATCAATAAGCAATATCTTCAACACGATTATTATACTGATATCATTACCTTTGATGATACGGTAGGAAACAGAATTTCAGGAGATATTTTTATAAGTATCGATACAGTGAAAGCCAATGCAGAAGAATATGGTGTTGGATTCGAGGATGAATTACACAGGATTTTAATTCACGGGATATTGCATTTGTGCGGAAATGATGATAAATCGCCTGAACTTAGGGTCGACATGACCGCTAAGGAAAACCTGGCGCTTGAGCAATTAAAGCTGATGCTTTAAAATTCAGCATTTTTTAATATCGAACCTTGTAATGCTACAATCTCACTATTTTTGCAATATTTTGTTAAATAGTACAATCAGTATGAGTGCTTTTTGCCGAAATTAAAAGATAATCATTACTTTTGTTGCAGGTTTTTACAGCAATGTGTAAAATTTATATGAAATAAAATCGTTGTTTATCTGATTACTTAAACTCATACAACACAAAAAATGAATTTTAAAATAATTAGGTACGCAATAACAGGAATTATATTACTGTTAGCAGGGCTGGTCAATGCCCAGGAAGATACATATTTTGCCGAAATTGGCGTGCATGGTGGATCTTCGTATTATTTGGGCGATGCCAATGACGTTTTGTTTAAAAACGCTCAGTTAAGCTATGGTTTCATTTACAGGCAGAAGTTTAACCCGCGTTTGGCGGCTCACTTGAATTTGAATTCTACAACGGTTGCCGGAGATGGATATAATAACAGGGTAAATACGCTGGATTTGGCTGGTGAATTCAATTTTTTCAGTTACGAACGAAAAGAATATCTGCCTTTTAGCAAAACTTTTACACCTTTTGTTTTTGCAGGAGTAGGAGGAGCGATAGGCGATTCGATTGGAACGATAAGTTTACCTTTTGGATTGGGTTTTAAAATGATGATTGGTAATCGTTTGAACCTGAATATCATGTGGAGCAATCGACTGATGTTTTCAGATAAGCTGGAGGGTAAGGGTGATTTCGATGATCCTGCAAAACTGAATGGATCCAATATTTTTAATAACGATATGTTGTCGACACTGAGTGTTGGAATAACGTTAAATATATGGAAAAAGAAATGCGATTGTTCAAATAGAACTTTCTGATTTTTAAAATTTCGAAAAAAAATAAGAACATAAATAAATATGCCAACTTTTAAGGAAAAAATTGATGCTGACCGTCTGCCACAGCATGTTGCCATTATCATGGATGGTAATGGTCGTTGGGCTAAAGAGCGTGGTTATGATCGGATTTTCGGACATCAAAACGGCGTAACTTCTGTACGTGAAGTCACAGAAGCAGCTGCCGAAATTGGCATTAAGTACCTGACACTTTATGCGTTTTCTACCGAAAACTGGGGACGCCCTCAGCAGGAGGTAGATGCATTGATGGAGTTGCTGATTGATACCATCGAAAAGGAAACTCCGACCTTGAACAAGAACAATGTGAGCCTGCATGCCATTGGTGATTTGAGCCGGTTGCCCCTTTCTTGTTGCGATAAATTACAGCGTTGCATCGACGATACAGCCAAAAATAACGGCTTGTGTTTGGTGTTGGCCTTAAGTTATTCCGCGCGTTGGGAAATTATTGATGCGATAAAAAGAATTAGTCTTGATATAAGTAAAGGTACCTTACAGGCCGACGAGATAAACGACGAAATTGTATCTTCCTATCTTACTACAAAATCAATTCCCGATCCTGATTTGCTGATCCGTACAAGTGGTGAATTTAGAATTAGTAATTTCTTACTTTGGCAAATTGCTTATTCCGAGATGTATTTCACGCAGACCCATTGGCCTGATTTCAGAAAAGAAAACTTTTACGAAGCAATTTGCGATTTTCAGCAACGCGAACGTCGGTTCGGAAAATAAAATATTTAAACATTACTTCGAATTATCATAACCTCCTTTATGCAATACAAAATTCTTTTTATTTTTGCCTTTTTCATGGCTTTTGGTCAAATTGTTATTGGTCAGACAGTAAATGAAAATGACACCTCAAAATTACCGATCATTGTTTATTCAAATGCCAATCCGAAATATGAAATTGCCGAAATTACGATTACAGGAGCCGATAATTACGAGGATTTTGTTCTGGTAGGATTTTCAGGACTTTCGGTAGGCGACTTTGTAAATATCCCAGGCGATGCCATTAGCAATGCAGTGAAACGTTTTATGAAACAAGGTTTGTTCTCGGACGTGAAAATATATGCCACCAAATTACTTGATGGTAAAGTATGGCTAAATATATCTTTAAAGGAACGCCCCAGGGTTTCAGAAATTAACTTTAAAGGCTTGAAAAAAGGCGAAATTGAAGACCTTGAAATTAAACTCGGCATTGTGAAAGGCAACCAAATCACCCCTAATATCTCCGACCGTGCCAAAAAGGTGATTGAGCGATACATGGAAGAAAAAGGATTTTTGAACGTCGAAGCCAACGTTTTTCAGCGTAATGATCCGAATAAAGCTGGACATGTTATTGTGGATGTGGATGTGGATAAAAAACTCAAAACGAAGGTTCATCAGATTGTTATTACCGGAAATAATGTTTTGTCATTCAATAAAATTAACAAAGTAATGAAGAAGACAAACGATAAAAGCTGGAGGAATTTCTTCCGTACCAAGAAGTTTGTCAAAGAAGAATACGAAAAAGATAAAATTGCGCTTATCGAAAAATACAACGAAATTGGCTATCGCGATGCTTTTATTGTGGCCGATAGTGTTGTTAAATTCGACGAAAAAACTGTGAGCGTTTATCTGACCATTGATGAGGGTAAAAAATATTATTTCCGTAATATTAAATGGATTGGCAATACCATTTATCCTTTCGAATATCTCGATGCTGTGTTGGGAATTAAAAAGGGAGATGTTTACAATCATAAACATTTAATGGCGCGTATTCAAACCGACGAAAACGAAGCGGTGAGTAAACTTTATCAGGACCGTGGTTATTTGTTCTCGAATATCGAACCAGTTGAAGTGTTAATCGATAATGATTCCATCGATTTCGAAATGCGTATTTACGAAGGCAAACCGGCTACAATCAACGAAATAGGCATTAAAGGAAATACTCGTGTTTATGAACATGTGGTGCGTCGCGAGTTACGTACAAAACCCGGCCAACTTTATAGTCAGGCCGATATCATGCGTTCATTGCGTGAGTTGGCTCAAATGGGACATTTCGATCAGGAAAAATTGAAACCGGACATTCAACCCAATCAGGAAAATGGAACTGTAGATGTAACCTACGAGCTTGAAACAAAAGGGAGTGATCAGGTTGAGTTTTCAGCCGGTTGGGGTTCTACAGGTATTGTAGGAAGTATTGGGCTTAAATTCAGTAACTTTGCTATTCAGAATTTATTCCGTCCCGAAACCTATCGTATCGTACCTCAGGGTGAAGGACAAACTTTCTCGCTCAATGCGCGTACCAACGGATCATCCTATTCCTCGGTAAGTCTTTCATTCCTCGAACCTTGGTTGGGTGGAAAACGTCCAAATTCTTTATCGTCTTCTATCTATTATTCAAGTCAATCCACCATTAGCGATAGGTATTTAAATAGTATGAGTTCTTATTCGGGCTATTCAAATTATTCAGGATACGGAAGCTACGGAAGCAGTTATGGTAACAGTTATGGTAACTCTTCTGCTTATGAAAGCGAAACTGACCCCGACAAATACATGCGAACGATTGGAGCTACTATAGGCTATGGTAAACGTTTGAACTGGCCCGACGACTTCTTTTCTTTCTATGGCGAAATGTCATATCAGCTCTTTATGCTGAACGATTGGTATAAATCAATGTTCCCAATGACGGAGGGAAATTTCAATAACCTTAGTTTGAATCTTGTTTTAAGCCGTAATTCAATTGATAACCCAATTTATACCCGTAGGGGATCTTCTTTCTCGCTGGGCTTAAAGATCACTCCTCCTTATTCAAGTTTTAACGGAAAAGATTATACTTCCGATTTGTCCGATCAGGAAAAGTATAAATGGATTGAATATCATAAATGGTCTTTCTCTGGAAAAATGTTTACACCACTTACCGCCAACGATAAATCGCTGGTGTTGATGAGCCGTGTTATGTTCTCGTATCTTGGTCATTATAATAAAAATATTAAATCGCCATTCGAAACCTTCTATATGGGAGGAGATGGAATGTCGTCATACACAAGTTACGGAACCGATTATGTGGCCATGCGCGGTTACGAGAGTGGATCGTTGACTCCATACAATAGTACTACAGGTTCGTACGCTGGTTATCTGTACAATAAATTTACAATGGAGCTTCGTTATCCTTTATCGCTTGAGCAATCGGCAACGATCTATGCACTTACTTTCCTTGAGGCTGGTAATTCATTTAGTTCGATTAAAGGATACAATCCTTTCGAACTGAAACGTTCGGCTGGTGTTGGCGTTCGTATTTTCTTACCAATGTTTGGTATGATGGGTATCGATTGGGCATACGGATTCGACAAAGGCGTGGATGGAACAAAAGGAGGAAGTCAGTTCCACTTTGTACTTGGTCAGGAATTATAAATCTTAGTTTCTAATGTGCTGATTCATTGTTGTTTATTTGGCTTGTAATTGATTGGGTTAATTTGGCAAAGTATTTGTATTAAATCCATCAATCCGGATTAATTTTTAAAATTCAATATTCAATATTCAACTAACATGATCAAAGATTTCGGATGCACAAAGCTTGATTCGTAAAATGTCTTTGTTCTTTGCTCTTTGTTCTTAAATTTAAAACAATATGAAAAAAGTAATTTTTACTCTGTGCTTATTAGCAGGAATAAGTTTCGCAGGAAACGCTCAAAAATTTGCAATGGTTGATATGGAATATATTATGAAAAATATTCCAGCTTTCGAAACCGCGAATGAACAATTGAATCAGATTTCTAAAAAATGGCAATCGGAAGTTGAAACCAAGATGCAGGAAGTTCAAAGTATGTATAAAAACTATCAGACTGAACTCGTGTTTCTTTCGGAAGACATGAAATTAAAACGTGAGGAGGAAATAGTGAACAAGGAAAAAGCTGTTCAGGAACTTAAAAGAACTTACTTTGGAACTGAAGGTGAGTTGTTCAAAAAGAGACAAAGTTTGATGAAACCTATCCAAGATGAGGTGTATGCAGCTATTCAGGATGTAAGCAAAGAAAAAGACCTGAGTCTGGTGCTCGATAAAAGTTCCTCGATGAATGTAATATTCACTTCTCCTAAGTTAGATATTAGTGATCAAATTTTAATAAAATTGGGCTATTCAAAATAATTTTTTAAATTTGCAGCCCTTATAAATAGAAAAATAATAAATATAAAAATAAATCAACAATCATGTTAAAAAAACTGACTCTCATAATGCTTTGTGCATTACCTCTAGGACTCTTTGCTCAAGAAAAACTGGGCCATATCAATTCAAAAGAAATTATATCTATCATGCCTGAAATTCCTGAAATTGAAAAAAAGGTTGACGTTTTAGGAAAACAATGGGAAGGTGAAATAGTGAAAATGCGCGAAGAATACAACAACAAAATTAAAGAATTTCAACAAAAACAGGACAGCATGCCTGATGGTATCAAACAAATAAGAATGAGTGAGATACAAGAACTTGAACAAAGAATTACCACTTTCCAGCAGACTGCTTACAGCGATTTACAGAAGAAGCAACAAGATATGGTAACTCCTGTGATTGATAAAGTAAGAAAAGCGATAAACGAAGTTGCTGCTGAAAATAATTACACTTATATTTTCGATTTAAGCGCTCAAAGCATTATTTATCAATCGCCTAAATCAAATGATATTACTGCATTGGTAAAGAAAAAATTAGCATTGAAATAAATAGTTTCTTTAATGGAGAATACAAAAAAAAGAGAGTGAGAACTCTCTTTTTTTTGCTACTAAATGCAGGTGTTCTGCAAATACTGAATTTTATCTCAATAAAAAATCTATTTATTGCTTGTTTGGTAGCATCAAAACGTCAGTTCGCCAAAAAATTCCGGACGATGAAAATCCGGTTTCTCGGTTTTTACGGCATTCCAGCTTACATAATGTTTGCTATCTGTGTCGTCGGCACATTTGTAAAAATTTCCAAGTAATTTTTCAGGTAACTTCAGTGGGTCAATTCCAATAAGTGCGAACGGAATTTCAACAGTAATCTCCCACTCAAAGATGCCCTGCATTTCGTTGAAAGCTCTTCTTCCAATTGAAGGAAATCGTCTAATGGTGAGCATCTCAGCAGCATCGAAATGAGTTACATCCTCTTTGCGTGCTTTTCGTTTGCCTGCCGAACAAGTACCAATGCAGTTAAATTCAAAATTACAATAGTATTCGCTTTCGGGAAGTTTGCAGAAAAATTCCACACAGCTATCTTCGTGTACCGGTTCCTGATCGTTGGCGTAAACAGCTTTAAGTAAGTTGCCCCGCACATCAAACTTTATAAAGATACTTGTTTTAGATCGTGCAATATAAAAAAGCGTTATTGGCTTGTAATTATATAAATGTGGCCAGTTCACCGATTCAATTGTGCCTTTTTCCCCCCACAAATCAAGTGTGTCGGCTGCTGAGATTAGGTCAGTGTCGTCAAGCTTTTCAAGGTATGGAATCTTTATTTTGTTCATGTTTTCTTTTTTTTTGCAAGTATAGTGATTTTTATCAACACATAATTGAAAATGATTAAAAAATTGGGATTATTAACAATGTGTATGCGTTTGTTGCTTTGAATAATTATGTGTATTTTTGGAGAAAAATAATATTAAAGCTTGTAATGTGTTGCAGCATACTCAAGCTAAATAAATTCCAATAAAATTGAAAAAGAATGGTATCTGTTCTTTTGTTAATGTTTTGGATATTTACATAAAATAAATTTGAATTTATTCTCTTTTTTTTAATAACACAAAATTGAGTTTTGATAGCTTGTTTCTGTTTTAATTAAATGATAGATCAATCAATACTTAATTTTACGACTAAAAAATGATTTACAAATGAAAACAAAAATTGTACTGCTTATGACTGTTATATCGGTATCCGGAATGATATTGGCCGGAAATCCGCTTTTGGAAACTTACAAAACGCCACATCAAACCATCCCTTTCGATAAAATTAAGATCGAACATTATATGCCTGCTTTCGAAGAGGCAATGAAACAACATGTTGCTGAAATAAAAGCAATTGTTGAAAATCCAACGGCTGCAACTTTTGAAAATACGATTGAAGCGCTTGATCGTAGCGGATCATTGCTCACCAAAGTAAGTTCGCCTTTCTACAACTTACTTAGTTCTGAAACCAACGACGAAATGCAGGCTATAGCACAAAAGGTTTCGCCTTTGTTTACCGAACATTCCAATGCCATTCGTCTGAACGAAAAGCTCTTTGCACGTGTGAAAGCTGTTTATGACATGAAGGGACAGCTTAAACTTACAGCCGAACAACAAATGTTGCTGAAAAAAACCTATGATGGTTTTGCCGATAACGGCGCCAATTTATCCGAAAAAGACAAAGCTATTTATCGTGAACTCTCCAAAGAAATAAGCATGCTGACGCTTAATTTTGGTCAGAATGCACTGAAGGAAACCAATAAATGGAACATGCTTATCACCGACAAAGATTTATTGGCTGGATTGCCATCCGATGTTATTGATATGTTGGCGATGAATGCAAAAAAAGCAGGTAAAACTGGTTGGCTACTCGACCTAAAAGCTACAACTTATGGTCCGGTAATGAAATATGCCAACAATCGCGATTTACGCCGAGAACTCTACATGGCCAACACCACTAAATGTATGTTGGGAGGTGAATATGACAACCTTGAAAATATCCGTAAGATTGCCAATACCCGCATGAAAATTGCTAATTTGCTAGGACATAAATCTTATGCCGATTACGTTTTAGTAGATCGGATGGCTGAGAAAAAGGAAAATGTAAATGACCTGTTGAATAAATTACTCGTTGCTTACAAACCAACCGCCGAAAAAGAATATGCCGAAGTACAGGCTTATGCCGAAAAAAATGGTGCTTACTTCAAAGTGCAATCCTGGGATTGGTCTTATTATTCCGAAAAATTGAAAGAAGAAAAATTTGCGATCAACGACGAAATGTTGAAGCCTTATTTCGAACTCGAAAATGTAAAAAAAGGCGTTTTTGGTTTGGCTACCAAATTGTATGGCATAAAATTCGTTAAAAATAATACCATTCCGGTATATCATTCTGAAGTTGATGTTTATGATGTGATTGACGAGAAAGGTAAATTTTTGTCGGTACTTTACACTGATTTTCATCCACGCGATGGCAAACGTGCCGGCGCCTGGATGAACGATTTTAAATCGCAATATATGGTTGGGAAAACCGATAGCCGTCCTCAGATTACAATTGTGATGAATTTTACCCGTCCTACCGAAACAAAACCTGCATTGTTGACTTATGATGAGTTGACGACATTTTTACATGAATTCGGACACGCTTTGCACGGCATGCTCACCAAGTGTACTTATGAGTCGCTTTCAGGCACCAATGTCTATCGCGATTTCGTAGAATTACCCTCGCAGATAATGGAAAACTGGGCTTCGGAAAAAGAGTTTCTGGATGGTTTTGCAGTTCATTATCAAACCGGCGAAAAAATTCCTGCATCATTGATAAAGAAAATAAAAGATGCCGAAAACTTCAATACTGCTAACTTCTGTTTGCGTCAGTTGAGCTTTGGATTTTTGGATATGGCATGGCACAGTATCGAAGCACCTTACGAGGGAGATGTGATTGCAATGGAAAAAACATCTATGGCTTCGACTCAGATTTTACCGGTTATCAACGATGCTGCTATGAGTCCTACCTTCAGCCATATTTTCTCGGGTGGATATGCAGCAGGCTATTACAGTTATAAATGGGCCGAAGTGCTCGATGCAGATGCTTATTCTGTTTTTGTTAAAAATGGTATTTTCGATAAAAAAACGGCTGCTTCGTTCCGTCAGAATATTTTGATGAAAGGTGGCACCGAACACCCGATGACACTTTACAAACGCTTCCGCGGACAAGAACCTACTATCGATGCATTACTGATTCGCAATGGAATTGAAGTAACAGCTTCGAAATAATTTTTTTAGCGAGTGAAAATAGGTTTTGTGCTTATTTTCACTTGTTTGTTATAATGCCGATTTCATTTTTTTTAAAAATAACTTTATAATATTTTTAATATGAAAGTAAATTATATTTTTATGTCATTAGTGGTTGTCCTTTTGTCTGCTTGCAATAATGTTCCTAAGTATGCATCTTACGATGAATATCCTGTTTATGAAGGAAATGATCTCGAATTACAGTATTCTCCGCAGTCAAGCAAGTTCAGAGTATGGGCGCCAACGGCTACTGAAGTGAAGTTGCTGTTGTATGATAATGGCGCTGATGGCGCTGCCTACGAAACAGTTGATATGAAACGTTCGGACAATGGAACCTGGAAAAAGGAAATTAAAGAAAACCTGAAAGGAAAGTTCTATACTTTTCAGGTGCGCATTGGCGAAAAGTGGCTTGATGAAACTCCGGGTATGTGGGTAAAAGCCACCGGTGTTAATGGTAAACGTGCCGCCATTATTGATATGGACGAAACCAATCCGGATAGTTGGGAAAATGATGTACGTCCTGCTCTGAAAAACGCTACTGACATTATTCTTTACGAAGTGCACGTGCGCGATTTTTCGGTGTCGCCCAATTCGGGAATGAAGAACAAAGGAAAATTCCTTGCTTTCACCGAGCATGGCACAAAAAATACGATGGGTGAAGCCACCGGTATCGATCATTTAAAAGAATTAGGTGTTACGCATATTCATTTGCTTCCTTCTTTTGATTATGCATCAGTTGACGAAACAAAACTCAACGAAAACAAATACAATTGGGGGTATGATCCGCTGAACTTTAATGTTCCTGAAGGTGGATATTCAACCAATCCGCATGATCCGGCAAGTCGCATTCGTGAATTTAAACAAATGGTTCAAGCGCTCCATAACTCTGGTATCCGTGTGGTGATGGATGTAGTGTATAATCATACATTTACCGGCGAAAAATCGCATTTAAATCTGCTGGTACCCGGCTATTTTTACCGAATGAATGCCGACAGCACCTGGTCGAATGCTTCGGGCTGCGGTAACGAAACCGCCTCTGAGCGCCCGATGATGCGTAAATTTATTGTAGAATCTGTGGTTTATTGGGCAACTGAATATCACGTGGATGGATTTCGTTTCGACTTGATGGGCATCCATGATATCGAAACAATGAACGAAATTCGTGCTGCGCTGGACAAAATTGACCCCAGCATTTTTATGTATGGCGAAGGCTGGACTGCTGCAGGCTCTCCGCTTGCCGAAGAAAAAAGAGCTGTAAAGAAAAATGCAAAACTTCTTGAAGAAATTGCTGTGTTTAGTGATGATATTCGCGATGCGCTAAAGGGAAGTTGGATGCATGCCGAGATTCCGGGTTTTGTATCGGGGATTGATAGTCTCGAAGAAAGTGTTAAGTTTGGAGTGATCGGCGCTACCGAACATCCACAGGTTAACTACAGCAAGCTTATTTATTCAAAAGAACCTTATGTGAACAATCCAACGCAAATCATTAATTATGTCTCTTGTCACGATGATATGTGTCTGGTAGATAAGCTCAAAGAAGCAAAACCTGCTGACGCTACTGACGACGAACTCATTAGATTCAATAAGCTGGCGCAAACCATAGTGTTTACTTCGCAAGGCGTTCCGTTTATTTATGCAGGCGAAGAGCTTTATCGAAACAAAAAAGGGGTACACAATACTTATCAGTCACCCGACTCTATCAATCAGATCAACTGGGACAATAAAACACAATTCAAAGATGTTTTTAATTATTATCAGGGACTGATATCGTTGCGTAAAGCACACGCTGCCTTCCGTATTCCAACGCAGGAAATGATGCAAAAACATCTTGTTTTTATCGATTCGATGGCGCCCAATGTGGTAGGATACATGCTTAAAGACCATGTGAACGGCGAAAAATGGAAAGATATCCTTGTGATGTACAACGGAAACCGCAAGCCGGTAACTGTAGATATCCCTGAAGGCGACTGGAATGTGGTTTGCCACGATGGACAAATCAATCTTTCCGGAATTATGAAGCCTAAATCCACCAAATTTGTTCTTGCTCCTTCATCGGCAAGTATTATGTATGTAGATTAATTGATTTATTTTCCGAAGAATATTAAAAATTATTATTCATCTGTTTTGAATTAATATTCAAAAAGTAAGAACTTTATAAATTTATTTATGCAAGAAGAAGAAAAAATTACCGGTTTGCCCGAGAATGCATCCCGGGAGTTGCGCGAAGGCGAAGAGTATAAGCCTTTGTTGTCGCCCGATAGAGAATATTCAGAAGTAAATGCTCGTTCAGTGAGTTTAGGGCTTTTGATGGCGGTGTTGTTTTCGGCAGCAGCGGCTTATCTTGGTCTTAAAATCGGACAGGTGTTCGAAGCGGCCATTCCTATTGCCATAATTGCCGTTGGGCTTTCAAGTGCATCGAAGCGCAAAGGTGCTTTGGGCGAAAATGTGATTATTCAATCCATTGGTGCCAGTTCGGGAGTGGTGGTTGCAGGTGCTATTTTTACCTTGCCGGCACTTTACATTCTTCAGGCCAAATATCCTGAAATAACCGTTAGTTTTATGCAGGTGTTCCTGAGCTCATTGCTTGGCGGTATTTTGGGAATTTTATTTATGATTCCTTTCCGTAAATACTTTGTGTCGGATATGCACGGCAAATATCCTTTTCCCGAAGCTACAGCTACTACTCAGGTGCTCGTTTCCGGCGAAAAAGGTGGTGATCAGGCTAAACCTCTGATTTTAGCAGGAGCTATTGGTGGAATTTACGATTTTGTTGTGGCCACTTTCGGTTCATGGGCCGAAACTTTCAGTACACGCGTATTGCCGTACGGCGAGGCTTTGGCCGAAAAAGCAAAAGTGGTTTTCAAACTAAATGTGGGTGCGGCTGTACTTGGTCTTGGCTATATTGTCGGACTTAAATATTCAGCCATCATTGTAGCTGGATCGGCACTTATCTGGTTTGTGATTGTTCCATTGTTGCCATTGATGGGCGATCAGTTTGCTCAAGTGCTCAATCCAACTTTTACAGGGTTGTTGTCCGATGTTCAACCTGAAGTGATATTCAAGGAATTTGCACGTCACATTGGGATTGGTGGTATAGCTATGGCCGGTATTATTGGCATTATTCGTTCTTGGAGTATTATTAAAAGTGCTGTAGGACTGGCAGCGAAAGAATTCAAGGGAAAAGGTCAGGCGGTAGATGTTAAAGTGAAACGCACGCAGCGCGATCTTTCGATGAAGATAATTACAATCGGAGTTATATTGGCACTGGTGGCTACTTATGCTTTCTTTTATTTTGGAGTTTTCGAATTTAACCTGCTGTATGCCACAGTTGGCATTATCGTCGTAGCAGTTATCGCTTTTCTGTTCACTACAGTTGCTGCGAATGCAATTGCAATTGTTGGTACCAATCCGGTTTCGGGAATGACCCTGATGACCTTGATTCTGGCTTCGGTAGTAATGGTGGCGGTAGGTTTGAAAGGAACTACCGGCATGGTGGCGGCTTTGGTAATTGGAGGTGTGGTTTGTACGGCATTGTCGATGGCTGGCGGTTTTATTACCGATTTGAAAATTGGTTACTGGATTGGAACTACTCCTGCTAAACAGCAAACATGGAAATTCCTTGGTACGCTGGTTTCGGCGGCTACAGTTGGTGGTGTAATCATGGTGTTGAATAAAACCTACGGATTTACCGGAGAAAATGCACTTGTAGCACCTCAGGCCAATGCAATGGCGGCGGTGATCGAACCCTTGATGTCGGGTGCCGGCGCTCCATGGTATTTGTATGCTATCGGTGCTTTAATTTCTATCGTACTTACTTTCTTTAAAATTCCGGCCTTGGCTTTTGCTTTGGGTATGTTTATTCCTATGGAATTGAATGCTCCGCTGTTGGTGGGTGGGTTGATCAGCTGGTTCGTTTCCACACGTTCCAAAGACAAAGCACTGAACACTGCTCGTCACGAAAAAGGCACATTGCTGGCTTCCGGCTTCATTGCAGGAGGGGCCTTGATGGGCGTTGTGAGTGCTGGTTTGCGCTTTGGTGGTATTAATCTTATGAATGCCGAATGGGTGGAAAGTAACGGTGCTCAGTGGCTTGGCCTCATAATGTATGGCGCTATCATTGGTTATCTGATATGGGATGCAATGAGAGCAAAACTCAGCAAATAAGCTTTTCTGCTTTTCAAATATTAAAAACCGGCTCGGGTGCTAACAACCTGAGCCGGTTTTTAATATTATAAGCAAAGCTATTTAAGAATTGCCCAAAGAATTAATGTGAAAATAAACAAACAAAATTAGTTGTTTTCTGTTTTAGTTGTAGTATAAAACAAAATGCATTTAAACAATAATAAGCAGATAAATATGTCGAAAAATAAATGGACGCTTGCTGATATGCCTGACTTGTCGGGGAAAGTAATCATTGTAACGGGAGGAAATGGAGGGCTTGGTTTTCAGGCTGTAAAAGCATTTTCCGGTGCCGGTGCTGAAGTCATCATTGCCTGTCGCTCGGATAAAAAAGGGGAGGCGGCAAAAGCAGAAATCCAAAAAATGCAGCCAGCAGCCAAAATTGTGGTTATGAAACTCGATTTGTCTGATCTTTCTTCGGTGAGGAGCTTTGCAGATGCGTTTAATGCTGCATATCATAGACTTGATATTTTGCTGAATAATGCCGGCATAATGATGACACCATATGGAAAAACAATTGATGGCATCGAGTTACAGCAGGGAACTAATTATTTCGGGCATTTTTTGCTGACAGGTCTTTTGATGGAGAAATTAAAAACTACTCCAAAATCGCGGGTTGTGTGTGTAAGTAGCATTGCTCATAAAACAGGAAAGATGAATTTCCACGATTTGTTGTATGAAAAAGATGAAAAGTACACTCCTATGGGCGCTTATTCCCGCTCCAAACTAGAGGCTTTGCATTTCACATTCGGATTACAACATTATTTCAAGTCCAATAAAATAGATGCAGTGGCTACGGTTGCGCATCCGGGCGTGTCCGATACCAATTTGTTCAATCAGATTGGCAGCGATTTTTTTAGAAAAATGTTTATGCCATTGTTCAAGTGGTTTGTGCAGCCAGCCGACATGGGAGTGTTACCGCTTTTGAGAGCTGCTGTGGATCCTGATGCAAAAGGAGGGGCGTTTTATGGTCCCGACGGAATGGGTGGGGTAAAGGGCTATCCTGTGGTGGTGAAGGCGAAGAAACATGCATATAAAGAGAAACATACCCATAAATTATGGAAATATTCCGAAAAACTTACTGGCTTTAAATTTTGAAAAATCAATTAAAACAAAAGGCTGATGAATGGATTTTCCATACATCAGCCTTTAAAATATTTATAAGAAGTATTATTTGCTTGAATATGCTGTCAGCATCCAAAGCTGTTTTTCTTGTTCTTTGATATAGTCGCTCATCATGGCTACTGTCGCTTCATCACCAGCTTCAGAAGCCATTTTCAGGATGTTACGTTCCGATTCTAGAAAATACGATGTGGTTTCCATAACATGTTTAACTCCTTCGTCGCCGTTTGTTACATATCCGCTTTCTTTTACTTTGGCTGTTTTCAGGTATTCGCTGAAATTGTGAGCAGGTATTCCGTCGAGCATTAAGATACGTTCGGCTATTTCATCCACCTTTTCGGCGGCATTGTCGTACATGCTTTCGAATTGTGCGTGCATAACGTAAAAATCTTTTCCTTTTACATTCCAGTGAAAACCGCGAAGGTTACTGTAGTATACCTGGTAATCGGCCAGTAATTGTTGTAAAGCACTTACTACATTTTTTACTGATTCTGCATTCAGTTTTGTGAAATCTAATGTTTTCATAATTTTAATTTTTTATGTTTGTTGTTCGTATTATTTCTTGTTTGTGATACAAAGATAATGCATTTGTCTATATTTTGCAAACAGATATTTACAATATCGATATAGATAAATGCAATGAATAAGGCCGACAATATGTACAAAAAAAGCCCTGAACAGATGGTTCAGGGCTTTACTATACATTTAAAAATTTAAATGTTATTTTTTTGCTTCCATGCGTTTTGCATAACGGTTCATGAATTTGTCAACACGTCCAGCAGTATCTACCAATTTGGATTTACCGGTGTAGAAAGGGTGTGACGAACTCGAAATTTCCATTTTAACGATAGGATAGGTAACACCATCAATTTCGATATTTTCTTTGGTGTTTACAGTTGAACGTGAGAAAAAAGTATCGCCGTTCGACATATCTTTAAATACCACGGTGCGATAGTTTTCTGGGTGAATTCCGCTTTTCATATCTTAATTTTTTTATTATTTTTCTTTTCTTTTTCGGCTTGCAAAAATACAAACTTTCTGTCTAATAATCAAATAATTTGTGCTGAATTTTAAATTTTGTTTCGAAATAATCTTTTTGTTTTCATTATCTTTCAGTATATCAGCTTTGTATTTATTTTTTGACCTGTGCTTACGATCCTAAAAATAAAAAAATCATACCTATAATTACCCCAATCATGTCAATAAGTTTTAGTTTCAGGTTTTTATCATGCATCACCAAGGCGCCATAACAGAAAGGCACAATTACTCCCGCTCTACGTACAGTGGACACGATAGAGATGAGTGAGTCGGGTAGCGATAGTGCGTAAAAATAAGCGAAATCGGCCGAAACAAGGAAGATTGAGATAAAGGCTATCGACCATCTAAATTGAAATGGAGTTGTGTTTTTACGTCCCGGATACCACAGAAAATAAGTGATAAGTCCCATTATAATGGCCTGATAAAATGTGTAATAGGTTTGTACGGCCATGTGATCGAACTGACCGAGCAAATATTTATCGTACAAGCCACTGATGGCTCCTGTTAAAGTTGCTAATATAATGAATATGATCCATTTGTTTGCTCCTGCCGAAAAACCTTCTTTTTTTCCGGCAAACGAAAACATAAAAAAAGAGACAAGGGTAATGGCCACTCCGGCCATCTGAAATCCCGAAAGTTTCTCCCCAAAAATAAGTACACCGCCGATAACTACCCAAACAGGTTGCGTTGCTTTGATGGGCGAGGCAATTGTAATTGGTAAATGTTTCATGGCAAAATAGGCAAAAAGCCACGAAGAAAGCACAATGACTGCTTTTAGGATCAGAAAAAGATGGGTTCTGAAATCGACCGAAGGAACAAAAAACGGAGTGCCCTCCAGCCATTGAGGATGAATGTTTGAAATGATTAAAAAAGGAGAAAGAATGCTACACGAAAATAAAATAGACGAAAATAAAACGGGAATCACGGCATTGTTTTGCAATGATACTTTTTTGCTTACATCATAAACGCCAAGCAAAAGTGCTGATAAAAATCCAAGTGCTAACCACATTACAATTAATAGTTTACAATTTATGATTTAATGGTTAACAAAGGTGTTCGAATTATTATGAATTTGAGTTGTCGGCAATTTACAACAAAAAAATATCTTCAGGATATTCAACATTTACAAGATAAAGTCCCTGTGCCGGTACTGAAGTCCCGGCCTTGCAGCGGTTTTTTGCTTCAATTATCTCCCGAAACTGCTCGATTGTCATTTTGGCACGGCCCACTTCGAGCAATGTACCTACTATGGCTCTTACCATGTTGCGCAGAAAACGATCCGCTTCGATTGTGAAAATCCATTCTCCTTCATTTTGAGTCCATGAAGCCTGATGAATAATACAATTATTCGTTTTTACATCGGTGTGTAGTTTACTGAAGCTTGTGAAATCGCTGTATTCTTTCAAAATGACAGCAGCCTGATTCATCGCTTCAAAATCGAGCTGCTCGTTGAAACGGGCGGCATATTCGGTTTTAAATACATTTTTACATGTAACAATATGATATTCATATTTTCGTGAAATAGCGTCGAATCGGGCATGGGCATCGGGTTTCACTTCCACAATTTTCGAAACAGCGATGTCCTTTGGTAAAATGCTGTTCAGCTTCACTGCGAGGCCATTCAGACTTTCAATTTCCTTGTCGGTGTCAAAATGTGCCACCATCAAACGGGCATGTACACCGCTGTCGGTGCGTCCGGCTCCGGTAATTTCGGTTTCGGTTCTGAAAATTGTGAAAAGGGCTTTCGTGAGCACTTCCTGAACAGACAGACCATTAGGCTGTATTTGCCAGCCATGGTATGTAGTGCCTTTGTACGACAGGTATATGAAGTAACGTTTTTTCACGCTGCAAAATTACGTAAAAAAATAGGATTTATTTATGAAGTGTGTATTATTCAGGTTTATTTGTAATGAAAATTGAGCTTGTATAAATGATTAAAGCGAAATTTTGAAAGCACTAAAACTCTATATTGTAATTATTTAATACAATAAATTAGGTTTGAAATATGCCGGATGTTCCTGTTTGCTTTTTTCTTGATTCACAGGGTTTCATATTTCAGAAATTTTCTCGAACTTTGTAAAAATGTTATTCGTGAGTTTAAGTAATTGCTACTATCAAAACCATCAAGAGATGAAAAAGTCCATCAAGAAATCAGTTTTTTTGTTTTTATTACTAATTCCTGTTTCTCTTTCGGCTCAACAATCGCCACAGATTATTAATGTCGAATCCCGTCAGACCATCTCGTTGGACGGACACTGGAAAACCATTGTTGATCCTTTCGAAAACGGATACTACGATTATCGGCGTATGCCAATGAAATCAGGTGGTTATGGCGACGATAAAGATTATACGGATAAAACCAAATTGCAGGAATATGATTTTTCGACGGATAAAACGCTGACAGTTCCCGGCGACTGGAATACACAACGCCCTGAATTGTACTACTATGAAGGCACCGTTTGGTATCGAAAGAGGTTTGATTATGTGGTGAAGAATGATAAACGTGTTTTTCTGCATTTTGGAGCCGTAAATTACGAAGCTATCGTTTTTCTGAACGGAAAGGAAATAGGTCAACATATAGGAGGATTTACTCCTTTCAACTTCGAGGTGACCAGTTTGCTTAAAAACGGAGAAAATTCACTTGTTGTAAAAGTTGATAATAAACGAACGCTTGAGGCCGTGCCAACCATTAATTCAGATTGGTGGAATTATGGTGGAATAACGCGCGAGGTCACTTTGATTGAAACACCTGCGACTTTTGTTCGTGATTATTATGTTCAACTAAAAAAGTCGGACAAAAATATTATTCAGGGTTGGGTGCAGTTGGATGGTAAACAGTTAGCTAAGTCACTCAAGCTGGAAATTCCTGAACTGAAAATTGTACAGCAATTATCGCCGGATGCCAATGGGTATGCTGCTTTTGAAGTAAAGGCAAAACCGTTATTATGGTTTCCCGAAAATCCCAAACTTTACAAAGTGAATATAACTGTCGATAATGAAATATTGACAGATGAGATTGGGTTCAGAACGATAGAAACCAAAGGAGCAAAGATTTTATTGAATGGGAAACCTGTTTTTCTCAGAGGTATTTGCATTCACGAAGAAGCAGCTTTCAGCAACAGCAGGGCTTATTCGAAAGAACAGGATATTACCTTGCTTCAATGGGCCAGGGATATGGGTTGCAATTTTGTGCGTCTGGCACATTATCCACACAACGAACAAATGATTCGTCAGGCCGAAAGGATGGGTTTAATGGTTTGGTCCGAAATCCCTGTTTACTGGACGATTCAATGGAGCAATACAGCAACCTATGCAAATGCTGAAAATCAGCTCGCCGATAATATTACACGGGATAAAAACAGGGCGAATATTATCATTTGGTCCATTGCCAACGAAACGCCACATGGTGCTGCCCGACTTAGTTTTTTGACCCGTTTGGCCGAAAAAACACGACAGCTCGACCCGGTAAGATTAGTGGGTGCAGCCATGGAAAAAGAAGAACTGAGTCCCGGAGTTATGACTGTTAACGATGAGTTGGCTCAAATCATGGATGTGTTGAGTTTTAACGAATATGTGGGTTGGTATGATGGAGCACCCGAAAAATGTGATCGAGTAAACTGGACTTTTTCTGTGCAAAAACCAGTGATAATTACCGAGTTTGGCGGAGGCGCACTTTATGGATTAAGAGGTGATGTTGCTGACCGGTTCACCGAAGATTATCAGGAAGATTTGTACATCAGAAGTGTGAATATGTTCAAACGAATACCAGGACTTGCCGGAACAACACCCTGGATTCTGAAGGATTTCCGATCGCCACGCCGTCAGCTGCGCGATATTCAGGATGATTTCAATCGAAAAGGCTTGATCTCGGACAAAGGACAGAAAAAGAAAGCTTTTTTTGTAATGAAAAAATGGTACGAAGAATTAACAGAACAATATAAATAAAAGTACAAATGAGCATATGAATAGTTGCAAAGAAATAGTTTCGAGTTTTGAGTTTCGAGTTACAAGATTGTTTATCTGAGTTTTACATTTATAAAAAAGATCATAAAATATTATTACTTATTGTGACTAAAGAAAACTGCTTATCTTTGTGAAAAGGTTTGGACGGTTACTCTTAGTTTTACAATCAATAATGTTACGCATTAATCCTTGTTTTACAATACACCCTCAAAATGCTATTTTATTAGCAACATAAAAATCAATAAGAAGAAAGCAATAGAAAAAACTATCTTAACTTGCTGAGAAATCTGTCCAACTAATTGGAAGTACATTAAAAAGATAATAATCATACACCTGAATATAAGTATATGAAAAAAACAAGCCAACTAACAACATTATTAATCAATACCAAATTCATATTGATAATTATTTTATTAACAATAACTATAACAGGTTGCGTAAAGGAAAGCAATGAAAAAATTCTTTATGCTACAGATAAACTATTAAGAGAAAAACCCGCTATAGCCCTGCGACTTTTGGATTCAATTGGTTTGGACAATAATTTTTCGCACGATGAAAAAATGCACTTTGTTTGGAACAAAGCAAAAAGTCTTCAAGTGTTGGGAGAATCGCTTGCAGAAGAATCTCTTCTGCCTGAAGCTGTGGATTACTACAAGAAAAATAGAGATACAACAAGATTGATTGATAGTTACCTGCTTATGGCATCCTACCTCAATTGGACAAACAAAAGTAACGAAGCCATAGCTACTGTTGATAGCGGTTACAAGAAGGCTGAATTATGGAAAGACACAACAAAGATGATAAACTTTCTTAGCGCCAAAGCTGAATATTTCAATAACAAAAGTGACTACAATAATATGGTTGTTACCATTAAGGAAATATTGAAACTTTCAGACAAAAATAACTCAGCCCAATATTCACACCTTTTGTATACCTTAGGACTCTACTTGTCCCTATCAGGGGATAACTCATACGATGAGTATTACAAAAAGAGTATTGATATGGTGCTTAAATCGGGTGAAACAGCTATTGCTTGCGAATATATGAGAAATTATTCGGGAAGTCTTTCAGGTGACCACAAATATATTGAAAGTAATGATTTATTATACAAAATAAAAAAACTAGACCCTGAAATTGGAAGTTTGTCGGCTATACAAATGAGTATGGCAGAGAACTATCTTAATTTGCACAAGCTAGATTCGGCGCGTATTTGTCTCAACAATGCCTCAGAAAGTGAGAAAAAACTTCAGGGGGAAGGTTATACAGACTTTGCACGAAAAGGTTCTTTAGAAATGCTGAAATATATAATTGACTATAAAACTGGGAAAATGGTGTCAGTGGCACCTTTTAGCAGATATCTTGATTCAATTACAAATGATATATTGATGCGTAATAAGTTATATATAAAACAATTGGAAGACAAGCAGCAATTGCAGACGATAAACTATCGATTGCACA
Organism: uncultured Paludibacter sp.; assembly: GCA_963677275.1. Taxonomy (GTDB): domain Bacteria; phylum Bacteroidota; class Bacteroidia; order Bacteroidales; family Paludibacteraceae; genus Paludibacter. The sequence continues at coordinate 2,115,842 of OY781920.1, read as the reverse complement.
TAGAACGAAACAGATTATGGTGGTACTTAGTTAGCTTAATTTTAGCAATAATATTGACTGCTTTTGGCATTTATATCTATATACGCAATCGCTACGTTCGTTTAGGTGAAGTTGAAGAACGTAAATACACTCTAACTCGCCTTGTTGAAGAAGCCGCCAGTACCTCAATAGAGGAGGTATCACAAGTTTCAAATAACGCATTTTTCAAACAAATATTAATGAAGCAGCTTGGGATAATAAAACTTATGGCAAGTACTCCCACCAATCAAAATCAGGCGATGTTGAAACGTATTGCTGCCATAAGCGAGGGGAAGATTTCAGAGGATGAGCTACTTTCATGGACTGAAATTTATCCTATCATAGACTCCCTTTATGATAACTTCTATACTTTTTTGATAGAAAAATTTGGAACGATAATGACTACTAAGGAAATCAATATTTGTTGCCTATTGTGTGCAAACTTCTCAACGAAGGAAATTGGAATTTTGACACAACAATCGGATGCCACTATTTATGTAAGAAAAACGTCTATCAGAAAGAAAATTGATGCAAATGAAAAGCAAGATATAGTTGTTTCACTTAATGAGTTAAGACGACTTTGAAGTGTTTCAAATACGCATAAATAAATAGTAACAACTAAGCTTGCTCTATTTTGCACACACAATACGGTTTAACACCGCATTGTGTGTGCTTTTTTATTTTTACTCGAGAGCACATATAATTCACCTTTCTCACCATCCTATTTTTTACTTCGAGTCTTTTCCCAATTTATTTTGTGTCCTTACATTTTTCTTTCTATTCTTTCTGTCCGATGAATCCCAATTGTCATATTATTCCGCGAATTATAATAGATTTAGATAGACAATTGTAATATTAAGACTTTTGTTTTTCAACATGCTGTTTGTCATGCACATACAAATAAACATTAAGACTTTTTTCTTCGGGATTTAGTAGGTTTAAGGGCGCTTTTAATCCTACATTTGCATCGAAAATAAAAAAAACGCCTTATGAAAAAGAAAACAATATTGCTGATTGGTTTTGCAACCATAAGTATTACTTCTTGTACGTTGATACCGGGAAGTGATCAATCGAAAATTAGATTAGCTGCTACAAATTATGTGGAAGGCAAACTAAATGCCGGAGAAACTATGAAATGGGGTCATATCGAGAGAAAACTTTCACGTGAAGTTAATGGACGTGACTGTAAGTACGCCGAAATTAAATATAAGATTAAATCTAAACAAGGTGAATCGGATTATAAGACTCTGTATTTATTAATGTCCGAACATTGCGACTCTGTATATAACATTTCAGAGAATATCAATTACTAATACAACTTGAGGTTATGATGTCGACTTGGTGAAAGCATCTTATATGAAAAATTCATTAATATAAATTAAAGAATGGCGAATAAAAACAATTAAATTCTACTAATTAGATAGTTATGAAAGACAACTCAATAAATATTGTACAGAGCTATTGGTCAGACTCATACAACAACCAACTGAATTTTGGTTGGTATAATAAGATTTTTCATTATATGAGTTGGGCATTAAGTAGCCTAAGATTATCGCAGTATTATGATAATTTGAGTTTAGTTACTGATTCGGCTGGGGCGAAAGCACTTATTGATAAACTGAAGTTACCATACACATTGGTATCATGCAACTTAGACGAACTCAAAAATAGCAACAAGCATTTATGGACTTTAGGAAAACTTTATGCTTATGAAATGCAGGAAAACCCTTTCATCCATGTTGATGGAGATGTATTCATATGGAGTAAATTCCCAGATGCAATAAGTAAGGCGGAATTAGTTGCACAAAATGAGGAAATTGCATACACCTTTAATTGTGATTTAATGGAAAAGATGCTTAATGCTGGTTTTGTATTTCCTAAAAAGGCAAACCCAACACTTCAAGTTTTAGAGTCTAATGCGGGTATAATCGGTGGGTATAATACAGACTTTTTTAAGCAATATGTAGATGAGACTAAATGGTTCATGAAGAACAATGAGAAACGAATATCAAATTTCATTGATGGTGCACAAAGCGTTAATACAATCATGGAACAGTATCTGTTTCATGAATTGGCAAAGGCAAATGGAATATCTGTAACATATCTTTTTAAAGATATAACAACTAGCGATTTTAGCAAATTCAATCAGTTCTCAAAATTGAATCATAGTTCGTGGTATATACATGCAATTGGTTCATATAAAATGAAAGCCATTACAGGTGAGCGAATTGCTAGATGTTTGTGGTATGAATTTCCTGAATATTATGATAGATTAATGACACTTATAAATAATAATGAACTATGACGCAAGATACAAAAAGAGATAAAATATGGGTGGTAAAAACACAGCAAGATTTTGATGATATGAAGAATCTGTTTTTAAAAAAGAAAATAAATGTTAGAACACTTTTGGAATATGAGAAGGAAAATACGTCTCGATCATTTGACTACCTATACAAAAAAGAAGATGTATTTCTGCAAGATTGTTTCTTTAATATAAATTCAGGTTGTATTATATATAGTTGTGAGTCAAATCAGAAGATAACTGATTCGAGAAATGGTATAAATATCATGTATTATAATGTAATGTCAACTTACAATCCTGAAGTACATACTAAATTTATTGGAAAAGCGGGAGGATTCCTATATAGCTTGTTCTCAATATATGGTTATAATCCATTTTCAATCAACAAATTACTTGAAATTACACATCGTAAATATGCTGACACAGATAGTAATAAAGTGGAAAAAATAACAAAACAATGTGTCCGTCATCTCTTATGTGACCAAATATTAATTTTAAATTGAGTATAAAGCAATACGTTCTAAATTAAAAATACTAATAAATAGAAACATGAAAAATATATTAACCATCCTAATAATGGTAACAATATCACTTTCTGTACAGGCGCAGAATACAGACTCCATTAAAGTAATCCAACTTAAAGAAATAGAAATAAAAGGAGCAAGTATTATCCATAAAGTTGATCGTATGTTAATCATACCTACAAAAACAGCTTTAAAAAACGCATACAATCCTTTTGAACTTATGTTCAACATGGCAATACCACGCCTGCACGTAAATCCTCTAAGCAAGGATATTATGGCTAATGGAGGCGGTGTGCAACTTAGAATAAATCATATTAAAGCATCTGTAGATGAGGTGTCTGCATTGCTTCCAAAAGATATCATTCGCATTGAAATGATCGAAAACCCAGGAGAAAGGTATGGAGATAGCAATCTTGGTGCGGTCTTGGATATCATTGTGAAACATCGAGATACTGGAGGACTTGTCAATATGCAGACAACCAATTCACCAAATGTCCTTTTTGGGGAGAATGCTATAGCTGCGAAATATAATCAGGGAAAATCACAATGGGGACTAAACTATGGTTTAGGTTATCGTGACGTAAATCAGAATAGGACGGATAAGACAGAAACTTTTTATCTCCCAAATGAAACAATTAACCGAATTCAAGAAGGGATAAACGACCGCAGTAGTTGGGCGGATCAGAATATTGACTTATCCTACAATTTTAGCAATTCAGATAAATATATATTTAATGCCATACTGAGAAATAGTATTCATTCAGCCCCTCATCAGGATGCTAGCAATAAGATATTCAATCTTTCAAATGCAGATGACTATATAATGTCGAAACTACGCAGTAGTAGTAGCAGCTACACTCCTACATTAGACTTATATTTTCAGCGCATATTATCAAAACGACAAACATTAACATTCAATCTTACAGGGACTCTTATTAATACAGATAACAAGCGTACTTACGAAGAGACAACAATCAATGGAGTCTCACTCACAGACATAATTTCTAATGTTGATGGAAGAAAAAGTTCCATAATTGGTGAAGCCATCTACGACAAAAAATTCGAGAAGAATGTGTTGAGTACCGGCATTAGGTTTTATCAAATGAAAGCTGCAAACAAGTATTTTGGAACAAATCCAATTACATCTGAAATGTTTCAGAATCGTACTTCAGCTTTTGTTGAACTACAGGGACATTTGAAAAAATTAAGTTATGATGTCAGCGCAGGGTTTACTCGTTTTTATTTTGAGGAGGGAGGTCAAAGTCATGCTTATTACACATTTTCACCGACAGTGAAATTGGCATTTTCGCCGCATAAAGATGGCTATATGAGTTATCGATTCAATACAGACCCACAAATGCCATCATTAAGTAGTCTGACCAATGTGGAGCAAGCTATAGATTCAATACAGATAATAAGGGGTAATCCATTGCTGAAAACATACAACGTATATAACAACAACTTAAACTATTCATTCAGTAAAAACAAGATGATGATAATGTTTAATGTTAATCATTCTTACAAAGACAATTGCATTATGGAATCTGTGTTTGCAGAGGGGAATAAGCTTATCACTATGGAAGAAAATCAGAAATCATACCAAGCATTAGAAATTTATCCTGCAATTGTTTTTAGAGGCTTAACTGTGTTTGGTCTGAAAGATTTCCTTACGTTAAGTACTGAAGGAGGATTTGTACGCTATTGGAGTAATGGAAAAACATATAAGCACACGTATAACAACTTTTTTTATAATGCCCAATTTATGATGAATTATAAGGAATTCGCTTTGCTGGGGCAGTTTAGTAAAAACAAGAACGTTCTTATGGGAGAAACAGTATTTATAGGTGAAAACCAAACAGCCTTGATGGCTACTTGGACTCATAAACGACTTCAGTTGGGAATGGGTATGTTGTTCCCGTTCACAAATAATTATAAGACAGGAATAGAACGATTAAGTAATGTGGCTCCATACACAGCTTGGACTTATACTAAAGAAGCAGGGCAAATGGTTGCAATAAGGATTAATTACAATTTCGAGTTCGGCCATCAGTCTGCTGCCAAAGAAAAGCGAATGAGTAATAGCGACAAAGATGCAGGTATTATACAGTTTGATAAATGAAAATATTGATGATTTTTATTTATGATATTTAATAACGAATGACATGTTTTGAGCCGATAAAAAGTAAGGTTTAGTTTCAATTTGATGGCATTTATTGATACACATAAAAAAAGCCAACTTTTTACAGTTGGCTTTTTAAATAATTGATAGGATTACAATCCTTTTTCGCTGAGGTAACGCTCGGCTTCAAGTGCTGCCTGACAGCCACTTCCGGCAGCCGTGATGGCTTGCTTGTAGTGTGGGTCGGCTACGTCGCCGGCAGCAAACACACCAGCTACATTGGTGCGTGGAGTGCCCGGAACGGTTTTGATGTAACCAATTTCGTCAGTTTCAATCCATGGTTTGAATACATCGGAATTTGGTTTGTGTCCGATTGCCAGGAAAAATCCATCTATTTCGATGTGAAGTTGTTCTTCGTCCGACTGACCGCGTCGTTTCACAAGATCAGCGCCCTGAACCACCTTGTCGCCTGTAAGTCCAACGGTTTCATATTCGAAAAGTACTTCTATTTTAGGATTCTTCAATACGCGTTCCTGCATAATTTTAGAAGCGCGAAGGAAAGGTTTCCGAACAATCAGGAATACTTTGTCGGCTAAACCCGAAAGGTAACTTGCTTCTTCGCAAGCGGTGTCGCCACCACCCACTACTGCCACTTTGCGTTTGCGGTAGAAAAATCCATCGCAGGTAGCACAAGCCGACACACCTGAACCTGCATATTTTGTTTCGTCGGGCAAACCAAGGTATTTGGCAGTGGCGCCGGTGGAGATAATAATTGTATCAGCTTCAATTAGTTTTTCTCCATCAATAGTTACTTTGTAAGGAGCAGCCGAAAGATCTGTGGCGGTAACCATACCAAAACGGACATCTGTGCCGAAACGTTCCGCTTGTTTTTGTAAATCTACCATCAATTCGGGGCCTGTAATTCCTTCGGGATATCCCGGGAAATTTTCCACTTCGTTGGTAGTTGTTAATTGTCCTCCCGGTTGCATTCCTATATACATTACGGGAGCTAAATTTGCTCTCGAAGCATAAATGGCCGCTGTGTATCCAGCTGGTCCTGACCCAATAATCAGGCAACGTACTTTTTCTGTCATATTGTTATGTATTTTATTATTTTTATGAAATTATGCATTTTGAACTACAGAATTTTCATTGATTCAGATTTTCAAATTATTAAGCATCTGAAATAGCAGAAAATTTATACTGTAGGTTTTATCTTAAATCATTTATGGTTACGCCCTTGAATTTATTTTTATTAAAAACAAAGGTGTCGTCGGTAACTTTTATTCCTTTCTGATAATTGCTCAGTGTGAGGAACATTGAAGAACCGTTTTTTAAATTCATTTTAATCGATACCAGATGGCCGGTATTTTTGCCAACTACTACTTCGATTTTAGTGAAATCATTGTTCTTAAGTTTCGGCGTCAGTTCTACAATGTAGTTTTGTGCCGATTTTGATTTTCCGAATCGAATGTTTGATTTCAATTTATAACCCGAAAGAATCGCCATTGGATTCACTTCGGCCAGTTCGGTGTCGGTTGGCTCTGTAATGGAAACTTCATTGTTTTGTGCCATGTAAGCCCACTGTGTTTTTCCATCGAACCATGCTTTCATTTCGTCCATTTCAAGTACAAATTTATTTGCTTTCAAAATAAATGTTCCTGAATTTGAATGCGAATTTAAAGCATTTTTTTCAGTTACCGAAAGCTTGAAATTTGTCTTAATGGCATTTGTTTTTGCTGAGTTCAGCAGGTTGTTTATAACTCTTTCTGCATCAGTGCTGTTTTGTGCCGAAAGGCTTAGTATTGAAAATATTAATACAGCAATAGAATATGTGAATTTGTTCATTTTGATAAGTTTACAGTAAATAATTGTGCGTTGATTGTTTTACATAAGACAAATAACGTGCAAACTTTTTTAATCGATTTTATTTGTACGAAAAAGAATTGTTAGAACATCTATCAGCTGCTTCTCTTTAATTAATTCATGTGTTTGAGCACCTGTTCGAGATGATAATCGTCCATAACCAATACCTGACGGGCTTTGCTTCCTTCGAAAGGTCCAATGATACCGGCTACTTCGAGCTGGTCCACAATGCGTCCGGCACGGTTGTAGCCTATCGAAAATTTACGTTGAATAAGCGATGTCGAACCTTGCTGATTGGCAACGATAAGTCGGGCTGCTTCTTCGAACAACGGATCGCGTTTCGTCATGTCAATCGAACTTACATCAATGCCTTCGCCTTCAGGACTTAAATATTCAGGTAGATAGAATGCCGTAGGGTAACTTTGTTGTCCGCTGATGTGATGCACTATGTTTTCCACTTCGGGAGTATCCACAAAAGCACATTGTACACGAATAAGGTCATTGCCTTGCGAGAAAAGCATATCTCCGCGTCCGACCAATTGATTAGCACCCGGCGAATCCAAAATTGTACGCGAGTCGATCATCGACGAAACACGGAAAGCCACGCGGGCAGGGAAGTTGGCTTTGATAACACCGGTAATAATGTTCACCGAAGGACGTTGCGTGGCAATGATCATGTGAATTCCCACTGCACGCGCCAGCTGAGCAATACGTGCGATTGGCATTTCCACTTCTTTACCGGCTGTCATTATCAAGTCTCCGAACTCATCCACAATCACAACGATGTAAGGCAGAAAACGATGCCCTTTTTCGGGATTCAGGTTACGGTTGTAGAATTTTTCGTTGTATTCCTTGATGTTCCGAACATGTGCTTTTTTTAGTAAATCGTACCTGTCGTCCATTTCTTTACAAAGCGAGTTCAGTGTTTCAACTACTTTGCTGGTGTCGGTAATAATGGCATCGTCGCCATCGGGCAATTTAGCCAGAAAATGTTTTTCAATATCGCCATAAATGTTGAATTCTACTTTTTTAGGATCGACCAGCACCAATTTAAGTTCTGAAGGATGTTTTTTGTAAAGCAGAGATGTGATAATGGCATTCAGTCCCACCGATTTACCCTGTCCGGTAGCACCAGCCACGAGTAAGTGTGGCATTTTGGCCAAATCGACCATGAAAATATCGTTCGTAATTGTACGTCCGAAAGCTACCGGAAGTTCGAATTTCGAATCCTGAAACTTTTTAGAAGCTATGATCGAATGCATTGAAACCACTTGTGGGTCAGCGTTCGGAACTTCGATACCAATCGTTCCTTTTCCGGGTATCGGGGCAATGATACGAATGCCGGTGGCGGCCAGGCTCAACATAATATCATATTCCAGGTTTCTGATTTTAGAGATACGAACGCCGGCTTTTGGCACGATTTCGTACAATGTAATCGTTGGTCCAACCGTTGCTTTGATAGTATCTATTTCAATACCAAAGTTTTGGAGAATGGTGATGATTTTGTTTTTATTCGCATTTTGTTCCACCATGTCGATTTGCGTATCGTTGTCGGTACCGTAAATTTTCAGCAAATCGAGGGTAGGAGGGACGTAATGAGATAAATCCAGTGTAGGATCGTATTTTCCGAGTTTTGCAAGATTGTAGAAAGGGTCATCGTTTTCATCGTTCACAGCATTCGCTTCTACAGCATCCACGGCTTTGTTCTCTTCTGTTTCTTCAGGTTGGGTGATTTCAAAAGGAACTTCTACTTCCGGTATATCTTCCGCCTCAGGCATGTCATCAGCAGCAATGCTGAAACTTTCTTCTTCCATGTCGGTGCCTTTTGTAATCCAGTCTTCGGGTATAATTTCAGTTCCGACAGCAACAGTTTGTTCCGAAGCATTATCTTGTTCAAAATAATTCTGATCATCAGCTTCCGAATCTTTTTGTTTTTTTGAAAAGATGTGTTTTAGAAAAGGAATGGTGGCTTTTGAACTTATAATACTGTAAACCAATAAGGTACCAACAATCAGCATGAGCGTGCCCGGAAAACCGATGTATGAATTAAGCCATGTGCTTACCGCTTCGCCATGCTGACCTCCAGGTGCAAAGAAAATCCATTCTTTAACAAATGGATTGAGGGCAAAACCAAGCGCTACGGATGTCCATATCAACCAGAATGTGGCATGGAAAAAGCTTTTGATTAAAGAAGGCGATTTTATTTTAAGCATTTTGAAGCTAATCAGCCCAACAAAAAATATAATTGCAAACGATGAAATACCAAACCATTTATGAATAAAAATATGCGATAAGTAGGCTCCGGTAATGGATGTCCAGTTTTGTGTGTCGTAGCGCATGGCTTTGATCTCGGACAATGGAAGTTCCATGATGCTTTGGTCGGCAGCACCCGAAATAAAATAGGATATAAAAGCCAATGTAAGGTATAATACGCCTATCAAAAGCATTATTCCTGCAACAAATCTTGTACGTTCATCGGTTACAAAAGATTTTATTACGTCCCAAATGCCCGGTTCGTTCGATCTTTGCTTTTCTACTCTTTTTTTCTGCTCGGGTTTTTGATCGGTTTTAACGCCTGGTCTTATCGGTTTTCGTGGTGCCATAAATATTTTAGTTAATAATTAGGAATACTGTATTCGGAATTATTGAGTAGTTTGTGTTTTTTGTAATGATAAAAGAATTACGTACTATTAATTTGCAAAAATAGCAAAAAAGACAGGGGATAAATTATTTTTTCTCATAAATTTGCAGAGTTTAGATAAAAGACAAAAGTACAATGAGGCAAATGAAATCGTATTTGCTTTGGTTTTATGAATGACCGTAAATTATTAACTAAAAAATGACAACAAAACAACGTTACAAAAATATTATTGACTGGTTTCAGGTGAATGTGCCTGTGGCCGAGACTGAACTACACTATTCAAATCCTTATGAATTGCTCGTGGCAGTAATTCTTTCGGCTCAATGTACCGATAAAAGAGTAAATATGGTTACTCCACTGTTTTTTGAAGCTTTCCCTACGCCCGAAGTGCTGGCTACTACTTCGCCTGAAGAGGTTTTTGGATACATACGTTCCATTTCGTATCCCAATAACAAGGCCAATCATTTGGTGGGGATGGCACGGAAGTTAATGTCCGATTTCGGAGGTGTGATACCCGATGATATAGATCAACTCCAAACACTGCCCGGCGTAGGAAGGAAGACGGCTAATGTAATTGCATCGGTTATTTACAATAAGCCAACTATGGCAGTGGATACACATGTGTTTAGGGTATCCGAACGATTAGGACTCACTACAAATTCGAAGCAGCCACTGCAAACAGAGCGGGAGTTGATGAAGTATATACCTGAAAAACTCATTCCGCAGGCTCATCACTGGCTGATACTTCATGGGCGATATGTGTGTGTGGCTCGCAAGCCCAAATGCGATCAATGCGGACTGACTGAATGGTGTCGCTATTATCAGAATTTAAACCGAAATTTTTTGAAGACTTCCGCAAGTGTTGTTCAATAGCTTAAAATTTAATATCGTCAGTTCTTTTTTAAAATAAAAAGCGAACAGCATTTTCGATGTGCTGTTCGCTTTTGTGAAAATAATAATGTATAAAAAACTAATCACTTATTTTATTGAAATCATCCGAATTGTAAAGGTTCATTTGGGCACGCATCAAATTAGCCGATTTCATAGCAATGATTTTTGTTTCGTTCAGAATATTCAGATAGAGTATGCTATTGCGCGTACCAGTTTCTTTTTCCTTGGTACGTTTGATTTGTTTTTTGACTAATTCAGAATATAAATCAAGTATGCCGGCCCTGCGTTCTTTAATTTTTTCGAGTCCGGAATAGTCATTGTTTTTAATCATATCGGTGTATTCGCGGAAAGCAGCGATAAATGAACCTCCAAGTTCTTTCAGGTCTTCAATTTGTTCTTTGCTGAATCCTTCGTGGGCATTATCGATAAAATCGTAACCTGATTTGGTAATGTAGCGGAGCGATACAGATATTTCGTACGAATAATCCACAGCCTGAATGTAGTATTGTCCGGTGTCTAACGAAGTCTGGTTGAGTCGTTGTAATGTAGGCAGTACCTCGTAGGCTCTCCGGCGTTTGCATTTTCCGTGAAATTCGTCGGCCACTTTGTAAAGCTTCGACAAACTTTTACGGTCTTCTCTAAATAAACCATCCAACACACCCTGATACACTTCGATGGTGGTTGCTACGGCTTGTTCAATTTGTAGAGTAGCGTTTACAACAACATCGTGTTCGCTGTTGATAAGTATTTCTTCATCGTGTACTTCGTTTTTCTCACGTTTCTTGTGAATGCGTGTGAACTGGAAGAACAGAAATGCAACCAATAAAATTGAACCTATAATGGCATAAATTCCTCCGTACATGAGCGCAAAAGCAACTAAAGCAGCAACCGAAAAAGCAATAATGGCAGTAAGAAACCAACCACTAATCACGGTAAGTACACCAGTAATTCTGTACACAGCACTCTCGCGTCCCCAGGCTCTGTCGGCCAGCGATGAACCCATTGCCACCATAAAGGTAACGTAGGTGGTGGAAAGCGGAAGTTTAAGGTCGGTACCCACCGAAATGAGTAGCGCCGAAACAGTAAGATTGACAGATGCCCGTATCAGGTCAAAAGAGGCATCTCCTTTTTCTTCGATCGAGAGAGGTTTGAAGCGGCTCTCAAAAAAGCTTGATACTTTCTGTGGCATAATTTTGTCCATCATTTTGCTGAAGTTCACGGCATTCCGAACCAGTTTCCGCGATGCTCCTGTAGAGGAAAAACGTTCAATGCCTTCATCCTGACGCGATAGGTTTACCTCAGTTTTGGTAACACTTTTGGCTTTTTTTGAAAACCATAATGCCAAAACCATAATTATTCCGGCACCAAACAAATACCTCCAGTCCACATTTACCGGATCGGCCAGCTGATTCATCATCAATGTATCCACTGAACCTCCCGAAGCAGCAACTCCTGAAGCAATTTCGAAAGAACTTAATCCGGCCATAAATACACCGATAAAGTTAACAAGGTCGTTACCGGCAAAGGACAGCGCCAGAGCGGCAGTACCTGCCAGAATGATGATTTTGAGGATGTTTATTTTGAAAATATGTTGAAGTAGAGCCATAAAAGCCGTCCAGCCCAGCCATGTGTAAAGTAATACTATTCCTATGTTGTCGTGGATATACATGACTGTGTCTTTTGACATCAAGGTCGTGTTTTTTAGTCCTTTAAAGACAGCAAAGTAAGTGATGGCGCTCAGTGCTATTCCACCCCAAAGTGCGCCGAAGTAATTGAAGGATTTTTTGTATTTAAACGAAAAAACAAGGCGTGAAACCCACATAATGGCCGCACCAAATGTGAAGGCTATGACAACGGAAACTAAAATGCCGGAGATAATGGCAAAGGCTTTTCCAGTGTTGATGTAGTCGATAAGAAAGCCTGAATCGGTTTGCCATATATTGACCAAAGCTACAGCTACAGCCGCGCCGAGTAATTCAAAGATAAGGGAAACAGTGGTGGAAGTCGGTAGTCCGAAGGTGTTGAAAACATCTAACAAAATAACATCGGTGACCATCACCGCCAGAAACAGCATCATGATTTGTGGAAATGTAAACATTCCCGGATGAAAAACTCCGCTTCGGGCTATTTCCATCATGCCGCTCGAGAACAATGAACCAATCAATACGCCTATTGATGCTACTGTAAGAATAACCCACAAGGGTGCAACTTTAGAACCAATACTTGAATTCAGAAAATTAACGGCATCGTTCGCTACGCCTACTACCAAATCGAGCGCTGCAAGACCCAATAAAACAATCACAATTACAATGTAAATAGTATCCATTTATGTTTTTTTATTTGGTCGCAAAATTACATACAATCCTTTTTAATATAATCAACAATTTTATTAAATATATGTTTCAAAAACATTACAAAAACATTACAAAAATACATATGAGGATTAGAAATTGGATATTTAGAATAAATTTGGAGATTTAGAAATGTATGCTTATTTTTACAGTCTGATTAATAATCTTTTTGATGGAACTACTTGTATTGACTTTATTATTCTTATTCAACGGATTTTTTTCATTGTCGGAAATCGCACTTGTGTCAAGTAAAAAAGCAAGACTCGAACAAATGCGGTTAAAAGGAAGTAAAGGCGCTGCTATGGCTTTATTGCTTCAGAAGGATTCGGAAGATTTTCTATCGGCCATTCAGGTGGGTATCACCCTTATTGGTATTGTTACCGGTGTTTATGGTGGTGTGAACATTGCTGATGACATTACGCCCTTTATCGCTAGTTCGGCTTTACTACAGCCTTATGCTGCCGAAATTGCCATGACACTTACGATAGTAGTTATTACTTATCTTTCTATTATTGTAGGAGAACTTGCTCCTAAAACCATAGCTTTGAGCAATCCCGAAAAAACAGCACGGATTGTTGCTCCCTATGTTTATTATTTAAGTAAATTGCTTTTTCCCTTCGTGTGGTTATTGTCTGAGTCTACTAATCTGATAATGAAACTACTTGGTGTGAAAAAGCAAAACGACCAAATTACTGAAACCGAATTGCGTCAGATGATTAAGCTGGCTTCGAACGAAGGAGTGATTGAAGAAGAGCAAAATGATATTCACGAAAATGTGTTTTATTTTTCGGATAAAAAAGCACATCATTTAATGACGCACCGCACCGATATTGAATGGGTGGATTTGAATAAACCATTGCCCGAAATAACCGAAAAGATTGAATCGGTTCATCACAGCAAAATTGTATGTTGCCGCGACAATATGGATAATTTTCAGGGCGTTTTATATGTTAAGGATTATTATAAGGCGCTGAGCAAAAATAAAAACATAAATATCGAAGACCTGGTTGTTGAACCTATCATACTTCCCGAAAATGCAGAAGCGCACAAGGTGCTGAATGAGTTACGTCAAAACGAAAGTCGTGTTTGCTTTATTGTGAACGAGTATGGCGGATTTGAAGGCGTGATAACTCTCTACGATATTATGGAAAATCTGGTGGGTGATATACCCGAAGCCGGTGAATCATCAGAACCCGATATGTTTGTGCGCGATGATGATTCGGTACTTGTGAATGGTGATGCTCCTGTCGAAATTCTGACAGATATTATCGAAGAATTTGAAGTTGACTTTAGTAAAATTGACTATAATACAGTGGCAGGATTTGTGCTTTCGCAATTGAATGCAATTCCATCTGTTGGCGACAAATTTGTGTATATGCGGCACTCGTTCGAAGTGGTGGATATGGATGCCAATCGCATTGACAAGTTGCTCATCACTAAATTATAATTTTTTTTTACGCTGAATTCGAATTTTAATCAAATTAATTACAACACAAAGAAAAACCCCTTGCATTTTTTGTTGCAAGGGGTTTTGGTTTTATATAGTTTCCACAGGGTTGCGCCTGCGGGGAGATAGTTCTTAATTAATGCATAATTTACGATTCGTAATTATGCATTGTGGATTGATTTTACATCATGCCACCCATTCCACCGCCCATAGGCATTTGTGGAGCTGCGTTTTCTTCTTTCTTTTCGGTGATCACACATTCGGTAGTGAGGAACATGCCAGCGATAGAAGCAGCATTTTCCAGGGCTACACGACAAACTTTAGCAGGATCGACTACGCCGGCAGCGAAAAAGTTTTCATACACATCGGTACGGGCATTGTAACCATAGTCGCCTTTGCCTTCGCGTACTTTTTGTACAACAACGGCTCCTTCTTTTCCGGCATTGAAAACAATCTGACGAAGAGGTTCTTCTATGGCGCGTTTTACGATGTCCACTCCAATGGCTTCATCTTCGTTTGTTACTTTAAGTCCTGTAAGTGAATCGATAGCGCGGATATAAGCCACACCTCCACCCGGTACAATACCTTCTTCGATAGCTGCACGAGTTGCACTCAATGCATCATCTACACGGTCTTTCTTTTCCTTCATTTCAACTTCCGAACCAGCGCCAACGTAAAGTACTGCTACACCGCCTGATAATTTTGCCAGACGTTCCTGCAGTTTTTCGCGGTCGTAATCCGAAGTTGTAGTGGCAATCTGCGCTTTGATTTGGGCAATACGGTTGGTGATATTTTCTTTAGCGCCAGCTCCGTTTACAATCACAGTATTGTCTTTGTTCACAGTTATTTTTTCGGCAGTTCCAAGCATTTCGAGCGTAGCTTGTTCCAAAGTAATTCCTTTTTCTTCCGAAATAACAACACCACCAGTCAATACGGCTATGTCTTCGAGCATTTCCTTGCGGCGATCGCCAAAACCAGGAGCTTTAACTGCACATATCTTGAGCTGAGCGCGCAGACGATTGACAACTAAAGTCGTCAGAGCTTCGCTGTCCACATCTTCGGCAATGATCAATAACGGACGACCCGACTGAACGGCAGGTTCCAGTACCGGCAGCAATTCTTTGAGGTTGGAGATTTTTTTGTCGTAGATAAGGATATAAGGTTTATCCATTTCCACTTCCATTTTTTCGGTATTTGTAACGAAATAGGCCGAAATATAACCACGGTCGAACTGCATACCTTCAACTACTTCGATGGTTGTGTCAGTTCCTTTGGCTTCTTCTATTGTGATGACACCATCTTTTGAAACTCTACGCATAGCATCGGCAATCAACTTGCCTATTTCTTCGTCGTTGTTTGCCGAAATAGAAGCTACTTGTTCTATTTTGTCATAATCGTCACCTACAATCTGTGCTTGTGAAGCTATATTTTTCACCACTTGTGCTACGGCTTTGTCTATTCCGCGTTTCAAATCCATTGGGTTGGCACCGGCAGTAACATTTTTCAATCCTACGCTTACGATGGATTGTGCTAATACAGTGGCAGTTGTTGTTCCGTCTCCTGCATCTTCACCTGTTTTTGAAGCTACTTCCTTTACAAGTTGTGCTCCAAGGTTCTGGAATGGATCTTCTAGTTCAATTTCTTTAGCTACAGTCACACCGTCCTTGGTGATATGTGGAGCGCCAAATTTCTTTTCTATAATTACATTACGGCCTTTAGGTCCCAACGTTACTTTAACTGCATTTGCCAAACTGTCGACTCCTTTTTTAAGTTGGTCGCGGGCATCGATATTGAATAAAATCTCTTTTGACATAATTTTGCCCCCTAACCCCCTAAAGGGGGAATACGCCGGGGTAAGCGAGTTTTAATTAATTAAACAATGTTTTTTTCAAATATTTACAATTTATCTGCGCACTTTATTCCCCCTTTAAGGGGTTAGGGGGCAGGTTTCTAAATTAAATTATTGCCAAAATATCTGATTGTTTCATAATCAGGTATTTTTCGCCCTCCCATTCGAGTTCGGTGCCGGCATATTTGCCATACAATACGGTATTGCCAACTGCAACCACCATTTCTTCATCTTTTGTTCCGTTGCCAACTGCTAATACTTCACCTTTGAGAGGCTTTTCTTTGGCTGAATCGGGAATAATAATTCCACTTACTGTTTTTTGTTCTGCCGGTGCAGGTTTCACCAACACACGGTCGGCCAATGGTTTAATGTTCATAATTACTGTATTTATATGTTTAATGTATATATATTGTTTTTTATGACCCGAAAAATTCATGATCAAAGAATAGATGAAAATTCCTGTCAAATCCGACACCTATTGAGCAGAATTTGTGCCAAAGCGATGATTAGCTATTTTTGACAGCTATAACGATGGATCGACTGAAAAGTTGAGGTGTAGGCTGACAACTTGTCATTTTTGCAGCGATATTTTACAAAGATAAAGTAATTTGTAAAGGTCGAAAAGCAGAAGAGAGGGGCGAGGACTACAGAGTAATTTTTGCAGCAAATTTCTAGAGATTGAAAATGCAAAGGCAAACAATGGAATAAGTCTGGTTTTTTTGAGACGTAAATATATTGTTAAAAGTTTCGATTCTTTGGATAAAAGTGGATAGTTTCCTGAGTTGTTGAGAAATAAAAGATTTTGGATGGCATTTTCTGTTTTTTTTATGAATAGTTTATTGGTTTCCAATCCGATATGTTTTACCGGATTGTCAATAAAAATGAACTCAATTTGAAGTTTGTGCAACATGATGCCGAAAACAGTATCCTCATGTCCGTATCCTTTAATCGATTCGTCAAAACGTATTTTGTTAAATATATTCTTTGAAATTAGAAAATTGGGAGTGGTGAACATCGGGAATTTTCGCCTTTCAGATTGGTTATGATAATCATTTCTTTCTCTTTCCATCCCGTATTTTCGTATTAAACTGTATTGTGGATTTTCATCGTTTTGGTCGTAAATTCTACCCCCTAACACAACATTATCGTCCTTGCAAAAAACAATGAATTTTGAAACAAAATTTGTAGAACAAATTTCGGCATCGCAATCTAAAAAAAGTAGATGTTCATATCTCGCTTGGTCGGCCAGTCGGTTTCTGATGGCTGAACGGCCTAAGTTTTTTTCGAGCGCAATATAAATACAGTTTTCAAATACCTCCACACTTTTATTTTCGTTTAAGAACAAAGTGGAACCATCTTCCATTACAATAATTTCAAAGTCGACATAAGTATCCATAGCCTGCTTGTGAAGCTCGGATACCAAAGTGGTAATGTTGTGATTGTATGTTGGAATAAGTATGGAAAGCATTTTTTTTATATTTATCTGATAATTATAGTTTTTAGTTGTACTTTGTGTGTTTTAATTTCCAGAATAAATTTCGTAAGACCATATAAAACAGAAGGCAAACGATAATGCTTACAAGTATTGACGTTGCATACCATTTCGAAGTGGATGCAATTGAACCAAAACGAGCATGGGACACCGAAATTTCGGGAAAAAGTTTAAGGAATACAAAAGTATTAATATTTTCAATACAATCCATCAAACCAACAAAAAATGGAAACCAACGGATCACTGAAATTTTTTCTCCCAAACGTCCTGAATTATTTACAAGATATTTTAATGTATAGTATGCCAGAAAGCAATAAATCAGTATAAAAAAATAGTCGGTGATCAGGAAATAGTAATACTGTTTGACACCATCGTGACCTATTGAAGTAAACAACGAGTTTATTTCAGATAAGGTATAGGAAGGCAACAAATCAAGCGAAATTATGTTTCTATCAGGTATGCTTACATCAAAATAAGGAAGTAACCAACCATAAAAGACAAAAAAGCCAGCGCTAAGTAGGACAATAATAGCTATGTTTTTCTTGTTTTGAAGTGTCATTGCTTGTTTTTGTTAATACAACCAATGCAAATATAGTAAATACTTTTACGGAAATTGTTTTAAAAATCAAATATATGCTATTCTTGAGTTAAAAGAAACGGTTTATCGTGTTCAAAAAAGTAAGCTGTGGTTTGTTTTATATTATTTTATAGTTAAGTTTGTTGTTGCTTAACGTTATTTCCGATTATTTGTAATCGTTGTATCGTTTTTAGTGTTAATTTTGTAGCTTTAAAAAAGGAGATGTATAATGGATAGATTACGCTTTCAGAGTTTGGCAAGCGGGAGTAGTGGAAATTGTTATTTTATTGGAAATGCTTCGTATGGATTTTTAATTGACGCTGGAATCGGAGTTCGCACCATTCGGAAGTGCTTGAGGAATATAGGTTTGGATTTCAGTAATATATGGGGTGTTTTTGTTACACATGATCATGCCGATCATATAAAAGCAGTGGGAACAATAGGGGAAAGGTATAAAGTGCCGGTATATGCTACCCGTATGACGCACGAAGGAATTCAGCGAAGTTATTGTGTGACTGAAAAATTATACGGAAGTAAAAAATTTATTGAAAAGTTTGAAACCATAGAGCTGGGGGATTTTAAAGTAACCGCTTTTCCCGTATCGCACGATGCCACTGATAATGTCGGATATACTGTTGAATATAAAGGAAAAAGGTTTACTTTTGCTACTGATCTCGGATATGTGTGCGAGCATGCTGCCGCTCATTTGCAGCAAGCTGATTTTATGGTTTTCGAGGCCAATTATGACCATGAAATGTTGGACGGAGGCGCTTATCCAATTCATCTGAAAAATAGGATTAAAGCAAACACAGGTCATCTGAGTAACGATCAGGCGGGTGCTTTCCTTGCCGAAAACTATAGTGAACAGATGAAAAATATTTTTCTTTGTCATTTAAGCCGTGAGAACAATTTACCCGAATTGGCTTTCTCTACCATCGAAAATTATTTAGGGCAAAAAGATATAAAAGTAGGAAAAGATGTTGAACTGGTGGTTCTGAATCGATATACGCCTTCCGAACTTTATATTTTTGACTGATTTAGAGTTGTTTGCATTATAAAATTGTTAGAAGAAGAGATTACGATTTTTTAAATTCATAAAAAACAAGAGTAATAAAGTTACTAAAATTCAATGATATGCCATCGAACTTAGTCATTATCCCAACCTACAACGAAAAAGAGAACATCGAAAGTATTATTCGTGCGGTTTTTTCGCAGCCATTGTTGTTTCATGTGTTAATTATTGAGGACGGTTCGCCCGATGGAACTTCTGAAATAGTGAAAACTATGCAAACAGAATTTCCTACTCAGCTTTTTATGATCGAAAGGAAAGGAAAACTGGGTTTAGGTACAGCTTATATAACAGGTTTTAAGTGGGCATTGGCTCATAATTACGACTATATCTTCGAAATGGATGCAGATTTTTCGCACAATCCAAAAGACTTACCCCGGCTTTATGATGCCTGCGCCAATATGGGTGCCGATGTGGCTATCGGTTCCCGCTACGTAACCGGTGTGAATGTTGTGAATTGGCCGATAGGTCGTGTATTGATGTCGTATTTTGCATCGAAATATGTACGCTTCGTATTGGGAATGAACATTGCCGATACCACAGCCGGATTCAAATGTTACCGCAGGGAAGTGCTCGAAACCATTGAGTTGGATAATGTCCGTTTTAAAGGTTATGCATTTCAGGTAGAAATGAAATTTACAGCATATAAATGTGGATTTGTGCTGAAAGAAGTTCCAATTATTTTTATCAATCGGGAATTAGGAACGTCAAAAATGAGCGGAGGAATTTTTGGAGAAGCATTTTTTGGTGTTATTCAACTTAAAATAAACAGTTGGGTGCGTAAATTTCCAAAGAAAAAATAGGCGGAAAATAAGGATCAAAAAACAATATTCATTATTTATCTTTGAATAATAAAATCAACAACAGTACTATGTCGGCTTTACAACTTATTAAAAATGCTACAATTATCAACGAAGGAAAGTCTTTCGTTGGTTCGGTACTGATTGATGGTGAATTTATAAAAGCCATCTATGGGCAAGAAGAGAAAATAAAAATACCTACGTCATTTGTTGAAATTGATGCCAAAGGAAAATGGCTGATACCGGGTGTTATCGACGATCAGGTGCATTTTCGAGAGCCGGGATTGACACATAAAGGTAATATCTTTTCGGAATCTAGAGCGGCGGTAGCTGGTGGTATCACTTCGTTTATGGAAATGCCCAACACCATGCCGTTGACTACTACAATTGCGACTTTGGAAGATAAATATGCACTCGGCGCCGAAAAATCTTTGGCCAATTACTCCTTTTATATGGGCGCCACCAATACAAATTTGGATGAACTGCATAAAGTAGATCCTTCAAAAGTGTGTGGTGTTAAAGTGTTTATGGGATCTTCAACCGGAAATATGCTGGTGGACAATACCGAAACGCTGAGTGGCATTTTTAAAGAAATACCGATGTTGATTGCCACGCACTGCGAGGATGAAGCAACTATTCTTCAGAATAAAACATATTATAAAAATTTGTTGGGCGATGATATTCCGGTCAAATACCATCCGCTTATTCGAAGCGAGGAGGCTTGTTACCGATCGTCATCTTTCGCAGTAGAACTGGCTACAAAGTTCAATGCACGTTTACATGTGTTGCACATTTCAACGGCACGTGAGATGAACCTTTTTGACGAGAATAAGCCGTTGAAAGAAAAAAAGATAACTTCGGAAGTTTGCGTCCATTACTTGTGGTTTTCCGATAAGGATTACGAAATATATGGTAATCGGATCAAATGGAATCCTGCTATTAAAACTGAAAATGACCGACTTGCGCTTATTGCTGCGCTTAATTCCGGAAAAATTGATGTTGTGGCTACCGATCATGCACCTCACTTGTGGCGCGAGAAAGAAGGATCGTGCTTCAAGGCAGCTTCGGGTGGACCTTTGGTGCAGCATGCATTAGTGAGTATGCTGCAAATGGCTAAAAACGGGTTATTTAGTGTTGCGCATGTTGTTGAAAAAATGTGTCATGCGCCAGCCGAATTGTACAGGGTTGATCGCCGTGGATACATTCGTCCCGGATATTATGCCGATTTGGTGTTGGTGGATCCTGAAATATCGTGGACAGTGACTACTGAAAACATACTTTATCATTGTGGTTGGTCTCCTTTTGAAGGCACAAGCTTTGATCATTCTGTAATTACTACATGGGTAAATGGTAATAAAGTGTTCGATAATAATGAAATAGATGAATCTATTCGTGGGAAAAGATTATTGTTTCATGTTTAGTATGCTCTGAAATAGATTAAAAAATGGATAACAAAAAAAAGTCGTTGGGTTATTTGATTATGGGCGTTTTGGTCCTGATTTTTGCCTTTGTTTTTTATTCACCTTTTAAAAAACAAAAAGAATATATTCACAACGAAGGGAAAGCTCAGGGAACTTACTATTCTGCTACTTACCTTCAACCCGATGGCAAAGATTTGCAACCGGAGATAGAAAAACTATTCAACGAATTTGATTTGTCATTGTCGACTTATAATCCCAATTCAATCATTTCGAAAATAAATAAGAACAATGACTCGGTAGTTACCGATGTTTATTTTGAAACAATGTTTGAAGCTGCTCAGAAGGTGTCGGAACATACCAATGGAGCTTTTGACATCACAGTGGCGCCTCTTGTTAACGCCTGGGGTTTTGGATTTGGTAATCATGAAAGAAACAAAGCTCCCGATGTGGAAAAGTTACTTCCATTGATAGGGTATAAAAAGGTTAAACTTGTAAATCATAGACTTGTCAAGGAAAATCCTGATATTATGATTGATGCGAGTGCCATTGCTCAGGGCTATTCGGCCGATCTGATTGCTCAACTTTTCGATAAAAACAATTGTGAAAATTACATGATTGATATAGGCGGCGAAATTGTGTGCAAAGGTCTTAATCCCAAGGGTGAGTTATGGCACATAGGTATCGATAAGCCTGTTGACGATCCTGAAAATGCGAACGGCGAGCTTCAAACAATTGTTCACCTAAGCAATGTGGGGTTAACAACTTCGGGGAACTACCGTCAGTTTTATTTTAAAGATGGAAAGAAACTGGCGCATACCATACATCCTAAAACAGGGATGCCTGTAGAGCACAATTTGTTGAGTGCCACTGTTGTGGCTTCGAATTGTACGCTGGCTGATGCCTATGCTACTGCCTTTATGGTGTTGGGTGTGGACAGTGCAATGAAAATATGTAAAACTATGCCCGAAATGGATTGTTATCTGATTTACACCGACAAGGATGGAAAATATCAGGTAACTTATACCGAAGGGTTTGAAAAATATCTTAAAAAATAGCTGAATTCTCAGTGCTGAACATCCGGTTATTCTGTGATTTGAAATAATAAACTTACAAAATTTGTTTTTGACGTTATAAAATCATTCACTTAAAATAGCTACAAAAACAAAAAAAAATCATATTATTTTTTTATTACCAATATATTAACTACTTTTGCAGTCCAAATTTCATTATGAAAAAGTACTCATTTTTACTTTTTGTTTCTTTATTTATTTTTGCTTCGTGTGGCGAGTATCAAAAGCTTTTGAAAAGCAATGATCCGGAGCTGAAATATACAAAAGCTGTTGAATACTTCGAAAAAGGTGACTTTATGCGAGCCAGTACCTTATTCGACGAAGTTTCAGCATATTACAAAGGCACTGATCGTTCGGAAACTGTTTTGAACTATATTGCCAAATCATATATGGGTCAGAAAGATTATTTTACGGCCAGTGAATATTTTAAAACCTATATGAAAACCTATCCGAAAGGAAAATATATTGCAGAGGCAAAATTTATGATTGGTTATTGTTATTATCTCGATTCGCCCGATGCGCGTCTTGATCAGGCTTCAACCGTTAAAGCCATCGCGGCACTACAGGAGTTTATTGATATATTTCCCGAAAGTGAAAAAGTACAGGAGGCTATCAAATTGCTGGACGAACTTACCAATAAATTAGCTTACAAAGATTATCTGAATGCGAAACTCTATTTCAATTTAGGTAATTATATGGGAAATAATTACGAATCGGCAATGATTACTGCTCAGAATTCGCTCAGAAAATATCCTTCGTCAACTTACCGTGAAGAGCTTGCGTTGATTGTACTTGAATCGAAATATCAACAAGCCGTTCAGAGTATCGAAGAGAAGAAAATAGATCGTTATCGCAATACTATTGATGAGTATTATAACTTTGTGAATGAGTTTCCCGAAAGTAAATTGCGAAAACAAGCCGATAAAATTTTCAATGAATCAAAAAAAATAGTAAAAGATTAATAGATACAACTATGGATTACAAAAAAGTAAACGCACCCACCAACACTATTTCGCGCGACATGAGTTCGATGAGTGAAAACGTTGGAAATGTATACGAAACGGTAAAAATTATTGCGAAACGATCCAATCAGGTCGACGCCGAAATAAAATCGGAGTTGGATAAAAAATTACTCGAGTTTGCATCGATGAACGAAAATATCGAAGAAGTATTCGAAAACCGTGAACAGATTGAAATTTCGCGTTATTACGAAAAACTTCCTAAAGCGGTTCTTATTGCTACTCAGGAATTTATAGAAGATAAAATTTATTATCGTAATCCTGTAAAAGACAGTAAACTGAAGTAAATCTTTCATGCAAGGTTTTACTGATAAACACTGTGTTTTTATCAATAAATCAGGGACTTTAAGAGATAAAAGAATAATGTGCAAAACGCTTGCCTTATTCTTTTATCTTTTTTTTGTTGGTGTGAGGTTCATAACATTTTTGTATTTTTGTCGTATATAAAAATAATACACAATAAAGTCAATTTTTAAATTAAGAGATATGCTAAAAGGAAAGAAAATAATTTTAGGAGTGACTGGAAGTATTGCTGCCTATAAATCTGCTCAACTCATCCGTTTGTTAGTGAAAGAAGGCGCTGAAGTAAAGGTGCTTATGACTCCCCTGGCAAAAGAATTTATAACACCGCTTACTTTAGCTACTTTGTCTAAATCTCCTGTGCTGATCGATTTTTTTAATCCTGAAAATGGCGACTGGAACAGTCATGTTGACTTAGGTTTATGGGCCGATGCCTATGTGGTGGCTCCGGCTACAGCTAATACAATAGGAAAAATGGCGAATGGTATTGCTGATAATTTACTGATTACTACTTATCTTTCTTCCAAATGTCCTGTTTTTGTAGCACCTGCTATGGATTTGGATATGTTTGCGCATCTTTCCACCCGCAGAAACCTGGAAACACTTCAAAAATATGGTAACCATATTATAGAACCTGCTACAGGAGAGCTGGCGAGTGGACTCGAAGGTAAAGGGCGCATGGAAGAGCCTGAAAAAATTATTCAATACATCGATAATTACTTCGAACCTAAAAATATGGCCGGAAAAAAAGTACTGATTACCGCCGGACCAACCTACGAAAAAATTGATCCGGTTCGTTTTGTGGGTAATTATTCGTCGGGGAAAATGGGATTTGCCCTGGCCGAAGTTTGTGCCAAACAAGGTGCTGAAGTAACGCTTGTGACCGGTCCGGTGAGTTTAAGTCTGAAAAATAAAGATATAATTCGTATTAATGTTGAATCGGCGGATGAAATGCACAAAATGGTGATGTCGAAATTTGAAGAAATGGATGGAGCCATTCTTTGTGCTGCTGTTGCCGATTTCAGGCCGGTTGAAATTTCCGACACTAAATTTAAACGCAAAGGCGATCATCTGAAACTCGACCTGAAGCCTACAGCTGACATTGCTGCAGCAGTAGGAAAAGTAAAAAAACATGAACAATTCCTGGTAGGTTTTGCGCTCGAAACAAATAACGAAGAAGCGAATGCAAAAGAGAAGATGGAACGAAAAAATTTCGATTTCATTGTTTTAAACTCACTGCAAGATTCAAATTCAGGTTTTGGTTTCGATACCAATAAAATATCTATTATCCACCGATCCGGTTTGCAAAAACAATATGAATTGAAGAGTAAACTTGATGTGGCCAAGGATATTGTGAACGAGATAAATACGCTCATCTTTTAATTTTGTTCCAACTGTAAAACCACAAGCATCCATCGAAATGAAAATAAAAATCAAATTTATTCTACTTGGCTTACTGATTGTATCTTGCGTCGGAGCACAGGAATTGAATTGCAATATACAAATCAACTCAGATCAAATTTCAGGTTCGAACAAGTCCGTGTTTAATACTTTGCAAAAGTCAATTTCCGATTTTGTGAACAATCGTCGATGGACAGAATTATCTTATTCGAACTCTGAAAGGATTGAATGTTCGATGAATATAATTGTAAAAAGTGTCGATCAGGATGTTTTTTCTGCCGAAATTCAGGTGCAATCGCGTCGTCCGGTGTACAACGCAAGTTATTTCAGTACTTTGTTCAATTTTAAAGACAATTATTTTAGTTTCGATTATAAGGAATTCGATCAGCTGGAAATGAACGAAAATACTATTACTTCGAACCTTACTGCCGTATTGGCTTATTATGCATACATCATTATTGGTTACGATTTAGATTCTTTTTCCCGGTTGGGTGGAAGTAGTTGTTTTCAGGCTGCCGAAAAAATCGTAAATGTGGCTCAATCCTCCGATCTCAAAGGTTGGAAAGCATTCGAAAGTACCCGAAACAGATACGCTTTAGTGAATAATCTTACTGATGAGGCTTTCAAAAAATACAGAAATTACTTCTACGAATATCATCGGTTGGGTTTGGACGAAATGTCGGTGAATGTGGCCAATGCCAGGGCTAAAATTTTAGCCGGACTGCCACTACTTCGCGATGCCAATAGAGCACGTCCCTCGGCCATTATCATCACTTCTTTCATGGATGCTAAATCGGACGAATTGATAAATATATTATCAAAAGCTACTGAAAAAGAGAAAAAAGAAGCTGTCGAAATCCTTTCGGATGTTTCTCCTAATCAATCGGATAAGTACGAAAAAATATTAAACTGATATTTTTATTTTTTTTTACCCTGCAAAATAACAAACATTTTTATATGCTCACTTCGCTCTACATTTCAAATTATGCGCTGATATCAGAGTTGAAAATTAATTTTGACAAAGGTTTTTCTGTGATTACGGGCGAAACCGGCGCCGGAAAATCAATTATTTTGGGAGCTTTGTCTCTTATTCTCGGTCAAAGAGCTGAAACTAAGTTTGTAAAAAAAGACACTGAAAAATGTATCATCGAAGCTGAATTTGATATTACGAATTACAAAAAACTAAGTAGTTTTTTCAAAATCAACGATATAGATGATGCTGGAAAAAACTGCATCATTCGTCGCGAATTGATAAGTTCAGGTAAATCCAGGGCATTTATCAATGATACACCGGTATCGTTGACGGTTCTGCGCGATTTGAGCATACAGCTTATCGATATTCACTCACAGTTCGATAATTTAATGTTGTCCAATAATAGTTATCAGCTCGAAGTAGTGGATGTAGTGGCCAACAATAATGAGTTGCTGAAAAAGTACTCCGATGAATTCAATGAATGGCAGGAACTATTGATCGGGTTAAAAAAGCTCGAAAAAATGGCCGAAAAATCGGCAGTGGAGCTTGATTTCATTCAGTTTCAGTTTACTCAGCTCAATGAAGCAAAATTGGATGAAAATGAGCAGGAACTTTTAGAACAGGAACAGGAAACGCTTGTTCATGCCGAAGAGATAAAGGCCGAACTGACAAATGCCACAATGTTGCTCGACGATGAGAAATCTGTACTTACTTTGTTGAAAGAAGTAATTACCGGTGTATCAAAGGTTAAGAGCTATATTCCGGGCAGTGATGGATGGATCGAACGCCTGCAAAGCTGCTATATCGAGATAAAAGATATTAATTCAGAACTCGGCGCTTTTGCCGATAAAGTTGAGTTCAATCCTTCGCGGTTGGAGGCGATTGAAACCCGACTGAGCGAATTGTATACGCTTCAGAAAAAATACAAAGTGAGTTCGGTGGCCGCGCTGATTGAAATCAGAAATGAATTCGATCAACAATTGATTAAAATTGAGTCATTTGATGAAGAAATTGAAAAGCTGAAGTCGATGATTGCGCTGGCGGCCGAAAACCTGAAACAATCAGCAGAACAGTTGACAGAAAGGCGAAAAAAAGCAGTTCAACCAATCGAAAAATACATGGTGGGTCAGTTGGTGAAGTTGGGCATCGTAAATGCACAGTTTAAAGTGGATGTACGGCAGGTTCCTGATTTTTTACCCAATGGCACGGATGAAATCAGTTTTCTTTTTTCGGCCAACAAAAACCGTGAAGTACAACCCGTGCAAATGGTGGCTTCTGGAGGTGAAATGTCGCGACTTATGCTGTCGATCAAGTCGTTAATCGCCAATAAAACCGACTTAGCAAGTATTATTTTTGATGAAATTGATACCGGAGTTTCGGGCGAAATTGCGCATCGGGTGGGCGAAATTATGCAAACAATGAGCAATGAAATGCAGGTGATCACTATTACTCATTTGCCACAAATCGCTGCCAAAAGTGCTCACCATTATCGTGTGTTCAAAGACGATTCGGGTGAACAATCCCAGACACGAATAGTGAAGCTATCGAATGAAGAGAGAGTGACAGAGATTGCTCAAATGCTGAGTGGGAAAAATATTACGCAGGCAGCTTTGCAAAATGCCCGCGAACTGTTAGGGCTGAAGTGAGTTTGCTTTTTTGCTAAAAAAATACTATTCCCTTTATTCTTCTACAACAATTATTTCAGAAGTTACTTCTATGGCTTTGCGATACAATGCGCCAACTCCACAATAGGTTTCTTCCGACATTTTCACTGCCTTTTCGAGTTTATCCATGGGTAAGTTTTTGCCTGTAATGGTGTAAATGACATGCATTTTTTCATAATGTTTTGGGTGCTCATCAGTAACGTCGCCCTGAACTTCGATGTCAACAGCTGTGAAATCGACACGCATTTTCTGAAGTATCGAAACCACATCCATTCCTGTGCAGCCACTAAGCGCTGCTAATTGTAATTTTTTGGGTCCGGGACCTGAATTTTGTCCGCCACCTTCTACAGTAGCGTCCATCATTAATTTATGCCCGTTGATATCGGCTTCGAAAGCCAGACCACCTTTCCAGCTTGTCTTTATTGAATGTTTATCTGCCATGATAATTTGTATTGTGAAATGAATCTATTTTTCAAACAAACTCTGTCTACCATTGTTCATTTATAAAATGAAAATGTAATTTACAATTCAATACAACTGTTCCGATAAATTATCGAACGAGAATGAAACGAATATAAAACTAATTGCTATTTTTGTAGAAAAATAAATATATATGGCAGCAATAAACGAAAGAATAGCATCGCTCAGAGATGCAATGAGAAAAGCAGGAGTAGCAGCATGTATCATTCCGGGTACCGACCCTCATGCAAGCGAATACATAGCTGAATACTGGAAAGAACGTGTCTGGATATCAGGATTTACAGGTTCGGCTGGAACGGCAGTAGTCGCGCTGGAGAAAGCAGGGTTATGGACGGATTCACGTTATTTTTTACAGGGCGAAGAAGAACTAAAGGGTTCGGGGATGGACTTGATGAAAATGGGATTGCCCGAAACGGCTGATATTATTCCCTGGTTGATAGATACCCTGAAGCCGGGAGAAAAGGTGGCTGTTAATGCCCAGATGTTTTCGGTCAACGCTTATGCAACCATGAAATCTGAGCTCGAAACTGTTGGAATTGAATTA
The DNA here is from genome assembly GCA_963677275.1 of uncultured Paludibacter sp. Taxonomy (GTDB): domain Bacteria; phylum Bacteroidota; class Bacteroidia; order Bacteroidales; family Paludibacteraceae; genus Paludibacter. The sequence continues at coordinate 2,087,021 of OY781920.1, read as the reverse complement.
GTTTCGATTGATTTAATGAAAGAAGTATGGACCGATCGCCCCGCGCTGCCTAAAAACCCGTTCTATGTTTTTGACCTTCAATACAGTGGCCGATCTGCAGCCGATAAAATTGCAGCTACACGTGCCGAAATGGCAAAATTACGTGCGCAGGTTTTTGTAATGTCGGCGTTGGACGATATAGCATGGTTGTTCAACATCAGAGGTAACGATGTTGATTTCAACCCTGTTGTGATTGCTTATGCACTTGTTAAAGAAAACGATGTGACTTTATTTGTCGATCAGGATAAACTTACCGACGATACAAAAGCATATTTGGCCAGCGCAGGCGTTCGGGTCAAAGCCTATGATGCGATTTATTCAGTGTTGGAGCAGATCGAAATTTCGAAAACGGTTTTGATTGATGGCGCTAAACTGAACAGAGCATTGTACGAAAGTATACCAGCCGCTTGCCCTAAACGAAATACAATGTCACCTGTGTTTAAACTGAAAAGTATTAAAAATGAAGTGGAAATGGCCGGAGTGAGAAAGGCAATGGTAAAGGATGGTGTGGCATTGACCCGTTTTTTCATCTGGCTCGAAGAAAATCTGAAATCAGGAAAACTTAACGAGGTGAATGTGGATCAGAAATTATACGAATTCCGCAGCAAGCAGGAAAACTTTAAAGGCGAAAGTTTCAGTACGATAGCCGGATATGGATCTCATGGTGCTATTGTTCATTACAGAGCAGTGCCCGAATCGGCTTCTACCCTTAAACCTGAAAACTTGTTTTTGCTCGATTCGGGTGGTCAATATCTCGAAGGAACTACCGATATTACACGTACAGTGGCTTTAGGTACGCCTACAGTGAAGCAGAAAATTGATTTCACCCTGGTGCTGAAAGGGCATATTGCATTGGCTACAGCGAAATTCCCTTCCGGAACGCGTGGTTCGCAGCTCGATATCCTGGCTCGTAAGGCTATGTGGGATTTGGGGGTTAATTACGGACACGGAACCGGTCATGGAGTAGGTCATTTTCTGAATGTGCACGAAGGTCCTCAAAATATACGTATGGACGAAAACCCGATCAGCTTACAGGAAGGCATGTTTATGTCGAATGAACCGGGTTTGTACCGTACCAATCAGTATGGAATTCGTACCGAAAATCTGATACATGTGATCAAGGCCGAAAAAACCGAGTTTGGTGAATTTCTTAAGTTCGAAACGGTCACTTTGTTTCCTATTGATAAAGAACTGATTGATGTGGAAATGATGTCGGACGAAGATATCGATTGGCTGAACAATTATCACAAAAGAGTATATGACTCGTTGGCTCAGAAACTCGACGAAAATGAGCGTGAATGGCTGAGTCGTAAATGTGCTAAACTGAAAAGATAACAAGTGACTTTTGAAATACAGGATACATTATTAGGAAAGAAAGCATCGTACCCTGAGCGGTACGATGCTTCTTTGTTGTTCCGGATTCCCCGTTCCGAGAACAGATTGAGATATGGCATTGAGGATAACCGTTTGCCATTCATGGGAGTGGATGTGTTGAATTGTTACGAAGTTTCGTTTCTTACCGACAATGGCTTGCCTGTTTCGCGGATGTTGAAGCTGATCTATTCTTCCGAAAGTAAATATCTTGTGGAATCGAAATCGCTGAAGCTGTATCTGAACTCGTTTAACATGGAACGACTCGGGAAATCGATTGATCAGGCCGAACAGAAAATATCAGAACTTATTCAGCAGGACTTGGGGCGTTTGCTCGAAACGGAGGTAAGTGTATGTCTGTTCTCACAACGTACGCCTGAAATGATTCCTTTTGATGAAATACGGAATATTGCACTTATAGATTTGATCCCGGAGGATACATTACAGCTCCAAAAGTTTGATAATTACACCGAAACGCCATCGTTGTTGAAAGCAAAACTGACGCATCATGTTCATAAATATCAGTTTACAACAGATTTATTGCGTTCGAATTGCCGGGTTACGCATCAGCCCGATTGGGGAGATTTGTTTGTGATAATGGAAACGAATTATGAAATTGATTTAGCTTCTGTGCTCACTTATCTGGTGTCGTTCCGAAAGGAAAATCATTTTCATGAAGAAGTGGTTGAAATGATTTACAAACGTTTTCAGGATGCTTTTTTTTCCGAAAAAATGATGGTGGCAGCTATGTACACACGTCGTGGAGGCATTGATATTAATCCCATTCGGGTTTCGCATGCCGATTTAATCGACAAGGCTTTTCTGAGTGTTACACATTGTCTGGCCAAAACTTTCCGTCAATAAATTGAATTTCAATCTTGTTGGTTGAATGTAATTATTGTGAGCAGGATTTTTAAGATTCTATTTCGAATATTTTTCGCTCAGACCTTGTAAAACCGAAAAAGAAATGTATCTTTGCACCCGCTAACGCACCATGCGGTTGTGGCGTAATTGGTAGCCGCGCCAGACTTAGGATCTGGTGCCGAGAGGCGTGGGGGTTCGAGTCCCTTCAGCCGCACAAAAAAACCGATAATCATTCAGATTATCGGTTTTTTTCATTTTTATTGGTGTTGGGGTCTGAGTAAATCGTTGACTGTTTTTACCGGATTGAAAGTTTCGATAGGCACTTCGATAAAAATTGTATTCCAATCGCTCATTGCACCGTTCCAAAGACCCGGCAATTCGAGCGCTTTTAGTTCCTTCCCATTTTTCGATTTTACGGAAATAAATCCTGTGTTTTTGTCGACGTATCTCAGTAAATCAAACTTCTGACCTTTGTAATTTTTTACGCCACATACTAAATCCACCGGATTGAAATGTGAGGATTGCATCATTTTTGCTTTTTCGACAGGATTGTTCAGGTCAATTTGTGAACTTTCGAGGATCTGTGTGGAGATAGTGCCATCCGAATTAACGGTAAGAAAAGGACCACCGCCGGGTTCGCCCGTGTTTTTCACCATGCCGCAAACGCGCATAGGGCGATTTAATTTTGTGTACAAATATTGCTGAAGTTCAACGGCCGAAAGCAACGAAATATCTTGTTTGTAGTTGTTAAGTTCTTTCTCGCAGAAAGTAGTAATTTCCTTTAGTTCGTCGGTACTCAACTGTGCCAATTCCATTGCACGCAAATAGGCAAAGGTTTTTTTCTGAAGGCTTACGAGTACACCGGCAATCACTCTTTTATAAATAATGGTGATGTTCTTTTTTGCATCCGGAACTACATTGTCAATATTTTTAATGAAAATCACATCTGCTTCCAAATCGTTCAGGTTTTCGATCAAAGCGCCATGTCCACCGGGACGGAAGACCAAGGTGCCGTTTTCTCTGAATGGCTCATTGTTGGCATCAGCAGCCAGGGTGTCGGTGGAAGGTTTTTGTTCCGAAAAACTGATAATAAATTTTCGTTGTAATTTTTGTTCATACGCTTTTAGTGTTTCATTCAAATGTTTTTCGAACAGCGCACGATGCTCGGTCGAAACCGTAAAATGCAAATTCACTTCATTTTTAGCATTCGAAGCATACATGGCTCCTTCGGCCAAATGTTCCTGCATGGGTGTGCGTTTCTCGGCGGGGTAGGAATGGAACTGAAGTAGTCCTTTTGGTAGTGAGCCATAATTCAACCCTTTTTCGAGCAGCAATTGTTCTATCACCGTTTTATATTGCCTGTTTTGGATGAGGTCCTGAATTCCTTTTCCGGTATTGGCTTTGCAGGTTTTATCAAGCACCTCAGCAAAAGCAAATTTATTGAGTTCATCAAAAAATTTCTTTTCAGCCACTTTCTCCGGTTCGTTCGACTTGCCATCCAAAAACTCAAACAGGTCTTTGAACATACGACTGGCAGCGCCCGATGCGGGTACAAATTTGAGTATCGAAGCTGCGGTCAGTAGATAATTGTCCCATTCAGCAAGGTATTGATCCATCATGTTTTCAGCAATGCATGAAATTCCATTTCCCGGCTCTACAGGACATATGATCTTCAGAAATGGAAAACCGGTGCTAAAAGAGAGAAGTTGTTCGTAGATTTTGTTCAAACTGATTCCTTTTTTATCAAGAAGCAATTGATCGGTTGTATTTAACATATTGATTGGATTAGAGGATGAAAAAATGTATCATTGCAAAGATAAAGATTTTTTTTAATTGTATAGAATTTTGTGTTGTTGAAATTCGGTTGCCGAAGTTTCATTCGTATGCAAAGTTTCATTTTCAGTTTAAATACTTATATATAAAGCGCAAGTCAATACAACCACCAAATAACGTCAGTTTTTGCACATTTATTTGTTTAAGTTTATGCTATATTTGCAATGATTAAAAATCAAAAAATATTTATGCTAATGTTAAACCAAGATCTAATCATTTTAAAAATGAAAGAAAGAAAAACAAGCGGTAATTTTACCCAAAGAGTTGTTTTTTCACTCACAATGTTGATTTTCTTAGCCGGTTCAGTGCTGGCACAGACGAAATCAATATCCGGCGTAGTGAAGGATGCATCAGGAGAAACTATTATTGCCGCATCCGTTATGGTAAAAGGCACCAACATCGGAACTGTGACAAACATCGATGGGGTATTCAAATTAAGTGTACCATCGAATGCACAAACACTCATTGTGTCATATGTGGGAATGAAAACCGAAGAAGTTAAAATTTCGGGGAATGTAATCAATGTCACTTTAACCGACGATGCGCGAATGTTGGACGAAGTGGTGGCCATTGGATATGGTACTGCCCGACGTAAAGACATCACCGGCTCAGTGGCTTCAGTGAATGCTGATGCGCTTGCAGCTATCCCCGTTACTTCGGCTATCGAAGCAATTTCGGGTAAGCTTGCCGGTGTGCAGGTGACAACTACCGAAGGCTCGCCGGATGCGGAAGTGAAAATTCGTGTGCGTGGTGGTGGCTCTATTACCGGTGATAACAAACCGCTGTTCATAGTGGATGGTTTCCCTGTTGAGTCCATTAGTGATATCGCGCCGAGCGATATTGAAAGTATCGATGTGCTCAAGGATGCATCTTCTACCGCCATTTACGGATCGCGCGGCGCCAATGGTGTAATTATAGTGACTACTAAATCGGGCAAGGAAGGTAAAGTGGTGGTGAACTACAATGCTTTTACAAGTTGGAAAAAAATGGCCAACACCCTGCCTGTGCTTGGTGCTTCGGACTACGCTAAATGGCAATACGAACTGGCTTTACTGAAAAATAATGGTGAAGCTGACTCGTACGAAAAATTCTTTGGCAATTACGAAGATATTGATCTTTATGATAATGTGCCTACCAACGACTGGCAAAATCTCGTATTCGGGCGCACTGGTTTTACTTTTAATCATAATCTATCCATTAACGGTGGAACAGATAAAAGTAAGTTCTCTTTCAGTTTCAGCAATGTAAACGACAAGGCCATTATGGAAATGTCGAGTTTCCGCCGCGACAACCTGAATTTCAAATTTAACACTAAAGTTTCCAAAACCATTAGTCTTGATTTTTCTTCGAGGTATTCGAATACGAAGATTTATGGAGGAGGAGCCAACGAGCAAAAAGAAGTTTCGAGCGCCGACTCGCGTTTGAAACATGCAATGATCTATACACCATTTCCTCTCAGCGATTTAACTTCTGAGAGTGGTTCTAGCGACGATACCGAAGTGGGTAACCTGTATAATCCTTTGGTGAATCTGTCGGACAACGACCAACAGCAGTTCCGTAAAACCTATAATATGGCTGGAGCTGTGACCTGGGAGATTTTCAAAAACTTCAAAGCCAAAGCCGAAGTGGGTTACGATGATTACAGCAATAAAAATAATCGTTTTTATGGGATGACCACTTACTACATCAAAAATGTGCCATCCTCTACCAATCAGAACCATCCGGCGGTAATACTTACCAATACCGACCGCTCAACTATTCGTAGCACCAATACGATCAATTATGATTTCAAAAAGTTATTGAGTGAGGATCATAACCTGAATATGATGGTGGGACATGAGTATATTTGGCAACAATCAGGAGCGCTAACAACGACTGTGCATGGATTGCCAACAGGATTTGACTCTCAAACATCATTCAACCTAACTACACAGGGTTTTGCTAACTCGATCAGTAATTTCTACGATCCGGATGATAAATTGCTCTCATTCTTTGGACGTGCCAATTACGATTACAAAAGTAAGTATTTATTGAGCGCCACTTTCCGTGCCGATGGTTCCAGTAAATTTTCGGCAGGCAACAAGTGGGGTTATTTCCCATCTGCGGCAGCTGCATGGCGTGTTTCGGGCGAAGATTTTATGGCCGACAGCAAAAACTGGCTCGACGATTTGAAATTGCGTTTAAGTTATGGTACTGCCGGTAATAACAATATTCCTTCAGGACAAATGACACAATCCTTCGAATCCAAGACAACCACCTGGATCAATGGTTTCGGAAGTTATTGGTCGGCATCGAAAATTATGGCTAATCCTGATTTGAAATGGGAAACCACTGTTACACGTAATGCTGGTATTGATTTCAGCCTTTTCAACAGTAAATTAAACGGTAGTATCGAAGGATACTGGAACTCTACAGTAGATTTGTTGATCAACTTCCCGATTCCAGGAACAGGTTATGATTCGCAATACCGTAACATGGGTGAAACACGGAACCGTGGGGTCGAGTTATCACTCAACTGGATGGCCATCAACAAGAAAAATTTCGGTTTAAATTTCAGTGGGAACATTGGATTTAATCATAATAAAATTATTTCACTGGGTCTGATGGACGATTTTGGAGCTTCAAGTGGTTGGGCGTCGACTGAAATTGGCGTTGATTACTGGATTGCAACTGGTGGCTCTGTTGGTCAGATGTATGGCTATGTTTCGGATGGTCGTTACGAAGTGTCTGATTTTAAAGAATACAATACCACCACTAAAAAATGGATTTTGAATGAGGGCGTAGCCGATGCCACAGGAGTTGTAGGTACTTTGCGTCCGGGTTCGATGAAACTTAAAAACCTGACAGAAGGTGACAACATTATAAATGTTGATGACCGGAAAATAATAGGAGATGCAAATCCTTTGCATACAGGAGGATTCACGATGAATGGACGTTTGTACGGTTTCGATGTGAGTGCAAGTTTTAACTGGAGTTTCGGCAACGATATATACAATGCCAACAAAGTAGAATATACTTCGAGTAGTAAATATCAGTACCGTAATATGATTTCGGTGATGGCAGATGGCAGTCGATGGACAAACCTAAAAGCCGATGGAACAATAAGCAACGATGCTGCTGAATTGACAGCAATGAATGCAAACACTACCATGTGGTCGCCCAATATGGATCGTTATGTATTCTCCGACTGGGCCGTTGAAGATGGATCATTCCTGCGCTTGAATACACTGACTTTAGGATATACTCTCCCGAAATCAGTTCTTTCGGCTTTGAAAATTTCGAGTCTTCGCATTTATGGTTCGGGATATAATGTATTTTGTTTGACAAACTATACAGGTTTTGACCCTGAGGTTTCTACTCGTCGTAGTACTGCCCTGACTCCAGGTGTCGACTATTCAGCTTATCCAAAGAGTCGTCAGATTGTGTTAGGTCTCAATTTAAGTTTTTAATTATAAAAGTATAGTAAGATGAAAAATATATTATTTAAATCTTTAATCGTGTTGACATTGACAGGAGTAATAAGCTCTTGTAGCGATGTGATCGAAGCACCTACGAAATCGTCGTTGGATGAAAATGTGATTTTTTCGACTCCGGTTTTGGCCGAAGGTGCTGTCATGGGAATTCACCAGTCTTTTTCCGAAACAAATTCATACCGTGGTCGTTTTATTCCGTTCTATGGTTTAAATACCGATCTTGAATGGTGGAATTCGTCAGAAAACACTTCCGATGACAGAGCGTTGCTTATGGGATATAACCCTATTGCAGGAAGTACTCAAATGAATACAGAAAACAATGCCTGGGCTAAAATGTACGAAGGTATCGAACGTGCCAATATTTGTATTCGTGGACTTCGTTCATTTGGAGATGTTGAAAACAACAAGGAATTGGCTCAGCTACTTGGCGAAGCACTTACCCTGCGTGCTTTTATTTATCTCGACCTTGTGAAAGCATGGGGCGATGTACCTGCACGTTTCGAACCATTGACCACCGAAACGCTGTACCTTCCCAAGTCGGACAGAGATGTGATTTATAAGCAAATCATTGCCGACCTTGAAGAGGCAGCCGGACTGGTAGCATGGCCAAAAGAAAATGCCTCCACTCAATCTACCGAACGTGTGAATAAAGCGTTTGTAAAAGGTTTCCTGGCCCGCACCTGTCTTTATGCTGCCGGATACTCCCAACGCGCCGATGGAACTATCCGTCGTAGTAACGATCCGGAATTGGCTGTAGATAAAATGTACAAGAAGGCAAAAGATGCTTGTTTGGATGTTATTGACAGCAAGACAAGTACGTTGGGTAGTTTCGAACAAAATTTTAAAAATCTTTGTCAGGATAAAACAACAACCGGACTTGAGTCGCTTTACGAATTGCCATTTTCCGATGGTCGTGGTCGCGTGCTTTATACATTTGGTGTAAAACACAAAACTGTAGATAAATATACAATGCAGGCTCAGGGTGGTGCCAACGGACCATTGCCAACTTTGTTTTACGATTATGATAAAGATGATATTCGTCGTGATATTACCTGTGTGCCCTATTATTGGGACGGAGGTGTGAAAGTGAGTGATACTCAGGCAAGCGGTGGATATCAGGTACCAAACAAACTGAGTCAGTGGTATTTTGGTAAACTGCGCTACGAATGGATGAGCCGCATTGTAACTTCGACCAACGATGATGGGTTGAACTGGCAGGTAATGCGTCTGGCCGATGTGTATCTAATGGCTGCCGAGGCGATCAACGAACTGGAAGGTCCCGGCGCTGCTGCTCCCTATCTGAAGGCTGTTCGCGAACGTGCTTTCCCCGGTAATTCGGCAAAGGTGGATACCTATATGGCTTCGGTTACTGCAAGTAAAGTTGCCTTCTTCAATGCGATTGTGGACGAACGCGCTTTTGAATTTGCAGGTGAAATGCTTCGCAAAGCCGACCTTATTCGCTGGAATTTACTTTCAACAAAATTGACCGAAGCTAAAAACAACCTTACTGCATTGGCCAACCGTACCGGTAAATACGCAGGATATCCTGATAAAATTTATTACAAAACTGCTGCCGATGGCGAAAGTCTTGTGATTTACGGATTAGAAAAAGGACATACTGATGCCGAAGGAGCTGCATTGGGTTATGCTTCGAGTAAAGGCTGGTTTATAAGCGATAATGCAAATACAATTACTGATGCGAAAATAAATTCGCTTTACCTTCGTAATCCTGACGAAAGACAATTTTGGCCTATCTGGCAGGTGTTTATCGACTCAAGCAATGGTACACTTAAAAATGATTACGGTTATTAATTTACGTTTAATAAAATTGAAAGAATTATGAATAATATAATCAAAAAATCAATCTATGTTTTCTTTCTTTCACTGGCAGTATTTATGGCTTCGTGCGAAGATCGTCAGGAAGAAATAACAACACTTGAGACCGACAGGTTGTTCTCAGCCACAGATGTTGAAGCCAGTGTTGTAAACAAAACGCAGGTGATTTTAAAATGGGTTAAGAATCAGAATGCTCAAAGTTATACCATCGAAGTGTTCGAAAACGATTCGCTGACTTTTGCAGGCACACCTGTGATGGTGATCAATGATATTACAAATGCCGATATTCCTTACACAATCGCTACCGGTTTGGTGGGGCAAACACAGTATTCTGCACGTATCAAAACAATAGGCGAAGGTATAGCCGATTCGAAATGGAAAGGGATATCCTTTAAAACGGCTGCCGAGCAAATTATGCAGGCGGTTGATGCCGAAACTGTAACTGCAAGCACTGCGGTGATTAAATGGACTGCCGGCGAAACTGCTACCCGTGTAGTGGCTACCGATGGAACCAATCAGGTAAGTCAGAATGTAACTGCCGCCGAAATAGCAGCCGGTTCGATGGTACTTGCCGGATTGACCGAGGATACAAAATACACCGTGCGCCTGCTCAAGGATGATAAAGTGCGCGGAAGCGGAAGTTTTGAAACAATGATGGACCTGAATGCTGCCGGAACAGTGGTAGTAAATACAGGTGATGATTTGCTTGCTGCTATTCAGGGCGCTGCTGCCGGAACTCGGATTGTAATTAATACATCGGCTGCCGGTGATGAATTTTTAGTAGGAGGCCAAACCATCGATATTGATAAAGCAATTACAATTCGTGGCTATCGTCAAAGTAAAATGCCTGTAGTACATGCTCAATTCCGTGCTATAAGCACCAATGCGGCTTTGTATATTCGTTCAATTGTATTGGATGGTTTAAGCGAAAGTGTTTACCGCGATCACCTTTTGCAACTTTCTGTGTCGAACATCGAAACCGGACCGTTTGTTTTCAAGGACTGTATCATTCGTAACTACAACAAATCTCTGTTGGCCGGTGCCAGCGGAATTGTGACAGCTGTGAAAGAATTCAGCATTGAAAATTCGAAAGTATCGAATATTCTTACCAATAGCGCCGACTGTATTGATGTGCGTGCGGGAGTTGTTGAAAACCTGAATCTTATCAATTCAATATTTAGTAACTGTGCACCTTCCCGTGACTTTATCCGCTTGGATGATGCTTCGGCTGGATTTACTGGTAAAACGTCTGTGGTAAATGTGAATCGTTGTACATTCAATGCAGTAAGCAACGACGCTGCCAGAAGAATATTGTATATTCGCTATGGTGGTAGTGCTGCACCGCTGAACAGTACCACTTTTAATAATAACGTGATAGCGAATACAGCGGGTTACTACAGCAATCAGCCTGCAACAGTGTTTACAAAGAGCAAGAACAATTACTATAAAGCTACCGGTTTTACAGTGAATACAACTACAAATGCTCAAATAGATGTGGCAGGTAATTATACCGAACTGAATCCTGATTTTGTGGATGAAGCCGGTGGTAATTTTACAATAACCAACAAAACATTGCTCGACAATGGTGTTGGAGCTTCTATAAGTTGGTAAAAGTATCATTTATAAATTCAAAGCGAAAAGGCCGTTTGTCCTTTTCGCTTTTTTTAATGAAAGTAAACCAATGCTGCAATTTAAAAAGACTTATAATTGCTATAACATGCAGAAGAAACATCCGATATTTTTTTATATGATTATCCGTATTATTACCTAAAAGAAAAGTAGAAACGCGGATTCCGCTGATATAGCTGATTTTCGCGGTTTATTTTCAACGGATTCTATGCTGATTTGTAATTTTTTTACGAGAATAATTTATATATATTTGTCGTCAAGAACTCCGTTTCATAAATGAAATTTGACGGATTTGCTTAAATCAGTCCCGATTCATCGGGACTATTATCCGAATTAAATCAGCAAAAGAAATAATTTCAATCAGTTTTATCAGCTATATTCGCGGAATCCGCGTTCCAATTCATTATTATTTTGATTATGAATTTTTAATAGGTATAAAAACGGATAACCATTTTTTTTAATAAACAGAAGTCAGTATTTTTTGATGACAAAACAAACAGATCAGATGCTCTGTTTTAATACTATCAATTTCAATAGTAAATAATTCTGAACACTTTTCAAAAAATAAAATAAAATATACTGTATTATGAAACATTCATTAAATCAGGCTTTAACCACAGAACATAAAAATTCAGAACTCATCCAAAAGTACCCCTATACGCTCCCCTCTCCTGAAGGAGAGGGGTCGGGGGTGAGGTCGTATTTAGTGGGACTTTATTTACATAGGATTGCAACCATTCTTATTTTTTTGTTCGCCTTTCAACTCAATAATAGCATTATTGCCGCCAACACTGAATATGCAAAGCAACTTGCCTTTCCCGGTGCCGAAGGTGGCGGAGCTTATGCCACGGGTGGGAGAGGAGGACAGGTGGTTTATGTTACTTCGCTCGAAGATGAAGACAGCATTCCGGGTACCTTGCGCTGGGCGCTGAAACAGAAAAGTCCGAAAACAATACTCTTTAAAGTGGCTGGCATTATCGACCTAAAATCAGAACTAAAAATAACAAAGGACGATGTTACAATCGCCGGACAATCTGCGCCCGGAGATGGAATTTGTATCAAAGGTTTTACGGTTTTTGTAAGCGCCGATAATGTGATAATTCGCTTTTTGAGGTTCCGGATGGGCGATCAGAACAAGATTCAGGACGACGCCTTCAAGGCCAATAAACATAAGAATATTATTATCGACCATTGTTCGATGAGCTGGAGTACCGACGAGTGTGCTTCTTTCTACGACAACGAAAACTTTACACTTCAATGGAGCATCATTTCCGAAAGTCTGCGAAATTCGGTACACAAAAAAGGCTCACATGGGTATGGAGGCATCTGGGGTGGTAAAATGGCATCTTTTCATCATAATTTGCTGGCGCATCACGACAGTCGCAATCCACGTTTTTGCGGTAGCCGCTACAGCAATCAGCCCGAACTGGAAAAGGTGGATTTCCGCAATAATGTGATTTACAATTGGGGAAGCAACAGCGGTTATGCGGGCGAAGGTGGCTCCTACAACATTGTGAATAACTATTACAAACCGGGTCCGCTCACCATCGAGAATGGCGGAAAAGCATCCCGACGAATTTTCTCGCCCAATTCGGACGAAGGAGCCAATGCACAGGCCAAAGGAGTTTGGGGTAAGTTTTTTCTGAAAGGAAACGTGATGGAAGGCAACAAAGAAGTTACTATAAATAACATCAACGGCTTTCATGTTCGGTTGGAGGAAGGCGAAACCACTCAGGCCAATGACTTATTGTCGGCAAAGGAATTTAATTTGTTTAAGTTCAAATGCCAATCGGCCACCAAAGCCTATACAGCAGTGTTGGACAATGCAGGAGCAAGCCTGAAGCGCGACACGGTGGATCGTCGTGTCATTCGTGAAGTGAGAACCGGCACATTTACTTTCAATGGGTCGAATGGTAGTAAGCTTGGCATTATCGATTCGCAATCGGATGTAGGTGGATGGCCTGTGTATGCTTTCGATACTTCGCAGGTGCCTACCGATACCGACAACGACGGAATGCCCGACAGTTGGGAAGATAAAAACAAACTTGATAAAAATAACGGAGCCGATGGCGCTCAGTACAGTTTGAGCAAAGTCTATACTAATGTGGAAATGTACCTGAACTCATTGGTGCAGCATCTGTATTGAGTTTCGAGTTCTGAGTTTCGAGTTCGTAAACGCTTCAACAATTCAATGCTTGAACAATTGATAGCGTCTGAAATGCAAGGTAGAGCGTCTGAAATGCAAGGTGGAGCGTCTGAAATGCAAGGTAGAGCGTCTGAAATGCAAGGTAGAGCGTCTGAAATGCAAGGTAGAGCGTCTGAAATGCAAGGTAGAGCGTCTGAAATGCAAGGTGGAGCGTCTGAAATGCAAGGTGGAGCGTCTGAAATGCAAGGTAGAGCGTCTGAAATGCAAGGTAGAGCGTCTGAAATGCAAGGTAGAGCGTCTGAAATGCAAGGTAGAGCGTCTGAAATGCAAAGTAGAGCGTCTGAAATGCAAGGTAGAGCGTCTGAAATGCAAGGTGGAGCGTCTGAAATGCAAAGTAGAGCGTCTGAAAGACGAAGTAGAGTGTCTGAAAGGTTAGCAGGAGCGTCTGAAGAGACCGTTTACGAAACTGTGTCTGTAAAATAAAAACAATTAATTTTGCAGACCGATGAAAAAAGAAGAAGTATCGCCCGTATTTAGTTACGAAGATTTTGAACAAAAAGCCATTCAAGGGCTTTATGAGAAAAAGAAGGATTTATTCTTCAAAATCTTTAAAATATAAAATTAGTCAGTTATTCCACTGAAACATTTCATATTTATAACTAAATTTGCGCTCCTGAAAACAATAAAACTAAAATAATTGACATTATGACTAAAATTCGTGCTGCCATCGTTGGGTATGGCAATATAGGGAAATCGGTTCTCGAAGCCTTGCAGGCAGCTCCCGATTTCGAAGTAGCCGGCGTTGTACGTCGCGCATCGTCAGTAGGAAACCATCCTGCCGAACTGAACAATATCCCTGTGGTGGACGATATTAAGAAACTCGACAAGGTAGATGTAGCCATTCTTTGCTCGCCAACCCGCAGCATACCTGCACAAGCCAAAGAAATCCTTGCACTTGGCATCAATACTGTGGACAGTTACGATATTCATGGTGGCATTTGGGAACTTCGTCAGGGACTTGAGCCCATAGCACAAGCCAACAACGCTGTCGCCATTATTTCGGCAGGTTGGGATCCGGGAAGCGACTCAGTTGTGCGCGCTTTGCTTCAGGCAGTTGCCCCTAAAGGAATTACCTACACCAATTTCGGACCCGGAATGAGCATGGGTCACACTGTAGCTGTAAAAGCCATTGAAGGGGTGAAAAAAGCACTTTCGATGACAATTCCATTAGGCACAGGCATTCATCGCCGTATGGTTTACATCGAACTGAAAGACGGTTACAAGTTCGAAAATGTAGCGGCTGCTATTAAAGCCGACGAATATTTTGCTCACGACGAAACACATGTTTTTCAGGTGGAAGATGTGGATAATCTTGTAGATATGGGGCATGGTGTACATCTTGTTCGCAAAGGCGTTTCGGGCACCACCTACAATCAGCTTTTCGAATTCAATATGAAAATCAACAATCCTGCGCTTACTGCTCAGATTCTGGTTGCCTGCGCCCGTGCTACCAAACGCACAGCTCCGGGAGCTTATACAATGATTGAAATTCCGATGATCAACCTGCTTTACGGCGAAAAAGAATCGCTTATCCGCAGTCTTGTTTAATACATTGATGCGAATCAGGAGCTGAAAAATAGTCAGCAAAAGCAGTACTATAAAAAATATCGCTGAGTCAGAACTTACACAAGGCTTGCAGTCGGCCGGACTCCTGTTATAACTCTCCAAAAAAGCCTTCTGATGAAAGTCGGAAGGTTTTTTTTTGTCTCAAAATTGTCATCCCGCATCGTGCAAACGGCATTCATTTGCATATTTATTCCGTTTGCATTTTGAGATTGGGAATTTATGCACAAGAATGACAGCTCGCATTGTGTAAAAGTAAAAAAAGTCCGCAAGAAAAGCTTTTGCATTGTGCAAAAGCAAAAAATGCTCACATGAAAAGCTTTTGCATTGTGCAAAAGGCTTCCGTTTTACTCTGAAACCCATTCTCAGACCTTCAGATGCCAATTTAGACGGAGGGCCTAATCGAAATGAATAAAAATACACAATGAATTAAGTGTTTTTTTTAGAAAGCTGCCAGGTATGAAATAAGCCGTTTCCCGTTTCCACCGGATATCTTCAGTTGTGACCGCTGAATCCCGGCAACAAGCGCCAACTTTATTCATTTAAAGAACATTCGGCAGTGCGGGAGGCGATAGACTTCTACAGATAATAGGCGCTTATCATGTTCTATGCGAGTAATGATGTTGCTTGATACATATTAGTAGGTGTATCGAGTAGATGGTAGAAAAACATCAACAAAAGTTCGACAGCCGTTTTAGGCAATTGAAAATACTAAATTGCCGTTTCGGGATAGTAATTTTAAAAACACTGGTTATTATGTCTACTTTTGTTGTCTGAATTTACTTAATAACCTGGGCTCGGGATAAGAAAACAGTTGTTACATTTTCAAATAAGCTGATTGTCAAAACTATTCATTACCGTCATTTAAAAGAGACGGTAATAAAAGTTGAAAACCAAATGTTTGAGGTATAACTTATCCCGAACTCAGGTTAATAGTTTATCAGCTAACATTTCCAGCATATTGTCTGAAAATGAAATATATCTCTTTTAGGTTATAAAAAACCTTATGTAACAAAAGTAGCAAACGAACAACTTTTCATTCTATACCTTTTGTCCACTGAATATAATATAAAGGAAAAATTGTTGAGTGTTCATATCCGATTGGTATTATTGAGTTCAATAATAGCAGATGAGGCTTATTTTAGTTACTAGGAGTTGATGTTTTAGAAATAATATTGCACATTTTAATTCTAAAATATTTGCTTCTGCTAATTATCAAGTAAGCCTAACGACAATAAAGATAACTGAAAATTAAGTGAACTGGAATCAAAATATACAAAAAGTAATTATCTGTTTTATCATGATATTGTGTAATGGGTGTTTCTCTTACAATCAGTACGATGCAGATATTAGCTCTTCCGATTTAAACAATGAAAATATCGCAAAAATCAACACGAATATTTTCGCGAAGGATACGCTTAATTTTGCAATTATTACAGATACGCACAATAACTACGATGATCTGAAGGATGCAATTAGAGCCATAAACCAACAAGTTGGTTTGAGTTTTGTTATCTGCACTGGAGACATAACACTCTTAGGTGCGGCGGATGAATTCAATTGGTATTGGAATCTTGCCAAGAAATCAAAATTTCCAATAATAACCATGATTGGAAATCATGATCACTTAGGTAGTGGAAAGTTAGTGTTTAACCGAATGTTTGGATCAACTAATTTCTCATTTCAGGTAGGCGAATATCAATTTGTAGCTTTTGACAATACGGTTTGGGAAAACAACAATCAATCCCCGGATTTCGACTGGCTTGATGAACAATTATCTGACGGTAAGCACAATATTTTGTTTGCGCACATTCCTGTATGGTCCGATCAAATGGAGGGGAAATATGAACAAAAGTTTGACAGTGTGTTGAACAACAATAATTTGCTGGCTGCTTTTTACGGGCATGAGCATACCAACAAGGATGTTGTGCGAAATAACATTACACATTATGTAATAGCCGATATCACCGATAGGCAATTTCCTATTGTAAGATTAATCGGGTCAACAGTATCACTAAAAAGAATATCATTCTAATGCGGAATAAAATATTATTGATAATAATCGCATTATCTGGATCATTATCACTCAATGCCGAAAATTGGTCAAAGTTTTCGAAAATGGCTCGTCCTACTATTTTTCAAATGCAATATGCTGGTAATATGGGTTTGACATCTTTTGGCTTTGGAAGAACTTTTAATAAAAATAAAAATGAAGCCTTATTAATCTACGGGGTTCTTCCTGAGCAAATTAATGGAGTTGGAGCACGAACTCTTTCCCTAAAGCTAACTGGGCGAATCACACAGTCTGCTATCAGTAAAACCTGTAATCTCAAAACATACACAGGAATTGCGATATTGCGTAATTTTACCAATAATGCTCACCTAAATTTCCCGGATTTTTACCCGGATAGTTATTATGATTTTCCCACTGCACTTCACGCCGCACCTTCTATTGGGTCCTCTATCGCATGGAGCCAGAAAGATAATGATAAACCAAATACGAACTACACTCTATTTACTGAGTTTTCAACTATCGATTATTACCTGATTAATTTTTTCAGAAATAAGAATATGAAGTTTACAGACCTCTGGAATTTTAGTTTCGGTATTTCTTGGAAATTTAGATAGAATATATTCATTTTTTGGTCAGGATGCAGCTCCGCCCCACCGGATATCTTCATTCAATGTAAGAGCTTCGCGGGCGTCTGAATGAAATCAACTGTCATGACCGAAGGGAATAATAGTTCACTTGCTTATTAATGATTTTGCAAATTTAACAAATACTTTTAAATATGCAAGTGTAATTTAGCGGATGAAAGAAATTACTATGATACAGAAGGGTGGGATTACCCCACGCTGCCGCACGATTGTATCGTGTGGCAACAACTTTAAATCAACACAATATCCAATAAACCTTTTTCTCCAGCATAATCAATAGCACTAATCTTTTTGATTATTGTTTCTTGCTAACTTACCTGCCACACGATGCAATCGTGCAGCAGCAGAGGCTAACACTTCCTATCAACACGGCGTGTACGAGGACTTGCACCTCGCTAGAAAAAGAACTATGCCCGACATACATACAAGAAGCTGGGATTGCAAATCCCAGCAACGTGCACCAACTTTAGGTCATCTAATTACATATCCTGAAGGACATGGGGCGACCTGCACCAACTTTAGTTCTCCTCATCACATATCCGAAAGGACAGGGTTTTCATCAGTAGGATAGATATAATATGTTTTTGATTGATAATTTTTATCAGGTGGATACACACGCTGCCGCACGATTGTATCGTGTGGCAACAACTTTAAATCAACACAATATCCAATAAACCTTTTTCTCCAGCATAATCAATAGCACTAATCTTTTTGATTATTGTTTACTTGCTAACTTACCTGCCACACACACGCTGCCGCACGATTGTATCGTGTGGCAACAACTCCGTCCTACCGGATATCTTCATTCAATGTACAAAGCTTTGCGGACGCCTGACGGAATTTGTAATTCCGTCGTAATGTATTATAAGGATCTGCCTGCTACAGACAGGTTTGTAATCCGAAACACTTACTATAGCAAAATATATTTATTGAGGCAAAGATAACTATTTTATATAAAATTTGAACTTAATGGATTACAATACCGATAGTTATCGGGATATAATACAAGAAGCGGGGATTACAATTACTCCTTACAGTCGTGACCGCCGGTTCCCAGCAAAGTGTGCCAATTTTAGCTCATTCATCTACATATCCAAAGAGACAGGTAGTTTTAAGGTTTGTAAATCACTCTATAATTGAGTTTTTCCAGCTCCTTATAAGTATATTTTACTTTCCTTTCATACATTTGTTTTTCCACAATCTGTTCCCATGTGTAATTCTTCATGGTACTTTCTTTAATGAAAAAGAAATTCACATAATCAACATCATCAAATGGATGCCATTTTGAATATCCGGTAAAAAATGTTTCACTATGAGCATTAATTCTGTATTCGGGAGAAGTTATTGTATCTAAATTATTTCCAAATTCATCAGAATCCTGACTGTGACTTTTTTCATATAAATACAACTTTGGTGATATTTGCATTGAATCATGTTTTGAATAGTAAATATACACCGCTTCATCTGTAAAATTATAAATAAATAAAACAGGCTTCATTTTTGGATCAAAAGCACATCCATATATATTTATTAGAAGTGCAGATATTAATAAGAATTTCTTCATAAGAGAATAATTACATAAAATGGTTAAGGATATATAAAATTAGCTGGGTCCAAATTAATTAAGTTATAAATAAAATTTGAAATTGACATTTGAGGAAGTCTGTATGTTGTCGGAAAGTTTATTGAACTTCTATAAGAACTTCCAAAATAATCTTTTGCTAATATATTTGCATGTACCTCAAAATTTTGAACACCATGTTCTATGGCTGAATTAAAAGTAGCACTTTTCAAACTTGGCAACCCAATCTTTTTATAATACTGTGTTAATGCTGCATTAATGTTGCCATTTAAATTTGAAAGCATTTGTTTGTATTGTAGAATATGTCCGTATTCATGTTGGAATAGTGTTTTATAGCTACTATTTCGATATGGAAATACTCCTTTACCCACAAAAATACCTTTTTCTGGTAGAGTTAAACCTCCACTTCCTTCTTTAAAATTTCCTAATAATTTAGACTCAAATACTCTTGCATCTTCGTACATTCCAACATAGTATGCCTTACTTAGCTTTGCTCCTATCTCAGCAGGAATATTTGCTGCACCAGCACCATTTGACAAATCAATATCAACATGTCCATCCCAGAAATTTGCTTTCCCGTTTTTTACTGCATCGATACCTTTTGTTACCCCTCCTATTAATCCCCCAGTGGTCATACCTACACCAGCACTTTTTAATCCTTGTACTAAGCCATTATCAAAACTTGCACCATTAAACCATGCATTTCCAGCTCCGCCTACAAAACCAGATGCAGCACCAGATGCAGCGCCAGATAAGGCTCCGGCAGCAAATCCACCTATATTAATAGCGTTGCTTACTACTTGCCCCGCAACTCCACCTACCAAACCCCCTAATGCTCCTATACCAAAAGCTGTAAACGCATCGCCAAAATTACTAACATTACCTGCTATAATCTGACTTACTAAATTAATGGTTGCACCTATCAGTATGGCAGCAATAATTGAGTTTCCACTCGGGTCGGTATATTTAAACGGATTATTCCACCCATAACTATACCTGTTAAAACTCTGTGTAAAATCCGGCGCTTGCACATAAGGATCGGGACTTAGGAAGCGAGCCAGTACGGGGTCGTAAATACGGCCGTTCATGTTTATCAGGCAGAAACCGCTATTGGTGTCATCTCCAAAGGGAGAGAGATGCTCGTGCCCGGTGTAACCTCTGTCTGTAATATTTACTCCGCTGAGCAAAATGCGTCCGCCCCAGGGTGTGTAGGCGTATTCGCTTACCATAGCGCCACTTGCGTTGGTGATCCGCTCTATAGACCCCAGCAGGTCGGTATGCACATAATAAAGCACGTTATTTTTGCGTATGGCTATCAACCCTACCGGACTGTAAATATAATCAGTATTTGTTATATTTCCATCAGTGTCACTGTCTTTTTCGTAAGTGCCGAAGTAATAACGTACTCTGTTTTTATCGCTTTCAGCAAAATCATCGTATGAGGTTTTTATCCGTTGTTCGTCCAAACCATAAAAAATGTCGTACACCTTGGTTATAGTGCTATCGGTTAACCCCTGTTCTATTCGGCTTACTTTATTGAACGGCGTATAGCAGATAAACTGTTTATCGTTGCCCACGCCGGCACCTACATTGTCGATGCCGCTCATGGCATGGGGGCGGGGAGTTTCGTATTTGTACGTGCCTACGTCTGATTTGGTGTCGATATTTCCATTGGGATGATAGCTCATATCATGTTTCAATACTCCATTTAGCCATGCTTTTGTAAGGCGATCCAACTCATCGTATTCAAACTCTTCGTTGCGTCCGTTTTTCAAATCTTTACGGGTGTGCAGGTTAGCAGTTTTAGCATAGTAGCTATAGCTGTTGTTCTGAATGTTTACAGTTGAATTAGGCATATAGGTTCTGATACTTTCTACCTCGCCGCGATCGCTGTACGAGCGTGTGGTAGTTAGTCCGCAAAAGTGGATTTGGAAAGATCAAAGTGGTCAGTATGCTCCGAAATACCGAAGCCCCATACGCCAACTAAAAATCATTAGCCCTCTTTTCTTTCTTCCTGAAATCTGAAATTACAAAGGAATTATCCTTTCATTTTAAAAATGGTCAGTATCCGCCGTATTGTCAGAATATCTTTAAAATAATATCCGAAAATATGACTCCTTTTGACCGAATTCGGATGGTCAGCATGCTCCGTTTTATCCAATATGAACCAAAACGTTTAAATACAAAGAAATAATTGGGCGGACTAACCGCTAATACCTATTCTTTTAATACAATGTTGTAGCAAATATCCGTTTTATTCTACGAAAAGGAATCTCCTTTAAATATAAACTAAACGCTTTGTCTATACCCCCGGGTGCAAGTAAACTTGTAATATACAGAATCTCTCCTGAAATTAAATATACTTTTGCAAAATGATAATTTGCGAAAGCAGTGAAATACAATTCGTTATTATAGTAGTTTGGACTTACATATATTTCTACCTTTTTTATATCGTCCTTATTATATACAGACTCAATATTCTCTTTACGCTTGATTATTTTATCCACACTAAGTTCATACTCTTCATTTCTATTTCTATAAATATATTCGAAATGTAGAAATATCACAGGAAAAATTGTCAATAAAGATAATGGAAGAATAACGATCAAAATAAAAAAAATATCTAGTCGTATTATAATTATAATGGTGATATATAATACTAAATCTAATAGAAAATATGACAATGCTTTCAATTGCCTTATTGCTGTTATTTTTAATTCGTTTTTCATTATATTTATCTAATTTGTTTGTTACCAATAAAGTATTCTTTCATGCATTGAGCGTAGTTTCATTTCTAATTCCCAAACCATATTGATCCCTGGTACAATTATATTATCGTAAATAGTTTCACCAGCCCAAAAAACTCCTCCTGCAGCAGCACCTGGTAGATTGCCAAAAGCTGCGCCAACACCTACCGAAGCACCAAAACCTGCTATATGGTATCCAAAACGACTCATGGACACATCTCCTTGTTTCATTGATTGATATTCAAATCCTAAACCAACAACACCTGTAGCAGTTGCCATTCTACCAAATGCATTAGACGCACCACCTAAACTTCGTGTAAATTTGCCGAACTGAGTAAAGTCGTCCATATATGACATATAAGGTTTCAGTGCCATTTGATTAGTTGTAAAACCTACAGACATAACATCAAAATAGTTTGACATATTTGAGAACTCTTTATATGATTGATTTATATATATTTTTCTTGCTTCATATTCTGCTTTAACCACTGCCTGCTCAGGTGCAGAGTAATTATAATTGGGGTAATACATGCTGGTTTTGCCGTATTGGTTATAACCTCCACCCCACGCTGCCGCACGATTGTATCGTGTGGCAACAACTTTAAATCAACACAATATCCAATAAACCTTTTTCTCCAGCATAATCAATAGCACTAATCTTTTTGATTATTGTTTCTTGCTAACTTACCTGCCACACGATGCAATCGTGCGGCAGCGATGGGTAAATACGACCGTTCATGTTTATCAGGCAGAAACCGCTATTGGTGTCATCTCCAAAGGGAGAGAGATGCTCGTGCCCGGTATAACCTCTGTCTGTAATATTCACTCCGTTGAGCAAAATGCGTCCGCCCCAGGGTGTGTAGGCGTATTCGCTTACCATAGCGCCACTTGCGTTGGTGATCCGCTCTATAGACCCCAGCAGGTCGGTATGCACATAATAAAGCACGTTATTTTTGCGTATGGCTATCAACCCTACCGGACTGTAAATATAATCAGTATTTGTTATATTTCCATCAGTGTCACTGTCTTTTTCGTAAGTGCCGAAGTAATAACGTACTCTGTTTTTATCGCTTTCGGCAAAATCATCGTATGAGGTTTTTATCCGTTGCTCGTCCAAACCATAAAAAATGTCGTACACCTTGGTTATAGCGCTATCGGTTAACCCCTGTTCTATTCGGCTTACTTTATTGAACGGCGTATAGCAGATAAACTGTTTTTCGTTGCCCACGCCGGCACCTACATTGTCGATGCCGCTCATTGCATGGGGGCGGGGAGTTTCGTACTTGTAAGTGCCTACACCAGATTTGGTATTGATATTTCCATTGGGATGATAGCTCATATCATGTTTCAATACTCCATTTAGCCATGCTTTTGTAAGGCGGTCCAACTCATCGTATTCAAACTCTTCGTTGCGTCCGTTTTTCAAATCCTTACGGGTGTGCAGGTTAGCAGTTTTAGCATAGTAGCTATAGCTGTTGTTCTGAATGTTTACAGTTGAATTAGGCATATAGGTTCTGATACTTTCTACCTCGCCGTGATCGCTGTACGAGCGTGTGGTAGTTAGTCCGCAAAAGTGGATTTGGAAAGATCAAAGTGGTCAGTATGCTCCGAAATACCGAAGCCCCATACGCCAACTAAAAATCATTAGCCCTCTTTTCTTTCTTCCTGAAATCTGAAATTACAAAGGAATTATCCTTTCATTTTAAAAATGGTCAGTATCCGCCGTATTGTCAGAATATCTTTAAAATAATATCCGAAAATATGACTCCTTTTGACCGAATTCGGATGGTCAGCATGCTCCGTTTTATCCAATATGAACCAAAACGTTTAAATACAAAGAAATAATTGGGCGGACTAACCGCTAATACCTATTCTTTTAATACAATGTTGTAGCAAATATCCGTTTTATTCTACGAAAAGGAATCTCCTTTAAATATAAACTAAACGCTTTGTCTATACCCCCGGGTGCAAGTAAACTTGTTATATACAGAATCTCTCCTGATACTAAATACACTTTTGCAAAATGATAATTTTCAAATGCAGTCACATAGATATTGCTTCTATAATAATTTGGACTTACATTTACTTCAATTTTGTTTATATCTTCTTTATTGTAAATATCTTCTATATTGTCTTTACGTCTTATAATTTTATCATGACACAGTTCATATTCTTCGTTTTTGTTTCTGAGATAGTATTCTATATGTAGAAACATAGCTGGCAATACTAGAAAAACTGCCATAGGCCCAAAAATCACAAAAAAATCAGTATCAAATTTTAAATATACGAATATAGCTACATATAAAAATATGTGGAATATGAAGTAAGACAATGCTTTCAATTGCCGCATCGTAGTAATTTTTAATTTATTGTTCATGTTTATCTTTTAAATTAATTGATTACCAATAAAGTACACGTTCATGCATTGTACGTAAACCAAGTTCGAGTTGCCAAACCATATTTATTCCGGGTACAATGATTTTATCGTAAATGGTTTCACCTGCCCATAACAATCCTCCGACAGCTGCTCCAGGTAGATTGCCATAAAAGTATCCAACTCCTACAGAAGCGCCAAATCCTACCAAATGATATGTAAATCGACTTTCAGACATTTCTCCTTGTCTCATTGATTGGAAATCAAAATAAAGACTTAGGCCACCTGCGCCTGTCCCTAAGGCTCCAGCAGCTCTAGACGCACCACCTAAATTTCGAGTAAATTTGCCCAATTGTGAAAACTCATCCATATTTGACATATATGGAGTAAGTGCTATTTGATTCAATTCAAAGCCAACTGATGCTCCATCAAAATAGGTATCCAGATTAGAGAAATCATTTAATAATTGATTTGTATATTTCGCTCTCGCTTCCTGTTCTGCTCTAACAACCGCCTGTTCAGGAGCGTTGTAATTATAACCAGGATAATACATGCTGGTTTTGCCGTATTGGTTATAACCTCCACCCCAGCCATAATCGGCATGGTAGCCAATGCTAGGCATAGGTTGGTTCGGATTGCCAAACGAAATGTAACCGTGTGCACCCGACCCATCGGTACTTGCTCCACCTCCAATTTCGAAATATGGAATACCACCATTTGGATTACTTGGAGATGGTTTAAACCAATCGACTGGATTCCATGCCCACTTCAATGGATTGCCCTGATCTTGTTTTGGAGCATAATCATGTGCCGCCTTCAAATACATAAATCCCACAACGATCCCAACAGCAACCCATGCGAACTCCCCACTCGGATCAGTATACTTATACGGATTATTCCAGCAATACGAATATCGGTTAAACGACTGTGTAAAGTCAGGCGCTTGTACATACGGGTCGGGGCTTAGGAAGCGAGCCAGTACGGGGTCGTAAATACGGCCATTCATGTTTATCAGGCAGAAGCCGCTATTGGTGTCATCTCCAAAGGGAGAGAGATGCTCGTGTCCGGTATAACCTCTGTCTGTAATATTCACTCCGCTGAGCAAAATGCGTCCGCCCCAGGGTGTGTAGGCGTATTCGCTTACCATAGCGCCACTTGCGTTGGTGATCCGCTCTATAGACCCCAGCAGGTCGGTATGCACATAATAAAGCACGTTATTTTTGCGTATGGCTATCAACCCTACCGGACTGTAAATATAATCAGTATTTGTTATATTTCCATCAGTGTCACTGTCTTTTTCGTAAGTGCCGAAGTAATAACGTACTCTGTTTTTATCGCTTTCGGCAAAATCATCGTATGAGGTTTTTATCCGTTGCTCGTCCAAACCATAAAAAATGTCGTACACCTTGGTTATAGCGCTATCGGTTAACCCCTGTTCTATTCGGCTTACTTTATTGAACGGCGTATAGCAGATAAACTGTTTTTCGTTGCCCTTCTAACCAGACATTCTCATTCAATGAACAATGCTTTGCGAACGTTTGACGGAATTTGTAATTCCGTCGTAATGTATTATAAGGATCTGCCTTCTGCAGGCAGGTTTGTAATCCGAAACACTTACTATAGCAAAATATATTTATTGAGCAAAGATAAGTATTTTAATC
The DNA here is from genome assembly GCA_963677275.1 of uncultured Paludibacter sp. Taxonomy (GTDB): domain Bacteria; phylum Bacteroidota; class Bacteroidia; order Bacteroidales; family Paludibacteraceae; genus Paludibacter. The sequence goes on along the minus strand of OY781920.1, from coordinate 2,061,185 downwards.
ATTGTTGTCCGGTAAAAAAAAATAAGTAGAGGCAAAATCCGAAGAAATTGCCTCTAATGAATTAATTTTGTAATTGCAACACAAAATTAAATTCATGAGCAAAGATACAAATTTTATCGGACAGCCGATATTCGGACAGTTATTAAATTTTCTTGACAAAGGATTCATAAAACGCGCTTCTAAAGAGTTAGGAGCAGACAAATATGTGAAGAAATTCACGAGTTACAAGCATGTGGTGGTTATGTTATTCGCGGTATTTGAAGGTTATCATTCAATACGTGATACTGTTTTGGGCCTATTGTCTCACGCTAACAAGCTTCAACATTTGGGTTTAGATTACATTGTCAGACGTTCCACTTTATCCGATGCCAATGTTCGACGTCCGAATGAACTATTCTCCAAAGTTTACTATGACACCTACAAGCGACATAAGGATATTTTATCGGACAGCAGCTTAAGCAAAACAGACATGATTCGTTTGTATATCATGGATTCGACCACCATAACCTTGTTTAAGGAGATTCTGAAGGGTGTTGGCCGAAAGCCAGAGAATGGTAAAAACAAAGGCGGAATAAAAGCTCATACAATTATTGATTCACAGGATAACATGCCCTGCTTTATACGGTACACGGAAGCTGCAAAGCACGACCATGTACTTTTAAAAGATGTAGATTTGCCTGAGAACTCATTTATTTGCTTTGACAAAGGATACGTTGATTATGAGCAATACGAAGTCTTTACTACAAAAAAAATATGGTATGTGACTCGATTAAAGGATAATGCGCTTTATAAGGCTAAGCAAGAGTTTGATATACCCGATGATGCACATCCAGGTGTCCTGAAAGATGAAGAAATAGAACTTCGGTACGGTAAAAACAAAGAATTAAAGCACAAATCAAGGAGAATAGCATTTTGGGATGATGAAAATGGTCGCGTATTCGAGTTTATAACCAATAATTTTGATTTGTCAGCAGAAGAAATTGCATTGATTTATAAGAAAAGATGGCAAATAGAGCTTCTTTTCAAGCAATTGAAACAGAATTTTCCATTGAAATACTTCTTGGGAGATAATGAGAATGCAATAATCATTCAAATATGGGCGGCAATGATAGCAAATCTGCTTTTGACTATACTCAGAAGCAAAATCAAAAAGCAATGGGCATTCTCAAACATGATGTCAATTATAAGATACCAATTAATGAGCTATATTAACGTATATGCTTTCTTTGAAGACCCGGAAAGAACTTGGCGTAAACGAATAGCAGAGGAAAAAGAACGTGAAGATTTACTTAAAAACAACCATCAAACTACACTTTTTCCGGTTCAGGGGGCTTATATTTGAAAAAACAGCAAAAGTATGGCTCAAAAGCCATGATAATAGCATTAAAAATAAATTTTCGCTTTTAGCGGACAACAATGTATTTTAATATAATATTTGAACTTAGCGGATTATAAATCCTTATAATACAAGAAGCTGGGATTACAATTACTCCTTACAGTCATGACCGTTGGTTCCCAGCGACGTGCGCCAACTTTAGTCATTTAAAAGAACATCCGGCAGGGCGGGGGAGTTAGTGGTTCGGTTTGGGCGGCTGAGTTGCTTATGCTGTTACAGAATAAGGCTGTCTCAAAAGAAAGAAGAACGCAAATTACGCAAATAATACGCAAATTTGCGTTCAAAAAACTCTTTCGGGACAGCCTCTTATTTTCTGTTCGAAATGAGTTTTATTAGATAAAGCATAGCAATGGCTACCAGCAAGGCAACAGCGAGTATAATAATCTCCTTGACGCCGAGACTTCCATTGCTTTTCCACAGGATGAGTACGCCGATTGGAATTCCGGCTAAAATATAGAGCCAGCTTAGCTTTTCAGCTTTTTTGTCGAAATATTTCATTTTTAATTGGTTGAATCAGTTGTGATGAGATCTTATTTCTTAAGGTTTTATTGAAAAATCAGATTTCGCTTACCCGTATTTTTTTTGTTTTCAGTTTGCTGTTGTTTGTCAAAAAAATACAGTCATTCGCCTTTTGTGCATTGATTCCAACAAAAGCACAGTCCTGTTTGATTTCGATAATGCCCAGTTCGTCGGGTTTAAGTTGTGCCTGCTTCATAAACAAGCCGGCAATATCACTTTTCGAAATCTTATCCCTGCGTCCGCCCGAGATATACAGCGTTTTCCATTTCGATGGCGCTGGGAGCGGAGCGGGCTGAATGAGTTCAATCGCTGTTTTCCCTACAAAGTCGGGCAATTTTTCATTTTTATAAGCCAAAATATAAGCTGTTCCGTCGCTTTTCATGCGGGCAGTGCGTCCGTTGCGGTGTGTAAATTCCTGTTCGCGCAGTGGTAACTGATAATGCAGGATGAATTTTATTGCGGGAATATCAAGTCCGCGCGAAGCCAGATCGGTGGCCACGATGACTTGATGTGTGCCGTTTCTGAACTTCACAAGGGTGCGTTCGCGGTCAATTTGTTCCATGTCGCCATGAAAACAACCGTGACTGATGTTGGCGGCATTCAGAAAATCGCTGACGCGCTGAATGGATTCTTTGAAATTACAGAAAATAATTCCCGGCTGGTTGCCAATAAAACACAAGGCATCCACAAGCGTTTCGAGTTTATCTTTCGATGGCGAGAGTATCGTTTTTATGGTGAGCTGAGTGATGGCTTCGTGCAGATAATCAATGTATTTTGGCTGTTTCAGTTGCACAAAATCTGGAATAGTAAGGGCCTTGGTGGCCGAAGTAAGTACCTTTCTTTCTACATTTGGCAAAGCCGCTACTATCGCTGTCATTTCGGCTTCGAAGCCAACTTCGAGCGATTTGTCGAATTCGTCGAGTACGAGTGTTTTTATAAATTCGGTCGAAAACCTTTCTTTCCGTAAATGATCGGCCACCCTGCCGGGAGTACCGATTAAGATGGAAGGTCGGTGTTTCAGGTCAATTTTATCCTGAGCGCCTGCACGTCCTCCGTACACGGCATTTGTTTTAAAACCCGATCCCATTTGGCGAATGACTTGTTCTAACTGAAGCGCCAGTTCGCGCGAAGGAACAATGATAAGCGCCTGTATTTCGTTGCAAGTGGTGCTTAAACTTTCGATAAGCGGGAGTAAAAATGCAACTGTTTTTCCCGTTCCGGTAGGCGAAAGCAACACTACTTCGTTGTGCGAAGTAAGAACTTCCAGCGCTTCTTTCTGCATTGGATTCAGTGTTTCAATGCCTAATTTTTCGAGTATATTATTTTGATTCATACTGCAAAGGTACTACAATCTGAACTAAATCAACTCATCCCGTGATGATAAGTGATCAGTTGAATGGCTGAAATTGTCTTTCAGTTCTTATTCAGCGAATCGGTACTTTTTATCAATTCTTGTTTCTTTCCCGCATCCATGCCAAAAAGAAAGAGGTTTCGGCGGTGGTGAGTATTTCGGCAAGAGTTTGATAAACGGAACCAATTTCTTCTGCTTCTTCCATAAGTTTCATTGCTTTTTCCCGCTTATCGGCGGATACAAAATTGTTGATGTCCAAAAGTCCGGTAGCGATGTAGGAGCTCAGATGCGAACAAATTGTCGAAACTGCAAGTCCGCGTTCTTCGGCCATCTCATCAATTGTTTTTCCGGCATTGTACATTTCGAGTGTGATGCGGTTGGATTCTCCTTTTGGCTTTTTCTCTTTCCTTTCGCGCTTTTTTTCTACTATTTCATTCATCTGCGAAGTCAGGTTATTTTCGGTGCAATAGCGCTGAATGACAGATAGAAATTGCTGTCCGTATTTCTCCACTTTAGCCGGCCCAAAACCATTTATTTTCAACAAATCTTTTTCGTTGAGTGGCAGATAATCTGCCATTTCTATCAGTGTTTTACTTCCTGCCACCAGATAAATAGGTAAATCGGCAGGTTCGCATAACTTGTTACGGAGCGCAAGTAATTCGAAATATAATTTTGGATGGAGCGATGACACTGTTTTTGTTGCTCCGGTTTTAGCATAGCTATTCACAGAAAAATCGGGCAGTAAAAAGGTGTTTTTCAAAACAAAATATTCTTCCACATCAAAAGGATATTTCAACCCTTTCAATACATGTTGTTTTTGGGCAATATATCCAAAAAGAATGCTCAGCTGATCGTTATAGTCTCTTGCATTATCGCGGCTGTCGGTGGTTGCCGGCGATTGTCTGAGTGTTTCGAGCAATATATTTATTTTTTCTTTGAAAAATGAAGCAGCAGCATTCAGCCTTTCTGACAGAAAATCTTCGTTTACCGGATGGTTCAACAGTATTTTTTGTAGTTGGTGCTGAAATTTATCGGCCACTTCCTGAATATTCTGTGTTTGTTTCAGCACTTCATTCAGGTAGGGCATTGTTTCGTCGTTGAATGAACTTGCCACAGTTTCAACGTCCCGTTTCAAGCGCGAAATATGACCAATGCCTGTGCGGAAGTCGAAGAGTTGCTGCAGGATGAAGGATCTGAACTGGTTGCGCGATTCGTTGAGCTGATATTCAAGTTCCTCAATCGGAATTTTATTGCGTTCGTGTTCTACAATCTGCTTGTCGTTTTCGATGCTGTAAGGATTGATTCTACTCAGCAATACCATTCCTTCGAGCGACCGGCAACGGCTCAGGGCCACATACACCTGCCCCGAAGCGAAAGCATCGCCGGCATCAATTATTGCTTTGTCGAAGGTGAGTCCCTGACTTTTGTGAATGGTAATGGCCCATGCCAGGCGCAATGGAAACTGAGAAAAAGTACCGAGGGTATCTTCTTCAATTTGTTTGGTGGCCGGGTTGGTAGAGTAGCGGATGTTCTCCCATAGCATTTTCCCCAATTCTATTTCCGTTTTATCTTCGGGGCATTTGATTGTTATTGTGTGATCATTAAAGGAGGTGATCATCCCTATTTTACCATTAAAAAAACGGCGTGGGGTTTCACTGTCGTTCTTAATGAACATAACCTTTGCTCCCATCTTTAGCACAAGTTTTTTGTCGGTGGGATAGCTCTTTTCCGGGAAATCACCTTTTATATCGGCTTCGAAACTATGGCTTTTCCCTTCGAGTTGCGCCAGCTCTTCAGCATTCATCCTTTCGGCCTTGTAATTATGCGTTGTGAGGGTGATGTAAGTATCGTCTTTGGGCGGAACAAACATAGGCTGATAACGACTTTGGAGCAATTGCAGTCCGGCGCCCGAGAGGCAGTTGTTCCGAACTTCGTTCAGCACGCGGATAAAATCGGCATTTGTCTGACGGAATATTTTGTCTAATTCAATATAAACGGGTTGTTGCTGCGCGATGACCTGACTGTGAAAAAAGTATGGACTTTTGTAATAAGGCGATAGCAGTCGCCATTCTTCTTCAATGGCAACCGGCGAAAGCTGAAACATATCGCCAATAAAAATAACCTGCACGCCTCCGAATGCTTCGGTGTGTCGGTACCTGAAATGTCGAAGAATTGTATCCACAGCATCCAATACATCGGCGCGTACCATGCTTATCTCGTCGATCACAAGCAATTCCAGTTCCTGTATCACTTTGCGTCGTTGGCCCTGCATTTTTGTTTTTTCTATCAGTTCTTTACGCCCTTCTACAGTAGGAATAAAAGGCGTGAAAGGAAGTTGGAAAAACGAATGCATTGTAGTGCCGCCGGCATTGATGGCAGCCACTCCGGTGGGCGCCACTATGGCCATTTGCTTTTTTGTTTCTTTCTTTAGCTTATGCAAAAAGGTAGTTTTTCCTGTTCCGGCTTTCCCGGTAAGGAAGATGCTGCGATTGGTGGACAGTGCAAATTCGCGAGCCAGATGATAGTAAGGTGATAAATCGTTCATGGGACAACAGATGAATACAAAGATTAGAAATAAATTTTGGAATAAGCAAAATTCCGGCTCAAATTTTTATAAAAAAAGGAACGGCAAGAAATGTTTTTCCTACCGTTCCTTTACTATAAACTAAAATATAATGCGTTTTAAATCACCAACGAAGGCGCCGTGAAAGTACGTGTAGCCAGTTCGCTGTCGATAAGGTAGAGTCCTCTTGGGTCTGTTCCGAATAATTCGAAACGTTTGCAAAGTTCATCGACGTTCTTTTCTTCTTCGCCCTGTTCTTTTACAAACCAATCGAGGAATTGCATGGTTTTGAAGTCTTTGAGTTCGTAAGCAGCACCGTAAATGTCGTTGATCGATTTGCTTATAAATAATTCGTGTTGATAAGCAGCATCCAGGGCCTGTTTGAAATTAGTGAATTCAACGTCGGGCTTTGCGATGGTTTCGAGTACTACTTTTTCGCCATTGTTTTGCAGGTATTTAAGAAATAGCATGGCGTGTGCATATTCTTCCTGTGTCTGAATTCCAAACCAGTTTCCAAATCCATTTAAACTATTATCGTAATAATAGTTCGACATGTCGAGATAAAGAAACGACGAGTAAAATTCCTTGTTTATCTGACTGTTTAGTAAGTCAACAATTTTTTTGTCTAACATAAGTTTAGTATTTATTTCGGGTGAATAATAAACGATATTTTTTGTTTGAGTAAATCAATTATATTCTTTCAATCTTTGCGCCAAGCGAGTTCAGTCGTTTTTCAATTTCCTGATAACCACGGTCGATCTGGTCGATGTTGTGGATGGTGCTGACGCCTTCGGCAGCCATGGCGGCTATCAAAAGTGCAATTCCGGCGCGTATATCGGGCGAACTCATGGTGGCAGCACGCAAATGAAGCTGATTGCCCAATCCGATGACGGTGGCGCGATGCGGATCGCAAAGTATAATCTGAGCGCCCATATCAATGAGTTTATCCACAAAAAACAAGCGGCTTTCGAACATTTTTTGATGAATGAGTATGCTGCCTTTCGCTTTGGCGGCTACTACCAGAAAAACGCTGAGCAAGTCGGGGGTAAGTCCCGGCCAGGGAGCGTCCGAAATTGTCATGATCGATCCATCGATAAAAGATTCGATGGCATAGCCGTCCTGTGCAGGAATAAAAATGTCATCGTTTCGTTGCTCCAGCTGTATGCCCAGCCGGCGAAAACTGTCGGGAATGATTCCTAAATCGTTGTACGAAACATTTTTAATAGTTATTTCGGAGCCTGTCATGGCAGCCATTCCAATAAAACTACCCACTTCAATCATATCGGGCAAAATGGTGTGCTCGCAACCATCTAAACAATTAACACCTTCTACAGTAAGCAGGTTCGAACCTACACCTGAGATTTTAGCGCCCATTTTGTTCAGCATTTTACACAATTGCTGAAGATAAGGTTCGCAGGCAGCATTATAAATCGTTGTTGTTCCTTCTGCCAGTACAGCAGTCATCAGAATATTAGCTGTACCGGTGACCGAAGCTTCGTCGAGCAACATGTAGCAACCGGTTAGTTTTTGAGCCGAAATTTTATATTGCTTTTTGTCGGGATCGTAATTGAATTCGGCGCCGAGTTTTTGTATGCCCAGGAAATGTGTGTCCAGACGGCGGCGTCCTATTTTGTCACCACCGGGTTTGGGAATCATGGCTACTCCAAAGCGAGCCACCAGTGGGCCAACAATCATTACCGAACCACGTAAAGCAGCGCTTTTGTTGTAAAAATCTTCTGTTTCGAGGTATTGAAGGTCGATGTTTTTAGCATTGAAAGTAAAGGTGCCGGCATTTATTTTTTTCACTTCAACGCCCATGTCCATCAGTAGATGGATCAGATTGTTTACATCGAGAATGTCGGGTACATTGTTGATAGTGATTGTTTCCCGGCTCAGCAGGACGGCACAAAGCACCTGTAATGCTTCGTTTTTAGCACCTTGAGGTATGATTTCTCCTCTCAGTTTATGTCCTCCTTCAATTCTAAACGATGCCATATTTAAATATCTATGATTTTATCAGTTACAATTTGTTCTTCCGAAACACAATATTTATGAGTGAGCACTAAAAATACCTGGCTCTTTTTCTCTGCTTATTTTTTTTTCAATTTGTTCTTTTTGTTGTGAAGCACATCTCTCGATTCAACAAGTTTAAGGAAATCTTCCGAAATGTCGAGCTTGCCATGCGATAATTCACGCAAATCATCAAATATCTTGCGGTCGTCCACTACTTCTTTGTTCCAGGTGAGGAAGCATTTTTTCATTTGGTTGGCAATCAGTCTTATCAATTCGTTTTTGTCTTCCCCATCAGGATATTCACCCACTTTCTCTATCATTTCTTCGAGTGTTCTCCCGTAGTGATGATAACGTATGCGAGAGTTTTTGTAAGGGATTGTTTCAGGTCGGGTGTACAGGTTTTCGGCCTGAACAATTTCATAAGGGAAATCAATATCGAGCTTAAAATCGGACATGATGGCCACGTGATCCCACAGTTTGTGTTTGAAATCGTTCACATCGCGCAGGTAGGGAAACATATTTCCCATGATATTGATGACTGTCTGCACGCAACGTGTTCTTTCTTCGCGGTTTTCTATCGAAAGCGCGTGTGTAATCATTTGTTGTATGTTTCGCCCGTATTCAGGCATGATAAGTTTTCCTTGTAAAGTAGGATATTCCATAATAAACCGAATGTATTGATTGAATACAAAAGTAACTATTTTTTTTAAATAAGTAATCAATAATAATGAATAAGGTGTTTTCCGGAAGTAATAATCAAAGAAGCAAAGTTGTAACTCGTAACTATTTGCTCGTAACTACTTATGTTGTCAGGCGGCTTTTATTCTTTTGTCTTTTATCTGATACAATTTCCACCACGGCGTGTGTGGAGAAGCATGATGCTCGGAATGATAGCCGAAAAAATAACAGCTCAAAAGGGCGAAAAGATGATTTCGTCGCTGTGTGCGCGAGTTGTGCGGAAGCATATCGGGCGTATGTGGAAGATGATGCGGCAAAAAAGTACCAAAGTAAAACAACTGAAAAGTAGCCGCAATGGCCGGGATGACCCAGAATGTGATGAGTTCTAGCTCGTTGAACCACAAAAGCAATACGTTGAAAAGCACTGCCATAATAAGTATTTGCCACACAGTAATGTATTGTTTGAGAAATGAGAACCACCAAACGAAGAAATTCTGATTGCCTGTTTTGTAATCGGGATCGGACTCGGTACCCGGATGCTGATGATGCAAATGATGTTTGGCCAGAAGTTGAGGATAATACATGGCCGCAAACAGAAAGGTGCAAATAAACCCAAGCGCATCATTTAGCATTTTATTCGGGCTTACTGTTCGGTGCATGGCATCGTGGGCAGTAATAAACAAGCCCGTAAAAAGCCATGTTTGAAGCAGAACATGAAACCAAAACCAAAAGTCGAGCAGATCCACGGCCAGATAAAGCATAATATACACCAAATGAGTCATCCAGCTTACAATGATAGCCAATGCTACGATAAGGCCTGTGTTTTTCATATTTTCCACCAAAAAGAAGTTTAAAAAAAGAAGTAATTGTTTTATAAACAAATACAGTTAAGTTCTTGTTTTTATATTGTAAAAAAAAATCAGATCAACTTTTACTTATGTGGAGTTCAAATTATACTTATTTTGCTTTGATGCTTGGAAGTGTGTTTTTTCCTTTTGTGTTTAGTTTCGAGCGAAACGTTGGTTATTATAAACAATGGAAAGCCCTTTTGCCGGCGATTCTTCTTCCCGGTTTATTCTTTATAGTTTGGGATGCCTTGTTTACAAAGCTGGGCTTTTGGTCGTTCAACGATCAATTTATTTTCGGACCGCGACTGCTGGGTTTGCCTTTGGAAGAATGGCTCTTTTTTGTTGTTATTCCTTTTTGTAGTGTTTTTATCTACGAAGTTGCCAAATTTTACCTTCACTCAATTGATTTTCAAAAATATGTAAGGTTGTTTTTCTATTTGCTTGTGCTTGTGTTTTCTGTGCTGGCAGTTCTTTCTTTTGGCAAATGGTATACTTTTATCAATTTAATATCTAACGTGCTGTTTCTGATTTTTGTGTTGAATGTTTCCTCCTTTCAAAAGTATCTTACCCATTTTCTTATTGCATTCCTGGTTGCGTGTGTGCCTATGTTTATTGTAAATGGTCTGCTCACAGCTTTGCCGGTGGTGGAGTACAATGGGAATGTTTTCAGCAATGTACGTCTTTTTGATATTCCTATCGAGGATTTCAGCTATTTTTTGTTGTTGATGCTTATGAACGTGTTTGTGTACGAAAAGTCGAAACAACTGATAGCTTCAAAAAAAAGTAGCTGACATTGTACTGCCAGCTGCTTAAATAAAATTGATTTACCCTTTTCTTATTTTATTGGTTTCACAAGATAAATAAGTGTAGGCAAGTGGTCGCTGTATCCATTGAGCCATACGCCGCTGCCGTGCGTACGCAGTGGTGTTCCTTTGTATCGACCTTCCTGCTGAATGAGGAAATTACGGTAAAAGATTTCAGATTTCCAGAAATGCAGCTGATCTTTACTGCCGTTGGCCAGTTCGTGCGAAATGATGATTTGATCGAAAAGATTCCACTGGTCGTTGTACGATAGACTTCCCATTCCTTTTTCAAGTGTTTTCCAGAAAACATTATAAAGTTCGCCGGGTTTCACTTCTTCTTTCACTTTTTTGGCGCCCAGTATGGTAGCACAACTTTCGTTGAACGGATCGTCGTTAAGGTCACCCATCACAATGATTCTGGCTTTAGGGTCGGCTTTATACAGCGAGTCGACAATCGAACGGGTCAATCCGGCAGCAGCATTGCGTTTGGGGCGCGAACGTTCTTCGCCTCCACTGCGCGATGGCCAGTGATTCACAATTACATGTACTTTTTCTCCTTGCAGATAGCCGCTTACCATCAGTTGGTCTCTTGTCAGAAAATTGGCATCGTCAGTATATAAACGGTAGGATTTACTATTCGAAACCGTGAAAAGTCTCGGATTGTAAAGCAAGCCCACATCCACACCACGGCGGTCGGGACTATCGTAATGTACAATTTGTAACGAACGATCTTTGAGGGCAGGTTGTTTCACCAAATCTTCGAGTACGTTACGGTTTTCAATTTCCGAAACACCCAGAAGAGCTATACCGGCTGGAGAATTGTCCATCGCCAATTGAGAAATAACGTACGACATGTTTTTCAACTTGGCATTGTATTTCATACTGCCCCACTTATTGGTACCATTGGGCAGGAATTCTGCATCGTTGTTTTCGTTATCGATGGTATCGAACAAGTTTTCAAGATTATAAAAACCAACAGCGCTGAGTTGAACTTTTACATTTTTAGTTTCTGAAGATTGATTGGCTACATCTTTCTTGGGCGAACAGGACATAGCAACAGTGAGTGCCAATACAAGGGCAAACGCTGTTTTGAACCTTAATTTTATTACTTTCATTTGATTTTGATTTTTTAATTAAGCTTTTTCTGAATACTTTGATTCGGACATAAATTAAATGGGGCAACAAAAGTGAGAAAAAAATACGAGAGAAAAAAACAATGTTTGTAAATTAATTGTATTTTTATGATACGAATGTACTAAAATCTATTCATTCTATACTGTCTCAATTTTTGTGGAACGCATTTAACGCTGATTTCAGGGTCTTATTGGCGAAACAATAGATCATCAGATAACGTTTTCTTCATAAAGTGGAGAAAAAAGCAAATCACTGCATTTCAACAGAAAGATCGAGGGAGGTTTACATAAGTTCAACAAAATGACAGTAAATTGCATGGAAATCGAAAAATTAAATAAAAAGTTGATACTTAATCGGCAAAAAGTTGCTAAATTGCACGCCCTTTTTTCGGGTAGAAGAAAGTGAAGCTTAAAAATCAAAATAAATAAATTACAATCATTAGTATGAGAAAACTTTCGTTGATACTTTTAGTATCTGTAATGGCGGTTACAAGCGCTCTGGCTCAGACAAGAGTCAAAGGTATAGTGAAAATTGCCGGAAGTGAGAGTCCGCTTCAGGGCGTGAAAATCACCTTACTTCAGCAAAACATTTCATCCCAAACCAATGCCAATGGAGAATTTTTGTTGAGTTATATCGAATCGGGAGATGAAGAAATAAGCATTTCGAAACAAGGGTATTTTCAGCAGATCAAACTTATCAAGCTTGTCAAGGATGCTGAAACTGACTTAGGAGTCGTGTTTTTGGTGGCCGACACTTACCAGGAAATGAAACAGGAAATTGTAATGCAGCTGAGCGAAAGCGCACTCGATGGTGATGATTCAAGAGCGCAGAATATTTCCGGCGCTTTATCTTCAAAGGGAGATGTTTACAATTCACAAACCAGTTATGCTTTCAGTCCGATGCGTTTCCGTATGCGTGGTTACGATCAGAACTACGAAAGCACCTATATAAACGGTGTAAATTTCAACGGGCTCGAACGAGGTAATTTTAATTATTCAGGTTTAGGGGGTTTAAACGATGCCATGCGCAATCAGGATGAAACGGTTGGTTTGAATCCTAATGCTTACAGTTATGGTAATATCGGAAATACTACCAATATTAATACCCGTGCAACGGCCTTTGCAGCAGGCTCAAAAGCCAGTCTGGCTTACAGCAACCGTGCTTATAAATTAAGAGGCCAATACACTTATGCTACCGGCCTCCAACCAAATGGTTGGGCGTTTGCAGCTTCGGCTGTGGTTCGCTGGTCGGACAAAGGTATTGTGGATGGAACTTTCTATAATTCTGCGGGTTATTTTTTGTCGGCTGAAAAGGTACTGAATGACCGGCACAGTCTCTCGCTCGTAACTTACGGAGCGCCAACCAAACGGGCTCAACAGGGAGCAGTGACGCAGGAAGTTTTCGACTTGGCAGGTTCGATTTACTACAATCCTTACTGGGGTTATCAGGATGGAGAAGTCCGCAATTCGCGTATTGTGAAAAGTTTTGACCCGACGGTGATTTTTTCGCATGATTTTAAGATTGATCAAAATCAACGTTTACGTACCGGTGTGGCTTTTCATTACAGTCTGTACAGTAATTCAGCATTGAATTTTTACAATGCTCCCGATCCGCGTCCCGATTATTACCGTAATTTACCAAGTTTTCAAACCGATCAGTCTACTAAAGATATTATTGCTGATTTATGGCAAACCGATACCAATATTTCGCAAGTCAATTGGGCATCGCTTTATCAGGCAAATTACCGGAACAATGAAACCAATCCTAACGGGACTGCAAAATATTCTGTTGAACGTCGTCACAACAATCTGGCTGAAATAGCACTGAATTCAACGTATACAAACCAAATTTCGAAAAATCTGAAACTGACCGCCGGTATACAGGGAAAAAGTTCTAAAGCCATGCACTACAAAACTATGGAAGACTTGCTTGGTGGAAATAAATGGATTGATATTGATCAGTTTGCCGAAAGAGATTTTCCGACCAATCCCGATATTATCCAGAACGATTTAAACAATCCGAATGCTGAAATTCAGGTGGGAGATATTTTTGGATATAATTATGATATCAATATTAAACATGCCAGCGCTTTTATTCAAAACGAATGGACGCTTCCTCAGTTTGATATTTATTATGCTGTTAATTTGGGCTATACTGAATTCTATCGTTACGGCCACATGAAAAACGGTCGTGCCGAAGCGCTGAATGTGATTTCATATGGTAAGGGTAGATCCTGGTTCACTATGAATCCTGCAGCCAAGGGTGGAATAACTTATAAAATTGATGGACGCAACCGATTGTCGTTTAATGCTACTGCCGAATCGCGTGCCCCTCAGGTCTATAATTCTTATGTATCGGTTCGTATAAAAGATACAGCCGTTCCAATGCAAAACGAAGAAGTTCTCTCGGGCGATTTGAACTATTCATTCATTTATCCTGCAGTTCGCGGACGGGTGAGCGCTTTCAGAACAACCGTGAATAAAAGTTCCGATTTATACGGATATTATGATGATGAAAAACAAACATTTGTCAATTTTATGTTGTCAGATATGAGTAAATTGTACCAGGGCGTCGAAGCCGGACTGTCGGTTAAACTGAATGGCAGTTTCTCTGTATCTATGGCCGGAACATATGCCGATTATCGTTATACAAGTGATGCCATTGGTATAAAAAGCGCCGAAAATGGGGCTTTTGCCGATGTAATGGATGATGTATTGATCAAGGATTTGAAGATTGCTTCGGGTCCTCAAATGGCAGCTAATATTACGCTCGATTATTTTCACCCCAAGATGTGGTTCGCCGATGTAACGTTGAACTATTTCGACAATAACTATCTTGATTTTGCTCCTAACCGTTTTCTGAAATCGAATATGGATTTATATACTACCGATGCAATGAAAACAGCTTTGGCTACTCAGGAAAAACTGAATAGTGGTTTTATGCTTGACGCATCGGTTGGTAAACTTTTTTATTTGAAAAACCGTCGTTCCTTAAACTTTAATTTAAGTGTAAGTAATATTCTGAATAACACCAGTATGATTACAGGTGGTTATCAACAGGCACGTTTGCCGTTGGTCGATAGTGCGATTGATGGTGCAAACCTGAATAAATTCCCCAATAAGTATTATTATGCATGGGGATTTAATATGTTCCTGAACATTGGATATAAATTTTAATTCAGAAAATAGTAAAATCCCAAGATGAAGAGCTTTGATTTATACAATTGTAAAAACAAAATGAAAATGAAGAAAAATAACATATTTGGAGCCATGTTTGCGTTCGCAGCTTTATTGACCGGTTGTGCGCAAACCGATTTTGATGCTATCCCGGCCAGCGAATTGATGGGCGATTCGTTGGTTACAACTTATACCATCGAACAACTGAAAACTGAATTCATGACGAATGCTGATGCTTATTCCGATACAGTAGGATATTTGGGCGGGTTATATACTGCCGATTTGATCAAAGCTAACCGAGAAGTGGTGATTAGCGGATACATTACCTCTACCGACACCGATGGAAATGTGTATAAATATTTTGTAATTCAGGAAAATACTCCGAATGGACAGGCTATCAAAATATCGATAGACGCTTCCGGCTTATCGGGAGTTTATCCTATCGGTCAGAAAGTATGGATTCGTTGCAACGATTTATACATCGGAAAATATGGCGAATCGCCTCAGATTGGTTTGAAGTATATCAATAAGGATAGATTCAAAGTGAAAAAATCGACAGGTGATACGTTATACCGTATTGAACCGGGACGTATGCCATTGCCTATTGCCCAATCGCATATTCATGCCTATGGCATGCCCAAACCATCTGTTATTGTCCCCGATACCATGACAATTGCCCAAATAAGAGCTACCGATCATAAAAATCTGGTGAATAAACTTGTTTGTATTAAAAATGCGTATTTTACCGGACGCGAAGATGGTAAAGTGCTGTCCGATGCTGAAATGATTTTTGCCCCTTCAACCGATGGCGTGGGGTATCCTCAATCAAGGGATATCACCGACGGAACTGGTACCATTATCATTGCTACAAGTGAATATGCTAAATTTGCCGACTATAAATTACCTGCTTCAACTTATCGTGGTAATATCACCGTGATTATTGGATGGTACAGAAATTATACCGACGATGCAGGCGATTGGCAGCTTACCTTAAGAACCCTGAGCGATCTGGGCAAGGGATTCGAAAACTATATTGAGAGTGTAAAATAAATCTTTAAACTATAATTGAAAATAAAATGAAGAATTTCAATAAATATAAATTGCTGATTGGTATCTTCGCAGTTGCTTTGGCGGGGTGTTCTAATTTAGATGAATCGGCATTCGAAATAATAGAACCCACCAATAATCTTATTTATTCCGAAACATTTGAAAACGATTTGGGCGAATTTACTACGCAAAATGTTTCAGGTGACCAGCAGTGGGTTTACAACAGTAGTAAATATGTCATTATGTCGGGCTATGTAAGCCCCACAAACTATGCTAACGAAGACTGGTTAATCTCCCCCGAGATTGATTTATCAGGGCTTACCGCCGCGCACTTATCGTTCGACCACGCTGCGCGCTATTTTGCTAACATTACTACAGATGTTACAGTTTGGATCTCTACAGACTATGTAACAGGTAATTTGCCTGCCACTGCCACCTGGACTCAGTTAACTACAAAAACATTTTCCGATCCCGGAAGTTGGACTTTTGGTAATTCGGGACAAATAAGTCTGACTCAATATGCTGGTCAAAAGGTAAAAATCGCCTTTAAATATATATCCACTTCTACCAAAGCCGGAACATGGGAACTCAAAAACTTTTTGGTTGAAAAAGGCGAAGCCGAAGTTGTTGTAGGCAATGATGGAAGCGAAGAATTTCCTTATACCGTACAAGAAGCTATGTTGAATCAGACAAGCACTTCTGCCTGGGTCGAAGGTTATATTGTGGGTTATGTATGGTCGGGCACTACAACTACTTATCACTTTAGTGCCGACAGCTGTACGCAAGCTACTAATGTATTGATAGCCGATACCAATGCTTTATCACAAATTTATGTTGCAAAATCAATTGCTGTTCAGTTACCTTCAGGTGTTGTACGTACAGGATTAAACCTTTCGGCAAACAAAGCCAATCTCGGCAAAAAAGTAACCTTGTATGGTATGCTTAGCTCTTACTTTAGCGCTCCGGGTTTAAAAAGCGCTTCGTACTACAAATTAGAAGATGGCACCAGCGGTGGTACAAAACCCATTAAAGCTATCTTTTCCGAAACTTTTGCTAACTCGAGCAAAGGCAATTTTACTATCGTAGATGTAAACTTACCAACTGCTCTATCCTATATCTGGACTCCGACTGCCACTTATGGCATGACTGCAAGCGGTTTCAAAAGTCCCACCGATTACGAGTCGGAAAGTTGGCTGATTTCTCCGGCCATCGACCTGTCTAAAGCAAGTTCGGCAACGCTCATGTTTGATCATGCATTAAATTATGTGGCGAATGCTGCCAATAGATTAAACTATATTTCAGTTTGGATGTCGTCCGATTATCAAAGCGGTTTGCCCGCATCTGCAACTTGGACTAAGGTAACTGTTCCAACCTATCCTGCCGGCACTAACTGGACTTTCGTATCTTCAGGAAATGCTGATATTAGCAGCATGGCCGGGAAAAATAAAGTTCGGATTGCCTTTAAATATACCAGTATTGATGGTGATGCTGCAACCTGGGAAGTGAAGAATGTGGTAGTTTATTAAAAAATAAACGAGATATAATGCAAAAACTCCCGTACAAAATCAATATGTACGGGATTTTTTTTGTGCAATTCACTCAAATCAGCAATTTACGGCATTACCGATAAAAAGTAAGCAAACAAAACAAAGACTCCCGGCTGAATTTCCAGTCGGGAGTCTTTGTGTATATAAGTTTTGTATAACTTTTTATGCGGTAATTACAGCAGGTATTGTTCGCTGATTGATTTATGTTCCTGAACGCGGAAAATAGTATCGGCAAACATATCGGCTATGGTCAGAATTTTTACTTTCGAACATCTGCCGCAATCGAAAGGAATAGAATCGGTAAATGCAATTTCGGTAAGCGACGAGCCCATGATATTATCGATGGCTGCCCCGGACATTACACCATGCGACACAATGGCCCTTACACTGTTGGCGCCGTTGTCCATAATCAGGTTAGCGGCTTTGCAAAGCGTTCCTGCCGTATCGGCCATATCGTCCACTATAATTACATCTTTCCCTTTTACATCCCCGATAATGCGCATTTCGCTCACAATATTTGCTTTTTCGCGGGTTTTGTGTCCCAACACCATAGGTACATCCAAGTGCTTGGCGTACGATCCGGCACGTTTGGTTCCACCCACATCCGGCGAGGCGATCACAAGATTTTTAAGCTTCAGCGATTTGATGTAAGGTACAAAAATGGTAGAAGCATACAGGTGATCCACCGGAATGTTGAAAAACCCCTGGATCTGGTCGGCGTGGAGGTCCATGGTGATAATACGGTCCACACCTGCCACACTGAGCATGTCGGCTATTAATTTAGCACCTATTGATACACGTGGTTTGTCCTTTCTGTCCTGTCGCGCCCATCCATAATAAGGAATTACGGCAATCACCTTGTAGGCCGATGCCCTTTTGGCTGCATCGATCATCAATAGTAATTCCATTAAATTGTCGGAGTTGGGGAAAGTGGATTGAACCAAATAAATGTATTGTCCGCGAATTGATTCTTCGAAAGAAACCGAAAACTCTCCGTCGGAGAAGTGCTCGATTTTCATCTTTCCAAGCGGACAATCTAAACTTTTACAGATTTT
Organism: uncultured Paludibacter sp.; assembly: GCA_963677275.1. Lineage (GTDB taxonomy): Bacteria > Bacteroidota > Bacteroidia > Bacteroidales > Paludibacteraceae > Paludibacter. The sequence goes on along the minus strand of OY781920.1, from coordinate 2,043,055 downwards.
TTCGGCTAAGTACCTGCTGTTTGTACCCGAAAAAATCTTGAAAGGAGCATTAGATGCTGTCATAGAATGGATCTGTTTTTAGTTTTACAGAATTTTTTGCAAAAGTACGGAAATATATTTTAAAATGTAATAGAAAAAAACCTAAAAATTGAATGAATATTTTCGGTATAAATATGCGCTGAAAACTTGCTTTTTTTCTCGGCTTCGAAAGTCAGCCGACAGCCCGAAAACAGAGCGCATTTTTTCTGTGCTTTTGAATGAAGTTTTGAATGTTCCGCAAACGTTTGAAATCAAATATTGCATATTTCTAATCGCATGGAATTTATATTTGTATAAATAAAAGTACTTTTGATTTACGTTTCTAAAGTTAATCTTATAATTGGCTAAAATACAACACACTATGAAGATACATTTCAAAATTTCCTATTTCACGCAGTGGGGGCAGCGTTTGCTGGTTTCGGGAAACATCCCTGAACTCGGTAACGACGATTTATCGAGGGCTTTATCGCTTCAATATAAAAGTAATGGTGATTGGGTAGGCGAAATAGATGTGAATTTGGATAAGAATGAGTTTTTTTATTTCAAATATAAATACCTTATTTACAACGAAAATAATGCTCAGTATACCCAGGAATGGGGTGATGACAGAATTATAAATATCGACAAGGCTGTGGCGGATCATTTTTTCTGTTTCGATCAGTGGAACTCGGCTGCCTTTATCGAAAACACTTTCCTTACAGCGCCATTTGCCGAAGTCCTGATGCGCGACGAACATGAAATAACATCGGCGGCAAAGCCTTCGAAATATACGCATATCTTCAGGGTGAAAGCGCCGCTTATTCCCCGCAATCAGGCCATCTGTGTGGTGGGCAACAGTAAAGCCATGGGCGAATGGTCCACAGCTCATCCTGTGCTGCTCCGCAAAACAAACGATGGCTATTGGCAAACCGAAATTGACCTGAGCAAAGCGCACGGGGATGCGCATTATAAATACGGACTTTACGATCCTGAAGATAAAAAATTCAGTTATTTCGAATCGGGACCCGATAGAGTGGCGCCGAATATGAATTCGAAAAAGACAGTGGTTCATCTCGACGATGGTTTTGTGCGTCTGCAGACACAGGCGTGGCGTGGCGCCGGAGTAGGGTTGCCTGTTTTTAGTATCCGTACACGCAAAAGTTTTGGAGTGGGCGATTTTGGCGATATCACCTTGTTGGTGGATTGGGCCGAAAAAGTAGGACTGAAGTTAATTCAGGTGTTGCCGCTCAACGATACCATTGGTACCCATACCGATGCCGACGTATTGCCTTATGCCGCTATCTCGGCTTTCGCGCTCAATCCGCTGTTTCTGAATCTTCCGGCCACCGGAAAACTACCTGCTGCGCATCCGTTGCAAAAGGAATACAAGGAAAAACAAACTCAACTCAATGCGTTGGAACTGATTGCTTTTCTCGAAGTGGTGGATTTTAAACTTCAGTATGCACGCGAAATTTATCTGACACAAAAGGATAAATTTCTGAAAAATAAAGATTTCCTAGCTTTCTTTGAGAAAAACGAATTCTGGTTGGTACCTTATGCTGCTTATTGCGTGTTGCGCGATAGATTCGCTACACCCGATTACAGGCAATGGAAAGAATTTTCGCAGTTCGACAAAGCCAAAATAGCTGCACTAACTTCGCCCGAAAGTGCCGATTTCGACAATGTGGCTGTCAACTATTTTATTCAGTATCATTTGCATGTTCAGTTGACCAATGCCACCGAATATGCGCATGCACATGGTATAGTGCTCAAAGGAGATATCCCGATTGGCGTGAATCGGAATAGCGTGGACACCTGGGTGTCGCCCGAGTTATTCCATATGCATATGCAGGCAGGCGCTCCGCCCGATATGTTTGCCGTGAAAGGTCAGAACTGGGAACTGCCTACCTACAACTGGGATATGATAAAACGCAGTGGTTTCGATTGGTGGAAAAAGCGTTTTGCGCAGATGTCCAATTATTTCGACACCTTCCGTATCGACCATATTTTAGGGTTTTTCCGTATTTGGCAAATTCCGCTCAAGCAAGTCGAAGGCATCATGGGGCATTTGTATCCCTCTACGCCCATTCATATCAACGAGTTTGCTGAAAAAGGCATTTGGTTCGATTACAATCGTTTTTGTAAACCTTATATCACCGATGCCATTTTATGGGATTTTTTCGGAGAGGAAGCTTCATGGGTAAAAGCCAATTGTTTACAGATTGAAGATGGTTGGGTGTTGCGGTTGAAAACGCCTTACCTGAGTCAGCTGAATGTGGAAAAAATGTTTGATGAAGGGAAGCTATCAGAAAGAGTGAAGTGGGGATTGTTCGACTTGATTTCGAATGTCTTGTTTTTCGAAGAGGAAGGTTCCAACGGCTCGCAATTTTATCCGCGTTATGGCATCGACAGTTTGCGTTCATTTCAGGACCTGGATGATTATACAAAAAATAAAATCCGCGAACTTTATGTCGATTATTTCTATCGTCGGCAGGATGCGCACTGGTACCAGTCGGGCATGGAAAAACTCCCGGCGCTCAAGCGTGCTACTAATATGCTGATTTGTGGCGAAGACTTAGGCATGATGACGCATTGTGTGACAACGGTTATGAAGGAACTTGGTATCCTGAGTCTCGAAGTGCAACGTGCTCCGAAATCGGATAAGATTGAATTTTTCCATCCAGCCAATGCGCCTTATCTTTCGGTGGTAACGCCTTCGACGCACGATATGAGTACCATACGAGGCTGGTGGGAAGAGGACAGAGGCGTTACCCAACGTTTTTATAATACGCAGCTCGGTCATTGGGGCGAAGCGCCTTATTTTTGCGATTGGTGGATTTGCAGGGATATTCTGCTACAGCATTTGTATTCGCCTGCTATGTGGGCCATTTTCCAACTGCAGGACTTACTGAGCATTTCGGATGCAGTACGGCGCGAAAATCCACACGATGAACGTATCAATGTGCCCTCCAATTCAAAATTTAGCTGGAGATTCCGCTTGCACCTCAATATGGAAGATTTGATTGAGAATGAAAGTTTTAATAATGAACTGAAAAATTACATTGTTCAGTCCGGTCGATAAATGATTTTTTTTTAATTTGATTGATGTTGTAAAAGCCTCAGAAGTGCATAAGTGCTTTTGAGGTTTTTTTCAAAAATGTAATTTGATTACGCTGCCCTATTACTTTAATTTAATTTCGTACTTCATCTAATTGATTATTGAACTTTTTGGAGTAATTTTGTTGCTCTTTATAAAAAGACACATATGTTCAGACTTAAAAAAATTGACCTCTACATATTTAAAAGATTTTTCACGCTCTTTTTAATGACTTTTCTTATTTGTATCTTCATCTTGTTGATGCAGTTTTTGTGGAAGCATTTTGCTGAATTAGTGGGGAAAGGGATTGGATTTGGAGTGTTGGGCGAATTTTTTATTTATGCTATTTTTACTTTGGTTCCTTTGGCATTGCCGTTGGCTATTTTGCTTGCCTCGCTGATGACCTTCGGAAATATGGGAGAAAATTTTGAGCTTACGGCCATGAAATCTGCCGGTATTTCGCTCTTCAGGATTATTCGTCCTCTCATAGTCTTTATCGCTATTGTTAGTGTAGGCGCTTTTTATTTTTCGAATTATGTCCTTCCTATCTCGCAAACCAAGCTTTGGACGCTTATTTTATCTCTCAAGCAAAAATCGCCTGAACTTGATATTCCGGTGGGTGAGTTTTATTCCGGCATCAATGGGGTAAACATGTATGTGCGTGATAAAGAAGAAGGACTGTTGAAGGATTTGATGATTTACGATTTTTCGGGAGGATTTGATAATGCTACCGTGATGGTGGCCGATTCAGGAAGAATTAAGTTTACCGAAGATAAAAAATATTTGCTTTTGATGCTTTATCAGGGCGAAAATTTCGAAAATCTGAAGAAACAACGAATAATGAGTTCATCCTCGGCCATTCCTTATCGCAGAGAAACATTTGCGTATAAAGAAATTCTGCTCGACTTCGACTCGGATTTTACGCGTTTTGATGAGTCCATCCTCGAGGATCAGCACGTGAGTAAGAATATTGCACAGCTCACGCAATCGATTGATTCAGTGAGTAAAATTGTGGATTCCAGGATGAAAGAACAACAAACCGAAATAGTGGGTCATCGTTATTTTGGGCGTGAAATGGAGGCTGGTCGTTCGTTGGAAGTGGGTAAAAATATAGATTTAAAACAATACAATCCCGATTCACTGTTATTGAAATCAGATCTCAACGATATGCAGACGGCTGCCAGTACTGCACTTCAAAAGGCAATCGATATGAAAAATCTGATTGATTATAATAACATTACCCTCGGCGAACCGAAAAAATATGTAAGTCGCCACGAGATAGAGTGGCATCGTAAATTCACGCTTTCGTTCGCTTGTCTTATCTTTTTCTTTATTGGTGCACCGCTCGGCGCCATCATACGTAAAGGTGGATTGGGTGCTCCGGTAGTTATTTCGGTCATCATGTTTATTATATACTATATCATCGATAATACGGGATATAAAATGGCGAGGGAGGGATTGTGGTCTGCTTTTGAAGGAATGTGGCTGAGTTCGTTTGTGTTACTGCCTATCGGTATTTTCCTTACTTATAAGTCGGCTGTGGATGCCACTTTGTTTAATACCGAACAATATCATAAATTCATAGCTGATAGAAAACAAAAATTTAATCAGGTCGTTAGACGAAAAGTTGGTAAGAACACCAGCAAAAATACAGAATATTAAAATGAATACATTATTTAATAGCATCGAAGATGCTTTAGAAGACATAAAAGCAGGAAAGTTTGTAATCGTTGTTGATGATGAAGATCGTGAGAATGAAGGCGATTTTATTTGTGCTGCCGAGAAAATGACACCCGAAATGGTGAATTTTATGATTACCCACGGACGAGGTGTTTTATGTGCACCACTCACCGAAGAACGTTGCGATCAATTAGACATTGAAATGCAGGTCGAGAAAAATACTTCTATTCATTCAACGCCTTTTACTGTAAGTGTGGATAAACTCGAAGGTTGTACTACCGGAGTTTCGGCTGCCGACAGGGCCGCGACTTTTCAGGCGCTTGCACATCCCGATTCAACGCCTGAGACTTTTGGACGTCCCGGACATATTTTCCCTTTACGCGCTAAAAACCGAGGCGTGATACGTCGTGCCGGTCATACCGAAGCGGCTGTCGATTTGGCTCGTTTGGCTGGTTTGTATCCGGCAGGCGCTTTGATCGAAATTATGAATGAAGATGGAACAATGGCCAGATTGCCCGAATTGATAGAACTTTCTAAAAAATTTGGATTGAAGATCATCTCTATTGAAGATTTGATTGCCTACCGTCTCAAAACAGAGTCGCTTGTGGAAAAAGGTGAAAAAGTAAATATGCCCACTTCGCATGGTCACTTCAAATTAATTCCTTTCCGTCAGATTTCGAACGGATTGGAACATGTGGCCCTGATAAAAGGCGAATGGGAAAAAGATGAGGCAGTTTTGGTACGCGTACATTCATCCTGCATTACGGGCGATATTTTCGGTTCTATGCGTTGTGAGTGCGGAGAACAATTGCACAAATCGATGGAAATGATTGAAAAAGAAGGAAAAGGCGTGATTGTGTACATGAACCAGGAAGGAAGAGGAATAGGCCTGATGAATAAAATAAAAGCCTATAAGTTGCAGGAAGAAGGACTGGATACTGTTGATGCCAATATCCATCTCGGATTCGATGCCGATGAGCGCGACTATGGGGTGGGAGCCCAAATCTTGCGCGAAGTAGGAGTTACTAAAATCAGATTAATGACGAACAATCCTGTGAAACGTATCGGGTTGGAAGCTTATGGTTTATCGATTGTGGAGAATATCCCAATAGAAGTAAAACCAAACGAATTCAACGCTTTTTACATGCAGACCAAAAAAAATCGCATGGGACATGATTTGAAATATTCAAAATAATAATTTCGGGAATTTTGTTGCGAGTAACGAGAATAATTTAATGTAGCTTTATTAAACCAGTAAAGTACAGTTTATCCACTTTTTATTCAAGAGTAAATGCTATATTGTAAAATAGTAAATGCTTAATTACCTATAGTTTACAATTTCTTTGATTCAATCCATTAAAAATGAAAACAGCTTTAATTACAGGTGTTACATCGGGTTTTGGACGTGCTTTCGCTTTACGACTGGCCAAACTCGATTATCAATTAATCATCACCGGCCGCAGAGCTGAGCGTTTGCATGAACTCGCACGCACACTACGTGAAGAGTTCTCGGTTGATGTTTGTCCTTTGTGTTTCGATGTGCGCGATAATGAAGCTTGTAGTCAGGCTATTGCGTCGATTCCTGACAAGTTTAGGAACGTAGATGTGTTGGTGAATAATGCCGGTCTTGCTGCCGGTGCTTCGCCTTTCGACGAAAGTGATATTGCTGATTTTGAGCAAATGATTGATACTAATGTTAAAGGTTTACTCTATGTTACCAAACTTGTAGTTCCCGGTATGATAGAGAGAGGAAGCGGTCATATTGTCAACATTTCGTCCATCGCAGGGATCGAAGTTTATCCGAACGGAAGCGTTTACTGCGCTTCGAAACATGCTGTTAATGCCATCACCAAAGGATTGAGAATGGACCTGGTAAAGCATGGCATCAAAGTAAGTTCAATATCGCCCGGTATGGTCGAAACCGAATTTTCAATTGTGCGCTATCATGGAGATGAAGAAAAAGCAAAAGCAGTATACAATGGCTTAACTCCCTTGGAAGCCGAAGATATTGCCGATGCGCTTGAATTTATACTTACCCGACCTGAACATGTAAGTATCAATGATATACAAATCAATCCCAAGCAACAAGCCAGTGCTACCGTAGCGTACAGAAAAATGAACAATACGCCGAGATAAAGACATTGGGAGATTTGTTTTTTTTATTTAAAATCGGGATTTATCCTAATAAAATCAAATAATTAAAAAAAATATCTTATTTTTGTCTGAATAAATTTATAAATTGTCAAAGAATATGCTTTAGTCGTACATCACGACTATCTTGTGTATTCACAAAAAATGCTGAAAATGAACCCACTTGAATTGAACAAGGACGCTGAAGTTGTTCCGAACGAACCCATTGAAACAGGTATTTCTTCTGAAGTAATTGAAATAACCGAAGCCGAAAAAGTAATTGAACCAACAACATCGAAGGCTGAGCTTATTGAGGTTGCTCCCGAAACTGATGTGGTTCAAACTTCGAAAGAAAATACGGATGCGAATTCAGAACCGGAGCCCTCGAAAATGCCTGATTACAATTTGTTTTCAAAGGCCGAACTTATCGAATCGCTTAAGTTGCTTCTCGACAAAGAAATTGCTTCGATCAAGGATGAAGTTGAAATTATTAAGCAAAGTTTTTACAGAAGGGCAAAGACCGACGCCGAAGAACAAAAACGCAAGTTTGTTGAAGAGGGGGGTGATGAGGAAAGTTTTATAGTTGCCAAAGATGAACTTGAGGAAACGATGAAGCAGTTGTTGAATGAATACCGTGCTAAAAAGAATGCTTTTACCCTTCAACTCGAAAATGAAAAAGAGAATAATTTAATTCAAAAACAGCATATTATTGAACAAATGAAAAGTCTCGTCGCAAAAAACGACGATGTTTCTATTCATATTAGTGAGTTCAGGGCATTACAACAAAAATGGAAAACCATTGGGCAGGTGCCTTCAAAGTATGTAACCGATCTATGGAAACAATATAATTCAAATCAAGAAGCTTTTTGGGATTTAATTAAAATAAACAACGAACTCCGCGAGTACGATTTCAAGAAAAACCTCGAAGCTAAAACTATAATTTGTGAACAAGCCGAACTGCTTGCAGCCGATCCTAATGTGTTAGATGCTTTTCAGCAGTTACAAAAGTTACATGCCGAATGGCACGAAACCGGGCCTGTTAGTCGCGATTTAAGAGATCAGATATGGGATCGTTTTAAAGAAGCTTCAGCAAAAATAAATAAAAATTACCAGCTGTTTTTTGACTCGGTTCGGGAGAAGGAAGAGCAAAATATGGAAGCTAAAATTGTGCTCATCGAAAAAATTGAGTCATTCGATTGTAGCGGGCTGAATAATTATAAAGCCTGGGATGATGCGATAAACATTTTCAAAGCCTGGCAGGAGGAATGGAGAACCATAGGATTTGCCCCTCGAAAAGTAAATCAGGCTTTGTACGAACGTTATCGTAAAGCTTGCGATGTTTTCTATGTAGCTAAAAATGCTTATTACAAAGAGTCGAAAAGCGTCCTGAATCAGAACTATGAAATCAAAAGAAATCTCTGCAAACAAGTAGAAGCATTGAAAGATAGTACCGACTGGAAGGAAACTACCCAAAAAATTATTAATCTACAAAAAGAGTGGAAACAAACCGGACCGGTTTTGAAACGAAACTCTGATGAACTGTGGAAACGCTTTATTTCGGCCTGCGATTATTTTTTCGAACAGAAAAACAAAAACCTTTCGGGTCAAAAAAATGTAGAAGTACAGAATCTATCGAAGAAGAAAGAATTGATTGATAAAATTAATTTGATCGAAAAGAAAGGAAATAGTGAGGAGACTCAGGCCGAATTTCGTGAATTGATGGCTCAATGGAACAGCATTGGTCATGTCCCTTTCAAGGAAAAGGATAAAGTTTATGCCGATTATCGTGCCGCTATAGATAAAGTATTCGACTTTTTAAATGTAGATTCTTCTCAACGCCGTCTTGATTCGTTTAAAAACAACCTGAAAGATATTTCAGCTCAGGGCGAAAATAAGCTGTATCGTGAGCGCGAAAAATTGGTGAGAGCTTACGAACATTTGAAATCAGAGATTGCGACTTACGAAAATAACATCGGATTCCTGACATCCTCATCGAAAAAAGGAGGAGGATTGATCAAAGAAATGGAGCGAAAAATTGAATCGTTGAAAGATGAAAGTAAACTGATTGAACAGAAAATCAATTTGATGGACGAAAAAGTGTAAGGAACTATTTTTTACAAATAAAAAAGCCAAAAGCAAAATTTTAAATTTGCCTTTGGCTTTTTTTTTATTCAACAGCTTTCACTTTGTATCCGGCTTGTTTTAATCCGTTGATCAAACCATTTTGACCTGCTAAATGCTCTACATTCACAGTAATAAAACAGGATTGAGTATTGATGAAGTCAGGTAACTTTTTTAGCCATTCCGCAGTCCGTATTTCAACGATCGAACTACTGCTGTTTGATGCCTGCGGATCGTCTTTGATTTTTGCCAATAAAGCAAAGTCATTGATATCGGCTCCTTTGTAAAGTCGGCTGATTTTAAATAATTCACGGCTTAAACTATCTTTGTTTAGAAGTGCTTTTGTGAGTCGGTCCGCCTGATTTTGCAAATCACTCTGGTTGAGTTGAAGCTGGATGTGTTGTTCTACGGTTTCGAGAGCGATTATTTTTTTAGCTTTTTCGGCGGCTGCAAGCTGAAAATACGAATCAGTCTGGGCATCGTCAAAAATACCTGTTAGTTTTTTAAACAGTTCAATTTCGTAGAGTCTGAGTATGAATACGGGATGCATTTTCGAAAGTTCTTTCAAACCGATTTTAAGTTCCGATTTCAACGCTTTGTCCACCAGTGGATAATTTTCTTCCGAAATTAAATCTTTCATGGTTTGCCCGCCTTGGATATAAGCCATTTTGCGTAGCGCAGCGCTTGCATCAATGTTGTTGGTCACTACTTCGCTTACTACAGCATCACATTCGTTAAAAGCCTTTGATAGCCCCTTTACGCTGTCGAGATATATCATTGGAACAAGATAATGCGTTCCTAAAATGTAGGATGGTTTATTCACTCCGTTGGCAGTTACTTTCCAAAGCAACTGTGCATCCGCAAACTGCAAACTTATTACGAGTATCAGGCTAAAAAGAAGAAATCGTTTCATGAACTTTGTGTTAAATGTTGAGACAAAGATAATTCAATTTGTAATGCATAATTTAATTAGATGCAATGATTCACAAACTTTTATATTCATTTATCATTACAAAGAATAAGTTTTTTATTTCGGAGTAAAAAAATCGGAATTTAAATAGTCAATTATTTTTATCTTTGCATAGAATTGAACGATAACTTAAAAAAACAAAGACATGACCCTACAACAACTTGAGTATATTATTGCGTTGGACAAAACCCGTCATTTTGTTCGTGCTGCCGAGATGTGTGGCGTAACTCAACCCACTTTAAGCGCTATGATTCAGAAACTTGAAGATGAACTGGATTGCAGAATTTTTGACCGTTCGTCGCACCCGATAGTGCCTACCGAGGTGGGAGCTATGATTTTACAACAAGCACAGGTGGTATTGTTCAATATGAATCAACTGAAAGAAAATGTGTTGACTCAGAAAGGTGCTGTGGCCGGATCGCTTTCGTTAGGAATTATTCCTACGGTTGCGCCTTATTTGTTGCCTCAACTAATTGCCCTGTTCAGGAGGGATTATGCTGATATATCGTTGAAAATTACTGAAATGAGAACGGAAACGATCATCGAAAAACTGCAAAGCGCCGAGATTGATATGGCTATTCTGTCCACTCCGCTCGATGACCCTAAAATACTTGAGGTTCCGCTGTACTACGAAAAATTTGTGGCTTATATTTCGCCTAACGAACCTTTGTATTTGCAGGATGAAGTTTCGACCAACGATATGCCGCTCGATCATCTTTGGGTATTGGAAGAAGGACATTGTCTTCGGAATCAGGTCTTCAATTTTTGTAAAAATAAAATACATTCAGCTATTTACGAAGCAGGAAGCATAGATACTTTGGTGAAAATTGTGGACCAAAATGGCGGATATACAGTGATACCGGAGCTGCATATTGATTTGCTTAGCGATGCTCAGAAACAACATCTTCGAAAAATTGTCCGTCCCGAAGCGACCCGCGAGATTGCTTTGGTGATTCGGCATGATTATGTACGTGAAGGGTTGATGAATGCAGTTGCCAATAGCATTAAACAAATTATTCCACAACATATGCTGGATGCCCGACTGAAAAAGTTTGCTATAAAATTGTAGGAAGAGTTCTGAGTTTCGGGTTCCGGGTTCCGGGTTTCGAGTTCCGGGTTCAGTAGCCGATTCAATTAATCAATTATTCAGTTAATCAGTTTTTCAACCGTTCCAGCTCTTCAATTGGCATATGAGCACATAGGCATATTTTTCTGATTTTAATACTTTAAACAGACATAATTAAGCCGAACTTTCAGTATCTTTGCGGCTCGTAAAAAAAAGAGAAAATTTTGAATCTTACCGATCTTAAGCAACTTTATGCTTTACATCCACAGGTGAAATCGCTTGTGCAATGGGCAAATTCATCTGCATCAAATCTGAAAATATCGGGATTGAGTGGATCTTCGTGTGCGTTAGTGAGTGCTTCCTTGTTCAATCAGCTGCCTCAACCCCAAATTGTGGTGATGAACGACGCCGATGAAGCCGGGTATTTTTATAACGACCTGAAACAGATGCTGACGCCCGACGAAGTGTTTTACTTTCCTTCGTCCTTCAAAAAAGCAATAAAACTGAGTCAGCTCGACACTTCGAATGAAATATTGAGAACCGAAGTGTTGAATCGGTTAGCCAATAATTCTGCTCCCTGTATAGTGGTAACTTACCCTGAAGCTTTGATGCAAAAGGTGGTTTCGGTGCATGGCATGCGTACCCGTATGCTCAAACTGAAAGTGGGTGAGAACCTGAGCATCGATTTTCTGACCGAAATGTTGCTTGAATATGGTTTCGTGCGTGTTGATTTTGTGTACGAACCGGGACAGTTTTCTGTGCGCGGGAGTATCGTCGATATTTTTTCGTTTGCTTTCGAAATGCCTTTCCGCTGCGACTTTTTCGGCGATGAGGTGGAGTCGATTCGTGTTTTCGATATAGAAACACAACTTTCGAAGGAAAAACGCAATGAAGTGGAAATTATTCCCGACCTATTGTTGTACAAGGACACGGCTCATGTTTCTTTCCCCGAGTTTATTCCTAAAGATACCTTTTTTACTTTTGCTAATTTGGCTTTTGTCAGGGAAAGAATTAATATTTTGTACGACGAAGCATTGGTAAAAGCCAACGAAGGCGATAAAATTGTTCCCGATTTACATCGCTCGCGCATTACCGGAGATGAGTTTGTTCAGCAGCTCACGGATTTCAGGAAAATAGAATTGGGCGATAAATCATTTTCACAGGCCACAAGCACATTGAGTTTCAATACTTCGCCTCAACCTATATTTCACAAGAACTTCGATTTGGTGGCCGACAATCTGAAAAAAGGAATTACCGAAGGTTATCGTCTGTATGTGTTGAGCGACAGTGTGAAACAAACCGATCGTATCGCTGCCATTTTTGCCGACCGTGGCGATAATATAGTTTTTCAGCCTGTGAAAAATACGCTTCACGAAGGCTTTATCGACCATGATTTATCCATTTTCCTGTATACCGATCATCAGATTTTCGATCGTTTTCATAAATATCAGTTGCGCACCGACAAAACACGTCAGGGAAAAGTGCTGATGACGCTGAAAGAACTCAACCAATTTCAGATCGGTGATTATATGGTGCATGTAGATCATGGAGTTGGTAGTTTCGGTGGACTTATACGTACCAATGTGAATGGCAAAATGCAGGAAATGGTAAAACTCATTTATAAAGATGATGATATTATTTTCGTAAGTATACATGCTTTGCATCGTATTTCTAAATACAAAGGCAAAGAAGGTGAATCGCCACGCATCAATAAATTGGGTTCCGGAGCCTGGGAACGGCTGAAGGAACGTACAAAATCGAAAGTAAAGGACATTGCGCGTGAACTGATAAAACTCTATGCCAAACGCAAAGCCGAGCAGGGTTTTCAATATTCGCCGGACAGCTATTTGCAGCAGGAACTCGAAGCATCGTTTATTTACGAAGATACGCCCGATCAGGTGAAAGCGACGGCTGATGTTAAAAAGGACATGGAGTCAGCCTTGCCGATGGATCGTTTGGTTTGTGGAGATGTGGGTTTTGGTAAAACTGAAGTAGCCATGCGGGCAGCTTTTAAAGCAGCGACGGATGGAAAACAAGTGGCTGTACTTGTTCCAACTACCGTATTGGCGCTACAGCATTATAATTCTTTTAAAGACCGTTTCAAGGAATTTCCGGTAACGGTGGAATATCTGAGTCGTGCACGTTCGTCAAATCAAACCAAAGAAGTACTTCAACGACTCGAAAAAGGTGAGGTTGATATTGTTATCGGTACGCACAAACTGGTAGGTAAAAGTGTGAAATTTAAAGACCTGGGTCTGCTTGTTATCGACGAAGAACAAAAATTCGGAGTTTCGGTAAAAGAAAAGTTGAAGGAGATGAAAGTGAATGTAGATACGCTCACGATGACGGCTACACCTATCCCGCGTACCTTGCAATTCTCGTTGATGGGAGCGCGCGATTTGTCGATTATCAACACAGCGCCACCTAACCGTTATCCGGTACAGACCGAAATTCATTTGTTCGACGAAGATGTGATTCGTGAAGCTATTCAGTTGGAAATGAATCGGAATGGTCAGGTTTTCTTTGTAAATAATCGTATCCAGAGTATTTATGCCATTGAGGCGATGATCAAACGACTCCTTCCGGGTTGCCGTGTGGCAGTAGGTCACGGACAAATGCCTCCTGCTAAATTAGAGGAAATTATTGTCGATTTTATTGATTATGAATACGATGTGTTGGTGGCAACTACGATTATTGAATCAGGTATCGATATTCCCAACGTGAATACGATCATCATCAACAGTGCGCACATGTTTGGCTTGAGCGATTTACATCAGTTGCGTGGTCGGGTGGGGCGCAGTAACCGTAAAGCTTTCTGTTATTTGATGGCGCCCGAATTAAGTTTGCTTACACCCGAAGCCCGCAGGCGTTTACAGGCGCTCGAAACTTTTTCGGAACTGGGAAGTGGTTTTAATATCGCTATGCAGGACCTTGATATCCGTGGTGCAGGCAATATGCTGGGAGCGGAGCAAAGCGGCTTCATTGCCGATCTTGGTTACGAAACTTATCAGAAAATTCTGAACGAAGCCGTTCACGAATTGAAAGACGAAGAATTTTCGGAACTTTATGCAGATGAAATTGCAGCAGAAAAGAATTCAACCGCTTATGTTACCGATTGTCAGATTGATTCGGATATGGAACTGCTCTTTTCGCAGGAATATATCGAAAATGTATCCGAACGTATTGCTTTGTACCGTGAGCTTGACAATATAACGAATGAAGCAGATTTGGCTGAGTTTGAAAAACGGTTGGAGGATCGTTTTGGCAAAATTCCGGAAAAAGGACAAAGCTTGTTGCAGGTAGTGCGTTTGCGTTGGTTGGTGATGCGTTTTGGTGTCGAAAAGTTGGTACTGAAAGATGAAAAAATGATTGCCTATCTTGTGTCTAATGCACAGTCGGGTTATTATCAATCGGAAAGTTTTGGTAAAATACTTAAATACATGACTACTCGTCCGCGTCAGTGTCAGCTCCGTGAAAAGAATACACGTCGCTCCGTAGTGTTTGCCAATGTGAAAACCGTTGAAAAAGCAGCAGAACTTTTTAATGAAATAGAATTGATAAAGTAGTTCTGAGTTACGAGTTACGAGTTTTGAGTTTCGGTAGAAAATTGAAAATTGAGGAGTTGCTGAAGTTTCTAGTTTCTAGTTCTGAGTGACAAAAGCTTCAATTAATCAATTATTCAGTTTTTCAATAGTTCAACGCTACAGCACGGTTATTAATTATCCTACATCCATTATCCTACATCCTGCGTTTCGATATTGTCCCCTTTTTTATAAAGGGGTCGAGCGAAGCGGAGGGGTTTTTCCGGTTCTACAATGTTTGGCGACTTTAGACTTTCGACCCTTTTGCCAACATTTCTTCAACCCTTGGCATATTGAGAATTGAGAAGTTGGTGAAGTTTCGTGGTAAGTGATAAGCGGTAAGCAGTAAGAGTTGATCAGGAGACGCTTCAACGCTTCAACAGTTCAACAAAGTCCGACGTCAATTGACCGCTTCGTCTTTGCCTGCATTTCTTCCACAGTTCAACGATTCCAGCTCTTCAATTGGCACATTTTCAAATTGGCATATTGGCACATTGACTATCTGAATTTTACTTTTAAAAAACAGATCATTTTGCTTCATCGGCTTTCACAAATATAAATATATCAATTATTTACAAGCGATCGACGACCGTTCTAATTGCACTCATCTGTTCCCCTCTCCTCTGGAGCATAGCCGTCAAACCAAGGGTTTAAAAGGCTGAAAGCCTTACATATCCTAGCCCAGACCAACGGTCTGGGTAAAAAACGTATTGAGCCAATTGAGTCCTGAAAGGACGGAATTTATTACATATATGATATCGCCCTTTCAGGACTCAATTGGTTTTGTCATTTCATACCCAAGACGTCGGTCTTTCAGACCTATACCTTGGGCTAAGATATAATGGGGCTCACAGCCCATATTTCAAGCATCTACGAGTGTGTTTTCTCCTTTGCTTGACGACTACTCCTTGGGAGAGGGGTCAGGGGAGAGGTCATAAGATAAGAATTCAACAAAAGTCAAATTCATACAACCATCTAATAATCATTTTTCATACATTTTTTTCATGAAAGATCAATTACTTAAAACAAAAAGAGAGAGAAAAACAGTTGATCGTTTTTCTCTCTCTCTTATTGTTGACTTAAAACTCGCCACCTGGTCTTCCTCCGAAACCAGCTCTTCCCGGAGGTCTCATGCCGGGACCGAAATTTCTTTCGTTGTTTACATTGGTTCCTCCAAATTTCATTATTTTGTAAGTAAAGCTAACTAAAAAATAAGTTGGTAATGTGTTGTAACTATTGTTCTGAATATAGTTGTCGCCAATGGTTTGTCTGATATTTAATCGCTG
The DNA here is from genome assembly GCA_963677275.1 of uncultured Paludibacter sp. Taxonomy (GTDB): domain Bacteria; phylum Bacteroidota; class Bacteroidia; order Bacteroidales; family Paludibacteraceae; genus Paludibacter. Next base: position 2,027,106 of record OY781920.1, on the reverse strand, counting down.
ACGCAGAATGTCGGTTGCTTTGAGCGATAGGGTACCTTTGTTTTTGAATAAAGTTTTATCGAGGGCAGCATTCCACATAATTTCACTTAAATCCATATTGGTGTAACCGGCGCGGTCGGAGTAAGCTATATCCGAACTGAGGGTGAAATTATAGGGGAAACGAATCACAATATTGCCTCGTCCTGTCCAATCGTAAGTTTCGGTTGCTTCATTTTTCAGGTTGTTCAGTGAATTGGAATAACCGATATTACCACGAACTCCCAGTTCAATATAATCGTGCGTAAATGTAAACGATAGTTCTTCTGAAGCGCTGTAGTTTCTGGTTTTGCTCTCGTCGCCCAACAGCAGATGGTCTATGTCAATGGCATCGGTATTTACATTGCGCGAGATATAGCTGTATTGTGTTCGGTAACGTGCCGAAGTATTGGTGCTGAAATGCAAACGCTTCTGAATCAATGGTGTACTGAACATCACATTCCCCATCAGGTTCACCGGCATTACATCCGAGTTGACAGTTTGACTGTATTGTTTCAGCGTGTTGTCGTAAATTTTGTTGGACACCAATGCGTCTTTTGTTGCTTCGGCATTCAGGAAAGTGTTGAACGATGAAAAGGTTTTATCGTTGAACGAACTGTACATTAACCTGAAAGTGTGCGAAAAAGCAGGATTCAACAAAGGATTTCCAACCGTTTCGGCCATGAGGTCATTGTTGTTTTTTACGGGTTGCATTTGGTTGATCGAAGGTTGCTGTGTACGTCCGCGGTAATCAATACGGGCAAACTTTTTACGGCCAAAATTGTACTGAAACCTACCGGTAGGTGCAAAATTAAATACGCCATAAGTAGTATCGCTCACCAATCCGTTGCCGTAGGTACGAATGTTTTTTGTTTGCGAAGGTTGTCCGCTCAACCCAAGCATTAAATTATAGGTTTTCTCGGTAAAACGGTAATTTAATTCAATTGACTCTCTGAAAAATTCATTTTCAAAGTTATTGCTGTACTCTTCGTTAAATATTGAATAATCACGACCGATCTCATCGTAGCTGTACTGACGTTTTTCGGAAGTAGTATTCGTAGTATTCACCGAAACTGCTGCTTCTATCATGTTTTTATTGTTCCACAGTGGCTCTACAAACGACAATCGCACACGGGCATTGAATCTGTCGGATGTATTTTTTGTTTGTTGATCTATATTAATCGTTGAGTCATTTGTGTATTTGTTGGAGAGATTATAGCTTTCGCCATTGGTTCTCGAAAAGTCGGTATTCAGATTGATCGTAAAAGATCGTCCTTTTTTCACTGATGATTTTTTGTTGTAAATCAGGTTTAAACCACCCGAAAGCGAATTGCTTGTCCCTTCGTTAATTGAATTTCCCCAACTTGTGGAATCATTGTCGGTAAGGTAGGAGTATTTTCGCTGTGTATACGAATCGCTGGTGCTGTAGTTGATATTTGGTTGTACTATTAAAGTTTGCAAGCTATCTATTTTCCATTCCAACTCCAATCGCATATTGGCATCGTATTTATCGTTTTCTGAAATGCTGTTCGATAAATCGTTGTAGGTCGACGATGACAAATAACTGGTGCGGTTACTTTCTGTATCGCTGAAATTGTTAGAATGATTGAAAGTGACATCACCACCAATTGTTGTTTTTTTGCTCAACATTGAATTGTTGTTCAAACCAAAATTCTGCGATGTGGTGATCCCTGCGTTAGATCCACCTCCCCACGATCCACGTCCACGGCTGCTTCTTGTGTTGTTCAGGTTATTGGCGCCTGCATTGATGGATGTTTGCGATTCTCCATTCAATATGTTAAGTGATAGGCCACTATCGTACCTAAAGTCTTTGTTGATATCAGCTCCGGCCCCGCCATTTACATTGCCGCTGATTCCTTTTTTACGATTGGGTTTGGTCGTGAGGTTAATGATACGTTCGGTATCGCCATCTTCGAAGCCGGTAAGCTTTGCCATATCCGATTTTTGTTCCAATACCTGAATCTTTTCTATCATATCGGCCGATAAATTTTTGGTAGCTTGTTCTATATCGCCATCAAAAAACTTTTTACCATCCAAACGGATTTTCTTCACCTCTTCACCATTCACTGTAATTTTTCCATCCGTCGAAATTTCAACACCGGGCAGTTTTTTAAGCAGATCTTCCACCACTGCATTCTCCTGAGTTTTGAAGGCTGTTGCGTTGTATTCAAGGGTGTCACCTTTTACAACCAATTGTGCTGCTGTACCTTTCACTTCCACCTCTTTGAGTAATTTTACATTCTCTTCCAGTTGAATCGGCTTCAGAATAAGGTCTTTCTTTTCTACGGTAATGTCTCTTTTTTTCTCGATATAACCTACTGAGCTGACAACGAGTACATAGTTTCCCTGTTTTATTTTAGGAAGTACAAACCCGCCTTTCAGGTCGGTTTGAACGCCCTGTACCAACGACGAATCTTTGGACGAAAGTAAACGCACTGTTGCCATTTCTATGGCTTGTCCGTTTTTTTGGTCGAATACCGATGACTGAATACTATGTTGCGAAAATGTGTAGATATGAACAGATAAGAAGAGAGAAAGAAGAAGCAAAGTCCGTTTCATAGATGACTTGTTGTTTTTGATTTCAGAAGAGTGGGAGCAAAGACGATAGCTAAAAGCCGTTTTTCAGCATCATTGCCTTGCTGTAACTCATTTTTATTTATTTTAATAAAACAGATCGCTGGATATTTACAACTGAGGGTTTGACTCAAAGTCAAGCCCTCAGTTGTTTTTAGAATAATTTTTTTGTCGCATTGTTGACCATAAACCACTAATGTGCTGTTTAGCATATTCTTATTCAATAGTAAATGGTAAATGATCAAATAGTAAATGTTTGATGTTCCTGTGAACTGAAATTTTATCTCATTTGACTCCCGCAAAGTTAAAAGGTTTAATCTATAAAGTATGAAATGTGCGGTAAATATTGATTTTTTTGCGGTTTGCTTTTTTTGTATTCAAAAAACCATTTTATAACACATGAAAAACAACTGAGGGCTTGCCTCAACGTCAAACCCTCAGTTATTTTAAAAGAATCTTTCTGAACGCACATTTCACAAATCTTCGCAAATTTCTTTTGATTTGTAATTATATAATAATGCGAATCGGGGGTTGAAAATAATTCTATTTTGTTTACAATTAATTATTTCCCGTAGGGAATATATATCAATAGAAAATAGAAATAACCAAAAATCAGTTCCCCGTAAGGGATAAACAAAGAAATAATATTAATGTCCTACGGACAATAAAACATTGATACGTATTTATTCTATTGATATTGAAGTCCTACGGACTATTTTCAACCCCGGATTCGCATAAATTGTAAATTGTACATTTCTAAATTGTACATAGAAATATGCTTTTGGGTTTTTAAAACAGTAAAGCTTTTAATTGCCCTTTTGTTCCGTTAAACAAATTAAAGTCCACACCGCCTTTCACCCCCGAAATGCTAAACTTATCCGTTGTTTGCCAAAAAGTCCAGTCGCAGTCGGGTTTTTGCCGGTAGTCGCAAATCCACAGGTAATGTTTGTTTTTAAGATTCCCATCGAGGTATTGTTTGTAATAATCGTAATCGCAATACACAATTGGTTTTTTGCCGGTTTTACGGGTGACAATTTTCATAAAGTCGGTCAGTTCTTTGGTGACTACTTTGTTTGAAGGCATATTGGGAGCGTACTCAGCATCCAGTACAAGGGGCAGATCGCCGCTTTTATAACGGGCTGTTTTAAGAAAATGATTGGCCTGAGCTTCGCCGGTGCTGCGGTACGAAAAGAAATGATACGAACCTACAATGATGCCTTGCTTACGGGCATTTTTATAATTCTCTGTATATTTTTTATCCTTGTGCGATGCGCCTTCGGTGGCTTTGAAGAAAATGAAATGAGGCTTTTGTTTTTTAAGCTTCTTCCAGTCGATGGTGCTTTGATGATGCGAAATATCGATGCCCCAGATTTTTCCTTCCGATTTGATTTGATGAAAAGTTACTTTACGGTAATTTTGAGCCGAACTGTTTGACGAAAAAATAAAAAGTGTGAGTACTAAAAGTGAATATGTTGTTCTTAACCTGAAATGCATTGTAAAATTTCTTTTTTTTGTTTCGAAACACAAAAGTACCAAAATATACGATTTCGAAAAATATAAAAAAACACAACAGCCCCAACAGCAAAAAAACATTCATTAGCCGGGGATTTTCAGGTCTCCCTTTCGCCATATTCATGTTCCTGGAGATAGGATGTCTTTGGGTTTGTAATATTTCCAATTTAATATCGATGTTTTAAATGAATCTCCTGTCGTTAATTTAAAAAATCTAAGTATATTTGTACTATAAAGTAATAAGAATAATGCAAGCTTACATTGCTATACAAGTAAAGTAGCGTTTATTTTATTTTACATTGTAAGAATCAGGAGTTGAAATTAGTCCGTAAGACCTAAATGTTGTTTCTTTGTTTATCCCCGTTCGACTGAGCTCACACCGAAGCCTATGGGAAATAATTTATTGTAAACAAAATAGAATTATTATAAACCCCTGATTCGCATAAATTGTAAATTTTAAAATTGTACATTCTTTCTCCTTCCCACCTGGGACTGAGGAATCTTGTTGCGCATAGCAGGATCAAATACAAGCCATACAATAATAGAACAAAGTAACCGAAACAAAGAAAAAATGGAATATACTACGGTAATAAAACCAAAAAACAAACTTTTCGAAGTCGATTTTAAAGAAATCTGGCAGTACCGCGATTTGTTCTCCATGTTTGTAAAACGCGATATCATTACGCAATACAAACAGACAATACTTGGTCCTGCCTGGTTTTTTATTCAACCGGCATTAACAGCTGTTATGTATAAAGTTGCATTCAGTAATATAGCAGGTATAAGTACTGATGGTTTACCAGATTATTTATTTTATTTGGCAGGTATTGTGTGCTGGCAGTATTTTTCCGACTGTCTGAATAAAACCTCGAGCACTTTCACCACCAATCAGGGCATTTTTGGTAAAGTGTATTTCCCCCGCCTTATTGTACCCTTGTCAACTGTAACTTCCAATTTGGTACGCATGGGCATACAGTTTTTGCTCTTTGTGGCTGTCTATATTTATTATCTTATTGCAGGTGTTCAACTTACTCCCAATATTTATATACTGCTGCTTCCGGTACTTATTTTAATGCTTTCGGGACTTTCGCTTGGCTTTGGTATCATTATTTCATCCATGACCACCAAATACCGCGATCTCACCATCCTGTTCACTTTTATTGTTCAACTATGGATGTATGCCACGCCTGTAATTTATCCGCTCAGCAATATGTCACCCGACAAACAATGGATCATGGCTTTGAATCCCGTTACAAGCATTATCGAAGCCTTCAAATTTGCAACAATGGGCGTCGGTACTTTTAGTTGGGGCATGCTTGGTTATAGCTTTGGGTTTATGGTAGTACTCCTTGGTATCGGCATAGTGGTGTTTAATAAAGTGCAACGCTCGTTTATGGACACAGTTTAAGATACGAATTAGACGAATAAGAGCGAATTTTACGAATTAATGCGAATTATACGAATTAAGATGGTGGAAATATTGTATAAGGACGAAAGTTATAAAATAATAGGTTCGTGTATGAAGGTGCATACAGAATTGGGAGCGGGTTTTCTGGAGTCTGTCTATCAGGAAGCACTCGAAAAGCAATTTATAAAAGATAATGTACCCTATCAACGTGAGAAATTATTGAAGATACAATTTGATGGTGAAAATCTCAGGAAAACATTTAAAGCTGACTTTGTATGCTACGACAAAATAATTGTAGAATTGAAGGCCGCTATTTTTATTCATAACGACAACATTGAACAAATAAGAAATTATTTAAAAGCAACAAAACTAAAACTCGGATTAATAGTTAACTTTGGCGAACCAAGCCTGAAATATAAACGTGTACTAAATTCGCTAAATTCGCAAAATTCGCATTAATTCGTCTAATTCGTTCTTATTCGTAAAAATTCGTATATAAAAAATGACAGCTATAGAATTCAACAATATCTCCAAACAATACCGCCTGGGTTTAGTCTCTACAAATACACTGAGCCACGACCTGAAGCGATGGTACGCCATGAACATACAGGGCAAGGAAGATCCTTATCTGAAAATAGGCGAAGTAAACGACCGTGCTCACAAAGGCCAGAGTGATTATGTATGGGCATTGAAGGACATCAACTTTAAAGTAGAGCAGGGCGATGTGCTGGGTATTATAGGTAAAAACGGTGCAGGTAAATCTACCTTGCTAAAAATCCTTTCGAAAGTAACAACACCCAGCACCGGCACCATTAAAGCACGTGGACGTATAGCTTCTTTATTGGAAGTAGGTACAGGTTTTCATCCCGAAATGACAGGCCGCGAAAACATTTATATGAACGGCGCCATTATGGGGATGACAAAAGCAGAAATTACCCGACGCTTCGACGAGATTGTTGATTTCTCAGGCGTGGAACGTTATATCGACACCCCTGCCAAACGTTATTCCTCCGGTATGACCGTTCGTCTGGGTTTTGCCATTGCTGCCCACCTCGAACCCGAAATACTTGTTGTTGACGAAGTCCTTGCCGTAGGCGATGCCGAATTCCAAAAAAAAGCAATCGGTAAAATGCAGGACGTTTCTAAAGGTGAGGGGAGAACAGTGCTGTTTGTGAGTCATAATATGGCAAGTATGAAGTTACTTTGTCATAAAGGGATATTACTAGAAAATGGAACGATTTCCAAATCAGGAGAAATCAATCATGTAGTATCGGAATACCTAGATCTTAATTTTAATTCATCAAAGAGTTTTATGGAGAGTATCGGATATAATGCCTCCTATCTTAAAATTGATAGAATTGAAATCAATAACAAATCAAGAAATCCAATCCAATTAACTTATGATAATAATGTATTAGAGATAAATATTGAAGGTGAATTAATGAGCGAACAAATGATTGGTCTCGAATTTAGACTATTTGATAAAAATCAATTGCCTTTAGCTTTTTATAGTCCATTTCATTACAGTGGTAGTACTCCAATATACAAAAAGGGAAAATTTAAAATGACTAAGCAAATTGAACTACCTGCTGAGATTAATAAAGGTACTTTTTATGGAAGTCTCTTTTTGACAAATCCCGGCATAACTTATCATTTATCATTAGAAAGCTGTATTCAAATTGAATTTGAAGGTTTCCCAACTCAAACAGGTCATGTTTTTGAATATGAAAAAGGATCAGGTTTTCTTTTTCTAAAATAATATGCGAAAGATTTTAATTACATATGGTACTTCAGACTATGAAGAAACTCTGAAAAGGCTTCGAAAAGAAGCTCAGGAACTGAAACTATTTGATCAGATTATTGTGTATGGTCCTAAAGATTTACCTGATTATATAAAATCAAACCCATTGATGGCTTTTAAAAAGGGAGGTGGATATTGGCTTTGGAAACCATATGTAATCTGGAAAACTCTACAAGACCATGAAGACGCAGCAGTAATATATGTTGATGGAGGGTGCTCATTGAACGCTTCGGATGATTGGAACGAATATTTTGATTATATAGGAAAGTATAATGCAATTGTTTTTAATTATAGGAGTGATTTTGACTATGGTTGGTCTGAATACTATCATTGTAGTTCTCCAGAAATACAATATTGGACGAAGCAAAAAACATTAACCTATTTTGATTCTTTATTCGAGACGGAAAGTTGGAGACATTACAATAAGATTATGGGTGGGTTTGTTATTTGTAAGGGAAAAAATAATCCGTTTATTAATGAATGGTTGTCTGTGAGTTTGATGTGTCCTGAACTTGTGTGTGATCCTTTTGGAAACGAATTAAATAATCAAAAATCTATACTTGCAGAACACCGGCACGATCAAAGTATAATAACCCCATTGGCTTATTTTTTTGCAGAAAAAGATGAAGTTCTTATTATTCCGGAAAAAAGTGAATCTGAAAAAGATTCTGCTGCTGTGGCTGCTAAAAGAATTAGATTCCAACAAAAAAAAGGAGTAACAAAAAAAACTAAATTGATTAGACTAATTAAATTTATAATAGGAGAAAAAGCATATGCTTTTTTACATTCTTTCAAATAAATCAACATGAAACTCTCTATCATCACCATTAACCGCAACAACGCCGAAGGCTTGCGAAAAACAATCGAAAGTGTGGTTTCGCAGACCTTTACCGATTTTGAATACATCATTATCGATGGTGCAAGTACAGATGGTAGTGTGGATATAATAAAAGAATATGCCGACAGAATAACTTATTGGGTGAGTGAACCCGATACAGGTATCTACAATGCAATGAATAAAGGGATATTAAAGGCGAAGGGGGAGTATTTGCAGTTTTTGAATTCGGGGGATTGGTTATGTACCAAGTTTGTTTTATCTCAAATTTTAGAAAATGACTATAACGAAGATATGCTAATTGGTAATAAATACTGTTTTGACTCCAATAAACGAATACCTTGGCATATAACGATACATCATGGAAATAAAAAAGATAATTTTGTCTATGGTATGGATTTGATTTTTGATTCGTTACCTCACCAAGCATCGTTTATCAAGAAGAATCTTTTTACTAAATATGGATTGTACGATGAATCCTTACAACTAATTTCAGACTGGAAGTTTACGATAGATACAATTATAAATCACAATATAACTACGCGTTTATTTAGAGATATCTATGTGTGTGAATTCAATGCAGAGGGAAAATCTATGAATTCATCAGGTTTATTATCAAAAGAAATGAATAGCGTTTTGAAGTCTTATTTTCCTCAGAAAGTTTTGGATGATTACACTCGGTATGTATATCCGGAATATATAATGAGAAAATACTGGTTGTCCAGAGTTATACGTCTTATTTTGTATAAAACAACACTTTATTTTGACAAGATATTGTCAACTAAAACGTATTTTAAGAATTCATGATCATTGTCTCCTTAAATTGTCAAATGGGTAATCAGCTGTTTCAGTATGCTTTTGCTAAAGCTACTGCCAGACGGTTGCGTACTTTTCTTATTCCTTTTCAGAGTAATCCATTTTATCCATTTAAATTGCAGTTTTTTAAGTTGGATCTGTTTACGCGTTTTGTTTATTCGCACCCCAAAGTCACAAAGCAATATCATAGGGTTTGTCGGAAATTAGTTAAACATGTATTTAAAACTGAAATAACTGGTAACGATTGGGAAAATGGAGTGGAAATAAGAAATAATGTATATTATGAAGGCTTTTTTCAATCGGACAGTTATTTTCAAAAGTATGATAGCTTGATTAAAAAGAAACTTACACTCCGAAAACAATATAGAAAAGCGTTTGAGAATAAATACAAGGAGTTATTTGATAATAACAAGGTAATTGTAGTACATTTCAGACGTAAGGATTATTTGGATGTTGAGTTTGATGGGTTAGGAGGTAAAGGGATTGCTTTGCCATTTCAGTATTATCGCAAAGCATTGGATAGCATAGAAGGTATCGAAAACTATAAGGTTTTGTTTATAGGTGACGATGTAGAGAGTGTGAAAAATGAATTTGGACATCAATATCATCACAGTTTCGAAAGTAATCCTGCTATTATCGATTTTCAATTGATACAACATGCCGATATTGCTATTATTGCCAATAGTACTTTTGCATGGTGGGCGGCCTATTTATCACAAAAGTCCAATGCCAAAATCATTGCTCCTGAATATTGGTTGGGATATAAAGTGAAAAAAGAATATCCTGTTGGAATACGTACGGATAAATTTGGCTGGTTGGAGTTTTAGTATCAGGTCAATATGCCGGTTGAATAAATCAAATATATTATATAACAGTATGAAGCCGTTAAGGAAGCAATTGTATTTTGTAAAGAAGTATGTAGATATTTTGAATAAGGATTTTGGAATTTCTAAATTAAGATACTTCAGTAGTGTTGTTCATATACTATTACAATTGCCCGTTAATTTTCTGTATCGACTTCAGTTAGGACTATACAAAAGAAAGCATAATATTTCAAAACCGATCATTCATTATTATGTTGTATGTTGGAATGAAGAAAAATTACTACCCTTCATGTTGGATTATTATGAACAATTTGTAGATAAGTTTTTTATTTATGATAATTATTCAACAGATTCTTCAGAGACAATTTTGAAATATCGAAACAATACCGAGATTGTCAAATTCAAAATGGACAAAATCAACGAATCTACTTATCTTGATATTAAGAATAATTGTTGGAAAAAATCGCGTGGAAAAGCAGATTATGTTATTGTATGCGATGTAGACGAATTCTTATTTCACCCCTGTTTAGGCGAATACCTTTTGAAATCGAAGCAGGAAAAGATTACATTCTTTACGCCCGTAGGATATAATATGTATTCAAAAGAGTTTCCTGCATATGATGCTAAAAGACCGATAACTGAATGTGTGAGAAATGGGGTGAAAGATATGAATTTTAATAAGTCAATTATTTTTGATCCTTGTGCTATCGTCGAAATCAATTATACTGCCGGTGCTCACTATTGTTATCCATGGGGTTTAGTTAAATCAAATGATAATGATGAATTGTTACTGTTACATTATAAACATTTAGGAGTAGAATATGTGTTGAATAGATTTAGAATGTACAAAAACAGGTTGTCTGATGAAAATGTTGAAAGATCTTATGGTCTGCAGTACTTGCAGGACGAGCATAAAATTACACTGGAAATAGAATCAAAAATAAAAGCATCAAAACCCGTAATATAATTATGATCCCTAAAGTTATCCACTATTGCTGGTTTGGTAAAGGATTAATGCCCGCTTCTCAGCTAGAATGCATAAAAAAGTGGAATACTATTTTACCTGATTATGAAATTAAAAGATGGGATGAGTCGAACTTTGATATAAATATTTGCAGCTACAGTAAAGAAGCTTATCAGGCGAAGAAATACGCCTATGTGTCTGATGTGGCTCGCTGCTATGTGTTGAAAAAGTATGGAGGGATTTATTTAGATACTGATGTTGAGCTTTTCAAAACATTAGATAATTATTTGAAGTATGATTTTTTTTCGGCAGTAGAGCTTTATAATGAGTTCTATACTGAAGGAATTCATTTGTTGGACGAGAATAATCAACCCAAAGACAGTACTGTATTTATACCCTATTTTGGTTTGCTATCGTCTGTCGTAGGTTGTAGTGCTCAAAATCCTTTAATTAGTGATTGTTTAGAGTATTATATGGGATTAAAGCTAAACGCCGATAATTTTAAAGGTTTTGCAATTGATGGACTGATAGCAAATCGAGCTGTAAAGTACGGATTTGTGTATGAAGATAAAACCCAGTTTCTAAACCCCAATATTTTAATTGCAGAAGCCGGTATATTTGGTTATGCAGATGCAATTAATACAGCCTACTCAATACTTTATCACCACAATGCTGCCAGTTGGGCTCCTAAATCAAAAAAGCAATTGTTTTTATTGAAACTTGACAAACTGAGGTTGTTGAAATTATACAACAAACTAAAATTGATAAAGAAAAAGATAAGGGGTTTCAGCAATCTATTTACGACATTTTCCTTTTAACATAACACAAGCAAATCTTTAAACAAATAATGCCCAAAGTTTCAGTTATAGTTCCTAACTACAATCATGCTCCTTATCTTCGACAACGAATAGAGAGTGTCCTGAATCAAACCTATCAGGATTTTGAGTTAATATTGTTGGACGATTGCAGTACTGATATTAGTAGGGAGGTTTTGTCAGAATATATTAATCATCCGAAAGTAAGCCACTGTGTACTTAATGAGCAGAACAGTGGGAGTACATTTCGCCAATGGGAGAAAGGAGTTCACTTAGCTAAAGGAGAATATATATGGATCGCTGAAAGTGATGATTGGGCCGAACCGGAATTGTTAGAAACATTGTGTGGACTACTGGATAATCAACCTAAGGTTGGGCTTGCATATTGCAATACTGCTATTTACAGAGATGGGAAATGTATAGGTAATTTTGCTTCTGAGAAAAAAAATAAGTTCTCACTTTCTCGCTGGGATATTGATTATTGTATAAGTGGAAATAAAGAGATTGAGGAAGCACTTTTGTGGGACTGCACCATCAATAATGCCAGTGCCGTATTAATGCGAAAAAAAATATTTCGAACTATTTTACCCGATTTGAATCAATTTCGCTATTCTGGAGATTGGTTTTGTTATTTACAATTCGCAGCAGTTTCTGATATTGCATATTCGCACAAAATGTTGAATAACTACCGTGAACATGGAACTAACGTTTCAAAGAATGCAGGATATGATTATTTAGTGGAGCTTTTCCTCATTTATAGCTGGTTGATGAAAGCTAAAGTTATTGCAGATAAATCTCTGCTAATAAAAGCTTTTCATGCTTATGTAAGTGATGTGTATTCTACAGGATTATCGTGGAGTATGAGTAGAGATTTCAGAGTGCTTCGCCCTCTAAATCTGACCCTTTATATAAATCTGACAACTAAGTTACTAAAACGTAAAGTTCGCCGATTCCTTCAATCTCATTGACTATGAAATTATCTTGTTTAAAACATAATTATTTATTTAAGCTACTTTACAATATAATTAACCCTTTTACAGGTGTTATTCTTATGTTACATAGAGTGGTAGAGGTACGGAGCATAATTGATGATAATTGGAAATTGGAAATTACCCCGGATTTTTTGGAACAGACCATTGAGCATTATAAGTCTAAAGGTTTCTATTTTGCAAGTTTGGATGAAGTGTATGAAATTCAACAGTCACTAAAAAAGATTGATAGACATTATGTGTGCTTTACTTTTGATGATGGCTTCCGTGATAATCTAACATTAGCTTATCCAATTTTTGCAAAGCATAATATACCTTTTAGTATCTATGTTGCAACAGCTTTTCCCAATAAAACTATTTTTGTTTGGTGGTATTGGTTGGAAAATTTAATTCTACAATGTGACAAATTACGAATTTCGGAAAATGATGTTATAAATACGAATACAGCCAGAGAGAAAAATGAGGTTTTTTTACAGATTAAGTCTGAGATTCAAAGATTAGCCAACGAAGAAAGTCGCTTATTTATCCAACATCTATTTGAATTAAACGGTTTGAGAATGGATAATGAGGTTTCTTTGTTGGATTGGGATGACATCCGCGAACTTAATAAAAGTAATATTTGTAGCATTGCTTCACATGGAGTAACTCATAGCTCATTAGTGGCATTGGATGAGCAATCCCTAATGATGGAATTGATACAATCAAAACACGTGTTGGAAGAACAGCTTGGTTGTGAAATAAATCATTTTGCTTATCCATTTGGAGATATGAATGAAAGCATTGCTAAAGCAGTGAAAGATTGTGGCTATTGGTCGGCTGTTCGGATTGATGGAGGAATGCAGCGACGCAAACAAAATATTTTTCAACTAAAAAGAACAATTCTTTTACAACCATGAATAAATCTCCAAAGGTTACAGTTCTAATGCCCGTTTATAATGTAGCACTGTACGTGACAGAAGCTATTAATAGTATTTTGAATCAGACGTTCAAAGATTTTGAACTACTTATAATTAATGATGGGTCCTCAGATAGTACACGCGAAGAAGTATTAAAGTTTTCAGACTCCCGAATTCGTTTTGTTGAAAATGAAAAAAATATCGGACTGGCTAATACTTTGAATAGAGGTGTTGAATTAGCAAATGGCGAATATATTGCACGAATGGATGGTGATGATATTAGTATGCCTAATAGGCTTTATGAGCAAGTTGTTTTTTTGGAATGTCATTCTGAAATTGATATATGCGGTGCAGGGTATAGATTCTTTGGAGCAAAAAATTATGATGTAATCTATCCAAAAAGTCATGATGGAATAAAAGTAGGATTACTTTTTGGTTGTTGTATGATAATACCAATGTTTAGAAAAAAGAATGTTCAAAAATTAGGATTGAAATATAACCAAGACTACTTTCCTGCAGAGGATTATCGTTTTTGGACAGAGTGCATGCTCTCCGGACTAAAAATGCATAATCTTCAAAAGATTCTTTTCCTTTATAGAATGCATCCAAGTCAGGTTTCAGAAGTGATGACGAATCAAAAAGATATGACAATCACAGTGAAAATGGAGTATGTAAATCAATTATTTTTGAAGAATGATGATTTTATTCAAACATTCGTTTATCCCATTTCAATAGAAACAGAAAGTCAATTGAATGATTTAAGAAGATCTATTGATGCTCAAATCAAATCAAATTTAGAGCATTTGATTTTTAATCCTAAAAAATTTAGCGAGTATTTAATTTCAATATATAAAACTAAGGTTGCATTGTATATTCAAAATGTTTTAGTGGAAAAGAATTATAATGTCAAACTATTGTTCAAATTGTTGTCGAACGGTATGTTTTTTTATCTACCAAGTCGGTATCGTAATAGGTTGATTTTAAAGATGCTAATTTGCAAAAGAAAAGAGTTTAATGCTGGCATTTAACACAAATAGATATGACTCCTCAAGAAATACTAGAAGAAATTTTTAAGACACAAATAGTTACTGATAGAGATGGAAATAAACATACTCTAACTTCAAATATAGATAAAAACGAAGGTGAGTTTTTAAGTAGAATAATAAAAGATTATGCTGTAAAGAGTACAATTGAAATTGGTTGTGCTATGGGAATTTCCTCTTTGTATATTTGTTCAGCTTTGTATGCTGAAGAAGAAAAACATCATACAATAATAGATCCAAAGCAAACTTCTGATTGGGGAAGTATAGGTCTGGTAAATTTAGAAAAGGCTGGAGTGAATTTCTATGAAATAATTGAGCAACCATCTGAAATAGTATTACCTCAACTATTATCATTAAAAAAGGAATATGATTTAGGTTTTATTGATGGTTGGCATACATTTGATCATACGTTGGTTGATTTTTTTTATCTAAATAGATTGATAAAAGTAGGAGGAATAATTGTAATCGATGATATCTCATTTGCCGGGATAAAGAAATTGACGCGATATTTATTAAATTACCCTTGCTATGAATTTATAGGAAGTGTCCCAATTAAAAAGGAGAGAGGTTTAAAGTCATATTTATACAACAGTGTAATTCCAGGTTTCTTTAGATTTGTTTCTGTGATTTTTCCACCGAAAATGAGATTCAAACTTTTTGCCGGGAATGTTTTAGAGCCAAATAAGAATAAACAATTAAATTCATCAATGATTGCTTTAAAAAAAGTGTCAGTTGATAATCGACGTTGGGATTGGTTTGTTGATTTTTAATTAAAAATAGTTGTTTTGAATAAGATATATTTCAGTATAATTATCCCCGTCTACAACGTTGAACAATACCTAAAGACTTGTCTCGATACTGTTATTGCGCAAAACTATTCAGATTTTGAGGTTATCTGTGTGAACGATGGTTCTACCGATGGTAGTAAATCGATATTGGATGAATATGCAGCAAAGTATTCAAATATCAGCATAATAAATCAGGAAAACAAAGGATTGAGTGCTGCACGCAATGCAGGGATACGAGCAGCGAAAGGAGATTATATTTTTTTTCTGGATAGCGATGATTGGATAGAACCGGATACTTTAAAAATACTTGCCGATAAGCAAAATGGGGAAGATTTGCTGTGTTTCAATGGTCGCAGGTATTTTGAAGATGGAAGAACCGAAACGCCGGATGCCGGGATAGTGGAAGACCGGTTAACAGGTTGGGAATACTATAATAAATACGCATTAGTAAGCCGTAAGTTCCATTTTGTATGTGTGGTTTTAAGGTTGTATAGGAGAGAATTTCTGCTGGAGAACAAGCTGAAGTTTGTAGAGGGATTGTTGCATGAGGATAATCTATTTACGCCAATAGCTTGTTTTTATGCAGGCAGGGTGAAGGTAATCCCTGATATTCTTTATGTATATCGTATAAGGTCGGGTAGTATTACTTACAAAAGAAATATAGAAAATTTATATGCACAATTAAAGATAGCTGACAAACTTGCAGATTTCTTTATGGCGATTCAAGGAATAAATAAATCAATTATTTATAGGGAAATCGCATTAGAATATTTTGTGTACATTCCTACAAAAAATATGATATTTGGAATGACAACTAAAGACGTTCTGAAACTAATTGATTTAACTAAACTGAGAGTAGTTTGTATTTATCCAAGGCACAGATTAATGTATCGTTTGTTAATACTGTCTCCATTGTTTTATAGAGTTTTTTTGAAAATAGAATCAAGTTTAAAAAAAGCAAATGAATAAACCCATCACCGTAACTCAACCCTGCCTTCCTCCATTGGAAGAATTTATACCCTATCTCCAACAGATTTGGCAAAACAAATGGCTAACCAATAACGGTCCTCTTCATCAGCAATTGGAAAAAGAGCTGGCCGAATATCTGGGTGTAAAATATATCTCTGTTTTTTCCAATGGAACACTGGCGTTAATTACGGCTCTTCAGGCTTTAAATATCACTGGCGAAGTGATTACTACTCCTTTTAGTTTTGTGGCTACCACTCATTCGCTTTGGTGGAACAAAATTAAACCTGTATTTGTGGATATCGAACCGGAATATCTGAATCTCGACCCCACCAAAATTGAAGCAGCTATTACCCCGCAAACCACAGCCATAATGCCTGTGCATGTATATGGTAACCCCTGCAAGGTGGACGAAATACAACGCATCGCCGATAAACATGGATTAAAAGTGATTTACGATGCGGCACATGCGTTTGGGGTAAAAAAGGACGGAGATTCAATTTTGAATTATGGCGACCTTTCGGTACTTAGCTTTCATGCTACAAAAGTGTATAGTACCATTGAGGGTGGTGCCATTATTTGCCATACAGAGGAAATGAAGCACCATATCGATAATCTGAAAAACTTTGGATTTCGTGGAGAAACAGTGGTAGAAGAGCCGGGTATCAATGCAAAGCTTAATGAAGTACAAGCTGCCTATGGTCTGCTACAATTAAAATATGTGGATGGTTTTATTGCAAGACGTAAAGAAATTACCGAACTATACCGTTCTTTACTTAAAGATATTCCAGGTATTCATTTCCTTAACGATATGCCTGGTGTTACGCATGGATATTCGTATTTTCCTATTCTGATTGATAAAGACAAGTTTGTAAAAAGTCGCGATGAGTTGTACGAACATCTAAAATCGCACAATATCTATTCCCGAAGGTATTTTTACCCACTGATAAGTAGTTTTGAACCATATAATACTTTAGAGAGTTCAACTCCAACTAATTTAAAAGTTGCACACAAAGCAGCAGAAAATGTACTTTGTTTACCGATTTTTGTGGAATTGGAAGATAAACAAATAATTGAAATTGTTGACAAGTTAAAGTAGATGTAATGAAAATCGGAATAATGCAGCCTTATTTTTTTCCGTATTTAGGGTATATAAGTTTGATAAAACATACAGATCGGTTTATTCTCTTTGATACTGTTCAATTTATCAGGCATGGATGGATTGAGCGTAACAGGGTCTTAAAACAAAATGAGGGTTGGCTTTATATTCAAGTACCATTATTTAAAAGTGGAAGGGAAACGTTGATAAAAGATATTCAAATTAACAACACTGAAAACTGGAAAAATAAAATACTATCGCAACTTCAGATTTATAAGAAAATTGCACCTAACTATTTTCAGGTTGTTAAGTTGTTGAACGAAGTGTTTGAAAATGATTTTAATGATATAGTACACTTGAACAAAAGATCATTAGAAAGTATCTGTAATTATTTGGGTATAAATAAAGAGATAGAAATTTTTAGTGAAATGGAACTCAATATTGAGCCTGTTATTGAGCCTGATGAATGGGCGCTAAATATTTGTAAGGTGTTGGGAAATACAGATGAATATTGGAATCCGCCAGGAGGAATGTCTTTTTTTGATAAATCAAAATATGAAAAAGCCGGTATTAAACTCAAATTTCAGAAAATGGATCTTTTACCTTATAACCAAAAAAGAGTAACTTTCGAAGCAGGACTTTCAATTATTGATGTAATGATGTTTAATTCTGTTGAAGAAATAAACGGAATGTTGGATAATTATTCTTTAATATGAATGCAATAGGTGGATATTTTGAACTTGAATTAGCAAAAGGTGAAGAGTACCATAAAGATGCTATACGATTAAATACAGGTCGGAATGCATTTGAATATATTCTCAAGGCTAAGGCATATAAAAAGGTGTATTTACCTTTTTATACATGTGATGTAATGCTTGAACCAATAAAAAAACTCAATATTAAATACGAATTTTATTCTATTCGAAATAATTTTGAACCAATTTTTGATTTTCATAAAGTAAAGTTGGATGATGTTTTTGTTTACACAAACTATTTTGGTATATGCAACCGCATTGTAAAAGAAGTAAGCGAGCAATGTAAAAATCTTATTATTGATAATTCTCAGGCTTTTTTTTCAAGACCTCTGCCAGATGTTGATACATTTTATTCAGCCAGAAAGTTTTTTGGGATTCCTGATGGAGCCTATCTGTATGCCAATAAACAAATAAATGAAAACCTGGAGACAGATATTTCATACCAACGATTCGAACATTTATTGGGACGAATTGATATTAGTGCAGAAGAGTTTTATGATGAATTTAAGAGAAATGATGATTTGTTGATAAATCAGTCTATCAAGAGAATGTCGAATCTTACACATACATTATTATCAACAATTGATTATCATTGTGTTTCTGAGAGAAGACAAAGTAACTTTCTTTTTTTGCATACTCACCTAAAGTCAATCAATGAATTGAATCTGAATATTGACTCAGCTGCAGTTGCAATGATCTATCCTCTACTGATTAATAATGGAAACAAAATAAAGAATCATTTAATTAATAACAAGATTTTTGTTGCTACTTATTGGCCTGATGTTGAAAATTTAGTAGATGCTAATAGTACAGAAATGTACTTGTGTACTAACTTAGTTTGTATTCCCGTGGATCAGAGATATGATGATAATGATATGGAGACAATAATAAATCTGATTTTAAACTATGAATAAAGTTCTTATAAGACCTCTCAGATTCGAGGATGCTTTTATTTCTTGGAAATGGCGAAATGATCCTAAAGTTTGGGAGCATACAGGTAGTAAGCCTAATATTCTTGTTACTGAAGAGATTGAAAAACAATGGATATTAGAAAAATTAGAAGAGCGTAACTCAGTACGCTTTGCTATTGAAGTTGATGATATATATGTAGGGAATATTCAACTGACAAACATTATTGAAAAAAAAACAGCTGAATATCATATTTTTATAGGTGATAAATCATATTGGGGCAAAGGAGTTGCTTCATTAGCAACGGCTCAAATTATAAGATACGCAAAGAATGTAATAAACTTACAATCACTTTATCTGAGTGTGAGACCAGAGAATAATTCTGCTATTAGAGTTTATGAGAAGTCAGGCTTTGTGAAAATAAATGACGATGTAAAAATGACTCTTGATTTGTCAAAAGTAAACGCTCCTTTAGTAAGTGTTTTTATGATGGCTTACAATCATGAGAAATATATATCTGAAGCAATTGAGGGTGTTTTGATGCAAAATACAAATTTCGACTTTGATATTGTAATTGGTGAAGATTGTAGTACTGACAACACACGACAAATCATATTGGATTATCAACGAAAATATCCAGGTAAATTCAAATTACTTTTACACAAAGAGAATATTGGAGCAATGGCAAATCAGCAGGCTGTTTTTAGTGTCTGTACAGGCAAATATATAGCCATCTGCGAAGGCGATGATTATTGGACTGACCCGCTAAAGCTACAAAAGCAGGTGGACATACTTGAAGCGAATGAGAATATTGTGGCTGTGGCTACCAATGCTGCGGTTTGTGATTTTAATGGCAATACAATTCAAAAAGAAAAAATAGTAATATCACCTGATAACAAGGAAGGGTTGTATAATCTGCATGAGTTTTTTAGTAAAGCTATTCAGTATCCTACTCTCACTGTGGTGTTTCGTAATCGGGATTTAGATTATATTACATCAAACTTGGATAAAATGGCCAATCCTTTTCTGGGTGACTGGACTTTATGGGTATTGCTACATACTTTGGGTGACTTTTATTTTATAAATCAGGTGACAGCCTCTTATCGGGTTAATCCGAATTCGGTCACACATACAGTCAATGCCGTAAAACGCTGGGAGGTTGATTTCATGATCAGAAGAAAACTGATTGAGATTCTCCCTGCTGAATATCATATTTATCTGAAAGATGATACCTATGCTTATCATAAGATGGGGATGGCCTATCGCAAACAAAAGAAAATGGATAAGTTTGTGTATTATCAGATCAGGGCATTTCTGAATAATCCGGTTTCGTTTTTCAGAATTCTTAAACGTTTTACAGTCTTATTTTTTTTCTTATTTATATAATTACCTTCGTTAGGCTGTATTTTAGCTTTTTTTTCTCATTTATACACCTAGGTTTTTATAAAATACCCGCCAGTGATACTTTTAGCAAGGACGGAAATTATAAAATATCCCGTTGTTTTACATAAAGTCATTTGGTATTTATATTAAAACCTATTGTGTTTTTTACGAGGAGTTCTTTATATAAACTTTCAACGCTTTAACAAACCTGCACCTCTGCGAATAAAACTCTTGCTTTAAGTGCATAATATCATTCAAAAACCGCTCCTGTTGATGGCAACAGAGAGCGGTTTTTCCGTATATAACATCCAAGTATTTACTTGTGTTTAATTCCTTAGCTTTACAGCCGGGAATTACTCTATCATAACGCTTAGGAAACAAAGCAGCTCACTACTTCTACACTCCATACGCGTTCGGGAGCTGCGCCTACACCGGCCACCTGAATTATGTATTTGGTTGCTTTTTCCAGATTATCAATTGCAAGTTTATGTTTTGTTCCGGTTGCATACTGATACAAATTTTCAACGCTAATGGGATATTTTGTATATCTTACGATATAACTTTTAGC
Source organism: uncultured Paludibacter sp. (assembly GCA_963677275.1). Lineage (GTDB taxonomy): Bacteria > Bacteroidota > Bacteroidia > Bacteroidales > Paludibacteraceae > Paludibacter. Next base: position 2,006,125 of record OY781920.1, on the reverse strand, counting down.
ATGTTCCAATACATCCCATGTTACGTCTAAACTTCCTGAAATTTTACTCTGGTTTACTTGTACATTGACTACCTGTCCTAAAACACCAACCGGAGCAGCTTTACGATTAATATCGAAACCCGTGCTGAGAATCTTTACATCGTCGCCCTGACTAATGTCCTGTACATTTAGTGCTATACTTCTCAAAATCTCTTCCAGATCGACACGCACCTGATTTTTTTCGGCGGTCAACTGTTTATTGCCATTTTCAACTTTTGCCAACAATTCTCCGAATAGTTCATTCTTGCTCTTCAGTAGTGCTACTTTATCTGCAAGGGTAGGAAAATTTGGATTATTTGTTAAATCTTCGGTAATGGTTGTGCTTTTCACATTCAATGTCTTGTCGGGATAATTGTGCTTCGAAAAGTCAACGCATACTTTTGCTTTACTCATTTTTGTGTATTCATTTGATTTAATTTTAATTGGATGTTATAACGGGTTAATTATTTGTATGCCTTGTTGTTCTGTATGTTTTGCTGTTCACTCCTCCAATAGGAGCTTTGTTGCTGATCATGTGATGTATGTTGTTGATTATTAGTTATTTAATTTGTTTGAATAGCCTGTTTCCAACTGCTTTTTGTTTGTCAATTCCTTCGTTTTTTGTGTTTGTACTGTCAAAAATCAATATTGAACTGCTACAGTATTGATTCGTTTCTCAGGAAAACAATATTGAACTGCTTATAAGACGGACACGTTCTGTGACAAAATAATATTGAACTACCTCAAAATAATATTGAACTGCCCGAAATTAATATTGAACTGTATATAGAACGGACACGTTCTGTAGCAGAATAATATTGAACTATACGAGAACAATATTGAACTGCGCAGGTACGATATTGAAAAATCGCGGAATTGACCTTTTTTTTAACGGTTATTACTCGTTTTTGTAGTAATACTATATTGTTTTTTGAGAGTGTTGAACCGTACAACAGCATTCCGCTTAGGTATTCAAACTTTCCGGATGTGCTTTTCAGTGGAACGCAAGCGATTTATTGTAAAACTGTACCTTAAGCCGCTGCTTAAAGAAGTTCTCCTTACAACGCGCCAAATTTATGCGATTTATACGGTATGTAAAATAGTCTTTATGTACTAGTACATACACGATTGGATAAAATAAATTGATTTCTGAATTGTTTTTTTCGAAACTCTTTGTAGTTTTGCAAATCAGAAGATCTTTGGGGTTGAGTCTTATGTAAATAATCTTATTTGTTTCACACTAAAATCGTAGTGCTATGTATCCATTGATTGAATTTGACTGTCATTCGGAGGAATTTTTTAGTGCCAATGGCTATAACATGACTCCCGAACTGCTTGAGAGATTGGCTATCATCAAAGATGAGCTTTTAAAAACACAAACAAGACTCAACGAAAGTAATTTATTGCTCGAAATAAAGGAATTAAATTGCTTTTATTGTACTTCGTACCTGGCTGCCAGGCTGGGGCATACTGTAGATAAGGGCATCACTCAAATCAACCGGAATAACTTACTTGAGCTGATGCATCCTGATTACAGGGCTCATTTTATACACAAAGAAAAAGAATTCTACGAAATATTAAGAAATTGCACTTTAGAGGAAAGGGAGAAGATAAGGGCTTTTTTTTTGCTGAAGCTGAAAGAAACAGACGGTCATTATTACTATTATTTGATGAATGAAAGGTTGTTTTTCTGTTGTGCAGAGCATACGCCTTGTTTGATGCTTGTAAATGTAAAACGCCTAATGCCTGACTATAAGCCCAATGACGAGTTCTTTTTCCTGTGTTTGTTCAAGAGCCTAAATTCGATTGAAATGCTGAAAAGCAAATACAAACTTACCGACAGGGAACAGGATGTTATCTTGTATGCGTTAATGGGATATACCCTCAAACAAACTGCCGGCGAAATGAAAATTGCGATCAATACGGTGAGAAACGAACGACACAATGCTTATACCAAAATGAGCATACACGATGTTGCATCGATAGAGGCTTTAATATAAATGATTCGTTGAGAGTTGAGAATTCATAATTTGAAGATTTGAAGATTGAGTGCTTGACAAACTAACGCTTCATCAGTTACACAGTTCAACTATTCAATAAAATATATGCATTGCCTTATATGCATTGCCCTATCGGACAAATGCTTGTTTCTATTCGCTGCGTTGCAGCTCAAAGCAAGCTGCAACGCAGCGAATAGAAATATCGCTTTGAGCGGCAGCTCAAAGTTTTAGAAATATTTATTTGAGCGGCAGCTCAAAGATTTAGAAGAAATTGTTTTTAGAGCATCAGCTCAAAGTTTTAGAAAGGATTGGATAATTAGAGAAGTCATATAATAAACCAGGTGCAACGCACCGCAAAGAACTATAGCCATGCCACAATCATTTGCCAACGATTATGTTCATATCGTGTTCAGTACCAAGTACCGTCAACCATTTTTGCATGATGGTATCCGCGATCGTATGTTTGCCTATATGGGCGGGATTTGTAATGAGTTTGAATCTACACCAATCATTATTGGAGGTTATTTCGACCATGTACATATTTTATGCGATTTGTCGCGCAAAATAGCCATGATGAAATTGGACTTGATAAACAACAACAGGCAATTGAAAGCCGATGTTGCGACGGTTGTGATTTGCTTTCAAAAAATTGTATCTTTGACTTGATAAACAACAAATATCGATGAATAAACAACGACATTGTCGTTGTGATTTGCTTTCAAAAAATTGTATCTTTGACTTGATAAACAACTTCAACGATATTTGGAATGAAACTCAACAAGTTGTGATTTGCTTTCAAAAAATTGTATCTTTGACTTGATAAACAACAATCTATTATAAACAAGGGTGGGAGACGTGGTTGTGATTTGCTTTCAAAAAATTGTATCTTTGACTTGATAAACAACAATCAATAAAGAAGTCCAAAACAGAGACAGTTGTGATTTGCTTTCAAAAAATTGTATCTTTGACTTGATAAACAACAATATGATTTTTTTTATAGAAAATCCAAGAGTTGTGATTTGCTTTCAAAAAATTGTATCTTTGACTTGATAAACAACGTTGATGGTAGAATATCTGCCAGCCATACAGTTGTGATTTGCTTTCAAAAAATTGTATCTTTGACTTGATAAACAACTTCAACAGGATGGAGTGCAACGGCAGATACGTTGTGATTTGCTTTCAAAAAATTGTATCTTTGACTTGATAAACAACGAAAAACGATATAATAGCTGTGAAGACAACGTTGTGATTTGCTTTCAAAAAATTGTATCTTTGACTTGATAAACAACATCAGGCTACTGATGTATTCTCTTAATAATGTTGTGATTTGCTTTCAAAAAATTGTATCTTTGACTTGATAAACAACTTACGACAGCGAATTGGGGAACGGCAAGAAGGTTGTGATTTGCTTTCAAAAAATTGTATCTTTGACTTGATAAACAACTACTACTAATACGATGATAATTACTAATGTGTTGTGATTTGCTTTCAAAAAATTGTATCTTTGACTTGATAAACAACATCAGGCTACTGATGTATTCTCTTAATAATGTTGTGATTTGCTTTCAAAAAATTGTATCTTTGACTTGATAAACAACTGTTTGCGCAAGGGCCTCGGTAATGTCATGTTGTGATTTGCTTTCAAAAAATTGTATCTTTGACTTGATAAACAACCTATAATGGATATTTACAAATACGAAGCTGTTGTGATTTGCTTTCAAAAAATTGTATCTTTGACTTGATAAACAACGTAATAATTAATTTATTCGTGTTTCTATTGTTGTGATTTGCTTTCAAAAAATTGTATCTTTGACTTGATAAACAACGGTATGTTATAATAGTCCGTACAAAAATCTGTTGTGATTTGCTTTCAAAAAATTGTATCTTTGACTTGATAAACAACACGGAGGTCTAAGGGAACAATTCAAGTATAGTTGTGATTTGCTTTCAAAAAATTGTATCTTTGACTTGATAAACAACACGATCTGTGCAAAATGTTTTCAGTCAATTATTTATCTCAACAGTTAGGATTAAAAAATCAGTTGTTTATTCAAACGAAATCCCGCTCGCAAGGCGGGATTTTTGTTTCCAACTGGTTCGTTTGGTTTAACTTTTCCAAAGTTTAAGAACTTTGGAAAAGTTAGTTTGGAAAAGTTAGTTTGGAAAAGTTAGTTTGGAAAAAGTAATTCTCGTTGGTTCGAGATCTGAAAAAACATCCTTGTATTCAGAATAATTCCAGTTGCTGGTAGGGTGTTGATACTTCTTTTTCTTTTTTACCCTGAAAAAGTTCCATTTGTCCGAATTGTTTGTCGGTGATACACAAAACGCCTACCTGTCCAGCTTCGGGTAAAAAGGATTTAACGCGTTTTACGTGCACTTCGGCGTTTTCTTTACTCGGACAGTGGCGCAGATAAATAGAGAACTGGAACATGGTAAAACCATCGGTAACCAATTTCTTGCGGAAATCGGTGTAGGCCTTCTTCTCCTTTTTGGTTTCGGTTGGCAAGTCAAATAGTACCAATACCCACATAATTCTATATTCGCTAAAACGTTCCATAAAAAATAATCGAACATCAGCTTTTCCAAAGTTTAAAACTTTTAAAAAGTTGAAAAGAATATTCAAATGAATTCGGGATAAGCAATTTTGCGTATCTCGCCCATATAACATTTTGCCAAACTGGCTGTTGTAATTCCGGCTGCTACCATAAGCGGACTGCGTTGTCCGTTTATTTTTACATCCAATACAGGAATGCTCAATAAAGTTGATTTTACTTTCTTATTCAATTCAATTTTGTCGGGATTATTTCCACTTTCCATTTCTTCGCGAACCAAATCCACCACCAATTTATCCACAAAAGGTCGATAGGGTTCCATAATATCATCGGCGAGGCAATAGGCATTGTACCTGTTGTGATGATGTATGCCCAAAGTAGGAAGTAAACCGCTACTAACCAGCGAACGTGCAATTATTGCCCGAAGGATGGCGTAACCATAGTTCAGGAGGTTGTTGGGTGGAACGCCTTCGCGCCCCCGACGAAAATCAGGAATAAAAGGAAACATATTGGCCCAATAATAAGCTGCTGCACGGGCTTCGAGATTGTCGGTATCGCCACTTTTCACATCAGCAACCCAGGCCAGCATGTTTTTCACAACCACTTTACGGGTATTGCTCAACACATATGCCTGATTCTCGATTTTAACCTGAATGGTTTGCTGCCACAACTGCTTGGTAAGCGGAAGCGATGCATCAATCTGCACCTGAAACCGCTCACTTTGTGTAGTGTTTCCACTCAATGGTAGTAACAATCCGACCGGCATCCGGCTACTGTCGCAGGTAATCACGGCACTGTTGTTAGCCAATAAAGATTCCATCAGTCCATGCGTAATAGTGATTTGCTTGTGGTCGAGAATCACCACGCCAATGTCCTCGATAGGGATGGTGTTGTTACCCGCCTTTTCTTCCATGCCGTTTGCATCCGGCAAATGAATCACCAACTGTGCATTGCGCATACTCAGGTATGCAGGATTTCCGAAATAAAGCGTACGTTTAATCATAGTGGCTCGAATTTAAAGGTAAATTATTTTAGTCTATAACTTTTCCAAGGTTTAAAACTTTGGAAAAGTTGGTCGATACGTTGGAAAAGTTTGTTTCCGGTTACTACAAATCAGCAATAAAAGACACCCTGAATTTGTTGGCAGATTGTTCGTGCAAGTCAATAAATGATACCAAACCACCAAATATACGGAGTAATTTATCTACCTCTATCAACTGACTATTGTGTTCTTTTATTTCGCAAAATGAGGTGTAGCTCCAGTCGGTATATCTGTCACAAAAGGCATGATGTACAGGATTTCGATGTGTATAAATAATAGCATTCAGAAAATAAGCTTTGTTTTCAATCAGTTCCCGTCGGAAATTCTTCAGAAAAAGTGACCCTCTCCGTTTATTTAGCTTGTTGAACGACTGCGTATAACAACTAAACAGATTTGCAAACTGTTTCGAAATGAATCTTTCAATCATATTATCGGTGATTTCAACTTTTTCAAAGTTTTGAACTTTGGAAAGGTTATAAGCGCGATAAACCTCTTCCAACACTTCCTTCCGCCGAATCCTTACCACCAAATGAAAATGATTCGGCAACAAACAATACGCGTATGTTTCAGCTATGGGCAAAATATATTGTTGATATTTAGCAAGAAAAAAACGATAATTTTCGTCTTCGGTAAATATGTTTTCAAACCCATTGGCATGATTGAAAATATGATACGTACAGTTGGGCGTAAGTTTTTCCATTTTCTGAATATTGTTTTTTTTCTTTTTACTTTTTCCAAAGTTCTAAAACTTTGGAAAAGGTAGGGGTTGATTAAATAGAAATATTGCCAAGACGATCGACTTTAAGTTTAATATTTAAATTTAATGCTACCATCTAGGCTGAAATCAAAGTCTTTTCCTTCAATAATAAATATATCTTTATTCGGAGTATATAATATTCTCGGTGGACTAAAATTTTTATTTAATTTATCAACAGAAAATCCATTTTTACCAATTACACCAAAAACTTTGCTTAACTCCTCATCATTACGAGCTTCAATATGATGTTGAAAAACTATACTCCCTCTTTCAGCTTGATGGAATCTTTTAATATAATATAAACGACTGCTAATTTTATTTGGCATAAGTTCTTTTAGTTCTTCCTTATTTTCAAAGAAAAAAATCACCTTTTGACCAGGTATGAAAACGTGAATAAGTCGAGCTTCTTTTGATTTTTTCCCAGAACCAATCATTACAGGTTCTTTAATTTTAAAGATTTCTTCTCTTGAATCAAAATTTTGATTAAGAGAAAATCTTGATGCTTCAAATTTATTTATTGCTATGATTTTTCTCCCATTTTCATTTTCATACATTCCGTACATGTAGTTTTCCCCAGAGTCTGTATATATATAATTTTTATAATCTTTCCTTGACTTATAAACTTGCTCTTTTACTACAGTTGCGTTGTCTGGATTCATAAATCCACGAGCAGCTTTCACACGGCAACGTAGATGACGTAGTTTTCTACCTTGAAAATCTACTAAGTCAACTTGTTTTGTTCCGGATTCTAATTGTTTTTTCAAGAAATTGTACAAGTGTTGATCGACTACAATGTCAGAAGCAAAATTTACATTATCAATTGGTTTCCTAATAACCATCCAAATTTCATCTTTTCCATCTATTTGATTATATACTATATCATTGTTTTTATCTCTTATCAATCTGCCATTTTCATCCTTGGACGCAATTTTAATTTTACCGTAATATGATTGTAGATGTAATTCGCCTCGAATCGAATCTCCTTGAGCTTTTTTAGGTTTTTTGTTTTCCTTGTCTAACCAAACAACACGTCCGCGCTTTCTAACAATTTTTCTTCCCGGAGTCAAAGTATGATCTTTATCTGCAATATTGTTAATTAAGATGTTTTTTTCGATTTCTATAATCATACCGTAATTAAATCCTTTGAAAGGTTGTTCAAGATATTGCTTACCGAAGTTTTTTTCTGCGTAAAGATATGCTTTCTTTAATATTTCTTCTCGCTTTCTAGCTGATGGTATGAGTGTTAATACTGCAGCATCTATAGCGTGATGTGAATGGACACCTCGATTTTTCTCAATTTCCTTTGAGTTTATCCCATAAATTTTTCTGAAATCAGCAGTGTTTGAACCTTTAATAACGTCTACCTTGTTGAATACAGTTTTCAAATAGTGGTATGCATATTTGGTGATAATTTGAGTATCGGATAATTGACTGTTTATGAATCCTTGCGTAATTTCTGTTTGTTTAAATCTTTCAACTTTATTTTTCCAATAATCATATTGCATTTGCCTTAAATGTTTCTGTCTGATAGCATCATCTTTAGTACTTTTATCCATTGCTATCTTTGATTTGAATTTCCAAAAGTCTATTTGTTTGAACAAATCATCAACTTTCTTCTCCCAACTTTCCAATCTTGGTTTAATAGCAGAATAACCATTCCATTCTTCATTATAATTTGGTAATTCAGAAGGCATTTTGTTATTTTTCACATTCCGGTTGTAATCCGCATAGCACACAGTTAAGTTAGCAAGCGAGTTATCAAAAGATTTACTACGTGGAATCGTGTGTTCAAAATCTACTTTGTTGGTGTCAAACAAGTCTGTCAAATTGATGATTTTTCCAGTATATAAACAGGTACAATTCTGTTCTTTCCATAAGCGATACTTTAGTATATCCTTTTGATTAACAGTCAATGATTTATTTTTATTTATATTTTGTATTTCCTTTAATGTGTCCTCCAGATTTTCAGTTTGTTCTAGCCAAAGTCGAAATTTGTCTGTATCAGAATTACTATTTGGGTCTGCTATACCAGAAAATTCAGGATCTTTTAGTAATTCTGATATTGCATTAGCATACTCAATGTTCTCAGCTTCTCTATCTCTTTGATATTTTTCAATAGCCCAACGTTTGTTACTATCATTTAGCTCTCTAGCAATTTCAACAACAATTCTTGTTTCATTATCAATTATTTCCTTCTCAATTAAATAATTGATTACATCCTTAAGACGATATAAGGTTTTATACGCCATTGGATTTTTAAAAGCAGCAGTCTTGGGGCTAAGTAAATATTGCTGCCCTTCTTTTTTTGGATAAATATCAATCTGGGAAGGGTGGTAAATTTTATTTACAATTTTCTCATTTATGACGAAACTTTCTAACAAAAATTCTTTAATACTATTTACTAAATGTGGCTGAGCAATATGCTCCCGTTTTTCAGAGGCAAAGAAATCTTGATATAAGTTACTAACTTTGGATATAATCGTTTGCTTTTCATCTTCGGTTTTTGTATTCCATGTTTTTTGCCCAAAGAATTCAATAATTGTGCTTTTAACATCATTTAAATCAGAGTCAGAAAGTTTATATTCAAAATCTTTCCAACCAAATCTTTGATCATAGTCCAAAGCATAATATTTGAAAATCAAGTTGTTCACAATTGAAACATTATTCTTCTTATTTCGTATGTGAGCAACTTTTTCTTTTATTGCACTTAGCAACTCGTTTTTATTATCTTCAAAAATCTTCTTTCCAATAATCTCTGGTATCTTTGCTAAAATAACTGATTCGGAGTAAATATTTCCATCGCGTAAAAAAGGCAAGATATTTTTAATTGCTTTTAAAGATAGATTTGCGTAACCTACCGGAAATGAATTAAATAAAGTGCAAAGTTCATCAATTTGACTATCGTTTAAGTCGAGTACTTTTGATAGAAATTCTTTAAAATACTCTTCATCTTCGAATTCAAAAAGAATATGCCAAATATCTTCAATAGTATAAATTTTTGTTTCTTTTATACCATTTTTATTTGCACGAGTTACTTGTTTATGATAGTTTTCCCAGTTTTCACCAAAAACAGACTTCAGCCTAGCTGAGACGAAGCAACTTGGCACTGATACATCATCCATTTTGGAACTATAATTCAATTCCCATTCTTTTCCTCCATTAATGCTTATAATCTTTCTTATTTCTTTAAATGGAAACTCTCTTTTACTCTTATAAAAAAACTTGTCATTATAGATTTTCTGTTTCAAAGCTAAAGGAATTGGCTCAAATAGATTTGTCTCTTTATTCAGAAATTTAATATTGTTTATAAATGACCATGCTCTATACTCTTCAAATTTTGGATGACTAACTGGGCAACGCGATTTATTTGGCTCCAAAGTACATTTACCAATTAAACCTTTTTGTGAGCGAAGTGGGCGTTGAAAGAAAATAGCTTTTTCAATGTTTTCGCAAAAATCTTTGTTTTCAATGTTCTGGTAGTTTAATATTTTTTTTACTTCATATTGGTAATCAGATCTTAAAGTATATCTGTTTCTAATTCGAATATTCTTATCTTCGAGTGCTGCAAATGCAGCTCCTAAACTTCCATTTTCGATAATAAGATTTTCGTATTCGTTTCTTCCAATTGTTTTTGTTTCAGTGCTACCTTTGAAAACAGCTGTTTTTTCATTTTGACCATTTTTTCTACTGCTTTTAAATCCCCTTCTTTGAGCAATATGAAATAATGCCCTTCCAATCATATATCTGTTTTGAGCAATACTTAAATCCAATTTCTCTACGATTAGTATTCTTCTGAGTTGACATGGACTTGTAAAATCGGGCTTATCATCTCCATTGAAGTCTAATTTAATCCATTGTTGAAATAATTCATCATCAATTGGAAAACTACGACCAATACCTTTTGCGTAATGTTTCCATTTATCCAGATTACCTTTGCGTAATGGACAAAAATCATTTTCTATTAATACCTTTAGTGTTTCCCACTTACGATACCTTCTTGCATTATATAACCTACGTGTTGATCGATGTTTGGTACGTTCGGCAGCATATGAGAATTCACCTGCTTTTCCTTCTCCTACACCTTTCTTAAAAGTGTATACGCCATACCATTTAAACTCATTATCTTCTCTTAAAGTTAAACCAATAGAGTTAGTTCCTAGATCAATTCCTAATATTTTTTCCATAATATATAGTTTATATAATTAATTTCGTATATTTGCACCGAAAGACAAATCACAACAAGGCTATAAGCCGAAGAATCCAAGGTTAAACCTTGCTGCACCCCGCGTACTCCGTGGGGTTTTTATTTTGCCATAAAAATAGAGTTATTATTTCTAATTAACAACTATTTGCCTAATTATCTCATTTTTTGATTTATTCAGGATTATTCCGTTGTGAAAACATTTAAAGCGGCCTTGTAGCAATACAGGGTCGCTTTTTTATGTGGAAAAGTTTGGATGGAGAATAAAATAGTAATTATGGCGTGTCCGTACGGAGATTTTATTCGTTCGGAAGAAGATGAAAAGAACAATTGACGAACCGAAAAATCAACCGGGATTTCGATTTTGATACAACAAATATTTTGTTTTCAACAACCACAGATTCCCCCCTCTTTAAGAAAGTAGTAGAAATATCGTGGCATGGGGAAAAAAGTTCAATTTTCCGGGCTTATCTGCATTTAGTTCGATCCTCTAAAAAGTCGGTTCAGTACTCAAAAAATACATTTCGATAAGAATAACGCACGAGAAACATGTTTTTAAACATAATTTTGTGTCGTAAAAATTATATGAATACAAATATGAAAGGAAAGATTATTTCATTAGCAATGATGCTGTTGGTAGGGCAGATGACATTTGCACAGGAAAGCAAAATCACTGAATTGACTTTGCAGCAATGCGTGCAGATGGCTGTGGATAAAAACATAAATGTGAAGACAGCCCGCATCGACAAAGAAAAGAGCAATTACAAAAAGGAAGAATCGCGTGCGGCCTTGCTCCCGAAAGTCAATATCAGCGCCGGTTTTACGGACAATTTATCGCTGCCAACAACAGTGCTTCCGGGTGAATTCCTGGGCAAACCGGGCACCACCGTAGCTGTGCAAATGGGAAGTCAGTACAACACAACTGCGGTAGTGAGTATCAGTCAGATATTGTACAATCAAACGGCATTAACCGCCGTGAAACTCACCAAGAAAGCGGCTGAACTAAGCAATTTAAGCGTTGAGAAAGCAAGCGAAGAAATTGCATTCGAGGTGGCCAAGCTCTATGCATTGGGACAAACCACTGCCGAACAATATAAGTTGATCAGTGAAAACATTAAACGTACCGAACGCTTGAGGGACATTACCAAAATAATAGTTAAAAACGGAGTTGGCAAACAAGTTGACTTAGACAGGGTAAATGTGAACCTCGAAAACATGTACACGCAACAGAGCAATACACAACTTGCACAGGAACAACAACAGAACATGATTAAATATATGCTCGATCTTCCGCTCGAACAAACGATAGTACTGACCGATACAGCAGCCATGCCGCTATTGACCAATGTCCCTATGCTCCGGTCGGACTTTTCGGATCATGTAAATATCCGCTTGCTCGAATCGCAAAAGGAGCTGAATGTTTTAAACAAAAAGCTGATAAACAATGGTTATTTACCCACACTGTCGCTGTCGGGACAAGCAGCTTACCAGGGTCTGCGTAACGATTTCAGCACTTATTTCAAGAGTGGCGAGGTCAACAAATGGTATCCAATGTCCAGTGTATCCGTTAATCTTTCGGTACCGGTATTCGACGGATTCGAAAAGCGATCGAAATCGCGTCAGGCCACAATGGACCTGAAGAAAACGGAGGAAACGATTGAGAGTACCAAAGAAAACTTCAGCATGAATTATAAAAATGCACTGAACAATTATATGAATAACAAAGATATCGTTCGTCGACAAAAACTAAACCTTACTTTGGCCGAAAAGGTGTACAAAGAAACTGCGCTGAAATACCGCGAAGGACTTGCCGGCATGAGCAGCTTGTTGCAGGACGAAATGAGTCTGAGCAGTGCGCAGGGCGGTTACCTCACAGCCTTGTACAATTTTAAGGAAGCCGAACTTAAAATTATGACGCTCAACGGAGGCATTAAACAGCTATATAACTGATAAAGGCAAAGGCGAAGGAAGTTGAGCTATTCAAATAGAATGATCAACTTATAGAAACGCTAAATAATAAGAATCATATAGTGTTCTAAAAATAAATCACTAATGTACTGTTTATCTTCTTTTTTTTTGATGGTAAATGGTTAAACGGTAAATACATAATAAACTTCAATTCAATACAAAATAACAATAATACGGTATAAAAAATGAAAAAGAAAACAATCATAGCAAGTGTAACCATCGTAGGGCTGCTTGGAATTATGACATGGACACTGGCTTCGAACAAAAAAGCAATCGACAGCAGTAAAGAAGTAAAAACAACCCAAAGTGATGTAACTGTCACAGTAGCTCCGGCTGAAATGACCGAAACAAACGCAAGTCTGGAATTGGTAGGTACTACCCAAGCCTGCAAAGAAGTGAATATTGCTTCGGAAAGCGCAGGTAAGATTGTTCAGGTAAATTTTAAAATGGGCGATTTTGTAACCAAAGGAAAAGTGTTGGCCAAAATAGATGACACCTACAAACGGTTGGCGTATGACAATGCCAAACTGAGCTACGAAAAATGCAAAGACGATTACAACCGTAACATATCGTTGCATCAAGGAGAAGCTATTTCGGACACGCAGCTTAGGGATATAAAAATGGCTTTCGAAAATGCCACCATACAGCTTGAAAATGCAAAAAAACAATGGGACGACACCAAAATTACCGCTCCTTTCAGTGGCTATATCACAACTCAAAATACCGAACTCGGCGCTTATGTTAATCCGGGAACTGTAATTGCCGGAATAGCCGATATCTCTGATTTGAAAGTGATTTTAGATGTGTCCGAATCAAATGCTTACGAACTGCGTGAAGGACAACAGGTGAACATAATTGTCGATATAAATTCGCAAGCCAACTACACGGGTAAAATATCGAACATTAGTCCCAAAGCAAGCGCTTCGCACACTTATCCGGTCGAAATTATTATTCCGAACAACAGAAAAGAAAAACTGAAAGCCGGAACTTATGTAAACGTAAGCGTGAACATGGGCAAGAGCGGCAAAACGTTGATGATTCCGCGCGATGCCATTGTAAGCAGTGTAAAAGATCCTTCGGTGTATGTAGTGAACAACAACGAAGCTAAATTGGTAAAAATCACCACGGGGCGTAACTTTAACTCGAAACTCGAAGTGGCTGCCGGTCTGAACGAAGGTGACAAAGTGGTAACAAACGGCCAGATCAACTTAACTGATGGCGCCAAAGTAGCCATTTTGAACTAATACTAATGTGCTAATTTGCTAATGTGCCAATGAGCCAATGAGGAAATTCAGGCAAAGGCAGAGCTAAAGGTCTCCAGTCTTCAGACATTAGACATTAGACTTTAAACCCAAAACAACAATAACCCAATGAATATAGTAGAAACCTCTATAAAAAAGCCTTTAATCATCGGCGTAATATTTACGCTGCTGACGATTGGAGGTATTATATCGTACACGAACCTCAACCTGAACTTAATGCCTAAGTTTGAGGTGCCTATGCTGACGGTGCAAACGATTTATCCCGGCGCCGGAGCATCCGAAGTGGAAACTTCGGTGACCAAAAAGATTGAAGACGCCCTCTCTACACTTGAAAACCTGAAAAAGATCAGCTCTACCTCAATGGAAGGCGTGTCGGTCATCGCCATCGAACTGAATGCCGGCGCCGATGCCAACCTGGCCGTACAGGAAGCTCAGCGTAAAATATCGGCCATCAAGTCCAATTTGCCGACCGATGTAAAAGAACCTTCGATCAGTAAAATAGCGATAGATGAGAAATCCATCATGAGTGTGGCAGCATCTTCGTCGATGCCCGCCACCCAATTCTACAAATTAGTAGAAGATCGTATTCAGCCACGCCTTGCAAAACTTCCGGGCGTAGGTGCTGTAAAACTCAGCGGCGGTATGGAACGTCAGATCAAGGTGAACATGGATGCTGAGAAACTGAAAGCGTATAAACTTTCGGCTTTGCAAGTGCTATCGGCCATTAAGACTGCCAATATGGAAATTCCGGCAGGGAATGTGGAAAATGCTGAACAAGTGTATTCAGTACGTCTGGCTGCCAAATACTCGAGCCTGAACGAACTCCGCAACACAGTGATTGCCACTACTCCCAATGGAGGAAAGATAAAAGTAATGGATGTGGCCGAAGTAGAAGATGGAGTGGCCGAACAAAAACTGATCAACCGTATCGACGGTAAAGATGCCATCGGTATTTCCATACAGAAACAAAGTGATGCCAATGCGGTAAAAGTGGCCGAGCTGGCCAAAGAAGAGTTAAAAGCTGTAGAAAAAGAATATGCAGCCAATAACGTAAAATTCGAAATTGCCTCCGACGACTCGGTGTATACAAACGCTTCGGCAAATTCGGTAGTGATTGACCTTATACTGGCCATTCTTATTGTCGCATTTGTCTGCTTTATTTTTCTCCACAATGTGCGAAGTGCGTTGATTGTAATGGTAGCTGTTCCGCTCTCCATCATACCGGCATTTATCGGTATGTATTTGCTGGGCTATTCGCTGAATATGATGTCGCTTATGGCTTTGTCGCTTGTAGTAGGTATTTTGGTGGACGACTCCATTGTGGTGATTGAGAATATGTTTACCCACATGGAAAAAGGGAAAACCAAATGGCAGGCTGCCTTAGACGGTTGTAAGCAGATCATGTTCACCGCCATGGCCATTACCATAGTTATTGTGGTGGTGTTTTTACCATTGGCCTTAAGTGGCGGTATGATTGGTAACGTACTGAAAGAGTTTGCTACTCCGATTATTATTGCTACACTGTGTAGCTTGTTTGTTTCGTTTACGGTAACACCGCTGCTGATGTCTCGTTTCGGAAATATCCCTGACGACAGCCGCCCTACCCTTTCAGGACGTTTCTCACGCTTTGTCGAAAATACATTTAATTCGCTGAAAGAGTGGTATGCCGGTATTCTGGTTTGGGCGCTGAAACATAAAGCAACCATACTGCTGGGCACTGTTGTTATTTTCATTGCTTCGCTCACACTGTTCTCTTCCGGTCTGATCGGTGTCTCTTTTGTACCGACCACCGACCAGGGCGAATATACAGTAACGCTGGATATGAATCCGCAGGTGACTGTTTATCAGAACAACCAGATCACCATGGAAGCCGAAAAAATTATCAACAGCATCCCCGAAGTTCGGAGAGTGTACACCAATGTAGGGATGGATGCAAGAACAACGAAAAACAATATTACCACCATCACCGTGAAGATGGTGGACAAGGACAAACGAAACATAAGCGTACAGGATTGTGCCAATCTGACGAAGGAAAAAATCATGTCGCAGATTCCGGGTGTACGGGTACGTGCTTCGGTGACCACCTTAGGAGGTGGCGGCATAGAGCCGATACAATTGATTGTGCAGGGAACCGATTACGACAAGGTGCTCGAAACGGCAGCTATGGTAATGGATGTAGTAAGGCGTACGCCGGGAACTTCGGATGCAAAATACTCCATCGATGATCCCCGTCAGGAAGTACAGGTAAAACTCGATAGGGAAAAGATGTCGGCCTTAGGCTTGTCGGTAAGTGATGTGGGTATGACCCTGCGTACGGCGCTGAATGGTAACGACGACAGTAAATATACCGAAAACAATACAGAATACAAAATCCGTATCGGGGTGGATAACTTCGACCGTACCAAATCGGATGACGTTGCTAAACTCACCTTTATCAACAAAAAAGGAGAACTGATTGAATTGAAACAATTTGCAGAAATTGGTTATGGCTTAGGCTCATCAGCGCTTGAACGTACCGACCGTATTTCGTCTATTGCCATAAAATCGATGGTCGTTGGTCGTCCCTCGGGAACGGTGGGCGCCGAAATAGAAGATGCATTGGTAGGTAAAATTCCTGATGGAATCAACATCAAGAGAGGTGGAATGATGGAACAGCAGTCGAGTGCATTCGGTAGTCTTGGGTTTGCCTTTATTGCGGCTATCGTGTTGATTTATCTTATTATGGTGGTACTTTACAACTCGCTCACCGATCCGCTTATTGTATTGTTCTCCATTCCGCTGGCCATGATTGGCGCCTTTCTGGCATTAGCGCTGACAAGGCATAACTTAGATATATTCAGTATCATTGGGTTGATTGTGCTTATCGGGCTGGTGGCAAAAAATGCGATTCTGCTTGTCGATTTCACCAACAAAATACGCAAGGAAGATGGGTTGAGTACTTTTAATGCTTTGATCGAAGCCGGGAA
Organism: uncultured Paludibacter sp.; assembly: GCA_963677275.1. Classification (GTDB taxonomy): domain Bacteria; phylum Bacteroidota; class Bacteroidia; order Bacteroidales; family Paludibacteraceae; genus Paludibacter. The sequence continues at coordinate 1,989,359 of OY781920.1, read as the reverse complement.
AGACCGTCTGCGTCCTATCCTGATGACTACTTTTGCCATGATCTTCGGTATGATGCCTATTGCCTTTGGTTCGGGCGACGGTGCTGAAATGAAAAACGGTATGGGTTGGGTGATTATCGGTGGTTTGGCCAGTTCGATGGTCCTGACATTGGTAGTGGTTCCGGTGGTGTATTATATTTTCGACCGCTTTGCGGTGAAAAAAAGTGCACGTCGCAGAAAGAAACTTGTGGAAAAGGTAAAAACCCGTCAATTACAAGCAAGCTTAAGCTAATACCTGGGGCTACTGAAAAACTAAAAAGAAAAAACAGTAACCTGCCTACCGCAGGCAGGTTTCTGTTATATCATTTTTGATGCATCATTTTGAATGATGCTCCGCAAATACATCAATATATAATTATGAATCACCACTAAGTCACTAAGTACACAAAGATCAGCCAAGAAAGATATTGAATACAGAACACTATGAAAACACAAGTGTTTTTGATAAATAGAATCGGTTCTAAATCAGAGAATGGAAAAAGATGCTTGTGTTTTTATTGATTGATTTTTTCTTTTAAATTAAAACTTTGTGCAGGTAGTGATTTAGTGCTAAATATTTTATTTTCAGCCTTGTATTTTTTTTTATCCGAAGAATGGCTAATGGCTAAAAAATACTGAATTATTTAACTGTATGAATTGCGGATAGTCATATCACTTTTTATGATTTTTTTCAATTTTCGTTACATCAAATGATTGAAATATGTAATGTATTGTAATTTAATGTATTTTAATTGTTTGTCGGTTGATCAGAAGGCCCTACTTAGTCGCACAAAAAAAATAATTATTTGTTTTTTGTTATTAAAGAAAACAACGACTTCACTTCTGTAGAATAGTCGTTGTTTTTTTATTACTTTTAGCAACTCAATTTATTTACGCATGAAACACAGAGCTTTTCGTCCGTTTTCCAACACTACGGCCATTAAACTATCCTTATTTATTAGCATCATCCTTAATGCTATCCTGCTATTAGGGTATATCAACAATAAAGAAATGGAAGTGGTACTGGTATCCAAACTGGTTTACCTGTTCCTGTCAAATACGGTTCTATTTTATTTGTTGTATATCTTTATTTTCAGAATGATACAACTGAATATCAATAAGTATTTAAAGCTTGGGGGAGCTCTTTTTGGATCACTGATCATAACAGTTGGTTTAAGCTTATGTTTTTCGGCAAGTCATTTTCTGTTATTTCCCGAAAATCCTTTTTCAGTGAACCAGCAAATAACCATGAGTCTTATAAAAGACCTGATTATACTTATTATCGTGTTGCTGTCGACTTCACAACTATATTCTATCAACCAACGACAGCTTACCTTGTTCGAAAATGAAAAACTATTGGCCGACAATATCCGTATCCGCTACGAGGTACTTAAAAATCAGGTGAATCCTCATTTCCTGTTCAACTCGCTGAACACACTGGATGGATTGATTGGAATTGACAATGAGAGAGCCCACGAATATGTGCAGAATTTATCGCAGGTGTTCCGCTATACCATTGGCAACAAAGAAATCATGCATCTCGATGAAGAACTTGATTTTACCGAATCGTACGCCCTGCTGATGAAAATTCGCTATGGCGACAATTTACAGATCCGGTATAATATTGACGATAAATACCGGAACTATTATATTATTCCTGTAAGCCTGCAATTATTGGTGGAAAATGCCATCAAGCACAATGTAATCAGCAGTAAACATCCATTGCTGATCACAATTGAAACAACCCCTAACGACAGCATTCAGGTAACCAATACAATTCAGCTCAAAAGCGGAGTGGAACACGGTGAAGGCATCGGCCTTGCCAACCTGACCGAAAGATACGAACTGCTGTTTCAGAAAGAAGTAATTATCACCAAAACTGATATTTTCAGGGTTGAAATTCCATTAAAAAAACAACAAGTAGATCAACCGATTCAAAACCCAAAACAAAATGAAAGCAGTTATAGTAGAAGATGAATTTATAGCCGCTCAAAACCTGCAACGACTTATCAGTCAGGTGGCCGCCGACATTGAAGTGATTACCATACTGCAAAGTGTGGAAGAAAGTGTGGAGTGGTTTACGAACCATCCTGCCCCGGACCTGGTGTTTATGGACATTCACTTAGCCGACGGATCGTCGTTCTCCATTTTCGAAAAAGTAAATATCAGCTGTCCGATCATTTTTACAACTGCCTACGACGAATATGCTCTGAAAGCATTCGAGGTAAACAGCATCGACTATTTACTCAAACCTATCAATACGAAGAGTTTTGAACGCGCTATAGTGAAATTCAAGCATTTGGGGTCGACCAACGACAATGCCACCGCATCGATTGTAAAACTGCTGTCCACTTTCAACAAAACAAAAGATGCCTATAAATCACATTTCCTTATTCCCCACAAAGATAAATTAATCCCTTTGCCGGTGGAAAGAATCGCCTGCTTTTATGTAGAAAATAAAATGGCAAAGATGATCACCACCGACAATCAAAGCTTTTTTATGGATAGTTCGCTCGAAGAGTTGTTTCTTCAGCTTGAACCAACAGCATTTTTCAGGGCCAACCGCCAATACATAGTGGCGCACAAAGCCATCAAAGACATTTCCATTTGGTTTGGCAGCAAATTGTCCATCAACCTGCTGGTACCCGTGCCCGAGAAAATTATAGTGAGCAAAGCCCGCGTTGCCGAATTCAAAGTGTGGTACACAAAGATATAGGCGAAGGGTTGTGATTTACAAGGAGGCTCTTTCAAAATCTTTGAGCTGTAGCTTAAAGCGATGGTGCTGTTTGCTGCATTGCAGCTCGCTTTGAACTCCGATGGAGCGATGAGAATAAGCATTTTATGTAAAGTCTCTTGCCTCGGAGTGGCTAAATGTGCGTAAGCCCCGGTAAGTGTAACGAAACCGGGGAATAATGCAGACGCTCTCCAACTTTTTAGATTTTCAATTCGATTTTGTCAAATTGAAAATCAAAAAGTTACAAAATAAGTAGGATGCTGTGTGGTTACGCTTTTTTTTTATTCAACTTACTTTTCAGGACAATACTTCCTAAATCAGTTACAAGCACTGGCTCACCGTCATTGCAACAAAAACGATATGACGATCTATGATTTTATAAAAGCTAAGCCAGCAGAAGTTGTAGAAGCATATATTGAACGTGTGAATTGCTTACCTGAATTCTCAACCATTGTACTCCTGAAGCTAAAAACCCGTCCTGACCTTTGGGGATCAGAACGGGTTTTCCATTGAACCTGAGTTTGGTAGAATGAATAGGAGCCTCTTATTGGTAGCATCTTCTCAATCAAACAATTGATTTGAAAAACTGATTTCAAATGCATGAATGTTTGGTTAAGTTTATGCTTCTATTGCTTTTCTGCGTAAAGTATAAAGCGAGCATAGTTGTCACCGAATACCTTACGTGCAATTTTTTGCAAGTCGTTCGACGAAAGTTTGTCAATGCGCGAAACAGCATCTTCATAAGTTTCGGCCTTGATTTTGTATACAGCTTCGTTTAGTAACTCACTTTCCCAGTAAGCATTGTTTTTAACGCTGAGTTCGGCGCTGTTGCGTTGAGCTTTTTTAATTTTTTCGAGCGTTTCAGTGTCGATGCCTTCGTTTTTAATTTTTTCGACAATGGCAAGCGCAGCGTTTATTAAACTATCCACATTGTCGGGAGCGCACTGAAAACTAATGGTTTCCTTGAAATGAGCATACGGATATTTGACCATGCTACCTGACGCCCGAACACCATAAACACCACTTTTTTCTTCACGAAGTATTATAAAAAAATATCGACAATAAAAATGAAAAAAAAGATTACTTATTTCCTGTTGTTTGTTACTCTTTCGGTTTATTCTCAAAGAAATGTAAATCCTGTTTTCCATAAAATCAGTAATAAAGAAGTGGTTCAAAGTGTTTATCCCAATGCCGAAAAGGTAGAGAAGGAAAATGAGTTTTGGTTCAGAATAATCGACAAATCAGGCAAAATCATTGGCTATGCTATGTCCAGCGCACCTTTTTGTAAAGAAGTTATAGGTTACAATAATACAACCCCGGTATTGATTATCGCAGATAATGTGCTTGTGATAAGGAAAGTATCTATTCTGTCGCACTGGGAGACTTTAGGTTATGTTCAGAAATTAGAGAAAAAAGGATTTTTTGCACTCTGGAATGGTAAAACAATAAAGGAAGCTCCTAAAGTGGAAATAGATGGATATACAGGCGCTACTTTAACTGCGAAAGCTGTTGCGAAAAATGTTAAGTTCTTGACCGAAAACAGCATTAAAAAATTACCAGGAAAAAGGAAATAATCAGAGGAGGTTTATGGGAACGTAGGTGTTGATTTTCTTTTCTGAAAACTTATTGTTTCATCCTCCAACTCGCCATTTATAACCCTATAAAACCGTTGGTTTGTATCAGGCGAATCAAGCCCTCCCAACGCTTCTACGTAAGGTCCTAGTTTTAAATAGTCCAACGCCCCGATAGCAAATCCTTCGGGCAAGTTTGATTTGCCCGAATACCACGCTGTTTTCAGCCGTCCCTGCGTATTGTTTTTTATAAACCACACCAGATTTTGTACATCTTCAGGATTGGCATCACCGCCCATAAAGCAAATGCAGGTTATTGCCTCGCCATATCTCGCTAGCAGGGAGGTAATCACATTTTCGTCGAGCGGTTGGCCGGTATTTTCCTGCAAATACGGACTATGGCAACCCTTGCAACCGTTGGGACAATTGCTCAGGTTGATAGCCAGTGTTACCTCGCCGGGCACTTCCTGAAAAACAATATTATAGCTGTGATACAGTAGCATAATGACGTTGTGAAGCTTCTATTTGGCGACTTTCGGAAAAATTACTTACCCGTTTCATATACCCGATAATGCGTGTCAGGTAGTCTACATCCTGACTGTTGCATACCGGACATGTTTTCAGGTTGTGTTTATCAATATGTCCACAACTGTTGCATACGGTGTTGGGAATATTGAAGGTGAAATAGTTGCAGCCTTCCTGTACCGCTACGCGCAACAGTTGTTTGTATTGTTCCTTGCTCAAATGTTCGTCCATATTCATGTGCAATGCCGATCCTCCGGTCAAATGTTCGATGTATTTCTGTCCATGCAAGCGGAATTTATCCAAAATATTGATCGATTCATCTTCTACGATGTAGAAATAACTGTTGTAACAGTCGCGGTTTACCTTAAAGCCATCGCGTTTGTCCCATTTGGCATGTTTCACGCCCACATTTTCGGCAGGAATCATTTCGCAGTTGAACATCATGTCCTTGGTGCGGTATTTTTTATTGTAATACTCAATTAGTCCAAGTACTTGCTGCACAAATTCGAGGTATTTTGGATTGTCTGTAATCTCAATTCCCAGTGATTCGGCAGCTTCTACCAATCCGTTTACCCCAATTGTGAGATACTGGCGGCTCATGTTGATATAGCCGGCATCGAACAGAGGCAACATGCCTTTTTCGTGCATGTATTTCAGGTTTTCGTTGTAAGCCACCTGCACTTTGTGTACTAAATCCACCACTTCTTCGAGGAAAAACAGGTAATGCTTGCCTTTGCGTGCCGAATCCTGAATGCATCGACTCAGGTTAATGGTCAACACACTTTTCGAGCCGGTTGAAACGCCACCGGCGCCCAGGGTGTAGCTAAATCCGTTGTCGGTGATTTCGTTGCGCAAGCGACAGCAGCTACTCAGCGAATCGGCATTGTCGCTCATGTAGGTGAAAAACGAATGACCTTCGGCATACATTTCGGCGGTGAAATCGCCATATTCTTTGTCTTTGGCATCGCCATCAGCGCTTAGCAAGGCCATCGTTTCTACCGGAAATGTCAGGATGGTTTTGGTGCGTTCCTGATTAAACCATTTCATAAACCTTTTTTGCAGCCAGTTCATCGCATCCCAATGTGGCTGAGTGCCGTTAGGGAAATAAAACTCACCGAACAGACTTTCGAAATAAAAGCGGTCGTAGTACGAGATGTTCCAGAACACTGCCTGAAAATTGCGCGCTCCGGTAGGTTGATTGATGGAGTACACGATTTGCTCAAAACAATCGGTAATAACTTTGTCGAGCGTGCGTTGTTTTTTGGATAAATCAACAATTCTGTCGGTGTTCAAGTAATAGTCGTCGCCAAATTCGAGGCCAATGAAATAATTCATATACATCAAAAATTCAGGTGTGGCACAGGCTCCACTCAACATACTCGAAACCATAAAAACCATGTTTATAAAGCCACCGCAGAACGATTTCAGGTTGGTGGGCGCTTTGGAATTGCCACCAATAGAAGCTGTTCCGCTTATCAGCCACGGATACATGGTGATGCTGGCGCAGTAGTTGGCAAGGCTGGTTTCGTCGTTTTTGTAAATGTAATGATTGTTGAGCAAATCAAGATATCGGTCGGAAACTTCTTTGCCATACATATCCTTAATGCGGTCGGTGAGCATTCGGCGATTGAGACGGATGAAGTTGGATTTTGGTAGTTCGCCAATAAGCGTAGCCAGATTCTTGTTTTCTACATTGGCATTGGCATCGAATTTACTGCCGGTGGCGGCATTTTGCGCGTCGCAATAATCCATCAGAAACTGGAGTTTGTCGCGCACCTCGCGATCTTCCAGATGTTTCTGGCGGTAAATCATATACGCTTTTGCTACGGCATAATAGCGCTCGGACATCAAGGCAATTTCTACCTGATTTTGAATATCTTCCACCGTCACGCCATTGCTGATGTTGACCCGGCAAAGGATATTGGCAATAACCTCATCGGTAGCAAAGCTCCCTACCGATAAAAATGCTTTACGGATAGCATCTTTGATTTTTCCGATCGAAAATGCTTCTTTCTTTCCGTCTCTTTTGATAATAAATGTTTCCATCTGATATAGTTTTTCTTTTTAAATATCTTATTTGCAGCAAAAAGAATCAATATTCAAATTGCAAGACAAAGAACAGTACCTTGTTGAGAAGTCAACAAAGCATTTCTTGAAAATAAACTATAAAACTGGTCGATGAGATAATGACAAGATGTAAAACGATTCCGATTTTGCGCATGCTAAAACTGAAATCATCCTGCTGCCTTTCACCCGAAAGCCCGGAATTATACTGCATGCGGCAGGTCTTCTGACTCGCTCCCGTTATTGAACGGCCTTCCCGGCTTCCTCTAACCACTCCAAAGGAGGAAGCAAGAGCCAGTGGCAAAAGTGTTGTTCAAAACGTTTTCCTCTTTCTCCCTCTCCTCATGGAGAGGGTTGGGGTGAGGTTGAGCTTACAGCTACGGGTATAGTTTTCGGATTACACGAAATTCCCTTTTCATTCCTACTAATATATATACATTCTTCGGAAACCGTTTGCGATACAAAGATATATTTTTTTTATTAGAAAGAATACAAGAACGAAAATAAATAATCGGATTTATCGGTCTTAAGTTTCCATTTATTTATTTTATTGTATTGAATGTTTGACGATTAAAAAATATGAAAACTCAAATAATTTTCAAAAAAAGATATGAGTAATTTATTAAGATGAAATATTAGAAAGAGATTCAGATCGATGCAATTTTCTTTTGTCTGAATTTTCAAACAAAAGAACCAACTAATAAGGAAGATTAAAGCCTTCGCTATTCCATACCGGATGGCGTATAAAACTCGTTTTGCTTTTCAATTAACTATAAACAATACTAAAATAACTAATAGTTCCAATATCAGATTTATTGCCAGTATTTTTCAGTGAAAAGAAAATACGATAACCAACAAGTTTTAATCAACAAACGCATGAAGAATTAACGTGCCGACACTACCTACTTCTAGGTATTTTGCAGGTAAGAGCTGCCTGAAAACATAGGTTTACGATAATATTAGTTATTTTTGTAAGTCCTTACAAGTTGCAGTTTATACAACTTCATAATTACGGAAAATACATTTGTAAAAACAGTTTTTTTTAATGTCAACAAACAATACATTTTTATCGGATATCGCCACAGGCGATGAGGCCATCATTACTAAAGTCTTAGGACATGGTGCATTCAGAAAGCGCATCACCGAAATGGGTTTTGTGAAAGGTAAAAAAGTACGCGTAATAAAGAATGCTCCCTTACAGGATCCGGTAGAATATGAAATCATGGGCTACAATGTGTCATTGAGGCGCAGCGAAGCCGAATTGGTCGAAGTAGTTTCGTCCGACGAAGCCAAAAACCTGCTGGGTATTGAGTTCAATGGTGTTATCGACGAAGAAACACTCAAAGTATCGGCCATCAAGAAAGGAAAAGTGATCAATGTGGCGCTGGTGGGGAATCCCAATTGCGGCAAGACTACTTTGTTTAATTATGCTTCCGGTTCGCACGAAAGGGTGGGGAACTACGGTGGAGTGACAGTGGATGCCAAAGAGGCCACGATGAAAAAGTTCGACTACGATTTTAAGTTGGTCGATCTGCCGGGAACTTATTCCATTACCGAATACTCGCCCGAAGAACTTTATGTTCGTTCTCACATTACCGAGAAACACCCCGACATTATTATTAATGTAGTGGATGCCTCGAACCTGGAGCGCAACCTTTTTCTGACGACTCAACTTATCGATATGAATATCAAAGTAGTGATTGCTTTGAACATGTACGACGAGCTTGAAAACAAAAAAGTGAAGTTCGATTATAAAGCGCTGGGCGAAATGATTGGTATTCCCATTATTCCCACCATTGCTTCGAAAGGAAAAGGACTGGACGAATTGTTTGCCAAAGTGATCGACGTTTACGAAGAACGCGACCCCAGCGTACGACACATTCATATCAATTATGGCAGCCTTATCGAAAAGGCAATCAATACAATACAAGCCGAGATATGGAAAAATCCGGCCATAAGGGTCACACTTTCTTCGCGTTTCATTGCCGTGAAACTGCTCGAAGGCGATAAAGTGACCCACGAATGGTTGAAAAAATACGACAACTTCGAAAACATAAAACTTGTAGCCGAAAGAACAATTGCCGCGCTCGAAAAGGAATACGGCGAAAATTCCGAAACCATTATTACCGATGCTAAATACGGATTTATCGATGGTGCGCTCAAGGAAACCTACAAGGAACCAAAAATCGATAAGCGTATCACCAAGCGTCAGCTCGATGATATTCTGACGCATCGTTTCTGGGGTTTTCCTATCTTCCTGTTTTTTATGTGGGCTATGTTTCAGATTACTTTTTCCCTTGGTAGTTATCCAATGGATTGGATAGATGCCGGAGTAGGAGCGTTGAGTAACTGGACGCAGGGTGTTATGCCCGATGGTCCGTTGCGCGATTTAATCGTGCAGGGCATCATTGGCGGTTGCGGCGGTGTCATTATTTTTCTGCCCAATATCCTTATCTTGTTCTTTTTCATTTCGCTGATGGAGGACACGGGGTATATGGCCCGCGCATCGTTCATTATGGACAAGTTGATGCATAAAATAGGCTTGCACGGAAAATCGTTTATTCCGCTTGTGATGGGTTTCGGTTGTAATGTGCCGGCTATCATGGCCACCCGTACGCTCGACAACAAGAAGGACCGGATTCTGACAATGATTATTACTCCGTTCATGTCGTGTAGTGCGCGTTTGCCGGTGTATGTGTTGTTGATTTCGGCTATTTTCCCCGATTATCAGGGGCTAGTGTTGTTCACGATTTATTTTTCAGGCATTCTGTTGGCCATTATTACGGCTTTGGTAATGAAAAAGATAGCTTTTGCCAAGAAGGAGGTCCCTTTTGTAATGGAGTTACCGCCTTACCGTAAACCCACGCTTCGCAATACATCCATTCATATGTGGCACAAGGGTGAACAATACCTGCGGAAAATGGGAACTGTGATTCTTTTTGCTTCTATTCTGATATGGGCGTTGGGTTATTTCCCACGTAATGTTGAGTATTCGACGGACTATGATGCACAGATGGCAAGTGTTGAAGCGAATGTCGGAATAAGCCCGGAGAAAAAGTCAGAAATGATCACTTCGCTCAGCATCAGCAAAGAGTCGGAGCGTCAGGAAAAATCATACATCGGACAAATGGGACATGCAATAGAGCCACTCATCAGTCCGTTAGGCTATGATTGGAAAATGGGAGTGAGCATTATCACCGGACTGGCCGCCAAAGAAATAGTGGTGAGCACCATGGGTATCCTTTATCATGCCGATATGGAAGCCGACGAGAATTCTTCTACTTTGCAAAACAATATAAAAGAACAAAAGCACAATAGCGGTGTTTTAAAGGGACAAACGGTATTTACACCTTTGGTGAGTTTCGGATTCATGCTCTTTATCCTTATTTATTTTCCTTGTGTGGCGGTAATCGCTGCCATTAAGAAGGAAGCTAACTGGGGATGGGCAGTTTTTACAATGGTTTACACCACCGTGATTGCCTGGGTGGTGGCATTCTTCACTTATCAGATTGGTAGTATGTTTTAATTTAGTTACGGGTGACAGAAGGCACAGGCGCAGGCACAGGCACAGGCAAAGGTTTCTTGTCTGAAGTCAAAAGTCAAAAGTCAAAAGTCTAAAGTCTGTAGACCCGGAGACCGGAGACTGTAGACTATAGACAGTTCAACGATTCAACAATTCAACGATTCAACATTTAAGTTTTATGATACAGGAAATTTTAGTCTATATAATTATTTTCGCAGCCGTCGCTTATGTTGTGTATTCGGTGGTCAGGAGCCTGCGAACAAAGGACAAGGCAAGTTCGGGATGTGATGGTTGCAATGGTTGCGATTTGAAAAAGGAGGTTAGCAAAACAAAAGCCATCGACAAAAATGAGCTCAAGTACGATTGTAATCACTGATGCTGTAAGCTGTTTTTATGCGCTCTTGTTTTCTTGCTAAGTAATGAGAATAAAATAATGTCGCATTACTAAACCGGTAATGTGCTGTTTATCTTTTTTTTATTAAATGATAAATGCTTCCCCCGATAGCTATCGGGATAAATACTTAATGCTCCTTCTCCTTTTGCGTAAAAAACTTGTTCATTAATGTTAGACACAGTTCCGTGAATACTCCCGTTGGATAAGACAACAATTTCAATAGTTGAGTTGTTTTGCTCACTACACCCACAGAAAAGTAGGAAGAAAATGGATTTTAAAACAAAAAATAAACTTAAAAAATTACTGGCAGTGTTGAGTCTGGCAGTGTTTTTAAGTGCATTGCTTGTAAAGCCACTTCATATTATCATCGAACATCATGATAATTTGGAAATTACCTGTTTTCATCACGAAAAGGACATGTGGGTCGCCGATCATCACTTCGATTGCAATCTGTGTGAATTTGAGTTCTGTACTTTTATTGCTCAAAAATCCTTTGAATTTCCATCGGTCTTCATCTTTTCAATTAAAGAGAAAGCTCTTTCTGCCGAAAGCAGACTTGTTTTTGCAACGCCTTCATTTTTCCTGCTCAGAGCGCCTCCTGTTATTTAATTTATCTTCCCTGTTTTTTTTTTGATGACGGATTTTTATTTGTCAGTCATTCTTCTTATATCTGTGCATCAGGTTGAATGTTTTGTCAACGATAGCTACTTTACGAAATAGCTTTTCAGCGATACTGCTGAAGTATTTTAGTTGACAGAAAAGCAGGGAATAATCCTCTCAAACTCGCCCAAAGGCGACATTTGTGGCTGAGTTATCAGTATTACAACAACAAATACAATTTATTAGAAATGAAAAAAATATATATTTTTTTTATGCTTTTGATAGTGCTCAATGCACAGGCCGAAAGCACAGAAACTACGCACTCCACGCTTCAGGGAACTGTAATAAACAATAAAAATGAGGCAATTGCCGGCGTTACAGTTTATTTCCCGGAATTGAAAACCGGAGCTGTTACCGATATAAACGGAAAATACAAAATAGATGAATTGCCGTCAAAGACTTTATTGATTCAGGTCAGTTCGCTCGGGTATAAAGTAATTGTCGAAAACGTTGTGTTGTCTAAAAAAACTCAAAAAGATTTTGTGCTCGAAGAAACCATCATTGAAATCAACGAAATTGCTGTAACAGGTCAATCCGGTGCTACCCAACTGGCAAAGATGTCGGCGCCGGTAACGCTTGTCAGTAAAAAAGAGTTGCAACAAAAGGCATCAACCCATCTGATCGATGCCATCAGTTCTCAGCCCGGCATTTCGCAAATCACCACCGGAAGTGGCATCTCCAAACCTATCATTCGGGGGCTTGGCTATAACCGCATTGTGGTTATGAATGATGGAATACGTCAGGAAGGTCAGCAATGGGGTGACGAACATGGCATTGAGATGGATGAGTTCAATATTGATCGTGTGGAGATACTGAAAGGACCTGCAAGCCTGATGTATGGTTCGGATGCTATGGCGGGAGTTGTCAACTTTTTAACGGCGCCGGTGCTGTCGCAGGGAGTTAAAGTGCTCAATGTCTTAGGTAATTATCAAACCAACAACGGACTCAGGGCGTATTCGGTCAATTTTTCCGGACACGAAAAGTCCTTTGTTTGGGATTTGCGTTACAGTAATAAAGCGGCACATGCTTATCAAAATAAATTCGATGGGTATGTTTATAATTCAGGTTTTGCCGAAAATGCAGTTTCGGCATTGTTGGGTATCAATAAATGCTGGGGCTATTCGCATCTCACGCTGAGTACCTATCATCTCACGCCGGGAATTGTAGAAGGTGACCGCGACAGTGCTTCGGGGCAATTTATCAAAGCTATTTTCGAAAATGGAATTGAACGCGAAGCCATTGCTGAAAAAGCTGATTTCATGCGTTATCAACATCAAATGCCATATCAGCAGGTAAAACATTACAAGGCAGTGCTCAATAATAATGTCTTGATTGGCAATGGTTTTCTGAAATCTACGATCGGATTTCAGCAAAATCGCCGGCAGGAGTTTGAAGATATTGTTCATCCCGATGACTATGCTCTTTATTTCCGGTTGAATACATTCAATTACAGTTTGTATTATCATCTTTCGGAGCATAAAGGAACTGATATTTCACTTGGATTGAATGGGATGGCACAACAATCAGCAAACATGGGCATCGAGTTTCTGATTCCGGCCTACCAGCTCTTTGATATTGGAGCGTTTGCTATGTTTCGTAAATCATGGAAAAAACTTGATATCGACGGAGGTTTACGCTATGATAACCGTACTCAAAATATTGATGCGTTGTATCTTGATGAAAGCGGAAATAAAACCGATGCCTCGACTCCCGATGCCATTGAAAAATTCAGTGATTTTAGCGGACGTTTTGAGGGTTTTAGTGGGAGTGCAGGAATTAGTTATAGACCCAATGATCACCGGGCTTTTAAATTTCATCTTTCACGTGGATTCAGATCGCCAAATATAAGCGAGTTAAGTTCAAATGGGATTCATGAAGGAACTCAACGTTACGAAACGGGAAACCTTCGCTTAAAGCCGGAGGCGAGTTGGCAGGTTGATGTCGAAGCGGATTTCAATAGTCGGCATGTGAGTCTGAAAGTCAACTTATTTTCGAATACAATCAATAATTTTATTTATTCTCATAAGTTAAATACAATACAGGGTGCTGATTCGGTGTCGGAGGGTGCTGCGGTTTTTAAATATACACAAGGAAAGGCGCAGTTGAATGGCGGGGAGTTAACCCTCGACTTCCATCCGCATCCATTGGATGGGTTGCACTTCGAGAACAGTTTATCGTTGGTAAATGCTAAATTGTTCAATGCTACCGATTCTACGCGTTATCTTCCTTTTATACCTGCTCCCAAATGGACATCTGATTTGAGAGCTGAGATTCAAATGCCCGGAAATTTGTTAAAAAATAGTTACGTTTCGGTGGGTGTAGAGCATTATTTTAAACAGAATCATGTGTTTTCGGCTTATAATACCGAAACAGTAACTCCGGCTTACACCTTGTTCAATGCATCGCTTGGAACGGACATAATGCTGAAGAAACAGAGAGTATCCATCTATCTGAATGCAATAAATCTGACTGACCTGGCCTATCAGAGCCATTTAAGTCGCCTGAAATATACTGCAACAAATCAACTCACCCGTCGTTCGGGCGTTTATAATATGGGTCGTAACCTTAGTTTGAAAGTGATGCTACCTATCGAATTGTGAAAAGAATAGTTTTGAGTTCCGCCTTGCAAGCTGGATTGTGAAATTTCTATTGCCTCCCGACTTTGAAAACAGGGCTGAGTTTGTAGAGTTCCTCAAAAATATCTATCTTTGCTGATAGCTTTGATCTTATTTTAAATATCTGACAATCAAATTTATGTCCAATTTTTATTTTCCGATTTCTGTAAAGTAAACCAACATAATTAATCAAAAATACAATGGCCGACGATAAAAAAGTTATTTTCTCAATGGTAGGAGTGAGTAAGACCTTCCCACCGCAAAAAAAAGTATTGAACAATATTTACCTTTCGTTCTTTTACGGTGCCAAAATCGGGATTATCGGTCTGAACGGTTCCGGAAAATCTACCTTGCTGAAAATCATTGCCGGCGTGGAAAAAAGTTTCGATGGCGAAGTTGTTTTTTCGCCGGGATATTCGGTGGGCTATCTGGAGCAGGATCCGAAACTCGACCCCGCGAAAACAGTAAAAGAAATAGTGCAGGAAGGTGTGCAGGAAATTGTGGATATGATAGCCGAATATGATCGGATCAACGAGCAATTTGCCGAGCCGGATGCCGATTTTGATAAACTCATTGCCCGTCAGGGCGAATTGCAGGAATTGCTGGACCATGCCGATGCCTGGAACCTCGATAATAAACTGGAACGGGCCATGGATGCGCTGCGTTGTCCGCCCGAAGATTGGTTGTGTGAGAATCTTTCGGGAGGTGAAAAGCGACGCGTCGCTTTGTGTCGCCTGTTGTTGCGCAACCCTGATATTTTATTGCTCGACGAACCTACCAACCACCTCGATGCCGAATCGGTGGAATGGTTGGAGCATCACTTGCAGCAATATGCAGGAACTGTAATTGCCATTACGCACGACCGTTACTTTTTGGACAATGTGTCGGGTTGGATTCTTGAACTCGATCGTGGCGAAGGTATTCCATGGAAAGGAAATTATACTTCGTGGTTGGAGCAAAAAACGGCCCGCATGTCCTTGGAAGAAAAGACAGCCAGTAAACGCCGTAAAACGCTTGAACGTGAGTTGGAATGGGTGCGCATGGCGCCCAAAGCCCGTCATGCCAAAGGAAAAGCGCGACTGGATGCTTATGATAAACTGATCAACGAAGATGAACGCGAGAAAGAAGAAAAGCTCGAACTTTTCATCCCCAACGGTCCGCGCCTTGGCAATAAAGTAGTGGAATCTATAGGAGTTTCGAAAGCGTTTGGCGATAAACTGCTCTTTGATAACCTGAACTTTATGCTGCCGCCCAACGGTATTGTGGGGATTATCGGGCCGAATGGTGCCGGTAAAACTACACTTTTCCGTATGATGATGGGCATGGAAAAAGCCGACAAAGGAACTTTTGAAATAGGCGAAACCGTAAAGATTGGTTATGTGGATCAAAGTCATGCCGATATCGACCCGGCCAAAACCGTTTATCAGGTTATTTCGGGCGGCACTGAGTTTATCCGCGTAGGAGGGAAGGAAATCAATGCCCGTGCTTATCTCTCGCGCTTCAATTTTGCCGGAGGCGATCAGGAAAAACTTTGCGGTGTGCTTTCGGGGGGTGAACGCAATCGCTTGCATTTGGCGCTTACGCTGAAGTCCGAAGCCAATGTGCTTTTGCTCGATGAGCCGACCAACGATATCGACGTAAATACTTTGCGTGCTTTGGAAGAAGGACTCGAAGGATTTGCCGGATGCGCCGTTGTCATCAGTCACGACCGCTGGTTCCTCGACCGTATTTGTACGCACATCATTGCTTTCGAAGGCAACTCCGAAGTATTTGTGTTCGAAGGTTCGTACTCCGAATACGAAGAAAACAAAAAAATGCGCCTTGGCGACGAAGGTCCAAAACGCATACGCTATAAAAAACTGATGGTATAATAACTGTCTAAAGTCACCAGTCTCCGGTCTACAGTCGTTTTGAGTGTAGACCGGAGATTGTTGTTTATGAAGGTGTTGTTATCGGATCTTCGGTCTGAACATCCTTCCCTTCATGCCTGCGTGTTTGGCGGGCTTTCAGCTGAGTTTTATAATACGAAATCAGTTCATTCATTTCGTTGGCCGGAGTTTGGTAATCAGGTTCGTCGTATTCTGTGCTGCAAAATTCGAAAGCATTGAAAAATGCAATCAGGGCTTTGTCGGTTTCGGTACGTATTTCGCGGGTATTCACCACTTCGACGGCTGCATTTTCCTCAGTTCGCTGCATAAACAAGCTTGCAAACTGTGTGTTTACAGTGCGTAACTGATCAAACAAAATAACCAGATTCAACGCCGTAGCGGCAGCCCGAACTTCGGTATTAGCGTCATAGTCGGCCAGCAAATCATCGAATCGTTCGGAATTTGAGTTATAATTCGATTCGCCAAGATCGCGGCCGTGTTTATCCAAAAAACGATTCAATACGGCTACATGCTGGGCCAACCCGGGTATGCTCAGTTTCCCAAAAGTTTTTACCTGATTGATGGTAGATTTGATCAATGTCCTGCGTTCGTTGTTCAAATCGGATAGCTGATTGGAGATAGCGCTGCCTGATTCCTGAGCTTTAATTTTAGCAATTTCGGGCATAAAAGCGGTGAGCCGTTCAAATGCTTTTTTCAGATGCAATGTTTCTGGTTGGTACTTTGAAAAAATAGTTACCAATTGACTTACGAATAGGCAGTACTCGCTGTTCCACAGATGATTTAATTGTAAACGGAAAATGGTGACTTTCATAAAATTTAAATTTAAAATGTTGATATTGGGAAATAATTATTGCAAATTTATAAACAATTATTTAAATAATTATCTGAAAATAAAAATATTTTGTAGCTGATATTCATTTGTTTTGAGGGAAAAAAGATAAACATTGAAGCAAACCGGATAAACAAGGAGCTTGCGTTATTAACGCAACCACCAATTTTTTTCCAGCGAGCTTGCGTTATTAACGCAAGGGCAAAATCAGTTCAGGGAGAGCTTGCGTAGATAACGCAAACGGGAATTTGTTTTTCGGCGACCTTGCGTTACCGACGATAGCTTGTTTTTATTTATTTTGGGGCTTGCGTTAACTGCGCAAGGCTGAATTTATTTTCAGAGAGGGTTGCGTTATTAACGCAAGGGGAAAAATAAATGAAGGATTTGAGAAGTAGATGCTGTTGAGGGAGAAAGTACAGCTTTCGGTCACCAGTCTCTTGACCGGGGACTGGTGACTGGCGACCGTTGTCTGTATATTATATTTTCCCTGTCGAATTGAAATAAGGCGAAAGAATGTCTTCATAGTTGTAGTAGCCTTTGCCTTTGTTGATAAGGTTGTGAGCTGCAAAAAGCACGCCCGTACCGAAAGCTTCCCTCGAAATAGATTCGTGTACCAGGCGGACGGTTTGGTAGGGGAAACCGAAAATGATTTCGTGCTTGCCCACTATACCTCCGGCCCTGATGGAGTTGATTTTTGACGATTTCAACTCGAGCGCTTCTGCTATTTTCATCGCTGTGCCCGAAACGCCCTGCTTTTGTTTGAAATGTTCCTCCACCACTTCTATATCCACATAAGGTGCAATCTTTTTAAGCGATTTTGATGCCAGCAACAGAAAATTAACGCCCAAAGTGATGTTGGGAGACCAGAAAACGGTGGTTTCTTTTGCAAGCGTTTTCAGAAATGCAATGTCCTCTTTCGAGTAGTGCGAAATGGCGGAAATGATTTTCACGCCTCTTGCCGCTGCTGCTTTACCGTAACTGTAAATTCCTGTAGATGATGAAAAGTCGATAATAAAATCCACAGTATGCATGTCAAGTAGTTCGTCGATGGTAATGTGTTCCGACGAAAATATCCTGCCGTTTTCGTCCGATTCGATGCCTAAAAATTCGGCAATCGATCTGTTTTCGAGCAGTGTTTTTCGGCGGTAAACCCATTCGAGCGAAAATTCCTTGTTTTCGAGAATGGCTGCTGCCACTGCCTTGCCTGTTCTGCCGAAGCCAATAAGTCCGATTTTCATGTGTAGTCTTTCTTTTAATATGAGTAAATAAGTGTGCACCCGACGAAACTGCAAGGTGCATTTCTTTGTTGCTGAATGCCGGAGTGTAAAAGGAAATGAGCCATTTATCCCGGCATTGGACTGATAAAAGTAAGAGCCAATAAGCGCTGTACTTAGTTTTTAAGGATGAGGCAACCCTGAAAAGGATTTTCTTTCGGCTTTTCAAACTATTGAAAGTAAGTCGGAAAGTGAATCGGTGTTGCCTTACATAGGGTCTGTTCGTTGCCTTAAAGCATTTGGCTTTTCAGGCGTATTGGCGAATGTACAAAAATAAATTAATTGATCCTGTGATTGTTCCGAAAAATTAATATTTTTTTAATCTCATAAGGTATGCAAAACAAGAGGAGGGAAAACAAAAAAACTCCGAAAGTCAGGCCGACTTCCGGAGTTTTTTGTGTGTATTGTAAATCGAGTGGATTACAACATAAATTTCTGTGCTTTTTTGCCAATGCGTACAATGTAAAGTCCTTTCGACAAGTTGTCAAGGCTTACTTTTCCGTCTTCAAGCGTCGAAGTCTGTACCTTGCTACCCAATGCTGAGTAAATTTCAACTGTCGAACCTGCCACTGCATTTTTAATCATCAGGTTTTTACCTGAAACAAAAGCGCTTAATTCATTAGATGAAGAAGGATTTGAAGTGCCTGTTGTTGAAAACAATGCTGCCCATGAAGTTGCAACACGTATTGCGTCAAGCTTTGCAGTGAATCCAGCCGAAGGTGCAGGTTGACGAAGGGAAATAGCTCCAATATTTGCTGGCATGGTACTAGTGCCTTGATTGTTTTCAATCCAACCACTTGTTGGTTCTGTTGACATAGAGGGATTAACTATGATAGAGCTAACTTTATTTGCAATGTCTTGTTTTAGAACAATTAAATAAGTAGTATTCAAATCGTAATTAAAAGGAGTGTAAGTTTGAGTTACCGTACCTCCTGAAATTAACTGAATACCAAAAGCAATTTTCGAACTGGTTTCAGATTCTTTTTTTACAAAAACACGTCCAACATATGTTGTTCCAATTGTTTCGGCCCCTAAATTAATAAAATAATCACCCGTAATTGATATAGCAGATACATTAACAATAAAAGACGCATAAACAGAACCTGAAGTTTGAGGTGCAAATTTTTTATTTAGATCTTGTCCATTAGTTAATGTTACTTCATTACCAATCCCCGAACCCGGATAGCCACTATATGTGATAGAGGAAGCTGTTACTTGAAGAGTAGGAGTAGCGGCAGCACCAGTTAAAATCCAACTACCTTGACCCAATAAGTCAGTTGCTGGTGTGAAATTAAAATCTTCAGTTGTCAGAAGTTGTGCTTGTGCGAACACCACACAAACGATAAAAGATAATAAAAGGGTAATTTTCTTCATGTTGAATAATTTTTAATGTGAATACTCTATAATAGTTTGTTTATGAAACAAAGATAATGTATATTTATTACAAAAGCAATACAAAATTAATTTAAGAATATTTTTTTTGACGAATCGTAGGCTTTTTTTATTGAATATAACAAATGGCAGCTGGCTAAGTTTATAATTCCAATTAAAAAACTGTGAATGTATTTGTTTTTCTTTATTTTTTTGTTTTACTAACGCCCTTTTGAGGGACGAGTACAGTGGAGGGGTTTTGGGGATAAAAAAATGTGTGATTTTCAGCATTTTTTTGATTAACTTTGCAGCTCTTTTAAAATTGTAATGAATGGCAGATATTAAAGCCCCTGAATATATTTTTGAAACAAGTTGGGAAGTTTGTAATATGGTGGGCGGTATCTACACGGTGCTTTCTACCCGTGCTGCAACCCTGCAACAACAACTTAAGGACAAACTCATTTTTATCGGACCCGATGTATGGAACGATCAACCGAATCCGTATTTCGTAGAAGATAAAACACTTTATACTGATTGGAAACAGTTTACAACCCGCGAGTACCAGCTCGATATCCGTGTAGGCCGCTGGGCAGTGCCCGGAAATCCTATTGCCGTACTTGTAGATTTTAGTCCTTTGCTGCTGCGCAAAAACGAAATTTATGGTCATGTATGGAGTCAGGTAGGCGTTAATTCGATGCCTGCTTATGGCGACTACGATGAATCGTCGATGTTTGGTTATGCTACCGGCATGATCATCGAAAGTTATTATCGGTTCTACGATTTACAGCCTACGCAAAATGTAATTGCTCATTTCAACGAATGGATGACTACTTTCGGCGCTTTTTATGTGAAGGAACATCTTCCCGCCGTTGCTACAGTTTTTACAACACATGCCACATCCATAGGTCGTTCTATCGCCGGAAATCATAAACCTTTGTACGATTATATGCAGGAATATGATGGCGACCAGATGGCGTATGAACTCAATATGGTGTCCAAACATTCTACTGAGAAGATTGCGGCACAGGTGGTCGATTGTTTTACTACGGTGAGCGATATTACAGCAGTAGAATGTGAGCAGCTTTTGGATAAAAAACCGGATGTGGTGACGCCCAATGGATTTGAAGATGATTTTGTGCCTGCAGGAAAGCTTTTTGACACAAAACGTACGGAAGCACGTCAATTGCTTCGGAAAGTGGCCGAAACTTTGCTCGGTTACGGGTTAGACGATAATGCCCTTTTTGTAAGTACGGCTGGTCGTTACGAATATAAAAACAAAGGCATCGATACATTTATTGAATCGCTCAAACATTTGTACGATTTCGACGATATGAAGCGTCAGGTCGTTGCATTTATCATGGTGCCCGCCTGGGTGAAAAGTGCCCGCACCGATTTGGCTTACAGCTTGAAACACCCCGAATCGAAACTTTATTCGTACAACAGGATCAGTACTCATGAACTGCACGACTATTATAATGATAAAATAATGAGCGCTTTGGATTGGTTTCACTTTCATAATCAACACGAAGAAAGAGTGAAAGTGATCTTTGTTCCATCGTACCTGAATGGCGCCGACGGAATTTTTAATAAAAACTATTATGATTTGCTGATCGGCATGGATTTAACTGTGTTTCCTTCGTATTACGAACCCTGGGGATACACTCCGCTCGAAAGCGTAGCGTTTTCGGTGCCTACCATCACTACCAATCTTTCGGGTTTCGGTCAGTGGGCTTCGGTGGGGCCGCAGGGCATCGAAACGGGAGTAGGTGTGATTCAGCGCTCGGATTATAATGGCTACGAAGTGGCCATCAATATTGCACAAATGATGTATGCATTTTCGCGCTGTAACGAAAACGAAATAAAGACCATTCGGAAAAATGCAGCTGTAATTGCCGAAAGGGCACTGTGGAAGCATTTTATTCAATATTACGATCAGGCCTACAACATTGCCCTGACAAATAAAGCTAAAAGATTACCTTAATATCTGATATTCAGTTGTTACCCGACATCGATCTTTGTTTCGGTCGGTTGAGTGCAAACGTTTGAAATTTTAAAACTTATGATAAGCAGAGCTTTATCCTATTTCTTTGAAGTTTTATCGTATTTTTGTGCTACAATATCTAATGAAAATAACATTTAAAGTATTAGTATTCAATAAAAGTATAAGTTTATGAAAATTAAGGTTAACAATGTAAACGAACCCAACTGGAAGGTAATGAACGTAAAGTCGAATTTACCCGGAAGTTTGAAAAAATTAGATGAAATTGCTCACAACCTGTGGTGGGTTTGGAACAGCGAAGCAAAAAACATGTTTCGTACCATCGATGCGCAGGCATGGATAGAAGCGAATTCTAATCCGGTTCAATTGCTCAATATTTTAAGTTACGAAAAGTTGGTATCGCTCGGAAACGATAGTGAATTTATAGCGAATTTAAACAGAATATACGCCGATTTTGAAGCGTATATAAACACTCCGCTTCGAAAAGACAGACCGTCGGTGGCTTATTTCAGCATGGAATACGGACTTACCGAAGTGTTGAAAATTTATTCGGGTGGTTTGGGTGTGCTGGCCGGCGATTATTTGAAGGAAGCCAGCGATTGTGCTATCGATATGACGGCGATCGGTTTCTTGTATCGTTATGGCTATTTTACCCAAACGCTTTCGGTGGACGGACAACAAATTCCGGTGTACGAAGCTCAGAATTTTAATAATTTGCCTATCAAACAGGTGAAAGATGCCAACGATCAGCCTTTAGTGGTTGAAGTGCCTTATCCAGATCGTATTGTGTATGCATACCTCTGGAAGGTATCGGTAGGTCGCATTGCGCTTTATCTGCTCGATACCGATAATGAAATGAACAGCGAACTCGACCGTCCCATTACGCATCAATTGTATGGTGGCGATTGGGAAAACCGTATGAAACAGGAAATTATGCTGGGTATCGGCGGTATTCATGCCCTCAAAAAATTAGGCATCGAAAAGCAGGTATACCATTGTAACGAAGGACACGCAGCGCTGATCAATGTACAGCGATTGGTGGATCTGGTGGCTGGTGGACTTACTTATGCACAGGCTTTGGAAGTGGTGCGTTCCACATCGCTTTACACAGTGCATACTCCCGTGCCTGCCGGTCACGACAGCTTTACCGAAGAACTTTTTGGTAAATACATGAGCGAATATCCTTCGAAACTTCAACTGACCTGGGATGAATTCATTGACATGGGACGCGAACATCCCGGCGATCATAACGAAAAATTCAGCATGAGCGTTTTTGCTTGTAATACTTGTCAGGAAGTAAATGGGGTCAGCTGGTTGCATGGTAAAGTTTCGCAGGAAATGTTTAATCCTATATGGAAAGGTTATTTCCCTGAAGAATTGCATGTTAATTATGTGACCAACGGCGTTCACCTGCCTACCTGGACTGCTTCGGAATGGAAAGCGGTGTACGAAAAGTATTTTACGAAGGATTTTTACAACGATCAGTCGAACCTTAAAATATGGCAAAAAGTGTACGATATCCCCGATCAGGAAATATGGGATACTCGTATGTTCATGAAAAAACGACTGGTGAATTTTATACGCGGCCAATTCAGCGAAAACTGGTTAAAAAATCAGGGTGATCCATCGCGCATCATGTCCATTATCGAATCTATTAACCCTAATGCATTGATCATTGGTTTTGGACGTCGGTTCGCTACTTATAAACGTGCTCATCTCTTGTTTACCGATCTTGAACGTTTGGAACGCATTGTAAATGATCCTGTTCGTCCTGTACAGTTTCTGTATACCGGAAAAGCGCATCCTGCGGATGGTGGAGGTCAGGGATTGATCAAACGCATCATCGAAATTTCTCGCATGCCGCAGTTCCTCGGAAAAGTGATTTTCCTCGAAAACTACGATATGCGTCTTGCTAAACGCCTGGTTTCGGGTGTAGATATATGGCTGAATACGCCAACCCGTCCGTTGGAAGCTTCTGGTACTTCAGGCGAAAAAGCACAGATGAACGGAGTGCTGAATTTCTCGGTACTCGATGGATGGTGGCTCGAAGGCTATGTGAAAGGCGCCGGATGGGCATTGACCGAAAAACGTACCTACGAAAATCAGGAACATCAGGATCAGCTCGATGCGACTACGATTTACAGTATGCTCGAAAATGAAATCATTCCTTTGTACTTTAAAAAGAACGAACAGGGATATTCACCTGAATGGGTTCAGTTTATCAAAAACTCTATCGCTCAGATTACGCCACGTTACACTACCAAACGTATGATCGACGATTATATCGAAAAGTTCTACACTAAACTGGCTTCGCGTTCGGCTGTTTTAAAAGAAAATAATTTTGAAAAGGCAAAAGAAATTGCTGCCTGGAAAGAAACAATGGCGCAGGGCTGGGATGCGATTGACGTGATAAGTGCCAATTTCCCTGAAAATCTGATACAAAACCCGCAAGTGGGCGAAGACTATCAACTTGATGTGGTGCTCGACGTTAAAGATTTGAAATTTAAAGGAGTAGGAGTAGAGATGGTGGTAACACGCTCAGGCGAGAACAACAAAGATATATTGTACGATGTAGAGGAATTGCAACTTGTGAAATCAGAAGGAACTAAACTTTATTTCAACATCGATTATCAAATGAACAGGGCCGGTTCGTTTAAATATGCATTCCGCATGTTCCCTAAAAACGAAGATTTGCCACACCGTATGGATTTTTGCTTTGTACGCTGGATTTAAAACCAATTATAATGAATATAAAAAACCGGAAACTCAGTTTCCGGTTTTTTTGTGCTTCATCCATTGACTTCAATTGGATGAAAGTTTAAAAATAATAAAACGTAAACCAATCTGTCCGTTCGACGGGTCGGTTTGCAAAAAAACAACAGATTTTATTTATATCCTTGTTCGTGCACGCTTGATACTGATCGTCCCGAAGGATCGTTCAGATTTTTGAATGCGGCATCCCATTCCAATGCAATAGGAGTGCTGCAAGCCACCGAAGGCACCGAAGGTACGCATTTCGATGCTGCTTCGGACGGGAAGAAATCTGTAAAAATGGTACGATAGTAATATTCTTCTTTGTTCATCGGAGGATTGACAGGGAAAGTTTCATTTACTTTTTCCATTTGTTCGTCGGTCACCAGTTGACTTGTCATTTCGCGTAGCGTGTCTATCCAGTTGTAGCCAACGCCGTCCGAAAATTGTTCTTTTTGTCGCCAGGTAACGCTTTCGGGAAGATAATCCTCGAAAGCTTTGCGAAGTATCCATTTTTCCATTTTTCCGTTTCCTGCCATTTTATCTTTCGGATTTAAGCGCATGGCCACATCCATAAATTCCTTGTCGAGGAATGGAACACGTCCTTCTACGCCCCAGGATGCTAATGATTTGTTGGCACGCAGGCAATCGTAAAGATGAAGTTTATCAAGCTTTCTGACAGTTTCTTTGTGGAATTCTTCGGCATTGGGCGCTTTGTGAAAATAAAGGTATCCACCAAATATTTCGTCTGCACCTTCGCCCGATAATACCATTTTTACACCCATCGATTTGATAACGCGTGCCAGCAAATACATGGGCGTACTGGCACGAATGGTGGTAACATCGTAAGTTTCGACATGATAAATCACATCGCGTATGGCATCGAGACCTTCCTGTACTGTGAAATTAATTTCGTGATGTATGGTTCCGATATGATCGGCCACCTTGCGTGCGGCAGCAAGGTCGGGCGAACCGACAAGTCCTACTGCGAAAGAGTGAAGTTGAGGCCACCAGGCATCCTGAATGTTGCCTGATTCAATGCGTTTTGATGCATACTTTTTGGCAATTGCCGAAATAATGGAGGAATCGAGCCCACCCGAAAGCAATACGCCATAAGGCACATCGGTCATCAACTGACGTTCCACAGCAGCTTCGAGAGCAACACGAAGTTCGTCGATATCCGATGTGTTGTTTTTTACAGTTTCGTAACTCATCCATTCCCGCAAATACCATTGTGTTGGTTTCCCGTCGGGACTGTAGTAAAACTGACCCGGTAAAAATTCCTCAATTTCGGTACAATACCCTTCGAGCGCTTTCAATTCGGAAGCCACATAATAAGTTCCTGCTTTGTCCCATCCCTGATAAAGCGGAATGATACCGATGTGATCGCGACCAATCATGAAAACATCATTTTCGATATCGTAAAGCGCAAATGCAAAAATGCCGTTCAGATCTTCAAGAAAATCAGGTCCTTTTTCGCGATACAAAGCGAGAATGACTTCGCAATCGGATTTGGTAAGAAATTCATATTTCCCTTCGAATTGTTTTCGTATTTCCTGATGGTTGTAAATTTCGCCATTGACAGCGAGCACGAGTTTTCCGTCCTTGCTGAACAAAGGTTGTTTTCCCGATTCCGGATCCACAATCGACAATCGCTCGTGCGCAAGAATGGCTTTGTCGTTCGAGAAAATCCCGGACCAATCCGGCCCACGATGACGAATTTTCTTGGACATTTTAAGTACTTGAGGACGTAATTCCTGTACAGGTTGTTTTATATTAAATGAACATACTATTCCACACATAATATTTAATTTTTAAGGTCTTTTTATAAAGATTTATGAATATCTTCAGCCACTTTGCGCCCCAATGCAATGGCACGAACCACAAGACTTGCACCGATAGCAGCATCGCCGGTGGCAAAAACTTTGGCTACCGAACTTTTGCTTTGTGCATCGACAGCCACATTGCCACGTCCGTCGAATTTAACGCCAAGCTCGGTAAGTAGTCCTTCCTGTACCGGATGAACAAATCCCAAGGCCAGAAATACAAGATCGGCTTTGATGGTTTCTGTTTTTCCGGTAGGTTGCATGTTGAAGCGTCCGGTCTCGTCTTTTTTCCATTCTACTTCTTCCACAAGTACCTCTGTGACTTTTCCGTTTTTACCATTAAATTGTTTGGTGTTCAGACTCCATTTGCGGGTACAACCTTCCATGTGCGAACTTGACGTTTTCAGAATTGTAGGATAATAAGGCCAAGGCGTGTCGGGATTTTTGCCTACAGGAGGTTGGGGGAGTATTTCAATTTGAGTTACTTTTACAGCTCCCTGACGAATGGATGTTCCTACACAGTCGGAACCGGTATCTCCACCACCAATTACCAGAACATGTTTGTTCTTGGCATTTATTATTTTATCGGCCGGAACGTTTTCGCCCATAATCAACTGATTTTGCTGACTCAAAAATTCCATGGCGAAATGTATCCCTTTCAGGTCACGTCCTTCGGGCTGAATATCGCGAGGATGGCCTGCACCAATGGCAATACAAACAGCATCGAAGCTTTTCATGACTTCTTCTCCCGAAATATCTTTACCTACTTCGCAATTGGGTTTAAATTCAATGCCTTCTTCGAGTAATTGATTTAAACGGCGATCGATCACGTTTTTATTGAGTTTGAAGTTAGGAATTC
Organism: uncultured Paludibacter sp.; assembly: GCA_963677275.1. Taxonomy (GTDB): domain Bacteria; phylum Bacteroidota; class Bacteroidia; order Bacteroidales; family Paludibacteraceae; genus Paludibacter. The sequence goes on along the minus strand of OY781920.1, from coordinate 1,962,457 downwards.
CATAACGCATTAAACCTCCAAGGCTGTTGTCTTTTTCGAAAATGGTTACACTATGGCCTTTACGGTTGAGCTGCTGAGCTGCTGCCAGTCCGGCGGGTCCCGAGCCAACGACGGCCACTTTTTTACCGGTACGGGTTTTGGGCGGATGTGCCACAATCATACCTTCGGTAAAAGCAACTTCGGTGACTGCCGCTTCGTTTTCGCGAATGGTGACAGGCGCTTCGTGCAAAGCCAGTACGCATGATTTTTCGCAAGGCGCCGGACAGATACGCCCCGTAAAGTCAGGAAAATTATTTGTTTCATGTAAAGATTCAACACCTTCTTTCCATTTCCCTTTGTAAATCAAATCCTGCCATTCGGGCATTTTATTGCCCAACGGACAGGCCCAATGGCAAAATGGTATGCCACAATCCATACAGCGCGAGGCTTGTAGCTTGCGGTCTTCGCGGTTCAATGTCTGTTCTACTTCCCCGAAGTCGTAAATGCGTTCGCTTACAGGTCGGTATCCTGCTTCTTTTCGGGGAATAGTTATAAATGCTTTTGGATTTCCCATATTGTTGATGCCCCTCTACATCTCCCGAGGGAGCGTTTTTGGTTGGCCTGTTAATTGTTTGTACTAATTTTATTGTTTATTCTTTCTGAATTGTCTTTTTGTTGGTTTTGGGGACTACTAATAATCGCGCTCAACCTGTGCTATTTTTTTGTTGATGGCTTCCATTTTTTCTTCCTGCAATACTTTTTTGTATTCGATAGGAACGACTTTTATAAATTTGTCAACATAAATTTTCCAGTTGTCAAGAATATGTTTTGCTCGTTCGCTATTGGTGTATTTGTAGTGATTTTCGATCAATCCTTTCAGCTCTTTGCTGTCGTGACTGTCTTCAATCAACGATAATTCCACCATTTCCATGTTACAGAAGAAATCAAAATCGCCCGATTCGTCCAATACATAGGCCACACCACCACTCATTCCGGCAGCGAAGTTACGTCCTGTTTTCCCGAGCACCACGGTGCGTCCTCCGGTCATGTATTCGCAGCAATGATCGCCGGCGCCTTCTACTACAGCTGTAGCTCCGGAATTACGAACACAGAAACGTTCGCCAACGACACCGTTGATATACATTTCTCCCGAAGTAGCTCCGTAAAGAATTGTATTTCCAGCAATTATATTTTTCTCGGGTTTAAAAGTGCTTTCTTTTGGAGCTTTCACAATGATTTTACCTCCTGAAAGTCCTTTGCCTACATAATCGTTGGCCTCACCCGTTAACTCGAAAAATATACCTTTGCTGAGGAAAGCGCCAAAACTCTGACCCGCTGACCCATTGAAATAGACTTTGATGGTGTCAACCGGCAAACCCGCCTGGCCATAACGTTTGGCAATTTCGCCCGAAAGCATAGCGCCGACAGTACGGTTCGTGTTTTTGATATTGTATTTCATTTCCACCGGCATACACAAGTCAAGCGCAGGTAATGATTTCTTAATCAGTTCCCGATCAAGTACTTTGTCGATTTTATGATCCTGATTCTTTACATGACGCAAAGCAACATTCGCGTTTTGAGCCGGAACGAAAAGAATTCTGGCTAAATCAACTTTTTTAAACTTAGGATTTCCTTCAATCACTTTGCGTTCAAGTAGTTCGGTATGTCCGATGATGTCATCGAGCTGACGATAACCAAGTTGTGCTAGATGTTCGCGTACATCCTGAGCAATGAAATGGAAGAAATTCACAAGGTATTCATGTTTCCCTGTAAAATGCTTGCGCAATACTTCATCCTGAGTAGCTACACCCACAGGGCAGGTATTCAGATGGCATTTACGCATCATTACGCAACCAAGTATTAACAAAGCGCTGGTGGCAAATCCATATTCTTCAGCGCCAAGCATGGCTGCAACTACAATGTCGCGGCCTGTTTTAAGCTGACCGTCGGCCTGTAATTTGATTTGTCCACGCAGGTTGTTCAACACAAGTGTTTGTTGTGTTTCGGCAAGTCCTATTTCCAGTGGAAGTCCGGCATGTTTGATTGAACTTGAAGGGCTTGCTCCGGTTCCACCTTCGGCACCGCTAATCAGTATTAAATCCGCTTTGGCTTTGGCCACACCCGCTGCAATAGTTCCCACACCGGTTTCTGAAACCAGTTTCACGCTGATCACCGCAGTTGGATTGATGTTTTTAAGATCGAAAATCAACTGAGCCAAGTCCTCAATAGAATAAATATCGTGGTGAGGTGGAGGTGAAATCAACGAAATGCCCGGGATAGAGTGACGGGTTTTCGCAATGATTTTATCAACTTTATGTCCCGGAAGCTGTCCTCCTTCGCCTGGTTTTGCTCCCTGCGCAATTTTAATCTGAATCTCGTCGGCATTGATCAGGTATTCGGCTGTCACACCGAAGCGGCCTGAAGCTACCTGTTTAATGGCACTTCGAGTGCTTAATCCATCTTCTCTTTTTTTGTAACGTTCCGGATCTTCACCGCCTTCTCCCGTATTGCTTCGTCCACCTATTATGTTCATAGCCATGGCCATAGCTTCGTGAGCTTCACGGCTGATAGAACCGTAGGACATGGCGCCTGTAACAAAACGCTTCATTATATTTTCTACGGGCTCTACTTCGTTGATGTCGATTGGATTGCGCTTGTATTCAATGAAGTCACGAATGAAAATAGGAGCAGCTTTTTCGTCGACTGCTTTTACGTAATCCTTGTATTTTTGATAATCGTTTGTTCTTGTTGCAATTTGCAAACGCGCAATTGTTTCAGGATTCCATGCATGTTCCACTCCATCAACACGGTAATTGTAAACTCCCATGTTGTACAATTGCGATGGATCGGTTCCTTCTTCAGGGAAAAATGCTTCTTTATGAGGTCTGATCACCTCGTTGGCAACGTCTTCAATGTCGATGCCACCAATAGCCGACGAAATACCTTTGAAGTATTTATCCAAAAACAGGGACGAAATACCAATGGCTTCGAAAATGTGGGCGCCTCGATAACTGCGAAGCGTTGAATTACCCATTTTAGAGAGCACTTTAAGCAAACCTTTGTTAATGGCTTTGATATAATGTTTTTTGGCGGTATCCAAATCCATGTTGATATCGCCCGATTTGATTTTTTCGTTGATAATGGCAAAAATCATATAGGGATTCACAGCATTGGCTCCAAAACCAAATAAAAGGGCAAAATGCATCACTTCACGCGGTTCGGCCGATTCAACTACAATATCAATCTGCATTCTTTTTCTTTTCTGAACAAGATAGAGATGAACAGCAGAAACTGCCAGTAGCGAAGGAATAGGAGCGTGAGTGGCATCAACGCCACGGTCGCTGAGTACTATGTAGTTTTTGCCATCGTCCACTGCTTTTTCTACCGAAAGACAAAGTTCCTGAATGGCCGATTCCAAACCTTTTGTTCCCTTTTTAGGATCGAAAAGCATTGGTAATGAGATGGTAGAAAATCCTTTGTATTGAAGGTTGCTTAATATGTCGAATTCAGAATTTGTAAGTACGGGGCTTTTCAGTTTTACCATTTTACAAATTTCGGGTGCAGCTTCGAGCAGGTTTTGGTGTACAGAACCGATATAACCTGTTAATGACATTACTAATTCTTCACGAATCGGATCGATGGGAGGATTGGTAACCTGAGCAAACTGCTGTCGGAAATAATTAAACAATCGTTGTGGCTTGTCCGAAAATAAAGACAACACTACATCATTTCCCATCGATGAGGTGGGTTCATATCCATCGTTCGACATGGGAAGGATAAGCCGTTCAACATCTTCTTTCGAATAACCAAAAGCGTGCATGAGGGTTGCGTAGTTGTTGATTTCGTTTTTCACACTTCGCCCTGAAGAAATATTGTCCAGACTTATGCAGTTGCGGTTCAGCCACTCGCGATACGGGAAAGCTTTCGCCAGTCCTTCTTTTAGCTCATTGTCGTAATAGATCTGACCTAATTCGGTGTCCACCATCAGCATTTTTCCGGGTTTCAGTCTCCCTTTTTCTTTGATGCGCGAAGGTTCAAATTCAATTGTTCCGGTTTCGGAAGCAATGATCATCAGGTTGTCGTGTGTAACAAGGTAGCGCGCCGGACGTAAACCATTGCGGTCGAGCATTCCGCCTGCATACCGTCCATCGCTGAATAGCAGAGTGGCAGGGCCATCCCATGGTTCCATAAATGTACTGTGGTATTCGTAAAATGCACGTAAGTTGTCGGAAATTGGATTTTTCTGGTTCCAGCTTTCGGGAACAAGCATGGCCATGGCATGTGGGAGGCTTTTGCCCGACATCACAAGAAATTCGAGTACGTTGTCTAATGTTGCACTGTCGCTCATGCCGGGTTGAACGATAGGATATAATTCCTGCAGGTTGCCCAGTTGATCCGATTTCAAAACGCTTTCGCGCGACTCCATCCATTGACGGTTACCGCGTATGGTGTTGATTTCGCCGTTATGTCCCAATAGACGAAATGGTTGTGCCAAATCCCAGGTTGGGAAAGTGTTGGTGCTGAAACGGGAGTGGATCAATGCAATGCCGCTTGTGAAATTTACGTTTGTAAGGTCGGGATAATATTCGCGAAGTTGTAAAGAGGTAAGCATACCTTTGTAAACCATTTGTTTGGTGGATAGGCTTACGATATAAAAACTACGTTCTTTGGCAATATTTGATTTGAGAATTGATTTCTCAATTTTTTTGCGAACCACATATAGTTTGTGTTCGAGTTCGTCCTGGCTGTTGGCTCCCGTAACAAATATTTGTTTGATGGCAGGTTCGTTGGACGCCGAAATTTCGCCTAAAATATCACTATTGACGGGTACATCGCGGGTAGCAAAAAGCGTTAATCCTTCTTTTTCAACTGTTTCTTTGATTACATTCAGGCAAAGTTCGGCTTTTGATATTTCTTTGGGTAGAAAAACAATTCCGGTTCCGTATTTTCCTTTTGCAGGCACAGGAATGCCTTGCAGTAAAATAAACTCGTGAGGGATTTGAACCATCATGCCGGCACCATCGCCGGTTTTATTATCGGCGCTTTCTGCACCCCGATGAACCATATTTTCCAATACCTGCAGTCCTTTTTCAACTATCTCGTGCGATTTTTCGCCAAAAAGATTCAATACAAGGCCTACTCCGCAAGCATCATGTTCGTTTTGAAATGAATACAGCGAACGCTGCTCATAGTCATCTTTGTTTACCTGATTCGAAATCATAAATAAGTATTTTTAATGAGTTTAATACTTCATTAAACTCAGCGTAATCACTGTGTTTTATTGTTTGTTTTTTACAAATAGTGGGAGTACTCTGAATAAAGCCTCCCACCATCTTGTTGTCATTATTTATATAATAATAAAAGGCTTATCGTATAAATAAGAGTTCGCGATATTTAGGCAATGTCCACATTTCGTCGTCAATAATCATTTCCAGTTTGTCTGTATTGTATCGAATGATGTCGAAATATGGTAATACTTTGTCGTGATAGGCTACTGCTTTTTCGTATTCATGTTCAATTTTATTGACCTGACGACGGGTATCCACCATATCGTCCACCGCATTTTTAATGGATGCAATGCGCTCGCCTATTTCAACGATCAATGCAGTATCCAGTGTGCTCAATTTATCTGCTTTTTCCCCTGTAAATACTGTTTTTATTTTACTTACATTGTCAAGCAGGAAACTCTGATAGCGGGTTGCTAACGGAATAATGTGATTCATTGATAAATCGCCTAAAACACGTGCTTCAATTTGTATCCATTTGGTGTATGTTTCCCATTTTACTTCGTTGCGGGCATGTAATTCCTTTTCGGTAAGTACACCCATGGATTCGAACAATTTCACGCTTTCGGCAGTCGTGAACGCTTTATAAATTTCCGGAACGCTGGTTTCGCAATCCAATCCACGTTTAGCAGCTTCCACTTTCCATGCATCGCTGTAGCCATTTCCATCAAAACGAATGGCTTTAGATGCTTTAATATAAGACTTAATAACTTCGAATATAGCACTTTGTTCAGTAGCTCCTGCTGCAATTTTAGCATCTATAGTGGCTTTAAATTCTACTAATTGAGCTGCTACAGCAGTATTTAAAGTTGCCATTGCCGACGAGCAGTTGGCCGACGAGCCTACAGCGCGGAATTCGAAACGGTTACCGGTAAATGCAAATGGAGAAGTACGGTTGCGGTCGGTGTTGTCGAGCAATACTTCCGGAATGTGAGCAATGCCCAGACTCAAGCGTTTTTTGGCATCCATTACGATGGCTTCATCGCTGGTGCTATTTTCGAGTTTATCAAGTACTGCCGAAATCTGAGTTCCAAGGAAAGCCGAAACAATTGCCGGAGGTGCCTCGTTGGCGCCCAGGCGGTGTGCATTCTGGGCGGTCATGATCGACGCTTTTAGAATAGCATTGTTTTTAAAGACAGCCATCAAAATGTTGACTAAGAAAGTAATGAACTGAAGGTTTTCCTCTGGTGTTTTTCCAGGTGTCAATAGTCCAACGCCGGTATCGGTACCCAGTGACCAGTTGTTGTGTTTTCCTGATCCGTTGATACCTGCAAATGGTTTTTCGTGAAGCAGCACACGGAAGCTGTGGCGGCGAGCCACTCTTTTCATTATCGACATAACCAAAAGGTTCTGATCGACAGCTAAATTGCATTCCCCGAAAATTGGCGCTAATTCGAACTGATTCGGAGCTACCTCGTTGTGTCTGGTCTTTAATGGAATGCCGAATTTATAAGCTTCGAATTCAAGATCTTTCATATAAGCGGCAACGCGGGTAGGAACGGCTCCAAAATAATGATCTTCCATTTGTTGGTTTTTGGCCGATTCATGACCTATCAAAGTGCGACCGGTAAGCATTAGGTCGGGACGGGTGGCATATAAACCTTCGTCAACCAAAAAGTATTCCTGTTCCCAACCCAGATACGAAATTACTTTTTTTACTTTAGGATCAAAAATCTGGCAAACTGCTGTTGCTGCTTTGTTGATAGCCGAAATAGATTTCAGGAGTGGCGCTTTCAAATCGAGCGATTCGCCTGTGTATGAAATGAAAATAGTAGGAATACATAAAGTATCGTCCACAACAAAAGCAGGAGAAGAAGGATCCCATGCTGTATATCCACGGGCTTCGAAAGTGCTGCGTATGCCCCCGCTGGGAAATGATGATGCGTCCGGTTCCTGTTGTGCCAATAGTTTTCCCGAAAAATCTTCAATAATTGCTTCGCCCGGAGCTCCGGCATAATCAATAAATGAATCATGTTTTTCAGCAGTTCCATCTGTTAATGGTTGAAACCAGTGTGTGTAATGTGTAGCACCAAGTTCCATTGCCCACATTTTCATTCCGGTAGCTACATCATCTGCTATGCTGCTGTCAAGTGTAACGCCTTGTTCAATGGCATTATTCAACGACTTCATGATATCTTTCGACAGATATTTAGCCATTACGGATTTTGTAAATACATATTTACCATAATAGTCAGTGGTAAATTTCGATGGGGGTGTAACACATAAAGCTTTTTTCTTGAAAGCTTCTTCTACTGCTTTAAATCTTAATGCTGACATAATTGTTGTGTTATTTGATGTTTTGTTTGATTGTTTTTTACTATTAATCGCAATATGCTTTCTTTATGTTTTTATTTTACTGCAAAATTAAATAAAATGATAGTTAATTGCAATTTTTAATAGCTTTTTTATAATATATTTCATTTATTGTTTTGATATGAAACAAATTTTATTTAAATTGTTTCATATTGATACTAAAACTACCGATATATAATCGAATTGATATATGTTTTGCAAAGTTGAATTGTTCAGTTCATCTGCTTTTTATTTGAACCGTGGCTTTGTGTACAAATATAATTTAAATTATCGAAAGTAGATGTACGGAGTGTTGACTGTGTTTTTATCCTGTCTTACCTAATTTGTGAATCCAAGAGAGAAAAAAATGAACAGACCATTTCATCACGAAGTAGCCTGTCCGAAACAATAAAACTAAAAAACACACGGTAAATCATCTTTTTTTATTCACCGCGTATGACACTATGGGAAATAAACCAGATTTGAAAATCTAATTTCATTTTTTTAATCTTCCATATACTTTGTGTTGTCTCTACAAAACAAATTTATAAAATTCTTCAACTATTCTAGTCAAAATTTGTATAGGCTGTTTCGCCGTGTTGTGTTTCGTCGAGTCCAATGGCTTCGTGTTTGTCCTTGGCGCGGATTCCAACTAATTGATCAGTAATTTTAAAAATAATAAATGTGCCGATGCCCGAGAATATAATCGTTGCACCTATAGCTAATAACTGTATCCATAATTGATGAAAATTTCCGTAAATGACTCCACTATAACTGGATTGAATAAATGGACTTGCAAGAACTCCGGTTAAAATAGCCCCGATAATACCTCCGACTCCATGTACCCCGAAAGCGTCGAGAGAGTCATCGTAGCCTAATTTTGGTTTTACGTAGGCTACCATTACAAAGCAGATTAACGAAACGGCTATTCCGATGACAATTGCAGCACTTACGCCCACAAAGCCGGCGGCTGGTGTAACCGCAACCAAGCCTGCTACTGCACCGGTGCTAATACCAACTATCGTTGGTCTTTTATCGATAAACCATTCGAGCAATGCCCAAGTGAGAGCGGCTGTTGCTGCTGCTATATGAGTGACCATTAGGGCATTTGCCGAAAGGCCGTCAGCGGCCAATCCGCTACCTGCGTTAAATCCGAACCAACCCACCCAAAGCATGGCTGCTCCTATGACTACATAGGTGATGTTGTGAGGGGGCAACGCATGACCTTTATAGTCGCGGCGTTTTCCTAACATTACGGCGGTAACAATGGCAGCGATCCCGGCGTTGATATGAACAACTGTTCCACCTGCGAAATCGAGTGCGCCAAGTTTATATAGCCAGCCATCGGCCGACCATACCCAATGTGCGACCGGGTTATAAATAAACAATGACCACAACAATGAAAAGACAAGAAAACCTTTAAAACTTATTCGTTCGGCAAAAGCTCCGATTATAAGTGCTGGCGTTATGACAGCAAACATGCACTGGAACATGATAAAAATCAAATGTGGTATAGTTCCAACAGTGCTACCATCGGCTGCGTGTTGCGAATGTGATATATAATATGGGCTTAAATCACTTATGTTTATGTTGTTTAGGAGTACCCAATCGAAACCTCCAAAGTAGGGTTTAAGCCAGTCAATAGAATTTGATCCGAATGCATTGCTATACCCTACTACCACCCATTCGATACTGATAACGGCAACTAAAATAAAAACTTGCATGAATATGTTCAATACGTTTTTACGTCGAACCAGACCTCCATAGAATAACGAAAGTCCTGGAATTGACATAAATAAAACCAATGCAATTGCAACGATCATCCATGCTGTGTCGCCGGTGTCGATAGTCGGCGTCGAAGTTTGAGCCAAAATAGGTGGCGATAAAAGTGCCGACATTATAAAAAGTGTAATATATTTCTTCATTTTTTTTTGTTTGTGTGTGCTGTAAAGATTTGCAATGGATTTACTTTATTCTTTGTTGTACAAAGCGCTTGGCCCGGATTCTTTAGTGCGGATACGATAAGTTTCTTCAATGTCATACACAAAGATTTTCCCATCTCCTGTTTCGCCTGTCCATGCTGAATTCAGTATGGCATTTACTGTTTTCTCAAGATTAATATCCCGAATGACAATGGATATCATGCGGCGTTGTATGTATCCTGATTTAAAAACCTGACCGCGTACTACTTGTTCTTCGGTTGATTTGCCGAGTCCGGTAATGTCCCAATATGAAAACCAATCGATGTCGGCATCGTACAAAGCCTGTTTTACATCTTCAAATTTTGATTTACGAATCACTGCTTCAATTTTTTTCATTTTGTCTGTGTTTTTTTTCTGAATTAAAATATTTGACAGTATTTATTCAGTATAATGTGTGAATGTGATAAATAAAAAATGGAATCTGTGTCAAAAAGTAAATTCTGTTCTTTCGACTGCAAAAATACAATATTGTTTTTGATATTCAAACTAAAAAGTAAATAAAAACAAGGAAATCGCATTAAAATGTTTGAAATGTATTTAAATATATAACATAATTGTCTAAATACATTTGTTTTGGTATAAAAAAGACAGTCCATTTCTCACGAAGTAGACTGTCTGTAACAATAAAACTAAAAAAACACACGATTTATATCTTTAAGTTTGTTTCCGGTTTCATTAGAAATAAATGAAATGTAAATAATATTAATTGATTCCGGACTTTTCTTCAAATTTTATATGCTAAATCTATTTTCTCTTTTCTTTCAATCAATAGATTATACTTGTTTAAAATATCGTGCTGGTAGAAAATTCAATTATAAGCTCTTTCTCCATGTTCGTAATAATCAAGTCCATTTTCTTCTTCTTTCTTGGTTGCGCGTAGACCTATGGTTTGTTTCAGTGCCAAGAAAAGAACCAGACCTGTGCCGATTGCCCAAGCAGCAACCGCTCCGACTCCTATCAACTGGGTTACCAGCAAATCGGTTCCTCCGCCATAGAATAAACCTTTGATTCCGTTTCCTTCGGCAAATAAGCCAACCATGATGGTTCCAAAAGCCCCGTTTATGCCATGTACGGAAATTGCACCCACTGGATCATCTATTTTCAGCACCTTATCAAAAAATTCTACTGCAAACACTACAAGCGTACCTGCCATCAATCCTATTAATATAGCTCCTCCTGGCGTTACCGTGTCGCAACCGGCTGTTATTGCTACAAGTCCGGCCAAAACGCCGTTTAATGACATGCTTAAGCCTGGTTTTCCATAGCGAATCCATGTGATAGCAAGCGCTGCGATACCACCGGCTGCAGCTGCAGCATTGGTAGTTACAAATATATTGGCCACCAATTCCGTGTTCGACAAGCTTAATGTAGATCCCGGATTAAAGCCAAACCAGCCCAACCAGAGTATAAATACGCCTAATGCACCCAAAGTAATGCTGTGTCCGGGTATAGCATTGATTTTTCCGTTTTTATATTTGCCGATGCGCGGACCGAGTATCCAAGCTCCCGTTAATGCTAACCATCCACCTACGGAGTGAACAACAGTTGAACCGGCAAAGTCGTGCATTCCCATTTGGGCTAGCCATCCACCTCCCCAAATCCAGTGTCCCGATATAGGATAAATGATTGTAGAAATAACTGCGCTATAAACCAAATAAGATATGAACTTCGTGCGTTCGGCCATGGCTCCTGATACGATGGTTGCTGCTGTGGCGGCAAATACCAATTGGAAGAAAAAGAATGCCATGTTAGGTATGCCTAAAGCTGCGCCATGGTCTGTTTTTGATAATAATTCAACTGCTCCTATGAATCCGTTACCTGATCCAAACATTAAGCCGTATCCTATCAGCCAGAAAACAATTGTTCCGATACAAAAATCCATTAAATTTTTGAATAATATGTTGGTTGTGTTTTTTGATCGGGTAAAGCCTGCTTCGACCAATGCAAACCCTGCTTGCATAAAGAAAACCAATGCTGCCGTAATAAGTACCCAAAAGGTGTTTAGCCCTGATGTTAATCCTGTTAAATCCATAATGTATATTTTTAGATGATGATTATTCTTTTATGTATAATGATTCCGGACCTTTTTCGCCGGTGCGAATACGTACTGATTCGTCAATGGTTGAAATGAATATTTTCCCATCTCCCATTTCGCCGGTGTGAGCCGATTTCACTATTGCATCTGTGGCTGCGTCCACAAATTTGTCGCGACAAACAAACGAAATTGTACGCCTTTCTATCAGTCTGGTTTCATAAACTACCGATCTGTATACTGCTCCCGATTTTTCGTTGCCTACACCGGTTACATCCCAGTATGTGAAAAAGTCGATACCTACTTCGTGAAGTGCTTCTGAAACTTCTTCAAACTGTGATTTTCTGATTATTGCTTCGATTTTTTTCATATTTTATTGCTTTTAAAATATTATGATCTATATTGATTTGTTTTTGAACTTACAATGTAATTCCGGCGACCAGCATAAACTGTTCGGTGGCGGGATTTAATATTGCTGTGGTTTTTAAAGGAATGGAGAAGGTGTCGCTGATTTTAATCACCTTTGTTGAGCTGATGCCGATATTAACCAATTTGAAATCGCCTGTATTTGAATGCCAGCCATCACCTGCGCCTGCAAAAATGCTGAATTTCTCAAACGCATAGCCCAGCTCAAAGTATTTGTCGCCTCCAACAGTGCCGGCATCTCCGGCTTCGTTAAATATATAATTGGCTCCAATTGACAAACTGCCTATGGCATATCCTAAATTCAATTCTAAACCATGAGCGCCTGATGCTTTGCTTAAATCAAAATAATCACTTCCTGGATAGTAGTAGTCGGTTAATCCTACCGACAGTCCGAAGTCGAAAGCATATTTAGCATACAAGTCCATTTCCAAAAAACCATCGAATCCGGCCGATCCCCATGAGCCGATCGAAAAACCGCCGGTGCTGAATTGCAGTGTGGGTTGAATTGAGACGCCCGAGTATTGAGTACCTCGCCAAACATACGAACTTACAATGTCGGTATTCACCGAAAATTCCTGTGCTTTGCTACTTGTTGTAACGAAGAGGGCAATTGCCACAATTGTAAAAATTTTTCTCTTTTTCATACATTCTCTTTTTAAATGATTAATGATTATATTATTCTTGTAAATTTCATTATGTCACATAAAATGCGTAATCGCTGTCTTTATGTTTATTGAACATTGCAAAAATAATCAAAAAGATAATAGATACATTTAAAATGTATCAAAATAATATATTTATCTTTGCTTGTGTGTGGATGTGTAATTAAATTCTTATTTTTTATTTCATTTGTAAATTAAAAACGTAAATATGCTTTCAATATGTAAAGTGGAATGAAATACAACATGTATTTTGTTTTGTAAAAAACATGTTATAAAACACTATTTTGATGATTTTGTGAGGTGTTTTGCCTCTTGGAAGTGTCTATAAAAGCTGGAAAAGGAGGATTTTGTTTGAATCTGTGTTTTTGAATGTAAAAAATTTGTCTCTTGTATACATACAAAAGGATCATACAATTATTGAATGATATAAACAAAAAAAGAACAGGATCCGATTATTTCGGATCCTGTTCTGCTGATAATAAATAAGATAAATGCTGATGTTATTTCAATAGTTCAACTTTGTTATTGATTGACAATTCGCTGCATGGCCTCGATGGTGGCTTCGCGGCTACCAAATGCCGAGAACCTTACAAATCCTTCGCCGCTGAGGCCAAATCCAGCTCCGGGTGTTGTTACTATGTTTTTTTCCTTTAATAAATGGTCGAAATATTCCCAGCTGCCCATGCCTTCGGGAGCTTTTGCCCATACATAAGGTGCGTTAACGCCACCAAATATAGTGTAGTTGGCTTTCAAAAGTCCTTCGCGTATGATGCGCGCATTTTCGGTATAGAAAGCAATCAATGCTTTTACCTGTTCTTTTCCTTCACTGCTGTAAGTAGCTTCGGCAGCGCGCTGAACCACATATGAAGTGCCGTTGAATTTTGTTGAATGCCGGCGGTTCCATAGTTTATTCAGCATTATTTTTTCTCCGGTTTCGGAAAAGGCAGTCAGTGCTTTTGGTACAACCGTGTATCCACAACGTGTGCCTGTAAATCCGGCAGTTTTCGAAAAACTGCGGAATTCGATAGCCACTTCCTGAGCTCCTTCAATTTCGTAAATACTGTGAGGAACGTTTTTCTCAGTGATAAATGCCTCGTAAGCAGCATCGAAAAGGATTACAGCATTATTTTCTTTGGCATATTTTACCCAAACGGCCAGCTGTTTTTTTGTAAGCGTGGTGCCTGTTGGATTGTTGGGGTAGCATAAATAAATGATATCCACTTTTTCGGCAGGTAATTCCGGAACGAAATTGTTAGCTGCGTTGCAAGGTAAATATACAAGGTTCGACCATACATTTTGTTCGTTTGGTTCCCCGGCGCGTCCACCCATGGCGTTGGTGTCCACATATACCGGATAGCTCGGGTCGGTAATGGCTATGCGGTTATTTATACTGAAAATATCGCCAATATTACCTGTATCGCTTTTGGCTCCATCGCTTACGAAAATTTCATCAGCTTCGATATTGATCCCTTTAGAACTGAAATCGTTCAGCACAATGGTGTCGCGCAAAAAAGCATAACCTTGTTCGGGGCCGTAGCCACGAAAAGTTTTAGCATGACGCTGTTCTTCGGCTGCTTTTATCATTGCATCCACGGCGGCATCGGGTAGGGGAAGGCTCACGTCTCCAATTCCCATTCTTATAATGTTAGCTTCAGGGTGCGCAGCTTTATGGTCGGCTACTCTTTTGGCTATTTCCGAGAAAAGATAAGTCGCAGGTATTTTTATAAAATTATCGTTGATAAGTGCCATTTTATATATTTTTTATGATGTATTTTTTTTTCTATAAAGTGAAGTCAAAGTGTTTACACACAATGTTTATCTGTGTTATTTTTTTTGTTTTGAATCGCTCCGACTCAATGGAGCATGTTCAACACGGTTCAAATTTCTCCTTCAAATACAGTGCTTGCTCCTCCGGTGAGGTAAACATGATTATCTTCTTCCTTCCATTCTATAGTAAGTTCGCCTCCAAGTAGCTCCACAGTGGTGCGGCGCGAAATCAATCCATTCAGAACTCCGGCTACAACAGAGGCACATGCTCCTGTTCCGCAGGCCATTGTTTCGCCGGAACCTCGTTCCCAAACGCGCATTTTTACATGGTTGTTAGTTAAAACTTCAATAAATTCAGTGTTCGAACGGCGTGGAAAGATGGCTGCATTTTCAATCACAGGTCCTATTTTTGGCAAATCGAGTTGAAGGATGTCTGTTGTGAAAATTACAGCATGAGGGTTGCCCATGGATACTGTGGTGATATTGAATTGGATTTCGGAGTTGAAAGTTACCGGTTCATCGATCACTCTGTTTTTGTCGGATGTAACAGGAATTCGCGACGCATCCAGAATGGGTTCGCCCATATCAACCGTTACTTTTTCGACCTTTTGGTCATCGCCTATAAAAAGCTGAAGTACTTTAACGCCGGCAAGTGTTTCGAGCGTAAGTGTTGTTTTGTTAGTCAATCCTTTGTCGTAAACGTATTTACCTATGCAGCGAGAAGCGTTACCACACATTTCCGATTCCGACCCATCGGCATTGAACATACGCATACGGAAATCGCAGGTGTCAGATGCTAAAATCATTACCAAACCGTCTGATCCTATTCCTTTGTGTCTATCGCTGTATTGGATGGAAAACTCGGCAGGGTTTTCAATAGTCTCGACTAAACCGTTGACATATATATAGTCATTTCCGGTACCGTGCATTTTTGTAAATTTCATACTCCGTGTTTTTTTTATTTAGCATTGGGAATACAAAAGTATACATATAATTTCATTTGAATTTATATCTGATTTATAGAAACAATAAACTTGATCTAAAATAACAAACCGAAGGTAAATTGGTGCTTTTTGTTTTTAATTTCAGTTGAATTGTATGTTATGTTGATAAAATGATATTTTCAGGATGGTGGTTTGCCTGAAATTATGATCATTTACGGACGAAATTTTTCGTTTCTTTCAAGCGCCGGAATTAAATAATTTAAATTAAAAGCTCCAATTGCTTTCAATCAATATCAAAAAACCTTTTTTATGTCATTTTTTTGTCAATTTATGTACTTATAAATAACAATAAATACACAAGCTACTTCTCTCTTTCACTTAAATTTGCTGCGATATAATATCTCCATTTGTTAACATTAATACATATTTTATGAAAAAAAGATTTTACTTCTCAATTTTTGCGATACTTCTCAGTTGGGGCTGGATGTATGCCGAAAAAGTGCTTACTCCATGGGCGGGTATCAACTACAGTTTTAATTTGTGTGATGGGAGTATCATCCCAACTGACAAAACCGTCCCACAGGTAGATGTGGATTACGGAATTTTCAGGTCTTATATAGGAACAGTTTCTCCATACCTGTATAATGGCGCTCAACATGGCGTTGAGTTTAAGGTCAATAATTACATCGAAATAGATGTAGCAAGAGATGTGACTGTCAGAATTTATGGCTGTCAGTATTCGGGAGCTACTTCTACAATCACTGTATCGGATAAAAACGGTGATTATACCGAAACTAAATTATCTAAAACAGCAGTTTGCGATGCGCCTATTGATTTTGTATATACTGGATCGAAAACAACGCTGAAGATTGATTTTGGAGTAGGGAAGACTTATGTTCCGAAAATTGATATTATTTCGGGGGCAGTGACACCCGAATTCGGCACAACTTATACTTATAATTTGGCCAATGGAAGTTTGCTTCCACAAGTGACAACAACAAAATATCCTTTGTTTGTAACTCCCGATGGCATTCTGACGATTAACAGCAATACTGATGTTGCTGCGAATCAGTTCTGGTGGCACGATACATCGCATGGAATTGTTATGTATTCAGGTACCAGTTTCAAAATAGTGGTTCCGGGTAATACAACACTTAATTTTGGAGTATGTCAGTACAGTGTAGCCGGAGCAGTATTTAACCTGACCGATGCCAATGGCGCAGCGTTGGGTGCGGTAGCTGCTACGGGAAATGATGCCGCCAAGGCTTGTAAAACTACAAGTTTTGTTTACAAAGGCGATCCTACCGTTATCACTGCCACATTGGAAGCTACCGGCGCTGTTTACCTTGATTATGTGTCCGCCGTGAACGAAAAAGCCAAAACGCCAATGATAGATGTTTGGGATTTTGGAGCAGAACAGCTGGACCCTGAGAAATATAACAATATGTTGAATGAATCCATTATCAACAGCTGGTATCCGAATGTTACTGCAGGTACTCCTGCTATTGTTTTACCTGCAACATTTACATCAGGAATTTTGAAATGGAAAGGTGGTTTAAACGATCGTTTAAGAACTTCGAATACAAATCTAACACGATTTGATGCCAATAGTGCTCCCAATACAATCGCCGACACTACCTTGACGGGTTCACTTTACGTAAACTCAGGAGCTGCTGTAACAAGATTTTTCAGCATTGCCCTGAGCGAAGACGATGAGTTGTATTTGTATATAAAATCGAGTGGTGGAAGTGTTATCAATTTTGTGGATAGCACACATGTAGGTTTACAAGCCGATACCGAAACTATTCCATCAGCAGGTCTTATCCGATTTGTTGCCAAGAATACAGGGATATATAAAATCTACGATTCGGCTCAAAAGCCATTTTATTATCGTATTCTCAGGAAAGATGCTACCATCGTAAAAGTAACGGGTACTGTAGATATCACTCAGGCTGCTGATATTCCCGCTGGTTACAGCATTAAATTCACCAATAAAGCGGGTAAATCGTGGATTGCTCCTGTTTCGGGAGGCGTTTATACCGCCAAAGTTCCGGCAGGATTTGAATATAATTTAAGTTTGGTGAATGCCAACGGTTATCTTGTGAGCAATGGAACTACTATTAATGTAGTGAGTGAAATCACTTATACGATTGCCATTCAAAAAGTGGAAATGTATACTGTGAGCGGTGCTATTACCGGGTTGACTGCTGCGCAGCTGTCGAAAGTGAAGCTTGTGTATACCCCTGCAGCATCGGCCAATAAAATTTATGTTCCTGAGTCGGTGGTGACAGCTGCAAGCGCTACATACACAGTGAAGCTG
Organism: uncultured Paludibacter sp.; assembly: GCA_963677275.1. GTDB lineage: Bacteria > Bacteroidota > Bacteroidia > Bacteroidales > Paludibacteraceae > Paludibacter. Next base: position 1,944,768 of record OY781920.1, on the reverse strand, counting down.
GAGCCTAATTGCGAATATACAATTTCGGCTACCGGAGTAAACGATTGTGTGATTCCTGTCAATACAATTACAATTACAGAAGCCTCATCTGCGGATATTAATTTCGTAGCTAAACCTGTTTATCCTGTAAGTGTAACAACAACAGGACTGACCGACACGCAGAAAGCTAAACTCAATGTGGTTTTTAGCAATAAAAACGAAGCAGGTTATGTGTATAGTTTTTCAGATTTAAGCGCTATTAGCCTGAGAGATGGAGTTTACGCGGTTTCAATTACTGGTCTCGAAGCTGAGGCTGTTGAGCTGGCACTTACTTCGAACTTAGAGGTGAATGGAGCTGCTGCTTCGAAAGATTTAGCATTCAAAGCTGTAAAAGTATGGCCTTTCGACGATGTGAATATTACAACTGCCACGACTGCTTATAAGGGTCTGCTTTTCACAGGTAATGTCACCAATGAAATTGCAAAAAGTCATTTGGTGCTGAAAAACAAAGCAAGTCTTCAGGTGCCAATGCAGCCGGGCGAAAAACTGACGGTTACTTATTATTATGCCGCCAAATTCTCCATTGCAGGTGGCGATACAGTTATTACAACCAGCAGCAGTACCAGTAAATACGAAACTGTCAGCTATTTGTACCAGGGAACTGAACCTGCTTATGTCACTATTGCTACCGGTGCCGGAACAACTTATATTACCGACCTTTCGGTAATGGCTACTCTGCCTTATGCTGCAACACTCACTGTTGGTACAGATAAAACCTATCAAACAGTAAATGAAGCATTAGATGCAGTTCGCGCTATGATTCGTCCAAATAATGAAAGGGTTAAAATCATGATTGATCCAGGTAACTACGAAGAAATGTTGGTGGTCGACGTAGATAGCGTTTCTTTGGTCAATGCTTCGCTAACACCAAGTATTGCTTTGTCGAACAAGGGTGTAGATATTGATCCTAATGCAGTTCGTATCACTTCGTACTACGGACATGGCTACAATTACTTCAGTATGGGAACAAATCAGAAATGGAACGCCGATATATTAAGAGTGAACAAAGAAAACGGATCGACCAATTATGTAAATACTGGCGGAAGTTCTACAAGTGGTTCTTACTGGAATGCAACTGTAGTTGTTATGAATCCGGGATTCACTGCTAAGGGTATTATTTTTGAAAATTCGTTTAATCAATACATCTCCAAAAAGGAATCGGAAGATGTTGTGATAGAATGGACCACAGGTGGCAAAGGTACTCGTCCGGTAACTATGGGTAGCACTGCTGTTCAGGCAAAGAGTTTTGTGGAAAGAGCCGCTGCCATTGCCATTACCAAAAGCGCTGATAAAACTGTGCTTGATAAATGCCGGGTTGTAGGTCGTCAGGATTCATTCTACGGTGCCGAAGGTGCAAGGGTTGTGGCTTATAAAGGGGCGCTTATGGGAGGAACTGATTATATTTTCGGAGGTATGACTTTAGTGGCTTACAAAACTGATTTGGCAATGAATACAAGCGAAGCCAGCACCGATGTGTCGTACATTACTGCTGCCCAACAAACTTCAAATTCGGTTCGTGGATATTTGATGTACGAATGCCACATTACATCGGCTATGCCAAATAGCGAAACAGCTTCGGCCCTGTTGTCGAAACCGGGTTTGTTTGGTCGCCCTTGGCAGGGTACTACCAGCGAAGTTGTGTTCTACAATACTACAATTGCCAAAACTAATTTTACAGGTTCGGTAGATAAATCGATGATTCAACCTCAGGGTTGGTCGCCCGACCTTGGTGGCGCTTCCAACAGATGTTTCGAATATGGAACCATCGAAGCATCGGGAGAAAACAATGCTGCCAACAGAATCTCATGGTCGCAGGTATTGACAACTACATCTTTGCCTGATGGTACTGCAATTTCATGTTTTAACTTTACAAAAGGCACTGATAACTGGGATCCTATTGTTCAATTGAGAACAGCTGATAATGATATTATCGATGGTGTTACGCCGCCTGCAGTTGGTTCGGTTCGGATCAGTGGAGCTGATAACAGAATTTTTGTTTCAAATATTCAGACCAATACTTCAGTGAATATCTATGGTTTGGATGGTACTTTGGTAATGAGCAAAATGGTGAATGCCGACACAGTTTTCGAAATGCAGAAAGGACTCTGGATTGTGAGAGCGACTTCGGATAAAGGCAATAATACTTCAAAAGTGATTGTACGCTAAATAGTTTTTCAGATAGATAAGAGAAACAGGTTGCCTTTCGGAGGGAACCTGTTTTTTTATAAATAAATGTGATAGTTGGAATAAAGATTTGGTTACGGTCGGAAGCGCTGGCAGGTTCCCATTTATTTTCCCGTTTGCGGCGCTAACGCAAGCATGATTTGAAATTATTTCTCGTTTGCGCTATTAACGCATGCTTCTCCAAAACTAATTTCAGATAACCGGACTTGCCGGACCTGCGTTTGTTCTCTGAAGCCAGGGTTTAGTGTTATTCGTATCGGATAATTTTGGCCGGATCTATTTTGGTAATCAGGTAGGAGGGGCCAAGCATCATAAAAATGGAAGCTACAAGAGTCCCCACATTCAACAGTAAAATATAGAGCCAGTTAAATGTAACAGGCACTGTGGCTACATAATAAGCTTCGGGATCGAGTGGTACGATGCCTGTAAAATACTGAACCGCACAAAAGGTAAGCCCGATAATATTGCCCCACAACATTCCTTTTCCGACAAGGAAAAACGAATGGTAGAGAAAAATTTTCCGAACCGACCAATTGGTTGCACCCACCGATTTAAGAATACCAATCATATTCGTTCGTTCGAGAATGAGGATCAGCAATCCTGAAATCATGTTGAAGCCCGCCACTGCAAGCATCAGAAAAAGGATGACCCATACATTCATATCCAGCAAATCGAGCCAGCCAAAAATCTGAGGGTTCATTTGTTTTATGGTTTGCGTGAAATAAGCGCTTCCATCCGAATTGATATGATTTCCGGCAACCGAATGAACTGCATCTCCTGTTTCGTCCAGCCTGTCGAAGTCGTCAATCAGAATTTCGAGGCCGCTGTATTGCTGCTCATCCCAGTCATTCAATTTTTCTACATGGCGTATATCAGTGAGGATAAATAATTTGTCGTATTCCACAAAATTGGTGGAGTAAATGCCCGTGATCTTGAATTTACGTGCTTTTACCTGCTCCTGAATGAAATAAGTGAAAAAACTATCGCCAAGTTTCAGGTTCAGTAAGGCGGCCAGATGTTTTGAGATGATGACATTGTTTTCGAGCGAATCGGCTTTCAGGTGAAGGATATCGCCTTCAACAAGGTTTGATTTGAAAAAATCCCAGTTAAAATTTTTGTCGATTCCTTTTAAAACAATTCCCTGAAATTCAGTTTTCGTTTTAATAATGCCAGGTTTGGTAGCAAATGCCTGAACGTGTTTTACGCCATCGATAGCAGCTAATTTATCTAATAAAGATTGATCTGCCCTTATCGGGTTCGTTTCGTAGGTGTTGTTGCTATCGTAGTTTGTAATCTGCACATGTCCCCCAAAACCAATCGTTTTATTTCTGATTTCCTGCTTAAATCCAATTACAACTGCCACAGCAATAATCATCACGGCCAGTCCGAGGGCAATGGCGATAGTGGCAATACGAACAGCAGGGCGCGAAACATTTTTTCGGCCCTGTCTGAAATGTATTCGTTTTGCGATGAAATATTCTATATTCAATGGAGTGGATTGGTTTTGTTAGATTCGGAAATAGCAACTTCCGGCTGCATTCGTTTCTCTACAAGGTTTTTCCTGGGTATACTTCCAGTGCTTTTTGAAGCACAATCAGCGATTTTTTCAGATCCTCTTTGTCAAGCACATAAGCAATGCGCACTTCGTCTTTTCCATATCCATCGATGGTGTAGAAGCCCGAAGCAGGCGCCATCATTACCGTTTGTCCTTCGTACTCGAAGTCGGAAAGCAGCCAAGCGCAGAATTTATCGGCATCGTCAATCGGTAAACGGGCTACGGTATAGAAAGCGCCCATGGGAATGGGAGAATAAACACCCGGAATACGGTTAAGCCCATCGATCAAAAATTTGCGTCGTTCCACATATTCATTGTACATTTCGAGCATGTATTCCGACGAAGTATTCATGGCGGCTTCGGAAGCAATTTGGCCTAAAAGAGGTGGACTCAAACGAGCCTGACAGAATTTAATTACATTTTTGCGCACTTCTTTGTTCTTGGTCACCAAAGCCCCGATCCTGACGCCGGTCATACTGTAGCGTTTCGAAACGGAATCGATTAATACCACATTTTCTTCAATGCCATCCAAATGAAAGGCCGAAATATAAGGCGCTCCGGTGTAGCAGAATTCACGATAAACTTCATCCGAGAAAAGGTATAAATCGTATTTTTTTACCAAATCGCGAATTTTATTCATTTCAGAACGGGTGTAAAGATAGCCGGTAGGATTGTTGGGATTGCAAATCAGAATTCCTTTTGTCTTTGGCGTAATAAGCTCTTCGAACTTTTCGATATGCGGCAAAGAAAATCCTTCTTCTATCGATGAAACAACAGGTCGCACCACGGCGCCGGCAGCAATGGCAAAAGCAGTGTAGTTGGCATAAGCCGGTTCGGGAACGATGATTTCGTCACCCGGATCGAGGCAGCTCATAAAAGCGAAATTAACTGCTTCGGAACCTCCGGTGGTAATGATTATATCTTCTTCGGTGACATCAATATTAAAAGTATGATAATAAGCAGCCAATTTTGTTTTCAAACTTTTAATACCATCGCTGGGGCTGTATTCCAATACCGTACGGTCGATGTTTCGAATCGCATCCAACGCCACCTGAGGAGTTTTCAAATCGGGCTGACCAATGTTGAGATGATAAACTTTTATTCCGCGGGCTTTGGCCTTATCGGAAAGAGGAACTAATTTTCGAATGGGTGATTCGGGCATTGCCTGACCCCGCTGCGATGTGTGTGGCATAATCGGTTGTGAATATCAAGTAGTAGCAACTGGTTTTGTTTTGCTGCTAAAACTATTGTTTTATTTCAAATTGTCCGACAAAAGTAATTAAATAAAACTGAATCTTAAAAAAAAAGTCGGTATGATTACAATTCGTAGTTGCTAAAAAACCAGACTTTGGTTTTTTTTTGATCCAAAGCCTGGTTTATATGACTTAAAAAAGCAAGTTCTTTTCAAATCAAAAGGAGTTCAATTGAATACTTTTTAGACATGCACTTCGAGCAGGGTAACCTTATCGTGAGGTGTTAATCCTATTTCGTCGATACTTGCTGGAATTAATACGGTATCTCCTTTGTTGACAACAGTTTTTTCATCATTGGCTTCAATAATAAAACTACCCTCAAGGCACATATAGGCGATAAACGAATCCAGATGCCCATAATTACGTATCAGGGCAGTATCGAACTGAATGAGGTTAGTCGTGAAATAATCGCAACTTACCAAAGGAGTGATGTCGTTCGGAATTACCTGATATACTGTTTTGGGGTTTTCAGATGCATCGAAATTAATAACGTCCAGAGCCTGCTCGGTGTGCAGTTCGCGTTCGTTTCCATTTTCATCCACACGCTTATAATCGTAGATACGATAAGTGATGTCGCTGCTTTGCTGAATCTCGGCCACCACCACTCCTTTGCCAATGGCATGAACCAAGCCGGCAGGAATAAAAAACACATCCCCTTTTTTTACGGGAACATGTTGTAGCAGTTCTTCCACTTTGTTGTCATCCAATGCATCGAGGTATTCATCGCGCGAACAATCTTTACTGAATCCAATGATTAATTCTGCATTCTCGTCAGCATCTACAACGTACCACATTTCAGTTTTCCCAAACGACTTGTGGCGTTCGGCAGCCACTTCATCGCCCGGATGCACCTGAATGGAAAGATAATCGTTGGCATCAATCAGCTTAAATAGTAGAGGAAAAGTAAGTCCGTATTGGTCATATACTTTATCGCCAATAAGTTCACCCATGTAAATTTCAATCAATTCAGCAAGGTTGTTGCCGGCCAGAAAACCATTGCTGACCACCGATTCGTCGTTTTCGTAGCCCGATAGTTCCCAGCTTTCGCCCAGTTTTTCGGTTGTGGCTTGTTTGTCGAAAATGTTTTTAAGTTTTGTTCCACCCCAGATTTTGTCTTTGAGAATGGGTTCAAATTTTAATGGATAAAGCATATTGATGATGGATTTTAAATTTTGAGAAAAACTACGATTTTAAAAAAAGAACAATTATAAAACTGAAGGCAGCATTATTCATTGTTCTTTTTTCTTTTATGACTTGAGTTGTTATTCAGCTTTAGTTCGTTTGGCAAGATTTTGCTCCCATACCCATGCGCTTCTGAGTGTTTCTTCTACGGTTTCGGAGGCTTTCCAGCCCAATACGTTGTTGGCGAATGAAGGATCGGCCCATACTTTTTCAATATCGCCTTCGCGTCGTCCGACAATGCGGTAAGGTACTTTTACGTCCGTCACTTTCTCAAAAGTATCAATAATTTCGAGTACCGATAAACCGCGCCCTGTTCCGAGATTAAATGTTTCGACCTGGGTGCCTGGCAAGTCGGCCAGCAGACGTTTTACGGCAATTACATGTGCTTTTGCCAGATCCACAACGTGGATATAGTCGCGTATACAAGATCCATCAGGCGTATTGTAATCATCGCCGAATACCTGTAGCTGTTTGCGAAGCCCGATAGCCGTTTGTGTAACAAAAGGCAGTAGGTTGTTGGGAACTCCATTGGGGAGTTCGCCAATCTCGCCGGATGCGTGCGAACCGATTGGATTAAAATAGCGCAAAATAATGCTTTGATAGCAAGGATTTGCATGAATGGTATCGCGAATAATCTCTTCGCCTATTTGCTTTGTGTTTCCGTAGGGCGAGAGCGCCGGTTTTATGGGCGCTTCTTCGGTTACTGGTAAAATGTCTGGCTGCCCGTACACGGTACACGAAGATGAGAAAACAAAATTTTTAATCTTGTGTATAGGCATCAATTGCAGCAGATTGATCAACGAAACTAAGTTATTGCGGTAATACAGCAAAGGTTTTTCGACCGATTCGCCCACAGCTTTACTGGCGGCAAAATGGATGATGGCCTCAATGTTGCTGTATTTCTCGAACATACGGTCCATACTAACATATTCCACACAATCGATGTTTTCGAATGCCGGACGGATACCTGTGATTTTTTCAATTCCGTTCAATACATCTATATTCGAGTTCGAAAGATTATCTACAATAATAACTTCGAAACCTTCTTTCTGTAGCTCAACCACAGTGTGCGATCCAATATATCCGGTTCCACCGGTAACCAATATTTTAGCCATAAAATTATTTTTTGAATAATTGCTGAGGGTAAAATCCTTTGCGAATTAGTTCGTTTATTTTTAATACCACCTGCTGACGATCCTCGGCATAGGTAACGCCAAACCACTTCGAAGGCGTGTCCAATACTTTGCAGCTAATGCAGTTTTGAACTATTAAATTGTTTACTGCCAGTGGTATGTAAAATTCCGATTTGAGTTTTTGTCCGTTTTCGGCAAGAAATTCCCTGAAGAAATCAACTGAATAATCGAAATAATCAGGAGTAAATCCCCACATATTCATTGATACAGGCGTGCTGGCCGGAATAGCTACTTCTTCGCCTTTTTCGTCAAGATAAATTATTGTTCCGCCTTTTTCCTCGATATGCGTGCGTTCAACTACATTTTTAAGTTCGTTATTTTCATCAACCACACAAACGCCACGACTTACCGAGCCGCTCTCCGACAAAGTGTTACCTACATGATAACCAACCATGCAATACTGATTCTGTTTGCCTTCGACAGTACGAAGAAAATCAGCCAAAATAGCAAATGATTCCTGGCCGTAAAAATCATCGGCGTTGATTACTGCAAATGGTTCATGAATAACGTCTTTGCCCATCAATACAGCGTGATTTGTGCCCCATGGCTTTTCCCGTTCGGCAATGTAGGTACAACCCTCAGGAACTTTATTTATTTCCTGAAAAACAATTTCTACATCAATCAGATCAACAAATTTATCAACAACAACAGATCTAAAATCAGCTTCGAAACTCTGACGGATCACGAATACAACTTTGCCAAAGCCGGCTTTTATTGCATCGAAAATCGAATAATCCATTATTGTTTCTCCATTGGGTCCTAATCCATCCAATTGTTTAAGTCCGCCGTATCGACTTCCCATTCCGGCAGCTAATACAAATAAAGTTGGTTTCATATAAGTATATTTAGTTTTGAGTGGCAAAAATACTCAAATGTTTTCAAATAATAAATTTATTATTGCAGCATTTTAATTTGTCATTATTAATGCTTAGATTTTAATTATTTGCATATTTATGATTAGTGTCAGTCGGCATAAAATCTATAAATTCACTTGCATGACTTTACTAAAATTTTTATCTTTGTGTCGAAAACTAAATTAAGATATGCTAAAAACGTCCCTTAGGTTAAAGAAAACATCGCTCATTTATTTTTTTATTGCTTTAGCCCTTTGTGGTTTATTTTTTTTATTTCTAAAAATTACAGATCCAGATCATAAAAAACCATCCGATAATTATACCCAATGTAATCAGTTGTTGAATGCAAGCGCTCCTATTTCGCCCAGCGATGTATTAAATGATAAAAACGATATTCAACTGCTTCATGCCCGAACCAATGGATTAAAACATCCCTTTGCCACCAATGCCGAATTCGACAGCCTGATTACTATGATGGTTTTGAACAATGAACTTATCGAAGTGAAAGATGGCTCGCTTTATCATCTTAAATCATTGAAACATTCTCATCCATACCTCGTTCCCGAAGCTGTTAACATGGTGGACGAAATAGCGTTCCGATTTCAAAAGAAACTAAAAGAGAAAGCGCTAGGAAATTATTGTTTCTTCCTTACATCGCTGCTCCGAACTGTTGAAACACAAAAGAAACTTAGTCACAGAAACGGTAATGCCACTGATACAACAGCGCATTATTATGGAACAACCATTGACATATCGTACAAACATTTTTATAACCTCGACAATGATTCAGTTGTGCCAAGTTGGGAGTTGATTCAGGAGCTAACCAAAACGCTTGTAGAAATGCGGCAGGAATGTAAAATTCTTGCCGTTCGCGAACGAAAACAATCTTGTTTTCATATCACAGTGGTGGCTTGTAAGCCAAAGGAGGATGAAGTAGAAGAATAAGGATAAGCAGTAAAGAAAGAGGAATTTTAAACTATTCCTTTTATTAGGAGACGCATTGTTAAATATTTAATTATTATAGTCGGTTTATTCAAAAATCATAGTCTTATTCATTGAAAACTTATTCAAAAATCTATCTTTGCAGTGTTATTTTTAATACTGAATATGAAAAAACTGAACACTCTTCTTTTCTCAATGGCTACCAGTGTGATTTTGCTGCTTGTGTTTGCTGCAAGCATTGGTTATGCTACCTTCGTCGAAAACGAACAAGGTACTGAAATTGCCCGACAATTGGTTTACAACGCATTTTGGTTCGAAGTGTTGTTGATGCTTATGGTCATAAATCTGCTCGGAAGTGTTGTTCGTTACGAAATACTAAACAAGCGCAAATTCAGTATATTGCTTTTCCATCTGGCTTTTATAATTATACTTATCGGCGCCGGCATTACGCGTTATTTTGGCTCAGAAGGAATTATGCATTTGCGCGAAGGTGAAACTTCCAACGAAATAAGTTCGGATAAAACTTCAGTTCGTATAGAGGCTGAATATAAAGGGCAGAAGGCTTCGAAAACGGTTGAAGTTAGTTTTTCGGAAAATGGATCAAACGATTTTTCGGAATCCTTAGTACTTGCAGGACGGAAAATAGAAGTACAGTACGAACTTTTTGTCACTAATGCTGCCGAAACAATTGTTCCTGATTCGAAAGGCGATGCCGCTATTTCGCTTTTTGTGATGGATGCCGAAAACAAGGCTGTAGATTTTATTTTGCAAAAAGCCGAAACTTATCAATACGAAAACACTACATTCACTTTTGCCGACACAGCATTCACTTCTGATATTTCGTTTTTTGTTCAAAATCAGAACCTGTATTTCAAAACTTCAGTTCCGGTTGTTCAAATGGGAATGATGGAGCAAAACCAACAGATGATACTTCCGGGTTCGGTAAATAAGGCACAACAAAAAACGATATACAAAACTGAAAATCTGATTTTTGTATTGAAAAATTTTCTTCCGAATGCTCGTAAAAATCTGACCCGGATTACTCCCGGTATGGATGAATCGGGCATTATAAAAGAAGGTAAAAATGCATTGGTTTTTAGTGTTAATGATGGTAATTCTTCTCAAAAAGTCAATGTAATGAGTTCGAATACTACAGGGTCATTGCCAGCAAGCTGTAATCTCAACGGTATGAAAGTTTCAGTTTCCTATGGTAGGTTGGCACATCGGTTGCCATTTAGTATCACATTGCGCGACTTTATTCTCGAACGTTATCCGGGTTCGAACAGTCCTTCTTCCTATGCCAGCGAAATTACGATGACCGATACCGAGTTGAAAACCGAACGTCCGTTTCGTATTTACATGAACAATATACTTAAATATCGTGGCTATCGTTTTTTTCAGTCTTCGTACGATCAGGATGAAAGGGGAACAATTCTCTCGGTGAGCAACGATTATTGGGGAACGATGATCACCTACATCGGGTATTTTTTACTCATGTTGGGCATGATACTCACTTTGTTTAATAAAAACAGCAGATTTCGTACAGTGCTGAAGTTGAGCAGTGAGTTGCAGAAAAAGAGAAATATAACGAAAGTAATATCCTTATTCTTTGTGTGTTCATTTTCAGTGTCGTTGTTTGGGGCGGGTAGCGATCGAACTCAGCACCTAAAGCAACTGAACAGCTTGCTTATACAAGATGAAGCTCAGGGACGCATTGAACCTTTCAATACTTTTTCGTTGGATGTTTTCCGAAAAATCAGCAAGCAAACAAGCTACAATAAAATGTCGCCAACCGAAGTGATTTTAGGAATGATTTCGGATGCAGAAACCTGGCAAAACGAACCTGTTATCAAAGTGGCCAACGATGAACTGGCTAAAGAATTAGGAGCGATAAATAACTATGTTTCATTCAATCAATTTTTTGATTTTGACAATGGCGGTGTTTATCGCTTGTCAGAAAAAGTGGATCAGGTGTACCAAAAAGAGCAAAACGAACGCAACAAATATGATAAAGAAATTGTAAACGTTGATGAACGTGTCAATATTTGCTATCAGCTTTTCGAAGGTACAATGTTAAATATATTCCCTGATCCAAAAAATAAAAACTTCAAATGGGTAGCAGCTCAAATTGCTAAAAATAAAGTTAATACAGATGCTCATAAAGGAATGGAAGGAGTAATGCCACCTCTCGGGATGGGTGGAATGAATGAAGAACAAATTAATGCGATTATGGGCAATGTTCAACCCGTTGAAACTATTGATGTAAGCCATGGCAATGCTCATGATATCATGCTCGGAAGTTATCTTAGCGCTGTGCGTGGAGCTTATACTACAGGCAATTGGGCGGAGGCTGACCGGATGCTGACAACGCTGAAGAATTATCAGATTGTCAACGGGGAAAATAAAATTCCTTCATCAGCAAAAATTAAAACAGAGATTGCCTACAACGAACTGAATCTTTTCGGAAAGTTGGGTGTCGTCTATGTTATCATGGGTATGTTGTTGTTAATTCTTCATTTAATTGATATTTTCAAGTCAAAGTCTGCCTTTGGGAAAGTACTGAAGTTGGCCATTTGTCCCTTTATAATTGTCTTTGCGAGTTACACACTCGGATTAGCACTTCGTTGGTACATTTCGGGGCATGCACCGTGGAGCAACGGGTATGAAACCATGATATTTGTGGGTTGGGCGGCGGCGCTCTCAGGTTTGATTTTTGCCCGTCGTTCGCCGGTTACCCTTGCTGTTACAAGCATCTTATCTTCAATTGCCTTATTTGTTGCCGGTATGAGTTGGATGAATCCTGAGATTACCAATTTGGTTCCCGTACTCAAATCCTACTGGCTTATTATCCATGTGGCCGTTATCACTTCGAGTTACGGTTTTTTGGCCATGGGGGCATTACTTGGTTTGCTGAATCTGATGTTGATGATAGCCCGTACGCCTAAAAACAACAATCGTTTGAAAGATAATATTCAGGAAATAAGTTATATCATCGAACTTGCTTTAATGATCGGATTGCTTTTGCTTACCATTGGATGCTTTATTGGCGCTGTTTGGGCGAACGAATCCTGGGGACGCTATTGGGGCTGGGATCCGAAGGAGACTTGGGCCTTGGTAAGTATTCTGGTTTATGCTGCCATTTTGCATTTGCGCAATGTTCCAGGTCTTAACAATCAGTTTGTTCTGAGCGCTTTAGCTCTGGTTGGCTTCAGTAGTATTATTATGACTTTTTTTGGTGTAAATTATTATCTGTCGGGGATGCATTCCTACGGCCAGGGAACACCACCTCCTATACCTTCTGTGTTGTATTTTATTGTGATTGCACTTATAGGGCTGATATACTGGGCTTTTGTGAGCGAAAAAAAGAATCTAAAATAAAAGTTAAGCTTTGTTGAAATATAAATCTTTGTAGGATCTAAAAATCAGCGTTAAGCAAATCAGTGCATTACATTTCTATTGTTTATAAAATTATAAGCTTTACAATTAAGATTCACTATAAATTGGTGTGTCGGAATACAATAATTCAAGCAAATGAAACAAGCGCTAAGGATATGACTATCTGGTGGTCGTTAATAGGTTCTGCATGGCCAACTACCGCTACACGGGCTGCCAAAACACTCACAAATGCCGATGCAATCACAGGCGCCACAGCTTCTGTCAATGCATCAACAACATGCTATTGGGGAAAAACTGTTTCCATATCTGCAATTGCAGATGGAAATTATAAAGTCAATTTTGAGCAGACGGATGGAATAAGAGCCTATACTAGTGTTATGTTCACCAAAGGCGCTACTGCTCAAACTTTAACTCCGGCAACTGTTACTGGCTTTTCCGGAATAACTGTTCAATGGACACCAACAAATACAGCTTTAAATCAGACTGAAGAAGATAATCAGTACAGTGTTTATCCTAATCCAACCCGATCGACCGTCTATATTAGTGGTTTTGATATTGAAGAGATTGAACTGTTAAGTCTGAACGGAAAATCAATTTTGATTAGCAATAATCAAAAGATAGATTTAAGCGGCTTAAGCAGTGGTGTTTATCTTTGTAAGTTGACCACGAAATCAGGCCTATTCTTCAAAAAAATAGAGAAAATCTGATTGGCTATCTGTCCCCCTATTTTTCCGGGTCATTCTTCGAAGTAAGAAAATCGAAAATGTGAGATCGCAGAAAGCATGATCATGAACTATTATTGCTTATGTTTTGCAATGCAGTGGGCGGCTGAATTTTTTCAACAAAAAATAGAAACAAATCTATTTTTTTCATTACCTTTGCACTCGCAAAATTGAAAACATCGATTGTAAGTGATTTTGCATAAACGATGACTTAGTAGCTCAGTTGGTAGAGCAACAGACTCTTAATCTGTGGGTCGAGGGTTCGAACCCCTCCTGGGTCACATTTATTTTAGATTATGAAAACGGACTTATTCTCATAGAGCGTAAGTCCGTTTTTCTATTTGAGGCGTATAAAGTTGTTAGTATTGCTCCGAGTCGTTAGGGAAGTCACCTGATTTTACATCGGTCACATATCTCCCTATAGCTTCATTCATAACTCCCTGAATATCTGCGTAACGACGCAAGAAACGAGGAGAGAAGTCCTGAGTCAATCCAACCATATCATGCAAAACAAGTACTTGACCGTCGACGCCACCACCTGCTCCGATACCAATGATCGGAATTGTAAGCTCCCTGGCTACTTGTTCGGCTAACTTGGCTGGTATTTTTTCTAACACAATGGCAAAACAACCGGCTTCTTCGAGTAAATGTGCATCGCGAATCAATTTTTCAGCTTCGCCCTCTTCCTGAGCCCTTACGGTGTACGATCCGTACTTGTTGATCGATTGTGGCATTAGACCCAGATGTCCCATAATAGGGATGCCGGCGCTTAGAATTCTCTTTACCGATTCAAGAATTTCTTCGCCCCCTTCAAGTTTAAGGCAGTCGCCATGGGTTTCTTTCATAATACGAATGGCCGAGGCAAGCGCTTCTTTTGAATTTCCCTGATAGGAACCAAAAGGCATATCGATAACTACCAATGCTCTGTGTACTCCTCTCACCACCGATTTTGCCATGAAAATCATTTGGTCAAGGGTTATGGGCAATGTGGTGGTGTTTCCACACATTACGTTTGATGCTGAATCTCCCACCAGAACAATATCGACTCCGGCATTATCAACAATTGTTCCCATGGTGAAATCGTAAGCAGTGAGCATACTGATTTTTTCACCGCGTTTTTTCATTTCCAAAATTCGCTGAGTAGTTACTCTGCGAATATTTTCGTTGTGAATTGACATATCTATTTTTTAGTTTGTTTTGAGTGTGCAAACTTAGATAAAAATTTGCGATTTTTGAGCAATTCAATTTAAAAATAGAGTCTAATGCTTCTGAAGTTTATAAAACAACCTAATTAGATACCGGTTTGATGGCATATGGCTATTTAAAAAACGAATGATGCTCCCGTAGATATTTATAATGATAGTATCGCCAAACGATTTTCTGCTTCATGACAGAATTTGACAAGCTTGAAATACTGCAAATCGATCTATAATGAAATTATTTGAGTGTTTTGCTTTCATGTTAATTATGGGTAATTGTAATTTTAAACTATTTTTTCAGTAATAAAACTTATCTTTGCACCCTAAATTTAAAAATCAGCTTTTTTTGTAAAAAAGTTAGTTTTTTGATGTTTTTTTGCGAGGAAATAAATATAGAAATATATCCTTTTAAGCGCATATTAATAGATGTAGCCATGAGAGAAAAACCTTTTTTACATTTAGCGAGACAACAGCACATGAAGTTGCGAATTTCGCTTGTAGTCAGATTTTTTCTTTAGTTACAAGGTTTCAGTTTTGTTAAATAATCCTGAATTTTATATATGATTTCTGTAGAACAACTTACTGTTGAATTTGGAGGTACTCCGCTTTTCGATGAAATTAGCTTTCTGGTTAATCCAAAAGACAGAATTGCACTCGTGGGGAAAAACGGAGCAGGCAAAACCACGCTCTTAAGAATTTTCTCGGGCAAACAAACGCCTACCAAAGGACGTATTACGATTCCGAAAGATCTGTCGATCGGGTATCTTCCGCAACATATGATTCATAACGAAGGTACAACTGTAATGCAGGAGGCTGAAAAAGCTTTTGAGCACATAACAGATTTACAAACCGAAATTGAACGTGTGGGTCAGGAATTATCGGATAGAACTGACTATGATAGTGAAGATTACCATCGATTGATAGATAAATTGACGCATGACAATGAACTTTTGCAAATCATTGGCTCTGGAAATTTTTATGCTGAAATAGAGAAAACTTTATTAGGGTTAGGGTTCTTGCGAACTGATTTCGATCGTCAATGTGCTGAATTTAGCGGCGGTTGGCGAATGCGCATTGAATTAGCTAAAATATTATTGCTCCGACCGGACGTATTACTGCTTGATGAGCCTACTAATCATTTGGACATTGAGTCGATTCAATGGCTCGAAAACTTCCTTATCAGTTGTGGAAGTGCTATTGTGCTTGTTTCGCACGACCGTGCTTTTATCGACGCGGTGACAACCCGAACCATTGAGATTTCGCTGGGTAAAATATACGATTACAATGTAAATTACTCAAAATACTTGCAACTGCGTATCGAACGTCACGATCAACAAGTACGTGCTTACGAAAATCAGCAGAAAATGATTCAGGAGACTGAAGATTTTATTGATAGATTCAGATCGAAGGCCACCAAAGCCATTCAGGTTCAGTCGCGTATTAAACAGTTAAATAAACTTGAAAGACTTGAAGTTGATTTGGAAGATAATTCCCGGTTGAGTCTGAAATTTCCTCCGGCCGTTCATTCAGGTATTATTCCGGTAGAAGTGGAGCACCTTTCCAAAGCATACGGATCGTATTTGGTGCTCGATAACATAGGCATGATTATTAACCGGGGCG
The DNA here is from genome assembly GCA_963677275.1 of uncultured Paludibacter sp. Classification (GTDB taxonomy): domain Bacteria; phylum Bacteroidota; class Bacteroidia; order Bacteroidales; family Paludibacteraceae; genus Paludibacter. The sequence continues at coordinate 1,928,629 of OY781920.1, read as the reverse complement.
AAAAAGTGGCGTTTGTGGGTAAAAACGGTGAGGGAAAATCCACACTTGTGAAGTGCATTATGAGCGAGATTGAGTATGCAGGTAAACTGAAGCTCGGTCATAATGTGAAAATTGGATATTTTGCACAGAACCAGGCTTCGTTGCTCGATGAAAGTAAAACTGTTTTCGAAACAATTGATTATGTGGCCGTGGGCGATATTCGTACGAAGATTCGTGATATTCTGGGCGCATTTATGTTTGGAGGTGAAGCCTCGGATAAGAAAGTGCAGGTATTGTCGGGAGGTGAGCGCAGCCGTTTGGCTATGATTCGGTTATTACTCGAGCCAGTGAATTTGTTGATACTCGATGAGCCCACTAATCATCTCGATATGCGTTCGAAAGATGTGCTCAAAGAGGCCATCAAAGCGTTCGACGGTACTGTTATTGTTGTGTCGCACGATCGCGAATTTTTAGATGGATTGGTGACTAAGGTGTACGAATTCGGGAACAAGAAAGTACGCGAACATTTGGGTGGCATTTATGATTTTTTGCAGTATAAAAAAATGGATAACCTTCGTGAACTTGAAATTTCAAATTCACTGAAAGCAGCTGTAGAAAATGCAGATAAAGCAGTATCGGAAAATAAATTAAGTTACGAAGCGCGCAAAGAACAAAGTCGTAAAATAAGAAAAGCGGAGAAAGAAGTTGAAGAGATGGAGAAACAAATTGCCACTTTCGAAGCAGACCTAGAAGCTATGAATAAACAACTTGAATTGCCCGAATATGCATCCGACAGCGATTTTATAATGTCCTATCAGAAAAAACAACGAGAACTCGAACATAAAATGTATGAGTGGGAAATTTTATCCGAAGAGGTTGAAAATCTGAAGGCTGAGGTGAGATAAAAACAAGGAAAGAAGGAAACAATGAACATCAAACTCTCTAATTTGCAAACCCGAAAACGCAATGGCAACACTTTATTTAATTCCTACTTCACTTGGTGAAACTTCATTCGAAAAGATTTTACCGGCTCATAATACCGTTATTATTTCGGCATTAAAGTATTTTATTGTCGAAGATGTAAGAACTGCCCGTCGATTTCTTAAAAAAGCAAATCCCGGAATTAATATTGATGAACTTACATTTTTTGCACTCAATCAGCACACCTCTCCCGAAGTGGTAGGCAGTTTTCTGAAGCCGCTTCAGGATGGAAATGATATTGGCGTAATTTCCGAAGCAGGTTGCCCGGCTATTGCCGACCCTGGCGCTGATGTAGTAGCTATAGCACAAAGTTTGAATTTTAAAGTGGTACCTTTGGTAGGTCCATCTTCCATTTTACTTGCGCTTATGGCTTCGGGCTTCAACGGTCAGAGTTTTGCTTTTGTTGGTTACCTGCCCATCCAGCCTGCCGACCGTGCTAAGGCATTAAAGAGACTCGAATCCAGGGTCTATTCCGAAAATCAGTCGCAGCTATTTATCGAAACTCCTTACCGAAACATGAAAATGCTTGATGAGATTATAGCTACCTGTCAGCCAAATACAAAGTTGTGTATTGCCGTTGATATAACGCTCGATACAGAATTTATTCATACTAAAACACTGAAAGATTGGAAAAAGCAATTACCCGACTTGAATAAACGACCTTGTATTTTTATTCTCTACAAGTGATTGTTGCACAAAAAAATTTTTTTTGTGCAATTAAACGGTTTTTTGCTTATATTTGTGCACCGATTAAAATAACTAACCAATTGATTAAAGAACCAACCATCTGATAACCATTTTATGCATAAAAAAATTGAACACGAACCTCTTACTTTAAAGTCATTAATAGATTATACAGTCCAAAAATTTGGCGATTGTCCATCTGTTGCTTTTGTTGAGGGAACCCCGATAACTTATAAACAATTAGGTGAGAAAATTGAGGAAGTAGCGGCGTTATTATTTTCATTTGGTTTGCAAAAAGGCGACAAAGTGGCCTTGTACTCGCATAATATGCCCAATTGGGTGGTTGCTTATTTTTCGGTCGTATCAAAAGGGATGGTTATTGTGCCGATCTTACCTGATTTCACCCGACAGGAAGTTGAAAATGTACTTTTACATTCAGAGACAAAAGTACTTTTCGTGAGCGAGCGTTTGCAGTCGAAAGTTGAAGGGCTTGATTTACCCGATTTAATTGGCAAAATATTAGTCGACGAGTTGTCTGTGCTCACTGGCGATGTGTCAGCTGAAAAAGCGAATTCACATACCAAAGATATTCAGGTAGAAGAAGAAGATACAGCTGCTATTATTTATACTTCGGGTACTACCGGACGCTCCAAAGGCGTGGTTTTGTCGCATAAAAGCATCGCTTTTACGGCCATGCAGTCCTACACATTTTGTGCCATCAGCCACGAAGATGTATTTCTGTCATTTTTGCCCTTATCCCATACTTACGAAAACTCTATCGGAATGCTTTATCCCATTATGTATGGTTCCTCGATATATTATCTCGAAAAGCCACCTACTGCATCTTCGTTGATTCCTGCTATGAAGAAAATCAGGCCTACAATGATGTTGTCGGTTCCCTTGATAATGGAAAAGTTGTATAAAAGTCAGATTCAATCTAAGTTCACAAAAACCAGATTTACACGCATTATTTATAAAACACCATTGTTCCGAATGTTGATTCATCGAGTTGCAGGTAAAAAACTTTATGAAACTTTTGGCGGTCGACTGAAGTTTTTTGGTATCGGAGGTGCAAAACTTGATTCGCGTGTTGAACGTTTTTTGAAAGAAGCACATTTTCCTTATGCCATTGGTTACGGACTTACTGAGACAGCGCCTTTGCTGGCTGGTGCTGGTACACATCAAACGAAGATACAATCTACAGGTTTTGCTGTTCATGGTGTAGAACTAAAAATAAATGAACCCAATAAAAAAGGCATAGGTGAGATATGGGCAAAAGGGCCGAATGTAATGAAAGGATATTATAAAAATCCCGAAGCTACGAGTGAGGTTTTAACGCCCGATGGTTGGTTTCGTACCGGCGATATTGGTAAATTTGATTCGAGCAACAGGCTTTATATCAAAGGACGTATGAAAAATACAATAATTGGAGCAAGTGGCGAGAATATTTACCCTGAAGATATTGAGACAATTATTAATAGTAATCAGTTTGTTATGGAGTCATTAGTGATAGAGGAAGATGGTTTTCTGGTGGCTAAACTAATTCTTGATATTGAACAAATTGAAAAAAGTATTGCGCAGCTGATAACAGTTGTTGATGAAAAGAAAGAACAATATCAGGAATGGAAAACTCATTTCACCAAGGAAATTAACTCAAAACTGAATCGAACTTCGCAAATTAACAGAATAGATATTATGGATGAGCCTTTTGAAAAAACTGCTTCACAAAAGATCAAACGCTTTCTGTATACCAAAACGAAGAAGAAATAATAAAAATAAAATACAACAAAAAATGCCTCCTGAATGATTCAGGAGGCATTTTTTTATGGTTTGAAAATGAATTCCTTATTTCTTTACTTCGTCGAGAGCTATGCCATAAGCATCAGTGCCTACTGAGAAGTATTCAATAGCGCCGGCAGGTTTATAGAGCGTGGCAAGTGTAGCCATTTTTATGCCCGTACGATGTGTAGGGTGAGCTGTGTAATAGCTTTCCCAGTTGCCTGCAGGAGCTGAAGCTCCGATTGTTTCAGGACTGCGATAAGCCCAAAATACTTTATTCGAAACATTATCAACGGCGATACCGGTAATGTACAACGATTGATCATCCATAGGCGCATCGTCAATTCGTACCGCATTGGTTCCTTTCATATTGGCCACCCAAAATCCGACTTTATCGGCAGGGGCGGTCACCGAAAAATAGATTTTCTGATTGATTTCATCTATTGTAAAGGCTCTAATGGAAAAGTCGGTCAGTATAGCTCCCAGGGTAGGAGCTGCAATATTACCATTGACATTGGCCGATAAGATATCAGTCGGTAGAAATCTGTAAATTCCTTTCCCGCTTCCGCCTTTAGCCCAAAAGTAGGCCTGATCGTAGTAGCGTATTCCTCCACTGAACTGATTCGACGCTAATCCATTTCCATAATAGCCTAACCTGTCGGCTTTGGCCAGATAGTAAGGAACGGATGTTTGATTGTCGGCGCTTCCTTTCCAGTTGAATGAGCCTAAGGATGAATTTAGTGGCGTTTTATAGAGAAATTCACTATAATCGGTCCAGTAAATGAAATTGTTATCAACAAATCCGTTGTAAAAACCAAAGTGAGAGCTTTTGCCATTGTTATTTACAATTTCATTGGTAGTTTTGGTGTTCATGTTATACACACGGATATTTCCATTTCCCGAAGTGTTGGTGAGCCAGTCGGTTTTGTAAGCTACATCGGCACCGGCATCGAATATGTAAAGCATATTTGATAAAGCAGAGATGTTAAACGGATGTTTGCCGGCTGTTACAGCAGTATTGGTGTAGGCTTCAAGTCCGTTGTCGTAGATGCGCTGACGAAGAATATTCCCGTTGCGTTGTGCCATCAACAGGCTCTTGGCTTTTAAATCGTGTATATAAAAAGTGTCCACAATCGTGGTGTCTAATTCGTCTTCCATAACAATATGAAGCGAAACATACTCTTCAATATCAGGTTTGTTGAAAAAGACTTCTACTTCACTTTCGGTCGATTTTCCATTGGTTAAATCTCCCTGTGCGTTCGAAGAAAAAGTCCACTCGTAGGTAATATCCAGGCTGCTGGGATTATATACTAATACACTGAAAGTGGATTTTTTATAATAAATAACCGAATCGGTGTTGACGTAAATGGTAGGAATACTGTCGTAAACAGTAATATCGAGTGTTTTAGTTAAATTTTTATTTGAGTCGACCATCAACGTTATCGAATACTTGCCTGCATCCTTATAAATATGTTTCGGACTTTTTGCAGTTGATTTTGAGTCGTCACCAAAATTCCAACTCCAAGATTCAACCGTCCAGTCATCATCTCCGGTGGTCAGGTTGGTAAAAGTAACTGTTTGGCCTGCTTTCGGAATTTCCGGAGCAAAGGAAAAATCGGGAACAACATTGTCGCTACAGCTGAAAAAAGTAAATACACTCAAACTGAAAACAAAGACAGAAAACAATTTATTTCTCATTTTATATAATCTATTTAATCTTTTAAACGGTGTATATGTAATTCGGTGCAAATATAATCAATTCTGTTCGGTGGATATTACATTGATTTAAATAGAATTTGTTAATTATTGATATTATTTATAAATTGCAATTCAAAAATTGATGAAAGGCAATTCAGGAATTGATAAAATACCTATATTTACATACCGTTTTACCGGGCGCTAAATGAGGTGGCTGCTAAATAAAGAACTTCTCTACTAAATTTAATTAAATAAATATGGGTGCAAAAAAGAATTTTGTTTTAGACACGAATGTTATTCTACACGATTACAAATGTATTCAGAATTTCGAAGAAAACGATATTTATATTCCGATAGTGGTTTTAGAAGAGCTCGACCATTTTAAAAAAGGAAACGAACAAATCAATTTTAATGCACGAGAGTTTGCCCGGGAACTCGATTTGATTGCAAACGAAAGTCTTTTCAAAAAAGGAGCAGAACTGGGAAAAGGCAAAGGAAGACTTTTTATACTCACGGGCGGCGATTATCCCGATATAATTGCCAAGTCGTTTATCGAAAAAACTTCGGATCATCGTATTCTGGCCTCAACTTACACCCTGAGGGAACAAAAAAAGGCGAATAAGACAATTTTAGTATCCAAAGATATAAATTTGAGAATGAAGGCTTTGTCGCTTGGTATAGAGGCCGAAGATTATATCAACGACAAGGTAACTAATATTAATATCTTTGAAAAAAACCTTGAAGTTTATAATCATATTCAGCCCGAAATTATTGATAAACTTTATAGTAGCGAAGGCTCAATAGCGGTGGACGAACTTGATTTTGCTTCCGATATTGAACCGCAGGACTGTTTTATCCTGAAGAGTGTTCGGTCAAGCGTATTGGTTCGTTACAATCAAGACAAAGGAATTGTTAAGCGCGTTGAAAAAGAACGTTGTTTCGGGATAGAACCCAGAAATGCCGAACAAGCCTTTGCTATGAACGTGTTGCTGGATGATGATGTGAAACTGGTGGCGCTCACGGGCAAATCGGGAACAGGAAAAACATTGTTGGCTTTGGCTGCAGCTTTACACAAAAATGAAAATTATAAGCAAATACTTCTTGCCCGGCCCATCGTTGCATTGGCTAACAAAGATTTGGGTTTTTTGCCCGGTGATGAGAAACAAAAAATTGCGCCTTATATGCAGCCTCTTTTCGATAATCTGAATGTGATAAAACACAACTTTTCGTACCATGGAAAAGAAATAAGTTTAATTGACGAGATGCAAAAAAACGGACAATTGGTGATAGAAGCGTTGGCTTATATACGCGGTCGAAGCCTGAGCGAAACCTTTTTTATTGTCGACGAGGCACAAAACCTTACTCCTCATGAAATAAAAACCATCATTACAAGGGCAGGAGAGGGAAGTAAGATTGTTTTTACCGGCGATATTCAGCAAATCGATTCTCCTTATCTCGACATGTTTTCGAACGGACTGGTATACATGATCGATCGCATGCACGGTCAAAACATCTTTGCCCATATCAATCTCGTGAAAGGAGAAAGAAGTTATCTGTCGGAGCTGGCAAGTGACTTGCTTTAGTACAGGTTCGAAACATGAGATGTTTTTTATCCTTGCATGCTTTTGCCAAAATCAACCGAAAACAGTGGTATTTGGATATTCCTTTTTTTTTAAAATCGAACAAAAGTACATATAAACTGTTTTTGTCTCAGTCAAATAAATTACTTTATGCCGAAAACCGCCGTACCCACCAATGAATTGGCCACCGAGAACATTGGAAAGCTTTTGTGGAAATATTCATTGCCCGCGATAATTGGTACCGTGGTTATGTCACTCTACAACATTGTCGACCGAATTTTTATAGGACAGGGAGTAGGAGCACTGGCTATTTCCGGGCTTGCACTCACTTTCCCTTTTATGAACATCATGATGGCGTTTGGAATGTTGATTGGAGGGGGGTCGGCTTCAAGAATTTCCATTACGTTGGGACAAAACGATAAAGATAAAGCTGAGACAATTCTTGGTAATGCCGTTGTGCTTACTTTCTTAATTTCGGGCTCGGCCATTCTTCTTTCACTTTTTTTTATGCGCGATTTGTTGCTTTTGTTTGGGGGTACTCAAAATACTGTGCAGTATGCCTATGATTATATGATAATTATAATACCCGGTGGGATTTTTACTGCACTTTATTTTGGGCTGAATAATATACTCAGAGCTTCGGGACATCCGCGCTCTGCAATGTTTAATATCTTATTGGGCGCGGTTATTAATATCGTTCTCGATCCCATTTTTATTTTTGTTTTCGATTGGGGAATCCAAGGGGCGGCAGCAGCCACAGTTATTTCCTATTTTATTGGAATGTTGAATGTGGTTTCGCATTTTTTATTTAAAAATTCGCAGTTGCGGTTTCATATGCACAATTTTAAACTACAGAAAGAGATAGTTAAATCAATTTTGAGTATTGGAATGTCGCCTTTTAGTATGCAAATGGGTACGAGTCTGGTTGTTATACTTATTAATGGTACTTTGCTTAAATATGGTGGCGATCTGGCCATTGGCGCTTATGGCATTATCAATAGTGTAAATATGTTGGTAGTAATGTTTATAATTGGGCTCAACCAGGGAACGCAACCAATCATCGGATTTAATTTTGGTGCCGGAAATTTTGGACGGATGTTTAAGACCTTGAGGCTCGGAGTTATGCTGGCTTGTGTATTTACAACATTTGGTTTTGTAATTGGCACTTTCTTTCCTCACGAAATAGTTACGCTTTTCACTAGCGATGTAGCGTTGCAAAATATATCGGCGCGGGCATTGCGTATTTCGGTCATCATGTTTCCCGTGGTTGGACTCATGATAGTTCTTTCCAACTTTTTCCAATCGATAGGCAAAGCCAAAATAGCTATTTTTCTGAGTCTCACACGTCAGTTTATATTTTTTATCCCCGGTCTTTTCATTCTTCCGGTATTTTGGGGACTGGATGGTGCCTGGGCAGTAATGCCATTTTCGGATGGTTTGGCTTCGTTGGTTGCTGTTATTACCTTCCTGTTTTTCTACCGGAAATTTAAACGAAATGAACTGAAACCCGAATAAAATGAGCCGATTGTTATGTTTCATTTTCATTTCCAATGTGTTTTAGAAAAAAAAATAAAAGTGGTTGCTTTTGTATATCACTAACTTTTTGTATCTTTGCGCCCTGTATTTGTAAAGTCAACATAATGTCTAACCTACTATTTATTAGTAATTAAAAAAACAAATTTTCTGTAATGGAAGAAAACAAAAACATCTCGGAGGAAATAATTCCAACCGTAGAAGAAACAGTAACCGAAGAAACACAAGTGGTAGCCGAAGCTCCCGTAGCCGAAGCAACTCCTGTAGTTGAAGAAACAGTTGAAGTAGCTCCTGTAGTTGAAGAAACCGTTGTTGAAGCAGCTCCCGTTGTTGAAGCAGCTCCTGCAATCGAAGAAGTTATTGAAGAAGCTCCTGCTTCTAAAAAAGTTGTAGCGCCCGTAGTTGTAGCTCCTGCTGCCGATTTCGATTGGGATGCTTACGAAAAAGGAATCACCCTTTCTGCTTCGGCAAAGGAAGATTTAGAAAAAATATACGACAACACTCTGAACGCTATCAAAGACAAAGAGGTTGTTGAAGGAACCGTTATTTCGATCAACAAACGCGAAGTTGTTGTAAACGTAGGCTACAAATCGGACGGTATCGTTCCGATGAGCGAATTTCGCTACAATCCCGATTTAAAAGTGGGTGATAAAGTAGAAGTTTACATCGAAAGCCAGGAAGATAAAAAAGGACAATTGCTCCTTTCGCACAAACAAGCACGTGCAACCCGCTCATGGGATCGTGTAAATGCAGCACTCGAATCACAGGAAATTGTAAAAGGTTTCGTAAAATGCCGCACCAAAGGTGGTATGATTGTAGATGTATTCGGCATCGAAGCATTCTTACCGGGTTCACAAATCGACGTGAAACCTATCCGCGATTACGATGTATTTGTAAACAAAACAATGGAATTCAAGGTTATCAAAATTAACCACGAATTCAAAAACGTTGTTGTATCGCACAAAGCGCTTATCGAAGCTGAACTCGAAAATCAGAAAAAAGACATCATTAGCAAATTGCAAAAAGGTCAGGTACTCGAAGGTACCGTTAAAAACATCACTACTTACGGTGTGTTTATCGACCTTGGCGGCGTAGATGGTTTGATTCACATCACCGACCTTTCATGGGGACGCGTTTCGCATCCTGAAGAAATCGTTGCTTTGGATCAGAAACTCAACGTGGTTATTCTTGACTTTGATGACGAAAAGAAACGTATCGCTCTTGGTTTGAAACAATTGAACGCTCACCCATGGGATGCTTTGAGTACAGAACTTAAAGTTGGCGACAAAGTAAATGGTAAAGTAGTGGTTATGGCTGATTACGGTGCATTTGTTGAAATCGCTGCCGGAGTTGAAGGTTTGATCCACGTTTCGGAAATGAGCTGGTCACAACACTTGCGTTCTGCTCAGGACTTCCTGAAAGTAGGCGACGATGTTGAAACTGTCATCCTTACTTTGGATCGCGACGAACGCAAAATGTCATTGGGTATCAAACAATTGAAATCTGATCCATGGGAAAATATCGAAACCCGTTACGCAGTAGGCAGCAAACATGTTGCTAAAGTACGTAACTTCACTAACTTCGGTGTATTTGTTGAAATCGAAGAAGGTGTTGATGGTTTGATTCATATTTCTGACCTTTCGTGGACTAAGAAAGTAAAACACCCATCAGAATTCACTCAGATTGGTGCCGAAATTGATGTTCAGGTATTGGAAATCGACAAAGCAAACCGTCGTTTGAGCTTAGGTCACAAACAACTGGAAGAAAATCCATGGGATGTATTGGAAACAATGTTCACTATCGATAGCGTACACGAAGGTGTGATTATTGAAATGCTTGACAAAGGCGCAGTAATTTCATTGCCATATGGTGTTGAAGGTTTTGCTACTCCAAAACATTTGGTTAAAGAAGATGGTTCGCAGGCTCAGGTGGACGACAAATTACAATTCAAAGTAATTGAGTTCAATAAAGATGCAAAACGTATCATTGTTTCACACAGTCGTATACACGAAGATGTAAAACGTGCCGAAAAAGCTGAAACATCTGTTGCAACCGGCGAAGTATCAACACTTAAGAAATCAGCTCCTAAAAAAGTGAAGAAAGAAGAAGTGGTTGCTCCGGTAAGTACAATGGAAAAAACAACTTTAGGTGATATCCAGTCTTTGGCTGATCTGAAAGATCAAATGATTGAAGCTGCTGCTAAATCGGCTGCCAAGGCTGCTAAAAAAGCAAAAGCTGAAGCTCCTGCAGTTGAAGTTGCTCCTGTAGTAGAAGCTCCTGTTGCTGAAGCAGCTCCTGCCAAAGCAGAAGTTGCTAAAGACGAAGCTCCGGTAGAAGAAACTCCTGAAGCATAAATAAAAAGTAAGAAGTCTGCATTTTCAATGAAGGGCAGGTTTCTCAAAAATAAAAAAAGGTCATTCCAACAACGGAATGACCTTTTTTGGGCTTTTAGCGGTTTGTTTACAACAAGCTAACTGTTCCGAGACTGGAATCAATGCTCCAGACAACTCATTATCTCTCGTTTTGGAAAAGATCTCCGAGGGTTTCTGAAAAGTTCGGAGATCATTTTTTTAATCATCTCAGATCGTTTTTGAAAGCAACAGAGATGATTTGTGTGAACGATACCGATGATTTTAGCGGATGATATGAGATGTGCACAAGTGCCAAGCTTTTTACATTGAAAGTAAAATATCCGGATGGTGACCTGGCACTTAAAAAGAAAGTAACTACCGAGATGACTCCTTATTTGCCAAAATTCCGTACCTTTGCAGTCTTCATTAGCGCCGCAGGACATTAAAATCTGAAGTTCTGACTATTTGCTCACAGGCTTACCAAGGCGCAAGAACTCTTGAAAATATGGAAATTAAAAAACTAATCACGCGATGTATCGTCCTGATTATTGGTTTGTTTGTAGTGTCGCTCGGAGTGTCCCTATCAGTCAGAGCCGACCTTGGTACTTCACCCATCTCCTGCGTACCCTACGTTTACAGCCTGCAATACCCGTTAAGCATGGGAACCATTTCAACAATCATTTTCTGCTTGTTTATTCTTGCGCAGGTAGTCATACTAAAAACGGATTTCCATCCCATACAATTGCTGCAAATTCCGGTGGCTATGCTTTTTGGCTTGTTTGTAGACCTGAACATGTCTCTCACATCGGGGATACATCCTGCCAATTATTTCCTGCAATGGATGCTTTGTCTGTTGAGTTGTGCGGTGATTGCATTCGGTGTTTTTCTGCAGGTGAAAGCCAATGTGACTTATCTGGCGCCCGAGGGACTGGCTTTGACGATTTCGAAACGCTATCGCATCGAATTTGGTAAAGTAAAAGTGGGATTGGACAGTTCGCTGGTGATAGTCGGCATCGTCAGTTCGTTTCTGATGTTTCACGAATTGTTGGGTGTGCGTGAAGGAACTGTTGCTGCGGCACTTATCGTAGGGACTATAGTTAGATTTTATAACCGGAAAATACGTTTTTTCGACTCGCTGGTCGAAAAGAATACCACTGTACTTCCTGTTATTCAATTGCCAAAAGCAAACTTCGTCATTACAATTGCCCGTGAATTTGGAAGTGGTGGTCATGAAATCGGTGGCATAGTGGCTCAAAAATTAGGAATTGCTTTTTACGACAACAAACTGATCGATTTGTCGGCAGTTGAAGGAGGACTGACCCATAAGTATGTAAAAGAAAATGAACAAAAACTGAAAAACAAGTTGCTTTTCGACCTGTACGAACAGAATTACGCCTTTGTAGACGAAGAAAAGCCTGCGCTCGACACCTTGTTTCTGACTCAAAGCAAAGTAATCAGGGATATTGCCCAACAAGAATCTTGCGTGATTGTGGGTCGATGTGCTGATTTCATTCTGCAAAAACACCCCAACTGTTTCAATGTATTTGTTCATGCCGATAAACAATACCGCATCAACAGAATCAGTAAGGAATTTAATTGCAATCGGCACGAAGCCCTTAAACAAATTGAGCACAAGGACCGTGAAAGAACAAATTACTGCCTCCATTATACCGGTAAGATATGGGGGAAAGCCGACAATTATCCTCTGAGTATTGATAGTTCGGTTTTTGGAACTGAAAAAGCAGCGGAACTAATCATAGAAGCCCTTCAAGCTAAAAAACAGCAAATCTGAAACTCAGTCCTTACGGTTGAATAGATCGTAATGGATACAAATGGGTAATTACGACCCACGCTGATTTATTCAGATTTCTTCTGCTGATGAGCTATTTTAAGGAATGGGAATATAATGTCGCATTAATAAGCCGGTAATGTGCTGTTTATTTTGTTTTATTCAATGGTCAATAGTACATTGCTAAATAGCAAATACTTATATTGAGCCGGTATTATTTCTTTTTATTCAAATAAACGGAATACAGCCCGATAATGAAGAAACAAACCAATGGAACGATAAATCCTCTCGACATGCTGACTTCTCCGATCAAACCCATAAGTACCGGAGCAATGGCGCCTCCTACTATCGACATAATTAAAATAGAAGAAGCTTTGGGAGTAAGTATCCCTAAATTCCGGATAGAAAGTGAAAAAATGGTAGGGAACATGATGGACATAAACAGGTAATTGGCAAAAAGCGCTCCTACCGAGATCCAACCCAAATCTAACATAACCAATACCATGGACAAAGCTGACATGGCCGAACAAACCAATAAGATAAGTTTATCCTTGATGCTTTTCATTAGCCAGCTTCCCAGAAAACGCCCGCTCATAAACAGCCCCATGCCACCAATTGATAACATAAGCGCTGCATCCCGGTTACTGATGCTCGGTATGGCTTCGGTCACATAATTAATAAAAAAGCTGTTCACCCCCGTTTGTGCAGCTACATAGAAAAACAGAGCGATCACACCAAAAACAAAGTGAGGATATTCCCATAGCTTTTTCTGCGTAACCGGTGTTTCCAACGGAATAGTATGGTCAATTATCTCGGGGAGTGGTACGCGTGCGAAAACAATGGCTACCAGAATAACCACTATTCCTACAATGGTATAAGGCAATACAATATTGCCACCCGAACCTGTAAACACCACTAAACCGCCCACCAATGGACCCATAATCCATCCCAACCCGTTAAATGATTGGGAGAGATTCAAACGACTGGATGCTGTTTCTTTTTCTCCCAGAATAGTTACATACGGATTGGCCGCTGTTTCCAGACAAGTTAATCCGCACCCGATAATAAACAGGGAGAACAAGAAAAAAGGAAAAGAAACCAAATAACTACCCGGAATAAACATCAATGCGCCCACACCGTAGAGTAGCAAACCAAGAATCACTCCGGCCCGGTATCCATAACGCTTAATGAACATTCCGGCCGGAAGAGCCATGATAAAATAACCGCCATAAACTGCCAACTGGATAAAAGCCGAATAAGCTTTGGTGATATGAAGTTCTAACTGAAAATGTTTATTCAGCACATCTAAAAAACTATGGGCAAAACCCCATAAAAAGAAAAGTGAAGTGACCAGAATAAACGGAAGTAAATAGGAAGTCCCCGATTTGGTTTTTACAATTGAATTTCCCATTTTTTTTATCTCCTTATTCTGATTTGAATTGCATTTTCCAACACTTGTTCGCTAAAAAAAATCATATAACCGCCACCGCCGGCTCCGCTTATTTTCCAACCCAAAACCTTACTTTTATATGATGCAATCTGGGTTAAAATATCAGGTGAAATCATGTTGGGGAACATGGCAATCTGAGCTTCGTAGCTATCGGTCATTGCCTTGCCTACGGCCGGGGCATCCTGCCGGAGCAGAGCATCCCAGCAAGCATTGGCTGCCTGGCTTAACTTTTTTGCTCCCGAAGCATCGATACAGGTATTGGCCAATACATCATAACTTTGCGCTCGTGGATACAACGGAATCATCCAAATACGCTGCTCGATCCAATCAAGAATACGGTCGTCCAACACACTTTTAATTTCAGCAGGCCAAAACTCTCCATCGTAAAAATAGTTGTTCAATCCGGGCATAGTAATTCCTAATGCATCCTGCGAACCGCTTACATAGGCTGTTCCGGGAGGATTTTCAAAGCAGAACAACATGCGGGCAAGCTTTTCTTTGTCGCCATCCGGAATATCGAACTGCCAAAGGTCGATTGCTTTCTTCCGGCTGCTGGTCGACATGCCGCTTCGGTCGTTGAATTCGTAATCGGGTTCGATGCAGATGGTCAGTACCGAGCCGCTGGCATAGCGGCTTACAAAAGGCTGATCCAACCAACCTCCGGCCAAATCGATCCGATACGGGATATTACACTCCTTGCGCAAAGAAGTGGTCGAACGTGGAGGTAAATTATCGTGCGGAATACGTTTGCTTACAACATATTCGATGCCAAGGTCTTTACAGAGATTTTCTTTGGCAAGTGTATGTCCATCGGCATTTACAAAAAAGAGATCCGGTTGTAACGATTCAATTTCTTCTTTAAAATCAAGCAAACCGCTTCCTTTGTTGATCCATGCATCTTTTACAACTTTCAATGCTTTGACCATGTAAAGTCGTTCGGCATCCGTGTTGATGGTTTTGCGTGCCTTCAGTTCAAAGATAGTTTTATCAGAGCCTATGCCCACATACAAATCGCCATATTGAGCTGCTTCTTCGAAAAATGCCACATGTCCGCTGTGTAACATATCGTAGCAACCACTTACAAAAACCTTCTTTTTCATTGATTTCTCAGATTGGATTATCTTTTCATTATTAAACGGCATATTCAGTAATTATCTTTTAATGCACAGGAATGTCTGTTCAATTCACTGCAAATATAAAAATTACTTTTCGAAAACCAACAAAGTTAAACAAATCTGATCTTATTCGTTTAGTTTGTATTCGGTATCAGTATTTAAGTAAAGATGTAGGCAGAGGCGAAGTGTCTGTTGAATGGCTATAAAAGTTGTTGAGTTGACTGTTGATTAAAACAATCTAAAACGCACATATGTATTTCTCAAATCGCAGCGTACGTTTTGAATTTTCGTCGATTTTATTATTGTAAAAAAAGTTGAATTTATGACTTAACTCCTTTTAGTACTACAGTTAAAATTGGTATTTTGTCTATTCAATGTCGTAATTAATTCGATATTATTCGGCTCTTATTCTATTAGTTATCACAAAATGCAGGAAAATGAAGAATTTCGGTTTTTTTTTTGATTTTAGTGATCAATATTTGATGTTTTTATATAACTTGTATATGTAAAAGGAAGCTAAATCATAAAAATTACTACAGTTTTAGCTAAAATCTTACAGCAAATATTTTGAATCACAACCATTAAATAGTGGAAATTATGAAAAGAATTAAGTTAACAACAGTGCTGCTGGTAGCATTAACTTTAAATGTATACAGTATCGATTTTAACGACTTAGACGCTGATAGTCCTGAGCTTGCTACCAATCTTCCTGAACTTGCTTTGAACAACACAGAAATTGACCCGAGCCTTCTTGAGCTTGCTTCCAACAATATGGATGCAGTCAGTTCGGATGCACACAATATGAACACACGCAAGGACAGTGTTAGAACCACGCGGACTAATTATATTTCCGACAACGACATCTTAAACTTAAAATTCAATACGCTTAAATACAATCCTCCTAAAGCGAAAAACTCATATGACAATTTAGAACTGCTACCAATGGTAAATCAGGGTCTAACCATATCTGAGCCACTTGAGTTGAATTTGAATATGCATCAACTAAGCATAGGCTTATACAATTCAAATAAAAACGAATTATCGTTCTGGAATAAAATCAGCAGCAAACGCAGCACGAATTTAGATACATGGGAAAGAATGAAAATTATTGGAATGTATTCGGCTGCCATTATATG
The DNA here is from genome assembly GCA_963677275.1 of uncultured Paludibacter sp. Lineage (GTDB taxonomy): Bacteria > Bacteroidota > Bacteroidia > Bacteroidales > Paludibacteraceae > Paludibacter. The sequence continues at coordinate 1,912,554 of OY781920.1, read as the reverse complement.
CAACAGCATTGGCGATGGAATGAACAATACAAACAGAAAAACTATGGGACATGTTTTGAATGCAGCTTCTATCGGTTTTTTGGTGGCTTCGCCATTTGTTATAAAATATGAAAAGCAAAAATGGTATTATTATTTACTTACTTACACATCCCTCAGGTTGGCTTTCTTTGATGCAGGTTATAACCTTACTACCGATAAGCCCATCGATTATATTGGCTCAACAGCAATAACAGATAAATTATACAAGGCTGCAGGTGTTGGATATAACCTGTCTAAATCTGTAGGATTTTTACTTGGAGTAACCATTCCATTAAAATTTATTTAAAACTACTTCAATTCATACAAAGGTTTATTTTGAAACGATAAAAACCTTTTTGCAATAGGATGACTCTTAAAGTCATCCTATTGCTTTATATATTATTGAAGGGGTGACAGTAAGACACCCCTTCAATAATATATAAAAATTGGTCTGCTAATTTCACAATTCAAAATCCGTTTTTAAAATTGATTATTGTATCTTTGTTGTTCATTTATTCATCAACAACAATAATGAGAAAGACATTAGTTCTTGTGGTTTTAGTTTTCTGTTTATCTGTGGTTTATGCTGCCGAAACTTTTCGTTTTGCACTATTTACCGACCTTCATGTACAAATGATAAACCCCCAGCCTGCCATCGACTTGCAAAATGCGGTAAACGATGTGAATGCCTTACAGGGCATTGATTTTGTAATCGTATCGGGCGATGTGACCGAATCGGGCGATTGGGCATCGTTACAAAAAGCAAAGTCGATATTAGATGGATTACAAATACCTTATTATATAACCGTTGGAAACCATGAATTAAAATGGAGCGAGTCCGGAGCGACAGATTTTGTAAAGGTTTTTGGTGCCGACAAGTTCAGTTTTATACACAAAGGTTTTAGGTTTATCGGGTTTGCCACCGGGCCTGTTATTAAAATGGGCGATGGACATATAGCTCCGCAAGATATCGAATGGGTAAGCGATGAACTTAGCAAAAATGGCAAAAATATACCTGTGATGGCTGTAACGCATTATCCATTGCTTGGCGGAGATGTGGACAACTGGTACGACATGACTGATGTGTTGAGAAAATACAATGTGCAAGCTGTTTTGGGTGGACATTATCACCGAAATGTAATTTTCAGCTATGATGGAATACCTGGAATAATTAACCGTTCGACGCTTAAGGCGAAGGAAACTTCTAGTGGATATTCGCTTTATACAATTTCCGATTCCATTCATGTTGCCGAAAAGAGGACAGATCAGCCAGAACGCAAATGGATGGCAATAGCCATTGACCCAAAACAATATGGTCAACCCGATTTGGCTTTGCGTCCCTCGTATGGCCTCAATCAAAGTTTCAAAAATGTAAAAGAAACATGGCGTCTGGATACCCGGGTAGGGATTTATACAAGTCCGGCAGTGCAGAATAAACTTGTTTACTATGGCGACGATTTAGGTACATTTCATTGTGTAAAACTCAGTAACGGAAAATCGGTTTGGAGTTTCAAAACCGGAAGTCGTATCATCTCATCACCGGCTGTAAGTGAGCACAAAGTAGTGTTTGGTTCTACGGATGGAAATATCTATTGTCTGGATGCCAAAGCCGGAAAACTTATCTGGAAATTTGCTACCAATAAGGCGGTTATGGGCTGTCCGCTCATTCAAAACGACACAGTGTACATCGGAGGAAGCGATGGTTGTTTCAGGGCTTTGCGCTTGTCGGATGGTAAGCTTATCTGGGCCTTCGATCAGCTCAAAAACTATGTCGAAACGCGACCTGTTGTTGCCAACGGAAAGGTGATGTTCGGCGTTTGGGATTCGTATTTCTATGCGCTGAATGTTAATGATGGATCTTTAGCATGGAAATGGAGCAACGGACAAACAGGCATGCATTATTCTCCGGCAGCAGTACTTCCGGTAGTGTCGGCCAATAAAGTGTTTATTACTGCGCCTGATCGTTTCTGGACGGCCTTGGATGTTCGAACAGGCAAGGTTGTTTGGAGAACCAAGCAACATGAAGTCCGCGAAACGGTAGGTTTGTCCGAAGATGGCAAAGTTGTTTTTAGCCGTTGCATGAATGACAGTGTGATGGCTATCGATGCCCTGGCCGACCATCCGAAACTGCTTTGGAAAACGAATGCTGCTTTTGGGTACGATCACAATTCAAGTATGCTGATTGAACGAGGCGGAACTGTAGTGTTCGGAACAAAAAACGGTTTATTGCTTGGTATCGATGCTAAAAAAGGAAATGTATTGTGGCGTTATAAAATTGGGAATTCAATTATCAATACGATCACAGCTTTATCGAAAAATGAATGTGTACTTACAACTACAGAAGGTGTGGTGGCAAGAATAAAATACTAAAACAATGAAAATTAACAAGATTGCTCAGATAATAGGTGCAGTCGACACCAATGTTGCCGATGCAGAAATTAATTGGTTACTCACTGATAGTCGTACGCTTTCTTTCCCGGCCGAAAGTTTGTTTTTTGCCATTCAAACCAAGCGCAACGATGGGCATAATTATATTGCCGAACTTTATCAGCAAAATTTACGGTATTTTGTAGTTAGCGAGATCAGACCAGAGTTTGAAGCGTTCGAAAATGCTGTTTTTCTAAAAGTTGAAAATACTTTGGTGGCTTTGCAACAGCTTGTGGCAATACATCGTCAGTCGTTTAGCATCCCGGTGATTGGCATCACCGGAAGCAATGGAAAAACAGTTGTAAAAGAATGGTTATATCAGTTGCTCCATGCCGATTTCTCTATTGTTCGCTCGCCTCGTAGCTACAATTCGCAAATTGGTGTTCCGCTTTCGGTGTGGGCGTTGAATGAAAACACGCAACTTGGTATTTTTGAAGCAGGCATTTCCGAACCTTACGAAATGAAAAAACTGCAACCGATGATCCAACCAACTATCGGCATATTCACCAATTTGGGCGATGCTCATCAGGAGAATTTTCATAGCCTGAAGCAGAAATGTGAAGAGAAACTCAAACTCTTTAAACAAGCCGAAGTGTTGATCTATAATTCTGATAATAAGGTTGTAGATATTTCAATAGCACAATCGGGTTTCAAAGGTCAACTTTTCTCGTGGGGCAAGGGCGATAGAGCCGTACTTAAAGTGCTTGATCTTAAGAAATCTACACATAAAACTTCGGTTTTGATGCGCTATAAATCAGTTGAGTTTGCGTTGGAAATTCCTTTTACTGATGATGCATCGATTGAAAACGCATTGCAATGTGTTGCCGTTTTACTACATTTAGGTTACGATAAAAAGGAAATCGCCCGGCGTGTGCTATTGCTCGAAGCAGTGGCTATGCGTTTGGAAGTGAAAGATGGAACACGCAATTGTTTAATTATCAACGATAGTTACAACTCTGATTTAAACTCGCTGGGCATTGCACTCGATTTTCTGAATCAGCAGGCAACAGCCAAAAATCTATCACGCACCTTGATTCTTTCGGACATTTTGCAGAGCGGACAAAGTGCCGAAGAACTTTACAAAACAGTTTCCGACCTAGTTGCCAATAAAAATATTCAGCGTATTATCGGTATCGGTACTGAAATTTCGCGCCAATCGGACAATTTTTCTGCAATCAATACTTCCTTTTTCGACGATACCGAAAGCTTTCTGAAATCATCCTTGATTCACGAATTTCATGATGAAATTATATTGTTGAAAGGTTCGCGTAAATTTCATTTCGAAGATATATCGGCTAAACTTGAACTTATTGCCCACGAAACAACGCTGGAAGTAAACCTGAATGCACTGGTCGATAACCTGAATTATTTCCGCTCCAAACTTCGCCCCGAAACGAAGGTGATGTGTATGGTGAAAGCTTTTGCGTATGGTAGTGGCTCGGTGGAAGTGGCTCGGACATTGCAACACCATCGTTGCGATTATCTGGCTGTGGCTGTGGCCGACGAGGGAGCGGAGCTTCGCCGCGAGGGCATTCGCATTCCCATTGTAGTCATGAACCCCGAAAAGGGAGGTTTCGGCATTATGTTCGACAACAACCTGGAACCCGAAATCTACAGTTTTAAATTGCTGGATGCTTTTATTGCTGCTGCTGAACGTTTAGGAATTACAGATTATCCGATTCATATAAAAATAGATAGCGGCATGCATCGCCTGGGCTTTGAATTTCAGGACATGGAAAAACTCATTGCGCGCCTCAAAAATCAACAACAGGTAAAAGTGCGTTCGGTATTTTCGCATTTGGCTGGTGCCGACGAACCTAAATTTGATAGCTTTACAAAAGAACAAATCGAGCGCTTTACGGCTTGTGCAAATCAGATAACATCGGCTTTTTCGCATCATATCATGCGTCATATCCTGAATTCTGCCGGAACTGAGCGATTGCCCCAATATCAGTTCGATATGGTACGTTTGGGCATCGGTCATTACGGAATAAGTTCTATTCCCGATGTACATTTAAAGCCTGTTTGTGCACTGAAAACAATTATTCTTCAGACCAAAACAATTAAAGCCGGCGAAACTGTAGGCTATAGTCGCAAGGGAATTGTAGAGACAGACAAACGAATTGCCATACTTCCGATTGGTTATGCTGATGGTTTCGACCGAAAATTAAGCAACGGAGTGGGAGAGGTGTTGATCAACGGCAAACGCGCCAAAGTCATTGGCAATGTGTCGATGGATTTAGTTACTGTTGATATTACAAATATCGAAGCAGAAGAAGGTGATGTTGTAGAACTTTTTGGTGAAAATCTGACGATCTCGGAAGTGGCCGGTTGGTTGAAAACAATTTCGTATGAAGTGCTTACAAGTATCTCGCGCAGGGTGAAACGTGTTTATTTTCAGGAATAAACGATGGTTTTAGCGTTCATTCAAAATATATCTTCTTCAAATCAACTGTTGCGAAATGCTTCGGAGCTTGCTGCACAGTTGGGTAAAACTTTCGGTGTGCTGAGTTTTGTAAATTCAGATACCGAAGTTTCCGTACGTGAAGCCGAAACTAAAGAATTGACTGACAAATTATCAATTACTCCTGATTTTTCAATGATTCAAAATGGAGAATTGAAAGATCTAACTGATATTTGCGAAGCTAATGAGGTTTCTTTTCTGTTTTTGCAACTAAGCGATAGCCGTTCAAAATCAATTCAGGCTTTGTTGAAAGCTTGCCGCGAGTTGCGTATTCCGTACTTATTACACAAAGATAGTTTTGAATTATTCGATCTGAAAAAAGTAATAATGCCAGTCAGCTTTTTGGAGGAGGAAGTTGAAAAGGCTCAGTTCGCCAGCGCTTTCGGACGTTTTTGCGGTTCGGAAGTTGCACTGCTGCAGGCCAATGATTATGGATCGAAAGCGGCCCGAAATGTGGAACGAATGAAGGAATTGTTCGGAAAGTTTAGCTTCACTTTCAGCATTCGGAAAGCGCAAAAGGATAGTTTCAAAGTCGATATGGAAGCTGTTCGATGGGCCGAGAAAGAAAATTATGGGCTTGTAATTGCATCGGCTTCGCGCGAATATGGTCTCGACGATATTATTTTCGGACCCAAGGAGCAACACATGGTGAAAAAGTCGGTAAAACCTGTTTTGTTGGTGAATCCACGCGGCGATTTGTATGCGCTTTGCGATTGAAATTTGAAATGTTTCCGGGAGCTTTGACTTCGGAAACATTATTTTTTTTGAAAAAACTATAAATATATGATTAAAATTGGAACAACTCTTTCTGCAGTTGGCAAAAAAGCATTGCTGTGCGGATCGGGTGAATTAGGCAAAGAAGTAGCGATTGAATTACAACGCTATGGTATCGAAGTGGTGGCACTGGATAAGTATCCTAATGCGCCGGCTATGCAGGTGGCACACAAGTCATACGTGTTTTCAATGTTGGATGGCGAGAGATTGCGTGAAGTGATTGAAGCCGAGCAACCTGATTTTATTATTCCAGAAATTGAAGCTATAGCCACGTCGACATTAGTGGAGCTTGAAAAAGAAGGTTTTAATGTAATTCCGACAGCCAATGCAACATTTTTAACAATGAATCGCGAAGGAATTCGCCGGTTGGCTGCTGAAGACTTAAAAATACCTTGTTCTCCATATCGTTTTGCATCAACAAAAGAAGAATTTGAAAATGCAATCGCCGCAATAGGAATTCCTTGCGTTGTGAAACCAATCATGAGTTCATCTGGTCACGGTCAGAGCGTTGTGAAAACTGCTGCTGATATTGAAAATGCATGGAGAATTGCACAGGAAGGTGGTAGGGCAGGAGCCGGACGTGTAATTGTTGAAGCTTTTGTTAAATTTGATTACGAAATTACATTGCTGACCGTGCGTCATTCTGCAGGAACTACTTTTCTTGAACCCATTGGTCATCATCAGGAAGGTGGTGATTATCGTGAATCATGGCAACCTCAACCAATGCATTCGGATGTGTTGGACAAATCCCGTGAAATAGCAGGCAAAATAACGGATGCGCTCGGAGGTTACGGCATTTTTGGCGTTGAATTGTTCGTTTGTGGAAATGAAGTATTGTTTAGCGAAGTATCGCCACGTCCGCACGATACAGGCATGGTAACAATGATTTCGCAGGATATGTCCGAGTTTGCTTTGCATGCCCGCGCCATACTTGGATTGCCCATTCCGGCTGTTCGTTTTTATGGTCCATCGGCTTCGAAAGCCGTAGTGGTGGAAGGTGATAGCGATAAAGTGATTTTTGATAAGCTCGACGAAGTGCTTGCCGAACCAGATGTGCAAATAAGAATTTTTGGAAAACCTGAAGTGGTCGGACACAGACGTATGGCTGTAATTTTGGCTATGGCTGATACGGTAGATGCGGCACGTGAGAAAGCAGAGAGAGCTTATAGTAAACTGAAAATTGATGTTTTAGCAAGATAATTGTTTCTGTCAGACTGAATGCTTTGTTTTGTCCGAAAACTGCCATTCTGCCACCTTTTCCTGTCACCGAGAGTTAAATTCTGTTTTGGCAAAATAATTGATGAATGCAGGCTGACAATAAAAAACATTAAAACAATAGAAATATATTTTTTCAGTTATGAAGAAACAAAAACATACCGAAGCAACTCCCGAAGTAAATGAAGTAAAACAGGAGGTTGAATCTCCTGAAACTCCACAACCAGAAGCAACTTCGGAACAAGTTGCAGATCAGATTGTGGACGACTTAGAAGTGTTAACACAAAAATGTGCAGAGCTGAATGATAAGAATTTACGCTTAATGGCCGAGTTTGACAACTACCGTAAACGTACATTGAAAGAACGTTCGGAGTTGATTAAAACTGCCGGAGAAAGTGTTCTTGTCAATATGCTTCCGTTGGTAGATGATTTCGAACGCGCCCAAAAAGCCATGGAATCTTCGGACGATGTAGTGGCTGTAAAAGAAGGTATCGATTTGATTTACAATAAATTTATTGCTTACCTTTTGCAAAATGGAGTGAAAGCTATTCCGACTGAAAACGAAATTTTTGATACCGATCTGCACGAAGCAATCACCACTTTCCCGGCGCCTAGCGATGATATGAAAGGTAAAATTGTTGATTGTGTTTCGAAAGGTTATACGCTGAACGAAAAAGTAATCCGTTTTTCTAAAGTCGTTGTAGGAGAATAAGGATTGTTAAATATATTATATTAAAAACTTTAAAAGTCAATGTTGCCGGAGTCAGCCCGGCACATTGGCTTATTAGCATATTATCTTATTAGAATATAAAAATTATGTCCAAAAGAGATTTTTACGAAATACTGGGTGTTTCAAAAACGGCATCGGCTGAGGAAATAAAAAAAGCCTATCGCAAGAAAGCCATTGAATTTCATCCTGACAAAAACCCCGGAGATAAAGTTTCGGAAGAGAAGTTTAAAGAAGCAGCCGAAGCTTACGAAGTCTTGAGCGACGAGCAGAAACGTCAGCGTTACGACCAGTACGGTCACGCCGGAGTTGGTAGTGCAGCCGGCGGAGGATTTGGTGGCGGCAGCATGAATATGGAAGACATATTCTCACATTTTGGTGATATTTTTGGAGGACATTTTGGCGGCTTCGGCGGCTTCGGCGGAAGTCAGCGCAGTGGAGGGCAGCGTGTTCGTCGTGGTTCCGATTTACGCGTAAAAGTAAAACTTACCCTGGCCGAAGTGGCAACCGGCGTTGAAAAGAAAATAAAAGTAAAAAAATATGTTCTCTGTTCGCATTGTAATGGCGCAGGTTCTGCTCATGGATCACAGCCTGTAACTTGTTCCACCTGTAATGGCTCTGGACGTGTGACGCGGGTTCAGCAGACTATTTTGGGACAAATGCAGACAGCTTCCGAATGTCCGACTTGTAATGGCGACGGAAAAATAATCAAGGAAAAATGTACGCACTGTGCGGGTGAAGGTATCGTTCGCGAAGACGAAGTAATCACCATCAATATCCCGGCCGGCGTAATGGAAGGAATGCAACTTTCAATGAGCGGCAAAGGAAATGCTGCACGTCGCGGAGGTGTAAATGGCGATTTGTTGGTGTTGGTGGAAGAAGAACCGCATCCTGAATTGATACGCGACGAAAATGATTTGATTTATAATCTGTTACTTACAGTTCCTATGGCAACTTTGGGAGGATCTGTTGAAGTGCCAACAGTGGAAGGTAAAGTGAAGGTAACTATTGCACCCGGAACGCAACCAGGAAAAGTGTTGCGCTTGCGTGGAAAAGGTTTACCAAGTGTAAATCGCTACGGTACTGGTGATTTATTGGTGAATGTGGGAGTTTATATCCCCGAAAACCTGAGTAAAGATGAAAAAGCACTTATGGAAAAGCTTTCAGGTTCTTCTAATGTAAAACCTAATGCTGCTGCTTCGCGCGACTTCTTTTCGCGTTTCAGAAATATGTTTGAATAACAGAAATTTAGAATAGCAATAAAAAACTCCTCTACTTTAATAGGTAGAGGAGTTTTTTGTTTAATTCGCAAATGATATGCTTTTCATCTCATGCATCATTTTCTTCTCACCAATGCATTTTCCTTTTCGCAGAATGCAATTAAATCCGGGAAAAACAGGGCAAATTCGGTTTCAAGAATTGCGTGATGTTGTTGTAGAAATGCAATTGTTTTTTCTGGATCGATGGCCGGAATTCTCTTGTTTGACATAATTTCCAACGAATCTTTCAATCCTTCCAGCTTGCCGTATTTCTTCAAGCGATTGGTTCCGGCAAAGTGAAAAATGAAGCGCTTTACTTTTACAGGCAAATGCCTGTAATGAAGCAAAGCAAAAAAGTAAAACTGAAAGGCAAATATAGGGAGCGATTGAGACGAATAATGACTGAACCGTATGGCCAGAAAGTAATCAAAGTACATATCTGTTATGATCCCCGAATATCGTCCGAAAGTTGGTTTAAGGAATAATTTTACTTTCAATACCACCGGATGTGTGTCGGTATATTCATCTATTTTGCGGTGAAGTACTATCCCATGGCGGATTTTTGGCGGGTAAGCGTTGAATTGGCTGCCTTTTACAAAGTCGCCAATAAAATTTCCGATCTGAACCCGGGGATGACCTCCCGATAAAAATATATGTGCTAAATAATTCAATCCGTTTCTTTCTTTTTTCTATGGCGATAACGTTAATATAAATCGTTTGCAAAGTTAGCTTTTTTGTTTCGAAAGCAATACTTGTTTCCGCATACTTTACTCACTTGCACTCACCATCTGTGTCGCAAAATTGTCCGTCAACAATCTCAGTTATTGGTTGCGGATTTTCTTTTTTCCACTCGCTAAGCGCTTTCTCAAGCGTTCCGAGAAAAACTGAACTGTCCTGTGCTCCGGTTACCGCCAACTTGTTGTTAAACAAAAAGAAAGGTACGCCTCTTACTCCAATTTGCCTTGCCTGATAGATGTCTTGTCGTACCTCGTCGGCATAACTGTTGCTTTCCAACGCAGTTTTTACTTCGTCGGCATCGAGTCCAATTTCGGTTCCTAATTCAATCAACGTGGGAATATCGTCCATGTTTTTTCCATCAGTAAAATAGGCTTTAAACAAAATTTCTTCTGCTTTGTCTTGTAAACCATGCTGTTTTGCTAAATGTGAAAAACGGTGAGCATTGAATGAATTGGCCGGGATGGTTTTGTCGAAATTGTAAACCAGCCCATGCTGCCGGGCCGAAATTGTAATCTGGTCATTGAATTTCCGCGCTTGTTCTATGCTTATGTCTTTGTGTTCGGCCAGGAACTGATGAATATTTTTCTCGGGTGCGGTTTTCATGTCGGGCGAAAGCAGAAAGCTTTTCCAAACGATTTCCACCTGTGCTGCATGACTAAATTGCGATAAGGCAGTTTCAAATTTACGTTTTCCTATATAGCAAAACGGACACATAATATCGCTCCAGATTTCCACTTTCATTTTATTTTCTGTTGTTTTTGTCATATGTTTATAATTTATTGTATCTGCCCCCTAACCCCTGCCCCCTAACCCCCTAAAGGGGGAATAAGAACGGGAATAAGAACGGGAATAAGAGAGGGCCAAAGAATATTTAGTGAAAAATTTTAATCGTCTCCTTGTGTGTCCTGAATTTTTAGTTAGCTCATGAGTGTTTCATATTCTCATTACATTAGTTTTGTGTGACAAGCCTCAGGACTTGTTGCAATGAAACAACCGATGCATTGAAAAGTTTGCACGGAAAGTGCTTTTTGTTCTGTTCATGTATGTTTTGATAGTAAAGAAAAGTATCCTGATTTTTTGAAATATAAAAAAACCGTCGTTCACTTAAGGGTTATAGTGAACGACGGCTTCGATATATTTTTTGTTGTTTATCAGATTAATACAACATGGTTCCGAAAACGAAATAAATCAGAGCAGCCAAAGCTGCGCTTACTGGAATTGTAAGAATCCACGCTGTCAGCAGACTTTTAGTGACTCCCCAACGGACCGCCGAGAGACGTTTTACTGCTCCAACACCAATGATAGCTCCGGTGATTGTGTGCGTTGTGCTTACCGGAATTTTCAGAATCTCGGTCAGATACAATGTCAATGCGCCGGCTGTTTCGGCAGCAACCCCTTCGATTGGAGTCACTTTGGTTATGCGAGACCCCATGGTTTTAACGATTTTCCAACCTCCCGACATTGTGCCGAGCGAAATCATAGTGAAACAAGAGAAGGCAACCCAGTCGGGCATTTCACCAATGGTCCGTATGCCCATGTCGATACCATTTTTTGTATAAGCAGCAAAAAGAGCAGCGGCAATAATTCCCATTACTTTTTGTGAGTCGTTCAATCCATGTCCGATACTGAACAGCGCCGAAGATACCAATTGCAATCGCTTAAACCATAGATTAGCTTTATGAGGATTCGACCTTTTGAACAGATATAAAATTAAAATTGTCAAAAGGGACGAAACGACCATACCTATTGCCGGAGCCAGAATTATAAATGAAGCGATTTTGATAATTACATCTGCTTTTACTGATTCGAAACCAAAGGATGTGTAACCGCTGTTGATAATGGTACTCATGATGGCAGCTCCGGCAAAACCGCCGATAAGTGTGTGCGAAGACGATGAAGGAATTCCCAGCCACCAGGTAGCCAGATTCCACATTATGGCTGCTACAATGCCTGAGAATATAACCGGTAGGGTGATAAATTCCTCAATCACTGTTTTCGATACCGTATTTGCAATTCCAAATTCGCCAATAATATATTTAGCTATAAAAAAGGCAACGAAATTGAAAAATGCAGCCCAAAGTACAGCCCTGAAAGGCGTTAAAACCTTAGTGGAAACGATTGTTGCAATTGAATTGGCGGCATCGTGAAAGCCATTGATGAAGTCGAACAATAACGCTAATGCGATAATCGTAATTAATAGAGTCATCTTTTATCGTATTGAATAAATTATGCGTATTTTACGATGATTGTCTGAATAATTTTTCCAACTTGTTCGGCAACGTCGGTCGCTTTTTCGAGTTCGGACATAATTTCCTTCAATTTAATTACTTCGATGGCATCTTTTTCGTTTTCGAACAAATCAATAAGAAATTGTTCGTATACATCATCGGCCTGGTTTTCCAGGTCATGCAGTTCAACACAGTAAGCTTTAATTTTCTTCGAGCTTTTTTTCATAGCATCCAGTTCGTCAACTGCCTTGCCAATACAAACCGTACAATCGCGAAGCACTTTTGCCAGCTCAACAGCACTTTGAGGCATTCTTTTCGGGTTGTAAAGCACGATACGTTTCGAACAACTGTTGATCCTATCGGTTACATCGTCCAGCCGATTGGCCAAATGGTGTATGTCTTCGCGGTCGAAAGGAGTAATAAAAGTAGTGTTTAGCTCATCAAAAACTTTGTTTGACAAACGGTCGCCAATTTTTTCCTGTTCTTTGATCTTCTTATTATACTCTATCGCCGATTCGTGATCCCCTTTTTCAACATTTTCGATCATTAAATTCGATGCTACAAACATAACATCTGCCATTTGCTTCAAAATTGGAAAAAATTTGGGTTCTTTGGGAGTTAAACGGTTGAGAAATGAATTATTCATAACGTTTTTTTGAGTTTTTTTGCGTTTTATACTTATTTTAAAGTCCGAAATAAAGCGCCACAAAAATACTAAAATGATTTCGGAATATTAGTAAATTCATATAAATTTAATGAATTTGTAACAACTTCCCTAATATTCTTATATTCATAAGTTTATGTCTTCTGTTTTAGAGTGGTGCTGCATAAGTAAATGTTTTTTTTGAAGTTCAAAAACTCAAATTGAATAGTTGAATGATAATGAGTATATATTGGTTTAGCTATTTGAAATCAGTTTATTATTAAAATAGTCTTCAATGTCGATAAATTATCAGATCAGTTTCATTTTTTTCAAATTCAATTTATAGCTAAATGATGCGACTTATTTAATTTAGAATTTGACTCAAAATTGTGCTATGATTATTGAAAATAGCCTAACTTTGCTTCAAAACTAAAATTCAATGGAGACGAATCCAACTTATTACGGATTATCCTCAAAGGTTCAACTAAAAGAACTTGACAACAATCAGATAGGCATTTATAAGGTGATCAAAAGCCGTATCATCCAAAAAGATGCACTGAAAATAGCAACGATTGTCACCCAAATAAAAAGCGTAAATCCTGCATTGGAAGTTAGGCTTATCTGTACCCGAAATATTTGTTCAAAGTCAATTGTTTTGTTGGAGAGGGCAGGAGTGATGATTGAGTTTGTGGATTGATCATCAAGCTGTATTGTCGGCTTATCTTCTTAGCTCATTATTGTTTCAAACGTAGCCTCATCTAAATCAGTTCCACAGGCGCCTGTCAAGGTGCTTGATAGGTATGTGTAAAGCAGCCCGACAGGTGCCTGTCAGGCTGCTATGCATTCACTATTCAGCGTATAGGGTATGCTCGTACGCGTAGCTGCGTGGTTGGGCTAATAGTTTGCCATTGCCGGAGTATTGTGTGGTTATCTTTAGCTGATAGCTTCCGGCGGCTAATTCGGGAACAATCAGCTCTATTTTTGTACCCCCATTGGCAAATAATGCCGATGGGGCAAAATGAGTTTCATTGCCGGTTTCGTTATGTATCAGGTACAGTCCTACGGTGGGGTTATCGCCGGTTATCTTTATTTTATCGCCACGCATCACCAATACCCGGTTCGTAACAAGTTTGTCGGTGTGCTGTTTGGTTTGTAAGTCGGTAATTGTCCATATTCTGAGGCTCAATGGTTTTGTCCTCAGCATCTCAACCTTTAAATTTTTCTTCGCTTTATGTGCAAGCTGACCTGCACTGAACACAATATCCACACTGTGCCTTTTTTCATCGAAATCGTCGGCCAATGAATCGAACGAACCCTTTACATGAGCCTGCGCAGTGAAATATCCGGTGTTGATTTTATTGCCGTCTTCAATCTTTTCCATCATTTCATCTAAAAAAAGCTTTACATGATATGCTATTGTTCCAGGATTCACTCCTGCTCCCGGCTTACTACACAACGATTCGCAAATTCTCTGAATGTCGTAGCTGCTGTATTTAGTGGTGTATGCCAAATACTTACCCCTGGCATTTTTCATGGGATTAGGATGCAGAATGGCTTTGATGGTACGATGGATAGCTGACATAATAACTGAAAAGATTTAAAGGGTTAGAGATATTTGGATATATGCACAAAAATATAAAAAAAACTGCGAAGTAATTGAATATGAATAACCAAAACCATGTATTCCTATCGGTTCAGCAATTCTTCAGTTCTCTCCACCGCAAACTTCACATATTTTGTGCAACGTGTGCGGAACATATCTTCTTTTGCAATAGCAGCAGCACCTTCTTCGGTATCCATATGGTTATTATCAAGCAGGTGCAGACAAACAATGCTTCCGAATTCGGCTTCAAAATCTTTCATAAAATCCTGTGCCATAGCAAAAGTACGTTTTTTATCTTCATCGGTGCCGTTTTCGCCTTTGCCGTATTTTAGTCCAAGCGCCAGCAAAGCACCCGTAACCGCACCACAGGTTTCCTGACTGCGGGCAATGCCAGCCCCGAACGGACCAGCCAACCGCAAACTTAAATCTTTACTAATACCGAAATCCGGTGCAAAAACACTAAATACCGACTGCGAACAATTATAGCTATTCGCAAATGTGGTGAGGGCGAGGGTGGGTTTGGAGGACATAAATATAAATAATAGATTTACAAATATATCTAAATAATTTTAATGAACGCAACTGAATATGTTTTCAATTGAAATTTGTTTCAAAATAACGATATAATAACAAAAAAAGGCCTCACTACAAGTGAAACCCTTACCCTAAATTCGGAGTGCGACTCAAAGTCGCTCCCCGAATATATATAATACAATGAGGGCTTCACTTTAAGTGAAACCCTCAATAAAATGTTCGTTGCATTACATTAGAATCCGAAACAGATAAGTCTAATAATGCACTAAAACGTATTATACGCTGTCTCTCCCTCCTGTGGAGGGAGCCGGAGGGAGGTTTAATTCTTATACACCAACCGTTCCCCATCAAAATCCACCGTTATCGCTTCGTCGCTATGGACTGTTCCGGCAATGAGTTGCTTGCTCAGGTCGTTGAGCACATATTTTTGTATGGCTCGTTTTACCGGACGGGCACCAAACTGCGGATCGAAACCTTCGGCGGCAATAAAGTGAATGGCTTTTTCAGTCAGTACAAGTTGAATACCATTGCCTTGCAGGGTTTTCTGAATCAACGATATTTGCAGACGCACAATTTCCTCAATTTGCGATTCGTTGAGCGGTGCAAACATTACCAGCTCATCAATACGGTTCAGAAACTCAGGACGAATGGTTTGTTTGAGCAATTCAAAGACCTGCGTTTTCGTTTTCTCAATGATTTCGGCCTGATTCTTATCCGTCATTTTCTCAAAACTTTCCTGTATCAGCGATGAGCCAATATTGGAAGTCATAATGATAATGCTGTTTTTGAAATTTACCAATCGGCCTTTATTGTCGGTCAGCCTGCCATCGTCTAATACCTGCAACAATATATTGAACACATCGGGGTGCGCTTTTTCAATCTCGTCGAAAAGTACTACCGAATAAGGTTTCCGGCGAATGGCTTCGGTGAGCTGACCACCTTCATCGTAACCCACATATCCCGGAGGCGAACCAATGAGTCGGGTTACAGAGAATTTCTCCTGATATTCGCTCATATCAATACGCGTCATCATGTTTTCGTCGTCGAACAGGTATTCGGCCAATGCTTTGGCTAACTCTGTTTTGCCCACGCCGGTAGTGCCGAGGAAAATAAACGAACCAATAGGCCGTTTAGGGTCCTGCAAGCCTGCCCGACTGCGACGCACCGCATCTGCCACAGCACCAATGGCTTCATCCTGACCAATCACACGTTTGTGCAGTTCATCTTCGAGATGCAGCAACTTTTCCTTTTCGCTTTGCATCATTTTGCTTACCGGAATGCCTGTCCAGCGGCTTACCACATCGGCTATGTCGTCGCTATCGACTTCCTCTTTGATCATGGCGCTCGTGCCCTGCATAGTAACCAGTTCCGATTGAAAAGTCTCAATTTCAGTTTCGAGCGCTTTGACTTTGCCATAGCGTATTTCAGCCACTTTGCCGTAATCGCCTTCGCGTTCGGCTTTGTCGGCCTGGTATTTCAGGTCTTCTATTTCTATTTTTGCTTGCTGTATTTTATCTATCAACGATTTTTCGCTGCTCCATTTGGCACGCAATACTTTGCTTTCTTCTTTCAGATTTGCAATTTCTTCGTTCAGTTGACCCAGTTTGCGGGTGTCGTTCTCGCGCTTAATGGCTTCGCGTTCAATTTCCAGTTGTTTGATATTTCGCTCAATCACATCCAGGTTTTCGGGCACGGAATCCACTTCCATACGCAGTTTAGCAGCTGCTTCGTCCATCAAATCGATGGCTTTGTCTGGCAAAAAACGATTGGTAATGTATCGGTTCGATAGTTCTACAGCGGCAATAATGGCTGCATCTTTGATGCGCACTTTGTGGTGATTTTCGTAGCGTTCCTTCAATCCACGTAAAATGGAAATGGTGCTCGGTATGTCTGGTTCATCCACTTGCACAATTTGGAAACGACGCTCCAATGCTTTGTCCTTTTCAAAATACTTTTGATATTCGTCCAGTGTAGTTGCACCAATGGCGCGCAATTCGCCACGAGCCAATGCAGGTTTCAGTATGTTAGCGGCATCCATAGCGCCTTCGCTTTTTCCGGCACCCACCAGCGTATGAATTTCGTCGATAAACAAAATAACTTCACCTTCGGCTTTAATTACCTCGTTTACAACTGATTTTAGTCGTTCTTCAAATTCACCTTTGTATTTAGCTCCGGCAATCAACGCACCCATATCCAACGAGAAAATCTGTTTCGATTTCAGGTTTTCGGGCACATCACCACGCACAATACGATGTGCCAAACCTTCGGCGATGGCGGTTTTACCTGTGCCGGGTTCGCCAATCAGAATGGGATTATTTTTAGTTCGGCGGCTCAGAATCTGCAACACCCGCCGTATTTCTTCGTCACGACCAATCACGGGGTCAAGTTTGCCAGCACGTGCTTGTTCGTTCAGATTTATGGCGTATTTGCCAAGTGCGTTATAAGTTTCTTCAGCCGAAGCAGAATCTACTTTTGCACCTTTACGAAGTTCATTGATAGCTTCCTGCAGTGCTTTTTCGTTGATTCCGGCATCGTGCAATACTTTGGTTAGTGAGTTCTTCTCGCTTACCAATGCCAGCAAAATATATTCAAGTGTTACAAACTGATCGCCTGCTTTGGACGATTTATCGATGGCTTTTTGCAACACACTGTTTGTTTCGCGACTCAAATAGGGTTCACCACCCGAAACGCGTGGAAAACCGTCAATCATTGTGTCGACTACAGCATTCAGCGACGACGAATTCACACCAAGTTTCCCAAATAGAAATTGTGTAACCTCCTCGCCTTTGGTTGTAATTCCTTTGAACAAATGGGGAGTTTCCACCACTTGTTGTCCTTTGCTTTGCACCAGATCAATGGCTTGTTGAACGGCTTCCTGTGCTTTGATTGTAAAATTGTTGAAATTCATAGTTGTATTTTGTTGAATTAATTTCTACTCCAAGTACACAAGCACCTGCAAATTTTTCACCAAATATTATAACTGAAAAATTGTCGTTTATATCATGTTAATTTATTGTTTTATAAGTCAATATAACATGAATTCGGTAACACTGTCAGTCGGTAAATTCTATTCGATGGTTGGATGTACAGGAAAGTTATTTCGAAACAAATGGCGACTGTTCGTTTTTGTCAATCATATATTTTGAAAACAAGCAAGCGGCAAATCATTTGAAATATAGTAATTCATTTTTTATCTTCATTTTTTCATCTTTTTTGAGCAATAAGAACTTAGGCCGTACTTTTTAGTTCTATCTTTGCAATAATTTCTAAACACGTTCAAAAGTGAAAACAAACAAGGATATTTTTGTAGAGAAACTTCAGTCATTTATTGCTAAAAAAGAATTACTTAAGTTCAGTTTAAGTTCTCCAAAGGACAAGGCATCTGATTTGAAAAAGATGATCATAACGGCTGTTGAACTTAAAAAAGGCTATTGTCTTAATTTTGTTTACCGCCATACCACCAAAGATATTACCAAAAACTTTGAAATGAATGAAGGAATAGCTTTGATAGTCAATGCTATTGATTCGGAGTTTAATAACGCAGAAATAATAAGTGCTACCGAAAATCTGAGTTTATACACATTGCCCAATGGGAAAATTCAGGTAAAAACAACAGCCTCAACCCTGAAAGCTCCTGTTTCGCTGGCTCACGATAAAGCCAAAGACAAACTGATTGCTTTGGAAAATAATGTGTATTTGCGTGAATTGGGAGTAACGAATGCTGATTTCGAATTGCGTCGCGAAATGAGCGACAAGTACCGGCAAATCAACAAATACATTGAGTTGTTGTCGCCAAATTTGAAAGAAGCTGATCTTCCGACTGACTTTCATGTGGTGGATATGGGTTCGGGTAAAGGCTATCTTACTTTTGCTTTGTACGATTATCTGACCAATGGTCTGAAGCTTACGCCCAAAATGACAGGTGTAGAGTTTCGTCCTGATTTAGTGCAGCTTTGCAACGATATTGCCGCTAAAGCAAACTTTGCTCAGCTGAAATTTGAAAAAGGAACTATTGTGGATACGCAACTTGATAAAATAGACGTGCTTATTGCGCTTCATGCCTGCGATACGGCCACCGATGATGCCATTTTCAGGGGAATAAAATCAGGAGCTGCGCTGATAGTGTGTGCGCCTTGCTGCCATAAGCAAATCCGTAAAGCCATGAATGTGAGTGGCGAATTGGCTAATATAACAAAGTTTGGCATTTTGAAAGAGCGACAGGCTGAAATAATAACTGATACATTACGCGCCATGATGATGGAGTATTTTGGTTACAAAACCAATGTTTTTGAATTTATTCCGTTGGAACATACGCCTAAAAATGTGATGATAGTAGGGCGCAAAGTTTCAACTTCCGTTGCCGATCAGAAGCGAATCCTTGCCGATATTGCTGTCCTGAAAAAACTGTATGGCATCGAAAAACATTATCTTGAAACCTTGCTCGAGATTTAAATACAATTTTTTTGTGCTTTAGTCTTTGCTTTTGAATTTAGCTTTGGGTCTTAGTCTGCTTTTGAAAATTTTGCTGTCGGCATATTTATCGGCATGTTGCAGGCGCAGTTTTTTACGTTCCTCGGTTGGTAAATGAAATATCGTCTGACATTCTTCACCACAACAACCTTCGAATTTTTCAGCGCATTCGGCACACTGAATAAACAGCAAATGACAATCGCTGTTAGCACAGTTGGTGTGCGTATCAGCAGGTTTCCCACACTGATGGCAGCGCGAAATTATTTGTCCATCTACCGATTCTCCCAATCGTTCATCGAAAACGAAGTTTTTACCATAAAACTTTGATTCAATGCCCAATTGCTTGATTTGCTGTGCATATTCAATTATGCCCCCATGTAATTGCGAGACGTTTTCGAACCCATTGTGAATAAGAAAAGAACTTGCCTTTTCGCAACGAATTCCACCGGTGCAATACAGCAAAAACTGTTTGTCCTTGTCGTCTTTATATTTATCGATAACGAGCTGAATTTCTTCCCGGAAAGTGTCTACATCAGGACAATAAGCATTCTTGAAGTGACCAATTTCGCTTTCATAATGATTGCGCATGTCCACCACAATGGTTTCCGGTGCGTCGAGCGCTTCGTGAAACTCAAGTGCGCTCAGATGTTTCCCTACTTTCGATAAATCGTACGTTCCATGTTCAAGTCCATCTGCCACAATTTTTGGGCGAAC
Source organism: uncultured Paludibacter sp. (assembly GCA_963677275.1). Taxonomy (GTDB): domain Bacteria; phylum Bacteroidota; class Bacteroidia; order Bacteroidales; family Paludibacteraceae; genus Paludibacter. The sequence goes on along the minus strand of OY781920.1, from coordinate 1,892,740 downwards.
TTTGATCGTTAGTTTGTAAAATGATTTTCCATCGTCTTCGATGGCATATTTAATTGGTAATTGGTCTAATTCCTGAATCGAATACAGATTTTCAAGAAAAATATTCAGGTTATGTTCGGGAACGTTCATTTGAGCATTAATGCCTTCGCGGGCTATGTAAATGCGGCCAAAACATCCCAGTTCGCTCCAATTGCGATACAAATCGTTGCGGAATTCCTGTGGATTTTCGATGTTGAAGTATTTATAAAACGAGAGGGTGCGGCGTTTAAATGTTTCTTTTTTAAGTTGTTCCTTTAAAATGCGACGGTCGATCCGATTTTCTAACATAATGAATAATACCTGATTTTATTAAATGTAACTATGAATTATCCATAACAAAGAAAACGTTGGATTGTTTGATTGACTGATATTTAATACTAAACATTATAATTGTTTTTTTTAATTTTTTCGTGTATATGCTCTTTTTCGACACATAAAATTTACCTATCTTTGTGAGCAAATCGAAGAAAAACAATAAGGATACTTAAGTCATTGAATATCTCTTTCTTCTGTAACTCCAATAACTTCAAAAAAACAATGATTCAATTTTTTCAGACTCCCGCCCAACATGTTTTTGTGGTTCAAAGCAAAAACGATTTGTCGACCGAAGATGTAAGTAAATTAGAATGGCTATTCAGCGAGGCAAAACTGACGAAGCTCTCGACGATCGAAGGTAATTACGTCGGCCCGCGCCGCGAAATGATAACTCCCTGGAGCACGAATGCCGTTGAAATCACTCAGAATATGGGTATCAGCGGCATTCTTCGTATAGAGGAGTTTCGTTTAATGTCACATACACCATCCGTTCAGGGTGGTTTGGAATACGACCCGATGCTCGAACGCATTTACTCAGGTCTGAATCAGGATATATTTACGATCAACAAACAGCCTGAACCCATTTTATATATTGATGATATTGCGGCTTACAACGATCAGGAAGGATTGGCATTGAGTCCCGATGAAATTAACTATCTGAATAACGTAAGCAAAAAAGTGGGTCGTAAACTCACTGATAGCGAAGTTTTCGGATTCTCGCAGGTAAATTCTGAACATTGCCGTCATAAAATTTTCAACGGTCAATATGTGATTGATGGCGAAGAAAAAGAATTAAGCCTTTTCAAATTAATTCGTAAAACATCTGAAGAAAATCCAAATAAAATTGTTTCGGCCTACAAAGACAATGTGGCTTTCAATGCCGGGCCAAAGATTGAGCAATTTGCACCTGCCAGTGGCGATAAACCTGACTTTTTCCAAACCAAAGAAATTGATTCGGTTATTTCGCTCAAAGCGGAAACACATAACTTCCCTACAACTGTGGAGCCTTTCAACGGTGCTGCTACTGGTACAGGTGGCGAAATACGCGACCGCCTCGGCGGTGGGAAAGCCAGTTTGCCTATTGCGGGAACAGCTGTATACATGACTTCGTACCCACGCAACGACAAAAATCGTAGCTGGGAAAATAATATCGCTCCACGTAAATGGTTGTACCAAACGCCGGAGCAAATTCTGATTAAAGCTTCGAACGGAGCTTCTGATTTTGGTAATAAATTCGGTCAGCCGCTTATTTGTGGTTCATTGATAACTTTTGAACATCAGGAAAACGACAAGAAATTTGGTTACGACAAAGTCATCATGATGGCTGGTGGCGTTGGTTTTGGTACCATGCGCGACGCTTTGAAAGGTGATGTAGCTGCCGGTGAAAAAGTAGTGGTGATGGGTGGCGACAACTACCGCATTGGTATGGGTGGAGCTGCTGTATCGTCGGTACAAACAGGCGAATACGATAACGCTATTGAATTGAATGCTGTACAACGCGCCAATCCGGAAATGCAGAAACGTGTTTCGAACGTAATTCGCACACTGGCTGAGGCCGATTCGAACCCGATTGTTTCTATTCACGACCACGGTGCAGGTGGACACCTCAACTGCTTGTCGGAATTGGTGGAAACTACAGGTGGTAAAATTGATATGTCGGCTTTACCTGTTGGAGATCCAACCCTGAGTGCCAAAGAAATTGTAGGTAACGAAAGTCAGGAACGCATGGGCTTTGTGATTTCTGAAAAAGAAGTAGAGAAAGTTCGTGCCATTGCCGAACGTGAACGCGCACCGTTTTATGTGGTGGGTGAAACTACCGGTGATATGAGATTGACTTTTGTGATGCCCCCTAACCCCCTAAAGGGGGAAAAACAGGTTATGCAAACTGCTTATCCTTCATTATATTCCCGTTTAAAAGAATTAGCTGTAAAGAACAGACATAATCCAACACCGGCAGAAGAATTTCTTTGGGAACAATTAAAAGGTAAACATCTTGAAAATTACAAATTCAGAAGACAACATATAATTGGTGATTGTATTGCTGATTTTGCGTGTTTGCAAAATAAATTAGTTGTTGAAGTAGATGGAGCTTATCATAACGATCCGGAAGTATTTGAATATGACAAGTTAAGAACTCAACTTTTTGAAGAATATGGATTCAAAGTAATCCGTTTTACAAATGAAGAAGTAATAGGAGACATTGAGAATACTCTTGATAAAATAAAGCTTGAGTTGCACTCTGATAACTCCCCCTTTAGGGGGTTGGGGGGCAGGGAAGTGGCTCCTATCGATTTGTTGTTAGAGGATTTTTTTGGTAAATCCCCACGTACGATAATCACTGATAATACAATATCTGAACATTATGCAGCTCCCGAAATTTCGGAAGATAAATTGCAAAGCTATATCGAAAATGTTTTACAAGTTGAATCAGTAGCTTGTAAAGATTGGTTGACAAACAAAGTAGACCGTTCAGTTACAGGAAAAATTGCTCGTCAGCAATGCGCCGGTGAAATTCAATTACCATTGAACGACCTTGGTGTAGTAGCGTTAGATTTCCGTGGAACAGTTGGTATCGCTACTTCTATTGGTCATGCACCGTTGGTGGCTATGGCAGATTCGGAAGCTGGTTCTGTAATGGCTATTGCCGAAGCATTGACCAACATAGTTTGGGCACCATTGACCGATGGTTTGGACAGTGTTTCGCTAAGTGCCAACTGGATGTGGCCATGTAAAAATCCGGGCGAAGATGCCCGTTTATACAAAGCGGTGGAAGCTTGTTCGGATTTTGCCTGTTCGTTGGGCATCAATATTCCTACCGGAAAAGATTCCCTTTCGATGACCCAGAAATACAGCGACGATAAAGTATTCTCGCCGGGAACAGTGATTATTTCGGCTGGCGCTGAAGTATCGGACGTAAAGAAAGTAGTTTCACCAGTTTTGGTAAACGACGAGAAATCGGCTATTTATTATATTGATTTTTCTTTCGATAGCCACAAATTAGGTGGTTCGGTACTGGCGCAAACCTTGAATAAAATTGGTGACGATGTACCAACTGTAAAAGATGCTGAATACTTCAAAGCAGCATTTGACTGCATTCAGGAAATGATTGCCAACAATCTGATTTTGGCTGGACACGATATTTCAGAAGGTGGTTTGATTACTGCATTACTCGAAATGTGTTTTGCCAATACAAAAGGCGGTTTGAATGTAAACCTGGATTATATTGCCGAAAACTCATTGGTGACCATGCTTTTTGCTGAAAATCCGGGTGTGCTTATTCAGGTAAAAGACCGCAAAGCTGTTGAGAAAATTCTGAACGATAATGGTGTTGGTTTTGCACGAATTGCTACGCCAATTGCTGAGCGTCGTTTGGAAATCAACCGTAAAAAAGAGGCATATTCATTCTCAATTAGTGAGTTGCGTGACCTTTGGTTTAAACCTTCGTATTTGCTCGATCGCAAACAAAGTGGTGAAGTTTGTGCGCAGTCGCGTTACAACAATTATAAAAATCAAGCACTCGAATTTGGATTCAACCCTTCGTTTAAAGGTAAATTATCGCAATTCGGTATTTCGCCCGACCGCCAACCAAGTGGTGTAAAAGCGGCTATTGTTCGCGATAAAGGAACAAATGGTGAGCGCGAAATGGCTTACGCATTGTATTTGGCCGGTTTTGATGTAAAAGACGTACATATGACCGACTTAGCAACCGGACGCGAAACATTGGAAGATGTAAATATGGTGGTATTCTGTGGTGGATTTTCTAACTCTGACGTTTTGGGTTCGGCTAAAGGTTGGGCAGGAGGTTTCCTTTACAACGAAAAAGCCAAAATAGCATTGGATAATTTCTACAAACGTACCGACACTTTGAGTTTAGGTATTTGTAACGGTTGTCAGTTGATGGTGGAATTATTTGGCACTGCCCCCCAGCCCCCTAAAGAGGGAGCTGATGCAGCGCCAACATCAGGTATGTTTGAAAGTGTAAAAATGTTACACAACGACTCACACAAATTTGAATCCGGTTTTGTGGGATTAACTATTCCTGAAAACAATTCGGTGATGTTAGGCTCGTTAAGCGGAAGCCAATTAGGTGTTTGGGTGGCGCACGGTGAGGGAAAATTTTATCTACCAAAAGCGGAGAACGAATACAACATCATTGCTAAATACACACATGCAGGTTATCCGGCCAATCCGAATGGATCTGATTATAACACTGCAGGTATTTGCTCGACTGATGGTCGCCATTTGGCCATGATGCCACACCCTGAACGTGCTATTTTCCCATGGCAATGTGCTAACTATCCTGCCGATCGCAAAAATAACGATCAGGTAACTCCATGGATTGAAGCATTTGTAAATGCAAGAGTTTGGGTGGAAAAGAATAAGTAATGCGCCCTAACCCCCTAAAGGGGGAATAATAAAACGGCTCTGCAGAAATGTGGGGCCGTTTTTAATGCATTATAATCTCATGCTCACGACTTTCAAAATCATGAGCAAGAGTTACCAAAGTCATGCTTATGATTTGTAAAACTCATGAGCAAGACTTTTCTCAATCGTGTACAATATGTTTTTTCAATTGCTCTTCCCCAGCACATTTTCATTTCCCCAAATCTCCAGTTCGCGAATCACCGACGAAAGGCTTTTACCCAATTCGGTGAGTGAATAATCTACGCGTGGAGGTATTTCTTTGTAGTGTTCACGCAGAATTAGTCCATCGGCTTCCAATTCTTTAAGTTGTTCGGTGAGTACTTTGCGTGAGATATCGGGAATACGCACCGCAATTTCTCCAAAACGTTTTGTTCCGTTTGTGAGCGAGTAAAGTATAATTGCTTTCCATTTACCACCTATCAGATGGAGGGTTGCGGTGACCGGACACTTGGTTTCTGTTATTGTTTTTGCCATAATGGTTACTTGATGGTTACTACTTTTTTGGTGGTTACCTAAAGGTAACTTGTTTCGAATGTAAACTATTATTAGTTACTTTGCGTAACAAAAGTAATACAAAAAACGTTATACAGAAAATAATTTAAAAGAAAGGAAACAAAAAATGAAAATTGGAGTAACAGGTGCGACAGGACAATTGGGTCGTTTAGTCGTTGAGAGTTTAAAATCGAAGATTTCAGCAGAAGCAATAGTGGCATTGGTGCGAAATCCTTCTAAAGCTGATGATTTGGGGGTTGAAGCACGTACGTTCGATTATGCAAAGGCTGAAACCTTAATAGCCTCTTTGCAGGGTATTGATAAGTTGTTGCTGATTTCGGGCAATGAAATTGGTCAGCGACTACCACAACATAAAGCTGTAATTGACGCAGCAAAACAGGCAGGTATAAAGCAACTTTTTTACACAAGTATTTTACATGCCGACAGTTCGTCATTGTCGTTAGCGGTTGAACATGCAGCTACCGAAAAAGCTATTAAAGAATCAGGACTTACTTATACGATTCTGCGCAACGGCTGGTACACCGAAAACTATACCGGTTCAGCGAAAGGTGCCGTTAGTGCAGGAGCATTGATTGGCAATGCAGGAGATGGAAAGATTTCTTCAGCGACCCGGGTGGATTATGCCGAAGCTGCAGCTGTGGTATTGGCAGGAGCAGGTCATGAAGGTAAGACCTACGAATTGGCAGGTGACGAGGCTTATACTTTGACTGAGCTTGCCGCTGAAATTTCGAAACAGAGTGGAAAAAATATTCCATATAACAACTTAACTGAAGCCGAATATGAAGGTGTTTTGAAAAGTTTCGGATTGCCTGATGGCTTGGCCGAAATGTTGGCGAATTCTGACACCGGAGCTTCGAAGGGTGGCTTGTATGACGATTCTAAACAGTTGTCGAAATTAATCGGTCGCCCAACCACATCGTTGGCTAAAGTCGTTGCTGATGCATTGGCATAATTGATTTGAGCTTTTCAACAAAGCTATTTGAGCCGCAGGGAAAACCATTCTCTGCGGCTTTTTTATGTAATTTTTAGTACCTGCATTTTGTTCAAATACAGAATAGTATGTCGGATATCCTGGCTGGTTTGTCTTTAACCAAAATAATCTCTAACTTTGCAGGAAACCAATAAATACGATTTATGTTAGCATATTTTCCGCAGATATTAGGAAGTGCCATCGTAATTGCGATGGCAGTAATTCTTAGAATAACGATACGGGTCATTGTAAAAAAATACCTTAAAATATACTCGAATGTTGATTTACGCTTTTCGCATGTGATAAGGGTGATGAATCCCCTGATAAATACCACTGCCATTGTTGCGATATTGGTGGTTTGGGGTGTGGATACGCGGAATCTTTTCGTTGCGCTAAGTTCGGTATTTGCAGTAATTGGTGTGGCCCTGTTTGCACAATGGTCCATATTGAGTAATATCACAGCGGGAATAATTTTGTTTTTCTCTGCGCCTTTTCATATTGGAGATACCATCAAAATTCTGGACAAGGACATGCCTATTGAAGCAAAGGTGGAAGATATTTTTACTTTTTATACCCATTTGAGAACAAAAGATGGCGGATTGCATATTTTCCCAAATTCATTGTTGCTTCAAAAAGCAATTGCAGTTAATGTTGATGCTGACGAAGAAAAGGAATAATTATTATAACATAAAAAAGCTCGGAATCAGATAAATCATAGCGCCGGTAATCATTCCGGTGGCTAATTTGAAACTATTGAGCGTATAAAATAAATATACCAACAACAAGTTAGGTATCACCGATAGCAGCAATACCTTACCCATTATTACACCGGGGAAAATTTCTTTTATAATTTCTACAAAACCTAGTTCGTGCGGATAAAACCTGTTCAGATAGATCCACATAAACAGCAATGGAAAAAGTAGTCCCGGTATAAGTCCGTAAATAAACTTGTTGGCTTTTTCGAAGTTCATTCTCATAAATTAGTTTGTAAACGGACTTACAAATCCCATTTATTTACAATGTTTATTGCTTCGTAGGCTGTAAGATCGATTTTTGTGGGTACTACCGAAACGTATCCATTGGCCAATGCCCATTCGTCGGTATCCTGAGCTTCGGGTTCGTGATTCTCGAAATGACCTGTAAGCCAAAAATAGGAACGTCCTTGCGGATCAGTTCGTTTAGCAAATTCCTTGGTCCAGTGCCCCACACACTGCCGACAAATGCGTACGCCTTTGATTTCATCTTTTGGGCTGTTTACATTCAGACAAATGCCTTCGGGCAGACCATTGGCAAGGGCTGTGCGGGTAATTTGTAATATATATGCTTCGAAATGTTTAAAATCGGCCGATAAGGAATGGTTGTCGATAGAGAACCCGATGGATAAAATACCATTCTCGCAACCTTCGAGCACAGCACCCATAGTTCCTGAATAAATTACATTGATGGCTGCATTGGATCCGTGATTGATGCCCGAAACCAATAAATCAGGTTTGCGGTCAAGGATTTCGTTCAGTGCCAGTTTGACACAATCGGTTGGTGTGCCTGTACAGGAGTAGCGTGTTAGCCCTTCGGCTGTTTCGAGCAATTTAAAGCGAATGGGGTGAGTGACAGTAAGTGCATTGGATTGTGCCGAACGGGGTCCGTCGGGAGCTACTACAATTACTTCACCTATTTGCATCATTAAGCGGGTAAGCACAGCGATGCCGTTTGCCGTATCACCATCGTCATTTGTAATCAGAATCAATGGTTTCTTTGAATTATTTTTCATATGTTATTATAATACTTATTAGTTTTTAGTCATTTTCTTTTCAGTGAAAAACAGAAAAATATAAATGACAATCAGAAAATAAATAAGATCGCGGGAATCAATCACTCCGCGACTAATTGATTTGTAATGAGATTGTATGCCGCAATTTTCGAGTATGTAAATCAGTTTGCCAGAATTAAAAAAGCTACCGATTAACTCAAAACCATACAACATAAAAAACGAAATTACTACAGCCGTAACAAAGGATACAAGTTGATTGTTTGAAAGTGAAGACGAAAAAATGCCAATCGCAACATAAACCGCTGCCAGCAACACAAGTCCCATGAACGAACCCCAAAAGGCGCCACTGTCGATGTTTCCGACCGGTTCGGCTAAGTACGAAACTACAAAATAATAGAGGATTACGGGTAATAAAGCTACAATTACCAACATCCACCCCGCCAGGTACTTGCCAAGTATTATGGCCCATTTACTTAATGGTTTTGTCGAAAGCAATTCCCAGGTGCCCGATTGTTTTTCTTCGGCCAAAAGGCGCATGGTCAATGCCGGACAAAGGAACAGAAATAACCAGGGCGAGAGATAGAAAAGTCCATCAAGGTTAGCATAGCCACTGTCCAGAATATTAAACTCGCCGGGGATGACCCAAAGAAATAATCCGTTCAGGAGTAAAAATATACCGATGACCACATAGCCGGTGGCATTGCTTAAAAATGATCGAAACTCTTTTTGGAAAATTGAAAACATAAAGCTGAAAAAATACTTATATGCAGTGAATAATGAAAATATCGTTAAAAAGAAATGTATTATTATCTTTGTGCTGTCAAAGGTAACTAAAAATTGTTGGATGACTACTTCCCGCGTTTATGAAAAATAAAATTTTAATATCGTTTTTATGTTTCTCGTCGTTGTTTGTTTCAGGGCAAACTCTTAAAAATTTTTCGCTGAAAGGTGAGTTGATCTATGGTAATATCCTCAAACACACAACTCATCTGAATGCTCTTGTGAAGGATCCGGTAAAGGGAGCAGAGCTGGATATTGAATGGCAAACCATGGGCGAACAAGCCTGGCATCATTATTTCCATTTCCCTACAATTGGTATAGGTCTTACAGGTTTGGACCTTGGTCATCCCGAAATGCTGGGGCAATTATTGGCGGTGTATCCCTATCTTCAACTGCCTTTGATTAATTCTGATTTTCTGATGCTTAGTATCAAAGGAGGAGCAGGAATGAGTTTTCTGAACAAACGTTTCAACAATACGGCTACCGACTTAAATGATTTGAATAGCGGAAATGCAGCGATAGGTTCGGTGATAAATGTGTATTTTGCCGGAGGCGGCAATCTTGAAATTCCTTTCGGAGGGGGAATAGCTGCCGTTGCCGGTTTTAGCTGGAACCATGCGTCGAACGGAAGTTTTTATCAGCCTAATTCGGGAATAAATATGTTGAATGCTTCGGTTGGTTTGAAGTACACTCCGAATTATCAACAGCATTACAAGCCACTTCATAAAGAGCCGGAAGGATTGCCACAGCGATTTAGTGTTGAAATTATTGCTTCGGGGGGAGCGCGTGAATTGTACTATAAGGACGATAAAATGTACCCGACCGGCTCACTCGTGTTGGGAGTTTTCAGGCAGTTAGGTAATAATATCAGGCTTGGGCTCGGGATAGATGGTTTTTACGATGGCGTATACGATGGCAGTACAAAGTTTAAACGCACTTACCTTAGCACCAACGAACTGAAGAATAAAATCAGGGTGGGAGTGAGCTTGCAACCCGAACTGGTACTCGGAAAACTCACTGCCGGTATTCACCTGGGTATGTACGTTTACAATCCGCTTAAAAACATGGAACCGTATTCAACTGCTGAAACAGGAACGTTGAATAAACCACTGATGTATGCTTACGACATTGATGATGAAGATGGGTGGTTTTATACGCGTGCAGCGTTAAAATATAGTCTGACCAAACACTTGTTTCTATCGCTGGGATTAAAAACACATCTTCAGAAAGCCGAGTTTATCGAATGGGGATTAGGGTATCGGTTTTAATGATTATTTACCGTCAGTTCTGTAGAGCACTTCATCAATCATCAACTGATAATCGTCAAATTGAACACCATTATTGATCAGGTGAATTTTGTCTTCATGCATTAAGTTGGTAAACACTTCGGTGTTAAAATGAAGAGATTCCATACACCGGATATAATAATCGATGGCAATTGTCTTTTTACCTTCGCACCAGGCTATGTGCCCTGCATTAAGCAAATCCTGTGTATCGGAAGCCGATTCTAGTATTCGTTGCGAATAATAAGCGGCTTGCGCCAGATCGCCCGACAAAAAGGAACACCAAACAATTGCCCGTCCTACTTTTGTCTCTGCATCTTCGTTACTATCGAGTTTATGGTAATAGTTTAAAGCATCTTTGAATTTACCTAACTCAACCATACACTGGCCTATGTTCATGATGGTGGACTTGTTGTCGGGTTTCAGAAAATCGGCATGCTGGTAAAATTCAAGCGCTTTAGCAAACTGACCAAGCAAACGGTAACACAGGGCAATTTTCCGTATTGTCCATAAATCGTCAGGTTGAACAATATCGGCTTTCAGGTAAGCTTCCAATGCTGATTGTAGCTGCGAAGTCTGTTGATAGCAGTAGGCCGCTTTCTGATAAAGTGCTGCCGTCGGTTCTTGCTCTGTCAGCAGTTCTTCATATAAATCGAGCGCTTGCCTATAGTGACTTTTTGAGAAATAATACTCCGCTATTTCAGCTTTTATTTCGCCGTTGGTAGCAAGTATGCCGAATAAATAACTGCGATGCATAAGCAGTGAAGGGGCAAACATGTCTGAAAAATCTATGTGTTGGGGATGCAGCTTAAACAGTCTGAATAAATCCTGAATGTATTGTTTTGAAATGTTTTTTGCCACTAAATTTGGTTTTAGCAAGGCTTCGTCTTTCGCCATTTCCTCCATCTGCTCCGATTCCATATTGAAGGATTGTTGCATCATGTTTCTTTGTCTTTCAGGCATTTGCAGAATGCTCAGGCAGAAGGAGTATTTGTCGGAGTTACACATGCTGTAATTACCAACAAACAACGAAAGCACTGATTTGTCTTTGTTGGCAAACAATTCACTTACAGCCGTTGTACGAACATCGAAAGGCAGAAGCCAATTGGTGATTTCGTTGAAAAAGGGAAAGCTCTTTAACATCGAAAATGTACTCATATACACATCAGCGCCTTCGAGTTGCAATTCACTTAACTCTTGAAGTTTGTCCGATACGCCACTGTTTTCGAGTATTTCCTGCCATTCAGGATTTCCTTCTTCCCAATCGTCCGATTTTAATAGATTTTCGGCATCCATTTTATCTTTCAGCAGCGGGCTTATTTTCATTACTTCGGGAAGTATTTCATCGCGTAGTTTTTTTGATATCTTGTCAGTCTCGACCGTCGAAATAATTTGGATGATAATATTTTTGAAATTTTCAATATTATTATTGTCATCGGCAAGCAATACCAATCTGTTGCGCAAAGCGGGGAAATAAGGTAAAAACTGGTTGTATTTCGAAAGCACAAAGCAGAGTCCTGCCATGGCGCGTTGTTTTATGTTCTGATCGGAAACGACACAACAATCGAGCAGCAGCATGAGCTTTTGCTGGTCGAACATTCGCCATAAATTGAGCGTAAGGGATGATACCAACAAAGCCTTTTCAGCATTTCCCGGATAAGCAGGCTGGAGAATGTCGTTGAAAACAGCAAGCTCATCGGTTGCATAATGTGAATTCAGCCAAAATGTCCTGAAAAGTTCATTTAATGCAGTTTCGTAATTGGACCTCAAACGCGTCATTTCAATTTTATGTGTCGATTCAAGGTTTTCAATCAGAGCTGTTTGTGAATGATAATAATTCAACGAGATGAATAATTCCTTTATCGACAAATAATGGCGTGTGTGTGGAAAATACCGTTGTTGTGCATATTCGAACCCTGAGGAATTCCGCATCATTAATTCTTCACGAAGCTCCGATGCTAATATAAATAAACGGGAAATCAACTTGTTGTAAACCGTTTTGCGGTCGGGATCCGCTATTCCATCTATATAATAATTAAGTAAAAATCTATAGTTTTGTTCGAGTTCCTGTAGCTGGTCGGCATAAGCTCCCATTTGTAGTTCTGCAACTAATTCACCCGTTTTATCAAACACGTATTTCAGCTTACCCAACGAAAGGTAATTTAAAATAGATGTATAAGTAGATTGTATCTGAGTTGGATTCATACAGGAAACAATGATTTTTTAATGAAAATAAAATTATTAGAACTTATGGATGATTTTATTGGATAGCCATGTGCAAGTGCTTACCCCATTTTGCTTATTTTCACCAGCCGTTCATCGTCAATTATCTTAAGTTTGCGGCCGTCCATTGTAATTATGTGTTCGTTTACGAAATTGGATAAGGTGCGAATGGCATTCGAAGTAGTCATGTTCGAAAGGTTGGCCAGGTCCTCTCTCGAAAGATAGATATTGATGGTGGCTCCATCTTCTTCTACTCCGTAATTCTTTTTCAGAAGGAGCAAAGCTTCGGCAAGCCGGCCGCGAATGTGCTTTTGAGTAAGGTTTACCGTGCGTGCATCCGAAGCTCCAAGGTCCGAAGCTATTTCTTCGAGAAAACGAAAACAAAATGCATTGTTGTTGCGGAGTATCGAAATAAATATATCGGCGCGCAACATATAAACGGAAGATGCTTCGAAAGCCGAAACATTTGTATTGTAGGTTTCGTTGGCAATAATAGCCCTGTAGCCGAAATGTTCACCAGGTTTCAGCATCCGAATGATTTGCGTTCGGCTACCTACTCCGTCTTTATACACTTTCACCTTTCCGGCAGCCAATATCATCATGTGAGTAGGTGTATCTCCCTCACAATGAATCATTTCATTCTTTCTGAAATGATGTATTGTTGAACTGTTTTTTACAAATTGCCTTTCATCAGGCGTTAAAACATCCCAAAATGTCAATACCTCTTCGATAGATTTTAATTCTGATGCTTGTTTTTTAGTCATAATTCTTTAAACAGACGAAATATGTTTGACAACATTGTTATAAAGCACAAATTTAATACTTTTTCCACATAAAACATATTTTGTAAAAAAAAACTGATTAAAAATGCATAATATAAGCTATTTTATGTTTTTATGTGACTTTGTATGTAATGTAAAATAATTAAGTTTCGAATTTGAAGTAAGACTTGTATCTTTGCAATAAAAATAAAATCATAAAAAGGAGAAATTGATATGGCATTAATAAAAGAAGTACGGGGATTTACACCACAAATAGGGGAAGATTGTTTTCTGGCAGAAAATTCGACAATCATAGGGGATGTAATCATGGGCAAAGGATGCAGTGTATGGTTCAATGCTGTATTGCGGGGCGATGTAAATTCCATCCGTATCGGGAATCATGTAAACATCCAGGATGGATCGGTATTGCACACCTTGTACGAAAAATCGACGGTTGAAATTGGCGATTATGTTTCGATAGGACACAACGTAACGGTTCACGGAGCAAAAATTGATGATTATGCATTGATTGGTATGGGCGCTATTTTACTTGATTATGCGCATGTGGGCGAAGGTGCTATTGTAGCTGCCGGAGCCTTGGTGTTGAGCAACACTATAATACCTCCTTATACTTTGTGGGCTGGTGTTCCGGCTAAATTTGTGAAGCATGTGGAGCCTGAAAAAACAAATGAAATGAACCGGAAGATTGCGCATAATTATGCAATGTACTCGGGATGGTTCAAGGATGAAAAAAGCGAGTAAACGAAAGTTTTTTTATTGAATAACAATAAAATGTATTTGTTTTACAATAAAGAATTGTATATATTTGCAACGTTTTTTAATTGATAAGTCGTTCATCGGTGCATTATACGTAGAATATTATGGTAGTATTGGATCTTATTCAACAGGAGTGGAAAAAAGGATATCGCTCGCAGGGTTTTTATAAAAATCTGGCCGTCAATTTAATGCTTGGCTTTTTGGCTTTGTACATGGCGGGTTTCCTGCTTTTTCTTGGTTTTTCGCTCGATTCTGTTCTCGAATCGCTAAGTGACCAACTGGACCCGACAGAGCTTTTTAGTGGCGCAATGATTTATATTGTGTTGACCGGGCTGGCTTTTAGGTTCTTTATGCAACAGCTGAATACGATGCATCTTCCTCCTTATCAGGTGTTGCCGGTGAAAAGGAGTCTTTTGGTGAATTTTCTGCTTCTAAAACCTCTTTTTAGCCCTGTCAATTATTTCCACTTGTTTGTTGTAGTGCCTTTTGCAGTACAATCGGTGGCAGGGTATCATGGTGGTGCTCTGGCCATACGTTTTGTGTTGCTTTGTGTGATATTGGTTTGGTTCAACTCACTTATGGCATCGTTTCTGAAGCGCAGATTAGGCTCAGGTTTTCTGAGTTTTATAGTTGTAATCGTTATTTTTGGTGCTTTGGGGGCGCTTGAATATTTCAAGGTTTTTTCTTTTTTCGATAGTTCCAGAATTGCTTTCGGTTATATACTTGAACATACTTTTGGTTTGATGTTGCCACTGGGGGCTGTAGCAGGCGCTTATTTGCTGAATCGTCTCTTTTTTGCTCAGAATTTTTACAGCGAAAAATTCAACGAAAAAATAAAAACTGAAAACAATTTCAGATCGAATCTCTCGTTTTTGAACAGATTCGGCGTTATCGGCGAAATAATTGCATTGGAAATCAAACTGATATTACGGCATAAACGTACGAAAAGTATTTTGTATATGTCAGGATTTTTCTTGTTTTATGGCCTGCTTTTCTACACCAACGATATTTATAAAGACAACGATGGCTTTTTGTTCTTCGTTGCCATGTTTGTTACCGGATTGTTGATGTTTATGTTCGGTCAGTGGGTAGTGAGCTGGGACAGTGGTCATTTCGACAGTCTGATGACCAAAAACATAGAAGTACGCACCTATCTGAATGCAAATTATTATTTGCTCGTTGCTTTTAATATTATTTGTTTTGTGCTGACAACGCCTTATTTTCTGTTCGGTGCAAAAATAATGTATATGCATTTGGCTGCTTTTCTCTTCAATATGGGAGTCAATACATTTTTATTGTTGTTCCTTTCTACCTATAACACAAAGCGTATTGACCTGAGCAAATCATCGGCCATGAATTATCAGGGCACAACATTCAAAAATTTTCTGATCGTTATTCCAATGATGTTCCTGCCAATGATACTTGTGATTGTTTTTTCAGCTTTGTTCTCTTCCACTGTAGCTTTGTGGATACTTTCGATTTTAGGTGTGGCAGGCATTTTGCTGCGTAGACAATTACTTACATTGTGTGTGCATCAGTTCAACCGACGGAAATATGCACTTGCAGAAGGATTTAGACAAATGGATTAGGTTCAAATTTTTTCAGTACACAAAAATCAGATAAAAAATTAAATCTTTATAGTTATGATACAGGTAATAGATTTACAAAAGGTTTACAACGGGGTAACCGTACTCAATATTCCGGAATTGAAAATAGCCCAGGGTGAAAGTTTTGGTTTGGTAGGAAATAACGGTGCCGGAAAAACAACTTTTTTCAGGTTGATTCTCGATTTGATACAAGCAACACATGGTGGAGTAATGGTGGACGGTGAAAAAGTGATGCGCAATGATAATTGGAAGGTCAAAGTAGGCTCATTTTTGGACGAAGGATTTCTGATCGACTTTCTGACGCCCGAAGAATATTTCGCATTTGTAGGGAAACTATACAATAAAACCGAAGGCGATATCAGCTTCTTCCTCGAAAATATGAAGGACTTTTTTTCGACAGAGATACTGGGGACTAAAAAACTGATTCGTGATTTTTCGAAAGGAAATCAGAAAAAAATCGGAATTGCTGCGGCCTTGCTCGGCGACCCTAAAGTGTTGATTCTTGACGAACCTTTTACGGCGCTTGATCCTTCGTCGCAAATCAGATTGAAGCGATTTTTAACTGATTTGCAGCACAAGCAACAAATTACAATGCTCATTTCGAGCCACGACCTGAACCACGTTACCGAAGTGTGTAAACGTATCGTTATTCTGGAGAAAGGAAAAGTGGTGAAAGATATAAAAACAAGCGATGATACACTTAAGGAACTTGAAGCTTATTTTGCAGTGTAATATTCTGCACTTCAAATCAATGAAGAGTTTTATTTTCATCCCACTCTTGTTTTTCGCTCTTATTTTAAATGCGCAGCCGGGTAGAAACCGTTCAGTATTACAGCAGGTTTCGAACAAGGATTTGGTGCAGAGTGTATTTCCGGAAGCTATGAAAGTGTCGAAAATCAATGATTATTGGTTTTCGGTAGTGGATAGTAAAGGCAAAACCCTTGGTTATGCTATGTCGAGCGAGCATTTTTGTGAAAACATAATCGGATATCAGGCGCAAACTCCTGTGCTAATAATAACAAGCAAGAAGTTTATTATAAAAAAAGTAGCTTTGTTGTCGCATCACGAAAGTCCGGGTTATGTTCAACTCCTTGACAGAAACGGATTCTTTCGTTTGTGGGACGAAAAGTCAATCGTTGAAGCTGAAGCAGTGAAACTTGATGCTTACTCAGGAGCCACAATGACAGCCAAAGCCGTTAACGAAAATGTAAAGTTTCTGCTTGACAAAGGCTACAAAACAAAACCCAGATAAACAAAGCACAACGATCAGTTCAGGGACTAACCGTTGTGCTTTGTTTTTGCTCAACTCCGGTTTCTAAAGTTCAATTTCCTCCAGCCCGAAGGTTTTTTCTATTTTGTGTTTTTTATAATTTGCAACTACGGTGCAGCATTCGGTGTAAGCATCGTGTTCGAAAAACAGAATTTGCTCTTTATCGGCTGCTTCGTCGAGTAAAATCTTTTTTTCTTCCATGGCCGTGAGCGGAAAAACATCGTAGGACGAAATCCACGAAAGAGGAACATTGGCTGCCAACGGAATCACATCGCCAACATAAACCAATGTTTTTGTTCCCAGATTGATGTAACTTACCAATTGCCCTACTGTGTGCCCGTTGAAAATTCGTATTTCGAGTTCAGGGCAAATCATTTGATTTTCGGTGACTAATTTTAATTTTCCTGCTGTCGAAATCGGCATCATGTTTTCGGCGAAGTAGGAATCACTTTCGCGCACATTGGGCTGCATGAAATTGTCCCATTGCGTCTTGCTTACCCAATGTGTTGCATTCGGAAACACTAGTTCAACCAACTCTCCATCGGCACCGAAGCGGGTAGCTCCACCGCAATGATCAAAGTGCAAATGCGTAAAAATCACATCAGTGATGTCAGAACATTGATATCCCGATTTGCCTAATTCACTTTCGAAGTCAATCACGCCTTTAAAGCCATAGTAAGCCAGGTATTTAAGTTGTTTGTCGCCGGTGCCGGCATCAATAAGTATTCGCCGCTCGCCGGTGTCCACCAATAAGCATCGCATATGAAGCGTGCAAAAATTTTCTTTGTCGCAGGGATAGCGTTTTTGCCATACCTTTTTGGGAACAACACCGAAGGCGGCTCCGCCATCCACATGAAATGTTCCGGCTTCTATTTTTATGAGCTTCATTTTTTTTTAGTTGAAAGTTGAAATACAAAACACAAACTGTGAAACAAACACTAAATTTTAGAATAATGTTTATCGAACTTTATGAAGAACTTATGCTCTTTTATCCAATTTAACAAAACGCAGGAGGTTTAAAGCAATCATTAACTGATGTGCTTACCGAACTTTTTATTACTTTTGTGATTCAATATAAGTTAAGTACAAAAATACATAAAATCCTTTATTTAGCCAACCATGCAACGTGTACATTTTATTGCCATTGGAGGTGCTGCTATGCACAATTTAGCGATCGCTATCAGTAAAAAGAATGATTTTCTTGTCACCGGATCGGATGATGAGATTTTTGAACCTTCGTATAGCCGATTGAAAAAGAATGGTTTATTGCCGACTGAAATGGGTTGGTTTCCGGAACGAATTCACAGCGGTTTGTCAGCTGTCATCGTTGGAATGCATGCTGCTATTGATAATCCCGAATTGCTGCGTGCCAAAGAACTTGGACTCAAAATATTTTCTTTTCCCGAATATCTTTATCAACAAACACGCAGTAAAACGCGAATAGTGGTAGGCGGAAGTCATGGTAAAACCACTACAACAGCCATGATCCTCTTTGTGTTGAAACAACTCAAGATTGATGCCGACTATATGGTAGGCGCTCAGATTGAAGGTTTTGATAATATGGTGAAATTATCTTACGAAGCCAGAATTGCTGTGTTCGAAGGAGATGAATATCTTACTTCGCCTATCGATCGTCGTCCTAAATTTCATTTGTACAAACCTCATATTGCTGTACTTACAGGTATTGCCTGGGACCATATCAATGTGTTTCCTACTTTCCCGGTTTATGTGGAGCAGTTTAAAAAGTTTACCGATTTAATGGAAGTTCAGGGCCGGCTTATTTATTTCGATGGTGACGAAAACCTGAACCAGATAGTTGCAGGCCTGCGCCGCGATATAGTGCCGTTTGCTTACAATACACCAAAACATGAGGTACGGAACGGAATTACTTATCTGAAAACCAAAAAGGCTGAAGTGCCGTTGAAAATTTTTGGAGAGCACAATCTCCAGAACATGGAAGCGGCAAGGTTGGCTTGTCGGCAGATAGGAGTGACCGATCAACAGTTTTATTCAGTAATAAAGGATTTTCCGGGAGCTTCCAACCGCCTTCAGAAAATTGTAGAAACCGAAAATGCTGTAGCTTTCAAAGATTTTGCACATTCGCCATCTAAACTCAAAGCCACAGTGAATGCTGTTAAAACGCAGTTTGCCGATCGCCGGTTGATAGCTTGTATGGAATTGCATACCTTCAGTAGCCTTACCGAAGATTTTCTTCCTCAGTATGCCGGTTGCATGGAACAGGCCGATATGGCTTTTGTTTACTACAATCCCGAAGTGATTCAGCACAAGCGATTGAAAGAAATTGATCCCGAACAGGTGAAAAACGCTTTCGGAGGAAATAACCTTGAAGTTTTTACAGATTCGGAAGCTTTGCAAACTAAACTAAGAAGCCTGAATTACGACAATACCGCTTTGCTTTTTATGACTTCCGGTAATTTTTCGGGCGTTGATTTGGCTGGATTTGCAGAAGAACTTTTGAAGTAAGCCTGTTTTGGGTTTCGTGACAATTGATAATTCAACAGTTCAACGTTTCAACAGTTCAACAACGTCCGTAGACTTTAGACATTAAGCATTGGCTATTTATCCCGATAACTATAGGGGGTGGCATTTACAATTGAATAAAAAGAAGATAAATACACATTTTCCGAATTAATGCGGCATTATATTATTCTCATTACTTAGTACAGAATATGGAAGAGAAACAACTAAAGTTAGATAAACGATACATGCGCATGGCACGAATCTGGGCTGAGAATTCGTATTGCGAACGCAGGCAGGTAGGTGCGTTGCTTGTGAAAAATAAAATGATTATTTCGGATGGATACAACGGAACACCATCTGGCTTCGAAAATAAATGTGAAGACGAAAACAATGTATCCAAAGCTTACGTTTTACATGCCGAGGCAAATGCCATCAGTAAGATTGCCCGTTCGCACAACAGCAGCGATGGTGCCACTTTGTATGTAACAGCTTCGCCTTGTATCGAATGTTCCAAACTCATTATACAAGCCGGAATTAAACGTGTTATTTATGGGGAGCAATACCGCATAATGGATGGCGTAGAGCTGCTCCAGCGTGCAGGGATTGAAGTAGTTTATCTCGAAGATGTTTAGTTTTGTTTGTCATTTTTTTTCGCGGAGCATGGCAATTTGGTATTACCAATGCAGGATAATTATTAAAAAACTCACTTATTCATGAATAAAAAAAATTTATTACTTGTACTTATCGTTTTGCTTTCGGTAGTTGTGGGCTTGATACTTGGCAATATGCTGGCCGGAAGGGCACTTCTACGTTCGAACAATGCCATTGGTCGTTTTTTTAATGGTTCGTCCAACGATAAATTGGGTGAAGTGTTGTCGCTCATCAATAATCAGTATGTCGACTCGGTAGATGTAGATCAATTGTCGGAGGAAATGATGACAGATCTTATTTCGAAACTCGATCCGCATTCGGTATATATTCCCGCTTCTGATCTTGAAGGAGTGAACAGTGAACTGGAAGGTAGCTTCAGTGGTATCGGCGTTCAGTTCAATATCCAGAATGATACTATAATGATCGTTTCGGTGATCAGTGGCGGTCCGTCAGAGAAAGTAGGTTTGCTTGCCGGCGATAGAATTGTGCAGGTAAACGATACTGTTTTTGTGGGTAAAAAAGTGAGCAACGAAAAGGTAATGAAAAAGCTGCGTGGCCCTGAAAAATCAAAAGTGAAGCTTGGCGTAAAACGAAATGGCACAAAAGAAGTATTGAAATTTACGGTAACACGCGGACAGATTCCGGTGAATTCGGTAGATGTGGCCTATATGATTGAACCAGGAGTGGGATTTATCAAAGTAAGCAAATTTGCGGCCACTACTTATTCCGAATTTCTGACTGCCATAGCCAACCTACGAGCCAAAGGAGCTAAGAAATACATCATCGACCTGCGCGAAAACAGTGGCGGATTTATGGATCAGGCCATCAATATGGTGAATGAGTTTTTACCTGCCAATCAAATGATTGTTTATTCTGAAGGAAAAGCTTATCCCCGTTATGAGGCCAAATCGGATGGAAAAGGAAGTTGCATAGGATTACCGATGGTGGTAATGATAGATGAATTCTCGGCTTCGGCAAGCGAAATTTTTGCAGGCGCTATTCAGGACAACGACCGTGGCATAATTGTGGGACGTCGTTCGTTTGGAAAAGGACTTGTTCAGCAACAAATAGATCTTTCGGATGGATCGGCGCTGCGACTTACTGTGGCACGCTATTTTACGCCTTCGGGACGCAGCATTCAGAAACCTTATGTCAAAGGCAATGCCGAAGAATACGAAAAAGACATTCTGAATCGCTACCTGCATGGCGAATTCGATAGCAAGGACAGCATACATGTGGCCGATTCACTTAAATTCAAAACGCTGAATGGGCGTACAGTATATGGCGGTGGCGGTATTATGCCCGACTATTTTGTGGCGCGCGACACCTCCGAATACACAGTTTATTTGAATAAAGTGGTGAACTACGGCTACATTTATCAGTTTGCTTTTCAGTACACCGATAAAAACCGTAAAGCGCTGAATGCCATCAAAGGTTGGCAAAATATTGAAAAATATCTTGACTCGCAACAGCTGTTAAGTCAGTTCACAACCTTTGCAGCAACGAAAGGCATTGCTCCGAATGCAAAACAAATCGCTATTTCGGGCAACTTTTTACTTACGCAGTTAAAATCGTATATAACACGAAATATTCAGGGCGACGAAGGCTTTTATCCTTTGTATTATAAAAATGATAAAACAGTGCTGAAAGCCCTTGAAGTTATCAGAAAACAAAAATAATAATTGTAACTCGAAACTCGTAACTCGAAACTATTTACAGTTGTTTTGAACTACAACCACAACAGACAATAAGGTTTTGTCTGTTGTGGTTCATGTTTTAAGTATCGGGGAGTCTTACATCTGAAGCAATTTCCTGAGTTTTTTTTACAGAAAATGATAAGGTACTGTATCGGAGAAAGACTGAACGCAGAGAACAGCTCTCAAGACTTTCCTTTTAGGGAACAAAGGGTTGAATTGAAATAAATAAAATTGAATGGATGATCAAATACATACACTTCCGAACGGAATACGATTGATACACCGACCTGATAAAAATGCAGTTACTTACTGTGGAGTGGTTGTCAATACAGGTTCGCGCGACGAAAGTGAGGATGAGCAGGGAATGGCTCATTTTATCGAACACATGTTATTTAAAGGTACCGAACGTCGTCGGTCCGGACATATTATTAACCGACTCGAGAATGTGGGAGGTGAGCTCAACGCTTTTACTTCGAAAGAAGAAACTGTGGTTTATGCCGCTGTACTGAACGAATATTTCGACAGGGCGATGGAGTTGATTGCCGATATAGTGATGCATTCGGTATTTCCTCAAAAAGAAATTGATAAAGAAGTAGTGATTATTGTTGACGAAATACAATCGTACAACGATAGCCCTTCGGAGTTGATTTATGATGATTTTGAAGATATGATCTTCAAACATCATCCGATCGGACACAATATCCTTGGTACTGCTGAGTTACTGGAGCAATTCAAGACTGCCGATGCCGTGCGGTTTGTAAGTAAACAGTATCGCCCCGACGAAATGGTTTTCTTTTCGATGGGAGATCAGAATTTCAATCAGCTGATAAAAAGGGCCGAAAAGTATTTTAGCACAAATGCTACCTACCAGCCTAAAATGATACGTCAGGCACCCGAAACTTATACGCCGACCACTAAAGTTGTAGAGAAAAACACACATCAGGTGCATTATATGTTGGGCAATTGTGCCTACGACCTGTATCACCCCGATCGTATGGGAATGTATCTGCTCAACAATATACTCGGTGGTCCTGGGATGAATAGTTTGCTGAATCTCTCCCTGCGCGAGAGATATGGCCTGGTGTATAATGTAGAGTCGAGTTATCAACCTTTTACCGATACGGGGATGTGGACAGTGTATTATGGTTGCGATCCTGAGAATGCCAATCGTTGTGAGCAGTTGGTGTATGCCGAACTGCAAAAACTAAGAGAACAGGAAATTCCTGAAAATGCACTTAAAAAATACAAGTTACAGCTGATTGGTCAAATGGCCATTGCTTCCGAAAACAAAGAAAACCTTGCGTTGAGCCTTGGAAAGAGCTATCTGCGTTACGGAAAGATAGATACCCTCGAAGTAGTGAAGCAACATATCGAAGAGATTACTGCTCAGCAGCTGAAACGAATTGCGAACGAAATTTTTAATCCCGAAAAGTTCTCGGTATTGAAATATACCTGAACCCATCTGTCGAAGAAGCCAAAAGCGAATTGAAAATGAATATAGACGAATACATAACCCAGCATTCCGACGCCGAACCAGCGTATCTGAGTAAAATCAACCGCAATACGCATTTAAGGCTTATCAATCCCCGCATGTTATCCGGACATTTGCAGGGGAGGGTGTTGGCCATGTTTTGCCAAATGATAAAGCCCGAACGAGTTCTCGAACTGGGAACTTTTACAGGCTATTCGGCGCTTTGTATGGCCGAAGCATTGCCCGACAACGGAGTGTTGCATACAATTGAATGCGACGACGAACTCGAAGATTTTATCCTCGAAAACTTTGCCGGTTCCGAACATGGGAAAAAAATACGCTTGCACATCGGCGATGCACTTACTGTAATCGGTCAGCTCGACGAAACTTTCGACCTTGTATTTATAGATGCGAATAAAAGAGAATACCTTGCTTATTACGAAGCTGTGTTGCCTAAACTCAGCACCGGAGGTTATATCTTGGCCGACAATACACTGTGGGATGGCAAAGTAATACAAAAAGTAGTGCCCAACGATCATCAAACCATTGAAATAATGAAATTCAATGACTTTGTGGCCACCGATACGAGGGTTGAAAAAGTAATGCTTCCCTTGCGCGATGGTCTGACGATTATCAGAAAAAAGTAATGAAGTAGAATTCCGGAAAAATCATTAAGCTTTTAATAATAAGAATATTGAATTATGTATATTTACGAACTTGAAATGAAGGTGCGCGATTATGAGTGCGATATACAGGGAATTGTAAACAATTCGGTGTACCAGAACTACCTCGAACACACACGTCATGAATTTTTGCTCGAAAACAATGTAAGTTTCGAACAGTTGCACTTGCAGGGCATTGATGCCGTGGTAGCGCGTATCGAGATGGCTTTTAAATTTTCGCTGCGTCCGGGCGATGTCTTTGTTTCGAAGCTCCTTGTAAAAAAAGAAGGCGTCAAATATGTGTTTCATCAGGTCATTCACCGCAAGTCCGACAATAAACTTTGTATCAAAGCCCGGGTGGATACTGTTGTTGTCATCAATGGTAAGTTGAGTGCATCGCTTCCCGAATTCGACGAGTTGGTAGAGAAAAGCACACAGCAGTAAGCATTGAAAATAGCTATAAATATCAGCCCTGTTGTAAACTATTTCTGCTTTTGCTTGTTAAAAAGCAATAAGACCCCGACAACAATGTTTGTGGGTCGACAATACAAAACTGAACGATAAGAACTATTTTAGATATGAATGAATTTTTAGAAACCGAAGAGAAAATTGTCCGTATGCTCAAAACCGTATACGACCCTGAAATACCTGTAAATATCTACGATTTAGGACTGATCTATAACATCGACATCGATGCCGAAGGATTTTTAGTGATCGATATGACGCTGACAGCCCCTAATTGCCCGGCCGTTGATTTTATTGTAGAAGATGTGCGCATGAAAACAGGCAGCGTAGAAGGAGTGAAGGATGTGCATGTGAACATAGTGTACGAACCCGCCTGGGACAAAAGTATGATGACTGAAGAAGCACAACTCGAACTGGGATTTCTTTAGAAGTCTAATGTCAAAGGTCTAAAGTCAAAGGTCTAAGGACGTTGTTGAACTGTTGAAACGTTAAACTGTTAAACTGTTAAACTGTTGAACTGATGAAACGTTGAATTGTCAATTGCCTCAAAACTCAAAACCCGAAACTCAAAACCCGAAACTCAGAACTCAGAACTCAGAACTCGAAACTACGAACCCCATGGTCTATTTTATTTCCGATGCACATCTTGGTTCCCGCCTTGTAGAGGATCCGAAAAAACATGAAAAAAAACTTGTCGATTGGCTCGAAAAGGTAAAGGCAGATGCTACAGCCATATATCTTTTGGGCGATATGTTCGATTTTTGGTTCGAATACAAAACCGTTGTACCCAAAGGGCATGTACGTTTTCTTGGCAAACTGGCCGAGTTGATTGATGCCGGTATTGACATTCATTTCTTTACCGGTAATCACGATATATGGACTTTCGGTTACCTCGAACGTGAAGTAGGACTCATTGTTCATCGCACGGCACAAACAGTAAAGATAGGCACGAAACATTTTTACCTGGCACATGGCGATGGATTGTATGCCGAAGACAAAGGATTTAAAATCATCCGCAGTGTTTTTCACAGTCCGCTGGCTCAGAAATTATTCGGGCTATTGCCTCCACAGTTAGGACAGGAGTTTGGTTTTGCGTGGTCAAAGAAAAACAGAGAGAAAATCCGGCATATCGAGAACAAGTTCCTGGGCGAGGAAAATGAAAATCTCGTGGTTTTTGCAAAACAATATGTGGAAACGCACAACGAGATCGATTTTCTTGTTTTCGGACACCGACACATTGCGCTCGACCTCCAAATCAAAAACAACAAGCGCGTCGTTATTCTCGGCGATTTCGTATCCATATTTTCGTACGGTGTTTTCGATGGCGACAACTTCTGGCTCGAATATGTCGAGTCGAAGTAAAGCAAATCAGCCCCAACCCATATATTGATCCTGAACTAATAAAAGCTGAACCTTAGCAGGTTTGGCTTTTTGTATATTTTCCCCGGGCTTGCTAAAGGAACAAACCTAAAGGGATGGAGGCATTTCTGCTCTTGACTTTCCACACTTTTTTTTCAGAAAAACTACATTCGTGCATGCTCAATTCAGCCCGTTTTTCGTACTATTTCGACAGTTAAAAATAGTTTGTCCTAATTATTTTCTTTTGTCATCCACTAAACTGCAGATAATCAGTGAAGTCTAAAAATGGTTTGTCCTACTTTTTTTTTGTTAATAATTTGGAGGTTGGTTTTTAAGCATCTAAATTTACATGCGAGAAATACTATTTTCTTTGAAAAATAATAAGTCTGACAAATAACCAGGCAATAACGCTGTAATATGAAAATAATTTGAAGCTATTACTAAGGCAGGGCAAAAGACCCTGTAAATAAAATAAAAAAAGCGGAGCCGGTCATTCTATTGTTTCACGCAACTTAACCGACTTCCGCCTATCACTCACTTAAAAAAGAAAGGGACTTTGCAAATTTACAGAACATTATTTACAGGAAGCAACAAAATAACTTTAATTATAAATTCTTGACTGGCTTTCGGTCTTTAGCAGAGGAGTTATATTTTTTTTCTTATAACCAAACAAATTTAATCAGAATGTTCAGGGCCTATCAAAAACAAAAAAAAACGCCTAAGCATTGATAAAATTACATTAAAATGAAGAAAATATTATATGTTATGGCCAATTATAAAAAAATAACGGTTAAACGGGGCTAACCACCAAATGTCGACTATGTAAAAATGAAAAACGACAATAAATAATAGAGTAATCGAGTTAATCTGAAAATCGAAAGAGTAAGTACTAATTAATAAAAAATTAAAAATATGAAAAAAATAATTATTTTCTCAGTATTAGCATTTATTTTTCTTTCCTGTAAAAATGAAGTATCTGATTTACAATCTACTCAATCTAATTTAAGCGACAAAATTGGAATTTACCACAATAAAGCGTTAGAGTTATATTTTGAGAATAATACATTGAATGGTTCTAATGCCTTAAACTATGAAAGTGTAAAAACTCAAATTATTGATTTATTAGTTAAATCTGATAGCACCACTTTTAAAAGAAGTGAGATTGCTTCATTAGAACTAAAATCGAAGTCAATTTCTTTAAAATCCAATGTTCGATTTGGAGTTAAGTCAAATTTGCAGTCTGTCAAAGCAGAAGTAACAGATAATTTTCAAAACATTATCAATTATTTAAATCAGAATGGTGAAATCAGTGATGAATTAAGCCTGAAACTTTTTGCAATTAACGACAGTGTTAAAAATGAAAATGCGAATCGCGATGAAATATTGAGCCTTGTCAATCAATTAAAAAATGGAAAATGGTCAGACCAAGACACCAAATATGTTAAAGCTTTTGTACAGGTATACAACAGTTCATATTCTTATTGGACAAACGAAGCTTCTTCTGTAAAATCTGGAGTTAAGGGCTATCGTGTGTCACAAAAAATGAAAGAATCAAGCGTTGTAATATTAGCTGATGGTGCTGGTGCTCTTTATGGGTTAATTGCTGGTCCTGTTTGGTCAATTATTGAAGGTGCAATTTTTTCTGTAATAGCAGACAATCAAGATTAATAACTTTAGTAATAATGGCACTAAGTGCCATTATTACTAATAAAAAAAATATATCAGATGAAAGAAAAAATAACATTAGATTTTCCACCAAACAATTCATATAAAATTAAAATAATTAGTGTTGTTGCACTAATTATATGCGTTTTGTTTTTTGCTTTAAATTTGCAATTTAGTTGGTTAGTCATAAATGACAAATTGATTGAATTGATTATTGCAACCCTATTATTTATAATAAGTTTCAGTAAAGACAAAAATGGGAATGATAAGAATTTGATAATAAAATATTATGCAGGTAAAATTTCTGTTACTTACATTGTTAGTTTTATTATTTCTTTGAACATATTTGAAATTATTAAGAGCGAAATTATATCAATATCTTCTATTACATACATATTAATTGGATTGATTTTTTATCAAATATGCTTGCTTTATTTGAAATTTATAACACATAATAAGGAAGTTGAAATTAAAAATACGACTATTTACGAGACTTATAATAAATACTCGAAGTATTATTTGATAGCATTTGGAATATCAATATTGACACTGTTGGCTATCATAATACTTAAATAACTGGCCATAATACATAGGACTTCGTGTGGTCTGAGGCACGAAGACCCAACACGGAAGTCCCTGTTGCACTACAACCCATCGGTACTGGTGGGCAGAGATCGTGGAGAAAAGTGGTGGTAATATTTTTTCAAAAATCTGTTATGGAGAAAGCGGCATGTTTTAATGTGAATGCCGTTTTGGAAGGAGCGTTGAAAAAGCCGGTATTGAATCAAAATACCGGTTTATTTTGCTAAAAGAGTAACCATTTTATGTGTTTATACCCCGAATAAATCCTTTTCAGGTTTTTAAGCAGATATTTACGGTTTTGTTTCGATCATTTTCGTTCACTTATGGCAACAGGAAGCCTAACCCACAGTGCTTAGTGGGTCAAACAGTTGAAGATCAATTATAGAAATTCAGATTTTGAGTCAGGTTTAGGTGTAGAGATTGCTTGTAGTTTAAATTATTTGGGTAGAGCACATTGACCGGTGAGCGTATTTTGGGTAGTTTTTCTACCGTTTGCATTATTCCGGTTTTACATTTGGGACATTGACAACTGTCAAAACCCGTCAGGCGGACCATTCGCTCTTGCTTAGTTTCTACGGGTTTGGTCAGGTCGGATTTGCTATTGTCTTTGAGCGGTTGCACTGCTTTTTTGTAACGGCTTGCCAAAATGCCATAATGCCTTATTTTCACAAATCCTTTGGGCAAGATATGCATACAAAATCGGCGCAAAAACTCCTGTCCTGCAGGATGTTCTTTAAATGACTAAAGTTGGCATACGTTGCTGGGATTTGTAATCCCAGTTTCTTGTATTATAAGGATTTACAATCCGCTAAGTTCAAATTTTATATTAAATAGTTATCTTTGCTTCAACAAATATATTTTGCAGCGGAACGCATCTCGGATTACAAATCCTTATAATACATTACGACGGAATTACAAATTCCGTCAAACGTCCGCGAAGTTTTGTACATTGAATGAGGATATCCGGTGGGGCGGGATACTTTTTTTTGAAATTGAGACTTAGGGCAACAAATCAAGCTATCGATTTTATTGGCTCGACGGCCATTACCGATAAACTTTACAATTCGATAGAAGTAGGGTATGGTGTTTAAAATACAATGGGTTTAATTCCTGGGTTCACTTTTCCAATGTAGTTATTATAAGTTTGTATACAAAAACAGGAAGCAACAGGCTAAACAGGATTTTAAAAAAAAAGGAACGACTTTAATGAAATTCAAATATATAAATTATACCTAAAATAAACATAAATTATGAATTTAAGCCAAACCATTGAACGTTTACAGGTTCTTCACGCTTTAATTTTGCAAAAGAAAACAGGAACACCAGAGCAACTGGCAAAGCGACTTGGAGTAAGTCGATCATGCCTGTATAATTTGATAGAAGAATTAAGGGTGTTTCAAATTCCGGTTTTATATTCTCGTAAAATAGAGTCATTTTATTACGAAAAAGAAGTAAAATTTGATTTAAACCTAAAGATTCAAATTATGAATGACGGAGATTTAATAAATATTAACGGTGGAAATCTAACTTTTTTTGTTCCGTCCAATTTTTTGGACGGAACAAAGCTATCTTTGTCTCCGTATTTGCGCGAGTACAAAGAGTCAGACCACCGACTTTAAAATGTGGCAAAAGTAGATTTACATTTTAATAAAGAACAAAAATGAAAACATTAAATTTAAATGATTTTGGTGTTCAGGAAATGAAAGCGGAAGAAATGAGAGATAATAATGGTGGTATTTTTATCGAAGCATTATTAGTCGGTATAGCTGCGGGTCTTGTAGTTTCCTTTTGTGATAATTTCGGGGAATTTGTGTCGGGATATAAGATGACACCACTACAAAAATAATTTTTTTTTATCACAAATCAAGTATAGAAATTTAGTAGTTATGAATAATGCAAAAAACAGATTTTTTAACAATGTATTTAAACGACGATACATTAAAACAATAATAGTAATAGTAATAATAATAATAACTGCCGGCATAACTATTTGGCTTTGTGATAATTTACCATATTTAACAAAACAAATAATTAATAAAGTTTCATTATGATGAAAATTTAATTATTTGTTGCTAATAATTTAATATATAGATAACTATTTAATGTTTTATTTATGGGAAATAATTTATTAAAATCAAAACTTGCTTTTGTAGGATTGATGATTATTGCAATCATATACTTTGTTTCAATAATTTATATTGCTTTTAGTATTTCTTTACAATGGTCTACCTTAGTTCGTTGTATTATGGTATTTAGCTCTATTATTGCATTTGCCATTTTAGTTAAAATGAATGTATCAGTTTATCTAAATAGTTTTTCAATACCATTTGTTATTTTTATTCTTTTCGATGTCATATACCCCCTATTTAACAGTGTTATTAGCCATAAAGATCTATTGTTTTACAATACAAGCTTTCTATCCCACACGGAAGGATATTTGTTTTTTAGTTTTCTTGTTTATTTTATGTTTAATAGAAAAAAAGAAATTGATTGATTAATAGGAACAAAAATGAAAACATTAAATTTAAATGATTTTGGCGTTCAGGAAATGAATGCGGAAGAAATGAGAAAAACTGAAGGTGGTAAATTTTGGCCTGAACTTTTGATTGGATATGCTATAACAGAATGGTCTAATATAAAAAAAGGTATACGAGATGCAGTTTCAGAGTTTAATTATTAACAATTTATTATTATAAAGAAAATGAAAAAATTTGATTTAGAAAAATGTAATGTTATCGAATTGAACAATTCTCAACTTGTTGAATTTGAATGTGGTAAACCATCAGCCGAGACATCCCTAGCTTATGACATCGTTTGGGGTTTAACAACAGTTTTATTGGCACTTGGAAAAGGAGCTAGCTCTGTAAAAGGATGATAATTTCAATAATCGAGGGTGGTTTTAGACCACCCTCAATTTCAAAGAAAATGTATAAATACATTACTAAATTATATGCATTATTTGTGTTTGGAGGTATTTTATTATACTTTTTGATAAATAGCTTTTTAGATTTGTTTTTTAAAGGATTTAGTGATATTAAAATCAACTACTCCATTGTAGATATTATAGTAGTTTCCATGATATTTGCCCCTTTATTTGAAACATTTATTTTTCAATACTTGATTTTAAAATTGCCATTTCATTTTTTTAAATTAAAGAAAACAAAATCAAATATATTGATTCTATGCAGTATATCATCTTTATTTTTTGGTTCACAACATTATCAAAATTTTGGATATATGATTTTTGCTTTTATTTTAGGTGTGTATCTTTCATTTGCATTTGTTTATGTAGAGTATCAATCCAAATATAAAATTAATGGATATAAATTAGTTGTTGCAATTCACTTTTTTGTAAATTTCACAGCTTTCTTGCTTAATTACATTTTATAAAATAAGCCACTTATGCCTCAACTTTTCCCACCCGAAATACTCGAAAACACAGTAGAATGCTACCATGCTCGAATAAGTACGCGCAGTAAAGTTATTTATGAGTTAACTGAACAAACATATCTTTGTCATCGTATTTGCCCGAGTACAAAGAGTCAGACCACCGACTTTAAAATGTGGCAAAAGTAGATTTACATTTTAATAAAGGCAAAAATGAAAACATTAAATTTAAATGATTTTGGTGTTCAGGAAATGAATGCGGAAGAAATGAGAGATAATAATGGTGGCAGTATGGCTGGTCCTGCTGCAAGTTATTATATGACTTCTGATCAAATGAATGCAGTAGGGGCTGCAATTAGAAATGGAATTGCAACTGTAGGTGGATTTATTAGTGGATTTTTTGGTATTTAATAATTAATAATTACGTATATGAATCAATTTGATATAAATCAATTTAATGTTGTTGAAGTTTCTTCTTCAGAATCAATGTTCATTAATGGTGGAACTTATGAAAGTGGTTATGCAGCAGGTGCAGCTGTTAGAAAATATGTAGATGCTGCATTGCTTGAATGGCAGATTTTGAGATGGATTTTCATCTAATCTCAACAAGTATAAATTACAACATGTGTAAGCAAATAAATACACATGTTGTAATTTTTTTATGCAATCTAAAAACTAATACAATGGATTTATTTAAATATATTTTATGTCCTAAAATTGTTCAATATAGAAAGCCCCAATTAATAAATTTAGGTTTTTTATATTTTTTATATTTTATTATTGTAGCTCTTTTGATTCCAGTCATTTCAATTATTTCTTCATATTTTGGGATAGTACATATTAGTCCAAAAGGTTTTGATAAGTCTACATTATTAGTAGGTGTTTTTCTTGCACCTATTTATGAAGAAATACTTTGTAGATTAGGATTAGTTTTATCGAAAAAAAATTATTATTTTTTGCTAATTTGTCTTTTTACTTTAGTAATAGTAGAATTAGTAAGGGTTAGATATTTATTATCAGGTATATTCCTGTTCTTATTCATAATTCTATTTTGTTTAAATTTTACAAATAAATCAAATCTGAAATTTTTATTTATAAAATACTTTAGATTTATATTTTGGTTTTCTGCTTTATTTTTTGGCTTACTTCATGCGACAAATTTTCAAGGAAATACATTAGTAATATTGTTGTTCTCACCGTTGTTGTGCTTTCCACAAATCATTATGGGTTTAATTTTAGGTTATATTCGGATGAATTATGGTTTTATTTATGGAGTATTTATTCATTTTGTTATAAATTCAATAATGCTTTTAAATCTCATTCATAAGTAAATGCCTCAACTCTTTACTCCTGAAATTATTGAAAATACTGTAGAAAGCTATCTACCGTTTGCATTATTCCGGTTTTACATTTGGGACATTGACAACTGTAAAAACCCGTCAAGCGCACCTCCACAAGACGAAATTGAAATTATTGACCCTGTCCTGCAGGATGTTCTTTAAATGACTAAAGTTGGCATACGTTGCTGGGATTTGTAATCCCAGTTTCTTGTATTATAAGGATTTACAATCCGCTAAGTTCAAATTTTATTTTAAATAGTTATCTTTGCTTCAACAAATATATTTTGCAGCGGAATGCATCTCGGATTACAAATCCTTATAATACATTACGACGGAATTACAAATTCCGTCAAACGTCCGCGAAGTTTTGTACATTGAATGAGGATATCCGGTGGGGCGGGAGAACCGGCATCCAAAGCCAGGGTGGTCAGGTATTCGGTAAGCTCGGCATCGGTAATGGCTTCGGGAAGTCGCTTAAAATGAAGACTGACCAATGCAATGCGGTGAATATAATTGTAAAATGTGCTGTCGGAACGTACACCAATGGCGGTCTGTTGACGAACAATGTTAAAAACCTGAGAAAATCCATCAATTGTTTGGATGGCACGCTCATAAGTTGTAGATTTGCTTTTAGATTTCATAAAGCGGATTGTTTTTTTGAAGTGATTATTATTTTTTGCAATGGGAGAAAATCGGTCTTCGACCATACGCAACTACTTAAACAAAAAACAACCCGAAAGTTTAAAAAACAGTAGTCAGAATGTGGCTTTCGAAAGTATTGAATAAAGCATTTTGGCTACTGTAATTATAAGATAATAAAGTAATTAAAGCTGACCCCACGTGTGGGGTTTTAGTGCAACACACGCCTATCAAACATAGCCTGCTGTGTGCGGTTTTGCAGTTTTTCGCCCGCATTAGCTTCGCTGATTTTCAATTCACTTTGTCGGTTGGGCGACAGTGAATCTCCCGTAAACCGCAGGATGCGCATAGCCTCGGTAGTTAGCAGAAAGGGTAAAAAAACAATAGCAACTAACAAATAAAGATTTTATTATGAAACATTTAAGAATTATAAAGATGAGTTTATTTCTTCTTTTCGTTTTTCAAATGAATTTAGGATATTCACAAACGAAAAATGATTCATTATTGTGTAATATTCAAGATAAAATATATTCGGAATTTACAACTTCATTTAGAGCTAATAGTATTTTAGGACTAACAACAATTGATAGTCTTTTGAAAATCAACAAAAATGACTTTTTTTCATTATATTGGAGTAGTTACTGTCAATACTATCAATCATTATTTTTTCTGAAAATTGGGCAAAGAGAATTAAGTGAAAATAAAATTAATTCCGCAATTCAGACATTAGACACTTTGAATAACAAAGACTCAGAAGAATATGCTCTATTAGCTTTTCTTCAAAGTTTCTCATTACAGTTTAGAAATAGCGGAGATATTAATGACTGGACAAAAAAGATAAATTATAATGGTCAAAAATCAATAGCTATTAACTCTAAAAATTTAAGAGGTTGGTTTGTTTTAGGGAATAATGATTTACATTTACCTGCTTCATTTGGTGGTGGTACTAAATGTGAAAAATATTTATTGAAAGCAATATCTTTAAATGAACGAACACAAGAAAATTGTTCTTTCCCGAGTTGGGGGAAAAATGAATCTTACTATGCTCTTATTTCATACTATATTGGAATTGAAAAATATAAAAAAGCAAAAAAGACATTGAAGAAAGCACTTGAAAAATATCCAGACGATTATATGATTAATAAATTGAAAGAAAAACTTAAAGATAAATAAACCCTACCACTAATACTTAAGCTTCCTGCGGTCTGAACGACGCAGCAAGGAAGCGTTGGTTGAAGCGTATTAGCTTCGCTGATTTTCAATTCCCGTTTGAAGAAATAAACTCTTTCACATTTATGAACATGCAAGACCTGACAGGTTTTTGAAAACCTGTCAGGTCTTGCATGTGTCTATTTGACTGGTTGTATGTAATTTTCCTTCCAAAATCTTGCTGTTGTTAAATATGTTATTTATCTTTGGGCGGCGATATCAACTATCAATTCATCAAATATAAACATGCAACAAACAAACCGAATAACATCTATTTGTGGGTAGGGGAAAGTATAGGTTAGAGTTAGCCACAATAAAAAAAACAGATGTTTAGAAATCGAAAGACGAGAATTAAAGAAAAGCTGCTCAGTGAGTTTGGAAACTTCAAGTCAGACTTGTTCGACTTTGAAAGTATTGAAAACTACTTCCGGAAGAAAGACAATTCCAGAGCTTTTCAGACGCTATCTGACAAAACCTGTAACGATTTGGATTTTCAGGAGTTATTCATGTTTATCGACCGAACAAGTTCAAGAGTAGGTCAACAATACCTCTATGACAAGTTAAGAAACATTCCGACTGATTCAACAGATAGTATCAGAAACGAAAAACTGTTGGACGAATTTACGAACAATACTGACTTTAGAGTATCTGTTCAAAGCCAATTGAGCAAATTGAATGATAGAGAAGTATATCATATTGCTGCGCTGTTTCAGGATGAAATTCTACAACCGCCTAAATGGTATTTTGTTGTTCCGTTGCTGTCGTTTGCAAGTGCGCTGTCGTTTATACTGGCATTTTTTAATCCGGTATTCTTTCTTGTAATTTTGGGTTTATCTGTTATCAACATTGTTATTCACTTCAGGAACAAGAAAAACCTGTTCAATTATTTTAGTTCTATTCCTCAACTATCGAAACTCAATGGCGTTGCTCAGGAATTATATAAGTATGATATTTTGAAGGAGATGAATCCGGATTTAATGAAGTCGGCAAGTGTCATTAATAAGGTGAGCAATCGAATGTCGTTTTTCAATCTGGAAGTTGAAATGCAAAGCGACCAACGTATATTGTTTTGGGCAATGCTGGAACTTGTAAAAATTGTATTTCTGATTGAACCTTTGTTTTTATTTGGTACTTTAAAGCGTATTGACACAAAAAGAAAAGAGATTGAAGATGTATTCTTGTTTGTTGGAGAAATAGATGCCCTTATTTCCATTGCTTCGCTTCGCAAGGGGATGAGCAACTACTGTATACCGAAAATTATTGATGGACAGAAAAAGCTTTCTGCTCAGGAAGCGTATCATCCATTGATTGAGAATTGTGTAAAAAACAACCTGAAAGTAAACCAAAAATCAATTTTACTGACAGGCTCCAATATGTCGGGGAAGACTTCATTTATTCGTACTATTGCTATCAATGTAATAACAGGTTTGACTATAAATACCTGCTTTGCAGATCATTTTTCAATGCCACGAATGCGTGTGTTTTCTGCCATAAGAATTAGCGATGACTTATTGAACGACAGAAGCTATTATTTTGAAGAAGTAATGACCATCAAAGAAATGATAGATAAAAGCAACGACGAAAACTTAAACTTGTTTTTACTCGACGAGATATTTAAAGGGACTAACACTGTTGAACGCATCTCAGCGGGTAAAGCTGTTTTATCGTCGCTGAACAAGGAAAATAATATTGTCTTTGTCTCGACACATGATATTGAATTGGCTGATTTATTGAAGCATGAATATGATTTGTATCATTTCAGCGAAATAGTTGACAATAAAACAGTTGATTTTGATTACAAACTAAAAGAAGGAAAATTAAAGAACAGAAACGCCATCAGGATACTTCAAATCAACGATTATCCTGAAAGTATTATATCGGAAGCAATTGAAATATCGGAAGAGCTTGACAAAATTTCTGTGGCTAACGCAGGAAGAATGTCGAAAGTCTAATGTCGAAAGTCAACAGTCCGGAGACTGTTGACCTTTGACCTTTGACAAATTGTTGTTATTTCTGATCCAACTCCATATTTGGCAGGAACAAAGCCATATCTTCATCCACACTTCCGATAGGTGCAAGTCCGAATGCATTGACAAGCACATTAGCTACATTAGGCGAAAGGAAAGCTGGCAATGTGGGGCCGAGGTGAATGTTTTTCACGCCCAGATGAAGCAATGCAAGCAATACAATCACGGCTTTTTGCTCGTACCATGCAATGTTGTAAGCAATTGGCAGCTCATTGATATCGTTCAGTTCGAAAACTTCTTTCAGTTTTAGCGCTATCATCACCAACGAGAAACTGTCGTTACACTGACCGGCATCCAACACACGTGGAATTCCAGCTATATCGCCAAGGGGCAATTTGTTGTAACGGTATTTGGCACAACCAGCTGTAAGAATAACTGTATCACCGGGGAGTTGTTGAGCAAATTCGCTGTAATAGTTACGACCTTTCATGCGTCCATCGCAACCTGCCATTACAAAGAACTTACGGATAGCGCCCGATTTCACTGCATCCACCACTTTATCGGCCAACGCAAAAACCTGCGCGTGAGCAAAACCACCCACTATCTCACCGGTTTCTATTTCGGTGGGAGCAGCCATTTGTTTTGCATGTGCAATCATGTACGAGAAATCTTTTGGCTGTCCGTTTACACCTTCCTCAATGTGTTTAAAGCCCGGAAAACCTGATGAACCTGTTGTATAAACACGGTCGGAATAAGTGGCTGTGCTTTTAGGGGGCACAATACAGTTGGTTGTAAAGAGAATTATACCGTTGAAAGTTTCGAAATCAGTTACCTGACTCCACCAGGCCCCACCGTAGTTACCCACAAAGTGTTTGTATTTTTTGAATGCCGGATAATAGTTGGCTGGAAGCATTTCGCTGTGTGTGTACACATCTACGCCTGTACCTTCGGTTTGTTTCAGCAGTTGCTCCATGTCTTTCAGGTCGTGACCACTGATCAGTATGCCCGGATTGTTGCGAACACCAAGATTTACTTTTGTAATTTCGGGATTGCCATAAGTAGTTGTGTTGGCTTTATCGAGTAATGCCATTACAGTTACACCCCACTTACCTGTTTCAAGCACAAGAGCCGTAAGTTCGTCGGCAGTGAGGGCATCGTTGGTAGTAGCTACCAATGCCTGTTGAATAAAGGCATGTACTTCATTGTCGTTGTATCCCAGATTTTGTGCGTGTTCCACATAAGCAGCCATACCTTTCAATCCGTAAATGGTAAGTTCGCGCAAAGAGCGTACATCTTCGTTTTCGGTGGCCAATACGCCTACTTTTTCGGCGATTAGTTCCATTTCGGCAGCCGTAAGAGCTGTCCATGTAAGTAATTCTGTTTTCTCCAGTTCTACTTTATTTTCGAGCAAAGCAGCTTTTAGTTGAGAGCGGAGTTTAAATCCTTCACGAATACGATTTACAAAGCGTTCGTCATCAAAGTTCGCGTTGGTGATAGTCATAAACAGACTGTCGGTGATAAAGAGGTTGGCTGCTTCGTTTTCTATTTCGAGCAAACGTAAAGCGGTGGTATAATGCGAGAGACCTTTCAGTTGATAGATTAATAAATCCTGTAGCGCTGATACTTCGGGAGTTTTTCCACAGACTCCCTTTACCTCGCATCCCGACCCTTTGGCTGCCTCCTGGCATTGATAGCAAAACATGTTCATAATTTTTTTTGTTGTTGATTCCATATCGGCCCCCTAACCCCCTAAAGGGGGAATTTGAGAGCAGAAGAGGGAAAGTTAATTTTAAATTACACTCTTAAAGTGTGTATAAGTCAGATTCGTATTTTTAGTTTATTCCATATCGGCCCCCTAACCCCCTAAAGGGGGAATTTGAGAGCAGAAGAGGGAAAGTTAATTTTAAATTACACTCTTAAAGTGTGTATAAGTCAGATTCGTATTTTTAGTTTATTCCATATCGGCCCCCTAACCCCCTAAAGGGGGAATTTGAGAGCAGAAGAGGGAAAGTTAATTTTAAATTACACTCTTAAAGTGTGTATAAGTCAGATTCGTATTTTTAGTTTATTCCATATCGGCCCCCTAACCCCCTAAAGGGGGAATTTGAGAGCAGAAGAGGGAAAGTTAATTTTAAATTACACTCTTAAAGTGTGTATAAGTCAGATTCGTATTTTTTAGTTTATTCCATATCGGCCCCCTAACCCCCTAAAGGGGGAATTTGAGAGCAGAAGAGGGAAAGTTAATTTTAAATTACACTCTTAAAGTGTGTATAAGTCAGATTTGTATTTTTAGTTTATTCAATCAAATAATTAAAGTAATATACTGCCTTCGTTTTAGAAACTTGTAACATGAATTACTTTTTCACCTATATTGTTCCCCCTTTAGGGGGTTAGGGGGCCGATTTACACCCATTCTTCTTTCAGCACATCGCCTTTGATGCCTATAACTACCAGTTTCAAAGGAATTTTCCGTCCGGCTTCGGCCACTGCTTTTTGAGCCATACTTAACAATCCGCCACAACATGGAACTTCCATAATAATAACTGTCAGCGTATTGATATGAGAATTAGTAATCATTGCTTTCAGTTTTTCAATATAAGCTTCTTTGTTTGTGTCCAGTTTCGGACAGGCAATCGCCAGCGTTTTTCCGGCAAGAAAACGGTTGTGAAAGTCGGCAAAACTAAACGCCACACAATCGGCTGCCAATACCACATCCGCTCCGCGAAAATAAGCTGCTTCGGGATTCAGTAAATGCAACTGTACCGGCCACTGACGTAACTGAGAGGCTGTTTCAGTAGCTGCTTCAACCGCTGTAACCATTGTAAAACCTGAAGCGGCGGGTTTGGGAGACCCGAAACTCATTTCTCTGCTTCCGGGACAGGCACTATGTTGATGTGGAGCAGGAGCAGTAGCTTTCGACGCACAGCCGGCACCGCCGTGGTTGTGTACCTGGGCAAAATCAATCTGTATTCCATTGGCACGCAAATAACCGACACCTTGTTTCAGATAATCGGTTTCGCCATGCTCTTTCAAATGCTTCAGGTGAGCAATAATGGTGCGTTCGCCTTTGGGGATCATGCGTTGAATGGTTGCAATTTCGTCATATGGTTCCGCTTCACGTTCTTCAAGCGCAATAGCGCCCACGGGGCAATCGCCAATACAAGCACCGAGTCCATCGCAAAACAACTCGCTCACCATACGCGCTTTGCCATCTATCATTTGCAATGCGCCTTCGTGGCAACCCTGCACACAAGCCTCGCAACCATTGCAAAGCTCTTCGTCTATTTTTATTATTGTTCGTTTCATAAATTTATTTACTATTTTATCATTTACTATTTACAATTTAAATGTACTATTCACTTTAATCCAATTGTAAATTGTCAATCACATTGGCATATTGGCATATTGTCGCATTAGTACATTCACCCAATTGTAAATTGTAAATAAATAAATTGTCAATTATTTAATCATTGTCAGCAACATCTTAAACTGCTCAACTGCAACCACGGCGTGACGAACATTGGCAGGCATAATAATGCTTTCGCCTACATTAAGCACAAATGACTGTCCATCGATAATCACTTCGCCCACACCATCGAGTACTTGTACAATGGCATCGAAGGGAGCTGTATGTTCGCTCAGAAACTCACCTTTGTCAAAAGCAAACAGCGTTACATTGCCACGTTCGTTGCGAATGATGATTTTACTTACTACCGAACCTTCGGCATATTGTACTTTTTCTGTCATGCTGAATTTTTCAGCCGTCGGAAATGCTTTGTTACCCCCAACTTTTGAAGTGGAGTTAACCGCTGATTTGTCAAATTGAAATTTATTGTCCATATTTGTATGTATTATTTTTTTCTGATTTTTTCCTTTCTCCCCTTTAGGGGTTGGGGTCTTTTTTATTACTTTGCAAAAGTATACTTACAGAAACTTTTAAAGTGTAACAGTTGTTACAGCTTCAAAGAAAATTTATTTTTTCCCTTCAAAAAAAATGAAAAATATAGATCCGGAATGGAATAATTTTCGCAATATCGGCGATGGTGGCGATGGTTTTCCTTCCGATTTGCAATACAGCATAAAATTTCACGGCAAGAATGAAGTGATTTTCAGGCAGGGCGATTTGTGCGATGCGTTGAATATCCTGATGACGGGTTCGGTGAAGACTGAGATGATTACCGAGAATGGAAATTTGATGGGTATAGAAATTATTAATGCACCACGACCTTTAGCTCCGGCCTTTCTTTTTTCGGGAAACAACCGCTTTCCGGTAGATGTAACTACGCTCGAAGAGGTGGAGGTGCTTCGCATTCCTAAGGACGAGGTCATCCGCCTTATGACCGCTCAGCCCGACTTTATGCAGCAGTTCCTGACGCACAATGCCAACCGCACACAGTTCCTTACCAACCGGCTTCAGTTACTTTCCATCAAAACGATAAAAGGGAAAATTGCCCATTTTCTGTTGGAACAAGCCGGCGAACAGGGCGATACTTTCACGCTGAATCGCAACCAGACTGAACTGGCCGACTTCTTTGGTGTGGCACGCCCATCGTTAGCACGCAGCCTTTCGGAAATGATTGAAGAAAATATTATTGCGGTAAATAAGAGAGAATATAGTATTTTAGACAAAAGAAAATTACGTGACTTATTGCTCTAAAATCAATTCCATGATTGTAAATGTCAATTGCCGAATGAATTGAAAATGAACTTTTTTGCTCGTCCATACTCTGCCTGCTGCAAGCAAGTTCAACGATTCAACAACTTTGCAATTAACTCTTTTCTATCATCGCTGTTGTGCGAGTGTGTCGGCCGGCAAGAAAAGGAGCTTTTAAAATTCGGATGAAGCTTATAAAGACAAATTTTGAGAAAGCGGTCTAAATAGGGGCTGCTGAAAGACTAAAAAGAAGAAATAGGAACTTGGATTCATCGGAATACGCTGATAATTTTTAGAAATTTACTGACTCCTCCTTCATCCGTGTTTCTTTTTGTAACCGACGACTTATCAAATCCATGACGCCTCACTTTGATTGTTTGCAGTGTGTATAGATCTGTTTACGGGGGAATAATGCTTTATGAAACTAACATGATCAAAGATATCGGACACACAAAGGCATGATTAGCAATGTCTCTGTTCTTAAATTTAAATAGATGAAAAAATTGAATCGCTTTTATCTCTTCGTTTTAATTGTCACTCTGAGTGGATTTGCTCTTCCTAAAAAGGAATTGAAAATAACTTATGTGGCCAATTGTGGGTTTATATACCAATCCGGTACCTCAAAAGTGCTTATCGACCCTTTCGGAACTGAGTTTGGAAACTTTTTTTATTTAGCATCGACTGTGACAACAGAAAATATTGTCAAAGGAAATATCCCCTTCGACAAGATTGATTTGTTGCTTATCACCCATATTCACGGTGATCACTTTAACGCTTCGTTGGCTGAGCGTTTCCTTCTGAACAATAGAAAAGCAAAAATGATTTGTCCTTCGCAAGTGTACAGGCAAATGCAGGATACTTGTAGCCGATTCGCCGAAATAAAGTCACAAATCATGAGTCCCGACTTAGCAATCAACGCTTCGAAACAGTTGAAAGTGAATGGTATTTCGGTCACTGCCATACGCATGCAACACGGTACAAATCGTAGTCTTGATGGAGTAAGTACTTCGGAATACAGTGATTACGAAAAAACAGAGAACTTAGGCTATGTTATTCGTTTCGACAAAAAGAAGATTTTTCATCAGGGCGATGCTTGTCTTAAAATCAATGAAAAAGCCTTGAAGAATATAGAAGGCCCTATCGACATTGCCCATCTTGGTTTTTTCGATTGGGACTCCACTTCGGTTGGTTTGTTAAAAAAAGAGCTGAGGGCCGAAAAAATTATTTTTATGCATGGAACGAAACCTGCCAAAGAATTAGAACAGGAAACTTTTAAGAAAATTACAAATCATCTTCTGTTTTTCAGCAAAGAATTAGAAAGTCATTCTTTCTGATTGAAAGAGTTGCATATAAGCAAAATGTAAAACCAAATTATCGGCAACGAAATTGTTGTTTCAAAACATACATCGCCATTAATTTGTTCTATAAAAACAATATAAAATCAACTTCCGCAATATAGAGCTAAATATTTAATACTAAAAAATCAAAAATCATGGAAGACAATTCAGAAAAAATGAGCAAATGCCCGGTAACAGGTGCAGTAGGCAAGCACAGTGTAGGTATGGGCGGTACAAAAAATACCGATTGGTGGCCCAATCAGTTGAAACTGAATATTCTGCGGCAACATTCTTCGCTTTCCAACCCAATGGGTGAAGATTTTAATTATGCCGAAGAATTTAAAAGCCTCGATTTAAAAGCCATCAAAAAAGACCTTCACAATTTAATGACTGACTCGCAGGAATGGTGGCCGGCCGATTTTGGACATTATGGTCCGTTTTTTATTCGTATGGCCTGGCATAGCGCAGGCACCTATCGCACCGGTGATGGACGTGGAGGGGCAGGAGGCGGACAACAACGTTTTGCCCCGCTCAATAGCTGGCCTGATAATGTGAATCTTGATAAAGCGCGTCGATTGCTTTGGCCGATCAAACAAAAATATGGCAAGAAAATTTCGTGGGCCGACCTTATGATACTTACAGGCAATGTAGCTTTAGAATCGATGGGTTTCAAAACCTTTGGTTTTGCCGGCGGACGCGAAGATGTGTGGGAACCACAGGAAGATGTTTACTGGGGAAACGAAACCAAATGGCTAGAAAATGACGAAAGGAAACTGGATAAAACTGAAGTGGATAATCCGCTTGCAGCCATTCAGATGGGACTTATTTATGTAAATCCGGAAGGCCCCAACGGAGTGCCTGATCCGCTTGCAGCTGCCAAAGACATAAGGGATACTTTTGCCCGCATGGCCATGAACGACGAAGAAACGGTGGCGCTTATTGCCGGTGGTCATACTTTTGGTAAAACGCACGGAGCCGGTGATGCAGCGCTTGTTGGGCCTGAACCCGAAGCTGCCGGAATTGAAGAACAGGGGCTTGGATGGAAAAGCTCTTTTGGTAAAGGTAAAGCCGGAGATACAATTTCGAGTGGGCTGGAAGTGACCTGGACACAAACACCTGTGAGATGGAGTTTTTATTTCTTCGATAATCTCTTTAAATATGAATGGGAACTTACCAAAAGCCCTGCAGGCGCTTATCAGTGGGTAGCAAAAGACGCCGGGAATATCGTACCCGATGCCCACGATCCTTCAAAGCGTCATGCACCCACCATGCTTACCACAGACCTTTCTTTGCGCTTCGATCCCGTATACGAGAAAATTGCAAGGCATTTTTACGAACATCCGCTCGAATTTGCGGATGCCTTTGCTCGTGCATGGTTTAAATTAACCCATAGAGACATGGGGCCTATCACCCGCTATTTAGGTGCCGAAGTGCCTAAGGAACAACTTATCTGGCAAGATCCTATCCCAGCCGTCGACCATCCTCTGATCGACGATAAAGACATTGCCGGATTAAAATCACAGATGCTACAATCGGGGCTATCAGTAGCTCAATTGGTCTCCACAGCATGGGCTTCGGCTTCTACATTCCGGGGTTCCGACAAGCGGGGAGGAGCCAACGGTGCACGCCTTCGTCTTGCTCCACAGAAAGATTGGAAAGTAAACAATCCTACACAATTAGCCGTAGTGTTGGAAAAACTGCAAGCTATTCAA
The DNA here is from genome assembly GCA_963677275.1 of uncultured Paludibacter sp. Classification (GTDB taxonomy): domain Bacteria; phylum Bacteroidota; class Bacteroidia; order Bacteroidales; family Paludibacteraceae; genus Paludibacter. The sequence continues at coordinate 1,848,731 of OY781920.1, read as the reverse complement.
GCCGAATTCAATGCCCATGCAACGGCCGGTAAAAAAGTTTCACTTGCCGATCTGATTGTACTTGGCGGTTGCGCAGCCGTTGAGAAAGCTGCAAAAGATGCCGGCAGTAGCATTACAGTTCCTTTCACTCCGGGACGCATGGATGCCTCGCAAGAGCAAACCGACCTTGAATCTTTCGCTGTTCTGAAACCACTTGCCGATGGCTTCCGCAATTATTTAAATGCTAAATATAAAGTTTCAACCGAGGAATTGCTGATCGACAAAGCTCAATTGCTTACATTAACAGCTCCCGAAATGACTGTGCTGATAGGGGGTATGCGGGTGTTGAATGCTAACTTCGATAATTCGAAACATGGTGTTTTCACAAAACATCCGGAAGTGCTCACCAACGATTTTTTTGTGAACCTGCTCGATATGGGTACGGCATGGATGCCTGCATCCGAGGACAAAGAAACTTTTAATGGACGTGACCGGAAAACAGGAGAAGTAAAATGGACAGCTACTCGTGCCGACCTTATTTTTGGTTCCAACTCTGAATTAAGGGCGCTTGCCGAAGTGTACGGAAGTGCTGATGCTCAGGATAAGTTTGTAAACGATTTTGTTTCAGCTTGGAACAAAGTAATGCAGCTCGACCGTTTTGATTTAATCTGATGGTTCTGAGCATAAAGACACAGAGCGTGAACGAAAGTTTGCGCTTTGTGTTTGGCAAAATTTCAGGACTTTGACGGGAAACAATTGTTCTTAGTTAATACATTTACTCGAATCGCCCGTCGTGGAGAAACACTTTACCCACTATCCCGGGGGGGGAGACAACGAAGCAAAGCAACCCGATTTTCGTAATTCAGACTTAACCGGTTTTAGAAAACTTGGTAAGTTTTGGCAGAGTTTACAACAACGAAAATCAGTATTTCGACAATGTTGCCAAAGTGGCTTTGAATATTTTTTTTGTAAAACTGGCTTTTACAGATCAGCATTAAAGAAGAAAACCATTCTAAATAATTGATTTAGAATGGTTTTTGCTGTAATTGACGGAAATATCATTTCATTTTGTGATCCCGACGGGATTCGAACCCATGACCCACGCCTTAGAAGGGCGTTGCTCTATCCAGCTGAGCTACGGGACCATTTTTGCATTTTTATGCTCCGTTCAGTATCTTCAAAAGCATACTCCGGTTTTATAAAAGCGCTGCAAAAGTAGTTTATTTTTTGGACAGATGCAACTGTTTGCTTAAAAAAAGCCTGAATACAACTGATGTTTGGCAAAAAATAGCTAATTTTGTAAACTGCTAAAAAGATGGTTGGCTGATGATTTTTTTTATTCTCAATTGCGGCGTCCTATGTTCCGGAAAAATGGGTATTTGCATTAAATAAAATAAATCATACAAATGGTTCTATGTGATTCAACGCTTATTTTCATCGAACACTATTTCAGGAATACAAAAGGAACGAACTGTCATTTATGTCATTGTAAAACAATTATTCAGGTATGAAAATAATGAAATTCGGCGGAACATCCGTAGGTTCTGTTCAAGGTATTTTAAGTGTAAAAAAAATCGTTGAGGCTCAGGAAGAGTCGGTCATTGTGGTGGTTTCAGCGCTTTCGGGCATTACCGATCAGCTCTACAAAGTAGCTTCACTGGCGAGCAATGGAGATGAAAGTTACCTCAACGAATACCAATCTATGTTGCAGCGTCATATTGAAGTGATAAATGCAGTGGTGCCCGAGGATAAAACAAACAGTGTTTTAGAACTCATTAAAATACAGTTTAACGACTTATCAAATATCCTTCGTGGTCTTTTTCTTATTAAAGATACATCTCCCAAAATTATTGATACAATTGTCAGTTACGGAGAGTCCGTTTCATCAATTATCGTTGCTAATGCAATAGAAGATGCGGTACATTTTGAATCGAAAGATTTTATTAAAACTATTCATCAGTTTGATAAACATGTAGTTGATTTTCCTACCACCAATGCTCTCATTAAGGAACATTTCATTATAGAAAATAAAATCTCTGTAGGAGGTGGTTTTATTTCATCGGACAGTACCACCAATTATATCACCAATCTTGGGCGAGGAGGTTCAGATTATACAGCAGCCATACTGGCGGCAGCATTAAATGCCTCTATTCTCGAAATTTGGACTGATGTGGATGGTTTTATGACTGCCGATCCACGCATCATAAGTAACACATATGTTATTGAAAAACTGAGTTTTAGCGAAGCAATGGAGCTTTGTAATTTTGGAGCGAAAGTCATCTATCCACCTACTATTTTTCCTGTTTTCCATAAGAATATTCCGGTTGTCATCAAAAATACTTTTAACCCTGATGCAAAAGGGACTTATATATCGCAGGAGAAGGAACGTGAAGTTTCGAAAGCGATTAAAGGGATTTCATCCATCAACGATACTTCGCTGATCACCATTCAGGGATTAGGCATGGTAGGTGTCATCGGCGTCAATTACCGAATTTTCCGTACGCTGGCAAAAAACGGAATCTCTGTGTTTCTCGTTTCGCAGGCTTCATCGGAGAATACAACCTCTATCGGTGTTCGTAACGCCGACAGTGAGCTTGCTGTCAAGGTTTTGCGTGCTGAATTTGAGGCTGAGATAGCGCAAGGAGAGATAGATAATATCTTTTCTGAGGATGACTTGGCTACTGTTGCCATTGTGGGTGATAACATGAAACGGACACCTGGTATTGCCGGAAAGCTTTTCGGAACATTAGGGAAAAATGGTATCAATGTAATTGCTTGTGCGCAAGGTGCTTCCGAAACTAATATTTCGTTTGTAACCGACCGTAAATCGCTTCGTAAGGCTTTAAACGTAATTCACGATTCGTTTTTCCTTTCTGAATACCAGGTGCTTAATGTTTTTGTGGTGGGAATTGGAACTGTAGGCAGTAACCTGTTGGAACAAATCAAAAAACAACAACCAAAGTTGATGGTTCAGAATGGATTGAAATTAAATGTAGTAGGTATAGCTTCCAGTAAAAAGATGTTGTTCGAGCGCAATGGCATTGCACTTGAAAATTATCGCGAGAAACTGAATGCCAATGGGTTGGATGCAAGTGCGACCAAAATATGTCAGGAAGTATTACAGATGAATATATTTAATTCTGTTTTTGTGGATTGTACTGCCAATCACGATATTGCTGCGTTGTATCAGGCTTTGCTCGAAAACAATACATCGGTTGTAGCGGCCAATAAACTGGCGGCTTCATCGTCGTTTAAAAATTATAATACATTGAAAGAAATATCGCGGCGTAAAGGTGTGAAATTTCTTTTCGAAACAAACGTGGGTGCAGGTTTGCCTATCATTAACACTATGAACAGCCTTATCAACAGTGGCGATCATATTCAGAAAATGCAGGCGGTGCTTTCGGGAACTTTAAATTTTATTTTCAATACAATTAGCAACGATATAAAATTAAGCAAAGCCATTTTAATGGCCAAGGAAGCTGGTTTTTCAGAACCTGATCCGCGTATCGATTTGAGCGGTAAGGATGTAGTTCGTAAATTGGTAATTCTTGCCCGCGAAGCTGGTTACCCGGTGGAACAGGAAGATGTGATAAAAAAACTGTTTATCCCCGATAAGTATTTCGAAGGAAGCCTCGAAGATTTCTGGAAAACGGTTTCGGATTTAGATGACGATTTCGAAGAAAAAAGAGCCAAACTTGTAGCGAATGGTAAACGTTGGCGGTTTGTGGCTACCATGGAAATGGGGCATTGCGAAGTTGGATTGCAAGAAGTTGACAGCTTACATCCATTTTACGATTTACAGGGAAGCAACAATATTGTGCTCATTACCACCGAACGTTACAATGAATACCCGATGATGATAAAAGGATATGGAGCAGGAGCAAGTGTGACGGCTGCCGGTGTTTTTTCCGATATCATCAGTATTGCCAATATCCGATAATTCTTGTTTAACCAAAATAGCAACTGCTTTTGTATGAAATTCTTTGGTTTTTATTTTGTTTTTTTTCTGGTGTTGACATCCTGTGCTAAACCATCTCCGCAATTGCCGGCGAATAAAGCCACTCAATCAGATAGTACTGTTGTAACGCTGGTACAGGTGAACGAACGCATGATTGAGGCCGAAGACAGCTTGTTGAGCCAATATGTTTCGAAAACAGACAAAAACTTCGTAAAACATAAGGCTGGTTTTTGGTATAAATTAAATCATCAAACTACGGGCACAAAGCCAAAAGCGAATGTGAATTGCAGCGTGAATTATAGTGTTTTTACGCTTGGGGGTGATTTTCTGTTCGATAAAGATGAAGAGGTGATTATTGGTAAAAAACAGATTATTAAAGCTGTAGAAGAAGCATTGCTGATGATGCACAAAGGGGAACAGGCGACTCTAGTTGTTCCCTGGTACCTGGCGTATGGTATGAAAGGTAATTTGAACGAAGTGGCACCTTATACATCGATAGTGCTACGCATCCATTATTATAAATAAACGATGTATCCGTTTATTGTAAATAATTAAACTGCACATTATTATATTTATTATTCTTAACTTTTGATTTCCGGATAATAATCGGATATTTGCAAACGAATTTATTAAAATTATATATGAAACTATTTTCAAAATTAATTGCTTTATTATTGCTTACCGTACTAATCTTTTCGTCTTGTAGCGACGGTGTTACCTATGCTCAACAACTTAAAGCCGAAAAAGAGTTGATCGCAGATTACATTAAAAGAGAAAATATCAAAGTGGTGACTGAATTTCCCAAAGATTTTCCATGGGGCGATAAGGTGTATGTGTTGACAGAATCAGGAATGTATTTTCGCCTGGAGAGCGAAGGTGACAAAGCCTCTGGAGCAGATTCGCTCGAAGCCAATGATAAGGTTATAACACGTTTTTACCAACACACGCTCAGCGCTACTTCTCCCGATACTTTGTTTAACTGGAATACGGTTAGTTATCCGTTTCCCACAACATTTAATTATGCTGATGCAACACAGGTTTGTGACGGTTGGCACGAAGCAGTTTCGTATATGAAGTATAATAACTCACGAGCTCATTTTATTCTGCATTCGAAAATTGGTTTCGAAACTTCGAGCAACGAAGTTATACCCTACGGTTTCGATATGAAGATTAAAATTCAAAAATAAAAGATTTTAAGTAATTATTCGTAAATAATAAAAAGTAGAAAAGTTAACTTTCTGCTTTTTATTGTATTAGCGAGTAAGTCAACCCCCCAAAAGTAATAATATTATGGCATTAATCAAATCAATTTCTGGTATTCGTGGTACCATAGGTGGAAAAGTAGGAGAGGGCTTGAGTCCGGTGGATGTTGTGCGTTTTACGGCGGCTTATGCCACTCAGATAAGGAAAAGTAAAAAAACTGACGCTAACAAAATCGTTGTCGGAAGAGATGCGCGCATTTCAGGAGAGATGGTCAATCACCTGGTTATTGGTACTCTATTGGGCATGGGCTTCGATGTAGTGAACATAGGACTGGCCACCACACCAACGACCGAATTGGCTGTGACTGATCATCAGGCAGCCGGTGGTATTATTCTTACTGCAAGTCACAATCCCAAACAATGGAATGCGCTCAAACTGTTGAATGAAAATGGTGAATTTTTGAATGCCGCCGAAGGTGAGTCGGTACTAAAAATTGCTGCCGACGCATCTTTTGAATTTTCAGCAGTCGATGAAATAGGACAACTTACCGAAGATAATACTGCGCTCGAAAAACATATTGAAAGTGTGTTGGCACTCGACCTTGTGGACAGGGATTCGATAGCGAAAGCCGGATTTTCGGTGGCGATTGATTGTGTGAACTCTGTGGGTGGTATTGCTATTCCTACCTTGCTGAAAGCTTTAGGTGTAAATAATGTGCAACAATTGTACTGCGAACCCAATGGTCAGTTTCCTCATAATCCGGAACCGCTTCCTGAACATCTGACCGAAATTTCGTCGTTGATGAAACAGGGAAAAGCTGATGTTGGGTTTGTTGTGGATCCTGATGTCGATCGGTTGGCCATTATTTGCGAAGATGGAAGTATGTTTGGCGAGGAATATACTTTGGTCTCGATTGCCGATTATGTGTTGCAACATACACCAGGGAATACAGTCTCGAACCTTAGTTCTACCCGAGCATTGCGTGATGTAACAAATCGTTTCAAGTGCGAATACAATGCAGCAGCAGTAGGCGAAGTAAATGTTGTAAGTAAAATGAAAGCAACCAATGCCGTTATTGGTGGCGAAGGAAATGGAGGAGTTATCTATCCAGCAAGTCATTACGGGCGTGATGCTTTGGTAGGTATTGCTTTATTCCTCACCCTGTTGTCAAAACAAAAACTGAAAGTATCCGAACTCCGAAAGACATATCCGGAATATTCAATTTCGAAAAACAAAATTGAACTTACACCGGCGATTGATGTGGATAAGATCCTTCAACTTGTTAAAGAAAGTCATTCTCAATATGATGTAAACGATATTGATGGTGTGAAAATTGATTTTCCTGAAGGTTGGGTTCATTTGCGCAAATCGAATACTGAGCCAATTATTCGTATTTATTCCGAAGCAGGAACACCGGCGAAAGCTAATGATTTGGCGCAGGGAATAATTAAACAAATAAAGCAAATAGCTGGCATTTAAAAATCAGTTTTTTACAAAAAAAAGACGAAACCATCTTCAGCGGTTTCGTCTTTTTTCGTTTAGTCAATTTCAAGTTGTAGATTTTTCCTCAGTTTTTCGAGAGCCGGATTTTGATCAACCATTGATTTGTAACGTTCCTCAGGTGACAAAGTGCGTTGCATTTCACTCTCTTCGGCAACTTTTATTAGCATCGAAATGGAAGAATTTTTTAGCCTGTTGATTAGGAACTGTACTATGTCGGTTTGAATTTTTTTTAATTCATTTTCCTGCATAACATTGTTCACAACTATTTCAAAAGTGGTATCAGAAACCCTGACGGGCAGGTTGGTGTTCTGAAAGCCAATGCCTTTAATTTCATCATTTATCGTTTTCCCGAATTCTATCCATCCATCGAGTAGCGCTTCATCGCTGAAATGCTCGTTAGTAGGTTGTGTTTCTGCTACAGTGGCATTATAATTCTGCTCAGGCGCTTGCACAGCCGAAGTGGCTTTGGATATGGAGATGCTTGCCGGACGCTGATTGAAATTGGGCGGAGTGCTTTGTGGTTTCGATGGGAGTGGAGCTGCTTCAACGGTGCTTTCTTGTTTTTGGGGTTGCACAACAGCTTGCACAACAAGCTTTGTTGCCGGAGCAGTTTCAGGTTCGGCAGCTTCAGACATTTGCTGGCGTTGAGTGGCTATTTTGCGTATAGGTGCGGCAGCTGCATCATTCAGAAAGTCTTTTTTTTTTTCGTCGTTCAACTGACTTAATCTGATAAGGGTCAGCTCTACCAATAAACGTTTATTTTTGCTTATTCTGTAATTCAAATCACAATCGTTACTGATTTTAAGCGCCTGAAAAATAAATTCGGAACTGCAAAGCAGCGCTTGTTGTTGGTAGCGTTTGCCAATATCGGCACCCACTTCGAGTAACTCAATTGTGGATGGATCTTTGCTTACCAGAATGTCGCGGAAATGAGCGCTTAAACCGGTAATGAAATGATGGGCATCAAAACCTTTGTTCAAAACATCGTTGAATATCAAAAGCGATTTTTGCACATCTCCATTTAAAAATGCTTCAACAAGTTTAAAGTAGTACTCATAGTCAAGTACATTCAGGTTTTCGATAACTCCCTGATAAGTAATGTTATTGCCGCAAAAGCTGACTAACTGATCGAAAATGGACAAGGCATCGCGCATTCCTCCATCGCTTTTTTGAGCAATAATGTTCAGTCCATTTATATCCACAGTCACATTCTCGCTTTTTGCAACGTGCTGTAGGTGAGCTACAGTGTCGGCCACCGTGATACGATTGAAATCATAAATCTGGCAGCGCGATAATATTGTTGGAATAATTTTATGTTTTTCGGTAGTAGCCAGGATGAAAATAGCATGCGAAGGTGGTTCTTCGAGTGTTTTCAGAAAAGCATTAAAAGCACCCGGCGAAAGCATGTGAACCTCATCCACAATGTACACGCTGTATTTACCTATCTGAGGCGGAATTCTAACCTGATCGATGAGTGAACGTATATCGTCGACGCTGTTGTTGGAAGCAGCATCCAGTTCATGGATATTGTACGAGCGTTGTTCGTTGAACGAAACACATGATTCACATTCGTTACATGCTTCGTGTTCAGCTGTTAAATGCTCACAGTTAATGGTTTTTGCAAAAATACGCGCACAGGTCGTTTTTCCCACTCCTCGTGGTCCGCAAAACAAATAAGCATGAGCTAAATGATTGCTATTTATTGCATTTTTTAGCGTTGTTGTCAACGAACTCTGACCTACAACCGAGTTAAAGGTTGAAGGGCGGTATTTTCGGGCAGAAACTATAAAATTATCCATAAACTAAATTTTCTTTTTTTCCTTAGGCTTGCAAATATACTCAAAAAATGGACAATAATTTTCAACCAAAAAAAGATTTCAGGAAAAAATACAGTTGCTAAAAATTGCTTACCTTTGTGAACTTGTAATGTGATAATTTTTTTGATTTCAATCGGAATAATACAAAGTTCAGCTATGTCATTTATAAATAAAATATGGAAAGTACTCAAACCTGTGTTACTCAACAAATACCTTGTCGTTTTGTTGGCATTTGCTGTATTTATCATTTTTTTCGATGATCATAATCTGATTCAGCGTTGGGAAACCCATCGTAAAATTAATCAGATGGAAAAGGAGTACAAATATTATCAGGAAGAAATTGAAAAAAACAAATCTGAAATGTACAAGCTGGAGAATGATAATGAATATCTCGAAAAATTTGCCAGGGAACATTACCATATGAAGAATAAGAATGAGGAAATTTTTATTATTAAAGACTAAAAAGGAATATTAATGACATTGAAATACAGCAGAATACTTCTTGTTGCAGGAGGATTGCTCACGGTAATCGGGGCTTTTTCACAAATGATGAATGTAAATATGGCTTCCTATATTTTTACAGCTGGTGCCGCCATGCTCATCGCTTACCAGTTTATGGCTTATATGGCCGACAAAAAAAAGGATGTACGCACACAACGTCTATCACGTTTGAATTTTATCTATAGTCTTTTACTGGGTTTGGCTGCTTACTTTATGTTCGTTCACTCCAATTCATGGGTCGTGGTAGTGCTTATTTACGCTCTTGTTTCGCTATTTAATTCATTCCGCACTCAATAAAAAAATGCAGCTCACATTTTTGTGAACTGCATTTTTTTTTATTCGCTTTCGGGCTTATTTCTTCGCCGCGTATCTCTTATTTAATAAATCAGTAATTTCAGGTGTAATGTCGAGACCTTCGGTGGCATAAAGAATGTTGTCGCTCGAAGTATTGCTCAGAATCAATTGATATTTTTGATCTTTATTGTATTCTTTCAGAAAAGAATTAATGGTGTCACGCAATTGTTCGCTCATTTTTTGCTGTACCTGCATCAGTTGCTGACTCAATTGTCCGTCGAGCTCGCGTAAATCTTCCTGACGTTTAAGAAGTCGTGATTGTTCCTGTTCGGCACGTTCGCGGCTCAGAAATGCGTTGGCTTCGAGTTTACGTTGGAATTCACCCATTTCGGATTGTAACTGACGGGCTTTTTGGTTGATATTCAAACGGGAATCTTCTTGTTTTTTGATTAACGATTCGTTGGCTTCTTTCGCAAACTGATAATTAAGTAACAGTGAGTCAACATTTATATAAGCAATAGGTAAAATACCTGCGTTTAACGAGTCATTTTTAAAAAACGATTTTTCTGAAGGAGATTTAGGATTGTTATTGAATACTTTTACAAAAAGTACAATGACAGCAATTGCCAATACGGCATTTAAAATGAGTGAAAGATTTTTCATACTTTTTTATTATAATTTTTTTGTGATTTCCAACATCATGTCGTTGTTGTTCAACGGTTTGACTTTTTTCTGAGCTTCGCGGTCCTGTGTAGTGGCACAATGTACGCCTTTGTTTTTAAGTGCCTGGTTTCCACCTATATGTATGTTGGGAAATTCTCCTCCTTTTACAAAGAAAATACGAACTCCCAATAATAATACGCCGATGAATAAAAGTACTGCTGATATAATAAATGCCTGTAGCATGTTTTTGTGTTTTAAATTCATGCAAAGATAATTTTTTTAGACAACTTAGCTACCTGTCGACAGTATTTTTTAGGAATTTGAATGTTTCGTTCGTATATTTAACAGAAATTAAGATGTGGTTATTCTTCAGAGATTATATTGACTCTGAAATAAAAAATGGTTACTTTGTGAATGTTAGTCGTTTGAAAAAAAAACAGTGGAGAATGTGATTTGAATGAAACATGCATCAGAATTCATTATTTCAGACTTCCGATCACATCCAGATTCAAAACGATGCGGATTTTATCGCTTAATGAGGGATGAATGGACTGAATATTGGAACTGGTTACAAACGGAAAGTAAATTTCAAAGATATTCAGCAAATTGAATTTTAAACCTGCTTCAGCAAAAAATAACGATGTATATTCTGCCGAAAGTCCATGATCATTTATAAGTAAGTTCACAAAGGGTTGAATTCCTGAATATGATAATTTTCCGGGCAAACTACTTGTTAAAGAAAGAGAAACAAGCCATTTGCTATAACCCAGATGTTCGTTGACAGGCGATACCAATCCTCCTTCCGAAAGTGTCATTTGTCGTGCCCAGAATGATCCGTTGTTCAACCCAAACCGATCGGGATAGAGCCCTTCGTAAAGATATTGTTCTCTGCCACTTCGGCCCCCCGCTGCTATGGCGTAAAATGGTGCTGTTGCTTTGTTCTTGAGCATCGAAGCTCCAAAAAGGCGCACTTCCAAACCATTTCGTTTGCCCGAATAACTAAATTTATATTTCAATTCAGCCGTGGCTTTCTGATATTGTTTTCCTGATTCAATGGATAAGTTGATTTTGTAGGGATGAATATAACCGATTTTCTGTAATTGATAACCTAATTGAAAATAAGAGTTCAGAGATGCTGATGATCCGTTAATAATTTCGAAAAGATCGGAAGCTAACGAAAACCTGCCATAAAGCATTTGCCTGATAGCATGTGTGGGTGTTAAAGGCTTTATTTTGAGTTGTAGATTCGCGCCCATTTTACGATAATTCTGATGTCCGGGAGCGCCGAATTGTGTGCCATCGATCGTGATTGTAGCTTTTTCGAAGAATTGATCGAAAGGAATAAAATTAAATGCAATTTTGCCGTAGCCCGATAGGGTAGCGTTGCTGAAGGCATAAAAAGGCATAATTAAATACTCTACAGGTTTCGGGATGATCAAACCGTTGTTGATTGAAATTCCCGCCATAAAGCCATTTTCGCGGTTCCAGTTGATGGCAGGAATATACATTATACTGTGTTTCTCGGGGTTTTCTATGCTGAACAAAAGTTGAGTTTCTACAGCATCTCTTTTGCGTACTATGCCCGACGTTTTTATATTGTTGTTCAGTCGGTTGAGTTCGGGCGTTATATGATAGGGGTCAATTTTTATTTCGGTGTAATCTCCTTCGGGTATTTCTATCCATTGCTCACCGCTAAATCCATCGATCCATTTTTCGAAACAAACGGAATCGCCTTTCAGGCCGGCCATCATCAGTGGTGAAATAAGTTCGGCTTTGTTTTTTACAAGTAATTTGTTGTTTTTTAAATCATCAATTTTATAATCAAGCCGTTTGGTGGTACCCAATAAATCGTCGAAAAACCAGTTGATATCCTTTTCGGTATGTGCGTCAAAAACTGATTTTAAATTCTCCGGTTGAGGATGGCGGAATTTCCATTTTTGATAATAATCCTGCATTGTTGCATCGTAAATGGAATCGCCAAGGTATTTTCTAAGGTAAGTGAAGGCCGCAGAAGCTTTATTATAAATCATCATCCCATAATTGCTTTCGGTAAAATCGGTGGATGCAAGGTCGATCGCCTGTTCCTGATGATTACGTGCCGAAGTGAGCCAGGGGAGTTCCAGCATTTGTTCGGTCGACATGTTTTCGATATGAAGGAAGGAGGCTTGTTTCCGGGTTTTAACGATACTTTCCCAAGCTTTTCTTTTTGGGTATTTTTCATTCATATAGCGTTGTTCGTAATTGCTCGTGAGGCTTTCGTCCATAAACGGATAAAGTCGTTCGTTGCTCGCGAGTGCGCCGTAGAACCAACTGTGGCAAGCTTCGTGGGAAATAACCTCGTCGAGCGCATATGCATCTTTTGTCCGGCCAATCACTGCCAATCCCGGATATTCCATACCAAGTCCGGCATTCAGGGTGCTTTGAACTGCTGTGAAGTTGCTGTAAGGATAATCGCCAATTGCGTTGGAGAAATAAAGCAAAGCATCATTCACATAATGAAGGGCTTTTCTCCAACGCCTTGTTTCTTTGTTGGTGAACATCACCCATGTTGTAACCACTTTGCCACTGCCGGGAAGTGTGACTTTTCCCTTCATTACATTGAAACGCTGATCGGCAAACCATGCAAAATCATGCATATTCGTTCCTTTGTAATGTAAAACCTTGGTTTTTGAAGTAGGAGGGATGCGTTTCGTTTTTCCAAGCATTGAAATGCTTCTCCAGCTACTGTCGTTGGCAAGGCTATCGAGCATTTCGATTTCGTGTTTTGTCTGCAACTCACCGGTGGCTGCCACAATATAATTGGCCGGTAATGTGATGCTGACATCGAAATTTCCGAATTCCGAATAAAATTCACCCCGGTCGAGGTACGACATTGGATGCCAGCCCTGAGCATCGTAAACCGCCGGTTTTGGAAACCATTGAGAAATTTGATAGGAACGCTCTGAGTGACCCATGCGGGAAGTTACTCCCAATGGTATTTTTACATGAAAAGGAGTGCTGATGGTGATGGATGTTCCCGGAAGAAGAGGTTCGTTCAATTCTATTTTGCAAATGTCGGATTGCTTTGGCAGCAATTGCCATTTCACTTTCTGATTATTTATTCTGAAATCAAGTCCATCGATATAACCTTTTAATTCCTTATCGTTGAATAATTTTTGTTTTCCTTTTGAGACAAATATTTGTTTAGCCAATTCGGAGTTATTGTCGGCATAGGCATTGGGCCACAGATGAAAATAGATAAATTGAAGTGTGTCGGTCGAATTGTTATGATATTCAATCGTTTCAAAAGCGTCCAGTGTGTGGAGTGAATCGTTGAGAGTGACCTGAATGTTGAAATTTACTGTTTGTTGGAAATAGTTTTGCGCCGATAGGTGCGATTGAAATCCCGTCCACATCGTTAGCATGACGCATATCAGACATTTGGAGTGAAAAGATGAAGAAAAGATTTTCATGCGTTTGTTTTTTTGTTTTTTTTCTGAATTCCGCATGCGAAAGTATAAAAACTGAGCCCTGCGACTGGCAGAGTTCAGTTTTTACTGTTTGTTCGAACTGAATTTATAGCAATATAATTAAAACGATGATAAGAATCAGAAGTGTACTTCCACCTATGTAGATATAAGGTTCACTTTTCATGGTTTCTTTTATTTCTTTTAATTCATTTTTCAGTTCTTTCTTTTCGGAGCTGGTCATGTTGGATTTGTCCATGTCGCGAATTTCCTCAACACGTGATGTTAATGCGTTCATTTCCTCGGACGTTAAACTGCTTTCGGTAGTTGTTTCCGAAGCAGTTGTCTTAGATTCGGCGCTTGCTGCTATTGCGGGAGTGACACTTAATGAGATAAACATTAAAAGCGCAAAAAAATTAATTTTTTTCATTACAGTACTTTTTAAATTGATGTAAAATAGTTTGATAAAAGTACTCGTCAATTCATAGTTTTGCGTTACATATTTTCAGCTATATATTACATAAATCACATATTCCGATCGATACAGCAGAACACACAGCAGCTCAGTTTTCTTTAAAAAACGAACAGCCTGAAGCATTATGGCAACAGACCGTTATTGAAATCGTCGGGTAGGTAAAAAGACCTTGAATAGCAGTAAATGTTTACTTAAAAGATATATCCGATGCTTATTTTATTTTCCTTAACGCTGTGGTTTACCGGACTGTAATAATCATAAATACTTTCTCTGTAGTTGAAGCTGGTTTCGGTGGACAGTAAAAAGTGTTTTTTAATTATATAATTGAAACTAAACCTTACAACGCTGAGACTCGAGTGGCCTTTGTCGCCCTGGACATTGGAACTTATTTCTCCATTGCCGTTCGGATCGTAACCCACCCATGAATACAACCGATAGTCTTCGGAATTAAGTACGAATCTTATTTTTTCGCCCAATTGCATTTCAAGATTTAATTTTGAACTGAATCCACTTCCCATATTATAATCCCGTTTGTCGTATTTGAAGTGATCGGTCTGACTTGCCCCCAACAGAATACCGCTTAAAAAGGCCGAACAAGAGAAGGTCGTGTGTTTTGTAGGTTTGCTCTTATAAAGCAGACCCGGTCCGGCCGAGGCTGCTTCGGATATTTTATAGGGCGATAGCGATACATTGTTGATATCGGCTTGCGATTGATAATAATTGAAATGTTGAAATAACCCTACCGAAAGCTGCCGCTTTGGATTTTTGAGGGATATATCTTTAGCAATCAACAATCCCAATACATTAAAGCGATCGATCAGGGGTTGCTGAGAAAAGAAATTTCCACTCATTTTGATAGAGAAAAAATCGTATGGTTGCTCATTGTCCACCGAAAACGGATTGCCATAATACATGCCGAGATGGTAACTTACCATATTGCTTACGTCGGCATCGCGCTGCGAATTATCGTAAATAATCCGGTGACCAATGGAAGTGTAGAACATAACGGGCACTTTTGCAATGGTGTTTCCCTGAATGCTCCGGTGCTTCCATGCATCGCCGCTGATGATGCGGTTGATGCCCCTAAGCGGAGAAATGAGCGTAGTCAATGCTTCACGCTTAAATCGGTCGAACCCTACAGCACGGTCGTCGATGATTAAATCGGAGACTCTGTAGGTGATTTCGCCCAGTGCAGCGCCTCCTATGGTGGTGGCAACAAAGTCGTTGATGGCGGCTGGCTCATTTTCCATAAAGAATTCCCACATCAAACTTCCTCCTACTGTGTAGGGCATCGACTGCCAGAAATTCATACCATTCGAACGGGCTGAATTAAAGTATGTTCCTCCATGATACGGGTGAGCGAAAAGGTTGGTCGAAAACATATCATTGTCCCAAACAAAACCTGTTTTGAAATTTTCTTTCATCGTGTTCAGGTTGATGCGGGCGAAGCTTCCATCGAGGATAAAACGATCGAAGGTCCAGACGCCGATATTGGTTGCAAAAATAGATGTAGCTGCTCTTAATCCGTTTTTTTGATGGATGTGCAATGAGTCGCTATATCGAATGTTTGCCAGCGAATCAGGTATCACATTGATTTGGCTGAATGCAGCCGGAATGAAGAACAAACCGAACAGAAAAACCTGTATCTTTCTTTTACAACACATACTTTTATTTTTAAACCTGAATTCAGGAATACATAAAATATGCCTTATGATCCGGCAACTCCTTGATTTGCCACTTTTGGCTGTTTTAGTTCAACTGCATGCTGCTTTTTCGGCCTTTTTGTCATTTTGCATTGCCCTGTCGGACAAATGCTTTGTTCTTTTGCATTGCTTTGTTCTTTTCGCTCCTTTGGAGCTCAGAACGGTGCAATGTAGCCGAGAGAATTATCGGATGCAGGTCATTTATTTATCAACAATTATCTTAGTTGATTTTGTTTCCTCCGGTAGTATTGTTTTTACAATATAAACTTTTTGTGGCTGCAATGGTATAAAGGTGAAACTATTAGCAGCTATTTGGCGCTGTAATAATATCCGGCCGGCGATGTCATAGATAATTATATTGCCTGCAGTGTCTTCATTGTTGTAGACGCATAAGCTGTTGTTTTCGGTAAACATACCTACTTTCGATGGCCTTTCTACGCGAGCTTGCCTTTCCTCGGTAATTAATTTAAATCGGGTGACCGGATTTGATGCCGCATCGGCTGTGAAATTATAAACTGTGCCATTGGCCGTAATATCCGCCAGCTTATTGATTGCAAAATCGAATAAGAAAAGTTTTGAGTACCTTTTTCCTAAATTGTGATTGTTGAAAGTAAATTGATAATCAGTATCTTCACCCGGTTGAAATGCGATTGCCGTGTTATTCAAATCGTCCACCGAATTGATTTGATAGTTTCCATCCTGTTCGACGGCATAAATTTGCGCTGTTGCTGAAGATATGTATTGTTTGTATCCATCGTACCCATTGTCGAAATTGCGCGATAATTTCTCGTCGGCAAAAATCCAAAGTTTATCGATGGATGATATGCTTTCCAAATCAATGCGGGTATAGAGGTGTTCCGAAGTTTCAGCGCCTTCTCTTTTTACCCTTTGTTGTTCAGTATTTTGTTTTACTACCGATTTATAATTTATTTTTACAGATGCATCGAGTGTTGGATAGGTTACTTTTACAAGCATTGAGCTCATTGAAGGTACCTGGCTGGGAAATACATCAACTCCAGCCATATTTTGTGGAATTTGAATGTATTGCCCGGGGAGTGCCGCTTCTTTTTTCACTTTGTTTTCGTTCCAATTACTAAATGATCCTGTGTTGTAAAGGAAAACTGTTGGTTCCATGCCGCTGCCAAATACTATCTTTTTTATGTCGATGGCAGCCGCGTAGGGATTGGCTAATAGATGCTGACCGGCATACAAAACTCCTGCGCCGGAACTTTTTGGCAATGGTCCGCTGTTGTAATCGCGGTTTACTAATTTTCCCGAAAACCAAACTTTACGTGGCGTAGCATAGCAGATCTGGTAACCCTGGAATGGACGAACTATTGAAGAATTGGTGAGCGATACCCAATGTTTGGTGGTGTCGGTGCCTTCTTCCAGGCGAATGCGAATATATGCGCCATAAAAGGTCGGATTGGCAGGAATGTCCTCCACGGGTATTCCGAAAAACTGCCAGTTGAATCTGTTGTTGGCCGGGCGTGTTAAATCGTAATTGGATTTGCTGAACATTTCAACAGTTGCAGATACAGGATTTTCTTTTAGATTATGAAAAATCAATGAGCCGTTTGCTGTAGTAGTATCGGCAGTTGATGATTTTGCTTTAATAATCAATCGATTGGCATCGGTATTGGTGATGGTTTCGCTTACAGTAAGTTGACTTCCTGCATTTACAGTCAGCGAAGCGCCACTTTCTATGGCTAAAATTTTCTTACATACAGCATTTGGTATTGCTACCTGTGTTGCTGTTCGAATGGTTACAATATCATCGACGTTGGGCACTCTCCCAATTCTCCAGTCGGAAGCTGTAGCCCAGTTGCTACCCGGGTTTTTGGTGATCATCGAATATTCTACAGCGCCTATATCTACAGTACCATCGTAAGTACGGTCGTTTCCGTTGATGTCTTTTGAGGGTAAACTTACATTGGTGCCGGCATTTCGTAAAGTGGACGTGGATGATAAATAATACGAAATTGTATCACTCGTAAATGCCAACAGATCTTTAAAGTCTATGTCTTTAAGCAATACATTCTCAACATTCTCAGCTCCAGTTGCCGGAGTAGTGCCACGCACTGCCGAGTTAGATATAATTACATTGGGATCTATTTGTTTGAATTTAAGATCATTATATATGATAGAGTTCTTTACTATAAGTGTGCCTGCAACTCCACCCACAATATCTGCTGCCAGTACAACCTGAGGTAATAAGCAAATAAATAGTAATTTAAAATACAAATCTCTCATTGCTTTTCATCGTTAATTGGTTCTGTAAACAAGGGCAATTGGTCGAACTTTTAGAATCTCTTTTTTATTAACTCCGCTGGCTTGACCAGATTGAGGAAAATTATATGTCCATGCACCATTTGTCCAACTTATTTCATCCGAAGACCAATACTGCCCTGCTAATGTTGTTTTACCCAATTTGGTCATCAACGAATTAAGAGTAAAAAGTTCTTTTTCCATTTCTCTCAACTGACCCATAGCTGGCAAAAACCAAGTCACTAATGCCCCTCCCTGCGAATAATTCAAACAATACTTAGCTGCACAATTCGAAGTGCTAAGTGAACTGGAGTGATCCACATCTTTTACAATCAACTTTGAGTTTTCGTATCCATTAAAATCTAGAATCACTGTAGCAGGATCGTTAAAATTATAAAGGTCGGTTACATCGATAGGGTTGTCAGGAACACCTGGCGCCCATGACATCGACACTTCCTGAACAGATACAACCCAGTAATATCCCGATCTAAAATAATTATTTGCGTTGCTCCAAAAACAAACACCAATAACATTGTTGGCTCCATATTGCAAAGGAAAAATAAGATCACCCGAACTATTGTATACAGGAGTATACACCGATCCATCATCAAACACCAAATCTCCCGCTTTTACAATTGATGAATTCAGATAATAATTATCACGAATATTGCAATTGGTCACTTCTCCACTCGAACCAGAAACTCCAAATCCGTTAACCGCATAGTTATTAATTATAATACTATTTATTAACTTTCCTCCATTCAGAAATGCTCCACCTCCTTCAGCTATTTGAGCAAAAGTGGATAAATTGAATGCCAATAGACATAAAAATATAAACCTTCTCATAATCATCTAATATTATTCGGTAGATACTGTCAGTGCTGTTACTGGTATTGTATATCCACCCCCGGATTTAGAGCTTTTTATCAGGCCCCAAGTCCCCCATGGATAACCATTTGTACTAAGAATCCACACATCATTTGCATCATACTCCGTTGATGACCAATAATAACCTTTTATAAACATTGTTTCACTACTTGTAATCCATCCCAGCACATCCCTTGCGCAAGCATCCATCTGGGGGTAGACTTCCCAGATTTTATACAATTCTCCGGCAGCAGGTAAATACCATTGTCCTTGAGTGTCTGAAGGGGTGTTATATTTTAGTGTATAATACAAAGGCCAGTTGTTACTATAAAAAGCACTGTTACTATACCATGAGTATTGAGCACGAAGAGTTGTTATCTTATTGTCATAGTAATTGTATTCAGTCACAGACTTTTGTGCCCCACTAAAATCATTTAAGGCATCGGTGACGGTTGAAACATCGGGTGCAGGGGTATTTAAATCAGCAACAGACCAATAAGTACTGTCGATATTCCCTCTATCGAACCAGGGTTGCAACTGATTTGAACTAACTTTAGCCATAATGTAGATTCTTCTTGAAGTAGCAGCCTTATCAATGTTGTATATTATTCCTTGTGGAATTTTACCTGTTGGAATACCTCCCGGCAAGGTAGCTTTTATTTTTCCATCCGTTTGATCAAGACGATACGTTGGACTGAGGATTGTTCCATCAATGCAATAAATATCACCAATACTGGCTACATATTCCCCCGGAATATTAGTAGAGTCAGTAGGATCTAAATAGGACGCAGTATTATTTATTAAAATGCAATTTTGAACAGTTCCTCCATTTATTAGTACTCCTCCACCCGAAGTATCATTAGGATCATTTGAAAAGGCATAACCTTTAGTGATTTTAAATCCATCTAAAGTGCCGGAGACGGTTGCCACACGATGTTTGTATTGTCCATTCAGAATTGATAACTCAGTCTTTGTGGCCACCCCAGGATAAATGCGCTGCTCGTAAGTAGTAGCATTGGCCGGAAAGCCGCCAATCACCGTTACACCTGCAGGGATGATAAGTTCGTTCTCAGCATAGGGTCCTGCGGCTACCCAGATGATAGTATTTGCTAGTGCAGCTGGTGGGCCAGCTAGCGCTTTAGTTATGGATGTGTAATTAGTAACACCCGCAATATTGCTGGTGAAATTGACGGTGCGGTTCGGCAGTGTTTGCGAGAACAGCACGCAGGTAATAAGGGTAAAATAAACAGTAAGAAAACGTTTCATTTATAACTTTTAAAGGACAGTTTTTTTTTTGAATTTAAAATTCGGTTTATGATTATCCGATAGATTACCTGAATATTCAAAATTCAACATAGCAGGGGCTTTGCCCCTAAAACCCCACTTGCTTTTTTGTCTTAACACAAAAAAGTAAGCAAAAAAAGTCAAGACTGCGCCCGCTTCGCTCAAAAAATTAGTCGTTTGCAGACTGAAAACTTTTAAACTCGCCCCGACGAAATACGTCGGGACTCAAACAGAAAAGTTTTCTACGCCTGCTTCACTCCATTTTTTGGCTCACCGGACGAGGTCGATCCTTAAAGAGGGTTTATGCAACTGAAGTAGGTAATGAAAGGGATATTCATTATTCGGTTTATAAATTTTATTAGCATTAAAAATTGCAAAGTTAATACAAATAAATGCAACAGAAAGGCGATGAATGTTAAATTATTGTTAAATACGTGATGGATGTGATTGTAAGTTCGTGAAATTAATTATGATTCAATTGCCGCCCTGTTGATTGGTTTTTAAATCAGGTTTGTAGAATTGAAAATAAAAAAGGCAGGGAGTCTGCATTCTCCGCGGTTTGGTTGCATTTACCGGAGTTTCTCACATTTAGTCACTTCGTGGCACAAGACTTTAGATAGTGGTTTTTAGCTTCATCTGGTCCATTTATTAAAAATACTTAGGCGCTGAGTTATCGGTATTTTGTTTCTTATGGTGCATCCAATAAAAGAATTTAAATGCAGCTTGTCTTTCCTGCTGCTTCGGCTGTGTTTCGCAAATTTTTAATTTGTAAATTACTGTTTCAGCGCGATTCGAATTAACTTCCTTCGGTGATTGATCGTTGATTGGCGAAAGTCATTTCAAATCTCCTTTCTACCCAAAGGAAATATGATGGAACATTCATCAAATCATTCCAAAAAGTAAATAATGTTAATCGCCTCTCTGAACGATGCGTTTGTTGTGGCTTACTGTTGAACAATGGAAATGATTCAGACGTTTATTCCACAAGATGAATAAAGAATGAAAATTAAACTCATATTGTCGGGCTTGTTGGTGTTGCTGGCGCAAACAGCCTGCACGCAACAAACCAATACGCAAACAATGAAATACAATGAATTGACGAAAGAAGAAGCCGCAGTTCTCCTTCACAAGGGTACCGAACGGGCTTTCACGGGGGAATATGTCGACAACAAAGCCAACGGTACATATGTGTGCCGTCAGTGCAATGCGCCTTTGTACAACTCCAAAGATAAATTTGAATCGCACTGTGGCTGGCCGAGTTTCGACGACGAAATTCCCGGTGCTGTGAAACGTGTAAGGGATGCCGATGGACGCCGCACCGAGATAGTTTGCAGTAACTGCGAAGGTCATTTGGGACATGTGTTCACCGGCGAAGGATTTACGGAGAAAGATACCCGGCATTGCGTGAATTCTATTTCGATGAAATTTATACCCGAAAATAAAACAAAGATGGAAAAAGCTTACTTTGCCTCAGGTTGCTTCTGGGGCACCGAATATCATTTTATGAAAGCAAAAGGTGTGTTGGAAACTACTGTAGGTTATATGGGCGGACATACCGAACAGCCCACTTACCGCGAGGTCTGCAACGGCAACACCGGACATGTTGAAACCGCCGAGATTGTGTACGATCCTAGCAAAACGAATTTCGAGGAACTCCTGAAGCTTTATTACGAAACACATGACTTCGAACAGGTAGGAGGGCAGGGACCCGATATCGGTGCGCAGTATCAATCGGTGGTGTTTTATGTAAACGAGGAACAAAAACAGATGGTGGAGAAATACATAAAGATTCTTCAGGATAAAGGCTATAGTCCCGCTACCGAATTACGCGCTGCTCCTCGCTTTTGGCCGGCCGAAGATTATCATCAGGAGTACTACGACAAGAAAAACGGTACGCCTTATTGCCATATTTATCGCAAGATATTTTGAGCGAAACAATCAAACCATTTACAATTTAAAGATGACAATTTAGAAATGTACAATTTAAAGATTTACAATTTACAATTTAGGTGAATCTGTAGTTGAATGATTGAGTAGTTATTTACAATTTAAAGATGACAATTTAGAAATGTACAATTTAAAGATTTACAATTTACAATTTAGGTGAATCAGTAGTTGAATGATTGAGTAGTATTTACAATTTAAAGATGACAATTTAGAAATGTACAATTTAAAGATTTACAATTTACAATTTAGGTGAATCAGTAGTTGAATGATTGAGTAGTTATTTACAATTTAAAGATGACAATTTAGAAATGTACAATTTAAAGATTTACAATTTACAATTTAGGTGAATCAGTAGTTGAAAAATATCCGTATGATTTATCTTTGTTCATCCCCTACGGGGAATTGATTTTGTTTATTTCTATTTCTATTGATATACATTCCCTACGGGAAATGATTTACTGCATGCCAAAATAGAATCATTTTACAACTTTTGATCCTGCTAAACAGTTTATTTTCTTTTTCTTAAATTGTAAATTGTACATCTTTAAATTGTACATGAATAAATGGTTTTGCTTGTACTAATTATAGCTTGGCAAACTTGAATATTCTTTTGAATAACGCAGGTGCTGATCTACATAGTTCTCGTCGTAGCTTATTTTTACATCGGTAATTTTGCCCGAAGCATCTTTTACCAAGCTGTAAACCGGATTAACGAAGCCGCGGTAAGGTGCCAGGTTCAGTTTTTTGTAGCGGTCGAGCACTTCGGCATGTAATGTTTGATCCACCTTTACGGCATAAGCTTCCACCAGTTTTTTACCACCTTCGAAATCGCCTGTTGAGCGGATGCGTTGTATCTCGGCCAGAAGTTGTCCGAACAAAGCACGTAGTTTTTGGTAGTCGTTCACCACAACGAAAGTTTCGCCGTCGCGCTTTTTCATTTCTATCACTTTGTCGGCTTTTCCTTTTTCGTACACCCATGCGGCAATCAACTGACGGTTGCGCATGTGCGCTTCTTCAATGTTTTTTCCGGGTTGAATACGGGTGAGCTGTGTCATCAATCCATTCATTATAAACTGATAATATTCGGCTTTGTAAGCTTCTTTATCGGGCAAAAGACCAAGTTCCACTATTTTCGGATCGGCCATATAATACAGTCCGAAGAGGTCGGCACGCGCTTCTTCTATTGTAGAACCGTAGGCTTTCAACGCATCAGGATCGACACCCGGCAGCAGCTTGCCCGAACCGTGACCAAGACATTCGTGAAGGTCGGTGTGCAGGTTGTTGGTGATGGATGCAAAGTCTTTGGCACGCTGGCGTTCGGTATCGCTCCACATAAATTCTTCGGCAAAGCCATTGCCCAGCGAGGCCTGATCGTAGGCTTCGGTGATGTTTTCGATGGTCACCGATTTCGATCCGTGTTCGGCACGAATCCAGTTGGCATTGGGCAGGTTCACACCGATAGGAGTAGCGGGGTAACAATCGCCGGCAAGGATGGCAGCCGTTATCACCTTGGCCGAAACGCCTTTTACTTTTTCTTTTTTGAATTTCGGATCGATAGGCGAATTGTCCTCGAACCATTGCGCGTTGGTGCTTATGGTTTGGGTACGTTTTGTCGCTTCTACGTTTTTGAAGTTAACGATGGATTCCCAGCTTGCTTTCATGCCCAGTGGGTCGCCGTAAGTTTCGGTAAATCCGTTCACGAAGTCGACCTGCGAGTCCAGGTCCTTCACCCATTTGATCGAATACTCATCGTAGGTGTTTAGGTCGCCGGTTTTGTAAAAGCTTATCAAACTCCTGATCACTTCCTTTTGCTGATCGTTTTCGGCTACAGTAGCGGCCTTTTCGAGCCAACCCACGATGCGTTCGACGGCTTGTGTGTAAAGTCCGCCTACTTTATATGTTTTCTCCACAAGCTTGCCATTTTCTTTTACAAGTTTGCTGTTCAGTCCATACGAAATGGGAGTGCTGTCGTTCGGGTCTTTCATATTGGCATAAAAAGCTTCCACTTCGGGCTGTGTCACGCCTTCGCCATAATAGTTGTTGCCCGAAGTGAGGATCAAATCCACGCCATCGGCCTGATTGGTACGTTTGGGATAGAGCGCCGGGTCGAAAATTACCGGAGTAAGTTGACTGATCAGTTCATCTACTGTTTCGCCGGGCAATAATACGGCGGCAAGCTCCTCTGCCTTGAGCGATTTCACTGCTTCGGCAAAAAATTCTTTTGTGAACTCAGGCGTAAACTTATCTTCGGAATAATGATGGTGAATACCGTTTCCCATCCAAATGCGTTTCAGATAAGTGGTCAGCTGGCCGAATTGTTCCGAATTACGATCTCCTTTATAGTTTTGGTACACCGATTCAAGCGTGCGACGAACGGCCAGATTGTACTTGTTGTTCTGATCGTAAAGGATATCACGTCCTTCGAGGGCTGCCTGGTTGAGATAATAAATCAGCTCTTTCTGTTTCAGACTCAGGGATTCAAAATCGGGAACGCGATAACGCAGGATTTCTATATCGGCAAATTTATCCACCGAATAAGTGAAATCTTCGATAGCAGGTGTGGCGCTTTTCTGGCTGCCGCATGCTAATAAAACTGTTGTCATAAATGCGAGGGTTAGTTTTTTCATATAAGTTACGAATTGTTCGAATGAAACGAATTTCACGACTGTTTGTTTAAAGATACAAAAATAGCGATTTTATTTCGAAAAGCAGGGCTTCGCAGGGGGCTTTAAGGTCTAAAGTCAAGGGTCTAATGTCTAAAGTCGAAGGTTTCAGGTCTTTGTTGAACTGTTGAACTGTTGAACTGTTGAAATTCAGGCACAGGCGGTCTAATGTCAACAGTCAAAGGTCGAAGGACAAAAGTCAAGGGTCTAATGTCGAAAGTCAGAGGATTAAAGTCTAATGTCAAAAGTCAAGGGTCTAAAGTCATAGGTCTTGACCGGAGACCGGAGACTGGGGACAGGAAGCGCCGTATGTAACTCGTTGAGCGACGTATGTAAGTCGTTGAGCGGCGTATGTATTGACCTTCGATGACGTATGTAAGTCGTTGAGCGGCGTATGTATTGACCTTCGATGACGTATGTAAGTCGTTGAGCGACGTATGTATTGACCTTCGATGACGTATGTAACTCGTTGAGCGGCGTATGTATTGACCTTCGATGACGTATGTAAGTCGTTGAGCGGCGTATGTATTGACCTTCGATGACGTATGTAAGTCGTTGAGCGGCGTATGTATTGACCTTCGATGACGTATGTAACACGTTGAGCGGCGTATGTAACGACCTTCGATTGCCTTTGTATTGACCGTCGATTGCTATTGTAACTCCTTTCGATTGCTATTGTAACTACCTTCGATTACCATTGTAACGTTGTCAGACGTCATTGTATTGACCTTCGATGTCATTTGTTTGAGCGTCGATGCCATTTGTTTGAGCGTCGATGCCATTTGTTTGAGCGTCGATGCCATTTGTTTGAGTGTCGATGCCATTTGTTTGATCGTCGATATCAATTGTTTTAACGTCAGCATCAGTTGTTTTAACATCAGCATCGTATGTATCGACCTTCGATGTCATTTGTTTGAGCGTCGATGCCATTTGTTTGAACGTCGATGCCATTTGTTTGAGCGTCAGCATCAGTTGTTTTAACATCAGCATCGTATGTATCGACCTTCGATGCCATTTGTTTGAGCGTCGATGCCATTTGTTTGATCGTCGATATCAATTGTTTTAACGTCAGCATCAGTTGTTTTAACATCAGCATCGTATGTATTGACCTTCGATGCCATTTGTTTGAGTGTCGATGCCATTTGTTTGAACGTAGATGCCATTTGTTTGAGCGTCAGCATCAGTTGTTTTAACATCAGCATCAGTTGTTTTAACATCAGCATCGTATGTATTGACCTTCGATGCCATTTGTTTGAGTGTCGATATCAATTGTTTGAGTGACGATATCAATTGTTTTAACCTGACTCCCCCTGGTTTGCAACGAGGGGGAGTGTGGAGGGGTAAATGGAT
This sequence comes from uncultured Paludibacter sp., assembly GCA_963677275.1. Classification (GTDB taxonomy): domain Bacteria; phylum Bacteroidota; class Bacteroidia; order Bacteroidales; family Paludibacteraceae; genus Paludibacter. The sequence continues at coordinate 1,822,807 of OY781920.1, read as the reverse complement.
GAGTTATAGATAAATCTATTTTGCAAAATTATATGCAATTGACAGATACAAGCTGGAACTTCTTATCTTACTATCATAATAAGAATTCAAGTTGACTAATCCGGTTTCAGAATTTAGACTAAAATAAAATTGTTGATATTTTAGTCCTACTTTTAGTAGTATTCCCGTGTCAAATCTTTTTAAAGGGTAATATACAAATAATTGATTATCTTTGGTATATTCACTTTTATTAAATATTCGCTCCGTTGTATTAAAAACAGTCAGACCAGAACTATTGATATTCCAGATGGATGCATCTCCTGATATTCCATATGAAAAAAACATCCCTCCCTGGATTATTAAATTCAACTTAGTGAAGATTCCGCTATTAATTTTAGTTCCAATAGCGAGAGGGATTTTTAAATCATTCATTTGATATCGTATCCAATCAACGTCAGTAACATATTCTTTTGAGAAACGATCTAATTTCAGATTTCTGTAATTGTAATATATACCGGTTTCATATACTAAGTTATTCTTATCGCTATATCTCAAAAATAATCCTCCTGACAAAAGTTCTCCCCAATTTTCGTGAGAATGGGCTGTTTCCATTTTTGATGCACCTGCTGCTACAACTACTCCATAATTTATTTGAGCAAAAGAAGTAAGAGGCATAGCCAAAGAAAATAGAATTATGATAATTGTTTTTTTCATGTTTTTTGCTAATGAGTATAGTAAGTATTAATTTAACTTCCAAGGTTTATAGAGTTTGTTTGCATGAAACAATAGAATGACCGGCTCCGCTTTTTTTATTTTATTTACAGGGTGTATCGTCCTGTCTGACTCCCCCTCGTTTGCAACGAGGGGTTTATGGTTATTTTTTTATAACAAAGAGATATGTAATCCTACGATAACATATTATGGATTTTTATTTACGAAACTATCTTTTTTGCGTTGATAATGCAAGGAGTAATTGTAATCCCAGCTTCTTGTATTATAAGGATTTACAATCCGTTAAGTTCAAATATTATAATAAATTGCTTCACCTCAGACATCCGCGAAGTTTTGTACATTGAATAAGGATATCCGGTGGGGCGGGAGAAACATATTCATTTGTTCTAAAATTTATACGAATAACTTACTGAAGGGATGATAGGGAAAAGTGAAACTTGTGTGAGTTCTTTTTTCGATAGGGCATACGAACCATTGTGTCCGATATTTTTTTCTGTAATTGTTACCAAAAAAGGATTCATGTGATTGTATGCATTATAAAGGCTTACGTTCCAGGTTCTGACGCCATGTTTCTTTTTTTTATGGAAGTTGATACCTACATCCAGCCTGTGAGTAGCCGGTAACTTATAATTGTTGCGCGAACTTATATAGGGCAATTTAAAAACATTGGTTTCATAATCGGTATGTTGAGGTATTTCGGTTCCATCGTAATAGTGCAATGCCAGAGTGCCTCGTTGGCCAGAGCTATATACCCAGGTGGCTGCAATATCAATTTTTTCGCTGAACTTGTGCATCCCCACTATACTAATGCTGTGAGGTCGGTCGTATTTGGCAGGGAAGGCCACACCATTGTTGATTCTTTGGCCCGGACGGTCGAAAAGACGTTCTGTTCTCGACCATGTATAACCTAACCAGCCGGTAGTATTCCCAACCGATTTCTGTACGAGCAACTCTATGCCATAAGCCCAGCCTTTACCTATACTCACCTTATCTTCCCAGCCGGTAGTCGATCCGAAAAACGAAGCTCCATCTTTATATTCAATCAAATTATCCATTGACTTATAATAAGCTTCCACCGAAAAATCGAGCAAATTCCTAAAGTTATAAAACACACCTGCGGAGTATTGACTTGATTGCATAGGAGGGATGCGCTTGGTAACAGGCACCCACAAATCGGTGGGCAAACTTATATTGCTGTTCGACAAAAGGTGTACGTACTGACTCATGGACGCAAATCCGGCTTTTACTGAAAGATTGTCGTTAAGTAGCACCCGTAACCCAAGCCTTGGCTGAGGCCATAAATTATAAAAATGATTTTGTACAAGGAAAGTAGAGTAATGCAAACCCAGGTTTAATTCCAACACAGGGCTAATAGAAAAATTGTCTTCAAAATAGGCCGACATCTCTTGCGCATATATTTTAGCATCGCCATAAGTGGTGTCTGTATTTTGCTTTATGGATGCATCGGAGATTTGTTGCTTGAGAATGCTTACTCCCGGGCTAAAAGTGTGGTTGATGTAGTTGACTCCAAACTTTACGGTATGATTTGGGGTGGGAGACCAGTCGAAGTCAATCTTCAACGCATAATCATTAATCAACGATTTAAACCCTGCATTTCTTTTATCCACAACGGTAGAAGGGGGTGTTTCGTTTACTGTAGTTACTACAGTTCCTTTTATCATATCGAAGCGGTATCGGGTAAGCGAAGCGGTAGTATTCATGAAAAGTTTGTTCGAGACAACATGATTCCAGCGCAAAGCTGTGATCAGGTTTCCCCAGTCCCAGTCCATTTTTAGTCTTCCCGTTTCAGTGTAACCAATGTTTTTAAACTCAAACTCCTGCATGTCCGCATAAATTACATCATTACCCATATAAGCGCTCAGGTAAAGCCGGTCCTTGTCCGATATTTTGTGACTTATCTTCCCATTCAAATCATAAAAATAATATCCGAGCTTAGTACCACCCGCTCCTCCATTGAACGATGAGCCATACTTACTCATAAACGGTAAAGTCAATATATCGGCATATGTGCGGCGAGCCGAAAAGTTGAAGGTTGTTTTTTCCTTCACAATAGGGCCTTCTAAATTAAGCTTGGACGATATTAACCCGACGGTTACATTGCCATGTATTTCTTTATCGTTACCATCGTTCATACTAATATCCACCACCGACGATAACCGTCCACCAAAACGAGCCGGGAAGCTCCCTTTGTACAAGGTTACATCTTTAATGGCATCGGTATTGAACACAGAGAAAAAACCAAACAAATGATTTACGTTATATACCGGAACGCCATCTAATATCAACAGATTTTCATCGGGACCACCACCGCGTACAAACATGCCTGCCGATCCTTCGTTACCCGCTTTGACGCCCGGTAGCAACTGCAAAGCCTTGATAACATCGGTTTCGCCAAGCAAACTTGGTATTTTTTTTATTTGCGTTACGGGTATGTTTATGGCACTCATCTGAGTGCCTTTCACCCCCAGGCCCTTACGGTTGCCCACTACAGTTACTTCATTCAAATTTGTATTTTCCGACAGTTTAATATTAATTACTGTGTCACCGGTAAGCGTGAAACTGCGTTGAGCAGATGATAGCCCTACATAGGAATAGTTTAGTTCCACTTCTCCTCCTGGCAGGGTCAGTGAATAAAAACCATAAGAATTACTTATCGTTCCCTTTCCCGCATTTTTATCGAAAACTGCTGCACTAATCAGTGTTTCACCACTTTTATCTATAGTTACATAGCCACTAATGGTGTAATACTGACCAAACATATGGCCTACTACGAAAAATAAAAAGTTGAATGTAAAATATAGTCTGTTCATTTGTTACAGTATTACTGTTTTTTCGAATTAAAAATCCTTATCTTTTTGTTTTATCTGGCCCAAATGCAATTCAGCCTATAAATCTTTAATCATTACAATATTTGGAATGCCTGAGGAACTTCGGGCATGTACTTTTGTTTCGTCTGTCACTATAATGTCATGGTGCTCAAAATCTGAGATCCATAGGATATCTTCCAACATATATTCTGAATTATTTATAAATAATGAAATCCCCAATATATGATTTTGTGTTGTAGAACTATTTATACAATATATAGTGTTTGAATTTGATTTTGGTTGTACATTAAAGCGATTTACATTACCAGTTTGGTAGTCGTCGATATATGTAAGGAAGTTAATATATTCATTGCTTTGATTTATAATCCGGAAACTAACAGTGCCTTTGTAAACGGTGATTGTTTTTGAACTTTTAAACCCATTTATTGTCAGCGTGGCCATAAATTGTCCACCCTTTTCATAGGTATGAGTTACATTGTATTTTCCCATTAGCTTATTTCCGTCTCCAAAATCCCAGGAATAGTCGTTTCCACCTAAAGAGTCGCTGGCAGTAAAAGTTATTGATTTTGTAAGATACACCGAGTCGTTGTTGACGGAGAATGCTGCAGTTTCCACTTTCAGGTCATTGGTACTGTCGCAAGCTACAATGGTTAACAGAAATAGCGCTAAAGTTAATGTTTTAAAGATGTTTGGTTTACGTTTCATGATCTATTGTTTTTGTTGGTTTTTTTTAACTCAAATTTATTGGTTTCAGTTTTTATAGTTAGAAGATTTGTTTTATAGGCAATTACGGAAATTATAGCAGAAAGTCATGATCAAAAATTTACTCTATCATAAATCTGAATACATTGCTGGTGCTGTATGCGCCCATAAAACCAATACCTCCTTTGATATTGCTTAATATCTGTACCGGCTCAGAATAAAAATCGTCCTTACCGCTCGCACCACGGGACTTTAAGTAATAATAATACTCCTCGCTGATGGACTGAAGACTTACAAATACTTCGGTTTTCTCACTTTGATAACCATGCTGTCTTCCTTGCTCTGTGTCTTTTTCATAACCGGGATATCTTTTCGCAAACAAGACATTGGTTGCGGTACAGTTGAGTGTATAGCTTTTTCCGTTGATCAGTTCGTCGGAAAACACATTGTAGGTCTCGGCGGCATCTATGGATTCACCCGTAATTGAGCTGACCTCCTCGAGTGGATTCAAATTTGTACTGTTACCGCTGACGGGATCAGTAAATTTCAGCTGACTATAATTGTCTCGTGTGCTTTCATACAATACCCACTTCCAATCCCACATTGATCTATCCCATTCTCTAATGGACTTATATTCATAATATCTTTTCATTACGATTAATCTGTAAAAGTTCTTTTCTTCAGCTCTGTCGGTAAATTTTATTTTTAAATTAACATTGCATTGATAATGTACGGCTGTTGTGTCATGATTATATCCCATAGAATGAAGGAAATCAATTATTCTCACAGTTGTGTCTACCGCTTCAATGAGCGGAGCTTTGATAAAGCCGGTTTCGGCAGATACTTCGCCCATTTCCGGTACTTTTACTACTATTTTCACTATATCACCTATAGCAGGTTGATAAGTTCCTTTATACTTAGCAGCACGGCTTGAATACACCCGGTTCATTTTTTCTTTGAACCCGCCATTGACGTAGAGCGATACATCCGCATTGTACACCTGCTTAAACTGTAGCGAATCGCTTAAAAAGAAAGTACTTAACGATACATAGGCCGATACTACCGAGTCGGGATTGATAAAACTATGCACAACCACTTTGGGAGCTGTTATCTCTCCCTCAAAATCGATACTCTTGGTACAGGCCGACAGTATAAGTATTACTACAATTAAATTAGAAAAAATCTTTATCGACTTCATGCGTTTTGATTTTTTAGGATAGGTATCTGAAATTATTTTTTAAGCTATTATGCGCATTTAATAAAAATCATTATTAAAAGCATGTGAAATGAATTTACACTTCACATGCCTTTACAAAGTTAAACCTGATTGTTTATATACAAAACAGTAGGTTGTTTTACCTCGTTTTTATTCTGTTTTTTGAAGATCAGCTCTTTTTTTGCAGCCCGAAGGTTGGAAACTTCGTCGAACATACCTCACCAACTACATTTTGCTGAATCGGAGATAAGTCTATTTTGCAAAATTATATGCAATTGACAGATACAAGCTGGAACTTCTTATCTTACTATCATAATAAGAATTCAAGTTGACTAATCCGGTTTCCGAATTTAAACTAAAATAAAATTGTTGATATTTTAGTCCGGCTTTTAGTAGTATTCCTGTGTCAAATCTCTTTAGAGGAGAATATTCATACGATGTAGAGTTTATTATGGTATTGTTTGTTTTGAAAACATTGTTTACATTGTACCAATCACCATGTAAATCACTAAAATAATATATCTTTCCTTTACCATTTAGTCCATAAGAGAAAAACATACCCCCTTGAATAATTAAATTTAACTTCGAAAAAAGTCCATTGTCAATTTTAGTTCCAAAGATGAAGGGTATCTTAAGATCATTTATATGATATAATATACCATCAACATTTGGAGATAATTCGGAAGAATAATGATCTATTTTCAAGTCTCTATAATCAAAATACAAACCTGTCTCGTAGATAAAATTATTTTTATCGGTGTAACTTAATGAAAAGCCTCCTGAATAAAACTCTCCCCAATTATCCTGAAAATTAGCTGTTACCATTTTTGATGTACCTGCTGCTACAACTACTCCATAATTTATTTGAGCAAAAGAAGTAAGAGGCATAGCCAAAGAAAATAGAATTACGATAATTGTTTTTTTCATGTTTTTTGCTAATGAGTATAGTAAGTATTAATTTAACTTCCAAGGTTTATAGAGTTTGTTTACCCTGACTCCCCCTCGTTTGCAACGAGGGGTTTCTGGTTGTTTGTTTGTTTGTTTGTAACAAAGAGATATGTAATCCTTCGATGATACATTACGGTTTTTATTTACAAAACTATCTTTTATGCGTTGAAAACGTTCAACCATTTCCCCCTCGTTGCAAACGAGGGGGAGTGTGATTACCGGAAGTATTGTACTCATTTTATCTAAATATTCGCCTGTAGCATCAAATGAAAATCCGAGTGCGTCATATTTATTATCACCACGCACTTTAAATTTTGTAGATGTGCTATCATCTGTAATTTTAATTATTTTTACATTATTTACATCCACTAAAGTTTCATGTAAATTGTCGTTGCAACTTATTAGTACAACTGCTATAATTGTAAGAATATAATTTGTTTTTTTCATTTTTTTTTGTTTATAAGAAAATAAAGGATAAAACTCTTCAAATAATGACCGAAAGCCGTTCAAAATCATATAATTAAAGGAGATTTCTGAGAATTTCAAGTTTTCTGCCTGTAATGGAGCTTAAAGTGAGCTTCCAATTGTAAATGTGAATTATAGCTGCAAAATTGAAAGCCAAAATTGAATTTTCAGAAGTTGATCAAAGCTATTTCCTAATTTCGACAAAATAGTCTCAGGTTATTGGCATTCAAAAAAAACAATAAACACCTTTATTCCTTACAAAAGTGTTATTTTATTGAGCCAGTACAGTATCATCAAATAATTCACGTATAAATAAGCAAATTATTTTTCAATACCTTTTTTGACAAATCGAAGTCAGGTAATATATAACTCCTCTGCTAAAGACCGAAAGCCAGTCAAGAATTTATAATTAAAGTTATTTTGTTGCTTCCTGTAAATAATGTTCTGTAAATTTGCAAAGTCCCTTTCTTTTTTAAGTGAGTGATAGGCGGAAGTCGGTTAAGTTGCGTGAAACAATAGAATGACCGGCTCCGCTTTTTTTATTTTATTTACAGGGTGTTTTGCCCTGCCTTAGTAATAGCTTCAAATTATTTTCATATTACAGCGTTATTGCCTGGTTATTTGTCAGACTTATTATTTTTCAAAGAAAATAGTATTTCTCGAATGTAAATTTATATACTTAACAATGAAGCTCCAAATTTTTCACTAAAAAAAAGTAGGACAAAGCATTTTTAAACACTGCTGATTATCTGTAGCTTAACATCTGACAAAAGAAAAAAAGTAGGACAAACTATTTTTAACTGTCCAAAAGGTGCGAAAAATGGGGTGATTTGAGCAGACTGTTTCAGAAATTTCCTGTCTTTCTGGATATATAATGAGGAAAACTAATGTTGGCGTCCGACATCTGTGAAGGTTTGTGTGTTCATTGATAATTGATGGAGATAGTTTCGGGTTGGGAGACAATTCAATCCAACAATTCAACAATTCAACAATTTCGGTTGATGTTTTACTGTTTTTAAGTGAGCGTTTCACTTTTGAAGGCAAAGTTTGCTTTTTCAGCCTAAAGTTTCTATCTTTGCGCGTGAAACAAACACCGGCTATTTATTGCTTGTAGAAGCGTTTTTATTAGTTGGTTCTTTGTGTATTTTTTCAATTTTTTCAATATCGACATAAAATGATACAGCGCATACAGACTTTATACCTGCTTCTTATTGTTATTCTTTCAGTATTTACTTTTTTCATGCCTTTTGCCGGTTTGCTGAACAGTGCAGATGCTTTGCACTATGTTATGAACTATAAGGGAGTTTTTTTGGTTCAGTCCACGGGAAACGTTTTTCAGGAAAATGTATGGGCGCTCACTGCGCTTTCGGCAATGATTCCTACGCTGGCATTTGTCACTATATTTCTTTACAAAAAGCGTTTATTACAGATCAGACTCCTTATATTTAACATGGTGCTAATGGCAGGATATTATGGCTTGTTATTTATTTATCTATGGCAGGCGGGTCAAAAGTTACAGGCCGACTGGTACCTCGAGCTTGTTACAGCTTTTCCATTGATTAATATTATAATTGCTTTTCTGGCCGTTCGGGCTATAGGCAAGGACGAAGCGCTTGTTAAATCGCTGAATAGGATAAGGTAAATCAAAGTTATTCAGTCCTCACCCTCTCTGAATAGAAAACTGAGAGCATTCATTTTTTTTTCTGCTTTTATTTCAATAATGAATCAAAACAAATGGAGATAAAGCTAAGTTCTTATGTTCCAACAACGAGTATTTCTTTGTTCAAATAAACTCAGCGATATACTTTGTGTTGACCTTCAAAATAAGGAGATACGCCCTTCCGTGAATACTCCCAGCATTGCCCTTTCGGTATTCTGTATTTATTAATGTCGCATTTGCCATTTGATAAAATAAAGACAAACAGCATATTACCGGTTTATTAATGCAACATTGTAATATTCTCATTACTTATATGGTTTTTTTGAAGTATTTTTGCAGGATTTTTAATATAGATAATGAAACAAAACAAAAAGACTGTAGGCCACATTGCTTTACTGTTTGTTAATATATTTTTCGGAATAAATCTTTCGGTATCGAAAGATTTATTAGATGGTACACTTAGTCCGATGGGTATGAATGTGCTGCGTTTTTTGTTCGGAGCTATTGCATTTTGGATGCTCTCGCTACTGAAGCCGGAGAAAGTAAGTAATAAAGACCTGATAATGCTGTTTGTAGGCGCTTTGCTTGGATTGTTGGGCAATCAGATTTTTTTTGTTCAGGGACTCTCGCGCACATCCACCATCGATGCATCTATTATTGCGACCACTGTGCCCATTATCACCATGATATTGTCGGCCATAGTACTTAAGGAACCACTTACCTGGGTAAAAGCCCTTGGCGTATTTACCGGAGCAAGTGGCGCTGTTTTTCTTGTTTTCTCATCCCGGGGCGGTTCCGGTTTTTCGGGAAACATGATAGGTGATTTACTTTGTTTTATGAGTGCATTGTCGTTTTCAGCTTTTCTTGTACTCACCAAAAATGTTACCAAGCGTTATTCGTCGGTGACGGTGATGAAATGGATGTTTTTATTTGCGAGTGTCATTGTACTTCCTTTCAGTGGAGCCGATCTGGCTACCATTCGTTGGGAATCATTCGATAGTAACAAATGGCTTTCGATGGGTTTTATGTTGATTTTTGCCACTGTCATTCCTTATTTATTGATACCTGTGGGACAGAAACTTCTTCGTCCAACCACACAAGCGATGTACAATTATGTTCAGCCCATAGTGGCAATGATCATAGTGGTGATAGCGGGTCAAAATGTAATTACAGTACCAAAAGCCATTGCAGCCGCCATGGTTTTTCTGGGCGTGTACATCGTCACACGTAGTAAGTCCAGGGCCGATGTGGAAGCCGAATTGGCTAAAAAAGTTCATCGGTCTGAAGAATCAGAATAAAACATTCATTTTGTGTGAAACTTCTTTTCCCCGAACATATTCAATTGAATGATTGTTGAATAAAGCAGATTGGAAAGTGGCGCTGTAAAATAGCGTTTCGTTCGCTTTCCCCGATCGGAATAATTAAATTTAATCTAAAAAAACAAATGACATATCAACTGACAGATTTTCTGCCAACCACAAAAAAAGAAGTCGAATTGCGTAAATGGGACGAAGTAGATGTTGTTTTCTTTACCGGCGATGCCTATATTGATCATCCGGCTTTTGCTGCAGCTGTTATCGGGCGTATTCTCGAAGCTGAAGGCCTTCAAGTGGCTTTGGTACCTCAACCTAACTGGCGCGATGACTTGCGCGATTTTAAGAAAATGGGGCGTCCTCGTATGTTTTTTGCTGTGTCGGCAGGCAATATGGATTCGATGGTAAATCATTATACTGCCAATAAACGCCTGCGTTCGGATGATGCTTATTCGCCGGACGGGAAACCAAATATGCGACCCGATTATGCTACCATTACCTATTGTAATATCATTAAAAAATTATATCCTGATGTTCCTTTGCTGATTGGGGGTATTGAAGCATCGCTGCGCAGATTTACGCATTACGATTATTGGTCGAATAAATTGATGCCCAGCATACTTGTCGACTCAAAAGCTGATTTGCTGATTTATGGAAACGGAGAGAAGCCTTTGCGCGAACTGGTTCGACGCTTGAAAGAAGGGAAAACTTTTGCAGAACTCACAGACATTCCGCAGAGTTCTTTTTTGTCGAAAGAAATTCCTGCATCGCCATGGAAAGACATTACACTTGTTGATCACGAAACCTGTTTGACCGACAAGAAATTATATGCATCTAACTTCAAACACATTGAGCAGGAATCGAACCGTTTTGAAGCGGACAGGCTTTTGCAAAAAACAGGCAACCGTTGGGTGGTTGTTAACCCGCCTTATGCTCCGTTGAGCGAGAAAGAGCTTGATGCTTCCTTCGATTTGCCTTACACAAGGGTGCCACATCCTAAATATAAAGACAAAAAGATTCCGGCCTACGAAATGATTAAGTTTTCGGTGAATATGCACCGTGGTTGTTTTGGTGGTTGTGCGTTTTGTACAATCTCAGCCCACCAGGGCAAGCACATTGTTTCACGCTCAAAGGCGTCGATACTGAACGAAGTGCAAAAGATTACCCAGATGAATGAATTTAAAGGATATATAAGCGATTTGGGCGGCCCTTCGGCCAATATGTATGGGTTGAAAGGAATCGATCTTGAAATATGTAAGAAATGTAAAAAGCCTTCGTGTATTTATCCTAAGGTATGCTTTAATCTTGATACAGACCACAGTCGGCTTATCGATATATACCGCTCGGTCGACAGTATCCCCGGTGTGAAAAAATCTTTTGTGGGAAGTGGTATTCGCTACGATTTACTTCTGAGCGACACAAAAAACGAAGTGGCCAATAAAAGCCATGCCGAATATATACGCGAACTGATTACCAATCATGTTTCGGGCAGACTCAAGATAGCACCTGAACATACTTCGGACAAGGTGTTGGACCTGATGCGCAAACCATCGTTTGAGTATTTCGGTAAGTTCAAAACGCAGTTCGAAAGGATCAATCGCGAAGCCGGGTTGAATCAGCAATTGATTCCTTACTTTATTTCAAGTCATCCCGGCTGCGAGGGTGAAGATATGGCCGACTTGGCCATACAAACGAAGAAACTCGATTTTAAACTGGAACAGGTACAGGATTTTACGCCCACACCGATGACAGTAGCGACCGAAATTTATTATTCGGGTTACCATCCTTACACGCTCGAACCGGTATTTACAGCCAGGACCAAAGAAGAAAAACTGGAGCAACGCAAGTTTTTCTTTTGGTACAAGCCTGAATACAGACAACAGATCATACGGGATTTCCAACGAATGAAACGACCTGATTTACAGAAAAAGTTATTTGGGAAATAAAGATTTGTTTGAAATACAATCATCTAAAAAACATATCTGAATGGCTTTTGTTTTTTTGATTTTCAATTCGACGAAGTCGAATTGAAAATCAAAAAAACGGGAGGTTGGCTGCATTATCCCCCGGTTTCATTACGCTCACCGGGGGTCCCTCACATTTAGCCACTCCGTGGCAGAAGACTATATATATTCGTTTTTAGCTTCTTATGTATTATCCATTAAAAAATACTTAGGTGCTGAGTAGTTAGCTTTGTTTTTACTATTAAAGTTTTTTGTTACCCTCATTTTTATTTATCTTTGCAATCTTGAAATTTTAAACAACGAAATTATATATCGTTCTGAATATTAATTGTTTGAATGTTTTTTGCCACAATTGAAAATTGTAAATGAATAAATCGTAAATAAAATATGGAACTCGCAAGTAAGTACAATCCCAACGACATCGAATCCAAATGGTATCAATATTGGTTAGATAATGGATTTTTTAGTTCAAAACCTGATCATCGCGAACCTTACACTATCGTCATTCCGCCGCCAAACGTTACGGGCGTACTTCACATGGGCCATATGCTCAACAATACGATTCAGGATGTGTTGGTGCGTCGTGCGCGTATGCAGGGAAAAAATGCCTGCTGGGTGCCCGGAACCGATCATGCTTCCATTGCAACTGAAGCTAAAGTAGTTGGGAAACTGGCTGCCGAAGGCATCAAAAAAACAGATTTAACCCGTGATGAGTTTTTGGGTCATGCCTGGGACTGGACGCACAAACATGGCGGAATTATCCTCGAACAGCTAAAAAAACTCGGCGCTTCGTGCGACTGGGACCGTACAGCCTTTACAATGGACGAACCACGCTCTGAAAGTGTGCTGAAAGTTTTTGTGGATTTGTACAACAAAGGCCTGATTTATCGCGGCGTACGCATGGTAAACTGGGATCCGAAAGCGCTGACAGCTTTGAGCGACGAGGAAGTGATTCACAAAGAAATTACCGGAAAACTATTTTATCTCCGCTATAAACTGGCCCCCCAACCCCCTAAAGGGGGATTTGATGAGGCTGAGTATTTGGTTGTTGCAACGACGCGTCCCGAAACAATTATGGGAGATACGGCAATTTGTATCCACCCTAATGATCCTAAAACTGCTCACTTAAAAGGACGTAAATGTTTTGTACCACTGATTAACCGCGAAATTCCAATTATTGAGGACGATTATGTGGATGTGGAATTTGGTACAGGTTGCCTTAAAGTAACGCCTGCTCACGATGTGAACGACTATATGCTGGGTGAGAAATACAACTTGCCATCGATCGATATTTTTAATGACAACGGAACGCTGAATGAGCATGGCGCACAATATGCCGGCATGGATCGTTTTGACGTACGTAAGCAAATTGAAAAGGACCTCGAAACAGCTGGTCTGCTCGAAAAAACAGAGCCTTATACCAATAAAGTTGGTTTCTCGGAGCGTACGGATGTAGTGATAGAACCAAAACTTTCGATGCAATGGTTTCTGAAAATGGAAGATTTGGCAAAACCGGCTTTGGATGCGGTAATGAATGATGACATTCAGCTTTATCCGGCCAAGTTCAAAAATACTTACCGTCATTGGATGGAAAATGTGAAAGACTGGTGTATTTCGCGTCAGCTTTGGTGGGGACACCGTATTCCTGCGTATTTTTTGCCGCAGGGTGGCTTCGTTGTAGCTTTATCAAAAGAAGAAGCGTACCAAAAAGCATTGTCAATTGTCAATTATCCATTGTCCATTGATGACTTGCGTCAGGACGAAGATTGTTTGGATACCTGGTTCTCGTCGTGGTTGTGGCCAATTTCGGTTTTCGATGGCATCAACAATCGTGAAAATGAAGAAATAAACTATTATTATCCGACCAACGATTTGGTGACTGCCCCTGAAATTCTCTTTTTCTGGGTGGCTCGTATGATTATTGCCGGATACGAATATAAAGGCGAAATGCCATTTAAAAATGTGTATCTGACCGGTATAGTGCGTGATAAATTAGGTCGTAAAATGTCGAAATCGCTTGGTAACTCACCTGATCCGCTGGATTTGATTGCGCATTTTGGTGCCGATGCGGTGCGTTTGGGCATGTTGCTTACTTCGCCTGCCGGAAACGATCTGCCTTATGACGATAGCCTTTGCGAACAGGGCCGTAACTTCAATAACAAAATATGGAATGCATTCCGCCTTGTAAAAGGGTGGGAGGTAGCCGACATTGCACAACCCGAATCGGCTCGTATGGCTGTAAAATGGTTCGATGCGCAGTTGAACAAAACGTTGATCGAAATTGATGATTTGTTCTCGAAATACCGTTTGTCGGAAGCACTGATGGCCGTTTATAAACTTTTCTGGGACGAATTTTCGTCGTGGTACCTTGAAATGGCTAAACCTGCTTATCAAAAACCCATCGATCGTACCACTTATAATGCTACCCTTAGTTTCTTCGAATCTTTGCTGAAAGTGCTGCATCCTTTTATGCCATTTATTACCGAAGAACTCTGGCAGGCGCTTGAGGAACGCAAAGAGGGTGAAAGTATCATGGTGGTACTTCAGCCAAAAGCTACTGAAGTTGACGAAGCGTTGATTGCTGATTTTGAATATGCCAAGGAAATTATCGCCGGAATTCGTACCGTTCGTTTGCAGAAAAATATTCCCAACAAAGAAGTGTTGAGTCTGCAAGTGATTCCAAGTGAGACCGCCACTCAAAGTGGCAGCCTCACTCAGTTCAATGCTGTGATTGCTAAGCTTGGAAATTTAGAAACAATTGAAAAAACAACCGAAAAAGCGGCCGGTTCAGTTTCGTTCCTCGTGGGAACTACCGAATTTGCCATTCCTATGGGCAATTTGATCAATGCCGAAGAGGAAATAGCAAAAATGAAAGCTGAAATTGTATATTACGAAGGATTTATCGAGTCGGTGATGAAAAAGCTCGGAAACGAGCGCTTTGTGGCGAATGCAAAACATGAAATAGTAGAAGCTGAACGTAAAAAGAAAGCTGATGCCGAAAGTAAAATTGCTTCGCTGAAAGATGGAATTTTGGCGTTGAATAAATAGAATATAATAAAAAAGCAGACATTTGTAGTCTGCTTTTTTTTATGTCCTATAATCAAGTATTTTGACTAAAGTGTGGGAAAAAATCAAAATAATTTGATTTTTTCCCACACTTTAATTATATTTGTGCCATATTTAAGAATTTGACACAATGAAAAGGAAAGCCTTAAAGCAATTGGAAGATTGGAAAAAGAAAAGCGATAGAATGCCGCTTATCGTAAATGGTGCTCGTCAGGTGGGTAAAACTTATCTTATCAAGGAATTTGGCGAAATGTATTTCAAAAATATGGTTTACTTTAATTTGGAAACAAATTTGGCTGTAAATTCATATTTTGAAACGGATATACATCCTTTACGTATTATACAGTATCTCGAAACAGCTTCTGGTCAGCGTATTATTCCTGAAGAAACGTTGCTTGTGTTGGACGAAATTCAGTCGTGCCCCAGAGCACTGACGTCACTAAAAACCTTTTGTGAAGAAGTCCCACAATACTATATTGTATGTGCGGGTAGTTTGCTTGGGGTAGCTGTTAATCGTGATAATTATTCGTTTCCGGTTGGTAAAGTGAATGAAATTCAGTTATTTCCAATGGATTTTGAAGAGTTTTTGAATGCTTTGAATGAGGATTTATTAATTAGTGAAATTCGTGCTCATTTTGCATCTGATTTAAAAATGCCGGAGATTTTACACAATAAAGCGTTAGATTACTACAAACAATACCTGATTGTTGGAGGGATGCCGGCGGTTGTCAATGAATTTGTACAAACTCAAAGCTTACTAACAGCTGCCGAAATTCAGGGGCGTATTCAGAATGAGTATATTTCTGATATGGCAAAATATGCTTCGGCAACTACAAGTGTAAAAATCAGAGCGTGCTACAATTCTATTCCAGTTCAATTAGCAAAAGAAAATAAGAAATTTCAGTATAAAATTGTGCAACGTGGTGGAACTGCAACTATTTTTGGGGAGTCGATTGAATGGTTAAATTTTGCTGGGGTGGTACTGAAATGCCAAAAGGTGGAGCATGGTTATATGCCAGTAGCTGTGTATGCCGATTTGTCTGACTTTAAACTGTATATGAGCGATGTAGGTTTACTTACAGCAAAATCGGGCATGGCGCAACAAACAATACTTTCGAGTGTTGAAGAAGATAATGGATTTTTAGGCGCATTAAGCGAAAATTATGTAGCCCAGGCACTGAAAGCTAACGGACACTCTTTATTTTATTGGAAAAATGATAATACGGCAGAACTTGATTTTGTGTTACAAATAGATGGTGAAGTTGTTCCTGTTGAAGTTAAGAAGGGAAGTAGAACAAAGTCGGTAAGTATGAATATGTTTCTGAAAAAATATAATTGTCCTTATGCAATTCGGATTTCCAAAAAGAATTTTGGATTTGAGAATAATATTAAATCTGTACCATTTTATGCTGTTTTCTGCTTATAATACGAATTGTTTTCTTCGTAGGTCTTATTGAATTTGTAGTTAAAATACCGTAAATAAGTTTTTTGTTGAAAAGGAAAAATCTGAAATTGTAGAAGCAGAACGTGAACTAAAAAAATTGATAGAGCCACTTAATGCTCTGGCTGTTCATTTTTATAGCTCTTGAGATTTAAAGTTCTCGTTGTACAACCTTCCATGATAGGTATTGCGTTGAGCAAGTCGCTTGTCGACTTTCATAATAAACTCGAAGTTTTTAAGTCCCCATTCGGGCGCGATAACAAATCCAGGAGGTGACTGAGAAATCATTCGTTCAATGGCGATTTTGGGATTCAATAATTCGATAAAGTCAATAACAAGATCGATGTATTCGTCGGCAGTATAGAGTTTAAACCATTCGGGATGTTCGGCATACTGACGTGACATCTTTGTGTGTTTTACCAACTGTAACTGGTGTAGTTTAATAGCAGTAAGAGGAAGTGTTGAAATTTTACGGGCGTGGTTCAGTATTGTTTCGCGACTTTCGTGTGGTAAACCTAAAATAAGATGCGCTCCGGTATAAATGCCGCGGGCTGCTGTTGCTTCAATTGCTTTTACGGCACAAGCATAGTCATGTCCACGATTTATGAACTCAAGCGTACTGTCTTCGGTGGATTCAATGCCATATTCAATCATCACATAGCAACGTTTGGACAGGGCAGCAAAGTAATCGAGCAATTCATCGTTAACACAATCGGGACGAGTCCCCACCACAATGCCTGCAACTTTAGGATGAGCCAACGCTTCTTCGTAAATGGCGGTGAGTTTATCGAGTGCATCGTAAGTGTTGGTATAGGACTGAAAATAGGCCAAATACACCTGACTTTCATATTTTTTGAAAAACCGAATCCCTTCTTCAAGCTGTTGTGTTATGCTTTTGGTGGGCGTGCAGTATTCCGGACTGAAAGTCTGATTGTTGCAATAGGTGCAACCTCCAACACCTCTGCTCCCATCGCGATTGGGGCAGGTGAAGCCGGCATTGATCGAAATTTTCTGTATCCGTTCGCCGAAATTTGATTTTAGTACCTGATTGTAATTCAGGTAGCGATTGGTTGTGCTTTCTATAATAAACATCGCAAATTTTAAATAATATGACAATAAGACAATACTTTAATGTGCCAATATGCCAATGAAATAATTTGATAATGTGATAATTTGAAAATGAAGAATGGATTAATTATAGCATCAAAAATTTTCAATTTTCATTTTTTTTTCTAAACACCAGACTGGAAATACCTGACAGCCGTTCGAAACTTTTCTGCGGCAGGCAAAACCGAAACTCGAACACTTCAGGTTTACTTCATTTCGCTCAAAAAGCCTTTCACGTATTCTTCGTCCAGTTTTTTCCTGGCCTTGAAAATTAGCAGGTGTGAGCATTGTTGCACCACTATTTGCGGACAGGATTTTTCGAAAATTTCGTTTAGTAACGCCTTATTTTCAGACACTATAACCTTAAATGGCTGCAATCCGTAAGCTGTAGGCGCAAGTCTGATTGCTTCAAGTATTATACTTAAATTTTCTTCGGAAATTTTCTCTCAGGTCATTCGTTTGGTGGAGTAACGCCAGTTGAAAGTTTCTATTAAATTCATTTGTTTAGTTCTTTATTCGTTTGTTTGTAATAACCCACGAACCATTCGTGAAATTTTTGAATTCCTGTTTCAATGGAAGTCGTTGGTTTGTAATTAAAATCATGTTCTAAATGACTGGTATCAGCATAAGTGACCCTGACATCTCCGGGTTGCATTTTTTCGAAGTTTAAAATCGCCTTTTTCCCGGTTGTTTTTTCTATTGTTCCAATAAAATCCATCAGTGCAACCGGCTGTGAGTTACCCATGTTATAAATTTCATAAGGTATATTTTTATCTGGTGGTGATGGAATGATTTTCAGAATGCCCTTTACAATGTCATCAATAAATGTAAAATCCCGTTGCATATTTCCGTGATTGAAAACGCTGATGGGCTTTTCGTTCAAAACGGCATTCATAAATAAATGAGGCGCCATATCCGGCCTTCCCCAGGGTCCATAAACAGTGAAAAAGCGTATTCCGGTAGTTGGAACCGAGAAAAGATGGCTGTAAACATGTGCCATTAGTTCATTTGCCTTTTTGGTAGCGGCGTATAAACTTGCGGGTCTTTCAGTCATATCGGTTTCCCGGTAAGGTATGCTGGTGTTTAATCCGTATACGCTGCTTGAACTGGCATAAACAAAATGCAGTATTCCGGAATTTCGACAATTCTCCAGCAGGTTTTCAAATCCGACAACATTAGAATCGATATAAGTGTATGGATTTTCCAACGAATACCTCACACCCGCCTGAGCGGCCAGATGTAGAACGTGTGTGAATTTTTCCTTTTCAAATAAGGCTGCCAACGCATTTCGGTTGGTTATATCCAGTTGGATAAAACGGTATAAACTGTTTTTGGTACTGCAAATTAATTCGCCGGGAATAATTTCTTTTTCCGAAATACCGGCATCCGACAATCGGGCGTATTTCAGATTTACATCGTAATACGCGTTGGTATTGTCCAGTCCGATTACCTGAAAACCAGATGTTGTAAGTGCTTTGGCGGCGTGGTATCCGATAAATCCGGCTGCTCCGGTTACGAGGATTTTTATTTTATTCATTTTAGCACTACAATGTAGTAATTAAAGGCGGTGTAACGCTCTTTGTTTGCAATCAATACAGCTAATTCGTTGTCCTTATCCAGTCTTTTTCGTTCGATGATAAGTAACTCATTAGTATTGAGTTTTTTACTCAATTCGTCGAGGGTGATTTCCTGCACTTTTTCACCCAGAAAAACATCCATGCTCACCGAACGTTTGATTTTATAGGTATTATAACCGGTTGTTTTATTTTTTTTCGAAATAGTTTTTGCTTCTTTACACACATCAGCGAAACCCAGTTGCGGATTAATTTCTTTCAGGGACCAACCCACCACAAACAATGTCAGGAATAGTCCGAAAGTAAATACTTTAATCGTTTGGTGAATGTTTTTTTGCTTGTAAATCAATACAATACCGGTAATTCCCGTGAGCGATAAAATCCCTGTACCTGAGTATATGAGCGGCAATCGAAGGTAAGCGAGTTCGGCATTTTGCGAGGTGGCGATGATCAATCCGGGTAGAGCCGCTACGAAAATTAAAGCCGGAATGACCAGTGAAAGAGCTATCCACTTGTTCCATGTGTATTTGTGCAATTGTAATGCGGAGAAATAAGCCAGAAAGGGCAGGAGCGGAACCAGATAAATGGCCAGTTTGGAACTAAATAATGAAAGCATCAGGAACGTGGCGCCAACTGTGATTAAAAAGAACCACTCCACGTCCGTTTTGATTTTTTTGTAATACAGACTTGCAACTGATAACCCGATAAAAAGGAATGACCAGGGAATAACAGAGTACCAGATAGACAAGCCATAGAAATAAAACGGAGCTTTGTGATGGAACGAATCCACCGCGCGACCCACGGTCTGATGAAACAGCAGGTTGTTCAGATATTCCGTTCCACCTTCGGCAAATACACCTGCAAACCACCCTCCGAATAACACAAGCAGAACAATCCAGGTTTTAGCTCCCCAATATTTTCCCCAAGTCCGGATTTGTTTTTTGAAAATTAAAAAACAGATAGTGGAAACAAGCGGCATAAGTATTCCTACCGGTCCTTTGGAGAATACGGCCAGAAATACATAAACCGGAAATAACCAGCTATCTTTTCGGGAAGAAGTGCCGGAATAAATTTTGTAGAAAGTGTACAGAGCCAGCACGATAAACATGGTCATCAGCATGTCCATTCTCACAATGGAGGCTGAACCCAAAAATAAAGCAGAACTCATCAGCAACAGTTGTGCAACGCTAATATTTTTCTGATCCGTTTCGTTTTTTATCCATTTATTCATTACTATTAAAATAATGATGGCCGGAATAAAAGATAGCAACGACAAAAACCACATGTGGTGACCGCCCAGCACCTGTTTCCCCAGCATCATCAGCCAGAAAAAAAGCGGCGGCTTATCGGCGTAGGGAACTCCCTGATGGCTGAAAGTAAAAAAAGAGCCGTTTCGAAGCGCCTCGTCAACTATGCTCAGATATCTAAGTTCGTTACTCGGCGTGTAATCGCGCAGCAGCATGATGGGCAACAGGGCAATTAACCAGATAAAATTCAGGTAATTATTCTTGATTTGTAACTTCATTTGTTTTGTGATTATGTCCAATTATGATATTCCGGGTATAGGCAACAAATCCAAAAGCTTGACCTAAAATGAGGACCGGATCTCGTCGAATGATGGCGTAAATAATGATGATAAATGAACCGACAAGACTAATAATCCAGAAACCGATGGGCAGCAGCGATTCGTGTTTTCTCGATGAATAAAGCCATTGATACACAAACCGGAGTGAGAATATTAACTGACCGATGGAACCGAAAATAACCAACCAGATAGGAATACTTTCGTTTTTAAAGAAATTAGAAATATAAACCGGAAGGTTATTCAACATTAAAATGAAAGCAACCACAGGTGTTGCTATAAGGATAAATTTGAGAATTTTGTGCAGTTTAGCCCAAATGCCGTGGATATTGAGATTCCATAGATATATGTAATATGATAGAATTTGCCCGAGAATGATGGAAAAATCGTCGCGTAGTATGCCATAAATAAACAGGAGATATGAACCAATAATACTTAGTAACCAGAAAAAGGGCGGGGCCATTACTTTTTTAGCTTTTTCAGATATAATCCACTGATAAAGAATGCGTCCCGAGAAAAAAACCTGCGCTAAAAATCCAATGATATAAACAAATAATTGATATTTCATATTACAGTAAATTAGTATCGCCAACCTTGTAGTTGATATATCTTTTTTTCATCCAGCGGAAAGCAAAACAATCCAGAAATGGGGACAGCAGGCGGTTCCATAAATTAAATTTTGAAAGGCCGGCCGTGCGCGGGTAATGTCTCACCGGAATTTGTTTCACTTCCCCTTTTTGCAACTGTATCAATGCGGGCAGGAAACGATGCATCCCGTTGAAAAACGGCACCCGTTTTGCATAATCCGTCTGAATTACTTTCAATGGACAACCGGTGTCTTCCACGCCATCATTTGTCATCATCCGACGAAACCCATTGGCAATTTTCGATTGGATTTTCTTGAATATGGAGTCTTTTCTGTTCGCACGAATTCCCATCACCATAGCATAATCCGGAATATCTTTCAGCAGCAGGTTGAAATCATCGGGATCGGTCTGCAAATCGGCATCAATATACCCGACATAATCAGACTGGCAGTAATCAATTCCGGCTTTGATGGCGGCACTAAGCCCGGCATTTTGTTCAAATTCCAGGTAAAAAAAATCGTTGCGGCGGGAACAAATATCTTGAATGAAGCGGCTGCTGTCGTCTTTCGAACCATCATTTACAAAAATGACGCACGCTGGATACATGGAATGAGACAAAAAATTGCTCAACCGATTTTCAAGCGCAGGCATATTTTCCTGTTCGTTGTAAACCGGAACTACGATTGAAAACTGATACTCTTTTGTGCGATTTTGGCCTTTTTGCATATTTAGTTTTAATAAAATTCTGCAAAGTTATAAAATCCAACCGACATACCGTTTTTTTTCTGGGAAAATAAAATTTTAATTAGATGTTGAGGTTGATTTTTACTTCCCTGATTTTGTTTCTTACTAATTATCCTGCTTTTTCAAAACTAATTTTTCGGCTGTTTCAACGTCAGTGGTTTCGTTCAGTGCTTTTATGAATGCACTTCACTCAATAGCTCCGGATGAATAATTGAAAAACATGTCTTTCGTAGCTTTGTTTGAAACACCAAATCCAATCAACCTGTGATTCTTCAGATTCATCGCTTTGATGCGGTTGAAATAATCAATTTGTTTGCTTAACGAGCTTTGAGTGCCGGTAACAGCGGCAGACAAAACCAAAACTCGAACACTTCAAGCTTACTTCTTGTTCACCAAATAAATTCCACCAAGCACAATTGCTGCCCCACCAATCTCTCTGGCTGTTAGTAATTCGCCGAGCACAGGGATTGAAAAAAGGGCCGTGAACACGCTTTGACTCAGTAAACTAACCGAAACTACGGTGGCTTTGATGTGTCCGAGCGCCTGATTGATGGCTAACCAACCCAAAACCTGCGGAACAATTCCCAATATTGCTAACGAAATCCATGTTGTATTACTGAATCCCGAAAGCGGGGTGTCGCTTATCCAACAAATAACGCCTAAAACTATTGTGCTTGTAATCATTGAGATGGTGGTGAACGAGAAGGTGTCGAGCGTGTTGCGTCCTTTTTTTACTGTAAGCAAATAAGCGCCATAAAACATACTTGCAAAAATGGCCAACAAATTCCCCAACGTCAACGAGCTGCCCGAAATATCTTTCATACCCATGATAACGGCTACGCCTACAATAGAAATAAAGGTTCCTATCCAAAAGATTTTGTTAGGCTTTTCTTTCATAAAGAGCAAAGCACCTATTCCCACCCAAAGAGGAGCCAGGTTGGCCAGTAGTGTTGATATAGTAGCTTTCGAAAGCATAATGGATGTATTCCACAATGCAATGTCGCAGGCAAAAAACACACCGCAAATGATTGCAATTTTCACACCGTGAAAGTCGGTAATTGGTTGGCGGAAGTATAGCCAAATGGGTAAAATACCTATTGTGCCGAATAACATACGATAAAATCCTGATCCAAAACCACTTATATTAGCTGTCTTTACAAGTATTGCCGACCACGAGATACACAAAACACCAAAAAACAATAAAAAATAATGAACCCATTTATGGTCTTTTTGTAGCTCTATCATAAACACTTTTCAAATGATAATTTTTTAATGCAAAAGTAGAATAAATTATTTCTAAAAAAAAACATCACGACCTGAAGCTGTTGCTTAATTTTTAATATAAATAAAATGCTTTAGAACCATATGTTGAATATAAATCAAGTGTGATAAACAGTTTTGAGACATTTAACGTTTTATTTTATAAAGAATTTTTGTTAATAGTATCGTAAAGGTTTGTTGATTGTATAAAGAATCATTATAAATTGCTGTATTATAGAACGTTTTGTTGCATAAATATTAAAATATATCTGTTGTTTTATTTACTTTTGCTTCGTCGATGGACGCAAAACAAAGAATCAGTCATAGACGATAATTTACGGCATTATGCCTGTAAGATAAAATGTTATAAAGAAACGTACACAAAAAACAACTATATGAAAACTGTAAAATCAATACTGATGGCCGTACTTCTTGTTATCAGTACATTACCGGCCATGGCACAGGATGCCAAAGAAATTGTGCGTAAATCGGATACAAAATACAATGGTGAGAAATCGAGCTACAGCGAAATGAGCATGACAATCGTGCGTCCCAAATACAAACGTACAATAGAAATGAAATCGTGGACCGAAGCAGCCGGAAACTCACTTACCCTCATTACTGCCCCGGCAAAAGAACAGGGTCAATCTTTTCTGAAGAACGGAAACAACCTTTGGAGCTGGAATCCAACAATACAACGCTTGATAAAACTCCCGCCTTCGATGATGTCGCAGGGATGGATGGGATCAGATTTTACGAACGACGATATTCTGAAAGAATCGTCGTTTGTAAAGGACTATTCACACAAAATAATTGGTAATGAGGTGGTCGACGGACTGAAATGCTATAAAATTGCACTTATGCCCTTACAAAACTCGAATGTGGTATGGGGGAAAATTATTATGTGGATTTCGGGAAACGATTACCTACAGCTGAAAGGCGAGTTCTACGATGAAGATGAAGTATTGGTAAAAACACATTTAGCATCGAAAATTGCTGTTTTTGACGATCGGCAGTTGCCTTCGCTGCTTGAAATCGTTCCGGCCGATGAACCCGGCAATAAAACTGTTGTAACTGTCAGAAAGATGAAATTCAATATTAAAACCGATCAGAACTTTTTCTCCCAGCAAAACATGAAAAGGCTCAAATAGTTATTCAGGTCTGATTAAAATCTTTATTCCCCTCTAATTCTTTCTTATTCCCCCTTTAGGGGGCTAGGGGGCTGGGGTTAGGGGGCTAGGGGGCAGATATAATATACAATAAGCAGCATGAAAGACATTGTAAAAATAGCATGGCGAAACCTTTGGCGAAACAAGCGGCGGACAATCATTACGGCAGCTTCTATCTTTTTTGCGGTTTTCTTTGCCGTGGTAATGCGTTCGTTTCAGTTGGGAACTTACGAACACATGATAAAACAAAGCATCGAATCGTATGCAGGTTATCTTCAGGTGCAACAACCCGATTATTCCGATGATCCGGGCATCGACAATGCTTTTGAATCTTCGTCGGAAATGTTGCATGAAATCAGTGCTGTTCCGAATGTGAAAGTAGCCGTGCCGCGCATCGAGTCGGGAGCGTTGGCTTCTACCGGGAACTTATCGAAAGGCGTAATGATTTCCGGTATTTCTCCTTCGAAAGAACAATTTATGTCCAATCCCAAACAAAAATTGGTGCATTACCGCATTACAACCTCCACCCTGCAACGATTGAAACTTCAGACTTCTTTCCCCGAAGATGTTTTTGAAAGATTGAAACAGAATATCAATACTTCGTTTTTAAACGAAAGTAATCTTATTGATGACCTTGCCCTTCATGCAACCGATACTGCTGTTATTCATTTGATCCTGAAAAACGCGGTGATTCATTCAGCTTATCTGCAACCGAACGATGATGGCGTATTGGTATCGGATCGTTTATCAAAATATCTGAAAGTCAATGTTGGAGATTCGTTGGTTTTAATGGGGCAGGGGTATCAGGGAATAAGTGCCGCAGGCGTGTTTCCGATTCGTGGAATCATTAAAGTTCCGGCACCCGATCTGGACAATAAATTGGTGTACATGACGATAGATAAAGCGGGTGAATTCTTAGGGCTGAACGGCCAAATTACTTCCATCGCTATTAATCTGAAAAATACGGATGAAATGTTGGCAACCGAAGCCGAACTGAGTAATTTGCTGAGCAATAAAAATGTTACTGTGAAAAACTGGGAAACGCTGATTCCTACTCTGAAACAGCAAATAGAAGGCGATAATAAAAGTGGCATCATGTTTCTTGGTATCTTGTATGTTATTATATTCTTTGGTATTTTCGGTACAGTATTGATGATGATTTCGGAACGCAAGCGCGAATTTGGTGTCATGGTGGCTATTGGCATGAAACAAAGTAAGCTGGCTGCCATCGTTACCATCGAAATGCTATTCCTCGGTTTTATGGGAACGGCTTTGGGCATGCTGGCCTCGGTTCCCATTGTTCTGTATGGCTACTATCATCCGTTTAAATTTACGGGCGATATGGCTCAGATGTTTATCGAGATGGGGTTCGATCCTTTGATGCCGCTCGCGTGGTTTGGCAGTTATTTTACGATACAGGGAGTAGTGATATTCTTCATGGTGTTGCTGGCCAGCTATTTTCCGGTGCGTAGCATCCTGAAGCTGAATGTAATTAAAGCTTTACACGGTTAATACGGTTTTTCAAGGTTTTATAATTTTCATTCGAATAAATTTTTATCAACAAAAAAAGGTATGATTTGGTCAATAGCATGGAAAAATGTGTGGCGTAACCGCAAACGCAGCCTGATCGTTATTACGGCTGTGTTACTTGGTACCACCGCAGGAGTTTTCACTTCAGGACTTATGAAAGGCTGGGTGGAACAACGCTTACAGTCGGCAGTTTATACCGAACAGGGACACCTCAAAATATATAATCCTGAATTTCTGAACAACGAGGAGATCAACAACACCATCCCGCAAAGCAGTGCTATTGAAGAGTATCTGCAAAATGACAAGCGCATAAAAGCTTTCAGTCATCGTGTGAAATTGATGTCGATGGCTGCTACTTCGCGTGGGAATACGGCTTTGATGCTTCAGGGCATTGATGTTGAAAAAGAAAAACAGGTTTCCGATCTGTATAAATATATATTACCGAATGCAGGAAAGTATTTTACGGATGGCGGCTCGTACCCTATAGTTATAAGCGACAAAACGGCTGAACAACTGCGCATTAAAAACTATACGATAAAAGCTGAAACTTTCGATAGCCTGAGAAATGCTGAAATTCCCCAATCGGTATCTGAAAAATTAAAAATCATTGAAAATGAACGGTTCAACACTGAAAATTTATTCAGAAAACGACTAATAACCTTGCTTTCGGCCAGGGAAGTGAAAAGTTACGGCGCTGAAATACTGAAAGCGGCAAAGCATTACCGCCTGAATTCGAAAATAGTGTTTACTTTCACCGACAAAAGCGGCGAACTTATTTCGCAGGCCTTTAAAGTGTGTGGCATTTTTAAAACAAGCAACACCATGTTCGATCAAATGAATGCTTATGTTCTGCAATCCGATCTGGCTCCGATAGCCGGTCTTTCAACAGCGGAATATCATGAAACCGGCATTTTGCTAAACGATGGAGTAACGCTCGAAAACGTTCAATCTGATCTTCGAAAGGCTTTCCCTCAGGTGAATGTATTGACGTGGAAAGAACTGGCTCCCGACGCAGCCATAACAAGCGACTACATGGGGCTTTATTATTATATCATTATGGGTTTTATCCTGTTTGCGCTGGCTTTTGGAATTATAAATACGATGATGATGTCTATCCTTGAGCGTACCAAAGAGCTCGGAATGCTGATGGCCATTGGGATGAATAAAAAGCGTGTGTTTAGCATGATTATGCTCGAAACTATTTTTCTTACTTTGGTTGGTGCAGTGGCAGGCATGTTGCTGGGCTGGTTATCTGTTGTTATTACCGGACATACAGGTCTTGATTTTTCGTCGGTTGGCGAGGGATTCGAAGCCATGGGTTGGGCAGCCATTGTTTATCCCGAAATAGATGCTTCTTTCTTTTTTGGAGTAACACTGATGGTGGTGGCTACCGGAATATTGTCGTCGATATTGCCGGCACGTAAGGCATTGAAATTAAATCCGGTGGAAGCTATTCGAATTGATAATTAAATATTCTGTAAGCATTTCAAAAAACAAAAAAAAAGTACATATTATGAATGTAATTGAAATAAAAGATCTTGTAAAAATATATACAAATACCGCAATGGAAGTCAGGGCTGTCGACAATGTGAACCTGACGATAGAAAAAGGTGAATTTACGGCAATTGTAGGTCCATCCGGTTCGGGAAAAACTACCTTGCTGAATATGATAGGTGGTTTGGATCAGGCTACATCCGGACAAGTACTTGTAGATGGTATTGATATTGCAACCCTGAATGCGAAACAGCTGGTCGATTTTCGCTTGCACAATATCGGCTTTGTTTTTCAGTCCTACAATCTTATTCCGGTGCTCACAGCCAGCGAAAATGTTTCGTTTATAATGGAAATGCAGGGGTTGGACAAAGCAACAATTCAATCCCGCACTACTGAAATCCTTACCGAAGTAGGCCTGGCCGATCGCATGGAAAGCAGGCCGAACCAAATGTCGGGTGGCCAGCAGCAACGTGTGGCAGTGGCACGTGCTATGGCTTCACGTCCGAAATTTATAATCGCCGACGAACCGACAGCCAACTTAGACTCGAAAACCACCGAAAAATTACTCGAAATAATGCAAGAGCTGAATGAAAAAGAAAACATCACTTTTTTATTCTCTACCCACGATCAACGTGTAGTAAACAAAGCCCGTCGCATTATTATACTTGAGGATGGCAAAATAGTGAAAGATGAGAAAGTCAGCTAATCGGTAGTGTGTAATTCATGCGAATTATGAAATTAAAAATAAGAAAATCATTAAGTCTCCCCTCTTCTCTGCTCCCCTCTCCTCAAGGAGAGGGGTTGGGGGTGAGGTCGTTTTTATTATTGCTATTTACATTTGTTTTTCTGACCCAACTAAATGCCCAAAAGTTTGCATTGAACGGTTACGTAAAGGACATGCAGACTTTCTATTTTATCGAAAACGGAGTACCTGTGCCTTCGGGTGAAGAGTTGGATGCGTCGAATTACAACATGATTCACAACCGGTTGAACTTTAGTTATAACCCCAATAACAGTCTTCGCTTCGAACTGGGTGTCCGAAATCGCTTACTTGCCGGTAAACTGATGGCCCAACTGCCGCAATATGCCTCTTACTTTAAACAGGATGATGGCATTGTGCAGCTTTCGTGGAACCTTGCCGAAAAAAATGGCTGGTTCCTGAATACCTCCATCGACCGTTTGTACGTGGATTATACGCTTGGGAAATGGCAACTTAAAGTGGGACGCCAACGCATTAACTGGGGCATCGATTTGGTGTGGAACCCGAACGATTTGTTCAACGCATTTTCGTACATCGATTTCGATTATGAGGAACGGCCCGGAAGTGATGCCGTTTCGCTGACTTACTATACATCGGAATCTTCATCTTTAGATTTGGCTTTTAAAACAAATAAAAACAATAAAACTACAGCTGCTGCACGTTATCGTTTCAATTTTCACGATTACGACATTCAGTTGATAGGAGGGAAGAGTGATGCGGATGTTGTGATTGGAGGCGGATGGTCGGGTGGTTTAGGTAAAATGTCGTTTCGGGGCGAGGGAAGTGTTTTTGTTCCGGCATTCAAAGGAAGCGCCAACTCCGTTACTTCAGTTTCGGCTACCATCTCTACCGATTATACATTTGAAAATTCGTTCTACATAGGCGCTGCGTTTTTATTCAACAGCATGGGAGCGACTGATGAGATAGGCGGAATATCCTTGCTCAGTCCCGATTTAAATTTAAGCGCCAAACAGTTAAGCCTTGGTAAATACGAACTTTTCGGACAGGTTTCTTATCCTCTCAGTCCGATTGTGAACCTTGCATTTGCAACTATGTACAACCCTTCTGATCATTCGGCCTACCTTGGCCCGACAACTACCATTTCGTTGCTCGACGATTTGGAACTGATGCTCACAGCGCAACTTATGTTGGGCGACACCGGAACGGAATACGGCGCCTATGGTAATACCTATGCCTGTTACGGTAGGTTGAGGTGGAGCTTTTAATGAAAACGTTTTTCTACAAAATTGAAGTAATTCTTCTGATAGTTTTAAGTATTGAATTTTCATGTTGAAATACAAATTTCTATCGATACGAGAAATCAAATGATAGCATTCTTAAAATAAAATAGTTTTTTCCCCGTTTAAAAGTAGTTTGAGAAGTATAAAGAAAATAATGTAAAATAATTCAATCAAAAGTATATAAGAACAGCATACAGAAAGTAGAAGTTTACAGATTTAGAAGGTGTTGGATAAATTAATAACAGGTCAGAGAAATTGAATTTGTTTTTGATCCACAGTATTTTCTGATTCTGAGATACGACATTCAACCTTTGTTTTTATTCAGATTGATAACCACGCCTATAAATAAAAGTTGAATGAAGTTTCGGTCAGTTGTTTTAATCATAAGTATTTTATTATCGGTAAATTTTTCTTTTGCCCAACAAAAGGTAAGGATTTACGGCTACGTTATCGATACCGATAACCGGGGTGTGGAAATGGCAAATGTGTATTTTGAGAACACAACAACCGGCAC
This sequence comes from uncultured Paludibacter sp., assembly GCA_963677275.1. Taxonomy (GTDB): domain Bacteria; phylum Bacteroidota; class Bacteroidia; order Bacteroidales; family Paludibacteraceae; genus Paludibacter. Next base: position 1,792,910 of record OY781920.1, on the reverse strand, counting down.
AGTAACCAATCAAAACGGCTATTACGAATTAAATGCTGAAATAAAAGATTCGGCCACCATAGTTTATTCATTGCTTGGCTATCAAACTATTAAGCATAAACTGTTTCCCGGGCAGAAAGTGCTGCAGATCTCGGTGGAGCTACCTTCGATTACAAAACAAATCAAAGACATTGATGTTGTGGCACAACGGCGTCAGACTTCTACGCTCGACTATATCGATCCATCAAAAAATAGATTGATGCCTAATGCAGCAGGAGGAATTGAGTCCCTGCTCATTACTTTTGCAGGCGTGAGTCAGAGCAACGAACTTAGTTCGCAGTACAACGTAAGAGGCGGAAGCTTCGACGAAAATATAGTGTATGTAAATGGTATTGAAGTTTATCGGCCTTTGTTGATCAGGGCAGGACAGCAGGAAGGACTTAGTTTTATAAATCCGGACATGGTGAAAAGCCTTGGTTTTTCGGCCGGAGGATACGATGCTATGTATGGCGACAAAATGTCGTCGGTACTCGACATACAATACAAACAGCCAACTGAAAACGAGGCAACGGTTAGCCTGAGTTTGCTGGGTGCTTCGGCTTATGTGGCTTCGGCCAACAAACGGTTTTCGCAATTGCATGGCCTGCGTTACAAAACTTCGGAATACCTGCTCGGCACGCTCGATACAAAAGGAGAATATAGTCCGAATTTTTTGGATTATCAGACCTATATGAGTTATAAGCTGACTCCAAAATGGGAACTTAATTTCCTTGGAAATTTTTCGCAGAACTCTTTTGTATTCAGGCCTGTAAAACAGGAAACATCCTTCGGTACCTACCAAATGGCACGCAACATGACTATTTTTTACGAAGGTCAGGAAAAAGACTTGTTTCGTACTGCTTTCGGCGCAATAACGCTCAACTACACACCCCGGCCAAGACTTAAAATGAGTTGGCTCGCTTCGGCTTTTTATACCAACGAAAACGAAACCTACGATATATTGGGCGAATATGTGTTGAGCGAAGTGAAAATGGATGCCGAAAACCCCGATGAGAAAACGGGAGAAACACTCGGCATTGGTAAATACCACGAACATGCCCGTAACCGACTGAATGCTACAGTGGCTAATGTAGGTCATACAGGAGAATATAAAAGTGAAAACAATCACCTGCTGAAATGGGGAGCTACTTTGCAATACGAATATATATCGGATAAAATAAGCGAATGGGAATGGCGCGACTCAGCGGGCTATTCTTTGCCTTTCAGCGACAAACAGGTGAAACTTTTTTATAATATGAAAGCAAGCAGTGACTTGCCATCCTTCAGAACCAACGGCTATATACAGGATACTTACAAACATAATTCAGGAGCAGGATTTCTTACTGCCACAGTGGGCGTAAGGGCCAATTACTGGTCCTTCAACAAAGAGTTGATTGTAAGTCCGCGTGCTTCTATTTCTTATGTACCGCATTGGGAAAAAGACTTTGTTTTCCGCTTTGCTACCGGCGTTTACTATCAGGCGCCTTTCTACAAAGAAATACGCGATACAGTGAGTGATGCCCTTGGAAATGTTCAAATTGATCTGAACGAGAACATAAAATCGCAACGCTCGGTACACTTTGTGCTGGGGGGCGATAACTATTTCCGTGCTTGGGGCCGCCCTTTTAAGTTTACCACCGAAGCTTATCTTAAATTAGCCGACAGGGTAATAAGCTACTCGGTCAATAATGTGAGAATCAGATATTCGGGCGAGAACGATGCCAAAGCTTACACGGCCGGTATCGACTTTAAACTTTTTGGAGAACTTGTGCCCGGCACCGATTCGTGGATTAATTTTTCGCTGATGGATTCCAAAGAAAACCTTCTGAACGATGCGTACGTAAAAAATGAATATGATGAAGACGGAAACATTACAGCTTCCAACACAGTTTATCCGGGCTGGATGCCCCGTCCCAACGAACAGCGTTATACTTTCTCGATGATGTTTCAGGATTACCTGCCCAACAACCCCAAGTATAAAATGCAACTGAAGTTTATCTGGTCGGATGGAATGCCATTCGGTGCGCCACGCAATGCAGCTTACCGCGCGGCTTTTCGTACATCAGCTTACCGAAGAGCCGATATAGGCGTGTCGCGTGTGTTGGTGAGCGGAACCGATAAATGGCTGGATAAACAATGGCTGAAACATGTAAAAAACATTTGGCTGAACCTCGAAGTGTTCAATCTGCTCGACTTCAAAAACGTAAATTCGTACTACTGGGTCACCGATATATCGGGAGTGCAACTTGCTACGCCTAATTACCTTACCTCACGCCAGTTGAACTTTAAGTTGATCGTGGATTTTAAATAAGCGAAACACTGGTTTGCATTTTCGTTGATCTGTTGCTCAACAGCATTTCTCAAAAGTACAACTTTCGGTGGCAGTTTCAAATTCAATAGTGGCGTGCTGAATTCCTTCCGTTTCGAGCGAGGCACGAATGTCGGCTTTCAGTTGCGCCATATCGTTCATTGTAGTAGCTTGTTTCAATACCACATGTACGGTAAGCACATTGTAATTTCCATCAATCGACCATACGTGTAAATCGTGAATGCTGTCGATCTCTTCAAATTTTTCGAGGTGAGCCGTAAGTGTTTGCATGTCTATTTCTTCTGGAATGCCCTGAAGGATAATACGAAGGCTCTGACGAATGTTTTTGTATACATTGTACAAAACGAAACAAGCAATAGCTATCGACATAATGGGGTCGAGTACCGGAACATCGAAGAAATACATCACTACCGAACCGATAAGAATGGCCAACCAGCCAAGCACATCCTCAAGTAAATGAAGCGAAACTACTTTTTCGTTGATTGAATTTCCTTTTTTCAGTCTGAAAACAGCAGCTCCGTTTACAATAACACCTATGATGGCCAGTACAAACATACCTTCGACGTGCGTATCCTGCGGATTGAAAATGCGCGGAACAGCAGCCGTTAATATTATCACACTACCCACTATAAGAACTACAGAATTGATCACTGCTCCCAGCAACGAAAAACGTTTGTAGCCGTAAGAATAAGTAGCATCGCTTCCTTTTCGGGATACTTTCTGGAAATACCAGGCCATACCCAGCGATAGAGAATCTCCCAAATCGTGTACCGCATCCGACAGAATGGCAATACTGTTGGTGTAAATACCTCCTACAATTTCGAGTAAAGTAAAACCGAAATTGAGAAAAAAGGCCGCTTTTATATTTTTTACATCCGAATGATGATGGTGATCGTGCTGATGATCATGTTTGGCTGACATATAGTTTTGATTTTTTTGAATTCGTTCTTTTACACAATTGAAGGCTTTCATCTTTTTTCAACCCCCGATTCACATTAAATAGAAAATTGTAAATAGCTAAATTGTAAATGGCAAAATAGTAAATACTTAATACCATTTCAGCATTACCACGTTTATTTTAGCATTGGCTGCAACAAGCGCTTTAAAAGTGGCAATTGTTTCGTTAGGATCGACACCCTGCGTACGGTAATGGTAAGGATAAACATTTTTAGGTTGCAGGGTAAGCACAGCCCCGGCAGCTTGCTCCACACTCATCGTGTAAGGCAGATTCATGCATACAAAAGCATGATCGATGTTTTTAAGCGCCAGCATTTCAGGAATATCTTCTGTGTCGCCGGCAATATAAGTTCTTTTTCCGTTGATGGTGAGTACATAGCCATTTCCAACTCCTTTTTTATGGTATTTCAGCCGATCGGGCGTAGTATTGTACATGGGAATGGCTTCGATCTTTACTTTTTTGTAAACAAAGGTTTCGTTGTTGTTCATAACATGTCCGAATCCCAGGGCCGAAGTGATCACTGTTGGAGCCACAAGCAGGGTGCTTTCAGCTTTCAGGCTGTTGATTAATTGCTTATCAAAATGATCGCCATGTTCGTGTGTAATCAGAATAAGGTCAGGGGTTCCGTAGGGCGTATATTGTTCGGCTTTTCCGGTAGGATCCACAAATATTGTGAGTCCACCCTGCCGCATCACAAAACTCGCATGTTGAATGGCTATAAATTCAGGTTGCTTTTCAGATTTGTTTTGAGCAGTTGCAGCAAAAGCGCCAATAACAAAGACAAGCATTATAAAGATCTTTATAGAGTATTTCATAAATTACATTGAAATAAACGAACGGAGAAAGAAATTCTCCGTTCGTTGCATGTTACTAATTAGTGTCAGTTACAAAAAGCTTATTCACTGAACTTTATTACTTCTACCGGACAGCTTTCGGCTGCTTCTTTGATCTGATCTTCGTAGTCGGCATAGTTTACGCCTTCTATAACAGTTGAAATGTCCTCAATAACAAAAACTTCGGGACATAAGCTTTCGCAAATTCCACAGGAAGTACAGTCTTCTTCTACCCAAACTTTTTTAATTGCCATAATATTAATTGTTTAAAATTATTTATTTAAATATTTGTTGATTCAATCCAGGTTCAAACTATTTCAAAATCAATTGTACAGTATTCAATCTTAGTTCATTTCCATTTTATTACCGGCCTTAAGCAATTCGGAAATCTTTATTACAATAACATTGTCAGTTCTTTTTTTGTTTTGAAACGAAGCAAGTTTATTGTTTTTTTGCGCACTTCTATACTGTTTTTTTGAACCATTTATTGACGTCGATATCATAACCTGTTCCGTTCATATAGTTATAGGTAGCCAGGTTCAGGCCTTTTCCGTAAAAGTCAAGATCGATTTCGTGAGGCGTGGAGAACGGTATTTCGTTATTGGCAAAAGGATTGGGTTCGTCCTGCAAGGATATGGCTCCAACGCTTGCAGGCGCTTGTCCTGATGGACTGTGAATCGTCATGGCATAGCGATGCCAGAAAGCCGATTGCATCCAGCCATTGGCAAACATATCGCGCACAACTTCGAGCGACTCAATGGTTTCGCGCGCCGTTTCGGTAGGGAAGCCGTACATAAGGTAGGCGTGAGTCATTATACCAACCTCGGCAAGGTTTTGCATTGTTTGGCGGGCAATTTCTATCGTTATCCCCTTGTTGATAAGCTGAAGAACGCGGGGCGATGCAACTTCTAGTCCGCCCGAAACGGCAATGCAGCCCGATTGTGCCAGCAGATAACAAAGTTCGGGTGTGAACGATTTTTCAAAGCGCACATTCGTCCAATAACTTACGGTAAGTCCGCGTTTTATTATTTCTTCCGATAGTTTCCGAAGCAGGGCAGGAGGTGCCGCCTCGTCCACAAAGTGAAAGCCCGACACTCCGGTTTGTTGCATGATCTGTTCCATACGGTCCACCAACATTTCCACGGGTGCTTTTTCGAATCTTTTGATATAATCCAATGTGCCATCGCAAAAAGCGCATTTGCCCCAGTAACAGCCGTGTGCCAGTGTCATCTTGTTCCAACGTCCATTGCTCCACAAGGCATGCATAGGATTTGTCATTTCAATAAGGTTGATGTAATTATTTTTCAATAAGCCATCGTAATCGGGGGTGGCAATGTCGGCAAATTTAAAATTAGCAGTACTGTCGAAATTTTCGCGAACTATTTCTCCTTTGCTGTTACGGTAAAGCGTTCGGATCAGTTCTTCTCCATTTAGTATGCGCAGCAATGGCAGTTCTCCATCATCAAAAGTGAGAAAATCGATATAATCGAACAGTCTGTTGTCAGTCATTTGGCGCAGTTCGGTGTTTACATATCCACCACCCATAATTATTTTTATGGCAGGATGGTGTTGCTTCAGCCATTGCGCGCAACGCAGGGCGCTGTATAAATTTCCGGGGAATGGAACCGAGAAGCCTACAAACTCGGGTTGTAAAGTATTTATTTTATCTTCGAAAATGCAAAGCAATACTTTGTCGATGAGCGACAATGGCTTTTCAAGCTCATGCTGCAAAGGAGTGAACTCAGGCAATCGCAAACAGAGCGATTCGGCATAGCGAATGAGCTCGAAATGAGGATCGATGGTTTGCTGGATAAAATCGACTATGTCTTTTAAAAACAGTGTACAAAGATGGATGGCGCGGTCGTGATTGCCAATGGTGCCAAAAGCCCATTCAAGGTCCTCGTCCGTTGGTTTGCGTTTGCTCGCCGGCCAAAAGTTGAGGTCGCTGTATCGCAATGCCAAGCTTGCATCTCTCCCCGAAAGGAAACGCATCACCGGTTCAATATTCCGGCAGTAAAAACCGGATTGCTGCTGCATGATGCGTTGCGATTTGGTGAGCTTTCCCTGCGAAGCCGTTTCGAATATCTCCTCAAGCATAGTTTTAGTGAAAAGCGCTTCTATAAGTTCTATGCTTAAATCGCACTGTGCAGCATCAATGTCCTGCGAGCGCAGAAAACCAAGCAGTTGTGCTGTGGATGGAAATGCGGTATTCAGTTGTGTAAGCGGTGGTATAGCAAGAAGGATTTTCATAAAAGCCAATACTGTTGTGATGCTGTTTTTGTTTTGACAACAAACATACGCAATAATTTTATCAATTGAAATAAAAACGAACGCAATGTCAGAAATTAAATCAGATCATTGCGTTCGTTTTTGTTGCAGTTTTTCCAGATAGCGTTGCCGCATCAAAAGAAAACCAGTTGGAGTACTGAAAATAACTATGGAAGTCTGTTTTTAGTTTTTTACACTTCCGGCTGTTTTCACCTTGTAATCGGTAGATGTTTTTCCTTTTACAATATTAGTTAATTTCGATTTCAGGAGTTGACGACGGATAGGCGAAACCTTATCGGTGAATAAATTGCCTTCCAGATGGTCGTACTCGTGCTGAACAACACGGGCCTTGAATCCATCGAATTCCTCAATGTATTCGTTGAAGTCGGCATCGAAATATTTAATTTTAATGCGTTCCGAACGGCTGACCGTTTCGTGAATGCCGGGAATGCTCAGGCAGCCTTCTTCTAAAGTCACCATTTCGTCACCAAATTCTAGCATCGTAGGGTTGATCATTGCTATTTTGAAGCTACCCAGTTCAGGATCGTCATCTATAAGGGCAACAAGGTCGATTACGATCACCCTGATAGGCAATCCAACCTGTGGAGCAGCCAGTCCCACACCTTCGGCATGATACATGGTTTCAAACATATTTTGAATCAACTCTTTCAGTTGAGGATAATCTTTAGAAATCGGTTCGGCTACTTTTCTGAGCACTGCCGTACCGTAAGTGTAAATAGGAAGAATCATTTATAGAGTTCGAAAGTTTAAATTTTTAATATACGATAGTCAACAATCCGGCTGAAACGCTACACCAAAGCATTGACCCGAAATTCACCTTGTTCTGCTTTCCAGATAGGATTGCAAAATAATGGTGGCTGATATTTTGTCGACAAGTTCTTTGTTCTGACGGTCCTTTTTCTTCAGCCCGGCATCGAGCATAGTTTTATGTGCCAACACAGATGTAAAACGCTCATCGACATACACCAGTTCAATATCGGGAAATTTACGTTGCAGGCCCGTTACGAAAGGTTTGATGTACTGCATTGATGCAGAGTCTATACCATTCATTTGTTTGGGTAAACCCACCACAAATTTTTCAACCGGTTCTCGGGCAATATAGTGTTGCAGATAATCAAATATCTCGTGCGATAGCACAGTATCGAGCCCATTGGCAGTAATCTGCATCGGATCGGTAACCGCAAGTCCCACACGCTTTTGTCCGTAGTCGATGGCCAGGATACGTCCCATATTTTTATTGTTTTGAACTGCAAAGGTATAAAAAAATAAGCAGTCGCAATCAGGGCAACCTGCTGATTTGAAACTTTTTTGCGTTTTTTATAAGGCATGTTCCTCATTACCCGATATTTTTATTTAATTTTGAACCGTTAAAAACAACTTTTTGAAAACACTTGTTGTTAGTTATTTATTCAAAACCAGTCATCGGCAGGAAGACCCGAAACTCAAAACTCATAACTATTTTCAACTGTCAAGTCAATTATGAACAAAACCCTGAATTACATACTGTCAATCCTCGTTATGCTCAGTCAGTTTGGCTGCGATGATGCGGCAGATTCTCCTTATCCTTCACTCACTTTTCAATCTACATCCACCATTTCAAACAAAGGCCGTGCTTCGGCTGTCGCTTTTGTGATAGGCGACAAGGGCTATGTGGCATTGGGAAGAAATGCTGCGAGAAGTGGTGCTTTAAAAGATTGTTGGGAATACAATCCGACTACCGACCGTTGGACTGAAAAAGCTGTTTTTCCCGCCATAGGAAGGGTGAACGGAGTTGCCGAGGCTGTTAATGGCAAAGCCTATGTTGGTTTAGGTTTCGATCTGACAAAAAGGCCTTATTTAAACGAAGCTCAACTAAAGGATTTCTGGTGTTTCAATCCGGTAGCCAATACATGGACAAGGAAAGCTGATTTCCCTGCACTTTCAACAAATGCCTGCGTGAGCTTTGTGATTGGTAACTCCATTTATGTTGGTTTCGGGTTCGATGGCACTACTTTTACAAATGATTTATGGAAGTACGATGTGGCAACAGATCAGTGGAAAGAAATGGCCAACACAGGCGTTACCCGTCGTACGGGGGCAGTTGTTTGCACGGATGGTGAAAAAGTGTTTTTTGGTACAGGCTATAACAGTAGAAAAGAAAATAACTGGTGGGAATACTTCCCTGCCACCGACACTTGGAAAGAACGCCGCAGTATGCCCGGTGCCAGTCGGGAATTTGGGGTGGGATTTAGCATCGGCAATCGGTATTTTGTGGCCACAGGGCGACATTTTGCAGGTAATCTTACAGGTGGTCATCTGAAAGATGATGTAGTGGAATACGATGCAGGAAAAAATGTTTGGTACCTGAGAGGCATTTTGCCGGGTGGAGGTCGTGAAAACGCTATTTCGTTTGTTATCAACGGAAAAGGGTACATTGGTTTTGGCGAGAATGATGAGGGGGTGTTGAATGACTTATGGAGCTTTGAGCCCTGAAATAAATGCGGATATATCTTTTCTAACTAAAACAAAATCAAGCTCATGTTTAAAAAAAATATAGTTTTATTGATTGGTCTGTATTTGTTTGTTACATCCATTGTAGCTCAGAACGACACAGTTCGGTACGATATTGTGCTTTCAGGACTTGCCGCTAAAGGCGATTATGCTCCTTTTTGGATGCACAGCCGGCAATATGCTAAAGTATCGGCTTCGCCTCAGAGTGTGGGCTTACAGCTTGGCGCTTTCAAAGCGTTTAACCACCAAAACAAATGGTTCGACTACAGCTTTGGAGTTTCGGGATTGTTGCGCAACAATGGAGATAGCACCGACCTCTATTTTCATGAATTATATGTCCAGGCAAGGGTTTTAATTTTTGATGCCGTCATCGGGTCGAAAGAAGAACAAACTGGTGTAGAGGATGCTTCGTTATCGTCAGGCGGGTTTTTGTTCTCGCGTAACGCACGCCCTTTGCCCCGTGTCACTATAGGAATGCTCTCTTATCAGCCTATTCCTTTCACCAAAGGATATGCCGAAGTAAAAGGCGCTCTTTCGCAGGGTTGGTTCAGAGACGATATGGAAATTGCCGATGTTTTATTGCATCATAAATACGTTTATTTTCGCTTTGGAGGCAAGTTGCCTGTTCATTTACAATATGGTTTCGAGCATGTAGCGCAGTGGGGAGGAGTAAGTTCAAATGCACAAATAGGCAATCAGCCTACCGGTATTAAAAATTTTATCGATATTTTTCTTGGAAAATCGGGTGGGAGCGATGCTTCTTTAAGCGATCAGATCAATACATTAGGAAATCATATCATTGGGCAAAGTCTGAGGTTGGACGTTCAATTGGCGGATTATGAATGGGGAATGTACTGGCAGATTATTAACGAAGAACCCCCTATCCGCAAGATTGGAAATACAATGAACACACCTGATGGACTTTGGGGTTTTTCGCTTCGCAATAAAAATTTCCCGTTTGTAAAGGGAGTTTTGTACGAATATGTGAACACTACAGATCAGTCGGGCCCTTTCCACGACAGAGATGGAATTGTGTATGGAGGAAACGACGGTTATTTCATTGGTCAGTATCCGGCCGGTTGGAGCTACTATTCGCGTACAATTGGTACACCTTTGATCACTTCGCCGCTCTACAATAAAGATGGAAAGATATACACCACCAACAATAGGGTGCAGGCGCATCATTTAGGTATTGAAGGCGATATGTCCGGATTCAATTACCGAATGCTGGCCACGTTCAGTAAAAATTACGGAAATACATCTGTTTATCTCTCTGAGTCGTTGTTGAAACGCAATACATCTTTGATGTTGGAGATGAATAAAAAAGTAAAAAAACTGTGGAATACCGAATTTGGCTGCGTGCTGGGCATCGACAAAGGTGATTTGTTCGGAAATAACTATGGTGTACAACTTTCGGTGAGGAAAACAGGTGATTTAATTCATTGGTAGGTTTTTATAAAAAGCAAAAAAAACGTGACTTATTATAAGTCACGTTTTTTTAGAGCTTTATTTTCCTTTTTTTCTTTTTTTATCTTTTTCTTTTCGGTGTTTTTGGCTTCTTTCTGCTCCTTAGCAAATTTTTTGGCTTTTTTCCTTTCTTCGATCACAATTTTAAGATATTCGATATAAGGTTCGATGTATCTTTTCTTTTTCGTATCGAGCAGGTCGGCCATTGTTACCATAATCCCGGTTTCGTAAGTTGAACTGAAATCGTGGTCTACCGTACTTCCAAACATTCTCATGGTGTTCGACAATCCAATATAAGCATTGAACAATGCCGGGATGGTATCGCCTTCTTTTCTGATTGCCTTTTGTAAAGCTTTATAATCGCCGGATGCATCTTTGCCTGTGAATAGCTTTTGAGCTGTCTTTTTAGTTTTGCTGCTCACCTCGATAGGCTTCTTGGCAGTAATTAATTGCTCCGTATCCGGAAAGTAGCGGAACATGTATTCGTAAATCAGTTCACGCGATACAGCTGGATAATTTTTGTAAATAGTAACTTTGCCAACGAAATAGCGTGCATTTTTGTTCGAATGTATCAAAGCTCCCAGTCCATCCCATAGATTATCGAGGGCAAAAAGACTTTTGGTGCCCATTTTCGAAGTCTGATAATCGGGCTGAACGAATGCACGACCCAGTTCAATGCAGTAGGGCAGATACTTTTTAATAAACAGAGGACTGAATTTAAACAAATGCGACATTACGAATTTAGGCTGCCCATCTTGTTCGTACTCCACTTCTGAACCCAGCAAATACCTGTATCCTCCAATGATTTCCTCGGCTTCAGGATCCCATACAATAAGTTGTTTGAAGGGTTTCTCGAGAAAATCGTAGTTATCTACATCAATTTCTTCTCCCGTACCACCGCCTCCCGTACGGAAAGAGATTTCACGCAATCGTCCAATTTCGCGCATTACATGGGGCGAAGTGTGAGCATCGATCACATAAATTTCGTTGTGCGCTTTATTAGTAGGTCGTAAAAACTTATCTTTACTCAGTTCTTCTTTTAGTAATTTGCGTTCGACAGGAGCTATTATTTCTTTCATTAATTGACAAAAAAATGATTTATCTTTTCTTATATTTACACAAAAGTAATATTTTTTGAGTGATGCGAGCCGTTAAACTATATTTTTTTATCAGATGATTACTCACATTTTTTATTATTCTAAATTAATTGCTCACATTGAATTATAATGTGTAATGTTTTTATTTGTTTTCTTGTCATTGTGATAATTTCTGTCATTGCATTGAAATGTAAACTATCAATTATTTCACTATTTAAAGCAATTTATACCCCCTGTTTGTGGAAATAAATCCTCATTTTTGCATACAATATAAATCAATAAATCTTTTCTTATGATGAACCTGAAAAAACTCTCCCTTCTTTTCTGTATTTTAGTCAGTACGGTGCTTAGTGCACATTCGAAAACCAATTACACAGCTTGGGCAGTAAAAATTGCAGATTCCGAAATAGCGCACAACCCAGAATTATGGATGGCCGATTTTGTGAAAGCGCCCAAATGGGATTATACTCAGGGCCTCGTGGCCAATTCTATCATTCAACTATATGGCAAAACAAAAGATCAGCGTTATTACAATTACGTGCATACCTTTGCTGACTTTTTTATAAATGCCGAAGGTGAAATAAAGACCTACAAAAAAAGCGATTACAATATTGACAGAATCAACGGAGGCAATTTCCTTTTCGAAATGTATAACTACACTAAAGAGGAAAAGTACATCAAAGCCATTCAGGTTTTGCGCGATCAGCTGTCGACGCATCCACGCGTAGCCGAAGGAGCTTTTTGGCACAAAAAGATTTATCCGCATCAGGTATGGCTCGATGGTCTTTATATGGGTTCGCCATTTTATGCCAGATATGGAGCAGTTTTTAATGAACCTGCCAATTTTGATGACGTTGCAAAACAATTTATTGTGGCCGATAAATATACGCTCGATGCCCGTACAGGCTTAAATTTCCATGGTTGGGACGAAAGTCGCACGCAGCAATGGGCAAACCCGGTGACAGGACAGTCGCCTAATTTCTGGAGCAGAAGTATGGGTTGGTACATGATGGCTCTTGTGGATGTGCTCGACTATTTGCCAGAAAATCACCCCGATCGGTCGAAATTAATTTCAATATTCAACAGGTTGACAAAAGCGCTTTTAAAATATCAGGACAAGAAAACAGGAATGTGGTACCAGGTGACTAATTTACCAAAAGCCAAAGGGAATTATCTTGAATCAACAGGAACCGCTATGTTCTCGTATGCCATTGCCAAAGGGGCAAACAATGGTTATTTAAAGCCCAAGTACAGAAAATGTGCAGTAAAAGCTTTTGAAGGACTTGTGGAACACAGCATCATTCAGAACGCTGATGGTACTTATTCAATCACTCGTGCTTGCAGTGTAGCCGGATTGGGCGGAACGCCTTACCGAGATGGTTCTTACGAGTATTATATCAACGAACCTGTACGCAGCGATGATCCGAAAGTGATAGGGCCTTTTATTTTGGCAGCCATGGAGTTGGATCGTCAATGATTGAGTTCAGAAATAGAGTCTGAAGTATTTACTATTTAAAGATTTACGATTTACAATTTATATAAGTAGCTGATTGAAATTTCACTAAACATTCTTTGTTCTCCTCTTATTCCCGTTCTTATTCCCCCTTTAGGGGGTTAGGGGGCTGGGGTTAGGGGGCAGATATATAATTTATAAACAGATGAAACACATAAAATTGATTGTCCTTTTCGTTCTTTTTTCGTTTCAAACATTGCTTGCGCAAACTTTTACAACAGGGGGCAACGAAAAAACTGCTGTATTGATCGATTCTATCCATTTGGTAGTGGCGCAGGATGGTTCGGGCGATTTCACAACCCTTCAGGCAGCTATCAATGCGGTGCCCGATTACAGGAAGAAACGCACCAATATCTTTGTGAAAAATGGTATTTACAAAGAAAAGCTGATTCTTCCGGCATCGAAACAGCTGGTTTCGCTCATTGGCGAAAGCGTTGATAAAACAATTATCACTTATGGCGACTGGGCACAGAAAAAATCTATTTTTGGAGATGAGATAGGTACATCGGGTTCGGCTACGTTTTATGTGTTCGGACGCGATTTTTATGCCGAAAACATAACGTTTCAAAACTCAGCCGGACCAGTAGGGCAGGCAGTGGCAGCTCATGTAAGCGCCGACCGGTCTGTGTTTTTCAACTGCCGTTTTCTTGGCTTTCAGGATACACTTTTTACTTATGCCGACAACAGTCGACAGTATTATAAAAACTGCTATATCGAAGGCACTACCGATTTTATTTTCGGTTGGTCCACAGCTGTTTTCGACGAATGCGAGATTCATAGTTTAAAGGAATCGTATATCACAGCGGCTTCTACCTTGCAAAATACAAAATACGGTTATTTGTTTTATAAGTGTAAGCTCACAGCAGAACCAACGGTGAAAATGATGTACCTGGGTCGACCCTGGCGCAATTATGCCAAAACAGTTTTCCGCGAATGTGAGTTGGGTGCACACATACGACCCGAAGGCTGGCACAACTGGAAAAAACCGGTGGCCGAAAAAACTTCCTTTTATGCTGAATACGGTAATTATGGTCCGGGAGCTGATATAACGAAACGTGTAAAATGGTCGCACCAGCTCACAAAGAAACAAGCTGCCGAATGGACGGTTGAAAATGTGCTGAAGGGAGATGATGGCTGGAATCCTGCTGAAGGCGTGTTGAAAGAAATTATAAATTTCAAATAACTATATCGTTAGCATGCACAAGTATTTATACCTTATTGTTCTGACTATGATTGCTGTAGTGTTGAGTGCCGGAAAAGCCAAACCTGTGAAAGTGTTTATGGTGGGCGACTCCACAATGGCGGATAAAAAGCCGATAGCAGATACACCCGAAAGAGGCTGGGGGATGGTTTTTCCTTCGTTTTTCGACAAGGATGTGGTGATTGAAAATCATGCCCGCAACGGAAGAAGCACCCGAACTTTTATCGAACAGGGTTTGTGGGATAAAGTGATGAGCAGGCTGGGAGAGGGCGATTTTGTAATTATTCAGTTTGCACACAACGATGAGATCGCCACTAAAAAATCGTACACTACCGAAGCTGAATTTGAAGCGAATTACAGAAAAATGGTGGCTGATGTATTGGCAAAAAAAGCGCATCCCATCCTTTGTTCGCCCATAGCCCGACGCAAATTCGACAGCATAGGAAGTCCGGTGAATACGCATTCCGTTTATGCACCGATCGTACATAAATTGGCCAACGAATTACAAGTACCTTTCATTGATATGAACACAAGAAGTCTTGAAATACTGCATCGATACGGCGTGGAAGGGTCTAAAAAGCTCTATATGCACATCGAACCGGGGCAATGGAAAGCACATCCCGAAGGCAAAGCAGATGATACGCATTTTGTTGAAGCCGGGGCAATGGAAATGGCACAACTTGCTGCCGAAGGAATAAAAGCGCTACGGATAAAGCCACTGACCAGGCATTTGCTGAAACAGAAAAAGATGAAAATCATTTACACTGTTCCTACCGACAACGAGGACAATAATGCAACCGATAAATAGCAAAAAACCTGAAACAATTAAGTTCCAGGTTTTTTTTAGTTGAAAAGTAGCTACTGTTTGTGGGTTTTTCCCTTTTACTTCTTGCCTCTTATCAGGTTGATCACAAACAATAAAACGATGGCGCCAATGGCTCCGGTAATGATAGCGCTTATCCAACCACTACCCAGACTAATGCCAACAAGTCCGAATAACCACGAACCGATAACTCCACCCACGATACCTACTATGATATTCCACAATAGACCAAGGCCGTTGCCTTTGTAAAGTGTACTGCCCAGCCAACCGGCCAAAGCTCCGATAATAATTGTTGCTAGAATTCCCATTTTTTTGTTGATTTTTTAATTGTGTATGTTATTTTAAACAAATACCGACGCTAAAAGATTAAAAATTAAATATATTTATTGTTTAAGCACTTCGCATTTTTTGCAGATGCAGCGTTTCACTCTTTGTATTTATCGGGGGTGATGGAGAGCATAAACAAATAAACGCCGTTTTTATCTTTATAATTATAATTCAAAGTCCATTCGTTATCGCGCTGATATTTCATTTGCGGATTCGTTTTTATTAAATTGATAATCACAGGCTCCAGATAATTTCGTAGGGCCATTGTATCAACTGTTGCTTTCTCCATATTCACAAGGCTGTAGTTGTACTGAAAAATCTTGTTTGTCATCCCTGTTGTATTGTCGAGACGGGTTTCGGCATCTACCATGATGGGGCAGGATTTGTTGATTTCGCTGGCAATCTTCATCATTCCATTGTCGATGGATGTGCTGCTAAAGAAAAAATGTTGAACGGCCATGTAGGCCAGCGCAAATGCAATGATTCCTACAATTGTAACTAAAGTTTTAGTGTTGACTTTTTGTTTCACAGGCCTTTGTTCAAACACAGTTTCTTCCATCGTGTTTGTACGCACAGGCAGTTCGAAGCCGCAGGCCGAGCAATACCTGGCTTTCGATGTGTTTTCGCTTCCGCAATTGTTGCATGTTACTTTTTCCATTTTATACTGATATAAGGCTGAAATTAACGATTCATCTCAGGTTGATTGTTTTTAGTATTTTTCGAAAAGATATCTGCTGCCAAAGTTAGTTAAACAAAACGATATAATTGTAGAAGATTTGATTTTATTTAATTAAAATTGAAGTGATATTAAACCCTTTCAGGTGGGGTGTCAGAAGTCAGCAATTCAATGGAAATATCTATGTTCTACAACTTGTATTTGTATAAATCAATATGTAGACTATCACACAAAACAAATAAGAATGGAACGCTGATGTACGCTAATCTAGCGGATAAGACGGATTTCTAAAATTTCAAACGGATTTCTAATTACAATAAATCGGGATTGCTTCAGGAGAAAAAACAAAAATGTTTGCATTTTTTCTTGTTCGTTATTAAATCTGCCAAATTAGCGTAAATACGCGTTCTTCTTATTTGTCGCATTTTAGAACGAAGAATTTAAAAATATACAGTTAATTATTTTCACCCTACCTTTCAGGCTTAACTTAACAACATTGAACAGAAACTACTCTGCCAAAACCCGAAATTCAAATCGTTGAATCGTTGAACTGTTGAATAACTGATTAATTGAAAAATTGATTAACTGAAGCGGTGAACCGAACCCGGAACTCAAAACTCAGAACCCGAAACTGTCCAGTGCCCGTTTAAATTCTTCGAGTACGCGATTTCGGGCAAAACTATGTTCGATTATTGGGGTAGTGTAGGATGGGAGGTCAATTTCGGGTACCCAGCGACGAACGTATTGCATTTGGGCATCGAATTTTTTTAGTTGCTCAGTAGGATTAAAAACCCTAAAGTAGGGCGCAGCATCGCATCCGCAACCAGCAGCCCACTGCCAGTTGCCGTTATTGGCCGAAAGGTCGTAGTCCAGCAGCTTTTGTGCAAAATAGGCTTCGCCCCAGCGCCAGTCGATCAATAAATGCTTGATCAGAAACGAAGCAACCACCATTCGTACACGGTTGTGCATAAGTCCGGTAGCATTTAATTCGCGCATGCCGGCGTCCACCAGCGGATAACCGGTTTTTCCTTCGCACCATTTTTCAAACTCCGCTTCGTTGTTTCGCCACTTTATTTCATCATAGCCGGGTTTGAACGATAGCCGAACTACTTTGGGATAATGGTATAAAATCATCATAAAAAACTCCCGCCAAATCAGTTCATTTAAGAATTGTTCGTTAGTTGCCAAGGCCTTTTGGACTATTTTACGAATACTTAAGATGCCGAAGCGAAGATGAACGCTAAGATGTGAAGTCCCGTTTTCTACCGCCGGAAAGTTGCGCATTTCAGAATAGTTCTTCAAAATATCATCCGATAGGTGGGGCGCCTTCCAGCTTACTCCCGTTGCTTTGAAGCCAATTTCGGCAAGCGAAGGGATAGTAAATGAGTTGGATTTATAAAACTTATCGAGCAAAGCTTCCGAATTGAAGGTAGGAATTGTAGTCTCGCGCAGCAGCGATTTCCACTTGTTGGAATAAGGAGTAAAAACAGTGTAAGGTGTAGCATCCGGTTTGAGTACTTCGTTTTTAGCAAAAACCACCTGATCTTTAAAGCTGAGGAAAGCAATGTTTTTGGCGGCAGCCATTCTCATGATTTTATTGTCGCGGGCAATAGTGTCAGGCTCATAATCCTCGTTTAAAAATAGCTGACTCACCTTGAATTGTTCGCAGAGTGCAGGCAGTATCTCCACGGGGTTACCGTATTTCACAAGCAAAGCAGAACCGTGCTTTTGCAGTTCGGAATTCAATTCGGTCAAGCGCTGATGAATTAAATCCACCCGCTTGTCCTGCTTATCCTCTAATTGCTGAAGGATATTGGTATCGAAAATAAAAACCGGAAGAACAGCCAGTCCGCTTTTCAAGGCATAAAACAATCCGGCATTATCATCGAAACGCAAATCACGGCGAAACCAAAACAAAGCAGTGTTCATTTTTTTTTGAAACTAAGAAGTTGAAAATTACAGTTTGCTTAATAAACAAACAGCATGCAGCAACTCAAAGTTTATGTGTTTTTACAAAAAAAAGATGAAATTTTTGAGAATTCATAATTGGTGTAAGGGCTAAACGCTATGGGTTGAAGGGTAAATAATGTAGAATTCCAAGCTTTCATGATTCAATAGTTCAACAATTCAACGCTTCAACAATTGATAGCGTCAGAAAGGCAAAGTAAGCCGTCTGTATTGACCTTCGATGGCCATTGAAACGTTGTAAGACGTCATTGTAACTGCCTTCAATGGCCTTTGTTTTCAGGATATTGCTATTCGCAATGATGTTTTTTATGCCACTTCGGATTTCGACAGCAAAGCAAAAGAGAGGATTTGTCGCATTTATTGCTTTAAATTTTGCCTGGCTTTACTGTGCTTTCGACCATATGTAAAATAAATAACAAAACCTATGGCCATCCAAGCCAGGAGTCGTACCCAGGTGTCGAGTGGGAGCGA
This sequence comes from uncultured Paludibacter sp., assembly GCA_963677275.1. Taxonomy (GTDB): domain Bacteria; phylum Bacteroidota; class Bacteroidia; order Bacteroidales; family Paludibacteraceae; genus Paludibacter. The sequence continues at coordinate 1,774,450 of OY781920.1, read as the reverse complement.
TGCCATTTCGATAATACAAATGAAGGCACCCATAATTGGAACAAAAGGCACCCACGGAGTGCGAAATCCACGGGGGGCGTTGGGTTCTGTTTTTCGAAGTATAATTATACCCAAACTAACAATTATAAATGCAAGCAAGGTGCCGATTGAAACCAATTCGCCCAATAACCCGATGGGGAAAAAACCTGCAAAAAATGCGGAAAACAATCCCGTAACTATAGTAGCATTGTGTGGCGTTTTGAATTTCGGATGCACCTTCGCAAAACTTTTCCAGAGCAGACCATCGTGCGCCATAATGTAAAAAATACGCGATTGCCCCATCAATAAAACGAGGACTACCGAGCTCAATCCTGCGATGGCGCCCAATTTCACGATCGGACTTAACCAAAGCATGTTCGAACCGAATTTATCAATGGCAATAGCAATCGGCGCCGGTACATTCAGTTCTTTATAATTGACAATACCTGTAAGCGTAAGACTTACAGCGATATATAATACGTGCACACTGCCAGCGAAACCAGAATGCCTATCGGCATGTCGCGCTTTGGGTTGATGGCTTCCTGAGAAGCCGTGGATACAGCATCGAAACCAATGTAGGCAAAAAAGATAACTCCCGAAGCTGTCAGGATGCCCGACCAACCGAAATGTCCCCATGTTCCTGTGTTCTCGGGAATAAAAGGAGTCCAGTTGCTTACTTCGATGTGCGAAATGCCAAAACCAATAAATAAAAGAATCACTGCAACTTTAATAATTACAATGATATTGTTAAGTTTGGCTGATTCTTTTATTCCAACAATCAATAAAGTCGTCATTAAACCAACAATAAATATTGCCGGGAAATTAATAATTGCACCAGAAGTTCGCCAACCGTTGGCATCGAAGATAAACGGACTTTGGCTGATGGAGGCAGGTAAATGTATATTAAAGTACTCGAACAAACTTACTACATACCCGCTCCAGCCTACAGCCACAGTGGCTGAACCGAAAAGGTATTCCAAAATTAAATCCCAGCCAATGATCCATGCAATAAATTCACCCATAGTGGCGTAAGCATAAGTGTATGCGCTTCCCGAAATCGGGATCATAGAAGCAAACTCGGCATAACAAAGTCCGGCAAACATACACCCTACAGCTGAAATTGCAAATGAAATGGCCACAGCTGGGCCTGCGTACATAGCGGCAGCCGAACCTGTAAGCACAAAAATACCGGCACCGATAACACATCCTATGCCGAGCAACACAAGATTCATGGCAGTGAGATGCCGTTTTAATGAATTGTTTTGCTGTGCTTCAGCTTCAAGCTCAAATAAGGTTTTCTTTATAAACAGGTTTTTAAACATGGGAATGTGTTGAATGTTGTCGGTTTGTAATTGTTATGAGCATTTTGCTTTTCATTCGCATCTATTTTTTTGCAAAAATAGTACTTTTATTTCTTTTTCCGTAATTTTCAAGATCATTTTGAGATATGGAATGAGATAAAGCAGCATCACCCTTTTTTGCTCAAAGTAGAAAAATTTGTCAGTGTGTTAATAAATCAAAATAATTTTCACGGGAATTCAAAACGAAAATTGAGAATGTTTTATAATTATTTGGAAATGTGACAATTAATGTCGTTTAAATTTGTTGTGTTCACGATAACGAAACAAATAGGTACAGACTAAAAATAATTGCAAAAAAAGAATAAAGATTCAAATTTTTGTAGTTCCTTTGCACCGTTTTTTGAGCTATAAATTCAAAAAGGTGTTATGAGTAATTTGTCACTGTTTTTAGCAGTATTTCTGACAGGGATCATTTTGGTAGTAGGTGGACTGGGAATGGCTATTTTGTTATCCCCAAAATCGTTCAACCCTCAGAAGGGCGAACCCTATGAATGCGGAATTCCAACCCACGGAACTTCGTGGATGCAATTCAAAGCCGGTTATTATCTTTACGCAATTCTTTACTTGATGTTCGATGTGGAAGCAATATTTTTGTTTCCATGGGCTACTATTGTGCGTGAACTTGGTATGCCGGGTCTGGTAAGTATTTTGTTTTTCTTAACTATCCTCGGGCTTGGATTGGCCTATGCATGGAGAAAAGGAGTGTTAAAATGGAAGTAAAAAATATACACATAAAAGGTATTCCGAATGAGGAATTCAATGATAACGAATACCTCGAAAATTATGTAGAAGAGCTGAAAGCCAACGGTGTAAATGTTGTTATCAGTACGCTCGACGATATGATCAACTGGGGTAGATCCAACTCTATCTGGCCACTTATTTTTGCCACCAGTTGTTGTGGTATCGAATTTATGGCTACAGCAGCAGCGCATTACGATATATCGCGTTTTGGCATGGAGGTAACGCGCAACAGTCCACGTCAGGCCGACCTTATGGTGGTTTCGGGTACTATTGTTCACAAAATGGCTCCGCTTATCAAACGTGTGTACGACCAAATGGCTGAACCTAAATATGTGTTGGCCATGGGTGGTTGCGCTATTTCGGGCGGTCCTTTTATTAATTCGTACCACGTAGTAAAAGGTGTTGATACCATCATCCCTGTGGATGTTTATGTGCCCGGCTGTCCGCCCCGTCCTGAATCTTTGTTTTACGGATTAATGCAATTGCAACGTAAAATTAAAGTAGAACAATTCCTTAAGAAACCCGAACGTGTAGAAGGAAAATAGAAATTCAAATGGAAAAAATAAAACAGATCATAAAGGATACAATTAAAGAAGCTGTATTCGACGATAAAGAAAAACTCACGATAACGGTTGAGCCTAAAGACCTCCATCCGTTATTAAAAACGCTCCATGACAACAAGGAACTGCCATTTGATTATCTTGTTTACCTGATAGGAATGGACTGGGGCGAAAAACTCGGCGTTATTTATTTACTTTCCTCTTCCAAAGATCCTTCAAAGGAACTTATTGTAAAAACCGGAACATCCGATCGCGAAAATCCGCTCCTTTACTCCATTACCGATTTATACGAAACTGCTCATTTCAACGAACGCGAAGTTTTTGCCATGTACGGCATCAGGTTTATCAATAATCCTGACATGCGTCGTTTTCTGTTGAACGATGACTGGGTTGGATTTCCTATGCGCAAAGATTATGATGCAAATCCTGAATTAAATCCCGTTTCCATCATCAGCCGTGAAATGATCGACACTGCACCACGCATAATGGAAACAGCCGATGGACTGAAAGAAGAAATTGTAAATATATTTGAACCGGACGATTATATTATAAATATAGGCCCACAGCATCCTTCCACCCACGGTGTAATGCATTTCCGTACGGCTTTGGATGGTGAAATTGTAAAAAAGATAGATGTACACAGTGGTTATATTCACCGTGGCATCGAAAAACTGTGCGAAGGCATGACCTATCCGCAGACGCTTCACTTTACCGACCGATTGGATTATCTGTCGGCTAACATTAACCGTCATGCACTTTGTATGTGTGTGGAGAAAGCAGGAGGAATTGAGGTTCCCGAGCGTGCTCAGTACATTCGAACCATTATGGATGAATTGAACCGCATCAGTTCGCACTTGTTGGCATGGTCGGCGCAAACCAACGATTTGGGCGCTACTACTGCTTTTATATACGGTATGCGCGAACGAGAACACATCCTCGATATTTTTGATAAAACATGTGGAGGACGTTTGATCATCAATCAGAATGTGATAGGTGGTGTTATGTTCGACATCTACAATGATTTTCAGAAAGATGTAAAGGCATTTATTCCTTACATGCGCGAAAAATTAAAAGAATACGACCGTTTCTTCTCTCACAATGTAATTGCCCTGGGACGTATGGTAGGTATTGGAAAATTACAAACTGCCGATGCTATCAGTTATGCCGTTACCGGACCTGCCGGACGTGCTTCGAGCTGGTCATGCGATGTTCGTAAGTATCAACCCTATGCGCTTTACGATAAAGTAGACTTTAAAGAAATTATCCGTAGCGAAGGTGATTCTTATGCACGATATATGAACAGGCTCGACGAAATAGAGGAATCACTCAAAATAATTGAACAACTGATTGATAATATTCCTGAAGGTGATCATTGTGCTAAAACAAAAGCCATTATAAAACTTCCTGAAGGAGAATATTTTCAGGGAGTTGAAGCCGGTAAGGGTTTATTCGGATTGTATATCGAAAGTCGCGGTGACAAAACGCCTTATCGTATGAAGTTCCGTTCGCCCTCTATGGCATTGGTATCGGTGATGCCACTGATCTGTAAGAACGAAAAAATATCAGATTTTATTGGTATTGGCGGTTCGATGGATTATGTAATTCCGGATATCGACAGATAAATCCATTTAGCATTTATATATTTACTATTTACTATTTGCAATTTTAAATTGTACGAAGAGAAAAATATATGTTTCAAAGTTATTCTCAACCTTTAGAATTTACGAATCTGACAACCTGGATCAATTCTGTTTTGACAGAAAACTTACCTGAGTTCTGGGCTATTTTTATTGAACTGATCCTTGTAGGCGTGGCTTTGCTGGCCGCTTACGCTGTTTTTGCCATGATTTTAATATATGTCGAACGTAAAATTACGGCATTTTTTCAGGCACGTGTCGGTCCGAACAGGGTAGGGAAGTATGGTATTTTCCAAACAGTGGCGGATGTGCTTAAAATTCTTATAAAGGAAATTATCCATATCAATAAAGTGGATAAGTTTCTGTTTTATGCTGCTCCGTTTTTCATGATTGTGGCTTCAATGCTCACTTTTGGCGCCATTCCTTTTGGTAAAAGTTTACATGCCATCGATTTTAATATTGGGGTGTTTTATGTTACTGCCGTTTCTTCGCTTGGCATTATTGGAGTTTTGCTGGCCGGATGGTCGAGCAATAACAAGTATTCCATGATTGGAGCCATGCGTAGTGGAGCGCAGTTTGTAAGCTATGAGCTTTCGGCTGGTTTTGCGTTGATGACTATGGTGGTACTTTCGGGAACTATGCAATTCAGTGCTATGATTGAAAGTCAGACTTATTGCTGGAATATTTTCAACGGACATATTTCTTCAATCGTGGCTTTTGTGATTTACCTTATTTCAGGTCATGCCGAAACCAATCGTGGCCCGTTCGATTTACCCGAAGCCGAATCGGAGCTTACAGCAGGTTATCACACCGAGTATTCAGGTCTCCAGTTTGGATTCTTTTACCTGGCCGAATACCTCAATATGTTTATTATTGCTTCCATTGCCACTACAGTTTTTCTGGGTGGTTGGTTACCTTTGCAAATCAGTGGTTGGGATACATTTAACCAGTTAATGTGGTATATTCCTTCGTATCTGTGGTTTTTAGGAAAAGTGTCGGTCATGATTTTTATTAGTTTGTGGGTGCGTTGGTCTTTCCCGCGTTTGCGTATCGACCAGTTGCTCAACCTTGAATGGAAATACCTTTTGCCAATCAACCTGGTAAATATTCTGGTAATGGTGATTTTAGTATTAACAGGTTTGACTTTGACGGATATTTTTTAAACAGAACAAAGACGAAAGACAAAAGACAAAAGACAAAAGACAAAAGTCAAAGGTCTACAGACTTTAGATAAAAGAACAAAGACAAAAGACAAAAGAATAAAGGTAAAAGATCAAAGGCAAAAGATATTAGAACCTGGACAAAAGAACAAGGATTAAAAACAAAAAAGAAATGAGATCATTTACACAATATATATCAGATTTATTCGGAGGGGTTAATTCTCTGCTTACCGGCTTGTCGGTGACATGGAAGGAACTCTGGACGAAGAAAGTAACGCAGCAATATCCCGAAAACAGGGATACATTGGTTATTTCGGAGCGCTTCAGAGGAGAACTCATTATGCCACACGACGAAAACAACGAACATGCCTGTACTGCTTGTGGTATCTGCCAAATGAATTGTCCGAACGGAACTATTCAGGTGATTTCAAAAATGATTGAAACCGAAGATGGAAAGAAGAAAAAAATTCTTGACAAGCATATTTTCGATCTGGGCATGTGTACATTCTGTAATTTATGTGTAATTACCTGTCCTTCGGATGCAATTGTGTTCACAAATCATTTTGAAAATGCAGCTTTTACACGTAAAAATATGGTGCATCAACTCAATCACGAAGGATCTAAATTGAGAGAGAAAAAAGCGGCTCCGCAAGCTCCGCCAAAGGAACAGGAGAATAAGGTTAATTGAGTTGAACACTTGATTTTAAAAACAGTTGTACTCAGTTATTTTCAAATTAGCATATTTTCAAATTAGCATATAGGCACATTATTCTATGGCACAACAAATTATATTTTACATTTTAGCACTGATTATTGCTGTATTTTCAGTGATGGCAGTCACTTCAGGACGTTTGATTCGTTCGGCTACTTACTTGTTATTCGTACTTCTGGCAACTGCCGGCTTGTATCTTTTATTGGGTTATACCTACCTTTTTGCTGTTCAGACAGCAGTGTATGCCGGTGGTATTATGGTGCTTTTTATCTTTGCTATTTTGCTGACGCAGAAACCCGGCGATCGCATCACGCCTGAATCGTTGAAGCAGCGAACATTAGCCATTGTATTGTCAATTGTCGGGGCTTTGTTTTGTGGTGTTATTATCTTCAGCAATATCAAAAAAGTATATACTTTGGTGGAACAAACCGAAATTGATACAAAACATATAGGTATGACGCTGATGGGAACAGGCAAGTTTCAGTACATGCTGGCATTCGAAGCCGTGAGTATTCTGCTTTTAGCTTGTATTGTGGGGGCTATTATGATTGCCCGAAAACGATCGTAAGATAATTTATTTGTAAATAATAAAATAGAAAATTAAAATGGGTGACATTTTTACAAACTTCTTTTCGGGTATCGTACCGTTGGAAGCCTACATGGTAGTAAGTTTGATTATGTTCTTTTCGGGGGTTTATGGTTTCCTTTCCCGTAAAAGTCTTTTGATGATTCTGATTTCTATAGAATTAATATTGAATTCGATAGATATAAATTTTGCGGTTTTCAACCGTTATCTCTATCCCGAAAATATGGAAGGATTCTTTTTTGCTCTTTTCACTATTGCTATTTCGGCTTGCGAAACTGCTGTTGCCATTGCTATTGTTATCAATATCTATCGTAATTTGGGGCATGTGGAGGTTGATAGTTTGAACGAACTTCAGGAACCAGTGGAACCTTCCGAAAACACAGAAGTGTTGAAATGAGTTGTTGATTATTTTCAAAAGATATTTTTAAAATTGTAAATCAGAAAAGATGCAATATACATTATTAATATTAGTTCTGCCTTTGTTGAGTTTTGTGGTGCTGGGACTGATGGATACCAAATGGAAACCCAAAGTGGCCGGAACTATTGGAACTACTGTTCTGGGTATCGTAACTTTGCTTTCGTATTACACGGCGTGGATGTATTTCAGCTCGGCCGATATGAGTGGAACCTATCAGAAGATAATACCATTTCAGATGGAGTGGTTAAGATTCACCGAACATCTTCACATCAATCTGGGCATTTTGCTCGATCCAATTTCGGTAATGATGCTGGTGGTTATTTCAACGGTTTCGATGATGGTGCACATCTATAGTCTTGGATATATGAAAGGCGAAAAGGGATTCGAACGTTACTATGCTTTTCTTTCGCTCTTTACCTTCTCGATGTTAGGACTTGTACTGTCTACCAATATATTTCAGATGTATATTTTCTGGGAGTTGGTGGGTGTTTCATCGTATTTGCTGATCGGATTTTATTATACTAAGCCCGAAGCTGTTGCTGCTTCGAAGAAGGCATTTATTGTTACCCGTTTTGCCGATTTATTTTTTCTGATTGGTATTTTGTTCCTTTCGTTTTATACAAAAACATTTGATTTCGGAATTTTGACTTCGGGCGATGCCAGTGTTTTTGCAAGCACAGCAGGCGCTTCGTTTATGGGAATTTCGGTGATGAGTTGGGCTATGGCGCTTATTTTTATTGGTGGCGCCGGTAAGTCGGCCATGTTTCCTTTGCACATTTGGTTGCCCGATGCCATGGAAGGCCCGACGCCTGTTTCAGCATTGATTCATGCTGCCACTATGGTTGTTGCAGGGGTTTATCTGGTGGCTCGTCTTTTCCCTGTTTATATTTTGTATGCTCCGGATGTATTACACGGCATTGCTTATGTAGGTGCTTTTACTTCACTTTTTGCTGCTGTAATTGCTTGTGTACAAACAGATATTAAACGTGTACTCGCGTTCTCTACCATTTCTCAAATCGGATTTATGATGGTGGCTTTGGGTGTTTCCAAAATGGGTGGAGAAGAAGGACTCGGTTATATGGCCGGAATGTTCCACCTCTTTACGCACGCTATGTTTAAAGCCTTATTGTTCCTGGGAGCCGGTTCTATTATTCATGCCGTTCACAGCAACGAAATGAGCAAAATGGGCGGCCTGCGAAAATATATGCCGTTTACCCACTGGACATTCCTTATTGCTTGTCTGGCCATTGCGGGTATTCCTCCTTTTTCAGGTTTTTTCAGTAAAGACGAAATTCTGACTGCTGTTTTCAATTTTAATCCCTATTTCGGAGCATTGATGACTTTTACAGCTGGTCTGACTGCATTTTATATGTTCCGATTGTATTATAATATTTTCTGGGGAAAAGAACACAAACATGCTCACACTCCTCACGAATCGCCATTTGCAATGGTGTTTCCATTGGTATTCCTTGCAACTGTAACTGTTTTTGCAGGCTGGGTCATTCCTTTTGGCAATTTTGTAAGCAGCGATGGTGTAGCATTCCACAGCGAGCTGGATATGACAACGGCCACCATAAGCGTTGTTGTAGCGCTCTTATCAATTGCTTTGGCCACCGTATTCTATATGAAGGACAGCAAAACTCCGGCGAAACTTGCTACTACCTTTTCGGGTTTACACAAGGCGGCAAGTCACCGTTTTTATGTGGACGAAGTGTATATGTTTATTACCAAAAAAGTTATATTCAATAATATATCAACTCCCATTGCCTGGTTCGACCGTCATGTGATTGATGCTACCATGAATGGATTTGCCAATGTTACTCAATGGACTTCGAGACGCATTAAAGGGTTCCAGTCGGGTGAAGTGCAGCAATATGCTTTCGTTATTTTGCTGGGAGCTATTATGATAGCTGCGTTGGTGATATTTGTTTAATCGCTGTTTATGTAATTGTGAATCGTAAATTTTACAAGATATGAATTTCTTATCTATTTTCGTACTTATTCCTCTTTTGATGATGATAGCGTTGTTCTTTGCTAAGAACCGTGGTCAGATCAATTTTATTGCGGCTACGGGAGCTACTATCTTGCTTGCGTTTTCGGCAATACTGACCTATATGTATCTCGCCGAACGAGCTTCGGGGAATGTGGCCGAAATGCTTTTTCGTGCCGATGTGGTTTGGTATGCTGCTTTCAATATCCATTATTCGGTGGGCGTTGATGGGGTGTCGGTGGCTATGCTTATACTTACTTCTGTCATAGTATTTACCGGTGTTTTTGCTTCGTGGCGCATCGATCCGCTTCCGAAGGAATTTTTTCTCTGGTTTTGCCTCCTTTCGATAGGAGTGTACGGGTTCTTTATTTCTATTGACCTGTTCACAATGTTTATGTTCTACGAGATTGCATTGATCCCGATGTATCTGCTCATTGGTATTTGGGGAACAGGAAAAAAGGAATATGCAGCCATGAAACTGACTTTGATGTTGATGGGAGGGTCGGCATTGTTACTTGTTGGTATTTTAGGAATTTACTATTTTTCAGGAGCCGAAAGTATGAATATCCTTGATATTGCACAAAAAACAATTCCGCTCTCGGCACAATATTATTTATTTCCACTCACCTTTATGGGCTTTGGTGTGTTGGGCGCTTTGTTTCCTTTCCATACATGGTCGCCCGATGGTCATGCTTCAGCGCCTACAGCAGTATCGATGCTTCATGCTGGTGTCTTGATGAAACTGGGTGGATATGGTGCTTTCCGCGTGGCAATGTATTTGATGCCCGAAGCGGCGCACGAAATGGCCTGGATTTTCTTAATTCTTACAGGTATCAGTGTGGTTTACGGCGCATTTTCGGCCGTTGTGCAAACCGACCTGAAATATATCAATGCTTACTCTTCGGTAAGTCACTGTGGATTGGTGCTTTTTGCCATATTGATGATGAACGAAACAGCCATGACAGGCGCCGTATTGCAAATGCTTTCGCACGGATTAATGACAGCATTGTTTTTTGCCCTGATCGGTATGATTTACGGACGAACTCATACGCGTTTGATTACTCAAATGGGTGGTTTAATGAAAATATTGCCTTTTCTGGGTGTCAGTTATGTAATTGCCGGTTTGGCTTCTTTAGGTTTACCCGGTTTAAGTGGTTTTGTAGCCGAAATGACAATTTTCGTTGGCTCGTTTCAGGAAACAGATACTTTTCATCGCGTGCTAACGATAGTTGCCGCTTCATCCATTGTAATTACAGCGGTTTATATTCTACGTGTGGTAGGTAAAATTCTGTTTGGTAAAGTTCAGGATCCGCATCATGAAGAACTCACCGACGCCACCTGGTGGGAACGCATTTCGGTGGTAACGCTTATTATTGCTATTGTTGCATTGGGCTCAATGCCATTGTGGATATCGAATATGATTCACGACAGTTTGATGCCGGTAGTGAATAATTTAAACCCATAAAACTGCCCCCTAACCCCCTAAAGGGGGAATAAGAAAGAGGATAAAGTGAATGGGAATTACCAATTTTCGAAAGTGAGATTTTCGGTTTATAAATAAAATAAAACTAATATTTCTGACTCCCCTTTAGGGGTTGGGGGTAATATTGAATTCAATATGGACTATATAAGTTTTCTACAATTACACGACGAACTTTCGCTGCTGGCAGTGATAGTGATACTTTTGATCTACGATATTTTTGGTAGAGAAAAGAGCCTTCGTTATTTTCAGCCTGTGGCTATTGTTCTGTTTTCGGTACATACCTTACTCAACTGTGTACCACGTAATCCCTTCGAAATAGCAGGCGGAATGTACAACTATGTTCCAATGCTTACTTATGTAAAAACAATTTTGAACGTAGGAACAATCATTATTTTTCTGCAGGCGCATCACTGGCTCAATGGCGAAGAAAGTATTGTGCGCAGGGGCGAATTCTATTTCCTTACACTTTCTACTTTGCTCGGAATGTATTTTATGATGTCGGCCGGACATTTTCTTTTGTTCTTTATCGGTATCGAAACAGCTGCTATTCCTATGGCTACCCTGGTGGCATTTAATAAATACAATCACAAATCGGCCGAAGCAGGTGCTAAGTATATTCTGAGTTCCGTTTTTGCTTCGGGTATATCGCTGTTTGGTATGTCGATGATTTATGGCGCTACCGGAACTTTATATTTCAACGATTTGGCAGTACTGCTTACCGGCGGACCACTTCAACTTATGGCCCTGGTGTTCTTTTCGGTGGGATTGTTTTTTAAAATATCCCTTGTACCTTTTCACCTCTGGACACCCGACGTTTACGAAGGCGCTCCCACAAGTATCACTTCCTATCTTTCGGTCATATCAAAAGGTTCGGCTGTGTTTGTGTTGTTTACCATATTTATAAAAGTATTTGGCAATATGGTGGATCAATGGCAGGCAATGCTTTACGGCATTATCGTCGTGAGCATTACGCTGGCCAACGTTTTTGCCATTCGTCAACAAAATCTGAAACGCTTTCTGGCTTTTTCGTCTATTTCGCAGGCAGGTTACATTCTGTTGGGCGTCATTAGCGGAACAGCTATAGGTATGAGTTCACTGGTTTACTATATTTTGGTGTACATATTCTCCAACCTGGCCATTTTTGGCGTGGTTTCGGTCATCGAAAACCGTTCGGGAAAAATCAATATAAAAGATTACAACGGACTGTATCAGACCAATCCCAAATTAAGTGTGGTAATGATGTTGGCGCTGTTCTCGCTGGCTGGTATTCCTCCGTTTGCTGGATTCTTTAGTAAATTCTTTATTTTTTCAGCAGCTGTTCAACAAGGTTTCTACGTGTTGGTATTTATAGCGCTCCTCAATACTGTTATTTCTTTGTTTTATTATCTGATAGTAGTGAAAGCCATGTTTATCAATAAAAACGATAATCCGATTGAAACAATAAAAAGTGATTTTCCTGTTAAATTAAGTCTTGTTATTTGCACCCTCGCCATTGTGTTGGTCGGATTAGTAAGTGCCATCTACGATCAGATTTCAATACTTGGTTTCGGACTTTAAAAGTGTTGTTAAATATAAAAGACGACAGCCGTAAATGAAAACATTTACGGTTGTCGTCTTTTCTGTGTTTACCATGGGATCTTATCCGTAGGTTTATATTCAACTCTACCTGTTGATCCGCTGTAACCCGAAGGACCATTCATACCATTCATACCGTGACCACCATTTCTACCCGAAGGACTACCGCTTCCACCACTTCCGCCGTTTCCGCCATAACCTCCACTACCCCCAGAGCCGCCGCTACCACTATTCACCACTATTCTTATTAAATTCAGATACTGGCTGGCTGCCGGAGTATGATAAACAATTATATATCCGCCGTCGCCACCATGGCCTCCGGCACCGCCATACCCGCCCGGACCGCCATGTCCACCATCACCACCGGGTTTTTGTTTTGTGATTTGTTTTGTAATTTCCTCTTTGATCTCTTTTCCGGCTGTATCTTTTTTTATAATCGTCTCTTTAAAGTATTCGGTATAATACTCACCTGTATAACCATTTCCACCGTTTCCACCGCTACCACCGCTACCACCTGAGCCCCCACTTCCTCCTGATGCGTTGATGACAAGACTTCCACCTTGCGGATGAATTAAATAATGCTGTTGTTTTTTTGTTCTTAGATTTTCAAGAAAAACCTTTATCAGAGAGCTCTGAACAATAGAATCATAATAGGCATCGACAAAAACATCAATGTCATCGCCATGGTAACCGTTTGATCCATGTTCTCCATCCTGACCTGCTCTGCCATGCTCGCCCGTCGATCCGGAAGAACCGCTGAATCCACTCGAACCGAATATCCCGGAATTCCCTAATGCATAATATTTGTAATTTTCTTTATAGTCGAACCTGAAATCAAGTATATCGTAAACGTTCGTGTCGGTCTTTAATTGGATAAGAAAACCGGGAGTATGATCGGGGTTGTCGAAAATATCATTGCTTGCAATAAATTCGCCGTTTTCCTGTCGTCCGCCTTTCGTGAGTATTTCGTAGTCGGGCAGTACTTTTTTAAGCGCTTTATTACTCGTGAATACGTGTTGCTTATAATTATCGTAGGTTACCTGTAACCCGAATTTCAACTTTGTTCCGGGAATCTTCTTGAATGAATTAACTGGAAAAACCCTGATTTCTTTCTCGTAATTCAACCACAAAGTATCGTGAAAAATTTTTTCGGGCTGATGTTTCGGACTGAAGTTGAGAGCTACAAAGGCGTTACGATAATTTTCTGTTTTATCGATAGTGATTGTCCCGTTTTTAAAACGGGCGTTTTGAATGTCGATATTAAAGTTTTTCCATCGCACAGTGCCCTTCGAAAAGCCGGATGTTTTGAATACTTCGTTATCGGCGGTGAAAACCACTAAACCAATTTTATGTTCGCTGCCGGGCAATAGGAGCAAAGAGTCATAACGAAGACTTATTTTTTTGATGTCATATTTATCTATATTTTTTACTTTTCGATGAAAAGAAAATGACATCAAACTAATTGATAATAATGCTAATATCAATAGTAAAATGGGCGTACATCTGATCTTTTTCATAATTTTATTTTTGTTAAATATAACATAAAATGTGCCACAATTTCAAACGTCCAAAGATATGAAAATTTTAAGAAATTGAGCATAAAAAAACCGTTCGCAAAACTGCGAACGGTTTAATTCAAAAAAAATGAAATTTAGTTTTGTTCAATGTAAGCAATTACATCTCCTTTGCGTACCATTTCGCCTTGTTTTCTTTCGATGCCTACAATTCTACCATTACAGAAACTGTTAATTTGTTCAATTCCGTATCGGGTTTGAAGTGCACAGACAGCCTCTTTTTCTTTTACAAGTTTACCATGTACCGGTTCTTTCGATTTTTCTTCGAAATCGAGTTCCCAAAGTACACGTCCTGTAGCCGGTGCTTCAAGTGGTTCGGCATTTGGATATTTCAATGTGCGGATATCAGGTACAACTACATTCATTTTAGTGTATTTTTCCTTGATAGCTGATTCCAATTCCATATCGAAACGTTTTTTTGCTTCACCTGATTTGAAATCGCGATATTGTTTTTCGTGCATTGCAAATTCAAACAGTTCTTCATCGTCTTTGCCTCTTTCCCAGTTATTTACTTTCATTTCGGCAATGAAGTGTTCTAATTCATTTGGATAGTTGTCCTGCGGATTTCCTTCGAAAAACTCATAGTTGTTTTTCCTGGCCAACTCAACGATTTCGGGAGCGAGTGTTCCAGGGAGCTTTCCGGCCTTGCCAAGTATCATATCCCATGAGTTTTTGTCAATCATGCTCCAGCGGGGTTCTCCTTTTAACATGAACATTACATTCATCAGGGCAATGTTTTTTACATACTGGCTGAAAGGAGTTACCAAAGGAGGATTTCCAAGTTTTGGCCAAATATATTTTACTTCGTCGAAAAGCATAACCAACAGTTCGTCGGTACTGAGTTCTTTTTTTCCATTGTTTTTAAGGGTGGTGTTAATGCCCATATGTACACCTTTGAGGTCGGCCATCAACGATCCCATCATACCGCCCGGCAAACCGCATCCAACCAGCAGTGAAGTCATGAACTTGTTGCGGTCGTCGATGAAATAGCCCAGGAAATCGTCGATAAAACTTTGAGTCAATCTACGGGCTTCCATGTACGCTTTCATATTGATTTCAGGTACTTTAAAACCAGCATCTTTCAACATGGCCTGAATGGTTATTACGTCAGGATGAACCATTCCCCACGAAAGTGGTTCCATGGCAACATCAAGATAATCAACACCCGCTTTGGCAACTTCAAGCATAGATGCAACTGAAAATCCGGGTCCGGAGTGTCCGTGGTATTGTACAATAATGTCAGGATGTGAAGTTTTTATGGCTTTCACAATTTCTCCGAGCATAACAGGACGTCCGATGCCGGCCATATCCTTCAGACAGATTTCTTCGGCGCCGGCAGCAATCAGCTGTTCCGACATATTTATGTAATATTCAGCTGTGTGTACATCCGAATAAGTAATGCACATAGTAGCCTGTGGTATCATACCGGCTGCTTTGGCGTATTGAATGGAAGGAATAATGTTCCGAACATCATTCAAACCGCAAAAGATGCGCGTAATGTCAACGCCCTGTGCTTTTTTTACCTTGTACATAAGTTCACGCACATCGGCAGGCACCGGATTCATGCGTATTCCATTCAGCCCACGGTCGAGCATATGGGTCTGTATACCTGCTTCGTTGAATGGCTTTGTAAATGTGCGTACTGCATCGTTTGGATTTTCGCCAAACAGCAAATTTACTTGCTCCGATGCGCCACCATTCGTTTCGACGCGTGCAAAACATCCCATCTCAATAATGACAGGAGCAATTTTTTCTAATTGATCTTTACGCGGTACATATTTTCCTGACGATTGCCACATGTCGCGGTATACAAGACTGAATTTAATTTCTTTCATAACAATTTTTTTTTAATTTTCTGAAAAATAGTATGTTTGGTTTGCTATTATAGCGTATGAATGAGTTCTTTATAGTTGTTGTAAAGCGCATAATTAAAGAAATATTTCTCTAATAAATCTCATTGCAAATATACAATAAATAGTCAAATTAAAGAAATATTTCTTTAATTATTTTATTGAATATCAATTATTTGATTTTTTTGATTGATATTATTTTGTGTGTTTTTGTAAATTAATTGCATATAAAACTAAAAATAATTAAAGAAACAAACAAAAGGTCTTTAAAATGTATTAAACTAAAACTTTTGTCTGTTGCACTATTTCCGAAATAAGTTGAGCAAACGAGGGTTTATATTTATCTTTGTGGAATAAAAAAAATAAAATCATGACATATATTCGAAAACCGGAGTGGTTAAGAACCAAATTATACAGTGAATCTAACTTTTCAAACGTTAGTCAGGTCATTAAGGAGCATGGACTTCACACCATTTGCCAGAGTGGACGTTGCCCTAATCAGAGTGAATGCTGGAGCAAAGGAACGGCAACATTGATGATAGCCGGCGATATTTGTACGCGTGCCTGCAAGTTTTGTAACACCATCACGGGCCGCCCGTTACCTCTCGATGCAGATGAACCTCGTAAAGTAGCTGAATCCATTCGATTAATGGGATTGAAACATGCTGTTATTACGTCGGTAGATCGCGACGACCTGAAAGATCATGGAGCCAACCATTGGGCTGAAACCATCAGGGCTGTAAAAAGTGTAAACCCAGCCACTACTTTAGAAGTATTGATTCCTGACTTTGATGGGCATGAAGACCTGATTGATAAAATCATTGACGAAAAGCCAAACATCATTTCGCACAACCTTGAAACTGTTCGCCGACTGACTCCTCAGATACGCACAAAAGCAAAATACGATACAAGTCTGAAGGTATTGGCCTATATTGCTTCGAAAGGCCTGAAAGCCAAAACAGGTATTATGCTTGGCCTTGGAGAGACCGAAGAGGAGGTATTGCAATTGTTGGACGATGCCCTGGCGCATGGTTGCAGCATTATCACCATTGGACAATATATGCAGCCTTCGCGGAATAACATTCAGGTTACAGAATATATTCATCCTGATAAATTTGCAGAATACAAGCAAATTGCTCTTCAAAAAGGATTCAGATTTGCAGAGAGCGGACCTTTTGTTCGTTCTTCCTATTGTGCAGAAAATCATATTGAATTGTAAATTCAGATAAAATAACAACCCCCATCGGTTTATAAAAAATAGCCCGTAAAAGGAGCGTAACGCTTACTTTTACGGGCATTTGCAATAAACAAACAGATAGATTACAAGGTTATTTTTTTCTTAGAATAAGTATCGAGAAGAAATTATTCTAAAGTTATGTTTTTGTGACGAATGAAAGTGAGGAAAGTAATTCTTATTTTTTAGGAGGAATTACGACATCAGGATCGCCCGTACTACCTTGTTGATCCGGACCTTCAGCTGTTTTAAATTTGTAGTTCATGTTGTCGATTTTTTATGTGTTACATGTAAATTTCAATGTTCAAAAAGTGAACCAGAATTCGTTACAAAGGAATAAAAAAATCTTTACATTCTGCACAAAACCTGCTTTATTTTGTATATACATCGCCAATTGCAGTCGAAATTAAGTTGTAGAAATACAGCCGTTTAAAAAACATACAAATGTTTTTTTATATACATTAAAATAATGTGTGGTTTTGAGTCCTCTGAAGCTTAAAAATGACGGAGGAATTCCATAAGGTTACTTGAATTATCGAGCAGTAGTTTTTTGCGGAGCCTGCTTCTGTGAATATTGATGGACTCATTTCTGACATTGAGTAAAGTGGCAATCATTCCCGTGTCAAAACCGGAAAGCAGCATACAACAAATAAAAATATCGCGTTGGGTAAGATGAGGATAAGCTTCGATGAGTCGTTTCGAGATATTTTTATAAACATTATCAACATAAATAATGATCTCTTCCTCTATTTTGCTTATTGTTGGCGCTGAATGTTTATCAAAATCATTAAATTTTCCCTTGCTTGTTTCGCTACGATATTGCTCCACATTCTGAAGCAGGATGTGCTGCATGCGCGACTGCTGTTGAAGCAGGGCGTTGTTTTCGTTTGCTTTTTCGAGAAGTGCTTTTTCTTTTTCGTTCAGCTCTTGTTGGGTAATTAATTGACGTTTGTTGACACGGAGTCTCCAGTTAATAAATATAATGATAAGAATACTGACCAGCAACAAAGTGACAAGAATAATAATACCTTTTTGCTTGTTTTTTATAATAAGGCTTTTGTTTGCTACCTTCAGATTTTCGTAATGATATTTTTTTTCGAGACCGGCAAAGCTGTTTTTTAACTTGTTATCGTAAGCCGAGTCTTTGGTTGTAATCAGTTTTTTAGCAAAATACATTGATTTAGAATAATTCCTTTCCTTTTCGCTGATTCTTAACCAAAGCGAATAATAATTAACGGCAGTAAAATCAAGTGGTTTTACTTTGTTCAGATAATATTTGGCCGAATCAAGCTGATTCATAGCTTCGAAGATATAGCTGATCAGGTACCATTTATTATAATCGTACACATTGTTATATGTCAAAGGAGCTTTACGAAAGAAGTAGAGCGCCTGGCTGTAGTTTTTTTGATAATAGGCATTATTGCCAAACCCTTTGTAGATAGTTGCGGTAAGTAAAGTGTCGTTCAGTGGTTGAGCGTATTTTTCTGCAGTCGAGAAGTATTTAATTGCGCTGTCGGGTTGCATGGTAGAAGAATAACCTTGTCCGACGCTAATGGCTGTAAGCACAGCATTATAGGTGTCGTTGGCTTTCAAAAAAGCATAAAAACCTTTTTTGTTGTGGATAATCATGCTGTCCATTTGCTTTTGTGATTGATA
The DNA here is from genome assembly GCA_963677275.1 of uncultured Paludibacter sp. Lineage (GTDB taxonomy): Bacteria > Bacteroidota > Bacteroidia > Bacteroidales > Paludibacteraceae > Paludibacter. The sequence continues at coordinate 1,755,895 of OY781920.1, read as the reverse complement.
CATATCGGCTTTATCGCAATATATAAGCCCCTGAAGCTTATAGCAATCCGTCATCACTGCATATTCCTGTGCTTTCAATAAAGCATTAGCTTGTATCTCTGCGTTGTTTCTGTTTTTAGCACATCGGGCTGCGTAGAGCCAGGCGTACCCGGCGCGTACGGGTTCCTTTGCATCATAGTATTTTGTGGCAATAGAAATGAGTGAGTCGGAGGTAACAACGCTATCGGTCTTATCATATGCCTGACTTAGAAGTAAGGCATACAGTGCCTTGTCAGCAGGGTTAATCAGCTGAATAGGGCTAACTAATCTCAGAACCATGAGGGCTGAATCGGGGGATGTTTCCATCATTCCTTCCGCTACTTTAAGCTCGTTGGGCAAAAGCGAACAGCCAACAAAGCAAATGCAGAAGAAAGAAAATATGTAAGCACGGAATTTCGAAGACATTTTTAATGTTTGAAAAATACTGTCAACAAAATTACCTAATTTTTTTGATAAAATAATGAAGCTGTAAAACTTAAACAACCACAGCGTTTTTCTGTTTGTCGAAAATAGCCTTTTTGCAGGGGATATTTCACAGCTCGTTTATCAAACTATTGGACTAAATATTCATTCTCCTTTGCTTAAATGGAGTGTTTCGCGCCTGTATCACAACATTTACTTTCGTTCTATTTCACGCAGATGCTCCATGTTCTTTTTAGCAAGAAAACCGTAAATATCTTCATGATGCTCGGTTACCCTTTGGTTTCCAAATTCGAATATTTTATTGATCAGGCCATCAAGAAAATCACGGTCGTGCGAAACTACAATTAAAGTTCCATCAAAATCAATCAGCGCCTGTTTAAGTATGTCCTTGGTTTTCATGTCCAAATGGTTGGTTGGTTCATCCAAAATCAGCAGGTTCACAGGTTCGAGCAACAGTTTCAGAAGTGCAAGTCGTGTTTTTTCTCCTCCCGAGAGTACTTTTACTTTCTTGAACGAATCGTCGCCTCCGAACATAAATGCACCCAATAAGTCTTTAATTTTTGTACGTATATCTCCCACGGCAATATCATCGATGGTTTGGTATACAGTAAGGTTCTCGTCGAGTAATGATGCCTGATTTTGTGCAAAATAACCTATTTTTACATTGTGTCCGAGGGTGACTTTGCCTTCATGTTCAATTTCGCCCATTATCGCTTTTACAAGGGTAGATTTTCCTTCGCCATTTTTACCTACAAAAGCGATTTTTTCGCCTCTTTCAATCATAAAGTTGGCGTTACCGAAAATCCTTTTTTCGCCATAGCATTTGCCTGCATTTTCGGCACTAACCGGATAATTACCCGAGCGCGGAGCCGGTGGGAATTTCAGTCTCAGGCGTGAACTATCTTCCTCGTCAACTTCGACAGGAACAATTTTTTCGAGCATTTTTACCCTCGATTGTACTTGCAGTGTTTTTGAGTAAGTACCTTTGAAGCGTTCGATAAATTCAGTCGTTTCGGCAATCATTTTCTGTTGTTCTTCGTACTGCTTTTGTTGTTGTTCGCGTCTTTCTTTGCGTAGCTCAAGGTAGTGCGAGTACTTGGCTTTATAGTCGTAGATACGTCCCATTGTAACTTCTATGGTTCGGGTGGTGATGTTGTCGACAAAAGCACGGTCGTGCGATATTACAACAACTGCTTTTGCAGTGTTTATAAGGAAATCTTCGAGCCATTGAATAGATTCAATATCAAGGTGATTGGTAGGTTCATCAAGCAGAATAAGGTCTGGTCGTCGGAGCAGTATTTTTGCTAATTCTATGCGCATACGCCATCCACCACTGAATTCTGAAGTGTTTCGGCTGAAGTCTTCTCTCGAAAAGCCCAAGCCCAGCAAGGTTTTTTCAATATCAGCATCATAATTGATTTCTTCAATGCTATAAAACTGTTCACTCAAAGCCGACACTTTCTCTATCAGTTCCATATAACTGTCCGACTCATAATCGGTACGTGTTGTCAATTCTTCGTTCAGGGCTTCAATTTCTTTCTCCATATCGTGTATGGCCGAAAAAGCTTGGGCTGTTTCTTCAAATACTGTTTTGTTGTCTTCGGTGAGCAAATGTTGAGGTAAATAGGCTATTACCGTTTCTTTAGGATACGAAACCTTGCCTTTACTTGGCTCTCGCATTCCTGATAATATCTTTAGTAAAGTCGATTTTCCCGCCCCGTTTTTACCCATGAGGGCAATGCGGTCTTTTTCGTTGATAACAAATGAAATGTCTTTAAAAAGGGTTTGTCCGTTGAATTCTACTGCAAGTCCGTCGGCTGATAACATATAATTGATGTGAAATTTAGTAATGTACGATTTACAATTGAGAGTAAGATCGTTTGATAAGTGGATATTCGTATTAAAAAAAACTTTCCGTCGATGGGCTTGTAAGTCTTTGACGGAAAGTTTCCTGTATTGAACCAAATGTTATAAAACTACTTTGGATCTTCGCTTGCCCGATTTGAATATGTAAACTTTGTTGCGAATTAAACCTGTGACAGTTATAATATTTGTATCAGGTACTCTCTCGGTTATTTTTTGTCCTAACACATTGAATACCATAACTGAGTTGTCAGTGTTGGGTAAAATTACTTTTACCGATCCGTCTGTTTGTACAAGCGTACGCAATGAATTTATGTCCGTGTCTTCGAGCGTTTTTACTTCTATAATATTAGAGAATTCGGTAATATTTTCGTATTTAATTGTATTGGCATTTAAAAGCGTTTTATCGCTTGCTTTCACTTTGTAATAGTGGTATCGGTTTGATATAAGATTGGTAACCGTATCCGATGTAGTTGTTAACCATTTGTTGGTGCTAATATAATCTACCATTTTTGAATAAGTGGCATCAAGATCGTCGACAATTACATAACCTGTATTTTTTGTAAATGTTAATCTGAAACGGGTATAATTGTTTTCGGTCGAAAAAACAAAAGATTTTCTTCCGGCAAGTGAGGAAGTCACAGCCACATTGTCTACTACATTCCATTTCGTTCCGTTCCATGCTTCCAACAATAGATTTCCATTGGTTTCAGCCATCGATTTGGCGAAGAAAGAAAATTCGGTGACTGGCAGATAGTATTCTTCTGTTAGGATGTAATTCCCTGAGTATTTAAACTGGATCGCAGGAATAGAATCTCCGCTGTAATTTGCCGATGATGTTATGGCTTCGGCTGATATTTTCCAGTCATTTGGAGCTGCCAAGCCGTTATTAAATCCCTGTTTACGGGTTGATGTACCTTCAGAGATACTGTAAACAGTCAGATAATAGCCGGTTGCATCAAAAACATGGTTCCAATTGGCAACATAACTTCCTAATGTTACGTCCAAAGCTTCGTTAGCTACCGGAGGAACTACATAAACGGGGCGTGATGATTTTCCGTAGATAAGAGTTTTGATAGTTTCGGAATTTTTTGAAGAAAGTATCAGTGTTTCGTTATGTGTATCAGAGAATGAAGCAACAGTTGGGTTGTATCTTATTTGAATGTAAGTGGTGTCGACCACCAAATCAACAGGTGCAAGGGCAATGTATTTGCGCCACTTATTTTCATTCTCTGTTGAAATCTTCATTTCGTAATGTATATTATTTGCAAAAGCAATTCTTATACTGTCCTCTAATACTTTTCCGTATACTTTGAGTAGCTGTATTTCAGAGGGTGTTCCTTGGACGGTATTGAATAAGTTTAAATTATTAAATGTCTCAATGGTAGGAACTTGACCGCCTCCCATGAAACGAAAACTAATGATACCATTTTCTTCCTTTATAAAAGTGAGTGGTTTATTGATAACCGTTCCTGATCGTAAAGTGGGATTGTATGAGCTTACATTGTTTGTTCCCGGAAATACATCGCCACCCAAGTTCGATTTCGAACCAATTCCATCTGCTTCCATAATGTCAACACCCATAGCATTGGGGTTATTGTTAGGGGTGTTGGAGTACCAGGAATTTGCATTGTAGTTAATTCTGGTAATCAGCAAGCCGTGTCCGGGTAAATAGCTATCCCAACCGGTGTTTTGACGATTCTCGAGAGTGAAAAATTCGGTTGGATTTGGATTTTCTCCATTCAGATTATGATTCCCGTTTTGAGTAATTATATATGCTTTGTTGCTTGTGTTTAATGGCTCAATAGTAACCTGTTGTGCCGTTTTAAGTTCAATCGGAATGAGCCAGTTCAGGTAAAAACGATCGTATGCCGAATAAGTAGGGGGTGTGCGACCTTCGTTTAGGTAAGCTCCATAGTCCATAATATTCCACGACAAAAGTGTGTGATGGGTAGCATTGTCAGTAGGATAATAATCGACCAATCCAAGCACATGACCAAATTCGTGGCAAAAAGTACCGATACCGCACATGTTGCTTCCCGCGCTACCACGCAGCTCCGAGGTACAGGCATAATCGTAAACAATTTTATTATCAAATTTTGTACTTGTGTTGGCCAATACCCAGCGATGAGGCCATATCGTATTGTCGGGTCCGCCTTCGGCTTCGTTGTTGCCGGCATAGTAAATAAAAATATTGTCGATATAGCCGTCATTATCAGTATCATATTGAGTGAAGTCCACACCGTTAGCGTCGGCAAGTGTACAGGCATCAACAACCATCTGCCGGGGGTTTCTATCTTCATCAGATACATTTTCGCCGTAATAGGCCATGTTGTTCGGTAGAGTGAAAGGGCCTACCACATCGAAATCTGGGGCGAAAGCGCCGTTTGATGCATCTCTGAAGTAATCGCGTGCCGAACCGGTTCCGCCGTTGGCACTATAGCCTTCGAGATTTAATAAATTATCGAAGGAAACCTGAGAATTTGCTGCAACAAAGCTTTTGTCCGAGAAATTGACCAATATGACCAGCGATTTGGGACTGCCGGTAAGAGGATATGCTTTTTGAGCTGTAGAAGAACTGTTAATTGCAACTATTTTCGAAACCCTTGTCGATGAGGTCGTTTTCTTGATAGCTGTATTTTGAGGGATGTCTTTAAGAAATCTTTTTTCACGAAGCGTTCTTTTATTTATTTCTTTGGCTCTGAAACCGCTGTTTTTGATAGTTCCATCCGTTTCCAACGTTCCGTAATTGAAAAATCCCTTTAGGTCACGAACCAATAAAAAGCCATCGGTAGTGGTTTTATAATTAAAAAATTCATCTCCATGTAGTTGAATGGTTATCTCGGAACCATCCGGCTGGGTGATTTTTACCGGATAGGGTGATGCCGGGATGGCAAACAGGTTGAATCCAGTGAGTGAAGTTAATGTAAGCACCAGTATGAAGATTGAAATTTTTCTCATAAAAAAATAATTTAGCGTACAAAGATAAAAAAAAAAGACATTAATAGTTTTTAAAATGCTTTTAATGTCTTATTTGTTATTGGATATTAACGATTGTTTGTTCTTACTTTTTAAAAATGAAATAAACAGCCAGTATCAGAAAAATAAATCCAATGAAATGATTCCAACGAAATGTTTCATTTTTAAAAGCTATGGTCGAAAAAACGGTGAAGACAATTAACGTGATCACTTCCTGAATTACTTTTAGTTGAAGAAGCGTAAACGGTCCTCCGTTTTCTTTGAATCCTATCCTGTTGGCCGGAACCTGAAAAATATACTCAAAAAATGCAATTCCCCAGCTAATAAGAACGATAGCAATAATGGGCAGGGATTCGAACCATTTAAATTCGCGCAATTTCAGATGACCATACCAGGCAAAAGTCATAAATACATTGGATATGACAAGTAAAGTGATTGTTAGAAATATTTTCATGAAGACTGTGTTTTTAAGAAGACTTTTTTTTCGATTTCGATTTCGAATGGTTCTGAGGTAAGTATTCTGATTTTATATTTTGCATGGCATTCCACATGCTTTGTCGTACATCCGGATTTAGTTTTTCAAGTTCATGCATCAGTTGTTTTGCATCTCTTCGCGATGAATCTTTTTCGTAAGGACAATTTTTTATCTGTTTGGTGTAAGCCCTGATCCGTTCCAGCTCTTTCAGTTCTTTTTCCGAAATCAATGCCAGAGGACGAATAATTGTCATGTCGAATTTCTCCATTTTTAGCATTGGAGGCATCGAACCAAAGGAACCCTGAAATATCAGGTTCATAAGCAAGGTTTCGGTAATGTCGTCGAGATGATGCCCCAGGGCAATTTTATTGCAATTCAATTCTTCAGCCACTTTGAATAATGTTTTTCGGCGCTGCCAAGAGCAAAGGAAACAGAAAGATTTCGATGTGTCGGCAGAGGTTTCGAAGCGGGTAGTGCGATGTACGAAATCGATACCAAAACTTTTACAAAAAGCATCGAGGTATTCAATATCCGAAATATATGAAGTGTTTTCTACAGAAATATGTACAGCCTTCACCTTAAAACGAGGAACAAAAACCTTCATTCTGTTGCCCAATAATTCAACTAAGGCAAGCGAATCCTTTCCGCCCGAAAGGCCAATGAGGATGTGGTCGTTGTCCTCGATAAGTCTGAAGTCGCTGAGTGCTTTTTTGAATTTTGCGTTAATGGAGGTAATGGTTTTGTTGTCGGTTTTGCTTAGTTCTTTCATGTTTTCTGCCTTATGGAGCGCAAAATTAGTAAAAGTTGAAGTATAATGCAGCTCTCGGTGGACTAAATTATTTTACGTTATATTTCTTTTGAAGTGATAATTTAAAGGTAATCAATTATATAATGTAATTTGTTCTAAAAAAAATCAAGAAAACCTACATTTTTCGGGCTGAAATATTTGTAAATTCTCAAAAAGAAACTATCTTTGCACCGCAATTGCAAAAGCAGATGAAATAACGATTTCATCTTAGAAAAAAAGAAAAATTGCGAAAATAGCTCAGTTGGTAGAGCACGACCTTGCCAAGGTCGGGGTCGCGGGTTCGAGTCCCGTTTTTCGCTCTTGGAAATTTAAAAAAAAGCGAAACGGACGTGTTTCGCTTTTTTTCTCTCTACAACAGAATTACCATTGCCCAAATGGTGAAATTGGTAGACACGCTAGTTTCAGGGACTAGTGGCCGCAAGGCTGTGCAGGTTCGAGTCCTGTTTTGGGCACAATAAATTTTTTCCCTCATATTGATTTGCGCAGATGGTGAAATTGGTAGACACGCTACTTTGAGGGGGTAGTGCCGGTTACGGTGTGTGAGTTCGAGTCTCATTCTGCGCACGATAAAAAAGTTCCTTTTCTTACTGAAAAGGAACTTTTTTATTTATAGGCCGCATATGTGTGTATGTGGTTCAATCCATAGAAAAATTAGATTTTGGATATATCCAAAAATGAAAAAGCCTGCAAATCATTGATTTTGCAGGCTTTTACTGTTTTTTGAAATCTTTTTGGCGGAGAGAGAGGCTCTTGTATCCGCAAAGTTTCATTATGTTTATCAGTAAGTTATACTCGTAAAAAATGCTTGGGTATCCGATTTTTCACCCGAAAATTTTCACTCAAAAAAGCTGGTTCAAAGCTTGAGAAATCGTGTATACAAAAATACAAAATTTCCATGATAATGCCAAGAATTGAAGGCTGTTTTTTAGTGTGGTTGAAATGATATAAGAAGATCAGGAAGTTTTATCTATTCTATAGTTTATTATATATAATATATGATATATCAATTATTATATATACTTTTGTATTGAAATATCAGTTATTATGAAATCAAAAGGGACAAATTACACTCAAAAACAGAAAAATATCCTTGCCACATTAGGTGAGAATATAAAGTTAGCCCGTTTACGCCGAAAGTTATCTATTCGTTCTATGGCCGAACGTGCCGGTATTGCTGCTTCTACATTAGGCAATATTGAAGATGGTTCACCATCAGTTTCACTTGGCAGTTATTTACAGGTGTTATCTGTTTTGCGGCTTGAAGATGATTTACTATTGATAGCAGACAAAGATCCGGTAGGCAGACAGATTCAGGATGCCGGACTGATTGTAAAGAAAAGAGCTCCAAAAAAGAAAAAAACAGAATCAGCTATTGATCATGTTATTGATAAGGGAAATTCTGAGAAACCAAAATTTGACTAATTTATTATGAAACAGAATAAAGAAAAAGAAATACTTGTGTATGCGGATTGGTACATGCTCGATTCACCTGAATTGATAGGAAGATTATATTTTGCTTCTCTTCGGGGCAAAGCTGTGTATTCTTTTGAATATGAAAATGAATGGATAAAGACCGGCATTTCTATTGATCCGGAATTGCCTCTTTTCTCAGGGTTACATTATGCGTCCTCAAATGATAATTTCGGCATTTTCAAAGATTCTTCACCTGACCGTTGGGGACAACTGTTGATGAAACGGCGGGAAATTCTCTTGTCCAAAATTGACAATACAGTACCTCGCACTTTATTTGGAATTGATTTTTTATTAGGTGTACACGATAGCCACCGTATGGGTGGACTCCGTTTTAAAGAAAACGAAGATGGTGAATTTCTGAGTAACGATGAACAGATGGCAGCTCCACCCTGGACTTCATTAAGAGACCTTGAATATGCAGTAGAACAATATGAAAAAAATGCTGATGAATTAGATGAAGCTTCCTTAAAATGGATTAATCAACTTATTGCTCCCGGATCATCGTTGGGGGGAGCTCGTCCTAAAGCAGATGTTGTTGATACAAATGGAAATCAATGGATTGCGAAGTTTCCAAGTAAAAAGGATGATTCGGATGTCGGACTGTGGGAAATGGTTGTCCATGAATTGGCCATCCAAGCTAAAATTACGGTTCCAAATGCTTTTATAAAAAAGCTTGCTTCCCCTTATCATACATATTTATCCCAACGTTTTGACAGGACAGAAGACAAAAAGCGGATTCATTATGCTTCAGCAATGACACTGCTGCAACGGACAGATGGAGACGATGCAGACAGTGGAGTAAGTTATTTAGATTTAGTTTCATTTATTAAGTCTGAATGTACAGCTACAACGGCAAATTTGGAAGAGCTTTTCCGAAGAGTTCTGTTTTCCGTTTGCGTTTCCAATACGGATGATCATTTACGAAATCATGGGTTTCTATACACTGAAGACGGTTGGATCCTATCACCAGCATTTGACATCAATGCAAACGAAACAGGAACAGGATTAAAACTGAATATAGATGAAGTAGACAATTCTTTGGATATTGATTTAGTTATGAATACCGCTCCTTACTATTTGCTATCCGACAAACGTGCTTCAGAAATAAAAGAAGAAGTGACTAAGGCGGTTTCCTTATGGAGAAAGGTTGCAGCTAAGTACAAAATATCTCCTTCTGAAATAGAACGGAAAGCAAGAGCATTTCGGGTCTAATCATTTTGTATTGAATGTTCTGCGAACTACCCACAAATATAAAGCACTAAAAATAAGAGATTTAAATTTAAAACGAATTTAGTCTATTTGTTCCTCTAACAAATCTTTCCAAATAACAAATCCTTTTTTGGTATCTGAATAGTCGTGAAGAATTCTACTGAAATTTTCCGGTTTGGTATCAAGGAATGTTTGTCTTCCGTTGTTTCGAATGATTGAGAGTTGTTCGTCTATTACCTTTAGTTGGTATTTTAGTTGCGTCTTATCTTTTTCGATATGCCATAAATAAGTTGCTTCTTCTGTGTCAAGTGTTTCTAAAACTATATGAAATTGATTTTCACCAGAGAGTAAAAATACAAAAGCAAAAGGACTTAAAACAAACCTGATTTTCAGAATTGTTCTTTCATGCCTTTCCGCTAAGTATCTTAATTGCTTTGAATGCTTAAAGTTTTTGTGGGGCAACCAATCGTCTAACAAAGCTTGTCCATCTGTATAAAGCTTCGGATTATTATTGTCCTTTTTTAATAATTCATCAACAATCATGAGATTATTATCAGTTAGGGGCTTCATGCCAAGAAAAGAATTTGTAATGAATTTAAATCTAACACCCTCAATTACTTCTTGATTAATTTTTTGTAGGTCAGTAGATGTGGCTAATTGCGATACTAATTCTCCATTTTCAAATTCAGCATAAATATCAAATGAAATAAACTTTGAGTTTAAAGTCTTTGCAAAGTAGGGTTTTAAAACTTCAAATTCAGGTCTGATTTGAAGATTCTCAATTTCAAATTCTACCGGCTCAGCTATTTCCGGAATTACATATTTGAATAAAACACTTCCATAACGAAAATCAAGGTCATCAATTAAGACTTTTATTTTCATCTCTATTTTCTGACTATTTTCAGCAATCGTTATTTCTTCAGTCGGCTCGTCAAACAATGAGGCTTGTTTTTCTATTTTCCGGTAATAGGTATTTCTTTTGAGAAATAGTTTGTTGAGATAATCAATTTTAACATCCCTATAGTCATAGATTGTAGGAGTAATCTCCGACCGTTGAACTCTTCCAATATACTGAATTAGTTTTCCTTCGAATGCAAAGGGATATACCAAGAAAAGAGAATTTGCATTTTGCAAGTCAGACCCTTCGCCAAAATACTGTCCGGTAGTAATGAGGACTTGATAATTTCCTTCTTTGAGTGTTTTCCATTTCTGGTTTCGGCTAGTTTCCGAATCGTCTCCACTTAAAGTTATCGTTTCATACAATTGTTTCAGATATTGATTTAAAGTATCGATATGTTCTTTCCTTTCAGTAATAACAACCACTTTCTTACCAAGTTTTAGCTCAACAAAAATATCTTCTAATATGAGTTTGTTTCGCGTAGAATCGTGAATCAGTATTTTTGAAAGAGTTTCAAATTGATCCGTTTTGGAATTAAATGGAATATCAAGTTCCGTATTTCGGATGATAATTTTTGCTTGTTTGTATGACGAGATTTCTGTTGGTTTGATTTCGACAATAATTTCTCCCAAGTGAGAGAATATAATCTTTCCGTCATTATATTTTCTAAAAGGTGTGGCAGTCAAACCATACAAATAATACGTCGGCAGTTTGGCAATTGTATCTCTATATGTTTTGGCTGGAATATGATGGCATTCATCAACGATAATAGTTCCAAATGAGTTTGTAAAACTGTCTGATTCTGGTTTGTCTAATTCTTTGGATAGACTTTGAATAGTTGCAATGGTAATCTTTTTGCCAACCTTACTTTTTCCTGATCCAATTCTTCCGATTTCATGTTTAGGAATGCCCAAAAATGTTTCAATGCGTTCAATCCATTGTTCTACCAATTGTTTGCGGTGTACAATAATTAATGCCGGTTGACTTCTGACTGTGATAATTTTTAGCCCAACTATCGTTTTTCCTGAACCGGGTGGTGCTACTATTATACCAAAATCCTTTTTAGCCACAGTTTCGATTGCGCTTTCCTGATGTTCTCTAAGTTGAGCATTGAATCGAAATTCTACTGGATTCAGCTTTTTTCGTATGTCATAGAAACTATACTCGATATTATTTCCTTGGCAAAATCGTATTAGTTTGCCAATAAAACCCCGTGGAACAATAACTTCATTCTCAGTTTCCTCTATAAATTTAAAATAACGGTCAGTTTCAAAGGTATTTTTACCCGCTTTCGTTTTAATGAAGTATTCAGTGTTTGCAAAATTCAGTTCCTTTTTTAAAAAGTTTATTAATGAGGTAGATAAACCGATTCTGTTGATGCTGACCACATTATTCAATGTGAATGTAAGCTTATTGCAAATTGTTGCAGAAGGTGTCGAATTTGCTGTGAGTGGGTTACTTGAATCAAAATTGGTTGAAGTAGAGATTGATAGATAAAGTTCATCGAGCTTGGAAATTGTGATTCGGTTGATGTTTTTCAGAAACTCAAACTGATTCTGAACAGGCTGAAATGTATCTATATAGAGAAAGCAACTATTCCCTTGTTCAACTGTCTTTCCGTACAGCGGCAATGCGATCAAATTACCCAATCCTTTTCCCGAAAGAAAATCTTGATTGGGGAATAATCTGTCGAAGCTTGAACTCTTGTCGAATACAGAAAAAACACCCGATTTTTCTAACAGTGAAAGAATAATTTTTCGGCTTCGAATAGCTGGATATGGTTGTTCAAAGAATATCCAAATATGACCACCTTGTCCTGAGCGAGAGCGTTCTAAATAGGCAGGAATTTTGTTTTCGTGGCAAACATTCAAAAAAGTTTTACATTCCTTTAACCAATTATCGTCATCGAAATCAGCTGCAATAAACCAAGAAGTATTATCTGGAAGTAACGGGTATATTCCGATTAATTGTTCACCCCTCAAATGCTTTTCAATTTCTTTCTCAGATAAAGGCAAATATGTTTTGTCCGGATAGTTTTGAAAAGTGCCACCTCTCATTTTATGAGCACGATACAAGTATGGATCGTAAGTGTATGCGGGCATATAACCACTCTTCTTTCCATTCTCCCAGCGCACAGCAAATACATCTTCTCTTCCTTTGAAAATGGATTTAAAGAGTCGGATATCCATATCTACTATATTGTTCAAAGCTTGATTTATTTTTATATTACGGTTCATTGTTGTCCGCTAAAAGCGAAAATTTATTTTTAATGCTATTATCATGGCTTTTGAGCCATACTTTTGCTGTTTTTTCAAATATAAGCCCCCTGAACCGGAAAAAGTGTAGTTTGATGGTTGTTTTTAAGTAAATCTTCACGTTCTTTTTCCTCTGCTATTCGTTTACGCCAAGTTCTTTCCGGGTCTTCAAAGAAAGCATATACGTTAATATAGCTCATTAATTGGTATCTTATAATTGACATCATGTTTGAGAATGCCCATTGCTTTTTGATTTTGCTTCTGAGTATAGTCAAAAGCAGATTTGCTATCATTGCCGCCCATATTTGAATGATTATTGCATTCTCATTATCTCCCAAGAAGTATTTCAATGGAAAATTCTGTTTCAATTGCTTGAAAAGAAGCTCTATTTGCCATCTTTTCTTATAAATCAATGCAATTTCTTCTGCTGACAAATCAAAATTATTGGTTATAAACTCGAATACGCGACCATTTTCATCATCCCAAAATGCTATTCTCCTTGATTTGTGCTTTAATTCTTTGTTTTTACCGTACCGAAGTTCTATTTCTTCATCTTTCAGGACACCTGGATGTGCATCATCGGGTATATCAAACTCTTGCTTAGCCTTATAAAGCGCATTATCCTTTAATCGAGTCACATACCATATTTTTTTTGTAGTAAAGACTTCGTATTGCTCATAATCAACGTATCCTTTGTCAAAGCAAATAAATGAGTTCTCAGGCAAATCTACATCTTTTAAAAGTACATGGTCGTGCTTTGCAGCTTCCGTGTACCGTATAAAGCAGGGCATGTTATCCTGTGAATCAATAATTGTATGAGCTTTTATTCCGCCTTTGTTTTTACCATTCTCTGGCTTTCGGCCAACACCCTTCAGAATCTCCTTAAACAAGGTTATGGTGGTCGAATCCATGATATACAAACGAATCATGTCTGTTTTGCTTAAGCTGCTGTCCGATAAAATATCCTTATGTCGCTTGTAGGTGTCATAGTAAACTTTGGAGAATAGTTCATTCGGACGTCGAACATTGGCATCGGATAAAGTGGAACGTCTGACAATGTAATCTAAACCCAAATGTTGAAGCTTGTTAGCGTGAGACAATAGGCCCAAAACAGTATCACGTATTGAATGATAACCTTCAAATACCGCGAATAACATAACCACCACATGCTTGTAACTCGTGAATTTCTTCACATATTTGTCTGCTCCTAACTCTTTAGAAGCGCGTTTTATGAATCCTTTGTCAAGAAAATTTAATAACTGTCCGAATATCGGCTGTCCGATAAAATTTGTATCTTTGCTCATGAATTTAATTTTGTGTTGCAATTACAAAATTAATTCATTAGAGGCAATTTCTTCGGATTTTGCCTCTACTTATTTTTTTTTACCGGACAACAATGTATATTATTACTATATAATGAGGGTCTAAAATAAACCAATTATGAAAAATTATCCAGCAGACTTCTTTATTTTTAGCAGATTTTCATCTCCAAACTTTTCTTTCAGAATTTTCATGTCATTGCTAAATTTTAGTCCGATCATATTGGCGTAATACCCAATATCCTCTAATTAGGATTTACGGTCAGGATAGCTAGTGATTTGATTTCGGTGCTCAAGAATACTTTGAGTCGATCGTTGGCAATGATTTTTGATACCATATAATCGTGACTGGTTGAGAAATCCGGATCAACGTAAATCATCACAGTGTCTTGATACAGGTTTAGGTCTTCTTTACCACGTATAAAATATTTATCATCGAGGTACGTTGAGTTCATACGGTAATATTGATAAAATTCAATATGGTTATTAAAAAAGAAAGTGAGTTTTTCGAGCTCCCCCAGTAGGTAGTTCTCTTGAATTTCATGGCTACCGGTTGGTTTGCGACTTTCGATATTGAAAACTTTTACGTAGTAAATAAGTTTGCTGAATAGCTCTGGCTTTGTCTTTTTGAAAAAAAGAATTTCTTCAGCATCATTGCAAAAAGTATGTTGAATAATTAATGCTCTGAGCTCAGTCAAGGCATTTTTTATACAAAGGATAGATTTTTGAGCTTTCCTTATTATGTCCAGTTCTTCTAAGTCGATGTCTTGCAACTGGGAATTGAGCTCTTTGTTGAGTTTCGTTATAAAATGGTTCATATATCTTGTTTTGGTCGTGAATTTTCAGTCTCGGGCATAAAAAAAGCGTGGGACATTCAACTGTATCCACGCCTGAGGCTCTGGCGGAGCCTGTACACAAATAAGTTAAAGCCCACGCTCGTTGGAGCATAGGCATTTACTAACTTATTCTTGTGTACTCAAATATTTAATCGCCAGATTTCAGGAGTAAGAATAATAGCTAATGCTATGATAATATGTAATGCAAATGTCGCTACAATTGACGAGTTGTTTTGAATGATTTGCAAATTTAGGAAGATTCTTCTGTTTAGCAAACAGATAAACAAGAAAATCATAAAATTCTCTTAGGTTCATTGGCTGGCTGGCGTGAATTCAGTAGGTTTTGCTCCCGCATTCAAGTTATCGCCTCCGTAAGGGAAAATGTCTTCTCGGTTAGATAGTGGACATGCCCATAGTCTCAGTTTTAGTTGGCATGAAACCTCTGTCTGAAATTTCGGGCAGAGTTTTTATCTTGTTTCTATGGAATCTTCATCTTTGAATTCATTGGATATTGAGAAAGTGATGTGTAGTTGAAATAATGCCTCTGAAATATATTAATACTATATGAAATAATTTCAAATTCAACTAAAATTGGATTGTCAATCAGATAGATTCAATTATAATTTATTGAAAAACTACAGATATATCTATAATATGTGTCTGTTTTTGGCTAAAATGTAGATATATCTATACTTGAAAAGAAGATTCATTATTATAAAATATTCTGTTCGCGTAAATACACATTTTCCGGTGAATATCGCAAATGAAATATGGTTTTATTATATAGTCGGTGCAGTAACTTTTATTTTAGAATTTCATATCATTAAAAAATTCAGCAGAATTTGTATAAATAATCGACAAAAAACCGATTATTTGAGCAAATTTTGTTGTGGGTAGTTTGTTTTGTTCCCTCATTCTATAGTATTAGTATATAATGAGGGACTAAATTAAACCAATTGAAAAAATTATCCAGCCGATTGCTTGATTTTCAATTGTGTTCCATTTCCAAACCTTTCCTTCAGAATTCTCATATCATTGCTCACTTTTAGGTCAAGAATCTTAGCGTAATGTTGCGTCGTATGTAAATTTTTATGTCCGAGCATTTTCGATACACTTTCAATTGGAACGCCATTAGAAAGCGTGACTGTGGTTGCAAAGGTATGCCGGGCGATGTGGAATGTCAGTTCTTTGTTGATGCCGCAAAGGTCTGCTATTTCTTTTAAATATGAATTCATTTTTTGATTACTCAAAATAGGTAAAAGTCGTTCTTGGTTGACTACCTGCGGATGATTTTCGTATTTTTTCAATATTGCTGTAGCAATGTGTAGCAACGGAATATTGGAACGCGTATCGGTTTTGGTACGATTGATAAAAATCCAACGTTCACTGTCAACACCAATGCCGATATTCTTGTATGAAAGCTTTTTTACATCGGAATAGGCGAGACCGGTAAAGCAGCTGAACAGAAATATATCTTTTACCAAATTGAGACGATCGGTTGCAAACTCTTTATTGAACATGGTTTCAATTTCCTCCATGGATAAGAATGCCCGTTCAACTTCCACCATCTTGCTTTTGTAGTTGATAAATGGATTTTTTTGCAACCATCCATTCGCAAGGCAAATTCGGATAATCTTTCCAAAGTTCTTGATGTATTTGGAAGTGGTGTTTTGACAGCAATTACAAACGCTCTTAAGGTAGAATTCGTAACTTGTTATGAATTCGTGATCAATCTTCCTAATGTCGAGGTCGGAAACTTTGTATTTCCATTTCAGAAAGTCGGCTGTATGCTTTAAAGAGGTTTCGTAACGGACATGCGTTGCAGCTGCATAATCTTTGCCAATAAGGGCTTTTATTTCATTATTATGCTGTTGAAATATGCCTATCAGCATATGGCTTCGTTTATCAATACCCAGGATCTTATTTCGCATGTTTTCTGCATTGACAAGTTCATCTTCCCGGATAAGTTGCTGTTGGTAGTCGTAGACTTTGGCTTTTAATGAGTCTAAAAAAGAATTGATTGATTTAGCTTCGCCGCTATATCCTTTCATACAACTTCCTTCTACAGACCATTTATCAGGATGTGTGTAACGCTTGGTGCTTAATTCGATTCTTTCGCCATCGACAGTAACACGGATGTAAATAGGGACTAAACCATCGGTTGTGGTTTTTGCTCTCTTTGCGTAAAAGAGAATGGAAAGTTTTGCATTCATTTGTGGTAACCTTTAGAATTGTTCAAAAATACTTGTTCTTTGTTTAGTACACAAGATGTTCAATCTTTGAACTACTTGATTACAAGCGATTTTGATGTAAATTCGGTTACCCGGGGCTCTTCAAATCTTCGGGTACCCGAATAGGTCTCCTAAAGTTTGATATTTTCTGAATATTTTGGATATATCCAAAAATGAAAAAGCCCGTAAATCATTGATTTTACGGGCTTTTACTGTTTTTTGAAATCTATTTGGCGGAGAGAGAGGGATTCAAACCCCCGGTACCTTGCAGTACGGCGGTTTTCAAGACCGCTGCAATCGATCACTCTGCCATCTCTCCAGGGATCGTCTTATTTTTGTAAGGCGGTGCAAAGATAGTGCTTTTTATCAAATTTCCAAACGATTTTTCAATTCATAATTCATAATTCATAATTCATAATTGAATATCGTTTGGCTTTCAGAGTTTTATTGTTTATACTGTTTTCAAATAATCTACAACATTTTTTTCAATGCGTGAAGTAATGTTAGCTATATCGGCTTTATCAAAGGCTTCACCTGAGATGTTCTCAAAAAGTTCGATGTAACGTTCGCTGATTCTGGCTACAATTTCTGGAGTCATTTCAGGTACTTTTTGTCCATCTTTTCCATGAAAACCATTTTCCATTAACCACTCACGTACAAATTCTTTCGAAAGTTGTTTCTGGGCTTCTCCTTTTTCGAAAAGTTCCTGATAACTGTCGGCATAAAAATAACGCGAAGAATCGGGTGTATGAATTTCATCGATTAAATAGATTTTGCCGTCGCGGCGACCGAACTCATATTTGGTATCCACCAAAATCAATCCGCGTTTGGCAGCAATCTCGGTACCACGCATAAAAAGTGCCATGGTGTATTTTTCGAGCATTGCATATTCTTCGGCAGAAACAAGTCCTTGCTTCAGGATTTCTTCTTTCGAAATATCTTCGTCGTGCAGGCCGTATTCAGCTTTGGTAGTAGGAGTGATGATAGGTTCCGGAAAACGTTGGTTCTCGCGCATACCGTCAGGGATTTTAACGCCGCATATTTCGCGTACTCCGCTTTTGTAAGCCCTCCATGCACTTCCGCAAAGATAGCCGCGTACAATCATTTCTACAGGGTATCCTTCGCATCTAAGTCCCACGGTTACCATTGGATCAGGACTTGCCAGTTTCCAGTTAGGAACAATATCAGCCGTTGCATCCAAAAACTTAGCTGCAATCTGATTGAGCATCTGTCCTTTATAAGGAATTCCTTTTGGTAAAACAACGTCGAATGCTGATATACGGTCGGTAGCAACCATTACAAGCAGGTCGTTTTTCACGGTGTACACGTCGCGAACTTTGCCGTGATACACATTTGTCTGTCCATCAAAATGGAAATCGGTATTTGTAAGTGCATTCATATTGATTAATATATGCCCCCTAACCCCCTGAAGGGAGGATTTTAGGAGTGTTTGTTATTTAGTTGTTGACATTTTCAAATATTTTTATGTTTCTTTATTGAGAGCTTCTGATTCTCACCATCTCCCCCTTCAGGGGGCCGGGGGGCAGCGTATGCTTCCACTATTCGTTGAACGAGTTTGTGGCGCACAATGTCTTTTACATCAAATTCAACTTTAGCAATGCCTTTTACATTTTTCAACACTTGTAAAGCATCAATTAAACCGGATTTTTGCTGGTATGGCAAATCAATTTGCGTCATGTCTCCGGTAACAATCATTTTGGTATTCAAGCCCATGCGTGTCAGGAACATCTTGATTTGCATGGTAGTGGTGTTTTGCGCTTCGTCCAGAATCACAACAGCATCGCTCAGCGTTCGTCCGCGCATAAATGCCAGTGGAGCAATCTGAATGGTACCGTTTTCCATATATTCTTTAAGCTTTAACGGCGTAATCATGTCCTGAAGAGCGTCGTAAAGCGGCTGCAAATACGGATCTATTTTCTCCTTCATGTCGCCGGGCAGAAAACCAAGCTTTTCGCCAGCTTCCACAGCGGGACGACTGAGGATAATCTTTTTAATTTCTTTGTTTTTCAATGAGCGAACGGCTAACGCAATGGCTGTATAGGTTTTACCCGAACCTGCTGGTCCGATGGCAAAAAGCAAATCATTTGTTTCAAAATCCTTTACAAGTTTTTGTTGGTTGGCAGTGCGCGCCATAATGGATTTCCCATTCACACCGTGTAGAATAAGATTGTCGAATCTTATTTCGACCGGTTCACTGCCTTTGACAATTTCGATAATGTTTTCTTCGGATAACGAATTATTATCTAAACAAAACCGTTCAATTCTTTTTATGTTTTCAATCAACCGATCAGCTTCTTCATCACTTCCCGAAATTTTCACCACATGTCCTCTTGCCATTAATCGCAAATTGGGGTGCAGATTTTTCAACAATTGAATATTTGAGTTGTTTACACCGTAAAAAACAGTAGTATCGGTATGTTCGGAAAGTTCAAAGATGTGTTCTGTCATTTGCAATATATTTTATCGTATAAAGCTTTTCCAAAGTTTAAAACTTTGGAAAAGCTGATTTTGGGTGATTAATAAGCGAACAATGGGTATTTTTCCATTGTTTTGTTTACGCGTTCGCGAACCGATGCGATCACGGCTTCGTTGTCAACGTTCGAAAGCACAGTTTCAATCATTTCTGCGATTTCTTCCATCAGCGGCTCTTTTGCTCCACGGGTAGTGATAGCAGGAGTTCCAAGACGGATACCCGAAGTTTGGAAAGCTGAACGGCTATCGAAAGGCACCATGTTTTTGTTGACAGTAATGTCGGCTTCAACCAATGCTTTTTCGGCCACTTTACCGGTCAGTTCAGGGAATTTCGAACGCAAATCCACCAACATAGAGTGGTTATCTGTTCCTCCCGAAACAATTGTAAACCCACGAGCCATCAATGCATTTGCCAGTGCAGCTGCGTTTTTCTTTACCTGTGTCTGATATTCTTTGTATTCAGGTTCCAGACATTCGCCAAACGAAACCGCTTTAGCAGCAATTACATGTTCCAGTGGACCGCCCTGAATGCCGGGGAATACGGCAGAGTCGAGTAGGGCAGACATCATTTTTACTTCACCTTTTGGAGTTGTTTTGCCCCATGGGTTTGGAAAATCTTTACCCAACAAAATAATACCACCACGAGGACCACGCAATGTTTTGTGAGTTGTTGAAGTTACAATATGCGCCCATTTCAACGGATTCTCCAATAAACCGGCAGCAATAAGTCCGGCAGGGTGAGCCATGTCAATCATGAGCAAAGCGCCTACTTTGTCGGCAATTTCGCGCATACGTTTGTAATCCCATTCGCGTGAATAAGCCGAGCCACCACCTACGATGAGTTTAGGTTGTTCACGGATAGCCACTTCTTCCATTTGGTCGTAATCAACACGACCAGTATCTTCTTTTACGTTGTATTCGCATGGTTTATAAAGAATTCCTGAGCTGTTTACCAACGAACCGTGCGACAAGTGACCGCCATGAGATAAATTTAAGCCTAAGAATTTGTCGCCCGGATTAAGGCAAGCCAAAAACACAGCAGCATTGGCCTGAGCGCCTGAGTGAGGTTGCACGTTGGCCCATTCAGCCCCGAAAATTTCTTTCAGACGGTCGATAGCAATTTGCTCACTTTCGTCTACCACTTCGCAACCACCATAGTAGCGTTTGCCCGGATAACCTTCGGCATATTTATTGGTCAACACCGAACCCATAGCTTCCATTACCTGCTCGCTTACGAAGTTTTCCGAAGCAATCAATTCAATACCTTTCATTTGACGCTGTTTCTCACGTCCGATGATGTCAAAAATTACCTGATCTCTTTTCATCTTTTTTTTGAAATTTGCCCCCCAACCCCAGCCCCCTAACCCCCTAAAGGGGGAATAAGAGGGGGAATAAAAGAGGCGTTATTTATATAATTATTTTATTTTTTTCCAATAACAAAAAGTAGTTTGTCAATATAGTACAGATGTTCACTATCTAGCTTTAATTCTTGAGTCAAATTGTCTTTGAGCCAATCTTTATAAGATGATAATATTTCAATCTTTTTCTTTGAGAATAACTTTCCTGCAGCTTTGCAGAATACTTTATATTGCCTCAAAAATATTTTAAAATTACAGTTTTTATTTATCTCTTTCAAAACTAACAAATTTCAAGTTGCCTTTCAGCTCTTTGTCGGCACGGAAGCATATTTTCTTTGCTTTCACGCGGTGGGGCGTACATTCTTCGGGTGTATCGAAACCATCGCTCGTTGCCGAAATGCTGAACAAGCCCAGGTTATCGAGTCGTACCGAATACCCTTCCTGTAAATACTTTTCGACCAAACCGGAAAGCCCGATAAGCGCGGCATGTACATCGCCTTCGGAAAGGGAGCTGATTTTGGTCAGATCCTTTGCCAGTTGCCGGGTGGTGATTTCGCCCGACCGTACAGGAACAGCATAGTATTTGGCCGTTTTCTCGCCAATGCCGCTCCGTTTTGTCTTTACTCTGTAACGGAATGCCATAATGCTAAGGATGAAATTTATATTTCGACACTACAAAATTACAAAATCGTGCTTACAAAATTCATATTTAATGTATATCTAAGCATTTTCAAGATGTACATCTAATATTTATACTGATGTACATCTCAATTCTTTTCAAATGTACATCAAATAAAAATATCATCAGTATGTTTTCGATAAATGATCCTCGTATTATTCAGAATTTGTACCGAGTGTTTTATAGTTTGTTGCACTCTCAAAAACCTTGTCAAGCCTGATTCAACAGTTGCTGAAACTTTTCAAAAAATTTTCCTACATGAAAGCCATCCATTAATGCATGATTGGCATGTACATCCACCGGCAACCACATTTTATCGCCATCACGGGTGATTTTCCCGAAGGTGATTTTAGGAATGCTTCGTCCGGCGCTTAAAATCCGGGCATGATTTACAGCACTGAAATCGGCCCAGGGCAGTGTAGAATAATGAATCAGATCTTCGCCTGAATAAGGGTATTTCAGTCCAAACTCAGCTTTTACCCGTGCGACTTCGGCAGCGGCTTGTTTCATAAATTCGTTGATGTCCTGATTGTAAGGCATATGTCCACAACCATACGTTTCATCTTCTCTGAAAATAGTCGGTCCGGCACTGACACTATCGTAACAGTATACTTTGTCATCCTCGATCCGATACCGAAACTCCTCCATCTCGTTTGCCACTTTCAGCGACAAATATAAATAATAGTTTGAAAACGAATACCCTAATTCCTTCGCTTTTTTATAGGCTGCCGAACATTCTACTTTTACGGTGATGCCAAAAAGCGGTTCGTCGAAGTTTTTAAATACTTCGAAATGTTCACGGCGTTTCCAGGTAGATAGATCTATTTCAGTTTTCATATTTTTCTTAAAATTAGCACATTGGCATATTGAGAAATTGGCAAATTATTTTTTCTTCTTTACTGTCCAGCCAAACTTCCCGATTTCTTCGCCTAATTTGTAGTAATGACCATGCGAATAGGCAATCAGTTTGGCTTCAGATAGTTTAAATGTTTCAGTTACCGGGTCGATATATTTTGAATCGGCCTGCACATTTACCACATCGGCAATAAACATATCGTGCGAACCTAATTTAATAATTTCCTTCACTTTACACTCGATGCAAAGCGGTGATTCTTTGACAATAGGCGCGACTACTTTTTCTCCTTTTACAGGAGTGAGCTTCATTTCGGTAAATTTATTAAAATCCTTTCCGCTTTTCACACCACACCAATCCGTTGCGTAAGCCATGTCCTCATTGGTGAGGTTGATGACAAATTCCATGTTTTTCTTGATAATTTCGTAGGAATGTCGCTCCGGACGCACCGAAATATAGCACATGGGCGGATTTGTACAAATGGTACCCACCCAACTAATTGTAAGCAGATTATAATCTTCCTCCGAGCTTCCACATGAAATAAGTACGGCAGGCAATGGATAAATCATTGTGCCGGGTTTCCACGAAACGTGAGACCTCTCCCCAGTCTTCTCCAAAAGAGAGGGAGACTGCGTTATACTATACGATTGATTTGTTAAATGATTTTTCCTAACTGTCATTTTCTTTGAATGAGAAATTTTATTATTTGTATTTTCCCTCTCGTTTGGAGAGGGTTCGGGAGAGGTCTATTTAATTTTCACCTCTTCAAGCTTTACTTCACGTTCGCAATAACGGCATTTCAGATGTCTGTTACCTTCATCGTTTATCACAAAAAAACCTGTAGTTACCGGTTGGTGGTTCGTAATGCAATTCGGATTGGCACATTGTACAATCTCCCATATTTCGGCAGGCAACACGAGCGGACGTTTTTCAACTACTTCGTAATTGCGGATAATGTTGATTTTTGCATTGGGAGCAATGAGTGCAATTTTGTTGGTTTCATTTTCTTCCAGGGCACGATCTGAGATTTTTACCAATCCTTTTGAACCTATTTTAGCGCTTTCGAGGTTATTGGCCAGTGTAATTTGATTCAGACAAGTATCCAAGTGCAGTATAGAAACCACTTTGAACAATTTATCCGAAGGTATATGATCGATAACTGTACCGTTGCGAAGTGCGGCTACTTTTAATTTTTTTTCCATTGAATACGAATTATCTCGAATTTATACAAATTAAACGAATTTTCTTTTGTTTACTGATTCAACACTTTGCTTACAATTGCCTGCCGAACGTACAATCCGTTTTGTGCTTGCCGGAAATAGTAGGCCTTTTCGTTGCTATCCACATCCGGGTCTATTTCAGAAACACGCGGCAGTGGATGCAGAATTCGTAAATTCGGTTTCGTGTTTTCGAGCATTGCATTTTTGAGAGTGTACACGTTTTTCACCCGTTCATATTCCATAAGGTCCTGAAAACGTTCTTTCTGCACGCGCGTCATGTACAAAATATCCGCATCGTTGAAATTATCGTTCAACTCATTCGATTCGGTAAACGGGATATTATTCTTCTTGCAAAATGTTTTATATTCGTCCGGCATTTTCAGTTCGTCGGGGGCAATGAATTTGAAAGTTGGGTGGAAGTGCGACATGGCCATGATAAGCGAATGCACTGTACGCCCGTATTTCAAGTCGCCCACCAAACAAATGGTCAGGTTTTCGAGCGTTCCCTGAGTTTTGAGTATCGAGTAAAGGTCGAGCAAAGTCTGCGAAGGATGCTGATTGGCTCCGTCGCCGGCGTTGATAATCGGTACGGGCGAAACTTCCGAAGCAAAGCGGGCAGCGCCTTCGAGCGGGTGACGCATCACTATGGCATCGGCATAGCAACTTACCATGTGAATGGTGTCGTTCAGTGTTTCACCTTTCGACGAACTGCTGGTGGCTGCATCCGAAAATCCGATAATAGAGCCACCAAGGCGTATTACGGCTGTTTCGAAACTTAACCTGGTGCGGGTAGATGGTTCGAAAAACAAAGTGGCAATCACTTTTCCATCGAGTGTTTTGCGGTTGGGATGGGCTTCGAAATCGGCCGCCGAATCGAGAATAGCAAGAATTTCATCTTTGCTATAATCGGAAATTGAGACTAAACATTGATTGCTCATAAGATTACCCCAAACCCCTAAAGGGGCTTTTTATTACTCTAATTCCGGAAGAAGAATTCAGAGAGTTATTTTGTTAGATTTTTTATTTCAAAGAAAAATAATACTCAATTATTAATACCCTTAGATGAAACTGTATTTTCCCCTTTAGGGGCAAGGGTATAAAAAAAAACCAACACAAATCCGACGCAGATTTATATTGGTTTAGATATTTTTTCAGGCAATTTTCCCAAGCAACTTATTTGCAGATAGTCGCTCTGATCGAAAACATATTTGTATTGCTTTTTTTCCATTTTTCTTCGGCTACAAAGATAGTTGAATTTTCGTTATCAGGAAATTGTTTTTGAAGTTTAGCGCTTATTTTTTTTATTTTTTGATATAGATTTTATCTCGTCTTCATTTACCCGAAATTCCACAATTCTTCGTACCAAATCAAAAGGAATAGGTGTTTTTTCAGGAAATTGAATGGCGCCTTTCGATGTTTTGTAAGCCGTGAGCTCGTCACTGAAAACAGTGATAGGCGACGCAGTAGGGTAGAAGCCTAGGTGATGTTTGTTGGCCGAAAAATACACAAGTACACCGTGGATTTTATAAGCAGGCATCCCATAACTGATGATTTCGTTGGCAGTTGGAGCAGCATTTTTAATTACTTCTCTGAGCTGATTCAATATAGGTTGCATCGTTTCGCTTTGCGCTGCAATATATTCGTCTACTGTGCTGTAAATTTGTTTTGCCTCCATTCCTTTCCGTTTTAATCAACAAAAATGAATTGAATTACTTCTTTCCCGTTTTTTGTATCACTTTATTCAACATTCTTTCAAAAGTAGTCAGGCTGGCAATTTCGTCTATGTTAAACGAAACATTGAAAGCTTCTTCCGCGGCTATTATTAATCTGAGTTGTCCAAGACTGTCCCAGTTTTCGAATTCGTTTTGCTTGGTTTGAAGCGTTATTTTATCGCTTTGTGTATTAAAAGTAGTTGCAAAAATTCCTTTTAGCTTTTCTTCTGTAGTCATCTGTTTATTTTGTCAGTTTTTTAGAATAATAAAGTTCATCGTTTGTAGTAAAACCGTAATCGCCTCAAAAAGTTTTTAGCATTGCATTGCGTTTGTAAATTGCATTTAGTTCATTTACATTGATTTTCCTTAAAATTAAGACAAAGGGGAAATTCGTTGTAAATCATGTAAATACCGAATTCCCATCGCCTTCCTGAAATATGTCGGACGAAATATCATAATTACGGGGAAACAAATAAGAACGTTTAATATTTTTAATATAAATGAAATTTGTTCTTTTACTTCTTAGTTTGTCTGACAGCCGACCATCGAAGGTAGTGATTGTATTAATAAGTTCTTTCAGCGATAGATTAACAAGATATGCGGCAATACTTCCCATTTGAGCATTGCTTGCATATATATGATTTACCATCAGGTTTTTGTCTCTTGTTTTAAACAATACTATTCCTTCCAGCTTCTCCTGATTATAGATTTTAAGCATGCGGTGTTCAAATTGTTCGGCTTTCGAACTGAAGAAATACCGACCCGATTCTCTGTCGGCCTTTCCTTCCGACATCCAGGGATATTCTAAAAGCCATCTGAAATATTCAATTCCCCTTACAATGCTTGCATCCTGAGTTGTAAATGTTTGCAGAAAAACAGTTAACTCATCGTTTAATCTTTTATTTTCAACGATTTCGAATTTATTTTTCCCTTTTTTGTGAATCCCTTTTCGTGATTTAAGTAATTCATTGATCGATCGCTCAAATAATTTATAGAAAGTTATCAACGATTTTAAATCGGGATAATGTGCTTCGAGCATACTTGCAAAACATAGATTTATGAAGAATGTACGTCCCTTTTTATACTGTGTATTCTGAAAAACGCCCAAACTCAAACAAGATTTTTCTAATGAAAATAAAGAGTTGGATATAAACAGGGTGTTTTTGTATTGTTTTATTAATAGATAAAAAAGTTGTGATGCCAAATTCTTCGACCGAAAGCTTTCTTCCACCCAAAAGCAACTCAACCAATGTATTTTTTTTTCTCCGTTGGCCGATTGGATGATATCCGGTAAAACACCAACATACCCCACCAAATCGGCATTTTCGTAAGCTGCCCAAAGCAGAATGTCATCATCCGAGCAATATGGATTGTTGTATTGCGACCAACCACGCTGAAAACTTATGGGCACTTTATTAAGCACTCTGAAAAATTCGGAGTGGATAAATATTTTAAGTTCCGCTTTAGTATATGATTTTATCTGCATTGTTTTCTTATAATTATATGTTTAGAAATGAACATTTTGAGAATAAAAAACAGATATTCATTTTTAATAATCGATTCGGCGCTAGTGCTGCCGTTAATTTTCATCGTTTTGAGTTGGAAATCTGTTGTAAAAAGTCAAGGTCTTTTTCAAAACGTTTTGCCGGAATAACCGGATATAAATGTTTAAGATGAATTAAATCGTCATCCGAAACCGCGTGATATAAAGAAAGTATGGACTGCTGATTCGATAACTTGATAAGGAAATCAAGATCGAATAAATTCTGTGTTGAGCCTATCAGCTTTTTAATTGCCAGTTTCATAACAACAAAGATACTGTTTTCAATCGCTTTTCGGGATTAAAAATATTAAATATTTATTCGTTTTCGACAATTACACCGATTATATTCCTCAGTTTTGATTTTAATTTTTCTGCATCCGACTGACGAATAGACAATTTCATCGCACACATATTGTCGAACGATTGATCAAGCACCTGAGGACTCATGTCCTTAACGACCCGCATTACATCATTTATGAGCAGGTAATCAAAATCCACCGAAATTATTTCGTCGATAGTTCGCTCAACGATATTGGCTTGTTCGAGTGCATCCCTACTTGCTTCCTTGTAAGCCGTTATCAATCCGCCGGTACCGAGCAAAATACCTCCGAAATAACGAACTACGATGATAAGAATATTGGTCAGTTCAAATGAATTGATTTGACCGAGTATGGGTTTTCCAGCCGTTCCAGAAGGTTCACCGTCATCGTTGGTCCGCCATTCGTTTCTGGTGCTTCCAAGCATGTAAGCGTAACAAATGTGGCGTGCATCGTAATACTGTTTTCGGTATCGGGCTAAAATTTGGTTGATTTCGTCCACATTTTCCACCGGAAATGCAAAGGACAGAAATTTACTTCCTTTTTCTTTGTAACTCCCTTCGGCGCTTGATACTATGGTTTTAAATGTATCAGACATAAAATCTTAGACGCGTATTTTTATACATTCGACAAAAGTAATGAAAATGTATTATATAATAAAATTCGGTATCCGAAAATTATAGTTCAAATTACGAAATGTATATTATTGGAATTCAATAGTGTAATTAAATTAAATTGTTCTTAAATTCAATGAAAAGATTTAAACTTTCACTCATCGAATTTGTTTAAATAATGTGTTTGATTGCAGAATAGGGAGATGAAGTGATTACAATTTAAAATCTAAATTCTATGTCGAAACTCGAATTAAAACAAATCTATCTGGAACTAGAGCTCCAGATCAAGAGGTTAAATCAGTCCAATCTGACTGTTTACCGTGATGAAGCCCGTGAAGATGCCCAACAAGTAATTCGGGAACTGAACAGAGAGATTGACTTGTGGGTCGGTTGGTTGAATGAAAGACGCATTGCTTGCTACGATCTGGAAAACCTGCTGATAGCCCAAAGAGAAAATATAAAACTCGATCGACTTAAAGAAAAGGGAGTTGATCAAACAGAATTAGAATTATTCAAAAATGATATTTTGCGTTTGATTGCCAAAGCCATTATGAACACTTATTTAGAGTCGCTTTTCCTGGATCAGAACATAAAGAAACACAAATCGGATGATTTATTTGAAGCTTGAATCTGATATTTGTTCTTATGCTTAAACAGGGCATAAAAGTAGAATCTGAAAATTAAATACCTGCCAGTAGAATTTACATCTGCGGCAGGTTTTTTTTATAAAAAAACGGTCAGATAGCAAAAAAAATAGCGTATATTTGCAACCGTTATTCAAAAAAGCCTTTTTAGCTCAGTTGGTAGAGTAATTCATTCGTAATGAATAGGTCTGGGGTTCGAGCCCCCAAAAAGGCTCTTGGGTTGAGCCAGCTGTTTAAAATCAGTAATTATGTTGATGTTCGATAACTCTATATTCGCTTCGTTTGTACCTCAAATAATCATGTTGATTGGTTATCTGTCGTGTTTATTGATGCCCGAATACAGCATTTCGGAACAAAAAACGACGTTGATTTCGCCACAAATTGAATTTACATCATCTTTCTCTGAGCTGCCTTCTGTTCAGACAACTACCTGCAACTTTTGCTATCAGCAAATGGATGCTACTGTCGAAGAAGAAAAGATACAAATCTGTTCAGCTGTAAATTCAATTGTTTATTTTGTTGATCTTCAGATTGATCTACAAAACTCATTTTCTTTTACCTTATTTTCGCGTCCTCCACCAGCGCTTGTTTAATCCCGCCCGTATAAAGGTTTTTTTTTGAATGGGTCGTCAAGCCTTAGTTGCTTTTGCCCGACCTTTTCCCGGAAAAATAACAAGTAATAATTCATTTATCTATTATTTATGCTTAAAACGCAAGTAGATAGCATTTATACACAAACACATTAGATGTTCAAAAAATATACAATTATACTTTTAGTAGCTGCTATATTTAGTTCAGTAGCTATAAAAGCCGAAAATATTCCCGTAGAGAAAATGGACACGGTAGCATTGACCGAAATTGTGGTTCAGGCTTCGCGCGATCAATCAAAACTTAAAAGTCTTTCCAGCTCAGTTTCTGTGCTTAATTCTAAACAGATTGAAACTTTAGGTATCAGCACATTAACCGATGTGACATCGACAGTAGCTAACTTATTTATGCCCGATTACGGCTCAAAACTTACATCGCCCATTTACATCCGTGGCGTGGGTTCGCGTATCAATGCTCCTTCGGTAGGATTGTATGTCGATCATGTTCCTTATTTCGAAAAGGCTGCTTTCAACTTCGATTTCTTCGATATCAGTCGCATTGAGGTGCTTCGCGGACCACAAGGAACACAATACGGACGCAATACGATGGGGGGGATTGTGAATATCCTTACAAAATCGCCTATGAATTATCAGGGAACGGACTTAAATATTCAAGCCGGAACTTATGGCAGTTATTTATTGAATGTTGGGCATTATGCCAAGTCAAACGAACGGTTTGCTTATTCATTGTCGTTGAATTACAGGCATAACGATGGTTTTTTTACAAACGATTTCCTGAACAAAAAAGTGGATGTGCTTGATTCGTACGGAATGCGTAACCGATTGATATGGAATATAACTGATCGTTTTTCGATTGAAAATATCCTGAGTTTCGAACACAGTGTTCAGGGTGGATATCCTTACGCTGTTTACAACAATTCGACCGGCAAAGCTGAGAAAATCAGGTACAATCAGGAAAGTGGTTACGACAGGGATTTGCTTTCGGATGCTTTATTGCTCAACTACAATGCTGATAATTTTATTTTTACATCAACCACATCTTATCAATATCTGTCGGATAAACAATCAATTGATCAGGATTTTACGGTTGATTCTTTGTATTTTGTAATTCAAAGTCAGAAACAGAATATGATTTCGCAGGAACTTACAATTCAGTCCAATGGAAAGAAAAAATACAACTGGATATTTGGCGCCTACGGTTTTGCGCAGCAATTCGATAACCAGGTGAATGTAAATACTTACAAAGCAAAAACAGAAACCACCAAAAAATATGATCATACAATAGCAGGTGGCGCTTTGTTTCACCAATCAACGTTGAATGATTTTCCTGTGAAAAATATGAACATTACTGCCGGTATACGTTTGGATACCGAAACAGATCAACTTGGATATCAGTACGACAGAATTAAAAACGGAGTTTTTGCTTCTTTGGCCGATACTACTTATACATCTTTGAATTCCATTCAGATATTACCAAAATTAGCCCTAAATTACAAACTTAACAATACCAACTTATATGCTTTAGTTAGTCGTGGTTACAAAACGGGAGGTTTCAATTCTACTTTCGAACGTCCCGAAGACCTTACTTTCGATCCCGAGCACAGTTGGAACTACGAAGTGGGTGTAAAATCATCGGTTTTAGAGAACAGGTTATTTGTCGAAGCGTCGCTGTTTTATATTGATTGGAAAAATCAACAAATATACCAGGCCACACCAAGCGGTACGGGCTCGATGCTCAAAAATGCAGGACATTCGGTGAGTAAAGGTTTGGAAATGAGTTTGAATACAGCATCAATACAGGGTTTTGAATTGATGGCGAGCTATGGTTACACACATGCCACATTTATTTCAAATGTGTTGAGTGCTACGGCTGATTACAGTGGAAATTACATTCCCTATGTTCCAAAAAATACAATTGCAGCTCAATTGAAAAAAACAGTTGAAATTAATAACTCTGTTTTGCTCAACCGTATTGTTTTGAGCGTATTGTACAAAGGCACGGGCTCAATTTATTGGGACGATAAAAACTCTCATAGTCAGGATTTTTACAACTTGCTTGATGCACGTATTAGTCTTGTACGGAAAAATGTACAATTCGATGTGTGGGGAACGAACCTCACTTCTGCTGTTTACGAATCGTTTTATTTTGAAGCACTTGGAAAAAAATACATACAAAACGGAAAACCTCTGCAAGCAGGAGTGAAGCTGTCTGTCAAATTTTAAATCATGAACGAAAAAAACTGGCACAAATTTCCACTTTTATTTAGTTTGTACATTGCGCAGTCGATACCCATGAGTTTTTTCTCAACTGTGGTACCTGTGATTATGCGACAGGAGAATTATTCGCTATCGTCGATCGGCTTATTGCAACTTGTGAAACTGCCCTGGACGCTTAAATTCCTTTGGGCACCGATTGTCGACAACAAGGCACGCACAACCAAAGACCTGAAACGTTGGGTGCTGATTTCGGAGTTGTTTTATGCCGCCATTATTTTTTCGATTGCATTTTTCGATTTGCAAACCGATTTTAAACTTATTATATTCCTTGTTGTGATCGCTTTTATGGCCTCGGCAACACAGGACATTGCTGTTGATATTTATGCCATATTATCGTTGAAACCTTCTGAACGCAGTCTTGGAAACAGTATGCAGTCGGGTGGAAGCTTTATCGGTTCATTTTTTGGAACAGGTGTATTGTTGGTGGCTTATCATTACTACGGATGGTCCAATGTGCTTATGTTGCTTTCAGTCTTTGTGATCATTGCGGTAATGCCTTTGTTCCTGTCCAAAAGAGAGGTGACAGGGGTTGAAAACATTAAAAAAGAACGGGTGACGGTGAAGGATATACTTTCTTTTTTCCGTGAAAAAGGAAAGTTGAAACAAATCCTGATATTGATCTTCTATTATTCGGGTATCATTGGTATTATGGCCATGCTCAAACCTTATTTGGTAGATTTAGGTTATAGTGTAAAGGATATAGCTTTTATGTCGGGGATTTTCGGAACACTTACAGCAGCCTGTTCCACTTTGTTGGGCGGATTTATCATGCGTAATATAGGCCGTCGCTCTGCCATGTTTCTTTTTCTGACTGTAACGTTGATTGCCGGCATTTACTTCCGAATGCTTGCATCTACTACGCCATCGGTAATGGCTTTGTATGTAGGAATCGGACTTGTTTGGTCGGCTTACGGATTATCGACAGTGGGTATTTACACGCTTTCGATGGATGCAGTGCGCAAAGGACGCGAAGGAACCGATTTTACAATTCAGATTGTAATTACTCACATTGGTAGTTTGCTTATAGCCACCGGCAGTGGTAAGGTGGCACATGCTTTCGGATATAAAGGATTATTTACGGCCGAAGCTGTCATTACAGCATTTACATTTATCGTGCTTTTTTACGCTTTGCCCCGTAAAAAAAGTATTAAGAAATAAGAAGAATTGAATGTCGTCTTAATAAACCGATAATACACTGTTTAGCTTATTTTTATTAAAATAGTAAATAGTAAATTGTCAAATAGTAAATATCCGGATCTACCGATAAGGATATTTAGATACCGATTTTTTTTACGATCCGACGGTTGTGAAGGCGTTTTATACAGCAGCCGGGGTTTTCGTGAAAAATCAAAATTTACAACAATGAAAATATCAGAAAATTTATTTCAAAAATACAATGTTCCGGTGCCACGCTACACAAGCTATCCACCGGCAACATCCTTTCATACAGGTTTTAGTGGAGATGATTTTATCGAACAAATAAAATTATCGAATACTGCCGAGCCTGAAAATATATCTATTTATATCCACATCCCTTTTTGCACACAGCGTTGTCATTTTTGTGGCTGTAATACTGCTTTGTCGCAAAGCGAGGACCGAATAAAGAGATACGTCGATGCTGTTATTACCGAAATAAGGCAAATGGCCGGCCACATTGATAAAAAACGGATGATCACGCAGGTGAGCTGGGGAGGTGGCACTCCTAATTCAATTGATTTAGCTTATGTGGGCGAAATTATGTCGGTGCTGAAATCGGAATTCAGTTTTGCCGATTATGCCGAAATAGCGATGGAATGTAGTCCGGCTTATCTCGATTTCGAAGATGTAGATGTGTTGCAAGCAATTGGTTTCAATCGTATTAGTTTGGGAATCCAGGATTTTCACATAAATGTTTTGGATGCTATCAATCGTCGTCCACCGAAACATGATGTAGGCGAGATGCTGGCTTACATGAAAAATAAGGGTTTTAAAGGTTTGAATATTGATCTTGTTTATGGTTTACCACTACAGAATTTAGATTCGTTTGCCGAAAATATAGAAAAAATAATCGCTTTGCAACCCGACAGGATAGCTACTTTTTCGTACGCACACATTCCATGGTTTAATCCTGCTCAGAAGCTGATGGAGCAACATCGCTTTCCTACGCCCGATGAAAAGCTTAAAATGTTGGTATATGCCATCAACGAGCTGTCAAAGAATGGGTATGAGGTCATCGGAATGGATCATTTTGCCCGTATGGACGATGACCTGGCCATTGCCAAACACAACGGACAGTTACACCGCAACTTTCAGGGATATAACACAAAAAAAACAACCGGACAGGTATATGCTTTCGGTGCTTCGGGAATTAGTCAGCTGCATGGCTGTTTTGCTCAGAACATAAAGCAATACGATAAATATATCGAAGCCATTGAATCGGGTAAACTGGCCATTGAACGTGGATATATACTTACCGACGAAGATATTATAATACGTGATACGATCAACGAAATTATGTGTAACGGCATTTTACATTTCGACGAAATGGCGGCGAAGTTTAATTGTTCGGTAGACGAATTTATGCGCATCACAAAGTTTGAAGCAGCAAAAATAGCATCGTTGATCGAAGATAAGTTAGTGGAAATAAACGGGAATACATTAAGCGTAACGCCCGAGGGAATGCTTATTGTACGCAATGTGGCTGTGGCTTTCGATCCGGGATTTGTGCCGGTGACAAATAAGTATTCAACGACGATTTGATATTTTTTAAAATGTAATTGTATGAAAGCTGTATTGTTAGCCAATATGGGTGCGCCTGTATCGGAAAAAGGAATGAAGGTTTTTCTCAAACGTATGTTCAGCGATAAAGCCATTATTTATGCACCTGCCTTTGTGCGGAGCATAGTGTCGACTTTACTTAGTAATGTCCGTTATAAATCATCGTGGAAAAAATATCTGCTCATCAATGGTTCACCCCTGCAAAGGTCGATGGACAAAATGGCTTCGGATCTGCAACAATTGTTGAGCAATGATTATGTGGTGAGCGCTGTATATTCCTATTCCGAACCTTTTATCGAAGAAAAGATAGCTGAATTGTACGTGAAGGGGATCAGGGACTTTACAGTAATTTCGATGTATCCGCAGGCCAGTTATTCAACTACCGGAAGTGTACAGACATCGCTCGATAAGATGCAAAACAGATGCAATGATATCAGGTGCTGTTTCGTCGAAGATTATTATGATAATGCCTTTTTTATAGATTACTGGAAAGATCTGATCAGGGACAAAATTGCTGAGATGAACTATACTCAACCTTATTTATTGTTCAGTTCGCACGCTATTCCGCGCTCTTTTGTCGATCGTGGAGATGCATACACCGAAAAGATGAATACATCGGCCCGGCTTATCTCCGAAAGCCTTGGATGGAAGTACAGTCTTAGTTATCAGTCGAAAATCGGACCCATTGAATGGACAAAACCATATACAAGCGATCATCTGAAAGAACTTAGCCAAAAAGGAATCGATGAGATCATTGTAATCCCGCTGAGTTTTGTCAATGAGAACCTCGAAACAAGATACGACCTGGATACTGAACTTATTCCTTACGGATTGAATACGCTTGGCATTAAAAACATTTGCAGAGTAACTTTACCCGACAGTAGCCCTTATTTGGTGAAGATGTTCAGAGAATTTATAAAGAGTTTTGAGTTTTGAGTTCCGGGTTCGGGAGACAGTTGATAATGAATAATGCATAATTCATAATTAAAGAGATGCGGGTTCATGTTTCGGGTGACGCTTCAATCATTCAACGATTGGCATATTGACCACGCTTCCACACGGTTATTTATTGCACTAAATCCCATGTGCCGATGATCTCCCCTTTTCTTACTCCCTCTCCTTTGGGAGAGGGCTGGGGTGAGGTTGGGAGTACCCGAAGGAGGAGGGGTTAAAGAATGAAAGTTTCGGGTTTCGAGTTTTGAGTTTTGAGTTCCGGGTTCGGGAGACAGTTGATAATGTATAATTCATAATTGATAATTCATAATTAAAGAGATGAGGGGGTCATGTTCTGAGTTTTGGCTGGAAGCTCTTGACTTTCTTTTGTCTTTGTTCTTTTGTCTAAAGTCTAAAGTCTAAAGTCAAAAGTCTGGAGACCGGAGACTGTTGACAATTCAACGATTGGCACATTGGTACATTAGCATATTGGCACATTCTCAAATTCTCAAATCTTCAAATTTTAGAATTAGCATATTAGCAAATAGTATTTATGATGGAAACAGAAAAAGATGTAGTGATTATTGGTGCAGGGCTTACGGGTTTAGCGCTTGCCTATTATTTGAAAAAAGCAGGAAAAAATGTGATACTGTTGGAACAGAACAACCGCACAGGAGGAGTTATCGACTCGGCAACAGAAAATGGATTTACCTACGAAAAAGGGCCTTCAACAGGTGTACTTGGCTCATTGGAAATTATTGAACTTTTTGATGAACTGAAAGCAAAATGTGTGCTCGAAACCGCCAGCAAAACATCGGCAAACAAACGCTATATCTGGAAAAAAACAAGATGGGTTGCTTTGCCCTCGGGGCTCGTTTCGGCAGTCACAACACCTCTTTTCACTTTGTACGATAAATTCCGTATCCTGGGTGAACCATTTCGCAAAAAAGGCGGATATCCCGATGAATCTGTGGCCGAAATGGTAGTACGGCGATTGGGCAAGAGTTTTCTCGATTATGCCGTCGATCCGTTTCTATCGGGTGTTTATGCCGGCGATCCTTACAAATTGATCACCCGTCATGCTTTGCCTAAGCTTTATGCGCTCGAATTTAATCATGGCGGATTTATCCGGGGAACAATAGCGAAACACAAGGGTGTGAAGATGCAGTCGCATACACATGCACATAAAATTACGCGCGAAGTATTTTCGGTACAGGGAGGTTTGAAAAACCTAACAGAGGCATTGACCAACGAAATTGGTTACGATCGTATTTTGTTGGGTTGTACCGAAACAAAAATAACGCCCGTCGCACAAGGTTTCAGTATAACCTATACCGATGCTTCGGGGGTTGAAAAGGAATTGTTGTCCAAAAAAGTGGTGACAACCATTGGTGGATATGCCCTGAGCGAACTATTGCCTTTTGCCGATAGCCATTTCATTGAAAACTTAAGCAATACAACTTATGCTCCTGTCATTCAGGTAGCCGCTGGTTATAACAAATGGACAGGTGTAAAGCTCGATGCATTCGGAGGTTTGATATCGTCGAAAGATAAACGCAGGGTGCTTGGCGTTCTTTTTCCTTCAGCTATTTTTGCAGGACGTGCACCGCAGGGAGGAGCAATGCTTTCGGTGTTTATGGGTGGAATGAAAAACGCAGCAATGCTGCAATTGTCCGACAGCGAAATTGAAGCCATCGTAAAGCAGGAATTGCGCCTTACAATGAAAACTACTAATGATCCCGATCTTTTGCGTATTCATCGTTATCAACATGCCATAGCACAATACGATATTAAAAGCGAAAAACGTTTTGAATCAATTGCTGCACTCGAACAAAGCTATCCCGGTTTGATATTAGCCGGCAGTTTTAGGGATGGCATTGGTATGGCCGATCGGGTGAAACAAGCCAAAATGGTAGCCGATAAGCTGATCAACGAATAATTCAACAATCCACGTTTCAACGAAGCCGATCGCATCCGTCTGCATTCTGCCGATATAAGAGTAGGAGTGAGGTTTTGAACCAAAGCAAGGCATTGAAGCCGGACAACATTGGGTTGAAAGATAAATTTTCAAAAAAAAACAATCATTTAACAGGATAATTATCAAAACAAAGACATTTGCGGGGCTTATAAATTTGGAAAAAGTTGGTTGAACTTCGTTTATTCTTGATTATCTTTGCTACCCAAAATAAATAACAAAAAAAGATATGGAAATTTCAGGAAAAATTATTGCCGTATTGCCTCAGGCAACCGGACAAGGAAAAAACGGAATGTGGCGTTCGCAGGATTATGTATTGGAAACTGCCGATCAATACCCCAAAAAAGTATGTTTCAATTTATTCAACGATAAAATAGATCAATTCCCAATGGCCATCGACGATGTTGTGAACGTAAGTTTCGATGTTGAAAGTCGCGAATACAATGGACGTTGGTACACTACTATCCGTGCATGGAAAGTTGATAAAAACCTAGCAACTGCAGCACCTGTTGGTCAAACAGCAGCTGTATCGGGTACTCCGTTTGATGGTGCACCAGCATCAGCCGGCGAAGGAAGCGATTTACCGTTTTAATGCCCACAATCCCACGGGGGAGAATAAAGCACTATTAATTACAAACGATATTGAGTCAAAATAATCTTAAAGGCCTCTCTTTCGGGCGGGGTTTGGAGAGAATGATGAATAACAAAATATTATTAGGCATGAGTGGCGGCACCGATAGCTCGGTTGCTGCCATTCTTTTATTGGAACAAGGCTACGAAGTGACGGGCATAACCTTTCGTTTCTGGGAAGAAGGAGATAATTATCATCTCAGCGATGCGCAGCAACTGGCAGCACAACTGGGCATAGAACACATTGTTTACGATGCCCGTAAGGTGTTTAAAAACACTGTGGTTCGTTATTTTGTGGACGAATATTTGGTGGGTCGCACTCCATTTCCCTGTGTAAAATGCAACAACGAACTGAAATGGAAACTAATATTGCAGGAAGCCGACCGGTTGGGCTGCGATAAGGTAGCCATGGGCCATTATGTAAATATCATTCACGAAAATGATCGCTATTTTGTTGCCGAAGGCGTAGATGCCGATAAAGATCAATCCTTTTTCCTCTGGGGATTGCATCAGGAGCAACTGGCACGGATTGTTTTTCCGTTGGGAGGGTTTCATAAAACCGAAGTACGCAAAATGGCAGCCGATCGTGGATTTCTGAAAGTTTCCGAAAAGAAAGACAGCCTTGGTGCCTGCTTTTGTTCGGGTGATTATCGCCCTTTTCTGAAATCGCAACTCATCGAACCTGATAAAACAATATATCCCGGAAATTTTATTGATGAAAACGGAAAGGTCCTGGGTCAACAT
The DNA here is from genome assembly GCA_963677275.1 of uncultured Paludibacter sp. Taxonomy (GTDB): domain Bacteria; phylum Bacteroidota; class Bacteroidia; order Bacteroidales; family Paludibacteraceae; genus Paludibacter. The sequence goes on along the minus strand of OY781920.1, from coordinate 1,717,730 downwards.
GATGGTTTTCCACTTTATACCGTAGGGCAGCGGCGGGGATTGATACATTTGAACCGGAAAGTGTTTGTAAAGGAAATTCGTCCCGAAAGCAATGAAGTGGTGCTGGCATCGCTCGAAGGGATGTATAAAACAAATTTTCTGATTCGCGATTTGAATGTTGTAGATGCGCAGCTGTTTAGCGGGAAGTTTGACATTGTTTGCCGCATTCGTTACCGTAAACAGAATACATTGTGTCGTGTTGTTTTTCTTGAGAACGACACAGCGCGTGTTGAACTTGCCGAAGCGCTCGAATCCATCGCTCCCGGACAAACAGCCGTGTTTTATCAACAAGGAAAAGTCCTCGGAGGAGGGTTTATTGTAGGATAATTTAGAGTTTTGAGTTTCGGGTTTTGAGTTCCGAGTTCTGAGTTTTGAGTTCCGAGTTTTGAGTTTCGGGTTCAGGAGACGATTCAATTATTCAATTAATCAGTTATTCAACAATTCAACGCTTCCACACGGTTATTTATTGCACTAAATGTGTCTAAAACCAGTAAACCCCTCCGTTTCGCTCGTCCCCTTACAAAGGGGACATACATCGCGGTACTGGATTTGTCGAAAATAATAGCTTCATTTAGTTTTCAAAGAGTTATAAACTGTATTTGACTCAAAATATTCGCATACGATGATCTCCCCTTTTCTTACTCCCTCTCCTTTGGGAGAGGGCTGGGGTGAGGTCTGGGGACTGTTGACTGTAGACATTTCAACCATTGGCATATTGTTTTTGTTCTTTTGTCTAATATGCATTGCCCTATCGGACAAATATTCATTTCTTTCCGCTCCTTTGGAGCTTTCAAATAGCTGCAACGCAACAGATAGAAGTATTGCTTTACAAGTCAGACCTGACAGGTTTTTGAAAACCTGTCAGGTCTTGTATGCATCTATTGATCTGGTTGTGTGTAAATTTCTCCCTAAAATGTTGCTGTTGTTAAATATGTTATTTATCTTTGGACGGCGATATTAATCCCCTTGGTTTGCAACGAGGGGTTTATGGTTATTTGTTTGTAACAAAGAGATATGTAACCTGACCTTTCGGATGTAGGATTGATGAGCTAAAGGTTGGCATACGTTGCTGGGATTTGCAATCCCAGCTTCTTGTATTATAAGGATTTATAATCCGCTAAGTTCAAATATTATATTAAAATAGTTATCTTTGCTACAATAAATATATTTTGCTACGGTAAGTATTTCGGATTAAAAAAATCCTTACAATACATTACGAGGTGATTACAATTATTCCCTTTGGTCATGACCGTTGGTTCACCTCAGACATCCGCGAAGCTTTGTACATTGAATAAGGATATCCGGTAGGACAGAACACATAACGACAGAAAAATATAGAATTGCTATATGACAATTATATTTTAAAATTATCAGAATGAAAAATATACTTTTAATTACATTGTTATCCTTTACTTCTTTTTCAATAGGACAAGACAGAATTGCTAAGATTTTCCAAAATGAAAAAGTGGACGATACTGTATTGACATTATATTCAGATAACAAATACAGTATAATTTTCTATTTTGCAGCAGATTTGCCACAATCTCGGACTAAAGAAGACGATATAATTTTATCTGAGGGCAGATGGCTTCAAAAATCTGATACAATTATATTAATTGATGCAACTATAAAGAAACAGTCAAAAAATAAGACTTATAAACTCCTAAAAGTTGGTGAGTATACTCTCAAAAACCTTACAGCTGAATTTTTTGAAAAAAATGACAGACTTAAAATGCACAGTTTTACAAACTTGACACAAAATTGGACTTTTACAGGTGAAATAAAATATGGATTAATGAATGGAACTAAAATTGATTTAAATAATTGGATGAGATACACGATTGTAAATGGAATTGTGACAGATTCAATAAAAATGAAATGGAAATAGTGGTTGGAAATAAACGAATGAAAACAAACTAAAAGACAAAACACCGAACCCATAATACTTATGCTTCCTGCGGTCACACGTACGCGAAGTTTTGTGCATTTAATGAGGATATCCGTTGGGACGGAGAAATTTCAACGCAAAGCATTTATTTGCAATCTGCTAATTGTTAAAACAAAAAGCATATCTTTGTTTAATAAGAAGTAAGACGTATGCGAAACCTTATTAATTTAATGAAGTATTAACGGTTTGACGGATTTACTACATCATTGATTCTATTGTATCACCAAAATAACATTCAGTAATTTAATAAGCTTAATTATGAGAAAAGTTTTTTTAGTTATGGTGCTATGGCTATTTACTATAGCTATCAATGCACAAAACAGAGTACATTTTACCCTTGCTAAAAGTTGTACCTATGTAAACCCTAATTCTGAAACAGATTACTATGTATTCAACTACGAAGGTGAATCTCAAGCATCACTTTACAACAAAGCTCTGATGGGTGTAACGAAAACTTTTGTATCTGCAAAAGATGTTGTAAGTAAAGTAGAAAAAAGTATAATTTCTATCAATTCCACCCAAGTATTATCCTATACTATAGGTGGATTGATTCCTGCTAAGAACTATGTGAATTATGTAGTTGAGATTGAATTTAAGGAGGGTAGAATCAAGGTAAATGTACCCACAATTATAGGCATTAGAGACGCAAAGGGAGAGCTCCCGTCCTTTCGGATATGCGATTGATGAGCTAAAGGTTGGCATACGTTGCTGGGATTTGCAATCCCAGCTTCTTGTATTATAAGGATTTACAATCCGCCAAGTTCAAATATTATATAAAATAGTTATCTTTGCTACAATAAATATATTTTGCTACGGTAAGTATTGCGGATTAAAAAAATCCTTATAATACATTACGACGGAATTGCAAACTGCCGTCACAGGTCTGCGAAACTTTGTATATTTGATGAGGGTATCAGGTAGGGGACTGGGTGGGTTTATAATTTGGAAAGTCATCTCACAGTTGCACTGGCTCAGTAGGTATTAGTAGTTAATTTTGTATATCAGATTCAAACAAAAAAAATGAAGGATTTATTAAATATGCCATACGATTTATTAGAGAGCAAAACATTCAGATATTGGTTTATCGTTGGAATCGTTTTGTTTGGAACGCTATTTCTTTGGATATTTGAACCTTACGGACTGTACAACCTAACCACCATGCATGATAAAATTCTTGCAATTGGATTGTATGTAGGGAGTGGCTTCGTTTTACTAATGGTTCAGTTTCTGTTACTGCAAGATTTTTTTATCCGAAAGTACAACATAGGTATAACTATATTTTGGATTATGTTATCTTTTATGGCTATCGGCACCTCAAGCACTATTGTCAATTCATTTTTATTTGATCAAGGGAGGTTTCGTTTTGCAGCATTCATCTATTTTCAAGGCGTTATACTTTCAATTAATATCATACCAGTTTCGATATCAGTTTTAGTTCATTATAACGTAACCCTACGGAAAAGACTGAAAACAGCCTCTGAATTAAGCAATGTGCTGACTGATAGAGAACAAACCCCTGAAAACAACTGGCAAATTGTTTTAAATTCGGAGAATAAAAATGAAGGCTTCATCATTTCAATAGCTACTTTGCTTTATATTACATCTTTTGATAATTATATCGATGTATACTTTTGCAAAAGCAACAGGGTGGAACATAAACTTATCAGATATTCTTTATCGGGGGTTGAAGAAGATAATCAGAATAGAAATGAGATTCTTCGCTGTCATAAAAGTTATCTTGTCAATAAAAGTAAGATTGAATCGGTATCAGGAAATGCTGCCGGCTATAAACTAAAACTTCAGCATTGTGATATGCTAATTCCTGTTTCAAGAAAATTGAATAAAACGCTGTCGGCCTTATTATCGAAATAGATGACTTTTCCGTTCATCCCTAATTCTTTCTGTTCAAACCAATTATTTGTATATCAGTAAAATGTACTGTAGTTTTGTGCTCATTATTAATTAAAAAAATAGAAACAATGAAAACAAAATTAGTACTTTTATGGATCGCTTTCCTTTTTACCTTCATTCCTTGTTCTAAAGCCTGTACGACATTTATGCTTAAAAATGATCAACAAGTTGTTTACGGGAGAAACTTCGACTTTGATTTTGGAAGTGGATTTGTTGTAAACAACCAACGGAGATTAATGAAATATGCGTTGGTGGAAACCGAAAAAAATATCATGACCTGGGAATCAAAGTACGGAAGCATTACTTTTAATCAATTTGGGAAAGAGTTTCCCTACGGAGGTATGAATGAGAAGGGATTAGTTATTGAAGTGTTGGTTTTATCGCAAACAAAATATCCCGAAATCGATAATCGAAAAGTTATTTCTCTTCTTCAATGGGTTCAATATCAACTTGATGTTTCCAGTACGGTTGCCGAAGTCATTGCAAGTGACCGATTTGTAAGAATATCAAAGGAAAATCCGATTGGTCTTCATTTCTTTGTTTGTGATTCGAAAGGGAATGCTGCAACTATTGAATTTTTAGATGGTAAAATGATTTGCCACACAGGCAATGAATTACCCATTCCATTGATCACGAATAATACCTATGATGAGTCCATCTCTTATCTGAAAAATTTTAATATCTTAGGTGGCGACAGTATCGTAAAATGGGATAATTTTTACGATATAGACTGGAGTCAGGGCAATACGCTTGCAGTGAATCAGATATTTGCTATTGCTGCAAATCAGATGATTAAAAATAAGGAGAACGCTAATTTAATTAACAGCGCTTTTGATGTCCTTCAATCGGTGACCGTAAAAAATCATACACAATGGACTACGGTATTTGATATGACAAACAAAATGATTTATTTTAAAAACAATATGCATATAGATATAGTTGCACTTGATTTTAAGGATTTTAAATTTGATTCGGACAAGAATACAAAGATACTCGACATTCAAACTGCCACATCGGATAAAACGATGCATCAATTTATTCAATACTCAACGGAGATAAACAGAGATTATGTGTTTAAAGCATATATTCCATTGCTGAAATCAGAATTCTTTCCTGTGCGGATACCGGACTTTATGATAGAAGCGCAAGCCAGATTTCCCGATACTTTGAAAAGAGTAAACAAAAATAATGACTAAGTTGAGATGGACAAATAGAAAAACAATAATAAAAAATATGAAAAAAGTATGGTTTTGTATGCTAACTCTATTAGCATTGACAAGTAGTTGTAAAATAACTATGATTGAAAAAGGAGAAGAATGTTCTGTGAAAATTTCAGGAATTGAATTTACGAAATCGATAAATGGAGCCAAGTCCTCTGCGTTGGTTGAAGGTAATAAATTGATAATTAAAAGTAAAGCAAACTGTGATAATTTTAATAATCCGGATGGTTCTTTGTTAAATAGTACTGCACCAGTATTGCTGACAAAAATTAATAATGCAAAACCATTTACATTTATAGCAAAAGTTACTCCAACATTTGTCGACACTTATGACGCCGGAACTATGTACATATATTTAAATGAAAAGTGGTGGTTCAAATTTGCTTTTGAGCGAGATGAACGCAAACAAACTCGTGCAGTAACAGTCAGAACTATCGAAACCTCGGACGATAACAACCATGATGTAATTGAGAGTAAAAGTATGTACATGAAAATTTCTTCGGACACGAAAATTGTTGGTTTCTATTATTCAATAGATAAAAAAAACTGGCAGTTAGTACGTTTGTTTCGCAACGAATATCCAACCGAATTATGGGTAGGACTAAGCAGTCAATCGCCAATCGCTAATGGTACAAGTACTACTTTTGAAGATTGCTCGTTGACAATAAACAGTGTTAAAGATTTTAGAATGGGAATTTAAATAACAAATTAAATTTTACATTTTTACTTCGTTGTAAATCAATAATGTATTTTGCAAATAAATTTTATTAGTAATGAAATGATACTGCAATTTCAAATTCACATGGCCTGTATATCTTTGTTCCGGATTTTAAATTGATTGCAAGAAACCGGTCAGTTGAAATTTGTTTATTAGTCATTAAATTTGCGTAAAAAGAGAAGAGTCGTGAGATTGGTCTCTTTTTTTATTATGTCACCAGAGTACTTCTGAAAATTATCGTTGAGATTTAGCTTCAGGGTGCTATTGTTTCTACTTTAGCAAATGCTTATAAGCTGTCAGGTTTAAAATTTTATTGCAAATATCAATATTCTCGTACACACCTGTGAATGCAGCCGCTCCGGGACCATATGCAAAAACAGGCAGGAACACCGGTGTATGGTCATCTGAACTATAAACACCCGAAATTCTTCCTTCTTCCACATTTCCATCAATCAATGAAAGGCCTCCTGTTTCGTGATCTCCGGTTACAATTACAAGTGTCTCTCCGTTTTGGTCGGCAAATTTAAGCGCTTCCTGTACGGCTAATTCGAATCCCAGGGTTTCGATTATTGATCCCGGGAAAGAGTTAGCATGACCGGCATAATCAATTTTAGCACCTTCTACCATTAAGAAGAACCCTTTTTTATTCGGTTTTAAATGAACGATTGCTTTTTTTGCGGTTTGAGCTAATAAATCAAGGTTCTGCTGATTTGTAGCATTTCCCAATTGTTCATCCAATAAAATTACTTTCTTATTGGCACTACAAGGTTCTTTCACACTGTACAGAAATTGATAGGTTGGCTGAAGTTCTTGCATCATATTACGTCCGTCTTTGCGGTTTTCAAATACAGTACGACCGCTACCTGCCAAAAAATCAGGTTGTGTCTTTGTTAACCATGCCGTAATTTCATCTGTATTATCCCTTTCATCAGTATGTCCGTAAAAAGCAGCCGGCGTAGCATCCGATATATTTCCGTTAGTTACTATGCCGCAAGCTTTTCCTGCCCTAAGAAATACTTCAGTAAGTGAAGTATTTAAGCCTCCATTGCCATCAGTAGCTATGGCACGGTTAGGGGTTTGAACTCCTGTAGCTATTCCGCTACCGGCGCCTGCTGAATCAGTTATAAAATTACCTTTGGCTTGAGTTCGCTGAAAACCAATGTATTTTAAGTGAGTAAATGACAATCCTTTATTTACTAAATCGGCTGCCGAAATCTGTGATAAACCCATTCCATCGCCAATCATCAGAATAATATTTTTTGGTGAAATATTTTTGCCATCGTTTTTGCCCGTAGGTATGTAAATACTCAAGGCTGCATCCAGCAACAAGTTATGATCATCGAAACCGGCAAAACTTTTGGTGGCTTTGTCCAATTTATCGGGTCGCACCATCGAATTATTAATAGCGGTGTTTTTTTTACCGAAAGCAAAATTCTGTAGTTGTTCGTTGCGAAAAAATGCTGCACATTTTTCAGGCTTGTCAGTATTAATAATATCAACCCCCAGCATTCTGAATGTTTGCCATGTATTTAGATTATCAGGACATCCCCAAAAACGTATTTTTTTACCCATCAGATGAACTCTTTGAATGAGTGCTTCTAATTGCAGTTTTTCGGAGGGAATAATACTTCCTTTCCCATTCCAAACTGAATATTTGGCAAAAGAATCGCTTATAAATGCTATTCGTTCAAGTTGTTTATCGGTGTAATTTACATTGGGTCTGCCATCGAAAAATAAAATAGGCGAATAATCTTCAAAATCAGAGGGAGCGGGTATTTCGCCAGTAAGTACAACTTGAACAGCATTTGGATTAATTTTACGGTCGAATACATCAGGGTACTGACCGATAGAACGTAGCAAAGCGGGAATCGTACGTTTATGATCATGTTTTATATCAATCATAAGCATCATTTTTTTTGTAGATTTTTTCCATGCCTTTGCCGAATTTTGCGAAAAAAGTTTGACAATCGGTCGAATGTAAAGCTCATCAAGCGTGTTTTCCGGTATTATTTCGGCAGGAGTATGGGCTACAAGCAGATTATCGTTTTTATCATTGTAAAATATATCTGCTTCATAAATGTCAAGCCCTTGTGAATAGGCTTGATAAAAAGGTACAACTTGTAAATAATCGTTGTGAGAATGAATTAAAACCGGAGTTTGTGAATACAGCGAATGCGAAACACAAATCAGCATTGCAAATAATAAAGTAAAAATTGACTTAAGAAAATTGAAGAACATAGCGGTAAAGTTTTAAAAAAATAATAAAAGCGAAAGGTCAATCTGCATCAACCTTCCGCTTTATAAGAATAAGAAATATTAATTATTAATAGCCGGCATTCTGAACCAAATAACCCACGTTATCCGATGCACCATCTATGGCTGTTTGTGGAATAGGGAAAAGACGTTTTTTTACATCGGTATCCGTTTTTTCAGTCCATACACCTTCATATTTTCCAAAACGGATCATATCCGTACGACGTTGATGTTCCCAATAAAACTCAAAACCACGTTAATCAGTTATTCAACAGTTCCACAAAGTCTGGCGACCGGGGACTGTTGACCGGAAACCTTTCAACGCTTTAATCCTTCAACGATTGGCACATTGGCATATTATCACATTGGCATATTATCACATTGGCATATTGACACATTAGCTATGACTTTTGAACTCTCGCCCATGCCTTTTCTTAGTTATATATCACCAAACTTAGTCAAAATTCATCAAGTGACTGAAAAACAGCTGTTGGCTGTAGGAAAATCAGAAATAGTACTTATCTTTGGAGCATCGGAATCCGCTTTGCCGGGAGATACCAAAAAAGTTACATCGGGTAGTAGTGGAGGAAGTGATTGTAATATGTATTAGTATTCATTTTAAAAAATGTAGAATATGCCTGATGGATCAAGAATCCCAAGAAGTATTGATAGGTTTCACCCTTACATTACCAATACTACTGCTTATTTGAAGACAGGAACTCCTACCAATGCCGAACGCCTGGGGTTAAACACCGAAGAGCTGGCGACGTGGGAAGGATTTCTTACTGAATGGAACCCTCTGTACGTACTGTACAGTGATAAGAAAAACGGACGGACTACCGCTGTTACCGATCGGTCGCACAACACTATTCAAAAATGTGTAATGTTTGATCAGACGCATCATATCCTGGACCGCATTGCAGCTTCGGCCAATGTAACGATAGTAGATATGGAGACATTTAACATTAAAAAGGGGGTTTTACAAAAACCAACGCGTACTATCCCTGTAAGCGCCATCACCGAAAAGCTAACTGTAACTCTGCAAGCCATAGGAGGAGGTTCGGTAACGATTAAATGTTATGGTGTCAGCGCACAGCGGGCAGGTATTCGGGCGGGTGCCGACTCGGTGCAATATGCCTATATGGTGGGTACCACCCCTCCGACATCAATCAAAGCTCCCGGTCTTACGTTCGAACTAACGACAAGGGCGGTATTTACACTGGCATTGGGTGCCGAAAACACAGCCCAATACCTTTACATTTATTTTCGTTGGTACAGCACCAAGCGCCCGAAACTGAGCGGTCCCTGGAGCGAACTGAATACAACGCTGATACTTTAGTACCCCAAAGAGGCAAAGGAAACAAAAACTTCTGCCGGTATACTGTTTCCAACACTACGCTTCTATACGGGTTTTATCTTAGGTGAAGTCCGTATTTATTATAAATAATTACCATATAATGCATTCGCTTTAATATTCGTTTAATAAATCGTTGTTAATTTAAAAAAAAGTATTTACCTTTGGGGGGAAATATTATGATATTGTTATGAAAGCTTCGAAAATCATACATCGCAGCGAGGCACGCATTCGTGTTGATTTTCCGTATAATCAGGAAATGGTTTCGCTGCTGCGACAAATAGCTGATGCCCGTTGGAGCAAAACACTGGGGGCATGGCATATTCCTTATACCAAAGAGGCGTTTGGGCAATTGAAAGCGTTATTTCCAGATTTAGAAATAGAGGCTGATGCAGATCGTATTCAGAAACATAATATTACGGTAGCTTCGCCAGAAATTAAAGATTCAGCAATAGACGCTGATAAAAGCAAAAAAACTGTTTTGCAAAAAGCAGTGAAATTATCCGATAAATTAAACCCTGAGGTAGAGATTACTGTAACTCACCAGCATCTTTATGTGAAGTTACCCCGAAATGAAACCGATATCCAGTTTTTGCGATCGTTCAGATATGCTAAATGGGATAATGCAAATTATCAATGGGTGATACCTAATTATAATCGTAATCTGAGTTTGTTGCAATCGTTTTTTGCCGGGCGCAGGTTGCAGGTAAATGAAAAAGTATCGCTTCGGGTAGCTGGTGAATCGGAACAACCCCTGATTGAGAAAGGACAGTTTTTGGCTGTAAACGTACATAACCGAACCCTAAAATTGTATTTTGGGTATAACAAGGCTATGATTGATGCCATCAAACGGTTGGCGTTGTGCAAATGGAATGGTACGGATAATTGCTGGACATTGCCTTATAGCGAGCCATCGGTAAAGTATATACGTGAGTTTGCAATAGCCAATGGGTTGGAATGGATATACAGGGAAGAACAGAAACAGAAAGTATTGCCCGGTAACCGAAGCGCAGCTATGACAAGGACAAATCCGGAAACGTATCTGGCCAAACTCAGGGAGTTGCGTTACAGCCAGAACACGATTGATTCGTATACCTATATGTTTCGGGAGTTTATCAATTATTATGCTGATAAAGAATTAGAAGATATTACCGAAGAAGAAATAGTATTGTATTTGCAGTATTTGGTTACAGAGCGAAAGGTTTCTACTTCGTATCAGAATCAGTCTATCAACGCTATTAAGTTTTACTATGAAAGGGTGATGGGTGGCCGCCGAAAGGTGTATCTGATAGAGCGCCCCCGCGAAGAAAAGTATTTGCCTGAAGTTCTGAGTCAGGAAGAAGTAAAGCTGTTGCTTAATGCAACGGATAATCTGAAACACAAAGCCATATTGATGACTATTTATTCGGGAGGGTTGCGCGTGAGTGAAGCTGTAAATCTGAAGATAAAGGATATTGACAGCAATCGGATGCAAATACGGGTCAGTCAATCGAAAGGAAAAAAAGACAGATACACTTTACTGAGCAAAAAAGCACTTGAAATTCTTCGCAAGTATGTAAGTGAATATAAGCCAAAAGATTGGCTTTTTGAAGGACTAGGTGGTGAAGAGTATTCGAGAAGAACAATAACTGAAATACTACGGAAATCGGTTGAAAAAACAGGTATTAAGAAACATGTAACTGTGCATACCTTACGTCATAGTTTTGCCACGCATTTACTTGAAGCCGGTACCGATATAAGGTATATTCAAAGTTTGTTGGGACATGAAAATACTAAAACAACTGAGATTTACACGCATATTACCACCAAAGGATTTGACCAAATAAAGAGTCCGTTGGATAATTTAGACGTAAATTAAGAGAGGGTAATGTAAAAAAAAATAATATTGTGGTTGTTCTTGAAGAGTTTAAATAAATATGGTATCTGCCAGATTCTCGTATAATTTAAGATTCCAGTATGTGCAATAGCATGAAATTGGTAAAAAACAGCAAAATGCATAATATCAACAATATAACAACAATCAACAAGGCCGACATAACGGATATATGTGCAACTCCGTAGTACATACAGGATTTTGCGTAGCACATATATAGGTGTTAGGTGCAATCCAAAAAAAAAGAAAGACAGCGACTCATTTAAGAATTCCTGTACTATAATCGACTGAAAATAAATACTAAGAACTAACAATTCAACCAAAACACACTTATTTAACCGACCGCAAAAGAAAAGAATAAAAAAGCCCTATATTTGTATCACGAAATTTACACATTAAATTATGTCGAAAGAAGCAAAATCAAGAATAAAAATAAATAAGCTGCTAGAGGAATCAGGTTGGCGTTTCTTTGATGATGAAAACGGCAAAGCAAATATAATTTTAGAAAACAATGCCAAATTGACTAGTACTGAACTTGACGATTTTGGCGAAGACTTTGAAAAGACTTCAAACGGTTTTATTGACTATCTTCTGTTAGACAATAAAGGCTTTCCGTTTATTGTATTGGAAGCAAAGAAAGAAGAAATCAACCCACTTTTTGCAAAAGAACAAGCAAGAAAATATGCTCAATCCCAAAATTGCAGATTTATTATTTTATCAAATGGAAACTTACATTATTTCTGGGATTTGCAAAGAGGGAACCCAAATATCATTGCAAAATTTCCTAAGCCGGAAACTGTAATCGGTTACACTGACTTTAAGCCAAACTCTGAGACTTTAATAAACGAAACAGTAAATGAAGATTATATTGTAAGAACACAGAAACCTGATTACGAAAAAGACCCTAGATTCATTGATAAGGCAAAACAACCAGCATTTATTGAGGAAAACAAACTCCGTTTTTTAAGGAAATATCAAATTAGGGCTATTGAAAGAATTCAGGAAGAAGTAAAAGAAGGCAAAGACCGCTTTCTATTTGAAATGGCGACTGGCACAGGCAAAACTCTTACTTCGGCTGCCGTAATAAAATTGTTTTTAAGAACCGGAAACGCAAGACGTGTTTTGTTTTTGGTTGACCGTTTAGAATTAGAAGACCAAGCAACCAAGGCATTCAGGGAATATCTTAAAACTGATTATAAGTGCGTAATCTATAAAGAAAATCGTGATGACTGGCGACATGCAGAAATTGTTGTTTCAACAGTTCAATCATTTTTATTCAAAAACAAATACAAACGAATTTTTCAACCGACTGACTTTGACCTTGTAATTTCTGATGAAGCACACAGAAGTATTGGAGGTAACAGCAGAGCTGTGTTTGAATATTTCATTGGTTATAAGTTAGGATTAACAGCTACACCAAAAGATTATTTAAAGAAAATTGACACTGACTCATTAAGCGAAAAAGACCCTAGAGAGTTGGAAAGAAGGATGTTGCTTGATACATACACAACCTTCGGTTGTGAAGACGGTAAACCAACATTCCAATATAGTTTGTTACATGGCGTTCGTGATGGCTTCTTAGTAAATCCATTAATTGCTGATGCAAGAACAGAAATCACAACGCAGTTATTGAATGATGAAGGCTACACGGTTCAAATAGCAGATGAAGATGGAGAAGAAACCTCAACCACATTTTCGCAAAGAGATTTTGAGAAAAAATTATTTTCAGAAAACACAAACAGAGTTTTCTGCAAAACCTTTTTAGAAAATGCCTTTATAGACCCAATTTCCGGAGAAATAGGCAAAACAATCGCATTTTGTGTAAGTCAAAATCATGCGGCTAAAATCACACAAATTCTCAATGAGTTTGCAGACCTGAAATACCCTGGCAAATATCAATCAGATTTTGCCATGCAAGTTACTTCTTGGATTCCCGATGCACAACAGCACACGATAAATTTTACAAACAATCGTTTAGGAGGCAAAGGCAATTTCTTTGATTTATACCAAACAAGTAAAACAAGAGTGTGTGTTACGGTTGGAATGATGACAACTGGTTACGATTGTCCCGACTTACTTAATGTTTGTTTGATGCGACCTATATTTTCACCAACAGACTTTATTCAGATTAAAGGACGAGGAACTCGAAAATGCAATTTTGCTAACAAAGAAGTTTTAAAAGACAAATCATTAATTGAAAACATTGCTCCTGAAAATCTTCAAAAATCGAAATTTAAACTCTTTGACTTTTTTGCAAACTGTGAATTCTTTGAAGAAAAATTCAATTATGATGAAGTTATAAAACTTCCACCTAAAACTTCCACAGGTGAAGGTTTTGGCGGAGGTGGACATACTCCTGAAGATGATTTTAGCAGCTACAATCCCGACCCATTAAAATCAATGACAGTTAATGAAGTCGGAGTTGAAGGAATGAAGATTGATCGAATGTATTTTGACAAATTCGAAGATAAAGTAAAAGATGATATAAAAATACAGGAAATGGTTCTAATGAAAGATTTTGAAGCCATAGAACGCTATATTATCGACAACATATTTGACAAACCAAATGAATACTATAATATAAGCAAATTAAGAAACGCAGTGAAAATTGATCGTCGTTTGCCACTTCGTGAAATTATTGAAAAAATATTTGGATATATTCCTTACTTTAAGAGTAAAGATGAATTGTTAGAAGAAGAATTTGAGAAATTTGATAGTCGTTATTTGCCAGCAGATGAGTATTTTTCTTTTGCCAAAGATTTCTTCAAAAGCTATATCACCGACAATGAGTTCAGGGATATAATAGAAAATAAAAAGTATGCATTATTAAATACAAATCCCAATGGGGACGTATTTAGGAAGTTATCGCCAGAACTTCGTTTTGCGATACCTGAATACATAAAAGATAATGTTTCATTAAATAAATTTGTTGCATAAATGTTAGACCAAGAAACGAGAAGGAGAATAGATACAGCGAGAGATATTTTAGTGGGGAAATTACCAAACCCCCAAGCTCAAGTAGAGCAAATCACCATTGCTATGATTTACAAATTCATGGACGACATGGACAAAGAAGCAATGGAATTTGGTGGCGAAGCCACCTTTTTTACGGGAGAATATGAAAAATACAGTTGGACACGGATTTTTGACCCCAAATTAGGTGGTTACGAAATGTTGGCATTGTATGGCGAAGCCATTGTAAAGCTAAATCAAAATCCAAGCATACCGCAATTATTCAGAGATATTTTTAAGAATGCGTTTTTGCCTTATCGTGACCCCGAAACGCTAAAGATGTTTTTGAAAATCATTAATGAATTTCATTACGACCACAGCGAAAAATTAGGTGATGCTTTTGAATATCTTCTGTCTGTTTTGGGAAGTCAAGGCGATGCAGGACAATTCAGAACGCCAAGACACATTATTGATTTTATGGTTGCTATTATGCAGCCTAAAAAAGATGAAAGCATTTGCGACCCTGCTTGCGGAACAGCAGGTTTTTTAATTTCCTCATACAAACACATACTAAACGAGAACACCAAGAAAAACAAAGGAGATTTACTCACTCCTGATGACAGAAAAAAGCTAATCAACAACTTTGTTGGTTACGATATATCAGCCGAAATGGTTCGTTTGAGTTTAGTAAACTTGTATTTACACGGCTTCACTACACCAAAAATTTACGAATATGACACTTTAACCAGTGAAGACCGTTGGGGTGACTATTTTGATCTAATACTTGCAAATCCGCCCTTTATGACTCCAAAAGGTGGTATCCGTCCACACAAGAAGTTTACCATGCAGGCAAACCGTAGTGAAGTATTATTTGTAGATTACATTATGGAACATATAAACCCAACTACTGGTAGAGCCGCGATAATTGTTCCCGAAGGTATTATTTTCCAAAGTGCCACAGCATACAAAGCATTACGTAAATTATTAGTAGATAAGAACTATTTGTATGGTGTGGTAAGTTTGCCCGCTGGTATTTTTCAACCTTACAGTGGTGTAAAAACTTCAATTCTTTTAATAGATAAGAGTTTGGCAAAGAAAACTGACAAAGTGCTTTTTGTGAAAATTGATAATGATGGTTTTGCATTAGGTGCACAAAGAAAAGAACTATCAACAAGTGATTTACCCGACGCAGTTAATTTTATCAAACAATATAGTACAGCTTTAAGAAATAATGATTTTTCAGGACTTGATGTTGAAAATCTACCATTAAACTCATTAGTTGTTGAGAAAATAAAAATTGCAGAAAATGATGATTATAATTTGTCGGTCGACAGGTATAGAGTTGATATGTCGAACCAAACAACAAAATTTGATATAGTTACTTTAGGCGATGTCTGCTCTTTTGTTGGCGGTTACGCATTTAAAAGTTCAGATTTGACAGATGAACAATTAACTGGTCAATTACCTGTCATTAAAATTGGAAACCTTGACAAAGAAGGATACATTGATATTTCAAGTGTTCAATACTATAGCTACGATGATAGTTTGAAAAAGTATAGAATTAACAAAGATGATATATTAATGGCTATGACTGGTGCAACAGTGGGAAAAGTTGCAATAAGTGATAGGGATAATTTACTACTAAATCAACGTGTTGGCCTTATAAGAGCAAATGAAGAACTTATAAATAAAGAGTTTCTTAAAATGCTTTTATTAAGTGAACGGTTTTATGAATACTGTCAACTTACTGCTGGCGGAGGTGCTCAAGGTAATATTTCACCAACGGAAATAATGAATTTTAAATTTCCATTACCCCCATTATCTTATCAAGAAATTGTTTCGGATAAAATTGTAAGGCAAAATAAAATTATTCTAGGAGCAAAACAAATTATAGAAAACTATAAGCCTGAAATAGATATAAATCCTACTTGGTTAATATCTGAACTGGGCAAAGTATGCGACTTTTCTCAAGGTATTCAAGTTGATTTAGATTTACAGAGCAAAGAATATATTGAAGGGTATGACAAGTTTCTAAGAATTGAAAATTACACACAGAATTCTAATGATTTAAGATATATTCCGAAGGAATTAGGAAAGAATAAGTTTGTAAATTCAGATGAAGTTGTTGTTGTAAGATATGGTGCTTCCGCAGGTTTTGTTGGAAGAGGTTTTGATGGTATTTTAGCAAATAACTTATTCAAAGTTACCCCTAATGAGAAAATAACCAATGACTTTCTATATTATTTTCTTTCCTCCGATAATATTCAAGCCTACTTTAAAAGAATTACTGCTGGCGGTGCAATGCCTGCTTTAAGTTTTAAAACAGTTGAAGTTATTCCAATACCAATCCCAACAATTGAAGAACAAAATCAGATAGTGTTACGCATTGAAAATGAGCAAACTTTGGTTGGTGCAAACAAAGAGATTATTCAACTTTACGAGAATAAAATTAAAGATGAAATCAATAAACTCTGGTCTGAATAATGGCAAACGCAAATGAAATAATGGGTTATCTGCCTGTCTCTTTTAAATCAACGGAGGAACAGAATTATATAAATTTCCTTTGGGATAGTTATGAGAGCAATTATAACAATGGTAAATATCCATTTGCTTTTATTGCTTTTCACATGCTTTACATGAGCTTTGTTTATTTTGAGGTTTGGCAAATCAAGGAAAGTAGAAAATCTGATTTTGAAAAAGCCATGATAGGATTAAGTAAAGATTTTGAAAATAAACTTTTAACTGCTACAACTCCATTTGCATTTGTAGAATTGGGAGAAAGCAATTTTATTAGGTTTTTAAAACTAATTGGTTGCGACAATTCACAGATTGGGAATTTTGCCTCTAGTGTAAAATCAAGAAATGATGCTGCACATTCTAACGGCAGAATATTTTTCAACGACCGGTCAATTATTGACAGAAAAATTGATGAAGTTTTACGCTTCATTGATGATATTCAAACTCATTCACAACCAGTAATTGAAGAATGTTTGATTAAGTTTTTAAAAGAAAACCATAATCCAGATAGACGAGAATACATTGACGACTCCGACCAAATCAGAGAAATTTTAATTTATGGCAATTATCTTTCTCAAAAAGACATTGAATACATGCTTACATTCGATATAAACAAATTATTGAAGAAACCGAAATATGAAGAAATGAAAGTCCTTTTTGATGTTTTTGTAGAAAATTACAAATTAGATTGATTTACGACTAAAAAAACTAAACGCCCAAAAAGCAAAAAAAGCCACAGCAAGTTAGAGTTTATTTTCAAACGTCTTGCAGTGGCTTTTATAGCTTTTTGATAATAGGCAGAGCGGTCACAGCACATTGTTTTTTTGCTCATTTAGAAGTCTTGTAGTATTTAGAAATAAAAAAAAACAATGAGCTGTGGAGAGTTGATTGCAAAGCAATAATTATCATGAGAATGATGGAAAAATAGATCATAAATATTTTGTAAAAAAAACTGGTAAATCACATTGTTAATCTAGAAATAGTGTTTATATTTGTTGCACAAATAAACCTATTTATTCATATAAAATCCATTTAATCATGGCTAGTACAACTGAAACAGGTCACGCAAACAATGTGGCAAACTTTGAAAGTTTAATTATTTCCGCTACAGCTTTTGGTACAAGCTACAATCCGTCAAAAGATAGTATCAAACTTCCCGCTTTACAAACCCTTCTCTCCGCTTCTAAAGACTCATTAAACGCTACAAACATTGCTCAATCTGCATACTCAAACGCAGTATCGGCAAGAGAATCCGCATTTGAGCCTTTTAGCAAACTTATTACTCGTGTAAACAACGCTTTGAAAGCCTCTGACACCACCGTACAAGTTGACGAAAGCGCACAAACTATTGTTCGTAAACTTCAAGGCAGAAGAGCAAGCGCAAAAATTACAGACGAAGAAAAGAAAGCATTAGAAGCCGAAGGCAAAGAGGGAAATCAAATCTCAGCGACACAATTAAGTTACGATAGCCGCTTAGAAAATCTCGACAAACTTATTATGCTGCTCGAATCTGTACCCTATTACAAACCAAACGAAGAAGATCTGAAAGTTGAATCACTAAAATCCCTACAAACTGGTTTGAAAGCAAAGAATAATGACGTAGTAGTTGCGAGCATTCAATTAAGTAACGCCCGAATTGCAAGAAACGAATTGCTGTATAAACCACTTAGTGGTTTAATAGATGTAGCTTTCGACTTTAAAGTTTACATTAAATCCGTATTCGGTGCAACAAGCCCCCAATACAAACAAATCTCTAAATTGAAATTTGTAGACAAGAAGGACTAAATACAAAACACAAACTGCGGTTTGCTACTTAGCAACCGCAGTTTGTAAACAAACAACCTATAAATGCAAATAGCGACCCTAAAATATGAAACTATCTCCCCGAATTGTGGTATAAGCTCCCCGATTTGTAAAATAGCTCCCCATATTTATAAAGTAGCCTCCCCGATTTATAAAATAGCCTTCCGCATTTATAAAGTAAGCTCCCCGACTTATAGAATAGACACCCAACTTTATAAAGTAGCAACCCCGATTTATGAAATAAGCTCCCCGAAGTTTGAAATAACGACCCTGATTTATAAAGTAAGCTCCCTGTTTTATAAAACAGCGACCCAGACAGAAAAAACGAGTGAGTGCATGACAGAAATAAGACACACTAACTATCAACAAGACAATACATTGAATGAAATGGACTGCACCTAACACACGCCTATGCGCATTGGCGGCTTAATGTGCATTTAGCAGGTTTTGCTCCCGCATTCACTTTGTCGTTCCACGACAGCGAATGCTCCCGCAAACCGCCAAATGCCCATAGCCTCGGTCGTTAGGGGCAGCCATAAAAAAAAGAAAATGAAACTAATAGAGGACGAAAAACAGCTAATAAGAAACATAGAAACTTTGGAAAGTTACTTGACCGAAGGAAATGACTATGAAATTAAAGAAGCTACGCTGCTTGTGAAGCGAGGAACTTGTTTTGTTGCTTACCGAATTGACAAAGAAATACGTTTCGCACCTAGTCGCTTTATCGGTTACTTCGACAACAAACTTGACACCCATTCAGTAGCACTATATAAAGACGGAAGAGAAACGAATAAGGCATTAAACAAAATTTTAAAAACTAAACCTCTACCCGACGACAACCTAAACGAACAGTATTTTGACTACTGCAATAAATTAGGGATTCAACCAAGTGAAAAAGGTTCTTTTGGAGCACCTAGAAAATTTTGGAGACTAAATATTGAAAGAGAATTTGCTAGTAATTCAGAAATGACTGGAGAATTTCCTGAAGGAAAACTTGTTGAAAGAACACATAAGGCGAGAGAAAGAAACAACCAAGTTATATCGCTAGCAAAAGACAATTTTAAAAAATTACACGGTCGACTTTATTGCCAAATTTGCGAATTTGATTTTGAAAAAAATTATGGCGTAATTGGAAAAGACTTCATTGAAGGACACCATACTATTGCTGTATGTGATATGACACCTGAACACAAAACAAAAATTGAGGACATTGCAATGCTTTGCGCGAATTGCCATAGAATGATTCACAAAAAAAGACCTTGGTTGACAATGAATGACTTAACCGAATTATTGAAAACAAAAAAATGGTAGCCCCTAACACACGCCTATTGGCATTGGCTGGCTGACGTGCACTTTGCGGGTTTTGCGCCCGCATTTCCTTTGTCGCTTTGCGACAGGAAATCCGCCCGCAGACCGCCAATGCCCATAGCCTCAGTCGTTACCAGCAAGCCGAAAAAAAAAGACAGCGACTCCATAAAATGAAACTTTGGTAAAAAACGACTGAGTATAAAATGAAAGAAAATCAAACCTTCACAACAATAGCTCATACGCCACCAGAATAAAAAGACATGTATTATTCAACTAGCTTAATTATTCACGAACCGATTAAAAGAACTAAATTTGTAGCTTTAAAAATAAACAAATAGGATAAATGTCAAAAGAAGCAAAAGCAAGAATCAAAATAAACAGACTTTTAGAGGAAGCCGGTTGGCGTTTTTTTGATAACAAGAAAAAGCAATCCAATATTCTTTTAGAACACAGAACTAAAAAAGCAATATATGACAACCAAAAATTAGGAGCAGATTTAGAAAATGCTCCTGATGGTTTTATCGACTATTTGCTATTAAATGAGCTATCGAGACCTATTGCTATAGTTGAAGCCAAAAGAGAAAATATTGATCCTTTGAATGCAAAAGAACAAGCGAGGGAATACGCAAGAGCTCAACACATTAGACACATTTTTCTATCTAACGGTAATATCCATTATTATTGGGATTTAGAATATGGAGAACCTACTGTTATTTCTAAATTTTTGAGTATTGAACAACTCAATGAAGCCATTAAATGGTCTCCAAATCCAGAAATAATGAATGATTTGCATATAGATGAAAACTATATTGCAATTTCACAAGATGCAAAATGGCTAACTTATACAGAAGCACAAAAACAGGAAGCAAGAACAAATAAAGGAATTAAACAATTAAGAGATTACCAAGTTCAGGCAATTCTAAAATTGAAAAGCGAATACTTAAATAACAAAAATCGTTTTCTTTTTGAAATGGCTACTGGAACTGGGAAGACTTTATTAAGTGCCGCTATTATAAAAATGTTTATTCGTTCAAGCAATGCAGATAGAGTTTTATTTTTAGTTGATAGAATTGAACTAGAAAGACAAGCCTACAATGCTTTTAAAAAATACTTGGAAGAGGATGCAATCCAAACTGTGATTTATAAAAGAAACAAAACCAATTGGCATAGTGCAAAAGTGGTTGTTTCAACTATCCAAAGTTTAGCTTACGACAACCGGTTTCAAAAAGAGTTTAATCCTTCAGATTTCCAATTAATTATTTCTGATGAAGCACACAGAACTATAAATGGAAATAATCGAGTAATCTTTGACTATTTCATTGGTGCTAAATTAGGTTTAACTGCAACTCCAAAAGATTATTTGAAAGGAGTAAAAATTGATGATACAGATCCAAGAGAAATGGAAAAACGCTTACTTTTAAGTACGTATGAAACTTTTGGGTGTGCTGACGGTATTCCAACATATAGATATAGTTTAGAAGATGCTGTAAAGCACAAGCCACCTTATTTGTGTTTACCAAAACTTTTAGATACAAGAACTGATATTACAACTGATTTATTAAGTAAACAAGGCTGGACTCATAAATTCACAACCGAAGATGGTGATGAAGAAGAAGATACTTTTTATAAAAAAGATTTTATGAAAAGGTTTTTCTCTCATGAAACTAATAAAAAATTTATTGAAACTTTTTTGAAGTATGCAAAAAAAGACCCAATAAGTAAAGAAATTGGAAAAACAATTTTCTTTTGCGTTTCTAGAGCTCATTGCAGAATAATGACAAAGCTTCTGAATGAAGAAGCTTCAAAATTATATCCTGAGCAATATGGCAGTGGTTCGTTCTTTGCTTTACAAATAACGTCCGATATAATGGGTTCTCAAGATAGAACTACACGATTTTCAAATAATGATTTGAATGGTCATAGCAGTTTCAAACCAGAACTTTTTGATTATGAAAGTAGCAAAACACGAGTATGTGTTACAGTAGGAATGATGACTACAGGTTACGATTGTACAGATGTTTTAAATGTAGTTTTAGCAAGACCAATTTTTTCTCCAACAGATTATATACAAATTAAAGGTCGAGGAACTAGATTACATTCATTTGATTATAAAGATTCAAGCATTGCAAAAGATAATTTTCATTTATTTGACTTTTTTGCAAATCACGAATATTTTGAAGATGAATTTGATTACAAACAAAAAATTGAATTACCAAAAGAAACAGAAAACGAAAGTAAAGGCGGTGGAACGAATCCACCTAAAGTTGATTTGAATTATTTAGGAGCAGATGAAGTAAAAACTATAAAAGAAGAAGAATTTACAGCTGACAAATTAATGAAAGTTGACAAAGAAGCATTTTCTAAACAATTTGAAGATGCTACTGTTGAAGAAGTTCAAAAAAACCCCGACTTACAAAAAGCAGTTGAAGATGAAGATTGGAATTCTTTAAGTTCTTATGTTCAACAAAACTTATTTGACAAACCAAGTGAATTTTGGAATTTAGATAAATTACTTACAGCCTATGGTGTAGACAGACGAGCAAGCTTAAAAGAGATAATGATGAAAATTTTCTTAAAAGATTACAAACTAAAAACTAGAGAAGATTTAGTAAATGACTATTTTCAAAAATTCATTTCTGAGTCAAAATTTGATAATTCAAAATACAATCCTGCAAAAAGATTATTTGATAGTTATTTATTGTATGAGGACATAAGAGAAAAAATAAACAGC
Organism: uncultured Paludibacter sp.; assembly: GCA_963677275.1. Classification (GTDB taxonomy): domain Bacteria; phylum Bacteroidota; class Bacteroidia; order Bacteroidales; family Paludibacteraceae; genus Paludibacter. Next base: position 1,695,103 of record OY781920.1, on the reverse strand, counting down.
AATAGTCCTGACCCAAATGATGCACGTTTTGGTTTAAGAGAAATGAAAGAATTGGGTAAAGACAACCGAATTCAAATAGTAAATTACATTAAAGACAATATTTCAATCAACCAGTTTTTACCAAGATAAATTATGCTAACAAAAGAAACGAAGAAGAGGATTGACGATGCAAGAGATACCTTGGTTGGAGTTCTACCTTTACCTACAGACCAAATTGAATTAATCACGATTGGCTTAATTTACAAATTTATGGACGACCAAGACGAAGAACTTCGTCAGTCGGGTTTTGATGAAAAGTTTTTTAAAGGAACTTTAAAAGAATATTCTTGGCAACAACTAATGAGCAATCAGATTAGTGCAGACCAACGAGTAACAAAATTTATTAATGGTATTGAGCAAATTCAAAAAGCAACTGAAATTCCGTTATTATTTAAAGAGATATTTCAAAATGCTTTTTTAAAGTTTAGAGATGGTAAAGTTTTACAACGCTTTTTAGACTTAATAAATGGCTTTACCTATTCTCATAGCGAAGAGCTAGGTAATGCATTTGAGTATTTACTCAAAACTATGGGTTCACAAGGCGACAACGGACAATTTCGAACACCCAAAAACATTATTGATTTTATTGTAGATGTTGTTAATCCATTAAAAACTGATACTATTCTTGACCCAGCTTGTGGTACAGGTGGATTTTTAGTTTCTTCATACAAACACCTACTTAGAACTAATACAAAAGGTTTTGAACATACAAGATTTACAATAAACGAAATTGACGAAGAAAAAATTTATCAAAACCTGGGTGATAAGCTTACTACAGACGAAAGAAAAAATATAGAAAAAAATATTGCCGGTTACGACAATACGCCATTAATGGTGCGGTTGGCAAGAGTAAATTTATACTTACACCATTTCAATAATCCCAAAATTCACGAATACAACACATTAATTACAGATACGCGTTGGAAAGACAGATACGATTGTATTTTGGCAAATCCACCTTTTATGACACCAAAAGGAGGTATTGACCCACACGATAAATTTAGAATTCCTGCAAACAGAACTGAAATTTTATTTTCGTCTTATATTCTACAACACTTAAATTCCGAAAAAGGAAAAGCAGGTTTTATTGTACCCGAAGGAATAATTTTTACAACAAGTGGCGATTATGTGGCCTTGCGTAAATGGCTTTTATACGAAGCAGGTTTATGGGCTGTTGTTTCTTTACCAGCAGGTTGTTTCCAACCTTATTCAGGCGTAAAAACTTCTATTTTGTTTATTGACAAAGAAGTAGCTAGAAACCGTACAGAGGTGTTGATGATAAAAATTGAAAATGATGGTTTTTCACTCAATACCAATCGTAACGAAATAAAAAGTAACGATTTACCCGAAGCTTTGCAATGGTTAGAATTAAGCAAAACGAATAAAGTAGAATTTGAAAAACAATTTGAGATAAAAAAAGAAGATGCTTTTGCAAAGAAAATTCAATTTTTACACAGAGACGAATTTGCAAAATTGGATGCGTATAAAAGTAGCAGTTTGGCTTTAAACTTCTGTACTAAATTATATGAAAGTGTATTAAAACTAAAGACAGAAACAGCAGAAAAAATAATAGAAGACCCAGCTAAAAAAGAAAAATTACAAGAAAAGTATGATAAAAAACTACAAGAGTTTTATAAAATAACTTCTATAACGCATTTGCCAGTAAATAAAGAAGAATTAAAAACTTGGTTTGATGTCAATATTAAAGAAAATGCAATTGATTTTGGAGCAAACTTAACCAATGAAAAATTACCTATTGCTATAAAAGAATACATTGAAAGCCAAAGAGATTTCAATTTAAGTTTTGATAGATTTAAAAATGAAAAAGTATTTAATGACGATATTGAATATGTTAGAATTGAAGAATTATGTAAAGTATTTGCAGATGGCGATTGGATTGAAAAAGCAGACCAATCGGAATACGGAATTAGACTTATACAAACAGGAAATGTAGGTTTCGGGAAATTTAGAAACAAAGACATAGAAAAGGCAAGGTATATTAGTGAAGAAACCTTTCAAAGATTAAATTGTACAGAAATATTTGCCGATGATATTTTAATTTCTAGATTGCCTGACCCAGTTGGTAGAGCTTGTAAAATCCCAGTCTTAAAAGAACGGTTAATTACTGCTGTTGATTGCACAATTTTAAGATTTGACGAAGCACAACTTTTGCCTGATTATTTTATTTATTTAACGCTTTCAGATGAATATTACAAAAGGATAAATGAAAATTTAACAGGTGCAAGTCGTCAAAGAATTAGCCGAACCAATTTAGGTAATTTGCTAATTCCTAAACCTACAATTGAAACTCAGCAAAAAATCGTTGATGAAATAGAACAATACCAAAAAGTTATTGACGGTTGTAATTTATTGATAGATAATTACAAACCTAGTTTTGAAATTAATAGAGATTGGGAAAAGTTAGAATTGGGCGAGATTGGTAAAATTTGTATGTGCAAAAGAATTTTTAAAGATGAAACAAAAGAAACAGGCGATATTCCATTTTATAAAATTGGAACATTTGGCAAAGAACCAGATGCTTTTATAAATCAAAAATTGTTTGATGAATACAAATCAAAATTTTCATATCCAAAAAAAGGAGAAGTTTTAATTTCAACTTCAGGAACCATTGGCAGAATTGTTGTTTTTGATGGCGAACCTGCATATTTTCAAGATTCTAATATAGTTTGGATTTCAAATGACGAAACAAAAGTTTTAAATCAATTTTTAGCAATAATATTTCAATCTATTAATTGGAAGCCTTCAGAAAGTGTAACCATAGCGAGGCTTTACAATGGCATAATCGAAAACACACAAATTCCTTTACCAACATTAGAAGAACAACAGAAAATTGTAGATGATTATTTACAAGAACAAATCACAATTAATGGTGCTAAAGAGCTTAAATCAAAAATGGAATTAAAAATTAAAGAAGTTATTGATAAAGTCTGGTAATTATGAATTTTAAGGAATACTTTACATATACTTCCAAATTACTCAATGCACAAAGTGATGTAGCTGAGGTAATTCAACATATGCCTACACGAGGCAAAGTGAGAGAATATTTTATTAAAGACATTATTGAAAAGCATTTTGGTAATACAATAAAAATTCATAGAGGCGTTGTTAATTTAGACAATGCCGGACAAGAAGGACAAATTGATTTAATATTGGCTCACAACAATTCTATTATGGCTTCCTTTACACCTGAAGACATAGGATTAGATGCAGAGGATTGTAAAATGATTTTAGAAGTAAAAACCAATGCCATAACAGACGACTTCAAAGCATTTAATAGCCGCGCTAAAATAATTAAAGACAATTGTCTTGACAGACAACCACTTTGTGGAATGTTTTGCTACAAAATCAATCTACTAAAAACCACAATATTACAACGATTTGGTTACGAATATGACGAAGAGATTTCTATGTACATTCAAAATGATGAAATAGAGATTGATTATCCATTTATTGACTTTGTAGTTTGCATAGACCAAGAAGAATTTGAAGACCACACAAACACAGCACAATTTTTTATTCGCAAGGACAGTTCAGAGTTTTCAACAGGAACTTATGACCTTTCAGAAAACTTTCCGTCTGTTGAAGACTTTATAAAATTAATAAAAAGTATATTAGAACCATAGTATATGAAATACAATAGATACAAATTCGAAGATATTGAGATAGGCGATGAAGTCTACTTTGATTCAGTACCAGCTCAAAGTAACCACGATCTTTATTGGCAAGTAATTGACAAGTTGGATAAAGAAAAGAGACTTATAGTTCAGTTAAATGAAATGGGGTTTACTGATGAAAGATGGGCTATCAATGCAGATGATGTCAGACAGATAATCAAAAAACACGAAAAAAGCTAAACGCCCAAAAAGCAAAAAAAGCCACAGCAAGTTAGAGTTTATTTTCAAACGTCTTGCAGTGGCTTTTATAGCTTTTTGATAATAGGCAGAGCGGTCACAGTACATTGTTTTTTATCTGATTGTTTAAGGTCTTTGCATATTGAAACAAAAAAAACAATGCACTGTGTAGAGTTGATTTCTCAGCATTAGTTTCAGTACTATATTTCTAATTAAAATGTAAATATTGCGTACAAATTGTTTGAAAAACCATTTGTTAATTGAGATAGAATAATTATATTTGTCGCACAATTATTTTTATTTATAAATCTAAAAACTAACCTATTATGGCAAGTATTTCTGAAACAGGTCACGCTAACAATGTGGCAAATCTTGAAAGTTTAATCACTTCTGCAACAGCTTTTGGTACAAGCTACAATCCGTCAAAAGATAGTATCAAACTTCCCGCATTAAAATCCCTTCTTTCCGCTTCAAAAGAGTCATTAAACGCTGTAAACATTGCACAATCTGCATACTCCAACGCAGTTGCAGCTCGCGAATCAGCATTTGAACCTTTTAGCAAACTTATTACGCGTGTAAACAACGCTCTCAAAGCTTCCGACACCACAGTTCAAGTCGACGAAAGCGCACAAACAATTGTTCGCAAACTGCAAGGCAAAAGAGCCAGCGCAAAACTTTCAGACGAAGAAAAGAAAGCATTAGAAGCCGAAGGCAAAGAAGTAAACCAAATTTCAGCAGCGCAATTAAGTTACGACAGCAAGTTGGAAAATCTGGACAAACTGATTATGCTTCTCACTTCCGTCCCTCTTTACAACCCGAACGAAGAAGATTTAAAAGTAGAATCGTTAAAGACACTTTATGACGGGTTTAAGACATTGAATAATGACGTATTAACAGCTACAATTCAACTAAGTAATGCCCGTATTTCTCGAAATGACATTCTGTATAAACCATTAACAGGTTTAGTAGATATAGCTTTTGACGCTAAAGTTTATATTAAATCCGTATTTGGCGCAACAAGCCCCCAATTTAAACAAGTATCAAAGTTAAATTTCACAGTACGCAACTAACAAATCATTAAAACAAACTACGGTTGTCAAACAAGCAACCGCAGTTTTACATATAACACCCACAAAAAGCAAATAACCTCCGTAGAAAAGGAAGTAAGCTTCGTAGAAAAAGAAATAGCGACCGTAGAAATAGAAACAGTCTCCGTAGAAAAGAAAATAACGACCGTAGAAAAGGAAATAGCCTCCGTAGAAATAGAAACAATTACCGTATAAAAGGAAGTAAGCTCCGTATAAAAGGAATTAAGCTCTGTATAAAAAGAAACTATCTCGGTGGAAAAGGAAATAACGACCGTAGAGAAGGAAATAGACTCGGTAAATATTGAAACAAGGAACCAGTAAAACGACCGAACGGCCAGCTGGTAACACACGCCTATGGTCATTGGCTGGCTGACGTGCATTTAGCGGGTTTTGCGCCCGCATTCACTTTGTCGTTTCACGACAGCGAATGCTCCCGCAAGCCGCCCAAGCCCATAGCCTCGGTCGTTAGCGGTTATTGTAAAAAAAAAAGACAGACTTAGATTGGAACAATAAGTTAGAAATAATATTTAAATTTAAGACCAAAATTATGACACAAAGACAAACAAACTTTCTTGATAAAATCGGAAACATAATTCCAGGTTACAAGGGTTATGCTATTCGTGACGAAAAGCGAAAGACCGATAAAAAGTTGCGAGAAGAACTCTCTGGGAAAATTAAACAATCAGAAAACGTGGTTATCACATACCAACAGCAACTTGTAAAAGATGAAAATATACAATTATGCCAAGAATGGGAATTAACAAGAAAATCTTTAGATACAATTTTCTCAAAAATTAAAAATACATCTTATGGCGAATCTTCTTTTTTCAGCGACCAACAGCTTAAAGAAAATGAACTTGATGAAATATATAAATTTGATTTAGAAATGACAGAGAGAGTTCATTTAATTATGAAAACTGTTGATGTAGACATAAAGGAAACTATGAGTGCAGGTTTTGTTAACCAACAAGTCAGAGAAATTGACACAATACTAGTTAAGCGAACAAATTTTATAAACAAATTTAAATAATCATGAATGTAATTGAATTTGTAGATAACAACGGAACTGTTTTAGTCAAACGGATTCCAGACGGCGGACACCTTGAAATAATTTGGGGTTCTCAACTTACAGTTAGAGAAAGTCAAGAGGCAGTATTTTTCAGAGATGGAAAATCTTTAGATGTTTTCGGAGCAGGAAGACACATTTTAAAAACACAGAATGTTCCAGTTGTCGGAAAGTGGGTTACTTCTTTTGGATATGGAGAAAATTCTCCATTTAGAGCTGAAGTTCTGTTTGTAGGTAAGCAATTATTCCCAAATTTCAAATGGGGAACTAAAGAACCAATATTATTTCGTGACAGTGAGTTTCAAATGGTGCGTTTGCGTTCGCATGGTTCATTTTCTATTCAAGTTGAAGACACCTTATTGTTCATTAATAAAATAGTAGGGACAATGGGATTATATACCACAGAAGTAATCTCTGACTATTTGCGTGGCATTATAATTTCAAAATTTAATGTGGTATTGGGTAGAATGCTCAAAACCATTTTTGACATACCAGCCGCAATGGATGAATTGAATTTAGTAATGCGAACAGAATTATTTACCGATTTTGGAGGTTTAGGAATAAAACTTCATGATTTTTATATCCATTCTATCTCGTTGCCAGATGAAGTGCAAAAAATGATTGATACCAGAACAGGGATGAATGCTGTGGGCAACCTTGACCAATACATGAAATTGAAAATAGCTGACTCGATTGGTGATGCTGCAAAAAATAGCAGCACTGCGGGAACAGGTTTCGGTTTAGGGGCTGGTATTGGCATGGGGATGGGTTTACCTAATATGATTCAGCAGAGTATGAGCTCCGAGAGCAATGAAAGCGTAAGCGATAAATTAAAAAAACTGAAAGAACTATTGGACATGGGGGCACTTACACAAGATGAATTTGAATTAAAGAAAAAAGAGTTATTAAAACAACTATAAATAATTTATAATGAAATCAGAAAATCAATGTGAAGGACTATCGGAGCTTCTAAAAAATATAAAAAAAGGGGCAATTATTCACATTACAAATAAAGGCAACTATTTTTACTTTGTTGAATTCAGAGATAAAAAAATGTTTTTTAGTATCCCCAATCATATTACCCCTCAGAAACCTAACATTAAATCCATTTCCGAAGAACAATTCTGTAACTTATTGAAAAAATTAATAGAAAAGAAGACTTTAACTAAAGAAGACTTTCCTTTCCAAGACTGTCGTAAATCGGCTTTTTATGGTTTTTTACATCATCTATTGGCAATTAAACTTCAATAAAATTAAAATTCTAGAAAATCAATACTATGCAAGTAAAATGTACATCCTGCGGTGCTCAACAAAATATAAGTGAAGCACAAAATTGCGATTACTGCGGTAATCTAATTGAATTAAAAAGTGCTAAAGATAATTACCAATCAACATTAAACGGTGAAAACGGGAATCTAATGGCAATGGCTGAAACAGCCATCGAAGCTACTAACTGGGAAGAAGCGTTGCAGTTCTATAACCAAGTTTTAACTAAAGAAATTAGCAATTCTGATGCATGGTTAGGTAAAGGAATAGCTATTGTATACTCCTCAAAAATTGGAGACATAAAAGTAACAGAAGCAATTGCCTACTGGAAAAACGCATTAAAACACGCTCCAAATCAGGAGGCAATGGGTAAACGAGTTGCAAAAGAAATAAACAATGTTGTCAAAATATTTTTTCCAAATTTATTAAATCATTATAAGGAATTTTCTAACCTTGATGATACTTATTTGGAATTAGCAAGTAGGTTTTTAGTATTAGAGGGGGCAATTGATTATGCAATTAATTTATGTCCTGACAATGCAGATTTTTTTCAAACAGGTTTTGATTTATGTGATCAAGTAATTAAGGCACCAAATGCATTTGCTTCAACAGCACAAGGTGCAGCAGCAGCTTCAATGGTTTTTAATACTCTCGCTGGAAATAAATACTCAGCACAATCAGACCAATCAGAATATTTTAAAGCAAAACAAAGAAAAAATCAAATTAACGAATTCGCAAATAAAATCAAAAGTGTTCAAAATAAATATACAGAAGGACTTATTAGATTGGGTGTATTCGAAAATAACACATCAGATTCAACTACGTCATCACAACAAATCGACATTGAAGTAGAGAAATTCAACAAAATGAAAAAAGAAAATATAATTGTAATTTTTATTTTTGTGATTTTGTATCTTGTGTCTATTATTGGTAATTTATCAAGTAATGACCCTAATCCAGACTTAATTTTTCTTTTACCCATTTGTTTTTCCTTTTATTATTTTATATATTTTGCTGCTTCATTGAACAAAAGGAGTAAGAAATTCTTTGGTGAGTCTTGGGTTCAAGCATCAAAGAGATTTAAAATAAAATAATTCTATTCTTGTTGCTGAATTAAAAGTATTCAGAGATGAATAATTATTGAAAAGAAATTTGGATATCAAATTCACAAAATGGTATTACACTCATGGACAAAATGCAGCAAAAATTATTGACAAAAGAAAACAACAAACCGCTAACACACGCCTAAGCACATTGGCTGGCTGACGTGAAATTGGCAGGTTCTGCGCCCGCATTCACCTTGTCGTTCCACGACAGCGAATACGCCCGCAAACCGCCAAATGCGCTTAGCCTCGGTCGTTATGCCACATTCTATAAAAAAATATTCGAGAATTTAATAAATTGTAAAGACAAAAAATGGATACCTTAACAAGTAAAAGATTAGCAGTTATAAAGCAGTTATATAAGAATGGAATGGAACAGTCATATTTAACTGAGCCAATGAATGGATTTTGTATTCTATCTTTCCATGACAGTATTGAAATGTTTATGAAACTTTGCGCTGAGGAGAAAGGCAAAAAAGTTGACAGAAAAACTAATTTTGGGGACTACTTTACATTTGTTCCAGAATTAGAACTTCAAGCTCAAATGACAAACCTTAACCACAAAAGGGTTTCATTGAAACATAATGGTTCTTTACCATCCAATTTAGATATCGAAATAAGTAGAGCAAATACCACAGAGTTTTTTGAAATAAACACAAAGAAAATTTTCAAAAAAGAATTTTCAGAAATATCACTAATTTCGTTTATTCAATTTGAAAGTGTAAAGAGTTACCTAAAAAAAGCAGAAATTGGAATTCAAACAACAGACTTTCAGGCATCAATTTTAAATTCACAAATAGCTTTCAGAGAATTGTTATTTTGCTATGAGGAAGATAAGAAAATTAATTACAGAACACCATTTAAAGTTTGTGAAGATTTGACTTTCAAAAGCAGTCATTTACTTAATATAGGTTTGGATAAAAAACTGGATGATTATATTGACACTGTAAATCAATCTCTTTCAAATATCGATGATATAATTAAAATTATTGGCTTTGGCATTGATTATAAAAAATACATAAAGTTTAAACTTCTATCTCCACATATTCAATTTTGGCATTATGAAGATGGTCGTAAGTATGAATCATATCCTTCAACTGGAATTATGTTGAATCATAAAAATTGCATTTTTTGTTTTGATTTCGTGATTAATTCAGCATTAAAGTTGCAAGAATTAGACTTTGATATTTCGGAATTGGAAGAAATTAAACAAAGTGAAACTACATAACATTCTTACAAATCCAGAATTATATTGATTAGAGAATTTGGACTAATAATTTAAACATAAAAATAATACACATGGCAATTATTGATGTAGTAAAATGTGAAGTAAATGATGAAGAACTAATATATAAGTTTCCATCTGACGATTTGAGAATTGGAACTCAATTAGTAGTGTATCCAACTCAGACCGCTTTTTTTGTTAAAGGGGGTAAAATATTTGATTCATTTGAGAGTGGAACATACACTATTAAAACGAATAATATTCCAATTCTTAACAAAGTTGTAAATATTCCGTTTGGTTTTGAATCTCCCTTTAAAGCTGAAGTTTGGTTTGTAAATCAAATCGCCATATTAGATTCAAAGTGGGGAACGACCAATCCGATTCAAATTGAAGACCCAAAATACAATATTATTGTACCAGTTCGTGCATTTGGACAATATGGTTTTACAATTTCAGAACCCAGAAAGTTTTTAGAGAAAATGGTTGGTAATATGACATCTTTCACTGTTGATAAGGTTAATCAATATTTTAAAGGATTAGTAATGTCAGTAATTGTAAATATAATTTCCGACAAAATGACAATTGACAATATCTCAATTCTAAATATCAACTCTCATTTAACCGAAATCTCTAATTTTTGCAAAGAAAAAATTCAAACTTACTTTGAAAATTATGGAATAGGTGTAGATAATTTCTATGTTATGTCAATAAATGTCCCTGAAAATGACCCATCTTTTGTTAGACTTAAAGCAGCAAAAGATTTGACAGCGCGTTTGAAAATAACTGGAAGTGATGTTTATCAAATGGAGCGAAGTTTTGATGTTTTAGAAGCTGCCGCTGTAAATGAAAGTGGTAGTAACAATCTAATAAATGCAGGAATAGGACTAGGGGCTGGATTGAATATTGGAAATCAAGTTGGTTCAATGGTTTCAAATACATTTAATACTAACCCTAAAACGCCACCACCACTTCCACAAGGTATGCAATATTTTATTGCTGTTAATGGTCAACATCAAGGTCCTTTTGAATTTACTGTAATCGAAACTCTTATAAATGAAAATAAAATACTTTCTGATACTTTAATCTGGAAACAAGGTCAATCAGAATGGGTGAGAATATCATTAATGAAGGAGTTTATATCATACTTTAAGGTTAATCCACCAACAATACCAACTGTTTAAAACTACAGTAATTTTTGAGTGATTAAAACATTGTAATAACAATTATAAAATTAAAATCAAATAAATATGAGTGTTGTATCTGCCAAATGTCCCAATTGTGGGGCATCTATTCAATTAGATAATGAACAAACAGAAGGATTCTGTTTGTATTGTGGAAGCAAAGTTGTTGTATCTGAGGCAATATCTTTAATAAGAATTGACAATAGTCAAAGTCTAAACAACTACATCGAATTAGGTAAAAGTGCTTTAAGTGCAGGTAACGGAAAAGAAGCATTTGAATATGCGAATAAAGCATTAGAAGTTGCTCCTGATTTGAGCGATGCTTGGATAATAAAGATGAAGTCAATTGAATATTTAGGAACAATTGGTGACCCAAGAATTTCAGAAGTAATGCAATGTGGAGATAATGCTATAAAATTTGCTCTTAATTCCACTGAAAAACAAAACGAAGTTTATAGTTACTATTTAAATAGAGCCTTATCCTTAATTTTGGTTGGAATTTCACAGATTTCAGACGTAAGTGGAATTAAAGAAACTTTTCGTGTATTAGCAACGGTTTCAGCATTTTCGGCTGGTAATGAAACACTACAAGCTGATAGTACTTTTGTTAATTTAATTGAAAGTCTAATTTCAAACGCATTATTACTTAAAATCGTAGTTCCTGTAGAAGTAATCAAGAATAATGAAGATTATTTAGAACTAATTCGAGAAATTTCAGATGGTTATGTTAGATATTCACAATGTCTATCAGACAGATATGCCATATACGGAGCTAAGTTGCTAGATAGTGCTGTTGCAGCGAGAAGAGAAAACGCTAAACTTTTCAGAGAGGGTTTGCCAGAGATAGAAAATTCTAATTTTGATGAAAGTAAAATCAATAATACTTCCTCGAATGGTAATTGTTATATTGCAACTGCTGTATATGGTTCTTATGAAGCTCAAGAAGTAATAGTTTTAAGACGATTTAGAGATGAGATATTATCAAAAAGTTTGTTAGGTAGAATCTTTATAAATATATATTATACATTAAGTCCACCATTCGCAAATTGGCTCAAAAATGCAGAAAGAACAAATAAGGTGACCAAATTAATGCTAGATAAATGGGTAAATTCATTAAATAGAAGATTTAATTGATTCTATATTACAAATGAGACAATAACGATTTGACTTATTTAAATAACAAGAAAGTTGATGACAAAGAACGATGGCATAACACGCGCCTAAGCACATTGGCTGGCTGACGTGCATTTAGCAGGTGTTGCGCCCGCATTTCCTTTTGTCGCTTTGCGACAGGAAATCCGCCCGCAAACCGCCAAATGCCCATAGCCTCGGTCGTTAGTGGCAAGTGTAGAAAAAAAAGAAAACAAACAACGAGAAACTTGAAATTACAATGGAAGAATCTTATAATCTCGACTTTACGAAACTGACTAATTTAAATTCAATTAAAGAATTCTGCGAAACACGCTTTGTTGAAATTGCTTTAGGTGAACTTAAAATGAAAAATCATAATTTAAAAGTTCGTTTTATTGACCCTTTTGGCAACTTTGGAGTTACAGGACTTGGTTGTTTTTTCTTTTTCGAAAACTATATGTATATTCTGACAAATGACAAGAAATATGAACCATTTCATACTGCTAACATATATGATTTGAGAGATGATTTTGAAATTCTTAAAATTTCGACAGAATATATAGTTAGAGTAATTTTTGCAGGAGTTTTTACAGGTTTTATTGACGACAAAGGAGAAAGAATTTTTACAGGTGATGTTGTTAAAGCAAAAATTCTTAAAAACCCGACTATTCCCTCAACAGGAGGAACAAAACGTGCAAGAAACTTAGACAACGAAAGCATTGCGAGTAATTATGAAACTTGTGTAAATGACATTTTTGGTAATTATTCAATGATTTTTGACAATATAAGCTTACCGCTGTCTTGGGCAACTGAATTAAAAGTTGTTGGAAGTTTATTTTATGAACTAAAGAAGCAAGAAAAAGAAGTTGATATCCAATGTTTATGTAACAGTTTTGCTCAATCAAGAATTGACAGAAAAGAACTTAATAAATTAATTAAAAAATCACCATATTTTCCTCCTGTGACTTGGCAAGAAAAAGCAGCCGAAATAATCTGTGGAGAAAATAACATATAAAATGAAAAACTATGGAAAATCCGTGGACTGAATTTCAGACAAATCCGAAACAAGATTATCTAATCTTAGAAGCTGACAAATTGGTAGTTGACAAGTTTAACGAAACAGCAAATGAAAAATTTCGCATTCACACCGAAATCATGCCAGCACCTTTTATGGGAAACGTATTGGAAGCACAAGTACTTCTTTTATTATTAAACCCTGGTTTTGACGAGGAAGAAGAACGGAAAGACTACTACAATCTTTATAGACATTATTGGGAGAACGAAATTCAACATAAACATTCAATTCCTGACTTGCCACTCTTTTGTTTGGAAGACAGTTATATCAACTTTTCAGACTATTGGCAGAAGAGGCTTAACCACTTAATTAAGGCGACAAGTAAAGAAAAAGTTGCAAAAAACGTAGCAATTGTACAATATCTTCCATATCATTCTAAAAAATTTAAACTTATTCCAAAACGAATTTTAGAAGATAATTTAGTTTCTCAGAAATATAACTTCTATTTAATAGAAAAAGCTATTGAAAGAAATGCTACAATTATTATTTTGCGAGGTACTAAATTATGGTATAAGGCTGTACCACTTTTAGAAAAGTACGAAAACAAATGCTTTACTAATAGTCGTCAAAACACAACGCTGACAAAAATAAACTTGACAACATTTGAAGAGATAGTCGAAAAACTAAACAGAAAAGACAAACTAAACAATTAAACACCAGCCACTAACACGCGCCTAAGCACATTGGCTGGCTGACGTGCATTTAGCAGGTGTTGCGCCCGCATTCACTTTGTCGCAGTGCGACAGTGAATACTCCCGCAAACCGCCAAATGCGCTTAGCCTTAGTCGTTAGCAGCAGCCGTAAAAAAAAAGACGAAACAATAAATGAAAGTGAAATCTAGAACAATTCTTAAAGCAGTAATTATTGGACTTTTTGCATTAATTATTTGCACGACATATATAATGAAGAGTGTTGGATACGCGATGGTAGACAATATGGTTCATTATTCGACTGGAATTGAAGAATCAAAGAAAAACGGAATGTTTTTAGGATTTTACAGACCACTAAAAGATAGTTTAGTATTAGACACCATAAAATTAAAAACAGAAGATATATGGTACGAAAGAAACTGGACACCTGACCATAACAATTTATTGTTTAAGGAGAAAATTAGATTTAGACCTGGCGTTCATTTGATTGCACCATATATTGCTCTATTATCAAGTAATTTGAAAGTTGACAGTTGGTTAAAAACAGACAGTAATTCTTTTGATTTTAATGGCGACGTTTCCAAATTAGGATATACAAAGACACTATCATATAGACCTGATACTTTAGTTCTCTTTTTTGGAACTGATTATAATTACGGACACGGCTACGGACATAAAGACTCGATAATTTATGTAAGAAAATGACGCTGAAAGAAAACGACTGAAATGTATACAACTTCTATCACAACAAAAGAGAAGTTGACAATTTGACTAGAAAAATTTCAAATAGAATGACATTAATTGAATATAAAGACATAAAACAAACGAAACGGTATGCTGCTAACACACGTCTATGCGCATTGGCTGGTTGACGTGCATTTAGCAGCATTTGCGCCCGCATTCACTTTATCGTTCCACGACAGCGAATGCTCCCGCAAACCGCCAAATGCCCATAGCCTCGGTCGTTAGGCGTCATAGCAGGAATGAAAAGACGTTCCTCTTTATTGAGATAAAATCTTTGAGGAACTGACCGCTTTCGTGACTTTTTCACACGAATTTGAAACAAGTCAGATTGTGCAGTTTCGACCGTCTGATTTGCGGACAATTCCTCGCTGATTTTTATGGAAGAAAATACAGACTGAAAACCGACTTGTGATTCATGTTACGACCATAACGACTGAAAAACATTAGGAAACTGAAACATTTTCGGTTGGTCGACTGAAAAGAAACAGGAATAAACGACTTTAATTCTGACTGAATTCAGAAAATAAAGACTTTTCCAGTATTTCGGACTGAAAACAGAACGAAAATATTCTTGTATTTTACGACTGAATATCAGACAAATCTAGCGAATTTGAGAGCGAAGAACTGAAAGAATCTTAAGCTTTTCGGTTGAAAACTGAGAACTGAACAAAAACAAATTTCTCATTACGACATATTTTCGGAATTTCATTTTACGACTTTAGTTCTACGACAACTAGAAAAGAACGTGACAAACTTACGACTTGAGAAATTTTCAAACTCGACAACTAGAATTTAAGAAAAATCATTAACTTTACGACTGCTTTTTCGGTCGAAAAGAAAAGAACGAAAACACTGGCTAACGGTGCAACAAAGGGACTTTTAGCGTAAACCAGCGGACGAAAACAAACTAACTGAAAAAGCTACGAACGCCTAACACACGCCTATGCGCATTGGCTGGCTGACGTGCATTCCGGCAGTTTTGCTCCCGCATTCACTTTGTCGTTTCACGACAGCGAACGCTCCCGCAAACCGCCAAATGCCCATAGCCTCGGTCGTTAGGTGCAAGTGTAGAAAAAAAAAAGAAAAACAGCTAAATTGAGACATTTATTCAGTGAAAACAAAGACAATTATTTAAATCGACAGAAAATGATAGAGAAATTTTTAAAAGCGAAACATTGGCAGATTTTCGTTGCAGTATTAGGACTTCCGATTTTGTTAGAAATAATACTAATGCCAAGCTTTATTGAGAGTGATAAACCTGGATATATGGTCAAATTTATGTCATTAATTATGATTTTATTTGCTGGAGGACTAATTGGATGGCTATGGTCTGTAGCTATTGGACTTCAGAAGAAAATTCCTTTGGGAATAAAGATGAAAGTTAGAAAATTTAAAATCCTCTCAATTATCCCGATAACTTACATTTTCTTGTTGACAATTCTTATTTCAACTGGATTTGGCGGTTTGATTCATAATGAACAAGAACCAAGTGGTGCTATGATTGGGACTTTATCTGCAATTATACTGCCGTTACACTTATTGTCTATGTTTGGAATATTTTATTCGCTTTATTTTGTTGCTAAGACATTTAAGACAGTTGAATTGCAACGAGAAGTTACATTCTCTGATTTTGCTGGAGAGTTTTTTTTGTTTTGGTTTTTCCCAATTGGAATTTGGGTAGTTCAACCAAAAATCAACAACATGATTACAGACAATAACATAAAACTGACAGAAAAAAAATAAACAAATAGCCCTTAACACAAGCTCTTAATTAATTAAACGCCCAAAAAGCAAAAAAAGCCACAATAAGTTTAGCTCAATTTTTAGAAGTTTTGTATCGTGGCTTTTATAGCTTTTTGATAATAGGCAGAGCGGTAACAGTACATTGTTTTTTAGCTGATTATGAAAGCGTACTGCAAATTTGAAACAAAAAAACAATGAACTGTAAGTTAAATATTTTAATTATATTTGTCAACTCAAGCAAATAAATTTTACAGTTTAGACTAAGAAACATTGCATTTGACAAGAAAGAAAAGAAAAAAACCTTAAGCAGTTAAGAAATAGCGAAGATGAAATATAAAATAGCCTACTGCAAAAAGGAAATAGTCTACAGCGTTTAGCAATTAATCAACTGAAAGTTGTAAATAACCAACTGCGACTTTCAAACTGAAGACTGCGATTTAGAAATAATCAACTGAGAGTAGCAAACAACAAACTGCGGTTAACAAATAGACAACTGCAATTAACAAATAGTGAACTGCGGTTAACAAATGACGAACTGCGAAAAGAAAATAACGAACTGCGACTTTCAAACAGACTACTGCGAGTATTCAAACAAGTGGGGTTCGACAACAAAAACAAAAAGAAAAGATTGTATGATGACAAAACACCTAGCACCTAACACACGCCTAAGCACATTGGCTGGCTGACGCTCATTTAGCGGTATTTGCTCCCGCATTCACTTTGTCGCAGCGCGACAGTGAATACTCCCGCAAACCGCCAAATGCGCTTAGCCTCGGTCGTTATGCGCAAGCCTACAAACCAAGAGCTTTGCGCACATTTGATTGAGCGTCGAAAAAACCAGAACTGTAAGACAACTCCTTTTCAAATTTTATAACAGCGTTCATAACACGAACATTATCGTTGCAGTGCATTATCGGTAAAGTCATATATGATTCACTTTCAGAAGACCAAAAAGAATCCGATGCTTCTTCGTAGAAGTAACCAAGTTTTTCAAGTAGTTCTACATTTTCAATTGTTTGTAAGTCCATTTTTATATAAGTATTTAATTAATAATTTGATAATTAAGAAAGCCCAGACGGATAACATCTAACTATGGTCGGTTGTCGGCTTCATTGCTTTTAGAAGTAGCATCACCCGCCCGAACTTCATCGGTTGTTTGCAGCGAAAGCTCACGCAAATCTCCAACCACCATAGTAGCGACCGTTAGTAGCAGCTTAAAAAACCCGTTGCGCATTGTACCATTTTAAGAAGTGAATAATTGAAATATAAACTGAATCAATTTTTGATTTACCTGTAACATTTTTATCTAAACCATATAAATTTTCACCTTCTCTTGCTACGGATATATTTGAATATCTACCTTGTATTCTAAATGTTATTAATGGAAAAGAAATTGATTCTGAATCTTCGATTTTTTCAACGACTTGCATTAGTAAATTCCAGTCTGAATGGTAATCTCTATTTTTTACGGAAAGTCCACGTTCATTTTGAAGTTTATCTCCGTATTTTTCCGTTTTTGAAAAGCAGTTTTTTTCAACTGTCCAGCCCATAAATTTGGCTATTAATTTATTGTTTTCTTTAATTTCATTTTCTGACATGATATGTATAGTTTTAATTTTGTAACTCGAATAAAGAAAAGCCGACCGCATAACACTCGTCTATGTTCACCTACTGGCTTATTTGCGTTTAGCGGTATTCGTTCCCGCTTTCACCTTTTCGCTTTGCGAAAGTGAAGCTCCCGCATCCCGTAGGATGCACATAGTCTTCTTCGTTATGCGGCAGTGTAAAAAAAGAAAAAGAAATGAAACTCAAATTAATAAACTCAACACAATTAAAATGAAAAAAACAATTTTGACTTCAATTTTAGTCTTGTTTGGACTAATACTTTTTGGACAAAGTAATACTAAAAACGGATTCTCTAATTATTTAGAATTTAAAAATAATGAACCGACTTTATCGTTTGAATTTGAACTTGTTCAAAGGACAACCAAAGATGTTTTTATGACTGGAGGAATCGAAAACTTTAAACTAAAGAAAATAACCCCTTCGACCGAAAAAGAGACTGTTGAAAAAAATATTTGGGGTTTAAAAGTTGGAAATTCAGTTTATATTAATAGTTATCCAATAATTAAGAAAAAAGGATATAATCTTATAATTGAAAAGGGGTATTATACTTATTTCATTGGTGAACCTGCATGGTATGAAAAAGAACAAAGAGAACTTGGAATTATCAAACCAAATGAAAAACAAATAGCAGTTTGTTGTCAAGTTGGTTATGTAATTTTACCAGATGGAACAATCAAATTTCTAAAACCTGAATTGCTTGTTGAATTATGTAGTGACAATCAGGAAATTGCAAATGAAATTAAAAATGCAAATTTAAAGATAGAAGATGTACCTAAAATGTTTGACTTTTTAAAAAAATACAATCTAACAAAGAAATAAACTGAAAGGACAAACCTAATTACTCAAGAAAAACATTTCAATCAAAATTAACTCATTCACTAAAGCTATTATGACAAAAAAGACAGTGTTTTCATTAGTATTATCTATCTTTCTTATGACTTCTTGTACAACAATGCAAAATAAGTCAACAAACATGCAGAATTATTATAGTCAGACTCCTGATTTAAGTAAAGTAACCTACGAAGGTGGAGACGGAAAAACTATCGAAACCGCAATTATTATAAAAAATGCAGAAAACTCAAGAAACGGAATCGCAGCAGAGTATGACTACATTGCAAAGAAGCACGGAACAAAATTCATAAGCTGGAAACCAATTGGACAATCGACAAGTTCAAATAATGAAAAAACGTTTGATGTGATAAACATTATAACTATACCCGGAAACGAGAAATTTACATATTTCTTCGACATAACAGACTTCTTTCGCAAATTTTGAGAATCTAAAGAATAGAAAAACAGACATGTGAAAACTCAAACACCGACCGCATAACACACGCCTATGTTCACAGGCTGGCTGACGTGCACTTAGCGGGTTTTGCGCCCGCATTCACTTTGTCGCTGTGCGACAGCGAATACGCCCGCAAACCGCCCGTGCCCATAGCCTCGGTCGTTAGGCGTAAGCTAAAAAAAAGAATATGAGAAACCTGACAACAATAATATTCGGACTTGTAATCATTCTTTCCGTTCACGGGCAGAATGAAAAACAACTTTTTACTGAATTTTTAGAACGACAATTTGGCACACGATACGTTGACAAAGGGAATTTTAAAGATGAAATTTTAGAATATGACTTTTCTAAGTTATGGACACTAAAAAAAATAAATGTTGACTCAACTGACTTTAATCCTATAAGACCAGAACCCTTGGGATTCATTGGAGAGAATTTTCAAAGACTATTTATTCATTTCATGTCTATCGAGAAAAAAGGTTCAAGACATTATTTTGTTAGTGGGAAAACCAAAGTCAAGGAAAATATGTGCGACTTTAAAGGTTTTATAACTATAAAAATGGTTCGAGAATTTGGAATCCCTTATTTGGAAGGCGCTGATTATGTGGTTGACCCAAGGAAAATCAGACAAGGTGTTTTAATTGGAGAATACGAGTTCTTTGAAGACTCGACACAAAATCACGTGGGACTTTTCAAAGGGAAATTTGTAACAAGTTTTTATATTGACGAGAACAAAAAGATTCAATACAATACAAGTGATATCTTCTCGGACAACTATATCAACAACCAATTTAAAGGCATTTGGAAATCGTATTCGTCAGGGAAACAAAAGAAAGCCAATTGGGGAGATTATCGAATTCCGGAATCAGAGAAACTAGATATGGGAGCAGCTGAATTTTCGCCTGACATTAAATACCCTGGTTGGGAAACTTATAGGGACGCTTATCATTCCATAGAGCCAAACAACAAGGCTCGTGAAAAAGAAAAAAAAGAATGGTGGAAAGACAAATAGCCTACGCCTAACACACGCCTATGTTCATTGGCTGGCTGACGTGCATTCAGCGGTCTTTGCGCCCGCATTTCCTTTGTCGCTTTGCGACAGGAAATCCGCCCGCAGACCGCCAATGCCCATAGCCTCAGTCGTTGGCGGTCATTGTAACAGACCCCCTTGCAACATAAATGGACAGAAGAAATATTTTATCCAACAGAACAAAAGACCAATGACAAAAACAATTTTTGCTGTATTGACAGTTTTAACTTTAACATCTTGCAATGACAATAAAACAACAAATAACAATATGAGTGAACAAAAGCAAATCGTAGAAAAATACATGGACGGATTTCGGGCGACTGACCATGAAAAAATATTATCGTGCTTAACTGACGATGTAGTTTGGGAAATGCCCGGCTTTTATCTTCACAATGGCATTGAAGCTTTTGACAAAGAAATCGAAAACCCAAATGCTGACGGACACCCCGATATTAAATTAATCCGACTTGTAGAAGAAGGAAACATCGTAGTTGCCGAAGGGACAGTAAAAGCAAAAATGAAAGACGGAAATAAAATTGATGCGGTCTTTTGTGATGTATTTCATTTCACAAACGGGAGAATTAGCAAGCTGACTTCGTATTTAATGTTCAACAAACAACCGTGACACTACGAACCGACAAACAAATAAACAAAAAACTACTAACAAGAACTTGACATTATGAATATACAAGAACAAATCAAAAATTATATTGACAGCCAACCCGAACTAAAACGAGTGGAAATTGAAACGTTGCATAAACGCATACTTAAACTGTTGCCAAAATGCAAATTATGGTTTTTAGACGGCAAAGACGATAAAGGGAAAATTGTTACTAATCCGAATATTGGTTACGGAACGCAAACCATAAAATACGCAGACGGAAAAACCAAAGAATTTTATCAAATCGGTATAAGTGCGAACACAACAGGAATTTCTGTATATATTATGGGTCTTACGGATAAAAAGTATTTACCCGAAACCTACGGAAAAACAATAGGCAAGGCAAGTGTAACAGGCTATTGCATTAAATTCAAAGCATTGAAAGACATAAATATTGACATACTTGAAGCAGTAATACTTGACGGAGTTAAGCAAACAACGTAACCGAAAAACAACGAACCGCCAACATCGTATATAAAACATTTGGCAGTCAGTGGGTTATCGAGCATTTCAGCCCGTATTAAAAGTAGTTGTAACTTGACAGGAAAGTGCTTCGAAATGCCAAACGTTTCATATACGTAACCGTTATGCGGCATAGTAGAAAAAGAAAAAACAGTATCTGACAGCTTGAAGCAATACGAACTTATAGAACTATTTCAGACAACCAGACTCAACAACAGATTAGAAAATGACAGCAATAGTAGCATACTTATTTATAATTATTGTACTTAACTTTGTTCCAATCTTTGGTCAGTTTAATTTACCGAGATTAGAGAAAGTTGTGATTCGAATATCGAATTATTCAATGATTGCATATGGAGTTAGCATGACATTGTTCTTTTTCGACTTTAAATTTATTGGACCTTACACGAGTACGATTATTGGACTGACTTTTATCCTGACAAATCTTGTGTTTTTCGGTTTAATTAGAAACACTGGAAAAAAAATATTGAGAGTCGCTATTTTGACACTGATATTTCCAATTAGTCTTTATATTTTATTTGTTAGTCAACCTGTTTATCGGTTTAAAATTAGCGACTCTTATACAATTGAAGTCTTAACTGGGGGATTTCTTTCATGTGGTCAAATCATTGACATAACAGAAAATAGATACTTAATATTTGAAAAGAAAGTTCATTATGAAAGTAGCTTATGTTTAAGAGAGATAACTAAAATAGAAACGGTAAAGTTTGATGGAAAACATGGTGAATTTCTTATTTATCACAACGGAAAAATTGATTCCGAAAACCCTTACAGATATAAAACTGAAATACTGGACACAAAATAGATGAATTATGGTTTAAACAAATCGATTTAAACTAACGACAAGTGTCTTGACAAGAAAAAGAAAGAATCATTATGATTTTGCTCGACTTCGGACTGAAATTAGATTTCGACAAACGAACGGAAATAAGGTTTCGAGTGTATTTACATTTAAACGGCTGACATTTAAACAACTGAAAACAACGAAACTACGACCGCATAACACACGCCTATGTTCATTGGCTGGCTGACGTGCGTTTAGCAGGTTTTGCTCCCGCATTCACCTTGTCGTTCCACGACAGCGAACGCTCCCGCAAACCGCCAATGCCCATAGCCTCGGTCGTTAGCAGTAAGCATAAAAAAAATACAGAACTGCAACATTACGAAATTAAATGCATCTATTGTTTAAAACAACTATATGAAAAACAAAACTATTATTTTGGGAATTTCATTGCTTTTCAGCTTTGTATCGTGCGAACAAGAAACTGAATATTGCTTGAAAATAAATCACAATACACTTATGACATTGATTTTACCTCAAAATCAACTAGACTCAATTAAAGCACTGTTTAGTTATAATCATTTAGACTATACAAATTATCAATTCTATAATTTCCAAAGGGATGAATTGAATTATCACCACGTGAAATGTTCTCAATTTAAAAACAATCTGAAACTATTTACCAACGATTTAATATTTCATTTCAATGAGAAAAATAATTATTATTTTCTATCAGGTGAAATAATTGAAAACATTACATTAGACACAAATTTTAAAATGAATAAGAACAATGTTGCAGCGACATTTATTGATGCAATGGAACAGAACAACGATTTATCAGGTGACAAAGAAGCAGTAAAAAATAGTTGTTTTGATATTGAGTTTGGTTATTATGATTTAAATTCTGGAAATAATGCGACTTCTAAAAACTACACCAAAGCGTGGAAAATAAAAC
Source organism: uncultured Paludibacter sp. (assembly GCA_963677275.1). GTDB lineage: Bacteria > Bacteroidota > Bacteroidia > Bacteroidales > Paludibacteraceae > Paludibacter. Next base: position 1,672,096 of record OY781920.1, on the reverse strand, counting down.
CTACAAATAAAGATTATCCTTATGCATATATAAACGACAAGAATTCAACAATTATCTATTATGACAACGGCATTCGATATTAAAATGCCTACTGCTAACACACGCCTATGTTCACAGGCTGGCTGACGTGCACTTAGCAGGTTTTGCGCCCGCATTCACCTTGTCGTTTCACGACAGGAAATTCGCCCGCAAACCGCCCGTGCCCATAGCCTCGGTCGTTGGCAGCAAGCCGAAAAAAAAGAAAAAGACATTGATATTACGAAAGAGACTGAAAATTTAAAAAACATGAAAGAAATTCTAAAACGTATTGAAAGCAACAAGCTACTTTTGAGTGTTCAAAATGATTTGTTTGAGAAAGAAGCAATTCTGAATGCTAGTTATAAGTTTACAAACAAGTGCTACATTAACATTGAGCAAAACGACAGTTTTACTGAGATTTATTTCCAAAGCAAAGATGAAAATGATGACTTAGAATTAATAGCATTAAATTTCAATAACGAACTTTTAGACCAACAAGTAAGACTTAATACTGGCAGAGAGTTCAAAGGCATACGAGAAGAATTAGTTAGAAAAGCATTTTCAACTGTAACTAAAAAGCAATGAGCTATCAAATATTACCACACCGTTTTGACAGGATTAAAGAAAAAATTTTTCTAACAAATGAAGTTGGAGAATATTTGTATGTCACAAAAGAAGATTTCAACAGTTTTGTAAATCACTCATTAACAAGCGACAGCAAAGTTTACAGTGATTTAAAGAGCAAACAAATTATTGCAGATAATCATATTGATGAAGTTGTTGACATGCTTGCTGTAAAATATAGAACTAAAAAGAACTTCCTTTCAGAATTTACGTCATTACATATGGTAGTGACTTCTTTAAGGTGTAACTCAAATTGTAGTTATTGCCAAGTTTCCAAAAAAGATTTGAGTGATACTAACTATGATATGACTAAAGATACAGCAAAAAAAGTTGTTGAGAAAATTTTTGAAAGCCCTTCAAACAATATTAAAATTGAATTTCAAGGTGGAGAACCGCTTCTCAACTTTGATATAATAAAATTTATCATTGACAAGGCAGAATGGACAAATCTATTTAAAAAGAAAAATCTTGAATTTGTTATATGTACGAATCTTACTTTAATTGACGAAAAATTACTCAAATGGTTGAAGGATCATAAAGTTTATATTTCAACGTCTATTGATGGTCCAAAGGACTTACATAACATTAATAGACCATTACATGATATTGAGAATAGCTACGATTTAGTTCTTGAAAAGATAGAACTTTGTAGAAAATATTTAGGTCATGGTAGCGTTTCAGCTTTAATGACAACGACCTCAAAAACAATAAATAATTTTAAAGAAATTATCGACAAATATGTCGAACTTGGTTTTGATTCTATATTTCTTAGATCATTGAACCCTTATGGTTTTGCAAAAAGAGATAAACATGTATTGGCTTACCCAATAGAAGAATTTATTGAAAGCTATAAAAAAGGATTGGATTATATAATTGAACTCAATTTGCAAGGAAAGTTTTTCGCTGAAGGTTATGCAACTATTTTATTGACTCGAATACTTACACCTTTCAGCACAGGTTTTGTTGATTTACAATCTCCTGCTGGTATCGCAATCGCTGGCGTCATATATGATTTTGATGGGGATGTCTATGTTTCAGACGAAGGGCGTATGTTAGCTTCTGTTGGAGACAAAAAGTTTAAAATTGGAAATGTTATCACAGACTCTTATCAAGAGATTTTCAACAGTGATTATTTACACAATCTTATGAGTGATTCTATTGCAGAATGTTTACCTGATTGTGCAACTTGTGCATATCTGCCATATTGTGGAGCTGATCCAGTACGTAATTATAGTGAACAGGGTGACATAATTGGTAATAGAACAATTAGCGATATTTGCAAAAAAAATAAAGAAACAATAAAATACCTATTGTCAATTCTCGAAAGAAAAGATGAGAAAGTTGAAAAAGTATTTTGGAGCTGGATAACCCGTAAAACCTATGAAATATGAAACAGTTAAAAGGTTTAGCGCAAAACATTGAAAGATTACTTATTGGAAAAATCACCTTTAAAAATGAATTGTTTACCAATAAAAAAGATTTGGTTTTTGTCTCTGAAACTGACAGTATTCCTTCTGGATATATTTGTGTAATTAGTACATACAATAATAATTCTACAAGTAAAGGTCTTGTGTCAAACGTAAAAAACGCATTTGAGTTACAAGAGAATGATATTGTAACAATAGAGCCAAATGGACAGATTAATGTAGTTTTTGATTCAAATTCAAATCATAACGCAATTTTTATAACTGAACGTTGTAACTCAAATTGCATTATGTGTCCACAGCCACCTGTAAAGGAAGAAGACGATAAATTTGATTTAAACATAAAATATATTTCTCTTTTACCCAAAAACACAAAAACAATAGGCATAACTGGAGGAGAACCAACGTTAATTGGAACTAAACTATTTGATATTTTGGATGCGATTCATAATAGAATCCCCGATGCTTCAATTAATTTATTATCCAATGGAATCAAATTTGCTGATTATGAGTACACAAGGCAATTTTCAGAAAGAATAAAACAGAATATCGTAATAGACATACCTCTTTATTCAGATATAGATACCATTCATAATAGTATTGTTAGAACAAGTTCATTTTATAAAACTATTCAAGGGATCTATAATCTTGCAAAATTCAATATTAAGATTGGTATTCGAGTAGTTATTCACAAGTTGAATTATGACAGACTTCCAGAATTATCCGAATTTATTTATTCGAACTTTCCATTTGTATATCAAATTGCATTTATGCAGATGGAACCAATAGGATATGCAAAAAATAATCTGAATAATCTTTGGATTGACCCTATTGATTATAATCAAGAGTTAGAAAAAGCAATATTGAATTTGTATTATAGAGATTTGCATGTTTCGATTTACAATGCTCAATTGTGCCTTTTACCATTGAGACTCAGAAAATTTGCTGTTCAATCTATTTCCGATTGGAAAAACATATATATTGAAGAATGTCAGGATTGCTCGATAAAAGAACAATGTCCAGGCTTTTTTGAATCAGCTAAGGAAATTCATAGCCGTGGAATTGCGGCTATAAACGGTCTTCAAACCGAGGTTGTTTGAAGTTTTCTCATTTATTCATTTTTTATAAAATTTTCTGTATGAGAAAAATTTTGATGACAGTAGTAGCAGCATTAGTTTTAATGGGAACAACTGCAACTACTAAAGCAGCAAGTCTGCTTCGAGCTTCTAATGTGAGTGTAAATCAAAACAACGACAAAGACAATGGTCTTGTTTTGAAGCATGCGAATGAGCTTTTTGGAAATGATCAGTATGCTCTAAATGGGCATTCTTCTCATTCCTCACACTCTTCGCATAGTTCTCACAGCTCACACAGTTCCCACAGTTCACATTACTCAGGGAGATAATGTGACAAGCAGTCCTCACGTGTGGGGACTGCTTTTTATAACAAAAAATATTCTTACATATATAAACCAACGCAACACAAAAACCATAAACAAGCAAAGACTAAGCGCCTAAAAAGCAAAAAAAGCCACAGCAAGTTGGTGTTTATTTTCAAACGTCTTGCAGTGGCTTTTATAGCTTTTTTATAATAGGCAGAGCGGTCACAGTACATTGTTTTTTTGCTCGGTTTGACAGTTTAAGTGCGATTTGAAACAAAAAAACAATGAACTGTGGAGAGTTTATTATTTTTTAGCTTTGTGCGGTTAGACAAGTTTATCTGGCTATTTCGGCTGGCTGACAAGAAAAGACAAGAAACAAAACATACTTATTCATTGACAAGCAGAAAATTAATGCGACTGGAATAAATGACGACTGTATAACGACTGAACGGCCAGCTGCCAACACACGCCTATGCACACCTGCTGGCTGACGTGCATTTCGGAGGTTTTGCGCCCGCATTCACCTTGTCGCAGTGCGACAGTGAATACGCCCGCAAACCGCAGGATGCGCATAGCCTCGGGCGTTAGCGGTAAGCTTAAAAAAAATGAAGACAACTATACTTACAATATTTTTACTAACAATTGGACTGTTAAGTTCATTTGGACAGACTTTGAATAAAGATTATATTGACAATTGGGTCTTTAGTACTTATCCGAATTCCCATATTGACAATAAAGTCGTATATGTACTGAATGGACTTCCACAGACTTCTGACACATTAGACTCATTGTTAGTTAAATATCAACAAACTGACTTAACGACAATAATTTATTTAGACAAAAACGAAATACAGAATTTAAATTTTTGTGGACCAGCAACAGGACTAATTTTGCTTTGTACAAAAGGCAACCAGTCTAAGAAGTCAATAGCAACAGAATTTATTAAAATCAAAAAATTATATACAAAATCTGACTTGAATACTCTACGAGAAAATGACATAGAAAAAAATGAACCACTTCTTATTATTGACGGAAAACAAATCCTTGTCAGAGACAATTTCGAAACATTGAATAAACTCAAAACAAAAGAAATTATTGGAGTAAACTATATTGAAAAGCCTGTATCCGTGGAATTATATAGAACAAATGCGAAAAATGGATTAATAATTATAACGACAAAAAAGCCTAACCGCTAACACACGCCTATGTGCTTTGGGCGGCTAATGAGCTTCTGGCAGTCTTTGCGCCCGCATTTCCTTTGTCGTTTCACGACAGAAAATTCGCCCGCAACCCGCCCGTGCCCATAGCCTCGGTCGTTAGGGGCAAGCCAAAAAAACAAAAAAGAGACTTATGACTAAAAGACAACAACACTTAAAGAAGACACCTTTGCCAATTGCAATTGCAACTTTTTTATCTGTATTTATTGGACTTTGGACGGCTGTGATTGGAATTAGCAACATTGAGAATTACAATGAACCATATTTGTTCGCAGGAATTTTTGGGGGAGCTGGATTAGTTTTAGGAATTCTGACAGCATTAAAATTCAAACCTTATATTGCCGTAAATAAAAGGCAACAAAGTAATTATGCACTTCCGATTATGTTTATTTCAGTTGGATTTATTGGTGTGTTTTTACTTACAGGTTCATTACTCAACGAGAAATTATCAAAATTTGAAAGTTATGACCATTTCACGGTTAGTGACAAGTATAGACAAGAAGCACGTTTTAGAAGTCCTGAAGTTAACACTATAGTCGTCAACTTGAAAGGAAAAACAGTAAAACTGGTATGCAGCTATTCATATTGGGAAAGAACAACAATTGGACAAGATATTAACCTGTGTATTTATAAAAGCAAATTAGGATTTGACTACGTAGAGTTAACCGACGACAAGAAATGAAAACAGGACTGTGAGAAAAGAGACTAACAATATAATTGACAAAATTACAATCAGACAACACAAAACCAATGGCCTAGCCCCTAACACACGCCTATGTCCATTGGCTGGCTGACGTGCATTCCGGCAGTTTAGCTCCCGCATTCACTTTGTCGTTCCACGACAGCGAACGCTCCCGCAAACCGCCAATGCCCATAGCCTCGGTCGTTAGGTGTAATTTTAAAAAAATAGAATATGAGAAAAATTGTAGTACTTTATGGCTTAATAATCCTTACTTTCTTTTCGTGTAAAAATGACAACGTAAAGGATAAAATTATTGGAGTGTGGTTCTCATCTAATATAAATACGCTTTATTCGTCTGGTATTTATGAGGATTCAGTTCTGTTTTTTCACCAAAGTTTTCCTGTAGTTTATGATTTCAAAGAAAACGGTGATTTGTTGTTGAAAAGATTTAGGGGGAATGACACGATTTTTAAATGGAGTTTGAAATCTGACACAATTGTGACAATCAACAGGTTGGACTTTCATATTAGTTACTTATCAAATGACAGCATTAGCCTTATTTATATGGACGATCAAAGCTACCGTGAATTCAGATACATCCGTCCTAAAGAAACTCAAATTCTACAGACGCAGAGCGAAATAGAAAAGATTTTACTTTCGAGCATTTGGACTACAAATGACACCGCATATAAGAAAATTAGAGGGCATTTTGAGTTCATGGACAATCAAACTATGATATACAGATATAAGATCGATGTAGAATATGACTCTATTTCGCCAGACAATCTGCAGTTGGAAACATGGGGAGTAGCAAAATATAAAAACTATGCTTTTCTTTATAATTATATTGATATGAAAATAGGCAACGGAAATATAACTTCATGTGATCAGATTATTGATATTGATTCTGCATCTTTTACTATTTTTACCTCTTTTCCGAAATCAGAAACTAAATATATACAAAAGAAAATACCTGACAACAAAGATGCAATTAAGAAAATTCATGGAAATTGGACTAGTATGAATACCAAAAAGAAATCATATGGTTATTACTCAGAAAAGCTAATTAAAAGAGGGTTTCATGCATTATACGAAGGTAAACTGCATTTGAAAATAAGTAAGGACAGTCTGACTTTAAAAATTCACGACTTTGACCCTTTGACTTACACCTGGCAACTTAGTAAAGATGGTAGAATCTTGATACTTGAATATAGAATAGATGAACCAGATAGGAAAGGAATTCATGTAGAATATGCAGACATTTTAGAACTCACAGACAATAAATTATCAATCAGGTTGTTTAACAATCAATATTACACGGGTAAACCTCAAAGATATCTGCTAAACATGATACAAGAGTTTGAAAAGATGGACTAAAAAACTACACCTAACACACGCCTATGTTCACAGGCTGGCTGACGTGCACTTAGCGGGTTTTGCGCCCGCATTCGCCTTGTCGCTGTGCGACAGCGAATACGCCCGCAAACCGCCCGTGCCCATAGCCTCGGTCGTTAGGCGTAAACTTAAAAAATGAAATAATATGGAAAACAATGTACTTGAGAAAGTTCTTTCTCACTCGAAAACAACGAAAAATGTCATTGGAATTAGGAAATACAATGATGGTGACGACTTCTACGTAGGTTATATTGTAGACTATACAGACACAATTATAGTTTTTCAACATATTTCCAAATTTGGACTTGAAGACGGACTTTTAGTAGAGAAAATAGAAAACATTGAATCGTTTGAAACTGGAGACGAATATATCAAAACGTATCAAATACTCTTTAATAATGCAAAAATTATTGAGAAACAAACAATAAAAAAACTTGTATTGCCCAAACAAGAAAACTGGCAATATGAGATGCTAAAAAACAAATTTGACAAAGGAAAGATTGTTACCGTGGAATTAAGTGGAGACGACACATATACTCATGGTTTTATTGTTGACTTTGACGAAACCTATCTAAACTTTAAACCTATTACCAATTTAGGAGTTGATGAGGGTGGAATTATATTTAAACTATCTGACATTGTTGGATTTTCGGTTGACAGGCTCGAAAGCAGAAAAAGAGAAGCATTATATAATTTGAAAAAAAAGTCTAACGCCTAACACACGCCTATGTTCATTGGCTGGCTGACGTGCATTTCGGCAGTTTTGCTCCCGCATTCACCTTGCCGTTCCACGACAGCGAATGCTCCCGCAAACCGCCAAATGCCCATAGCCTCGGTCGTTAGGTTCCATTCAAAAAAAAGAAAAAGACGTGCAAAATTAAACTCATTTATCATTAAAGAACAAATGAATAAATTCTACCAGAAAAGACAAGATTTACAGGAAGATTTAGTGAAGTTATTTTTACGACTTAATGGTTATTTTACAACAGGACTAATTATTCATTCTCCATTATATGGTAATAATCAAACAGAAATAGACGTTGTTGCTATTCGTTTTCCGCATCATAATCAAGAAGATAGAGTTGTTGAGTGTTCAGAGTTCCTACAAATACCAAAAGACACCATAGACATAATTATAGGAGAAGTGAAAAGTAGTAAAATCATATTTAACGAAGCGTTAAGAGAAAACATAAATTCAATTGAGAAACTAATCAATTGGATTGGAGCATTTGACTCAGAAGAAGTAAGCCAAATCAAAGAGATTTTATATGAAGAAATGAAACCAAAAATAAATAATAATTCCGACAGTTTCAAAAATATAATGTTCAGAGGAAAGAGTGGGAATTATTCAATTCGTCCAATTATTTTTTCACTCGATATTTCTCAACCCAAAAAAGATCAAGAAAGATTTATTAATGGACAAATAATTTTAGATTTTATCTGGGACTGTTTTAGGCCAGATATTCTGAGAGACAGTTGCTCTACGGTTTATAGCACCAATAATTGGGGTCATTCTTTACAACCAATTGTTGATTATTTTAAATGTCGAGAGAAACACTCTGTTGGAAATATAAACGATTTTTACAATCATTTTAATGTATAATAAATATTATGAAAGATTTCACAAAACCCCAAGGAAATTTAACTACTTTACAAGATTGCATAAACGAATGTTTATTAATGCATCATACAGACATGTTCTTTTCAATGGTCTATCGTCAAATAATATATCTTGAATACGAGAAAAAAGGAATAGTATTCAAAGCGGATTTACATGAAGTTTATAATAAATATATAAAGGTATGTTCGTATATATTATTGGAATCATGTAAGGTACAAACTACTGAAAGTTCCAATTTCTCTCAAAATGAGATACGGTTCTATAATAGTTTATATCAACCTTTTGTACAACATGCTTCAATTTATAGAACTGTAATTTCAACATACGTAATTTTAAGAGAAGAAGTTGCTGAAATTATCAAATACGAATTATTTGATCAAGATCCATTCTATCCAAAGTTTTACCAGCAATGTATGATGGCTGGTTATACCTTAGCACGTAAACGAATTGAAGATAATTTAAGAAATAACAATTTTTTTAATATCGACTTTAAAAATACAATCGACTCTAAAGTTATGATTTTATATCCGACACCAAATGGATTCTTATATAAAGAGCATTTAGTTGACATTTTAACCTCTGACAAACAAAAGCTATTTTTAATTATTGACAAAGTATTGGAGAATTTTGAAATTGTTAGAATTACAGACGACGAGTTAGTTAAAAAACTAAGCACAAGATTTGTATTTAAAAATAGGCATAATGAAATTTTTTATTATAAAAGGCGAACTATAAATGAAGAATACGCTCCTTTTGGTGAACAAGATAGAAGTGACACATTTAGAGCATTATTAGTACAAGGCCAATTAAATTTAACAAGACATTTTATGTGATTTTCTATATTTAATATTTTGCATTAAATGAAAGCTATTATAATTGGAGCAATTGGAGTCTTTTTGAGTTTATGTTTTATCATAGAAGGAGAATGGTGGGCATTTTTTACTTTAATTATTTCAGGTATGGTCATAGGAGGTGGTATGGGTTCACTTGAGAAAAAAAACTAGAAAATTGTGAGAAACAAGATTTACAATATTGAAGATGTATTTGAGTTTGGTAGAAACAAAGGTAAAACCATTGAAGAGTTACTAAAAGAGAATCCTGGTTATGTAGATTGGGTTATTCGAAATGTTGAAAGTTTTGCATTGTCTCATAATGCATTTCAACAAGCAAAGATTATTACAGAAGGGAAAAGCTTTTCAAAAGAAGAAGCTGAATTTGAAAGGCGAAATAAAATAACGGTAAGTTTACTAAGAAATCAAAAAATATATGGTTGGAGTTTCGACTTTAACGATGAAGAGTTAAGTAGGATAAACCAACAAAAGATATTAAAGCACCAAAATGAAGAAGCCAATAACAACTTTATACATAAACCTAATGAAGATGATACTGATTGGTCAAATTATAATGATGATTTAGATATGGATCAACAAAGTGCTGACTTTTGGAATCAATATTGAAAATAAATCAAGAAAGAAATGGCACAAGATAATCTACAAAAATGTGAAATTCGAAAATTAGTAAAGGGCAAGAGAATTAAACTGGCAAAAGCAATTAAAACCTTAATGTCCGATATTGATGACAATATTGTGGGTAATGCCTTTATCCTCACAGATAATTACCCACATGATCATTACATTATACTTAAGGACAGATATCGTAATTTTTATTTTCCTGATTTGAACTTTTGGGAAATTCATTTTATTACTCACAGTGATTTTTTTTTCAAAAACGTTCAATTTAATATGAAATGGCTTTTAGGGAATGATTTGAAAATTGTTTTAGATGAACATAGCTATTTAACGACTGAGATGTTTATCGTCAATGAAAATGATATTGACATTTCAGAAATTTTTGGTCATATAGACATTGATAGGTTTTTACATGAATCAACATAGTACTTTATTGAATAAAAGTGAAATATATATTTATTTGCATTAATAATTATCATTTATGAACTTCACAATCCAAGAAAACCCGACTGAAATTAAACCCTGTATCAGCAGGTTCAAGAGCAGATTTATATTGATAAAAATGGCAAATATCAAATTCCACAGGATTTGAAAATTCAGGATTTCCCCGAAGACATTGTAAATGGTTTCTTAGACTGGTTGTCCCAGTTTAAAGAAACCAGAGATTCTATTCTGCAACTTATTAAAAATGGAGATATTACTGTAGAATGTCGAGAAGAATAGATTTGTGCTTACAGAAAAAATACTCGAATTAATGACTGACATAGAAAAAGTTGAAGCATACATTAGCAATAAAAGTTCTGCTATTCTGGAATTGACCAACGCAAATTTAAAATCATTGACATTCGATGGTTTAAATGATGGCGAATGCGAAGGAATTAATCTTAAGAACGCAAATCTTTCGGGGTCAGATTTACAAGAAACTGATTTTACATTAGTGTACTTAACTGATGCCGATTTGTCAGGTGCTAATCTTTCGAATAGCAAATTTTTAAGTTGTCATTTAGATAATATCAACTTGTCGGGTGCTAACCTAAGCCATTCTGAAATGTGCTTGTGTGGCTTTTCGGGAGGTAATCTGTCGAAAGCAAATATGTCTAATGCTGATTTTTCAAGTTCAGAATTTGTTGGCACAAACTTAGATCATGCTAATTTATCAAACTCAGTTTTTTCTGGTGCAGAATTTATGAACGCTGAATTACAGCACGTTAATTTTGAAAATGCAGATTTATCAGATGTAGATTTTACGGGTGCTGATTTATCGTATGCGAATCTGACTAATGCAAATCTAGTTGATGCAAAACTAACTAATGCAAATTTCATTGGTGCAAACCTATGCGGTGCGAAAATTCATGAATTGGATATTCATTATGTTAGTTTCCTGAGTGAAGAGAATTTGAGCAAAATGATAATTGTTCCATACATAATTCCGAAACACAAAGATATAAGTTACATTTTCAATTCTGAATTCTATTGTTTTGACAGTTCAGTTGAGTTAAACAGGTCTAAAATAGTTGCGCCAATTAAAGCAGAAAGTTGTCTAAAGTTTGAAACAAAAATCAATCGAGACAATATCTGGTATCAATTTTCATTGAATTCTGATGATTTAAGTTGCCTTACACCAAGGAATAAATCAGATTTAGAGAGTTTAGGTTTAGACTTAATTTCTGAAAGTGACAGAGTTATTCAATTTAAAAGCCTACTTAGTGAAGACATTAATGGAGAGCGATTAATAAGGTATGGAGTTACAATTCAACTAACAGAGAATAATGAAGTTAGAAAATGTACGCTACATTTATTTGATGACAATGTGCAGATAGATTTTTATTGAAACATAGCAGTTGTTTAAGAAAAAACTAATCGCCCAAAAAGCAAAAAAAGCCACAACAAGTTCGAGGAATCTAAAAGTTGTCATGCAGTGGCTTTTATAGCTTTTTAATAATAGGGCAGAGCGGTCACAGTACATTGTTTTTTTGCTCAGTTAGACAGTTGAAGTGCATTTCGAAAGAAAAAAACAATGAACTGTAAGTTAATTATAAAAGACTTTTGTTTTGTCGCGACTTTAGAACTTATTATTGTTGAGACACATGACAACAAGAGAAAAAGAAAGACAAACTTGATGAAAAATGAACGAGAACCTAACACACGCCTATGTTCATTGGCTGGTTGACGTGCATTTCGGAGGTGTTGCTCCCGCATTCACCTTGTCGTTCCACGACAGCGAATGCTCCCGCAAACCGCCAAATGCCCATAGCCTCGGTCGTTATGTTCAAGGCTAAAAAATAACACCGTCCAGCGTTTGACCGTCTTTTCCGACTGGATGAATATAAAAAGTTTTATCCTCATTGATATGAAGTCGAAAATCAGTTTTACCCTCTGAAAACTCGTTTTCTAAAAATAATGATAAAGTTGCCCATTTTACATTATTATCAAATGTCATTTTTTCGCAATCTTTTTGACATTTTTCTCTAAATTCTTTTTCTTGTTCTGCGTTCATTTTTATAATTTATTAAGCGTTTAAAAATCGATTTAAAATATAATAAAGCCCTGAAACATAACACGGCTCTATGTGCTGCCATCAGACAGCTTTGTGCACCGTGACAGCTTTGTGCGTTTTGGGCGCACATAGTGCTGTCGTTAGCGGTAAGCTTAAAAAAAATGAAGACAACTATACTTACAATATTTTTACTAACAATTGGACTGTTAAGTTCATTTGGACAGACTTTGAATAAAGATTATATTGACAATTGGGTCTTTAGTACTTATCCGAATTCCCATATTGACAATAAAGTCGTATATGTACTGAATGGACTTCCACAGACTTCTGACACATTAGACTCATTGTTAGTTAAATATCAACAAACTGACTTAACGACAATAATTTATTTAGACAAAAACGAAATACAGAATTTAAATTTTTGTGGACCAGCAACAGGACTAATTTTGCTTTGTACAAAAGGCAACCAGTCTAAGAAGTCAATAGCAACAGAATTTATTAAAATCAAAAAATTATATACAAAATCTGACTTGAATACTCTACGAGAAAATGACATAGAAAAAAATGAACCAGTTCTTATTATTGACGGAAAACAAATCCTTGTCAGAGACAATTTCGAAACATTGAATAAACTCAAAACAAAAGAAATTATTGGAGTAAACTATATTGAAAAGCCTGTATCCGTGGAATTATATAGAACAAATGCGAAAAATGGATTAATAATTATAACGACAAAAAAGCCTAACCGCTAACACACGCCTATGTGCTTTGGGCGGCTAATGAGCTTCTGGCAGTCTTTGCGCCCGCATTTCCTTTGTCGCTATTGCGACAGGAAATTCGCCCGCAGTCCGCCCAAGCCCATAGCCTCGGTCGTTGGCAGTCAGTGTAAAAAAAGAAAAAAGACAGAATATCAACATAAAAACGAATTGAAATGACACTAAAGGAATCAGTTTTGAAAAGTCTGGAAGACATTGGAGAAATCACAAATTATGCAGCTGTTGTGACAAATATCATTGACAAGAAATATTATGATTTTGGAACTGCAAAGACTCCAGGAGGAACAGTTTCCGCAATTTTAGGCGACTTCATTCGTAATGGCGACTCAAGAGTAAAAAGAATAAAACAAGACAACGGAACTTACTGGTATTATCTGACTAAAAATGAAGAAAATATTTATGTTGAAGTTATTTCTAACTCAACAAATACGACAGAAACAACAAAAACAAAAGTTGCAAAGTCTGAAAAACAAAAAACTTACGACGAAAGAGATTTACATAAATTGTTGAGCAGCTACTTGAAAAACACAAGCATTTACTCTAAGACAATTTTCCACGAACAATCAAACGGAAAAGACAACAATCAAATTTGGACTCACCCCGACATGGTTGGAATTAAGTTTTTAAACTTGCAAACTAAAGTAAGTCAGAACTTTTTAAAATCTATTAAGCGAATTGACACCTTCAAACTTCACTCATACGAATTAAAGAAAGAAATTAACAATGACAGCGAACTAAAGAAAGCTTATTTTCAGGCAGTTTCAAATTCAAGTTGGGCGAATTATGGTTATTTAGTAGCTTTTGAGTTCAGCGACAGTTTGACAGAAGAAATGGAAAGATTAAATCAATCTTTTGGAATTGGTATAATCGAACTGAATGCGAATCCATATCGAAGCAAAGTTCTTTTTCCTGCCAAATCTCGTGAATTAGACTTTAAAACTATCGACAAACTTTGTAAAATTAACAAAGACTTCGAGAAATTTATCGAACAGACAGAAAAACTTTTGACAGCAGAAGAACGCTATTTTAAATCGACAGAAAAGGAACTTGACGAGTTTTGCGACAACTATTTCGACAACGACACCGAAGTTGAACAGTACTGCAAAGACAAAAATATTCCGACAGAAACTGAACAATATGAAACACCGAACCGCTAACACACGCCTATGTTCACAGGCTGGCTGACGTGCACTTAGCGGGTTTTGCGCCCGCATTCACTTTGTCGCTGTGCGACAGCGAATACGCCCGCAAACCGCCCGTGCCCATAGCCTCGGTCGTTAGCGGTTATTGTAGAAAGAGAAAGATCAACATTGTACGACTAAAGTAGAAATGAAATTATGAAAAGAGACTGGAAAAGAAAAATTATTGGAGGACTTTGTTTAACCTCAATTGCATTTGTATTTCAAGCTTGCTATGGTACTCCACAAGACTTTGGGAATGATCTATTAATTGAAGGACAGGTGAAATCTAAAACTTCAGGACTTCCTATTAAAGGAATTAAGGTTTCGATAGCCGACAAAATTCAATACACGAATACTGACGAAAATGGAAAGTTCTCATTTTACATTGAGAGACTTCAATACGCAAAAATCCAATTTACAGATATAGACTCTACTCAGAATACTTTGTTTTCCAACAAAGACACATTAGTTACAATCAATGATTCAGTACTAATGTCTAAGCAACCTAAAGTATATCTGAACATTGAATTAGAGAATAAGTAAATGGTTCCATTTATAAAACAAGCTCTGTTTCGTGAATTTAAGAAATTAGAAACAAAACAGCATGAACTCAATTATTTGTTTTGGGAATGCACAACACGGTGTAATCTGAATTGTAGGCATTGCGGAAGTGATTGTTCGAAAGATAGTTATTATAAAGACATGCCTCTTGATGACTTTCTAAAAGCTCTTGATACAATTGAATCAGCTTCAGAAAACTTCACTGTAGTTTTGACCGGAGGAGAACCTCTTTTACGAAAAGATATTGAACTTTGCGGTAGGGAAATCAGAAAACGTGGCATGCGTTGGAGTCTGGTTTCGAATGGTTATTTGTATGACAACGAGAAACATATTTCTCTCTTAAATGCAGGACTTGGAGCACTCACAATAAGCGTTGATGGTTTAGAAAGTTCACATAACTGGCTGAGGAATAACAACAAGAGTTTTGAGCGAGTTGATGTTGCTATTGGTCTTGCAGCAAGTGCATCACGACTTAACTTTGACGTGGTGACCTGCGTAAATAAGCGAAATTTTCAAGAATTAGAAGAAATACGAGAATATCTAATTCAAAAAGGAGTAAAAGCCTGGCGACTATTTACAATTGTTCCCATTGGAAGAGCAAAAGAGGATGATGAAATGTTTTTGGCTGACAATCAGTTTAGAGAGTTGTTGGATTTTATCAGTGATTCCAGAACAAAACGAGATATTGACGTAAAATTTAGTTGTGAAGGATTTGTTGGTAAGTACGAATCAAAAGTGCGAGACACAAATTTCTTCTGCCGTGCAGGTATAAATATAGGTTCGATATTAATTGACGGATCAATTTCAGCTTGTCCGAACATTGACCGAACATTTACACAAGGAAATATCTATACAGACAACTTCTTTTCTATTTGGCAGACGAAATACAAATTATTCAGAGACAGGTCTTGGACGAGAACTGGAAAATGTGCCGATTGTGAGGATTATAAAAATTGTCAGGGAAACGGATTTCATTATTGGCATGGCGAAAAGAAAAATGTACTCGTTTGTCATAACGAACGACTAAAGAAAACAACAAACCGCTAACACACGCCTATGCGCTTTGGGCGGCTAATGTGCTTCTGGCAGTCTTTGCGCCCGCATTTCCTTTGTCGCTGTGGCGACAGGAAATTCGCCCGCAGGCCGCCCAAGCCCATAGCCTCGGTCGTTAGCGGCAAGGCAAAAAAAATAAATAAGAAGTTACTATGGCAGATATAAAGACACAGATAATTTGTGAAAACATTGCTCCGATTGAAAATCTAAATAAAGAAATTCTATCTGGAACGCTGAAGTTTGGCATATTTGCTAATAATGGAAGTGGTAAGACTTTCATTAGTCGACTATTTCGGCTTACAGAAAAGGGTTCTGAGATTCAGTTAAATGAAGAGAGTCTAAGTCAAACTGACAAATTTATTTCATTAGGAAAGACCAACGCAAAATTTAAATTTAAAGTAACAGATAAAGAAGGTGTTGTAAAAGATGATTTTGGTTTAGACTTTTCTTTAGGTTCTGTGCCAACAATACCAACAACCTTTTTTCTATACCATACATTCAATCAAGAATATGTAGATGACAATATTCGAACACTAAATTATGAAAAAGATGGAAATATTGATGGGTTTATTCTTGGAAAAGGGAATATCGATTTAAAAGACGAAGAAGATAAATTAGCAAAGAATGAGGAAGATGGTTTAGCAATATCTGAACATGTTAAGACTGAAATCAAACAATATCTTAAAGCGAACATTGATAACATTCAAAATATTCAACGACTTGGGGAATACAAGAATATAACCTATGAAGAAATTGTATTTGGTTTAAATGCTGAACCTCTTCAAGTTTCAAAAGCATTCGATGATTTAATTGCCGATTATAATAAAATTAAGTCAGTACCTGAAAATCTGATTGATATTCAAAAAATTGAAAAGGTTGAATTAAACCTTAAGCAATTTGATGACTTGAAAGAATTGTGCAAAAAAGAATTTACATTAAGTATTCTTGCAGAAGAATTCAAAGAAAAGATTAAAACAAAACAAGGATTTATTGAAACTGGTATTGGACTCATATCCAACAATAAATGTCCTTTTTGCGAACAATCATTTAATGATGACGCTCTAAAGCTAATCGATAATTATACAAAGTATTTAAATGATTCTGAAGCAAGCACTATAAAACTATTTAAATCTAGCATTAAGTCAATCGAAGACAAAATTGCCAATATTAGAGCAATAGAAACGGTTAATATAAAACGTATTTCTGAGTATGACACATATAAAACAAAATATATTCCGTCCTGTGCTGAAATAAATTTAGAACAATTAGATATAACCTCACTTTTAGAAACGCTAAACAAAATAATAATTGTCGTTAATCAAAAATTGATTGATATATCCAAGCCTATCGTATTAGAGAATTCTTATTTAGAAGAGCTAAACACATTGCAAGCCCAAATAAATAATACTATAATCAAAAACAACAAAGAAATTGATGGTATTAATGGGAAAAAGAATCGAATTAACGATGAAAATAAGAGAATACGTAAAGAAATATGTAACAGTGCTTTCAACTATCTTGTAAAAGCACATAAAACGAATATTAGCAATATTCTTAGGTTACGCTCAGAACATAAGCAACTTACAGAACAAATTAAAAAGAAAAAAGAAGAACAAAAAGCAAGTAAAAAAGAACGAGTTGCTGATACTATAAAAAAGGTTTTAAACTACTTTTTTTCAGGGAAATATACTCTTAATGAGGAAACATTTCAGTTAGTGTTTAAAACGAATCCTCTTGCAAAAGATCAAGCAAAAAATGTGCTTAGTGATGGCGAAAAAAATATAGTAGCTTTTGCATATTATTTAGGTGATGCTCATTTAAAGGTAAATGAAGAAGATGACTATAAGAAACTATTCTTTATTATTGATGATCCAATCTCTAGTATGGATTTTAACCATGTATATACTATGTGCGGTATTATTAGAGATTTAGATAAAATAATAGAAAAACTAGGGCGCGTTAAATATCTTCTTTTTACCCACAACAATGATTTTATGAGGGTATTGTCTTCAAACAACATTCTTGAAAAAAAACTTATATTAAGAGATGGTAAAATTGAGGAATTCAATACAAGCTTGACAGTTCCTTACATTAGTCATTTACTTGATATATTTCAAATTGCGAGAAGAGTGAAAAATCCAGACCATACAACAGCAAATTCGATAAGACACATTATTGAGACTTTGACTAAGTTTGACAAGATTGAGATAACAAGAGATAGCATTGCCGAATATATAAGAGAAAATATACAAGAAGAATCACGTGCATATACTTTAATAAATGACTTGTCGCATGGTGGTTGGCGTTCTGAACAAGAACCAATTACAAACGAAGATTACAAAGAAGTGTGCAAAACGATTGTCAATCATATTGAAATTAAATACAAAGGTCAAGTTGACTTTTGTAACAAGACAACTTAGTGATAATCAAATGCCAAGCCCATAACACACGCCTATGTTCACAGGCTGGCTGATGTGCACTTTGCGGGTTTTGCGCCCGCATTTCCCTTGTCGTTTCACGACAGGAAATTCGCCCGCAAACCGCCAGTGCCCATAGCCTCGGTCGTTACCTGCAAGTATAAAAAATAAAAAAACAGCAACTATGCAACAACAAGACATTAGAACTAAAATTTGGACTGCTCTTAACTTACTTAGGACTGACAAACATTTCTCAGGTGCAAGAGACATTAAAGTATTAGAATTAATGGGTGCAAAATTTGACAGTGAAAAACTTGACCAAATACTTGCTGACAAAGAATTAATTTCAAAAATAACAAATACTTACGCACTAACTCCTCCCAATCACCTACTTGACTTCATTTCTGAGCTTATTAACTCAAAAAGTAATCAATCAAAATTCGACCCCTGGTTGACAGTTTCTTCGCCAGCGCTCTATTTTCAAAATGACAATTTACAAGGAATTTGCAGAAATCAAGTTGAATATGAAATAATTAATCGCTTATTTAAAGAACAAACTCAAAAATATATTTTAGGAGAACCTTTTTCGCAAATAGAACAAATAAGAGAAAAATATGATTTAATTATTTCATTTCCACCATTCGGAATAAAGACAGAACATATTAATGGAATAAAAAGCTCAACCGATTTTGCAACAGCTTTGCTACTACAGTGCGAACCTTTATTAGAAAATGGAGGAAAGTTATTATTTCTTCTATCTAATTCATTTTTAATCGAAGACAATCCAAAAAAACTACTCGAAAACGCTGGTTTATTTGTTGAAGCTGTATTTTCAGTTCCTTCAGGAACATTTGCACCACTAACAAATATACCCTCAAGCCTTGTATTGGTTTCAAAAGAAAAAATTGAAAAGACATTCGTCGCGGAAATTTCACTAGATGAAACAATTAATAAAACCATTCTGCAAAACTTTAAAAACAAAAGAATAGGAAAAGCCCTGCAATTAGGTGGCTTAGTTGATATAAAAGAATACAAATCATTTAACTCTCTCGTATCAGAAAAAGAAATGCAAGAAATGGTTAGAAGAATTGGCTACCCGCCAATTCTTCTAACTGACTTTTCTATTTCTATTAATGCAATCAAAGCCGAAAATATTGAAGATGTCGAGCATTTGCCTAATTCAATTTATCTTCCTAAAGTTGGTAATAGTCCAGTAGTTGCGAGTCTATCTGAATTAAAAATAAAACCAAGAAATTATTATCAAATTCAATTAAATGATAAAATTGCTAATGCTATTTATGTTGCCAATTATTTCAATACTCCAACAGGTAGAAAACTGCGTGAAAGTTTAGAAATTGGAGCTGTTATTCCACAAATATCAAAATCTCAATTATTGAAATGCGTGCTTTACATTCCAGAACTGTCAATACAAGCTGAACTAATTGAAATTGATAGTAAGATACAGCAATTCAGTCTTAAACTAGATGAATTAAAACGCAACTTATGGAAACAACCCAAAAATTACAAATCTATAGCTAAAGAACTCAAAACCATAAACCAAGAAGAAAAGCTAGAAAATTGGATTGACAAACTACCTTTTCCTATTTCGTCAATATTATGGCGTTATTATGCGACTAAAAACAACAGTAAAAAAATTGAACATTTATTTCATTTCTTTGAAGCATTCTCCGAATTCTTATCAATGATTATGTTAAGTGCTTTAGTGCAAGACAAAGAGTTTTACAGTAAAGAATCCTATAAATGGATTGATAAGGATGAAAGATTCAAAGATTGGTACCTAAGAGCAACTTTTGGCAACTGGAACAATCTAACTTCGAATCTATCAAAAGCAATAAGAGGTTATATTAACAACAAAGAAGAAAAAGACTATTGTAAAAGTCTTTTTGGCAATCCAAGTGATGCGTTCTTTTCAATGATTTCAAGCAGGGAAATAGTAAATATCCTTTTTTTAGTAGCTAATCTTAGAAATAGTTGGAAAGGACACGGAGGCATTACAAGCGAAGAAGAAAATAATCAAAGAGTATTAACTCTTGAACAGCAACTTAATGAATTAAGAAGAAAAATTGCAGATGCATTTGACGACACTAAAATGTTATCTCCTACCACAAGTAGTTATGAAGATGGTATTTTTACATTTAATGCAAAAGAACTTATTGGAGCGAGAACTCCGTTTAATGAAATCACTATAAAAAGTTTAATTCCATTAGACAGAAAAAAACTTTATTTGTGTAATTCTGAGCAGACAAAACCATTAGAATTGCTTCCATTTATAAAATTTATTGAATCTTCTGATGCAATATACTTTTATACAAGCATTGAAAGTAAAAACGTTCGGTGGGTTTCATATCATTTTGACAAAGAAGCAGAAATAAATCAACCAGCCGACAATGAATTATTCAAAGCATTTGACTTTTTCAAACCTAGACAAACGAATGAATAAAATACCAGCAGGTAACACACGCCTATGGTCACAGGCTGGCTGATGTGCACTTTGCGGGTTTTGCGCCCGCATTTCCTTTTGTCGTTTCACGACAGGAAATACGCCCGCAAACCGCCCGTGCCCATAGCCTCGGTCGTTATGGGCAAGGCTAAAAAAAGAAAAACATATCTGTCGAATGCAACTTAATTGTTGCAAATTGACTCATTAGAAAAACCCAACAACCCGTTTTATGACTGGGTTTCTGTTTTGAGAAAGAAACCGAATTTACTCAACTTAGAAGTATTTCAAAACTAACAAAGAACAAAGATTATCTATAAAATTATGTGCTTGACAAGTCTTTGTAAAGCAATTTAGGTCTGACAATAAAAAAACGAATATGAAATGATACAATCAAAACTCATTCTTGACATATTTGACCTTATATTCGACGAAATTGAATCTGAAGATTTGCTCCGACAACAAATCCAGTTTCTATCAGAAAAAAGTTATGAACACACCGGAATTGGTATGTATGTTTATTTTCTTGCAGACAAAGAAATTGAAAAATATAAAATACCAACTGAGAAAGCGACAAACTTTGACATTTTAGGTAATCCGACAGAAATGATAAACGGAGTTGAATTATCGAATGAAGAATTAAATATATTAGCCGACACTACAGTACACTTGAAAAATGGAATTATCGACTGCATTGAGATTTGGAACAAAAATGGAGAAGATTATCCACGAGACGAACCAGTTTGTTATGAACTGACTCAATCTTGGTTAGAGATTCCCAAAAGACGTAGAATAAAAAGATGAAAATTAGATAAACTTAAAGCCCAGCCCCTAACACACGCCTATGTTCATTGGCGGCTTGACGTGCATTTAGCAGGTTTCGCTCCCGCATTCACTTTGTCGTTTCACGACAGCGAATGCTCCCGCAAACCGCCAAATGCCCATAGCCTCGGTCGTTAGGGGCAAGTTAAAAAAATAAATAAAAAGATATGGGAATTCTAGATTACGAAAAAAAAATTACTACTAAAACTTCTACTAAAGGGTTCTACTTTGGAGCCCCTGAGGCTGAAGCAGAAAATGTGAACGGTTATAAATTGACTGATTATTTCGAGGACTATTTGGATATACTTGACAATTTATCTGTCGGTAAATTTATTTTTGTAGGAAGAAAGGGTGTTGGAAAATCAGCAATTACAAAATTCATAAAAGATAAATCCGATAGTTCTGATGATTCTTTCGCAACTATACTGAGATTAAGTGATTTTGAAATTGAAAAGGTAATTCAAGAATCTTCAATCATTGAAAACAAAGAAACAATTTTATTTGAATGGTTAATACTTGTGAGTACAGTTAAACTTATTTTGAAAAACAATTGTGGAACATATACTAAAGAGTTCGAAAAGCTTCAGAAATTTATAGATAATAATGCTGGAATAGTAAATATTGATAAGTTTCAAATTGAAGAAGGTTTTAATAAAACTGGTGGTGAAGTTAGTTTTGGAGTTTTAACACACGCCTTTGGAGGTGTAATAAAAAAATATTTTGACGTAAAAGTAACTAAAGCTCCGTTCTATAAATTAATTTCTCCGCTCAAAGATATAATAAAAATCATACTTGATTATCCAATTAATAAGGAATCAGAATTCTGGCTTCTTTTTGATGATTTAGATGTAAATTTCAATATTTATAGCGAAAATGATAAGCTTAAAATCATGGAGCTAATTCGTATTTCTCGAATTTATAACAATGAAGTTTTTTTGAATAACAGGACGAAAATATTAATATTTATCCGTGAAGATGTTCGTTCAAAAATAATTGCAGAATATCCTGACTCAGCAAAGATTTTTAATAGTTATGAAATTCCAATAACTTGGTATAAACATGACGAATTATTATGTGATGAGAGTAAAACAGCTATTAAAAGAATGATAAATAAAAGAATTGAAATAAATTTCAAAAAAAGAAATATTCCATTTGGTACAGATCCATGGTATTCATTATTTTCAAATGAAATATCATCGCAATACTCATATGCAAGAAAATCAAGTTTCAAATATATTCTTGATTTTACATTTTATAGACCAAGAGATATAATTACTATTTTGAATGTTGTGAGCGATTCGGCTTATTCTTATCCAATTTCACAACAAGATATAAAAAAGATTCTCGAAAAATACATTAATAAAAATATTGATGAAATAAAAAGCGAATTAAGTCTTTTATTTACAGAGATTGATAAAGAGAAAATATTCAGGGAATTGTTCAAATATGCAAGTGAAGCTCCAATCAAAACCTATAATCAAATATTGACTAAAATTAGATCACTGAATTTTTCAATTTCCCCAGAACTAGTAATCGAATATCTGATTTCATATTCTTTTTTTGTTCCAAGTACTAATACTGGGGATTTGCTCTTTAGTTATAGAGAAAGTGTTGATTTAGATAAAATTAAACGTGAAGATCTTAATATCAACTTACCAAAAAACATTTACCACTATTATAGACCCATAAATTAAAAACCAGCCCCTAACACACGCCTATGTTCATTGGCTGGCTGACATGCATTCCGGCAGTTTTGCTCCCGCATTCACCTTGTCGTTCCACGACAGCGAATGCTCCCGCAAACCGCCAATGCCCATAGCCTCGGTCGTTAGGCGGCATTTTAGAAAAAAAAAGACCAAGTTATTATACACGAAAAAATCAAATAAATGAAACTACCAGAACCACAATCAACAACTTTCTCCGGCTTAATAAGTGATATCGAAAAAGGGCAAATAAAAATTCCACAATTTCAGAGAGAATTTGTTTGGGATATTAAAAAGTCCGCAAACTTAATGGACAGTATCATAAAAGGCTATCCAATTGGAACTTTCATTTTTTGGAAAACAAACGACAGACTAAGAAGCGTTCGAGACATTGGAAATTTCAATTTACCAGAACCAGTAAAAGGGGATTTTGTCAATTTTGTATTAGATGGTCAACAAAGATTAACAAGTCTTTTTGCTAGTTTAAAGGGCTTAAAAATTGAAAGAGATGGAGGTAGAATAGATGACTATTCAAATATGTATATTGACTTAATAGCAAGCGAAGATGAACAAATCGTGTTTATTGAAATGGAAGAAAGAGAAGTCAATACTTACATTAAAATCACTGACTTACTTTATGGCGGTCTAACATTCTTGGCAAGTTTTCCATTGGAGCATTTGAAACTATTAGAAGAGTATAAGAAAAGAATTGAAAGCTATTTATTTTCTATTATATTGATTAAAGAAGCTCCTTTAGAAATTGCGACTGAAATCTTTACCAGAATAAATGTTGGAGGAAAGCCACTTACAATGTTTGAAATTATGGTAGCAAAAACATTTGATGATGAAAGCAACTTTGATTTATCCGAAAAATACAAAGAATTAATTGAAAATTTAAGACCACTTAATTACGAAACTATCTCAGATGCTACAGTTCTTCAATGTATTTCTACTTTTTTGTCTGGTGAATGTACGAAGAAAAGAATTCTAAAATTAGACAAATATGAATTCATTAACTGTTGGAAAAGGGGTACTGATGCGATTGAAAGTGCAGTAGAGTATTTTATAAGCTACTATAGAATTCCTGTAAGTCAGTTATTACCATATAACGCCTTAATTATTCCTTTCGCATACTTCTTCTATCACCATAAAGACAAACCTACTGGAGATAAACAAAAATACTTACAAGATTACTTTTGGAGATGTGCATTATCAAGCCGTTTTTCCTCGGGTTTAGAAACAAAAATAGCTCAAGATATAAAAAGAATAGATTTAATTCTTAAAGACACTTTGCCAAAATATGAATGGACAGTTGATTTTTCAGAAGAATCTATTCAGAAAAACGGTTGGTTTAGTGCAGGCCGTAGCTATATAAAAGCAATTCTTAGCATTTACGCATATCACCAACCAAAATCTTTTAATGATGGTTCAATAGTCAATATTAGCAATTATTGGTTAAAGCAAGCAAACAGTAAAAATTATCACCATTTTTTCCCTAGAGCATATTTGAGAAAACAAAAAGAAGAAGAATTCTTTATAAATCACATTGCAAATATCACTATTGTTGACGATTTTTTGAATAAAAGAGAAATTGGTGCCAAATCACCAAGCTCTTATATGAAGAAGTTTATTAAACAAAATGATAACATTGAAGAAACAATGAAAACTCATTTAATAAACGATTTAGAAAAATTTGGAGTATTAGAAAATGATTACAGTAAGTTTTTTGACCAAAGACTAAAAGCTATTAGTAAGGAATTCAAGAAACGAATTATTATACAAGAAACGGATAAGTTATACCAACCAGAAGAAATCATTGATTTTGAAGAAGAAACTGAAAACTAAAAACAAAAAAACGACCGCCTAACACACGCCTATGGTCATTGGCTGGCTGACGTGCAATTGGCAGGTTTTGCTCCCGCATTCACCTTGTCGTTCCACGACAGCGAATGCTCCCGCAAACCGCCAAATGCCCATAGCCTCGGTCGTTATGTTTAATTTTAAAAAAAAAGAATTTCAGAGTTCCAATAAAATCAACTATCTTTGATACTATCAAATGATACTATCAAAACAAAAGATATATGAGACCACCTTACGAAATAACAAGTGAAATATTAAAACTGACCTCCTCCATTTCTGAAAAGATTGGTGAAATTAAATCAGCAAAACTGATAAAACCACCAACTGAGTTACGAAAGCGGAACAGAATAAAATCAATACAATCTTCACTTGAAATTGAAGGAAATACTCTAACCGTTGAGCAAATTACTGATTTAATTAACAACAAAAGAGTATTGGCTCCTCAAAAAGATATTATTGAAGTAAAAAATGCAATTGAATTGTATTCAAAACTTAATGAATTCAATGCATATGACATAGATTCTTTGTGTCGTGCTCACGGAATTCTAATGAATACGTTAATTGAAAATGCTGGACAGTTTCGTAGAACCGCAGTTGGAATAATTAAAGGAAACAATGTTACTCATATTGCACCTCCGGGAGATATTGTTTATCCATTGATGAAGGATTTATTCGATTATTTAAAAAATGACAATGATATTCTGCTAATTAGAAGCTGTGTCTTCCACTATGAATTTGAATTTATTCACCCATTCATTGATGGAAATGGAAGAATGGGACGGCTTTGGCAAACAGTTATATTAAAAGATTATTCTCCTGTTTTTGAGTACTTACCAATAGAATCATTAATTAAAGAAAGACAGCAGGATTATTACGATGTACTTGGGAAATCAGATAATCAAGGAAATTCAACAGGTTTTATTGAATTTATGCTTGAAATTATCAATATTGCATTAGAAGATTTATTGAGAAGTCAAAACCATACACTAACTAGTACTGATAGAATAAGTATTTTTAAAAATGTTATTGGAAATGACTTGTTTACAAGACAAGACTATTTAAGACATAATAAAGAAATATCAACTGCAACCGCGAGTAGAGATTTAAAGGAAGCCGTAGATAATGGAGTGATTGAAAAAAATGGAGAGAAGCGTTTGACAAAGTATCGATATAAAAACTAAACATAACACACGCCTATGCGCTTAGGGCGGCTAATGTGCTTCTGGCAGTCTTTGCGCCCGCATTTCCTTTGTCGCCATAGCGACAGGAAATCCGCCCGCAGCCCGCCCAAGCCCATAGCCTCGGTCGTTAGGTGGCATTTTAGAAAAAAAAAAGATGAAGATACTAAATATCATAACCCTGACTGTTGGAATTATTATTAGTGGTTGTTCTCCGTCTTCAAAAAAGACTGAAACGACTACTAAAACGACCGCTAAAACTACGATTGAAGTAAATCGTAATATTGAATATGATAATTTTGAGACAACTTTTGATTCACTAAAGATTAAGTTTGAAAAAGGAGATAGAATAGTTATAAATGGTTGGTTACTAATTGGTCCTAAAACATTTTTTGACTCAATCTCTATCGACAAAAATCT
The DNA here is from genome assembly GCA_963677275.1 of uncultured Paludibacter sp. Classification (GTDB taxonomy): domain Bacteria; phylum Bacteroidota; class Bacteroidia; order Bacteroidales; family Paludibacteraceae; genus Paludibacter. The sequence goes on along the minus strand of OY781920.1, from coordinate 1,645,339 downwards.
ATTTAAAGGAAAACGAATAAAGAAGAATAATGCTTCAGTGCTTAGATACGGTTATTGGGGAAACTCAAGCAATATCTATGAATTACGAATCCCTGACATGGATATTCTTCCTTACGGTGATTTCCTTGCCATTGATGCATGCGAATACTTAGTTCCAAACGAACAGATTTTCTATTTCTTAGACGGTGCACCATGTGAATCTTATTCGAAAGTTATTGACAGAATAAAAAATTATGGAATAAAGAATATCCAAAAAGTAGACGCCGAAGGCGCAACTAAAATATGGGGTACAAATTACGGCAAAAATGGAGCATTGATAATTGACGTAAATATAAAAGTTCATGCTCAATACATGTTTCGACCTTTTGACACCAAGAACATATTTAGCAAAATTATAAAAATCGATAGTGTTGAGTATTATTCAAAGAAAGTAAATGCCAGGAAGATGAATAAACCGACAACCATAAAAAAAGAAAAGGGAATTATTAAGATACCTTCTGGTAATTCGACAATTGTATTTCGTGATGACAAAAGAGATAAAAGTTTTATAGAGTACACTGCAATAGGAGAAAATCAAAAAAATAAATGGGTATTGATTAAGGCACAAGATTATAACCAAGACTATTATTACTTAGTTGATCAGGTATATAATAAAATTGATACTTTATTTGACATTCCACAAATTTATGGAGACAAATTTCTTTGCGGACAAGGTGGGTCAGCTGATGGTTATCCAGCGTATGTTGAGATTTGGGAAACTCAAAACGGAAAACTGAAACGAATTCTTAAGTTTAAGTGGGAGTCATTTGGGCTTGACATTAGAAAAATGTATCTGAGAAAAGACACGCTTTTCATAAAGAACTACGAAAACAAATATTTGAAAATGAGAATATAAAACGAAAAAACGACCACCTAACACACGCCTCGTTCATTGGCTGGTTGACGTGCAATTAGCAGGTTTTGCTCCCGCATTCACTTTGTCGTTCCACGACAGCGAATGCTCCCGCAAACCGCCAAATGCCCATATCCTCGGTTGTTAGCACCAATTTTAGAAAAAAACAAAAGAAGTGACAGAAACATAGCAAATTAGGCAAAAAAAACATGAGAATTCTAATAAAAACATTTTTTCTATTTTCTTTAGTTACAAATATATGTGTTAGTTGTAAAAACGCAAATGAACCAGAAGTTAATCTTAAAAGGACAGTTAATTTGGTTATACCTGGTAGCTTATCTACTATTTTAACAGTAAAAGAATTAAGATCAATTAGCAACCTTACACTTTCAGGTACTATTGATGCTCGTGATTTTAAAACGATAAGAGACAATATGTCCGCATTAGATACTCTAGATCTCAGCGCGGTTACAATTGCTGCATATAAAGGTTTAGAAGGGACAACTAATGAGACAAATCATGAGTATTTGGCTAACGAAATTCCTTCGGATGCAATATCATATAAGTTGTGGTATTTACACCTGATTCTACCAAATTCATTAACTTCAATTGGCAATCATGCATTTGTGAACACTTATGGTATTCGTAAATTGACTATCCCTAACTCGGTCATTTCAATTGGGAGATGTGCATTTAGTTATTGTGGCTTTGATAGTATAATTTTGCCAAACTCCTTAAAAATTATTGGACAAGAAGCGTTTAGATGTTGTGCAAGATTAAAATATATTTCAACACCAAATTCAGTAGAATTAATCGATAGTTATGCATTTATGGATTGTCCTGATTTAACAGGCATAACTATAGGAAATAAAACTTCATTTATTGATAAAGATGCGTTTGACAATTGTCCTAATCTTGAATATATTGAAATATCACCTGAGAACACTACATATTCTTCAAACGATGGAATTTTATATAATAAAAAGAAAACAGAATTAATCAAATGTCCCGAGGCTAAAAGCGGTCATATCACTTTGCCTAATTCAGTGGTTGAAATTGAAGATGCTTCTTTTAAATATTGTACAAAGCTAACAGGAATTTTTCTTGGAAATTCAATCACTACAATAGGAAATAATGCATTTTACAATTGCAATAGCCTCTCAGAAATGAATATTGGAAACACTGTAACAAATATTGGTAATGAGATTTTTTTTAGTTGCGACAGTTTAAAAACTGTAACACTTAATAATTCAATAAAATCGCTACCAAATGGCACGTTTCATGATTGCATAAATCTGACTAATGTATCGTTGGGTAATTCAATAGTATTAATTGATGATAATGCTTTTTTGGGATGCCGTAAGTTGAAAACCCTCACAATACCAGCAACCGTTAAATCAATGGGGATATGTGTTTTCACTGAGGCTAAAGAGCTAAAGTCATTATATATGTTATCTAAAACGCCAATTCCATTTAATAGCCCAAACTTTGTTTTTGATGATGATAATTTTTTAAATTGTAATTTGTATGTGCCTTTTGGTTCGAAATCTTCATACAAATCAAACATTCTTTGGGGCAGATTTATAAATATTATCGAAATGTAGATTTATGGGTTATAACTGATATGTAGAAAATTTGGTGAAAGAATCAAAAACTAAGGTAAAAAAAACTGGTGCTAACACACGCCTCGTATGGGCACAGGCTGGCTGACGTGCATTCCGGCGGTTTTGCTCCCGCATTCACTTTGTCGTTTCACGACAGCGAACGCTCCCGCAAACCGCAAATACCCATAGCCTCGGTCGTTAGCGGGCATAGTGAAAGACCACCTGCAACAGAATTGATAACTTATAAAGAGAATAAATATGAACATAATTGTAGGAGCATCAGGACAAGTAGGCTCTCATTTGACCAAAAGACTTTTAGACAAAGGAATTCCTGCGATAGCCGTTGTACGAAACCCTGAAAAGGTAAAAGATGAAAATTTTAAAGTACGCCAAGCAGACTTGTTTGATTTAAACCAAGTTGTAAACGCATTTAAAGGTGGAACAACTGCATTTCTTTTGACACCTGAAAATCCTAGTTCTAATGACATAATTAGGGACACTGAAAAAATAATTAAGAATTACAGAAAAGCAGTTGAAGAAAACAAAATACAGAGAATAGTTTGTTTGTCTTGCATTGGTGCTCAAATTGAAGGTAAGACAGGAAACATTTTAATGTCTCGGCTATTGGAAAAACAGTTTGACGATTTGAATATTGAAAAAATTATCATAAGACCATCATATTATTTTAGTAATTGGCTTGGATACTTGTCAACAATAGAACAGTATGGCGTTTTGCCAACATTTTTTCCAGAAGACCTAAAGGTTGGAATGCATTCACCTCTTGACTTGGCAGACTTCATTGCTGATATTATAGCTAAACCATTAGTACCGCCAAAAACTACAGTATACGAATTGGTGGGACCAACGAAATATAGTTCGTTTGACATTGCTAAGACATTTTCAACTTTATTCAATAAAGATGTTTTCACGCAATCAATAACAAGTGACAAATGGAAAGAAACTTTATTATCAGTTGGCTTTACAAACAATACAGCAGACAATTTGTGCGATATGACACAAGCAGTTGTTGACGGTTTGACTTCACCAGAATATCCAAATAGTACTATAACCTTAAAAACTGACTTTGAAAACTATATTAAACAACAATTGGGAAAATAACAACGACCCGCTAACAACGTGTCATAAAACATGCCGGTTTTAGTGGGTTTTCAACAGTTCGTCCCGCATCGTGGTTTGGCACGGGGGATACAGACGCAGCTCCGCAATCCGGCACGTTTCATACACGCGAACGTTAGGGGGCATTTAAAAAAAAATGAAATACAAAATATTGCAGCTGAAATTTACACTTTATAAGCAGAAGTGACGTGAGAATGGTTGGTTTGTTGGCACAAATAATAGGATATATTTATGGAAATTCAAAAACAGGACTAATCAAAGCCCTTCCCGAAGGGAATCGAAGATCAGCGAAGCTAATTTAGTTCAATACTACTCCAGGTCATACATCTTAAAATGCCGAAAGGCATTGGTCTATTGTGCCTATTGTGGTTTTATTTCTTAAAATAAATTTATCAAGTTGAAGTCAGCACCCACATTAGCACTGATATATTCTTAACCTTGACGAAAGGGGATAAGCAGTATGTCTTTTTGTTGAGCTGAAATACAGGATAATTATTTTGAAAAATTATGTGACAACAGATTTACAATAATCAATAAAACATTTTCGCAACATTCTATTCACCTTCCTGAAATAATTAAATATGACTTTTGTATCCGAATAATAAACATATTAATTCAGAACGGACATGAAACCATTTTATTTAATCATCGGGATACTTTTCTCATTCTTAATTTCGGTCTACGGACAGCAGCAAAATATTGCAGGGCGGGTAATAAATTCGGACGGTGAAGCATTGCCGGGGGTAAACGTGCTTGTTAAAGGTACTTCTACAGGTACAATAAGCGACGAAAACGGTAAATTCTCCATCGCAGCGAAAAACGAGAATACTACGTTGACTTTTTCATATTTAGGTTTCCGGTCGGTAGAGCTAATTGCAAAAAACAAAATGACCGTTGTATTACAGGAAGATGCTAAAAGCCTGGGCGAGATTGTGGTCAGTGCACAAAAAAGAAATCAAAGCAATATAGAAGTACCGGTAACTATCAGTGCATTGTCGGGCAATAGCCTCAATAAACTGAATATACAGCAATTGGACGAATTGTCGGAATATATACCGGGAATGCAAATGCAGTTACAAAGCCCGAACAATCCGGGTTACGTTATCCGTGGCGTTACTTCCGATGATGGAGACTCGCGTTCGCAGCCCCGTGTTTCGGTTTTTCAGGACGGAGTTTCTATTTCCCGCTCCCGCGCATCGGTAGTCGAACTGTTCGACCTTGAACGCATTGAGGTGGTGAAAGGGCCGCAGGGTACACTTTTCGGACGTGGCGCCGAAATTGGCGCTTTGCATATTCTCCGCAAAAAGCCAACCGATGTTTTCAGTGCCGAGATTTCGGCAGGCTACGGAACCTGGAATCAAAAGTTACTGTCGGGATTCTTAAATACACCCCTTGTAAAAGAAAAACTCTCAAACCGCTTTGCTTTTACGTATAACGATCGCGATGGTTTTATCAAAAACCTTTCGGGAGGCGACCTCAACGGAAAAAGCACTTGGGCAATACGTAATTCTACACGCTGGAAAATAAGCGATAAAACTACTTCTGATTTGGTGTTGGATTACCAAAACGACAACTATCCGGGTACATCGTTCAAAAGCAAACAATATGCACCAAAAGGCGGAGATACCGATCCTAATTCGATGGCGGATCTTGAACAAGGTGAAAATCTGTATATTAAAAGAAAAGTTGGTGGAGCTGCTTTACTCATCGACCATGAAATGAACCCCAATTGGAAATTCTCGTCCATCTCGGGTTTCAGAGCATTTCATTCCGATGAATCGTTCGATGCCGACGGTACGTCAGCTCCGATTCTATGGCTTTCGGAAATTGCCGAAGGAAAACAGCTGAGTCAGGAATTTCGATTTAACTACGATAACAAAAGCAATTTCACCGGTTTTGTAGGAGGAAGTTATTTTTACGAAACCAATTCGCAGAAGGTGCCAATGAGAATAAATGAGCAAAGTCTTTATGTGGCGGCTGTTGCACCACGTTTAAGAGCGCAAATGGCCACACAGTTTCAGGGAATGGGCATGACTGCCGATCAGGCCTCTGCCATTGCCACCATGCTTTTCCCAAATATGGAGCCTGTTACCAATGGTGTACCTAATTATGTTGCTAAAATGCCCGATATTCGTAAAACCCTCGAACAGGTTTTCAGCGCTCAATACGGTATGCCGGTAACGTTGGAAATGGCATTAGCCGGACTTCCTGCAGAGCAACGTCAAGCCATCATTGGTCAAATAGATTATATGTCCAACCATTCGATTAATTCAAATCACGAAGAAACCTACAAAAACCGGGGAATTAATTCTGCAGCCGAAGTATTTGCTGATGGTACATATAGCATTACAGAAGCTATGAAACTTACTGCAGGATTGCGCGTTACATACGAGAATCAAACCGGTTTTTATGAATCGGCAGCTTCTGCGCAGCCCGGCATTATAAGTCAGTTGCTTACTGGTACGCCAAATTTATTATCTGCAATTTCTGCCGGCGAAATATCTGCGTCCAAAGATTATTGGTCGGTGGTAGGACGTATGGTGTTGAATTATATGCTGAAACGGAATAATTTTTATGCAAGCGTTTCGCGTGGTCGTCGTCCCGGGGTGGTAAGTGTTTTGCCATCAAAAACCACATTTCTGCAGCCCGAAATTATCTGGAGTTTCGAAGCAGGTGTAAAAGGACAAGTGTTGGACGGAAAACTTAATTACGATCTGGCAGCCTATTATTATGACTGGACTCATTTTCAGACCACTTCGCTTCAGCCGGTTGAGGGAACGATCGGAAGCCAGTTTGTACCAACCGATGCAGGCAAAGCCCACAGTTTTGGGGTTGAAACCGGTTTGCGTTATATTTTTAGTAACGTATTTAGCATCTTTGGTAATTATGCATTTATCGATGGAAAATTCAGCGATCAGGATGAAAACGGAGATGCACAGGAATATGCAGGCAATCGCTTCCGTCTTACGCCGAAACATAGTTTTTCTTTTGGTATTGATGCTTCAATTCCATTAAAAAAAGGGAAAGAGATTTTTATTCGCCCTGCTTATTCATATAAATCGAAAGTGTATTTCGAAGACGATAATACCGATTTGTTAAGTCAGGATGGATATGGTTTGCTGAATTACACCGTTGGCATAAATATACCGCTGAATAAGTATTCTCTTGAACTGAGCACTTACGGCAAAAATGCACTGGACGAAAAATTTATTATCGATGCTGGAAATACAGGAAATTCGATTGGAATGCCAACTTTTATCGGAGGTAGTCGCAGTCAGTTCGGAGTTCAGTGTAAAGTAGGTTTTTGAAAAATAAATGATGATCCGTATTATTACCTAAAAGAAAAACAGGAACGCGGATTCAGCAGATATAGCTGATTTTCGCGGTTTATAATCAATGGATTTCACACTGATTTGTAAATTTTTTACGGGAATAGTTTATATATATTTGTCGTAAAGAATTCCGTTTCATAAATGAAATTTGACGAATTTGTTTAAATCAGCACGAAATAATTTCAATCAGTTTTATCAAGTTTTATCAGCTATATCCGCGGAATCCGCGTTCCTATTTATTTAAATTATTATTTTGATTCTAAATTTATAATAGGCATAAAAGCGGATAACCATAAAAAAAATAAAAATTAAATCATTCAATATCAGTATAATCTTATGAAACATTCATTAAATCAGGCTTTAATCAAAGAGCATAAAAATTTAAAATGCACTGTTCCCCCTTCGGGGGTTAGGGGGCTTAATTTACAATTAACAGTACTTTCTTTAATTATTCTTGCGCTGTTTGGAACAGTGCAAGCTGAAGAAAAAGTTCAAATCAAAAACATGCTTGAATATACCGGGCGATATACTTTTCCGGAAAACAATATGGCCGAGAGTCTTACGGTTGAACAGAGCAATAATCTGCTGAAAATCGTATCGTCCATCGGTTCTGCCGACTTAAAATTCATTGGCAATGATAGCTTTGAAATTCCTGAATATGGAGGGAATGCAATATTTATAATAGACGAAACAACACAAAAAGTGGTAGGAATTAAGGTGTCCATTCCAATGGGTAATATTGATTTGGAAGGAGTAAAAGAAGAAACAAAAGAACTCAAATGAAAAAAACACTATTTACTATAAATTTATTGGTGCTTTGTACCGGTATATTTGCTCAATCAACCGTAAGAGGGTATATTTATGAAGACCTCAACAAGAATGGAAAAAGAGATGGACGGGAAAAGGGTGTTGTTGAAGTAGCTGTATCCAATGGCAAAGAGGTAGTTCTCACCGATTCCAAAGGAGCTTATCAGTTACCTTTAGGCAGAGATAATATCGTTTTTGTAGTAAAACCTGCAGGATATGAATTTCCTTTGAATGAAAATAAATTGCCCGAATTTTATTATATCCATAAACCTGATGGTTCTCCTGATTTATTTTACAAAGGAGTGGCAGCTACAGCTAAACTTCCAAAATCGGTAGATTTTGCATTGAATAAATCCGCTGAAAAAGAAGAGTTTACAGCCCTTATATTTGGCGATCCACAACCTTATGTAAGCGAACAGATTGAATTTTTCAGAAAGGCGATTGTTGAAGACCTAAAGCAAAACGGGAAACAAAATGCTCAGTTTGGTATCTCACTGGGCGATTTAGTGGGTGATGACTTAAACTTACACTCACTTTATCAACAAGCGATACAACAAATTCAGTTGCCCTGGTACAATGTAATGGGTAATCATGACATGAACTACGATGTGCGGAAGGACTCGCTTTCGGATGAAGCTTTTGAAGCACATTTTGGGCCTAACAATTATGCCTTTAATTATGGTAAAGCACATTTTATAGTGCTCGACGATATTTTATATCCCGATCCTCGCGACGGAAAAGGATATTGGGGTGGTTTCAGACAAGAACAATTGGATTTTCTGAAAAACGATTTGAAATTTGTGGATAACGACAAGCTTATTGTCATTGCTTTACATATTCCTTTGAATGACAAAGAAGGTGGTGAAGAAGCCTTTCGTCAGGAAGATTGCCGTCAGCTGTACGATTTAGTGAAAAATTACCCGCAGGTATTGGTATTGTCGGCGCATACACATATACAATATCAGGCTTTTACAGGTAAGAATGAAGGTTTGGAAAGGCAAAAACCTATTCACGAGTACAATGTTGGAGCCACTTGTGGCGATTGGTATTCAGGCATTTTCAACGAAAAAGGTTTACCCGTAACCACCATGCGCGACGGTACGCCTCAAGGATACGCTTTCCTCAAAGTAAAAGGCAATCAGTACGTTTTGGATTATAAAGTTGCCGGAATGCCCGAAAACTACAAAATGTCAATCTATCATGCGAAAAAAGTTCCTTATAAAACACCAAGCAGCACCTACAGCGTGTATGCCAATATATTTATGGCCTCGCCCGACGATGTAGTGGAATACAAAATTGACAATGGAAAGTGGAGCAAAATGGCCTGCGTAAACGAAGTTGATCCGGTATACGCGCGTTATGTTCAGGATTGGGATTATTTAGAAACGCTCGTTCCGGGTCGTCGACCTTCCGAACCTACGAATAGTCTGCACCTTTGGAAAGCCAAATTACCAGTCAATCTTCCTGTTGGTGAACACCGGATAGAGGTCAGAACTACTGATATGTATGGTAGAACTTTTTCACAAACAAGCGTTTATCAAATCGAAGAAGATCCTACATTGAAGTTGATTGCGCAATAGAATCCTACGAATTAATGGATTTTAGAGTTGATCTCCTATACAGATTTCGAAACTCCTATTCTTCGGTTACTCGAAGAATAGGTTTTTTTCGTTTTCAAATGAAAGAGAATGAATCAAAGACTTAAGTGTTTTTTTTTTACAATCCTGAAAATCACAGCTTAAATCCCGCAATCAGCCAAATGGCATAAGCATGACACACACTGCCCCCCAACACAAAAAGGTGCCATACAGCATGCATAAATTCAATTTTCTTCAACAAATAAATAATGGCGCCAAGGGTGTAAAATAATCCTCCGGCCACCAACCACCAGAAAATATCCATTGAATTGTGTACCGAAAGCACATCAACCAAAGGTTTAAAAGCAATTACAACTACCCAACCCATGGCCACATAGCAGGCCGTTTCGAGTTTCGAAGCATTTTTAAGATGCATAAAACTCATCACCACACCTGCAATGGCGGCTATCCAGATAACGCCAAACAATGTCCAACCCCAGAGGCCCTGTTCGCGTAACACTACCAGTGTGAAAGGCGTGTAAGTACCGGCGATGTGGACGTAAATGGCGGCATGGTCGAATTTACGGCGAAGCAGTTTTCTGTTTTCATCTTTATCTAAATGATAGAGGGTGGAAGTAACGTACGAAAACGTCATAAAAACCGCATAAACCAAAGAGCTGCCAATCAACCAATAATTGTTGGTAGGTAAGGCTTTTTGCATCAAAAGAAAAGTGACTGTCAGCCCGAAAGGAATGCCGATAGCATGTGTGAAGGCGTTTGCTTTTTCTTCGCGTAATGTATATCTGCTCATTGAAATGATCTGTTTTTTGTAAATGCATAATAAGTCTACAGTCCCCGGTCTACAGTCAATAGATAGACAATAAAGCAAAGACAGTGAAAATGTGCCAATATGCCAATATGCCAATGTGCCAATGAAGAAATTAGGGCAAAGGAACAGGCCTTATGAATTATGAATTTTGAATTATGAATTATCCTCAAAACTCCACCAACTCCTCAAATCTTCAAATTCTCAAATCTTCAAATTATTCCCAGAACTTTATTTTATCGTCCGTATTACCCTATCGATCACAGCGCTTTCGAACCCACGCGATTGAGCGAAAGCAAACAGTTTTCCTTGTTTCTCGTATTCGTATTCCCACTGAATGGTTTTCAGTTTGTTTTTCAGAATCACGGCCAGCATTTCTTCGTATTCGCCATCGTCGATTGTATTAAGCGCGTTGTTGATCAAATCGTTGGGTAAGCCTTTTTGTTTCATGGCATACGAGATCTTAATTTTACCCCATTTGTTGAAGTGAAATTTGTCTTTGGTAAAAGCCACACAGAAGCGCTTTTCGTTAATAAAGTCGTCATCTATTAACTTTTTGATAATTTTTTCTTTTTCATCGCACGAAACGCACCATGCTGTCAGCTTGTCACTGACTTCCGAGATGCAATGCTCAGATATTGAACAATATGAAGCTGCCTTATGCAGCAATTCGTCTAATGAATATTCTTTTTTCATTTTGATTTTCAGATTGAAGGTGAATCTTCTGACTACAAATGTAATTATTTTTAGTTTTACAACCGAATATCAGGTTAGAAATTTACTAATAGCGCTAAATTGATTAGTTAAAATGCTTTACAAACCGACTTTCAAATACAGTGCATCTGTTCCAAAGCTAATTACTGCCTTTTTTTGAACTTCATCACCGAAATGATTTAATTTTTTGTATTTTTGTATTCTATTGTTTTTCTTAACCGAGATATATCTAATTTACTTTAATGAAGAGATTCCTATTCACATTACTCTGCTTTTTTGCTGTATATGTATTCGTCCAAGGGCAAACAGGTAAACTGTTTTCTACTGATAATGAGTTGTCAAACAGTCTTATAAATACAATTTTCCAGGATTCACGCAATTATATATGGATTGCAACTGAGGATGGTTTGAACAAGTACGATGGTGTGAAATTCAGTATATACCGAAACGACAAACTGAATACAAAGTCATTGAAAAATAACTATGTACGCTCTCTTTTCGAAGACAGTAAAGGTAGGTTTTGGGTAGGCTGCGTGAACGGATTGATGTTATACGACAGGGTGAACGAATCTTTTACTGAAGTTCCGCTTTATTATGGTAAAAAAATAATTGAACCGCATGTTTCGAGCATTATCGAAACCAAAAGCGGAGAAATACTGATTTCTACTTCGAGTGATGCCATTCTTCGGTTCGATGCCCAAAAACATCTCTTTAGAGTTGATGAAGAGCTACTTCCTAAATTATGCAGTCGATATATTATCTCTCTTTTCGAGGACAGTAAGCAGAACTTGTGGATAGCTTCGGCCGATAAGGGCGTAAATTATTATAATCCGAAAACCGGCAAAATTAAATTGTACAAAGCCCCCGAATCGTTGGGTAACAATCAGATTTCGAGTATGATTGAAGACGATGCCGGTACTATCTTTGTAGGGACGCTGGCTGGTGGATTATTTAAACTGAATGCTGGAAGTCAGAAGTTTGAAGCTGTTCCATATAATAAAGGTGCAAATTATTTGCCTATCAAATGTTTGTATTTAGATAAAAACAAACGAATGTTGATAGGTACCGATGGTAGAGGAATCAAGAGATACAATAAAATCACTCAACAAATCGAAGATTTTGAGGTACAGTCTGCCATTTTCGATTTTTCGAGTACCAAGGTTCACTCTGTGTTGCTCGACAGGGCGGGAAACCTGTGGATTGGTTTGTTTCAGAAAGGTGTTTTTCTCTCTCCCAATCATACCAATAAGTTTAATTATTGGGGCAGTAAATCTTTTAATAACAATTTAATCGGAAATAATTGTGTCATGTCTGTGTATAAGGACATGAACGGGGTTTTGTGGGTAGGTACCGATCATGATGGCCTTTACGCCATTGATCAGTCGAACAATTCGCGGCATTATGTGCTGAACGCCAACCCAAACAGCGTATCGAGTACAATTATGTCGATTGTAGAGGAAAATTCTAACACCCTTTGGTTAGGTTCGTTTCTGGACGGTTTGATAAAACTGGATAAAAAGACCGGACAATATACACGTTATACCAATACTCTATCCGACTTTGCCGATGACCCTTCGAGCAATCGTATCATCAGTATTATGAAAGATAACCGAAACCGTATTTGGGTAGGAACCAATGGTGCCGGTGTTCAGATATTTGATATTGCTACTTCCCGTTTTACTTCAAAGTACACTTCGGATCTAAACAATGCTGATGGACTGGCGAATAACTGGGTCAGTTGTTTACTCAACGATGGCGACAGTCTTGTATGGGTGGGTACATATGGAGGCGTTAACTCTATCGACTTGCGGAACGGAAAAATAAAAACTTATACTAAAAGTGATAAAGTGTTGCCCGGAAATATTGTGTATTCCATAGCCATGGACAGTAAATCCAATCTTTGGTTCGGAACTACCGATGGCTTGGCTCGGTTCGACAGAAAATCAAAACATTCAGAGATATTTACAACGGCCGAAGGTTTGCCAAGTAATGTAATCAGGGGAATTATAGAAGATGAAAAAGGTGATATATGGCTTAGTACGCATACCGGTATCTCGAAATACTTAGTGAAACAGAAAAAGTTTGTAAATCATTTTGCTTTCGATGGTCTGCAGGGGAATGAATTCAGTTTGGGAGCTGCTTTTAAAGCAAAAGATGGTGAATTCTTTTTCGGCGGAGTAGGAGGGGTGACTTCATTTTTTCCCTCTAAAATAGTGAACCAGCGTAGTTCGCTTCAAATTTATCTCACAGGCTTGTACGTGTTGGATAAACCGGTTGTGAAAGGCCAAAAATCGGGACGTCACGAAATTATTGATACTTTTATTTCAGATGCCAAAACAATACGCCTGAACTACAGCGATAATATGTTTGGGCTTGAATTTTCAACCTTCAGTTTCGGTAATTCCGAACGTATTTATTACAGGTACATGCTCGAAGGGCTCAATTCGAAGTGGATCAATACCGATCCGGGAACCAACAGAATAAGTTTTACCAACCTGAACTATGGTAAATACACGCTCAGGGTGATAGCATGCGCCAACGATAATGTATCTGAAGAAATAGTACTACAAATTCGTATTTATCCTCCGTGGTATCTTACTTTCCTCGCTAAACTCATCTACTTTATCCTCTTGCTTTTTCTTGTTTACGGTATATTCCGCTACCTGACTGAAAGATTGCAGCATCGTCAGGAAATGTTGAAGCGTGAACATTTGGAACAAGTGAACGAAGGTAAACTACAGTTTTTTATCAATGTGTCGCACGAAATCAGGACTCCAATGACACTTATCATTAGTCCATTGGAAAAACTTATGTCCGATACTTCTGATCCTGAACGTAATCAGGCTTATCACCTTATGTATAGGAATGCACAACGTATCTTGCGTCTTATCAATCAATTGCTTGATATTCGTAAAATTGATAAGGGACTTATGTTTGTGAAAATGAGCGAAACTGATATTGTCGGTTTTGTTGATGACATAATGCAGACCTTTGAATATCAATCGGAAAAACGAAAGATTAAATTTGAATTTCAGCATGAAATGTCGGAACTGAAAGCCTGGATTGATATGAATAATTTCGATAAGGTGTTGGTGAATATTTTGTCGAACGCCTTTAAGTTTACACCTGAAAATGGAGCAATAATTGTTCGCCTGAGCAAAGGTATGGATGAAACGGTGGACACGCCATTGCGTCATTATTTCGAAATTGTTGTATCGGACAACGGGTTGGGTATTGAAGTAGATAAGATTGAAAAAATTTTTGAACGTTTTTATCAGATCGACCACTCACAAACCAGTGTGAACTTTGGCACAGGTATCGGCTTGCACCTTTCACGCAATTTGGTGGAATTGCAGCATGGAATTATTTACGCCACCAATCGTAAAGATGGGCCAGGAAGTGAGTTTGTGATTCGTTTACCTTTGGGACATGAACATTTAACTGAAACCGAAAAAGAGTTGGGTGTCAATAGTCTTTCTATACCCATGTTGCATCAAACTACCGAGGAGTACCTCGAGGAAACTACGATCGAAAATGAAGTAAAAGTAAAGCCAAAAACTAAATACCGAATTCTGATTGTGGACGATGAAGATGAAATACGTCATTATCTGAAACAATCGCTGGCCGATACGTACCGGATTTATGAAAGCAGGAACGGCAAGGATGCGCTCGACTTTATATTGAAGGAAAAACCTGATTTGGTGGTGAGCGATGTGATGATGCCCGAAATGGATGGAATCACTTTGTGCAAAAAGTTGAAAGCGAACATTAATATTAATCATATTCCAATTATTCTGCTTACGGCCAAATCGAGCGATGAGGACAAAGCCGAAGGTTTCGAAATAGGCGCTGATGCTTACGTGTCCAAACCATTCAATGTAGACATGCTTAAAAAACGAATCGCGAATATCATTGAAAACCGTGAAAGGCTTGAATACAAAATATCCGACAGTGAAGAAAATAAAGCATTGATTAAAACGGTTGTACTTAAATCGTCGGATCAGGTGCTGTTGGAGAAAATTATAAACATTATCAACGAAAATATTGATAACCCTGAATTAAATGTGGAAATGCTGGCCGATGGAGTAGGAATGAGCCGTGTGCATATGCATCGGAAGCTCAAGGAACTTACCAACCAGTCGGCACGTGATTATATCAAAAATATCAGACTGAAGCAGGCAGCCGAGTTACTTGTGAAACAAAAAATCTCAATTTCGGAAGTCGCATACGCGCTCGGATTTAGCAACCTGTCGCATTTCTCCAATACTTTCAAAGAATTTTATGGCATGTCGCCCAAAGAATTTAGCGAAAAAAATCGGAAAAACAGTTGATCATAGTTTCCATAAGTCTTTTGAAAAAGCAGTTGAATAAAAATTCAACTGTTTTTTTTTATCAATTGATGTGAAAGTATTCATCCGCTTTTTTGTTAAACATTTTCATCTGGTTTTATTGTTCCGAGGGCTGAATCAAATAATTAATGCTGTTTTGATCAAAAAATAAATTGTTTTGTAACCAATAGCAAAGTTTATGATCACTTTTTTTTAATCTTTGTCGTATTATCTGTCTATTTTTGTGAAGTTAATAATTGCAAAGGGTTGTGTTTATTTCTTACAATCTATCTTTTGTATGTTATTAATAGTTTTAAATCTAACAACGCACTAAATTATTTTATGAAAATCACAATTAAAAGACAATTTGTTTTTGTGTTTTTTTTGCTGTTGATGCCGGTTTGGGCTATAGCTCAAACGGTTACAGTAAAAGGAATCGTGAAAGACACGCAAGGTGAAACTCTTTTGGGTGTCAATGTGATAGAGGTAGGTACAAGTAATGGTACTATCACTGATTTAGCCGGAAACTTCCAGCTGAATGTTTCTGCCAAAGCAAAACTGAGGTTCTCGTTCATTGGGTACGAAACAATTGAGATTTCCTTTACCGGAAACCGGCAATTGAACGTGGTAATGAAAGAAAATACCGAAGTACTGAATGAAGTAGTAGTAGTTGGGTACGGACAAATGAAACGAACCGATTTAACAGGTTCGGTGGTGTCAGTATCGAGCGACGCGATTACAAAATCGGTGAATACCTCTATCGATCAGGTTTTGCAGGGACGTGCAGCCGGTGTTCAGGTACAACAAAACTCAGGTATGCCCGGTGGGAGCTCTTCTATCCGAATCAGAGGAATTAACTCCCTCAACTCTTCCAACGAACCTATTTTTGTTATCGATGGTGTAATTATCGATGGTAACACTAATTCCAGTTCCGAAAATGCACTTTCTTCCATCAACCCTTCGGATATCCTATCCATGGATATTCTGAAAGATGCTTCGGCGACCGCTATTTATGGGTCGCGAGCTGCCAACGGTGTAATTATGATAACAACCAAACGCGGACAAAAAGGCGAATCCAAAATCACTTACAATGGCTACAGCGGTTGGCAGGAAATGCCACAGAAATTGGACCTTATGAATCTTCAGCAATATGCCATTCATAAAAATGCCCGCACTGATGCCAGTATTGTTATGCCTGACGACAGTTTTGTTCGCCCCGATTTATTGGGAGTAGGTACCGATTGGCAGAAGGAACTTTTTTCTCAGGCTTTGATGTCGAGTCATAACCTTTCAATCACCGGTGGAAATGACCAAACAACCTACGCCATTGGCGCGGGATATCTCAACCAGGACGGTATCGCTATCGGTTCCGGTTTTGAACGGTTGAGTCTTCGTTCCAACTTGGATGCACAACTGAAAAAATGGCTCAAAGCCGGTATTAATTTCAACTTCAGCAATTCGACACAAAATGTAACTGTTGCCGATGAATCGTTAATTAAAACGGCACTCAAACAAACGCCAAACGTGGCCGTTCGTAATGCCGATGGTACTTACGATGGTCCCGAAACAGATGAATATGTTCAAAATAACCCTGTCGGGTTGGCCATGATCAAAGAAAACTTTAACGAAAAAACAGGGATTCGAGGAAATACATATGCCGAAGCCACATTGCTGAAAGGGTTAAGTTTAAAAACCGAAGTTTCTTTCGATTATGGAATGTCAAATACCTATAAATTCAGCCCATCTTACAAATTTGGCGCTATCGAAAACGAAGTGGTGGAGTCCGAACGTTCGAAGAGTTACAGTAAATTCTGGTCGTGGCGAAATATATTGAACTACAACCGGACTTTTAATGACCTCCATAACATAAACTTTATGTTGGGACAGGAAATGCAAAAATCGCATTGGGAATACTTGATGGGTTTCCGTAACGGTTTTATCACTAATGTGGCGCACGATCTGAATGCCGGTGATGCTAATTCGGCTAAAAACAGTGGCAGCAGTGGAACAAGTTCTATTTTGTCTTACTTCGGACGTATGTTTTATTCTTTCAACGATAGATATTTACTTACAACCACACTTCGTCGCGATGGTTCTTCTAAATTTGCAGCAGGTAACCGTTGGGGTTGGTTTCCATCGGCAGCTATTGCCTGGAAAATTTCTAACGAATCCTTCCTCAAAGACAATGATGTGATCAATAATCTGAAATTGCGCTTAGGTTGGGGTAAAGTAGGGAATCAAAATGTCGAAAATTATGCTTACACTTCCACAATGTCCACAGTGGCTACTATTTGGGGAACAGGTTTATTAAGTGGAAACACTGCCAATCCCGATTTGCAATGGGAAACAACCTCGTCGAGCAACCTTGGTTTCGATATCAGTTTATTCCGTAACCGTATTGAGTTTATTGCAGATGTATATTATAAAAAGACGGATAACCTGTTGTTGCAATTACCATTGCCTGCTTACGTAGGTACAGTTGGACAGGGATCTACTTCTGCTCCATGGGCCAATATCGGTTCATTGGAGAATAAGGGGATTGAATTTACTTTGAATACTGTAAATATCGACAAAAAAGATTTTACATGGAAGTCTAATATCGTTTTTTCATTGAACAGAAATAAAGTACTCTCGTTAGATACCGAATCAAGTATTCTTGATCGGGAAATTCAGGAAGGTTCTGAAAGAACTATTGTTACCCGTACGGCTGTTGGTCAGCCCATCGGACAGTTCTATGGATATAAAGTAATTGGTCGTTTCGAAAAAGCAACCGACTTTTATTATAAAGATGCCGATGGCAATGTAAAACCAACTGCAATTCCGAGTGGCATGACCATAAGCGAAACCGGTGTTTGGATTGGTGACTACATTTTCCAAGACATAAACGAAGATGGTGTTATTAACGAAGAAGACCGTACATATATTGGCAATCCTGAACCTAATTTTACCTATGGTTTCAGTAACAGTTTCCAGTATAAAAATTTCGACTTAACGATTGGCATTACCGGTTCGTACGGAAACGAAGTAGTAAATTACCAACGTCGCTGGCTCGAAAATCCACGCGAGAACACCAATTTGCTTACTAAAGCATCACAATATGCTGTGTTAAGTAAAATTGATCCGAACGGACCGGTTGATTATCGTAATCTTCAAATTACCGGTGGCGATCCTTATATGCCTCGTATGGCTGCTTCGTCGGCTGCTTCTACTTCCAATTACCGCTATAGCGATAAATTTGTTGAAGATGGATCGTACTTACGCATACAGAATATCTCTTTTGGTTATTTCTTTCCAAAACGCTGGACTTCGAAAATTAAGATTGAAAACCTGAAATTGTATGCCAACTTACAGAATGTATACACTTTCACAAAATATTCAGGCTACGATCCCGAAGTTGGTTCTACCAATCAGGATGCGTTGATGACCGGACTTGACAATGCGCGTTATCCATCGCCACGTATTTATACTTTTGGTTTAAACCTTACATTCTAAAAATATAATTGATATGAAAACATACAATAAAATAATAAGCGCCTTGTTACTTGCCGGTGCACTCTCATTTACGGCTTGCGACGAGAGTTTTCTTGAATTAAGTCCGAACGACCGTATTACGCTCGACAACTTTTTTCAATCGGAAAATGACCTGAAGGCTGCAACAGCCGGGCTCTACAACAAAGTGTGGTTCGACTTTAATGATAAATTCTATTACGGATTAGGTGACGGTAGAAGCAACAACCTTTTTGCTCCCTATTCCGATTATATTTACCCGTTCACCGATCTGACCGAAACCTCGCTTACCGGTCCGTTAGTGTCGGCCTGGCAATCTTTCTATAATGTTGTCGGACAGTCGAACAATACGATAAATAACATTCGTAAAAATTCAAAAAACGTTACTGAGGCACAGAAAAATCTTGCCATAGCCGAAGCGCGATTTATGCGTGGAACCGCCTATTGGTACCTGGCTTCGCTTTGGGGAAATGTAATTTTAATTGAGGACAATTCAGTCTTGGTTAACAAACCTATCGTTAACACCAATCCTCGTAACGATGTGTTCGAATTTGCAATCCGCGATCTTGAATTTGCTGCCAAGTACTTGCCGGCTACTTCCGGTCAGGCCGGACGATTGACAAAATGGAGTGCATTTGGTATGTTATCGCGTGTTTACCTTTCATTTGCCGGAATAAGTGACAACCCTGAAAGTGGAGTACGCAACACCACTTATCTTGAATTGGCCAAGAAGGCAGCTCAGAAAGTGTGCGAAGAAAGTGGTTTGCTGTTATTGCCGAATTATGCCGACTTATTCAAAGTGGAAAACAACAACAACAGCGAGTCGCTCTTTGCATTGCAATGGGTACCGAATGGCGATTATGGAGTCATCAATACGCAACAAGCATATTTTGCCTGTGGTTCCGAAATTACGGGTGATGATGCCGCTTGGGGATATTACACCATGGCTTCGTACGATATGATGGCTGAATATGAGGTGGAAGATGTGGTTCGCCGCAAAGCTACTTTCATGGCGTATGGAGATGTTTATCCTGAAATAAACAAATCCAATGGCGGTTATTTATACGAAAAAGCAACCGACAGATGTAATGTGAAAAAAGGAGTGGTTGGTTCAACTAAAGATACCGATGGAAAATCATCGCGTATGAATTCAGCGTTGAACACCTATATGTTGCGTTTGGCCGAAGTTTACCTGATTTATGCCGAAGCTATTTTAGGAAATAACGCTTCTACTTCGGATCCTGTTGCGCTTGAATACTTCAACAGGGTGCGCAAACGTGCCGGTATACCTGTAAAAACAAGCATTTCGTACGAAGATATTCGTCATGAACGCCGTATCGAATTGGCGCTCGAAGGCCAGTACTGGTATGATCTTGTTCGTCGTTCATATTACAAACAACAGGAAGTGCTCAATTATATCAATTATCAGGATCGTGCTCACAACGGCTCGTACACTTTTGATATAAGTACCGGTGTAGCTGAAAATACAAGTACATCGACACGTGCTGTGAACCAGGCTGCTGCAGATAGATTGTTGTTACCATATCCTGAATCGGAACTGGTACAAAATCCATTGTTAAAACAAACACCGGTAAATTATAACTTCACCGAGGAAAAAATCACTGATTTGTTTAACTAATAAAAAACGGAAAAAATAATGAAAAATAGATTTTTAAAAAATAGATTATGGACATTGACTTTGTTCATGGGATGGTTGATGATCCTTCCGTTATTCACTTCGTGCGATGAAACGGACGAAAGTGCAAGTACACCCATCAAGGTGACTGCTGTTTATCTCGAGGATGCTGAATCTGATGTGCCCGACCGTCTGGTTACTTTTGCCCGACTCGGACAACTTTTACGTATTGAAGGTTCTGGTTTTACCGGTCTGAAAAAAATATATGTCAACGGTTATTCTACCTATTTTAATCCGGTAATGGTTACCGAAAATAATGTATTCGTAAAGCTGTCTCTTGAGACTCCAACTATCGATGCAGAACCGGATTTCAGAAATAAAATTAAATTGGTGAAGGATGCTACTGATTATAGTTTCGAGCTGGAAATCAGAAGTTCAGCGCCGGTAATTACAGCTATTTCGCATACAATGCCTATGCCCGGTGAACCTATAATGATTAGCGGGACTGGCTTGGTTGAAATTAAAAAAATAACTTTTCCGGGCAATGTGGTGGTAACCGAAGGAATCGTTTCGGACGAAGAAGGTGAATTTTGTATCGTTACAATGCCCGAAGGTGTATCCGAAGAGGGTGGATCTATTCTGTTGGAAGGCACCAACGGTGGCGCTTATTCTCCTTCCTATTTTAATGTGAAACGTGGAGTTCTCCTTGATTTCGACAGTAGAGGCACTCAGGGCTACTGGGGCTGGTCTGAAACTGGTAGTATGTTAAATGCAAGCGATTTGGAGTCGGCAATAATTGGCGATGGAGTTAAATCTCAGGGTAATTACTGTGCACATCGTCCGGCACGTCTGGCTTCGTTTCCGGCAGCAAAAAACCGCAATACCGAAGTGTGGACAGCTGGAAATGATGTAGATAACTGGCGTGGACAGTTAGCTTCGTTTATCCCTCCAACAACTCCTGTAGATCAGGTGGCATTTCAGTTCGATATTTATGTGCCTGAACAATGGACGAATACCGGTTTTCTGAAGATTTGTTTGGCCAATCAATTCAATGGCGGCGAATGGTCAGGGTATGCTACTAACTATGTGCCATGGATTGTAAATAAGGCAGTGGTACCATTTTCAACCACAGGTTGGGTTACAGTAACCATTCCTTTCAATAAATTTTACGCTTTCTCGGCAACAACTACCGCTTTTACTTTCGAAAACGTACTGGCATTCAGAGAAGGTGCATCTTGGCAAAATTTTGGTATGTTCTTCGAAAATTCTGATTTCAAGCTTTCAAACATTACAGGTGTAACAACTGACGAAACCGAATTTGTTTCATCAGCCACTTCTGTAAAAGTGTATACTGACAACTGGCGTGTTGTTCCGCTCGAACAGCCTACATACAGTGATTTTCCGGAAACAGTAAACTAACAAAAATTAATAAATTAAGATATGAAAATCAATAAAATAATATCTGCCATCACCATATCACTCTTGCTTCTTACTTCGTGCAATGATATGATTATGGAATGGTACAAGGATCCGAATAAGGGTGAGGTTGCTATGGCCGAACTCCCATTGCCGCTTGCCGAAAAAATTGAAAGATATGATGTACTGAAAAGTTATACCAATTTCAATTTGGGAATTGGGATTGATCTTACCATGTATCTCGAAAATGAAACCTATAGAAATATAGTGAATGCTAATTTCGATGAAGTAGTTTTAGGCTATCATATGAAACATGGAGCAATGGTGAGTTCAACCGGTGCTATCAACTATGCAAAGGTTGATGAGTTTGTTCAAAAAATAAAGGAAGCCGGCCTCACTCTGTATGGCCATACATTGGTTTGGCATCAAAATCAGAACGCATCTTACCTGAATGGTTTGATTGCTCCAACCATTCTGCCTGATGCTGCCGGAACCAATGCATTGGATATCTCCGGTCTCAAAGATGGAAGTTTTACAGGCTGGTCAAAATCAAATCCGGGTGCGGGTATTACAGTCGAAGATGGTAAAGGTTTGTCGGCTACATCCAAAGCTGTTGTTTTGAAATCAAGTGCTTCATCGGCCAATGCCTGGAGTTTGCAGCTCGGCACCCCGGCGATAACCGTTGTTGCCGATCATACCTACGAAGTGTCATTCTATATCAAAAGTGATAGTCCGGGCAAAGGTCGCATTTCATTCGTCGATTTAAAAAACAATTATCCGTGGATGGATTGGTATGCTACGGGTGGTTCAATGACTGAAGCTTTTCAAACCACATCAACCTGGCAACAAGTAAAATTCACGCTTAACGCCAATGATGATGCTTTCAACGCTTCAACGTTTAAGATGAATTTCGACCTTGGTTATTTACCCAATGTAACTTACTATATCGATGTTGAAAATATTAAAGTGATCGACAAAGATGCGGCTCCGGTGGTGGTGAATATGTTAGCTAACGGCACTTTCGATACTGATCTCACAGGTTGGGCCAAATGGAATGGTACCGGTGATTTCGCTCACGTTACAGGATCTGATGCATTTCAGGGAGGAGGAGCTATGAAGGTGGTGAACCCCACAAGCAATAGCGGCGGACAATGGAAAACTCAGATTCATGCTGATTTTGCTCAAACATTGGTAGCCGGAACTTATACGGTGTCCTTTTACATCCGTTCGGATGTTGCTGGTTCAGTTCGGTGTTCTACCACTGGAACAGCGCATTATCAGGGCGATCAAACCACAGCAATTACTTGGAAACAGGTGAGTTGGGACGTGGCAATGGATGGAACCGAAACGGGTTTGAACTTTGATTTGGGTCTTGTGGCTGCAACATATTATATTGATAATGTTGTAGTAACTCCTAAATCGGCAGCCGGTATTAAGCGTAGAGCATCAAAAGTAACTATTATTGAAAAAACTGATGCAGAGAAGGCTAAACTTATTGGCGACGCAATGACTGCATGGATTTCGGGCGTGATGACACATTACAAAAATGATGTAAAGGCTTGGGATGTAGTGAACGAACCGATGAAAGAAAATGGAACTTTAAGAGATGGAATTGTAGAAGAACCAGCTTCGGATGAGTTCTATTGGGTAAAATACCTTGGTAAGGACTTTGCGGTGACTGCTTTCAAATTAGCTCGTCAATACGGAAATGCTACCGATAAGCTCTTTATCAACGATTACAACCTGGAATACAGTTTGGAAAAATGCGATGGTTTGATTGATTATGTGAAATACATCGAAAGCAAAGGAGCAACCGTGGATGGCATAGGTACCCAAATGCATATTAGCATCACCAGCGATACTACTAAAATCAAGCAAATGTTCACGAAATTGGCGGCTTCGGGTAAATTGATAAAAGTATCGGAGTTGGATATTAAAGTGAATACCAAGACTCCTTCGCTTTCCGACTATGAAAAACAGGCTGTCATGTATAAGTTTGTTGTCGATGCATTTATGAAATACATTCCTGAAACACAGCGATATGGCATAGTGGTGTGGAGTGTATCGGATGCAGTAGAAGAACACGAAAATTGGATACCTGACGATGGTCCTTGCTTGTGGGATAAAGATTATGCCCGTAAACATGCCTACAAAGGCTTTGCCGATGGATTGGCAGGAAAAGATGTAAGTGTCGATTTTAGCGGCGAACTTCAGTATTAAATCAACTAATTTCAATCAACAATTCAAATAAACTATAATTTATTTGAATGAAACAACTACTCATCCAATGACTCAAAGTCTTTGGATGAGTTTTTTTTAGATTGTATGCTTCTGAACTTATTTTGCCGCTACGAATACAGATCAAAAAACTGGATTTTTTACAATCTAAATGAAACACCAAAAATACAAATTATCCTCCTTTTGTGTCAGTTTGACCCCTAATACTTTTTCTACTTTGTTGGTTTTTATCCTTTCATTTAGGTTTTGTTGGCTATAGGTAACTAAGGGCACTGTAATTGTAACACGGAAGCAACTAATGTAACAAATCTGTAATTATTTGATATGAGTTATTTCTTTGATAAGCTGTTGTTTTCGTAAGTTTGTTTAAAATATAAATCAAATGTTTAACAATTTAATTCTATTATTTATGAAAACTTAAAATCGCTATTATTATACTTAAAACTATTATTAAAAACTTAATCAAATTAAAATGAATTCTAATCATGAAGATTACAAATCTATTTAGGTCTATAAGCCTATTGTTTTTATTTTTTATGTTATCACTTGGAGCATACGCTCAAACAACCTCTGTAAAAGGAGTTGTTAGGGATGGCGCGGGTAGAACATTAATTGGTGTGAATGTAGTAGAACTTGGATCTACCAATGGTACTATTACAGATATAGATGGTAACTATGTAATTAAAGTACCGGCTCAGTCAAAATTGCAATTTTCTTATTTGGGCTACGAAACCAAAACAGTAGAAATTGCTGGAAAGACAAATATAAACGTTGTGCTCAATGAAGACAACAAAGTATTAGAAGAACTTGTTGTTGTTGGTTATGGTACCCAACGGAAAGAGGCTATAACTGGTTCAGTTGCCTCTGTAAAAGGAGACGCCATGCGCGAAATACCTTCCCAGAATATCTCACAAGCTTTACAAGGTCGCGTTGCAGGTGTTGAAATGTCGCAAACGTCCTCTAAACCGGGTGCTGAAATGCAAATCCGTATTCGCGGTACACGTTCGCTCACTGCCAGTAACGATCCGTTGGTGGTACTCGACGGTATTCCGTTTGCCGGAAATATCAGTGACATCAACCCGAACGAAATCAAGAGTATCGACATTCTGAAAGATGCTTCGGCAACTGCTATCTATGGGTCGCGTGGCGCTAACGGTGTACTCTTGGTAACCACCAATAGAGGACAAACCGGTCAAAAAGCAAAAATAACCTATAATGGCTATTATGGAGCAAGTCAGATTTTTTCCAAATTTGACATGATGGATGGTGAACAGTTTGCTGCGATGCGTGCTTATGCCAATATGCCTGCATACGTAAATAATACTGCAGATGAAATTGCAGGAACAAATACCGATTGGCAAGACTTGTTTTATAAAACCGGTGCTGTACAAAGCCATGATGTAGGCGTTTCAGGTGGTACAGACGGCGGCGCTTATACCTTTGGTGTGGGCTATTACAAAAATGAAGGTGTTGTGCCTTTGGAAGGCTATAGTCGTTTATCTATGCGTGCCAGTCTGGATCAGGAAATTGCAAAAATATTCCGTATCGGTTTTACTACCAATAGTAATTACAATGTGACCGAATCAGCCAGTACAGGAGGATTTGTATCAGGTTTTACAGAATGACCCGCTACTCAACCCTTATAATGCCGATGGTACCTGGAAAAGAACCATGGATATGCCCGCTGATAAAGGTATATGGGTGTATACAAGAGATATTTTGGAAACGAATAAAGACCGAATGCTTAGTCAAACCAAAGGCTTTGGTTCTTATAATACCATCTATGGCGAGGTGAAAGTGCCTGGTGTTGAAGGGTTGAAATATCGTGTAAATGTAGGTCTGAACTTCCGTATGTCAACCGGAGGAAGTTATACGGGAATAGGAATTAATAATGCATCAGCAACCAATCCCTCTTCGGCTTCTGTGAGCAACTCGCTGAGAACCAATTGGGCCATCGAAAACTTGCTTACTTACGACCGCACCTTTGCCGATAAGCACCAAGTAAACGCTGTAGCAATGTATTCAGCCGAAGAAACCATGTACAATCGGTCCCGCATGACTGCAAAAGGCGTTGCCGAAAACTTTCAATGGTATAACTTAGGTATGACCGATGGTGAAAGATCTATTCTTCCCGGAGATCAACAATATGAAAAAAGTGGCTTGCTATCGTATATGGGTCGTGTAATGTATTCGTACGACAGTCGCTATATGATTTCGGCCACTGTCCGTGCTGATGGCTCTTCAAGATTAGCGCCCGGAAATCAATGGCGTACCTATCCTGCTGTTTCGTTGGGATGGAATATTAAGAAAGAAAATTTCATGGAAAATGTCAATTGGCTCGATAATTTAAAAGTGAGAGTTGGTTATGGTGAAACTTCCAATCAGGCTGTTGCCCCTTACGCTACACTGGGTGGTTTGAGTACCCGACCTTATAATTTCGGCGATGCAAGTGCCAATTTTGTAACAGGAACTTATGTAAGTACACTACCTAATCCTGAATTAGGATGGGAATTTTCTACTACATGGAACTATGGTTTGGATTTCAGCTTGCTGAAAAACCGCCTGTCAGGTACATTTGAATACTATGTAACCAATACCAAGGATCTTTTATTGAGTGTAAACCTTCCTCAAACATCGGGTGTGGGTAGCTTTATGGCGAATGTAGGAGAAACTCAAAACAAAGGTTTTGAACTATCGATCAATGGTGTTATAATTGACAACCTCAATGGTTGGAACTGGACAGCAGGTATTAACTTGTATTCTAACAAAAATAAAATTGTATCCCTTGCTTCAGGAAATGATATGGACGAAGGTAACGCATGGTTCGTAGGTCACTCTATGAATGTAATTTATGCAGCTAAGAAGATAGGACTTTGGCAGGAAGGCGATCCTTATCTGAATATCTTAGAACCGGGTGGAAACGTGGGTATGATTAAGGTAGAATATCTTGGCGATTACAATGCCGATGGTACACCAACCAGAGCAATAGATGGTGGAGGTAAAGACCGTCAGGTGATTGAAGTAGATCCCGACTTGCAAGGTGGTTTTAACACTACTGTTGGGTACAAAGGTTTCGACCTGACCTTAATTGGTTCATTCAAAAGCGGAGGTATTCTCGTAAGTTCACTTTATTCGGCCAATGGTTACCTCAATATGTTATCAGGACGTAGAGGACAAGTGAATGTAGACTATTGGACACCTGAAAACACAGATGCTAAATATCCTAAACCGGGTGGTTTGATGAGTGGTGACAATCCTAAATACGGTAATACACTGGCGCTTTTTGATGCTTCGTATTTAAAAATACGCGCTATCACCCTGGGATATAACTTCAATCTAAAAGCGATCAAGGATCTTGGCGTTCAAAATTTGAGACTTTATGCAACTGCTCAAAATCCATTTGTTTTGTTCTCGCCTTACACAAGTGAAACTGGTATGGATCCGGAAACGAACTCCTACGGTGATGAAAATGCCGCTACTACAACAGGTTTGGTGAACAGACGCATCTTGACCATAGGTACCAATTCGCCTTCAACGCGCAATTACATGGTTGGTGTTAGTTTAACATTTTAATAACTTCTAATAAAGAGAATCATGAAAAAAATAAATATAAAAGTTTTGATAGGAGCACTGATGATGTTGTTCTTGTCGGCCTGTAGCGGTATCTTGGACGAACAGCCGCGCGCTACTTATGAACCCGGGTTTTTTACAACCAAAGAAGGGGTTCAGAGCGGATTGACCTCCATGTATGCGCATTTGCGTTACATTTATGGGCAAGGCTATTACTATAATATTACCCTTACCGGTACCGACGAATATACTTGGGCAAATAGCGCCGATGCAAACTTTAAAGATGCCGACATGACCAGTGGCGGTACAATGACGCCATCTACCTCTCGTGCCGATGTGGTTTGGAATACTGCATTTCCGAATATTAACACTGCCAGTGGGGTCATTGAAAATGCTGAAGCTGTTGGTTTGGCTCCTTCTTTGATTGCCGAAGCACGTTTTTTCCGTGCCTTCGATTATTTTCAGTTGGTGCAAACTTTCGGTGGAGTCCCTCTTGATTTAGGTGGAGGCGTTTTGAAATTCAACAAA
The DNA here is from genome assembly GCA_963677275.1 of uncultured Paludibacter sp. Taxonomy (GTDB): domain Bacteria; phylum Bacteroidota; class Bacteroidia; order Bacteroidales; family Paludibacteraceae; genus Paludibacter. The sequence continues at coordinate 1,617,227 of OY781920.1, read as the reverse complement.
TCTACCGTGAGAACATCAGTGCGCAATACAGTGCCCGAAGTGTATACAATTGGTATATTTCCTGACTTGAAACAAGCTATCATCGATCTTCCTGATGCTCCCCGTATTGTAGGGGCTGCCACAAAAACGGTTGCTCGCTTATATTTGGCCAAAGCTTACCTGACTTATGCCTGGTGGTTGCAGAATCCGAATAATATTCCAACTTATCCTACAGCAGCTCGTACCGATCCAGATGGTAAGGATGCTGCATGGTATTTCCAGCAAGCTTATGATATAGCCACCGAAGCTATCGCAAATCCTGGTTCTGCAGGTTTGCAAGCAACGTATTATAGAGTTCATTTGGCTCAAAACGATCGCAATAACGAAGTTTTGTTACTTGCCGACCATACCAATGCAAGTGAACAATATAATGGTGGAATCAGCTTTTCGTATGCCAACGGCGAAGCGCCTGATAACTTTGCATCCTGGATGGTGACATCGCAGACTGAGAATCTAAGAAGTGCAAAAAAACCAGATGGAACAGATGTTACAGGTTCTGTACTGCGTGAAGCAGCACAATGGGGTGGTCGCCCCTGGACACGTATGGCTCCTCCACAAGGTGTTTTTACAAAAACTTTTGCCGACAAAACCAACGATTCGCGATATGACGGTACTTTTACATCTGTTTATCGTAGCAATTGGAATAAACAAGCAAGTACTGCATCAATTACTACTATGTATAATGCCAACAACTTACCGGTAGGTGTCGGAGATGCCATACTTTCTTTCTTACCTGATGAAACATTAGCAGGTTCTATTACTTACCATTCATCTGGTAAAAGTAATATTGGCGCCGGTGAAATTCCGGGAAGAGCCGATTATGTAATTTCTCCACGGGGTATCAACCGCCAGTTTTATCCGGGACTTTGGAAAATTGGAACGTACCGTACCGATAATGGTACCGGATTAGGAACTCCTAATGGTAGTACTTGTCGTCCGTTCGTTATTGCTAAATTTTCTGAACTTTTCCTTGTTGCCGCCGAAGCTGCTGTAAAAGGAGCAACCACAAAAGCCGTAGCAGGAACTTATGCTAACGATGGGACTGCAAGAGGATTAGTAAATGTACTTCGTGCAAGGGCCGGTAAATGGAGCTTTAGCAATGCTGAAAATAAGGTGAAAGTTGAAGACCACAGTGCTGAAATGATTGCAGCAACGCCTGCCACAATTGATGTAAATTACATTTTGGCTGAACGCTCACGTGAGTTTTTCGGTGAAGGTTATCGTTGGTTTGACTTGGTACGTACTCAAAAATGGGAAGAAATTGCCGGTACTTACGAAATTGCTGATACGGGCACTCATACACCTAAAACTTTTACCCGTACTATTAATAAAGCGATACATTATTTACGCCCTATACCACAGGGTCAGATTGATAGATTGGATATGACCGATGAAGAAAAAGCAGCTTACCAGAATCCTGGTTATTGATTTAAGCTAAAAGGATTAATTATTGTTTATTGGAAGGCTACCCTTGGTAGAAGGGTAGCCTTTCCTTTAAATCTGCGTTTTTTTTCTAAGTGAGCCGATGGTGGTTGGGAGTATCGCTTGTCCCTAAATGGTTTTTCGTAGCAAACTGCTATTGAATGTGAAGTTTATGTTGATAATTTAGTGAACACAGGACGATAAACCTTCCTCTTGCCGTTCGAGTAGAAACACTTTTTTACCGGTCAACCCTCAATAAAAAAAATCAAATTCATTTTCGGGGATACAAGTATCGATGGCATTACAACACTGATTGTCGATAGAAATGAAAGCGGAAAAATACGACTTGCAGCCATTTCCATCCCAATATATTCGCTTAAAAACATAAAAAGTATCAAAATTACAAAGAACTTTATACGGACTTCAGTTCTTCTGTGAATTTGACTCCGGAAAAGGATTTCGAGAAGTCCCATAAATTCATAATGAAAAACAAAAATGAAAATAAAGACTACAATGAAGTTTAGTTTGTTGATGCTTTCAATAAACTTATTTATATCAGTTAATTTGTTTGCGCAAGCTCCTCCTCTTGTTTACTCGCTTGAGAATACCGGGGCAAGTTTTTCCAAACCGGTTATGATTGATGATCTCAATCTATTGCCTTTCATTCAACAATTACCGGATCCATTTGCCTGGGCGGATGGTAGCGGTCGAAGTACGAGTTTCAACAATTGGGAAAAACGACGCAATGAGATCAAAGCTCAGATTGAACATTATGAGATCGGCACAAAACCGGATCGTCCGGAAAATATTACGGCAAGTTTTGCCGATAACACACTAACTGTTGTTGTAACCGTGAATGGAAAAACGCTTACGCTGACCTCGCGGGTTGTTCTTCCGGAGGGAAATGGCCCATTTCCAGCCATCATCGGAATGAATAGCGGAACGGGTAGTTTACCGGCCAGTGTTTTCACGAGTCGGAATATTGCTCAAATTACTTTCTCACATAATAACGTAACGACTTACGGAAAACCGAGTAATACAGACCCATACTACACTCTTTATCCTGATTTGAATATTGATAATACCGGTCAATACAGCGCATGGGCATGGGGCGTCAGCTGTCTGATCGATGGTATTGAGATTGCTTTGGGCGACAAAATTGATCTTAGTCATTTAGCCGTTTCGGGCTGTTCTTACGCAGGTAAGATGGCTCTCTTTGCCGGTGCATTCGACGAACGTATTGCATTGACTATTTCTCAGGAATCAGGTGGCGGTGGTTACACTGCTTGGCGTGTTTCTCAAACTTTAGGTGCGGTTGAAAACTTAGGCGCTACCGATTATAATTGGTTCAGGGAAGACATGCGCAAATTTGCAGGCGCTAATGTGCCTAAACTGCCTGTCGATCATCACGAATTACTGGCTATGGTAGCTCCTCGCGCCTTGTTGGTATTAGGCAATGAGGGTCAGGTATGGTTAGCCGACCGTTCAGGTTATGTAGCCAGTAGGGCTGCCAAAAAAGTATATGAAGAATTTGGTATTGGGGATCGTTTTGGGTTGTTAAACACTGGAGGACACAACCATTGTGCGTTTCCTGCTGCCGAACTTCCCTATCTGGAATCCTTTGTAGAAAAATTCCTTTTGGGTAATACAACAGCAAATACAGACAATGTTTTTGTATATCCTGCCTCTTACTCTACTACAAACTATAAGTTTTGGATGAGTAGCTGGACTGGCGAAAATGATGTGGTTGGTGTAGATGTGCCTTTGGATGAATCCTGGCGAGAAGCTGAAGCTTCTGATTGTGTAACGATCGGCAGTGATCTTTCTATTGGAAATGATGCCGGAGCTTCAAACGCTAAATTTGTAACAGCAACAACTGTTTCAGGCGTCGATGTTGCACCCGGTAAAAGCGGATTGCTTTCTATTCCTATTGTTTTGCAAAACAGTAGTAAATATTACCTTAATTTCCGTGTGAAAAGTCCAAATGCTACCGGTAATTCACTTTGGGTAAGTATAGACGATCGTGCGTTCCAAAAGTATGATGTTTCTAGCAACGGTGAATGGAAGTGGATCAATATATTGAACGAAGATTTGCTAGCAGGAAAACATTTTTTTAATATTGGCTTTAGTCAAATCGGAACTGAATTAGATAGAATATCCGTTTCAAATAGCTCTGAATTGCCATCAGGACTGGGAGGCGTTGAAAATGAATGTAGTAGCCCGATTGCCATTACTACTTTAGATTTTGAAACAGGAAATATCGATGGTTGGACAAAGCAAAACCCGGGAGCAGGTATTACCATCACACAAGAAGATAAGCACGGAGGTGAATATGCACTGAAAATAGTTAACGGTACCGGTACCAGCGCTTGGAGCGTTCAGGCTTTTACGCCGGATATTGATATTAATCCCGGTGATACTTATCAGGTTAGTTTTTGGATAAGAGCAGTAGGTGGAGGTGGTAAAGGTCGTATCTCAGCTGCCGGTTCGGGAGGTCAAATTGGAGGTTCGTATTGGGCCGATTTTACAGTAGACGATACGTGGAAACAACTTGTATACAACAGTCTGACAGCTACCGGAACGAAAGCGAAATTGTCTTACGATTTGGGATATATCGCCGGTAAAACCTATTACATCGACGATATAGTGATTCAAGATAGAAGTTTGATCTCCGCTGTTCCTCAAATTCAAAAAGGAGTTGATGGTTATGCTTTGGAACAAAACCAACCCAATCCTTCAGTTGGAAATACAAACATTTCTTTTGAAATTCCAAACAATACTTATGTTTCTCTGAAAGTGTACAATACCACTGGTGTTGAAATTGCAGAACTTGCCGGAAAAAAATACCCGCAAGGAAAACATACCCTTACATTTGACAGTAAGAATCTTTCGCAAGGAATTTATGTATATGTGCTTCATGCGGATAATTATAGCGCAAGTAAGAAACTGTCTATAAAATAACTAAGCGAAGCGATACGCTGAATGTAGTAATTTAAGTAATATAATGGGATAATATATAAATAGTGAATGCATTTGGATATCGCTATTCAATACTTTATCATAAATCCGGCTGATCCGACTTAAAGGGTTAGCCGGATTTTAAACCAACTTTATTGAGTCTTTCAAATTGTTTTACTCAATACTGTAACTCTTGCTTTTTTTATGATGAAAGATATTGATGAAAATACCGATGTAACGTATAGATTAAAATATGTAACGCGACTTTAAGTAAGGATTCAATATCATAAACAATTAGTTCTTTTACGTAAATATATAGTTCATATAAGTATTAAATTTGCAGTAAACTAATATTCAGTTTTCTTTTCATGAGGTTGAGCTCTTAATACATTGTCAGAAAACTAAATCAATAAATTATGAAACATGCAATATTTCTTTTTTATTTTTCTATCTATAACTTCAATGTCTGATTATATAAATGATTTTTTTGCATTTCTCAAAACGCTTTAAGTGATTTGCACGAATTTCAAATATTAAAATCTTTGTTGGATGTTTAAGTTCAGGCTGATTGCGATGAGTCAATCACCCGTATTATTTTGATTACGAGTATTCATCAAACAAATAATTTACAACTATTTACATGAAAGTTTTTAAACTCCGCATATTTCACATAATGATAATTCTCATTGCCGTCACTCACTTGGTGAATGGTGGCAATAAGAATATTCCATGTTTCGTAGTTAAAAACAATTCAACACAACTATTGGTCGACAATCAACCTTTTTTAATTCTTGGCGGCGAAACAGGCAATTCAGCAGCTTCGGATATAAACGAGATGAACATATGGTGGCCAAAAATAAAAAACATGAACCTGAACACTGTACTTGTTCCGGTTTATTGGGAACTAACCGAACCTGTTGAAGGAAAATTCGACTTTAGCCTCGTCGATAACCTACTAAAACAGGCAAGAGAACATGACATCAAATTGGTATTGTTATGGTTTGGAAGCTGGAAAAACAGCATGTCGTGTTACGCACCCGCCTGGGTGAAACTGGATGACAAACGATTCCCGCGTACGTTAGACAGAAACGGTAAAGCTGCCGAAATTTTAAGTGCATTCAGCGAACAAACACTCAATGCCGATATGAAAGCCTTTAAAGCGCTGATGGCTTATATTAAAACCAACGATTCAGAAGATCGAACAGTTATTCTGGTGCAAGTGGAAAATGAAATAGGTCAACTTCCCGAAGCACGCGATTATTCTCCTGCTGCCAATAAAGCTTTTCAGATGGAAGTACCATCTCAACTCATTGATTATTTAAATAAAAATAAATCTGTTCTTCTCCCTCACATAAAAGATATATGGGCTAAAAACGGATACAGACAAAACGGAAACTGGGAAGCAGTTTTCGGAAAAGGACTGGCAACAGATGAAATTTTTACTGCCTGGCATTATGCCGGGTTTGCCGATAAGGTAGCGCAGGCCGGAAAGGCGGAGTATAACTTACCAATGTTTGTGAATTGTGCGCTGAACCGACCTCATGTTGATCCGGGTAAATACCCAAGTGGAGGGCCATTGCCACATTTGATTAATATCTGGCAAGCAGCTGCTCCAAACATCGATATGTTATCGCCCGATATTTATCATGGCGATTTCAATCACTGGTGCCAACAATATGATGTACTTGGAAACCCTGTTTTTATTCCTGAAATTAAATTGGAAGAGCAAAATGCATCACAGGTTTTTTATGTCATCGGACGTCATAAATCACTGGGCTTTTCTCCGTTTTCAATAGAGTCGGCACCCGATGAAGCCAACGGCTCTTTGAAGAAAAGCTATCAAATTATAGATGATTTATCGGAGATTATATTGGCCGATCCCACGAAAATAAACGGAGTGTACCTCGATAAAGAACATAAAACCGATACAATTGAAATTGGTGATTATCAAATTATTGTTTCGCACGTTTTTACTTTGCCATGGGGCGATGGAGCAAAAGCCGAAACCTGGACGCAAGCCGGTTGTATGATTGTCGAAACTCGTCCCGGTGAGTTATGGATTGGAGGTACAAGCGTGGTTTGTACATTTCGAAATATAAAAAATCCGGCATTTACTACCGGACTTTTGTCAGTGGATCTTTGTACAAATGAAGGTAATCACTGGATTTACAAAAGGCTGAATGGCGATCAAACCCATCAGGGGCGTCATATGCGCATCTCTTCCGGCGAATGGGAGATCCAACGCATCCGACTTTACAATTATAAATAAAAACAGACATGAAACGAGCATTTAAACCGGTTTAATCCAATAGTGATGAAAATCTAATGCGAGTTCCATACGACAACTAAAAAACAATTATTTACGTATGAAATTAAGACTATCGATATTAACACTCATTTTTTCTGCATTTTTGTTGAATGCACAAAACGCGGATAAGTTTGTCAGCTATTCACCAACTTCCGAAGATTTTGCATTGGTGCAAAACGGATCGGCAGTAACTTTATTGGTGGACGCTAATGAAAAAAAAGGAGTGAAGATGGCTGCCGAAAATCTGAAAAATGACTTGTATCAGGTTTCAGGAAGCCGTGTTGATATACAGAGCCAAACACAAAACATTAAGTCAAAACTGATCATTGTTGGTACTTTAGGTTCGGCAACTATCAGGGATTTAATTGAAAAAGGAAAAATCAATCCTGTGGACTTGGAAAATAAACGCGAGAAATTCGTGATACAAACCATCGAGCAGCCTTTCGAAGGAGTCGAAAAAGCAATCGTCATTGCCGGTAGTGATACGCGTGGAACGATTTACGGTATTTACGAACTGTCGGAACAAATCGGTGTATCGCCATGGTTCTACTGGGCGGATGTGCCTGTGCGAAAATCGCAAAATATATATGTGAGAAAAGGGAAATATACAGCCGGCGAACCTGCTGTACGATACCGCGGAATATTCCTGAACGATGAAGCTCCGGCGCTCTCGGGCTGGTCCAAGGCTACCTTTGGAGGCTTCAATCATCAATTCTACGAAAAAGTATTTGAGTTAATTCTTCGCCTGAAGGGTAACTTTCTGTGGCCTGCCATGTGGGGAAGCGCTTTTTACGATGACGACCCTGAGAACGGCAAACTTGCCAATGAAATGGGAATAGTGATCGGCACTTCGCATCACGAACCTATGGGTAAAGCACACGCCGAGTGGCAAAAGTACGGCTCCGGCAAGTGGGATTACAGCAAAAACGAAAACACATTGAAAGATTTCTGGAAAAAAGGTTTCGAACGCCAAAAAAATTACGAAACTGTTGTTACGCTTGGAATGCGTGGCGATGGTGACGAACCCATGAGCGAAGACAGTAACATTAAATTGTTGGAGAAAATTGTAAAAGACCAACGCAGTATTATCAAAAAAGTTTCGGGAAAGAAAATCACTGAAACGCCCCAGGTTTGGGCACTTTACAAAGAAGTGCAGGATTATTACGATAAAGGAATGCGCGTTCCGGAGGATGTAACATTGATGTTGTGCGACGATAACTGGGGCAATGTGCGCAAGCTTCCCGACCTGAATGCCAAACCTCATAAAGGTGGATTCGGGATGTATTATCATTTCGATTACGTGGGTGGTCCCCGCAATTATAAATGGATCAATGTGAGTCAGGTGCAGCGGATTTGGGAACAAATGAACCTCACTTACAGTCATGGCGTTGACCGGATTTGGATCGTTAACGTGGGCGATTTGAAGCCCATGGAATATCCGATCAGCTTTTTTCTCGATATGGCCTGGAATCCAACTCAGTTTAATTCGCAAAATTTAGTACAGCATACCGAAAAATGGTGCGCCGAACAGTTCGGGGAGCAATATGCCAAAGCATCCGCTCGTATCATCAATTTGTACACGAAATACAACCGACGTGTGACGCCTGAATTGCTGAACGATACAACTTACAGCCTGAAAAACTACAACGAATTTGAAACGGTAACGAACGATTACCGTACCTTAGCGCTCGAGGCATTCCGCTTGTACCAGCAAATTCCCGCCGCTGCAAAAGATGCTTTCGATCAGTTGGTTTTATATCCCGTAGATGCATCCTCCAATTTATACGAAATGTATTTTGCAGTAGCTAAAAACAAAGCATTGGCAAAAGAAAATAATCCCGAAGCCAATCGATGGGCAGATAAAGTAAAGGAATGTTATGATCGCGACTCCTTGCTCACAGTGCATTATAATACTGAAATTGCAGGTGGAAAATGGGCGCACATGATGGATCAGATTCATATTGGTTACACCTATTGGCAGCAACCGCCTTTTAGGGTAATGCCGAAGGTGATGCGTGTTGAAAATGCTGTAACAAGTCAAAAGAAGCAAGTTTGTGTGCCGGATAATCAATATATTTCGGTCGAAGCCGAACATTTCAGCCGCAAAAATGAAACAAAAGACATTCGTTGGGAAATCATTCCCGATTTGGGTAAAACTCTGTCGGGTGTTACAACATTTCCTCAAAATATTTATCCAAAAGCATCTGACGTGGTTTATCTCGAATATGATCTGAATTTTGAAACGACAGGTGAGTTTACGTTACATATTCTGGTTTCACCTACGCTGAATTTCAATGGTAATAAAGGGTTGCGTTATGCTGTTTCGTTCGATGGCGCTGAAGAACAAATTGTGAACATAAACAAAAAGTATGATATGAGGCAAATGGAAAAATGGCAGGCCAACAGTATCAACGAAACCATGACCCAACATAAGATAGCAACAACAGGCAAACATACCTTACGTTTCAGAGTGCTGGAACCTGGCATAGTGTTGCAAAAAATTATGGTCGATTTGGGTGGATTAAAGAAAAGTTATCTCGGAGCGCCCGAAAATATAGCATTTTAAAATCTAAGTACTTGACAAAAAAATAATAGGATCCTGCCTGCGGTAGGCGGGTTGCTATTCTTGCAAATTATTATAGTAATTATTTAATTTTCTGCATAATAAATTTTTTGTCAGGCACTAAATTTTAAAACACAAAATAAATTTTCCAATAGAATGAAAAAGAATAAAACCTTTTTTCGCAATTAGATAATGAAATTAAACAAATTACGAATTGTTGGTTTAAGTTTTTGCTGTTTATTGTTTACCTACTTTGCGAATGCGCAAATTGTAACAATAAATGCGGGAGTAGAATATCAGCACATCAGAGGATTCGGTGGAATGAATATGCCAAGCTGGATCAACGATTTAACGGCAGCGCAAACAACGCTGGCTTTCGGAAATGGCGACGGTCAGTTAGGATTGAGTATATTGAGGGTGAAAGTTCCCAACGTAGCATCGAATTTTAATAAGGAATATCCTACCGCATTGAGGGCCAGCGCTCTTGGAGCTATCGTTTTTGCTTCTCCATGGTCGCCACCGGCGGTGATGAAAAGCAATAACAACACTACGGGAGGTACTCTGAAAATAGATGCGTACAGTGCTTATGCCGATCATTTGATCAGTTTTGCAACTTATATGAAAAACAACGGAGCGCCGTTGTATGCCATTTCGTTACAAAACGAACCGGATATAAAGGTTGATTACGAGTCGTGCGACTGGACGATGAAGCAAATGATAAGTTTTCTGAAAACACAGGGACCTAAGTTCGATGCATTGCGGATCATTGCCCCGGAATCGTTTAATTTTAATCGATCGCGTACCGATTCTATTCTGAATGATGCTGATGCAGTGAATCAGGTGGATATTGTCGGCGGACATATTTACGGAAATGGCTTATCAGATTATCCTTTGGCACGAACCAAAGGAAAAGAAGTGTGGATGACCGAACATTATACCGAAAGCGCCAATTCAGCTAACGCATGGCCATTGGCATTGGATGTGGGAACAGAATTACACAACTGCATGGCGGCCAACTTTAATGCCTATATATGGTGGTACATTCGTCGTTCGTACGGATTGATCGATGATTCGGGAATTGTAACCAAGCGTGGATCCATTATGGCGCAGTATGCCAAGTTTGTACGTCCGGGCTTTGTGCGTATCTCGGCAACTCCCGTTCCGGCTACTAATTTGAATGTTACTGCTTATAAGTCGGATACATGTGTGGTGGTAGTGGTGGTGAATAAAAATACGATGGCAAAAACGATAAGTTTCAGCCTGCAAAATACAGAAATCTCATCGTTGAATAAATTTACAACCTCCGAAACAAAAAATGTAAAGGACGAAGGAAGTATAACTCATTCAGGAACGTCTTTTAACGCGGTGGTGGACGCACAGAGTGTTACTACTTTTGTGGCAAAACGAGATGTGAATAATGCAGTAGGTGCTGTTGCTGCTGATTCGGAAACGAAATTAAAAATCTATCCGAATATAGCTACCGATAATATCACCTTGTTCCTGAACGAAGGTATCGATTCATCTTCGAGAGGGTTCGTTTTCAATCAGTCGGGAGCATTAATGTCGGAATTTGATGTTGACAATCAGCTGACTTTATTGAACGTCAGCCAACTATCGAAAGGAATTTATTACGTGAAAGTATTTAATAAAAACAAATTTTTATTTCAACGATTTATTAAAAATTAAATAAGCGATATTATTTAATACTTGATAGTAGAAAAAAAAAAGAAAAACAAGTGGAGAACAGACACCACTAAAAAAAACGGGGCGTATTCTGAAATGCCTAACGAGTAGGAAAATTAAATCGATTAAAAATGAAAAAAGCATTAAATCTTGTATTAATTCTTATTACACTATCTTTTTTTACATCTTGCGAATCAGATACAGATATTGAAATTGTTCAGAATCAATTACAAAGCTTCGTTAAGGAGAATAAAATTACAAAATGTACGATAATCGTGCTGAATGGTGAAAATGCATATACCGACCACCAAAATGTAGATTTTACGATAGAGAAAGGTTTTGTTGTCATCAAGAGATTAGGACTAAATAATAAAGAACAAGAAAGATATAATTTATTGTTTCTTTCAAAGTACTTATATAATATTGACAATAGTTTAGTATTATATTTTTATGGAACGCCATATTAGACAACTGAATTCCAGTATTTAAGAACTTACAACTTCACTATAAACAGGTATTCAAAATTGACTAATTTTCATTTCAAGGATTTATTAAAAATTGATAGTATCAAAATAGAAAAAACAAATATTTAATTATAATAAAAGATCAAGCACATGAAATCAGATTCACAAAAAGTATCATTTGGCGAAAAAATAGGGTATAGCCTGGGAGATGGATCAGCCAACCTCATCTTCCAAATGATGATGATGTTCCAATTATTTTTCTATACCGATGTTTTCGGTATAAAAGCCACGGCAGCCGGTATGATCCTCTTGGTCGCGCGTATTTTCGATGCTTTTGTCGATCCGTTGGTAGGGATTCTTTCGGACAGAACCAATACCCGTTGGGGTAAATATCGGCCATGGTTACTGTGGACAGCCATACCGTTCGCTGTTTTCTTTGTGTTAGCATTTTCTACACCAGACTTGGGCGAACGTGCTAAAATCATGTATGCCGGTGTCACTTATATTTTGTTGATGTCGATTTATTCGTTCAACAACACACCTTACTCTTCGTTGGGCGGTGTGATGACAAGCGATATTAAGGAACGCACCAGCATTTCGTCGATCCGTTTTGTGACGGCAACCATTGCCACTTTTATAGTTCAGGGGCTTACCTTGCCATTGGTGTCGAAATTCGGACAGGGCGATGCGCAAAAAGGTTGGTCAACTACAATTCTGCTTTTTGCTGTAGTGGTGGTGGTGCTTATGTTTATCACTTTTCTTACTACCAAGGAACGTATTACTCCTCCGGTGAATCAAAAAACATCAGTAAAACAGGACTTTAAAGATATTATTAGTAATGGTCCGTGGAAAGCCATGTTCGCACTTACTTTGTTTCTTTTTGTAACTTTATCTATGTGGGGAAGCAGTATGTCGTATTATTTCAACTATGTGGTGGACAAGGATGCTTTGTTTTCGTTCCTTCGTAATTTCGGCCTTGTGAGCGATGCCGGTCAGAGTTATGGCGCTTTCCATGGTTTTCTGAGTGCTTTCGGGTTGATAGCTTCGGATAATTCGCAGGTCTTTGCCGTAGGTTTCAGCTTGTTCAATATGATAGGGCAGGTAATTACTTTGTTGGGAGTTATCTTTCTTTCCGGTTGGCTTTCAGGGATTTTCGGTAAACGCAATGTCTTTATTGTATGTCTGGCGCTTACCTCTATTTTTACAGCTATGTTTTTCATAGTTCCTGCCGATAATATCACTATGATATTTATCATAAACATTCTGAAAAGTCTTGCATATGCACCTACAATTCCTTTACTTTGGGCAATGATGGGCGATGTGGCCGATCATTCGGAATGGGTCAACCACCGTCGTGCAACCGGATTTGTATTTGCCGGAATTGTATTTGCGCTTAAAGCCGGACTGGGTGTGGGAGGTGCTATTTGCGGTACAATTATCGATTCGTTTGGTTTTGTTGCTAACACGGTGCAGACTGAATCGGCAGTGTTTGGTATAAAACTTACATCGAGTTTAATACCTGCTTTTACTTTTGCAATTGGCGTTGTTGCTTTGTTCTTTTATCCGATATCAAAATCTTTGAACCAGAAAGTGCAGGCTGAACTAAACGTAAGAAGAGAAAAGGCCGGTTTAAAATAATTCAGAGTATCATAAATTAATAAAAAATCAATAATCATGAGATTAATCGCTAAAATTCAAATGCTCATCTTGTTTGTTGTTTTGATAAGCACTTCGTGTTCAGCAAACAAACAGGCAGCTCCTACAACCCTTAAGGATGCATTGGTTAATAAATTTTACATTGGAACTGCGATGGATTCGACACAGATTGTTGGAGCTGATACAGCTTCCATTCGGGTCATCAAAGATCAGTTCAATGCTGTTGTGGCCGAAAACTGCATGAAAAGTGAAGTTATTCAGCCCCAAGAAGGCAAATTTAATTTTACGTTGGCCGATCAGTTTGTCGATTTTGCCGAAAAAAACAATATGTTCGTGACGGGCCACACTTTGATCTGGCATTCGCAACTTCCAAAATGGTTTTGTGTGGATGACAAAGGAAATAATGTTAGTCCAGAAGTTCTGAAACAACGCATGAAAACTCATATTACCACTTTGGTAAGTCGTTACAAGGGACGTATCAAAGGCTGGGATGTGGTGAACGAAGCCATTGAGGATAATGGATCGTGGAGAAAAAGCAAGTTCTACGAAATACTGGGTGAAGATTATGTCAAACTGGCTTTTGAGTATGCACATACTGCCGATCCGGATGCCGAGTTATATTACAACGATTACTCCATGGCACATCCGGGCCGTCGTGATGCTGTAGTGAAAATGGTGAACAAGCTAAAAAATGAAGGGGTTAAAATTGATGGTATAGGCATGCAGGGACACTTGACCATGGACTTTCCAACGTATGATGCCTACGAAAAAAGCATTCTGGCTTTCGCCTCCACCGGTGCGAAAGTGATGATCACTGAAATGGATATTACCGTTCTTCCGTCACCCGATAGTTATCAGGGTGCTGATGTAGCTAAAAAATTCAAATTTGATCAAAAAATGAACCCGTATGCCGACGGATTGACTGACAGCGTAGCTACTGCCTTGCATGACAGGTATGCATCATTTTTTGGGCTGTTTCTCAAACACAGCGATAAGATTAGCCGTGTGACCATCTGGGGAGTAGGCGATGCGCAATCATGGCGCAATTACTGGCCGATCAACGGACGTACCGATTATCCGCTTCTTTTCGACCGTAATCTGAAGCCAAAACCAATCGTAGAAACCATTATAAAAATGGCAAACTCTATTCCAAAAACTACCCCAAACCCTTCTCGTTAAAAAAAATAAACGAGATAAATTGTGGGGTGTAAAGTAACCTTAATCCATTGTAAAAAGAATATATGCATTTGTCAATAGGTTAATTTTCTAATTTCTGAAATAGTAAATTATAAATGTATAAATAGTAAATGATTTTATGAAAACAGCACATTATTTAGTACCAAATCTTTATACTGCCGATCCTTCGGCACATGTATTCAACGGAAAAATATATATTTATCCTTCGCATGATATCGAATCAGGGATACCTGAAAACGACAACGGCGACCATTTCGATATGCGCGATTATCATGTCTTTTCAATGGAAAGCATCGATGGAGAAGTAACCGATCATGGCGTAGCGCTTGATGTGAAAGATATTCCGTGGTCGGGTCGTCAGTTATGGGCACCCGATGTGGCTTGTAAAGACGGAAAGTATTATTTATATTTCCCTTTAAAAGATAAAAACGACATTTTTCGCATAGGCGTAGCGGTGAGTGACAAACCCGAAGGTCCGTTTGTGGCTGAGAGCGATCCTATAAAAGGTAGTTTTACAATTGATCCGGCTGTGCTGAACGACAATGATACTGATTACTTTATTTATTTCGGCGGACTCTGGGGTGGACAGCTGCAACGTTACCGCGATAACAAAGCCATCGAAAATCCACACGAACCGGCCGATGATGCAGATGCTTTATGTTGCCGTGTAGCAAAACTAAGCGATGACATGTTGCAATTTGCCGAAGAACCACGCGATGTACTTATTTTGGACGAAAACGGAGAACCGCTGAAGGCAGGTGACCATAACCGTCGTTTTTTCGAAGGTCCATGGATGCATAAATACAATGGTAAATACTATTTCTCCTATTCAACCGGAAATACACACCGACTTTGCTATGCAATAGGCGATAATCCTTATGGTCCTTTTACTTATGCCGGCGTAATTCTGACACCTGTGGTGGGTTGGACTACGCATCATTCAATCGTCGAATTTAAGGGGAAATGGTATCTTTTCCACCACGACAGTGTTCCATCGGGTGGCAAAACCTGGTTGCGAAGTATAAAAGTCGTTGAAATTGAGTATAACGAAGACGGTAGCATCAAAACAATTGATGGTGGCGGTGAATAAATTGAATAAGTGGAGTTAAATTTGAATTTAAACATTTTTTGACGTTAGCTTAAAAAAAATGAAAAGGTCATTGATTAGATATATAGCATTATTTCTCGTTATTTCATTTGCAATACCTGCTTTTGCTGTAGTTAGCTTACCAAAGCTGATTTCGGACGGTATGGTGCTTCAGCGTGATGCAAAAGTAAAAGTATGGGGATGGGCTTCGCCTGCTGAGAAAGTAACCATCAGCTTCGCCGGCCGGCAATACAATTGCGTTGCCAATGGGGTAGGAGAGTGGTCGGTTCAGCTTCGCCCTCAGAAAGCCGGAGGCCCTTTCAGTATGGAAATAAAAGGACAGAATGTGATAAAAATCAATAATATTCTCTTTGGCGATGTTTGGCTTTGCTCCGGTCAATCAAATATGGAATTACCAATGTATCGAGTAAAACCGCTTTATGAAGAGGAAATTAAGAATGCCCGAAATACGTATATTCGCTATTTTGCAGTTCCTCAGAAATATAATTTGAAATTTCCGGAAAATAATTATGCTTCCGGAAGCTGGCAGGAAGTAAATCCCAAGACTATTTTGAATTTTTCGGCAGTTGCTTATTTTTTTGGCAGCGAATTATATCAAAAATATAATGTGCCCATTGGGTTAATTAACGCCAGTTTGGGTGGTTCACCCATTCAGGCCTGGATGAGTGAAGAAGCGCTTGCCGAATTTCCACATTATCTAAATGATGGCATTTTGTATCGTGACGATCAATTGATTCGTGACACGGAAGCTGCTGAAAACAAAAAAGTAAACGATTGGTATGCTCAAGCAAACCAAAAAGATGCAGGTCAAACAGCAGGATGGAAACTACCTACGTTTGACGATACAGACTGGTCAACAATGAATGTTCCCGGTTATTGGAGTGAAACTCCCATTGGAAAAGTAAATGGTGTGGTTTGGTTGCGACGCGAATTTGATATTTCAAAAGAAAATGCAGGAGAAGCTGCTTTTCTGAATCTGGGACGCATTGTGGACGCTGATTCAGTTTTTATAAATGGAAAGTTCGTGGGCAATATAACTTACCAATATCCACCTCGTTGGTATAATATTCCCGCGAATTTGCTGGTTGAAGGAAAAAATACAATTGCCGTTCGTGTTGTTAGTAATTCAGGCAAAGGTGGTTTTGTGCCCGATAAGCCTTACGAGCTGACAATAGCAAATACCACTATTGACTTAAAAGGAACATGGAAGATGAAATTAGGATGTACAATGCCTCCAACTCCCGGAACAACTTTTTTCCGTTGGAAACCAATGGGTTTGTACAATGGTATGATTGCTCCATTGCTCCCCTACAACAAAAAGGGCGTTGTCTGGTATCAGGGCGAATCAAATACAGCTATTCCGCAAGAGTATGCCTCACTTTTGCCCACAATGATATCCAGTTGGCGCAAGAATTTCAATCAAAAAAACTTACCGTTTGTATATGCACAATTGCCTAATTTTATGGAAACAAAAGCTCAACCAACGGAAAGCAATTGGGCTTTTTTCAGGGAAATGCAAACTAAAACATTGTCAGTTCCTGCCACTGCGATGACTGTTAATATCGATTTGGGCGACTGGAACGACATTCATCCGATGAATAAAAAAGATGTATCTCACCGATTGGCATTAGCTGCTCAAAAGGTTGCGTACAACGACCGGAATGTGGTTTATTCAGGACCGATGTATAAAACCATAAAAATAAAAGGAAATAAAATAGAACTTGGTTTTTCAAATACAGGAAGCGGACTTATGGCCAAAGGTGGAAAAGAATTGAAATACTTTGCGATTGCCGGAGCCGACAAAAAGTTTGTTTGGGCAAAGGCCGAAATTATTGGCAATAAAGTGATCGTTTGGAGCGATGAGATAAACAATCCGGTTGAAGTACGTTATGCCTGGGCCGATAATCCGGCAGGAGCAAACTTATACAATAAGGAAGGATTGCCTGCATCGTCTTTTACAGCTGCATCAAGTAAATAAAATTTATAGCAGCTTGTCATGTATTATTAATCTACGCTCGGCTTAAAGTGATATTTAGATGATTATGGATTGGAATTATCTGTAATTCAGGAAATGATGTTGATACCTTTTTTAGTTGACAATTTATTTTAATTAGATGAAAAATAGCATATTATCATTATTGGTTGCGTTTTTAATAATCCCAACAGCAAATGGTCAGTTCTATAAAGCTGCGCCAGACGGATTTGATATTCCGAGAACCGAAATTCAACACGGCATAATTGATACAATAGAGTATAATTCCTCCACTGTCGGAAATACCCGCAGAGCATTGATTTACACTCCTCCCGGATATTCAAAAACTAAAAAATATCCTGTACTTTACCTGCTTCACGGTATTGGTGGCGACGAAAAAGAATGGTTTAATCAGGGGAATCCTCAGGTGATTCTGGATAACCTGTATGCGGAAAAGAAAATCGTTCCTATGATTGTGGTGCTGCCAAATGGAAGAGCCATGAAGAATGACAAAGCAGAAGGCAATATATTTGACGCTCCTAAAGTTGAGGCTTTTGCAACTTTCGAAAAAGATTTACTCAATGACCTGATACCTTATGTAGAAAAAAACTACCCGGTACGCAAAAATCAGAAAAACCGTGCTTTGGCCGGACTTTCGATGGGTGGTGGACAATCGTTGAATTTTGGGCTTGGCAACCTGAACACTTTTGCATGGGTGGGTGGTTTTTCGTCAGCTCCAAATACCAAAACTCCACAGGAATTGATACCGAATATAGAAAATGCCAGAAAAAAGCTTAAACTATTTTGGATTTCGTGTGGCGACAAAGATGGGTTGATTGATATCAGCAAACGCACTCACGATTATCTGGCAGTAAATCAGGTTCCGCATATTTATCAGGTTATCCCTGATGGATCTCACGATTTCAAAGTCTGGAAGCAAAACCTGTATATGTTTTCACAACTTTTGTTCAAGCCGGTAACAAGTTCTTTCATTGAACAATACAGTAATATACCCGAATAGAAACTTGGTTAACCTCAAAGACTTGAAGCAAAATAAAAACACAATGATGAAAAAGAATAAATTTGGATTAAAATTAATTAACAGAAAGCAAATTGTTTTGTTGACAGTTTATATGACGATATTCGCGATGGCCACATTTGCCGGTAACAGTAAGAAAAAAACAACTGCAATCAAAAATGCTCCTGTTTTTAGCAAATTTGTTTATCAGGGTAATGATCAGGTGTATAATGATTTTCCTTTGAAAGCTGATGAATTTTATAATCCTGTTCTTCAGGGCTGTTATCCCGATCCAAGTATTACCCGCAAGGGAGACGATTATTATATGGTGTGTTCGTCGTTTGCTCTGTTTCCCGGAATTCCTATCTTTCATTCGAAAGATTTGGTGAACTGGACACAAATAGGTCATGTGCTGGATCGTACATCGCAACTTAAAGTACAGGATACGGGAATAAGCGCCGGTATTTATGCTCCAACAATCAGGTATAATTCTAACAACGACACTTTTTATATGATAACCACACAATTTGCAGGCGGAATTGGCAATATGATTGTAAAAACAAAAGATCCGTTTCAGGGTTGGAGCGATCCCATTCAACTACAATTTGAGGGAATTGACCCTTCAATATTCTTCGACGAAGACGGAAAAGCTTATGTGGTTCATAACGATGCTCCCGAAAAAGGAAAAGAACAGTATGAAGGGCATCGTGTGATTAAGGTTTGGGAATACGATGTTGAAAAAGATCAGGTAATTCCCGAAACAGATAAAATGATTGTAGATGGAGGAGTTGATATTACGAAAAAGCCAATCTGGATTGAAGCGCCTCATATTTACAAAAAAAATGGAATGTATTATTTAATGTGTGCCGAAGGGGGTACCGGAGGATGGCACAGCGAAGTTGTTTTTATTAGCAACAGCCCGAAAGGACCGTACAAACCTGCGCCAAGCAATCCTATACTTACACAGAGATATTTTAGCAACAATAGAAGTTATAAAGTTGATTGGGCCGGACATGCCGATTTGATTGAAGGCCCTGATGGTAAGTATTATGGTGTGTTTCTGGCTGTTCGTCCTAACGAAAAGCAAAATGTAAATACAGGGCGTGAAACATTTATTTTGCCTGTGGACTGGACGGGTACATTTCCTGTCTTCCAAAACGGCTTGATACCCATGGAACCGAAACTGAAAATGCCGGAAGGTGTTGAAAATAAAACAGGGAAAGAAGGATTTTTCCCTAACGGGAACTTTACTTTTACAGATGATTTTATGGAACCAAAATTGGATTTCAGATGGATTGGACTAAGAGGACCCCGTGAGGATTTTATTGCTTTCACAAAAAAAGGATTGGAAATTTCTCCTTTTCAGGTTAATATAAAGGAGATGAAACCTACTTCGACCCTTTTTTATCGTCAACAACATATGAATTTTTCATTTAATACAACATTAGAATTTAGTCCAAAATCTGAAAAAGAATTGGCAGGAATTACGTGTTTGCAAAGCGAAAAATTCAATTATGTTTTTGGAATTACTAAAAAGGACAAGGACTTTTATTTATTAATCGAAAGGACAGAAAATGGTAACTCTACCATTTTAGCCAGTACTAAAATTGATGTAAAAAATCCTATCGGTTTACAGGTAAAAGCTGTCGGCGATAATTATCAATTTAGTTATTCCATCAATGGCATCGACTTCGTGAAGCTTGGAGGCTCGGTATCTGGAGATATTCTTTCGACCAATGTGGCAGGAGGATTTACCGGCGCTTTGATTGGATTGTATGCTACTTCGGCGAACGATGCTTTTATAAATAATTGACATAAAGTGATCTATAAATAAAGACCCAAAATTGAGTTATTGACAATTAGAAAAGTTTGAAATGAAAAAACCGAAATTATTTATTTTATATATTGTAGTTGCGTTATTTTTAAATGTTTTCAATTTAAATGCAATTGATCGGTGGAAGAATACAAGCTTGAGCTTTGAAGAACGTACCGAAGATTTGGTTTCGAATCTTACGCTCGAAGAAAAGGTACAGCTTATGCGTTATGATTCGCCTGAAATCAAACGTTTGGGTATTCCGGCTTATAATTGGTGGAACGAATGCCTTCATGGCGTGGCCCGTTCGGGGTTGGCTACTGTTTTTCCTCAGGCCATTGGCATGGCTGCCATGTGGGATACGAATCAAATGGCTACCAACGCAAATGCTATATCGGATGAAGCGCGCGCAAAATACAATGATTACGTGAGTCGCAACAAGCGCGAGATTTATCAGGGGCTTACTTTTTGGACGCCCAATATCAATATCTTTCGCGATCCACGCTGGGGAAGGGGCATGGAAACTTATGGCGAAGATCCTTTCCTGACTGCCGAGATGGCGATTCCTTTCATCAAGGGATTGCAGGGAAATGATCCGAAATACTTCAAACTTATTGCTACGGCCAAACATTTTGCCGTTCATAGCGGGCCAGAATCAACGCGTCACTCTTTCGATGTGTGGCCCAATGATTATGACCTGGCCGAAACCTATTTTCCTCATTTTAAACGTACAGTGACCGAAGCCGGCGTTTATTCTGTGATGTGTGCTTATCAACGTTTTAAAGGCGCTCCTTGTTGTGGAAACGAATTTTTGGAAGATGTGTTGCGTAATAAATGGAATTTTCCGGGCTATATCGTTTCCGACTGTTGGGCCATTCGTGATTTCTTCGAAAAAGAAGGGCATCATGTCACAGCTTCGCCCGAAGAAGCAGCTGCAATGGCTGTAAAAGCCGGTACCGATTTAAACTGTGGCGATACTTATGCAAAGTACCTGCTGAATGCAGTACACAATGGCTTGCTTCCCGAAAGTGAAATCAATGTTTCAGTGAAAAGACTGATATTGGCCCGAATGAAATTGGGTCAGTTCGATCCGGACACAGCTGTCCCTTTTTCGAAAATTCCGTTGGAGATAGTGGACTGTGATCTGCATCGCTCTATGGCTTTGGAATCGGCAAGAAAATCCATTGTTTTACTCGAAAACAAAAACAATATTCTTCCTTATTCTAAAAATGTAAAACGCGTTGCTGTGATTGGACCTAATGCCAATGATCGCGAAATTTTGCTCGGAAACTATAACGGTTATCCTTCCTTTGAATCAACACCTTTGAAAGGAATTGTAGAAAAACTGCCCAACGCAGAAGTAAAATATGCGCAGGGTTGCGAACTGGCTGAGGGACTTCCCTGCCTTACGGTTATTCCTGAAGAATTTTTCTTCACCGATAAATCGATGAAAGCGAAAGGACTGAGAGCTGAGTATTTTGATAATCCGCAATTAAAAGGAAAGGCAAAACACAAAAGAACTGACCCGAACGTGAATTTTACCTGGTGGACAAAAGCGCCTTTTACCGATTTCAAATACGACAGTTTTTCTGTTCGTTGGAAAGGAGTGTTGGTGCCTCCGGCAACCGGGAAATACGCTATAGGTGGTGAGGCAATGAACGGTTTCAGACTTTGGATAGATGGTAAGTTGTTAACATTTGGCGTTTTAAATGAGCATCATTCCCGCAAAGGATATGAATTTATTGAGTTGAAAGCCGGTAAATCCTATGACATACGGGTTGAATATGTTCAGGATAAATCGGAGTATTCGCATGTGCATATTTTATGGGATCAACCCGACAATGATTTGAAGAAAACAGCAATTGAACTGGCTCAACAGTCCGATTTGGTGGTGCTTTGCATGGGCTTGAGTCCAATGCTCGAAGGCGAAGAAATGAAAGTAAGGGTGAATGGTTTTAATGGCGGCGACCGGGATGATATTCAATTACCCGAAACACAAACCGAATTGATCCGTGCTATTCAGCAACTTGGCAAACCTACTGTGTTGGTTTTGCTCAATGGAAGTGCATTGGCATTCAATTGGGAAGCCGAAAACATTCCCGCCATTCTCGAAGCATGGTATCCGGGACAGGCAGGCGGTCAGGCGATTGCCGATGTTATTTTTGGCGATTATAATCCCGCCGGCAGATTACCTTTGACATTTTACAAAAATATACAGCAGATTCCTGCTTTCGATGAATATGATATGAAGGGTAAAACTTATCGTTACTTCGAAGGCGTTCCGCTTTATCCCTTTGGCTACGGATTGAGTTATACCACCTTTCGGTATGCATTTAAAAATGTACCTGACGAACTCAAAGTCGGCGACAATTTAAACATCTCGGTGGATGTAACTAATACCGGAGCAATGGATGGCGATGAAGTGGTCCAGTTATATATTTCGCTGCCTGATAGTAAGTTGAAAAAACCAATACGTGCGTTGCAAGGTTTCAACAGAATACATTTGAAAAAAGGTGAAACAAAAACCGTGGAATTTTTGTTGCAACCTTCGCAGTTGGCAGGCCGAAACAACGAAAATGTGGCAGTCGTGGAATCGGGAAAAATATTATTGTCGGTGGGGGGAGCACAGCCTGATGATAAATCAGTGAATGAAAATAAAGTGCTTCAAAAATTTGTTAATTTAAAAGGTGAAGATTTGTTTATTAATGATTAGGTATGCGAAGTAGGGGAAAAAGAGGATTGTTTTTGTGTTTTTTCATGGTGACTGTCGTGCTTCGGCTAAATGCCGAAGACGGCAGTCGTTTATGGCTTCGGTTCAGTGAAACCACTTGTGTAAATACAGTTTTTTCTGGTTTGGCTGGTGCAACAAATTCATTTTCAGCTGCTGAGTTTCGGCGAGCGTGGAAGGAAATGACAAGTCACGAACTTGTATACCAGAAAAAAATCACTCAAAACTCGCTAGTGATCGGAACAATAAAAGACCCCGCGGTTCAATCTTTTGGACTTTCGAAGGAGCTGAAAGCGCTTGGCGAGGAAGGCTATATTATTAAAGCCATAAATAGGAATGGAACGAAAGTTACTGTTGTGGCTTCGCTTACCGACAAAGGTTTACTTTATGGGGTATTTCATTTGTTGCGTCTCGTTCAAATGAATGAGTTTTCCGATCAGTTAAATATAAAAGAAAAACCTTCGTATGCGGTGCGTATCCTCAATCATTGGGACAACCTGGATGGAACTGTGGAACGTGGTTATTCTGGACATTCTATCTGGAACTGGGAAGAATTACCGACTGTTCTTTCTCCACGCTATCAGGAATATGCACGTGCAAACGCTTCTATTGGTATCAATGCCACTGTATTGAACAATGTAAACGCTTCTCCAAAAATTCTTTCGGCTGAATATCTTCAGAAAGTAAAAGCCATAGCCGGAGTGTTGCGTCCTTATAATATGCGTGTTTTTCTATCGATTAATTTTTCCTCGCCAAAGGAATTGGGCGGACTGCCTACTTCCGATCCATTGGATGTGAAGGTGCAGCAATGGTGGAAAGATAAAGCCAACGAAATTTACAAACTTATTCCCGACTTTGGTGGGTTTTTGGTGAAAGCAAATTCGGAAGGACTTCCCGGCCCTATGGACTATGGACGCACACACGTGGATGGCGCCAATATGCTTGCAGATGCGTTGAAACCTCACAATGGTATTGTTATGTGGCGTGCATTTGTGTACGAACCGGGCGATGACCGCGCTAAACTGGCCTACAAGGAATTTATCAACTTCGATGGAAAGTTCAGGGACAATGTAATGATTCAGGTGAAAAACGGCCCTATTGATTTTCAGCCGCGCGAGCCTTTTAGTCCTTTGTTCGGCGCAATGAAGAAAACTCCATTGATGCCCGAGCTACAGATTACACAGGAATACCTCGGACATTCCAATCATTTGGTTTTTCTTTCGCCTATGTGGGAAGAATTCCTGAAAGCCGATACCTATTGTAATGGAAAAGGCGCTACAGTAGCCAAAGTAACGGATGGACATATTTTTGGAAATAAATTATCTGCCATTGCGGGCGTTGCTAATATTGGTAAGGATGTGAACTGGACCGGCCATCACTTTGCACAAGCCAACTGGTACGCTTTTGGTCGGTTGGCATGGAACAATCAAATGACTTCCGAACAAATTGCTGATGAATGGATTAAAATGACTTTTACCTCACCCCTTACCCCTCTCCTTGAGGAGAGGGGAACAACGGTTGCTCCAAATTCGATGTCTGTTGCCGATTTTCAATTGTCGGTTAAAAATATGATGCTGGCTTCGCACCAGACTGCCGTTGACTATATGATGCCTTTAGGATTACACCATATCTTTGCATGGACGCATCACTACGGACCGGAACCCTGGTGTGATGTTGCAGGTGCGCGTCCTGATTGGTTGCCAAAGTATTATCACAATGCAGATGCCAAAGGTCTTGGTTTCGACCGTACTACAAGTGGAAGTAATGCAGTAAGTCAATATGCTTCTCCTTTAAAAGAACAATTCAACGATCCGGCTACCTGCCCCGACGCGTATATTTTATGGTTTCATCATTTGGCATGGGATTATAAAATGAAAAGTGGACGAACGCTGTGGGACGAAATGTGTTACACCTACGATAAAGGTGTGAATGATGTGCGCGGGTTTCAGAAAATATGGGACAAGGCTGAACCATTTATCGATGCGCAACGATTTGCGGAAGTGCAATCGAAATTGCGCATTCAGGCACAAGATGCCGTTTGGTGGAAAGATGCCTGTCTGCTTTATTTCCAGACTTTCTCTAAACGTCCGATTCCTTACGATATCGAACGTCCGGTGCACAACCTGGAAGATTTGAAAAAGATAAAATTGAATATGGGACATCATAATTAGTTTCGAGTTCTGAGTTTCGAGTTCTGAGTTTCGGGTTTCGGGTTTCGGGTTTCGGCTGGAGGTCCTTGACTTTCTTGTCTTTTGTCTTTGTTCTTTGTTCTTTTGTCTAAAGTCTGGAGACTGTAGACTGGGGTTAATTCAACGATTAGCACATTGTCTTATTGTCTCATTGGCACATTGGCATATTGTCTCATTGGCACATTATCAGATTTGTTTTGGTTTTTAAATAAAAAATAGAATGGAAAAAACGTGGAGATGGTTCGGCAGAAAAGACCGTATCACATTGGATATGCTTCGGCAAATAGGAGTGGAGGGCATAGTAACAGCTTTGCACGATGTGCCAAATGGAGATGTATGGACTTACGAAGCCATTACCGACATGAAAAACTATATCGAAAGTTTCGGCTTGCGTTGGTCGGTGGTCGAAAGTTTGCCCGTGTCCGAAAGTATTAAATTCGGAGGCGCCGACAGAGAAAGATTGCTTCAGAATTATTGCGAAAGTCTTCGCAATCTCGGAAAAGCAGGTATCAAAACAGTTGTGTATAACTTTATGCCTGTTATCGACTGGATTCGTACCGATTTGAACTTTAAACTTCCCAACGGTACACAAACTTTGTTTTTCGACAAAATACGTTTTGCTTATTTCGATTTGCACATCCTGAACAGGAAAGATGCCGAAAAAGATTATTCCGAAGCTGAACTCGAAAAGGTGGCTGCGCTTGCAAAAACAATTACGCAGGCCGAACGCGAAGATTTGGTGCAGACGATTATCGTGAAAACGCAGGGCTTTGTAAACGACAGCTTCAAAGGAGATGTGCAAAAACCTGTAGAGCTTTTCAAAGCGTTGTTGGCAAAATATGATGGCATTGACAAGCAACAATTGCGCGCGAACATGAAGTATTTTCTCGAAACTGTAATTCCTACAGCCCGCGAGGCTGGCATTAATCTTTGTGTTCACCCCGACGATCCTCCAATGGCTGTGTTGGGTTTACCACGCATTGTCACCAACGAAAAGGACATTGAATGGGTGCTGAATGCAGTAGATGTGCCTAACAATGGAATTACATTTTGTGCCGGTTCGCTCAGTTCGGGTTTACACAACGATGTGGCTGCTTTGGCTGCTAAATTTGCAAAAAGAACGCATTTCCTGCATTTGCGAAGTACAGACGTGGAGCCCGACGGAAACTTTATGGAAGCCAATCACCTCGAAGGACGTGGGCATTTAATTGAATTGGTGCGTATTTTCGAACGTGAACATCCTGGCTTACCTATGCGTGTGGATCATGGTAAACTTATGCTCGACGATGTGAACAAACCCGACAATCCGGGTTATTCGTTTTACGGACGTATGTATGCTTTGGCCGAAGTTTCGGGCATTATGGCCACTGTAGCCAACGAAATCAATAAATCATAAAGCCCGACATCGGCAATGTTAAGCTCAATAATGGCAACATCAGGCGTGTTGGAGCGACGAAGTAAGTTCAGTAGAACAACAGTAAAAACAAAAGATGAAACTCCCATGACCGAGATTAAAAATCAGGACACACAAGGAGATGATTATAAAATAACAAAACTCAAAGTACCTGTCTTATTCCCCCTTTAGGGGGTTAGGGGGCAG
Source organism: uncultured Paludibacter sp. (assembly GCA_963677275.1). Lineage (GTDB taxonomy): Bacteria > Bacteroidota > Bacteroidia > Bacteroidales > Paludibacteraceae > Paludibacter. Next base: position 1,590,509 of record OY781920.1, on the reverse strand, counting down.
ATATATAAACACATGAAACTCCCATGACCGAGATTAAAAATCAGGACACACAAGGAGATGATTATAAAATAACAAAACTCAAAGTACCTGTCTTATTCCCCCTTTAGGGGGTTAGGGGGCAGATATATAAATGATATACACAGAAAAACTAATTGTAAAAAATAATATATTATGAACGAAATGTTTAGTATTGAAGGTAAAGTAGCGGTAATTACCGGTGCAGGGGGCGTTTTGGGAGGAAGTATTGCCAAAAGTTTTGTAAAAGCGGGTGCCCGCGTTGTGGCCATGGACATACGTCAGGAAAATCTTGATGCACGTGTGGCTGAATTAACTGCCGAAGGTGGTCAGGCCATTGGCATCATTGGTAATGTGCTCGATATTCCAAGTTTGCAAAAGGCAGCCGACGAAATTGTAGCGCAATGGGGAAGCATCGACATCCTGTTGAATATAGCAGGTGGTAATATTCCCGGAGCTACCCTGGCAGATGATCAGAGCTTTTTCGATATGGAAATCGCCAACTGGGACAAAGTGACCAACCTCAACATGAACGGTACAGTGTATCCGAGTTATGTTTTTGGTAAGGTGATGGCGCAACAGAAATCAGGAAGTATCATTAATGTATCTTCAATGGCAGCTTTTCAATCCATGACACGTGTGCCGGGATATTCGGCAGCCAAAGCAGCTGTAAGCAACTTTACACAATGGCTTGCCATGGAAATGGCTATGAAATACGGAGACGGAGTTCGCGTGAATGCCATTGCTCCCGGCTTTTTTATCGGTGACCAGAACCGTGCCGTGCTTATCAATCCGGATGGTTCATTGACCGATCGTAGCATGAAAGTACTTGCCAATACACCTATGAAACGTTTTGGTGACATCACTGAGTTGAATGGTGCCGTTCAGTTCTTATGTTCTCCGGCTGCAAGCTTTATCACAGGGGTTGTATTGCCTGTCGATGGCGGTTTCAATATGTTCAGCGGAGTCTAAGTATTTACTATTTGACAATTGACAATTGACAATTTGAAGAGTTGAAAATTCGAGGAGTTGATAATTCACGATTCAACGATTCAATAATAGAAACCCCCGGTTGCAAATTACTTGCTACCGGGGGCTTTTTATTGTTTGTTGTTTTGTGAAAGTGCACTTACCCGACCTTAAACTTGTGTTTTTTTTTGTTCTTTTCCTCCCAAAAGCTTGCTGTTGTTAAATGTGTTATTTATCTTTGGACGGTGATATTAACTTGCTAATGTCCAAATATAAAGACAGCCGATGCAATAGAGACAAATCATCAACGAAACAATAATAGAATTTCAACACATAAGGCTAAAAGATCAGAGCAACCGTAGTGTTCAAGCTAGTAAATTCACAAGATTAGATACATTATTAAATGCAGAAAGAACAATACGAAATAATAATAAGGCTCTGCTCCCTACCTTTACGAGAGGGAGAAGAATAAAAAATTAAATGGAGGCGTGAAACATTAAAAAAACAGATGAAATGAAGAAAATAGTATTTATCGGAATTTTGGGTTGTATGGGATTTCATGCCATTGCACAGAATAGCAAAGTCATAAATAAAGAAGGAGACTTTGGTAAAAATATGATTAGTAATAAAGAGATTGTTGGAACAGAATTTATATTTCCGGATCGAATTGAACATTCATATCTCGTAACTGAGTCAAATTGTATTACGGTTCAGCTTAGGGGATTGTTTATGGGTGGAAACTTACTCCAAAACAATGGTAATGTCATCTTGTATGATCTAGCAAACAAGAAAACGATATGGGAAAAGGATATAAATTATCAGAACTACTATCTCGAACAGGATGGGAAATTCATTTTTAAAACCGGATTAAAGAAAACCTATTGCCTTGATTTCGGAAATGGAGAAGAGCTATGGAAAGCAAAAAATACTATCGCATTTGTTCAGTCTGAATTACAAATTGGTATAGGATATACTCCATATATCAGCAATCAACTTTTTTATAACAATATCGATTTCGAAGGAATAGATTTAAACACCGGAAATTCAATATGGAAAAGGCCTATAAGTCAGCAATATGGTTTGAATAATATATTTATGATAAACGATACAGTTGCCCTTGTTGTATCATCAGGATTACACTCGGTAAACTTAAATACCGGTGCGGGTTGGGATTACGATGCTGTAACCGGAACAGCTTTTTTTAAAGAAATGAAAACAGGTATTAGATCCAATGTGATAATTGATAGTTTGGATATTTATTTTGCTTCAAAAGAAAAAATTTCCCGATTGGATTTGAATGGTCATGTTATCTGGTCCAGTCCTCTTCCTGAAAAATTGACAAGTAGTTCTTATATTATGCGCATGGATAGCACATTGTTTATGATTAATACCGGCTCATGTCTATTAAACTATGCGCAAATAAAACAAGGCAAACCATATTTGGCTGCATTTGACATTAAAAATGGACACAAACTATTTCTTAATACAGTTGATGATAAAAGTGGAAAAATAAACGCATCATTAATTGACAAAGAAGAATTAATTGTTTTGTATAAAGATAAAATTGCTAAATGCTCTGTGAAGGATGGGACATTGATCTCTGAAAAATCATTTGACAAAAAGGTGTATGGAGAACTTGTTGGCTTTATTGGTCGCAACATTTATAACAAATATGATACTACTTATAAAAGTATAATTCTTACAGATACACTAAATCATTATGTGCATACAAAGAAAAATATGATTCTTGCAATTGACAAAGATTTAAATATCGTCAATCTATACGGTGATGATCAATTTTATCAACTTAATTTGCAATACAATAAACTTGTATTTCTGACAAATAAGGAGAATACTATTGTTGTAGATGAAAACAATGCAATTGTGGCAAAAATAGATATTTCTGGGAAAGCAAAAAAAATAGGATCAAAATTATATTTTGTAAAGGAGAAAAGTATAATTGAAATAGATTTGAATCAAATATCCCAAGTGGAATAAAAAAACGAAAACAAATAATTGAAATCACCATTTGCTCTCTCTTTTTAAAGGAGAGAAGAATATTTAGAAACGTCAATTTATTCAAAATATCCCCTCAACAAGGAAGCATTAGTTGAGTTGTATTTCAAGTTTCAGAGGAATAATTCAGCAAACGTGGAAAAGAATAAGGTATCGAATCCAAACCACTATGCTCGTTCAGTTCAACGATTCAACGCTTCCACAGTCTTTTTGTGTCTTTTATTCGGAGTGCGACTATCAGTCGTGCCCCGAATATTCAACAATATTATGATAAACCCCCGGTTGCAATGCTTGCTACCGGGGGTTTTTATTGTTGTCGCTTTGTGGAATCTGTATTTATCAGTCCATTCCGGCGTTGATTATTTTGTTTATTTCAGATGCTTGGCAAAGAATCCCAACATGGCGCTGTAAAAATCCATACGATTTTCTTCGCGTTGGAATCCATGACCTTCGTTGTATTTTACCATATATGGCACATCAAAACCTTTGGCCCTGAGTGCAGTCACAATCTGATCGCTCTCGTTGATGTTCACACGCGGATCGTTAGCGCCCTGTACCACCAGCAAAGGTTTCTTAATTTTGTCGACATTGTTCACTGCCGATACTTCACGCGCAATTTTAAGCTCTTCAGGGTTGCCCAGATCGTACCATATTTCGCCCAGTATTTTTAATTGTGGTTTCCAGTACTCCGGCATTGACTTAAACAATGTTTCAATGTTCGAAACACCTACGTAATTCACTCCGCAAGCATATAAATCGGGTGTTTTCACAAGTCCCATAAGCGTGGCATATCCACCATGACTTCCACCGTAGATGCCAATTTTGTTTTCGTTCACCCAACCTTGCGAAATGGCATATTTTACACCATCTTCCACATCGTCCATTACTTTACGACCGATTTGTTTGAATCCGGCTCTCAAAAATTCTTTCCCGTAGCCACCTGAGATTCTGAAATTCACCTGTAAGGTAGCATAACCACGGCTTGCAAAAAGCTGAGCTTCGGGATTGAATCCCCAACTGTCGCGTATGCCCTGTGGTCCTCCATGCGGATTCACGATCATCGGTACTTTTTTACCGGCGAGCGCTTCTTTGGGCAGGGTAATGTAACCATGTATCGTTAATCCATCGCGACTTTTAAATGTAATCGGTTTCATAACTGCCATATCGGTTTCTTTAAGTTGCGGCATAAGGTCGTAAAGCAGTTTAAACTTACCAGTAGTCGTATTGTATTCGTAATAAGTGCCATACAACTTATCACTTTGAAGTACGATAAGGAATGTTTTTTCATCGTCGTCGTAACCGGTTACACCGTATTCTTTTCCGGGAAATTGTTTTTTCACCCTGCTGTCAAGGTCCTTGTAGGTTTTACTTACCGGAATAATTTCCGATTTTTCGCCATCATAACCAAAATAATCGATTTCATAATTGCGTTTTCGTGATAAATGCATGCTTGTTGCATCGTAATCGGGGTTCGAGAACACTTCACTTATCTTTTTGTCAGCTTTGAAGTCGTAAAGTATAATGCGAGCTTTGTCGCTGTCGAGGTTACTGTACACATAGGCTTCATCCTTGTTGGCCGATTTATAATTGAAACTTATGATACCGAAGCTGTCGTCCCAGTTCATCTTTTTCATAAGTTTAAATTCGTTTGTGCTGGGATCCTTGTAGTAAAACTCGGTTTCTACACCGTTTCTCAATTGCGTATAGGCTCTCAGATTTCCATCTTTGTCAAATTCGTAACTCTGAATAGAATTAGCAGCATCTTTGTTCTCGAACAATTGCGTGATTTCGCCGGTGGCAGCATTCAGGCGGTAAGGTTCAAATATCTGTTTGTTGTTTTTATTCATCTGAAAAATAATTACATTTTTCTGATCTTTCAATACGCTGATAATACCGGCTCTTACCCCTTCGAAAGGCGTCAGGTCGCTGGCGTTAGTGCCATCGATATTTGTTGCATAAATGTGGAAATTTTCGTTTCCGCCCTTGTCCATCATGTAGTAAAGTTTTTCATCGCTTATCCATCCATAGCCTTTTATCAATTCATCCTTTTCTTCGATGGCACGGTTGACTTTACCGGTGGCAATTTCTTTCACATATACGTGGTTTTTGTTTTTGTCATCCTTTTCGAGATACGACATGTATTTACCATTGGGCGACAAGCGGAAAGAAGATGCTTTAGGGCGTGCAAAATAGTCGGCTACCTTATATTTGTAGTTGCCCTGATCGAGTGCAGCCAATTGTTTGAGTTTTTCGTCGGAGGTAACCAATGCCGTGTTGCCGGGTAGTTTACTTTTGAATTTTCGGAGCGTTAAAGGTAATTTCATGCCCATTTGTTCAAAATTTCCTGCAATGCTATCGCCTGTCAATTCACCAGAAAAAACAATTTTAGCTGCGGGAACGCTTATGCTGAGTTGATTGTTGACAAACTCTGTTTTTTCAACAGGAATACCTGTTGCACCCTGTGCAGGTACATCCATAGTGGAAGTGTAAACGCCATCTTTGTCGCTGATGTGGAAAATAAGTTCAAGATTTATGCCCTGAACGGACAATGTTCCCTTCCAGTCGCCGCTTACACTTTGTGCTTTTGCAACCATCGAGAACAAAAAAAGGAAGGCCATTAAGCCAAATGCTGTTTTGTTCATAAAAATAAATGGATTTAAAATTGATAAAAAAGTTTTTCAATATTAATTAAACAATCCTACAATAAGATAGTTTGAGATTACCGTATTTTTTCAGCCTGTATCGATGGAGCTAAGCCTGATAATGTGTTCTGCCAATAATAGTGCTTACCACAGCTGTTTTCGTTCTTCCTTTTGTCTTACCCTCTTTGCCACAACCCTCACAAAACCTGCTGCTTTCTCCATAGATAACATATTCTTTTTAACGCTCGTTGAATGATCCTCCTGCAAAAAGGGAATACGGTTCAACCGACGCTTCCTTGCTGGGTCGTGCCGACCGCAGAAAGCCTAAGTATTATGCACTGGCGTTTTTCTAATTTTTAATTTCTGTCATTATTCTACTCAATAACAATATTATAAGTTCCAGATAATAACAACTTTTTTAATGGCTTCTGCCCAGTCAGTTCAATGTAATTATTGGCTTTGCGACCTGTATTGACTATTATTTTTCTGAAATAGAATATTGCGTTTTCTTCTTTTTCAAACATTAATACATACTGATCATTTTCAGAATTGATAATTGCTGTTTCAGGAACGGATAAAACCGAATCTAAAGTTACAAAAATTTCGCCTTCAATAAATTGATTACTAACCATATTGATACTATTGAGCTTAGCTATAGTTGCATAACACTCAATGGATTTAGAGTCGGGCATGATGGTTTTCCCGATAGCATTTATAGTTGCCTGATACTTTTGTGCTTTATTCGCATTTAAATAAAATTCAACCGTTTGTCCAATGTTAATTTTATCTATATCTTTCTCAAAAACGTATAGTTTTAGTTGGAAAGAGTTATTGTCGATGATTTCTGCTATTGTTTGCTGAGGCTCAATATATTGACCTAATGAGGCCTGGATACTTGAAACAAAACCATTAATGGGCGATTTTACGGGAAAAGAGGGATAAAATTCTCCCTTTTCAATTTTTGCCACGTCAAGCCCCATGCTTTCAAGTTTAGTTTTCAATGCCTTATGCTTCGCATTTTCGGCATAATAGTTACTTTCGGCAGCTGTGAAATCCTTTTGAGTACTAATATTTTCATTGTACAATTCCTTTGCTCTCAGATAATCGCTTTTTAATTTCGAAAGAATAGCCGATGATTCTGAAAAATCTTTTTGCAAGTCGATAAACCAATGACCTGAAATTTCAAACAGAACAGCACCTTTGTGAATCATTTGAGCCGGTTTACAGCGAATATTCTCAATTATTCCGGGCAAGGGTAAACTTATTTGGGCTCGCCCATTTACTGTTGGAATAATTGTACCGGTAAAACGGACCTTATCGGCAAAGGTATATAACTTAGGTTCCCCTATCGTCATTTTTTCCGATTCAAATTGAGCTTTAGATATTTCTACCAACCCCATATCTTTATCTGAATTTTGTTCAGTTTTGTTTTTGCATGATATTAATAACACGCTTAGAGTTAATGCTATAATTATTTTAGTTTTCATACAGATACAGTTTATTTTGAAAAATATTTTATTTCAGAAGTTGTTTGATTGTATTTCAGTACATTTTCCAATTGTTCGAGTTGTATTTGAATAGCCGTTTCATAACTGTTTACAAATTGATAATAATTGATTTCACCAAATTCATAAGATTTTAATGCAGTTTCCATTATTGCAGTCATTAAGGGCTCTCCCGATGTTTTAAAATTATCGAGCAAGGTTTTGTATTTAAGCTGTTCGCTTAACAATTGTGTCAATTGATTATTTAAAAGGTTGAGTTCGTTTTCGGTGGATAATTGTTTGGCATTGGCTGAAAGTTTTGCCGCATTAATTTTAGCACTTGAGCTGCCATAAAACAAGGGTAAAGCCACTCCAACCTGAAAACCATGATAATATTTACTGTTTTGGTATTGATTGGAGCCTAAAAAATAATTAATAGAAAAATCGGGAAGCATCTTGTTTTTTTCAATTCGAACCATTGAGTTATAATATTCAGACTCATTTCGTAATACATCAAAAATAGGCAAAGAATGAGGTATTTCGTTAATTTCAGCCAAGGGCTCAATGTTAGAAGGTACAGAGAAATCGTCTTTATGATTCATCAGAATTTTTAATCGATTATAGGCATTTGCAGCATCAACTTTTAATGTATTTAACTGAATGGTGGTTTGATTCTTTTTCGCCTTTATGTTCATAACTTCAAGCTGACTAACATCGCCTTTTACAGCTCTTTTTTCTGAATTAACAAGTAATAAGGAATAAAGACTGTCAAGCTTTTGATACAGTTTTTGCTTGTTCATAAGAATTTGATAATCGAAGAAAGCAAACGAAACATTTTTGATTAACGCATTTTTTTGATTGTTCAAATTGGCTTCCGCTATTTTTACCTGAATTTGCATTGCATTGCTTTCTGCCGAATAAAGTGTTGGGAAACTGAAACTTTGTTCCACGCCCCAAACTTTTAAGGGATAACCGTTTTCGGCAATATTGTTTTGGTCGGTACCATAGCTAAATACGGTTTTTCCGGGTGCAAAAGCTGACTTTTTTAAAGCTTTACTTTCCTCAACAGTCAAACTATACGCGGCAATTTGTTTGTTATTTAGCAACGCTGTTTCAACGACATCGTTTAATTCCATTTTAGCGTTTTGCCCAAAAGAAGAAATTGCCGGAATACAAATCAAAAGTAATGTAATAACAGTATTGGAACGAATAAAGCGTAGAGGAAAAAACTTTATTCCTTTCACGTTGTAAAATATTTCGTAGAGTAGAGGCAATGCAATCATGGTTAGCATGGTAGAAGTAATAAGTCCTCCAATTACTACTGTGGCAAGCGGACGCTGAACTTCGGCGCCTGCACCGGTAGAAATAGCCATGGGCAGAAAGCCCATAGCAGCGGCTCCGGCGGTAAGCAATACCGGACGCAAACGGTTTTTGGTGCCGGTAAGTATTAATTCCCGCATACTTGTAATTCCTTGATGCTGCAATTCTTTTAAATGCTCAATCAGTACAATGCCATTTAGCACAGCAATACCAAAGAGCGCAATAAAGCCAATACCTGCCGAAACGCTGAACGGCATTCCTCTAATCCAAAGCAGTATTACTCCACCTACCGTGGCTAAAGGTATTGCAGTGAAAATCATAATAGCATCTTTGAACGATTTGAATGCAAAATGTAGAAAAATAAAAATCAACAATAAGGCAACCGGAACGGCTATCATTAATCGATTGGTAGCATTTTGTAAATTTTCGAACTGTCCGCCATACTCAATATAATTGCCCGCTTTGAGTTTTATATTTTTATCAATTTTTTGTTGAATATCAACGATGACCGATTGTAAATCGCGGTTGCGTACATTAACGCTTACAACTACCCGACGGTGTGCATTATCGTGCGAAATTTTTGCAGGGCCTTTTGTGTATTCAATGTCGGCAAGCTCGCTAAAGGGAATCATTTGTCCGGTCGAAACAGGTACCTGAAGCTGACGAATATCTTCAATATCGGTTCGGTTTTGGTTATCGAAGCGCATAACCATATCGAAGCGCTTTTCACCTTCAAAAATTACGCCTGCTGTTTTTCCGCCAAATGCTGCTGATAAATAGGTGTTCAAGGTATTAATGTCCACGCCGTAGTAAGCGATTTTGCTTCTGTTGTAATTTACTTTTATTTGGGGCAAACCTGCTGTTTTTTCCATAATAATGTCGCTCGCCCCAGGCACATCGGCAATAAGGTTTTTTACTTCCAGCGCTTTTTGGTTGATGTAGTCGAGGTCTTCGCCGAATATTTTAATGGCAATGTCGGAGCGCACTCCGGTAATTAATTCGTTAAACCGCATTTCAATGGGTTGTGTAAATTCATATTCCACCCCCGGAATTACGGATAGTTCTCTTTTGAATTTATCAGCAAGTTCTTCTTTACTATTCGCCACGGTCCAACTTTTCTTTGGTTTTAGTTTAATGATCATATCAATTTCTTCCATCGACATGGGGTCGGTGGGCACTTCAGCAGCTCCAATTCGCGAAACAATTTGGTCCACTTCGTTAGGAAATTTCTCTAACAAAATGTTTTCCATTTTTGTGGTCATTTCTACCGTATTGGTTAGCGAAGTTCCAGTTTTTAAAACAGGTTGTATTACGAAATCGCCTTCGTCGAGTGTAGGTACAAATTCGCCCCCAATGCGGGTAAAAATAAAACCGGTAAATAGCAGCGACACAATAGCAGCTCCAAGCACCCAACGTTTATGATCGCATGACCATTTTATTACCGGGTAGTATGATTGATGAACTTTGTCCATAATCCAATCGGAGACAGTTCGTTTTTGGATTTTGTTTGGTTTTAAAAATAGCGACGAAGCTACGGGCAGCCATGTAAGCCCCAATATCATAGCGCCAAGTATGGCAAATGAAAATGACAGAGCCATAGGGCGGAACATTTTGCCTTCAACACCACTTAACGACAAAATGGGTATGAAAACAATAAGAATGATGACTTGCCCAAAAATGGCTGATTGCATCATTTTTGAAGCCCCGGAAATAGAAATGCTATCCATCATGGTTTGTCGTTCATCGCCTTTAACTGCCAAAATTTCGGTTTTTTGCAAGCCCATCCGTATCACAATAAATTCTACAATAATAACTGCACCGTCTATTATTATCCCAAAATCGAGCGCTCCAAGGCTCATTAAATTGGCATCGATTCCAAAAATATACATCATACCAATCGTAAACAATAATGCTAAGGGTATCATAGAAGCAATAACCAATGCCGATCTAATGTTTCCCAGTATCAATACCACAATAAGCAGTACGATGATAGCGCCAAGAATTAAGTTCTCAACTACCGTAAAAGAGGTTTCTGCTATAAGTTCACTCCGTTCGAGAATAGGGTTGATAAAAACGCCTTCGGGTAAGTTTTTCTGAATTTCGTCTACCCTGGTTTTCACTTCATTGATCACAACTTTTGAATTGGCATTTTTTAGCATCATAATCTGACCAAGCACTGTTTCGCCCTTGCCATTGGCTGTAATTGCTCCAAAACGATTAGCAAAACCAAACTTTACGTTTGCCACATCTTTTATAAGTATGGGCGCACCAGCATTGTTTTTTACGACTATATTTTCAATATCTGCTAAAGACCTTGCCTGACCATCGCCCCTGATAAAATAACTTTGGTTTGTTTTTTCAATGTAAGAACCACCCGAAATACCATTGTTATTTTCGAGTGCATTAAAAATATCCATTAAGCTTATGCTAAGGCTTTTAATCCTATCAGGAATAATCGCCACTTCATATTGTTTTAAATAACCACCCCAACTGTTAATTTCAACCACCCCGTTTATCCCTGATAATCTTCTTTTTATAACCCAGTCCTGAATAGTACGTAATTCCATGGCGGTGTATTTATCCCTGAATTCAGGCTTTACATCAACAATATACTGGTAAATTTCGCCTAATCCGGTGGTTATCGGACCCATTTCGGGCGAGCCATACGCTTCGGGAATGTTGGCCGATGCCGTTTTAATTTTTTCAGCAATGAGTTGGCGCGGTAAGTAGGTTCCCATGTTTTCGGCAAAAACAACCGTAACCACCGAAATGCCAAATTTTGAGACAGAACGAATTTCCTTTACACCTGGTAAATTGGCCATTTCCATTTCAACTGGTGTGGTAATAAATTGCTCAATCTCTTGCGTTGATAAATTGCCGGAAGTAGTAATTACCTGAATCTGATTATTCGTAATATCGGGTACTGCACCTACCGGAATATGTAAAACAGCATATAACCCAAAGGCAGCAATGGTAAGCGTAAAAAGGATAACTATAAGTTTATTCTTTACACTAAAATCAATTATTATTTCTAACATGGCCGTACATTTTTTTTTTAAGGTATAACTTAAGCTTTACTGACTCTTTTTAATTAATTCTATAAGAAACTCATTTAAAATGAAGCGCCCTGTTTTTTGATTCGTAGCATAAAGCATATCGTCACCTTTAAACTTCTGATTTATTGCAATTTTAATATCCGATTCTATATGCAAATACTTACAAAGATTGGCAACTGTAAGAGAAAATACTTCTTTGTTTTGCCCTGAAGAAAAATAGTAATATGTAACAGGTATCTCTTTCGCACGCCGAGTTGGGCCATATTGTTTATACTCTGTTTTAATAGTATTGTATGTATAAATAAAGAGGAAAGATGTATCGGCAATAAGGCAGGGGTTTCGGTTTATAAATCGGTAATTAGTGCCATTCGATAAAAGTATCGCAAAAATGCTGTCTTTATAAAATACAGTATCTTTTTGCAATTCAAAGCAACTAATTTCAGGAGAAATAAAAAATTGCTTAAGTTTAATTTTAATATCCTTTTTTTGATTATCCGATGAGCAGATTAATTTATTCTGTTTAAAATCAGCATATGTTAGAAATAATCCTTTTACCTCAGAATTCTTAATATTCTTTGGTCTCTGACCGTATGTAATACTTATAAAAAGTAAAAATATTACTGTAAGTATAGTGCTATTTTTTATCATATTCTTTTTTTTTTAGTTTTAAAAATCTTACTGATTATCAACCAAAAAGTTTACATATGAATTTAATCATTAATCACTCATACTGCGCAATTCTCCGCTTACGCATTATCGCGTCACGACATGGACTTTCACCATAGCGTTTTCACGGAATTCCCGAAAGTTTTCAGGACAAGCCGTGCGTGAAAGTCTCACTTCACACGGCTCTTCATGATATTAAATCACGTAAAAATAAATACTTTTATTGACATAACAATCAATAAACTCATTTATTTATGGATGTACTTCGTTGGGAAATGCCAAATAAGTAGTGAATTACAATAATACTGCTTACCATAGCTGTTTTCGTTCTTCCTTTTGTCTTTTCCTTCCTGCGACAACTTATCCAAACCGGTCGCTTTCTCCATAACTACTTCTTCTCCTACACGCTCGTTGAATCAAGCCCCTGCAAGCGGGAATACGGTTCAACCGACGCTTCCTTGCTGGGTCGTTCCGACCGCAGGAAGCCTAAGTATTAGGCGGTCGTAGTTTGGATTATTAAATTGTTTATCTTTTATATCAATTCACTATCAAGATTTGTTTTTCAATAATTTCTTTATTCTTAATTAGATGGAGATAATATATACCTCGTTGAAGTCCGTTTAATGAAACCTGTGTAATTTTTTGATCTGTAGATATAGTTTTTACCAAACTTGTTGAATTCCATAATTGAATATCATAATTGTTAGACTTAGTCGTTGTTGAAGTTATCATACTAGTAGCTGATGTTTCAGCTTCTTCATTCAACGTTACAGTTACGGAGGTAGTAGCAGGGTTTGGATAAATGGCTAATAATGGGCTTATACCAGAGTAAAATGTGAAATTTTTGGTATATGAACCACAGGAATTACTTGCAGTACAAGAAAGTCTTAGCATTTGACCGCTGGTTTTTGTGTACACACTGACAGAATTATTAGAAGCTGACCAATTAATTGGTAAGGTTGTTGATCCACCTACTTTTGCCCATGAATAACTTATTGCTATACCATAATAATCATTGACCACTAATTTTCCAGTATATTTATAATTGCCAGAACCAGCAATTATTTGATATGCATCACCCCCAATATTCTTTAATCCTAAAGTGCTTTCTTCTGTTATCATAAAAGGCTGACCAACAGAAATATTTTCTTTTGATAAATTAGATGTTGTCCCATTAACTGTAATTTGTGCTGTTAAGGTTATTATTCCTCCGCTACCATTTTTGGTCAATATTACAGAATCACCATTTGCTTGAAATGTAACAACTCCTGATGGTATACTACTCCAATTAACTGTAGATCCAGTAGGTAAATTATTTATAGTATACGTGTCTTGATTGCAAATTCGAGGAGAACCTGAAATTTCATAATGTATAACATTTTGCAATATTTGAGTATTTAAGATGAAGTTATTCATTCTGTCCGATTGAAGTGGAGTAAACAAATTTCGACAAGGTTTATATGAATATGACATCAAATTTGAAGGGTCTGGATTATAAAATTGTCCATTTACGTCTGTTAATGTACCTGAATAGTTACATGAATTACTCGACCATACATTCGGATCAGCTCTTGTATCAGAAATATAATCTCCACAAGTCGTTGAGTTACTCCCATTGACCAACTCTGAACATTGATTAATATCACCACCTGTTTCTGTAACTGTACCATGATGTGTGTGATATAACCCTAAACAATGACCCATTTCATGTGGTAAACTTGATGTATTATAATAGTTACCATGAACAATATATGCTGTTGATGGAATACTTTGAGCCATTCCTGCAGCACCCCAATTAGTTGATGTGCCTAAGACATATATATTTATAGCATTTGTATGTATATTTATGCCAAATAGTTGATTTTCTTTTCCAACCAAGTTTCCATAAAAATTGTCGTTATCAATATAATCACTTCCTGCTAATGAAAATTTAATATTACTACTTGTAAAACTATTGTTTAAATTACTGAGAATTGTAGACAAAATAGATGTATTTAATCCTTGACCATTAGTGCTTCTTACAATATGGACAAAAATATTTAATGTAATAACACTTGAAACTGAATTTAACTGGATTGACTTTTGAGATGGACTCTTTTGAAATATCCATGATGGTGGAAGAGGTGATGGAGTTATACATGTTTCTTGTGCTACTAACAAATTAAAGCTCCAGAAGCAAATCAGAATAATTGAAAATATCTTTTTCATAAATTTGATATTTTGATAATGAATTGCAATCTTTAATATTATTTTAATCGTTTATAGATGTAAATGTAAGGTTCATCCGAATTTAAGCTATTCAATAAAAGTGTATCCTTTCCTTGAAAATCTAATCTCGAGATAGGTAGTAACGTCATTTTTACTTTTGATTGACAATTGAATTGGATGGTTAAGATATTGTCATTATTTGACACAGAATATTTCCCATCACAAGAGTACAAATCAGTTTTGATTATTCCGGATAAATCAAATTTAAGAATATAACCATCATTTACCGATTCAGGCTGTGTAGGCGTTCCTGAACTAGTATTTTGTTCGATTAATTGCCATTCTCCAATAAGAGATTTATTAATATTGAGTGTTTCTTTCTCGCACCCCATTCCTATTATCAATAGAAACAAGGTAATTGTTGTTGATATAATTGTTCTTGTTTTCATAATCCAATATTTTAAATAAGTAAATGAATAAGATAGTTAATTTGAATTTATTCGTTATTTAGTTAATTCTATATGCGTATATTTTGTCTTGCTATTTTGTGTTTTAACTTGTCATAAGCGTTTAAATTAAGCGTTTCACTTTTTTTTACTATGCCGCCTAACGCGAGTTTGCGCAAAAACTCCAATTAATTTCCAAAAATAGTGAATTTTTCGTTTGGGTGGCTTTTATAATTTCACTAATTTCCATTTAATTTATTGAGTTGAAATTCGGAGTTGAAAACGCCGAAGTGGCAAAACAGCTTAAAATAAGCCGTTTTGAGCCGAAAAGCATATTTTTAGCATTCACATACTTATATATCAATGCTTTAAACTTTTCTAGTCCGTCGAGTATATTGGCGCAGCAACACTGCTGGAGATATTTTAAAAGGCGCGTATAATTCCTCACTTCGAAAAAATAATATTAGACACAGTTTCGTGAATACTCCCAGATTATTCATTACCAAAAGACAATTGCTCCAAATGGGAATATTGTAAAAAAACCTCATTATGCAATTGTTTTCAATGACAATTATGAACGGCGGACCAACAATAATTAGGGGCTGCTGAAAAACTAAAAAGAAGAAATAGGAATGCAGATTCAGCGGAATACCGCTGATAATTTATAAACTGATTTTTTCGATAAATCGAAATGGATAAATACCTACAGTCTTAAATATCCGCTGTTTTCGATGAAAACATAATCAGAAACAAATCTGTAAATAATTTTAAAAAATCTGCTGGCATCAGCTGAATCCGCGTTCCTGTTATTTTGTTTTTGATGCATAATTTTTTATGACTCTTTTCAATTTTCTTTGCATCAAATGATTGAAATATGTAATGTAATTTAATGTGTTTTAATTGATTGTTGGTTTATCAGCAGACCCTAATTAAAGAACTCCAAATATAAATAATGACAAAATATTTACATTTTTAACCGAGAGAACAGGATTGAAAATAGAAGAGATAGAAATTGACCAATAAATTACTAAGCACAACACAGAGTATAGTGCATGCGGGTTTCAGTGGTTGGCGAAGGTTCGTGGCTCGTAAAAAAGTGGTTTGTAACTAAATAAACATGAAACGTCAGCCCACGAAAAAGTTTTGATCATATTTGATAACTGAAAAACTTGAAAGGAGGGAGGAGGGAAGCCCCTTTTTAAAACAGTAAGAGGGCGCTTTTTATAGCGCCCTCTTTAAAACAATATGTTGATAATATCTTTGTGTACTGATTCATCCACCATGAGTTTGATTTGGATCTGTCTTAATAAGCTGGGTTTTACCTTGCTTATTGCTGTTATGTCTTTTCGTTTCAGATTGATTTTCCGAACTGTTTTAGCAGTCTTTCCATTCGCCCCTGTACCCGAATAGCATCTTGCAGCCATCTCTGTCCTCGATTCGTTTTTTACTTTACTAAATCAGGCTTATTATATGCATTTTTTTACAAAACTACGTGTTAATAATGTCCTGGTTGTATCCGGTTTCTATTTCAAATAATTTCTTATTTAATTTAAATCCTGTTGTCGCAAAGTAGGTGTTTTATTGCATCATCTTTTTACGGATGCACTTTAAATCACTCCTTGTCGAAGCGCTCAAATCATTGGTCAATAGAAATTGAAATTCTGCCTAACTACTTTCATTGTTGAACAACGAAACTATTTTCGGGATGAAATTCTGTTCGATCTCATTTCTGTACATTCAAGGTTTCCCGCTATTTGCATAGCTTCGAATTCTGTTAATGACTGTGTCTTTGCAAACAGGTCATTAGGGTAGAACTACCCTGAAAATCAGTTTTTTTTTCTGACGCTTTTTACGGTTTCGCAACTGTGAATGTAAACATTCGCAGTTACCATCCGGCAACTTTTCTCGTTTTCAGTCCGGTTAAACCTCCGTCCCGTTTTATCAGGGTTTCGGTGTTTCGGCTGTCCCGGTTCCGGTTTTTTGCATTCAGAAGGGCTGATTTCGTCAGCTTCATCTTTCCGGTATATTCTTAATATTGCTATCAGGCATATACCTCTACAGCTTTTTTACGCTTGACTTTTTTACTCGGTTGGCAATTATTACCAAAAAATAAAATTTTGTTCAATTATAAACTCATTTATAATAAATACTTTACTACCGCGACTTTTAATTTTTTTGTGCTGTTCGTCTTGGATACTTTGTCACAAGGTCAAAACATTGCTGCTTCTCACTTTTGCGACCGGAAACAAATTTAAGTAAGGAATTACTCTTTTTCTGAATTTCCATTCCCCGACTACCCGGCTTGCCTGTCCCGCAAGCGAGACAAGGTTGCGTTTTATTCAAACGCATCATAATTATATTCGTAAGGTCTAATTCACAGCGGAATCCGTTTTTGCCAGAGACCGTAAAACCATTAGCATTGCTATGCATCTCATTGCTCGCTTGCGCAAA
Organism: uncultured Paludibacter sp.; assembly: GCA_963677275.1. Classification (GTDB taxonomy): domain Bacteria; phylum Bacteroidota; class Bacteroidia; order Bacteroidales; family Paludibacteraceae; genus Paludibacter. The sequence continues at coordinate 1,573,236 of OY781920.1, read as the reverse complement.
CAATAACGGAGATAACTTGTCTTAACAGTCAGTTCGTTCTTTACATAAAACAACATGTCAACTCTGAATTTGGGTTCGGTATTTAACTATTGACTTTTTTGGTGTATCAGTATTTCAAAGGGCGTCTCAACATATCATTTCATGTTTTGAGTCGAAACTCATGATGCAAATATAAGCAATTGAATATGGGGTTTGCAAGTATTTTAGCCTGTTGTTGTGAACAACTTTTCAACAGAACTTATGAACAAGGTAATGGATTGATTACCATAGTGATTTGATCTTGACTGTTGATAAGTGATGTCCCGGATTGTATTTGTTTGTCATTTATTTTACTTGTTAGGCAGGGCTAAGGTTCTCCTTCAACCAGTACAATATGTTTTTTAGTTGCTGAAAAATATTTAGCAGGGTTTATATTCAATGAAATATTGTTGAATTACAAATCTAACAAATATAAATACGCACTAAGACTCTTAGTACATTTAGAAGCTATGGCACTGAGATAAAAATACATATATCTGTACTCATCTAAATCAATGACTTTCAAAACTGAGAACAACTAAAACATTTTAGTACATAAAAAATGAATAGAAGAAACGCGGATTAAACTGATTGGGTAGATGTTTTTACACGACTGAATGATCGGATGATTATTCTGCGCGAAATTACCTTTGTCCTTCCTGATATGTAATTAGGAAAGCTAAAGTTGGCATATGCTGCTGGAATTTGCAATCCCATCTTATTGTATTATAAGGATTTACAATCCACCAAGTTCAAATTTTATATAAAAAATTATCTTTACTTTAATAAATATATTTTGCAGCGGTAAGTATTTCGGATTAAAAAATCCTTATAATACATTACGACGGAATTGCAATTATTCCCTTCGGTCATGACCGTTGATTCCGTCAGACGTCTGCAAAGCTTTGTACATTGAATAAGGATATCGGGTAGAACAGAGAATTTTAAAAATAATAAAAACTTGATTATGTTCAAGAAAATCAATATCATACTGACATTTACATATTCCGGTGATACCCGTTCACTGTTTGTTCAAAAACGATTAGGCAAATGTAAAATTAATACTTTTTTCTTAGACTTTCTCCTTTTAGTTGAAAACGTATTGATTAATGGATAAAACGGAGCATGCTGCCCATCCGAATTCGGTCAAAAGGAGTCATATTTTCGGATATTATTTCAAAGATATTCTGACAATACGGCGGATACGTAATTTATGTTGGTTAGTACCTGCTGTACGCCGACTGTACAAATGAAACAGCCTGTGTGTAGATTGGTTTTGTGAATTCAACGAAAAGGTCTTGTTGCAGCGGTGGAACCATCGCTTTTTGTCCACACATTTTCTTTTGTTCCGTTGTCAAGGCTCTGTCATCGCCTTGAAAAGCTGCCCACTCAGTTGCCCAAACATATTGTCCGCTAAAATTCTTCAGTTGAAGCTCACGGTTGTTTTGGGCGTCGATAATGCGTAGACTTAGTACACCGCCCGAACTTATTTCCTGACGGTTAGTGGTGAGTTTTGCTTTTACTGTATTATACGAATTATAAGTTTTGCCGTCTACTTTAACGGTTCCAACAATGACGCTGTCACGGGTTACATCTTTAGTGTTAGTGGTTTCAAGGATATTGCCAACACTGAAATCTTCGAAATTCAACACAATGTATTGGTGGGGATTGTTCATGTTTGCGTCGGCAGCTTCTTCCTCGGAATAGAAACGCACGAAACGGTTTTTGGTCCTTTTACTCATCTCGGCCAATAGGTTCACATAGAAAAAGTCAGCCGAATACTGATACTTCTTGCTGGTGTAAGGTTTCTGAACAATGACCCGGAGTGTGGCCGAATATCGCGCTTCATCAATTTTGTCGATCACATCTTTGTAACCGTTCACATAGTCATTCGCTTTAATAAAATGCTGATATCCAACTCGTGCCTGTTCAACGGTATTGTAAGCCAATGCCTTTACTCCCATATTGTAAGCTTGTTCCGCTGCCATTTGTTTAGCATTGCTTAGTTCAGCTACATATTCGGTAGGATGCGGAATTAACTCGTAAGCTTTCGGGCAGGCATAAATGGCATTCGCCAGCTGATTTACTCTGTTGTACTGATCAACCAAAATATCAAATTTGTCTGTAGTATTTGCCAACAGCGCATTCTCAATTTCGCGCATGGCCGTTTTTTGTGCCATCGGATAGGCTTGCGTAAGCGCATCCTGTGCCTTTTTGTTGTCGGGTTTGGAGCGCAACCTATCGATGGATTCCATACATGCTTTGTAATAATCGCCGTGTTTGTATGCTCTCTGGCCGGTTGAACACGATGTGATAAGTAATGCAACAATACTGAAAAGCAGAAGATGACAGGATTTTTTCATGACTAAATTGTATTTGTGTTTACATTCTTTCCGGAACTTCGATGCCCAGCAATTGCATACCGGTTTTGATGACCTTGGCCACGGATGCCGAAAGTACTAAACGGAACTGTTTCAAGGCTTCGTTTTCTTCTTTCAGAATACTGAAATCGTGATAGAACTGATTAAATTCTTTTACCAATTCATATTCGTAATTGGCAATCAGGGCCGGACTGAATTCGGTACCTGCCTCTTTCACAACAGCAGGGAATGCCGAAAGTAACTGAATAAGGTAACTTTCTTTTTCGGAGATAACGAGCGATGTATTCAATCCGGCATCGAAGTTAATGTCCTGTTCGGCAGCTTTGCGGAGTACCGATTTGATACGGGCATGTGTGTATTGAATAAACGGACCTGTGTTGCCATTGAAATCGATGGATTCTTTGGGGTTAAAGGTCATGTTTTTACGTGGATCTACTTTAAGAATAAAATACTTTAAAGCTCCGAGACCTACCATGCGCGCAATGCTTTCTATTTCTTCGGGGGTGCAATTATCAAGTTTTCCTAATTCCATGGAAGTTTCGCGGGCTGTGTCGATCATTTCGGCCATAAGGTCGTCGGCATCCACAACGGTTCCTTCGCGGCTTTTCATTTTGCCTTCGGGAAGTTCCACCATGCCGTACGAGAAATGTACAAGGTCTTTTCCCCAGACATAGCCGAGTTTGTCGAGCAAAATAGACAGCACCTGGAAGTGATAATTCTGTTCGTTACCAACGACATAAACCATCTTTTTGATATCGAAATCGTTGTATCGGAGTTTGGCAGTGCCTATGTCCTGAGTCATGTACACCGAAGTGCCATCGGCGCGCAGCAATAGTTTTTCGTCCAGTCCATCGGCGGTAAGGTCGGCCCAAACCGAACTGTCATCGCGTTGATAGAATGATTTTTCGGCTACTCCGCGTTCCACTTCCGATTTACCGGTGAGATAGGTTTGCGATTCGTAATATATTTTATCGAAATCAACGCCCATTTGCTTGTAAGTTTCGTCAAAACCTGCATACACCCAGGCATTCATGGTTTCCCACAATTGGCGTACTTCGGCATCGTTATTTTCCCAGGCCAACAACATTTTCTGGGCTTCGAGGATCAATGGCGCATTTTTCTTGGCATCTTCTTCTGTCATGCCTTTCTCCATCAGTGCTTTGATCTCGGCTTTGTAAGCTTTATCGAAAACCACATAGTATTTACCCACAAGGTGATCGCCTTTCATGCCCGAGCTTTGTGGTGTTTCGCCCTTACCGAAAAGTTTCCAGGCCAGCATCGATTTGCAGATATGAATGCCACGGTCGTTAACAATATTTGTTTTTACAACTTTCCAGCCGTTTGCTTTTTGTATTTCGGCAATGCTGAATCCGAGGAGATTGTTGCGGATATGGCCTAAATGGAGTGGTTTGTTGGTGTTGGGCGATGAATATTCAATCATCATGGTGTCGGCAGCTTCGGAGGGCAGTTTTACTCCGAAATATTCATCTGCATTGATATTGTTAAGCAATTCAAGCCAGTAAGAGGGTGTGATGGAGAGGTTTAAAAATCCTTTGATTACATTGAATTTAGAAACCATAGTGTTGTTTGCAACTATAAATTCACCTATTTCGGCTCCGGCTCCTTCGGGCGATTTGCGCGCCGCTTTGGCAAACGGAAATACGACTACAGTTATATCACCTTCAAATTCTTTTTTTGTTTTCTGAATTTGTATCTGGCTTGTTTCAATATCAATATTGTAAAGCGTTTTGACTGATTGAGCTACGACGGACTGAATGGTTGCTTCTAAATTCATTTGTTGTGTGTGTTATTAAGCTGCAAAGATACTAAAATATGCGAAATCTGTAAAAACAAAAAATTGCCTGCTTTTCAATGCGAAAAACAGGCAATCGGTCGGTGTGGAATCTTTTTTATTTGAGAGTTTTAAAATATTTTCCAGGCCAATGAAATTACAAAAGTGCTTGCAGGTACTCGGGCCAGTGTTTCTCCGTTGTATGTTGCGTCTACCATATTGTCGATGATGTTAAAGCGGGCATCGATGGCAAACATAAATACATCGATACCAGCTCCGACTTCCAATCCGATTTTTGCCTTTTTGGTTTCGTATTCCAGTTGTCCCAGATCGAAATTACCTCCTGCTATATTGTTGAAATCGAGAGATGAACCGGCAAGAAAGCGAAATTTAGGTCCGGCAAAAGCCCGAACATTTAAAATTTCAAGATCAATAAGTTTGTAGCCGAGCAGCAAGGGCACATCGATAGCGCTCACATTCACTAATTTATCGAGCGTCACTTCGCCGTTCGATACATCTTCAAAAGTAACCTGATATTCTTTTTTCTGCATGGTGTAGAGCAATTCAGGTTCAAAATAAAATTTATCCATCGCTACCCGTGCAAATACACCGGCGTGAAAATTATTGCCCATTTCAGATTTCACCGAATTCAGGTTGTACGAACCTGTAGTGACAGAACCAAAATTACCCAGCGTAAGCGATGAATTGTAGCCTGCTTTTATGCCAAAATTTAGTTGGGCGTTAGCCGCAGTGGGCCAACAGAACAAAATGGCTGTGAGAATTACGATAAAAGTTGTTTTCATCTGTTGAGTGTTTAATTTAAAAACGTAGGAATCTATATAAATGTTATATGTACCAGAAATTAAATATCATTTTTCTTCAGTTTGTGTATCACTAATTTAGAACTGTCGAAATATAAATCGTTTTTATAAGGTACATCAATCAGATATTCTTTTTTCAGGCGGTTTGATAATTTCCGGTCGCGCAGCCAAATGTTGAAATCCTTGATCTGAGCATAACTCAAACCATAATCGGCAGCCCATTTCGCTAAATCGCTTATTGAATCGTTTACTGCTATTTTTCGTGTGGGTATAAGTTGGTAATAATCATCATTTTCCACATTATAACCAAATTTTTCAGGATGCTCCAGCAGTTGTTTCATGGCCATGATTCTGAACATATAGCGACTGCTTTCGGTGTTCAGGTACATATCGAAAGCATCTTCAACGTTTTGTTTTTCCAATTCACCCGAAATTCGTCCCATGCCGGCGTTGTACGATACGGCAACGGTAGTCCAGCTGCGATATTTGTTAAATGCACTTTTCAGGTATTTGCAGGCAGCTTCGGTTGCTTTTTCAATATGATAACGTTCGTCCACTTCGTCGCTCACTTCAAGGCCGAATTGCTGAGCCGTTGCGGGCATCAATTGCCATATTCCGGCAGCTTTGGCGGGCGATTGTGCCCGCGGATCGAGTGAACTTTCGATCACTGCAAGGTATTTAAAATCATCAGGAATATCGTTCTTCTTTAATATTGGTTCGATAATGGGCAGGTATTTGTTGGCACGTTTAATAAGCAGCAGGCTGGTGGAATGCTGGTAGGTAATAATTGTTTGTTCGCGATCGAATCGTTCTCGCATATCGTATCGATCCAACGGAATGGTTTGTCCGGCAAATTGAATTTTCGAAGGGATAGGTAATGAATTCACAGGGTCGATGGCCTGTAAGTTTTGTGTGCAAAGCATGAGCAGAAGGAAGGAAATTGTTGATAATAAACGCATAATTATAAATTTGAATTTTATTTCTATTGACTGCAAATTTAAAATATATTTTTCAGTAAACACGAAAATGCAAAGCTGGAGCTACAATTCTTTGAAACACAAAATTAAAATTCATATCTTTGCATTTCATTTTCAATACATTTATAGGCTTCAACAAACAACAAAATTTAAGCCAAAAACATATTCAGCATGAAAAGAGCTATCTTTCCGGGCACTTTCGACCCGTTTACTATAGGACATTACAGCATTGTAATGCGCGGATTGAATATCTTCGACGAAATCGTTATCGGTATCGGGCACAATCAATCAAAGAAAACGCTTTTTTCGATTGAAAAGCGCATAGAAATGATTCAACAAGCATTTGCTAACGAACCAAGGGTAAAAGTAATGGCATATAACAGTCTTACAATTGATTTTGCAAAGTCGGTGGATGCAGGTTTTGCTTTGAGAGGCCTGCGCACGGTGGGCGATTTTGAATACGAGCGTACCATTGGCGATACAAATCGCATTCTTACAGGCCTCGAAACAGTGATACTTTTTACTGAATCGGCCTATGCACATATCTCGTCCACGGTGGCCCGCGATTTGATTTCGTATGGAAAAGACATCTCTGATTTTCTGCCTCCTCATGTGAAACTTTGATTTTATAGCATTGATTTGATGTGTTTTAATTGGCTTGTTGCTTGTTCATTCATTATTGTATTCAATTCATAAACAGGCAAAACACAGTTTTATTGTTGCATTTACGCTCTGTGTTATTGTGTTACAATTAAGCATTATTAATCAAACTAAATTCTCATTAATGAAGAATTTGAATACTTTTGTGATCAATTTTTTTGTATTTTTTATACTCAATACTACTTTATGAAACGAACATTTTTAGCCAGCCTATTATTGGTTTGTTTTTCTTTAGCATCCTTTTCGGCAGTTCCGAAAGTGAACGATCGCACTTTCAGCATCAGTAAAAATATGTCAGTTTTCAATTCTGTTTTTCGCGAATTGGATGCTTTTTATGTCGACACGCTGAATTATGACAAGATGATGAAAACGGCAATCGACCAAATGCTGGGCAAGATAGATCCTTACACTGTGTATATGCCCGAAGAAGAAACTGCCGATCTTACTTTTATGACAACCGGCGAATATGCGGGCATCGGCGCCATGATTATGAAAAAAGGAAAAGAAATTTGTGTTTCGGAACCTTACGATGGTTTACCCGCGCAGCGCAACGATGTGAGGGCAGGGGATGTGATCCTCGAAGTTGATGGAAAATCGGTAGCCGGAAAAGAAGTGAGCGAAGTGAGCGCCCTGCTCAAAGGAACGCCAAATACGACAATCAAACTCAAACTGAAACGGTATGGCGAAAAAAAGATCATCGAAAAAGAATTTCAGCGCGAAAAAATACAAATCAATCCTGTCGGTTATTCCGCTCTGGTGGCTGATAAAACCGGTTATGTGTTGCTGAATGAGTTTACCGATAAATCAGCTATGGAAATGAAATTGGCCATCAATGAATTAATAAAACAACATCAGATTGAATCGCTGATTATCGACTTGCGCAGTAATGGAGGAGGCCTTATTGACGAAGCTGTGAAGATTGTGGGTTATTTTGTTCCGAAAGGCACAGAAGTGGTAAGTACCAAAGGAAAAAATAAAATTACCGACAGGATTTATAAAACACCCACCGAACCTTTGTTTCCGGATATGCGTTTGGCAGTACTCACCAACAGAGCTTCGGCTTCGGCTTCCGAAATAGTGGCAGGTGCTATTCAGGACCTCGATAGAGGCATTATTGTGGGTGAACGTACCTTTGGTAAGGGATTGGTGCAGAATATACGACCGGTAGGCTATGGCGGTCATCTTAAAATTACAACTGCCAAATATTATATCCCAAGCGGAAGATGTATACAGGCCATTGATTACAGTCATCGGAATGAAGACGGAAGTGTAGGGCGTGTACCTGATAGCCTTACCACCGAATTCACTACCCGCAATGGACGTAAAGTGCGCGATGGAGGTGGCATTGTTCCTGATATTACAACTACCGACGATAGGAAGCTCAACATAGCCTATTATATTTATGCTCAACAACTTTATTTCGATTTTGCCAATCAGTATGTAGCGTCGCATGCCACCATCAGTCAGCCTTCTGAATTTACACTTACCGACGAAGATTTTCAATCGTTTACTGATTTCCTTACCGAAAAAAAATTCAGCTATACTTCTGAAACCGAAAAGTACTACAAACAATTGCTTGAAATGGCCGAAATTGAAGGGCTTGATAAAACTGCAAAAGAAGAATTCGAAGCACTCAAGGCAAAACTAACCCCCGATGTACTTAAAAATCTTCAGGATAACAAGAAAGATATCACCGAGCTCCTGAGCCACGAAATAATTAAACGTTATTACTTCCAGAAAGGCGAAATTCAATTTTCGCTCAGGGACGATATGGACTTGAAGGCTGCTTTGGAAAATCTCAATAAAAAAGATGAATTTGCGTCATTGCTTATGAATAAATAGAATAAATACAGGTTTAGTTTGATTTTATAAGGTTTCGGATTGAAATAATTAATTATTTCAATCCGAAACCTTTTTTTTATATAAATTTTTTTATATTTTTGCGACAATTTTTTTTACAAATTACTTCGGGAAGCATCGGATTGAATGCATTCACATATATAATTCTATAATAGTATGAAAAATAATTTGGTTGGAGGGAAAATCAATTCCTTAATGACTACGAAGAACATGAACGTTCAGGAATTAGCCGAACGCTCATCACTTACTATCTCGCAAATTGAATTACTCCTTTCGGGTGATCAAGTGCCATCCCTGGCTGCTCTTATTAAAATTGCGAGAGGACTTGGAGTACGTGTAGGTACATTTTTGGATGATTCGGAACAGTTCGGACCTGTTGTTCATCGAAAGAGCGATTTGAAGGAAGCTGCGACTTTCTCAAGTCAGCTTTCCACTGCCAATTCTCATCTCGACTTTTTTTCGTTGGCTGGAAACAAAGCCGGTAGGCACATGGAACCTTTTGTAATTGATATTAAGCCATCGCCTACACAGGCGCCTATACTTTCTACTCATGAAGGCGAGGAATTTATTTTTGTTCTTAAAGGCAAAGTGAAAATTATTTACGGAAAAGAACAACACATTCTCAATGTGGGCGACAGTATTTATTACGATTCAATCGTGGATCACCTTGTAAGTGCCGTCGACGATCAGCCGGCTCAGATTGTAGCTGTAGTGTACACGCCGGTTTAAAGCTCAATTGAGTAGTTCTAAAAACACTGTTAACCCATTAAAATGTTCACACAACTCATAGTTTGCAGTACAGCACTTGTTTTTGCCCGTACAAATTGATGGTATGTTTCCTTACTGAAAATCACAAAATTAATTCTTTATGCAATTATTTGACAGAACATTAGGCGATTGGCTCGAATACTGGGCCACTGAAACGCCCGACAATGAATATATCGTCTATTCCGACCGCGATCTGCGCTTTACATGGTCGGCTTTCAATCAGCGTGTGGACAATATGGCGAAAGGACTGTTAGCAATTGGAGTAACCAAAGGAGCTCATGTAGGTATATGGGCACAGAATGTTCCGGATTGGTTGACGTTTTTGTATGCTTCGGCCAAAATAGGCGCTGTGGCTGTGACAGTAAATACAAGTTATAAAGCGCACGAACTTGCCTTCATACTCGAAAATTCGGATATGCATACGCTTTGTATAACCGATGGCGTTTCGGGAAACGATTATGTGGAGATCGTCAACAGTCTGATCCCTGAATTGAAAACAACACAACGTGGGAAATTGCGTTCAGAACGATTTCCGGAACTTAAAAACCTGATTTATATTGGACAGGAAAAGTACCGGGGAATGTACAATACTGCCGAAATGCTTTTGCTGGGGAGTAATCTGCCTGACGACGAACTGCTTCGAATAAAAAACGCTGTCAGCTGTCATGATGTGGTGAATATGCAATATACTTCGGGTACCACGGGTTTCCCTAAAGGAGTAATGCTTTCGCATCATAACATTGCCAACAATGGTTATCTCACGGGCGAACATATGAAATTCACACAAAAGGATAAACTATGTGTCTGTGTACCATTATTTCATTGTTTTGGTGTGGTTTTGGCTACAATGAATTGCCTTACACATGGAAGTACACAGGTAATGGTCGAAAAATTTGATCCACTCATCACCCTGGCATCGATACATAAAGAACGTTGTACAGCATTGTATGGCGTGCCCACTATGTTTATTGCCGAACTTAATCATCCAATGTTCAATATCTTCGATATGAGCTCGCTTCGCACTGGCATTATGGCCGGCGCCCTGTGTCCGGTAGAATTGATGAGGAAGGTAAACGAAAAAATGTTTATGGACATTACAAGCGTTTACGGACTTACTGAAACCTCGCCCGGAATGACGCAAACCCGTGTCGATGATTCATTCGAGATCCGTTGTACTACGGTAGGCCAAGCCTATGAATTCACCGAAGTGGCTATTATCGATCCTGTAACGGGCGAAATTTGCGAAGTTGGAACGCAGGGTGAGGTGTGCTGCCGGGGTTATAATGTGATGAAAGGTTATTATAAAAATCCGGAAGCAACGGTTCAGGTGATTGATAAAAATGGGTATTTGCATTCGGGCGATCTGGGTGTGAAAGATGAAAACGGTAATTACAGCATCACCGGACGTATCAAAGACATGATCATTCGTGGGGGCGAAAATATTTCTCCGCGTGAAATTGAAGAATTTCTTTATCACATGCCCGGTGTGAAGGATGCTCAGGTAGTTGCCATTGCTTCGCCCCGCTACGGCGAGGATGTGGGCGTTTTTATTATTCCTCACGACGACGCCGAGATTACAGCCGAAGATATACGTGAGTTTTGCAAAGATAAAATTGCAAGATATAAAATTCCCCGTTATGTGTTTTTTCTGACTGAATATCCACTCACAGGAAGTGGGAAAATTCAAAAATTTAAACTCAGGGAAATGGCGATAGAACATTGTGAAAAACAAGGTATTGAAATTATATAACACGATATTCGCATTACTTCCAATTTGAAACGGAAATTTGTGTTAACAATGTTTGCAAAAATAGAACTTCATATCAAATTTTTTAGCTACTTTTGTTATATAAATATTCAGTATGAAGTCGATAAAGTACTTGCTCAACTATATAATTCATTGCTTTACTGCCGTAAATACAAAAGGACATGGTGTTCATTCCCCTTTTGTTTTTCAGTTTGTAAATTCTGTTATTTACAATAAAAGTCAGTATTATGTTTTTCCTGAAATAGAAAAATTAAGATCCAATTTGCTGAATGACAAAAGAAAAGTGTTTATAAATGATATGGGTACAGGTGTCGATCGTTATAGCTCGGTGTCTGATATTACCCGTAAATCAGTTCAACAAAAGAAATATGCTCAGCTGTTGTTTCGGCTCATTTGTCATTCACAATCCAAGCAAATACTTGAACTTGGAACTTCGCTTGGCCTGACAACAGCCTACCTTGCTTCGGCATCGAAATGTAAATGTTTAACGCTCGAAGGTTGTCCTGAAATTGCAAAAATAGCCTTTGAAAACTTCAAAAAACTGAATTTAAACAATATCAATTTAATACAAGGAAATATCAATAATACACTTTCGGTGGCATTAAAAGAACTCGAAGAGCTTGATTTTGTTTTTGTGGATGCCAATCATTCATCTCAAGCCGTTCTTGGTTATTTTAATCAATGCCTCAGTAGCTTGTCCGAAAATGCAATAATGGTTTTCGACGATATTCATTGGTCCAGCGATATGGAAATAGCCTGGAATATAATAAAAGATCATCCGAAAGTAAGTTCTACAATTGATTTATTTCAAATGGGAATCGTTTTTTTTAATATTAATTTACACAAAAAGCACTATAAGATTTGTTACTAGTTTCAGTAGTTGAGAAAAATAGATAATAATCAGAATAAAAAAATGAAAATATATACAAAAACTGGAGATGCCGGACTTACAGGTTTGATTGGAGGAACGCGTGTTCCGAAAAACGATGTTCGTATCGAAGCGTATGGTACTGTTGATGAACTTAATTCGTTTATTGGTGTACTTGCTTCCTACGATTCGTTGGGAGATGAAACACTTTTCCTCGAAAAAATACAACATTGTCTTTTTGTTGTGGGCTCGCATTTGGCCACCGACACTACGAAAACAAATTTAGATCAGGCATCTATCATCACCGACGACGATGTTAAAGCAATAGAGCTCGAAATTGATAAATTAACTCAAAACTTACCTCCTCTTACTGCTTTTATTTTGCCGGGAGGGTCTACTGAAGGCGGAATCTGTCATGTTTGCCGCACAGTTTCACGCAGGGCTGAGCGCAGAATTATGGATATAAACGAGGTTTATACTATTGAAAAACAAATTCTTATTTACATGAACCGTTTGTCCGATTATTTCTTTGTTTTGTCGCGTTTTATCACGCTTAAAAAAGGCAATAAAGAAATATTGTGGAAAAAATAGTATTAATAAAAAAAATACTTACTTTTGTACGAAAATTGACCTATTTACTAACCAAATTTATATTAAAAAATTTACCAGCATTATGTATTGGACATTGGAATTAGCTTCGAAGATAGAAGACGCCCCCTGGCCCGCCACAAAGGATGAATTAATAGATTATGCCATTCGCTCAGGAGCTCCTTTGGAGGTGATCGAAAACCTACAAGAGATAGAAGACGAAGGCGAAATTTACGAAACTATAGAAGATATTTGGCCGGATTATCCCAGCAAAGAAGACTTTTTCTTTAACGAAGAAGAATATTAAAATAATAATGTTTTCGCCTGCCTGAATCAAAATCAAGCGTTTATGTTGTATATTGATGCTTTAATTTGCATAAAAAATGTTATGCGAAACAATTTTTCTTGAGTTTTGCAGTTTCATAAATAAAACCAATGAGTATCAAAAAAAACGCCGATTAGGCGCATTGTGAATGAAATTGTTTCAGAAAATTCTATGAAAAAATATTATATATATTTTTTATTTTTATTTATTTTTACTGAATCGGTTTATTCACAATTCGATGCACAGTTAAGTCAGTATATGTTACATCATTCATCCTTCAATCCGGCAGCGGTGGGTGAGAGTGAAAGAATTGATGTCATCTTACAACCCAGGATAAATATGATGAGTTTCGACGGAAGTGGAACTACTACTGTTTTCAGCATTCATTCACCATTTAAAATTGCTGGTTCGAAACACGGTATCGGAGTGAGTTTTCTGAATGATGAGATGGGATGGCTTTCTAATCAGACATTTCACTTGCAATACGCATATAAAAAGGAAATAGGGAAAGCTAAACTAAGCATTGGCGCCGATTTTGGTTTTGTGAATATCGGATTCAGTGGTGATAGTGTGGCTCAACATAAAATAACTTTAGGAGAGTATCATAATCAAATTACTTCTGACCCGGCCATTCCTTTGACGCAAGTGAGCGGAACCAGTTTAGATATGAGCGTAGGTGCGTGGTTTTCGATGAATGACTGGTATTCGGGTGTTTCGTTAATGCATTTGAACCAACCGACGGTGAAATGGACGCCTACAGCCCAGTTTAATGTGTTTAATACAATGTATTTGACAGGAGGATTCAATCGCAAACTGTTGAATCCGAAATATGTGTTGAAACCGAGCGCCTTATTTAAAACCGATTTTAGTAGCTGGCAACTCGATCTTTCATCACGCTTGGAATACGATAATAAGTTTTGGGGTGGATTGACCTATCGGGTGAAAGACGCAGTGGTGCTTATGGCCGGTTTGAATGTGGCTGGTGGATTAAGTATAGGTTATGCCTTCGATGTGTCGACAACAAAATTGATAACTACCAACTATGGCTCGCACGAACTGGTATTAATTTATAGTTTCGAGTATGCTTTGGCAAAGGGATCAAAAAAATATAAAAGTGTACGTTTCTTATAAATATTTGTTAACTAAATAATTTTAAAAATAATATTATCTCAATATAATTATTATCACAATGACAAAAAAAAATCTGACTCTTATTGCGCTTGTCTTATTGATAATCATAGCTGCAAAGCCAGTAGGAGAATTAAATGGTATTTCAAAAAAAACGAAACGTTTTCAGGAAAACAATCCTTATGGGATGGTATTTATTAAACGAGGATCGTTTATTATGGGTGCCAACGACCAGTCTGCCCTCGGTTCGGTCAGCGATAAATCAATCAACGTAACTGTTGATGCTTTTTGGATGGATGCCACAGAAATCACGAATAATGAATACAAGCAATTTGTTTACTGGGTACGTGACTCTATCGCTATGCGTATGCTTATCAATTCAAATGCTTTAGGGTATCAAAAACTGACAACTTATAACAACCGCGAAAACCCACTCGATAATCTTAGCCCCGAAGAACTTGCAAAAGTACCTTTGAACTGGAGAGCCAAAATTCCTTGGAAATCGAAAGATGATTCGGTGAAGGCAGTATTAGGAAGATTTTATTTCTACAGCGAAAATGCAATCGGCAGATCGAATCAGATGAACCCATCGATATTAACTTACAAATACGAATGGATCAATTACGACCAGGCTGCTTTGCCCGGAAACAAATACAATGTGAACACCGGCGCTTATCCTCGAAATGCTAAAGTTCGGGTCGATACTTCGTATGTGAACGAAAATGGTGTTATCGTGAATCGAACTATCGAACGTAAACTTGTCAATCGAAAAGATTTGATCTCTACGCGTATCGTTAATGTTTACCCCGACACGGTCATGTGGTTGCGCGATTTTCAGTATGCTTACAACGATCCTAAGATGAAAATGTATTTTTCGCATCCGGGATTTGCTCAATATCCTGTTGTAGGAGTAACTTGGGAACAGGCTCAGGCTTTTTGTAACTGGCGAACTCAACTTTATAATACCACTCATAAAGTGGGAGGACAGGACTATCGTTTGCCAACTGAAGCCGAATGGGAATATGCTGCACGTGGTGGTAAACAACTTGGTTTGTATCCATGGGGAGGTAATTATATCCGTGATAACCAGGGTTGTTTCCTTGCAAATTTTAAACCTATGCGTGGAGGTTATACCGAAGATACTGGTGCAACTACTATGAAAGTTGGTTCCTTCGAACCTAATGATTACGGTCTGTATGATATGGCCGGAAATGTAGCCGAATGGACTTCTTCTGCCTATGTAAGTTCAACCAATACAATGGTTTCGGATATGAATCCTAATTTTCAGTACAATGCAAAAAACGATGATGCCGATGTGTTGAAACGCAAAGTGATAAAAGGTGGTTCGTGGAAAGACATCGCTTATTATCTCCAATGTGGCGTACGTACTTACGAATATCAGTACGAAAGTCGTCCATATGTTGGTTTCCGTTGTGTTCGCTCTTTTAATGGAGAATAAGAAATTTTAGAATATAATAAAAATATACGATTATGTCGGAACAGACAAAATTCGATTTATGGTGGAATTCACCAAAAATGAAAAGAATAGTAGCAGCATCTTACAGTTTGGGGGCTTCTATTGTTATTCTGGGTGCCATGTTTAAAATTCTTCATTTAAATGGCGCCGGTTATATGTTAGGTTTTGGTATGAGTGTCGAAGCAATTATTTTTGCTTTAGGCGTTTTTGATAAGCCGGTGAAGGAATTTGACTGGAATAAGGTTTTTGATTTCGAAAGTGAGCGACTTCGCTCAAATAACATGTTGGCTCAACAAGTGGAAACATCTAACTCAGCATTAAAGGTTAATTATGCTGAAACCATAAGCGACGAAGATGTAAAAAAACTTTCGGAAGGAATTCGAAATCTATCTTCTACGGCCGAGAAGCTGAATGCACTTACGGCAGTTGTCAAGTCTACAGATAAATTATCATCACAACTGGACAATGCTTCCGAAAGTACTTCTAAATTTATTCAAAGCCAAGACCAGCTGAATAATGCAACAAATCGTTTACAAAGTTCATATCAGTCCATCAATAACGGTATGGATCTCGTTGACAAAAACACCAAGCAATATGCAGGCAAAGTGGAGGAAATTAATAAAAATCTGTCTTCCATCAATTCTGTGTACGAAATTCAACTCAAAAATATTCAAGCTCAATCCGAAGGGTTGACAAAACAAAACGAAGTGATCAAAGGGGTGAGTGCAGACTTAAATCAGATTTCGGTACATATGGATAAAATGAAGTTAACTACACAAAATATTTCAGAACAAACCGAAGTTTATAAATCCGGAACTGAAAAACTGGTCAAGCAAGTAGCTGACCTCAATTTAGTGTATGGTAATATGTTGAATGCATTAAGCTGATAAGAGTGATTATTTTCCTTTATTTTAAAATTGTTAAAGAGTAATCACAATGAGTGGAGCAAAAAATTGTCCGGAAACACCAAGACAAAAAATGATTGGCATGATGTATCTGGTGCTGACTGCTATGTTAGCGCTGAATGTGTCAAGCGAAATATTGAACGGATTTACTATGGTGGATAACAGTTTGCACTCCACCATCGAATCATCGGACATGCGAAATGATTATCTTTACCAGGATTTTGAATATATTTACAAAGAAAATCCTGAAAAGGTAGGTGAGTGGCTGAATAAAGCTAAACAAATAAAAAAACAATCCGATGATCTGTTTCAGTACATCGAAAAATTTAAAATTGAAATAGTAAAAATAGCCGACAAAGACAAAGCCGATCCTAAAGCAAGGGAAATTGAAGCTCGCGATAACCTGGATGCTGCCGGACAATATGCCTTGGTGGGCGGAAATGGTAAAGTGCTGCGAAATAAATTAAAAAGTTATTGCGATACGCTGGTCACCTATTCAGGCAATAATGAGAATAAGCAGAAAATGTATCTCAATATCTTTTCTACAAATTCGGTAAAGAGCAAGGAGTCAGGTGAAATGATACCATGGGAAAATGCTATGTTCGAGATGATGCCAGTTTCGGCTGTAGTTACTTTACTTACTAAATATCAGAGCGATATTAGAGCATCTGAGTCAGAGATTGTTCAGTACCTGAAAGGGCAAACTGATGCTTCCGACTTCAGAGTGAATAAAATAGAAGCATTAGTGGTACCAAATTCAAAGTTTGTTTTCCGTGGCGAAAAATACAGTGCCCGTATCGTTTTGTCAGCCGTTGATTCAACCAAAATACCACAGTATTTTGTGAATGGAAACCAGTTAGCTCGCAACGGAATGTATGAGTTTGTAGCAGGAGGAAAATTAGGTCCAGCAAAGTATACAGGCGAAATAAGAGTACCCGGAAAGGATGGAAATATGATGTCCTATCGTTTCGAATCGGATTATATGGTGGGCGAACCTTCGGCAACAATTTCGAACGAAGATTTGAACGTTGTTTATAAGGGAATTGACAATAAATTGAGTGTTTCGGTGCCCGGCGTTGCTCCCGAAAATGTAAGGATAAGCGTTGAAGGTGGAAGTTCCGAAAACCGGGGGAAAGGAAAATTTATAATTCACCCAACACGCGATGGCGAAATCAGAGTGGCTGTTTTCGGCAAAATTGACAAAAAGGAAATGAGCATGGGAAGCGGTATTTTCAGGGTAAAACGCTTGCCAAAACCTTCGGTATTTCTGCTCGACGCTAAAGGTGATGAAAATGAAGGTGCAATGACCATGGATCAGTTAAAAGGAGCCAATGTGATTGCCAGTTATGGACAGGATGCGTTGGTTCAGGCTAAATTTTCTATTGTTTCGTTCACTATGATCGTTGAAGGGTTAGCACCGGTATCGGTTTCGGGCTCTAAACTCGATGCCAACTTCCTGAATAGATTATCGAAAGGAAAAAATCTTATTCTTAGTAATATAAAAGCGGTTGGCCCGGATAGAAATGTTCAGTCATTAGGAGCTATTGTAGTAAAATTAATTTAATAAACTGCCAGTAAAAGTAAATTTATAATATGAAAATGAATTTAAAAGCATATTTAGTTGCTGCTTGTATCGTATGTATGTTACCTATAAACCGTACTGTAGCGCAAGAACAGGTGTTACCTTTTTTCGATTTAAAAGGTAATGTGGCTATTCAGACTACTCAGTTGGATGCTTTGGCCGACACTATCGCTCGGATCAATCACAGGGCTGATGACATTGTTTGGTCGCGTATAGTTTATAGGGTGATCGATTTAAGAGATAAACAGAACAATCAATTGTATTTTCCTATAAAATCAAACGATAAATACAAAAGTTTATTCAGATTAATTCTCGATGCTTCGGTTGAAGGAGGGCTGAAAGCTTATGATAAAGTAGATTTTGATATTCAGCCAAAGTTTGACACTCCTATACCGCCCGATAGCTTGAAAAATCGTTTTGTTACTTGCGATTGGAATTCGGCCAACAATACGCCACGTATCAGTAGCCTGATAGAGAAGGATCCATTGACAAATCAGAATAAAGTAAGTTCATATTACTACGAAGATTACGCTTCGAAACAAATAAAGTTTATTATTCAGGAGATTATTTTCTTTAATAAACATTATTCCCGAATGTTTACAAAAATCATAGGTATTGCACCTGTCTATGTTTACAATGAAACCAATGTTACTAACGTAAATATGACTGGATTGAACAAGTCTGGAGAGGCTATTTGGAATTTCTTGCAGAGTTCGGTGACCTGTTGGTATTTGTTTGATGAATTGCGTCCATATCTTGCAAAACAATATATGATACCAAACGGAAATGATACCGAACGATTGACTTTCGATGAATTCTTTTCTCAAAAATTATATTCGAGCTATTTGTTAGGCGATAGTAATATGTTTAACCGAATGTTACTTCAGGCTTATACCAATCCTGATGATATTTTGAAGGAACAGAAACGGATTGAAACTGAATTGCTCAACGTTGAGCAGGACATTTGGGAGTACTAACTTTTATTGTGAGAATAAATGCAGGATAAAATCAACTTATGTAATTTTGGTTTTATCCTGCTTTTTATTTCAAGTTTCTTATTTCATTGTTTCGCTCACAATATTTCATTCCCGATGTGATACATTATTGACATAATAATTTTAATGCTCCTTACAATGAAAAATATAATTATAGCAGATAATCAGGATATAACCAACATGGGCTGGCGATATGTTATCGGTCAGCTAACCGAACAGTTCGCTGTAAATGAAGTAACTCAAAAAAAGGAGTTGATAGATTTACTTGTGAAGGATGGAAATGTGCTTGTTATACTTGATTATACTTTGTTCGATTTCGAAAGCGAAAACGAATTGATAATACTTCAGTCGCGTTTTCCCGAGACTTTTTGGCTGTTGTTTTCTGATGAATTGAGCGATGATTTTCTTCGTTCGGTGCTTTTCAATACACATTCTTTTGGTGTAGTAATGAAAGATAGTTCAGCTGAAGAAATCAGAACCGGATTGAAAGAAATGTTGAAAGGCAACAGATATATTTGCAATCACGTGAGCAATATTTTACTTGACAGTACCCGCAAATCTGACAGTAAATCGCCGCGTTCTGTTCTCACCATTACAGAGCAGGAAATTCTCAAAGAGATGGCCATGGGCAAAACAACTAAGGAAATTGCACTCCTCCGTTTTGTAAGTGTTCATACAATTATGACCCATCGTAAGAATATTTTCAGAAAAATTGAAGTGAACAATATCCACGAAGCCACAAAATATGCCATTCGTGCAGGTATTGTCGATATGGCGGAGTATTATATCTGATCTGACTGCGTATAAACAAAACCGACCCTGTTGTAAAATGTGCAACAGGGTCGGTTTTGTTTATCCTCAAATAGGTAGAAACAAGATCATTCCCAATCGGTCGTAGGTTGGCAGGTACACATCAGGTTGCGATCGCCAAAAGCATTGTCGACACGCGCTACGTTTACCCAGAACTTATTTTCGGCTACCCAATTGGTTGGATATGCAGCTTTTGCACGACTGTAACTGTGGTTCCACTCGTCCGACACAATTGAATACTCAGGGTGAGGTGAGTTGAGCAAAACATTATCGGTTTTGTCCGCTGTGCCGTTTTCCACCTCTTTTATTTCGTCAAAAATCTGCAACATAGCCTCTGCAAAACGATCTAGTTCGGCTTTCGATTCGCTTTCGGTTGGCTCTATCATCAATGTGCCATGCACAGGAAACGAAAGAGTAGGAGCGTGGAAACCATAATCCATCAAACGTTTGGCAATATCGGTTTCGGTGATCCCCGAAGTAGCTTTAAAGTTGCGCGCTTCGAGAATCAACTCATGACCAACACGACCGTTTTTGCCGGTATAAAGTATGCCGTAACTATCTTTCAGTCGAGCTGCCAGATAATTGGCATTCAGAATTGCATATTTTGTTGAATCAGTCAGGCCTTCTTCGCCCAACATACGGATATAACCGTACGTAATCGGCAGTACGCCTGCACTTCCGTAAGGAGATGCTGAAACTGTATTTTTGCCATTTTCCTTACTTGGTAAATAAGGTTCCAAATGTACAGCAACACAAATTGGACCAACGCCGGGACCGCCGCCACCATGAGGAATAGCAAATGTTTTGTGTAAGTTCAGGTGACAAACATCAGCGCCTATTTTGCCCGGATTTGTTAAGCCGACCTGTGCGTTCATATTAGCACCGTCGAGATACACTTGCCCACCATTGGCATGAATTATTGAACACATCTCAATAATTGTTTCTTCAAAAATACCGTGAGTAGAAGGATAAGTAATCATACAGCCCAGCAAATTATTTTTGTTGGCTTCGGCTTTCGCCTTCCAGTCTTCGAGATCGGTATTTCCACCTTCGTCACATTTTACAACCACAATATCCAGCCCTGCTTGCGCTGCCGATGCCGGGTTGGTGCCATGTGCTGATGCAGGAATTAATACCGTATTGCGTTGTGTTTCACCTTTGTCTTCGAAATAAGCTTTGATCGTCATCAATCCGGCAAATTCTCCGGCTGCACCTGAGTTGGGTTGCAGGCTGCAGGCTGCAAATCCGGTAATGATGGATAAATAATTTTCGAGTTCGGCAATGAGCTCATTGTATCCTTCGGTCTGATCTTTAGGCGCTAAAGGATGAATGCCGTTGAATTCAGGGCGACTCAATGGTAACATTTCCGAAGCTGCATTCAGCTTCATGGTGCACGACCCCAGCGAAATCATCGAATGAGTCAGCGAAATGTCGCGGCGTTCGAGTTTCTTGATGTAACGCATCATCTCTGTTTCGCTACGATATTTATCGAAAACATCAAAAGTCAGAAAGGCTGATTGGCGTTCCAGCGCTTCGTCGAACGATTGCAACCCCTCTATATCTTTTTCTTCGGCATAAACAGGCGTATTATCGGCAGCTGTTGCAAAAATATCAATCAAAGCATTTACATCGTCAATGTCTGTTGTTTCGTCGAAGCTGATACCAATCTCTCCGGTTTCAAAATAGTGGAAATTGACTTCGTATTCCAATGCCAGTTTTTTGAAATCGTCCAGAGCGATATTTTCAGGCAGACTAATTTTCAGTGTGTCGAAGAAATTTTCATTTTCCTGAGTGAAATCATAGACAGGCAGAATCTCGTTGATATAGGTGGCAATGGCGTGAATGCGTTGAGCAATTGATTGAATGCCTTCAGCACCATGGTAGACTGTGTACATGCCTGCCATAGAAGCTAATAAAGCCTGTGCGGTACAAATATTTGATGTGGCTTTTTCACGTTTTATATGTTGCTCGCGTGTTTGCAAAGCCATGCGCAACGCCGGTTTTCCATTGGCATCTTTGCTGATACCAATGATACGTCCCGGCATATCGCGTTTAAATTCTTCTCGGGTAGCAAAATAAGCTGCTGCAGGTCCGCCAAAATACATTGGTATTCCCCAGCGTTGCGTGGAGCCGAACGCAATGTCGGCGCCCCATTCTCCGGGAGGAGTCAGCAGGGCAAGGCTCAAAATATCGGCGGCAACTGCTACTTTACAATTGGCTGCGTGAGCAGAGGTTACAAAATCGGCATAGTTTTCAATGTTTCCGTCGGAATTTGGATATTGCACAATAGCTCCGAAATGTTGATCGCTAAATTTGCATGAAGCAAAATTGCCAATTTGTAATTCTATGCCTTGAACGGCTGTGCGAGTTTTGATAACAGCCAGTGTTTGTGGAAACACATTTTTGTCAACAAAAAGAATGTTGGCTCCGGCTTTCACTAAGTCGCGGCTGCGAAGATTGTACATCATGGTGGCAGCCTCGGCGCCTGCTGTTGCTTCGTCGAGCAAGGAAGCATTGGCCAAAGGCAAACCTGTGAAGTCGCTTACTGCTGTTTGAAAATTAAGCAAAGCTTCGAGGCGCCCCTGCGAAATTTCGGCCTGATAGGGCGTGTACGAAGTGTACCACGATGGGTTTTCGAAAATATTACGCTGAATAACCGCAGGAGTTACTGTGTCGTACCAACCTTGTCCGATATAGGACGTGAAAACCTGATTTTTAGATCCGAGTTCTGCTATATGCTCTGCAAATTGCCTTTCAGTAAGTGCGTCAGGGAGTACAAGAGATTCGGCTAGCTGGATGTTAGAAGGGATAGTTTGTGCGATGAGTTCGTCGAGCGAAGCAACGCCGATAGTTTGAAGCATGAGTGCTTCTTCATTTTCCGAAACACCTATGTGTCGGCCTTTTAGCATATCTTTCATTCAGAAGGCAATTATATGATTATGGATACCAAAAATAGTCTAAATCTTTGTAAAAACAGCCCCAATAACCCGAAAAGATATGAACAAATCAATACTTTTTTGTCGTGGTTTTAAGTTGTAAGTTTTATCGCCGATAAATAGTAAAATGGAATATTTTCCAGCTTTTTTTGATTGATTTTTATTGAGAAATAAATTTTTTTTCAGCAATATTTAAACCGTTTAAACCTAATCAGTTCTAATTTGTTTGTACCATCATAAAGCCGAACTTTTCAAACATTCAAACGCAAACAAATATGCTACGCGATATCCGCAAACAATATGAATACTCAGCATTGAACGAAACAGAAGCCGAACAAAATCCTTTTAATCAATTTGAAGTGTGGTTGGAAACAGCTTTGAATAGCGATGAACCTGAACCTACGGCAATGATAATTTCTACAGTTGATGGGAATTTACAACCTCATGCCCGGGTTGTTTTACTCAAGGATTTTAATGCGGATGGTCTTGTTTTTTACAGCAATTACGAAGGAGCTAAAGCTCTTGAAATTAAAGGAAATAATCAGGTTTCAGTGGTTTTTTTCTGGCAAACACTCGAACGGCAAATCAGAATTACCGGCAAAGTGGAAAAACTTTCTGAAAGTGTCTCCGAGCATTATTTTAAATCGCGCCCGCTCGATAGTCAGTTGGGTGCCTGGGCATCACCTCAGAGTCAGCAAATCCCTTCTGCCGGGTTTCTCGATGAGCGATTCAAGGCTTTTCAGCAACAGTTTGGCGAAGATGTGCCGAAGCCTCCACATTGGGGTGGTTATCTTATTCGACCGGAGAGTTTTGAGTTTTGGCAAGGGAGACCTAATCGATTGCACGACAGATTGTATTATACGAAAACAGAAGAAGGTAATTGGAAAATTGTGAGATTAGCACCGTAATGAATGCATAATTTTCAATTCAATGATGAAGCAAAATAAATATACTTCCGCAAGCTGTATTTGATATAAATTTCGGTTTCTGATACATTTAGAGTATCTTTGCACCCGATTTGTTTGGCATATTAATTATGCATTCTGAATTGGAAATTATGCATTAAAAAACACCTCATGACTTTTACCGACTTCAATATCAACACGCCTTTACTTAACGCACTCAGCGATTTAAATATTGTAACACCTACCACCATTCAGGAAAAAGCTTTTCCTGTAATTATGTCTGGTCGCGACGTAGTGGGAATTGCACAGACCGGAACGGGTAAAACCATTTCATACCTGCTGCCTTGCTTGCGTCAATGGAAATTTACCAAAGAAAAAAGTCCAAGTATATTAGTTGTTGTGCCAACGCGTGAGTTAGTTTTACAAGTAGTCGAAGATGTTGAGCAGTTGACCAAATACATGAATATCCGTGTTGCTGGTGTTTACGGAGGTGTAAATATGATTCAGCAAACGCCACTTTTGTCAAAAGGATTGGATGTGCTGGTGGCTACACCGGGACGTTTGCTTGATTTTGCGCTCAATGGAACTTTGAAATTAAAATCGGTAAAACGTTTTGTGATCGACGAGGTGGATGAAATGTTGAATCTCGGCTTTCGTCCTCAGTTGATTCGTGTCATCGATTTATTGCCAACCAAACGCCAAAACCTGATGTTTTCGGCAACGATTACCGATGAGTTGAAAGATTTTATTGCCGATTTCTTTACCGATCCACTCGAAATTGAAGCCGCCAAAACCGGAACACCACTCGAAAATATAAAACAAGCGGGCGTTAAAGTGCCCAATTTCAATACCAAAATCAATTTACTTGAGTTCTTGTTGGCAACGAATCCGGGCTTTTCGAAAGTATTGGTTTTTGTTTCTACCAAAAAGCTGGCCGACGATGTGTACGAACGAATTTTATTGAAATTCCCTGAGGATGTGGGTGTGATCCATTCTAATAAATCGCAGAATTTCCGTTTAGAGTCTTTTCGGTCTTTTAATGCCAATAAATTGCGTGTGCTGATTGCCACCGACCTTGTGGCCCGTGGGCTCGACTTTGATGACATAACACATGTGGTCAATTTCGATTTACCCGAAGTGCCCGAAAGTTATATGCACCGCATCGGTCGTACCGGTCGTGCCGATAAAAAAGGGGTAGCGCTCGCATTTATAACTAAAGCTGATGCTGATTACCACAAGGCCATAGAGCAGTTGATGGGAAATAAAATTCCGGTAATGAAAATGCCTGAAGAAGTGGAAGTGTCGAAAGAGCTTACTGAATACGAAATGCCGCAAGTGGTTATGAAGAATGTGCTGGTGAAGGTAGCAAAACCTGATGATGTAGGACCTGCTTTTCACGAGAAAAAAGACAAAAATAAAAAAGTAAATATGAAAGTGCGTCGTACTGCGGCTATGAAAATTAAATACAAAAAGCCTAAGACGCGCGGACAGAAAACGAAATAGTTTGTCCCGCTATAATAAAAGGATTCCAAAAATATCTATTTGCTTAAACGCAAATTTACCTGCACTTGTCTATGGACAGTACATCTAAGTTTGCGTTTTTTGCATACAATACTGCACTACAGGAAGTTTAATTTAGATTAATTATTTAAGTGTGACTTAATTTTCTGCAAAATTGTTTTATCTTTGCATATAAATAATTCAGATATGCAACGAATAGGCGAACGGATAAAAAGTAAACGTGAACAACTTGGATTTCAGTTAAATGAATTGGCCAGGAAGGTTGGAGTAAGTTCAAGTGCACTTTCGCAAATCGAAAAAGCCAAGTCATTTCCATCCATTTTGACGCTTAAACTTATAGCCGAGAATCTTCACACTACTGTGGGAGAATTAATTGGAGAGAATGAATCCTTGTCAAATCATCCTGTTTTCAGTGCCGATGAGTCTGTTTTGTTGGATAAAAATGAGTCCGATGCTGAAGTATATCTTGTTTCCCAACAGGATGCATCGAAGCAAATGGATACTTTTTTGGTTCGCTTTTCTCCTGATGCTGACAGCCTTGGGTTGTTTAAACAACACACAGGACAAATTTTCGGTTATTTACTTTCCGGCGAAATACAATTTGAAATTGATAACAAAAGTTATGTAGTGCAGGTTGGAGATACTGTTTACTTCAATGGTAAGCGCAATTTTCGGATGCAGAACATATTTAAAGGCAACAGTGAATTGCTATGTGTAGCAGTATCAACAGTTCAATGATTAAAATATTATTCGATAATTAAGTATTTCTTTATTTATTAAGCAATAATTTATTATCTTTGCAGCATAATTCTTTGAATTATATGCTGCTTTTTTTATTTTTATGGCATTAATTCGTTGATATATAAGTGGTTTGTTTTAAAGTAAGTGTTTTGTTGTTTGTTTTTTTTATTTAATTCAATAAGTTATGAGTCAACTAATTTCAAATTTGGAAAAAGTCGGTGCAAGTTTGCCGACAGAGCTTTTGGAACTATTAAATTCTTGCAAAAGTTATACTGTGTACGACACAGTTGAGCAATTGGCCGTCGCGGCTTTGGGTGGTGCCGAAAACAGTACATTCGAGGTCAAATACGACATTCCCGGAAAAGGTGAGTACACCGAAGCCATTATTCATCGGGTAAATAACGGTGTTTCTGCCAATTATACCGATCCATATCTGCGTCGCCGCGACCCTGATACCATGGTGATAGCCGACGAATTGCCAACCGACAAGGAAACTTTCAAATCAAGATTCGGTCATGATTTTTCAGGTTTGAGAGCAGAAACTTTTGAATGGTTAAAAAATCAGGATTTGGCAGTATTTCTTTACTTTGCCGGTCGCGAAAACATAGGTGTTGGTGGTATAGCAGTTTGTCCGGCCAATGCAGGATTTTTTGCCATGGGGCTGGCCATGTTGCAGGTTATGATTCCAACAACGGATATACCTGCCAATTTTGCCATCGATTCAATTATTTATGTTGCGCCAACATTTCGTCATACACATTTTAATGGAAAACAGATTGTTGTACATAACAGAACAGAAACTCGCCACGAAATTTTCTCATACAATTTATATCCCGGACCGAGTGCTAAAAAAGGCTTGTATGGAGCCCTCCTGACCAAAGGAGAAAAAGAAGGCTGGATTACTGCACATTGTTCAACAGTTCAGGCCATTAGTCCTTACGACAACATTACTACTTTTATGCACGAAGGAGCAAGTGGAGGAGGTAAGAGTGAAATGTTACAACATATTTTACGTGAACAAAACGGGCAGATAAAAATTGGTACCAATTCGGTTACAGGCGAGGAACGTTTGATTAACTTACCACTTTTTTCATCATTCCGTCCGGTGACCGATGATATGGCGATTTGTCATCCTTCGTTACAAACAAATAATGGCAAGCTGCGCGTGTTGGATGCAGAAAATGCCTGGTTTATTCGTGTTGATGGTGTGAAAGAATATGGCGATGATCCTTTTTTGGAAAAAATCACCATCAAACCACCGAAACCTTTGTTGTTTCTGAATATTAAATCAAATCCTGATTCAACTGTATTGATTTGGGATCATATAGAAGACGCTCCCGGCAAACCTTGTCCCAACCCACGTGTGATACTTCCGCGTGAGATTATGCCCAACGTAATAGGGCATGCTGTTTCGGTCGATGTACGTAGTTTTGGCGTACGTACGCCTCCAAGTTCGGCCGAAAATCCTAACTACGGCATTCTTGGAATGTTCCATTTGTTGCCACCGGCATTGGCCTGGTTGTGGCGATTGGTTTCGCCGCGCGGACATGCCAATCCAAGTATTGTTGGAGGTACCGGCATGGGTTCCGAAGGTGTGGGCTCGTATTGGCCATTTGCAACGGGTAAAATGGTGCATCATGCCAATATGCTGCTTGAGCAAATTATAAACACCCCTGAAACCCGCTACACATTGGTTCCCAATCAGTTTATCGGCGTTTGGAAAGTGGGATTTAAACCGCAGTTGCTGATGCGCGAATACATGACCCGTCGTGGAAATGCGCAGTTACGTCCTGATCAATATCAACCTGCACGTACACCCTTGTTGGGTTACGAACTGAATTACCTTACAATTGAAGGAGCCAAAATTCCATCCCGTTTCCTTAAAGTGTACAAACAGGACGAAGTAGGGAAGGAGGGTTACGATGAAGGCGCTGAAAAACTGTATGAATTCTTCAGACAGGAATTACCTCAGTATCTGACAGCTGATTTGCATCCTAAAGGTCGTGAAATTATAGAAGCATGTCTCCGTGGAGCTACGGTAGAAGAATACGCAACTATGATTTAAACAAATCAAACCCAATATTCAAAAGAGAAAAGTACGAAAATTATTTGTATTTTTGCAGTCTCAATAATGAAGTTCACAATAATTGTATTGTGAACTTCAATTGTATTTAAAATGAAAATTATTACAGAACAAGAATTGAATTTGGCGGCCGATTGCCTTCGTGATGGAGGTTTGGTGGCTTTCCCTACCGAAACGGTTTATGGTTTGGGGGCTAATGCGCTTAACCCTATTGCTGTGGCTAAAATTTTTGAGGCCAAGCAACGTCCAACTTTCGATCCGCTGATTGTGCATATTTCTGATATAAAACAGCTCAACGATTTGTATGCGTCACCCATTGAACCGTTGGTTTTCAGATTGGCAGAGAAATTTATGCCCGGACCATTGACAATTGTTTATAAAAAATCGGCCATAGTACCCGATTTGATAAGCTCAGGGCTTGATACAGTAGCTGTGCGAATGCCGGCGCATCCATTGGCTCACAAGCTTATAGAATTGGCGGGTGTTCCTGTGGCAGCGCCGAGCGCGAACCGTTTCGGACAACTGAGTCCGACGAGCTATAAACACGTAGCCAAGCAGAAAATGAAGATAGATTATCTGATTGCCGGCGATGATGTTGATAATTTAGTTGGGATTGAATCCACTGTGGTTATGGTTGAAAATAACCGTTGTACGGTACTGCGTCCGGGAATTATTACTGTTGAGGATATTGCAAAAGCATTGCCCGGAATTGAGGTAGAATTGGCTCAGCATAACAATAAAATCAGCTCGCCCGGCTTGTTGAACAGTCATTATTCGCCTCTTAAACCATTGTTTTTTGTGGATAAAACGATGAAAGAGCTACCTGAAAACTCAGGCATTATTTTACACGACAAAAAACAGGACAAATTGAATGCTGTAAAAGTAATTTATAGTTCTGAAAATGGAAATTTACTTGAAATAGCAGCCCATCTTTTCACAAGTTTGCATACAATGGAAGATGACGATAAGGTGCAACAAATTTATATAGAACCTGTTGCAGAAAAGGGAATCGGCATCTCAATAATGGATCGGCTTAAAAAGGCAACTTTTCAATACAGTCATCAGTAAAATCATTTGATATTTAGCCTCTTGTGAAAACGAGCTTGCTCTCGGTGGACATCTGTGGGCTGAACCAATAATTCTCATCATTAAACCCTTTCAAATCCTCGATATCTTCAATTCTGTTTTTGATAACATATTGTGCCATTAACCCCCGGGCCTTTTTGGTATACATTACTATTTGTTTGTATTGTTCATCTTTAAATTCGTGGAATTCAACATCAATAACCTTCACTTTTTTGTGTTTTAAATCGAGTGTTTTAATATATTCCTTGGACATTAGATTCAGTAGAAATTCCTGTTTATCCCCATTCTTCATGGCCTTAAAAACAGATGCGCTTACTTTTTCTTTCCAGAAGGCATACAAATCGGCTCCTTTGGGGTTTCGAAGTTTTGAGCTGACGTCGATGCGGTAAGGCTGAATAAGGTCGAGAGGGCGTAAAACGCCATAAAGTCCCGATAGAATACGTAAATGGGATTGTGCGTATTCAAAATCATCGTTCGTAAATGTATTGGCAGCCAATCCTCTGAATGCTTCACCATCGAAAGTAAGCACCGCCTGTTTTGCATTTTGAGGGCTAAAGGGCAAATGCCAGTTAAAGTACCGATCGATATTGAGTTGTGTGAGGTTAGAGTTGATATCAAGAAGTTTAGCTAACTCCGATGTAGACAATTTTTTTATTAATTGAATCAGTTGTTCCGACTGTTTCAGAAATTCAGGCAGTGTATATTGTTCGGTTACAGACTGAGGTTTAAAATTTTGAATCTTGGCCGGAGAAATTAGGACGAGCATTGCTTTGTGTTGATTAGTTATGCAGTAAAATTACAACAAAAAACACAAACAAGAAATACATCCTGTTTGTGTTTTTAGTATTCAATATGAAATTAGTGATTTCGTTCGGCTAATTTTTGTTTTACCATTGCCGGCACTTCTTTTGGTAATCGGGCAACGGGAACACCAATGGCTTCGAAAGCAGCAATTTTTTCACTGGCAGTACCACTTCCACTCGAAATGATGGCTCCTGCATGTCCCATACGTTTACCTGCCGGCGCTGTTTGTCCGGCAATAAATGCCACAACAGGTTTTGTTATGTGTTCTTTGATGTATTGAGCAGCTCGCTCTTCGGCATCACCTCCGATTTCGCCAATCAACACAATGGCTTCTGTTTCGGGATCGTCCTCGAACATTTGTAGCAATTCCTGATAATACAATCCGGCTACCGGATCACCGCCAATGCCTATGCAGGTGCTCTGACCTAATCCGCTATCGGTAAGCAGACTCACCATTAAATAAGTGAGTGTGCCACTGCGACTTATTAAGCCTACATTCCCTTTTTTGAAAATATTTCCGGGAAGGATGCCAATCATTGTTTCTTCGGGCGTGATCAGTCCCGGGCAATTGGCACCTATCAGTTTCACTCCTTTTTTCTTCAGATAAGCAGTTGCTTTCACCATGTCCAGCGTTGGAACGCCTTCTGATATGCAGACCACCAATTCAATGCCTGCTTCGGCTGCTTCAAGAATTGCATCACCAGCCAGCGGGGCAGGAACGAAAATAACAGAGGTATTGGCTCCCGTTGCTTTAACGGCATCTTCTACTGTGTTGAAAACAGGAACGTCATGTACGGTTTGTCCTCCTTTGCCCGGCGACACTCCGGCTACAACATTGGTTCCGTATGCTATCATTTTACTTGTGTGAAAACTACCATCGCGTCCGGTAATGCCCTGAACGAGTAATTTTGTATTTTTATTGACTAATATGCTCATGAATTATTTTTTTTGATTGTTATAAAAGCTTTTTTGTAGAAAAGTGAAAAGTTAGTTGGATTTTTTTTATCAACTGATTAAACGGATGGCCTCTTGTGCTGCTTCGCTCAGCGAACCAACAGTTGGCAGGTTTTTATCTTTGATAATGCGTAATCCCTCTTCGGCATTGGTGCCCGAAAGCCGAATGACGATAGGAATATCCACTTTCATTTGATCTAAAGCAATGACAAGGCCACGAGCAACATCATCACAACGGGTAATTCCACCAAAAATATTAATCATTATCACTTTCACGTTCTTGTCGGACATCAACAGGTTCATGGCATCAATTACTTTCTGAGGGCTTGAGCTACCTCCGATATCGAGAAAATTGGCCGGGTTGCCACCAAAATGTTTAATTACATCCATAGATGCCATGGCCAAACCGGCACCATTCACCATACAACCAATATTTCCATCCAAACGAATGTAGGTCAGCCCACTTGCTTTTGCTGCAATTTCTTTTTGTTCGTCGGGAGTAGGTTCGTTCAGCGCTTCGATGGCTGGTTGGCGGTAAAGCGCATTGTCGTCGAAATTCATTTTTCCATCCAAAGCCAGCATTACACCGGTGTTAGTGATTACCAACGGATTTATCTCAACCAATGAGGCATCGGTATCTATAAAAATTTGATATAATTTTCGGAATAAAGTCACTGCTTGTTTTACAAGCGCCATGTCGTTGAAAAGTTTAAATGCAATTTTACGGGCGAGAAAATCGGTCATGCCCAAATCGGGCTCGATAACGAACTTATGAATGGCATTGGGGTTGTCTTTGGCTACTTCTTCAATTTCTACACCTCCTTCGGCACTTGCCATAAAAATTACCGATTTTGTGTTACGATCGATGGTTAGACCTACATAAAATTCGGAATTGAATTGAATGCCCTCGGCCACCAATACTTTTTCAACCGTGTATCCTTTGATATCCATTCCCAGAATTTTGTTGGCAGCATCGCGTACTTCGTCCATGGTGCGTGCCAGTTTTACTCCACCCGCTTTTCCGCGGCCACCGGCATGTACCTGCGCTTTTACAACCACAGGTAAACCAAACTTAGTAGCAGCTGCCACAACTTCATCAGGAGTATAACATACCGTTTCGTTCGTTACCGGAATGGAATAACGCGAAAAAATCTCTTTTGCTTGATATTCGTGAATTTTCATTTATAAAATAATGTTTTTTTTATCAGATGATTACGCACTTTAGGCTTCATTTATAATAAATAAAAACGAATAGGCTTTTTTCTGAATGAATTTTTAAGGTAATATATTAATTAAATACTTAACATATTTAGGAGTGAAGTTGTTTATTTGTAATTGTTATAAATTTTCAGATTCATCCAGATTTAACAAAATTATAGTTTTCAAAGAATATCAATAGTGGAGCTATTTGTTTAAATAAAATTTCTCAAGAGTTTTAATTCAATGTGTATTAGAGGTAAATATCTGAAATTAAATATAAAAATATTATTTTTACCTGATGTTTGAAGTAAGCATAGAATCTTTCTTTTTGTAGTGCTAAGCGTTTCGAGTTCTGAGCTTCGGGTTCTGTCTGGCCACCGAGGACTTTTGACTGTTTTGTCTTTGTGCTTATGTCAAATTCGGCACAACTGCTCATTTCTTTTCGCTGCTTCGGAGCTTTAAGAGAGCTGCAAAGCAGCGGATAGAAGTATCGCTTCGAGTGGCAAATTAAAGTTTTAGATAGAAATAAATTATATTGTCCTCCATCAAATATTAGTAATTTAGAAAATATCGATATATTTGTAAAAAAAAAGAAGAAGAAATGTTTTGGATAGAAAATCACTCCCGACATTGATAAAATTTTGCGTAACCATCCGACCGGTTACGGATCAACAGACTTCGTAAATAAAGAATGCTTTACTGATAAAAGCTCTATTAATTAAGTTTTTGTGCTTTTATCTATTGTGGTTTACTACATCTATTGGTATTTGATTTACGAAAATTTTATATTTGAATCGCTTACAATAAAATGTTACAGGCAAACGCAATTGACCTGTGAACTTGTACCGAAACAGCACAACCATTATCACAATGGTATGAATGTGTATGTTTTAATGACTAACTTCGCAAAAAAAGATTTTCAGATTATATAAATAACCTACAATAAGATGAAAGCAACTTCGACCAGAATGAAATCGGCTGCAAAAGCAGAAGTGAAGGAAAATTCATTTCCGGTAGTTGCTATTGGTGCATCAGCAGGTGGATTGGAAGCCATGATGGAGTTGCTGAAATACCTCCCGACCGACACGGGTATGGCTTTTATTTATGTGCAGCACCTGAGCCCCGACCACAAAAGTATGTTGACCGAAATCCTGACGAAGAAGACAAGTATGATGGTGCAGGAAATTGATGACATGGACAAAATTCTGCCCAACAATATTTTTGTAATTCCCTACAACAAAGGAATAGAAGTAACCGACGGTCATATCAAATTAATTCCCCGTTCGGAAAGCAGTGCAGCCATTTCTATCGACATTCTTTTCGCTTCCCTTGCCGAAGCGCAAAAAGAAAGAGTAATTGGCATTATTCTCAGCGGCAGTGCCAGCGATGGTACGGTAGGGATGAAAGCTATAAAGCTGGAAGGCGGGTTGACTTTTGCGCAGGACGACACGGCAAAATTCACAAGCATGCCTCACTCAGCCATTGCGGCGGGTACTGTTGATTTTATTTTGTCGCCCAAGGAGATTGCACTCGAACTGGCACG
This sequence comes from uncultured Paludibacter sp., assembly GCA_963677275.1. Taxonomy (GTDB): domain Bacteria; phylum Bacteroidota; class Bacteroidia; order Bacteroidales; family Paludibacteraceae; genus Paludibacter. The sequence goes on along the minus strand of OY781920.1, from coordinate 1,539,740 downwards.
GCTCAGTAAACATCCGCTTATAAAAACAATTGGAGTAAAGGCAGGGGAAGAAGATGCAATTGAGAACAGCAATCCCGATTTAAAGATTATTCTCAACCAATTGCACAAAGTCACAGGTGTTGATTTCAGCGCTTATAAAATGAATACCATCAAGCGGCGCATCATTCGCAGGATGTTGTTGTATAAAATAAATGAACTCCGCGAATATGCAAAACTGCTGACGCACGAAAAAGATGAAATACATATTCTTTATCAGGACTTATTGATTAATGTAACAAGTTTTTTCAGGGATACCGAAACACACAAATACTTAAAAGAAAATCTTTTTCCCAAACTGCTCAAACGGAAAAGTGCTGGGGAATCGCTGCGGATATGGGTGCCTGCCTGTGCCACTGGAGAAGAAGCGTATTCCATTGCCATGATGCTGCTCGAAATTCAGGAAAGTAAAACTACGACGATCCCTGTTCAGATTTTCGCCACAGACCTTAGTGAACAGGCCATTAGCAAGGCACGTGTTGGTTTTTACAGCCCACAGGAACTCGATACCGTTTCGCCTAAACGTATCCAGCGTTTCTTTGTAAAAGCAGAGGGTGGTTACCGTGTAGCCAAAGCCGTGCGAGAAATGTGCGTATTTGCGCCACATAATATCCTGCGCGATCCTCCTTTTTCGCGCCTCGATTTTATAAGTTGCTGTAACCTGTTTATTTATTTTGATAATCCGGCACAGAAAAAAGCCGTCAGCACTTTTCATTATGCTTTGAATGATGATGGATTTCTGATGCTTGGCAAATCGGAAAATATAAGCCATTCGGCACATCTTTTTACCGACTATAATAAAAAGTATAAAATCTTTTCGCGCAAAGTAAATTCAGGCATCCGCAGACTGGCCGCTTTGTTGCCCCGCAATCCTCAACAACCTTTGCCCGAAAATAATATTCCGGTGTCGAGCAAAAGCAAAACAAAACCAACGCATACTGTGCTTCGCAACGGAATTGATAATGCCATTGATGCTGTACTTGTTGCTGAATTTATGCCGGCAAGTGTCGTGATCAATCATCAATTGGAAATTGTACAGTTCCGCGGCTCCACCGATCTGTTTCTCACGCATCCCAAAGGCAGAGCCACTTTTAATATCTTAAAAATGGCACGGCCTGAAATTGCATTCGAATTGCGCAATGCCATTTCGAAAGTAATAAAAACGAATCAGCGTTTTCGCAAAGGCGGCATTGAAATGAATCCCGACAAAAGAGGGACTACCGTCAAAATTATAAGTTTGGAAATTGTTCCACTCGAGATAGAATGGGATGAACCCTTGCTTCTGATCCTTTTTACCGAACACGAACAGTCGGAGACTCTTTTCGTAAACCCAACTTCGGGAAGCAGTGGAGTTTCGATAGCGAAAGACCGCAGGATAAAAAAACTGGAACAGGAATTAGCAGCAGCTCATGCCGATGCACTTGCATTTGCACAGGAGCAGGAAGCCTTTACCCTTGAATTGCAGAGTGCCCACGAAGAAGTAGTATCGAGCAACGAAGAACTACAAACCGTGAATGAAGAGCTGGAGACTTCGAAAGAAGAAATAGAATCGGCCAACGAAGAACTCACCACCACCAATCAGGAGCTGCAAACCCGCAACGACCTGCTCAACGAAGCGTACAATTTTTCGGAAGCCGTATTTTCGACAATACATGAGCCCATGATCGTGTTGGATAAAAATCTGCGTGTGAAATCGGCCAACAAAAGATTTTATAAAGTATATAAAACGAACGAAGAAGATACGGAAGGAATGCTGTTGTACGATTTAGGAAACAGACAATGGAATATACCGCGCCTGAGAGAACTGCTTGAAAATATACTCCCGAAAAATACGCATTTCCACGATTTCGAAATTACACATAGCTTTCCGGGCATTGGCGAAAAAACTATGTTGCTCAATGCACGACGCATTGTTCAGAAAAGCAATTATGAAGAATTAATCCTGCTCGCCATTGAAGATATCACCGACCGGATGCTTGTCCTGCACGAAATGGAGAAAAACGAAATGCAATTGAGAGAAGCGAAAGAATTTGCTGAAAATGCTGTTAAGTTCAAACAACAATTTCTATCGAACATGAGCCACGAAATCCGAACCCCTTTGAATTCCATTTTAGGATTTACAAACGTGTTGTTGAAAACAAAACTGGGCGAAGAACAAACTGAATATGTAGAAGCTATAAAAACAAGCGGCAAATCTTTGCACCAGCTTATCAACGACATACTTGATTTGTCGAAGGTAGATGCAGGCAGAATGGCATTCGAAAAACAACCCTTTGAAATACGAAAAACCTTAAAATCGACACTCTATTCTTTCGACTTGAAAGTAAAGGAAAAAAACATTCAACTTACAAAAGAATTCGACAGCAAAATACCATCAATACTGTTGGGCGATTCGGTAAGATTGAATCAGATTGTTTTAAACCTTTTGAGCAATGCCGTTAAATTCACCCACAATGGGAAAATTGTGGTGAGCGTGAAATTACTCAGCGAAGATGCTGAAAATGTGACGATCGAATTTGCCGTTACCGACTCGGGTATTGGCATTGCTGCCGACAAGCTGGATTCAATTTTTAATATTTTCGAACAGGCAGAAATCAGCACCGCTAATTCCTATGGAGGAACAGGATTGGGACTTTCTATTGTGAAACAATTAGTTGAAGCACAGGGAGGAAGTATTAGCTTAAAGAGTAAAATCGGTGAAGGATCTACATTTAGTTTTATACTGCACTTTGGAAAAACAGAAATTAAATCGTCAGAAGAAACAGAAATACCAAAACTAAAATTGGAAATGAAGCAGCTGCGGGTATTGGTAGCCGAAGATGTTGCATTAAATCAATTATTGATCAAAATTATTTTAAGTGATTTTGGGTTTGCCTACGAAATAGTAAGCAATGGAAAAGTGGCAATAGAAAAACTTGCTTCGGCTTCGCTCAGCAACCAATTGTATGATATTGTTTTAATGGATTTGCATATGCCCGAAATGAATGGGTTTGAGGCAACGGAATACATCCGTAAAACCTTGAAGTCAAATATTCCGATCATTGCCTTGACAGCCGATGTAACTACGGTAGATATATCCAAATGCAAAGAATTCGGAATGGATGATTATATTTCGAAACCAATCAACGAAAACTTATTATACAGTAAAATTGTAGCGTTAGTGAAAAAATAAATTAAATAGTTACAAGTTATCAGGGGCAAGTAAATGGTAAATGAATAAATAGTAAATGATTAGATATTCAAATCCTGCTGTTTTCTCTCTTTCTTTTTCTAAATCCGGATAAATACCTTACTCAACTCGTTTACTGCCAAAGGAGTAATTCCAAGTACAAAAATAATTCCCCAGGCTCGTGCATCAGGCATTTGCAAATGAAAAGCAGTTTGTACTACCGGTATTCCCACCACTATCAGTTGAAGTGCCAGGCCCGCAACAATGGCACCCACAAGGTATTTGTTTGAGAAAAAGCCGATGCTGAATATTGATTTTCGTTCGTTTCTCAATGCCAGCGAATAAAACAGCTGACAAACCACCAATACCATAAAAGCCAAGGTACGGGCATATTCTATTGTATCTTGAGGTACCTGCTTCTCAAACGGGGAAAATCCATGTTCGTAATACCCATAAAAATAGGCAATAAGCGTTAATGCTCCGATAAGAAATCCACCAAACAAAACACGCATACCGGCGCCGTTGGCAAAGAAACTCTCTTTGGCAGGACGCGGCTTTTCTTTCATTACATCGTGGCTTCCAGGATCCATTCCCAAGGCTATTGCAGGGAGAGAATCGGTGATCAGATTGATCCATAGCAGCTGTGTAGCCAACAATGGGGCACTCCAACCCAACAGTAGTGCCACAAATATAGTAAGCACTTCGCCCAAGTTACAGGTGATCAGAAAAATGACAGACTTCTTGATGTTATTATAAATATTGCGTCCCTGTTCAATGGCGGAAACTATTGTCGAAAAATTATCATCAACGAGAATCATATCCGAAGCCCCTTTGGCAACATCGGTACCCGTAATACCCATCGCCACTCCTATGTCGGCAGTATTTAACGAAGGGGCATCGTTGACACCATCACCCGTCATGGAAACAACGTTGCCCTGCGATTTCAGTGCCCGTACAATCTTTACTTTATGTTCGGGGGATACGCGGGCAAAAACATGGTAGTTGTTTATTTTTTCAGAGAATTCCGTGTCGGTAAGTTCATCTATTTCCAGCCCTGTAATCGTTTGTTCTATTTTTTCTGCAATTCCCAACTGAAAAGCAATGGCGAAAGCGGTGTTTTTATGATCGCCTGTAATCATTAGCGTTTTTATTCCTGCACTTTTCGCTTTCAGAATAGATGCTTTCACTTCTGTTCTGGGTGGGTCAATCATTCCTACCAGACCTACAAGAATCAGTTCTTTCTCCATTTCTGAAGGTTTTATTTTTCCACTTACAGTCTTATAGGCTGCTCCGAGCGTCCGCAGGGCCTGATCGGACATTGCAATAGCTGCATCAAGGTATTGCTGTTTGTGCGCATCGGTGAAGGGAATCGTTTTACCTTGCTCTGATACATGAGAGCAGCATTCAATCAGGTTGCCGATGGCGCCTTTCGTATAAACTGTAAACGTCCCGTTTTCTTCAATCAATGTTGACATTAACTTACGATCGGAATCAAATGCCAATTCATCGATACGTTTATTGCTGATGTTCAGTGCTTTTCGGTTAATACCAAAGCTATCGCCCATGATAAGCAAGGCAATTTCGGTGGGATCACCGGTGGCTTCTCCATTTTCATAACTTGCATCCGACGAAAGGATCATCGCTTTGGCAAGCAACAATAATGTTTCCGAAACCGGTTGCTCCTTTCCAATATTGAAAAGGCCTTCGTGGGTGAAGGCATTTGTAACGGTCATCTTATTTTGGGTTAAGGTGCCGGTTTTGTCGGAACAGATAATATTCAGAGAACCCAGCGTTTCAACCGCCGATAGTTTTTTTATAATGGCATTTTTTTTCGAAAGGTTGGTAACGCCTATGGCCAACACCACAGCTACTATAGCCGCTAAACCTTCGGGAATGGCTGCCACAGCCAGCGATACCGACATCAGAAACATTTCGGACAAATTCCGACCCTGAAGCATTGCAATAATGAAAATCAAAACACAGATTACAATGGCAATGACACCAAGGGTTTTTCCCAGTTTATCCAAACGGATTTCAAGTGGGGTTTTTGTTTTGACCTCTGTGTTGATAATGGAAGCTATTTTACCAATTTCGGTATTCATGCCTGTACCTACCACTACCCCGAATCCTCTGCCGCTTGTAACAATAGTGGACATAAAACCTAAGTTCAACCGATCTCCCAAAGCTGTTTTCGGATCGGTAGGAGTGAGGGAAGCATCTTTTTCAGAAGGAACAGATTCGCCTGTTAAAGATGATTCATCCACTTGTAGATTAACGGATGCAATCAATCGAATATCTGCGGCAATGATTCTTCCCGCATCAAGGATAAGAATATCGCCCGGAACAATATTTTCGGAGTCAATTTCCTTCACTATCCCATTTCGGCGGACAAGCGCTTTGGGAAATGCAAGTTGCTGCAGGGCTTCAATTGCCTTCCCGGCTTTCACTTCCTGCACAACGCCAAGCACAGCATTGATAGTGATGACAAGCAGGATAATAACTGCATCGACATATTCTCCCATAAAAATGGTGATCACCACCGCTCCCAGAAGGATATATATCAGCCAGTTTTTAAGTTGTTCAAAAAACATCAGAAATATACTTTTCCTTTTTTCTGCCAGCAACTTATTTGTGCCGTATTTTTTCAATCGGGTCAGCGCCTCTTCGTCGGAAAGACCAAAAGATGGATCAACACTAAATTCTTCTAATACTGCTTCTGCTAATTTACTAAACCACATATTTGTTCCGGATTGGTTTTAAAGAAAGTTGATTTATCCCTGATGATTTTTTTTGAGATTTTGTTGGCTTTATCTGCCAAAATTAATCTAAGAAATGCAAAAATACAAAAGTAACTGCATATATTCCTGTAAGCGTTACATAATTAATTGAAAAAATTGTATGAATCGCTCATTTAACATCTGATGGAAATTCAAAAATGAAAAAATGAGGAATTCCCTGAGTTCCCGGTGGAGGGTGTAGGAAATCTTTATTTAGTTATGAAACAGCATATGTTTTTTTGATTTTATAAACCTATTTATAATACACATTTGATATTGAAATATTTGCTGATACTATGATAGGATGAGGTTTCCCGTGTCCTGCTTTAATGCTTACGCTTCAATATTCTGTCGACCCATTCTTTTCCCCATGTGGGGGTAAGTCCTTCGGTATTTTCAGTAGTCAAAAGGGCAACAGCTTTTTCTATGTCCTGATAGAAATTCTTATAAGTATCATTCATGAACTTAGCAGTATCATTTTTAAATAAAGCCGATAATAGTAAGGCTCTCGGGTTATTTGGATTTATTCGGAGTGCCTTTTCGTACCAAGTGCTTACATCACTAAAATACTTCGGCCCGTTGGTTTGTGGATCGGTAGCAATCAGTGCATAAATTTGGTATCCCCTTAAAGTATAAACTTCCGAAAAATCGGCATCAGACAAATCCGAAAGTTTTTTCAGATAAGTATGTGCCTCATCAAGATACCGCATCTTTTCTTCTTTTGTTGGTATCCTGAACGAAAGTTCCACATCTGTATAAGCCAGATAATAAAGTATTAACCAATTATCTGGAGCAACGAGGTTCAGTCTCTCCAGCTGGTTTCGTGCCTGAACAAAATCAGCAGGCGATTGTGCCTTTTTTAAATTGTTTAAGATAGGAGCCAATTCCTGTGCCGGTACCAATAAAGGTATCAAAAGCAACATCATAAATACGTAAAATTTCATTGTTTTCATTGTTTGATTGTTTTTTTTTGGTGAATATTAAAAATTAGATACATCATAGGCTGTTTTTCCACTTAGTGTAAAAAAAAATCCGATATAGAAAAAATGAGTACTGGCATCGATAACCGGAATTTCCTTGTATGTTCCGGGATTATTTGTATTTTTTGTATAGCTGTAGTTATAGATATTATTCCGGCTCAACAGGTTGGTGGCCGAAGCATAAATAATCAGTTTTTTGTTTGCCAGGAAAGTGAGGCTTATATCTAAACTGTTGTAGCAACTTGTTGTAGAATTCATGTCTCCTTCTTTCGCAGGGTCGGTATAAGGCCTTCCGCTGGCAAACCGATTGGTGATCCCTACGATGCTTTTCAGAACAGGAACAGTGTATTTCAGGGATAAACTTGCATTGTGCTTCGTCCAGAACTGAGGCACGGTTAACTCCGCGTATTCGGCATATTTTCTTTTAGAAAGATTAAAAGAATACGAAAGCATATATTCTATATTTTTAAAAAGAGACTGGTCATTAAAAAAAAGATCTACTCCTTTACTATAACCATATCCATCCGATTCCGCTACAGCGTCTTCTTCATGCACCAGTTTGTCGTACTTTTTATAATAGGTCTCAGTTCTGAAAATTTTATGATTATTTTCGTAATATATTCCACCGATATAGTGAATGCAATTCTCCACCAGGAGTTCCGGTTTTCGTATAAGATATTTGTTCTCAGGGAGCTGGGTATATTTACCCGCAATTCCTGAAATGTGAATTCCTTTCAGGTTGTAACTTAAAGCCAAACGTGGATTGTAATTCCATGAATGATTGATACCGGTATATTCCACCCTTGAAGAAGCCTCTGCATTCAGATTTCCGGTCAGGTGAATGTCGGCCGAGGCAAACAGTGCGCCAATAGCATAATTGATATTTCCTTTTTGAACCAAAGCTGCATCTGCATAAAACGTTTGATAATGATGAATAAAAGATTCCGCTCCAAGCTGTAGTTTCAGGAAATTCATCGCCCTGCGACTTGTTTTTGCCTTTAGGTGGATTTCCCACTCATTGTCGAGGAATGAATCGCCCGACTTTTGTGCAGCCTCAATATTCTGTTTTCTGAAAGAAAATGCAGCTCCGGCAAAATAATTACGCCCCTGTTTGGTTTCTTTCTGAAAGGTGGAATTGAGATAAAAGTTATCTTCGTTTAAATCAAATTTTCTTTCAGAGTTATCTTGCAAAGAGGTCATTTGCTGAATAAAGGAGGTCTTGTTATATCCGATATAGGTTTTATAAACAGTTTTTTCATCCGGATTGAATCGTAGCTGGACGCCTCCGGACAGAAGTTGGTAAGGCTTGATCCATGTAAGTCTGTCGGGATACATCTTGTTATAAAAATCTAAATTCTGATAATCAAGATTTATCGATATTGATCCTTTGGAGAACGCTTTTGTGCCACCGCCGGCCAAGCCAACCGAGGATGGATTAAATCCCATTTTACTGATGGGACTGCTGCTTTTTGTTGTCAATGGCAATACGGCCGATAGCCCTTGAGCATATTCCGATGCGTATCCTCCAGTAGAAAAATTAATGCCTTCGAACATAAATGGGGAATAACGACCTCGTACCGGTTCATTGTTTGATGAAGTGCTGTAGGGAGATAAAACGTGCATTTGGTCAATATAGGTCTGAGATTCCCTGCTATCACCTCCTCTGACAAACAGCTTTCCGTTTTCTGCAGCTACCTGTGTGCCGGGAAGTGCTTGAAGGGAGCGATACAAATCGCCCGACGATCCTCCGCTGGTAACAATATCTACCGCCGCCATGCTTTTCCACTGGCTATTCCCTTTCAGTTGATAATTACCTGCAATAATTACCACATCATTCAGCGTTACATTGTCAGGCTTCATTTTTATGAAAAAAAACGCCGGTTGTTCTTCGGATACTGTTATGCTAAATTCGGTATAACCAAGCATAAGCACACATAACACAAATTCGCCTTTTTGTGTGGTGCTAAAGTTGAAATTTCCGTTCTCGTCGCTGCTTGTTCCTTCGGTTGTTCCTTTTATAAAAATATTAGCCTGTTCCAAAGGAGCGGAATGCTCATCTACAACTGTGCCTCCGATAATGCGCTGCTGCGCAAAACAGCTTACAAATCCCGAAAAAAGAAATGAAAAAAGAAATACTGTGGTTCTCATTGTTTGCGGCCTTTAAAATTATTCCGCTGCAAACATAGTGGTTCGAAATTTATTAATAAAACAACAGGGATACACAGCCTTGTTATGTGATAAATGGGATGATGGGTGGGATAAATGGTAAAAAAATGTGATGAACGGATTCAGCTTTATTGGTACAGAAACTTTATAAACAAGTATGCACACATTGAATAATTCAAAAAGTATGAGCGAAGTGCAAAACTGCCGGGATGGGAACCAACGTTACCAAACAACGGGAAGTAATTTACAGAATTAAAGAATACACTGAATAAGAAAAGATAAATTCATAGACAACGAAAAGAGATAACCTTCTTGTTGATATCAGTTTACAAACTTTAATTAACCTTATTACTGCATTTTAATAAACTTTGAGAAGGAGATCTTTATTCAGAAAATTCTGATTCAGATAATTACAGAAGTGGTTACTTTCCGATACAGAATTTCCCGAAAATATTCCCCAATATCTCATCGTTCGAGATTTGTCCTGTAATTTCACCCAGAAAATGCATGCATTCCCTGATGTCCTGCGAAAGAAAATCGCCTGAGATTCCGCTTTCAAGGCCATCTTTTACCCTGCGAATGGAGGCCAATGCTTTTTGAAGCGCTTCGTAATGGCGGACATTGTTTACAACCACATCGCCGGGCTGTACCGAAGGCAGTTGGGCTGCATCTACCAAAGATTTTTTAAGTTCATCAGTGTGAATTCTGTTCTTGGCCGAGATGTAAATACGCTCGCCTTCGAATGGTTCGAAAAGCTGATTCAGCACTTCCCTTTCTTCTTCAATAATTTTATCTATTTTATTGAAAACCAATATAATTTTTTTACCCTTTGCTCTCTGTTCAATTTTATCGGTAAGCCATTCAATGTGTTCGCTGAGCTGGGTACAATCTAAAATCCACAAAACGATGGAAGCTTGTTCAATTTTCTGATAGGTACGCTCAATGCCCATGCTTTCTATTTTATCTTTCGTATCACGAATGCCGGCAGTATCGATAAATCTGAAACTAATGCCATTGATATTGATAGTATCTTCTATCACATCGCGTGTAGTGCCGTGAATATCTGAAACAATTGCCCTTTCCTCGTTAAGCAATACGTTGAGTAATGTAGATTTACCTACATTTGTTTCGCCAACAAGAGCTACCGGAATCCCGTTTTTAAGCGCATTTCCTACTTTAAAAGTGTCGGACAGTCCGGCGATAAGTTGTTCTATTTCAAATGCCAAATGATTCAGCTGTGTGCGGTCGGCAAACTCAACATCTTCTTCCGAAAAATCAAGTTCTAATTCGATAAGCGATACAAAATCGAGCAAATGTGTTCTCAGGCGCAATAATTCGGCCGAAAAACCTCCACGCATTTGGGTCATAGCCATGCGGTGCGAAGCTGCCGAGCCGGAAGCTATCAAATCGGCTACGGCTTCGGCTTGCGAAAGATCCATTTTGCCATTCAGAAAAGCACGTTGAGTAAATTCGCCCGGCTGTGCCAGAGTGCATCCGTGCTCTAAAAGCAGCTGGAGGATACGTTGCTGAATGTACACCGATCCGTGACAGGAGATCTCGGCAACATCTTCGCCTGTAAAGGAGTGAGGATTACGGAAAATACTCACCACTACTTCATCCACTGTTTCGTTATTATCCCGTATTTCGCCATACAAAAGCGTATGACTTTTGGCTTCCAACAATGAAGCTTCTTTTCGGGCCGGGAAAAATAGCTTGTCGCAAATGCTAAACGCTGCGGGTCCCGACAAGCGAATTACTGCAATTCCGCCCATTCCCGGTGGGGTAGATATGGCACAAATAGTTGTATTATTCATCTTTGAATAGTTAAAAAATCTTTCGGATATACTCCGTTTTCAATAGTTGATTTTTGCGAAAGCACACGAGCAGGAATGCCTCCGATTGTTACATTATCCGGGAAATCTCTATTCACAACTGCATTTGCACCGATGGCAACATTATTCCCAATTGTTATATTTCCAAATATTTTTGCTCCGGGACCGATATACACATTTTTGCCTACAACCGGTGCTCCATTGTAATCGCCAATACAAGATGAAGGATGAATTCTGCAATTTTCACCTACCCTTGCTAACGGGCTTATAACCACTGTTCCATGATGAACGATACAAAGTCCCGGGCCAAATACATTTTTCGGTATTGTGAGTCCCAATCGAGTAGATAATCTGTGGTTAAAAAATTCGAGTACCAATAAATAGAATCCAGCCAATTTTTTTTATGCTTTACATTATATAAGTATTCGGTTTTACGTAACCTGCGCTGAAAACGTAAGCAATCCATCCTAAAGTAATTATATACCGAAATAGTTTGTAAGCCATAAGCTTCCAAATCGCGTTTCAGGTAATAATGATATGATGCTTTATCGGTAATCATCAAAAAAAGGTATTGATTAAATTCTGTCCAAAACCGTTTGAACCAGTTTTTCGATGTATGGGTTGTAATTGGTATTGGCGGCTTCGACTCTTCGGTTAGCAATGATACAGCACACTGTCATGGCTTTGTGTCCCATAAGCTTCGAGAGACCGGCAATGGCCGAACCCTCCATTTCGTAGTTGGTTATTTTATAATCTCCAAAACGGAAGCTTTCAATTTTATCATTGATTTGCATATCGGCAAGGTCGATGCGCAAAACACGTCCTTGTGGTCCGTAAAAGCCATTGGCCGAAATAGTCACACCGCGTAACATATCCTTTTTACCTATGCGTTCCACAAGTTCAGTATCGGCATCCACAACATAAGGCGAAGCCAGCTGAACATTCCAGTTCAGTTGTTCTTTCAGCGCAGCCTCAAATGGCAAATCGCTCACCGCATCGCGTCCGGCATAAAAATTAAGCATACCATCGAACCCAATCGATTTTACTGAAATAAGAAAACTTCCCAGCGGTATATCGGGTTGCATACCGCCCGAAGTGCCAATCCGAACTATATTCAACTGACGAAATTCAGTCTTTTCGGTACGGGTGACAAGATCTATGTTGGCAAGCGCATCCAATTCATTCACAACAATATCAATATTGTCGGTGCCAATACCTGTAGAAATCACCGAAATACGTTTTCCCTTGTAAGTTCCTGTAATTGTGTTAAATTCGCGGCTCGATACCGAGCATTCCTGCGCGTCAAAATATTTAGCTACCAAAGCTACACGACCAGGATCTCCTACAAGTATTATATTATCGGCTAATTGTTCAGGTTTTAAATGAAGGTGAAAAATACTTCCATCGCTGTTGATGATAAGTTCTGATGGTGGAAAATGTTTCATAACTGTATGTTAGATAATTTTGTTAATTGTGATTCGGAAAAACACCAAAGTTACTCAAAATTTACGAACAAACAAATAAACGATCAGCTATAAATGGAAATGTGGTTGTGGAATAATTGTGAAGGATCCGATGACCGTATCGGCATTAAGTGTACTGAATCGGACAGATGCAATAGGTATTGATTTTATAAAGTGTTCTGATACATTAGCTAATCAGCTCCGGGTTATCCTTAATTTCATCAACACATTGCTTCACAAAGGGATATTTGTCGTAATCACTTCGCTTCTGAACTCCATTCCAAAAAATCAGATCGATATCGATGGGTACTTCTCCTCTTTGGTTGGTTTGAGCCGACCTTCCCAGCTCATTTTCAATGTGTTTGAAGTGCCTGATAGTTTCCTTAGCCGTATCATCGGAGAGTATTTTTATGGCCTGGTTATGAAACTCGGTCTTGTACTTCTTTCCAATGGGTTGAGTGATGAGAATGGTACTTTCGTCAAGTATTTCGAAGAAATCATTTAATCTATTCCTGGCTGTTATCAGGTTTTCCTCCTGATTTATATTTGCACCTAACATTACAATAGCGGTATTCATAAGCAAAGTTTATAAAAAAGAATTTTTTTGAACTGATATGTAAGTAATAATATTTTATGCTCTGTTTTCTAAATATAAAATTCAGATAAGCAGTCTTGTAACTCGTAACTATTTGCTTTTAACTATTTAATTGTCATACAAAGAGTTCGGGTGGCCTCACGATAGAACAAATCGAAGCATAATGTTCAGGCGAGCATTCTGATGTCATATATCATTTAACAAAAAAGCCGAAGTGTTGTTCTTCGGCTTTATAAAAAATAATGAGTTTTTACATCAATAGCGATAATCTCTTAATTGTTCCTGCAAGCGTTTGCGGGCAAGAAAAATCCTGCTTTTTACTGTACCAATGGGTAAATTCATGGTTTGAGCTATCTCTTCGTATTTAAATCCCTGAATGTGCATAGAGAAGGGAATGCGATATTCGTCGGCAAATGCTTCAATGCTGTTGGTGATTTCGCCAATGGCATATGAACCTTCGGGACTGTCGAAGCCGGAATTCTGAGGTAAATTTAAGTGGTGTAAGTCTTCAGTCTTGTCAACCACAGTCTGATTACGTACAATTTTACGATAATTATTGATAAAAATATTCTTCATTATCGTCAGCACCCAACCTTTAAAATTTACATTATCAGTAAATTTCTCCTGATTATCCAATACTTTTAACGTTGTGTCCTGCAATAAATCCTCTGCTTCATCACGGTTTAATGTGAGTGAGAAAGCAAAGTTGCGCATGTTACTTTGTAACGCTACCAATTCATTTTCAATTTGAACATTTTTCATACTTTTCAAGTTTTACGTGTGAATAAATTCAATTAAGCTAATTGATCTTAATTGCGAATTGAATTCTCTGTTATGAAAATATCAATTCTATTTAAAAAAACTATAAAAAAAAGAAATAAGTAATTGATTGTCAGCTGTCTATACTGAATAATACAAATTAAAGAACTCTTTTGAAAATATTATATATTATTTTCACTACAAATGTACAGGTTTTTTTTTATAATTGTGTACATTTGAACAAAAATATTTTTATGATTCGTAAATTTTATATTTGTTTAATATTTGTAGTCATTACAACAAGTTTAAACATTGTTTATGGAGCCGATCAGCTTATTTTTAAAATAGATTTAAAAAAGGAAATTGGCAGTACTACTTGGCTTTATATTCAAAAAGGTTTTGCAGAAGCATCAGAAACAAAGGCAGATGTAATACTTATCCACATGAATACTTATGGGGGTGAGGTGATGTATGCCGATTCTATCCGAACCAAAATACTAAATTCGGAAATTCCGGTTTATGTGTTTGTCGATAACAACGCTGCATCGGCCGGAGCGCTCATTGCCATTTCGTGCGATAAAATATTTATGCGACCCGGAGGAAGTATTGGCGCTGCTACAGTGGTGAACGAAACCGGAGCACAAATGCCCGATAAATACCAGTCGTACATGCGTGCCACCATGCGAGCTACAGCCGAAGCACATGGCAAAGATACAATTATCAATGGCGCCGATACTACTTTTAAATGGAAACGCGACCCTATGATTGCCGAAGCAATGGTGGATGATCGTACTGTTATTCCAGGCATAATTGATTCCGGAAAAACACTTACTTTTACTGCATTGGAAGCCATAAAATACAATTACAGCGAAGGAATGGCTAATAATGTTGAAGATGTGATTGAAAAACAATTAAAAATTAAAGATTACGAACTTGTTACATTTAAACCTACTGCATGGGACAATATAAAGGGTTTCTTAATGAGTTCGGTGTTGCAGGGATTGCTGATAATGCTTATCGTAGGTGGCATCTATTTTGAACTACAGACACCGGGCATCGGTTTCCCGCTTGGAGTGGCCATAACAGCTGCTGTACTCTACTTTGCGCCACTTTACATCGATGGTCTGGCCGCCAACTGGGAAATCCTGATTTTCATTATCGGTCTGGTGCTCGTCGCGCTTGAGCTGTTTGTCATTCCCGGATTTGGCGTAGCCGGCATTTCAGGCATAATATTAGTAATTTTAGGGCTCACGCTTAGTTTACTGAACAATGTAGTGTTCAATTTCGAATCGGTTGAAACAGGAGCGATCGGAAAAGCATTTGTCACTGTAATGGCTGGAATAACGCTTTCATTTGTGTTGATCATTTACCTGAGCAGTAAAATTGGTACAAAAGGGATATTCAGGAATGTAGCATTGGTTAAAACACTCGATAATCAGTCCGGCTATATCGGTGTTTCGATGGAGGCCAAAGAATTGGTTGGTAAACAGGGAATTGCATCAACAGTTTTGCGTCTTTCGGGTAAAGTGCAGGTAGAAGGTAAAACCTACGATGCAGTTTCGGAGGATGGATTTATTGAAAAAGGTACGCTTGTAGAAATTATCCGGTACGAAACGGGACAAGTGTATGTAGTCAAAGCCAACGAGTAGCACGCACTGCTGATTAGTAAAGAGCTTGTCTGCAATAAAAGTTGACAAGTAAGTTCTTTTTTCGAAATCTTCTTGCAAAACTTTCAGATGCTTTTATTCAAGTAATTTTATTTCAATCACCAGCTTGGTTTTGTTGGTTATTTTAAAACGGTCGTCGGTACGATAACCCAAAATCCAGACTATTTTATCGTCGGAAGTAAGCACTAACACTTGTTCTTTTTCGGCAATGCTCAGTTTGTGGTCTGTGAAAAAGTCGCTCAACTTTTTATGTCCCCGCATACCGAAAGGAATAAAACTATCGCCTGTGCGCCAGTTCCGGAGGATGAGTGGAAAAGTGAGCCTGTCGGCATCCAAATGAATGCGATTGGCTTCGCGCGAAACTTCGAAGCCGGCATCATTCTTTAAATGCCTTATACGGAGATGTCGGGGCAGCAGCAGTTCATCGCAATGATCGCTTATTGTGTACTCTCCGTTTTCGCCTTCAACTTTTTCGGAAACAAGCAAATATTTACGGTCTTTTACAAGACGGTAAGTATCTGAATAAAAAACCTTTCCGGAATTTCCATCCATGTGTTGTGCAATTTTGGCCACCTGATCGGGATGAAAATCATAAGGATACAACAATTCGAACAAAACGGTGGGAACATCGGCCTGTTGTTTTAGTTTTTCTATCTCTATACTGAAGGTTTTACCATCGTCCTTTGTGATACTGCTTTTAATTTCGGCTATGCGTTTATCGTACACCGATTGAATGCCTGTGAATCGCCTGAAAGTAGAGTAGAGTACCTTACGCACCGAAGGATTTATTGTTTCGAGCAGGGGAATCACTTCGTTTCTGAATTTATTGCGCGTGTAGTCCGACAAGGCGTTTGTTGAATCTTCTACATAGTCAAGATCGTACTTCATCAGGTATTCGAGAATCTCTTCGCGCGAACAGCAAAGCAGTGGACGAATGACCTTTCCGTTGCGTACCGGAATGCCCGACATCCCTCTCAGCCCTGTGCCGCGCACCAAATGCATCAACACCGTTTCGATGCTGTCGTCGGCATGATGGGCAATGGCAATGGCTTGGGCATTGTAGCTGCTGCACACCTCGGCGAACCAGGCATAGCGGAGATCTCGAGCAGCCATTTCAATCGAAATTTTTGCCGTTTTAGCATACTCAGTAGTTTGAAAATGAACGCTCTCAAATGGAATCTTCATTTCGCCCGCCAGGGTACGTACAAAATTTTCATCCCTATCGGACTCTTCCATCCTCAAATGAAAGTTACAATGTGCTACCACACAGTTGTATCCAAGAGAATGAAGCAGGTGCAACAAGGCCACCGAATCGGCTCCACCACTTACACCTACAATGACTTGCGCATTTGGGATCAATAACCCTTCGCTGTCGATAAAGTTTTGGACTTTCTTTTTCATACTACTTATGATATTATGATCTGATCGGGATCAGTTGATTGGCAATACAAAGATAAGCTTTTATGTTCGAAAGTTTTATACCTGACAGGTATTTATAAATCATGTGCATCAGAAGTTGAAAATAATTTTATTATGATTTCAGTAAATCATTCTCAATTATTCAGTTTTTCAATACTCTTTATCTCCACTTTGTCCGACATTATATTTTCGTGTGTAGCCCAGATCACCAAAGGTTCATGTTCAGCTATCCAATCCTCTAACAACGCAATAATTTTCGATTTCAATTCGGCATCGAGTCCTGTAAGCGGTTCATCGAGCAAAAGCACATCGCTCTGCGCTGCTAATGCACGTACCAAACCAACTCTTTGTTGTTGTCCACCACTTAACTCCTGCGGGTATTTGCCCATGTGTTCGCTAAGACCCACTTTTCCGATGAAATCCTTACATCTTTCTTCGGCTGCTTTCAGTTCTCCTTTTGAAATGTTGATGCCGAACATCACATTCTCGAGCACTGTGAGCCAGGGTAATAAACGAGAGTCCTGAAACGAATAAGCAAAACTATAATTATCGTTGTATGTTATGCTGCCTTTGTCCGCTTTTTCAATGCCACCTATCAGCCTGAGCAAAGTTGTTTTTCCACTTCCGGAAGGAGATTTAAGGCAAGTTATTAATGCCGAGCTGAATGTACATGAAAAATCATCGAGTACTTTAACTCCTTTAAAGCTTTTACTCACTTGCTGAAGACTGATTTGTTTGGTACTATGAATATTAATTTTTTGTAAATTCAGAATGTGCGGATGACGGAACTTAATGGTGCTTATGTATTTGATAATATGCTCAAAAAGAGAACTGATGAGAATTGCAACTACTGTCCAAGCAATTAAATCCGATATATTGATATAGGCCTGCGCTGCTTTCATACCTGTACCAATGCCCCGAAACGGCTGCGACAATACTTCGCCAATAATAACCGCTCGCCATCCAAAACCCATAGCAGTACTTATTCCGCTGAATATAAGGTTTTTTGCCGAAGGCAGATAAATATGTTGAAGTATTTGCAATTTTGACTTTCCAAAAACGTGGGCCATTTCTACAAGCCGCACATCGGTACTTTCCAGTCCATTCAGTATGTTTTGGTAGAGCACAGGCCACATGGTCAACAACGCAATAAAAACCGGTAGTTGGTTGGGCGAAAACCACAACAATGCAATTAAAACGATCGAAATAACCGGTATGGAGCGGATAACAACTAATATGGGATGAAAAAATTCTTTCCAGAACGCCGAAAATGCTGCCAACAAGGCACCAACAAAAGCAGCAACAAATGAAATGAGGAAACCTGTCATCCCCCGGCCAATTGTGGCTCCAATAGCTGCATAAAAATCGTCCTGTAGAAATAACCGGACTGTGTTAAATAGTAAATCGGGTAGGGGAGGGAATAGCGCTGGATAACCGATGAACGTTGCCGCAAGTTGCCACATCAAGAGTAAAAGTAAAATAGACAGAAAAGTTGGTAACCGTTTTCTCATTTTATATTATCACTTTTAATAAAGCATTTTTCAATAATAAGAAAGAAATTATGTTGCATTCGAGTTTACAATCTCATTTGTTTACTTTAGCTCATCAGGGCTGATAAATAATACTACGTCCGGGTAGTTTTCCTCCAATGCTTTTGGGGTCATATTCGTAGAAGATATTCAGATATTCCATCAGTTCTCGTTCTACAGCAAACGCACCAAAATAATGAATGTTACACAATGGAAGTCCTATGCGTGCTTCATTCCTGCTTGTCATTAAGCGATGTTTTATAACAAGATCAATGGCCTGTTCGGGTTGTTCGTTCACAAAACTACAACTTTTCGAATAGGCATCGATAAGTTGATGAATTTCTGAATCGTAATACTTTATATATTTGCTACTTACGAGAAATGAAGTTTGTGCGAAGATGTCAACTTCTGAATTATGATAAAAATATTCGCAATCGAGTTTCGATATAATTTTCAATGTTGAATCCCGAGCAATCAAACTGCTGACCAATGGCTCTGATAGAACTGCAATTTTTACTTTTTTCTGAAGCAATGCTTGTGCCAAATCATTATTTCCATTGTAGCTGTAATCAATTTTTACAGCATTCAACTGATTGTATTCTATGTAGCGTTGCAACAAAATATCAGGCGTGGCACCTTGCCCGAAAACGGAGATGGTTCGTCCTTCTATATCGTTAAACGATTTTATTCCCGACTGATTCGAAAGCACATATAAAGTTCCCCATACGGGAATAGCCACAATCTTATAATCAACACCTTTGTTGTATAAATTGGCCGCCATAACCGTTGGTAATACTGCAAAATCAAGTTCATTACGCATCATCAACGCCTGAATCTGCTGAGGATCGCTTTTGATAATGATTTCAGTTTTTTTTCCATTAATAATTAAAGGTTTGTCGATAAGCTGAATAAAACTTATTGCAGTTGGTCCATTAAGTACTCCTATTCTTATAGTATCCGATTCCTGCTGTTTGCATGAGAAGCAACAGAAAATGATAAATGAAATATATATCGAACGCATTAATGATTTTTTACAAGGCATATCCATATTGATTGGAATTAGATTTATTAATACAGAACAAACTGTGTTTTTTTTATTTGCGTCTCAAAACTATAATTGTAATTTCGGGTTGTACGCCGATTTGCATAGGCAATCCAATATAACCAATACCCCGATTAACATAAAGATATTGTTGATTTACAGCGTACAAACCTTCCCAGTATTTGAACACAAAGGCAGCAGGCGAAAACAATCGGTTTCCCACCTTTATGCCAAGCTGTGCAGCATGTGTATGTCCGGCCATAGTAAGCACTATGTCTTTTCGTCCAATCACTTCTGCTTCCCAGTGATTGGGGTCGTGCGAAAGTAGTATTTTTGGTTCGGTAGCTGAACTGCCTTTGAGTGCCTTATTCAGATCGGAATAACGCGCCTTGGCCGATTTACCCCAGTTTTCGACTCCTACCAACAGTAAACTGTCAGCTCCTTTTCTGAGATAAATATTTTCGTTAAGCAACAGTCTGAAACCGAAATCTGTAATCGCCTTGTTGATCTGCACTTTATTCTGTATTCTTTCCTCTTCATTGTGCCAATCGGTGTAATCTCCATAATCATGATTTCCAAGAATTGCAAATTTAGCACTTTTTTCATTTAATTTCCGAAAATAAGGAGTCCAACCTTGAGTTTCACCAGCAAAATTATTCACCATATCGCCTGTGAACACAATAATATCCGGCTGCTGCTCATTGATCAGTCTTACAACCGTTTTGAGTTTACTATATTTAGCGCCCCAACTGCCCAAATGAATATCAGATATTTGAGCAATACGATACCCATCGAATGATGCCGGCAGGTTGGGGATAACCACATCAACTTTGTTGACTTCAAAATTTCTGGGTGTAATGTAAGCGCTTACAAGCATTACAATTAAAATGAAAATAGTTAAAGTAATTCTAATATAATTAAAATAAGTAGTACCCCGTTTGTATATTTTCTTAAATAGAAAGTTTATAAAATAGAAGATAATATGAATGAGCTTAGGTATATAAATAAGCAAGAAGAAGAAATACATCCACATAATCCACCCAACAATCCGGAAATTCTGCGAGTATTCCATTCCGAATTTAACGTAGATAAATGCAGCCGTAAAAAAGAAAGCTCCTAATAGATGCAATACTACAAATACGGGCTTGGTTTTACTGTTCTTCAACTTGAAATAGAAGAATATATCCGGTATTACAAGCATGAATAACAAAAGGATAAAAACCAAAGTGTACATTTTCATAGCAGCACCTATTAATTTAGGACACAAAGATAGTTTTTTTGTGCAAATTGACACAAATGTGCATTGTTAAATGAAAGATTAATTGTATATTTGTCCAATCATTAAAATCACGAATATCCTTTTTTATTTAATATGGTGCAAATTCTTTATTTTGCAGTTATTTTAATACTCGTTGCCGATTTCGGCCTGGAGCGATGGCTTTCCTACCTTAATTTAAAGCATTCAAAAAACAGACTTCCTGATATTCTTTCAGATATTTATGATACTGAAAAATACAACCGCCAACAAGAATATTTCCGTGCCAATTCAAAATTCGGCATGATAAGCAGCACTTTCAGCTTTGTTATTATGTTTCTAATGTATGCCTTCGGTGGTTTTGGCTGGCTCGACCAGTACCTGAGCGCTTTTATCTCGAACGAAATACTGAAATCGCTGGCTTTTTTCGGCATTCTATTCATTGTTAACGATTTAATTACCATTCCATTCAGCTGGTACGACACTTTTGTAATCGAACAACGATTCGGATTCAATAAGGTAACACCACCTATCTTTATTACTGATAAATTAAAGGGATACGTTATAACTGCGCTGATTGGTGGTGGATTGTTTTATCTTATTATAAGCATCTATTTGCTAACTCCCGACTATTTCTGGATCATAGCCTGGTCGGTAATTACTGCCTTCAGCTTGTTTATGAGCATGTTTTATTCCGAGCTTATTGTTCCGCTCTTCAACAAGCAAACTCCTCTTGAAGCCGGCGAATTGCGCGATAGCATTGAGCAATTTGCTTCGAAAGCTGATTTTAAACTTAAAAATATTTATGTTATCGATGGATCGAAACGATCGACAAAAGCTAATGCGTATTTTACAGGATTTGGTCCAAAAAAACGCATCGTACTCTACGATACATTGATGGATAAAATGACAACAGATGAAATAGTAGCGGTTTTGGCACACGAAATTGGCCATTACAAACATAAACACACACTTAAAAACCTGTTGGTCTCGCTACCTTCTTCGTTGTTTCTTTTCTTTTTACTTGGCATTTTTCTGAAAAGCAATGAACTGGCTCAGGCCCTTGGCGGCACAATGGCCAATTTCCATTTAAATATTCTTGCTTTTGGCATTTTATATTCTCCTATATCAACTGTTTTAGATTTATTTGGCAATTGGTTATCGCGTAAATTCGAATATCAGGCCGATCATTATGCTTCGGAAAACGGATTCGGAGCTTCGTTGATTTCGGGGCTTAAAACACTGTCGGCCACATCGCTCAGTAACCTTATACCACATCCTTTATATGTTTTTTTTAATTATTCACATCCAACACTTTATCAAAGAATTAAAAATATTAGCCCTAACCTTTAAATGGGAAAGCGGCAAGATCAATTTCTATTTATTTAATTGTTGTGACGAAAAATATAGATCAATACTAACTTAATACCCCTTTAGGGGCGAGGGGTTAACTTAAAAATATGCTACTAGGAATAATGGGGGCAATGCCCGAAGAAATGATTAAAATAATATCGGCTATTTCGAATAAGGAAATTATTGAAAGAGGAAGCCGTATTTATTACAAAGGGACGCTGTCCGGTCAGGAAGTTGTCGCTGTTTTTTCGCGCTGGGGAAAAGTGGCGGCGGCTACAACTGCTACCCATTTGATTCTTGAATTCAAGGTCGATAGAATTGTCTTTACCGGTGTTGCCGGAGCCATTTCACCCGACCTCAATATCGGCGATATTGTGATCGGACAACATTTATTTCAGCACGATATGGATGCCCGACCTTTGATGCGCCGTTTCGAAATCCCGCTGACAGGCAAAACATCCTACGAAATACCCCGACAAAACATCGATACAATGGCTCATGCGGTGCATAACTTTCTGAAAAATAACAAGGAATTTCGAAAATTGCTGGCCGAACAGAACATATTGCATCCAAAATTGGTGATAGGAGATATTGCCAGCGGCGACTTGTTTATTTCGAGCAAAGCCATGAAAGATGCATTGCTCCGTCATTTACCTTCAGTGGCTTGTGCCGAAATGGAAGGGGCTGCCGTAGCACAAGTGTGTGATGATTACGAAATTCCATTGACTGTCATTCGTGTCATTTCGGACAATGCCAACGAAGAAGCACATATTTCGGCCATTGGATTTGTAAACCAACATGCCGGTGAATATTCATTGTCAATACTAGATTATTATATTCAGATCATTAATGCTAATTAATTTTTATCTTTTTTTGTAAACCTGATTTTTAAAATTAATTCTAATATAAACAATTAATCACTTCTAATTTTATGATGAACATTTTTTATTTAGTTCCTGTAGCGTCCATTGTCGCACTGGGCTTTGCGTATTACTTCTTCAAGCAAATGATGAAAGAAAGCGAAGGGACAGACACAATGAAGAAAATTGCATTGTATGTACGCCAAGGTGCAATGGCTTATCTCAAACAACAATACAAGATTGTGACCATCGTATTTGTTGTCCTTGCTATTATTTTTGCCATAATGGCATATTTCAATCTGCAGAATAATTGGGTTCCTTTTGCGTTCCTTACCGGAGGTTTTTTCTCAGGTTTAGCCGGTTTCTTTGGTATGAAAACAGCAACCTATGCCTCGGCACGTACGGCTAATGCTGCGCAAGAGTCCTTAAACAAAGGTTTAAAAGTAGCCTTTCGTTCGGGTGCTGTTATGGGTTTAACTGTGGTTGGACTTGCGTTGCTCGATATTTCTGTTTGGTACTTAATTCTCGACTATTTTGTAGATAGCGTAGACCATAATAAAATGATTTACATCACTACTACAATGCTTACTTTTGGTATGGGTGCTTCTACTCAGGCTTTGTTTGCCCGTGTGGGTGGAGGTATATATACAAAAGCAGCTGATGTTGGTGCCGATTTAGTTGGTAAAGTTGAAGCTGGTATTCCGGAAGATGATCCGCGAAATCCGGCAACAATTGCCGATAATGTGGGCGATAATGTAGGTGATGTTGCCGGAATGGGTGCCGATCTTTATGAATCTTATGCTGGTTCAATACTTGCTACTGCTGCGCTCGGCGCTTCTGCTTTTATCGCCAACGAAGATATGCAGATAAAAGCGGTTTTTGCTCCAATGATTATTGCTGCAGTAGGTGTTTTCCTTTCTATAATAGGCATTTTTATGGTAAAAACAAAAGAAGGTGCTAAAATGAAAGATTTACTTGCCGCTCTCGGACTTGGAGTGAATGTAAGTTCGGCTTTGATAGCTGTTTCTACTTTTGCTATTCTTTGGGCTTTAGGTATCGAAAACTGGATTGGTATTTCTTGTTCTGTTGTAGTTGGGCTTATTGCAGGTATAATTATAGGTCAGGCTACTGAGTATTATACTTCTCAAAGTTATCGACCTACTCAAAAAGTGGCTGAAAGCTCAAAAACCGGACCTGCTACTGTTATTATTTCTGGTTTGGGTTTGGGAATGATTTCTACTGCCATTCCCGTTGTAACCATATCTGTCGCTATTATACTTGCATTTTTGGCTGCTCAGTTCGATGTGGTTCATTTCACATTTACTTCTAATTTAAGTTTAGGATTATACGGAATTGGTATTGCCGCTGTTGGTATGCTTTCTACCTTGGGTATTACACTCGCTACAGATGCTTATGGACCAATTGCAGATAACGCTGGTGGTAATGCCGAAATGAGTGGTCTCGACCCTGAAGTGCGCAAACGTACGGATGCTTTAGATGCACTTGGTAATACAACAGCTGCTACAGGTAAAGGTTTTGCCATTGGTTCGGCTGCGCTTACTGCTTTAGCGTTGTTAGCATCTTATATTGAAGAAATTAAGATTGCTCTCGAACGTATCGCCTCTGCTTCATTAAATGGACTAGCACAAGTAGGTACCGAGATGTTGTCACTTGAGCAAATCCGGACATCATCGTTTACAGACTTTATGACTTATTACAATGTAACTTTAATGAATCCTATTGTTTTGGTTGGGATATTTATTGGTTCAATGATGGCTTTTGTTTTCTGCGGCCTTACAATGAATGCTGTTGGACGTGCAGCTCAAAGTATGGTGGAGGAAGTTCGTCGTCAGTTCCGTGAAATAGTTGGTATTATGGAAGGAACAGCAGAACCTGATTATGCACGATGTGTGGCTATTTCTACAAAAGGAGCTCAGCGCGAAATGCTATTTCCATCATTGCTTGCTATTATAGTTCCTGTAGTTGCAGGTGTAATTTTAGGCGTAGGTGGTGTATTGGGATTATTGATTGGCGGTTTAAGCACCGGTTTTGTCCTGGCTGTGTTTATGGCCAATGCAGGTGGCGCCTGGGATAATGCAAAAAAATACATTGAAGAAGGAAATCTTGGAGGAAAAGGTTCAGATAATCATAAAGCTACAGTTGTTGGCGATACTGTTGGCGATCCTTTCAAAGATACTTCAGGTCCATCATTGAATATTCTTATTAAATTGATGAGTATGGTTTCCATCGTAATGGCCGGTTTGACTGTAGCCTGGAGCTTATTCTAAGCTTATAGTTAATAAAATTTGAATTAAAATCCCATTCTTGATTCAAGGATGGGATTTTTAACATCAAAGAAAACGCATAGAGTAGGGGAGAGCGCTCAAAAAATAAATTGTTAAAGACAGTAGAATGGCTTTCGGAAAACCAAAAATGCAAAAATAGGTCTGAAAATTTTATCTGAAACTTCTAATTGTAATTGTCTATTAGTTCAACTTTATAATAATAAATGTTGAACCACAGATGATGCACAAAAAAGCAAATTAATTTCTTTTATGGTTCAATCTCCCTTAATTTATTGTAAAGTGTTATATAAGAATGATATACAGGCATCAAAGTATAAATTTATTATTGCAATTTGTGCTGTTGATTTTTTAAAAATGATTCAATTGAAAATTCTGTTTATTTATTTTTTATAATACATATTATGTAAAATAGAAAATACTATTATTTTTGAACAGGGTAAAAACCACTATCCTACATCAGCAAAAAAGAAAAGGAAAGAAAAGGAAAAAGGAGCTATTTTAAATAGCTCCTTTCTCTTTCATAAAAAAATAAATCAAGATAATTACAAAATATCGAATAACTCTACAATATGCAACCTAAAGTCAAACATTTTCTTAATATCCTCTGAATCTTCGATATTACCATCAAATGACTGAAGATATTCAATATAAGCATTTCTAATCTCGAAAAAATTCGGATGAGACGATAACTTCTTAAATGCATCGTTCGACAGCATATTAGGTTCACGACCCAAACTCAACGACGTCAGCGCCTCTACAATCTGTTCGGCTCTGTCTTTAATTTCTTTTTCAGTCATAATTAATTTATTATTAAGTGATTACTTTTCTTTTATATCAATTATAAGATTTAATTCATCCAACTGCGATTGATCGATCAATGATGGTGCATCAATCATTACATCTCTTCCTGAATTATTTTTTGGGAAAGCAATACAATCACGTATACTGTCGAGTCCGGCAAACAACGATACCAGACGATCAAGTCCGAATGCCAAACCTCCGTGTGGTGGCGCTCCGTATTTAAATGCATTCATCAAAAAACCAAACTGCGCTTGTGCCTTTTCAGGAGTAAATCCAAGCAGTTCGAACATTCTATTTTGTAAAGCGCTGTCGTGAATACGAATAGAACCACCTCCCAGCTCTACGCCATTGATAACCATATCATAAGCTGTAGCTCTTACCTGTCCTGGATCAGTGTCGAGCAATGGAACATCATCCAGATTAGGAGATGTAAATGGGTGATGAGTAGCATAATAACGTTGTGTTTCATCATCCCATTCGAACAAAGGAAAATCAATGACCCAAAGTGGAGCATACACATTTTTATCACGTAGGCCAAGTCTCGATCCAATTTCAAGGCGCAATTCGCAAAGCGCTTTCTGTGTTTTTATCTTATTACCGGCTAAAATTAAAATTAAATCACCTGGTTGCGCATTCAACAAAGCTGCAATTTCTTTTAAATCATCATTCGAATAGAATTTATCCACTGATGATTTAAAGCTGCCATCTAACTCGCAACGAATATAAACAAGTCCCTTCGCTCCTATTTGTGGACGTTTAACAAACTCAGTCAATTCATCAATTTGTTTGCGCGTGTAGGCTGCACAACCGGTCGCACAGATGCCACCTACATAAGGCACTGAATCGAAAACAACAAAGTCGTGACCCGAAACCGCCTCTTTTAATTCAACAAATTTCATATCGAAACGAATGTCTGGCTTATCAGAACCATAATATTTCATGGCATCTTGCCATGTCATGCGTGGAAAAGGATCGTTCATGTCCATATCTTTTACGAACTTAAACAGATGCTTCATCATTCCTTCGAAAGTATTCAATACATCTTCCTGATTCACAAAGGACATTTCGCAGTCGATTTGAGTAAATTCAGGTTGACGATCGGCACGTAAATCTTCATCGCGAAAACATTTTGCAATCTGAAAATAACGATCGAACCCCGACACCATTAACAGCTGCTTGAACAACTGTGGCGATTGCGGCAAAGCATAAAACTCACCGGCATTCATACGCGATGGCACAACAAAATCACGGGCACCTTCGGGTGTTGAGCCAATTAAAACTGGCGTTTCCACTTCTACAAATCCAAGCTGATCAAGATAACGACGAGTTTCAAATGCAATTTGATGTCTGAGCATCAAGTTACTACGTACATTATTGCGTCTTAAATCAAGGTAACGGTATTTCATACGTATATCATCACCACCGTCGGTATTGTCTTCGATAGTAAACGGAGGAGTTTGTGCTTCATTTAATACAATGAGCGAAGCAACCAGAATTTCAACCTCACCGGTCCCGATATTATTGTTTTTGTTGCTTCTTTCGGCTACTTGTCCCTTAATCTGTATAACAAACTCACGTCCCAGCGCATTGGCTTGCTCAAACAGTGTTGAGTTAGTTTCGCTATTGAATACCAACTGAGTAATACCATAGCGGTCGCGAATATCAACGAAAGTCATTCCGCCCATTTTACGGCTGCGTTGTACCCAACCGGAAAGTTCAACCGTTTTTCCAGCATCTAAAAGGCGAAGTTCGCCACATGTGTGTGTTCTGTACATTTAATTTATTAATATTGAGAGATTAATATCAAAATTTGAATGAGAAAAAAAGAAGATGAAAATTATTTTGCTCATTATTTTAAGTCACAAAAATACAAAAAAAAATCTATTGCTAATGAAGTGAACAAAAAAGATGCATAGAATAAATTCTCTGCATCTTTCCGATCTATATATTGCTTTGTTTTTATAAAATTATCCGGTAATCATTTCCGGATTAATTTTTTTCACAAGTCCTTTCAATACATCACCCGGGCCGAGTTCAATAAATTCATCTGCTCCATCAGTAATCATATTTTTTACGGTTTGCGTCCAACGAACGGGTGCTGTAAGCTGGGCAATCAAATTTTGTTTGATGTCATCCGGATTAGTTTGCGGATAAGCGTTTACGTTTTGATATACAGGGCAAATTGGTGTTTTAAAATTAGTTGCATTGATAGCCGCCTGAAGTTCTTCGCTTGCAGGTTGCATTAATGGTGAGTGAAATGCACCTCCAACAGGCAGTTTCAAAGCACGTTTGGCACCTTTTTCTTTTAGTAGTGTACAGGCTTTATCTATTCCTTCGATTGATCCGGAAATAACCAACTGCCCGGGGCAATTGTAATTTGCAGGAACTACTATCGCATCTTTTATGCTTTCGCACACTTCTTCAACTTCTTCATCATTGAGTCCTAACACTGCAGCCATAGTAGATGGTTCTGATTCACAGGCTTTTTGCATAGCCATTGCACGTGCATAAACAAGCTTCAATCCATCTTCGAAAGTCAATGCTCCGGCGGCAACCAAAGCTGAAAATTCGCCTAAGGAATGACCTGCTACCATATCTGGTTTAAAATCTTCGCCAAGTACCAATGCAGAAATAACAGAATGCAGAAAAACTGCAGGTTGTGTTACTTTGGTCTGTTTCAGGTCTTCAGGTGTACCATCAAACATTAAATCGGTAATACGATAACCGAGAATTTCATTCGCAGTTTCAAAATATTCTTTGGCCAAAGCTGATTGCTCGTACAAATCCTTACCCATTCCAACAAATTGTGCTCCCTGACCGGGAAAAACATAAGCTTTCATATTTATATCTATATTTACGTTATAAATCACAGTATATCAGTTACTAACTGTGAAAATTAAACTATATTAATGCTGATTATTTTTTACAAACGAGTGCAAAGATATAGATTTATATGCAATTCAGAAAAACAACTGTTAATTATTAGCTTTTATTTAGTATATGAATTATGAACTTCGTGTTGAAAATTAAATAGTATTTCTCCATTTCTTTAAATTAAAATAATAAACTAACTTTGTATATAAATAAAACAAATCGTATGGAACAAATTCTTAAATACTTTAATAATCTTACTCCCCATCAAATCAGTCAGTTTACTGCACTTTATGATTTGTATCTGGATTGGAATTCGAAAATAAATGTGATTTCGCGCAAAGATATAGAAAACCTTTATGAACATCATGTGTTACATTCACTGGCAATCGCCCAGATTATAAATTTTAAACCGGGAACAACTGTTCTGGATGTTGGAACCGGCGGAGGTTTTCCGGGCATACCTTTGGCGATTTTGTATCCTGAAGTAAAGTTTACTTTGATCGATTCGATCGGCAAAAAGATTAAAGTGGCCAATGAAGTTGCTACGGCTATAGGTTTAAAAAACATTGTTTTAAAGCATGAACGGGCACAAGAAGAAAAGGCTTTGTTCGACTTTGTAGTGAGCCGTGCTGTAATGCCACTGGACGAACTTGTAAAATTAATTCGCAAAAATATTGCTAAAAAATCGATCAATGCACTGCCTAATGGACTTATATGCCTGAAAGGTGGCGAGTTACAACATGAAATACTGCCATTTAAAAATATAGCAGAAAGTTATGAAATAGATGAGTTTTTTAAAGAAGAATTCTTTCTGAAGAAGAAAGTAGTTTATCTTCCTTTATGAAATCAATTTTTTAATTAATTAAAATGACAATAAAAACATTCATATTCAGTCCTTTTCAGGAAAACACTTATCTGGTTTACGACCAAACAAAAGAAGCTATTCTGATTGATCCCGGCTGCCTTTACGATGCCGAAAAGAAAACGCTCACAAAATTCATCGAAGATAATAATTTGAATTTAAAGCGATTGATAAATACTCATTTACACCTCGATCATCAATTTGGAAATAAATATGTGGCTGATACTTACGGGCTTCAACCTGAGGCTTGTAAAGAAGATGAGTTTTTATTGGAAAATTTGAAAGATCAGGCGGGCAAGTTTGGATTGGCACTTCAGGAATCTGCTCAAAAACTTGGAAATTATATAGTTGATAATCAGGAAATAAAATTTGGAAATACAACCTTAATTTCTTTGTACGTTCCAGGGCATTCGCCGGGCAGTATGGCGTTTTATTCCGAAGCAGACGAAGTTTTGTTTGCAGGTGATGTTCTTTTCAGAGGTTCGATAGGTAGAACAGATCTCGAGAAAGGTGATTATGCAACATTAATTCGCTCAATAACAAACCGTTTGCTCCCGCTTCCCGATTCTACAGTGGTATACAGCGGACATGGACCTTCTACTACAATTGGGTACGAACGAAAAAACAATCCTTATTTATAGGAATTAAACATAAAGTTCATTTTCAGCAATATACTGATAAACAGAAGGATGTATCCATGCTGTTATGTCCTTTTTTTGTGAAATAGAACTGCGTATTTCTGTAGACGAGATTTCGAAATATGGTGTGTCCAATTGCTTCATTTGAGGATATAAATGGGCTACCTCTTCGAAATCGTATCCTTTACGCGGATACACCAAAATTTCATAATTTTCGAGTAACTCATTATATTTCTTCCATTGATCAAAAACAAGTGCATTATCGCTCCCCATCATTAACACAAATTGATGCTCCGGAAAGTCGATATTAAGTTTCTTCAGCGTATCAATTGTGTAGGATGGAACGGGCATTGTAAATTCAATATATGAGGCTTTGAACTGAGGTTGATCCTGAATAGCTAACATTAACATATCTAAACGAAGATATTCGTCGATCAACTCGTTCTGATTTTTTAGTGGATTACAAGGTGAAACTACAAACCATACTTCATCAACCATTTTATTATCAATTAGATATTTGCCAAGGTTGGTGTGTCCTAAATGCACAGGATTGAACGAACCAAAAAATAAAGCAATTTTCATTTCAAATGTAAATAACTGAAATTTAGTTTTATAAAAAAAACAACTACATTTCAAAGCTTAAGCAGCAATAAATTTTCGGATAATACTTTCAGCTTCCTTTTTGGCCTGCTCGAGATCGTCGTTTACAACAATAAAATCAAAATCAGGAGCAAAAGTCATTTCAAAATCGGCCTTTCCTACTCTTTTTGCAATCATTTCGTCGGTATCGGTAGCCCGGCCTTTCAAACGTCGGTGCAATTCTTCAACGCTCGGAGCAGCAACAAACAAAGCAAGGGCACGATCGCCATATTGCTTTTTGATATTCAATCCGCCCACCACGTCAACATCAAAAATAACATTGTTTCCTTTTTTGGTAATTTTATCAATTTCGGAGCGTAAAGTACCGTAATATAAATCTGGATACACTTCTTCGTACTCAATAAACTCATTATTTTCAATACCTTGCCTGAATTCATCCGGACTTAGAAAATAATAGTCGATTCCATGTTTTTCAAGACCTCTTGGTGGACGACTAGTGGCCGAAACCGAGAATTCTAAGTTTAAATCTCGTTGAAGTAAGTGCTGTACTATTGTGCTTTTACCTGCACCTGAAGGCGCAGAAAATATAATTAATTTACCTGACATTTATTTGTTGAAATTTATAATTGACTGTTGTTGAGTTGACTGCAAAAGTCATTACGCTTTGTATTTGCTCTTTTAAGTATTCTAAAGGACATTCAAAACCTGTTCTTTGATTTGTTCGAGCTCGTCTTTCATCAACACAACGATTTTTTGCATTTCACTGTGATTTGATTTAGATCCAAGTGTATTTACCTCACGCCCAATTTCTTGCGCAATAAAGCCAAGTTTTTTGCCGGGTGATTTTTCGTGTTGCATAGTTTCAATAAAATAATTGAGATGAGTGCGTAAACGTACTTTTTCTTCGTTCACATCGAGTTTTTCAATGTAAAAAATCAATTCCTGTTCTAATCTGTTTTTATCGTAATCTATTTTATCAGAGATATTTTGAAGATTTTCATCGAGGCGGGCTTTAATTTTTTCCACACGTTCTTGTTCGAATGGTTCAATTTCATAAAGCAATTGGTCGATACGGGCTATTTTGGTTTTAAAAACATTTTCCAACGATTTACCTTCCTGAATGCGAAAAGCAATCAATTGCTGAATGGCCTGACGAATTGCATTACGTATTTCGAGCCATTCATCTTCATCCATTTCCGCCGTTTCGGTTTTCATGGCATCCGGAAGTCGCAACAGCACTTCAAACCAATTCTGAGGAACACTAATTCCCAAATTTTCAGACATTTGAACAATCTGATTGTAATATGATTCAATCACCGACTGATTAAAAGTGGCTACCGATTCCTTGCCCGAATTATCGATATACAAAACAAAATCAATTTTACCACGCTCAAGTTGTTGCGAAATTTCATTCCGGATTTCAATGTCTTTTTCGCGATACAATCCTGATATTCTGGTAGAAACATCAAATTGCTTACTATTAAGAGATTTAATTTCAACAACAATTTTCTTATTATTGTATTCGCAAGTGGCTTTTCCAAAGCCGGTCATCGATTGAATCATTTTGTCTTTATTTTTGAATACTGATTATTGATTTGCAAAAGTACTATTTTTATTTTTAATGCACTTAATTTAAATGCAAATCAACAAAATACTATCGAAAACTACTTTTTTTGTATCAATTTAATTTAATATTGCTGATTTTTGTTTTAAATAAAAAATGTTTATACCTTTGCTCTTCTAAAACAATAAACAAAAATGAAATCAACTCTATCTGTTTTGTATTGGCGTAGCTGGCAAGTTTCTTGCACCGAACAATAAGGTTTTGTTTGTTGTGTATTTTCAATTACTGAATATCCACTATAAAAGCCTGTTGTTAAAGTAGAAACAACAGGCTTTATTTATTAAAAATTTGTACCCGATTATTAACTCAAAATTATCATATAATGGCTAACACAAAGAAATTTATTTTACAAGAAAACGAATTACCAACACAATGGTATAATATTCAGGCTGATATGCCTAACAAACCAATGCCTATCCTCCATCCGGGAACTAAACAAGCCATGAAGGCAGAGGATTTATATCCAATTTTTGCTCAGGAGCTTTGCCATCAGGAGTTAAATCAGACCGATCCATGGATTGATATACCCGAAGAAGTGCTTGAAAAATTAAAAATCTATCGTCCCACTCCATTGGTTCGTGCTTACGAACTCGAAAAAGCACTTGATACTCCGGCACATATCTATTTTAAAAATGAAAGTGTAAGTCCGGTGGGTTCGCACAAACTAAATTCAGCTTTGGCACAGGCTTATTATTGTAAAAAAGAAGGAGTTACAAACATAACTACCGAAACAGGCGCCGGCCAATGGGGAACAGCTTTGTCTTTCGCAGCTAAAGCATTCGGACTGGAACTTGCTGTTTACATGGTAAAAATAAGCTATGAACAAAAACCATATCGTCGTTCGCTGATGCAAACCTGGGGTGCACAAGTGATAGCATCCCCAAGTATGTCGACCAAGGCCGGACGCAAAATTATTACTGAACATCCAGGTTATCAGGGTAGTCTAGGAACTGCCATTTCCGAAGCTATCGAACTGGCCATGAGCACACCTAATTGTAAATACACCTTAGGAAGTGTATTGAATCATGTATCGCTTCATCAAACCATTATAGGACAAGAGGCTGAAAAACAGATGGAAATGGCTGGAGAATATCCTGATGTAGTGATTGGATGTTTTGGTGGTGGATCAAACTTTTCGGGTATAGCATTTCCGTTTATGCGACATACAATTAAAGAAGGCACTAAAACACGGTACATTGCAGCCGAACCGGCATCGTGCCCCAAACTGACACGCGGAAGATTTGAATACGACTTTGGTGATGAGGCAGGTTATACTCCGCTTTTGCCAATGTATACACTTGGGCATAATTTTGCACCGGCGCATATTCATGCAGGTGGACTTCGTTATCATGGAGCTGGAACCATTGTGAGCCAGTTAATGAAAGATGGATTAATGGAAGCAGTTGATATAAAACAACTTGATTCTTTTAAGGCGGGTGTTCTCTTTGCTCAGACCGAAGGTATAGTTCCGGCTCCGGAATCGGCCCATGCCATTGCTGCCGCTATAGACGAGGCCTTGAAGTGTAAAGAAGAAGGCATTCAGAAAACCATTTTGTTCAACCTTTCGGGTCATGGACTGGTAGACATGTCGGCTTATGATCAATATCTTGCCGGAGATTTAATCAACTATTCTCTTTCGCAGGAAGATATTGATAAAAACATAGATCTACTTGAAAAATTAGCCTGAAAACAGAGCTGAAAATTCTATAAATCAAAAAAAGATAAAAGGTTCTGAATGATCAGAACCTTTTATCTTTCAATTAATTACTTTATTTTCTACATTTAATATCTCTTCTTTTTCATAATCAATATGGGTAATCAGCCGTAATGAAGTGTCTTTAGTGAAATAACTCCAGCCCCAATTGAAAAATATAACTATCTTATTTCGAACACTTAATATCAGCATTAAATGTAAAAACATCCAAACATACCATGCCAACGGCCCTTTGAATTTCCAGAAAGGAAACTCCACAACGGCTTTATGTTTGCCTACAGTAGCCATCATTCCCAAATCATTATATTCGTATTCTTTCGTTTTGTTTTCTTTGTTTTTCAATACTTTTAAAATATTCTTGCCAAGATTTTTTCCCTGATTGATAGCCACATTGGCCACCTGAGGATGTCCGTTCGGGTATTTTGGAGTTTCCATATACGCAATGTCGCCCAACGCATAAATATTATCAAAACTCTTAAGTTTATTAAATCGGTCGACAATATAACGGTTGCGTACGATGTCTTCCTGTTTGAGGCCATCTATTATGTTTCCGGTTACTCCGGCTGCCCAAATTACATTTTTTGTCGGAATTTTCTCCCCATTATTGAGAGTTGCTATGTTTCCATCGTAGGATGTCAGCAAAGTTTCGGTTCTTACAATAACACCTAAATCTTTAAGATATTGATTCGAAGCTTCTTTCGAAACATCGCTCATGTTGTTCAATGTACTTTTACTTCCCTCGAGCAAGATTATATTGAATTTTGAGAAATCGATATTGTGATAGTCTTTGGGCAATACATTGTTTTTAAGCTCGGCAAATGCTCCCGATAATTCCACGCCAGTTGGGCCACCGCCTACTATTATTATATTCATCCACGCTTGTTTATCTTCGGGTCGCGCAAATATTTCTTTCTCAAAACTAAAGAGAATTTTATTTCTGATCTCAATGGATTCCTGTGTTGTTTTCATCGAAAATGCATGTTCACTCATCTCCTTATTTCCAAAAAAATTTGTTTTACAGCCAGTTGCAATTATCAAATGATCGTAAGAAACTGTTCTGTCATAAGCCGTCATCAATTTATTCTCCTCAGGAATAATTTTAATGATATCGGCCATTCTGAAATCTATGTTCTTGTTATTCTGAAAAATTTTGCGGAATGGGAACGAAATACTTGATGGTTCGAGCCTTCCGCTGGCTACCTGATAAAAAAGTGGTTGGAACTGATGATGATTCTGTTTGTCAACTAAAACAACCTTTAATTCGGATTTGCGTAATGTCTTGGCCAATTGCAACCCGGCAAAACCTCCACCAATAATAACAACTCTATCTCCTTTTTTAAACCCTGATAAACTCATATCTGTATTTTATTAATATATATACAAGTGAACAAATTCTAAAACATAAAGTTGAGAATAAAAGAAATTTTTCTTTAATTGTGTTTTTCCAGATTGGATACTGTTCAAAATAAATGAAAAACACAGTAATTGAAATAATATATTTATCTTTGCAAAAGAATAGCAAGCCGGTTTGTCGCCTTATTTTATTGATAAGGAGGAAAGTCCGGGCAACAAAGAGCACCATATTTCTTAACGGGAAGCTGTTTGCGAGAGCAGAGTAGTGTAACAGAAAATAACCGCTCCTTAAACACTTTAGCTTTGTTTCCTCTCCGTATGGAAAGGAAATCCAGAGTTTGTGAATCTGGAGTAAGGGTGAAAAGGCGGGGTAAAAGCCCACCGGTACTATTGGTGACAATGGTAGCCGTACACCTTATGGGTTGCAAGATCATGTATACCGGCGTATGTAGGATGGCTCGTCCGATGCCGGGGGGTAGATTGCTGGAGACATAAGGTGACTTATGTTCTAGATAAATGACAGACACTTTGCTTAGGCAAAGCACAGAACCCGGCTTACAGGCTTGCTATTTTTTTTTGATGCTTATTGTTTTCTAACTGAGTGTTCTTATGCTAAAGTTTATCCGTTTTTTTACTGATATATATAAATTTATGCGCTTTGATATTTGGCGCATAACTGAATACGAATTATCTCGTACAAGGCGGTTTATGTATCGTTTGGTGAAAATAATAATACTTGCCACCAGAGGATTTATTAAAGATAGGTTAAACGTAAAAGCCTCGGCTCTCACTTATTCCATTCTTTTTGCTTTAGTTCCAATGGTTGCACTGATAATTGCTATTGGAAAAGGTTTTGGTGTAGAGGAGCTTATCGAAAAATGGCTTCAGGACTCCTTTGTTGCCCAGGCCAATATGATACCTACTGTTATGGAATTTGTAAAACGATATCTCGAAACAACACAAGGAGGTCTTTTTATTGGGGTTGGCATCGGTATTCTTTTGTATTCTGTAATGAATTTTTTTATGCAGGTGGAACTTGCTTTCAACGAAATATGGCAGGTGAAAAAATCAAGATCTGTTATCAATCAGTTCACTATGTACTTTTCATCCATGTTTATCATTCCGATTCTCATTGCAACTTCAAGTGGATTATCAATTTATATCAATACTATTCTTACCGAATCTTTTCTGTATAGTTTGCTGAGTCCTATTTTGCGGTTCGGTGTTTATTTTGCTCCATATTTTATCAATTGGATCATTTTCACCATCATGTATCTGGTAATTCCCAACACGAGGGTAAAATTTGTAAATGCTATGATTGCAGGCATAATAGCCGGCTCCGCATTTCAGATCTTTCAGATTTTATACATAAATGGTCAGGTTTATCTCTCACGTTACAATGTTGTATATGGAAGCTTTGCAGCTATTCCGCTCTTGCTTTTATGGATTCAAATTTCTTGTCTTATTGTATTGTTAGGTGCTGAAATATCCTATGCCTCTCAAAATATTCAGAATTATGAATATGAAATCGATTCCAGAAATATAAGTCATCGCTATAAAAACTTCCTATCACTTTTTATTACTTATGTTATTGTAAAACAATACGAATCACAATCACCTCCATTATCATCAAATCAGATTGCTGCTGAATACAGGTTGCCCATCAGACTCGTGAACAATATACTTACCAAACTTACAGAAGCCAATGTGTTGATTGAAGTGTTTTACGACACAAAACGTTTGAAAACATATCAACCTGCTATAGATATTAATCAATTGACTATAAATCTTTTGTTTGAAAAGCTCGAGTCTCATGGCTCAGAAAACTTTCTGACTAACAAAAATGAAATGCTCGACACTTTTTGGCATAAAACAAACGAAATTCGACAAAAATCGGAATTAATGGCAGAAAAGATATTGTTAAAGGATATTTGACAATTCAAAAAACAAAATAATACTTTAAGCTGAATATCTGAAATTTAAATGAATACTCATTTTCTCTCGCTTCTACTCATTACGCTTCGGGTAATATCGGAGTGTTTTTTGTAGAAAACAATCGCACGAATAATTAACGTTACTCAAACATTTCCAAATAAAAATAAGTATCTTTGTCCGTCTTTTTTCAAATAAGCAGACATTAAAAAAATATAACATAACTAATACATCATGGGATTTAATGACGTTTTAAAGAAACTCTTCGGTAACAAAGCTCAACGTGACCTCAAAGAAATAGAACCATACGTAGAAAAAATAAAAGTAGCTTATGCCTCGATTAAAAACTTTTCGAACGATGAACTTAGAGCAAAAACAGAAGCTTTAAAAGAACGCATTCAGGAGTTTGTTGCTCCTGAAATTACAAGAATAGCTGAACTAAAAGCATCTATCGAAGAAGTTGAAATTAATCTTCGCGAAAAAACATATTCCGAAATTGATAAACTTGAAAAAGAAGTAACCGAGAAATACGAAACAGTACTGGAAGAAATTCTTCCTGAAGCATTTTCAATCGTTAAAGATACGGCTCGCCGTTTGAACGAAAATTCCGAAATTATTGTAACTGCTACTGATTTCGACCGTGATTTGGCAACGAAACATGATTTTGTATATATCGATGGTGATAAGGCACATTATAAAAATCAGTGGACTGCCGGTGGAAACCTTATTAAATGGGAAATGGTACATTACGATGTACAGTTATTCGGTGGCGTTGTATTGCACAAAGGCAAAATTTCAGAAATGGCAACTGGTGAAGGTAAAACTTTAGTAGCCACCTTACCTGTATTTCTTAATGCATTGACTCACAATGGAGTTCATGTTGTCACTGTCAACGATTATCTGTCCAAGCGTGACTCGGAATGGATGGGACCACTCTATATGTTTCATGGTTTATCGGTGGATTGTATTGACAAACACCGTCCTAACTCCGAAGAACGTAGGCAAGCTTATATGGCCGATATTACTTTCGGTACCAACAACGAATTCGGATTCGATTATCTGCGCGATAACATGGCTACAAGTCCGGCCGACCTGGTACAAAGGAAACATAATTACGCTATCGTGGATGAGGTGGATTCTGTTTTAATTGATGATGCCCGAACTCCTTTGATTATTTCGGGCCCTGTTCCTAAAGGCGATGACCAACTTTTCGAAGAATTACGCCCAAAAGTAGAAAGACTTGTAAATACCCAGAAATCATTGGCAACCAAATACCTCGCCGATGCCCGCAATTTATTAAAATCGGAAGACAAAAAACAGCAGGAAGAAGGTGCTCTTGCGTTGTTCCGTTCATACAAAGGAATGCCCAACAACAAACCTTTGATTAAATTCCTAAGCGAACAAGGCATCAAAGCTCAGTTACTTAAAACTGAGGAGTTTTATATGCAGGAAAACAACCGAAATATGCATATTGCTACTGATCCTTTGTATTTTGTTATCGATGAAAAAAACAAATCAATCGAACTTACCGATAAGGGTATTGATTTAATTACAGATGATAGCGAAGATGCTCAGTTCTTTATATTGCCAGATGTTGGAAGTTTAGTGGCTGATATCGAAAAAGATAAAACTTTAACTCCTGAAGATCGTCAAAACAGGAAAGACGAGATTAATCAGAATTATGCAATTAAGTCAGAACGCGTACATACTATAAATCAATTACTTAAAGCCTATTCTTTGTTCGAAAAAGATATAGAATACGTTGTGATTGAAAACAAAGTAAAAATTGTTGACGAGCAAACAGGTCGTATCATGGAAGGTCGTCGGTATTCGGATGGCTTACATCAGGCCATCGAAGCCAAAGAACGTGTGACCATTGAAGCTGCTACACAAACATTTGCAACAATTACATTGCAGAATTATTTCCGTATGTACCATAAACTTTCAGGAATGACCGGTACGGCAGAAACAGAAGCAGGTGAGTTATGGGACATCTACAAACTCGATGTAGTGGTAATCCCTACCAATCGTCCTATTTCACGTAACGACATGGAAGATCGCGTCTACAAAACAAAACGTGAGAAATACCAGGCTGTAATCGAAGAAATTGACAAACTTGTTGCTGCCGGACGACCAGTGTTAGTAGGAACTACTTCGGTGGAAATTTCTGAATTACTTAGCCGAATGCTGAACGGGCGCAAAATTAAACACAACGTGTTGAATGCAAAGTTACACCAACGTGAAGCAGACATTGTGGCCGAAGCTGGTCAAAAAGGAATAGTAACCATTGCTACCAACATGGCTGGTCGTGGTACCGACATAAAACTTACTCAGGAAGTGAAAGATGCTGGAGGTTTGGCTATTTTAGGAACCGAACGCCACGAAAGCCGTCGTGTCGACCGTCAGTTACGTGGTCGTGCCGGGCGTCAGGGTGATCCGGGCTCTTCTGTTTTCTATGTTTCGCTCGAAGATGAATTAATGCGTTTATTTGGCTCCGAACGTATTTCGGGCATAATGGATAAACTTGGTTTTGAAGAAGGAGAAATGATAGAGCATTCCATGATTTCGAAATCAATTGAACGTGCACAGAAAAAAGTAGAAGAAAATAACTTTGGCATACGTAAACGACTTCTCGAATATGATGATGTGATGAATTCTCAGCGTGAAGTTATTTACAGCAAACGCTTGCATGCGCTTATGGGTGAACGTATTGGAGTAGATATTACCAATATGATCTATGATGTTGCAGAGAGTACGGTAGAGAGCGCAAAAAACAGTAACGACTTCGATTTATTGAATGAAGATTTGCTAAAAATCTACGCTATGGAAGCTCCGTTCGACAAGGATATTTTTTCTTCAACAAGAAGCAATGAACTTGTACATCAGGTAGCCGAAGCGGCTTTGGCCACTTTTAAACGCAAAATGGACAAATTAGCAGGTGTAGCATATCCTGTTATCAAACAAGTTTACGAAAAACAAGGACAACAATACGAAAACATACTCGTTCCGGTAACAGATGGAAAGCGTGTTTTCAATGTAACTACTCATCTTAAAACAGCTTACGATACTCAAGCCAAAGAAGTTATAAAATCATTTGAAAAACAAACTTTATTGTATGTAATTGATGATGAATGGAAAGAACACCTCCGTCAGCTGGATGAATTGAGAAATTCAGTTCAAAATGCAAGTTATGAGCAGAAAGATCCATTATTGATCTATAAATTAGAATCTTATGGGTTGTTTAAAGAAATGATAGACGTTATGAACCGTAAGGTATTGTCGATTTTAATGCGTGGACAAATTCCAATCCGGGAACCCGAGCAGGTACGCGAAGCGCGCCCAATACAACGAATGGATTTAAGCCGTTTAAAAACACAAAAAGACGAAATTTCGAGCAATAGATCGGCTTCACAAGATCCAACCAAACAGGATACCCGCGAATTACAACGTAGCGAACCAATTCGCGTTGAGAAAAAGGTAGGTAGAAATGACCCATGTCCTTGCGGAAGTGGAAAGAAATATAAGAATTGCCATGGTGCAAACTAATTCATAATCAAAAGGCTAAAAATTGAAAAGTAACAATTACTTTTCAATTTTTAGCTTTATTTTTCAACTCACTCTATACATATTATTATGCTTTTAAACTATATTACATGGAATGTCGACCCTGAATTATTCAGTATAGGTTCTCTCACTGTTCGTTGGTACGGTTTGTTATGGGCAATTGGGATATGGCTGGCTTTAGTGGTAGTTCAGAAACTTTATAAAAACGAAAAATTACCAGATGTTTGGATAGATAAACTATTCATGTATACAGTTATAGGAACTATTGTAGGCGCCCGTTTAGGCCATTGTTTCTTTTACGAATGGAAACCGTTGACTGAACCGGTTAGCTTTCTTGGCATCACATTTAATTACGGCAATCATTATCTTTCGCACCCATGGGAATTATTATATGTATGGAGAGGTGGCCTTGCGAGCCACGGAGGCGCTATTGGCATTCTGATATCCACATACCTTTATAATAAAAATGTATCTAAAAAGGGGTTTATATGGGTGCTCGACCGCTTGGTGATAGGCGCTGCTCTTACAGGGGCGGCCATTCGTCTCGGCAACCTAATGAATTCAGAAATTTATGGAAGTGCAACATCGCTTCCCTGGGGCTTTATCTTTGTTCGCGATGGACAAACCGAACCAATGCACCCAACTCAGATTTACGAAATGCTTTATTGTTTGGTTACATTCGGCATTACATGGTGGTTATACTGGAACAAACAAGCCTTCAAAAAAACAGGTTTAATATTTGGAGTATTTTTAATCGGTATATTTGGAACCCGCTTTCTACTTGAATTTATAAAATTGAATCAGGAAGCTTTTGAATCAGGTATGTTGCTGAATATGGGGCAAATACTAAGCATCCCTTTTATAGTTTGGGGCATCTGGCTGATTGTTAAAAGCTCGAAAACAGTTCCTGTCACTAAATAATTTTTGATTCAAAGTATAATTAAAATACTTATTATGAGCAATAAGAAAAGTATTTCCGACTATACCAAGGTAAAACCTTACAACGAAAGTGAGGATAAAACTCCGCAATTGTCGAGAATGTTTAATACTATTTCGGGACAATACGACAAATTTAATGATATTATGTCGTGGGGCTTGGCACGTATCTGGAGAAAAAGAGCACTAAATATGTTAAAACCTTACGATCCGAAACAAATTATCGATATAGCCACAGGAACTGGTGATGTAGGGATTAAAGCTTTCAAATATCTTCAACCTGATCATGTTACTGGTGTGGATATTTCTGACAAAATGATGGAAATTGGTACTAAAAAAGTAGAAAAAGCAGGACTTACAGGCAAAATACATTTTGAAATTCAGGATTGCGCTTCGCTTACTTTCCCAAATGACTACTTTGATGCAGCTACTATTTCGTTTGGAATTCGTAATTTCGAACGATTGAATGAAAGTTTGCAGCAGATTTACAGGATTTTAAAACCAGCAGGACATCTACTGATTATTGAGATGAACGAGCCTCAAAAAGGATTCTTACTCAAAGCATATCAGTTATATACCCGTATTTTTGTTCGTATGACATCGAGATATCTTTCGACGGACAGTAGGGCTTACGATTATTTAACTGCTTCGATGCACGCTTTTCCGAACGGTAAAAACCTGATTGCTATATTACAGCAAAATAACTTTAAATTGATTAAATACCGTAGTTTTACCTTCGGTGTATGCAGTATATATCTTGTTGAAAAACAATAAACTATATTTATTATTTTGTCTTTCAGCAGATTTATCAATCAAATTTCATCTTAGCTTTTTTCCATAGAACTAAAATGCATATATTCTAAATCTCAAGCTTGCCTATAATGTCATTCACATCATTATAATTGTGACGCTGCAGATATTCATCAATGCCATCTAAAACACTCATTGTTACCGTGGGGTCGATGAAGTTAGCAGTACCAATCTGGATTGCGGTGGCACCAGCCAACAAAAACTCAATAGCATCCGTAGCATTCATTATTCCACCCATTCCAACTACAGGAACTTTGACTGCCTGAGCCACTTGCCAAACCATTCGGAGCGCAATTGGTTTCACTGCAGGTCCCGATAATCCACCTGTAATGGTCGAAAGTACCGGTTTTCTTTGCTCTGCATTGATTGCCATCCCTAAAAGTGTATTAATCAATGATATAGAATCAGCCCCTTCTGACTCAACAGCTAAAGCGATTTCAGCTATATCCGTCACATTTGGCGAAAGCTTTACCATTAATTCATTTTCATAGACCATTCGCACGGACTTAACTACCTGAGCAGCAGACAAACAACTTGTTCCAAAAGCCATTCCACCTTCTTTTACATTCGGAC
The DNA here is from genome assembly GCA_963677275.1 of uncultured Paludibacter sp. Lineage (GTDB taxonomy): Bacteria > Bacteroidota > Bacteroidia > Bacteroidales > Paludibacteraceae > Paludibacter. The sequence goes on along the minus strand of OY781920.1, from coordinate 1,496,251 downwards.
ATGAAATATTTAATTCAATTCCTGACACTTTTGGTAAATCATTTAACTTTTCGGCAGTTATAATGTAGTCTTCAATGGTAGAACCAGACACATTCACAAATATACTTGTATCGAAATCCTTTACAGTTGGATAAATGTGATCAATAAAATAGTCGACACCCTTATTTTGCAGTCCCACAGCATTTAACATGCCTGAAGGAGTCTCAGCCATACGTGGATAAGGGTTGCCCTGACGCTCGCGAATAGTAGTACCCTTCACAATTATACCTCCAATTCGCGATATATCTACAAAGTCTAAATACTCGGTACCATAGCCAAAAGTTCCCGATGCAGTCATCACCGGATTTTTCAAATGTAATTTACCTAATTTTACTTTTAAATTTGCCATTTTAGTTTTGTAATATTAAAGACCGGTCCTTCGGTACAAACACATAAATTTCCTTCAGAGGTATCCGTTACGCAACATAAACACGCCCCAATTCCACAGGCCATTGTGTTTTCTAAAGAAACTTCGCAAAATATATTGTTTTTAAGCGCATACGACGCCACAGCTTTCATCATTGGCGTCGGGCCACAGGAGTAAATATAATCGAAATTTGAAGCTCTGAGTACCGAATGTTGGGTAACAAAACCCTTTTCTCCATATGTACCATCTTCGGTAGTAGTGTAAACTTTTCCGAATTGATCAAATTCACAAAGCTGCAGTAAATTGTCCTTTGATCTGCCTCCGAGCAAAAAATTACATTGAAAACCTTTTTTATGTAAGTATGCACCCCAGAAAAGCAAAGGAGCAATACCAACTCCACCACCAATCATTAGGATATTGGCATCTTTTGTGTGAGGTAAGGTAAAACTATTGCCAAGCGGTAAAATCAGGTTAATAAGATCGCCCTGATTCAGCATTGACAATTTAGCGGTTCCTGCGCCAGCTATTTGCACCAAAAGCCAAAGTTCATTGGTACTATAATCAACATAATTTATCGAAATAGGACGCCTTAAAAAGGTAGTGGGTGCATTATCTACCCGAACTTCAACAAATTGGCCGGGTAGCATTTCCGGCAACTGTGCTTTCGAGGTCAGAATCAATAGAAAATATTGACTATTAAGTGTTTTATTTTCCTTTACAATCAAATCGAGTATGAATTTCTTCATTTGTTGGTGTATTATTTGTGTATCAGCGAAATATAATAGCTGAATGGCTAATAAAATGGAGAATATAATTCATACAAAAGTACACAAATATCCCGATACCTCAAAGCCTGAAGATACATGATAGAAGTCATTTTATTGCAATAAATCAAAAAACATTAGTACAAAAAACTTATTTTGAATACAAAGCTTCAAAATAACAAAGGTGCTAAAAGTTTGTCGGTGTAATATTTTGCAAATAAAGATCAGATTTATGAGAAAAGATTAAAAGATTCATAGCTATGATTCATTTCATCTGCTTAAACACAATAAAGATTTGATTTGACACAAGACATTTTTTAATAATTCTTATCTGTTTGAACTAAATTCCTCGAAAGTATTGTCGGTATAATAAATAATTATTCTTTTCACGCTTCTGGGTGGCTCTACTTTTAAATTCAAGTCTTGAACTGTTACTGCCGAAGGTAAGATTTGAGAAAGCGATGCCTGTACATCTATTTTTTTTTGGTTTACATCAAAAACTGTTTCGTTTTTAAAGGTATTATTTGAGTTATAATCATCTGATTTTAATTGATTTTCTTCAATAGAATCGAACAAAGTAGGCGTCTGAGAATGCTTTTCCTGTCGATACATAGTCCCACTGTCCAAAATAAGCCATTCTGGATTGATTGTACGGAAGCGGTTCATGATTTTTTTTAATACATCAAGACTAGGTTTGTTCCTTCCGTTAAGAATATGAGATAAGGTAGAACCTTGTATACCGATCTCGGTAGCAAACTGAGCAGAGTTCAAATTTTCAACCTGCATAATTTTTTCAATTTTGTCCTTGTCGTCCATATTGCATTATAGTTTTGTGAATAACTTTTGGTATTAATATTGTACAAAGATATGTGAAGTATTTCACATATGCAAATCAATTACATTTGTATATAAGTTACAAACATACATATACAAAAGTAAAACCGGTGTTTACGACCTGCACTCAACTGAGTATTGATCAATTTACTGTTTTATAGATATATAATTCTGAATTTACTTATTAAATGACAGTTAAAGTGTAAATATAAATATAACTATTCAATACTATTGATAAACAGTGTATTATATATAATTAATGTGTTTATATCGCATTAATTATTATATATTTTACATTGGTAATCATTAGATTAAATTATAAATTTAAAAAGTATTACTATTTTATTGAATTTAAGTATATTATAAACTATATTCTATGTATTTTATTTATGGTTGGTTTGTGTTTTCACGTAGATACAACTATTTACTTTTGTAAAACAACTATATAAAACACTTGTGAATCTACATCATTTAATTGTGATATATTTATGTGAATTGCTGCCAATATTACAAATGTATCGATTCACTTTTGTAAATTATACACTTAAGAACAAAGACATCCAGTCATTGCATTCTTTTTTAAAAATGAAAATACTTAGTAATACTCACTTCTTTCATAATACAAAAAAAGCAAGCAAATGAAAAATTAAGCTGATTGGGTAAAGTAGAGATGCATCTGCCCTGTTATACCAACAGGCAGGCTCACTTATTACGACTGTCATTTTAGGTTAAATGTCGACAGTTGACTTGACCCCAACTCTGACATGATCGGAAGCTATAGAGAGTTTGCACAGCAGAAGTAGATAATCAGAAGGATATTTTATCAAAAATAATTAGAATATAAAAAACAAAAAATAAAAAAAAATACAATATATCCATGATATACTGTACTTTACAATAAAAATAAGTCTGTGAGAATTCAATAATTAAAATTTCAGACCCCTACATCGTGATTTATTGAAATTATAGAGCAAAAAAAAAGAGTCCGAACAAAAGTCCGGACTCTTTTTTAAAGGTCAATTACACTATTCGTTTGCTGCAGGTAAATTAGCCAATTCCTGATCGACCAAAATACGACCACAATATTCGCAAACAATAATTTTTTTACGAAGTCGGATGTCTAATCTACGCTGCGCAGGAATTTTATTGAAACATCCCCCACAAGCATCGCGCTGCACATAAACTACAGCCAAGCCATTGCGCGCATTTTTTCGAATACGTTTAAAGGCGGCCACCAATCGTGGTTCGATCAACGATTCGATATGTTTAGCTTCTTCGCGTAGTTTTTCTTCTTCCTGTTTAGTTTCAGCAACTATTTCGTTTAGCTCACCTTTCTTTTGATCTAAATCAAGTTTACGTTCGGCCAATTGATCGATAGTTACTTTTTGTTCAGCTGTTTTAGTTTCTTTTGAAGCAGTATACTCACGAATTCTTTTTTCGCACAATTCTATTTCAAGAGTCTGGAATTCAATTTCTTTCGACAGGTTATCGTATTCCCGATTATTCCGAACATTTTCCTGTTGTTCTTTATAACGATTAATCTTTATGCGGGCTTCTTCTATTTCAAATTTTTTACTTGAAATGGTAGATTGAATTTCCGCAATCTCAGACTCAAAATGTTCGAGACGAGTATTCAACCCAATTATTTCGTCTTCTAAGTCTTGTACTTCGAGTGGTAATTCTCCGCGAAGAATTTTTATTTCATCAATTTTTGAAACAACTTTTTGAAGATCGTACAAAGCAAATAGTTTTTCTTCAACGGTAATTTCTTTTTCTGCTTTAGTTTCTGTAGCCATACTGATTACAAATAATTTATGGGATTTGTTTTAATATCTGAAATTTGGACTGCAAATGTAGGCATTTTTTTTGTAATTATCTCATAAAAAATGTCTTTTGTGAATTGTTCGCTTTCGTAATGGCCAATATCAGCAATGATGATACGGTTTTCTGCATCAAAAAATTCGTGATATTTAAAATCGCCCGAAATGAATATATCTGCTTTAGCCTCCAATGCCTGGGCTAACAACGAACTACCAGAACCTCCACACAAAGCCACTTTTTTTATTTTTCGGTTGAGCAACTTTGTATGACGGATGACATCGACACTGAAAACCGTTTTAATTTTTCTCAGAAATTCAAGTTCATTTTCGGCTTCAGGCAACTCTGCTATTACCCCCATTCCTACTCCATTCCACTCATTTTGAATAGGATAAATATCATACACAGGTTCTTCGTAAGGATGTGACAGTAGAAGTGCTTCAAGTACTTTGTCTTTGATGAAAAAAGGAAAGATTACTTCTATTCTCAGCTCTTTTTCGGAATGAAATTCTCCAATCTCTCCGACAAAAGGATGAGCCAGATTTCCAGCCCTGAAAGTACCTAAACCTTCGCTATTGAAACTACAAGCATCATAATTACCAATAGTTCCAGCTCCGGCAGCAAATAAGGCTTCGCGTAAACCGTATGCATGAAGCTGAGGAACAAAAGTAACTATTTTAAGTAACATTCCATTTTTCGGAATAAGCACCTGCTTATTGATGAGTCCAAGTTTATCGGCCATTCGGCCACTCACGCCATTGAGTACATTATCAATGTTTGTGTGTGCAGCATAAATAGCAATATCATTCTTAATTGCTTTTATTACACAACGTTGAACATCGTTACTTCCGGTTATTTTTTTCAGTCCACCAAAAATAAGCGGGTGATGAGAAATTATCAGATTGAAATTTCCGGCTATTGCTTCATCTATTACAGCTTCAGTAATGTCAATTGTAATAAGTACACCCTGTACTTCCATGCCGCTATTGCCAATTAAAAGTCCCACATTATCGTAGCTTTCTTTTAACACAAGTGGGGCTTCGGCTTCAATCAGATGAGTTACAGCGTGAACATTCATACCTGAAATTTTACTTGAACTGGTAAATAGTGACTGTTTTTTTTTCTATTTATGCATTAATTACTTCTTCTTCAGTTGATTTTTCAACTTCTAAAAAATCAGTAAAATTGCTATTTATCAAAATATTATACCACGAAATTAGTTTACGAATATCGCTTGGATAAACACGGTCGCGATCGTATTCAGGTAGAATTTCGGCCATATATTTTCGTAACACATCGTTATCTGCTTTGGCATCCACTGAACATTTTTCTCCGTTTTCCTTCGCTTTTACTTTTTCAAATACCTCAGCCAGAGGCACTTCCTCTCCATCTGTAAAAATTGCAATATCGGACAATGAAACCACTTTGTCTTTTGTGTAGGCCGGAATACGTTTACCATCTATCAATGATTCAACAATTAACATATTTTTCCCTTGCGAAACCAATTTAAAAAGTCCGGGTTTTCCGGAAACTGAAAGAATTTCTTTTAACATAATTTGTTTGTTATTTCTTTTCCTGCTTATGAAATAGTCCATGGAGTCTAAAACAAAAAGCGATGAATGAAAGATTGAAAATTTAATATTTGAACTGACAAAAATAATGTTTTTTTCTGTTTAAGCAATTATTCGTTTCGAAGTATCTTTATCAAATGCTAAAACATCTCAAATGAATCGTTTTAATTCATGTAATTTTATTTTCCCTTCGTAAATTGCCTTTCCGGTGATTACAGCCACAACTCCTGCTTCGTTGAGCAAATCTATATCATTTACTGAACTTACTCCTCCACTTGCAATTAAATACATTTCAGGTACTTCGTGTATCATTTTCTTATATAGTTCGATAGCTGGTCCCTGCAACATTCCATCTTTACTGATGTCCGTACAAATTACTTTAGAGATTCCCAAGGTCATATAATTCCGAACAAAAGGCATCAATTCAATCTGTGTAGTTTCCGTCCAACCACCAACAGCAATTTTTTCATCTTTTACATCGGCGCCAAGAATTATTTTTTCGGCTCCGTATTTTTCAATCCATGAAATAAACGTATCGCGATTTCGAACGGCTACGCTCCCACCCGTCACCATTTTTGCTCCTGATTCAAAGGCAATTCGCAAATCATCATCCGATTTGAGTCCCCCTCCGAAATCAACAATCAGATTTGTTTTGGATGCTATTTGCTCCAGCACTTTATGATTCACAATATGCTGTGCTTTTGCTCCATCCAGGTCGACTAAATGCAAACGGCGAATTCCTGCGTCGGCAAACATCCTGGCTACCTCGAGCGGATTTTCGTTATAAACTATTTTCTGATTATAATCGCCCTGCGAGAGACGAACACATTTTCCATCGATTAAATCGATGGCCGGTATAATTTCGATCACTATAGGTATATTTTATATGCTTGTAAATAATTCTTGAACGATAGGATTAATGGAATACTCTTGTAATAAATCTAATTTTAAAATTAACTAAAGCCACCAGAGCAGTAAGGCCACCACCACCAAAGCCGGGAGCATATTCATAATTCTTAGTTTTTTTATTTCCAATATATTAATTCCTAATCCTATAAGTAATATGCCACCAACACTGGTAAGCCCCTGAATAATTTCGGGTGTAAAAAACTGACCTGCATACATAGCTATCAAAGTAAGAAGAGCCTGGAAAATAAACAACGGAATGGCCGAAATAATAACTCCAAAACCAAAAGCAGACGCCAGAAGTATAGATGAGAAAAAATCCATTAACGATTTGGTAAACAATAAATCAGATGAACCTCCTGTGCCTTCCTGAATCGTTCCAAGAATTGTCATTGAACCAATACAGAACAAAAGGAAGGCGGTAATCAGACCTTCCGAAAACTTATCGCTTCCAATACGAAACTTTTTTTTGAGGTATACACTCAGCCGTTCAGCTCCTCTCTCAATATTGAACCACTCACCTAACAATGATCCGATGGCTAAACTACCTACCACAATCAAAATTTGATCCATTTTTACTACCATCGAAATGCCAATGGCTAAAGTAAATAACCCAACAGCTTGAAAATAAATTAAAGTTACCCGTTCAGGCATGTTTTTTTTCAACAATAAACCTATCGATCCTCCTACAATTACGGCTGCCGTGTTTACGAGTGTTCCTATCATTTTGAGTGGTGATTTTTTGAGAAATTTAAGTTACAAAAGTAATAAAATTTAGCAAATGTGCGACAAACAATGTGTTTATGAATAGTAAAACAGTGTGAAAGTATATCCAAAAACTTATTTTATCAATGCAATATTTATTGATCTATTTTATTTGCAACTCTGTTACTTCTAAAAACGAAAATTCTCGATAATGATTACTGAACTTAATTTGTATTAGAAAGGATTTATTTCACATATTAATAGTTCGTTGTTTCAGCAAATAAGCTTGTAAAATTTCAAATCATAAGATAGCCAAAATCTATTGTTTTTTTAAAGTTTTCATTGTGTTTTAAAAATTCTTTACTAACTTAGCCGTTGAAAAAATCAAATAAAAATAACATTTAATAGACTTATTGAAAGAATTTTAATTTTTGAATTCATTTCTGGAATGTAAGTAAAATAAAGTGTATGGCTTCATTTCTTTACCGCATTGCTCAAACTTACTATCAACAATTCGACTCCGAAATAAGCCGTTTCACTTTCGTTTTTCCAAATCGCAGAGCTGGGATATTCTTCAGGTATTATTTATCGACCATAACAAACAAACCGGTCTTTTCTCCTGAAATACTCACCATAAACGAATGTTTTGCATCGGCTTCGAATTATCAGACAGCCGACCGACTTAGTAATTTATTCCGTATCTACAGCATTTACAAAGCACTCAGCAAGAGCGATGAAAGTTTTGATTCGTTTGTTTTTTGGGGCGAAATGTTACTCAACGACTTTGAGGATGTGGACAAATATAGGGTGGATGCACGTCAATTATTTACCAATATAACTGAATTAAAAGACATTGATCAACTCTTCAATGTGTTTAGCGAAAAACAGATAGCTGCGATCAGGCAATTTTGGAAAAACTTTGTTCCAGTGGTTGAAGGCAAAACATCTGAAGAGTTTATTTCAATGTGGAAAATCTTATACCCTGTATATGAGCAGTTTCACGCCGAATTAAAAGCAGAAGGGATAGCTACTGAAGGAATGATGAGCAGAGATGTGACCGATAGGCTTCGTCATCATTCAGAAATAGAAGGTTGGAAGGACAAACAATTTGTTTTTATAGGTTTCAATGCACTTAATCCATGTGAGAAAAGTTTGATGGAAGAATTACAAAAACGGAAACAAGCTGATTTTTATTGGGATTATGAAGCAAATGAACTACGGGATCCTGACAATCCTGCTTCATTATTTTTTGCACAAAACACACATATTTTTCCCTCGAAATTCAATATCGAGCCGATTGTAGCATCCATCAATGAAAAAGAAGTAGAATTAATTGCGGTACCATCGGCAGTTGGGCAAACACGGCAAGTTTATTCAATTCTGAATAAATTGTATCCTGAAAATGAACAGTATAATAATAGCTGGATGAACACAGTCGTTGTATTGCCCGACGAAAATTTACTGGTTCCACTCCTTCATGCAATTCCCGAACAGATTCAGAAAGTAAATGTTACCATGGGCTATCCGATGAACGTTACACCTGTCTGCGGGCTGATTGAGCACATTTTCGAACTACAACGACGCTCACGTATTTTGGGAAACAAAACAAGCTTTTATTTCCAATCGGTACTGAATATAATTAATCATCAATACATTATATCACTTGCCGATAATGAGGTGAATGAAATAAGCAGTAAAATGATTCGTTATAATTGGATTTATGTAGATGCCAACGAACTGAAAAAAAACGAATTATTATCGATTATATTTACCCATCAAACAGATGTAAAAACTTTTTTATCCTACTTGCTCGAGATAATGAATTTACTGCAAAAAGGTTGGAAAAACAGGGCTGACGCATCGCAAGAATATAGCATAGCATCTGATTTCTTATATCAGTATTATATTACAATCAACCGTATTGATGGAATTATTAAAAAATTGCCAGAAGAAGTTGAATTGAGTTTAGATACGCTAATGAAACTGATCAGACAGTTGACCAGTGGCATTACTATCCCTTTTGTTGGAGAACCACTCGAAGGCTTGCAAATTATGGGTGTATTGGAAACAAGAGGAATAGACTTCGAAAATCTAATTATCACATCTTTCAACGAAGGAGTTTATCCTAAACGAAATCCATCGAACAGTTTTATACCCTATAATTTACGCCGGGGCTTCGATTTACCCACTTTTGAGCATCAGGATGCCATTACTTCCTATAATTTTTACAGGCTAATTCATAGGGCTAAACGAATTTTCTTTCTGTACGATTCGAGAACCGAAGGGTTGCAAACAGGTGAAATCAGTAGGTTTATATACCAGTTAATCTACCATTACGGCGTCGACATAAAAAAGAAGAATATCAATTTCGACATTTCATTCGGCAATGCAAAGGAGATACAAATCAGCAAAACACCTGCGATAATGAAAAAATTAGACGCTTTCTTTTCGGAAGATGAGAATGCTTCGGCGTTGTCGGCAAGTTCTATAAAAAGCTATATCGATTGTCCGTTGCAATTTTACCTCACCCGTGTGGAAAAACTCGAACAAGCGGACGAAATTAAAGAAACCATTGAGGATGATATGTTTGGCAATCTGTTTCATGCCACAATGGAATATATCTATCAGCCATTTAAAGGAAAAATGATGCAAAGCAATGATTTTGATGAAATAATTGCCGACCCATTAACAATCGAGAAGCAGATCAAAAAAGCGTTTTGCATGAAATATTTCAATACAACATTAGATCAGAATATTATTTTGGGAGGAAACAACCTGCTGATATCCCGTGTCATAGCAAAGTATGTAAAACAAGTACTCCGAACTGATAAAAAATACGCTCCATTCAAATATATTGATGCCGAGAAAAGATGTAAATTACGCTTTCCTATTTCAAAAGGCGAGGTCAACTTAAAAGGTTTCATCGACAGAATTGATGAGAAAGATGGCAAGATAAGAATTCTCGACTACAAAACCGGCATCGGTCATCTTGAATTTAAAAGTTGGAATGAGGTTTTTGAACACAATAACGACAAAAGACCCAAATACGTACTACAAACTTTCTTGTACGGACTTTTCTACAAAAAAGATGCCGCAGGAAAAACAATAACTCCTGGAATTTATTATATGAGAGACGTTTTCAAGGAAAGCTTTGTCACTGAACTGATTTACAAACCAGATAAATTCACAAAAATAGTAGTAGATGATTTTGCAGCATTTGAAGAGGAATTCAGTTCTCACCTTACTAATTGTCTTGAAGAAATATTCGATCCATCTGTGCCTTTTTTTCAGACAACCAGTGCAGAACCCTGTAAATACTGCCCTTACACAAGCATTTGCAACCGTTAAGAAGTAATTGAAGAAATAAACTGAACGAATAAAATATGTCTACAGAAATTGAACGTAAATTTTTAGTAAAAGGAGAGTTTAAACATTTGGCCAACAAGTCATACCGTATATCGCAGGGTTATTTATCTGTTGTCGCCGAACGTACTGTGCGGATACGGATCAAAGGCAATAAAGGATATATTACCATAAAAGGTAAAAGTAACCTTAGCGGTACAAGTAGGTTTGAGTGGGAAAAAGAGATTGAATATGTAGATGCGTGCCGGTTGTTGGAGCTTTGTGAAAAAGAAGTGATTGATAAAACCCGACATGAAATTGTTGTTGGAAATAAAATTTTTGAAGTAGATGAATTTCATGGGAGCAATGAAGGTTTAATTGTTTCCGAAATTGAACTAAATACCGAAGATGAAATCTTTGAAAAGCCAGATTGGTTGGGTGAGGAAGTTACGGGAAGCAAGCATTATTACAATTCGTGGATAAGCAAAAACCCCTTTACGAAATGGAAAAAGTAAAAAATACAGCTGTAAATAATTGAATTTCGCCCCAAATTAATACATTTAACCCCAGGGAAAGGTTTTATTTCCCACTTTTTTGATTTTTGTGCAGATTCTTGTTTACTTTGCACTGGTAAAAAAAATCAAACATGGAGATGCGAAACTATTTTTTTTGAAAAACGAAAAAACACATGATGAAAAAAATTATTTTACTCTTTATTGCTATAGTTGCGATACAGTTTACGGAGGCTCAGAATGAATTATTTCAAAAAAAGGAATATATTTTCAAAGGCGATACGCTTCGTTATCGAATTCTTTATCCCGAAAACTACGACAGATCTTTGTCTTATCCGTTAGTCATATTTCTTCACGGAGCAGGCGAGCGCGGCAATGACAATGAGAAGCAACTTACACACGGAGCATCCTTGTTTACAAATTCAGAGAACAGAACTAAATATCCAACCATTGTTGTATTTCCACAATGCCCGTTGAATCAATATTGGGCGCCGGTTTCTTCCCGGGAAAATGGCTTTAGTTATACAATTACGAAAAAACCAACTTTACCAATGCAATTGCTTATGCGGTTAATTGGCGATTTAAAAAAACACGAAGCCGTAGACAAAAGCAAAATGTATGTTACAGGATTGTCGATGGGAGGCATGGGAACATTTGATTTAATTTGTCGAAAACCAAAAGATTTTGCTGCTGCAATGCCCATTTGTGGAGGTGTAAATGTTGAGCGTTTAAAAAAAGTAAAAAACATGCCTATACGTATCTATCATGGTACTGCCGATAATGTGGTTTCGCCCGAACATTCGAAAAATGCATATATCGAATTGAAAGCAAATGGAGCAGAAAAAGTAGAATTAATTCTTTATCCAGAAGTAGGTCACAACAGTTGGACGAATGCTTTTGCATCTCCCGATTTTTTAAGCTGGATGTATACAAACCAATTATAATAATGATTATTAAAACATAAACTAAGTACTAACAAACAATTCAAATACGGTGCAAAGTGAAAAAACCAAAATAAATAACACGATTTTTATTTATTGGTGCAGTTTCAATTAACTTTGTGAACCTATTAAAAACTAAAAAAGACAATGGCAAAATTTAAAGGAGCAGTAGTGGTAAATACCGAACGATGCAAAGGATGCGACTTATGTGTTGTAGCCTGTCCATCGACAGTTTTATCATTATCAAACGAAGCAAATTCAAAGGGGTTTAATTTTTCACACATGTCGGATCCGGAATCCTGCGTAGGTTGTGCGGCATGTGCTTATGTTTGTCCCGACGCTTGCATAACAGTATATAAAGTTAAAATTCAATAGCTAACTTCGTTGAATTAAAAATCAATTTATTAAAACAACTTTAAAAAATGAGTACAGACAACAAACAAAATACAGAGGAAGTGAAGTTGATGAAAGGCAACGAAGCAATTGCACATGCAGCAATTCGTTGTGGATGTGATGGTTATTTTGGATATCCAATTACCCCACAGTCCGAAATAATGGAAACCCTTATGGAGCTTGAACCTTGGAACAGCACTGGAATGGTGGTCCTTCAGGCCGAAAGTGAAACAGCATCAATCAACATGGTGTATGGTGCAGCCGGCTGTGGAAAAAAATCGATGACCTCCTCGTCAAGTCCGGGTGTAAGTCTTATGCAAGAAGGGATTTCGTATATGGTAGGTGCTGAATTACCTTGCGTTATAGTAAACGTAATGCGAGGTGGACCAGGCCTGGGAACGATTCAGCCGAGTCAGGCCGACTATTTTCAAACAGTTAAAGGTGGTGGACACGGCGATTATAAATTGATTACCCTTGCTCCCGCTTCTGTTCAGGAAATGGCCGACCACACCGTGATGGCCTTCGATTATGCATTTAAATATCGTACACCCGTAATGATTTTGGCCGATGGTATTATTGGACAAATGATGGAAAAAGTGGTGTTGCCTCCTTACACTCCCCGTTGGACCGAGGATGAAATTCGAAAAAACACACCCTGGGCTACTTTAGGAAAAACCAAGGATCGCAAACAAAACGTAATAAATTCATTACGACTTCAGGCTTCGGATATGGAAGAGTTAAACATTTTACTTCAATCACGCTATCGCGAAATTGAGAAGAAAGAAGTGCTATTTGAAGAATTTAATTGCGAAGATGCTGAATATATAATAGTTGCCTTCGGCATTAGTGCCCGTATCTGTCAAAAAGCAGTTGAAATTGCGCGACACAAGGGTATTAAGGCAGGATTGCTTCGGCCCATCACTTTATATCCTTTCCCTACTGAAGCATTGAAAAAACATGCCGAAAAAGTGAAGGGAATGCTTTCGGTTGAAATGAGCGCCGGGCAAATGGTGGAAGATGTACGTTTGGCTGTGAACGGTAAAGTTCCGGTTGAGTTTTATGGCCGAATGGGTGGTATTGTTCCTTCGCCCGAAGAAGTGGTTGATGCATTGGAAAGCAAGCTTGTTAAGTAAATGGCCATCATTTTATTCCTTTTTAAAAATTAATAATCGCAGACAAAAAAATAAAAATATGAATATAACTGATATCATCAATCCAGCCAATTTGGTAATGCAAAAAACCAAAGTGATGAATGATGCCCCAATGCATTATTGCCCGGGTTGCAGTCATGGCGTGGTACATAAAATAATTGGAGAAATAATTGAAGAAATGGACATTCAGGACAAAACCATCGGTATTGCTCCTGTAGGATGTGCTGTTTTCGCATATCAATACCTCGACATTGATTGGCAGCAAGCAGCTCACGGACGTGCACCCGCTTTGGCCACAGCAGTGAAACGCCTCCTACCCGACCGTTATGTATTTACTTACCAGGGAGATGGCGATTTGGCGGCTATTGGTACAGCCGAAACAATTCACGCGGCCAACAGAGGTGAAAATATCACAATCATTTTTATCAACAATGGAATTTATGGCATGACCGGAGGACAAATGGCGCCAACAACGCTCGAAGGAATGAAATCATCTACTTCTCCTGCTGGTCGCGATATTCCACGCAACGGATACCCACTGAACATTACCAATTTACTTGCGCAACTCGAAGGTACTTGTTATGTCACCCGTCAAAGCGTTCATACAGTAGCTTCGGTACGCAAATGCAAAAAAGCAATTCAAAAAGGTTTTGAAAACTCGATGCAGAACAAAGGTACATCGGTGATTGAAATTGTATCCACTTGTAGTTCGGGCTGGAAAATGAATCCGGTAGAATCAAACAAATGGATGGTTGAAAACATGTTCCCTGCATATCCAATGGGCGATTTGAAAAACATTTAAAAACACACTAGAATGAAAGAAGAAATAATAATTGCCGGATTTGGAGGACAGGGCGTTCTCTCTATGGGAAAAATTTTAGCCTATTCAGGTTTGATGCAAGGACAAGAAGTGAGCTGGATGCCTTCGTATGGACCAGAGCAGCGTGGTGGTACTGCAAATGTGACAGTAATACTGAGCGACGAACGCATCAGTTCACCGGTACTGAACAGTTACGATACAGCCATTGTTTTGAATCAACCTTCGCTTGAACGATTCGAAAGCCGGGTTAAACCCGGAGGCACGCTTATTTTCGATGGAAATGGTTTTCATAAGTTCCCTACACGTACCGATATAAATGTTTATCGTATTGATGCTACAGAGTATGCCTATGCTAATAATGCATCTAAAACAATGAACATGATAATTTTAGGAGGATTGCTGAAGGTTCGACCTATTGTTTTGGTCGAAAATGTGCTGAAAGGTCTTAAAAAGTCCTTACCCGAACGACACCACCATTTACTTGCCATGAATGAAAAAGCGATACAAACTGGAATGGGACTGATTAAAAAGGTGGAAATCTAAATCATTTGGAAATGGTTGTATTTTGACTCCTAAGTGCCATAATAGAATTGAAAAAATGCCTGAATTGATATTCAGGCATTTTTTTTCAAATTAATGTGTTTGAAGCGTTTAACTTTATGGATGAATATGTGTAAAAACGGATTGAATGCTCGTTTGAACCTTCGAAAGATTAAATCATATCCAGCCTGCCTTAGTAAGGTCGTGTATGATTGTATCCATCAATGTATTTATCCTCTCAACGGGTGCTTTGTCCATTGTATTTTCTCTGTACCATTTTACAATTTCCTTCGCTCCCTCCCTGAATTGAATCTGTGGATTAAAATCCGGAACAAATCTACGGATTTTGCTATTATCGAAAATCATACTATGCGTTTTATCGCCCAGCAAACTATCGCCAATGTTTTTATCATAACGGGCAATAACGGTTGAAGGAGCATATACCAACTGTGCCTGTACCCCCAGTTCTTCGGCCATTATTTTGTATATATTATTCCACGAAAGCCATTCATCCGAAGTAATGTGGAAGGTATTGTTGATAGCCTCTTTATTGCCAAGCAGTCCCACCAAACCTACAGCAAAATCTTTGTGATGCGTAAGCGTCCATACCGACGATCCATCTCCATGAACAACCACAGGCAAACCCTTCAACATGCGGTGTAAAACTGTATAACCACCCTCGAGCGGTATCAGTGACTTGCTGTAAGTATGCGAAGGACGTACAATTGTATAAGGAAATCCGTTATTTATATAATTTTCGTACAGAAGTTGTTCGCAGGCAATTTTCTTTTGCGAATACTCCCATATCGGATTATCTGCCGGTGTTTCCTCCGTAACAGGAAGACTTTCGGGTGGCGTTTGATACACCGAAGCCGAACTTATAAACACAAACTGATCTGTTTTGCCGCCAAACAAATCAATATCCGCCTGTATATGTTCCGGCTCAAAAGCAATAAAATCGACTACTGCATCGAACCGATGACCTTCGATGGCTTTCCTCGTTTGTTCAATATTACGTATGTCGGCAATAATGGTATTAGCACCACCGATATTATGAATTTCTGCACTTTTGCCACGATTTAAATGATACAAATCAATGCCACGACGAATGGCCAACTCCGAACATGCCGAACTTATGTTTCCTGTTCCTCCGATAAATAATACTTTCATCTTCTATATTAATTTTAGCTATTAATAATAACAGTTCAGTTCTGTTTCTATGTTGATTAACGCAGTAATACCGAATTCTTTATTCAATCATATTGTGGAATACATTCTGAACGTCTTCGTCGTCTTCAATTTTATCAAGCAACTTCATAACCTGTGCTTTTTGTTCATCGTTAAGTTCTTTCATATCGTTAGGGATACGTTCGAACTCCGCGCTGAAGATTTCGAATCCGTTTTCTTCGAGATATTTCTGAATCGACGAATAAGACTGGAACTCGCCATAAAGGATAATTGAATCTTCATCCTCCACCAATTCATCCACGCCAAAGTCGATCAGTTCGAGTTCGAGATCTTCTAACGACACCCCTTCTTTAGGTGCAATTTTGAATACACATTTATGATCGAAAAGGAACTGCAAACAACCGCTTGTACCCAACGAACCTCCGTGACGGGTAAGATAACTTCTTATATTGGCAACAGTACGTGTTGGGTTGTCGGTAGCCGTTTCGATAACAATGGCAATACCATTGGGACCGTAACCTTCGTATACCATTTCTTTGTAATCGGCCTCATCCTTCGAAATTGCTTTTTTAATAGCGCGTTCAACATTTTCCTTGGGCATATTTTCCTTCTTCGATTGTTGAATCAGAACTCTTAAGCGGGGATTAGTATCGGGTTCAGGGCCACTTTCGCGTACAGAAATAGTTATTTGTTTACCTAATTTTGTAAATACACGGGCCATATTACCCCATCGTTTCATTTTCGTTGCTTTTCGATATTCAAATGCTCTTCCCATAACTATATGTTTTTCTTATTTTTATTTAACTCCGAAACTCTTTTTTTATTTCTGTTGATTCGTTTCGGTGCGCAAAAGTATTAAAATACAAGCAAAAAACAATCATTTTTCCGTGTTTTTTAAATAAAAAGGGAGTTGATTGCTCAACTCCCTTTCTATAACTACGAATTTTAATTATTCAAATTTCACTTCTTCGAAAGTAACTACGAATTCAACGCGTCGGTTTTTAGCTTTTCCTTTGGCTGTGGCATTGCTTGCTACAGGTCTGGTATCGCCGTATCCTTTGGCTATGATTCGTTTTTCGGCTACATTTTTTGCAATCAAATAATAGCGAACAGCATTGGCACGTTTTTCGGAAAGTATCTGATTCATATCAGCTTTACCTACATTGTCGGTATGTCCCTGAACTTCGATCAGATAAGTAGGATTATCGATAAGCACCTTTGCAATCTGATTTAAGATGGTGTTCGATTCCTTTTTAATCACATCTTTACCGGTTTCGAACTGAATGCCCTGCAATGCTTTTTGGAACAAAGTTCTGATTTCTTTTTTAAGTTCCGGACAGCCATGGTTCGAAGCCACACCTGCAAGTTTAGGGCAATAATCTAAATAATCATAAATACCATCTCCATCAGTGTCGCGCGGACAGCCGTTTTCATCTACCATACCACGTGCATCAGCCGGTGTATCGGGACATTTATCCAAATAATCGGCTACACCATCATTGTCTTTGTCCGATGGACATCCGTTTTTATCAACAAACGCACGGTATTCAGCAGGTGTATTGTTACACAAGTCGAGATAATCTACAACGCCATCACCATCGGTATCGAGCGGACAGCCATTGGTATCCACCATTCCTTTTGCTGCTGCAGGAGTATCGGCGCATAAATCAAGATAATCGGCAACGCCATCACCATCGGTATCAACAGGGCAACCATTGGCATCAACAGTTACACCTTCGGGAGTTGACGGACATTTATCGGCAAAGTCGAAAACACCATCCTTATCATTATCTACCGGGCATCCTTTTTCATCCACAAAACCTTTGGCAGCTGCCGGAGAATCGGGACACTGATCCAGATAATCGGCTACGCCATCCTGGTCTGAATCGAGCGGACAGCCATTGGCATCCACTTTTCCAATCGCTTCGGCAGGTGTATCCGGACATTTATCCAAATAATCAGCAATCCCATCGCCATCCGCATCAATCGGACAGCCCTTTTTATCTACTTTTACTCCTATAGGGGTATCGGGACATAAGTCTTTTCGGTCGGACACTCCATCCTTGTCTGAATCTTTTCCCTTTCCCAAACCGATACTTCCACCAAAAGCAATATTCAGATTGGCATCTTCGATAGGAATATACTGTTTGTTTACTTTAGGAACAAGATAATCGGCAGCGATAAACAGATTGATCCAGCTTGGCGACAGGTTTATACCCACACCATAACGGTTAAAGTTCTCGTTCGTAACCTCAGCCGTTCCCGACAATGTGAACCACGACAGCGGTTTTAATGTAACCGATGCTATTACATTATTTCGGACTTGCGAAGCATATTTAGAGTTACGATAAAGTACGCCTACCAAAATATCATGATTTTCGTTATTGAAAATACTGTATTCGGCCGAAACATTTATATTATACGGTATATTATCAACCAAATCATCAACAGTTGTCGTTTCTTTGAACTTAATAAGTTTCTTTGCATCTTCCTCTATTTGATCCATCTGATCCGAAATACTATCGCTGTTAACTTCTCTGAAACCGGTAAATGAAAAATTACTTGCTGCATTTCCTGTTTTAATGGCACTTGTTTTCCATTTGAGCATTCCCAAATCGTTGATACCGGCGGCCAGTGTCAGTTTAGGAATAGGTTTATAGCTAAGCCCTAAATCGGCAGCAAAGCCATAACCAACGGGTTTCAAATCGGATGTACTGAAAGAAGGCTGCGTCAAATCATAATACTGTCCATCTTTTTCGAAGCTGATCAGGTCCGAAACAATCTGCGATTGTCCGGTGGCAATCACACTGTATTCGTCGTTGGTTAAAGTCACGTCAAATTTATCGTATTTAATTCTTTCTGAAGAAAGACCTACCAATAATTTTGCTGTCAACCCTACTCTGAGTTTCGAATTGATCTCTCTTGAATAACCGAGGGCCACCTGAGCATAATTACTTTGCTCTATCCAAAGATCTTTCAGGTCGAATGAATTTGTAGAACTCGTCATACCGCTTTTCATCAATCTGAATAAATCTTTTGGAAGATTCATATTCATTTTTTCTATCAGCGAGATACCAAAATTCCAAAAACCAGTGTTTGAACCATGGAAACCAAATGAAAGCAGGTTCAGATTCAAGCGTTGATCTACATTCGAAAACGGATCCAGTTTATCCAGAAACAGGGAAGCGCCCACGCTTTTGTGCATAAATGTTGTATATTTCAACGTGTTATCCACAGGAGGATAAAGAAATGTATTCAAGCCTACATTAGAATTAATGTTCAATTCCACTCCACCCAACACCGGCAATGTAAAATATCCTGTTTCAGGCGCAAACGAAGCATTCAAGGTGTTGCGCTGACTCCATTCGTTGAGGAAGTAGAGCGAACGTACATTCTCTTGAGCATATATATTAATCATCGAAGCGATGAATATGGTTACCGAAAAAATTACTCTTTTCATAAATTTTTAAATTTATATAGTTAGTATTTTAATGTATAATATTTAGTTTTATTCTCCCGGATCAAGTGTAATTCCACCCGGAATTTTAACCCTTAATTCAATACTAACCGTCTGATCTGCCTTTAAAGGTATTCCGGCAACAGTACTGTTTTTACTGGCATTTATCCTATAATCAAATGCATTTAATTTATTAAGTGCACCTTGTTGAACTTCCTGAATTCCCAACGTGATCATGCTCACTTGTGCTTTCCCATCCAAGTCGCACGATTTAATTTTATCAGTTACATTCAAAGTAATTCCGGGAATCACATTATTCGACACATCCAATGGCACCAAAGTAAGGGCAAGTTCCATAGGAATTTCGTTACTTACTACAGCCACAATATCAATTTTATCGGCGTAATCGAGATAGTCACTTAAATCTTCCTGCAAGTCCGAAATGGTATCGCGGTACTGGATTCTGAAATTCTGCCCAAAATCGAAAGGAACATTGACCGAGTACTTCACATTCATCGTGTTTATCTTCGAGTATAAGTCTACTTTATGGTTTGTGCCTGTAATGGTAGGCGTAGCTATTACTTCAATCTCATCAGGGAATGTTTTAAGCAAATCGGATAAATTAGCGATGATCACCGAAGTGAAACCTGTTGTAACTCCCGTGTTAGTTTTCGACAACCAGAATTTACTCCAGGTATATTGGCCGGGAGTAGTGGCTGGAGCCACCGAAACAGTAGTTGTTATTGTTGAATTAGGTATCGTCAGTCCTTTGCGTTTAGGCACAAGGCTGATGGCCAGATCAACCGGAATTCCCATGGTATTACCAATTTCGAGTGTAATGACCGGATTCTGAATATCTAAGTTGTTGTCACCCTCTTTCAGCATCTCTGGGATATCAAGTACTATCTTTTCGCTGACCGGATCAATCTTTGGCGCTACTTGTCCTTCTATTTGCGCAATCGGAATGGAACCGATCGTAATTTTAGGTTGCACCGTTACATTACCAAGGTCAGCCGAATTTATGGTTGAATTCTTGATGTAAGCGCTTCCACTCAACCGTATGGTTTCGTTCAGCACAAAGTTGCCGTTGGTAAGTGTCAGCCCTGTAGTTCCAAAGTCAAACGATTCCAGCGTGAGCACCTTTGTAAATCCTTCGCTTACTTTAAATCCGCGGTTGAGAATCACTTCGTTGTTTACATTTACATCGCCTGTTTTAAATTTCATCGAAGCAGGGAGTTTGATGGTGTAATTCCTGAAGAAGAGTGAATCGATGCCCGCAGGAAGATGGGCTACATCAATTTTAAGTGTAATAGAAGCCGGCGTTTTCAACGCAACTTTATTGATTTTCTTTACATCGGCCGATACAAACTGATTGATTTTAAAATCGGTGTTTTGAGTCGGTATATCGATAGTTATGCTTTTAGTGCTAAAAAGTGCATCCTTGACTTCAAGGCCCACTGTACTTGAAGTAACCTTTAAGTCTTTAGTTCCTAAACTTTGGGTAGTACTTAGTTTTGTTGTCGATCCGGCTACAGTAAGGCTATTCACACTGTAGCTAAAATTATCGGTAACAGTGATGGCCTGATTCGTCACTGTTTTATTGAGCTTAACACCCGATATCCCTATTGTTTTTTCTCCAAACAAGTCAGCATATGGTATTGTAAGTACATTTGTAGTTGTGTTCAAATTCGGATATGTTTTAAATATAAACATTTTAGGTAAATTCACGACACAAGATCCGGATGAGAAAGTAAAAGGAGAAATACCCGGATTAGCAATGTTGAGTTTTAAGGCTGCACCGTCTTTAAAATTAAGGGTATTGATCACATCAACTTCATCGGGCATGTCATTCACCACTTCGCTGATAGCCGAATTGCCTGTTTTTTGTGTCAATACAATAGGATTGGTTTCGATATCCAGATCATCCAATGCCGGCGCTGCTGATAAAGATACTGTAACACCAACTTTTTTCCCGATAACATCAGAATTTTCATCGCCTCTACCTGTTAAGCTGTATTTTACATTATAAGGTATTTCAGTAGCATAATTAAGCTTTCCGTTTTGTGTTAATGCTGATAAATTCAGACTCTTTACTTTGTAAGTGAAATTCACTACATTCTGATCAGGTAAAACCGAATTTTCAATAATAAATTCATTGCCTTCGATACGTGCACCGGCACCGGTTGCGTCCGACAGTTCGAAATCGGAAGAATACTTAATACTGAAACGAACGATTTTATCTTCGTAAGTATCAAAACCTGCATTCTTCACTTCCAATTTATTGAACGAAACAGTTACCGTATTACTTTTGAAATAGATTTTATTTATTTTCTTTAATATATTATCGAAAGTAAAATCAATTGATTGAGTTACCGATTTGCCACCTTCCACTTCGTAAGGACCGTATTGTATTTCTGCGGCTTTCGATCTTGATACTGCAGCAACTTTCGCCCTTACCCCCGCCGGTTTGGTGATCGTAATATTTTTATAATATTCACTATCAATTATAGGCAAGTCAAGATCTGCTGTTTTGGCCACAGGCACATCAATTGGAGAACTAAGCGCCACCGGATCGAGCTGAATAATGGGGAATAGAATATCAGCAACATTGGTTGCAATGGGCTGAATTGTTATTGGTGCCACGGTCACACTCACCGGGTTAATGGCATTGATGTTCACGGATACGGAATCCTTCACCCGAATGGAGAAAGTACCGTTGGCCAATTTTTCAATAATATCTACATCCAAACTATCAATCATATCGCCCAGAATAATTGGTTTGGTCTTACCTAAAGGAACCGATAAAGAATCGCCGCCTATTGTCATTTAAGTGTTTACTCCATCCGTTAAATCATATTCATCCGATACGCAATTGGACATAAACAATGCGAAAGGAAGAAACAGAATCAGATAGATGCTCTTTTTGAGGAATGCATTCATAACTCTAATTTTAAAGTAAGTAATTAATTAAACATTTATAATTTGAAAAAAAACAAAAATATTTTACAGCTATTTATATAATGTTATGAATGTAGAATTTGTTTATCGAAACTTAAAAAAAAACAAACATTTGTCTTGACATTGTATAATATTTCTTACTTTATGTAAGCTCAAAAAGCACCATAAAACGTCAGAAGTTGAATGTAAAGTACTATTTTTATGATATTTACACTTAATATTTTTTTAATGAAATAAAAATAGAAATGCAATAAAAATAATTTGTAATCATTACAAATATATTACTTTCATTTCCCTGAAGATATAAAAAAAATGAAAAACGAGAATTGTATCGGCACCATGAGATGCTATATATTAACCGGAGATGGCATATTGGCACCATAAGATGCGATATTGCTATCCGAAGATGGCAAATTGGCACCATAAGATGCGATATTGGCACCATGAGATGCGACATTGCTATCCGGAGATGGCATATTGGCATCGTAAGATGCGATATTGGCACCATGAGATGCGATATTGCTATCCGGAGATGGCATATTGGCATCGTGAGAAGCTGTTTCGGCAGTAGAGGACGCTTTATCGCGGGTGTATTCAGTAAATTGTGTCAGATTGATTGTTGGTTCATCAGCAGTCACTCTCTATAGATACAAATTGGGACTAAGATAGCTAATTTGAAAAAAGAAAAAGCACATTTCAATTCGAAAAAGCCGTATCGGACTCCGAATTAAAAATGTGCCTTTTTTTGCGCATTACAGTGCTTTTGGATGCACGAAAGAAACCTTATGAAAGCAATTCTGAACTTAATCTTCAACTATTACTTTGTCCATTTTCAGTTCATGTTTAATGCTTTTACGCAGGGTACTAAATTTAGGGTGTAAGCGATGTGGACGCAACGAACTTTCTTTTAGAAGAAACATCAACAGGCAAAAAAGACCAAAAACACACAACCAACCATATATTTCTTTCATACTTACCAGCATGGCCTGTTGTTGCAGTTTTCCGAAAATCACGCCCGCCGAAGCAGGATGGAAGAGCGGATTGACATTGTCTAACTGTGCTCCAAGCAACATTTCGTTTTTCTTTGTCACCAGTTTGAAAACCTGTTTCAGAAAAGCTTCCCCAAAAAGAGCACCGAAACCGGCGCTTATAAAGGACTGAACGCTGAGCGACTGCCAAAAGTTGGGAAAAGGAACATTGACAAGCGCCGTAATGAAGGTGATGGCAATAATGATATAGGCCATCCCCCGCAGAAAAATGGGGAAAATGAGCATTTCCTTCGGCAAATTATAGTCGATAATAAAATACATGACCATTAAATAACCCACCAACAGCGTGAACCCAATCAGCGTCATGGTTTTATACTTCCATTTTCGCAAAGAGAAGGTCTGATAGGTAAAAAATGCACCTACGACTGTGCCTAACAGCACTATCCAATTGAGCGAAACGAGATGAAGACCATCGTATCCCAGAATTGCTTCGGAATAAATACGTTCAAAAAGACCGGATGGACTGATAAGAATTTCCACTACAGCATAGAGGGCAAACGTAAGCCATACATGATGAAATCGCCAGGTATTATTGGCAATATAGGGATGCCGTATGAATGATGCACGCCACAAGTTGAGTGCGAGCGCCACCAGTCCGAATACTGTTGCGGTCCATATTTCGGCCGATTGATACCAATCGTAATGATCTCCGTAATTGAGTACGAAGATGATACACAATATGGTGGATGCCCAGAGCAAAGCGCCCAGCCAATCTATTCCGTAGAGTGGAAGTTTGGGCATATGGCGGTAGTGACGAAAAGCTACAAATGTAAACAGGATTAAACATAAGAGCGCTCCGATAATGAACCAGTGCATATATTCCCATTTTGTGAGAAATGAAATATACATGGTGGTCAATCCTCCGAGATAAATGAAACCCTGAACACACACCTGAATATACACAAACCACACCGCCATTTCGCGTTTGGGGGTTACCCAAAGCTGAATAGTGCTGTTGCAGGTAAAAGTTCCCCACATACGAAAAATACCAGCCACAAAACTCACCGCCACCAACACAGGCACACTGCCGGTATGCATGGCTATCAGGTTACAAACTATCAGTCCGGTAGCTGTGGTAATAAGTGATGTTTTGGTTGAGAAGCGAAATTTGAGCCGCAGCATAATTGTAAACGTAAGCCCCAGGCCCACCAACGAAGCATAGCCCGCCATTAAAATGTCTTCGTGCATCAAAGCCAGCGAACCCGACATTTCGGCCACCGCAGCCATATACACTCCTCCCGAAAACTGGTAAATGACAAAAAAAACAAAAAGAATCCACGGTCTTACTTTTTCAGGAATAAAATCCCTGATATCCATGACCTGAAAAGGCCTTAAACTATGAGGCATATTTTAATATTTAATTTCGCATTCCACATTCATACCGGAACGTAATTTATTCAGGTCATCTTTTTTGTTTTCTTTCGAGAACTCAACACGAACGGGTATGCGTTGCTCTACTTTCACGAAATTTCCGGCAGAATTATCCTGTGGAAAAAGCGAAAAGCTGGCCCCTGTAGCGCTCGAAATAGACTTCACATTGCCTTTAAATACTACATCAGGAATTGCATCTATTTCAATATCCACACTTTGTCCTATCTTAATGTTGGCTGTTTGTGTTTCCTTGTAATTGGCAATCACCCATTTTTCCGATTCGTTCACAAAATCGAGCAATACCTGCCCGGGTTGTATCAACTGACCGACTTCAATGTTTTTGCGTCCCGGAACGCCATCGAATGGAGCGAGAATTACAGTGTACGAAAGGTTCAGACGTGCCAATTCAAGTGCAGCTTGTGCCACTTTTATTCCTGCATCGTTCTGATTCAGGCGCAAAGTTTGTTCGTTCTTTACAAGAGATGTGGTGTTTCGTTGGTGCTGCAATTGCTCGTAGCGCGCCTTTGCTGCTTCGTAATTGGCACTTGCAGCATCAAATTGTTGTTGAGTAACCGATTTCTGTGTCAAAAGATTTTTATGACGATTGTATTCTTTTTCAGCATTTAGCAATCGTACACGGCTTTCCTCTATCCCCGATTCGGTTGCCCCGATGGAACTTTGGGTGGTAAGTATGGTCGTTCCCATAGCCTTTTTGCCCACAATTGCATTTTGGTAATCGGCTTCGGCCTGCGCCAGACGGTAAGCGTATTCTACATCCTCAATCACTACCAAAGTATCACCTTTGCTAACATGCTCATATTCCTCAAAATAAATTTTCTTTATAAATCCCTGTACGCGCGAATTGATAGGTACAATTTGTTGTTTTACCTGTGCATTGTCGGTAAATTCCACATTCCCAAAATGCACAAACTTAGCAACCACCCATGCAATTCCGCAGAGAAGCAATAAGGCAACAACAACATTGTAAACTAATTTCATTTTTTTCTTTTTCATCTGTTCTTTTTTATTTTTTTATATTTTTGCATAAAAACTGGCTACCTGACAAGCGGGTTCACAATGGACATGGCTTTAGGTTTAAACCTATGTTTCAATGCTCGTTAAATACGATAATGATAGTTTATAAAAGGTCATTTAGCTTGTCCCGATACATCGGCACAACTCGCCACTACCATTTCGGGACTCGTTTCAGAGCTATATCTTTTTTTGTATTGATGATTTGTGTCGAAAATATCCTTTTTGTTGATTGTAATGCTTTGATAAATAGAATTAGCACTTTACTTTAATAGAGCCTAATCTGTTCTTTCTTTATCGAAAACAAGGTTGTTTTTGAGAAAGAAAGATTATTAACCAAAGATTTAATTAATGATTGGGATTATTTTTGGATGGTATTTCCGATTTCACGTTGCAATTTGTAGTAATTGTAAATCACGTTGAGTTTTGCATTTACCACCTGCAACTCGGCGTTGAGCTTAGTGTTACTGGCATCGAGCATCTCGGTGATTAACACCAGTTCGCTCAGGTAACGGTTGTTGATAATACGGTAGTTTTCGTCGGCCAATCGGCTGCTGGTTTCGTACACTGTCAGTTTTTCAAACGATTCTTTAAACTTGGTGTATGCGCTATGTACGGCCACCTGTGTATGTTCCAGCGTCAATGCTTCGGCAGTTTCGGCAAGAGATCGTTTATTGTTAGCAAGTTGCACTTTCTTCTTGGTTTTGTAAAGCGATGCCAAATTGTATTTTACACCCACACCTACATACCAATAATTAAAATTATTATTGATAGTGGGAACTTCTATCAGAATAGGTCCATCCAAATGATTGGCTGCTACCAAAGCGATATTAGGATAATAGTCGGCTTTAGCAATACGCAGATCTTTGTCGGCAATTTTTTTGTTCAGTGCTGCAGTTCTTAACTCGGGTAAATTTACATGCGCATATTGCAACAAGTTATCTTTGTTTACAGCGCTTAAATTCATTTGGAGTACC
This sequence comes from uncultured Paludibacter sp., assembly GCA_963677275.1. Classification (GTDB taxonomy): domain Bacteria; phylum Bacteroidota; class Bacteroidia; order Bacteroidales; family Paludibacteraceae; genus Paludibacter. Next base: position 1,469,516 of record OY781920.1, on the reverse strand, counting down.
GAAGGATCGGGTATAATTTTCGTTTCGCCGGGCAATGCAAGCATTACCACCAATTGCTGATTGATAATATCGCTATTGTTATCCACCTCAATAAGTGCCAGTTTCAGGTTTTGCAACATTAACTCATGACGGGTAACATCGCTACCCAGAGCCATTCCCTGTGCTTCTTTCGATTTTATTTGCTTGATAAGCATTTCGGTTTGTTCAATGTTTTTCAGCAACACTTCACGTTGGTTTTGCAACTTATACAAATCTAAATAATAACCTGTTACCAGAAAGCAAATATCTAATTCGTTTTGCTCGTAGTTCAGTTGAGCCAGTTGCTCCTGAAGCATTGACTTTTCGATGCTGTTAGAAATAGCTCCACCAGCAAAAATCACCTGTGAAGCCTCTATACCGAAATTGTTACCGAAATGTGGCATTTCGATATGTTGCGTATTGCCAAAATTCCGATCCAGCAACAAACCATTGCCTATATACGAAGCCGAAAGCGACACATCGACAGACGGAGTCAAAGCTGTTTTTGCTAATTTGGTGCCCGATTTTGAGGTTTCAACACCTGTTCTTGACAGTTGAAGTTGCTTGCTATTGGCTATGGCCAGCTCATACAATTCGGGTAAGGTAAATACTTTTGGTGTTTGTGCCACAATACCCTGTGCAGTAAGAAACAAGCAGCCGATCGCTACAATAAAGAGTTGGGGTTTCAGTCGATTCATCATTATGAAGTTTATTTTTAAAAGCCTGCAAAGGTCGGGATATTCTTCAGATAAATCACTTTCCCGATTTCTACAAAAATTGTCATTATTTCCACAAAATAGAAGAAATTCATTCAAATTGATGTACTTTTGCATTCAAAATAAGAACACAGCAATATGCAACTGCCATCACCTAACGATTTTCTGGACAACAGAAATAACATTGAAAATGACTTTCAGATTTCATTGCATTACCCCGACTTGCCCATTGATGATTCGCCATGCCGCATAAGCAGTTGTATCGTATGCGTGTGCTTGAAAGGACTTGCAAAAATTGAAGTTGATTTGCATGCCTATCGCTTCGAGCAGGATGATATTATCATTGTTTTTCCCGGACAGATATTGGCCTGCGATGAAAAGTCTAACGATTTCGCGCTCACCTACTTCTCTTTTTCTAACCATTTTATCGACGAGATTTTGTTCCGGTTACCATCGGCTTTTATTGGTTTTCTGAAAGAAAGTGTAAAATATCATTTGCCTGTAGAAGAGAAAGAGAGCATGCTTTCGGAATACTTTGCCATTTTACACAGTAAATATTGTGAACAGTCAAATGTATGCCGAAGTGAAATCATATTGAATCTGATCCATAATTTTTATCTTGACTTATACAGCAAAGTAATTGCCCGCAACGAAATACATACGCGTCAGTCGAAACACAAAAAAGAATTGGAAGAAGAATTTTTCAGGCTTGTAAAAGCTCACCCTTCGAATCGTGAAGTAGCATTTTATGCCGAGAAACTTTGTATTACGCCCAAGTACCTTTCCATCATAACGAAAAAAAGTTCCGGAACTTCGGCCAAAGAATTAATAGATAATTTTGCAATCACCGAACTCAAATTGCAACTGAAATCGGCATCTACAGCACTCAAAGAAATAGCTGCTCAACTCAACTACCCCAGCGAGGCATTTTTGTGTAAATACTTTAAGAAAAAAACAGGTATGACGCCTACGCAATACCGAAATGCCAGCAAATAATACGCAAGAACATAAGTTGTTCGGCCTGTTTTATTTAAATCTTATTGTATATTTGCAGTCTTCAAAATGTAAATTGTAAGTAGTTTGTATACTATCGCAGAAACACAAACAATTATGAAACGAACTATCTTTATTTTTACTGTTTTATTATCGATGGGCACAATTTACGCTCAACAACAATCAAATTCAAATATGGAAACTGCTTTATTACTTATCGATATTCAGAATGATTACTTTGAGACAGGATGCCATCCATTAAATTGCATCCTGTTGATAGAAAGGTTTTATTTTAAAAAGTCCTCCCGCAAGGGACTAAAAGTATCGATCAGTACTCCTTCTTCGATGCATTTAACACCATGCAGCACATTCGGTTCCATATACAGTCCATCGCCAGCTTTTACAAGACGTGTCTCCTCTCCTATCTGAAATTCGAAAGTGCCACTCACCACATAAGTACATTGGCAATGTTCATGCTGATGCGTGTAACCAATCCCTCCTGCTTTGAACTCAATCTTTACAAGCATCATTTTCTCGTCGTACCCCAACACCTGACGACGTGTCATCTCATTGAGCTGAACCCATTCGGTCTGATCTTCGAAAATAAAATTTCCACTTTTCATAATGTTATAAGTTTGAAAAAAACAGAAGATTAAATCAACTCCTTGCCTTCGTAGTAATTTATAAATGCCTTATTCACAAGCCTGTTGCCACCGGGTGTAGGATAATTACCTGTAAAATACCAATCTCCTCTGTGATCCGGACAGGCAGTATGCAGGCCATCAATGGTTTGATAAACAAGTTCCACCGGACAATCCACTTCGGCAGGTGTAAGCATATTAGCAATTTGCGCTGATATTTCCTCCTGCGTGAAAGGTTTGTAAATTTCGGTCACATAATTTACAACTTCTTCTTTCGGTAGATTTTCCTGCGCTTTGGACTTTTGATATACTTCGTCGATCACAATTTGACGGCCTGTTTCTTTCAACAATTGTATGGCCGCTCTAAAAGCGCAAAACTCGCTCATGCTCGCCATGTCGATACCATAATAATCGGGAAAACGCACCTGTGGCGAGGAAGAAACGATTACGATTTTCTTGGGTTCAAGACGATTCAGGATAGTAAGAATACTCTGTTTCAAAGTAGTACCTCTCACAATAGAATCGTCGATAACTACCAGATTATCTTGTTTTCCGCGACGAATAGAACCGTAAGTGACATCGTAAACGTGCGTGGCCAGATCGTCTCTCTCTAAGTTGGTCGAAATAAATGTGCGTAGTTTTATATCCTTAATCAGTACTTTTTCAACTCTTATCGACTGTTGAGTTGCCTCCTTTATTCCGTCCGTCATACCATAAAAAGCTACTTCCGCAGTATTGGGAATAAACGAAAACACTGTATTTTTCACATCGTTATCTATCGATTTTAAAATAGGCTGGCTTAGCGATTCGCCCAATTTCTTACGTTCTTTGTAAATATCGATATCGCTACCACGCGAAAAATAAATCCGTTCGAAAGAGCATTTGGCAAGCTCATCAGCAGCCGGGCGAATGGTTTCAAATTTTATCGTACCGTTTTTCTTTATGATCATCGATCGTCCGGGAAGTAACTCATGTACATCTTCCTCCTTTACGTTCATGGCTGTCTGAATTACAGGACGTTCGGAAGCAACAACCACGATTTCGTCATTGGCATAATAAAAAGCAGGGCGAATACCTTTGGGGTCACGAAAAACAAAGGAATCGCCATGCCCCAGCATACCACATATGGCATAACCGCCATCCCACATTTTTTCCGATTTGCGTATGAAAGAAGCAATATCCAGTTGCTCCTCTATTTTAGCAGTAATAATCAGGTCGTTGGTGTAACGTTGTTTTAGTTTATCATATGCTTTTTGAACTTCTTTGTCGAGCTTAAAGCCTAAAGATTCGAGCATCAGAAAAGTATCTCCTTTGTCGCGCGGGTGCTGACCTTTCAGTGTCAAATGATCGAACAATTCATCTACATTTGTCAAGTTAAAATTACCTGCCAATAACATGGTGCGGTTTTTCCAGTTATGACGGCGAAGAAATGGATGCACGTATTGCAATCCGCTTTTTCCGGTGGTGCTGTAACGCAAATGCCCCATGTATAACTCACCGGCAAAGGGCAATTCAAGTTTAGCTTTATCGGGATCGGAATACACCTCAACGGTTGCATTCGAAAGGGTTTTATTAATACCGGCAAATATTTCCTGAATAGCATTTTTTCCTTCTACCCTGTCACGCCATATGTATTCTTCGCCAGGAGGAACGTCAAGTTTTACAGTTGCCAGTCCGGCACCTTCCTGTCCGCGGTTATGTTGCTTTTCCATAAGCAAATACATTTTCTGCAAACCGTATTGCCACGTACCATATTTCTTCTGATAATAATCCAAGGGCTTCAGAAGCCTTATCATTGCTATTCCGCACATAATTAATTGATAGTTAACAACTAATAATTAGTATTTATTGTTTTTTTATAATTTTATTCTGATGAAATAAAAAACCCCGACACAGATGCAGGGGTTTCATTATACGTATTATTCTACGGTTACCGATTTTGCAAGGTTACGTGGCTGGTCCACATCGCAACCTTTTACAACTGCTATATGATAAGCCATCAGTTGTAAAGGGATAGCAGCCAGCAAAGGCACCAAACATTCCTCGGTATCGGGTATGCTTATGCTGTAATCCGAAAGGTTCTTCACCACAGTATCTCCCTCGGTAATAACCGAAATAATTTTTCCTTTACGAGCTTTAATTTCTTGTATATTACTCACTACTTTATCGTACATTCCGGCGCTGGTAGCAATCACCACCACAGGCATTTCCTGACTTATCAAAGCAATAGGGCCATGTTTCATTTCGGCAGCCGGATATCCTTCGGCATGGATATACGAAATTTCTTTCAGTTTTAAAGCACCTTCCAACGCCACAGGGAAGTTATAGCCACGCCCCATATAGATAAAATTCTGTGCATAAGTAAAGGTCTTTGCAAATTGAGCAATGGCATCGTTTTGATTCAGAATGCGCTTTATTTTTTCAGGAATACGACCTAATTCCTGTACTGTTCTGAGGTATTGTTCTTCGGAAAGTGTTCCTTTTTCGCGACCGATCATCAAAGCAAGCATTGTGAGTACAGTTACCTGAGCTGTAAATGCCTTGGTAGATGCTACTCCAATTTCGGGACCTGCATGTGTATAACAACCCGAATGTGTATTTCGGGGAATGGATGCTCCCACTACATTACAAATACCGAAAATAAATGCACCTTTCGATTTTGCCAATTCAACCGCAGCCAATGTATCGGCAGTTTCGCCCGACTGAGAAATTGCAATCACAATATCATCCTTATTGATCACAGGCTTGCGATACCTAAATTCTGATGAATATTCTACTTCAACAGGAATACGTGCAAATTCTTCAATGGCATACATTCCAATCAAACCCGCATGCCATGACGTTCCGCAAGCTGTAATTATAATACGTTTGGCATTCAGAAACTTCTCTTTATTGTCGATAAAACCCGAAAGTGTAATGTTATTTTCGTCCACATTCACGCGTCCGCGCATACTATCGCTCAACGTTTGGGGCTGTTCGAAAATTTCTTTTATCATAAAATGTGGAAAACCTCCTTTCTCGAGTTGACTCAGGGTCATTTCAAGTTTTTTTATCTCCGGTGTTTTCTCTACATTCGAAATCGTCTTTATTTTAATTTCCTTATCACGTTCAAGTGTCACAATTTCTTCGTCGCCCACATACACCACCTGATTTGTATATTCAACAATAGGCGTAGCATCCGAGGCTATAAAAAATTCGCCTTCGCCAATACCAACTACCAAAGGACTGCCTTTGCGTGCGGCTACTATAATGTCGGGTTTTCCCTTTTCGATCACGGCAATAGCATAAGCGCCTACTACCTGATTAAGTGCGAGTTGAACAGCCGTGGTTAAATCTACATTGTTTGAATTTTTTACATATTCAATGAGCTGAATCAATACTTCGGTGTCGGTTTCGCTGTTAAAAGTGAAACCATGCTTTTTCAATCCTTCTTTCAGTACAGCATAATTTTCGATAATGCCGTTGTGAATCAGCGCCAGTTCTTCCGACTGTGAATAATGAGGATGTGCGTTTACCTGGTTTGGCTCACCATGTGTAGCCCAACGGGTATGTGCTATACCTATAGTTCCCTGTACATCCTGCTGCTCGGCAAATCTTACTAAATCAATTACTTTTCCTTTAGCTTTGTATACATTCAGATTTCCATTGTGCATCAGAGCAATACCAGCGCTATCGTAACCGCGGTATTCCAATCGCTGAAGTCCCTTTATCAAAATCGGGTAAGCTTGCTGCTTACCTATATAACCTACAATTCCACACATATAATAAATTTTATATTAAGATTAAATATGTCGTTTCAATACTTACAACCGAAAAAACCGGAGAGAAACAGACCTTCATTTTTTAGTGCTTCTATATCATCAACATTGACTGATGTTTATAATTTAGCTCTTAGTCGTTCCATTGCCATCAATGTGCCTTCGCGACTACTGAAACCGGTAAAGCGCATAAATCCTTCGCCCGATTGACCGAAAACTACTCCTGGTGTTCCCACAATCTGAAATTCGTATAAAAGTTGCTGAAAGAATTTCCACGAGGGCTGATTGTCGGGTGTTTTGAACCAGACATAGGGCGAACTGATACCGCCATATACTTCGAGGCCGGCATCCAAAAGTTCTTTGCGAATGATACCTGCATTGGTAAGGTAGTAATTCACAAGTTCTTTTACTTCATTTTTACCCTTACGGGAATAAATTGCCTCGGCTCCACGCTGAACAATGTAGGAAACGCCGTTGGTGTAATTGGCATTGCGTCGGCTCCACAATTTTATAAACGGAACTTTTTCGCCCATTTGAGAGTAGACCATTAGTTCCTGTGGGAATACCGAAAATCCGCAACGGAGTCCGGTAAAACCGGCTGTTTTGGAATAACTACGTATTTCGATGGCTACTTTTCTGGCACCCTTGATTTCGTAAATACTGCGGGGCACATCCGGTTCGACCACATAGGATTGGTACGCAGCATCATAAATAATGATACTTTCGTGTTCAATGGCATAATCCACCCATTGCTTCAACATGGCTTTATTCATTGTTGTGCCGGTGGGATTGTTAGGATTACAAAGATAGATTACATCCACCTTTTCGGTAGGCAATTCGGGAATGAAGTTGGTGGCTTCGGTGCATTTAAGATACACCACATTGCTCCATTTCTGCTCCTCGTTCAGAAAACCTGCTCTACCGCTCATTATTGTTGCGTTTTCGTAAACAGGATACACAGGATCGGCAATGGCAATGATATTATCGCGCCCCAACACATGCCCTATATTTCCTATGTCCGCCTTGGCGCCATCGTTAATAAATACACTTTCTTTATCGAGGTTAACGCCCATCGTGCGGTATTCTTTCAGAATTTTTTCAATCAAAAAATCGTAGCCCTGCGGCGGACTGTAGCCCCTGAATGTTTCGGCCTGCCCCATTTCGTCGATGGCAACATGCATTGCCTGAACCACTTCGTTAGGCAGCGGACGGGTGACATCGCCGACACCGAGTCGGATAATTTTAATGCCGGGGTGAAGTACTTTGTAGGCGTTAACGCGTTTCTCTATTTCGTCGAAACAATAGATTTCCGGAGTTTTCAGGTAATTCTCATTCGCTAATGCCATTCGGAAGAAAAGTTTTGAGATTGAAAATTTAAATTGATACTATGAGTCTGCAAAATTGCATTTTTTTTTTGATTAATGAAAGACTTTCATTCAAAAAAATAATGATTGTTATTTGTTTGGTTTTGAAATAAAATGTAAATATTTTTCTCTGTTTCGCAGCTTTATGTAAATTAATGAACGTTTAGATCTGACATTTAAAACTTTATTATAGTTCTACCTTTCAGCTTTCCCTGTAAAATCAAATCAATATTTGGTTTTATTTCTTCGGGAGTTATTTCATTGTAAAGTGCCAACAAATTCATCGGTTTCAGTTCATTAGCCATCTTATTCCACAATATGCGGCGAAGGTGCATCGGATAATTTTGAGCCGATATGCCTATCAAACTTATCCCCCTGAGAATAAACGGAAAAACGGTCATATTCAATTGAGTCGCCGAAACACTACCACAGGTTGTAACTGCGCCGAGCGGCTGAACAGATTTTAGCATTTTTTCGAGGATGAGTCCGCCCACAGTATCGATTCCACCGGCAAACTGCGCCGAAAGCATAGGGCGCTTGTCCACCTCCTGAAATTCGGAGCGGGAAATGATTTGGCTTGCCCCCAGTTGATATAGATACTCATGTTCTTTTTCTTTACCCGAAATGGCCACTACCGTATATCCAAGTTTCGAAAGCAGCGAAACAGCTACCGACCCTACTCCTCCTGTTGCTCCCGACACAATGATTTTTCCATCAGCGGGTTTTACAAGTTCGGTAAGACGGGTAAGCGAAATTCCGGCTGTAAAACCTGCTGTACCTATTATCATTGCTTCCTTCAAAGTCAATCCTTCGGGCAAAGCCACCACCCACGTCGCCGGCACCCGTATGTACTGACCAAAGCCTCCAGGCGTATTCATACCCAGGTCGTTTCCTGAAACAATTACCTTATCACCCTCCGAAAACAACAGGGAAGCAGAACTAACCACCACACCTGCTGCATCGATACCCGGAGTGTGCGGATACGTTTTGGTGATTCCCTTGTTACCAGTAGCCGAAAGGGCATCTTTGTAATTCAACGAAGAATATTCAACACGTACAAGCACTTCGCCTTCGGGCAATGAATCAGTATCAAGCGTTTGGATACTCTGTATAAATTCAGCATCTATTTCTTCAACAACAAAAGCACTATATTTCATCTTGTATTTAAATTTTTATGTTCATTAAAAAAAATAAAAAACGTCGGAGTGATGTCCCCAACGTTATTTTATATTGAATATCATAACTTCATATTTACTGGGCGTCAACTTTTATGTTATCGCGCATCGAACAGGTTCCGTTGAAAACAGCATTAGGCTCTACAACGAGCACCTTTGTTTTTACATCGCCTTTGATATTGGCTGTGCTTCGCAAGGTCAGCGCATCATTCACTACAATATCACCCAACACTGTACCCACAATTTCGGCATTTGAGCAGGAGATTGAACCTTTCAAAATTCCATTAGGTCCAATAATCACCTTACCATTGCAAATAATTTCACCTTCTACTTCACCATCAATTCTGAAATCACTGTCGGCAATAATTTTTCCAACAATTTTACTTCCGTTGGTAAGTGCATTGTAGGTTGCACCTGAATTTGTTACTGTTTCTTTGGCCATAATAAATCTGATTCTTATAAGTTTCCAAAATTACTGCATTATTTTAATAAAAACAAATGCAATCTTTAAATAATTCTTAATAACTGGAGACAGACCATAGTTGAATCGTAAACGGGGTGAAATAAAACCCTTGATTTACCGTTTAATTTGCAAAAAAATGTTACTTTTGTTTTTAATTGTTTGTTAAACGTTTTTCATATGCAGATCCGGCATTTACAGCATAAACACATCGATTTCGGGAAATGGGATGACACTATTCTATCGTCGGTGAATCATTTAGGATATGCTTATTCATGGTATCTCAATATTGTTTCGCCGGGATGGGAAGCTTTGGTGACCGAAGATTATGAGTTCGTTATGCCACTGCCCGTAAAACGAAAATACAAAATACCTTACCTTGTTCAGCCGGTGCTGACGCAGCAACTCGGAATTTTTTCGAAAAACCACATCAGCGAAGAAATTATTCAGCAGTTTATCAAAAACATACCCTATTACAGTTACGAGCTGAATATGAATGAATGTAACTTCAATACCGAACTTATCGAATTGCCCAATTATGTGCTGAAGTTAAACGATAATTACGAAAACATACAGCAAAAATACAGTAAAAACACTGTTCGGAACATTGAAAAAGCGCGCAAAAGCGATCTCCGAATTGTAGAAAAAATAGGAGTTGACGAGTTTATAGATTTATTTTCACAAGTGAATCCCACTGCCATTGCCGTTATTAAATCGGCTTATCGGCCACTGCTGACTGCCGGAACAAAAAACAAGATGATTACAATAAGTGGCGCCTACAATACAAAAAATGAGTTAATTGCAGGTATATGTCATTTCTATTCCGGCAAGCGGATTGTATATCTATTACCGGTTTCGAATGCCGAAGCTAAAAAAACTTCAGCCATGTTTCTGATGATAGACAGCTTGATAAGAACTTTTGCCGGGACGGATAAAATTATTGATTTCGAAGGATCGAAGATCGAAGGAATTGCACGCTTTTATAAAGGATTCGGCGCTGAAAATCAACCCTATTATATCTTAAAAAAATTCCGTCCCGATTTTTTGGTAGGAAAAATATGACATTTCGTTTATGACTAAAGTACTTTTCATATCAGCCTGGTATCCTCACAGAAACGATGTAATGTCGGGCTTGTTTGTGCGCAAACATGCCGAAGCCGCAAGCTTGTATAACAAAGTGGCCGTACTTTATGTGGTGGTAGACAAGAACATCGACAAAATAGAAATTACAACTAATACCGACAATCATATTACTGAAATTATTGTGTATTATCCGGGGTCGCATCGTAAGGTTTTCAGAAGGATAGAAATTTTAACGAACTTCGTAAAAGCGTACGTAAAAGGTTTTCATCTTTTGCATAGTATGTGGGGAAAACCAGATATTTTACAAGCAAATGTATTTACCCGAACTGCTGTGGTGGCTTATATTTACAAATTGTTGTACAGAAAGCCTTATGTAGTCATCGAACACTGGACCCGCTATTTCAGGACCAAAACTTTCGATAATTATTTTCATAAACTGATAAGCCAACTGGTGGCGTGCAAAGCTGCTGTTGTTATGCCTGTAACTGCTCATTTACAATCGAACATGATGCGTCACGGGATGCAAAATTCAAATTATGTGGTGGTAAACAATGTGGTGGACGACTTCTTTTTTGCTGAGAAAGCAATTACAAAAAGTGAAAAAAAAATACTACTCAATGTAAGTTGTTTCGACGATGAGCAAAAAAATCTGAGTGGACTACTGAATGTAGTTGAAAAAATATATAAAACCCGACAAGACTTTGTACTTTATATGGTTGGCACCGGAACCGATTTTGATCAGATACAAACCAAAGCCACCGAAAAAGGGCTGCTTAACAAAGCCGTTGCATTTACAGGAATGCTTCAGGGCGAAAATCTTGCCGAATTGTTTATGAAAAGTGACTTCCTGGTTATGTTTTCGAATTATGAAAACATCCCGGTCGTAATATCAGAAAGTCTTGTGTGCGGAAAACCAGTTATTTCGTCGAATGTTGGTGGTATTTCGGAACATATTGACGCCGGTAATGGGATACTTGTTGAGCGTAACGACGAAACAGGCTTAACAGATGCTATTCTTTGGATGCTGGACCACTATGAAACTTACGATGCAACTTCGATAGCAAAACAAGCCAAAGACAAATACTCGTTTCATGCTGTTGGAAAACATTTGTATTCAATCTACAAAGAAGTACTTTCTGAATCATCCCAAAATCACAAGCAAGTTACCGGCACAAAACACAGCAGCCTGTAACAAGTGGATTACAATAAAGTCCTCTGGACGGATATTGTTTTGAAAAACATATAAATGAAACAACTCGAAAACATAAAACTGAGATTTAAGAACAATGGAAAAGTAGTGGAGAACTATTTTTTCATGACTGCTCTCCAAATCATCAGTTCAGCATTCGGCGTTCTGATTTACCCTTACCTTATCAGAGTGCTTGGTGCCGAAAGTTATGGTTTATATGTTTTTGCCGTTGCCACTGCGTCTTATTTTATTGGCATTGTCTCGTTTGGATTTAGTTTTCCGGGCGTGAAAGCCATAGCTCAGAACAAGGATAATCTACAGGTTAAAAGCGCTGTTGTTTCTTCAGTTTTTACATCAAAGATCCTTTTAGGAATCTTAAGCTTAGTTATATTCATAGGCCTTTTACTCACAGTTCCTTTGCTAAAAGAACACAAAGGCCTGTTTTTAATTGTATATGCTCAGATTTTAAGCGAGATATTTTTTCCGATATGGTATTTTCAGGGTGTACAAAAAATGAAGATTGTTACCTATTTTCAGCTTGCATCACGCATCTTATCGTTGCCCTTTATTTTTATTCTGGTTCGCTCGTCGGACGATTTATTTCTGTACGCAGCCATTGCATCGTTATCGGTTGTGCTTCCGGCTCTTGCTTTGTACATTTATCTTATCCGTCACGAAAACCTGACGATCAGGCTTCAGCCCATAAGTAAATTAAATACCTATTTCAGAGAAGCCATGCCTTTTTTCTGGTCGTCGACAGCCGGTACCATCAAGCAAGAAAGCGTAACAATTATTATCGGCGCCTGCTTCGGAATGAAAGATGTGGCTTTATACGATCTTGCCAATAAACTGATTATGCTGCCCCGCATGCTTACAATGAGCATAAACACAGCGCTGTTTCCCAAAGTGATCGAAAATATTAAAACTGAAACAATCAAAAAGATTGAGAAATACGAAACAATGATTGGATTGGCTGTAGTTCTTTTTGTTGTTGTATTCGGGTATTGGATCATTTGGTTGCTTGGAGGAAAAGAAATGACAGGCGCCTACCCGTTGGCGATCGTACTTAGTTTCACGGTGCTTACATGGCTCGTAGTGGGTTGTTATATTAATTTCGTTTTTGTACCTCAAAATAAATATTATTTTGTGACAAGAAATCAGATTGTTGCACTTATTTCTTTTGTGGTTTTTTGCATACCAGCTCTTTTTCTGACCTCGGGTATTATGGCGATTGTAGTTGCGCTGACAGCTTCAGGCTTTAGCGAAATAGCTTACAGCAAGTATCTTATCCGAAAAAACAAATTGCTATGAATCCTAAAGTGTCAATACTGATTCCTGTTTATAATGTGTCGGCATATATCCAGAGATGTGCCCACAGCTTGTTCGAGCAAACTTTTTGGGACGAAGTGGAATTTATTTTTGTAAACGATGCCACCCCTGACGATAGCGTGGAAAAGCTGCTGGAAGCAATAGACAAATACCCTTTATTAAAAACTAAGATCAGAATTATTCAGCACAAACACAACCAGGGACTTGCCTGTGCAAGAAAAACAGCACTTCAAAATGCAAAAGGAGATTACGTTTTGGTGGTGGACAGCGATGATTATATCGACTCCGACATGGTTGAGGTACTTTACCGTGAAGCTATTGAGCACAATGCGGACATAGTAGTTTCGGATATAATTATGGAATACGGCGACCGAGCAGTTTACCGAACCGATTATCTTTCGGACGATCCGACTGAACACTTCAGAGATATTGTGCTGGACGAGGCCTCACACTCTTACTTGTGCAATAAGCTGATAAGACGAACATTGTACAATAGAAGCGAATGTCAACCTCCGGATGGACTTAATTACCTGGAAGATAGGCACACAATGATACGGCTATTTTATTTTGCCGAAAAAATAATCAAAGTCAATCGGGGATTTTATCATTACGTTCATTATAATGTGAACGCCATTACCAAAACAAAAGGAGAAATGCACTTCGAAAATGTACTGCTCTTTTGGAAACTTTTGGATGAATTTTTAATTCAGCAAAATTGTTTTCCCAACGAGCCACATATCACCGAATTAGCAAAAGTGCGATGTAAAGTGATATTGATGTTCGATACTAATTCAGTAGCTTTGCGCAAAAAATACGCTGATATGTTCCTTGCCGAAGAAAGGCGCAACCTTAAATCTCTGACACGTGGCGAACGTTGTATGTTGTTTCTTATCCGGCAAAAATTATTTGGAGCGACTAAAACATTCAGGGAAATACTTTTAATAAAACAAAAACTATTACACATAATTCAACGTTAACTGACTGACTAATTTTTTCAAATACAAAATATATGGAAGTACTTTTATACACTATTTTGGCGCTAACGGCTGCCAGTGTGGGTAGTGTGGCGCTAAGTGGCTCACTGCTTTTACTGAACAATAAATGGCTGGGTAAAATTTCGAGCTATTTACTGTACCTTGCCGGCGGAACATTACTCGCTTCGGCATTGTTGGGACTGATTCCCGAAGCTGCCGAAACCCTGGACCTGCACGAGTTGGTTTTATGGGTACTGATCGGTATTCTTTTCTTTTTTGTGCTCGAAAAAATTATACTTTGGCGCACCTGCCACAATAGCGACTGCGAAAGGCAAAACCATGCAGCAGCGCCCATGATTATTATTGGCGATGCTTTTCACAATGCCATCGATGGAGTGGTAATTGCTGCTTCGTTTCTCACCTCGCCCGAATTGGGCCTTTTTGTAACCATTTCGGTAGTTTTACACGAAATTCCTCAGGAACTTGGCGATTTTGGCATCCTTATAAAAAGTGGATTTTCGCGCAAAAAAGCATTGTTCTATAATTTGCTTTCGGGGAGCAGTTCGCTCGTTGCCGGCATTTTGGCTTACTTCTTACTGGATCAGATACAAGCGTTTATTCCTTACACAATTGCCATAGCAGCAGCCAGTTTCCTTTATGTGTCGATGGCCGATCTGATTCCCGAGATGCACAAGGAAACAAAACCAAAAGAATCAATTATTCAGATACTAATGATTCTTCTGGGTGTTGCCATTATCATTCTTTCGGCGCACGAACATTAACATCAATATTCCTGCAAACAAACCGGAGCAGGAAGTTCCATCTTAATGCCGGAATCCGTAAGGGTTCCGGTTTTTTTATTGCGTTTAAAAACAACGATTTGATGGGAACGCTGGTTAGCTACCAACAGGTATTTTCCATCCTTTGTAATTGTGAAATTGCGTGGGCCATCTCCCAGTACCGAAGTTTGAGCTACAAAAGAAAGCTTTCCGTCCTTCCGGATAGCAAAACAAGTGATATCATTGGCTGTACCCCTGTTGGTGGCATATAAAAACTTTCCATCGGGCGAGATGTGAATATCGGCAGCTCCGGTCTTGATGTTTTCTTTCTTCACCACCGTTGTTTCTTCGAGCAGTTCAAGTTTCCCGTTGTTGAAACTAATGACCGATACAGTTCCATCCATTTCCTGAAGTAAATACAGGTATTTTCCATCCTTACTGAAAACCGAGTGACGCGGGCCACTGCCTAACTTCACTTTCAAACGATCGGTTTCGGTCAGCACTGCTTTAGGCGACGATGGCTCATAGCGATAAGCAGTTACATAATCGGTGCCAAGGTCGTTGACCAACACAAAGCGCATATCGGACGAAAAAATAGTTTGATGTACATACGGTTTTTTCTGCCGTACCGGATCAATACCATTCCCGGTGTGCTGAATGGTCTGAATGACTTCGCTCAACGAGCCATCGGCATTTCTGGCAAACACACCGACGCTTCCGCCGCTATAGTTGGCCGTGATCACATGTTGTTTCGAAACAGTCACATAACAAGGATCGGCGCCAGCAGTCTGCACCTGATTGATAAGTGTTAGTTTTCCGGCTTTAGCGTCCATCACAAAAGCGCTGATCTTACTGCTTTCGCCCCGTTCGCTGATGGAATATACATATTTCCTGTCGGGACTAATGGCCAGATAACTCGGATCTATCACATTTTCGGCGGCCACATTTATTTTAATATCCGACTTCACAACATTGATACTTAAGTTGTAAATACCTTTGCTCGATGTTTTACTTGTATAAGTACCAACCAAAAAATTATAATTTTCCTTTGCCGACAATTCACTTATTACGCTCAATATAGTTATAATTAAAAATATACGTTTCATACCTGTCTGAATTTTGATGAGTTCAAAAGTAATGAAATTTATAGAATTGGACGAATAGTGGGAAAAGTTTCGAGTTTCGAGTTTTGAGTTCAGGCTGTCTTCAATTATTCAGTTATTCAACAATTCAATTAATCAGTTATTCAATTAATCAGTTATTCAGTTATTCAACAGTTTAACAATTCAACACTTACACAGTTACACAGTACTATTGTTGACATTTTCATAAAAATTAATTACCTTTGCACTCCAAAACTTTAAACAGTAAATAGATAAACAATATACAGAAATGGCAAAAGAACTTACTTCGCGAAGTGAAAATTACTCGCAATGGTACAATGATTTGGTGATAAAAGCCGACCTGGCCGAAAACTCGGCAGTGCGCGGCTGCATGGTGATAAAGCCTTATGGTTATGCAATATGGGAAAAAATACAGGCTGAACTCGACCGCATGTTCAAAGAAACCGGACATGTGAACGCTTATTTCCCGTTGTTTATTCCTAAATCTTTTTTGAGCAAAGAAGCCGAACATGTGGAAGGATTTGCCAAAGAATGTGCTGTGGTTACGCATCATCGCCTGATGGCCGACCCCGACGGAAAAGGACTTATTGTAGATCCCGATGCCAAGCTCGAAGAAGAATTAATTGTTCGACCTACCTCCGAAACTATCATTTGGAGTACTTATAAAAACTGGATTCAGTCCTACCGCGACCTTCCCATTCTTGTCAATCAATGGGCCAATGTGGTGCGTTGGGAAATGCGTACTCGTTTATTCCTTCGTACAACCGAATTTCTATGGCAGGAAGGTCACACAGCACATGCCACCGAGCAGGAAGCGGTTGCCGAAGCCAAACAAATGCTCGAAGTGTATGCCGATTTTGCCGAACGTTTTATGGCTGTTCCGGTACTGAAAGGTGTGAAATCGGCCAACGAACGATTTGCCGGTGCACTCGAAACTTTTTGTATCGAAGCGCTTATGCAGGACGGAAAAGCGTTGCAGGCAGGCACTTCACACTTCTTAGGTCAGAATTTTGCCAAAGCTTTCGATGTTACCTTTGTTGACAAGAGCAATAAACTCGATTATGTTTGGGCCACCTCGTGGGGTGTTTCTACCCGTTTGATGGGTGCGCTTATCATGACGCACTCCGACGACAATGGTTTGGTGCTCCCTCCTAACCTCGCTCCTTTCCAGGTAGTGATTGTGCCAATTTATAAAAACGAAGAACAACTGGCAGCCATTAGCGAAAAGGTTAACCAACTAATTCCGGCTTTAAGAGCAATGGGCATCAGTGTAAAATTCGATAACAACGACAACAAAAAACCGGGTTGGAAATTTGCCGAATACGAACTCAAAGGCGTTCCCGTACGCTTGGCAATTGGTGCACGCGACCTCGAAAACGGTACTGTGGAAGTTGCCCGTCGCGATACCCTGACAAAGGAAACTGTACAGATGGAAGGCATCGAAAATTACATTGCCGCATTACTCAAAGATATTCAGTCCACCATCTTCAAAAAAGCAGTTGATTTCCGCACTTCTGTTACCCGCGAAGTGAATTCGTACGACGAATTTAAAGTTGAAATCGAAAAAGGCGGTTTCCTGATGTGTCATTGGGACGGAACGCCCGAAACTGAAGAAAAAATCAAGGAAGAAACAAAAGCTACCATCCGCTGTATTCCACTCGATGGCGATAAAACTCCGGGCGTATGTATGGTAACAGGTAAACCATCGACACAACGCGTTGTTTTTGCCCGGGCTTACTAACAAAACTCAAATCAAAGGAGCGCATCGACTTCGTCGCTCATTTTGACGTTTTTAATTCAAACAAAAAAGAGATGCTTCAATAGAAAGCATCTCTTTTTGTTTTATATATTCCCTCCCGAAAGAAAATAACTACCATCAATCATTTTTTCCCTCCCTTCAATGCCCTATTCATTTGGCTTAATGTAAATTTCCTCCAAAAACCTTGCTGCTGTTAAATATGTTATTTATCTTTGGACATCAGAATAACAAGCTGTCACCATACACTGCAAAAGTAATCCTATTTGTAGGCGTAAAGGGTAGATATGGGCAATGAGTATATATTGATTAGCAGCAAGCCGAAAAAAACTAAATATTCAACAATACATGAGAACGACATTTTTATTTTTATTTTTAACAGTAACCATTTTTAATTACTCTCAAGTTACAAAGACAATTAATGTAGGAACTGCAGGCAGCTTAAGTATAATTCTAACAGAAGATGAAAAAAGTACAATTACAGACTTAGTAGTTACAGGTACAATTGATGCTCGTGACATTAAATGTATTCGTGATCAGATAGCAAATATAACAACCTTAGATTTATCAAATTCTAATATAACTGCTTATAACGGTACGGCAACCTCCTCTGCTACGAATACATATTTATCTAATGAAATGCCGAGATCTTCTTTTTACAGGAGTGGTTCTTCAACTTCAGTAACAAATTTATCTTCAATTATTCTGCCTAAATCATTAACTTCGATTGGGGACTATGCGTTTTATTTATGCACAAATATAAAGTCCATTATTATCGGAAATTCAATAACAAATATCGGTGAATATGCATTTGAAGGTTGCTTTGGTCTGAACACTGTATTTATGGAAAATTCGGTAATATCAATTAATAAAGAAGCCTTTGGTTATTGCAGTGCATTAAAAAATATAACATTAAGCGAAAATATTTCTCACATAGGTAACGACGCATTTTATAGGTGTTCATTCGAAAAGGTAATACTCCCAAAATCATTAACAACAATGAGTAATGCTTTTAGAGGCAATAGCAGTTTGACAGAAATTACTCTGCCGGCTTCCATAACGAACTTTGATTGGTGTGCATTTCAAGATTGTCCCGCTTTAAAAACAATCTATTGTTTAAACCTAACACCACCGACTTGTAATGAATCAGGTTTAGCAGGCGCACCTAACGTAACAACAGTTTATGTTCCTGCCATCTCTGTAAACGCATATAAAAACGCACCAATTTGGGGAACATATTTTTATTCAAAAATCAAAGCAATGATAAGTTCTGCTGCACAAGAATTAAAAGTTGAGAACGTGAAAATATATTCGAATAACTCAAACATTGTAATTGACAAGACGTCTAAAGGTGAGATTGTTGAAATTTTCACATTAAATGGACAGTTATTAAAAAATATTGAGTCTGTTGGAGACAAAATTGTTATGCCTGCTATAAAGAACAATATTTATGTAGTGAGAACAGCGACAAAAACAATGAAAATATTAGTTCAAGACTAATAGGATGATTAACAAAATAAAATATTCTAACGACCAACTGCTTGCACACGCTCTGTTCACAGGCTGACTTTACGAGCGCTTAGCAGGTTTTTATGGGCAATCGCAGAAAAAACAATGACATTGATTTAAATTTGTAATTTTGCTATTCAAAGACAAGTATTTTCAACAAATCACTAAAAATGAGTAAAGCTAAAATATCAATACGTTTTTTTGACGACCGTGAAGTGCGTGCTCTTTAGGATGAAACAAATGCCAAATGGTGGTTCTCTGTTTTGGATATTGTTGCTGTGCTTACCGACCAGGATAATTACGCTAAAACCCGTAATTATTGGAAATATCTAAAAGCTAAGCTAAAGAAAGAAAATAGTGAGTTGGTTAGTGCCACTACCCAACTGAAACTATTGGCAAAGGACGGAAAGAGGTATATAACCGACATGTTGGATTATGACGGTATTATCGCATTGGGTAAAGAATTTCCAGGGAAAAAAGCCAACCGGTTTATCGAATGGTTTACATACAGCGATGAAAGTATCGATGGAAAAAGTAAAACAAAAGCGTATGCTTTATTCGAAAGCTCCTTTATAAACAGCATTGAAGTTGGAACTTCTAAAGGTTTGCAACAAATTCATGCTTATTTATTTGGTGGACTGTATGATTTTGCAGGACAAATAAGGCAGAAAAACATTTCAAAAGGCGGTTTCCAATTTGCTGTATCACGGTTTTTAGGCGAAACATTGAAGCAAATAGAAGAAATGCCCGAAACTACATTTGAAGAAATTGTGGATAAGTATGTAGAAATGAATACGGCGCATCTATTTATGGAAGGAAACGGCAGAAGCACCCGAATCTGGTTGGATTTGATGCTCAAAAAACAGCTGAACAAATGCGTTGACTTGAGTAAAATTGGGAAAAAAGTCTATATGAACGCCATGATTCAAAGTCCAACAGTCAGCAGCGTTTTAAAGAAACTTTTAGAAAGCAGTTTAACCTACATGATTGATGACCGTAAAATGTTTATAAAAGGAATAGATTATTCGTATTATTACGAACAAAATGATTGAAAAAGATCAGCACAAAACGTATAGACAATAGGGTATAAATAATGATCGAAAATGATATTCAAGCCGCATAGCGGCGACATATAATTCTCAATTAAGAAATACGACATTATATTTGTTTAATTACTTACGCACTTCACGTGCTTTTTCAGAAAAATATTTCATCAATTGCGTTGTTCTCAATAATAAAATAAAATCTAACCATTCTTCTTCATTTTCATCTAAATCTATTTTTTTTACTGCATTGTATAAAGCCTCGATAGCTGTTACATCATTATTTTTAAGATAATATAATGACCTTTTTTCGATAAAATCAGTCATCTCATCTACGTCTATCACTGCTCTGCCTTCAAACGTGGAAGCAAAATCAATTATTTCATCTTTATTTTCATCTTTACAATTAATTAAATCATACAGATATTTAGTGAGCTTAAACAACGGATAATGAGGGTATTTGAGCATATATTTTTTTATTTCTCTTTCGAATTTCGCGGGATCGCGCTTTTCAAGAGCTCGTAATCTCCAATTTATAATAAAAGGAATTTCAGATCCAATTCTGTTTTCAAGCATTTCCTCTTCTTTATATTTCAAGTTCGGATCCGCTTCAATTAAGTCCATTAATATATCAATCAGTTCAAAATCTTTTTCGCTCATCCTATAGTCATTGCTAATACCTAAATATTTGATTGAGTTTTCTTTACCCGATAATGGTATAAAAAACTCTTTCTTAAAGTTTTCAGTCAAATTTTTTACTTCATCGTCATCGGTAATCTTTATATAAATAAGATCGGTTAAAATTCTCAACTCCCTTTTTTCAAGAAAAGTCATGTCGTCCAACTGTTTTTGCATCAATTGTTGAAAATATTCTTTTTTTTCATCAGGGTTCATTTCTATAAAACTGTAAATAACATTATCCGATTTACATTTGCAATATCCTTCAGGGAAAGGACATTTATCATGCGGGCTGCTACACAACTTAATATAGAAAGTGCCATTGGACCCTGTTAATTTTGGATACTTGTCATTCCAACATTTAAGCATTTCAGTATAAAGAATTCTTATCGGTAAATCGGGAAATAGACAATTCGATTCGATATTAAAGTCGGACCACAATAAGAGCATTTCTAAAGTCAATAACCTCACTTGATCATCGTTTAATTTTTCATCCGGCGGAAAATAATTTGCTGGAATTCCAAATTGATTCTCCAAGGTATCCATGTTTGTAAACGACGATCTAATTTCATCCATAAATTTCGGAGAAAAAAGTTCTGTTTCGTCCTGCAGATACTGCTCTGCATTATTACTATTTATACGACTCCGTCCGCGTGCTTCATGCATTTTCTCAATTAGCAATTGTATGTAATCATCCATAAGTTGTTTGTTTTAAAATGATAGAATTTATAGTTTTTTATTTTGACAGAATTACAGAATTTGGGAAATGGTGTTATTTCCATTGCGTTTTTATTTATCAACTGATTAGATTTACCACTCCCCCTCGAATTTGCAACGAGGGGTTTATGGTTATTTGTTTATAACAAAGAGATTTGTAAGGCTTCTATAACATATTACGGTTTTTAAATACTAAACTATCTTTTATGCGTTGAAAACGCTCAACCATTTCCCCCTCGTTGCAAACCGAGGTCTGACTTGCGGATAAATGATAAAGAGTTTAAGCTCCTCAAACGGAGTACGAACCAACGCTTCCTTGCTGGGTCGCAGATCTATCGGTAGGCGTGCCGACCGCACGAAGCCCTAAGTATTAGCGGTTCGGTGTTTGAAAATCAACATTGTTGTATGATTAATTTCCCTCATTTTGTTGTCCAATTTCCATAGGTTTCTTAATCTCCTTTCTCATTTCGCACCAAGCATTTACTGCCATTTTTCCGATACTCATAATAAGGAGTACGATTACAGGTGCTACAAAAGTTCCTGCGACGCCCATGGTACTTCCAATAGCTGTAGACATTACTCCGATTATGTATTGTTTGGATTTATCTGCACTTTCTGAAATTTTTTTTCTATCTTCATCGTATCTGTTGTCTCCGCAAATGAACTTTTCAACTTCTTCAAGTAATTTGTCTCTATATATAATTGCTTTATTTGGTTCTCCTCCAAATTTAGCAGTATTTGAAGGTCCCGCATTTAACCACTTATCTGCACTTGCTAAATAATCATTTCCTGTAGAGACTAAAAATGATTCTAAGATTTCTTTTTGAAAACCGTCAATTGCCAATAACAATTCATTTGGTTCTGACTGACACAAATTATTCAGTTCTACCATAACTTATATCATGTTTAGTATATATTCACTTGAAACAGCGTGAGTTGTTTGGTGTAATGTTAATGGGTCAACTCCACCTAATGAAATTCCTCCAGCACCACCAGGTGCGTAAGACCCAATTATCATTCCGATTAATTTCGAATCTGAAAGCCTGAAAATAGGGCTTCCTGATTGTCCAGGTCTTGTTTGTATATTTAAAACTAAATGTTTTGATTTTATACTTGACGACTCAATTAATACTTTAGCTCCAACGACGGTGGTTTGGAATGTCAGAATGTTTCTACCATCAACACAATGAGGAAATCCTACAATTCCAACATTTTCTGTAACTCTTACATCATCAGTACCTCCAATTCGCAAGTTTGAAAATCCTGCATTCTCTATTTTTAAAATACATATATCTCTTATTGGGTCAACTTTATAAATGACTGCAGGAACTGTCTGTCCAAGAGTATTAGTTGTGTCCTGATAAGTATTTAGGTCAGTTTTTCCAGATACGAAAATTACCAAGTTATTGTTGTCATTATTGGTGACATGTGAAGCAGTCGCAAATAGACCAGCTTTGTTTAATTGGAAGCAAGTTCCTAATAAACGTACTCCATTAGGTGTAATTCTACCTACTGTGTAAATTACTCTGTCTAATCCTGTTATTTCCATTATATTTAGATTTTTTAGTTGTTCTATTCTCAATTAACTCGAAGTAATTCAAATGTTTTATTTTTTTTACACTGACCGCCTAACGACTGAGGCGTGTGTTGAACTAAATTCCCTTCGGGAAGGGCTTTAATTAGTACTGTTTTTGAATTTCCATAAATATATCCTATATTTGTGCCAACAAACCAACCATCTCACGTCACTTCTGCTTATAAAGTGTAAAAAAGTGCCGCTTTCTCCATAAATACTTTTTCTTCTTCACGCTCGTTAAACCAGCCCTCTGCAAACGGGAATACGGTTCAACCGACGCTTCCTTGCTGGGTCGTCCCGACCGCACGAAGCCCTAAGTATTAGCAGTAGTTTTTTTATTTTCGTTGTCCATATGAAACCACATAAAACACTTGATTTAGGTCAATCGTAATTTTGTGATTTAATTTCCACTGCTCATATTCTTCATATTTAATTGGAGTGTTTTCAGGGATTATTAAAATCATACCAAATTGTTCCATAACGAATTCAGGTAGAAAACCAGCATCTGATATTAATTGAAGTTCGCTTAAATACTGCTTTGTATATTCACATTTCTTGAAATTTTTTCTATGTTGGAATTCCATAAATGCTTTAAGAGATTCTACCTGTAAGTTTAGATACAAATCTGGAAATCCAGACGCTCTTTCTTTCTCTTTGATATTTTCTGAAGCCCAATCTATTTTCTTGAATGCACTACCCATTGCAGAACCTAATAAAACAGAGTCTCTAAATGCCGTTTTAGCAAAATAGACATCTGCTTTCTCATTCAATGGATTTGTTTCAGTCAATTTTGTTGGGTCAAATTGAGAGTATATTTTTTGTTCAAGCGAAACTATTTGACTTGAGTCTAGCTCTGAAGTCGTAATTCTCACTTTTAAGAACCATTGTCCACACTCATAAACCGTTAGTGCATTGTATTTGCTTTTGTCGTCCTTGATAATTGCTTTAAAACCATTACAAATATACTTTTCTCCTTCGTGTCTAACTGCGAATTGTGTTGCATGGACTCCATCATTAGAAACGTTTACTATTGATTGCATTGACTTTTGATATTCTTTTCTTAATCGACCTTCGTAACCATCACCAGCGGGATAAACATAAATCGAAACTGTGGTTTGATTTGGTTGATTTTCATAGACGACTCCAATATCAGTCTTTTTCTTATCAAACGAGTATATTTCTTTCCTTTTGTATATATCAATTTGTTCTGGAAAGACTATCATGGCTTGGCTATGAGTGTATTCTCCTTTCGCACTAATCTTTTTTGGTCTGTAAAATTCTTGTCCGCTAATTGTAAAAGCGCACAATAGGAATACAATAGTCAGTTTTGAATGTACTTTCATCTTTTTTTATTTTTTTGAATTACTGCTAACATCTGTGTATACGCCATTCAATTTGTATATATGCCACAGTATGGCGCATATATTTGCCTTATGAAAAAGTTAAACACTGTCCATTTTCCCCTTCCAGCAGCCACTTTTTTGGTTGATATTGAAGAGAATATTGCCGTAAAGTTAATAATGTTTTTTTACTTAACAAATTATAATGGTCTTTTTTTATCCCTCAACACTAAGTACATGTATATTCTTTTCTGTTCATCCTGTCTTTATTATTCATTTATTTATCCGAAAGCTTTTGAGAAATGTATTTTAGGGATTTAGTGCAGCCCCTGTAGTATCGCGATTTGTTGATTATTTAATTAAACAATTGGATTTGGATTCTCGGTTGAGCTGGTGGTATCGCGGCCTTCGGCGTTGATACGTTTGCGCAAGTGGCTGATATTATAATCCTTCAATTTTACATCGTCCACGCCCCGGTAAATGGCCTTGGCGCCATCGGTAATTACGCATATGTCGCTCCACAGTTCGTTGTAGATATCCATATTGACATCGGCGTGGCGCGACATCTCATTTTTAAGCAGCACTTGTTTATTGTTCAGCTCCTCTATGCCGTTGATTTCGGCTTCGAAAGCAGTCAAAAATTCGGGCTTCATTCCTTTGGCTTCGAGGGCTGCTTTGTTTCGTTTTACGTTGGCCAACACCATCCGTAAACCTGAAACTACCCCTTCGGTATTTCCGCTACTAATATTAAGCCTTACCGATTTAATGCCCGCATCGGATACCTGAATATCGAGCTGATCGGCAGCAAATTTAAAATAAGCTTCAAGAGCATTCAGTTTGGTACGGAATGCTGCTGATTTTTCATCCACTTCTTTAGTCGCGAGTTTTAGTTCCTTAGCTATTGAAGAGACAGTGATAAGATTTTTACATGCTTCAATCTTTGCCGCTATTGCATCCAAAAATTCAACAGTAAACACAGAGGAGAAAGCCGCAAAATCGGCGATATCCTTACGCACACTTGCAAGAATCACGGCAGCTATCACCACCAATTCTTCGATTTTAAACGAAAACATACGTTTAGCCATTTTTCCTTTTTTTTTGATTTGATACGACACTACACAGGCTGCACTAAAAAAATATATATATTTTTGACTGTGTATTTCTTCTTGAAAAATCTCCTTTGTGCTGTCTCCGGCTCCTATATATCTATCAACCTATGCCTTTGCCTGCGCCTGCGCCTATGCCTATAACTGCACCTTTTCCTTCCCCCTACCGTTCTCTCGGTTCTTATCGCGGTTCTCTTGTCTCCGATTCACATTCTCTCGTTTCTTATCGGGATTCTCTCGTTTCTTATTAACGTTCTCTCATTTCTTATCGGGATTCTCTCGTTTCTTATTAACGTTCTCTTGTTTCTTATCGGGAATCTCTCGTTTTTTATTGACATTCTCTCGATTTTTATTGACATTCTCTCGATTTTTACGAGCAATCTCTTAAAATACAAACTGCTCCTGCCCTCTTTGAAACCTGACAGGTTTTCAAAACCTGTCAGGTTTGCAGTGTTATAGCTCCAGCCATTTCTCCATCGCCGCTATATCTAGTTGCTTGTTGTGGTACGATATGAAATTGGCTTCATTATCGAACCAACCGATTACCTTGTCGCGTTTCAATTTCGTTGGCTTTATCGATACACATGAGAGGTAACTGCTCCATGGATAGCCTGAAGCCGTATCCGAAAATCCGTGATGTACAGGGTTATTATGTATGTATAGCAACACATTTTTAAGATAGCGTTTATTGTCGATGAATTTACGTTTAAAAGGGCGTTCGAACAATGCGCCGTGCCGATGAAAGCGTATGTTGAATGCTTTTGCATAGGCATTGAAAAGGTTTGAAAAGTACTGATGCGGTGGCTTTATTTGTGTTAAACCTGACAGGTTTTCAAAACCTGTCAGGTTTGAAGATAGGTCGGTTGAAGTAGATGATGCCATGCGCGAAATCTTCGCAATTTCTTCCAATGAAGTGCGGATATCAGCTTCGTCCTTGATGCGCACCAATAAATGAAAATGATTGGGCATCAGCACCCAAGCGTATGTGTCGGCAACGGGCGAGATATGTTTGTCGTACAAACCGAGGAAATACTGATAATTCTCAGGTTCGTTGAACAGTTTGCAGCCATTGATGCCGCAATTGTAGATGTGGTAAAACTTTCCGTAATCCAATTGCTCATTGTCCGATGGGTCAGCTACTCCTTTCGGTGAATTCGCATCTTGTTCGTAGCGTTTTAAACCTGACAGGTTTTCAAAACCTGTCAGGTTTGCCGTTCTTACCATCCCGAATCCCAAACTGTTCTTCCCGCCTATTCCGCATTCGTACATTATTTTCATCAGTCCGGCTGGCGCCGTAAGTTCAAAATTGCAGAAGAAACCGCGCATTTTGCTTTCCTGAGGCGTATTCGCTTTTATAGTGATAAGTGCCGACTTGGGTGTATTGAGCACTTTGAGTCGGAAATCAAAGTCAGAGGGATAAAAATCATGCGCCGTAAAAGCTTTGTATTTATTCAGCAGGTTTTGCTTTATAATTTCGGCCGCCATGGGGTGAGTGGGGCTTATATAATCGTATCCGCCATCGTCGCGTTTAAAGGTCAGGCACATGGGCGAACTGCACTCGAATCGCATTGTTTCACCGAAATCAGGCGAAGGCATCAACTCAATATTCTGAACCCTGAACCTTACTTTTGCATCCCGGTTGCCCAGTTCAAAAGTCTGTTCTTTGAACAATCCCTGAATAAATTCTTGAGTGCTGCGTTCGGGAAGGAAGGAAATTTCCCATTCCACGGTATCGGAAAGCAGTTGCAGGGAATCGCCCTGTCTTTTCCACTTCGCCATATCTAAACGGGAAAAAGTAAAGAGTTTGAATTGCTTTCCGTCGGTACGAAAACCATTATCGTGCAACCAGCGGACATAAGCCTCATCCGATTGGGAAAGAATTTTATAAATAACTGCCGAACATTCGTATTGGTAATTCAGCGGTATTCTATCTCCAAAAGCCCTTTTATCGGGGATAAGTGTGATTTTAAAACGCATAAAGATTTCATTTTCTTTAAGTGGGGCAATATTAAACATAATAATTCAATAATTATGTTTAAATTTCAATAATTTTTCGTTTTTAGATAAAAATAATTTCGTAGCTCGTTTATAGCTGTTTAATAGCATATTTTTACAAACTTTTTTCTCTAAAAGAGATGTTTGAAAAGGAAGAAGATGATAAAAAAAGAAGTTAGTGGAAGTTAAAGAAGTTACGAAGTTAAACTGCAATTCTTCAATCCCTCAACAAAAAACGAGAGCCTCACATAAAGTGAAACCCTCGTTTTGATAAGTTCGTTGATAGCTGCATTTATCAGAATATCCTGAAAAACAACTTATGTTTTTTTGCTTATATTTTGGTGTTTGTGCGAAAGCTTACGCGGCAAACTATTCCCCCTTTAGGGGGTTAGGGGGCAATCTTACTCATGTTTATGCGACAGCTTACGCGGCGAACTATTCCCCCTTTAGGGGGTTAGGGGGTTATTTTGGTGTTTATGCGAAAGATCGGGCAAACCATTCCCCCTTTAGGGCGTTAGGGGGCAATCTTACTCGTGTTTATGCGAAAGATGACGCGGCGAGCCGCTCCACGAGCAACCTAAACAATACACAATACTCAGATCGAAGCCTTCGAGCGATTCCTCGGGGTGTATCGGTATTATTTCGTACGCATCATTCACTGTCACCACTACCGATTCACCTTTCTCGTTGCGCACCCTGAAACGGTTGATCTTGCACTGCGGACAATTTAATTTTTTCATTCAAGTCTCACGTTTGATCCTGAAAAATTAATCTTCCTTTTGTTGATGCAGTTCATCCGAAGCATCCTCCTCCTCCACAATCACCGTTTGTTCAACAATCTGGTCGTTTTCGGCTATCATTTGCACTTTCACGGTATCGATGGAAGATAAATTATGAATTTCCTTCACCTGGTCATCTTCGAATCGTAAAATTCTGCCGGGAAACATCTCTACCCAGTTCAGGTTGTGCGTGGCGATAATAACAGTAGTTCCTGATTTACGGATATTATAAAGCAAATTCACAAGCTCCTTACCTGTTTCAGGATCGAGATTTCCGGTAGGTTCATCGGCAAGAATCATTTCGGGAGAATTAAGCAATGCACGTGCTATCACTATGCGCTGCTGCTCGCCGCCCGATAACTCGTGTGGCATTTTATAGCCTTTGTTGGCCATGCCTACCTGCTGCAATACACTTGCAATCTGTTCGTCAATTAATTCCCTGTCTTTCCAACCGGTGGCTGTGAGCACAAATTCAAGATTTGCTTTTATGGATCTGTCGGTCAACAACTGAAAATCCTGAAAAACAATCCCAATCTGGCGTCGCAGGTAAGGAATCTCCGAACTTTTCAGCGCTGTTAAATCATAATCCAATATCCCTGCAACACCCGTAGCAACCGGAACTTCGGCATATAAGGATTTCAGCAACGAACTCTTGCCACTGCCAACCTTACCTAACAAATAAATAAACTCGCCACTGTAAATTTCGAGTTGAACATTTTTAAGCACCAACAATTCACGCTGATAAATATCAACATCCACATATTTTACCAACAGTTTCTTTTCCATAAACAATGTGTTGCTTTATTGTAAATTTAACGATATTTATTTATGGCGTTTTTTGAGTTCGCGCCCCAAATCGTCGAGTGAGTAACCTTTGGAGGTAAGCAACACAATCAGGTGATACACAAGATCCGAAGCTTCGTAAAGAAAGCCTTCTTCTGTTCCGTTGGTAGCTTCGATAACGGTTTCTACTGCTTCTTCACCCACTTTCTGTGCCATTCGGTTAATACCTTTACGGAAAAGCGAAGTGGTATACGATCCTTCGGGCATTTCTTTGAAGCGTTGCTGTATAAACTTCTGAAGGAAATTAAGGAAGGCGAAATCACCTTCGTTGGTTTCGCCCCAACAGGTATCGCTTCCGGTATGACACACAGGGCCAACAGGATTTACTTTGATAAGCAAAGTGTCGCTATCGCAATCGACAGCCACCGACACTACATTCAGAAAATTACCACTCTCCTCCCCTTTTGTCCACAAACGCTGCTTCGATCGGCTGTAAAACGTCACCTGTCCCGTTTCGTTTGTTTTTTTGAGCGCTTCCTCATTCATGTACCCAAGCATTAATACTTTCGAAGTTAAATTATCTTGTATAATTGCTGGTACCAGGCCTTCTGATTTTTGAAAATCTATATTCATGTTCTATAAGTTTATTCTGTGGAGTATTTACAATGTGCGAAAGTACAAAAAATAGCTTATAATTGCAATTAATTTGGCATATAGTTACGGGGTTCGGGCTTCGGAGTTCGAGTTTCGGGTTTCGGGTTCCGGGTTTCGAGTTCCGAGTTCTGAGATTTGAGCTCAGACAGGCAAAGACAAGTTCAACAATTGTCATATTGGCAAATTATCATATTGGCATATTGTCTTTTGTCTTTAGTCTTTGTTCTTTTGTCTAAAGTCTGTAGACTTATTGGCATATTGGCAAATTATCATATTGGCACATTGTCTTTTGTCCTTCAGAAAAAAAAATCCCGGAAAATCAATGTTGTTGAGTTTTCCGGGATTTCTGTTAAATCAGGTGAATGTTATGTTCCTTACATTCTTTTATCATTGCCTCAGGCCAAATACTTGCCTGAATTTCACCAATATGTGCTTTGCGCAGGAAGAACATACACAAGCGCGACTGCCCGATACCACCACCCACCGAAAGCGGCAAAGTATCGTCCATCAAGCGTTTGTGAAAATACATTTCGAGTCTTTCCTCTTTTCCTTCAATTTCTAATTGACGCAATAAAGCTGCTTTATCCACACGAATACCCATCGACGAAATTTCGAAAGCAATTTCCAATACCGGATTCCAAAGAATGATATCTCCGTTCAGGCCGGGTAAACCATTTTCGGCTATCGTCGACCAATCGTCATAATCGGGCGCGCGTCCATCATGTTTTTTTCCATCGCCCAACACGCCGCCAATGCCAATTATAAAAACAGCTTTGTGTTTTTTTGCAAATTCGGTTTCTCTTTCCTTCGGCGTTTTATCGGGATACATCTGACGTAACTCTTCAGAATGAATGAAAGTTATTTCGGCCGGGAGATAGGGTTTTATCTGAGGAAAACTCTCGGAAACAAGGTATTCTGTCCGCAAAAGTGTTGCATAAATGCGACGCACTATCATTTTCAGAAAATCGACATTACGTTCTTCAGCGGTCATCACACGCTCCCAATCCCATTGATCGACATACAAGGAATGTATATTGCCCAATTCTTCATCGGCGCGAATCGCGTTCATATCGGTGTATATACCACAACCGTTTTCTATTTCGTAATCGCCCAGCGTGAGTCTTTTCCATTTAGCCAAGGAATGAACCACTTCGGCACGCACATCGCCCATGTCCATGATCGGAAAATTAACCGCACGTTCGGTACCGTTCAGGTCATCGTTTATTCCGGTGCCACGTAGCACAAAAAGAGGCGCAGTAACACGACGTAATCTTAATTCAGCGGAGAGGTTTGCCTGAAAAAAATCTTTAATCCTCGTAATCCCCAATTCTGTTTGTTGTAAATTCAGAATAGGAGTATAATGTTGGGGTTTGAAGAAATAACTCATATAAAATGTGTGTTTTATCGTTTCGTTTTAAATTTGCAACAAAGATAATCATTTTGAAAGATAAAAACACAATTTACATCACACTAGTTTGTAATTTTATTTTAATTTCATAGAAAACGCCATTTTTCAATCTGAAAAATAGCGTTTTCGATAAATCGGGTTACTTTGTCTTCTTTTTCCGTTCATAATATACAAACGAATAAGGATAAGGATTTGCTTCGTCGGCCGGAAAATCCTCCTGCGAAATCACTTTCCATTTTTTCAGGTCAAATTCCGGAAAAAAAGCATCAGCTTGAAACGATGCATGTACCCATGTAATATACATTGAATCAGCTTTTTCAAGACTCTGCTTGTACACAGAACTTCCTCCGATAATAAAAATCTGCTTTTCATGCTCGCACAAGTCAAAAGCATCCTCAAAAGAGTTGGCTTCAAAATAGTGTTCGTTTACTCCTTCAGAAAGCACTGAAGTTAAAACAATATTCTTGCGGTTGGGCAATGGTCCATTGGGGAGACTTTCGTAAGTTCGTTTACCCATCAAAATGGCATGCCCCGAAGTAAGTTGTTTGAAATGTTTCAGATCGGCAGGCAGATGCCATGGCAATTTATTGGCTTTGCCTATTGCATAATTATCTGCAATGGCGGCAATAATCGAAATTTTTGACATAATATTTTACGATTTTTAAATTTACGAATAATACTTGTAACAAAAATATATTTTCTTATGAAGAAAATATCAGGTTCAATAATTCAATTAACGAATTGAAAATGAAACTATTTCTTTACAAAAAGTACATTAAACGTAAACGCACAGGATGACAAAAGTACAAATTAAACTGAATAACAATGTAATTTATCTGTTAAACAAAGTATAAATTATACATTTTATTACAAGACACCCATTTAAACTGCTACATCTGCTTTTATGTGCGGGTGTGGATTGTAATCGATTAATTCAAAATCTTCAATCTTAAAATCGAAAATGCTCTTTACCTCCGGATTTATTTTCATTATTGGAAGTGAACGTGGTTCGCGACTCAACTGAAGTTCCACCTGCTCGAAATGGTTGGAATAAATATGGGCATCGCCAAGGGTATGAACAAAATCACCCGCTTTAAGTCCGGTTACCTGCGCCATCATTTGCAAAAGCAAAGCATAGGATGCGATATTGAAGGGAACCCCAAGGAA
Source organism: uncultured Paludibacter sp. (assembly GCA_963677275.1). Classification (GTDB taxonomy): domain Bacteria; phylum Bacteroidota; class Bacteroidia; order Bacteroidales; family Paludibacteraceae; genus Paludibacter. The sequence goes on along the minus strand of OY781920.1, from coordinate 1,437,402 downwards.
AATATCGGCGCTGCGCTGATAAAGCTGAAGACTCAACCGGCCATCGGCTACATAGAACTGAAAAAAAGCATGACAGGGTGGTAAATTCATATTGGGAATATCAGCTACATTCCAAGCACTTACAATGATCCGACGGGAGTCGGGATTGTTTTTGATCGTATTCACAACTTCCGAAATCTGATCGATGTGACCACCATTATAGTCTGGCCACGAACGCCACTGGTAACCATAAATATGTCCAAGGTCACCATTTTCGTCGGCCCATTCGTTCCATATTCTTACTCCGTTTTCCTGCAGGTATTTTACGTTCGTATCTCCGTTCAGAAACCAAAGCAGCTCGTGTATAATTGATTTGAGATGAAGTTTTTTAGTTGTCAAACAAGGAAATCCCTCTTCGAGATTAAAACGCATTTGATGTCCGAAAACACTTATCGTACCCGTCCCGGTGCGATCTTCTTTCTGCACACCTTCGGTCATAACACGTTGCAATAAATCGAGATATTGTTTCATTTAATTCATTTTAATTGTCAGGATTGAATAAGCATTCTACCCACATATTTGTTATTGGTAAGTAGTTTTAAGCACTCTGAATTCAGTACGCCGGTTCATCTGATTGGCTTGCTCCTGTTGCTCGGGAGTCAATTTGCTTACAAATTCCTCGGTAAGGACATCGTTTTCTTTAAGAAAAGGATATTTTTTAGCAGCTAAAACATCTATTACGAAAGGTTTTTCCTCACCATAGCCCACCGAGGTCAGGCGTGCTTTGGCAATTCCTTTCGACACAAGATAATCCACTACTGCTTGCGCGCGTCGTTCTGAGAGTACTTTATTGGATTGGTTATTTCCCACAAAATCGGTATGAGCACTCAACTCGATGGATATGTTGGGGTTACTTGTAAGAATGTCCATCAAAGCTTTAAGTCCGGCTTCGGAAGAAGGCGTCAGATCCCATTTACCGAATTCATAAAAGATATTATCAATCTGAATAGGCTTATAGATGGTGGAAAGCTGAAAGTTTTGAGCAAAAACTTTGTTTTCATTTTGTTCGGAAGTCGAAATCTTAGCTTCTTTGTTCAGATAACCGCGTGCCGAAGCCATCATGACACATTCGCTGTTTTTTTCGAGTTTCATTCGGTAACTTCCATCTTTCTTGGTCGCAACACGGACATTCAACCCGTTATCGCTCACAAGTCTTACAATGGCATCAGGAATTGGCTGAGTAGCTTCATCAAGCACTTTTCCTTCGAGATAATATTCAAAAACAGGAAGTTCAAAGCTCCATAATGCATCATAACCTCTTGTTTCGCCACGGTTCGAACTGAAAAATCCTTTTTCATCCTTTCCTTCGAAAGTCATCCCGAAATCGTCGGCATTTGAATTCAGCGGAACGCCCATATTCACTACCGACCATCCATTCTCTTCGGTAGGCGTGGCCTTAAAGACATCAAGTCCGCCCAAACCAATGTGTCCGTTGGACGAAAAATAGAGCGTACCGTTCTGTCGCACTGTCGGAAACATTTCGTCGGCAGCTGTATTTATATCATTACCCAGATTTTCAATTTCTTTACACTCACCGCCTTCGTATTTGGCTTTCCAAATGTCTTTTCCGCCCTTTCCTTTTGGATGATCCGAAACAAAATACAGCGTTTGCCCATCGGGCGCCATAGCCGGCTGACCTACAGAAATAGTACTATCCTTAAAAATTTTCAGGTATTTAGGTTCGCTCCACGCTCCTCCTGCCCTGTTCGAAACAAAAATCTGCGTTCCTAAGCCCGTCACATTCTGCTGATTGGCCCGGGTAAAAAACATTATATTACCATCAGGCGAAAACGAACATGCTCCATTGTCGGTGGAAGCCGAATTTATCTCACTATCAATTTTGACTGGTTTTTCCCATTTCCCGGCGGCATTTTTACGAACCGAATAGATGTGGTTCAGTTGCAATCCGGTGACAGTGGAATTTTTTTGCAATACTTTATTATTGTAAACCCTGTTCGAAGTAAAATACAACTGGTCGGCATCGGAATTCAAAAACACCGGACTAAATGAATAAGAACGACGCGCATTGAGGTTTGCCATTTCTTCACTACATACAAACCGGGATTTGCTTTTAATTTAGCTACCGAATCGGCAACCTGCAAACCATTTTTAGCCAACACATTGGCCGAGTCTTTAGCGTATAGTAATTTATAGTTTTTCTCGGCATCGGCATATTTGGCGTTGCGTTGCAACACCTGAGCATAACGCAACAAAACAAGACTGTCAGTATTTCCAAAACGTATTGAGTTATTGTACATTTGCTCGGCATTGTTGTAATTCAAAATACGCGAACATTCAGCCTGACGAAAGGCAACACGGGCACGCAAATCCTTATCTTTAGCCGGAATCTTTGAAAAAACCCTTTTATAACTTGTGCCTGCAGCAAAATACTCTCCCGATTCCAACTGTTTATCAGCCTTTTTGATCCGTGAGTTTAAACTACATCCCTGCAATAAAAGCATTGTAGTAGAAATGAGCAAAAGATACAAAAGTTTCTTCATTATAATCAATAAGTTATGGAGTCATTTGCTTTCGGCGAAAAATACCCGAAAGCAAATTAACTATTACCTGAATTATTAAACAAGTTCGTGAATTACAAGTCCCGAACGTAATTTAGGTTCGAACCATGTAGTTTTAGGAGGCATAATGTTACCACTATCGGCAATGTCGATAATTTGTTTCATCGATACAGGGTAAAGCGCCAAAGCAACGCGCATTTCTCCGCTGTCCACACGTTTCTGCAATTCGCCAAGCCCACGTATACCTCCGACAAAATCAATACGTTTATCGCTACGAAGATCTTTTATTCCAAGTATTTCATCCAAAATATAATTCGACGAAATAGTTACATCCAACACTCCAATGGGATCGTTGTCGTTGTAAGTACCTTCTTTAGCGGTAAGCGAATACCAATTTCCCGATAGATACAACGAAAAATTATGCAATTTATTGGGTTTATATATTTCAGTACCTTTTGGCTCCAGCTCAAAATTGTTTTCGAGTTGAGCAAGAAACTCTTCATCCGTCAAATGATTTAAATCTTTCACAACACGGTTATAGTCGATAATCGTCAACTGATTGTCGGGGAAACAAACAGCCATAAAGAAATTATATTCTTCGTTGCCGGTATGGTTTGGGTTTTGAAGACGTTTTTCGTTCCCTACCAAAGCTGCTGCTGCGCTTCGATGGTGACCATCAGCAATATAAAGTGAAGGTATTTCCTCAAAAATGGCCGTAATGCGTGCTATCTGTTTTTCATCATCAATCACCCAAAAATGATGACCAAAGCCATCGCCCGGTGCCACAAAATCGTAAACAGGCTCTTTTTTAATCACCTCTGCAACAATCTCATCCAGTTCATCCCGATGCGGATAAGCAAAAAATACCGGTTCTATATTGGCATTGTTCACTCTTACATGCTTCATACGATCTTCTTCCTTGTCGCGACGTGTAAGTTCGTGCTTTTTAATCCGTTCGTTCATATAATCCTCCACCGAGGCACAAACCACCAAACCGTATTGTGTCTTTCCGTTCATGGTCTGAGCATACACATAGTACTTCTCGGTATCGTCCTGCACCAGCCAACCTTCATTTCTGAATTTACTGAAATTTTCAAAAGCCTTATTATACACCTTTTCATCATGCTCATCAGTTTCCGGTTCAAAATCAATTTCGGGTTTAATGATATGATACAAAGACATTGGATTTCCCTGCGCTTCGGCGCGGGCTTCTTCAGAATTCAATACATCGTAAGGACGTGAAGCCACTTTTTCCACTAAATTTTCAGGTGGACGGATGCCCTTAAAAGGTTTAATTACAGCCATAATTTTGAGTTTATCTGATTTGAAAGTTAATAAAGTTTATAAGTCACAAAGGTAAGGAAAAATTTAAAAGTTTTCAATCATTTTCAGTAATTCGCATAGTGCTGATTTTATCGGGCCTGTATTTGTCCGATGATTGTTTCAACAAAAATAATTACCTTTGTTTTGGTTTAAATATTCAGAAAAAAAAACATGAAATCATATCATCTAAAATTGTTGCTTCTGGCTTCTTTTGGGAGCATTTTTCTTGTATCAGGCTTTGCAGGAAATAAGAATACAACATTTGCTAAAGGAGCCGACGTAAGCTGGTTGCCACAAATGGAAGCAAGTGGCTATAAATTTTATAATTACAAAGGAAAAGAAGAAGATTGCTTAACGATTTTAAAGAACAACGGCATCAATTCCATTCGCCTGCGAACGTGGGTCAATCCTTCCGACAATCCCTTCAACGGACATTGCAGTAAAGACGAAACAGTAGCGATGGCCGTCAGAGCTAAAAAGCAGGGCATGCGCGTGATGATTGACTTTCATTACAGCGACACCTGGGCCGATCCTGCCAAACAAGTAAAACCAAAAGCATGGGAAGGTCTTGATTTTGAAGAATTAAAAACAGCACTTTACGATTATACCTTTGATGTAATGTCGGCACTAAGAGATGCAGGCATTAGGCCCGAATGGGTGCAGGTTGGCAATGAAATCCCTACAGGAATGATTTACCCCGAAGGACATACAGACAACTGGCCTCAACTGGTACAACTTATCAACAAAGGCTACGATGCTATAAAAGCTGTATCGCCAACTACAAAAGTAATTATCCATGTAGATCAGGGCAATAACAACGAGCGTTTTCGTTGGTGGTTCGACAATGCGACCAAGCACGGCGCCAAATACGATATCATCGGTATGTCGTTTTATCCCTTTTGGCTCGATAACAAGCCGGATTACAGCGAAATAATCGATGCACTTGAATACAATTTAAAAGATATGTCGGCCCGCTATGGCAAACAAGTGATGGTTGTGGAAATCGGAGGGGAGGATTTCAAAGTTGAAAACACCTATCAGATGCTGAAAGAAGTGATAAAAAGAACCAAAGCTGTACCCGCCCAAAATGGATTGGGCGTCTTCTATTGGGAACCTCAGGGAGCACGTAGCTGGAGTCATTACGGATTGAGCTGTTGGGGAAGCGATGGCAAACCAACGAAAGCATTGAAAGCCTTTAAAAAGTAATTTGCATTTAAACAAATTAGAGCAACACTTCAGAACTATAAAAGCAAAAGACTTTAATTCAGAAAAATAATAAAAAAACAACAAAATAGAAAACCTCATTCCTTTATGTTTTTTTACAAATATTCAAATTAAAAAAAGACAGTTTTCTGAGAAAATATACCGAAAAAATAAAGTAATTTTGTAAAATAAAAAAAAATAATAATATGACATTAACAGAACGTTTTTTAAACTACGTCAGTTTCACTACCACCTCTGACGAAAATACAAATATGACGCCCAGCACACCGGGACAAATGATTTTTGCAAAGTTTTTGGTAGAAGAACTTAAATCAATAGGCCTACAGGAAGTGGATCTCGACAAAAACGGTTATATAATGGCTACACTTCCGGCCAATACCGACAAACAAATTCCTACCATTGGGTTTGTTGCTCATATGGATACCAGCCCAGACATGACGGCTAAGCACGTACAGCCCCGCATAGTAGCAAATTACGATGGAAATGACATTCTGCTCAACGATGAAAAGCTAATTGTGCTTGAAACAGAAAAATATCCGGAAATCCTTCAATACAAAGGTCAGGATATAATTGTAACCGACGGCACTACACTGCTCGGTGCTGACGACAAAGCCGGATTGGCCGAAATTGTAACAGCAATGGAATACTTACTGGCTCATCCCGAAATTAAACACGGTAAAATACGCATTGGTTTCACCCCCGACGAAGAAATCGGACAGGGAGCAGATCATTTTGATGTACCGAAATTTGGTGCTGAATGGGCTTATACAATTGACGGTGGCGAGATAGGCGAACTTGAATTCGAAAATTTCAATGCTGCATCTGCAAAAATTATTTTTCAGGGTTTGAATGTTCATCCCGGTTATGCAAAACATAAAATGATGAATTCTATGCGGGTAGCTTACCAGTTTGCAAGCATGCTTCCACGCCACGAAACACCCGAACATACCGAAAAATACGAAGGATTTTACCATTTGGTGGGTATGGAAGGTACTGTCGAAAAATCATCGCTGAGCTACATCATCCGTGATCACGACCGCGATCGTTTCGAACGCCGTAAAAAAGAAATGCAACATTTGGTAAATAAAATAAATGCAGAATTCGGCGAAGGTACAGCCACACTTGAACTGCGCGACCAATACTACAACATGCGCGAAAAAGTAGAACCTGTTATGCATGTAGTCGATTTGGCTTTCGAAGCCATGGAAGCTGTGGGAGTTAAGCCGAATGTAAAACCTATTCGTGGAGGAACCGATGGCGCCCGTCTTTCGTACGAAGGTCTCCCCTGTCCTAACATATTTGCCGGTGGTCATAACTTCCACGGACGGTTCGAATATGTTCCTGTTCAGTCAATGGAAAAAGCAATGATGGTGATCGTAAAAATTGCCGAATTACTTGAAAAAAAATAAACCGATTTCATACGAATGGTGATTTGTTTTTTAGAGGCTTTAGCAAGAAAGCAAAGGCTTCGACAAGTCATTTTACATTTTGGATCTCTGAGACTATCAACACATAAACACAATTTCAATTCGTGTTACAAGGATGTATAATTTTGATTTATAAATCGTTGAAATCAAAATTTATACTGAAAAGCAACGAATATATATATAAAAGTTTCAACAAATGAAAACAACAGCATTTACCGATATACACATTGCACTTGGTGCAAAAATGCATGAATTTGCAGGTTATAATATGCCTATCGAATACAGTGGCATCAGCGACGAACATCTGACTGTTCGCAATGGCGTTGGGGTATTCGATGTCTCGCACATGGGCGAATTCTGGGTGAAAGGTCCTCATGCCCTTGAATTTTTACAGAAAGTGACTACAAACGATATATCGGCGCTTTCAGTAGGAAAAGTGCAGTACACCTGTTTCCCCAACGGGAAAGGTGGCATTGTGGACGATTTGCTGGTGTATTATTTTGAAGAAAATAAGTATATGCTTGTTGTCAATGCTTCGAACATTGAGAAAGACTGGAATTGGTGCGTGACCAACAATTCGGTTGGCGCCGAGTTAGAGAATGCTTCGGAGTGGATGGCACAATTGGCCGTTCAGGGACCTAAGGCTACTGAACTGCTGCAAAAGCTAACAACGGTGGATCTTTCCCAAATTCCTTATTATTCATTTGCTACCGGAACATTTGCCGGTGTTGATAATGTGATTCTTTCCAATACAGGCTATACAGGCGCTGGTGGCTTCGAATTGTATTTCTATCCCGAAGATGGAACTAAAATATGGACTGCTTTGTTCGAAACGGATGCTGCTTACGGCATTAAACCCATTGGGTTAGGTGCTCGCGACACTTTGCGACTCGAAAAAGGTTTTTGCTTGTACGGCAATGACATTGACGATACTACTTCGCCTATCGAAGCTGGCCTGGGCTGGATTACTAAATTTGTTGATGGCAAAGATTTTATCGATCGTCCGTTGCTCGAAAAACAAAAAGCCGAAGGAGTTGCCCGCAAACTCGTTCGTTTTGAACTGACAGAGCGTGGAATTCCCCGTCATGGGTATCAAATTGTAAATGAACAAAATGAAATTATCGGCGAGGTAACTTCGGGTACAATTCTCCCTGACTCAAAAAAAGGAATTGGTATGGGTTATGTGCAATCGGCTTACAGCAAAGCCGGTTCGAAGATTTACATTCAGATTCGGAATAAAAACCTGGAAGCCAATATTGTAAACAAATAAAAAACAGCTCACAGTTTTTTGGATTGAAAGAAAAACAGGTAACTGCCACATTCAGTTGGGCAGTTACTTTCCAAATCTTTGTAAAAGATTATATGACTGATAAATACCAAGCTCACCCGACTTGCTTAAATCAGATAAACCTTTGGCATCTTCGCCAATAAAGAGGTAAGTCAATGCACGATTAAAATAGGCTTCTGCAAACTCAGCATCACAACTAATTGCTTTCGAGTAATTATAAATCGCCGAACTAAAATCTTTTTGCGTACAAAGGATGTTGGCTTTGTTGTAGTAAGCAAATGCAAAATCAGGCTGCAATTCAATTACTTTATCGTAATCGCGCATGATCATTTCCACATTGAATTGAGTCTGCTTTTCGGCAAGAAGCCTGCTGTTTTTATCGGTTGTATTCTCGCCGTTTTCATTTGCATCCACAAGAGAATTTTTCTGAAAATCGACCAACTTATACCGTATATTAGCCCTGCTAAAATAAGCAATCGTAAAGTTAGGACGAAGTGCCAATGCTTTGTTCAGGTCTTCCACCGAGCTACTAAAATCCTGTACCAATGCAAATTCCAATGCCCGATGAAAATACAAATCAGCATTCGTTTCATCCTGCGAAATTTTACCAGAAATACTATTAATCGCTTCGAAATGAGAACTAATTAAATCGGAAGTAAGCGCAATTTCATTGTTCGTTATTTTGAGCGAAGTACCCAGCAAACGTTTTTTGTTGTAATCCTCCACCATGGGCTGATACAGATTTGTACGTCTGATTTCATCCATTTTTGCATAATACGACAAAACAAAATTCCGCTGATTCACAAGGTCGGCATAATTGTCCTGCACATTTCCACGTTTCGAATCTTCATATTTCGATGCTGACTGCGAATCATCAATGTTCTGAGTAACAAAACGATTAAACATTTCTGTTTTTCTGCCGGTTGAGCCTTTGGGACCACTTTCATCTATCTTATTATCGGCAACTAATTCGTTTTTAGTGTTCTTTTTTATTGCATCCTTATTTTTCTCAATATCATAAGCCATCTGCCTGTATTTAAATGCATTCTTCTTATTGCCCAAGCCAGCTTCGGCGTCGGACAAACCCCAGTAAGCAGGAATAAAATAAGGATATTTCTTTATTATCGCATTGTAATCAGCTTTGGCTGCAGCGAAAAGTCCCAATGAATTTTCGATCGAAGCTTTTCGGTATAACGCATCAAAGTTAGTAGAATTCAGTTGCAATACATGATCGAGATCGGACAAAGCATTGTTGTTGTCGCCAAGATTGGCACGCAACAATCCGCGGTTATAAAAAGCAAGATCACTCTTTTTATCCAGTTGAATGGCCATATCGTAGTCGGTAAGCGCCTGTCTGAAATTCTTGCGTTTTACATTCAGCACACCCCGATTGATATAATCGCCGGCATAGTTTGAATTGTTCTTTATGGCCTGTGAATAGTCTTTGTATGCACCATCTTCATCATTTCTTTGCATTCTGAGCAGTCCGCGTGCACTCCAGCCTAAACTGCTCGCACTGTCGAGTTGAATATATTGATTAAAAGATTCCTCGGCACCGAGTGTGTCTTTCATCGAAAGCTGAATCACGCCTTTTTCGTAAAACATATTGGCTGATTTGGGACTCTTCTTAATGTAGCTCTCCAAATCCACCATTGCTTCTTCATATTTCTCAAGCCTCACAAGCGCATCCATTCTGTTCAGCAACAGATTCAAACTATTGGGACTGAATTGATAAGCTTTCGAAAAATCCTCAACAGCATCAGGATATTGTTTTAGCTTTCGGCGTGCATAACCGCGTATGTAGTAGGCTTGAGGAAGAAAAGGATTCCTTTCGATAGCTTCAGATGCATCTATTTCGGCACCCAGATCATCGCCAAGTTGAATTTTGGCCATTGCCCTGTACATATAAGGCTCTGCCAAATAAGGTTTTATTTTAATTACCTGATTGAAATACTGAATAGAAAGTACATAATCTTCAAAATACAAAGCATTCCGACCAATTGTCAAAATGCGCTCCGTATTCCATTGGGAAAAACCCAGGATGTAAAAACTACCGAGAATTAGTATGAGTACTGTCTTTTTCAATCTCTATTTTTTAATCAATTCGAAATGCAGATTATACAAAGGACTTTTTTTAAGCCTCTGCAAAATTGCAAATTATTTCACAAATTAAATCGAACCTAATCGTTTCTTTAGCTTTATTTGAGAAAAGTATTTATTTTTTTCCGATACAGATTATTCAAATAAGTTTTCTTCACATCCACCTGTGGCATTAAAAGTACCGGGCACATCAAAATTCTCAGTTGAAGAATAGCCAAGGCTTGAATCATTCAACACTTTCTTCATATACAAAGCCCAAATCGGCAAAGCCATACTTGCTCCCTGCCCTTCACCAATATTGTCAAAATGAATGGAACGATCCTCGCCACCGACCCAAACGCCCGAAACAAGCGAAGGAGTGTAACCCATGAACCAACCGTCTGAATTGTTTTGAGTTGTACCTGTTTTTCCACCCATAGGCATCATCAAACCGTAGTTTCGGCGTATTCTTCCTCCAGTTCCACCGTCAACCACCGAACGCATCATATATATCATTTTATAAGCGGTAGTTTCGCTGAATATCTCATGCATTTTCGGAGCAAAATTAGCGATCACATTTCCATTGGCATCTTCAATGCGCGAAACATATACAGGTTCTACCCGTATTCCTTTGTTTGGAAAGGCTGTGTAAGCATCTACCATTTCGGCAACAGAGATTTCGCAAGGACCTAAAGCCAGTGAGACTACCGGATCCAATTGACCCCTGATACCGAAGGAATGCATCAATTTAACCAATGCTTCGGGAGTAAATAAACTCATCAGATAGGCCGAAATCCAGTTATTAGAGTTGGCTAATCCCCAACGCAATGATACCGATTCGCCGATTCGCGATTTGGAAGCGTTTCTCGGTGTCCAGGGATGTCCGTTAGCATCCATCAGCGTAATAGGGCGATTAATGGTTCTGTCGCAGGGAGACATTCCTTCTTCCATAGCCAAAGTGTACAAATAAGGTTTCACTGTAGAACCCACCTGACGGCGACCTACATTGACCATATCGTACTGAAACTGACCGAAATCAGGGCCACCCACATAAGCTTTGACATGTCCGCTTCGCACATCCATCGACATAAAACCACAACGCAAAAAATGTTTATGATATCTGATTGAATCGATTGGCGACATCACAGTGTCTATCATACCATTGTACGAAAACACCTGCATTTCAATTTTTTCATTGAACAGTACTTTTATCTGTTCTTTCGTAAAACCGGCCGCTTTCATTTTAATATAGCGTTCGGTTTGCTTCATCGACCGTTCCAGAATGGCATCCACATCTTCTTGCTTCATTCTTTTCGAGAATGGAGCATACGAACGTCCTCTTTTCTCTCTGAAAAATGACTTTTGAAGCGATTCTATATGCTCCTTCACTGCCTCTTCGGCATATTGTTGCATGCGCGAATCAATAGTAGTATATATTTTCAATCCATCCACATAAATATTGTAAGGCGATCCGTCGGGCTTTGTATTTTTATTACAGAATCCAAACAAAGGATTGTTTTCCCATTGCCAAAGATCATCTTTGTACTTTTGATCCTGCCAGCTTGCATAATCGCTTCTCTTGGGTTCCTTGGCCGTGAGTGTGAGGCGCAGATATTCTCTGAAGTAAGGAGCCAGTCCTAATTTATGATCGGCTTTTTTATAATTCAGTTTCAGAGGTAGCATTTTAAGCGAATCGCATTGCTCTGAGCTAATAAAATCAGCTTTTCGCATTTGGTTGAGCACTACATTTCTACGGTTTTTAGTTCTTTCGTTATAACGAACCGGATTATACAGAGATGAATTTTTCAACATACCTACAAGCGTTGCTGCTTCTTCAATTTTTAATTTGGAAGGGCTCTTGCTGAAATAAATTTGCGAAGCTGACTTTATCCCTACTGCATTATTCAGAAAATCGAACTGATTGAGATACAATGTAATAATTTCCTCTTTTGAATAAAGTCTTTCAAGCTTCACGGAGATCACCCATTCAATTGGTTTCTGAAAAGCGCGTTCGATAATGTTTCCGGCTTCGGGAGAATAAAGCTGTTTGGCCAATTGTTGTGTTAAGGTACTTCCCCCCCCCGAACTTTTTATTTGTAAAATACCTCTGAAAACAGCAGCACGCGCCAATGCAATGCCATCTATTCCAGAATGATCGTAAAACCGCACATCTTCTGTGGCAACCAAAGCATTAACTACATTTTCAGAAATTTGGTTATAATCAGTTTTTACCCTGTTATTTTTACTTCTCGAGAACTGACCCAACACCTGTAAATCGGATGAGTACACTTCGGTAGCATACTTATTGATAGGATTTTGAAGCTCGTCAATTGGCGGAAGATAACCGATCCAACCGACCCAGATAGACACAAAAACAAGTACTATCGATAGTATGCCGAAACTAAATAACCACCAAAACCAACGTGAGAATTTTTTGCGAAGATTACTTTCTTGAGCCAATTTACCCATAATGAACTAACTTAATTTAAAACACAAAAGTACTAAATATTTTTGAGTAGAATCAGTACCACCCGAAAAATCGGAAACAGCAATGAAAAAACATTTATACTTTCATTAACTCACTTATTATTAAATTCGAAATTTGAATTCCTTCTTTCGAGAGTTTCAGAATGTTATTGGATTGAATCATTTTATCTGAGTTTATAAATGGAGTGGAATTTAAAATACAGTATTCGGAAAAATCAATACCAAACTGTTTTTCGAGGTAATCAATATCTATGCCATCGGCAGTCCTGAGAGACACCATCACATAATCATTGTATCGATCATTTAAGTTAAGTACTTCTTTTTCAAAAGGAACAATTCCATTTTTTATATCATTAATGTATTTTGTATTCGAAGCAATGTTCCATTGTCTCGAATTTCCGTCGAAAGAATGTGCTGAGGGTCCAACTCCAAGGTAAGGATTCATTTTCCAATAGGCGCTGTTGTGTCGGGATCGGTAGCCGGGTAACGAAAAGTTCGATATTTCATAGGCTTCAAAGCCTCTTTCATCCATTTTCTGAAGCATGAGATCATACATTTCAATCATAACGTCCTCATCAACCACTTCTACAGTACCCATTTCGCGCTGTTTCCACAAACGTGTTCCTTGTTCGTAGGTCAGTCCGTACACCGAAATATGTTGTACATCCAGACCATAAGCCATCTCAAGCTCCTTGCTCCAGTCCTCCATAGTCTGACCCGGAAGTCCATAAATAAGATCAATACTAATATTGTTTATTCCATGCTGTTTACACTCCCGTACTGCTTTTATGGCTTGCATTCCATTGTGTCGTCGGTTTATTATTTTAAGAAATTCATCGTCAAAAGATTGAATACCAATACTAATCCTATTAAAGGGCAACTTCATGACATCGTTCAGAAAAGCCGGATTTAAATCATCCGGATTTGCTTCAAAAGTAATCTCTGCATTTCTATCAACATTATAAGTCTCGGAAATGGCATTGAAAATTGATTTAAATTGCTGATAATTTAACAGACTTGGTGTTCCACCTCCAAAATATAGAGTATCTATCTGTTGATTTTTCAAATAATCTTTGCGCAAATGGAGCTCCGCAACGATAGATGTTACTATTTCCGGTATTTTCTGGGGTGCAACCTGGGTATAAAAGTCGCAATAAGTGCAACGTTGTTTGCAAAATGGGATATGTATGTAAATGCCTGCCATATTATTAAAATTCAGAACATCAGTTTTTTGATACCATCAGCAACAAAAAACCTGTTTTTTATTTTACAAAAATACAACAAAATGTTTGTATTTTCGGAAAAAGATCTTACCTTTGCACTCGCAATTCAGAAATGATATGCACGGGGTGTAGCGCAGTCCGGTTAGCGCACCTGCTTTGGGAGCAGGGGGTCGTGGGTTCGAATCCCGCTACCCCGACTTGAAAATCAGCCGCTTACAGTAAAATGTATGTGGCTGATTTTGCATCTATACATTTTATAAATACAAGTCAAAAAGTTTGGGAAACTATTTATCTTCCTTTTTGTATTCGTTTTTCACTCTCCAACCACGAATGCTTTGCTCAACCGCAAATCGTACCGACAGGCTAAGGCTACACAATGGAGGAAGAAGCAAAGCTTCAAAATCCGGAATTCAATGGAAATTCTTTTATACAGAGAATTTTGAAAGCAGAAATGAAGCCTCGAAAAGAGAAATGGAGATAAAGTGGTGGAAAAGTCATTTGAAGGACGAAAAGCTTATTATTCAGAAGAAATAAAACATAATTTATTCGGTCGGCAGTCATATTGGAGTTACTTTAGCGCAGGAAAATTGACTAAAAACACATTTTCGGAAGCACGGGTAAGTGCAGTATACATCCATCGATAGAAATCACTATTTATTTGCTCATCTGCCACCTGGCCGGGATCGATAAAAACCTTTTTCCATTGCCCACCCTGCGCTTTATGGCAGGTCACTGCATAAGCAAACTTTACTTGTAAAGCATTAAAAAATTCGTTTTCATAAATCTTTTTTACCAACACACGTCGTTGGGTGATTTCGGGATAATCTTCGGCTATGGCTTGAAAAAGCTGTTGATGCATTTCGTTGGTATGCGTAGGGGAATCGGACTGAAGCAAGTCGAGCCATACAAAAGCATCTATCTCCCACTCGTAATCGAGCGAACGCAAAGTAAGGTCGACAAAACGGAAACCATACATCTCGCGCGACTTTTTCACGCGCACTACTTCAAGGATGTCGCCATTGGCAATAAAATCAATTTCTTTGTATGGTTTATTCCAGAAATAATTATTTTTGGTCACCATAAGCAAATCGCCGTTGGTAAGCTCATCCTCTTTCATAAGCACCCGGTTACGGATACCGCTGTTATACATATTGGCACGCTTGTTCGAACGTGTCACCACAATGGTGTCCTCCACTCCCACTCCATTATAAGCACGTTGAATTTCATCTATCAAATCCATGCCGTTGAGATGGCGGATATCAGCGAATCCTTCTGTTTCGAAACTTGGAAATCGTTCGGTTTTGTCTTCGAGCAACATTTCGCGCAACCGGGTAGCATTGTGCAATATACCACTCTCCAATGCTTGCCTCACCACATGCGTCAACGTAAACTCATGCACCTTCAGTCCATAACCGGCCAGCTTATCCCTCTCGAGGGCCGGACTGTGAGGCTGCATGACGGGAGGCAACTGAGCCGTGTCGCCCAAAAGCAATAAACTACAACCCTCGCCACTGTACACAAACTCTATCAGATCGTCGAGCAAACGACCCGAGCCGAACTCAGTATCGCCACCGGTGTTAGCAATCATAGATGCTTCGTCGACAATAAACAAGGTGTGATTAAACAAATTATCGGACAACTGGAACCTGAATTCGGCCATAGACTTCTGGCGGTATATTTTTTTGTGAATCGTGAAAGCCGGAAAACCCGAATAACCGGCAATCACTTTGGCAGCACGTCCGGTGGGCGCCATCAGCATTGTTTTTTGTTGCAAAGCATTCATTGCACGCACCAAAGCGCTTACTACCGACGTTTTCCCTGTTCCGGCATATCCTTTGAGCAGAAAAATCTTTTCCGGATCGGTCGACATTAAAAAATCGCCCAACAAATCAAGTAAATCAACCTGTTGTTCGGTAGGTTCGAATGGTAATTCAGCACGTATTCTGGTAGCAATGAAGTTTTGTAACATGTTTGCAAAGATAAATAAATTGAATGGGAGAAATGTTTAAAACTTCATTTAAAAACAGGAAACAACCATAACCCCATCCGACAAGAGTAAGCGAGTAAAAAAGTAAGTGGAAGTAAAAAATGTCGTACATTCTTTACTTCCACTTACTTCAACAGTGATCTCCTACCAGGAAATCAGATAGTTGAAATCATATTTTCTTTCGAAATGTATTCTCGTTCGGGTGTTCACATCAATCTTCCAGTTAGCTATATATTAGAAAGAAAAATAGTCCTTATAACTTCAACATCAACAGAACAAATAAGTATCAATGTTTTATTGTCCGTAGCTCATTATTCATGTTTTATCTTTGTTTATCCTTCTACGGGGGAATTGATTTTGTATATTTCTATTTTCTATTGATCTACATTCCCGTTCGACTGAGCTCACGCCGAAGCTTAAGGGAAATAATTTACTGTAATCAAAATAGATTTATTTTCAACTTCTGGTTCGCATAAATACGATATATTGATATGTTTGAAGAGAGGTATACTCTTATAAGCTCATTTGCAAAAATTACATCAACTGATTAAGTACATGTCGGATTTTTTCGTAAGTCATAATTGTATTGGGCACCAAAGGCAATCGAAGTTTGTTTTCGATAAAGCCCATCACGGCAAGCATACTTTTCACTCCGGCAGGATTTCCTTCTACAAAAAGTAATTCGATAAGTTCGGTGAAACGATAATGTATAGTACGGGCACTGTTGTAATCGCCATCGAGTGCCAGGCGCACCATACGACTAAATTCGCGCGGAAAAGCATTGCCGATGACTGAAATAACGCCTACAGCGCCCAGCGTGATCAATGGGAAAGTAATGCCATCGTCACCCGAAATGACCATAAAATCAGCAGGTTTATTCTTGATGATTTCATCAATCTGCGAGAAATTACCCGAAGCTTCCTTTATAGCACAAATATTTTTAAATTCATTTGCCAGCCTTAATGTAGTTGAAGCCAGCATATTTACACCCGTCCGTCCCGGAACATTGTAAAGAATGACCGGTAGCGGCGAAGCTTTGGCAATGGCCCAATAGTGCTGATAAAGTCCTTCCTGCGAAGGTTTATTGTAATAAGGAGTTACCGACAGAATAGCATCGACACCGTTGTATTCAAAATTTTTAAGCTTTTCTACAACGGCTTTTGTATTGTTACCACCTACTCCCAGCACAATGGGTAAACGTCCTGCTACACAATTGATAACAAAGCGCGTCACTTCGTCTTTTTCTTTTTCGGTAAGCGTAGGTGTTTCGGCTGTTGTACCGCACACTACAAGATAATCGGTTCCATTCTTAATCTGATGCTCAACGATACGCGCCAAGGCATCAAAATCTATCGATTCGTCTGTTTTAAAGGGTGTGATCAGCGCCACACCCATACCTGTCAGTTTATTATTAATCATTCGGCTACAAAAAACTCTAATTTGTTGCAAAAATACGCTTTTAATCGCTTGTTTGTATACTTTTTAGGTAGAAAATTATCTGATTATAAATAAAAGTAGCATCTATGTCCACCAGATTTTCTTCTGACTGATTGGAAATGCCATTCATATCCATCATAAAATCATAAATTTTAGAATTATTTCTTTTGATACCGGTTTTGAAGTCAGCAATAGCATAAAGCGCAATGTACTGAAGCGAAATAATTTCTTTTTCGGTCAGATCAATCAATAAATCGAATTTATTTTCAGCAAGTTCACTCAAAATCGATTCATTTGGTTTTTGTGAAAAATCAACATCTTTTTTATTCAGTATTCTGAAATCGGGCAATATCGGAGTCGTTATCTGTTTTTTATCTATGTATCCCCACGATATTACTTTTTTACCATCGGCAGTCAGTTTCTGAATTATTCTGCGTACTTCAACGTTTTTCTCAGCATAATCACTTTCGAACAAAAGAAAGATGGATTGCGCGTTGTTATAATTTACAAAACGTCGTTCACGTTGTTGTTTCTTCAGGTGATTTTTAAGTCGATCCTTAAATATGAATCCTATTATTTTTTCGAACATACTTTCATTATTATTGACTGTTTCCAGCTACTTTTGAATTAAGTGGTAAAATTACAGCTTTTTATTCGTACTGAAAAGATAAGCATTATTAAAACAATGTTCCTGTAAATTCCTGTTTTTTATTTTTTTCATCGCCTATCATTTTAAGAAAGTCTGCTTCGTTGATAAGCTGAACACCCAGACTTTCAGCCTTTTTCAGCTTTTCAGGTCCCATGTTTTCGCCGGCAAGGATGTACGATGTCTTCGAAGAAACACTGCCCACGTTTTTTCCTCCGTTTTGTTCTATCAGGTTTTTGTATTCATCCCGGGAGTGAAAAGTAAACGTACCGCTGATCACAAAAGTCAGGCCCTGCAATGCATCACCAGCTTTCAGGAATTTATCTTCCGAAACACTCATCGTCAATCCATACGATTTCAATCTACTCAACATCATCACATTGCGTTCGTCAGCAAAATATTTCAAAACACTTTGAGCTATGCGGTCGCCAATTTCGTCAACGGCTATCAACTCATCGTAAGTTGCATTTTCGAGTGTTTCGATATTTTTAAATGCCAGCGCCAGTTTTTTGGCCACCGTTTCGCCCACAAAGCGAATGCCGAGTGCAAAAACAACCCTTTCGAAAGGAACTTCTTTCGATTTTTCGCAGGAAGTTTTAATATTCTGAGCCGATTTATTTCCCAACCGTTCAAGGCGAGCCAAGTCAGCTACTTTCAGTTCATAAATATCTGCAATATCTTTCAGCAATCCGTTTTCGAAAAGTAAATGAATGGTTTCGCTTCCCAGCCCATCGATGTTCATGGCTTTGCGGCTTACAAAATGCTCCATTTTTCCTTTTATCTGGGGCGGACAGGCATTATCGTTCGGACAATAATGAGCAGCTTCACCTTCGAAACGAATCAGGTCCGCACCACATTCGGGACATTTTTTGATAAACTTTACCTTGTCGCCTATGAGCAAGCGCGCATCAACATCCACAGCCGTGATTTTCGGAATAATTTCGCCGCCTTTTTCTACAAATACCATATCGCCGATATGTAAATCGAGCGCTTCGATGATATCGGCATTGTGCAGCGAAGCTCTTTTTACGGTAGTACCCGACAGTTGTACGGGGTCGAGGTTGGCAACGGGAGTCACTGCTCCTGTCCTACCCACCTGATAGGAAACTGAATTGAGACGCGTCACCGCTTTTTCGGCCTGAAACTTATAAGCAATGGCCCAGCGTGGCGATTTAGCCGTAAATCCCAGGTTTTTCTGCTGATTCAGCGCATTTACCTTGATAACAATGCCATCGGTAGCTACAGGCAGATTTTTTCTTTCGCTGTCCCAGTAATTGATAAAGTCGGCAACTTCCTGTAAGTTTTGGCAAACCCGGGTGGCTGTTGAGATTTTGAAACCCCAGGAATGAGCCGCCTGCAGATTGTCGTAATGACGCTCGCCGGGTAGATTTTCGCCCAATAAATAATAAAAATAAGCGTCTAATTTTCGCGAAGCCACTACTGCCGAATTTTGCAGTTTTAATGTTCCCGAGGCTGCATTACGTGGATTGGCAAAAAGTTGTTCCTCCTGTGCTTCACGTTCTTTGTTCAATTCATCAAAGACAGACCAAGGCATTAATATCTCGCCTCTTATTTCAAAATTTTCGGGATAATTTCCGTGCAAGCGCAAGGGAATGCTGCGAATTGTTTTCACATTGGCAGTCACATCATCGCCTTTTTCGCCATCGCCACGCGTAATAGCACGCTGCAACAAGCCATCTTTGTAGGTCAACGAAATGGAAGTGCCATCATATTTAAGTTCGCACACCAGCTCGAATGCTTCGTTCAGACTTTTACGCACCCGTTCATAAAAATCCTGCACTTCGCCAATAGAATAAGTATTTCCCAGCGAGAGCATTGGATAAACATGTGCCACCTGATCGAAACCACTTGCAATATCGCTTCCCACGCGTTGCGTCGGAGAATTTGGATCGAAAAACTCAGGATGAGCCGTTTCAAGTTCTTGGAGTAGCTTCAACTTTCCATCGAAATCGAAATCGGAAATGGTGGGCATCGAAAGCACATAATAGTTATAATTATGTTGTTCGAGTTCACGGCGCAGAGATTCTATCTGATCTTTGATCATATTGGGTGGCTGACATAAAAGGGTGAAATGCAAAAGTAAGAAAATGTAGTTGAGAAAACAAATTTGAATAATTATTTCAAAGAGTTGTATGTGGAAGGAAGTGGAAATGAGAGCAAAGCCTGTATTTTAGCTTGTAAATCAAAATTCGAATTTCTCTACTTTGATACTCGTTAATTCTTGCAGAATGACTATATTTTTGACAAACGAAGCTTGCTTCTCGTGATTTGCCAGGGCTTCGCTATCTTTCCAAGTCTCGCAAATCATCATCACATTAGGACGGGTAGCGCTTTCAAAAATATCATATGCCATACAGCCATCTTCCTGGAGTGAAGCTGCAGTCAACTCTTTGGCAGCTGCCAATACAGTGGCACTATTTACATTTTCTACCGAAATAAATACATTTAATCGAATCATAATCGTTTTTTTTTATTTTATGAGATACAAAAATAAGCATTTTTAGCGTCAATCCGAAAACCAACGCAGTTTACAAATTGGTTGAAACCAGTAGCTACAAACTTTTCGGAGTTACCATACAACTTAGAGCAAAGCCTCCATTTAAGCTTTTTGATAAGAGCAACCTGAAGGAACGAAGGAAGAAGTATCCCGATTAGGTGTTGAGCATCGGTATTTCAACCCTTATGCATGTACCTTTGTTCGGTTCGCTTGTTATATCTAATTTTCCTTCGAGCAACACTACCCTTTCTTGCATTCCGATCATACCATATGAGTCTTGTCGACCACTGTTTTTTTTGTCGAAACCAATTCCGTTATCAGTTATTTCCAAGGTCAAAGAGTCAGCGGATTTATTCAGTTAAACGCTTGCCAATGTAGCTTCAGAATGTTTTACAATATTATTGAGCGCCTCCTGAAGAATTCGGTAAAGGGCCAGTTTTTGTTGTTCGTTTATTTCAATTTCAAAGATATTACTTTTAAACTCACAGTCGATATGGTACCTTTCGACAAATTCATGTATATGGGCTTTTATTGCTTCCACCAAACCATACATTTCGAGCCACTCAGGCCGGAGGCCATTCATAATTCTACGGGCTGTTTTAATGGTATTGTCGACCAAGGACAGAAGACGATCCAATTGATCCAACATATCTTCCGAACTTACAAAGGAGTTATTTTTTACAATCTTTTGTTTCAGCAAGCCCATATCAATTTTAAGAGCAACTAAAATTTGACCAAGATCATCATGAATTTCGCGCGCTAATGCTACTTTTTCTTCTTCGCGCACGTTTTGAAGGTGCGAGGCAAATCTCCGGAGTTGTTTCTCGGCTTTTCGCAGGTCGGTAACATCGATATTGATGACCTGAAAATGTTTAGTACCATTCCACAATACTTCTTTTCGTGATACTTTTATATTTCGGATGTTGTTATTCTTACAAATTACACTTATCTCGTAATCAAATACCTCCTCTTCATTTGCTCTTTTTCGTTTTCTTTCCATATGCTCTAAATAACTTTCAGGAGTATATCGGATTTTTGCTGGTGTAGCTGTAAATTCCTCTAAATTATTGAATTCGTACATGTCGAGAAAAGTCTTATTTGCATAAATCGTTTCACCTTCGACTGAAACAATACGGATGCCTACGGGAGATTCTGCTATTGAACGGCGGAAATTTATTTCCGATTCCAAAAGTTCAATTTCAATTCGTTTCTTGTCGGAAACATCTTCTACAACAGCTAAGTTATAAAGAAATTGCCCATTGCTATCGATATAAGCGATAACAGTGAGCGATCCCCAAATTAGCTGACCGTCTTTACGAATATACCGTTTTTCGGTTTTGTAAACTGATATTTCTTTATTTATCAGTTTCCTGAAATTGGCCATGTCTTTGAGCTGATCATCGGGATAAGTTACATCTTCAAAATTAAATTGCAGAAGTTCGGCTTCAGTGTACCCCATGATGGTGCAAAATGCGGCATTCGCTTTCAGTAACTTAAAGTCTTTATTCGCCACCACCATTCCGAAGGGACCATTTTCGTACAATTTATTGAATCTGAATTCGCTTTCGTCGAGTTGGGACTCAGTTTTCCTTAAGCTTTCCATATGCCCTTTAACAAACAAAAACAAAAATACTGAAGTAACGAAAACAAAGAAAGTGCCTTTATACGTTTGAAATTGAGTCAACAGACTCTCGTCTTTTATAACCATTTCAAGTAAAATATCCGAAAAAAGTATCCACAATGAGCCAAAAACCAAATAACAAAGCGTGATTCTAAATTCAAACTTCAAGTTTGAGAATAAATAAGAATTATGAGTTTTCATGCGTTGAATAATTGTTCACGAACCGATACTTTGTACAAAAATCAGTTTGCAGTTAAATTTATCTATAGAGATGCTTTTACGCAAAATACTAAAGTTCTTTTTGGTGTTGTCAACACGACAAAGATGATAATGAGATGGCCTGAATAGACTTCGATGGATACTTTCTTCTGTTTTCGGCTTACCCTTAAGTTTTTAACTTGAAGCAGTAAACTAACGTTTGCCATACAACTGACAGAAAAACAAAACCCGATGCCGGGGCATATATCCGTTCTCAGTTTGTATTTGTTTAACAGATAGTTAGTTTTTGACTCCCAAAGATAAATAACATATTCAGTATTACCAACCTTTTTTGATGAAATTTATATAAAACCAACTTTATAACAATAGAAGTACAAGTTTACTGCGAAAATGATGAACCCTCTTCTGTCAATTGTCAATTATCAAATGCAGAGGCATCTATCCAACTACAGAACCTATCTGATAACGCTTGAATGATTAAGACTTGTCCGACTGTTCTTCAAACTTGGCCGTCATGGTTGGGTTACCGCGTGTCAGTTTTTTGATACTTAGATCTTCAGCTTTATTATTAGCCAAACGCAGGTTATTTTCGGAAGACAACAATGCTTCTTTCGTTTTTTGAAGATGATCAATGGTTTTGTCAATTTCCTCAATAGCAGTTTTAAATTTACGGCTTGCTAATTCATAATTTTTAGCAAAACCTTCTTTGAATTTATTTATATTTTCTTCAAAATTTGTAATATCGACATTTTGATTTTTTATCAGGTTTAACTCTGCTTTGAATTTCATTGAGTTCATGGCTGCATTGCGAAGCAAGGTAATAATGGGAATAAAAAATTGAGGTCGGACAACATACATTTTGGTATATTTGTGAGAAACATCAACAATTCCTACATTATAGAGTTCGCTTTCGGTCTCAATTAGCGAAACAAGGACGGCATACTCACAATGCTTCTCTGTACGATCTTTGTCCAGTTCTTTAAAAAAGTCTTCATTTCTTTTTTTTGTAGCCGTTTCGTCACCCTCATTCTTCATTTCGAACATGATTGAAACAATTTCATTGCCTGCGTCATCTGTTTCTCTGAAAATATAATCACCCTTACTTCCGGACCTTGAATCGTTGTCTTTTTCAAAATAAGCTTTTTGAAAAGCCGTTGCACGAAGCTTGTTGAATTCGGTTTCGCAATGTTGCTCAAGTGTTTCGCCAAGCATTTTGGTTGAGAGTTTGAGTTTCATTTCTTTACGCAAAGCAATCTCTTCGTCTTTTAACTTTATAATATCATCTTTTGTTTTGAGATCAGCTGAGAATTTTTCGTTGATCGACTTCACGAGTAGCTGTTTTTCTGTCTCTTTATTTTTCAGGTGATTAGCCAGTTCGTCACGTTCTTTTTCAATTTGCTGAACGGCTTCTGTTACTAAAAGCTTCTTTTCCATTTCAGCATTTTCTATCTTCGACTTCATTTCGGCAATCTCAGATGCTTTCTTCGACAAAAGTTCAGTAAGTTCAAGTTCGTTTTTAGCTTTCAGCTCCATTATTTCGCTGTCCTTTTTTGTCAGGGCTTCCTGCAATAAATTTTTAAGATGAGCTTCTGAAAGCTTCAGCGCATTTTCTTTCTCCGTCTCTTTGCTCTTTAAATCATTCACAAGCTCATCACGTTCCTTTTCTATTTTCCTGATGGCTTCGGTAACTGTAATTTTTTTCTCATTTTCAGCATTTTCAATTTTCGCCTTCATTTCAGCCTTCTCAGCTTCTTTTTGGGCCAACTGTTCGGCAAGTTCGCGTTCATTTTTGAATTTCAGGTCGCTTATTTCTTTCTCCTTTTTCGCAAGATGCTCTTGTAATGAATTTTTAAGATTTGCTTCGGCCAACTTCACAGCATTTTCTTTTTCTTTTTCTGCAATATTTAGTCGTTCTTGTAATTCTTCCTCGAAACGATGATCTCGAACTTGCTTTAAAATATCAGCAAAACCAGCTTCATCGACTTTAAAAACCATTTTACAATGGGGGCAAATAATTTCGTTCATATGGATTCAGTTTTTATTTGTTGTTCGATTTCTGTTTATGTCGGAGTGATTTTCTCGAACTATGTCGAAAAAAATTTGAATAAAAGCAGGTTGGCTAATGAGTTGTAATTGTTCGATATCGGTTATTGTTCGTCGTTTTAATGAGTTCATCTTGCACATTATCAGGATACTGCTTTTAGCCCGACGATAGAGCAAATTAATGTAGTAATGAAAAGTAGTCGCAGAAAAGTGGCCGGTTCTTTAAATACCAAAATCCCCACTACAACCGTCCCCACAGCTCCAATGCCTGTCCATACAGCATAAGCGGTCCCGATGGGCAAAGTTTGAGTTGCTTTAATTAAAAGTGCCATACTCAAGCCAAGGGCAACAGCAAAACCTACATACCATAAGTACATTTCGCTTCCTGTGGTCACTTTTGCTTTTCCTAAACAAAAAGCAAAGGCGACTTCAAATAAACCTGCTATAACCAAAATAATCCAATTCATTCTTTTGTTTTTTTTCAAAAAAAAAGGGAAAAGTTTGTACGCGATACAACAACAATAACCTTCCCTTCGTGCCGCTCCAAGTAATTAACAAAGATACAATAAGAATTGAAATTCCTGACATTTATCGGTAGCAAAAAGAGGATTTTGCACAAGCAATTATTTGATAAAAATAGTAAACAGTATTTTATTTAAGCTTATATCAGTTTGTAAATGCCATATTAATAGTCTAAAAGAATGCTTTGTTCAACTTGTGTTGTTCGCCGGAGTTCATTATTTGTACTAAAAGCGTATACCCATTCAGCCCTGGTTGCAAACCGATGGGGAGCGTCATCGACCTAATAACCAATATGCAACAGCTATAGATAAAATGGAATCGTCGGTAAAAGTTGTTCCTTTTCCAAGTAAGTCGAATTTAGTAGTTTTGATATTTTTGAATTCGCAGACCGAACCTGCGATATCGCCAAAAATGGATCCAAGCATCTATTTCAGTTTTTCGTTTAGCTGATTCTGATCATGCCGTGGCGTCCCGACCACAGCCCTCCAAAGCTCATAGAGGCGTGTGTATTATCTATCGGGCGTTTGATCTTTCTTTTCGTACATTGTTTCAGTTCATATATATTGAATTTCTGTAACAGCATCTCATTTTGTCAATTACCCGAGCAAACAAAGCAAAGTCAATCTGTTGTTATTCATTCACAAACATTTATATTCTTCAGTTGGTTGTCAAATAATCGTCCAAATAGTCTTTTAACTCAACTATACTTACAGCTGTAACCATTTTTTCCATATTCCAAAAACTAAATGTACTGTTCGATACAATTCCTACTAATTTAGCATTGCTGTCGACAACCGGTCCACCACTCAGGCCTCCCATTTTTTCAGGAACAATTAATTTTTTCAATAATAAATGATTACCATTCGTTTTATAATACTCAAATTCATATACGCGTTGTGCTCCCTCCTTCATGTGTCGGGTCCAACCGATAATATACAATTTTTCCCCTTTAACCAATGCCGTTTCTCTACATTCAAGAGGAATAACAGTTGACTTGTTTTCTTTTATTGAAAACACAAGCCAATCTTTTTCGTAAAGCGTTTTCGATTTCAAATTTTCAGCTTTATCCTCATTTAATAATTTATCAATAATTACTATTTCATTTCCTTTATTTAATGGACTCATTGTCCATTTTTTTATAAAATTATCGAGTGAGAGATTTTTTATACTGTCAGGTTGAAGGATAGCAAGAATATGCTTGGCTGTAATTGCAAATGTGTCATTTCTATATTTTAGTAAAAATGCAGTCCCTAATTGATCAAATTCATGTTCTCCATCAAAATACTCAAAATGGTTTACTAAACTTGTTGGAGGAAATTCCTTGTCAGAAACAGAAATTTTTGCCTTTGAGCACGAAACGAATGCAATGATCATTAAAGAACAAAAAATTAGTTTTTTCATGATGATATTTCAATTGATATTTTCAAATAATGACTAAATTCTGCGTTGTTTTTTTTCATACTTACGCTTTGAGTATACATGAGCAATAGAAAGTTAATATCGCCGTCCAAAGATAAATAACATATTTAACAACAGCAACATTTTAGGGAGAAATTTACACACAACCAGATCAATAGATGCATACAAGACCTGACAGGTTTTCAAAAACCTGTCAGGTCTTGTATGCGTCAAATGCACGTCAGCCAGCCAATGGACATAGGCGTGTGTTGCACTAAAACCCCACACGTGGGGTCAGCTTTAATTACTTTATTATCTTATAATTAGCACCACTTTTCTCCACCATCTCTGCCCACCGGTACCACTGGGTTGTAGTGCAACATGGACTTCCGTGTTGTCGGGAGAATAGCAGCAAATACATTGTCGGCAATGGTTGTAGTGCAACATGGACTTCCGTGTTGGGTCTTCGTACCTCAGACTACACGAAGTCCTATGTATTAGGGGCTATGTGCTTTTAATGTAGAATGTTCATTTTAATGAACATATTCAATTACATTACCATACCCAACTCCATAACTATTTTCAGCGTAAACTCTAATAAAATATTTTTTTCCTGTTGTGAAAAGTGTAGTTGTATTAAATGAAAAAGTTGTAGGATTACCCCAGTCATAACCAGATACGGGGCTTGTACTTATTGTCGGATTTTGATATGTAGAATAACAATAGCCATATTTTGTAACAGGAGAATATCCTTCGTTAAGAATTTGTCCCTGTATTTTTAAATATGAGTCCATTCTGGTTACTGAAATTGTGCTTACTACTGGGGCTCCTTCTACTGGTCCATCAGCTGTTTTAAAGGCAATTATATCACCGTAAACCATTCCCTGATTATCTGTAACATATGTTCTGATATAATAAGTTGTATTCGCTTTGAGACCTGTAATAGTAGAAGTAAAGATACCATCTCCAATACCATCCGTTGTTTTATTATCTGTTATAGTTGGATTATTGTTTGTACTCCAGCATACTCCCCGGGCAGTAATAAGCACTGGTTGTTCACTTGTAACAATTCCACTATAATCAATTGTTGTTGCAGTAATATTAGTCAAGTTAGGAGCAGTAACAGAAAGCACTGTCTCTCTAGTTTTAAAAATGATATTATCTCCATAAATCAGCTCATTATAAGTAGATGCATAAGCACGTGCATAATATAGTGTATTGGGCTGAAGGTTAAATAAAGTGGCATTAAAACTGTTCGTTATTGAAGTTACTTTAGTATTGTAATCCTCAACGGTTGGATATGGCAACAAACTCCAACATACACCTGATGCTAATATGTTAACTCCTGTCGGGGCGGTTATTGTACCTCCACTTACAGCCGTACTATGTAGTATCATATTTGCCTGTGTGGTGGATACACTGAATGATGCCCGTTTAGTTTTGAACTTCATAATACTACCAAAAATTGTGTCAATACCATTTGTTGCATAGGCTCTTACGTAATATGTCAAATCAGGTTTCAGACTTTTCATTGTGCTGTAAAAGCTGCCTGCGTTGACTCCATCAATAGTTGTACTATCTTCAAGAGTTGGGATAGAAGTTAAACTCCAACAAATACCACATGCAGTAATAGAAGTACCTTCACACGTCACAGAACCGCCACAATTAGCCGATTGAAAACTAATATCGCTTAAAGGTGCTGTGATAACATTGATAGACGCATGTTTTGTTTTGAATTGCATAATGCTGCCATAGCCAGTACCCGCATTGTTAGTAGCATAAGCTCTTATATAATAAGTCGAATCGGGTTTTAGATTATGAACTGTGATTGTAAAACTTCCACTTTCATTGCCTGTCGCAATTATACTATCTGCAATTGTTGGAGTGGGTTTTGTACTCCAGCAAATTCCTCGGGAGGTAATTGCAGCTCCTTCACTACTCACTGAACCACCACAAGTGACAGATTGATAAGCTATGTCAGTAACTGAAAATGTTGTAACTTCAGGAACTTGAAGAATCACTTCTTCATTCTTGCAGCCGAATAATACTAATACAATAAATATTAAAACAGGAATGTGAAAATTCTTTTTTTTCATGTGTAAAATGAGTTTAATTTGTTGATATTTAATTTCTATATTTATACATAATCAATTTAATCTTTGATTTTTTTGTTTTTTTTTCAATTATACATAGAACAAACATCGAACAAATAAATCAGCATTGTTTTTCTGCACTTGCCCCTACCGTTCACACTCCCCCTCGTTTGCAACCAAGGGGTAAATGGTTGAGCGTTTTCAACGCAAAAAAGATAGTTTTGTAAATAAAAAGCCGTAATGTGTCATCGTAGGATTACATATCTCTTTGTTACAAACAAATAACCATAAACCCATCGTTACAAACGAGGGGGAGTCAGGCTATGTGCTCGGTTGTGTTTTGTTTGTCTTTTTTTGTTCCTCGCTAGCTTTGTTTATT
This sequence comes from uncultured Paludibacter sp., assembly GCA_963677275.1. Classification (GTDB taxonomy): domain Bacteria; phylum Bacteroidota; class Bacteroidia; order Bacteroidales; family Paludibacteraceae; genus Paludibacter. Next base: position 1,408,930 of record OY781920.1, on the reverse strand, counting down.
TCGGTTTTCAGTTCGCTGTATTCAATTGGTTCGGTTAATTTCCTTAGCGAATTAAGAGTAATCGAACTTTGACTACTTTCGTAATTGTCAAGCCTAAAAGTCGGTAGAACATAAAAGTCCCATTGTTCCATTTTCAGTGGGTCAATAGTCGCTTGTTCACAGTGTTTTAAATGACAAAAGACATAAATATCAGCGTGTCTTATTGGTTCTTTGTCTTCTATAAAGTTTTCTGCATCCCAAAACTTTGTCGGCTTAATTGAGAATGTAATAGTTGAAAGTTTTTTCTGATTCCAAGTCTGAATGTAAGCCGCAGACTTAACTTCTATCTTTATTCCATTATCCGTTTTCAAGTCATAAGCATCCCACTCATCTCTTAAATTTCTCGGGTCAAGTCCAACAGCTGTACCAACAACAAATTCTGCAAATCGTCCACGAGTCGCATTACTCATGATGTTAGACACGCTCCAACTCCAAAAATCCAATAAGTTGTATTTTGTCTTTTCCCCGTTGTCTGTTAAGTATTCATTCCCAGTCTTCGGTTCTGCTTGTATTGTTTTTAGTTCATCCATTTTTTCTTCTTTTTCTTTCAAGTCAAACTGTAAAAGATTTTCCACGGTTTCAGTCGTAATGTTCAATAGTCGAAATGATAAATAGTTATTCCGTCTCTCTTCCTTCTAAAATCTGCGAGGTATTGTTCGCCAAGCAGAAGTTCGGAAAATCTGTCGTTACAAAACAGTCAAATAGTGGATATACAGCGGAAAGTTCGTCAAACTCCCATCGATCCGGGTTGTGTTATCAGCTGTTTTTATTCTTCCCATTTGTCTATTTGTTCGAAATTATGATTAGTCAGCATTTGCTTAAATTCAGTTCTCGTCAAGCTGTCCGCAGGTCTGTAGTGAAAGTGGCGATAGCCAACTTCCAAATCGAAAAGAACTTTTGTTTGTCGATAACCTAAGTCAATTATATTTCCGATAAAGTTATTAAATATTTCTTTGTCTTTGGTGTGTAATTGTATTTTTTTATGGTCGTCAAGTGTCAGGTTGGTTTCGCCTTTTAGTGAATGAATTACAATATCCAGGTAACCGTTTTCAAGCGTGTTTTTCTTTTGTTGCTGCAGAAAATCAATTACGGTCTGTTTGTCTACAAAATGTTTTGCAACCCAAAGTTCAGTCAACTCACTTTCCCAAGAACTTTTGATATAGATCCAACATCCATCAATTGTCGGCAAAAACCCGATGGTCTTTATAAATGTGTCGATTAAATTCTTCTTTTCAAGCACCAATTCAAATTCAAGAATTCCATTTTCGTTTGCACTTAAAGTAACAAAGTTTTCCTTGATCAAATTATATTCGTATTCATCCTCAGGAATCCTTGCTACTATTCCAATCGGAGAAAAAAACATTTTGTTTGGTTTGTTTAATGGAAAAGTGATTAATGATGGTTGCATATAAACATGATCAGCAATTTCAAACAATTCATTTTCCTTGCCAATTACATCAAAACTATCAAGTAATGAAGCTTCTATCAGATTATGATTGCTGAAATTGAAATCGAAAGGAGCCATAATTGTTTTGCCCAATGCGTCACCCAAATGTTCGCCAAAAGCATAAAAGTTTCCAATAATTCCAGTTTCGGCATCCATTTCTCCCTCAATCAGGAAATACCAAAGTTCATTTTTTTTCATTTCTGCTGTTATTATACGACAAACCAATAGATAGTTAATATCTCCGTCCAAAGATAAATAACATATTTAAAAACAGCAAGTTTTTGGGGAAGAAAAGATGAAAAATTATTGAAATTCAGGCGCAGGCGAAGTTGGTCGAAAGTGGAAAGTCAAATATGCGAATGTACCAATTGTAAAAGTGTTGAATCCAACCCGGCATGTGAACCTGTATCTTCGTAGATGCAAGTATCATTTTCGAACAATTGCAACTGAATGGTACCCGAAAGTCCTTCCTTGATCGACTGAATCATTGCACCGTTTTTGGGCGAAGAAAGCGAAATTGTTTTTTCGTTAAAGGCTTTGACGATCAGTTTTAACCGCCCTTTTTTTATCTCATAAAACACACTGTCAGTTTTAATTGCTTTGGCTGCCACCTTCGCTCCATTATAAGTGGCAAACCGATATTCACGCCCATTGATGATCAAATTCACTATCAATCCATTGAAGTGAAAAACTTTAAACGGAATAATCGCTTCGGAAAACATAAAAGAGGTGCCGGTGTTTTTAAAATGATTCGATTGCATCCACACATATTCGCGTGGAAAGGACTTGCCCCAGTCCTTTTCAATATAGCCCTTTCCACCGCCGAAATCCACGAGTTTACCATCAATTTTAAGCTGGCCTTCGAGCGCGTGACTCATACTCACCACCCCGTGACAGCATTCCATAAACGTGAAAAAGGAGAAAAAACCCATTATGGAAGGAGAAAGCAGTGAGGTTTTGATGGCTGTGTTGCCCGAAAATTGAAGCTTTCCCTGAATATTCAAATCCGTATTTTCAATCGAAATATCAACGCCCTGCTCGCTGAAAGTGTTTCTCTGTATGCTTAACGCAAAAGGGCGATCACTTGCAACAAAATCACTTTTATCGAACTCCACATAAATTGCTTTCAATTCCACATGGGCATAGGTCACAAAAACCTGAATAAATGCATGTGCGTGCTGCTTGTTTAGACTGATACCCGGAATCAGCGCCACGGAGCAATTGCCATCGGCACTCACCATTTTATAATACCAACCTTCAAAATAATTTTTGTTTCTGAGGCTTCCCTGAAACAGAATCGGATTTTTGATTTTATGCAACATACGCCCCATTTTATAAACAACTTCGCAAGTATACAACAAAATTCCGACTCGCGTTCGATATTTTAAGAAAAAGATGCTGGAAGTGAGTCGGAGTGCGACTGCAAGTCGCGCCCCGACTCACCAACCAAATCGTTGCGTAGGCGAGCAATAGTCCGGGGGTTTATATTTTTATTATCATTTGATTTACAACTATTTTTCAAAAAAACAATATATGTGAATTATGTAATTTTGCCGGATGATTTTGTAACATATTCGGGAGTGAACAAGCTTAATTTTGTACAGTAAAAATTGTCATTCAACTACGTTTAATTATTTATAAAATCATGAACATCAAAAGAATTTTTGGAGCTTTACTTACAATACTTGGTATAGTGGGCTTAATATATGCAGCAATTTTATTTGCAAAGGTATCAGGCGGCACCCACGCCATCAAAGAAGTTATTGTATATGCTGTGTTGGGCATTATATTTTTCGTTTCGGGGATAAGTTTAGTAAAAACAGTAAAAGATAATTGACTCATTACAAAGGTACTGCATATACAATTTGGAATTATTCGCTCAATACAAAATTTTCACACCGAATTGCGTTAAATGATGAACGCTCCCTCCTCCCTTTGTAACCTGCGCTTTATAATGCTCAGATGGCATATTGAAAACTTTTTTATATTTACCACACAATGTCCAGATGCAAACGGTAACTATAGTTTCGCTGGCTTGCCTGCCGGAAGTTATAGCATTGTGATTGAACGTACAGGATACGAAATGACTGAACCGGTAACTACAGAACTCGACGAAGGTGAGCAGCTTGTGAACCTAAACTTTACAGTCGACGAGAGAAGTCAGACAGTGGTAATTGGTATTACGACAGCAATTTTTAATCAATTATTTGAATCCGATAAAACTGTGAATGTATTTCCAAACCCGGCCAGAGATGTGCTGAATATAAAAATTGATACAAACGATAGCAAGCAAGCCCATATCGTTCTGACTGATCTTATCGGACAGCAAGTGCTAATGCTTCATCGGGAACTGAAACAGGGTGTTAACTACCTGACTATTCAGAATCCCGGCTTAAAAGGAATCTACATTCTGACAATAGTTGCTGATGGGCCTAAAGTCAACAAAAGAGTGATTTTTGAATAGAAAAAAGCCCGAAAAGGATTGTGTGAGTTTATTTATCGAACCCCGACAGTTATGAGATTTTAGTCTATAACTGTCGGGGTTCAGTGTGTCGCAGGCAAATCATCAATTTATAATTTTAGTTTCGTTTTTTTGTAGCGTATCAAAAATTATTTATAAATCAGTCTGGAATTTTAAATTTTCAATTAAATTTGCAAAAACTTTAAAATCAATTGTTATGTCCATCTGGCGTGTTCTCCTTTGTATTATTTTTCCACCTTTGGCCATAGTAGACAAGGGCTGTGGATCGTTTATCATTGTATTTTTACTCACACTATGCGGCTGGGTTCCGGGCGTAATTGCTGCACTGATCATCAACAACAAAAAATAGCAAAAAAGGATAGTGTTTTTGATGCAATTACAGGATGCAAATAATGTATCGGATTCGTCATCTTGGTTGATTTACACTATCGGTTAGTAAAACAGTTACGTACAACATATTATGTTTTAATAACTAAAACAGCTTGTATATTTGGTTTTGCATTTTATATTCATGATTTTTTTTGTACTTTTGTACATCTAAAAATTCATATTCATGGAACAACAAACTGAAAAATCGTCGGTACTTTACGGTTTACTTTATATTGGTGGCTTACTCTCATTAAAATTCTTACTGTCAGCGCCAAAAATTGGTTTTCTGAGTGTAATTTCGTTTTTCATCTCTGTACTGATTTTGTTTTTGTTGTACAAATTTGCAATTCAATACCGCGAAAATCTTCACAACGGTGTCATTAGTTATTGGAAAGCATTTTCGTTTCTGTTCAAAATTTATTTCTTTGGATCCATCATTTCAGCTCTGATCATAACTATCTACACTGCTTTTATTAAGCCTGAATTTCTGGCTGGTTTACTGAATGATATTCTGACGATGTACGAATCAATGAATATTAACGTTGATGACACCACCTACAGTTTAATCGAAGGATTCTATAAGCCAGTTCCCATGTTGTTTATAAATCTTTTTTCAGGAGCTGTTTCGGCTGCTTTTTGGGCATTGATAGTGGCAGCTTTTGTGAAAAAGGAAAAAAGTATTTTTGAATAAAAACAGCAGTGACCGGTGCTTTCGTAAGGAATCATTGATCTAAGAATTTTGATAATTTAATAACATGGATATTTCAGTAATTGTTCCGCTTTACAACGAAGAAGAATCGCTCGTTAAACTCTACGAATGGATAGAGCAGGTAATGACAAGCAATAAATTCAGTTTTGAAGTCATTTTCGTCAATGATGGCAGCACCGATCGTTCATGGCAAATCATTGAGTCGCTTCAGCAAAAATCAAGTAATGTACGAGGAATAAAATTCCGAAACAATTACGGCAAGTCACCGGCATTATACTGCGGCTTCAAAGCTGCTCAAGGCGATGTTGTCATCACGATGGATGCTGATTTACAGGATAGTCCGGACGAAATACCCGGACTTTACCGTATGATCAAAGACGAAAACTACGACCTTGTATCGGGCTGGAAAAAGAAACGTTACGACTCGAAACTTACCAAAAATCTACCATCGAAATTATACAACGCCACAGCCCGTAAAGTGACAGGATTAAAACTCCATGATATGAATTGCGGATTGAAAGCCTATCGGTCGGATGTAATTAAAAATATTGAAGTATATGGCGAAATGCATCGTTATATTCCGTTTCTCGCCAAAAATGCTGGCTTTAAACGCATAGGTGAAAAAGTAGTGGAACACCGAAAACGAGAATTTGGCGAAACAAAATTTGGTCTGAATCGTTTTGTAAATGGATATCTCGACTTAATAACATTGTGGTTTTTATCAAAGTTCGGTAAAAAACCAATGCATTTTTTCGGTTTGTATGGCAGCCTTATGTTTTTGCTCGGCTTTCTGGCCGTTGTTGTGGTGGGCGCCAGTAAGCTTTATGCTTTGTTTTCACACATTCCGGCCCGTTTGGTGACCGAAAGTCCGTACTTTTACCTGGCTATGTTAGCTATGATTTTAGGTACGCTTTTGTTCTTAACAGGTTTTATCGGCGAGCTGATTGCTCGTAACTCTCCCGAACGCAATAACTATTTGATTGAGAAGGAGATTTAATTCTAAGTTTTGAGTTCTGAGTTTCGGGTTTGCGTACAGTAAAGAGTAAAAAAAAAGTGATAAATCATTGTTGAAGAATGAATTGATGAAATGAAACAATTGCTGTTAGTTGGTCTTGGAGGGTTTATTGGAAGTGTAGCAAGGTTTCTGGTTTCAAAACTGAATCTTTCGTGGCATTTTCTTTCGATACCAATGGGTACGCTCACAGTAAACGTTTTGGGCAGTTTTATCATTGGCATATTGGTGGGTATTTCGGTTAAAAGTGACCTTATCTCTACTGATTTACGCCTTTTTTTAATGGTTGGGTTTTGTGGTGGTTTCACCACTTTTTCTTCGTTCAGTAGCGAAAATCTTATGCTAATGCAAAACGGACAGGTAGTTACTGTGCTTATCTATACGGCGCTTAGCATTTTGTTGGGATTTTTAGCTGTATATTTGGGTTATATTTTTACAAATTTGCTGTAAAGTTGTTTTAAAAAACAAGCGAAAAGTTATGGAAAACAGTATCCTTAAAATATATATTAGCAGTACGGATAAAACCGGTACTGATTTACTGTACGAGCATATTGTGAGAAAAGCAAAAGAGCAGGGATTGTCGGGCGCTACAGTATATCGTGGAATAATGGGATACGGACCAAGCAGTCAGCACATCAATACTTCAAAATATTGGGAACTGACGGAAAAACTTCCTGTCGTGGTTGAACTGATTGATACAACACAGGCCCTCAATGCGTTTTACACATATATTGAAAATGAATTTAAACAACTTCCAAAAGGCAGTCTTATCACTATACAGCCCATTGATATAAAATTGTACAAAGTAGGTTTAAAGACAAAAAATCAATAAATCAACGTTTTAAATAGTAATTGTAATGATAGAAATTCTCAAAATAGTTTTACCGGCACTCCTTGTTTTGTTGACAGCCTATTTGCTGATTGACAAGCTGCTGCGCAACGAAGAACAAAGAAGAAATTTCGAAATCAGAAAAATGAACAGCTCAATCGTTGTTCCTGTGAGGTTAAGAGCCTACGAACGGTTAATGCTTGTACTCGAGCGCACAATTCCTAATTCAATTGTTATCAGTACAATGAAACCTGGAATGACAAGTTTTGAACTACACACACAACTTATTGAAAATATACGTAAAGAATTCAGTCATAACTCATCACAACAAATTTATGTGAGTAACGAACTTTGGAACGCCATCTGCCTGACGCAGGAGAGTCTGATACAATTGATCAACGGTTGCGCCTCAAAGGTTCAGCCAGAGATGGAAGCAACAAAGTTAGCTGAAATTATTATTCAGGTATATTCATCTGTGGAACAAACACCAACAGAAATTGCTACTGAATTATTAAAAAAAGAAGTGAGGACTCTAATGTAATAGTTTTGAGTTTTGAGTTTTGAGTTTCGGGTTACAAGCTTACAGTAGGTCTTGTTATTTGAATATTAGTTACAACATATAGTTCATCATCGTTAACGAATTTCTTAATATCTATTTATAGCACTATCGGTACATAATGAAATTATTTAAAAATATATATTTACTTGCAGCCATTTTTCTGATTTCCTGTACGCAGACAGAGAACTGTACTGAAGAAAAAAATGTGTTGATGCAAATTGGATTTTATAAAAAAACCATGGACAGCACCACCAACATTTACACTAAATCGGCTTTAACTGTCGACAGTATTTGGGTAATGGGACTGGGTACAGATTCGTTGTTGTACAATAAAAAAACAAGTATCAAATCCATCAATATTCCGCTCAAAAAAACTGAAGAACAAACCGATTACATAGTTCGTTTCAACAATACAACAGATACAATTTCAATATTCCACAACAACAACGACGGGTACTATATATCACTTGAGTGTGGTTCTATTGTAGTTCATAGCATCGACGAGATTATTTCGACCGGACATTTTATCGATTCTGTTTCCATTATTAACCGAGACATAAACACAATAAATGCAGAAAACATACAAATTTATCATTTTTAGTTTACTGCTTACATTCAGCATTTTATCTGTCGATGCTCAGGTAAAAAAAAACAGTAAAGATACCATTTCGACACCTTTATTCAATGGTGTAAGAATTGAGGTGGATATTTCCCCCGTTATCAAAACATTAATGTCGGGCGATGAGACATTTTCGTACGAAGCAGCCCTTCTGGTGAATTTAAAACATAAATACTTCCCTGTCATTGAGATGGGTTATGCCGGAGCGGACAAAACAACGACGAACGAGATTGGTTTTAAAACCAATGGCTTATTCGGGAGAGCGGGTATTGATTTCAATTTAATGAAATCTAAGAAAGGCAATAAAACGAACAATAATCTTTTTACTGCAGGTGTGAGATTGGGATTTTCAAATTTCAAATACGATTTGACCAACGTGGTAATTACCGACGATTACTGGAAAGAAAGTTTGACAAAGAATTACTTAGGAGAATCCACGTCAAAAATGTGGTTCGAAATTGTGGTAGGAATTCGCGTGGAAGTTGTCAAAAATATTTTCATGGGTTGGTCTGTTCGAAATAAAAACCTGATTGGCGAAGACTTGATCGGTACAATATCTCCTTGGTACGTTCCCGGATTTGGAAAGACCACTGGTTCTGCCTGGACTGTTAACTATGCCATTGGGTATAAATTCTGAAAGAAAGTAGTTAGAATAAAATTGAAAAATGAAAAGATGAACATTTTTCATCAACTTCAATTTTTGATTCTTTGATCGAAACAAAAAACAACAACAATCAAAAAAATAATTTTATGAATTCAACACAAACATTAAATCGTGCAGCCGATAATATCCGTATTTTGGCAGCGTCGGCAGTGGAAAAAGCAAAATCAGGGCATCCGGGTGGAGCCATGGGTGGTGCTGATTATATCAACGTACTTTATTCTGAATTTTTAGAGTACGATCCTAAAAATCCTAAATGGGAAGGTCGCGATCGCATGTTCCTCGATCCTGGTCATATGTCTCCTATGCTCTATTCGGTATTGGCATGCACAGGCAAATACAGCATGGAAGAACTGGCTCAGTTCCGCCAATGGAACAGCCCTACGCCCGGACATCCCGAAGTGGACATTATGCGTGGCGTTGAAAATACCTCAGGTCCTCTCGGACAAGGCCACACTTATGCAGTAGGTGCTGCTATTGCCGCAAAATTTCTCCAAGCTCGTTTCGGCGATGTAATGAACCAAACGATTTATACATTTATTTCGGATGGAGGAGTTCAGGAAGAAATCTCGCAGGGAGCTGGTCGTTTGGCCGGTCACCTCGGACTGAACAACCTGATCATGTTCTACGATTCGAATGATATTCAGCTTTCGACCGAAACTAAAGCAGTAACCACCGAAAATACTGCTCAAAAATATGCTTCGTGGGGTTGGAAAATTATTGAAATCAATGGTAACGATGCTGAACAAATCCGCGCTGCGCTTACCGAAGCTAAGGCCGAAAAAGAAAAACCAACCCTGATTATCGGTAAAACAATTATGGGTAAAGGTGCGCGTAAAGCGGATGGTTCGAGTTTCGAAAATCAATGCGCTACTCACGGTATGCCATTGAGCGAGGGTGGGGCTTCGTACGTTGAAAGTATTAAAAACTTAGGTGGAAATCCTGAAAATCCTTTTGTAATTTTCGACGAAACCAAAGCTTTATATGCTAAACGAGCTGCCGAATTAGAAACTATTGTTGCTGCAAAATATGCTGCTAAAGCTGAATGGGCAAAAGCAAATCCTGAGCTGGCTGCCAAACTTGAAACTTTCTTCTCTGGCAAAGCTCCCATCGTAAATTGGGATGCTGTGGTTCAAAAACCGGGACAGGCAACACGCGCCGCTTCGGCAACTGTATTGGCCGAATTGGCAAAGCAAGTTGAAAACATGGTGGTATCGAGTGCCGACTTGTCGAACTCTGATAAAACGGATGGTTTCCTTAAAAACACAAAAGCATTTGCTAAAGGCGATTTTTCGGGTGCATTTCTTCAGGCCGGTGTGGCTGAATTGACTATGGCTTGCGTGAGTATCGGTATGAGCCTGCATGGTGGTGTAATTCCTGCTTGCGCTACTTTCTTCGTATTTTCCGATTACATGAAACCAGCGGTACGCATGGCTGCTTTGATGGAGCAACCTGTTAAATTTATATGGACTCACGATGCATTCCGCGTTGGTGAAGATGGACCAACCCACGAGCCAGTTGAACAGGAAGCACAAATCCGCTTGATGGAAAAACTGAAAAATCACAAAGGTCATAATTCAATGTTGGTGCTTCGTCCGGCTGATGTGGAAGAATGTACTGTAGCTTGGCGCATGGCTTTAGAGAACACCTCCACTCCTACCGGCCTGATTCTTTCCCGTCAGAATATTGCAGACCTTCCTTCGGCTAACGGCCGTAAAGTTGATGCAGTTCAGGCAGAAAAAGGTGGCTACATTGTAGAGTGCGATGGCCATCCGGATGTAATTTTAGTTGCTTCTGGTTCTGAAGTTGCTACACTGAACGAAGGCGCAGCTTTGCTTCGTGCCGATGGTATAAAAATCCGCTTGGTGTCGGTACCTTCCGAAGGTTTGTTCCGCAGTCAGTCGGCCGAATATCAGGAAAGTGTATTGCCAAAAGGAGCTAAAATATTTGGTTTAACTGCCGGACTGCCGGTGAACCTTGAAGGTTTGGTTGGTGCCAATGGTAAAGTTTTCGGACTTGAATCATTTGGATTTTCAGCACCTTACAAAGTATTGGACGAAAAACTTGGATTCACAGGTAAAAATGTGTACGAACAAGTAAAAAAGATGATTTGAGAATTTAACGATTTGAGAATTTGAAAATTAAAAGAGAAGATTTGTTAACTTTATTGAGTTGACAAATCTTCTTAATTATTTCAATTTCTTTTATTTAAAAAATCTTCAAATGTTCTAATTCTCAAATTTTAATTTATGGATATACTTTCCATCATTATTATCAGCATTGGCTTAGCTATGGATTGCTTTGCAGTATCGATCAGCAAAGGCATTTGTCTGAAAAAATTTAAATTCAAAAAAGCATTTAGAATGGCTGTGCTTTTTGGTGGTTTTCAAGGACTAATGCCTTTGGTAGGTTATTTTGTAGGTATTAGTTTTGCCCGTCAAATTACCACCTTCGACCATTGGATTGCTTTTATTCTTTTAGGAATTATTGGTATAAAAATGTTTATCGAAGGACTTCATCCGATCGATCCTCAATGTGACATTTCGCCCAATCCTTTCAAATGGAAAACGCTTGTTACGCTGGCTCTTGCAACCAGTATAGATGCCATGGCCACTGGCGTTGTTTTTGTTCCATATCCCGAAAAAATCGGGTTTGCTGCCATTGTAATTGGCTTTACAAGTTTGATATTCACACTGATTGGTGTATTTCTTGGTGTTCGTTTCCGACAAAGAATAAAAATAAATGTGGAGATACTCGGAGGAATTATTCTCTTCGGCATTGGAACTAAAATTCTTATCGAACATTTATGCGCATAAAGGAGTAACTAAATTACTCATCTACAAAACTTATCAGTATGAATACCTAACCGTAATTTTTTATGAATTCAAAAAAACTTATTCTCTCCGCATTTCTACTTCTCCCATGCTTAAATGGTTTTGCTGCCGATCCTTCGGTGGGCTATCAATTATATGGATTTATAAGAAATGATTTTTATATTAATTCGCGTCAAAATGTTGAAGCGCTTGATGGACTGTTCAATATCTTTCCGAAACCGGTGGATTTAAATGCAGTGGGCAAGGATAAAAATGCTGTGCCCAATGCCGAAATGCTGAGCGTGGCTACCCGACTTGGCATTGATTTTAGAGGAACTCCAATAATGGGTGCCACATCTACGGCTAAAATTGAATTTGACTTTGCCGGTATTTCCACAAATTATTATCTCATACGTATTCGTCAGGCTTATCTGAAACTGAACTGGGAGAAAACAGAATTACTTGTCGGACAAACCTGGCATCCATTGTTTGGCAGTGTTTTACCCACCGTTCCATCACTGAATACAGGAAGTCCGTTTCAGCCTTTCAATCGTAGTCCGCAAGTGCGTGCGAAACGTATGCTTACGAATGAACTTTCAGTCATAGGTTCAGTGAATTATCAAATGCAGTATATGTCGCAGGGACCCCTGGGTGCAAGTCCCTCCTATTTGAAAAACGCCTTGTTGCCCGATATTTTTCTTGGTCTCGAAAGCAAAACTAAGCATTGGATTTCGGGTGTCGGTTTCGATACAAAAACGCTCAAAATCAATGATGCAAGCTTAACTTCGGGTAGCGCTGTGGCTTATACTCAGTATGTCGAAAATAAACTACAGATCAAAGCCAAAGCCATCTACGGACAGAACCTGAGCGACCATCTGATGATTGGTGGTTATGGCATCAGCAATCAATCAACAACAAACGAAATTGTGTATACCAATTTCAACACCCTGAGTTCGTGGTTGAATATAGTGTACGGAACAAAAGTACAGGCAGGTATTTTCATGGGGATTTCTCAAAATTTAGGTACAAATGAAAATCTCAACATCGATGCAGCCGGAAAAATAACGGCTTACGGATATGGGTTTTATGCCGACACTCAGCAGCTGATGGACAGACTCTACAGGGTTGCTCCACACATTACCTACAATTTATCCAACTTTAAACTTGGTTTCGAATACGAACTCACATCGGCTGATTATGGAAACATTCGGAGCAATGGAAGAGTAGATAATAGCTCAGTAGTCACTAATCATCGTGCCACAGCAACCATAAGTTATATCTTCTAAATTCATTCTGACAGGGATGCAAATCCAATTTTCCATCGAATTGCTTACAATTCATTGTTTTTGTGTAAGTTTGCAAACCGAAAATGTATTATGACCGATGAACTCATTTCACTGAAAGAAAACATATTAATAAAATGATAAACTACAAAAACAAACAACGTCCCGAGAAAGACATGATTTTCGGGATACGCGCCGTTATAGAAGCCATTCAGGCAGGAAAAGAAATTGACAAGATTTTGATGCGACGTGATATGACAAGTGAGCTGTCGAGAGAGCTTTTTGCTGCCCTCAATGGCATGCAAGTGCCCGTTCAGTACGTTCCGCTCGAAAAACTGAACAAGCTGACGGTGAAGAACCATCAGGGAGCTATTGCTTTTATTTCTCCAGTGGCTTATCAACGCATCGAAGACATTATTCCCGGAATTTATGAACAAGGAAAAATGCCTTTTATTGTTGTGCTCGATGGCATTACTGATGTTCGTAATTTCGGAGCGATAGCCCGTACCTGCGAGTGTGCCGGTGTGGATGCCATAGTTATTCCTACCAAAGGAGGAGCTTCTATCAGTGCAGATGCAATAAAAACTTCGGCTGGTGCTTTGCTTTCCATCCCTGTATGTCGCGAAGAAAATCTGGGAAATGCACTTAAATTTCTTGTAGCCTCGGGTATTAAGTTGGTGGCCGCAAGCGAAAAAGCAACAAAAAACTATACACAGGCCATTCTTTCCGAACCAGTAGCATTTATAATGGGAGCCGAAGACGAAGGCGTTTCTCCTGATCATCTCCGTTTGTGCGACGAAATGGTGAGTATTCCTATGTCAGGAAATATTGCCTCGCTCAATGTGTCGGTAGCTACCGGAGTTTTGCTCTACGAAGCTGTTCGTCAACGCTCAATAGTTGATGCGGTGATCGGGTAAATTGAAAAATGAAGTGTTTGAAAATTTGAGGAGTTGATGAATAGATAATTGACAATTCAACGCTTCAACAGTTCAACGATTGAACGCTTCAACATTGACACAAAAAAGAATGACAGTACTTTACGAAGACAACCATATCATTGCTGTGAACAAAACCTGCTCGGAAATTGTGCAGGGCGACAAAACAGGCGATGAACCCCTTTCGGAAACCATAAAAAAGTACCTGAAAGAGAAATACAATAAACCCGGAGAAGTGTTTACAGGTGTGACACATCGGCTCGACAGGCCGGTGAGTGGCGTTGTGCTCTTTGCCAAAACCAGCAAAGCGCTCACTCGTCTGAACGAAATGTTTAAAAACCAGGAGGTGAAGAAAACCTATTGGGCCATTGTAAAAGAAAAACCGGCACAGCCTGAAGGGCGTTTAGAACATTTTCTGTTGCGAAACGAAAAGCAGAATAAATCGGTGGCACACGACAAAATGGTACCGAATGCCAAAAAGGCTGCTTTGTCCTATCAACTCATTGCGCATTCCGATACTTATAACCTGCTTCAAATCCAGCTCGAAACAGGTCGTCATCATCAAATCCGTTGCCAGCTGGCCAAAATGGGTTGTCCCATCAAAGGTGATTTGAAATACGGTTTCGCACGCTCCAATCCTAATGGTGGCATCAGTTTGCATGCCCGAAGCATTGAGTTTATTCATCCTGTATCCAAACAGCTGATTCAAATCACTGCTCCAGTGCCCGGAGATGATAAATTGTGGCAAACCATGGAGCAAATACTAAACAGCAAAGCTTAGAATAAACTGAACCCACTTATCATCCAATAAAAAAAGCTGCAAAATGTTCTTTTGCAGCTTTTTTGTTCCAATAAAATAGAAAAGGATTATTTGCTGAACTTCAAAGCATCCTGTACTCCCTGTGCACGAACCATATAAATACCTTTTTCGAAATTATTTGTATTTATAGTTGTATTCGATTTTGCAATTAATTTACCCAATACATTATAAACTTCAAGGCTGAGATTTTTTTCATTTACAATATCAGTACCATTGAATGAAACAACTTTGTCAATCGTTGGTTTGTTCACTGAAGTTTTAATATCGTAATTTGTGGCGCTTAAATAATACAGGTTGATTGAACTGTTACAAAAAAGATAAAGCGTAGTTGCAGGACCAGTATACTCTACTGAATATTCAGCAATAACGCCATCAGCAGCCACAGCCATAGTACCGATTAATTTTGTACCATCGGTTACAAATAAGTTTCTTTGTGAGTTACTTGATCCTGTTATTGCATGAGCTTTAATGGTACTGTTTCCAAGCACTTTGAAACTTAAATAACGTTGTGTTGGCATAAAGTAATCAACACCACCTGCAGTTGGAGTTGTTTGGCCTACAGCAGCACCGGTATACCCTGCTCCATTGAACTTAAATCTGTTTACATAAGTATAGGTAGTTTCACCGATTGTAAATGATTTTGCACTGGCTTCAACCTGTCCCATATTAGTATTGGTTACAGAACCTGTATGAATTCCAAGTCCATCTTTGTACACAGTCAGATCAGGACCTGCTCCAATTCCAGCTGAAACCGGAAAGTTTGTAGCATCGTTTCCCAACACCCATACTTTGTCAGATCCTTGAGAAAACAATGTAGTTGTTGCTATTACAGAAACAAAAATAGTGAGTAAAGTTTTTTTCATAATGATATAAATTATTAGTTTGACATATTGAGAATTATTGAGTCAAAAATAATATATCATTATAGAAATGAGGTGTACATATTATCGGAATATGTGGATTAAATAACGCTTTCGTAAGATAATCCGTACTTATGGAAGTGAGGTATTTACAGATGTCGGGATAATGGTTTTAAGTTATCTTCTAAATTTATGAAACACCCATGACCTAACTAAAAAATTCAGGACACATAAGGAAGATGATTAAGATTTTACTAAACATCCTTTGTTACCCTCTTATTCCCGTTCTTATTCCCCCTTTAGGGGGTTAGGGGGCTGGGGTTAGGGGGCTGGGGTTAGGGGGCAATTATAAATGCTTTATGTCTCTATTGAATGCTTTTCACACCAATCAGTTTATCGTAGCGCTCGCCCCACCCGCGGTAATAAACGTAAATGCTGTATTCATTGCCGGTTTGCCAATAGCTGCCATCCACTTTTTCAACCGAAGCTTTTGAACTTCCCTTTGGCACAAACCAATACTGGAAATTGTAGCCGCCCTGTTTAAGCAACAAAGTTTGGTGATAAGCGCCTGCATTAAAATCATATTTCAAGCGTGAGCGATCGTTGAGCAAATTATAATTCAATTCTCCCCCCAAATACAATTGACCATCTAAAAAAGGAGTTTTCAGGGGAAGCATAAAATGCACATACATATAGTCGGCTTCCACATCGCTGTTGTCCACCGCTTCCTGATAATTAATCACAAATTTTCCGTTCACGTCAAAATCATGCGTATAAGTTTTGGAAGTCTGCACTTTGTTTTGAGTAAGAAACACTTCGTAGTGCGGTTGCTGATAGCGGATATCCGCAATTCCTTCGCTGGCTGCATAAACCGACGAAATATCGAAACGGTGGTATTCATTTCCGCCTTCGAAAATCAAAGCTTTATTGTTTTGATAACTTAATTTCGATCCTGAAATAAAAGTGGGTTGAATACCTGACACTTCGTTATCGAAACGGTTGTTCTGGCGCACAATTACCTTGATTTCACTGTTCACATCCCGCACTTTATAGCCATTCATCTGTACATCAAAATCGAGCTGTTGCAGTCTTCCGCTCAGTTCGGTATCGGTATTTCCACGCAAGTTGGCAGTAATATTGATTTGAGGCTCTACCACCGAGAAACAAACCTGAGCCACAGGCTGATCTACCTTATTGTCTTCGTAAATAAACACAACGTAATTTCCTGAAATTTTCAATCCAATATCTGTATTGGGTAGCTCAAATTTATAATGTGTGTACTGAAAAGTAGTGACTTGTGAAAGGTTGACGTCGGTGATATTTCCTGTCGTAAATCCATTCAGATACTCATTGGTCAGCAGGTCCGACTCAGTCCAGTCGGCATTACAGTGCTTTATGCTGTAGCCGTAAAAATGAGTTTCGTGCGACATCTCGTCGAAACGAATGCGTAACACATCAGGGCTATTCAGTTCAATAATAGGCAGCAGGTATTTCTCGTCGTTCACTCCTATTTGAAGCGACTTGATGTTTTCATCGAAAATTTGGGTGCGATATACTTTCTGAGCAAACGCACTTGTGCTGAAAGCTAACAAAAGGATGAAAAGTAGTTTTCTCATTTTATAAAAGTATTATCAGGTATATTCAAATTTTCTGCCAGAGTTCAAACAGCCGTTCTCAGACTATTTAATTAATTTTGAGTAGGTTTTATTGCCTTTAAGATAATATTCAATCACTATGCTTTTGCGTAGCATTTCCGGAAAATCAGTTCGTGTGGCAGATGATAGATTTTCAATTCGTTTGTCCACAAAACCAGGTAGCATCTTTTTGAAATCTCTCCGGGCCTTGAATACACTTTTGGCATTTTTAGGTTTTCCGGTTACAAAAAGCTGAAAAGCTGCTGCATAATCAAACAGCATTCGCCATCTCATTATATTACTTAACGATTTTTGTGGCAAATTCTTATAAAGCATCAACAAATTGTTCCGAAAATTGAGATAGGTTTTATGAGGATGTTCTACCTGTAAAGTGCCACCGCCCACATGATAAACCTCGCTTTGAGGAATACAGACAATTCGGAAACCCTGGCCCTTCAATCTCCAGCACAGGTCAATTTCTTCCATGTGAGCAAAGAATTCATCATCCAGTCCGCCCACTTGATTATATAGCGCCGATCGAACCAGCAGGCAAGCTCCCGAGGCCCAGAATACATCCATCACCGAATCATATTGTCCCCTGTCCTCCTCGGCTGTGCCCACTACTCTTCCTCTGCAAAACGGGAAACCCAGATAGTCAATAAATCCGCCCGAAGCGCCGGCATGTTCGAAATAATCTCTGTTGTAAAACGATTTTATTTTAGGCTGACAAGCTGCCACATCTTTGTTCTCGTTCATGTAATTAAGCAGGGGCTGTAACCAGTTTTCGGAGACTTCAACATCGGAGTTTAAAAGCACAAAATAATCGGCTTTTATCTGTGCAAGCGCTTTGTTGTATCCACCGGCAAAACCATAATTCTGGTCGAGCAACACAGTTTTTACAGTCGGGAATTTTTCGTCGATCAGCGATAGCGAATTATCTGTCGAGGCATTATCGGCCACATAGATATCTACATCGGGTAGTTGAGTATTTTGTAGAAGTACCGGCAAAAACTGATTCAGGAATTTCTCTCCGTTCCAGTTTAAAATTACAACTGCTGTTCTCATCTTCATGATTATTCTCCGCTAAATACAGATTTTTGTGCGTGAAAGCACAAATATATCAGACGCTAAAGGTGGGTGAAAAAAAGTAATCAACATGCTAAAAAACATGTTGATTACCTGAACTATAAAACAATAATTACTACTTTTCTTCGTCGTAAATTCCTATCGATTTTCCATATTCAAATTCACCGTCGAGGATAAGTTCAATATCTTCGTCGGTAAGTCCCATCTTGTCTTTCTTGGAACATTTCTTGATATATTTAAACATTTCTTCTTCGTCGATGCTTGCTTCTTCGGTCGAATCTTCATCAATCAGACCGTTTTCGTCATAAAAATCATACACAACGTCCAATACATATTCAATTAATGTATCATCAATTTTTGCCTTCGATTCGGCAGGTAAAAAATTGAGAATAAATTTAACGGCATCGTCTTCGTCGTAAACCAATAAATCGTCGTCCTGTGCTTTCATAATGTAATTATTTATATTTTTTGTTTTTATGAGAAATTAGGTGTTCAAAGGTAGTAAATTTTTATTATTCAATGTCTTTCGTCCATTTGTTTTATTTATTATTTCGAAAAAAAATGTTATACATTTTTGCAAACTACTTATTTACTATCGATTAACTTATTACAAAACAAAAAAAAACATCAACAATTGAGCTGAGGTATCCCCTAAAGAACCTTATTATTAGAGCGATTTGTTGATCTCCTCGATATAGTTGAGCAGCTCATCGCGTCCCACCCTTTTTTCGGATGAAGTATTAAAAATCGGCGGAAGCTCTTCCCATACTTCTTTCAGCTTTTCACGGTAAGCATTCACACTTTCCTTCGCTCTCACAGCCGACATTTTATCTAATTTCGTAAATACAATCGCAAAAGGAATTCCGTTTTCACCCAGCCAGGTCATGAATTCAACATCAATTTTTTGTGGCTCATGCCTGCTGTCGATAAGCAAAAAAAGGCAGGTCAATTGTTCGCGGTACAGAATATAGTTTTCGATAATAGACTGTAACTGTTCCCTCATCTTTTTCCCTGTGGTCGCAAAGCCATAGCCGGGCAAATCCACCAAATGCCAGTTGTTATTGATAAGAAAATGATTGATCAGCAATGTCTTTCCCGGTTTCGACGAAGTCATAGCCAAGCCATTCTTATTAGTCAACATATTGATAAGCGACGATTTACCTACGTTGGAACGACCGATAAATGCATATTCGGGCAATTGACTTTCGGGGCATTTTCTGAAATCGGTATTGCTAATTACAAATTCCGCTGATTTTATATCCATTTGTTTAATTTTTTATTTTTGATTTAACTCAACTGTATTGATTTCTTTTTTGCGAAACAACCATAAACCTGAGAAAGTGATAAACCCATTGATCATCAACAATTCATATCCAAACGAGAAGCCCCAAATGTTTTTGCTTGAATAATCGAGCACAGCACAAATCACCGGAGAGGCTATAGCAAGATACGGAACGACTTTATCGTTGACTTTCAGTTTTGTAAAGAGCCCAAACGTAAATAATCCCAACAGAGGGCCGTATGTATATGAAGCAATAGTATAAATGGCATCAATTACACTTTTGTTGTTTACAGCTTTAAAAATCAAAATAATCAGTGCAAAGATAATTGAAATACAGATATGAATGATCATTCGTGTACGTTTTGCTTTTTTATTGTCCTGATGCTGTACATCCAGGATATCCACCGAAAACGAAGTTGTAAGGGCAGCCAAAGCCGAATCGGCGCTGGAGAAAGCAGCTGCTATAATTCCGATCACAAAAAATACCAACACCGATTTTCCTAAAAAAGTAGTGGCAAAAAGCGGTAAAATTTCGTCAGATAAAAGCGGCAAAGCAATATTATTTTGTGTGGCAAGCATCAATAGCATAGCTCCCAGACTGAGAAATAAAAAATTTACCGGCACAAATGAGAGTCCGTACCAATACATATTTTTCTTTGCATCTTTCAGGTTTCTACAGGTCAGATTCTTTTGCATTGCATCCTGGTCGAGTCCGGTCATTACGATGGCAATAAAAATACCACTGAAAAACTGTTTAAAGAAATTTTGTTTCGAATGCCAATCATCAAATACAAATATACGCGTTTTATCGCTGTTGACTAGATTGCTCACCAATTCTCCAACACTAAAATTGAGGCGTTGCGATACCTGTACAACTATCAGAACAAGACAGAAAATCATAATAAGGGTTTGTAAGGTATCAGTCCAAACAATTGTTTTAATGCCACTTCTGAAAGTATAGATCCAAATAAGTAAAATGATACCACACACGGTTAGCGCAAAGGGTACATTCCATCTGTCGAACACAATGGTTTGTAGTATAAGTGCAACAACATACAGGCGGGCAGCTGCCCCAATTGTTTTCGAAAGCAGGAAAAAAGAGGCGCCTGTTTTATAAGCCCTTTTCCCGAAACGTGTATCCAGATATGTGTAAATCGACGTCAGATTCAGTTTATAATAAAGTGGAAGCAACACATTGGCAATCACCAGATACCCGAAAAAGAAACCGAATACGGTTTGCATATATGTAAAATCTATGCTGCGCACCATGCCCGGTACCGATACAAAACTCACTCCCGAGATAGACGAACCCACCATTCCGATGGCTACAATCCACCACGGTGATTTTTTGTTCCCAAGAAAAAAAGCATCGTTATCGGTGCTTTTTCGGCTGGTAATAAATGATATCAATAATAATATCGAAAAATAAACGGCAATAATAAGAAGAATAAGTGTACCAGACATCGTGAATTATCGTTTTTTTAAGTGTGCAAAAGTAGCAAAAAAAAACGTTGTCACATGACCTTGTTCGACGAAATAGAATAATCCGATATTTTTTGTAAATTTGCAATCATTAAACGAAGAATATTTAAATTCATTATATACATTTATTGTGAGTCAACAACAATATTCCTCCGGGCTGCTCGAAAACGCTGTACATGAGTTCTCGAAGTTACCGGGAATTGGGCGAAAAACAGCTTTACGGCTGGCGCTGCATTTACTTAAACAGCCCGAAGCGGAAGTAGAATTATTTGGAAACACACTGATCAACTTACGCAAAAAAATAGTTTATTGCAGGGTATGCCATAATATATCGGATACCGAAGTATGCAATATATGTAGCAATCTTTCGCGCGATAATTCAACGATTTGTGTGGTTGAAAATATCAGGGATGTGATGTCGATAGAAAATACCCAACAATTCAGGGGTTTGTACCATGTATTGGGTGGCATTATATCGCCCATGGATGGCATAGGCCCTGCGAATCTTGAAATTGAAAGTCTCGTCCACCGGGTGCAGGCCGAAGACATTAAGGAAGTAATTCTGGCACTAAGCACTACTATGGAAGGCGACACCACCAACTTTTATATTTACCGAAAGTTAGCTCCTTTCGGAACCAAAATTACAACCATTGCGCGTGGCATTGCCATCGGCGACGAACTTGAATATGCCGACGAAATAACCCTGGGACGTTCGATACTGAACAGAGTCGACTTTTCAAACTCGATGAAATAACTTAAAGTCGATGAGTTTTTTACTCGTTCGAACAAATAAACAATTTTTTAGATAAAAACAAAAAATGAAAAAAACGCTAACCAAAATTACAATCGCTTACTATATCGTTTACATTGCCGCTGTAGTGGCAGCTACTGCAGGTTTTTATCTGCTCCGAGAAGGTGTAAGCATTGATGTTCAAAGCCAGACTGGCATAGCTTTATCTTCGGTACTGATTATATATATCATTGGTTCTATTCCTGTCACGCTTGGGCTATTTCACCGTTATTCCAAAAAAATAGCGACGCTTGAAGATGTTCAAATCAGAGTAAAAAAATATGAAATAGCATCTTATTTACGCCTGACCATTATTGGTTTAGGATTAATACTTGGCGTTTTGTTTTTTTATATCCTGCATTCGCAATCCATGCTTTTTTGTGCAGGTATAGCTGCTATTGCACTTTTCTTCTGCAAACCTTCGCAATCAAAAATGCTTACTGATCTCGATATTGACGAATTAACCGACTAACCATTCGTGTATATTTAAAAAATTATTAAAAACATTATAAAATTCAGATTATGACTATTGCTGTAGATTTTGATGGTACCATAGTGACGCACGAATATCCTAAAATAGGTCGGGATATTCCTTTTGCCATCGACACTTTGAAACGTTTACAAAAAGATTTTCAGGTGATACTTGTTATGTGGACAGTGCGTGAAGGAAGATTGCTTGACGAAGCTGTAGAATACTGCCGCGAAAGAGGACTCGAATTCTATGCTGTGAACGCCAATTACCCCGAAAAAGATGAAAGAGAACAGCAACCGCGCAAACTGAAAGCAGATTTATTTATTGACGATAGAAACCTGGGTGGATTGCCCGATTGGGGAGTCATTTATCAAATGATTGCTTCGGGGAACTATTTACAACCAGTGCCCACTCCTGTTCACGATGAATATCCTCCGAAGAAAAAAGGATTTTTACAATCATTGCTGGGCGGTTGAATTGTAAGATTTTAGTTTCGCCATCCAATTGCGTTTTAATTTTAAAAGATCGAATATAAACATAAAAACAATGTTACTCGAAAATAAAGAAATAAGACTTAGGGCCATTGAACCAAATGATTTGGAGCAATTGTACATCTGGGAAAACAATCCCGATATTTGGATGGTAGGAAACACACGTCAGCCTTACTCGAAATTTATACTGAAACAATACATAATCAATTCCGGACAGGACATTTACGAAAACAAGCAATTGAGATTGATGTTGATTGACAAAGCTACAGAGAAAGCTGTCGGGACTGTTGATTTATTCGATTTCGATATGCATCACAGCCGTATATCGCTCGGTTTATTCGTCGACAAGGAATTTCAGGGAAAGGGCTATGCAAAGTCGGCGCTCCATTTGGTGGAGGATTATGTTTTCAATTTTTTGCAAATTTATCAACTCTACTGCAATATAGCCGAAACAAATACAGTGAGTAGAAAAATGTTCGAAAACGAAGGGTACGAGGCCAACGGAATACTTAAAAACTGGATCAAAACACCTGAAGGATTTGATAATATTATCGTATTCCAGCGTTTCAAAAAAAAAAAAAATGATTCAGGACGGAGAAGCAGTAAAGCAGACTGAAACATCAAAAAGATCGTAAAAATACAAAAAAAACAGATAAGTTTTTTGAAAGAATACAGCAAAACTCGGCTTAAAGCAGCATTAAGATAAAAATCACTAAGCATCTATTTTCCTGAACTTGACACCAAAGTATTTCAATACATCGAAAGCTACGCTCACTCCTATTGTTTCCCAGCTTTCGCCATCCTTATTGTGCGACTGAATAAGATGCAAATCGATATCAGCACCTTTTATTCTTATTTTTTTATACTCAATAGATTTTTTGCTTTCATAAAGTTCGGCCAACCACTGAGCTGGAATGGCGTTGAACAGTTCGTTGATACAAAAATTTTTCAAGGACGAATGGGTCATCCAGTAAACACTGCGAGGTGTAAAATAGAGTATCGCATTGGGCGAACCTGTGTGCATCCAACCTAAAGTTTTGGGATATTTGCTGTAAACTTCTATGTATAAATCGCCATAATCCACATCTCTGAACTTTTCGGAAATCTTAAAAGTAATTCCGTTTACAGTTATCAAAGCATCTACATCCTGTCGCTGCATCCGCATATCTTCGTCCGAGTCAGTGTTGAAGCGCTTTATAAAAGTAGCATTTAACACCTCGGTATAAAAACGGTCAGCCCTGGATGTCTGCTCACGTTCATGCTGAAGACTTTTTTTGAAATTGTGTAACATTCTAAAAACAGAAATATTGATCTACATGGTTTTAAAATCACTTTTAGTCAACAATTGATCTTATTTTCAAATCAAAACAGCAATACAAACCATCTACACTTTGGTCAACTTAAAAATGAATCCCGTCCATGGTGGTAAATGCGTACAAAACATTTCGTTTGCAGTCAGTTCAACAGCCTTATAATTAATACTCTCATCGAGCAAATTGACAAAATCGAATTGATCACCCGGGTTAAGATTCATGTACTGAAAAGCTTCCAGAGGAATACGTACTTCAGTATCGAGATGTGTATCATGAAAATTAAGTACCATCAACAGAATATCCTCTTCATATTTTCGGAAATAAGCAAACTGTTCGTGTGAATTAAATTTAGGGTTATTAAAGTTTGCATATTCCAGATCGTACATCAAACCATCGGTAATTGCTTTCTCCTTCAGTGTTATATTCAATAATTTTTTATAAAAAGCTCTTAATTCCTTTTGTTCTTCGTTCAGATGTTTTCCATCAAATTTACCATTGTTGGCCCAGGCTTGTATCGTTTTCAGACCCCAGTAATCAAAAATTGAAGTGCGTCCATCAATCCCACTGAAACCTTCAAAATCCATTCCCAGCTCACCCAGTTCTTGCCCAAAATAAATCATTACAGGCGCTTTCGTAAGCGTGGCAGCCACTATCATAGCCGGTTGAGCCGACATGCCATTGCCCGAAAAAAAACCAGAACCAATGCGTTGTTCATCGTGATTTTCAAGAAAATTGAGCATTTTATCTTCAATACCGCTCAGCGATTGCCAACAGTATGAAATGTTTCGAGCCGGATAATTCCGACTTGTAACATCGCGCAATTTATCGTAGAGGCCTACTTTATCGTAGAGGTAATCAAATTTAGCATTGGCCAAAAAGTTGCGGTATTGCGATGGGTTGTATACTTCGGCAATAAAAATGATTTCGGGATATTTCGATTTAATTTGAGGAATGGTCCAACTCCAGAACTCTACCGGTACCATCTCGGCCATATCGCATCGAAAACCATCAATTCCCTTGGCCGACCAGTACATCAGGATATCTCTCATTTTAAACCAAGTATCGGGTATTGGTGAGAACTGCTGTTGATTTCCTTCAGTATAGTTGATGCCATAATTTAGTTTTATGGTTTCATACCAGTCATTTACTGTTGGAGATGCGTTAAACTGGTCGTTACCTGTCGCTTTTGCAGGAAATTCGGTGTAACCCTGTGCATCAAATTGAGGAGAGAATGACTGACCCGGAATATAATAAAAGTTATTCAATGGTGAGAAATGCCATTCGGAATGATCCGTTTCGCCTAAATCCTTCACTCCGTCAGGTTTGGCATCCGAGTAATATTCGCGTGCTACATGATTGGGAACAAAGTCTATGATTACCTTCATCCCTGCCTTGTGCGTTCGTTGGACCAATTGCTGAAACTCATTCATTCTATCTGTCACATTTTCAGCCAAATCGGGATCAACATCGTAATAATCCTTAATGGCATAAGGCGAACCCGCCCTGCCTTTGACCAATGCAGCATGGTCTTTGCGAATGCCAAATGCCGTATAATCTGTTTGTGTTGCATGTTCGATTATACCAGTATACCAGATATGTGAAATTCCCAATTTTTTTATTTCGCGCAATGCCTTATCGGTAATACTATTAAATTTTCCACAACCATTTTCTTCTATACTTCCATTAGGTCGAAGCTTGCTATTGAAATTGCCAAAAAGTCGCGGCAATACTTGATATATAGTGAATTTTGCCATATATTAAAATTTGATAATTCTTTTAGTTGAATACTTATATTATTGATTATACACTTTGTTTTCAGCACTTAATGCTTCAACTGAAAAACTGATTTCTTTCATCCGCTCGGCTTTTACATTTGCCGAACCGGACGCATTCACAGCTATTCTGAAGTCGTCGAGCCATACGATCGCATTTCCGGGTACCATAAATCCAAATTTATCTCCTTGATACTGGACGGATGTTTCCGATCGATAAACATACACATTATTAATAAAATAATATTGCATACTTCCTTTTTTTACTATTTTTAATTTGTTAGCTCCGTCCACCTTTATTTCATTTTTGCTTAATTGGGTATGAAAACTATAACAATTTCTGTTGCCAATGTACATCTTTTGGTCATTATTAATGTTAAAATACTCAATATCATTTGTTTTATAATTATTGTTATTACCAAAAACAATCCCAAATTGATCGGTTGTAGCTATCGCTTGACATTTTATTTCAGTTTCGAAAGTAAAATCAGATAAGACATCAACATTTGTTGAAGCAATGATCAAATAGGATGAAGCTATTTTTGAAATAAATTTAAGTCTTTTGTTTTCAGTACTTATAATGTACCCAGCATTTTCACCCATTTCCCATCCCGTATCCGATTTCATATCGGTATCGAAACTCAGCCAAACCTTCGTAGTAAAACCACTTGTGTCCTGGGCTAAATCTGGCATGGAAAAATCGGGTTCAGCTGTACTCTCATTAAAAAGTTCATCAACATAATAATTACGCCTTACGCCTCTGTAATTTATATTCCAAGGCCGATTGTCTACTTTATCGCCACCACACATCATCGATTTCCAGTCACCGTTGCTGAGTGTGCTGTTTAAATGATCCCTGCCTAAAACGCCATGTCCTAACTCATGAAACAATAAATTTTCTTTCATCAGATCGGCTCCGTTGGTGAGAGAAATTGCCGCCCAATAAGCCCGGTCAATTTCAATACGTATAGGTTTTTCAGAATAACATAAACCCGCCTGATTGTCCTTTAAATCGGCGAATTCAACAATCAGTCCTGTGTTTTCGAGGTCAATTAGTCTTCCACGATTCCGGGCTTCGAGCTCAAATCTATCAATATATTGAACAAACTCCTCCTCCACCCTATATTCGTGTTGATCGGTACATGCATATTGAAAAAGCACGACAAATAAAAGACTGATATTTCGTAAGTAGTACACAGTTGATTAAAAAATCTAATAATTATCTTACAAAAATAAACAAAAAAGTAAGGAAAGCGTTATTAAATCAGAACAAAATGCTAACTAAAATTTAAAATAAAATAGAACAAAAATGGCAACAGTAACATTTAAAGGATCTGAAGTAAAAACAAACGGCAGCTTACCCGCAGTAGGCACAACAGCACCCGATTTTAAATTGGTAGGTGCAGGTTTAAACGAAATAAGTCTTGCTGATTTCAAAGGTAAACGTGTAGTATTAAACATTTTTCCGAGCATTGATACTGGCGTTTGTGCAGCATCTGTTCGCAATTTCAACAAAATGGCTGCTGCTACAGATAATGTAGTGGTAATTTGCGTTTCCAAAGATCTACCGTTTGCTGCAAGTCGCTTTTGTGGTGCCGAAGGACTTGATAAAGTAATTACAGCTTCTGATTTCCGCTACAATAATTTTGCTACTGACTACGGCGTTTTGATGGAAGATGGCCCTTTGGCTGGTCTGATTGCTCGATCGGTAGTTGCTATTGATGAAAACGGAAAAGTTGTATACAATCAATTGGTACCCGAAATTACCGAAGAACCAAATTACGAGATTAAGTTTTAATAAATCGTAGTCTGTTTCAAGATCAGACTACCGTTTTGCGTGTGAAATATCCTCCTCTTACTTTATGAGTAGCGGGAGGATATTGTATTTTTATTCAATACAAGAATAAAAATTTTAAATTTTGAATATATAAGTTATTTTTATTCGATAAATCTGCATTATTTTTTCTCTATTTATAGAAAATTTTCATTAATCTATCAATAAATGTTTCATTTTGTAATATTTTTGTTAGTTTTGCAGTCGAAAAACAATAAAACTAATAAAACGATTAAAAAAATGAAAGTTGAACAAGTAATCGGCGATCTCAAGAGGAGATTTCCGAACGAGCCTGAATATCATCAAGCCGTTGAAGAAGTATTAAGCTCTATAGAAGAAGTATACAATTCTTACCCTGAGTTTGAAAATCAAAACCTGATTGAACGCTTGTGTATTCCTGAACGTATTTTCTCATTTCGTATCACCTGGGTCGACGACAGAGGCAAGGTACAAACCAATATGGCATACCGCATACAACACAACAATGCCATTGGACCTTACAAAGGCGGTATGCGTTTCCATGCATCGGTTTGCCCTTCCATCCTTAAATTTTTGGCCTTCGAACAAACATTTAAAAATGCGCTGACCACATTGCCAATGGGTGGCGCTAAAGGTGGATCCGATTTTAATCCAAAAGGCAAATCAAATAACGAAATCATGCGTTTCTGTCAGGCATTTATGGTTGAATTGTGGAGACACATCGGACCTGATACTGATATTCCTGCAGGCGACATAGGCGTTGGCGGACGCGAAGTGGCTTATATGTACGGTATGTACAAAAAACTGGCCCGCGAAAACACAGGTACCTTCACTGGAAAAGGTCTTGAATTCGGAGGTTCACTTATTCGTCCCGAAGCTACTGGTTACGGTAATATCTATTTTCTGATGAACATGTTGAAATCCAAAGGTATCACCGATCTGAAAGGTCAGGTAGTAGCCATTTCGGGTTCAGGTAATGTGGCTACCTACACAGCCGAAAAGGTGATAGAACTGGGCGGAAAAGTGATAACTCTGTCCGACAGCAACGGATACATTTACGACCCGGAAGGAATTGATTCAGAAAAACTTAAATTCGTTTTCGAACTTAAAAATATTTACCGTGGCCGCATAAAAGAATATGCCGATAAATACAATTGCAAATACGTAGAAGGCGCACGTCCATGGAACGAGGTTTGCACAATTGCTTTACCTTCGGCTACACAGAATGAACTGAACGGCGACGATGCTGAAACGCTGATCAAAAACGGCTGTTTCGCAGTGTCCGAAGGTGCTAATATGCCTTCGACCCCTGAAGCTGTTGAAGTATTCATTAAAAATAAAATTCTTTATGGTCCGGGCAAGGCAGCAAATGCCGGTGGTGTTTCGGTATCGGGATTGGAAATGACACAAAACTCGATTAAACTGAGCTGGACGAAAGAAGAAGTGGATGCAAAACTCAAACAAATTATGTTCGACATCCATGAATCATGTATAAAATACGGAACAGAAGCCGATGGTTTTGTTAACTACGTAAAAGGTGCAAACATTGCAGGATTTATGAAAGTAGCCAAAGCCATGATGGCACAAGGAGTGATTTAAAATATTATTTTCTTTCTTACTTTTTGCAGGTTTCCGGAGTAAAAAACACTTTGGGAACCTGCATTTTTCTTGTTTACAACAAACTTTGCAACTTATTGATTTTTATCTTTTTTTCTGCTAAATCATCTTCGATAGAAACCACATTCAGCGCTTCGAATGCTTTTAAGGTAACTAAGGCACATGCCATTGCATCGTCGCCGGCCCGGTGATGATTAAATTTGATATCATGGTACTCGCACAGCACGCCTAACGAATGCTTCGGTAGGTTTTTCCATGCTTTCCGCGAAAGACTTACACTACAAAAATAGCTACAATGTGGCACTGCCAAATCGTAATGAGCAAGCGTTGCAGACAACACTCGCATGTCAAAAGCAGCGTTGTGTGCCACCACATACTGATCTTCGAGCCAGGGTTTGATATCTACCCACAGTTCATCGAAAGTTTTTGCATTTACCAACGCTGCTGACGAAATACCGTGTACCTTTTCGTTCCAGGGATTCATATAAGGGAAACAGGCTGGTTTTATCAACCACGACTTTGTTTCTATAATCATTCCGTTTTCGATGCGCGAAAGTCCAATTTCGCAAGGATAATTGGCATGTGCAGTTTCAAAATCTATCGCCGTAAAATTCATAATTATCAATAGTTTACAATCAAAAAAAGCTTTTTCTGGAAAACCCGAAAAAGCTTTTTTGAAAAATGACAAAGATATAAAAACACTTTGAATTCCGAAAAAAATTATACGTCGATGGATTGAATCTCAACAAGCAGTTCGTCTTTCATAACCGACTGTCCTACCTGTACTTTTATCTTGCGAATTACACCGTTACAATTGGCTGTAATTTCGTTC
This sequence comes from uncultured Paludibacter sp., assembly GCA_963677275.1. Classification (GTDB taxonomy): domain Bacteria; phylum Bacteroidota; class Bacteroidia; order Bacteroidales; family Paludibacteraceae; genus Paludibacter. The sequence continues at coordinate 1,378,909 of OY781920.1, read as the reverse complement.
TGCATTTTCATGGCTTCCAATGTAAGTATAGGTTCGCCGACATTCACCAAATCACCTTCATCGAGAAAGAAATCAACAATTTTTCCCGGCATTGGCGCTATGATATTATTTTCGTTTATTTTGTTGGCATCACTATTGATCATACCTCGCCGCACATAGGAAAATATTGATTCCAGACTATATTTGTATTCTACACCATTTACATTAATGATGGCTTTGTTCTGATCACGCGAAACCAATTCGCAGTGAAAGCGTTTGTTGTTAAAGTCGAAAGCATAGTGAAAATCCTCCTGCTCCACAAAATCAATGTCCATTTCCTGACCGTTGATGACCGGTTTTGATTCTTTTGGGATATAAAGTTTGTATCGTTTCCCGTTTTCGCGCACTGCTATGAACAATCGCGAAGCATCTCGTTTATATATATATGAAGTTCCCATTAAAATAATTTACAATTTAATTATTTACAATTTACAATTGGAGTGGGTATTGTGTAAACTGTGACGTTAATAAACTTGGTTTTCTCAATCGTCCTCCCCTGAAAAGGGAGAAGTAAGGTTTAATAATTCAATCGTTTATTCAAAACCCAAACATTTAACCTGTCATTTTTATAAGTGGGCAAGTCAGACGAAAGTTGCAAATATTCAGAAGCATAAAGAATTGTAGCTGCCAAAGCGCCTATCATTTCATCTTCATCATTTTCGAGCATTTCGGGCACAAACACCGAATCGACCCATCGGGTAGTGTAGGTTGCATTTACAAAATCGGGATGTTTCAGCACTGTGCGACAAAATGGAACTGTTGTCTTCAATCCAATCATACTGAAATCGTAAAGCGCCTCCAGTGTTTTTTTTATCACATCTGCCCTATCATTTCCGTGAACAATAATTTTGGCAATCATCGAATCGAAGTAAGGAGTGACCACTGTCCCGTTCTGTACTCCGGTTTCAATACGAATGTACTCTTTTTCAGGAAAATGAATTTTATCAATCAAACCGGTTTGCGGACTGAAACGATTTTGAGGATCTTCTGTATTTACACGGCACTCGATGGCCCAACCGTTGATCTTAATATCATCCTGTTTCAATGTAAGTTCTTCACCCAAAGCTACACGAATTTGCCAATCCACAAGGTCAACGCCCGTTACCATTTCTGTCACCGGATGTTCCACCTGAATACGGGTGTTCATTTCCATAAAATAGTAGGAACCGTCTTCGTCCATAATAAATTCAATCGTTCCTGCCGAATAATAGCCAATGGCTTTGGCAAAGCGAACAGCCATATCGCCCATTTCTTTGCGCATAGCTGGCGTCACCGAAGCTGAAGGCGCTTCCTCAATAATCTTCTGATGTTTGCGTTGTAAAGAACATTCACGCTCTCCCAAATGAACAACATTTCCATGTTTATCGCCCATGATCTGAAACTCGAGGTGTTTCGGATTTTGCAGGTATTTTTCGATAAACATATCACCGTTTCCAAAAGCAGCCCGTGCTTCGTCCGAAGCCGATTTAAAATTCCGTTCAATTGTTTCGGGTTTTTCCACAATGCGCATACCACGTCCACCACCGCCTGCCGAAGCCTTGAGTATAACCGGATAACCAATACGATCGGCAAAAGCCTTAGCAGAAGCTGCATCAGTTACAGGACCATCGCTTCCGGGCACCAAAGGTAAACCTGCTTTTATAGCCATACTTTTGGCGACAGTTTTCAATCCCATATCGCGAATCAACTGAGGTGATGGACCAATGAAATTGATACCGTTATCAATGCAAAGTTGAGCAAAGTCGGGATTTTCGGACAAAAAACCATATCCGGGATGAATTAAATCGATGTTGTTTTCGAGCGCAAGCTCAACAATCCGATCCGGATCCAGAAAAATGGGTTTTTCGTTTCCTGCATCGAGTGCCGGTATTATTTCATCGGCATATTTCAGATACAAAGCATCTGGTTCTCTGTCACTTTGAAATACTACGACAATCATACCCAATTTATGGGCGGCATGAGTTATGCGTATTGCAATTTCGTTTCGGTTGGTGATCAAAAGTCTTTTTTTCATTCTTAAAATGGTTAGCTTTGTGTGATAAAAGCTTTGATTGATATTGTTGTGTATCAGCATTCAGTGATCACAATTTTAAATTCCAAAGGCTTGGTTATATCACTATTGTTTTCAATAAAAAATAAAACAAAAAATTATATTTTTATACTCGCTCCAATAATTCAGGAACAAAACATCAGGGATTAAAGCGGAATACTTCCGTGTTTTCTTGCAGGTTTCTGATATTGTTTGTTCGATAAAATTTCAAAAGCATTGATCAGAATATCTCTTGTTTTGGAAGGAACAATCACTTCGTCGATCAAAGCAAATTCTTCGGCTTTATAGGGGTTGGCCACCTCATTTTTATACTTATCAACCAATTGTTTTTCGAATTCAGCTTTGTTTTCAGCCTTCGACAATTCATGTTTATTCACAATTTTTATAGCACCTGCAGGTCCCATCACTGCAATTTCGGCTGTTGGCCAGGCAAAATTAAAGTCGCCGCCAGTATTCTTGCTGCTCATCACTATATAGGCGCCGCCATAGGCTTTTCGGGTGATAATTGTTATTTTCGGGACTGTAGCTTCGCAAAAGGCATAAAGCAATTTAGCTCCGTTTCGGATGATACCATTGTGTTCCTGCTCGATACCGGGCAAAAATCCGGGTACATCTTCGAGGATAAGTAAAGGAATATTGAAAGCATCGCAAAATCGCACAAAACGCGCGCCCTTTACGCTGGCGTTGATATCAAGTGTTCCGGCCATTACTTTGGGCTGATTGGCGACTATGCCAATTGATTTTCCATTCAAACGGGCAAAACCCACCACAATGTTTTGTGCAAATTTCTCGTGTACTTCGAAAAACGAATCTTTATCAACAATAATGCTGATGATTTCCTTGATATCATACGGACGATTTGGATCATCGGGAACAATTTTATCGAGATATTCCTGACGTGTTTGATAAAACCTGACGAGATTTGAAACCGGAAGCGTTTCGTAATTATTCGATGGAATATAAGATAATAACTTACGTATCAACATAATGGTGTGTTCTTCATCGTCGGATAGGAAGTGAGCCACACCACTTTTGGATGCATGTACATTCCCTCCGCCGAGTCCTTCCATGTCTACTTCTTCGTTCAATACTTCACGTACCACATCGGGCCCGGTTACAAACATATAGGATGTTTGATTCGTCATAAAAATAAAGTCGGTCAGCGCAGGAGAATAAACAGCTCCACCTGCTGCCGGTCCTAATATAGCTGATATCTGAGGGATAATTCCTGAAGAATTTACATTGTTTTTGAATATGGTGGCATAAGCCGAAAGGCTTTTCACACCTTCCTGAATGCGTGCGCCTCCAGAATCCATGAGACCAACAATGGGCGCTCCGAGTTTTAGTGCCATTTCCTGCACTTTCGCTATTTTCATTCCGTGTGAATATCCTAAAGAGCCTCCCAAAACAGTAAAATCCTGAGCATAAGCAAAAACACTTCTTCCCTGAACCAATCCACGCCCTACTACAACGCCATCGCCAAAATTAGACTGCTTGCTGCTGTTTGGTGTTTGTGCCGGTGCTACAAATGCATCAAATTCGAAAAAGGTACCCTCATCAAAAAGGATATTTATACGTTCGCGTGCTGTAAGTTTTCCTTTTAAATGCTGACGATGAGCAGCATTATCTTCCATTTCCTGTAACGCCTTTTTGCGTTGTTCAAATACTTTGTTTTTATTCATTACTTTTTTCAAGTTCTATTCAGTGTATTGTAACAAACTTAGCTTGCTTTCGTTCAAATTGTTTGAATTTATTAAAACTGCACAAATATAATGTTTATGTGCAACATCCTTGGACCCTTTTTGATTTTTTCTTGTTTCTTATCATTTAAATATTTACTATTTAACAATCTAGCATTTTCAATTTAGGCAAAAAAAAATCAACAGCACATTACCCGTTTATTCATTCGACATATTAATAATCTTGTCACTTAGTTCAGTTTTTGTGTAACGCTATTTCAGGACGTGACATAATTTTCATAAAAAAAGCCGCATTAAAAAATACAGCTTTTTATTGATATTGATCATGTTATGGTTATTAGTGCTCCAGGCTTTTTTTATATTCGGTGGGTGTCATTCCGTACACTTTTTTGAAACATTTACTAAAATAGCGCGAATCGCTCATACCGACCATGTACGTCACCTGTGAGATATTGTATTCTCCTGATTTTAAGTATTGAGCTGCTCGTTTAATGCGTAATTCCCGAATAAATTCGATAGGTGCCAGGCCTGTAAGTCCTTTTAATTTATTAAAAAACACAGTTCTACCGAATGCCATTTCCGACACCATGTCTTCTACGGTTAACTCGCTGTTATCTATGTTGTTCTCCATAAAATTGAGCAACTTGGCGAGAAAGATTTCGTCCTGTGAAGCCATTTCTACTTCGGCAGGCTCTAAATCGAGTAAATTCTTACGGTATCTTTTCTGCAGAAGTTTGCGTTGTTCAAGTATGTTTTCGATGCGGGCTTCGAGCAAAACCGGGCTGAAAGGTTTTGTTATATAATCGTCGGCACCCGATTTTAGAGCTTGTAAACGACTTTCGACAGCCGATTTGGCAGTCAGCAGAATAACAGGGATATGACTCGTCGTTTCGTTTTGCTTTATTAAATCGGTCAACTGAAGTCCATCCATATTAGGCATCATTAAATCGGTGACCACTAAATCCGGAATTAGTTTCTTTATTTTTTCCCAGCCGGTTTCACCGTCTTCAGCAGCTTCTACTCTATAGATTTTGCTCAGCACTTTTTGGAGGAAGTTTCGCATATCATCATTGTCTTCAATAATAACAAGTAGCGGCGCTTCTTTGGTGGACACAAATGCATCGAAATGATCGATATTCATCTTTCCTGACAAATCGATATTTTCGAGCTCGGCTTCAAATTCGGGTTCAATTTCATCTTCGACTACAAAATCTACATCATTTCCAAAGTGCTCTTTACCGTTTCTGAAAATAACAGAAAAAGTAGTTCCTTTTCCGGATTCGCTTTCCACTTCTACAATTCCTTTGTGCAAGTCGACCAGTTCTTTCACAAGGTTCAAACCGATCCCTGTTCCCCGCTTATTTCCAAGACTTTGAATTTCGTTTTCGGAAGTAAATCTTTCGAAAAGAAATGAACGTTTCTCACGCGGAATACCTACCCCCTGATCAATTACTTTCACACGTATATCGCCTTTGTTCGAAGCCTGTTCGATAAGTACTTCAATTTTTTTACCTGCCGGAGTAAATTTAAATGCATTCGAGAGTAAATTATAAATAATCATGTCCGTTTTGTCTCTGTCGATCCACAAAATTACATCCCCGGCATTATTATTTATTCTGAAATCAATATTTTTGTCGACCGCCTCTTTACTGAAATTTGAACAAATTTCTTTTATAAGTTTATCGAATCGGGTAGGTTGAATTTTCAACCGCATTTTTTTGTTTTGAATTTTTCTGAAATCGAGAATTTGATTGATCAACCGGAGCATACGATAGGCATTGTTCTGTACTATATGCAACTGATCTTTTGCATTTTCACTTAATTTCTCATTGTTCAATACGTTTTCGACCGGGCCCGAGATAAGGGTCAGTGGTGTACGTAACTCATGCGAGATATTGGTGAAAAATCTTAATTTTATATCAGTAACTTTCTGTTCAATAACGACTTCATTTTTAAGCTTCGCATACATAGAGGTGAGATAATACACCAAATACATCAACAACACAAAGCTAATAAAATACAAAATGTACGCAAATGGAGTTTCCCAGAACGAAGGAAGAATCTTGATTTTAATCACCTTTACATTATCTATCCAAACCCCTTCGCTGTTTGTAGAGCGCACTTTAAAGTAATAGGTTCCTTTAGGTAAATTGGTATAGGTGGCTTTTCGCTGACTCTGAACATAGTTCCAGTCCGATTCAAAATTTTCGAGCATAAACGCATAATGGATTTTTTCGGGATTCGAAAAGTCGAGCGCTACATATTCGATACTAAAAACCGACTGTTTGTGGGTAAGTTCGATCACCTCGGACGAGCCTATACTTTGTTTCAGTGGCGAGCCCTTCGCTCCGATTTCGACATTGTTATTGAACAATTGAAATTTGGTAAACTCAATGGCCGGAACCTCTTTGCTCTGCTTTATATTACTTGGTTTGAAATAATAATAACCTTTGTTACTGCCAAATAACATTTCGCCCGACTTTGTGTAAAGACTAGCTGCTTCCGAAAAATGAGCATTTTCAATACCATCGAACATATCATAGTTTTGAAAGAAATGTGATTTCCGGTCGAACCGCGAAATACTATTTTCCGAACTCAACCATAAATTTCCACTATTATCTTCCTGTATACTAAGCACAATATCATTCGACATTCCGTTTCGGATAGAATAATTCTCGAAAGTGGCAGGCGTTGAAGCTGTGGATTTCGTCAAAAGTTTATTCAATCCGCCACCAAAAGTTCCGATCCAAAGTTGATTTTCCTTGTCCAAATGAAAATAGTGCACATCGTTATTGCTGAGACTATTGCTTATATCTGGAAGTTTTTCGATATAATACTCCTTCATTTTAGGAGTTAAAAAGTTATCGATCTGAAGCATTCCATTGGTGGTTGCAATCCAAAGCGTATTTGTTTTATCCATTAATAAATGTCTTATCTTCATACATTTATTAATAGGGTAATTGGTGAGTTGATTTCGGTAATTGATAAAGCTTATTTTTCCATTCGTTTCCGAAACCACATTCAAACCGCCGCCAAAAGTCCCAATCAGTATTCGTTTCGCTGCATCTTCAATTATACTGTACACATTATCATTGGACAAACTATTGTTATCCAGAGGATTGTTCTGAAACCTTTGTAATTCATAATCAGGCTTTGAGGTATTATTGCTCCGTGGAATTAATTTAATGACTCCCATGCCTTTGGTGCCAATCCAGATATTTTTTTTGCTATCCTCGAGAAAACAATAGGCCAAATCGGTGAGTTTATCACCTGTACTTAGAGATCCATTGGTCGACAATCGCCCCAAATCATTGAATTTATAATCGAAAAAACGAATGCTTCCATCTTTCGTCGAGATAAGAATATTACCATTCGACAATTGATAAAAAGCCCGTATTTCGTTAGAAGTAAGCGTATTTATATTTGGGTTAGGTTTTCCAAGACGAAACTGTGGCGAAAAGAAACTTATTTTTTCAAGACCTTTATTGTAAGTACACATCCAAAGCGTCCCTTTTTTGTCGGTAAAAACAGAATGGATTACATTCGAAAAGCGGCATTGAGCTGATCCCGGTTCGTTGTAGAAGTATTCGAGTTCATCTCTGCTTCGGTTATATCGTGAAAAGCCGCCACCCTGAGGATTGATCCAGAGCCGTTTGTTAACATCTTCAAAAACTATAAAATTGGGTAATACTGAAATACGACTGACCGCATCGGTTTTTAACTGGAAATGTTTGAGCGAATTGTCACTTAACCGAAATCTGAAAACACCGGTTTGCTCGGCCTCGAGCCACGCAATGCCATAGGAATCGACTTTAATAGATATAAATTTATTTGTTTTTATCGAACTTGTATTTGACTTGTCGAAGTTAGTTAACATTTTGTTTTTCAACGAATAAATATAAAACCCCGAATTATTAGTAGTAAAAATCAAATGATCTTTACCAACAGCATCAATATCGGTGACTTTGGTAGGCTGCTTGAGCTTAATGATCTCAAAATTATTTTTCAGCGTAGAGAAATGCCAAACAAAACCATTTTTATCGCCAAACCAAATATCATTTTTCGAATTGTAAAAAGAAAAAAACGCATTTGAATTGGCATTCGAATTAGGTTGATAAGTTTTAATCTGGTTCGAAACAGGATTAATGGCATACAAACCATCGTTTGTTCCTAACCAAATGTTTTTTTGTCCGTCCTCATGAATAAAATTAACACAATTATTGGCAATCTGAAATTCGGAAAAGGTTGAGTATTCGTACAACTTAACTTCTTCGCTTTCAGGATTTGTAACAATGCGTATGGCTCCTATATCGTTGGTGGCAATCCATAACTCACCATTCGAAGTTTCGATAAAACGATTACTGCGTTCAACACTGTACACAAATCTGCTTGTAGAATAGGGCAAACTGTAGAACTGTTCAGTTTTAGGGTTAAAACGGTGTATTTTACCATCGTAAGTCTGAAACCAAATGTATCCGAATTTATCCTCGTGAATATAGTCAATACGGTTATTGGCAATGTTACTGTGGTCGCCCGGATGCGATTTGTAGACAGTGAATTCGTAACCATCGAATTTATTCAGGCCATCCCAGGTTCCAAACCACATAAAGCCTTTGCTATCCTGCATTATGGCCATCACCGTATTTTGCGATAGTCCGTTTTCAACCGAAAAATGCTGAAAAACAACATGTTCCTGCCCCAATAAAGCAAAGAAATTGAACGTTATTATAGTAAATAAAAGAAGTGTCTGTTTTTTCATTAGGTATCAAATTGCTTGATTAAAAATTTGGAGCACAAATATAACTAAATTCAGGTTTTAATTCGAAAAACACCAACTGTACCTGCTTAATTATGAATTAAGGCTCTTATTACTCATTTTATCGGCAAATTTAAACTAAAAAAAGTTGATTATGAATATATAATCAACTTTTTATAAAATAAGAACCAATTTTTTATTCGTTCAGCGCGATGATCGGCTTCACAATTCGTGCTTTAATTTCCTTTGTTTCTTCCACAAGTTCCATCAAAATTGTGTCTCCGGCTTCAAGTTTTCCTTCCAATACAATATCGGCCAACTGATCCTCGAGATAACGTTGTATTGAGCGTTTCAGCGGACGGGCACCAAACTGAACATCGTAGCCTTTATCTGCGATAAAGTCCTTTGCTTCGGGCGAAAGTTCAAGTTTATAACCCATTGTTGTGACACGTCCAAATAAACCTTTCAGTTCGAGATCGATAATGCTTTTGATCGAATCCTTGCTCAACTGGTCGAACATAATCACATCGTCCACCCTGTTCAGAAACTCAGGAGCAAAAGTACGGTTCAATGCTTTTTGAATGACAGAACGTGAAAACTCGCTGTCCATAGCCGTATCGGCAGGTGAATTAAATCCAACTCCTTTACCAAAATCCTTCAACTGACGCGTTCCTACGTTCGAAGTCATTATGATAATTGTGTTTTTAAAGTCGATGCGTCGGCCAAGGCTATCGGTCAAGCGCCCTTCGTCCATTACCTGCAAAAGCAGATTGAAAACATCGGGATGCGCTTTCTCAATTTCGTCCAACAGAATGATAGAATAGGGTTTACGGCGCACCTTTTCAGTCAACTGACCACCTTCTTCGTATCCAACGTATCCCGGAGGCGCTCCGATAAGTCGCGAAACGCTGAATTTTTCCATATATTCGCTCATGTCAACGCGAATAAGTGCATCGGCTGTATCGAACATAAACTCAGCCAAAACTTTAGCCAAATGCGTTTTTCCAACACCTGTAGGTCCAATAAATATAAACGAACCAATGGGTTTACTCGGATCTTTCAACCCGATTCTGTTGCGCTGAATGGCTTTCACAATTTTATTCACCGCCTCATCCTGACCAATGATTTTGCCCTGAAGCGTTTCTTTCATCTGACGCAATTTGAGTCCTTCGGCTTGTGCAATTCGCTGAACAGGAATTCCCGACATCATTGCAACAACTTCGGCTACCTGCTCTTCGTCAACGGTTTCAGGATGCTTTTGCGCATCTTCTTCCCAACGTTTTATAGCATCTTCGAGCATATACTGGGTTTGTTTTTCCTGATCGCGAATAGGACCGGCCAACTCGTATTTTTGTTCGCCAAGTACTCTTAGTTTTTCTTTCTTTAGCTCTTCAATTTTTTTCTCAAGTTCTTCTATCTCTACAGGCACCGATACTGTTCCAATGTGAACGCGCGAACCAGCTTCGTCTAAAGCATCAATGGCTTTATCCGGGAAACAACGATCGGTTATGTAGCGCTCGGTAAGTCTGACACAAGCGTTAATGGCTTCGGGCGTATACCTTACATTGTGATGAAATTCGTATCGTTCCTGAATATTTTCGAGAATTTGTAAAGTTTCTTCAGGCGTAGTTGGGTCCACCATTACCTTTTGGAACCGACGCTCCAAAGCGCCATCTTTTTCAATGCTCTGGCGATATTCATCCAAAGTAGTGGCTCCCACACATTGTATTTCGCCACGCGCCAAAGCAGGTTTAAGCATATTCGCAGCATCCAGCGAACCCGGAGCGCCGCCAGCGCCAACTATGGTGTGAATTTCGTCGATAAACAAAATTACATCCGGATTCTTCTGCAATTCGTTCAGAATAGCTTTTATACGTTCTTCAAACTGGCCACGGTATTTTGTACCAGCCACTATCGAAGCCATGTCGAGCGAAACCACACGTTTATCGAAAAGCACGCGCGATACGCGTCGCTGGATAATTCGCAATGCAAGACCTTCTACGATAGCCGATTTACCTACTCCGGGATCGCCAATCAATACAGGATTGTTTTTCTTGCGCCGACTCAGGATTTGCGCCAGGCGTTCAATTTCTTTCTCACGCCCCACGATAGGATCAAGACGGTTTTCGAGCGCTGCTTTTGTTATATCCACACCAAATGAGTCGAGAGCAGGTGTTTCACTCTGCTTCGATGGCGCCTTCGACTGCGATTTTGGACGTCCTCTCATTTCATCTTCATCATCATCGTCGTCCTGAAAATCAGAACTCATCAAAGGTGGAGTTTTGGGATTTTCGACATAAGTTTTAGCCTTTTCGTAAGTCATATGTTCGGAAGTTAAAGTATCCACCGCAAGGTTATTCTTTTCCTTTAGAATTGCCAGCAAAAGATGTTCTGTATCTGCTATTTCTACCGATAATGAGCGTGTTTCCAACTCCATTATCTTTTTAATGCGTTCAGTACTTTTCAGCATAAGAATAGCTTCCCCCGATGGTTCTTTATCAGTGCGAATCTGACTTTCGATGGTTTGTTTTACCTTGTTTATATCAACATTCGACTGAATTAATATATCAATTGCCTTTCCTTTACCATTGCGAAGCAAACCAAGCAAAAGATGCTCAGGGCCAACGTAGTTATTACCAAGTCTTTCAGCCTCCTGGGTACTATATAGCAATACGTTATGTAACTGTTCAGAATAATTTGTTGTCATATTTAAATTTTTTATGCCATTGATTTGACAAATTTAATCAAAAGTTTGAAGTATGATCTCAGTTGGAGAAATTTCTTCCGGGAAATATTGTTTCAAAAATAATACCGATAAATAAAGGAAAGAAATATCGGTAATTATGTCAGACAGTAGAAATAAATGAGATTTTTTAAGTAGATTTGCAAGCTTTTTCTACAAAAACATTTAAGATAAAATGAATGTATAAAAGCTATATAAAGGAAACGTATCTATTAAACAAAAGTTTATGACAGAAAAAATTTCATCTTCTTTGCGCGAATCCAAGTCAGCACGATGGTTTGTACTGATATTGGTGTCGTTTACCATGTTATGTATGTATTATCTTACAGATGCTATGGCTCCGCTGCAGGAAAAATTACAGGGGAATTTAAATTGGTCGGCATCCGACTACGGCTTATTCACAAGCGGTTACGGTTGGTTTAACGTATTTTTGCTCATGTTGGTTTTCAGCGGAATGATTTTGGACAAACTGGGTACGCGCTTTACCGGAATACTTGCCATCAGCATTATGCTCATTGGAGCGTTTATTAAATACTGGGCCATTTCCGGACATATCGGCGCAGGCACTTATGAATTATCCATCGGGACATGGCAAATCATTGGCCCAACTGCTAAATCGGCTGTTGTTGCAGGGTTAGGATTTGGTATTTTCGGTGTCGGGTGCGAAATGTTTGGGATATCGGCCAATAAGGCAGTTGTTCGGTGGTTTAAAGGCAAAGAGATGGCACTTGCTATCGGATTGAACACTTCTACTGGACGTATCGGTACAGCTTTGGCCATGTTCACTCCACTCCCACTCTACAATATAACTAAAGACGTAAGCACACCTGTCATTGTTGCCATGTTGCTGCTTTGTTTAGGATTACTTGTATTTATCTTTTTTATCTTTATGGATAGAAAATTAGACAAAGAAGAAAATGCTGCCGGTGTAGCAGCCGAAGAAGAATTTAAATTTTCGGATGTGCTCGACATAGCCCGAAATCGTGCTTTCTGGTACATTGCTATTCTTTGTGTATTGTTTTATTCAGCAGTTTTCCCATTCATTAAATTTGCAACGAATATGATTGTTCAAAAGTTTGAAGTTACCGATACTTTTGCCGGTTACATTCCTGCCTTATTGCCTTTCAGCGCTTTACTGCTTACCCCTTTATTTGGAGGCATTTCAGATAAAAAAGGGAAAGCAGCCACTATCATGGTAATTGGATCGGTATTATTGGTTTTTGTACATATATTGTTCTCCATTCCTTCGCTCAACAGTTTACCTGTAGCTATCGGATTAGTTATTTTATTGGGAATCGCATTCTCCCTGGTACCTTCGGCCATGTGGCCATCAGTCGCTAAAATTATTCCTCATAATAAATTGGGAACTGCTTACGCCATGATTTTCTGGGTGCAGAACTGGGGATTGATGGGAGTTCCGTTATTAATAGGTACGGTGCTCGAGAAATACTGCATTACCGGTACTGTTACCAAAATGGTAGAAGGAAAAGAACAGGTAATTTCTCAATACAACTATATGATTCCTATGCTTATTTTCGCTTGCTTTGGTTTGTTGGGAATTGTTTTTGCATTTCTCCTTAAAAAAGAAGACCAGCGTAAAGGCTACGGTCTTGAAATGCCGAATGTAAAAAAATAACAATAAATTCCGATTGATGAATGCTTTAAATACTTTGGCAACTTAGTATTTAAAGCATTTTTTTTATTAAAACAATTGTTGTATTTTTATCGCTCAAAGCAATAACAAACCATCAAACAATTATTAATATGGAAAACAATGCCTTATTAAACGAAGTGATTGCAAAAGCAACTACATGGCTGAACGGTAATTACAATGAAGAAACTAAAGCTGACGTTCGTCGTTTACTCGAAGCGGAAGACAAAACCGAATTGATCGAATCGTTTTACCGCGACCTTGAATTTGGTACAGGCGGGTTACGCGGCATCATGGGCGTCGGCACCAACCGCATGAACATTTACACCGTAGGGGCAGCCACTCAGGGATTAAGTAATTACCTGAAAGCGCAATTCCCCGATCTGCCTCAAATCAGCGTGGTGATAGGTCACGACTGCAGAAATAACAGCCGCCTTTTTGCCGAAATATCGGCCAATATATTTTCGGCCAACGGTATTAAGGTCTATCTTTTCGAAGATCTGCGCCCGACACCCGAAGCTTCGTTTGCTATCCGTCATTTAGGCTGTCAGAGCGGAATTATACTTACGGCTTCGCACAACCCGAAAGAATACAACGGTTACAAAGCTTACTGGAATGATGGCGCTCAAATGATTGCACCACACGACGAAAACGTAATTACTGAGGTTACCAAAACAAAGGTGGACGACATCAAATTTAAAGGTAACCCTGAATTAATTGAAATTATCGGCGAAAAAATCGACAACGCATTTATCGAAGCTATTAAAACACTTTCGTTGTCGCCAGAGGCTATTAAACGCAACAGTAATCTGAAAATCGTTTACACACCGATTCATGGTACCGGTGTGAAACTTATTCCACGTGCGCTGAAAGAATATGGCTTTACAAACATTATCAATGTGCCCGAACAGGATGTGGTCAGTGGAAATTTCCCTACTGTTATTTCGCCAAATCCGGAAGAACCAGCTGCATTGGATATGGCTGTAAAAAAGGCAATTGCCACCGATGCTGATATTGTAATGGCTTCGGACCCTGATGCCGACCGTTTGGGTATTGCTATTAAAAATGACAAAGGCGAATGGATACTTGTAAATGGAAATCAGACCGCTCTGCTGTTTGTATATTATCTGATTACACGCTGGAAAGAAACCGGCCGACTGAAAGGCAACGAATACATAGTAAAAACAATTGTAACCACCGAAATTATCAAGGATATTGCCAATAAAAACAGTGTGGAAATGTTCGACTGTTTCACCGGATTCAAATGGATTGCAGCTGTCATTCGCGAAAACGAAGGCAAGAAAACATATATCGGCGGCGGCGAAGAAAGCTATGGTTTCCTTCCCGAAGATTTCTGTCGCGACAAAGACGCAGTGTCGTCGTGTACCTTGATGGCCGAAATCACAGCATGGGCCAAGGACAATGGCAAAACGCTTTTTGAATTATTGCAGGATATTTACATTGAATATGGCTACGGAAAAGAAAAAGGTATTTCGGTAGTGCGCAAAGGTAAATCGGGTGCCGAAGAAATTGCCCGAATGATGAGCGACTTCCGCAATATGCCACCGAAAGAAATTGCCGGATCGAAAGTAGTGTTTATTAAAGATTACAAAACGCTGCAAATGAAAAATGTAATTACCGGCGAAGTATCTGAATTGATAATGCCTGCTACTTCCGATGTATTGCAATACTTCACCGAAGATGGTACCAAAATTTCGGTACGTCCTTCGGGAACAGAGCCTAAAATTAAATTCTATATCGAAGTACGTGGCGAAATGAAATCGCGTGCCGACTACAATGCTGCTGATGCTGCTGCCAACGTAAAAGTTGAAGCTGTGAGAACTTCGTTAGGTGTATAATTTAACCATATAATCAAAAAAAACGCAGTTGAATTCAATTTTCAACTGCGTTTTTCTTATTTCACTACCTGCTCCAGTTCATTCAAAAGATTTTTAATTGTCGAAAACCTTTTGTTGTTCACAAACCAAGCATCATTCTCAATACGGATCACGACTTCGGCATCCTTCACCACCCTGTACCCTGCCCTTGCCAGTGCCCTGAAAGTCCAGTATATACGGGTTTTGTCACCTTCCACCCACACTTCTTTCGTCAGCGGATAATTCATCGAAAAATTGCCATTGGATGGATTGAAATAATAAGCATCGCACTCAAAAGCCCGATTGAAACTTCCATTGAAAACCAAATCCTCGGGCACGCCACATTCCACTCCCATAGTTGCGGTAATTAACCATATACTATCCGCTGCCTGTAATGCCATGTCCAGTTCGTGGGTCGACAATAAAACAGCTTTTCCCGTTTCGTGTGCCAGTTTATGTAACAGCAACATGATTTCGACCCGATTGGGCAAGTCGAGATGAGCCGTCGGTTCATCCAGCATTATAATGGGCGTATCCTGTGCCAGCGATTTAGCGATCATTACGCGCTGCCGCTCGCCATCGGATAATTCAGAAAAATAATCATGTTTTTTATGTGTCAAATGTACCATTTCGATGGCCTGACTCACCAGTTTTTCATCCTCAACCGACGAGTTTCCCCACCAGCTACGGTAGGGATGCCTGCCAAACGACACCATATCAAGCACTGTTGCATTGTCAATATCAACCCGATCGGTAAGCACGAGCGCAATCTGCATAGCTTTTTCGTGTTGGCTGAGTTGGTCAATGTCCATATCGCCGATCTTTATACCACCGCTCAATGGCTTTTGGAGGGCAGCCAGCGTTCGGAGCAAAGTCGACTTTCCGGTGCCGTTTGGGCCAATCAAACACACTAACTCTCCGGCCTGTAATTGAAGATTCAAATCAGACTGTACCATTGTTTTTTTTCCTTTTCGGGAATAACCAATCGAAAGTTTATGTGTAGATAACACTGACATTGTTCTAATAAGTTCTATTTTTTTATTTTCGTTTTAAAATAATCCACAAAATAACAGGTGCGCCAAACAACGAACTGATTGTATTGATAGGCAGTGTATAAGTGGGTATTTGCGATATTATATCGCAAACAAGCAACAACGATGCCCCACAAAGTAAACTTGCCGGAAGAAGAATTCCATGCTTCGAAGTGCGGAAAACACCTCGGGCAATGTGCGGAATGGCCACCCCTACAAAAGCTACAGGTCCTACAAAAGCCGTAATGCCTCCGGCCAGCAAGCCGGTAGCCACAACAATCAGCAAACGCGTTTGAATGATGGGGATGCCTAAACCACGAGCATAATTTTCGCCCAGCAATAAGCCATCGAGTCGTTTATGAAGAAAAAATGCCATGGCAATTCCTGTAAAAGCAATTGGCAACAGCACTTGCATGTACTGCCACGTCACGGCGCTTAAACTTCCAAACGTCCACATCACAAAAAGCTTTATCGCATCAGGATTGCTGAAATTTTGCAACACACTGACAATAGAACCGGCTATGGTGCCAAACATAATGCCCACGATAAGCAACGAAACCGCATTTTGAACTTTGAACGAAACACCTACTACCAGCAGAAGCACCAATGCAGCGCCCATCACCGCAGCTAATATCATAGCCCAACCACTGCCGGCCACAGCCATTGGCAATGCCGCCGAAGCCATAGTAATTAAAGCCACACCCAGACTGGCGCCTGAACTTACACCAAGGATATAAGGATCGGCCAGCGGATTCCGAAAAAGCGTCTGCATCATCAGTCCCGCCACCGACAGAGAAGCGCCTGCCAGTATTGCCGTAATGGCTTTGGGCAACCTAAAATTCAGTAAAATTTCGGAATTCATCACATCGGTGTTATTCCCTGTAAAAACAGCAAGGATTTCGCTCATAGGAATGCGAATGCTGCCCCAGGCCAAATCGGCAAGGAAAAGCGCTACAGTAAGTACCGACAGCGTTATAAACAATATGGTATTGCGTGCGTGCATTCGTATTAATCTAAAAATCTTATCTTTTCTGATTCATTTCATTCATTATCATCGTCCGAAGCTTCGGAATGTTCTGCTGAGTGCTCATAACTACTTTCCGAACCTTCGGAAGTGCATTTTTGAACTGTATGGAGTACAATTATGACTATTTCAGCTGTTCGGCATATACTAATTCGTAGCCCGGCAACAAATCGGGATGCAAAATTGCAATTACATCAGCAAGCAGCAAATCGGGACGCGCCACGGCGCTTTCCCAAAAATCGTTGGCAGTGGATGGCAACAGACGTTTGTTGAAGTTATACACTTGATTTAGCGCCACGGGTCTGAACAGCGCATGTTTTGAATCAGCCTGAATAAGTTCATTCAACGAATTGAAATTGCAGTTAAGCCAAACATCGGTTTGCGAAAAGTTTTTCAAAACAGTTTCGATATGCAACGGTAAGCTTCCGGCAGTGGTATCATTGGCATAAAAATACTTCGAACCCGCATCGGCAAACAGTTTTCCCATAAAATTACGACCCGAAGGCATATACCAGGTACCCCTGAAATTCGATCCCGACATAATGTTCGGTTGTTTGCTTACTCCCGTCGCCCTGGCTTTGATGGTATTGTAACGCTTGTCCACATCGGCAAACACACTGTCGGCCACCTGCTCTTTATCGTAAAATGCAGCAACAAATTTTATCCATTCGGCCCGCGCCAACAGCGACGTTTCCATCCACTCATTATTGAAAATCACAGGTATTAGGGCTTGCGATACGCGCTGTGCATAAGGATCGTTCTGATTGTAACCGCTCATCATTACCGCATTGGGCTTGAGTTGCAGCGTTTTCTCCACATTGATATTAAATGCATCGCCCAAGTCGCTTATTCTTCCTTCAGCTATTCTTTTGTTAATTTCCTTATTATAAATAATTTTCGGAGAACAAACCGCATTGATTGTTTCGAGTTCACCCAACAGGTTCAAAAACTCGAAATGGGTCACCGAAGTTGCAGCCAGTGTTTTGAGCGGAATCAGCACTTTTGTGCCATCCGTTGGTGTTGGGGTGGCAGCATCGTTCACCAGATAATACCGGGCGTAAATGCTTCCCTTTTGCCACGGACTGTACACAATTACTTCTTTGTAATTTTCGAAATAGCGCACAGCAAATCCTTCGGCATATTGCAGCTCGAGCGAATCTGCCAAAGATGTTGTTTGCGTATTCGCAGGTTTATTTCCACAAGAAGCAAAAAAGCTGATGATGAACAAAAAAAGAACTGATTTTTTAATCATACTTAAAAAAAATACTGCAACTACCGAAGTATAAACACAAAGAATCGCAGAGCTTTATTCCGCGATTCTTGTTTTTTATCGATATATTGCGGTTCAACGCCGCAAAGATAACAGGAAAAAGTAAGATAGTCAATTTATTTCTGAACTTTTACAATTGCTTTTTCTCACTCTAACTTATAAAATGTTATATCAGTATTTTAAATTTTTAAAAGACATCAGTTTATTTATCGTTCTTCACAAATAGCCATAAAACACCTGAAATAGCCAGTGTAACGGCACAAATCAGAAACACCACCGATTTATCCGAAGCAGCATTCACCACCTCGCCCATTTTGAAACTTGCCACCAATTGAGGCAACACTACCGAAAGATTGAAAATGCCCATATACAAACCCATTTTGGTTTGATCCACCTTTTCGCTCATAATGGCAAAAGGCAATGAAACCACCGATGCCCAACCGATACCGGCAATGGCAATCATTATGTAGTACAAAATTACCGTAGTACCGAAAAACAAAACCCCGGTATATCCCAAAGCCATAATGAATACACAAATCAAATGCGTTTTCACCATTCCAATTTTCTTTGCAAATCCGTTCAGTACCAACACCGGCAACACTGCGCTCACCAAACTAAGAATAAAAAAGGCGATGGAATTGATTTTACCAGCTTGCTCGCCCAGGCCCAGTTCCTCAGTCAGGTAAAAGAATGCATAGATAAACATGGTTTGCACACCAATCCATGTGAACGAATGGGCCAGTAAAACTTTCTGAAACTCATTGCTTTTTTCATTGCTTTTTGTAAGATTGAAAAGCACGATAATGGTGCTCACAATGATCAACAGCACCGAAGCAAATTCAACAACTCCCAGTTCGTATCCGAATACAGGAATGGTGGCAGTAATTTGCAAACCGAATAATTTGGAGAAAATGACAAAAAAGCCATAAAGCAAAAATCCCGAGAGCGGCAATAAAGCTTCCAAAATGTCATGTACCGAAGTTTTCGATTGAGCCACCGCTTTTTCGCCTTTTTCATTCTTTAGCTCGCGCGGCTCCTGAATCAGAAAAGCAGGGATAATTGAAGCCAGCAAAGCAACGGCCACACCAAAATAAATAAGGAAAATATTTCCCAGCATACCACCGATAAAATAAGCCAACACCCCGAAAGTTCCTGAAACCGTCTGCATCCAGGTATATCCTTTACTGCGTTCGTTATGAGGTGTGCAGTCGGCTACCAGCGACCGGGTAGGATTGAAACTTACATTGATGGAAAGATCGAAAGTCAGAGCTACAATAACGGCTATTGAAAGTAATCCGGCCTGAGGGTCATCACCACCAACGAAAATTTTCTGGATAATTTCAAGGTTCGGCAGCGCCAACATCATCAAAGCAGCCAGAATGCCACCAATCACTATCCACGGTCTGCGGCGTCCGCCCATGAACCACATATTGTCCGACAAAGCGCCCACAATAGGCTGAGCAATGATTCCGGCAATAGGACCGGCTGCCCACACGATTCCAATTTCGTGAATATCGAGCCCGTATTTTGTTGATAGAATCCAGCTCAAGGCGGAAATCTGCACCGAAAGTGCAAAACCCATGGCTGTGGCAGGCAAACTGAGTAAAGCAAAAAATGCATTACTCATTTTCTTCTGAATGTTTAGCATGATGTATTGTATTAGAATGAATGATTTTTTACAACGAAATGCAATGTTATTCATTTTCTTTGTAAAACTGTTATTTTTCTATTTGAGAATGCAAAAATAAATATGCAAACGTTTGCTGAAAAAGAACGGTTCGATTTTACGAACTTAGAAACCAATCAGATTTTCATCCAACACGGGAAATCCGGGCAATCTTTTTTTGGTTTCAGTATCGAAAAACCTGAGCGCAAGACTATCAGTAACAGGAAGGGAGAAGCTTTGTGGCGATTTAATAAAATCGATGGTAGGAATTAAATGATATTGATATTGCGTGTTTAAAACGCCACGGTATACATAAACAGGCAAGTAGGATGTACTTATTATTTTCTTTGAATGAACACCGATTTTAACTTTTACCATAATTCCGCCATCGGTATGTGGCTTGCGTTGGTTGGAGATTGAATTTCCCAAAGAATAGAACACGGGCACCAACGAAGTTCCATTACTCAAAAATTCAGCATTCTGAACTACATGTGGATGACCGCCAATCAGCAAATCCACTCCCTCGCGAACAAAAAGTCGTGCCAACATCTGTTGCTCAGTATTAGCTTGCAGTTCGTATTCGTTTCCCCAATGCAAAGTAATCACTGTGAGGTCGGGCTGTTTCATTTTTGCCCGGCGGATATCGTTTTTTATTACATTGGTATCTATCCTGTTTACAACATTGGGAGGCGTCAGTTTATTTCCGTTCGTACCGTAAGTATAGTTCAGAAGGGCTATTTTCACTCCTTTTTTTTCGAGCATCAAAGGATAAATTGAATCTTTCTGGGCTTTGTTTATATAACTTCCGGCATGTTTGAGCTTGCGGTCTGCTATCATTTTTAAGGTACGCTCCAGGCCGTATTTTCCACGGTCAAGCACATGGTTATTGGCAGTCAGTATTACATCGTAGCCTGCATTTTTGAGCGCATCAAGCAAGGCATCAGGACTCGAAAAATAAGGATATCCGCTGTAAGGCTTCCCGGCCAGGGGCACTTCGAGGTTGGTCACCGCAATATCGGCATTGTCGATATAAGGTTTTACATTTCGAAAACAAATGTCGTAATTGTAGGTTCCGTCTTTTTTGTTGAAAGCGGCCTGAAACTGCGGCGAATGGCCCATGATATCTCCCGAAAAAATGATAGAAACGCTCTCATCGTCCAATAAAGTATCGGACAATACAAGTTCATTATCGTGCAAAAAGCTGCTGAAAACGAACAAAGCTGCAAACATTAAAATCGATTTTTTCATCAATCTATTTAAAAGCAGATGGGTTGACGATTTGCTTTTCAGTAAAAAAAAATGGCTGCTCAATTCTCAGTAATTCCGGACGCCAAATATGGAACTTCCAACCCTGACCATCGTACTCCCCTCTTCTATCGCTATCTGATAATCGTCCGACATGCCCATCGAAATTTCTTTAAAGGATGCATTGTCGACAAAATATGTATTTTTCAATTCGTCGAACAGCATTTTAAGCGACTTAAATTCAAAGCGTATCTGATTTTTATCGCCGGTAAAGGTAGCCATTCCCATTAATCCTGCTATGTTTATGTTTTTAAGCTCCTGCCATTCGGCCGTTGCCAGCAAACTTTTCAACTCGTCGGGCGAGAAACCAAATTTTGTTACTTCGCTGGCAATGTAAACCTGCAACAAGCAATTAACATTCCTGTTTTGTTTTTCAGCCTGTTTGTTGATTTCGACAAGTAGTTTAAACGTATCCACGCCATGAATCAGTTCCACAAAGGGTACGATTTGTTTTATCTTATTGGTTTGCAAATGCCCAATAAAATGCCAGTGAATATCCTTGGGAAGCCTTTGCTGCTTTCCGCACATTTCCTGCACCTTGCTTTCGCCAAACACTCTTTCGCCGGCGTTGTAAGCTTCAAGAAGCGCCTCGTCGGGATGGAATTTGGAAACACAAACCAGCTGAACATGTGCCGGAATGTGTTTACGTATCGAAATTATGTTTTGATGAACAGACATGGTTCCGTTTACTCTTTTCCGTATTTATAAACGTCCATAATTAAAGTTTCGCTGATGTTTGCAATCTCGTAGTCGGCCATCGAACCTTTCATGCCTTCGATAATGCCATTCAATGCATCCTTCATGTCCGAAGCCTGCACCATCATTGTAACTCCAGTACGTTTTTCAATTCCTTTTTCCTCGTCGAGTGTCACAAAGTTCACTTTCGAACGGTACCATTTATCGCCATTTTCATTGAAAAACAACTCACTTATACGCATACGTTTGATGTTGGACACTTCAAACTCTCCGCTGATAAAAGGTTTCATTTCTTCGATAGTTCTTTCCTCCGCCTCGGTGAACGACATTGCATCAATAAGATAAGCCTCGGTTACTTTTACAATTTTACCTTCTTCTGCCGTTTTCTCATACTTCACTTTACACTCGAACCAATTATGCATATCTTCTTAATTTTATTTGTTTATATATTATTATCAGTTTATTATCAACTGAGTAATAATAATTTCATCTGATTTATTTATCACACAAAGATAATATCTTTTGGTCAATCACCATCAGCTCCCCAAAAAAAACTTTCACAATCCGGTTGATCGATCCACAAATATAGGGATACAAAAAACCGGTATTCCCACGACAGGAATACCGGTTTTTTTTGATTTTGAAAAGCAAACTTATTCAGCTACTACTTCGAAAGCAACTTCTACAGTCACTTCTTTGTGAAGTTTTAATGTAGCTTTGTATGAACCAATTTCTTTTACCGGTTCTTTAAGTACGATAACTTTACGATCAACGGCAAATCCGGCTTTTTCGAAAGCATCAGCAATTTGGATAGGGCCAACAGCACCGAAAATTTTTCCGGTTGTACTAGTCTTAGCACCTACCGACAAAGTAATGTCTTTTACTTTTTCAGCCAATTCGATCGCTTCGTTTTTGATACGTTCCAGCTTGTGAGCACGTTGTTTCAGGTCTTCAGCCAACATTTTTTTAGCTGATTCAGTTGCCAAAATGGCTTTTTTTGTAGGGATAAGGAAGTTACGTCCGTAACCATCTTTTACCTTAACAATATCTCCTTTGTAACCAAGATTGATTACATCTTCTTTCAATATAATTTCCATACTTTTTCCTCCTGTTTATTATTTCATCATATCGGTTACATAAGGAAGCAGCGCGATATGGCGTGCTCTTTTAACTGCTTGAGCTACTTTGCGTTGATATTTCAACGAAGTACCGGTAAGGCGACGAGGAAGAATTTTTCCCTGTTCGTTCAAGAATTTTTTCAAAAATTCAGGATCTTTGTAATCGATGTATTTAATACCGCTTTTTTTGAAACGACAGTATTTTTTCTTTTTTACATCTACTGAAGGTGGGGTGAGATATCTGATATCTCCGTTATTTGCTGCCATGGTTTAGTTCTCCTTTACTTCTTTTGATTTAACATTCTTTCTTTTTTCGGCATACTCGTAAGCATATTTATCCAAACGGAACGATAAGAAACGAAGCACGCGTTCATCGCGGCGGAATTGCAATTCCAGTTTTGCAATGACTGAAGGATCAGCATCAAACTGTAGCAGGGAATAAAAACCTGTCGATTTTTTCTGAATTGGGTAAGCTAATTTGCGTAAGCCCCAGTTCTCTTCATTGGTGATAGTCGCACCACTTTCTGTCAAAGTGGCTTTGAACTTTTCTACCGCTTCCTTCATCTGAACATCAGACAAAACGGGAGTTAAAATGAAAACGGTTTCATAATGATTTAACATACTGTTTACTAACTTTTTAAAATTTATAATCTTGATTTTATTAAAGCGGGACAAAGATACAAATAATTATTTGACTGACAAAGGCCAACGAATATTTTTTTTATAGGGTTTCGACGCACCTTATTTATCATTGTGCCTTCCGAATAAGAATTTTGGGGGCATGCTCCACGTGACTGTTTTGTACCGGACGTTGCATACGCGATTTATTTACATCGGGCTTTCCTTTGTCCCTGGCGCCTGCCGGCGTTTTGGTTTTGGTTCTGGTTTTTACTGCTTTCACCGTCTCTATATTCTCGGCCGGAAATGGATGATCGGTAATGACCGGAATTTGAATGGAAATCAATTTTTGAATATCACGGATATAATCACATTCCTCAATGTCGCAAAACGAAACAGCTTTTCCATCCAGTCCTGCCCTTCCCGTTCGCCCAATGCGGTGCACGTAAGTTTCGGCAATGTTCGGAATATCGTAGTTGATCACCAGGTTCAAATCGTCGATATCAATTCCGCGGGCAGCAATATCGGTGGCCACAAGCACACGGGTAGTTCTTTCCTTGAAGTTTTTCAACGCATTCTGACGGGCATTCTGCGATTTATTGCCGTGTATGGCTTCTGCTTTTATCTGTGCTTTCACCAAAATACGCATAATTTTATCGGCGCCGTGTTTGGTACGCGTAAAAACCAATGCTGTTTTTATCGATTTATTTTTCATCAAGTGAATCAATAAATCTTTTTTATTGGCTGCATCCACATAATAAAGTTCCTGTTGAATGGTTTCGGCAGTCGACGATACAGGTGTCACTTCCACTTCCTGAGGTCGCGTTAGGATAGTACCTGCAAGTGAGCGTATGGTTTCGGGCATGGTAGCCGAGAAAAACAGCGACTGACGTTTAACGGGTATCAGTTTAATAAGTTTTTTCACATCATGAATAAAACCCATATCGAGCATACGATCGGCTTCGTCGAGCACAAAAATGCTCAAATCGTTGAGTTTTACAAATCCCTGCTTTTGCAAGTCGAGCAAACGACCCGGAGTTGCAATCAAGATATCGACGCCGGCTTTGAGTTGACTTACTTGTGGGTTCTGATTCACACCTCCAAAAATAACTGTATGTCGGATATCCAGGAAACGTCCGTAAGCAGCAAAACTTTCATCAATTTGTATCGCCAGTTCACGCGTCGGCGTTACAATCAGCGCTTTGATTTTACGGTGGTTTGTTTTTGTGATCCCTGATTTATACAGTTGTTGCAGAATAGGGATGGCAAAAGCCGCCGTTTTTCCGGTACCTGTTTGTGCACAGCCTAATAAATCTTGTCCTTTAAGTATAATTGGAATTGAAATTTCCTGAATGGGAGTTGGTTGGGAATAACCTTCATGTTTAAGAGCATTTAAGATCGGCTCTATCAGATCTAATTTTTCAAATGTCATAGAATAATTTACGCATCCCTTCGTCTTTTACAAGATCAAACTTTTATCTGAACGGATTGCAATTTTGCGCAAAGGTACGGAAAATAAACGAAGGCTGAAAATGACGCCGAAAGTTCAGTCATTCCGGAGTTCATCAAGAGGCTCATCTTCGCCGGAGTAGTCCAGTTCAGATATATCATCCTCGTCGTCCCATATTTTTTCAGGTTTCTGCGGACCATCTTTCCTGAAAATGAGCGAGAGCGTCAAGCCGGCAACACCCCCCGAAAGATGTCCTTCCCACGAAATAGGATCGTTGACCTGCCACGGAAAGATATGCCACACCATGCTCCCGTACAGAAAAGTTATGATCAGTGAAATGGCGATCAGCGGGATATGTTTCCGCAACAATCCACTGAAAAACAAAAAGAAAGCAATTGAATAGATCAATCCGCTTGCGCCGATATGCCAACTGTCACGCCCAATCACCCAAAGCATAATTCCGCTGATAAGATAAGAAAAAAACAAGACTTTGGAAGCTATTTGTTTGTAGAAATAATACAAACAGGAGCTTAACACCAAGAACGATATAGCATTATTTACAAGGTGGCCCCAGTCGGCATGAATAAACACATAAGTAAAAATCCCCGAAACATGCCGAAGATCGCGCGGCAAAATTCCGGCCTTATGAAAGTCCCAATCCATACCTTTCTCGAACACAAAAATCAAAACAAAAAAAAGGGTGATGATGGTCGGAACGAATACGGAGTGTATAAACTGTCGTTGTGCTGGGGTACGTTTCTCGCTGAAAAGCATAGTTGTTCATCGTTTATTTCTGCAAAAGTACAATATATTCTACAATATAAATTTAAGTCAACCCACATTTTATTTCAACAGAACTCCATCCAATCAATCCTTTATTCAATTAATTTCATTTATAAATTTAACATAATTAATTTTTTATTGATAATGAACTTAATAGTCAGCTAATTAAATTAATTATCATAATGACTGTTTTAGCGTTCGAAATAATTTAAACAATTTGTTTTGAAATTACAAATATTATGGATAAATTGCGAACTCTAAGTAAAATGGGGTAAGTCATCAACCCTACGGCAAGTTACATCTTAATCAATTTGCTATATATCAAATACTTATTGAATTTGAAATTATGAATTTAAATCATATAGCTCTATGAGTTACCTTAATTTTGACAAGACACTTTTGACGAATCTCGACAAATCACTTTCGAAAGAGATGATACGAACCAACCGCGCAGGCACCTACAACAGCACGACATTGATAGATTGCAATACCCGCAAATATCATGGTCAGCTGGTAGTGCCCCTTCCCGAGATCGACAACTCAAATCACGTTTTGCTTTCTTCGCTAAACGAAACGGTTATTCAGCATGGAGCAGAGTTTAATCTTGGAATTCAAAAGTACGAAGGGAATAATTTCAGTCCGAATGGTCATAAATACATCCGTCAATTCGATTGTGAGGTGGTATCGCGTACCATCTACCGGGTTGGAGGAGTTATCCTTTCGAAAGAACGTATGCTGGTTTCGTTCGAGCCCCGGGTATTGATCAAATATACGCTCCTCGAGGCACACTCGCCTACCACATTGAGATTCAAGCCTTTTTTGGCATTCAGAAGCGTCGATGAACTGACGCATGAAAATAACAGGGCAAACACGTCCTATCAAGAAAGTATTCAGGGAATAAATATGTGTATGTACGAGAATTACCCATCACTACACATGCAGTTTTCAAAAAAAAATATTTACGTTCATCAGCCCGATTGGTACAAAAATATAGAATACTATAAAGAACAGGAACGGGGTTACAACTATAAAGAAGACCTTTTAGTTCCCGGATATTTTGAAATGCCCATTAAAAAGGGAGAAGTGATTATTTTTTCGGCCGGAGTGTCCGAAACTTCACCCCGAAAACTACTTTCGATGTGGGATGAAGAGTTGAAGCGCAGAAACCATCGCACCGATATGTTCAGTTGCTTGAAAAATTCGGCACAGCAATTTTATAAACGCGAAGGAAAACGGACTTACTTACTTGCAGGTTATCCCTGGTTTGGCGCCCGAGCCCGCGATCAGTTCATAGCGCTTCCGGGCTGCACGCTTACCATTGGTCGCATGGATTACTTCGACGACATCATGAAAACGTCGCTCGAAGAAGTCAGAATGTTTTTGAATGGAGATAAAGAAAGTATTAAATTACAGGGAATTGATGACCCGGATGTACTGCTTTGGCTGATCTGGTCTTTTCAGCAATATGCTTTACATACAAGTTTGAAGCAAGCAGCTGATCGGTTTGAGAAAATAGCAACCGAAATAATTCTATTTATCAGAAAACAAAATCATCCGAACTTGTTTATGCATAACAATGGTTTGCTGTATGTAAACGGGAAGGAAAAACCCGTAACCTGGATGAATGCAGTTGAAAATGGCCTGCCCATTACGCCCCGCACCGGCTACGTGATAGAAATTAATTCACTCTGGTACAACGCCCTGAAATTTACCGCATCGCTCACCCGCGAAGCCGGCAAAGAACATGCAGCAGATTTGCTCGATTATCAGGCCGAAATAGCCCGGGAAGCATTTATAAGTACTTTCTGGAATGGTACCTATCTCTATGACTTTGTTGATGGAAATTACGCCAACAACGAACTCCGCCCAAACATGATTATTGCAGTGGCGCTGCAATATTCGCCACTCGATAAGCAACAACAAAAATCGGTGTTGGACATAACCACTAAAGAACTACTAACACCGAAAGGATTGAGAAGTTTAAGCCCTAAGAGTGGTTCGTATCGACCTAATTATATGGGCGGAATGCTTGAACGCAACCGCAACTATCACAACGGTCCGGTATGGCCATTTACTTTCGGAGCTTTTGCTTCGGCTTATCTAAAAGTTTACAAACAAAGTGGTAAGTCGTTTATCGAAAGAATGTTGAACGGATTTGAAGCCGAAATGTCAGAACTTTGCGTGGGCACTATTCCTGAATTGTTCGATGGAAATCCTCCATACAAAGGGCATGGAGGTATGTCATTTGCCATGAGTGTGGCAGAAGTATTGAGAGTGTTGGATTTTTTGAAGAAATACGATAATAAATAACCAAGATGAAGGCATTGATGTTTGGATGGGAATTTCCTCCACATATTTTGGGCGGACTCGGCACTGCAAGTTACGGACTTACCAAAGGCATGGCTTTGCAACCCGATATGCAAATCACGTTTGTAATACCCAAACCTTATGGAGATGAGGATCAGAGTTTCCTTAAAATTATTGGAGCATGTAATGTGCCTGTCGTTTGGAAAGAAAACAACTGGGAGTATGTAAATCAACGCATTGGTCACACCATGCATCCCGATGAATACTTCTGGTTGCGAAACGGCATAAAATATAATTTCGACAGAATATATACCAACGATTTAGGATGTATTGACTTCTCGGGACGTTACCCCGACAACCTGATGGAAGAAATTTCGAATTACGAAGCTGTGGCCAGCGTATTGGCACATCAGGTCGACTTTGACATCATTCATTCACATGACTGGCTCACCTATCCGGCAGGGGTTTTCGCCAAGCAAATCAGCGGAAAACCATTCGTGATTCATGTGCATGCCACCGACTTCGACCGCAGTCGTGGACAGGTAAACCCTACGGTTTATGCCATTGAGAAACGGGGAATGGATGCAGCCGATCACATAATGACAGTGAGCGAACTAACCCGAAGAACTGTGATTGAAAAATACAACCAGGATCCGGCCAAAGTAACTACCGTACATAATGCTGTAGAACCTTTATCAGATGCCGATACTTTCACTAAAACTCCCCGCAAGGACAAAGTGGTGACCTTTCTTGGACGCATCACCATGCAAAAGGGACCGGAGTATTTTGTTGAAGCGGCACATCTTGTACTTCAAAAAACAAAAGGGGTGCGATTTGTAATGGCCGGAAGCGGCGACATGATGAATGCCATGATTGATTTGGCTGCCAAACGGGGAATTTCAGACCGTTTTCATTTTACAGGGTTTCTGAAAGGCCGTCAGGTACACGAAATGCTGGCCGAAAGCGATGTCTATATTATGCCTTCGGTGTCCGAACCTTTTGGCATTTCGCCCCTCGAAGCCATGCAGGTAGGTACACCAAGTATTATTTCAAAACAATCCGGTTGCGCTGAAATTCTGACACATGCAATTAAAACCGATTATTGGGACATTGACGCCATGGCGGATGCCATTTATTCAATCGTAAAAAACCCTTCGATGTACAAAAGCCTCAGAGAACTGGGTCGTGAAGAGGTAAATAACATAAAATGGTACGATGCCGGACTAAAAGTGAGAGGCATTTACGATAGCGTAATAAGATAGTTATTCTATTTATGAGCAATGAGCGCCTTCTGTTTGTAGAAAGGTACTAAACAACAAAATCAATTAAAAGTTAACCAATCAGCAATATATAAAAAACATACAATATGCGAAATATTTGTTTTTATTTTCAGATACATCAACCCATGCGATTGAAGCGTTACCGTTTCTTCGACATCGGTCAGGATCATTATTATTACGATGATTTTCAGACTGAAGATCACGTTCGCAAAGGAGTGGAACAATCCTACTTGACGGCAAACAGAACAATTGCTGAAATGATTCGCAGCTCGAACGGCAAATTCAAGTGTTCGTTTTCTATTTCAGGTATATCATTAGAGCAGTTGGAACAATACGCACCCGAGGTGATTGACAGCTTTAAAGAACTCTCGAAAACCGACTGTGTGGAATTTATGGCCGAGCCCTATGCCCATTCGCTGGCTTCGGTGTTCGATACCGATGAATTTCAACGTCAGGTAACCTTACATGCGAATAAAATAGAAGAGTTATTTGGCAAACGCCCCACTACATTCTATAATACCGAACTTATTTATTCCGATCAGATTGGCGAAACAGTAGCTAAACTGGGGTATAAAACAATTATGATTGATGAAGCCAAGCATGTATTGGGATGGAAAAGTCCGAATTATGTATACAAACATGCGTACCTTCCCAAATTAAAACTCCTCGTTCGAAATCACAAATTGAGTGACGATCTGGCTTTCAGGTTTACAAACCAATCATTAACAGCCGAAAAATTCATCAGCTGGATTGCCGCTTTGCCTGCCGAAGAAAAAACAATAAATCTGGGCATGGGTTACGAAGTTTTTGGAGGCATCAATGCTCCCAATACAGGCATTTTCGAATTTCTCAAAGCACTTCCCTATTTCTCGATGGAACAACAAATGAATTTCGTTCTTCCTTCCGAGTATGTAAAGAAAACAGATGCTGTCGACACGCTTACAGTGCCATTTCCCATGAGCTGGGTGGGCAACGACAAAGACCTGACGCCCTGGACAGGAAATGACTTGCAACAGGAGGCCCTGAACAAGCTTTATGCCGTCAGCGAAAGGGTGAATCTCTGCAACGACAAACCTCTGCAACACGATTGGCTAATGCTTCAATCTTCCGATCATTTCAGATACATGAGCCACAAAGATCCTTACGAAACGAATTACGAGTCGGCTTACGATGCTTTTATGAACTATATGAATATCCTGGCCGATTTCCTCGAAAGAGTCGAAGCGCAATACCCGACTACAATCGACAACGAAGAGTTGAACGAATTGCTTAAAACAATTAATAGTCAGGAACGTGAAATTGAAGAATTGGAAAATGAAGTTGTAAAACTAAAAACCAGGAAAAAGAAAAAAGAAGAAGAGGCATAACAACATCTGAGCAACCCGGCAATTATTAAAAAAATTGCCGGGTTCATTGCATAAAAACAATAACCCTACTGAAAACAACCAAACTGATTTTAAAATGAAAAAACAGAACATTTATATTTTTTCCCTTTTAATACTTGGATTACTCTTTTCGGCAACAATAGGATTTAAGTTTAATTTGGCGAATGGATTTGTACTGAAAGGTTGGTGAATATCCATGCCGCTTCAGATTTTTGACTTTGCCGGTCAAAGTTCAAACGAATTGGCTTTAAATTCCCAGCTCATTGGGTATGTGTTTTACCTTATGTTTGGGCTTGCAAGCCTAAAAAAACATGATTTACAGGCAAATACATCTAAATTTCTGTTCGTTACTTTCTTTATTTTAATCGGTCTTGTTTTCATAAGCGACTTTTATTCTTTTTATCTGGACATAAACAATGAATTTGGCGGGCGACATTTTGGCGTCGGATTATTGGTGTTCCTTTTAGGCCTGGGCATTCATTTTGACTTTCCAAAACACAGGTCAGGTGCTTCAATTAATTCAGAATAAGCCGGAGTTTGTAAGTTGATAATCTGCCCTGAACAGTCGGTTTTTTGTAATTTCAATTAATTGCCGTATTTTTGCAGCACATAAAGATACGGAATAAAGAACTTTGATGCAACAATATTTACAGGACAAAATTTTTAAAATCATCTCGGAAGCCGCTGACGAACAAGCCAAAGAGTGCTATGTTATTGGGGGTTATGTGCGCGATATTTTCCTGAAAAGAGAGTCGAAAGACATAGATGTAGTAGTGGTGGGCAGTGGTATTGAGATCGCCGAAGCCGTAGCCCAAAAATTAGGAAAGAAAGCGCACTTAACGGTTTTCAAAAATTTTGGAACAGCTCAGGTAAAACTGAACGACCTGGAAGTTGAATTTGTAGGCGCCCGCAAGGAATCATACCAACGCGATTCGCGCAAACCGATTGTTGAAGACGGCACATTAGAGGACGACCAAAACAGGCGTGATTTCACTATCAATGCCATGGCTTTGTGTCTGAACAAAAACCGTTTCGGCGAATTATTGGATCCGTTCAATGGAATGACAGATTTGCAAAACTTTGTGCTTCGTACCCCGCTCAACCCCGACATCACTTTCTCCGACGATCCTTTGCGCATGATGCGTGGCATTCGTTTTTCGGCGCAATTAGGCTTCTTTCTCGAAACAAACACCTTCGAAGCCATTACCCGTAATAAAGAGCGCATCAGCATTATATCAAAAGAGCGCATCGCGGACGAACTGAACAAAATCATGATGTCGCGCAAACCATCGGTAGGCTTTATTTTACTCGAAAAAACCGGTTTACTTGAGCTTATTTTTCCCGAACTGTTGGCACTGAAAGGCGCCGAGACAAAAGATGGTATCGGGCACAAAGACAATTTTTATCATACACTGGCGGTGCTCGACGGGCTTTGCGAAAACACCGATAAGCTGTGGTTGCGTTGGGCAGCTTTGCTTCACGACATAGGGAAACCCCGCACCAAACGTTTCGATCAGCGACAAGGCTGGACTTTTCATAATCATAATTTCATTGGCGAAAAAATGGTTCCTGAAATTTTCAGAAATATGAAACTCCCGACCAATGAAAAGATGAAATATGTGCAAAAAATGGTTTCGTTGCACATGCGCCCCATTGTGCTCAGCGAGGATGAAGTGACCGATTCTGCCGTTCGCAGACTGCTATTCGATGCAGGCGACGATATAGATGACCTAATGACACTTTGTGAAGCGGACATCACATCTAAAAATCCGGAAAAGGTGAAACGTTTCCGATCTAATTTTCAGTTGGTTCGTCAAAAACTCAAAGAAATTGAGGAAAAAGACAAGGTGCGTAATTTTCAGCCACCGATAAGCGGACTCGAAATAATGGAAACTTTTAATCTACCGGCTTGTGCCGCTGTGGGCGATATTAAAATGAAGATTAAAGATGCTATATTAGATGGTGTTATCCCCAACGAATATGAAGCTGCCCGCGATTATATGTTTCAGATAGCCAAGAGCATGGGTCTTCAACGATAAATCGTTGGTCAGTCATGATTTGGCAAAATACAATTAAATTATTTTGTCTTCCAGCGGACGCTCGAAGTTATATACTTCCTTGTACAACATTTCTTTGATCAAATGAAAATGTTTGTTTGTGAAATGATAATCGTTGGACATGATCAGCATTGGCAATAAAAATGACTCCCCGTCGTAAGGAGGTTGCATATAAAAATTCGACATCACATAAAAGCCAAGCCGTTCGTAAAAATGAATCCGCCTGCTCGCCGTGATGGTTTTGGGCATTTCTACTTCGAGAACAACAGGTAAATTTATTTTCGAAAGAAATAACTTAATGGCCTCGGTTCCATACCTGTGATTTCTATATCGGGGATGAATAGCAAAATGCTCGATATAGTAAAAACGACTGAATTTCCAATAGTTAAAAAAACCAACAAATCCGTCTTCATTTTCCAAAGCATAGACATTGAATCTGGAGTCACCATTCAGTACCGTTTCTAACGATTCCCAGGTGCGACGCTCGTTGGCAGGGAATGAATTCTTATACAAATTAAAAACATCTTCATAATTTGAATCATGCACATTAAGTATTTTGATGAATTTTAGCATATATACATTGGGTATGGTTACGAACGGTAAAATAAAATAAACGCTTAAACTACTTATGAAAGTGCAAAATTATGTTATATAATAGGGCAACAAATCAGAGCGGAAAAAGTTTACAAACTTACCCAATTTAACTGAACATTTTCATTGATAACAAGCAAAAAAAGTGTACTTTTGCACTCGAAATTGAGAATTTAAATATCAAACTATTTTTTATACTAACTAAATAACAAAAGTATGATTTATTCGCACGAAGTAGAACACATGTGTGTTGTGAAAAAAGGTCCAGACCACGGCCCTGCGCCCATACCTGAAGAAGGTAAATGGGTGAAATCAAAACAAATTACTGATATTTCAGGCTTGACTCACGGTGTGGGTTGGTGTGCTCCGCAACAAGGCGCATGTAAACTGACTTTGAACGTAAAGGAGGGCATCATCGAAGAAGCCTTGGTTGAAACCATCGGTTGCTCAGGTATGACTCACTCTGCTGCTATGGCTGCCGAAATTCTTACCGGCAAAACCATCCTTGAAGCTTTGAACACCGACTTAGTATGTGATGCCATCAACGTAGCCATGCGTGAATTATTTCTTCAAATCGTTTACGGTCGCACACAATCTGCTTTCTCTGAAGGTGGACTTCCAATCGGTGCAGGTCTTGAAGATTTAGGAAAAGGCTTACGTTCACAAGTTGGAACAACATTCAGCACAAAGAAAAAAGGTGTTCGTTACCTGGAGTTGGCTGAAGGTTATATCAGCCGTATGGCATTGGACGAAGATGGTGAAGCTTGCGGATA
This sequence comes from uncultured Paludibacter sp., assembly GCA_963677275.1. Taxonomy (GTDB): domain Bacteria; phylum Bacteroidota; class Bacteroidia; order Bacteroidales; family Paludibacteraceae; genus Paludibacter. The sequence continues at coordinate 1,344,739 of OY781920.1, read as the reverse complement.
TGAATTCGTACGTGTAGGTCCAATGTTGGACTTAATCAAAAAAGGAGTTGATGCCAACGAAGCTTTGAAAAAATCGACCAGCAAATACGGTCGTTTTGACAACGCTGCGAAATATATTGACCCAAGACACGAATAATGAATAATTAAGAATTAATAATTAATAATTCGAGATTATGAAAGCTGAAAATGTAATTGCTGAAAAAAAGTAAAACATTTGGGATTCGAATCATTAGATTATATCAACATCTGGAAAAGAATTTTAAAGGATTTGCTTTATCGAAACAAATACTAAGAAGTGGAACAAGTATTGGTGCAAATGTTAGAGAATCAGTTTTTGCTCAAAGTAAAAAGGATTTTATTTCAAAACTAAGAATTGCACTTAAAGAAACAAATGAAACTGAATTTTGGCTTGAATTGTTAGTAGCGACAGACTATTTAATGAAAAAGAATTTAAAAGCATTCAGACCGACTGCATTGAACTTAAAAAGATTCTTATTTCAATTATAAATTCTACTGATAGCGAAAACAAATAACTCATTATTAATTATTAGGCATTAATTATCTTCTACTATTAATTCTTAATTATTAATTTTTAATTATAATATTTATGTTATTTGAAAGTTATGACCGTCGTATCGATAAAGTTAACGCGGCGCTTAATACATACGGTATCAAAGATATCGACGAAGCCAAAGCCATTTGCGCTGCTAAAGGCATCGACCCTTACCAAATTTGCGAATCCATCCAAAACATCGCGTTTGAGAACGCAAAATGGGCTTACGTTGTAGGTGCAGCTATCGCTATCAAAAAAGGTGCTAAAAACGCAGCTGAAGCAGCTGAAGCTATCGGTATTGGTTTGCAGGCATTCTGTATCCCGGGTTCAGTAGCCGAAGACCGCAAAGTAGGTCTTGGTCACGGTAACCTGGCTGCTATGTTGCTTCGCAACGAAACCAAATGTTTTGCTTTCCTTGCAGGACACGAATCATTTGCTGCTGCCGAAGGTGCTATCGGTATCGCTTTGTCAGCCAACAAAGTTCGTAACGAACCTTTACGCGTTATCCTGAACGGATTGGGTAAAGATGCTGCGATGATTATCTCACGTATCAACGGATTTACTTATGTTCAGACAGAATTTGATTACTATACCAGCGAATTGAAAGTAGTTCGTACCAAAGCATATTCCGACGGTCCTCGTGCTGCAGTAAAATGTTACGGTGCTGATGATGTACGTGAAGGTGTAGCTATTATGCGTGCTGAAGGTGTTGACGTATCTATCACTGGTAACTCAACCAACCCAACACGTTTCCAACACCCTGTAGCAGGCACATACAAAAAAGAATGTATCGAACAAGGCAAAAAATACTTCTCAGTTGCTTCAGGTGGTGGTACCGGACGTACTCTTCACCCTGATAACATGGGCGCCGGTCCTGCTTCTTACGGTATGACCGACACTATGGGACGTATGCACGGTGATGCTCAGTTCGCAGGCTCTTCTTCAGTTCCAGCTCACGTAGAAATGATGGGATTCCTCGGAATGGGTAACAACCCAATGGTTGGAGCTACTGTTCAAGTGGCTGTAGCTATTGAAATGGCAAAATAAAAATAAGCTAATCTTTCTATATTAAACTCCTTGATAATCAATTTATCAGGGAGTTTTTTTATTCTCAAAACTCAAAGAAAAATTCACTTTTAATACTACCTTTCAAACTTTCAAATTTAATATTTCAACACGAATTATTAATTCGGAATCGTATAAAATTCTCTATTTAGATGAAACAATTGTTCAGATAAAAGAAGGAGTTTTACCACAAGAAAGATAAGTTAAAAGTGGATTTTTCACCTAGTAATGTAACTAATCAGTAACCATTTTCATAAAAATTCAAGATGGTTACGGATTGTGATGTAATTAATTGTATATCTTTTAGATACGAAGATATTTTAAGGATTTAAAAATCAATTTTTCGTATGGAAAGACATGCATATTCAATCAACTTTTGGGCTACTCCAACAAGAAAAAGAAACGATGGAACAATCCCAATTCACGCAACTATCACTTTAAATGGATTAAGAGCCTCATTTTCAACAGGCAGAAAGGTTCTTTTGGCTGACTGGGATAATGTAAAGCAACGGGTTAAAGGCACAAATGAGCAAGCCAAATTGACTAACACCTATCTTCAGGAGGTGAAAAATAAACTGGCAAGATTAGAATTAGAACTTTTACAGCATGGATATATCATAACGGCAGATCTATTAAAAGATGCATATTTCAATAATGTTGAATCAATTCAGACCAAAACATTAATTCAGGTTTTTGAAGATTATCTTAAATCACTTGAAAAAATAGTTGGTAATGGTATTTCAAAATCAACATTTTATTGCTACAGCCATAGTTTCAGACTTGTAAAGGAATATATCAAAAAGCAATTTAACAGAGAAGATTTGTTTTTACTTGAATTGAACTACTCATTTATCGAGAACTTCAATATTTTCCTTAAAACAGAGCATAAGCAAAAGATAAATACCACTGTAAAGCACCTGAAATGTTTGAAAAGAATTACTAACATTGCAATTGCGAATAAATACCTCCATTTTGATCCGTTTCTAAATCATAAGTTGGAAAGAGAAGTAGTCGAAAAAGCATTTCTTTCAGAGGAGGAGTTGAGGCGTATTATAAACAAAGATTTTGCAATGCCAAGATTGGGGAGAGTAAGGGATATTTTTATATTCAGTTGTTTCACAGGGCTATCCTACAGTGATGTAAGAAGTCTGGATGAAAGTCATTTTGTTAATGATGAAGAAGGTAGAATCTGGATAAAAAAGAATCGTGTAAAAACAGGCGTTTTATCAAGAATTCCATTATTGCCAATTCCAAAGCTAATCCTTGAAAAATACAAAGGCGGTGTTAAATTATTACCAGTCATAGATTTATCAAGTACGGATGCATATCTGAAAGAAATAGCAGACCTATGTGGCATTAATAAAAGGATCAGCTTTCATACAGCCAGATTTACATTTGCCACCACTGTAACGCTTACAAACAGAATTTCATTAGAAGTTGTATCAAAAATGATGGGACACACAAATACTCGTATGACTTCGCACTATGCTAAAATCATTGACAATTACATTGGTGAGGAAATGGATAAGTTAGACACTAAAGTTTGGGAATAAGCAGAAATTATTAAGATATGTTTTTAAGTGAGTGGAAAGATTATTTAACCCACTCACTAAATTTTATAAAAAAAGATATTTGTTTTACATTAATTTTATGTAAATATTTTTTTGCTATATTTTGTATGTATATTTGCATTAAAAATTATTAATTTAGTTTATCAACAAACATATTCTCTTTATCAACTATAAATATTATTTTAAATATAAATAAATACATGGTTAAATAGTTGAGTTTTTTAAATAGCTTTTATAACAAACTTAATATCTAAGATTATGAAGAAAATTATTTTATTATTTACTTTGACATTCTTAATTTCATTTAATGTAGGCGCAAAGTATATTCAAACATGTGTAGTTAAATACATGACTGAAGATGGTTGGTCTAAAAAATACACTGTAAGAACAACTTTTTTAACAGGTAAGGAGTTGAATGATGCTACTGAAAGCTTTAATTATTCAACACATTCTGTTTATGCAGTTATTTTTTGGGGTGAAGGGCAAGCCTCAGTTATTAAAATATCTACCATATTAATATGTGGGTATGAAGTCGATGAATCATGTATTAAAAATACAATTAACGATTTTAAAGGAAAAGACCAAGATGATGACTTATGGAATATTTGTGTTTCTGATTTTTGCTTTTAATTAATTATCTTATGAAGCTATACCTTGAAAATCTAATTTCCAGACTGAAGGAATTCAGTCTTAATCTTGACAAACAAGAAGTATTTGTAGATAAGCAGTGGGTAATTATTGATGAGAATCAAAATAAACAAACCTATATTTTTCGCAGAAATGGAGAGTTAATTATGTCAATAAATGGACAAGTAACATTGGGTAAATGGGATTATATTAGTGCCGCCAAAAGTTTATTAATCGACAGAATTCAGGATAAAATCCTGCTTAACCAGAATTTTATTGACCCAGCTGTTATGATTTTGAAAAAGGATGGATTTAATGATGATAACTTCATAATGGTGAATGAACATTTAATACCTGAATTAGATGTAATCAAATATCTCAATGAATTATACTATTCTAAAAACAATATTAAGACTATTAAAAGTAAAGATGGAAGTGTTTTAGAATTAAAGATGTGTTTTGAGGAAAATGTTTTTTCTACTATAGAGGTAACTGAAGTAAGAGTTGATGGAAAACCTGTAGCAGATGGTAGGTATGAATTAAATGATTCAGATCAAGTGTATTTAATTGAAAAAAGTAAATTGTCCAAAATATTGTATAATCATTATTATGAGACTAATAATGGTATGATGTTAAAAATAGAACAACATTTCAATGATTTTCCTCGAAAAGGTGATATGGTTTATCAAAATAATGTAAAAGCTCCCAACGGCAAATATAAACTTGGAAAATTTAAAATTGGATATACAGACAACATTACGGTTGTTGATGGAGTAATTATAAAGAAAACAGTTTTTTGAATGAATCTTTAAAAATCAAAGTGTTATATACTTGCAATATATACTAAACAAGCCTATTATGTCAGACCCGCTACACAAAAAACACATGTCAGAAGAGGAAATAAAGATGAACTTTATTACTCCTGACATACTTGCTTCTGGCTGGGATTTGCAACGTCAAATCAGAGCTGAATATACCTTTACTGATGGTAGAGTTATTGTAAGGGGCAAGTTTACAGCACGTGGATTAAAGAAACGTGCTGATTATGTGTTGTATTATAATGACCAGAGAGATAAAATTATATTGGCTGTAATCGAAGCTAAGGACAACAATCATTCAGTAGGTGCCGGAATGCAACAAGCCATTGAATATGCATTATATTTAGATGCACCTTTTGCTTATAGTGCCAATGGAGATGGATTTATTGAGCATGATATAAAGAATGGTACTGAAAGAGAGATACCAACTGGAAAATTCCCTACCTCTGATGAACTCTGGGCAAGATATAAAGGTGAAAAAGGTATTACAGCAGAGCAGGAGAAGTACATAACTGAACCTTATTATTTCAAAACTAAAGGAACAGTTCCACGATATTACCAACGAATTGCAATTAATAGAACTGTTGAAGCAGTTGTGCGAGGCGATAAACGTATTTTTCTCGTTATGGCGACTGGGACAGGTAAAACCTACACTGCATTTCAAATTATACACAGGCTCAAAAGCTCTGGTCTGAAAAATAAAGTGTTGTATCTGGCTGATCGGAATATACTTATTGACCAGACCATGACCGATGATTTTAAGCCTTTTGAGAAGATAATGACAAAGATTGAAGACCGAAAATTAGACAGCTCCTATGAAATCTATATGTCATTATACCACCAATTAGCTGGAGATGAGGATGAAGAACCTTTCAGAGCCTTTAAACCTGATTTTTTTGATTTGATATTTATTGATGAGTGCCACAGAGGAAGTGCAAAAGATGAATCAAGATGGAGAAAAATACTTGATTACTTCTCTGAAGCTACACAAATAGGAATGACAGCTACACCAAAAGAAACAAAAGATGTTTCCAACGCTTTTTACTTCGGAGAACCTATTTACACCTACAGTTTGAAACAAGGAATTGATGATGGATTCCTAGCACCTTATAAAGTAGTAAGAATTGGACTCGATAAGGATCTAGAAGGCTACAGACCTGAAAAGGGTAAACTTGATGTATATGGAAATTTAATTGATGATATTGAATATAATGTCAAAGACTTTGATAAAAAAATTATAATTGACAAACGCACAAAAAGAGTAGCTGAGAAAATTAGTGAATTCCTGAAAAATACAAATAGGTATGATAAAACGATTGTATTCTGTGTTGATATTGACCATGCTGAAAGGATGAGGCAAGCACTTATCAATGAAAACTCAGATTTAGTGGCTCAAAATCCGAAATATGTAATGAGAATTACTGGCGACAATCAGGAAGGAAAAAACCAACTGGAAAATTTTATTGCAGTTATTAATAATGGTCAATATCCAAGTATTGTCACAACTTCAAGGCTAATGTCAACAGGTGTAAACTGTAAAACCTGTAAACTAATAGTGCTTGACAATGTATTTGGCGATACTGGAATGACTGAGTTTAAACAGATTATTGGGCGTGGAACCAGATTAGCACCGAAATACGGAAAGGAATTCTTTACGGTCATGGATTTTAGAAATGCAAGCAGACTTTTTGCTGACCCCACTTTCGATGGAGATCCTGTACAATTATATGAACCGACAGATGATGAAACTCCTGTTCCACCTGATCCGAAAGGAGATGAAGGTGAAGAAGGTGAAAATTTACCTCCTCAAACACCTCAAGATGGTGGTAATGTTCTTACTGATCCACCTGATAATTATAATCACAAATTCAGGGTAAATGATGTTGAAGTTATTGTAGTTTCTGAAAGAGTTCAGTATTACGACAAAGCAGGTAAACTAATTACGGAAAGTCTGAAAGACTATTCCAAAAAGAATATAAAAGAGGAATTTGCTACCTTGGATGATTTTTTGAAATCATGGAATGGTGAATCAAGGAAACAAGCTATTATTGATGAATTGAAAGAACATGGCGTATTATTGGATTCGCTTCGTGATATTTCGGGAAACAAAGACCTTGATGATTTTGACTTAATTTGCCATGTGGCTTATGATAAAATACCACTTACAAAAGCTGAAAGAGCCAATAATGTTAAGAAACGCGGCTATTTATACAAATATTCCGACATGGCTCAACAAGTACTCGATGCCTTATTGGAGAAATATAGGATGGAAGGTATTAATGACCTTGAAACCACTAAAATATTGGACAATGAACCTTTCACAAGGTATGGAAGTCCTCATAAAATCGCTTCCTATTTTGGAGGAAAAGATGGCTATTTAGAAGCTGTAAGAGAGCTGGAAAAACAAATTTACGCATAATAACAACTAACAAAAAAAATGAGTATTAATAATATTGTAAAGCGTCTTCAGGATGTAATGAGAAATGATGCAGGTGTGAATGGAGATGCACAACGTATTGAACAAATGGTTTGGATTCTATTCCTGAAAGTATATGATGCCAAAGAGGAAAACTGGGAATTTCACAACGATAAATTTCAATCTATTATTCCAGAAAACTTGCGATGGAGAAACTGGGCAAAAGACAATAAAGATGGAAAAGTGCTTACTGGTGAATCACTACTTACCTTTATAAATACTGAATTATTTCCGAGCCTGAAAAAACTTGAAGTGGATGAACATACTCCCATGAGCAAGTTGATTGTAAAAGATTCCTTTGTCGATAGCTTTAATTATATGAAGGATGGCGTTCTATTGCGTCAGGTAGTGAATATAATTGATGAAATTGATTTTAATGAATATGATGATAGACATGCTTTTGGTGAGATATATGAAACCATACTAAAAGACCTCCAAAGTGCAGGTAATGCAGGAGAGTTTTATACTCCCAGAGCAGTTACAGAGTTTATGACCCTGATGATTAATCCTAAGCTAGGTGAAAAAATGGCTGATTTTGCCAGTGGAACTGGTGGATTTCTAACCTCTTTCCTTAAAGTAATTGATGCACAGGTTAAAACAGTAGAAGATAGAGAAATTTACAATAATTCTATCTTTGGTATTGAGAAAAAAGCACTACCACACTTATTGTGTATTACCAATATGCTTTTACATGACATTGAAAACCCTATGATACTGCATGATAATTCATTAGAAAAGAATGTCAGGGAGTATGAAGAGGAGGACAAATTTGATGTAATTATGATGAATCCTCCATACGGAGGGAATGAGAAAGATAGTGTAAAAATAAACTTCCCTTCTGAACTTAGAAGTAGTGAAACAGCTGATTTATTCATGATATTAATCATGTTTAGACTGAAAAAGAATGGGCGTTGTGCCATTATTTTACCTGATGGATTTTTATTTGGAACTGACAATGCCAAAAGTGCCATAAAACAGAAACTTCTGACTGAATTTAACTTACACACCATTATACGCCTGCCTAAAAGTGTTTTTTCGCCTTACACTTCTATCACTACCAATCTTTTATTTTTTGATAATACGCATAAAACAAAAGAAACCTGGTTTTATAGAATGGATATGCCTGATGGATATAAAAATTTCTCAAAAACCAAATCCATGAAATTGGAACATTTTGCTCCTGTAATGGAATGGTGGAAAAACAGAGAGGAAATCAATGTAGATGGCTTTGATAAAGCCCGAAAGTTCACTGCAAAAGAGCTTATAGATAACAATTATAACTTAGATTTATGTGGATTTCCTCATTTTGAAGAAGAAGTGCTTGAACCAAAAGCAACTATCTTAAATTATCAAGAGAAAAGAACAAGTTTAAATGATCGTATTGATAAAATATTGTCTGAAATAAGCACACAATTAGGAATAGAACTATGACCTCAGAACAATTAAAAAACAGCATACTCCAATTTGCTGTACAAGGTAAGTTAGTTCCTCAAAATCTAAAAGATGAGCCTGCTTCTGAGTTATTAAAGAAGATAAAAGCTGAGAAAGAACAACTTGTCAATGGGAAAGTAATCAAAAGAGATAAACCTTTATTGCCTATAAAAGAAGAAGATAAACCTTTTGACATTCCTGAATCTTGGGAGTGGGTTAGATTGGGAGATGCTTTTAACTTAGTAATGGGACAATCACCAGATGGAAATAGTGTCACAACAAACACTAAAGGTATGGAATTCCACCAAGGAAAAGTTTTTTTTACAGATAAGTATATTAACAAATCTAATCAAACTACTTCTGAACCAAGTAAAATTGCTTCACCAAATAGTGTCCTACTATGTGTAAGAGCACCTGTGGGGATAGTTAATATAACAAATCGTGAATTATGTATTGGAAGAGGTTTATGTGCTATCAAGCCATTGGCAGGGATTTCTGTTAATTATATATTTTATATGCTCTTGACATATAAACATATATTTGTCAAACAAGCTACTGGAACAACATTTGTTGCTGTTACTGGAGAAATTGTAAAAAATCAAGTAATACCATTACCACCACTTGCAGAACAACAACGCATTGTAGATAAGATTGAAGGATTACTGCCTTTAGTTGAGCAATATGGAACAGCTGAATTGGAACTTAGAAAACTTAATACTAAGTTCCCAGAGCGGCTTAAAAAGTCTGTATTGCAGTATGCAGTACAAGGTAAACTTGTACCTCAAAACCTTAATGATGAGCCAGCTTCTATTCTTTTAGAAAAAATAAAAGCAGAGAAAAAACAACTCATAAAAGATAAAATATTCAAACAAGACAAGCCACTACTTGAAATTAAAGAGGATGAGATACCTTTTGAAATTCCTGATAGTTGGGTTTGGTGTAGATTGGGGGATATTGCAAATAAATTAACTGATGGAACTCATTATACTCCTAAATATACAGAAGAAGGAATACCATTCCTTTCTGTTAAAGACATGAGTAGTGGAAAATTAGATTTTAGAAGCACTAGACATATCTCGCCAGAAGAACACAAAATATTATTTAGTAGATGTAATCCTGAAATAGGTGATTTGTTATTAACTAAAGTAGGAACAACAGGTATACCAATTATTGTTGATACAGATAAAGAATTTTCTTTATTTGTAAGTGTTGCTTTGATAAAGTTTAATACTAAACTTATCAATAGCAAATTCTTAGTACATTTGATTAATTCCCCATTAGTACAGAATCAATGTACAAATGCAACAAGAGGAGTTGGTAATAAAAATTGGGTAATGAGAGATATTGCAAATACATTAATTGCTTTACCTCCTCTATCAGAACAGAAGCTAATAGTAGAAAAGGTAGAAGAAGTGCTTAGCTATTGTGATAAGCTGAAATAGGGTAATTGGTGTCACAATAAAGTAAGATATGAAAATTGCAAAACCCATTCAGATTCATTTCTGAGTGGGTATTATCTATTCTCTGAGATCAGAATGAAATCCAAAAGATAAAAAAAATGTATCTTTCCGCATTTAAATATTTATAATTATAGGAATCTAAATGAGATAATATGGAAATTCAAAGTTCACTTGCCAGTGATATTCTAAAAAATGTAGAACCAATTATTGAAGATTGGGAATTTTCTAAGAATCACCCTATTGTGAGAAATAATTTTGTATGTCATTTAAGTACTTTCGAATTTGGTTATACTTTAAATAAATATAATCTTAACTTACTTTCAAAAGAAGAAATTGAAGCTGGCAAAAAACTATCCGATGTAATGGATAAAATGCCTCATGGCATTATCGATAAACGGATTACAGGTCTTGGAGCTACAACATTAGAGATTAAATCGCAGCGAAATTCAATCATAGTGATGCCAACCAGAGCATTGGCTTACAATAAATCTGTTAAACACCCACATACGCTATATGTTGGCAGTAAATACCAGAACAATGCTAATCTAAAAAAAGAATCCATTCAAACCTATCTCAAAAATGAGTTAATCCCAAATAAAAAGTTTTTAGTTGTTGCTGATAGTTTAAAAAAACTTTTAGACGAAATAGGAAGTGAAGTATATGAAAATTACTTCTTTATGATTGATGAGGTAGATTTAATTCAGGCAGATAGTAATTATCGCCCAGCATTAGAAAATGCAATGGATTATTATTTTAGATTCCCAAAGAAGTCAAGATGCTTGGTATCGGCTACCATTAAAGAATTTTCTAACCCTGCATTGGTCGATGAGTGTCGATTTATATTAAGCGATTTTGAATTATCCCGAAACATAAGATTAATACATACTAACAATTTAATTAATCTTGTAAAGTTAGAAATTGAACAGTACGAAAATGAAAAAATACTTATTGCTTTTAATGGAATATCTGAAATAAGAAGTATTATTAAATTGTTAAAAATCGATTTGAGCAATGAATGTGGAATTCTATGCAGTGAAGCAAGCAGAAAAGAAGCTGGTGAATATTATGCAGAGTTAGATGATACGGGTATTCTTCCAAAAAGAATAAATTTTATGACATGCAGTTACTTTGCCGGATTGGATTTTGATGATACATATCATTTAATTACGGTTTCAAATGTTAATAAATTCTATCAGATATTATCACTCGATAGAATGACACAAATTGCTGGGAGATGTAGAATCAAAAATGGACTTTTAAGTGAAACAATAATCTATAATACTTCTGAAAAAGAAGGACTAAGAATTAAAAAAGGATTTGGAAATTACAGACTAAGTGTTGTAAATAAAATCATTGAAGTATTTGATTATCTTGATGAGCTGACAAAGAACGATTTAAGGCTTGGTTATATGTACGATATGTTAAAACAAGGTATTGAAGATAAATCGTATGAAACAATCAAAGGTGAAAATATTAAATTAGTCCGAAAAGACATTGCTGGTAGATATGTACCTGCCTATCTGAATATTGACAGTATTTTTGAAAAATCATGGCTCAATTTAAATTATTACTCAAACTTTACTGTTTTATTAAATTCAGTCGAACGAAATCACAATCTAATATTTTTTGATTATTACAATATTGATGAAGATGTTAATCAATCAAATGCCGTTATTGAAATTAAAGAAGAATTTTCGGAGATATATGACCAATATATATTGGATGCAATTGAAGAAATAAAATTACTTGATTTGAAAGATGAATTAGATGATGGTATGCTTAAAAAAAGAATTCGAAATTCAAAACGTAATCTTAAAGATTTTTACGAGCGTTTCCAAAAGATATATAAATTTGTAGAAACTGCTGAAATTATTGAACCGCTTTATGAAATGAGATTGGGAAATAGCAAAGCGTTCAAAAGATTGAATAATGCAGTTATATTTCATGCATTAACCCCAAATCACCCATTTAAAGAAAATGTTTTGCATAACTTCGAACAAAACAAACTATATACCTCTAAAGAAATCCTACAAATAATGTCAGAGATAGTAACTTATCATTTAAAAATAAAAATTACAAAAAATATGGCTATTGGACTTTTTCAATCTATATTTATTACTCACCGACCTAAATCTACATACAGAATATTAGGATTAAATCCATATAAATTCTCAGAGCCAAAGTCATTTATTGATATTAATATAAATCTTTTTTATGAGCTTATCTTCTAAGAAAGAAAATAGCTTTTATAATTGAAAAAAGATGCTATTGTACTGAAAATAAACAGTTAAAAGCTTGTGTAATCCAAAATTAATTCGTATATTGTAAGACTTTTGAAATTCAATATTTTCAAATTCTCAAACTGAAATATATTCAAATATCCACCAGTGTAAAAATGGGGGGATACTATAGTACCTATCTTATATAATAAACTATAATATATAAGTATATAGTACACACCCAGAATTACACACAAATCAAAAAACTGCATGAAACATTATGTTACATTAGAAAATTGCTTAGGTTCTAAATTAAAAGTAAAAGAATTGTTTGTCTATGCCATTATGAAGTCCAGTACAAATGAGCTCAGCATGACTGACATTACAATTGAACAAATTAGCCAATGAGCTATTATACCAGTTAAAACTATCGAATGTTCTATCCTCCCCAAATTAAAGGAATTAAACGTATTTAAAATTGAAACATTCTGAAGTAAAGGCTTAAAAAGGAATTCTTATACATTTACTCAACCAGTTGAAAACTTCAGATTTATTGAAAAGGATTTCTTGTTTAATACCACATTTACCCCCTCACAAAAAGGTTTTATGATTGCGCTGTATATGCAGTCATTTAATAATAGTTTACTTTGTGGACTGCCCTATAATGAGATTATAAGGCGATTAAATCTGTCAAATAAAACATTTTATAAGTATCTAAATGAGCTAATTGCTTTAGGTAGTATAGTAATCATTGATCCAAACAAACAAAATTTTGAAGACATTCTGATTGAGTTGGATTTATCAGAATACAATCATTTAAATAACTCTCTTTATTTAAAATTTTTCAAAAATAATTTTTTTCAAAAAATCCAAAAACTTTAGAGAGCGTTATACCCTCCAACATACCCCCCCACTAATTTACGGCGAGTGGGTATTCCCCGCCATAACTTTACAAAAAAATTATTATGAGCGATTTGAAATTCTTGAAAACATTCACAGTAAATGAATTCAAACAAAAGTTCAATGTGGAAAAAATTGAAATTAAGAAGAATCCAATTACAGGAAAAAACTTTTTTGTTTATGGATTTGAAACAGGAGCCGTATCAGACCGTTTCGAAAACGAAGGCAAGTTGGATGTTCCTGTAATATCTGAGGTATGTTCAGCTGAAACAGGTGATATGTTTTATCTGTTGCATGAGAAAGGCTCTGGAGGTGCAATGACAATAGCTGTATTGTAACTATTCAGTAACAATTGAAAAAGCAGGGGGATTTCTTCCTGCTTTTTTTATGTCATTGCTTGTAGATTAAAATTATCATTATTATATAAATCATTAACAAATAAATATTTAAGATTATGAATTTAAGAAAATCTGAACGAAAGCAGGCTAAAATAAAATTAGCATTGCAAGGATGTGCTGGCAGTGGAAAGACATACAGTTCTTTATTACTGGCTTTTGGACTTACAAACGATTGGAGCAAAATAGCTGTTATTGATTCTGAGAATGGATCAGCAGACCTGTATGCTCATTTAGGTGCTTATAATGTATTAAATCTAAATGAGACATTTGCACCTGAAAATTATATTTCTGCAATTGAAATATGCGAAAAAGCAGGTATGGAAGTAATCATTATCGATTCAATTTCACAAGCATGGGATTACCTGTTGGATGCACATGCCAATATGCCTGGCAATAGTTTTACGGCATGGGGTAAAATAACACCTCGTCAAAATGCATTTATCCAAAGGATATTGCAAAGTAAATGTCATATTGTTGCAACTATGCGAACTAAACAGGATTATGTGCTGTCGGAGAAGAATGGCAAGATGGTTCCTGAGAAGGTCGGCTTAAAAGCAATTATGCGCGATGGTGTGGATTATGAATTTACCATTGTATTTGATGTGGATATGAAACACTTTGCCAATGCCAGTAAAGATCGTACTGGTTTATTTATGGGTAAACCTGAATTTACTATTTCGGATAACACTGGAAAAAGAATACTTGATTGGTGTAATTCAGGAGTTAGTCTCGAAAGTGTCAAACTTGATATTTCAAAAGCTAAATCTGTAGAAGAACTAAACGCTATTTATCACCAGCACCCTGAATGGTATCAGTTACTCACCACTGATTTTTTGAACAAAAAAGCTTCAATTCAGGAAGCTGAAAGTAACAAACCAATTATTAATTATCAATCAAATTATTTACAGAATGGAAACAACAATGCAGTTAAACCCAGTTAGACCAGTCATAAGGCAAACCCCTATAGCAATGACCTTTCAGAGTGCTATAAACGACTTTGATACGCCTGTTGAAGTATTAGAGAGTAATCCTCTGGTCAAACCAAATAAGTCGATTAGAAAGCATTTCATTGAGGCAAATACACTGGAAGTTGATTTAAATCATTTACAAAGAGATTGTGTTGTGCCTGTATTTTCAAAGGATAATGAAATAACCATATCACATGCAAGATTTATTGACACGGTACAGGATGCAGCTTTTAAATTCTTCAAAGGTGAAACCATAGATACTCCGGAAGTAAGAGTTTCGCATATTGTAAAAGGAAGAATTCCTGAAGCAATTTACAAACCTGTAAATCAATTGTTGGAAACTGACAAAACCATTTATTATGAGCGAATGGCATTTACTTTTGAAATCCCAACAATCTACGAAGATTTTAATGGTAACAGGTTAAATCTATCAATTGGAGGAGTCAGAGCGTATAATCATGAGAACTTGTACAGTAAAAAATCGAGTGAGAAATTTAAAGTATTTATTGGATTTAAAAACCTGGTATGCTGCAACATGTGTATATCTACAGATGGCTTTAAAACTGAAATTAAAGCTATGAGCGTGCATGATTTAACTAAGGCTATAATGGCATTATTTGAACAATATAGTCCCGCAAAACAGCTCCATTTGATGTCTGGATTGAAGGATTCTTATCTTACGGAACACCAGTTTGCTCAACTGGTTGGTAAGTCAAAATTGTACCAAAGTTTACCTCCAGCAAAGAAAAAATTACTTCCAAATCTCGATTTTACAGACACCCATATTAACATGGTTGCTAAGTCTTATTATCAGGATGACAATTTTTCTAAAGATGAATTATCAAGCGATATAAACTTATGGAATGTTTATAATCTCTTTACTGGAGCTAATAAAAATAGTTACATTGATAACTTCTTGGATAGATCAGTAAATGCCACCGAACTAATTCTGGGAATTAACAGTGCTTTGTATGGTGATAGTAAATATAAGTGGTTTATTGAATAATTAAAACAAAAACAAAATTAGTCTGCACCAGAGATATGAATTTGTTATTTTCCAAAATTTACATGAGATTATATGAGTTAATACAAAAATATACGTATTTTTGTGATTGAATCAATAAATCATTTGAATGGAATAGATAAATAGCAGAAACATATAAAAAGCAGTATTTACTTTTTTTACTTGTAGTTCTCAGAAATTTCGCCAAAATTACAAAAACAACTACAACTTTGTAAATAAGTGAATGCTCGCACCTCTGGTGTGGGCTTCCTTATTTTGTAGTTGTGGGTGTTTGGCGACACCTCTGAGAACAATTAAGGTCAGTGCCACACCTTTTTTGTGTCCAAAAACGAACAATCAAAATATTAATCAATAACAATTTAAGTAGTACTATGAAATTAAACAATCTAAAGATTAATCTTTCAACAAATAGTTTTGACTATAACCCAATTCTCAAAAGCACAAATTTGATTGAAAATACGGAGAATACACAATCAACTATATACTACGAAAGTGGCTTACCAGAGATTGATTCCATTTTTAAGGATAATCCATATTATATTGAACATTATGTATTTCGAATAATTTCATGTGTTGACGGAATTACCTTACACTTTGCTAAATATGATGACAAAATAAAAATAGATGCTGGATTTTTTGATATTCATAGGTCAGACCTTATCAATTTTGAAGAAAGTCATGATATTAATCTTGAGATTTTAAAAAATGATGAGAAGTCTCGAAAATTCAAGAAGAATTTAGGCTATGGTTTTGGAGTTGTAGGTGCTGTAATTGCACATGTTACAGATAGTAATAGAAAGATAAAAACAAATTACGTTACTGGCTCACGATTTAGATTGAACTACAATGATAAAGATCATAAAAAACAAACTATAACGGTTTATAGTTCTGAAATGTATAAACATGAAACATTATTATTTTTGAATACATACTATAAAAACGAACTACCAGAAGAAGCGAAAGTTCCTGTAAAGAAAGATTCCGATTGCTTTATTGCAACAGCATGTTATAAAGATTTATACAGCGAAGAAGTAATATTCTTTAGATGGTATCGTGACAATATTTTAAACAATACTAATCTTGGAAAAGCATTTGTAAGTACATATTATAAAATTAGTCCAATGGTTTATAAATTGATTTTTAATAACGATAAAATTGCAACAGCAATAAAAAATATTTTGAGTAAAATATATGAAAACTTGTCTTTAAAATATAAATAAACAATTAACAAATAGTAACTTATGAAAATTTTAAGCATAATATTATCATCGGAATACGATGGTCTAGCAAAAATAATGGCTGGTGCAATAATCGGATTAATAATTGGCGTCTACTATATTATTAAAAACATTGTCCAAGAAAAAAAAGATAAAAAACCTGACTTTGAGGAAGTTTCCAAAAAAGATCAAGACAAACTTTCTAAAGACGAATAATATGTTTGCAAACTTATTAAATCACATTATTGAATGGTTTGGCGACAGATCAGAAAGGAATAAACTAGTAAGAAGCTTTAATAATTCTGGAAGAGATGCATTTGTTTCTGGAATCGTACCGACATTATTAAAGGCAAGTATTTCAAAAGGAGATTCTTCTTATAAACACCAATTTTCAGATTGGATAAATGCGGGATTTCGCATTCAAGCCTTTACAGGTCAAGTTTTATCTAAAAATGAAATTATGCAAATCGGTCAAGTAATACTAAACAATAACTCATTAGTTCGTAAATTGGTTACATTGGGTTTTGACACGCTTGAAATTCATGGAGATGCAGGAAAATTTGGTTGCAAATGGCAATTAAAAGACTATTTACAAATCGCAAGTGAGTAGAATTATGGAAGCGTTAACAAATATTCTAAAAATTTTTAATATTGAAAATCAGATTATAAATAATAATGTCTGGTTTTGGATATCAATTATTGAATTTATAATAATTCTGGTTCTCATGTTTATCTCAAGCAGAAAAAAATTTAAAAAATCAAAGTTCAAAAGAGATAAGGTTATTGCTTTGAAAGAAGATATTGACTTTAGCAATATTATCAATAGCTCTTTTAATTCAAAGGTTTTATACGATGAACTTATTAGGAAATGTCACCCTGACAAATTTGTTGAAAATGAAGAAAAAAACAAAATGGCAGTATTAATTTCTCAAGAAATAACTAAAAATAAAAACGATGTAAAGCGTCTTCTGGAACTTAAAGAGTTAGCTATTAAACAACTAAATATAAATATTTAAAAAATTAAAATTATGGCATTTAGCTTTTGTATTAATCATTGATGCATTAATTGCATTATTAGGGAAAGACCGTAAAATTGGATATGGCTGGAGTTTTTTTGCTTGTCTATTTCTTACGCCATTAATTGGTTTAATAATTATTCTGTTTTCAAAAAAGAATGAAACGGATTTTATTGAAATAAAAGATGAAAGGGAAGTAAAATGAAGATTGGTGGTATAATTATTTTAGTTATTGGTGCACTGATTTTTCTGATTGCAATTATTGGTAGTGTTCAAGTACCTGAATACGCAAAACAGATTGGAAATCAACTTTCTACAAGTATTCTGTTTATTGCACTTGGAATTTTTATGATATCACGCGCCAATAAGAAGAAAAATGAAAATGATGAAAAAAACAAATGGAATAACAATGAAAGCTAGTCTAACTTTAATAATTTCGTTACTCCTTTGCTGCTATGCTACCTCACAAACTACATGGAAAAGTCCTAAATATGGCTATTCAATTGAAGTACCAAAAGGATTTATCAGAACTAATGCCAAAGGATTAGACATTGATTTCAGAGCCAACAAAGGAATTAATTCCATTGTAATTGTTGTGAAGACTTTACCAAGTCAATTTGTGAATGCAACTATCTGGGATATGTTGGGTGATTTAAGAACCTTTGGATCTCGTATTGAGGAAGGAGCTAAAGAATTTATGCAAAACCCACGATTTATCAAGTCTGGTAAAACAACTTTATGTGGAGTTGATGCATTTTGGTACGACTATGAGCATGAGAATATTTTGTATTCCAAAGTCTATCAGGCAAAAAAAAAACAATAAGCTATATACCATTACTTTATCAAGTAGTATTTCAAATTATAATCAATACGCACCTATTTGGTATAGATTTAAAGATAAAATAAATATTAGATAATTAATAAACAATACATTATGATTTGGATAATATTAATAATAGTGGGAATTATTTTGATTAAATTCCTCACAGACATGAACAAAGATACGAACGACCTTGGGGGTAAATCAGCAGCAGAAAAATTTGAAGTAATTATTAATCAACTTAATAATTACGCTTTTCAGGGTAAGGGTAAAGTTACTACCAATGGAATCAAATTTTTCAATTTATATGATGGTGAAAGTAACCAAATAATTGAATTTCAGTATAACACTGGAGTTCTTTACATTACATGGAGTTATAAATACTTTCAAAAAGAAGTTGTTCATAAAAGAGAATTTAGAGAAGTCAGCAATCTTAGCATTTTTGAACAACAGAAAATTGCAGACCAATTGATTAAGGAAATGGAAGCAATTGTTTTAAATCATATGAAGAATGTGATGAAGGATATTGAATAATTAGCTTTTAGTGTATTTTGGGTTCAAATACAAAATTTGAAACCGTTCACAATCACAATTATAAGTCATAAAAACATGAAAAAAATTATAATTTTTCTGATTGCTGTTTTAATAACAGTTTCATTAACAGCACAATCATTTAAAGAAAAGGTTTCAACTGTCGAATACAAAGGTAATAAATCATACCCACCAAATTTGATTGCTGAATTTGACTACCAAAAAAGTATTTTAAAAGTTCAGGGAAGTGAAAGTGGTGGAGTCTTTTCTCTGACCAAGATTTATACAAATAATAATGGTAGTTATACTACTTACACTAGTAATGCTTTTGACCCAAATGGAGATAAATGTCAAGTTGGTGTATTCGTTTATTCAAATTCAATAAGCATTAGAATATTATATCCTACTGGTGAAAATGTTCTGTATTGGATTTTTGATTTGAAATCAGCTTCAGAAAGAAATACTAATCAACAAAATGGGTCTTCCAATTTAGAAAAGGAAAAAATGGATTATCTTGAAAAATATGGAATCATTGAATATCGTAAGAAATATGGTCGTTAATTAATTTGCATTTCTTCGAGTATTAAAATAAATTTGATGCGATAAATAACTATTAGTAAATTAACAAGCAATAAATAATGAAAAAAATAATCTCTGTTTCAATAATAAGTATATTGATAATTTCAGTGTATGCTCAAAACTCTATCAATCAGAAAATACAATACTTACAAAGTTTTTTGTATCAATACTCACTTTATGAAAATAAATCAGATTGTAAACTTTGGGTTAATAAAGCGGAATGTCAAGTAGAAATTGGCTATACAAAATTCAATTTAAATGACATTAAAATGACGTATCGGTTTCATGAACAGGATAAGATTCATTTGGTCGGTTTTGTATGTAAGTTAAATGAAAATTGTATTGATATGACTGACCCATCTAATGGTAATCATTCTTTTGGAAATGGCTATTATTTTGGATTTAAGACAAAACAAGGTTGTTATACTTTTATGGAATTAATTGGAGATCTAAGAAACACATTAAATAAGTATAATGGAAATTAATTCTGTAATATTTAATTGTTATTAAATAAATTTGCTGGATTTTTTTAAGCATGTTATAACGCACTTAAATATATTTCACTACAAATTAATTAATCCACATTAATTTGAATTATGTATAATATAACTATTTAATAACATTTCCAGTAAGTTTTATATACTTTTATTTGTATATATCAGAGTCTTATATGTAAAAATAATAATTTTAGGTGATAGCTTTTGTAGTTATCACCTTTTTTTTGGTAATTTCTGTAAGTTTTCAAATCATAATTTAAATCATAACAATAAAAATAAAGCATAATTAGCATGAAACAACAAATAGCATATCCCTTAAATTTCGGATTAAACAAAACAGGTTTAACATTGATTGCAGTAGAAATGGAAGGTGAAATATTATGTCTTCTGGTGGATACTGGTGCAACCTTGAATTTATTGGATAAAAGGGTATATGAGCACTTTAATAAATGCAATTCGCATGAATCAATTCATACCAATACAATTTCAAATTTTGGTATTGATGGAGTTGAAAAAGCAGCAAAAAGAGCTGAACTGAATTTTTCTTTTGAAGATAATTTATTTACAACAAAATTTACTATTTTTGACGCTTCTACTGCTTTTGATAAAGTAGAGGAGGAGTCAGGAATACAAATTCACGGAATACTTGGAAATGAATTTTTGTTAGAAAATGAATGGATAATTGACTTTGAGAAACAAGCAGTAATTTTTGAAATTAAACCTTAAATGCAGCTTATTAGCAACCATCGAATAAAATCAAACAAATTAAATACAGTAAACAAAATTATTAATCACCTTAAAATTAATCGTATCTTATTGATATACAAATTTATTGCAGACATTAAAAGGAGTTATAAAATAGATAATTAGGTTTTAAACCATTCTTCCCCAGAGTATGACCGACACTATGGGACGTATGCACGGTGATGCTCAGTTCGCAGGCTCTTCTTCAGTTCCAGCTCACGTGGAAATGATGGGATTTCTGGGAATGGGTAATAATCCAATGGTTGGAGCTACTGTACAAGTGGCTGTGGCTATTGAAATGGCGAAATAACCTCACCCCTAACCCCTCTCCTTGAGGAGAGGGGAATATATAGAAACTCCCCGACAGGCGAAATGCTTATCGGGGAATTTTTTTTTGGTAAGAATAAATCCTCGTGCATCCGATTCAGCAAATTTTCATTATTTTTGTAAAAAAAAACAACTATGTTCAGGGAGTATTTGAAACAACCATATCCGGTTCAGATCAATAAATGGAAATTAATAATTTCGATCGGGCTTTTTATCGGACTTTTCATGCTTGTTTTTCAACCTTTTGGACTTTCGCAGGTTACGGGCGAATACAAGTATTTGTTTTGTCTGGGATATGGTGTTGTAACAATGATAGTGATGGTTATCGACATAGTTATAATTCAATATTTTTTCAGAAAACAATTCGACAATAAACACTGGACAGTACAGAAGCAACTCATTTGGCTTAGCTGGATTATTTTTAGCATCGGATTGGGGAACTTCATCTACACTTCTGTTTTTAGTTTGCATTGGAGTTGGACCGTATTTTTTTATTTTCAGTTATTTACACTCGCCGTCGGGCTAATCCCCATAGTAGCGCTTACAATTATCAATCAGAACAGATGGCTGACCGAAAATTTAAAACTGGCTCAGGAATTCAACAGCAGCCTGAAAAACGAAAATAAAATTGCTGCAGATGAGTCGGTAACCCTGATAGCTGATAACGAAAAAGACCGTTTTCAGCTCGAACTATCCAACCTGCTGTACATCGAATCGACCGGAAATTATATAGAGATATACTACCACAAAGAGGGAGTACTAAAAAACACGCTTTTGCGGTCGACACTTAAACGCACCGAACTGCAACTTGAAAAACACCGATCGATACTGAAATGCCACAGGGCTTTTTTAGTCAACGCCTCTAAAATAGCTGAAGTCAAAGGCAACTCTCAGGGACTTCGATTGGCATTGAAACATACCGATACTGAAATTCCGGTATCGCGCAATTTCTCAAAAAGCTTAAAGGAAAAACTAAATTCGCTCCGATAAGCGCCAGACTTTGTTTTTATCCCATCCTAAGGGTTGAATGCTTTGTTAATAGATGAGTGTTGGTTGTTGTTCGGTCTTTTCGGAAATTGGCCACAGTTCTGTCAAATTTTACAGTATAAGTGAATTTATATACAAATATCTATTTTTCAAATAGCAATCAATCAGATAAATACTACTTTCTTACTGTTTTTTGCCATCTCCACATTGCAAAACAAATTATTTATCGTAATTTTGTGGACAAAATAACAATAAATGGAGGCGTTTTATAAAACACATAACTATTTGGTCGAACACGTGCAATCGCCGGTTCGTCGGCAGTTGATGGACGAAATAGACTGGAGCCACCGACTGATTGGTATCAAAGGAAGCCGTGGCGTAGGAAAAACAACATTTCTGCTTCAATATGCCAAAGAGCATTTCGGAACCAATCGTTCGTGCCTTTACATAAATTTCAACAATTTATATTTCACTCAACACACATTAGTAGAGTTTGCAGGAGATTTTTGCAAGCAGGGTGGCAAAACATTACTTATCGATCAGACTTTTAAATACGAAAACTGGTCGAGTGAATTGCGCGAGTGCTACGATACCTACCCTGAGTTGCACATTGTATTTTCAGGATCGTCGGTGATGCGACTGATTGAGAACAACACCGACATCCAGGACATAGTGGTATCTTATAATCTGAGAGGATTTTCGTTCCGCGAATACCTGAACTACAGCGCCGGATCTACTTTCAGGTCCTATTCGCTCGACGAAATTATGCAAAATCATGTGGCAATAGCACGCGAGATTTGCACAAAAGTAAAACCGCTCGATTTTTTTCAACCCTATCTCGTACATGGATTTTATCCATTCTTTCTTGAGCACCGGAATTTTTCGGAAAACCTGCTCAAAACCATGAACATGATGCTGGAGGTGGACATTTTGCTTATCAAACAAATTGATCTTAAATACCTGGCCAAGATAAGGAAACTACTCTACATCCTGATGACAAGTGCACCCGCCGGACCGAATATAAGTCAGTTAAGCGTAGAGATTGAAACATCGCGCGCCACCATAATGAATTATATCAAGTACCTTAAGGATGCACGCTTGCTGAACCTGCTATATGCCGAAGGAGAAGAATTTCCCAAGAAGCCCAAGCAAATTTACGTTCAGAACACCAACCTGATGCATGTGGTAAGTCACGAAGGCATAGATAAAGAGGCCGAATGCCGTACATTTTTCTACAATGCATTGCATGCCAAACACAAGGTGAACCTGAGTAGGTATCAGCACGAATTCAGCATCGATCATCAATACCATTTCAGATGCGACTACAAGCTTCAGCACAATCATTCGTCGAAAGTATTTTACGTGTTGAATGATGCCGAAATAGGGAATAAAAACGAAATTCCGCTCTGGTTGTTCGGGTTTCTTTATTGAGAATTGAGAATTGAAAATTTAAAACAATTATAATTACAAACAAAAATGGCTAAAACAAAAAAATTTTTAACCTGTGATGGTAACCAGGCTGCTGCACATATTGCATATATGTTCAGTGAAGTAGCTGCGATTTATCCCATCACTCCATCGTCGACAATGGCAGAATATGTTGACGAATGGGCAGCCGGTGGCCGCAAAAACATGTTTGGCGAAAAAGTACAGGTACAGGAAATGCAATCGGAAGGTGGAGCAGCTGCAGCTATGCACGGCTCACTTCAGGCAGGCGCATTGACGACTACATTTACTGCTTCGCAGGGTTTATTGCTGATGGTGCCTAATATGTATAAAGTGGCCGGAGAATTACTTCCGGGCGTTTATCATGTTTCGGCACGTGCACTGGCTTCGCATGCGCTTTCCATCTTTGGCGACCATCAGGACGTTATGGCTGTTCGCCAGACCGGCTGTGCTATGTTTGCCACAGGTTCGGTACAAGAGGTAATGGACTTAGCTGCTATCGCTCACCTTGCCGCCATCAAAACACGCGTACCTTTTGTTCACTTCTTCGATGGTTTCCGTACTTCGCACGAAATCCAGAAAATTGAAGAAATAGATCAGGAAGCTGTAGTTGGCTTGCTCGATCAGGATGCATTAAAAGAATTCCGCGATCGTGCACTGAACCCCGAACACCCTGTTGTGCGCGGTACTGCTCAAAACCCTGACATTTATTTCCAGGCCCGCGAAGCTTCGAATCCATTCTACGATGCCATTCCGGCTGTTGTAGAAGAATATCTTGGCAAATTAGGCGAAATTACTGGACGTAACTACGGCTTGTTCGATTATTACGGAGCTCCCGATGCCGACCGTGTAGTTGTAGCCATGGGATCGTCGACCGAAGCCATCCGCGAAGGTATTGATTACCTTACTGAAAAAGGCGAAAAAGTAGGTTTGATCTCTGTTCACCTGTATCGTCCGTTCTCGGCTAAACATTTCCTTTCGGTAATGCCTAAAACTGTAAAACGCGTTTGTGTACTCGACCGTACAAAAGAACCCGGAGCCGGTGGAGAACCATTGTACCTCGATGTAAAAGATGTGCTTTACGGCACTGAAAATCAACCGTTGGTAGTAGGCGGACGTTATGGTCTTTCTTCTAAAGACTTTACTCCTGCTCAGGTATTGGCAGTTTACCAAAACTTAGCCTTACCTTCGCCACGCAATGGTTTCACAGTAGGTATTGTTGATGATATTACCTTCACTTCACTCCCACTGGGCGAAGAAATTTCGTTGGGTGGCTCGGGCATTTACGAAGCTAAATTCTATGGTTTAGGTGCCGATGGCACTGTAGGAGCGAACAAAAACTCTATCAAAATTATTGGCGACAACACCGATAAATACTCGCAGGCTTATTTCTCGTACGACTCAAAGAAATCAGGCGGTTTTACCTGTTCGCACCTTCGTTTCGGAACCACACCGATCCGTTCGACTTATTTGGTAACCACCCCCGACTTTGTAGCTTGTCACGTTCAGGCTTACCTGCGGTTGTACGATGTAACCAAAGGTTTGAAGAAAAACGGAACCTTCCTGCTGAACACAATTTGGAGCGAAGAAGAAGTTAAAACTCACCTTCCGGTGAAAGTAAAAAAATACCTTGCTGCCAACAATATCACATTGTACACCATCAATGCAACCAATATTGCGCAGGAAATAGGCTTAGGTAACCGCACCAACACTATTCTTCAATCGGCATTTTTCAAAATTACCAACGTAATTCCTTACGAACTTGCAGTTGAGAAAATGAAATATGCCATTGTGAAATCGTACGGTAAAAAAGGAGAAGATGTTGTCAATAAAAACTATGCAGCTGTTGATCGTGGTGGTGAATACACCAAAATTGATGTTCCGGCTGATTGGGCTTTCCTTGCCGACGAAGATGAATTGATCAAAGCAGTTCCTGCCTTTATCAAAAACCTTGTAGAACCCATCAACGCACAAGCCGGCGACGACATTCCTGTTTCAGCATTCAAAGGACGCGAAGATGGTACCTGGATTCAGGGTACTTCGAAGTTCGAAAAACGTGGTGTAGCTGCATTTGTTCCTGTTTGGGACAAAGACAACTGTATCCAGTGCAACCAATGTGCTTACGTTTGTCCTCACGCTGCTATCCGTCCGTTTCTGTTGGATGCTGTTGAAGCCTCGAAAGCTCCATTTGCTGCCGACACTTTGAAAGCCAACGGAAAACAGTTTGCTGATATGAGCTTCCGTATTCAGGTTGACGTGCTCGACTGTATGGGTTGCGACAACTGCGCTGAAGTTTGTCCGGGCAACAAAAACGGTAAAGCATTGAAAATGGTGCCTATCGAAACTCAATACGAAAATCAGGACAACTGGGATTTCTGCGTTGAAACAGTGAAGACAAAACAACATCTTGTCGATACAAAAGCCAACGTTAAAAACTCACAGCTTGCTACTCCATTGTTCGAATTCTCGGGCGCTTGTGCCGGTTGTGGTGAAACTCCTTATGTGAAATTAGTAACTCAGCTCTTCGGCGACCGTCAGATGGTTTCGAATGCAACAGGCTGTAGCTCTATTTATTCTGCTTCGGCGCCCTCAACTCCATATACTACCAACGAAGACGGACGCGGACCGGCATGGGCCAACTCATTGTTCGAGGACAATGCTGAGTTTGGTTTGGGTATGGTATTCGCTTACGACAATATGCGCGACCGTTTGGTACGCCTGATGACTGAAGCGATAGCAGAAGATTGCTGCTCGGACGAATTGAAAGGTTTATTTGCCGAATGGATTGAATTCCGCAACGATGCCGACAAATCGAAAGAACTGGCTGCCAAAATCACTCCGCTCGTTAACGAAAAGAAATGTGATAAATGTGCTACCATTTCGGGTCTTACCCAATACCTTGTGAAACAATCGCAATGGATTATCGGAGGCGACGGATGGGCCTACGATATCGGTTTCGGTGGATTGGACCACGTTATTGCTTCGGGTAAAAACGTAAACATCCTGGTACTCGATACCGAAGTATACTCTAACACAGGAGGTCAGGCTTCGAAATCGACTCCGGTAGGTGCTGTTGCTAAATTTGCTGCTTCGGGCAAGAAAATTCGCAAGAAAGACCTGGGTATGATTGCTGCCACTTATGGTTATGTGTATGTAGCTCAGGTAGCCATGGGCGCTAACCAGGCACAGACACTGAAAGCCATTCGCGAAGCCGAAGCTTATGATGGACCATCTATCGTTATTGCTTACTCACCATGTATCAGTCACGGACTGCGTGCAGGTATGGGCAAAGCCAACGAAGAACAGAAAAATGCTGTGGATTGCGGATACTGGCATTTGTACCGTTACAATCCTGCACTGGAAGCTGAAGGAAAGAACCCAATGCAACTCGATTCGAAAGAACCACAATGGGAAAAATTCCAGGACTTCCTTAAAGGTGAAGTACGTTACACATCGTTGATGAAACAATTCCCCGAAGAAGCAAAAGAACTGTTCGTTGCAGCCGAAGAAAATGCCAAATGGCGTTATACAGGCTACAAACGTATGGCCAATATCGAATTCTAAATTCAACACACTTTTTCCATGGAGGGCTCAACTTCCGGGAGAAAAAGGTCAATATCGAAAAAAGACTGTTCGTTCTGAACAGTCTTTTTTTTTGAAAATTGTTACATACCTCGCTCAACGAGTTTCCCCGGGTGCGTACTCTAGCTCCTCGAGTGCGTACTATTCGCTCTCGAGTGCGTACTGTACGAGAAAGAGTACACAACGTAAGGACTACAGTGCGTACCATGGTAGTTACGGTTCGTATGCGGCGAGCTCGGGTACGTACGCAGCGAGCCCGGGTACGTACCGTACGGAGGTCAATGTGCCTCACAAAAGCTGTAGTAAGGATTGTAACAAATAACTGAATCCGTTCACTGAGCGAAGTCTGAACTCAATACTCAAAACTCAGCACTTCATCAGCCCCTCAATTATTCAATTATTCAGTATAGCCTTTTTCTTTCATTTTACTGCTATTTACAAACAGTGCCATTCCTGTTTTCATCCGTTTAAAGTTTTCCTTTTCGTAGAATTTTTCTTTGCCTGGCGAAGCATAGAGAATAAAATTACAGTCGGGACAATTCTTGATGATCGTTTGCAGTATGATTTTTCCTATTCCTTTTCCCTGATAGTCGGGTACAACTGCAACATCGTAAACCGCAGCCTGATATACTCCATCCGAGATCGCTCTTCCAAAACCAATCAATCTTTTTTCGTCGAACACAAACACAGCAGCATAACTGTTATTAAACGCTTGTTTGTGTATTTCAGCCGTGCGATAACCCATCCCCACTTCCCGAAGAATATCAACCACCAACTTCCAATCAATATCCTTTGTGTCGCACTGTAAACGTAAATTCATTTGTAGTTTTATTAATGTTTTAGAAAATTGTGAAAAAGTCTCCGGACGTTGTTGAATCGTTGAATCGTTGAAGAAATGCAGGCAAAGGCACAGCTGTCAAAAGTCAAAGGTCTAAAGTCATCGGTCGCCAGAGTTTGTGGAACTGATGAATTGTGGAAGCGTTAATTAGTCCAAAACTCAGAACTCAATACTCAGAACTCAATACTCAGAACTCAATACTCAGCACTCAAATTTTCAATCCCGAAAGCTTTCGGGACAAATTCTCAAATCTTCAAATTCTCAAATCTTCAAATTCTCAAATTCTCCCTCATTTCTTTACAACCAAATTCTCTGGATCGTAAGCTACCTGAGCGTTATAATATCTACACAACATGGCGCCGGCAGAGAATGATCCTACATTATAGGGAACAGCTGAACAGGTTCTGGCTAAAATGTTTTTCACACAGCCGATTTGATCGTTTATAAATGCTGTTGGAAGTGGTTCGTTGTGACCCGGCATAACGGTATCGAATTCATTGCTGCGTTTCGCCACTTTTTGTAAGCTTTTCAGATATACTTCAAGGGGAGTACAATCTTTCAAAAACAGCCAGACAAGCGTATTTGTGTTATCTCCGGCAAATAATATTCTATTTTTGGTATCCAACAGACAAATACTTCCGCGTGTATGTCCCGGTACTTCTATCACCTCCAGTTTCCGGTTGCCAAGGTTGAATAGGTATCCATCTTTTACGGACATCAGTTGAGGCGGAGCAATACGTTCTCCCTGTTGAGCTGCTTTCCTTCTTTTTTCCTTGTTGTAGCTGCCATTGATCATATTAAAATCGGCAGGATGAGCATAAATCTTTGCAAACTGACTGTCGTTTCCGTTGTGATCGCCATGTCCGTGGGTGTTGACAACAATAAGCGGTAGTTGTGTCAATGTTTTCACATAAGCTTTCAAATCGCCATAACCATAACCGGTATCGATAAGTAAAGCACTGTCTTTTCCCTCCACTAAATAGATATTTACAGGCGTTGAAGCACTTTCAACAATTGTCCACACCCCCTCGGCCACTTTACTTGCTGTATAATCACCGTTATTGTTCTGCCCAAGCGCAAAAGCTGTTGAAAGAAAAAAGAAAACTGCAAAAACATGTAGTTTCGTCCATTGTGTGTGTTTCATATTCGTCATTTACTATTTAATTATTTACGATTGTCTCCGGTCTACAGTCTCCGGTCTTTGTTGAAGCGTTAAATTGTTGAATTGTGTAACTGATAAAGCGTTAATTCGTCCAAAACTCAGAACTCAATACTCAAAACTCAGATCTTCGAATTATGAATTATGCATTATTCATTCTCAATTGCTTCATCTAAAAATTTGCGTTCGTACATATATTTTCATTCGGGTCCTCAACATTGTATTTTACAACAACAATATCAGATTCATTCATTTTTATATCCGACGGATAAATAAACTGACCTGTAAAATATTCATTTTGGGCTGAGAACATATAAATGGCCACAGTCCCTTTCTTGGGAATGAACCACGTGCCAATGATTACTGCATTACATTCTATACCGTTTTTATCTAATCTTTTCTCCAGTATGTGATTACTCGAACGTATATAAACAACAATTACAAATATCCCTAAAATAGCAACAAAGGCAATAAACCGATTTACTTTATTATCAAATACGTCTTTCATTGCTTGTCTCATTGCCTCTTTTCTATTTTATATGTAAATCCGCCAGCTGTTTTATGCATATACCTTACCTGCAAACTGTCATTAATAACAACAGTACTATCAGTAAGTATTTTATAGTCGCTATTATCTGCACTTGAGTATCTAATATAAATTGGAAAACCTTTAGGAATCATTTTTTCACGATTCACTGATAGCATTGCGGTAAATTTTTTATTTTCAACAAAATAATTAAATACCACAGACATGCCCGATTTATCGTATTTAAAAGTATCCACCCTGGCAATTGTTACAACATCGTATTGTTCGACATTTACACGCTTATTGCAACCTGCAACGGTTAAGCAGAGTAAAACTATAAAGAAAGAGATTGTAAAATTGATTCTTGTCATTTTATAATAATTATAACCCCTCCCCCCTTCGGGTACTCCCCAACCTCACCCCAGCCCTCTCCCAAAGGAGAGGGAGAAAAAAGGGGAGATCAATGGTCTGCGAGATTTAGTTCAATAAATAACTGTGTGGAAGCGTAGAACCGTGTAACTAATGAATTGTGTAACTGTTGAAGCGTTAATTCGTCCACCACTCAGCACTCAAATTCTCAAATCTTCGAATTATCAATTATGCATTATTCATTATTCATTGTCTTCCAGTGTTCGACAATGGCTTTGATTTCTTTTTTAGTAAGATAAGTAACTGCACCGTGTTTTGGGCTGCTAAAGTTAGTTGTTTTCATCACACCTTCATTGAAATGACCAATGTTTTTGAAGTTTACAAAGTCGGTGGTTTCGCTGAATCCCATATTATTGGGATGTGCCCCATACACATCGTACATAAGCACATAGGTGTCGGTACCTATTCGTTTAAAAACATTAGGCGCTTCGGTGGAAACCTTTTCGGGATCTATTCTTCTTGTTTGGGCTTTGTAAGCCTTGTTTATTTTGTCTGAAACGGCATGCAATACTTTGGCATCGGAGACATAAAACATTTGGTATTCGTTTCCCACTTTAGTAATGTCGCCATCAATTCCACCTATGTCGGTTATTTTTTGCGGTACGGTTTCCAGTTTGGTAAAGTCTTCGTTGGTGTAGGAATAATACATGTGACATTCCTTGTTATCGTACCGAATGGTAAAATAAACCATCATTTTCTTTTTTGCAGGGTCGTAAATCGTTTGTGGCGCCCACGAACAATCAATATCACCAAGTTCGGGAAATGCTTTATCCACGCGGAAGTCGGAATGCGTCCAATGTATCAGGTCGTACGATTTCATAAGCACAATGGCACGGTTATTCCCCCATCCATACTTCTCGGCAGGTCGTTCAAACTCCGTATCGCGGTAGCCTGCCCGTTTACCAAATATATGTAAATCGGTCATTGCCAAATAAAATGCACCATCGGGTCCTCGGGTAATGTGTGGATCGCGTACTCCTTTCTGTTCGGCCAATTCAGCACCATTCAATACCGGTTGCCCACCGTTTACATCCGTAAAAGTATAACCATCGGTGCTGATAGCAAAATAGGCAGAATGAGTCTGGTCTTTAAAATAGACCAACAAATAGCCCGACAAATCTTTCTCTTTGAATTTGGGCGCTTTACCAAGATGAGGAACAATAACAATACCTGTTGAAGCCGGTGATGCTGCTTTGGTTTCCTGTGCAATGGCGTTAAGGGCGATGCATACACCTGAAAGCACCATCAGAAATTGGAAAAGTGTGTGTTTCATATTCATTATTTACGATTTACGATTGTCAACGGTCTCCGGCTGTTGTTAAATTGTTGAACTGTTGAATTGTGTAACTGTTGAAGCGTTAATTCGTCCTGCACTCGGAACTCAATACTCAATACTCAAATTTTCAAATTATCGAATCCACAATGGCTTCCATCCCTGAACACGGAACACGACACTCAAAACTCGTTATTCCAGAAAGAAAACAATAGTGCTCACTACCCTTGCCTTTTGAACGAAAGGTTCTTTGGGCTTTTCGCTGTTTTCTTCGTCGTAATAATACTTTCCGGCAATAGTGATTTGACCTTGCGAAGCTGTTTTTATTTTGCCCAGTTTTGCCTGCGAATCATTGGCAAACTGTTCGCCGGCGACACGTGCATTTTTTGTACTTTCGGCTATTAACTGAGGTTTAATCGAATTTAAATCGGGGAAAGTATAGTTTGCACTTATCGTACAGGTTAAATCCTTGCTTACTAAATCCAATAATATCCGGGCGTTTTTATCTTCTGTGCTTTTTACATCTTTCGATTGAATATTTATGCTCTGAATAACTGTATATCTATCCACTTTTACCTGCACCTGCTGATTATTGACGAATTGGGTTTCATAATATTTCTGACGGTCGGTTACGCCTATATTCTTTATTGTTATGTCATTTTTATCATATCCATTCGTCGTCAAATAATTAATAATGGCGTTTTTCTTAGTTTCTGTTTGCTTTATTATGTCCTGCAAATTATCACTCGAATATGAAAATTCTAAAGTAACAATCGCTGAAGTTGCCGTCATATTCATTTCAGCCAATCCTTTTACTGTGACCACTCGGTCTTTGTCGCTAAATGTCTTCAGACCTTTAAAAATAAAAAAGCCTAACAAAGAAAGCCCTAATAATATCGAAAGGGCTAAGAGAATTGATTTTAATTCAAATTTATTTTCCATTTTTTTTAGTATTAAGTAGTTATTATGATCACCGTCCAAAGATAGATAACATATTTAACAACAGCAAGTTTTTTGGGAAAAAGATGAAGGTCAATTGTCAACAGTCCCCGGTCTTTGGCTGTTGAATTGTTCAAGTGTCGCCAGACCTTAGACTTTAGACTTTAGACCTTAGACAAAAGAGCAAAGACTGTTGAACTGTCTCCGGTCTAACTCCCGGAATCCGAAACCCGAAACGATTTTCTCATCCCTCCTAAATATGTGAATAATATAATTTTACGACATAATTATGTAACATTTTCAGTGAGCGTGACCCTAACTTTGTGTATCAAATGTAGGAATATGAATTATTGATTTAAAAACAGACAGTTATGAAAACACCAGAAATAAACAAAGTACTGATTGCACTTGATTATGACCCAACGGCAAAAAAGGTAGCTGAAGTAGGGTTCGCATTTGCAAAAGCAATGAATGCCGAAGTAATCCTTATCCACGTAGTTGTTGATTTGATCGCTTATTCATTGACCGATCTTAATCTCGGGCCCATGCAACTGGACACCGTTACAGAAATGAAAGATGCTTCCAGACAATTTCTTCAAAAGACAAAACGACACTTGAAGGATGAAAATATTCAAACGGTAGTAAAAGAAGGTGATTTTGCCAATTGTATTTTAGATACCATCAAAGAAATGCACATCGATGTCGTTGTTATGGGTTCGCACAGTCACAAGTGGTTACAGCAGGTTTTAGTTGGGAGCGTTACTGCCGATGTACTGCAACACACCACCATCCCAATGTTTATTGTGCCTACTAAAAAGAGAGAGAAAGAAAAAGCCTCGCTCAAGTAAAAGCCATCCCTATTTACTATTTTGCAATTTACTATTTACCATTTAAGAACAAGAAGAGAAACATCTTGTAAATCAGAACTCAGAACTCAATACTCAGAACTACCGAATTGTCTCCAGCCTTCAGAACCCGAAACCCGAAACTTTATCTCCCCCTCTTCATTCTCAAAATCTACAAACTCTCCAACTATTCATTCTTCATTTCTGAAACTTTCATCATCTCAATTATCTTTTTACAAAAAGCCGGAAGATCTTTGGGAGATCTGCTTGTTATAAGCTTATTATCGACAACCACTTCCTCATCTTTCCAGTCGGCGCCGGCATTTATCAAATCTGTTTTAATTGATTTATAAGACGTCATTTGTTTCCCTTTTAATAATCCTGTTTCAATTAATATAGAACCTGCATGACAAATAGCTGCAACAGGTTTATCTTGTTCAAAAAATTCAGCTGTAAATTTAATCGCTGATGCATTTGTTCTTAACGAGTCGGTATTCAGCACACCACCCGGCAATACCAACATATCATAATCGCCGGACAATGCTCGTTCAATTGTTTTGTCAACGTTGAATTTATCACCCCATTTGGTTTCATCCCAACCTGTTATTTCAGCTTCGTCTACTGACAGTACGTCCACTAAAATTCCTTCGTTTTGAAGCGCTTTTATTGGTTCAACGAATTCCGATTGTTCAAAACCGGTAGTAGCCATAACAGCTACTCTTTTCTTATTCAATATCTTTTCCATTGTGTTATCTGTTTTTAATGGTTCGTAGTGAGGGTGTCCTCCTGAAACAACACCCTCACTTTGTTTGTATTCAGTCTATTCGGCTGCAAATTTGATAAGTGCTGCGTTGAACTTCTTTGTTTCTTCCAAAAACAAACTATGACCACTCTTTTCAAAAGCCACCAATTGTGCATGCGGGATAAGTTGTAAAGTCTGTTCGGCCAAATCGAAAGAACAGATTTTATCCTTCCGCCCATGCAGAATTAAGGTCGGAATTTTGATCTTTTTCAGATCAGCTCTCAAATCGGTATCGCGCAACGCCATTAAACATTTAACTGTGGCGTAGGATGACGCACTCAGATTGATATCAGTCAACCAATTGCCGATGCCTTCGTTTAAGGTTGTTTCAGTAGCCGAGAATATCTTTGCAAAATTGGAAATAAGCTTTGGTCGGTCGGTATTGTTTAACGCAATCAAATCGTCCACATCGCTTTTGGGAAGGTTATACGGAAAGTTTTCGCGTTGTATCCAGCTTGGTGTAGCAGCTCCTGCCAACACAAGTTTAGAAACACGTGTTGAACCGTAGAATGAAACATAAGCGGCAGCAATGGCTCCACCCATAGAGAAGCCACACAAAGTAGCATCATTGATATCTAACTGATCCAACACGCGTTTTATATCTAAGGCATGAACATCATAATTATACGAACTGTAGGGTTTCGACGACCGACCAAAGCCACGAAAGGTGATACCGATAACCCGGAAGCCGGCATTTATCAACTCATTGTATTGATATTCATACATCTCATCGCTCAATGGCCATCCGGGTAGAAGGACTATGGCCTTACCTTCTCCGGCATCGGTAATGTGAAGGTGTACATTTTTTTCAACTTCAATATATTCAGCTCTTGCCATTCCCGGCTTTGTTTCATTCATTGTTGTTTTCATTGTTAGGTTTTAAATATTTGTTATTCAAGAATGTAGTATTTTCCATTTAATAAAAAGAGGATAAACAGCACATTACTGGTTTATTAATACGACATTATATTTTTCTTATTGCTTAAGTTTTATCCCTGATAAGATCATGTTTTATTTTGAGCTTTTGGGATGTTCCAATTTATATTTGCTCAATATCGAGTTGAGCGATTCATAATAAGCGTTTAAATTCTTCAGCGTTATTTCAGCGTTTTCCTCCGACGGAATTGTTGCAGGCATTTCTTCTAAAAAGCCCGACAATTCAGTATATTGCTCCTTGATTGTCATTGTAGCTTTTAAGATTTTAGCGTTTAAATCTTTCTCAATTTCTTCGTTGCTCATGTCCTGTTTTGTTTTTAATATCTGTATATTGCAGCCAGACCTGTTTCCGAAGGTATTTTGTCGGCGGGCAAAACCATGACCGCTCCTCCCATTTTCGTTACCAATTCGGCCATATCGTCGAGCAAATCATCTACTTTCGGATTCGTCAAATCTTTTTTTTGCGTATTGCCGGTCACCAAATTTGTTATCCTAACCGCAATCATCCGGTCAGCTTCGATAAGTAGCGTATCCACTCTTCCTTCGACAGCAGCTGCGGCTACTTCTTTAATGTCATCGCTGCCTTTTCCATTCGCCTTTGCTTGCTCGAACCTTGACACAAGACTGTCAAGCTTTTGTAAATACTCAGGCTCCATTATTTCCCATGCCAGCGTTACAAGTTTATCTGCTGATACGGATGTAGGGTTGATGGCAATACTTTGGGGCAACAGCAAGGGATTTTTATTTACCTTTTGAAATAAACTGTGGTGATTGGGTAAAGCATTAAGGATCAGTGTCCAACCTGTAGGTTTCGAATAACGTTCGTAAATTACATTCGACACAACGCGAAAAAAGTGCTCAGCATCTTTTTCCTCTTCATCTTTTTGACTTCCTCCATCGTTGTGAAAAGTCAAACTTTCAGCTGAACCTCCAACTGAAACATCATCTGTCAATTCATCACCATATTCATCTGTTTTCAGTTTTGGAGTATAGTCACCTAGCTCAATTTCAACAAGCGCATGACGGTCTCCCTCGAAAAGCCTTACTTCCTGAAGACTTAGTCCTAAAACATGGTACCGATCGGTTGATTGCAGGTATTGTCTCAGTGGTTTCGTGTGAAAACTATCGGCCACCATGGCCAATTCATCAACCGAAACCGGTAATCCCACCACTTTGATCCACCCATCAGCACTAAAAACAGCCAAACCATTCGAAGTATGATTCCATAAATCATCGTCTTCGACAAGGGCTTCCACAGGTTCAATGTGTTTTTTCACTTCAGCAGATGAATACTTTAGCTGGAGAGATTCTTCCAATTGTTTAACAAGGTTTTTAAACCTGATGGGATCCTGCAGATTTTCGGGATGACTTCGGTGGGTAGGCATGTAAAGAGAAAGACATGGTTCCTGACCTATCGTCAGTAGTTCGTTGATAAATTCTTTATTAAGTAATTCCATTCTATTGTTTTTTAGTTACGTTGATTATACAAATGCCATAAATTTGATGAGATGCTCATTAAATTTATCGCCATTTTCGATATTACTGAGATGTCCGGCCTGCTCAATAATGTGCAGTGTCGATCCTTTAATTTTTTCATGCATTAACAAGGCTACTTCAGGAGGCGTAATTTCATCTTCTTTCCCTACAAGAATAAGCACAGGCACTTTTATTTCATGCAATTGGGTGCAGGTTGCTTTACGTTCGGCCAATGCATGTAAAGTTTTATAGATGGTAGGTTTAGACGTTTTTAAGATCATTTCCTTTACAATTGCTATTTCTTCTATCTGCTTTGAAACGGAGACAGCTGCAAAAAGCTTTTTCAAACTTTCGTCAGCATATTGTTCCAATCCTTTTTCCTTTATGTTTTCGATGGACTTCATCCTTTTTTCTTTTGCTTCGGGCTTATCGGCCGTGCAATTTGTATCGCACAAGATCAGGGCATTGAATCGTTCGGGATGGTTTTGGATGGCGTTCAAAGCAATGTATCCGCCCATCGAAAAGCCACAAAGCATGGCTTTATCCAGGTTCAGGGCACCCATCAAACCGAGCAGATCACTTACAAAAAGTTCAATGGAAAAGTCATCGTTACCCGCATCGGAATTTCCAAATCCACGAATGTCATAGGCAATTACACGGTAATTTGGCTTTAATGCTTCAATTTGCCTGTTCCACATCGATTTATTCAACGGAAAGCCGTGAATAAAAATTATCGCCGGTGCACTGACTATTCCTTCATCAGTATAACTAACAGTTAGATGGCCAGCAGTTATTGTGCGTTTCTTTTCTGAGTATTGCATAATATATATTGTTTTTAAAATGCCTCTTTAAGTTTGAGAAATGGTTTAATAAATTGTTGATATACAAAGATGAGAATAGTAATTACCGCAAGCGTTACATGATTTGAGGAATATATTACATCAATCACACATTCTATTACCCAAAATGAATCAGCATCAAAAAAACAATTGATAGAGGAATTGATTTGTGAAAACAATTTAGTACGTTTGTAGAGGAATGTAATGTTCAGCTGATGAATGAGTAAAGAGCAGGCGTACAAGGGTGGATGTTCTAAAAAAAGCGAATGGTACGAAAATTGTATTTAAGCAATTCAAAGTATCCTATTTACTTGTATCCTTGTTTACTTGTAACTATATCCTTGTAACTAAATATAAATTATTAAAAATCAAATAGCATGAAAAGATTCATTGATTTTAGCAAATGGGCTGTAACCATCTTTATCGTATTGCTGTTTTCAGCTTGCTCTGTTTACAGCTATACTTCACCTTCGGCAGCGCCCGTGAATGATTATCCCGAATGGGCGCCTTACTATAGCGAAGCACGCTATTACTATTTGCCCGATATCGAAACTTATTATGACATCAATGCACGTGAGTTCGTTTATCTCCAAAACGGTCGTTGGTCCTATTACAGAAACCTGCCGAGACAATATTCCGATTACGACCTCAATAACTGCTATACCATTGTGCTGAATGCAAACATTTATCAGCCCTGGATGCATCACCAGTATTATGTATCGCACTATCCACGCTACTATTACCGCGACTATTACGACCGGAGTAATTTTGCCTACGTAAGAGGTTACAACGAGAATACCCGTTCGGCATTTTACTGGGAAGAAAAAGATTATCATCGTGCCCGCAACTGGGACAATAGCAATGAAAGCAACAACAGGAACTTTAAATACTCAAAGGAAGACCAGCAGCAATATAACAGACGCAATGTAACCAACAACAGCATCAATCACTCAGGCAATCAAACCAATCGCCCGACGGTGAATACTGATAACAACACTACCAATGACCGTAATGTAGGCGGCACCCGTACGCCTGTCGACAATCAAAACACAAACAACAATACAAACAACAGCCGCAACCCGGTTGATAACCGAAACACTAACAATAGCACCGACCGCAATGTAAATGGCACCCGTACTACAAATGATAGCCAAAATAACAGCAATGCTACCGATCGTAATGTAAATGGCAACCGTACGCCCGTCGAAAACCGTTCGACGCCGTACAACACAACAACACCTGCTGCAAGTACTACCGACAGGCCTACAACTACCCGTACGGCCACCGAAAACAAAACTGAAAGTACGACAGGTACCGAAGGAACTTCGAGAACTTCGCAGGGTACCAATTATTACGGTCGCACCATTGGTCAACCGGTGAAAGTAGAAAAACAAATGCGTGCTAACACTACTAAAACAACGACTAGCAATAGACCAACGAATTCGACCAACAGCAGCAATACACGCACGAACGGCGACCGTCGATAAAATTGGCCGGCCTATTACAAAACAAAAGCAGAGATGTGGCAATGTCACATCTCTGCTCTTGTAAAAAAAGTACTGCTAAAAAGAAAGTAATCAGAACTGTCGCAATTTTTCAGTCCAACATCCTCCTCTGGCGATACACTATTTTTCCTCCTTTTTCATTTGCCTTTTCATTTGCCAATGATAAGCCAATAAAGTAGTAATAAAATACACTGTAGTCTGTATCCACAATCCGACCTGTTCAAATCCCACCTCGTGAATACCTGCTCCCATTGTATTTATTTTGAAATAAGCCTGAATACCAAAGGTGGCAGGAAATAGCCAGCTAAACACTTTCCATACTCCGTTGATGGCCGACTGAGGCCACGATATTCCACTTAAGAACAACAATATAAGCGAGAAGAACAACAATAAAACCATTTGTATTTCGCGGCTGGGCACAAATACCGACACCGTCATCGAGAAGAAAATTGTTGCTAATAAAAACGGAATTACAAACTCGAGCAATGTAAACGGATTACCAATGTGCGGCAGATTGAACAGCCAGGGAATAAAGCCGAACAAATAAACCGACCACAAAAAGTAAAGCGAGAAGAAGGCTAAGGCTTTGCCTAAAATAACCCTAAACGTGCCACCCCGGTGGACCGACGAACTGACAAGTTCATGAAAACGGTTTTCCTCGCGTGCCGTTCCGGCTGCCATTCCGATGCCAAAGAACAAAGTTTGATGTAAAATCAGTATCAGAATAGCCGGCATCAAAAAACTGGCAAATCCCATTCCTTCGTTATAAAGAATAACACTATCGTAAGGGATAGGATCCGAAACGCTGGCTTGTTGTTCGCCTGTTACACCTATAGCATTGAGTCTGGCCACCTGAATTTCTGCGCCCATATCCAAGGATACGTAATTGGTGGATACCACCATAGCCCTGTAATACAAGAAACTACTCATATCACTATACACCGATACCACAGCTTGCTCACCTTTATTTATCTTTTTGTCAAAATCGGCAGGTATATATATAACACCATGTATTTTGCCTTCATTAAAAGTCTGTTCGGCTTCCTGCATAGTCGCCATTTTTTCGGCAACATAAACATCGCGTGTAGCATCCATATGACGGATAAACTCAGCCGACCTTGGTGTACGCGAAGCATCAACAACAGCCACAGGCATATCCACAAGCGTTTCGTTGATATAAAGCGAACAGTAAAGCAAAGGATAAGCCACTACAGCCACAACGACAAGAATCGTAACACCACGATCCTTAAAAATATTCTTTACTTCGTCCACAAAAATGTAAAACATGGCTTTGAAA
Source organism: uncultured Paludibacter sp. (assembly GCA_963677275.1). Lineage (GTDB taxonomy): Bacteria > Bacteroidota > Bacteroidia > Bacteroidales > Paludibacteraceae > Paludibacter. Next base: position 1,304,619 of record OY781920.1, on the reverse strand, counting down.
TGAGAAATAATCCTCAATATCAAAGGTCTATCTTCTTTTGAATTTTTCATTTTCTTTATTTTGTAGGAAAATTTTGATAAATAGCCGCCTTTTTCAGTCGGATATACACAAACATTGGCGAAATTGTAAACGCAAGTAAAGCAATAAGATAATGTACGGAATAACCAATACTTAAGCCATTCAATGCCAGATTCACATAGATTTTAAAATAATAGCGAATTGGGAAAAAGTTACTGAAAATTTGCGTAACATAAGGCATTTGTTCGATAGGAAATGTAAAACCAGCAAATGTAAAGCCAAGCAAACCGAAAAAGGCTGCCAGCGTAACGCCATCTCTGAGTACCGGCGTTATTCCAATCAGGAGTATACCAATTGCCTGATAAGCCATTACATAAAGAAAGGTTGTCAGAAACATCCAACCTATGTTCGAGTTCATTGGATAGCCCATATACCAATACAATAAGAGGTTACCAATAATACCCAAGAACGTAAAAATAATTGTATAAGGCAATAGTTTCCCCATTAGTGCTGCAAACATCGAATTATCGGCTGTACGTAACCATAAGCGCGATGTTTTTTCTTTCAGTTCTACACCGATAGCAAAAACTGTGAGCATCAATATCATTATTTGCAATACACCGGGCAAAAGCACATTGAGCAGATACACCCCATAATTTGCCCAGGGGTTTCCTATCGAATGCATATCCATTCTTATCGGCTGAATAATCCCCATGATTCGACTATCCTCTACTCCTTTGGCTTTCAATACTTTTTGTTTCACAGCTCCGGCTGTCAACTCACTCATATAGGTGATGTCTTTCAGCAAAAGTGAGCCTGCAACTAAATATGCGTCGTTTACATAAAAAGTCATTTTTGGCCTATGATTGGCCATCACTTCTGCTTCAAAATTGTCCCTGATCACCACAAATGCATAAATATTTCCCTTTTGCATTTCTTTTCGCGCATCGGAATAACTATTGAGATGCATCACAACTTCCGATTGCTGAGTAGCATCCAAATTCCTAACAAACTGACGCGAGAGCGAGGAATCATCAAAATCGACAATTCCAACAGGCATAGCTACCGGCTGTCCCTCCTTCATAAGCGTGAGAAAGAAAATGTAGCAAAAAAGCATGACGCCCACCGTCGCCAGAAAGTAGATGGGACGACTACCCATTCGCTTTAACTCGCGTTTAAATGTTCTAAAAAATGCTGATAATATATTTGTTGACATTTTAGTCAGTTTTGTGTTTTTTTACTTAAGTGCTTTTTCGACCAATGCAGTCATTCCCGGACGCAAATCAGCCACTTTCTGCGTAGGGCGCGCACGTACTTCAAAAGTTTTCACATCGAATTGTCCACTGGTTTTAGTGGCTTTCCAGGTCGCATAACTTGCCAATGCTTTCACATAACTGATTTTTACTTCCACTTCCTGATTATTCAATGCAGGAATTTTTACTTTAAAAGTACTTCCAATCTTCATGTCTCCAAGCAAATCTTCTCGCACATTAAAGCTGAACCAGATATCAGTCATGTCTACAACAGTCATAATAGGCGCTCCGGTACCCACCAGCTCACCACGTTTGGGATAAATTTCGCTTATTTCACCATCAATTGGCGAAGTAAGCGTTGTTTCCTGAAGGTAAGATTTTACTTCCTTCACGGCTCCCTTTGCTCTGCCCACCAAAGCCAAAGCGGCTTCTTTGTCCTCAAGTTCAGCGCCATTCAAAGCCATGTCGTATTGCGATTTTGCAGCATTTGCAGTGGAAACGGCAGCCTTATATTGAGCTTCGGCTTCATCCCTTTTCTGTGCAGGCAAAACGCCTTTGTCGTACAGGCGTTGTACACGGTCGAACGATTTTTTAGTAATATCAACACCTACCAATGATTTTTGCCACATTTCGTGAGCACCCAAAATCAGTTCTTTCCGTGCTCCTTTGTTTGCTTTTTTATTTTGAGCCAAAGCTGCATCTTCGGCCGAAGTCGCCTGATCTAACTTGGCGTCCAACTCTGGGCTGTCGATGATTACCAATGTATCGCCTGCATGTATGCTGCTTCCTTCTTCGGCCAGAAATGCTTTGATACGTCCCGGAACTTTCCCTGAAATACGTACTTCCGATGCCACAGCTTCGCCCTGCAAAATCACAGGTTCGGGTTTATACACATAAATGCCGATAATGAATACCAATACTATAACGATGATTAATCCCATTAATCCCACGCGTAGTTCTTTATTTTGCTTTTTCATTGCTGTAATATTTTTTGAAAATTGATTGGTTTATTTTTTTACTGATTTCTGTTGATTGATTGTAGAAGCTGTTGGCGAAGGAAGAGTGCCCTGCGATTTTTGCAGATACAGATCACATAATCGCACTTCGATAAGTGCATCGATATCGTCCGATTTTGCAGATAACCAGGCGGTTTGTGCACCAAGCAGATCGGTCGATGAAATAACACCTTCTTCAAATCCATCGGTGGCATATTTCAAATTTTCAACGGCTTGCTCTACATTGTTCTGAGTTGTTTTTTGCTTTTTCAAACTTTCGGCCACTTTGTACGAAGTTTGTTTTATTTGCAACTGCATTTTTTCTTTTGTTTCCTCCAACTGCATAGTGGCAATTCTGCTTTGCGCTTTGGCAGCATTCAAAGTGTGTATTTTATCGCCGAAATGGAATAAAGGCACATGCGCAACAACACCAACACTAAACATACCGCCAAATTCGTTTTCGTAACCATTGTACACATTGGGGTTAGTAACCAAATAGTTGCCCGACAAAGCAATGGTTGGCAAAAAGCGGGATAGCATCAGTTTCTCGTTGGATTTGGCAATGTTTTGAAGCTGTGTAAGTGCTGTCATTTCGGGTCTGTTCTGCAGCGCCAATTCGAGCGGTACAAGCTGAGGCACTATCATTTCTTTACCCAAATTTTCGTCATTCAAAGTATAAATAGTTTCCAGAGGCAAACCGCACAACTGATTCAACGCCATGCGCGAAAGGTTCAATCCATTTTCGGCCCTGGTAACAGTTACGTCGGCCTCGTTGAGTTTTACCCGCACTTTCAGCGCTTCCGCTTTTGTAGCTACGCCCTCTTCAATCATTACTTTTACGTTTTCCTCTACTTTGGCAATCAGATTTCTGTATTCTTTGGCCAGTTTTATTTTATTCTCCAGCGATACCACCCGCCAGTAAGCCTCATCCACTTCAATCATCAATTCATGTTCTTTATTTACCTTCTGCGCTTCGGCAAGGTTTTCGCCATACTTTGCAATTTTGTACAATTCAGCAATTTTGCCTCCCATAAATAGCGGCTGAACAAATCCTACCGATCCCGCAAAAACATTCTGAACATCAAACTCTAATTCACTTTTGGGAAGTAAAGCATAATTTTTCCACATAATTTTATCCGGATTTGTTTTGGGATTGAAGGGGATTCCTGATGCATCCAAGGGCACCGGTGAACCATCCACCATCGTCCATGAGTTGTTCCATGAACCTGCATAATTTGGAGTTCCATTGGCACTCATGTTGTAAACCGGCAAATACTTGTCTTCACTGAGCAACGAAAGATTCTTTTCGTTCCATGTATAGGTCCCATTGGCCGAAAAATTTGGGAAGAACTGTGTAAATGCTGCTTTTTTAAGTTCATTGGCTGCTTTTACATTTTCCTGCGCTATTTGCAGGGTTTTGTTGTGACTCATAGCCATTTGTCTACAATCTTCCAACGTTAATACTGTTTGTGCCGACATTGATAATGCCGAAAACAACATAACCAAAGCTAAATACCTTTTTTCCATTCTCTGTTAATATAATTAGTTAAACAATAGTTGTGTTTACAACTATATAAATAAAAAAATTTATTGAAGATTAATCATTATTTTTTTCAATACTATTCTAGAAACATTTAATTCATCATCGCTAATGTTATTCAATGTTTTAGTAGCAATTTTCTGTACAACTTCAGTAGCCTTGGCCTGAAGTGCCATTCCTGCATCCGTTAGATGAATCAGATTTATTCTTCTGTCGTTGTGATCCGAAACACGCGTAACAAGGTTACGTTTTTCCAGATTATCAATCAGGCGGGTCATACTGGGCTTGTCCTTGAGTGTCAGAGAACAAAGTGTTTGCTGAGTAACTTTATCTTTTTGCCACAAGCAGGCTAAAATCGACCATTGTTCGGTAGTAATGTCCACTCCTTCTATGGCAAAGGCTCTCAGGAATGTTCTATTGATGGCAGTTGATATTTTCCCTGTCAGAATAGTAAATGCTTCGTCGGTGTGTAATTGTGTCATTTTATTTAGTTCGTAAAATAATAGTTGCATAAACAACTTTGCAAAAGTACATCTATTATTTTATTTGTACACTTGAGTTAACTTTAATTAACTCACTTTTATTGTTATTATTTATCGGTAAAAAACAGCATGCATTATATTCATTTCATTTACAAATATTTAAACAAAAAAAAAGCAAAGCACTTGGGGAAGGCTTTGCTTATAATGTATTCACAATAAGTTTTATCGCTTAAATTTTATATATCTTGGTTCGCTAGGCACATAGTCATCGTTGTCCCATAAAGTGCTTGTTATCATTAAGTCGGCGCTATAACGATTGCAGGCAATAGGCACATTATGAACGCGGCACTGACGAAGAAGCATCTGGATATCAGCCTCATGAGGTTGAGCATTCAAATCATCGATCAGGAACACAGCCAGATTAATTTGTTTACGAACTACCAAAGCAGCTATTTCGGCATCGCCTCCCATAGGACCTGAATTCATACAAACCACTTCGGCCGATACGCCTTTTTCTTCGAAAGCTTTTTGTATCAGGCTACCCGTGGTACCGGTACATACCAATTTGTGTTTCGATAACATATCTGCGTTAAATACCGCCCACTCTACCATATCAGCTTTGCGGTTATCATGAGCCACTAAAGCTATTGTCAATTGCTTTTTCATATGAGCTTCGTTTTGATTATTCATTATGCAAAGTTATTATAATTTTTAAAATAAACTTACCTGAGCCCAAAAAAACAAATCAAAATCTTCAGTATACATTTTTTCATTGCATCCTGTCGGCTGATTGTATCTAATTTACAGCACAATATCAAAATCAACTAGGGTTACAGGTGTATTAAAATAAAATTCAGGATTTCTTTTTTTTGATTAAAAAAAATGAAATTAAAATGAGACAAGTAGAAATACTTTTGGTTGGAAACGAATTTTTTTCCTATTTTTGCGGAGCAATGCAAACGTTTGCATAAAATCACAACACTATATATAATGAGAAAATTATTGTTCATCCTAAGTTTCTTTATCTCGGTCAACGCGTTCGCAGCGACTGTCAAAACAGGTTTAGAAGTACTTGTAGATCATAAATTTAAATTACTCGAAGGCAAACGTGTAGGATTGATTACCAATCCAACAGGCGTCGACAGTAACATGAAATCGACCATAGACATTCTTTCGGAAGCTCCCAACGTGAAACTTGTAGCATTATTCGGTCCCGAGCATGGCGTTCGTGGCGATGTATGGGCCGGCGATAAAGTAGATACCGCCAACGATCCGAAAACAGGATTACCTGTATACTCACTTTATGGAAAAACCCGTAAAGCAACACCCGACATGCTCAAAGGAATAGATGTATTGGTATATGATATTCAGGATAATGGATGTCGCTCTTTTACCTATATAAGCACTATGGGACTGGCCATGGAAGCTGCGGCCGAAAACAATATTGAATTTATTGTGCTCGACCGTCCCAATCCGCTTGGAGGATTGAAAATTGAAGGGAATCTGACTGAAGATCCGTTTATTTCGTTTGTAAGTCAGTTTAAAATACCTTACCTGTACGGCCAAACATGCGGTGAGTTAGCCCTTATGCTTAACGAAGAAAATATGCTGGCCAAGAAATGCAAACTCACCGTTGTGAAAATGAAAGGCTGGAAACGGAAAATGACCTGGGAAGATACAAAACTGGAATGGGTAGTAGCTTCGCCACATATCCCCCACAAACACTCTTCTTATTTTTATCCCGTGACCGGAATCTTAGGTGAACTTGGGTATGTTTCGATAGGTGTTGGTTACACATTGCCTTTTCAAATTGTCGGAGCTCCATGGATCAATGCCGATAGCCTTACAAACGCATTAAACAAGCTCAATCTGCCGGGCATTAGCTTCCGTCCTATTCATTTCAAACCTTTTTATTCCACTTTCAAAGATGAACATTGTCATGGATCCGAAATTCATATCATGGATTACAAAAAAGCAAACCTTGCAGAAATACAGTTTTATATCATGCAGGAGCTGAACAAGCTATATCCGGCAAAAGCTGTGTTTGCCAATGCCAACAAGGACAGATTCAACATGTTCGACAAAGTAAGCGGAAGCGATCAGATAAGACTGAAATTTGCGAAAGATCACAATTTCGATGACATAAAAGCCTACTGGAACAAAGACCTTGAGAGTTATCGGAACTTATCGAAAAAATACTATCTGTACCGTTAATCAATTCCATAAACCTATCGAAAATCTAATGAAATTATTCTTAAAGGAAATAGAAAAACAAATCCCCACCAACCGCATCTACACAGATGAAATGCGGCGTTTGGCCTGGGGGACCGATGCCGGTTTTTACCGACTGATACCACAAATCGTTATTCACTCCGAAAACGAAGCAGAAATCACCCATATTCTGCAAACTGCCAACAAGCATAACATACCGGTAACGTTTCGCGCTGCCGGCACCAGTTTATCGGGACAGGCCATCAGCAATTCAGTACTTGTTATTGCCGGTAAGAACTGGGAGAAATACGAAGTTGCAGCCGACAGAAATTCGATAAAACTACAGCCCGGTATTGTGGGACAACGTGTGAACGACATCCTGAAACCATTCGGAAAAAGATTTCCACCCGATCCCGCTTCGGTAAAATCGGCCATGGTGGGAGGAATTATCCAGAACAATGCTTCGGGCATGAGTTGCGGTACACACGAAAACAGTTACAAAACAATTATCTCGGCACGACTCATTTTTGCTGATGGAACATTGCTGGATACTTCGGATGCACAAAGCAAAGCCGATTTCCTTCAATCGCATCCCGATTTTGTACGTCGCATCTGCGAATTGCGCGATGCTGTGCGAAAGGACAAGGAGCTCAGCGAGCTTATTGAACGTAAGTACCGTATTAAAAATGTAACCGGACTCTCCATCAATCCATTTATTGAGTTCAAAGATCCGTTTGACATTATTCTACATCTGATTGTAGGATCGGAAGGCACTTTGGCATTTCTGGCAGAAGCAACCATGCGCACGGTAACCGATTATCCGTTCAAAGCCAGCGCCATGCTTTATTTTCCGAATATGTACGCTGCCTGCGAAGCCGTTACCAACTTAAAGAAAAGTCCGGTGACTGCCGTTGAAATGTTCGACAGGCAGGCCATCCGGTCGGTAGAAGATAAGCCCAACGCTATTCCTGAATTAAAAACGTTACCTGCTGAAGCCGCGGTTTTATTAATCAAAACCGAAGCCGACAGTGAGCCTGCTTTAAAGCAATACATCGATGAAGTAACAGAAGTTATTTCTAAGTTCGACACCCTCTATCCTACCCGTTTCACCGACAAAGCATCGGAATACAATGCTTACTGGACGATGCGCTCGGGTATTTTTCCGACTGTAGGAAGCACCCGACCGATTGGCACTACCTGTTTGATTGAAGATGTGGCTTTCCAGATCGATGATTTGCCGGAGGCAACAGCCGATTTGCGCGCATTATTGATAAAACATAATTATTCCGAAGCCGTTATTTACGGACACGCACTCGAAGGCAACTATCATTTCATTTTAAATCAATCATTTGACTCGGACACTGAAGTTGAAAGATATGAAAATTTGATGAATGATGTGATCGATTTGGTTGTAGATAAATATCAGGGGTCGCTCAAAGCCGAACATGGTACCGGACGGAATATGGCTCCTTTTGTAAAAAGAGAATGGGGCGAAAAAGCTTTTCGGCTTATGCAGGATGTGAAACAACTTTTCGACCCGAAAGGCTTGCTCAATCCGGGCGTTATTTTCAACGATGATCCTAACTGTCATCTAAAAAACATAAAACCACTGCCCGAGACCCACGAATTGATTGACAAATGCATTGAATGCGGATTTTGTGAGATCAATTGTGTGAGCAATGGTTTTACACTTTCGTCGCGTCAACGCATCATTATTCAACGCGAAATCACCCGACTGAAAAAGACAGGCGAAAATCCTGACCGCCTGAAAGCATTGGAACATGATTTTGTGTATGCCGGAGAAAAAAGCTGTGCCGGCGATGGACTTTGTGCTACCTCCTGCCCTGTGGGTATCAATGTGGGCGACTATATTCATTTTATTCGCGACAAAAATTACGAAAATAATGCAGGGGCACAAAAAATCGGCCAATGGACGGCCGATCATTTTTCGACAATTTCATTCGGCTTAAAAACCACTTTGGGAATTGCTTATGCTACCCGTTCGGTGATTGGAAAAACAGCCATGGGTGGCATTACCAAAGGACTCAGGTACCTGAGTGCCGACAACATGCCGCTTTGGACTGCTTCGTTGCCGAAACCTGCGCCACGTCCTCCCAAACAACAAAAAACAAATAATCCGTTGAAAGTGGTTTATTTTCCGAGTTGTTTGAATCAAATGATGGGCGCTTCGCATGATGATCCCGATCAGACACCGTTGATGAATAAAATGCTGGAGTTACTGAACAAAGCCGGCTACGAAGTTATTTTTCCGGAAAAGATGAACCATCTTTGTTGTGGTACCATTTGGGAAAGCAAAGGATTGCCCAAAATTGCCGATCAAAAATCGGCCGAACTTGAACTTGCTTTGTACAGAGCATCCGAAAATGGCAAATATCCTGTACTTTGCGATCAAAGTCCGTGTTTGAACCGCATGCGCCACACAATGCAAAACCTTGATTTATACGAACCGGTTGAATTTATAGATAAATTTCTGCTCGACAAACTCGAATTTCATCCGACAGATGAGGCCATTACAATACACGCAACCTGCTCGACAATAAAAATGGGACTTACCGACCAATTGGTAAAAGTGGCAAGGATGTGCAGTACCAATGTGCTGGTGCCCGATGAAATTGTGTGCTGTGGATTTGCCGGCGACAAAGGATTTACACTCCCCGAGCTTAACGAGCATGGACTCAGAAAGCTTAAATCGCAAATTCAGAAACATGGATCAAAGGCAGGTTACAGCAACAGCCGGACTTGCGAAATAGGATTAGACACCCATGGTGGCATTCCATACATGTCGATCGCTTACTTGGTTGATAAATGCACAACAAAGAAGATTTGACAACGCTGAATTTCGGTAAAACTTTTTTTTTCCTTATTTTTGCACTAACACGTATAATTTAAATTGAATGAAAAAAACGATTTTCACTTTACTTATTCTAATCATTTCATTTTCAAATACTTTTTCGCAACCAACAAAGCGTGAAATGCGAGCTGTTTGGATAGCCACTGTAGCCAACATCGACTGGCCAAGTCAGCGCAACCTCACGCCTAAAGCCCAACGCGAAGAAATGCGCAAAATGCTTGATAAATTCAGCAAAACCAACATAAATGCTATTGTTCTGCAAATTCGTCCTACTGCGGATGCTTTTTATACTTCGACGCTCGAACCATGGTCGCACTGGCTGACAGGCAAACAAGGTGTTCGTCCCAACGAATTTTACGATCCACTACAGTTTGTTATAGAAGAGGCTCACAAACGTTGTATCGATGTACATGTATGGCTTAATCCTTATCGTGTTACCAACAGCGACAATATCAACATACTCAGCAAAGACCATTTGTATTTCAAAAACAAGGATCTTTTTGTGAAATACGGAGGAAAATACTATTTTGACCCTGGATTGGACGAAACCCGTGAGTTTTTGAATCGGGTAGTTGAAGATGTAGTTGAGCGTTATGATATCGATGCCATTCATTTCGATGATTATTTTTATCCATATCGTGTTGCCAACGAAGAATTTCCGGATGATAAATCATTTCGAAATAATCCCCGTGGCTTTGCTCCTAACCAAAAAGATGACTGGAGAAGAAACAATGTGAACCTTGTAATCGCCGAGCTACAGCATACAATCAAAAGCATTAAACCCTGGGTTGAATTCGGTATTTCACCTTTTGGTGTCTGGCGCAATAACAATGTTGACCCACGTGGATCAGCTACAAGAGCAGGAGTTCAGAACTACGACGACTTGTACGCCGACATTCTTAAATGGTTGCAGGAAGGTACCATAGACTATGTGGTTCCTCAACTTTATTGGGAAATTGGCAAAAAAGTAGCCGACTATGAAGTACTCGTAAAATGGTGGAGCGAAAACTCATTTGGCAAAAATTTATATGTTGGTATGTATGCATCTCAATTAGGCGCTGAAAAAGCACCCGCTGCGTGGCGCAATGGCAACGAGCTGGCACGTCAACTGAGCATGAACAAACAATACCCACAGGTAGATGGAGCCGTTCATTTCAGCGCTTCAGGATTTATGAAAAACAAGCAGGGACTGACGGATAGTTTATCGAACAATTATTATAAATATCCTGCGCTTTGTCCTATCAACCGGAACATTCAGGGCGAACCTTCAGCTCAACCTCAAAATATCCGCACCCTTAAAGATGGGGATGATGCCTTTCTTGTATGGGATCATGTGAATGAAGAAGCCGGTTGCAAAGTAGCATATTATGTAGTGTATGCTTTCAAAGGCAAAAAAGCAGGTGACCTGAACGATCCTTCGGCCATAGTAGCCCGCACTACCGAAAACTGCATTGACTTACGGGAATTGAAGAAATTTAAAGGAAATTATACTTTTGTTGTGACTGCCATCAACAAATATAAACACGAAAGTATCCCTACACACGGAGTGACAAGAAAATTATAACGAAACACTTTTAATAATAAAAAGAACACGAATAATACTGAGCAAATAAGACTGAATCTTAAATCAGAAATTATCCCTGTTCTTTTTTAATTCACCAACTACAAATCTGAGAAAAAAAATTTAATTATTGAATCACAATCAATAACTTGCAATATGTCCTACGAACAGACGCTTCAATATCTTTACGATCGGCTTCCCGTTTTTCACAATATCGGTTCGGCAGCCTATAAACCGGGGCTCGATAATACTATTCGTTTGATGAAAGCTTTAAACAATCCGCATCAACGATTGAAAACTATTCATGTGGCAGGCACTAACGGGAAAGGTTCAGTATCGCATTGGTTAGCAGCAATATTTCAATCGGCAGGTTACAAAACAGGTTTATACACTTCGCCGCATTTGGTCGATTTTGGCGAACGTATACGCGTAAATGGACAAATGATAGAACAACAATACGTTATCAATTTTGTAGTGGCGAACAAATCACTGTTCGACAGCATTCAGCCTTCGTTTTTTGAAACCACCATGGCCATGGCTTTTAATTATTTTGCTGACGAAAATGTAGACATTGCTATCGTGGAAGTTGGATTGGGCGGACGCCTTGACAGCACAAATATTATCGCACCTTTACTCTCGGTAATTACAAACATAAGTTTCGATCATGTAGGATTTCTGGGCGATACGCTTGCAAAAATAGCATTCGAAAAAGCAGGAATTATCAAGCCAAACACACCCGTAGTAGTTGGGGAATGGACTCCCGAAACCCGGATTGTATTCGAACAAAAAGCCTTGGAAATGAGCAGCCCATTGTTTACTCCGGATGTTGAATTGCAATTTGAAACCTATGAAAACGGAAAAATGCTTTGCAAAACATCAAAAGGAACACATTATGTTTCGGGACTTACGGGCATCTATCAATTAAAAAATCTGGCTACTTTACTGAAAGCCATTGATGTTTTTCGCGAAATTCCTGACAGCTCTTTCAATATCGACGAAGCATCGTTGCGAAAAGGCATTGAACAGGTAGTGGAACTTACCGGCTTGCGTGGACGCTGGGAAATGTTGCAGACTTCGCCCTGCATAGTGGTTGATACGGGCCATAATGTAGGAGGAATTACCTATGTAACAGAACAACTGAAGCAACAAAACTTTGACCGTTTGCATATTGTTATCGGCATGGTGAACGACAAAGACATCAATCACGTGCTCGATTTGATGCCACGCAATGCGGTATATTACTTCACACAAGCCAATGTCATCCGTGCTTTAGCTGCCAATGAAATGAAGCTACAAGCCGAAAAACACGGTTTAGTTGGCAATGCGTATCCTTCGGTTCGAGAAGCTGTGGATGCCGCTAAAAAAAATGCGTCCACTACCGATTTTATATTTATCGGCGGCAGTAATTTTGTTGTAGGCGAGGCATTGAAACCCTGATTCTTAATCATTTCGTTGTATAATTTTTCGCTTGATGCAGTAAGCAATGCAAGCTTTCTCGCCCGGAACTCACCAGCGTGAGCAATAACTATCTTTTGTTTGAAAGAAATAAATAAAGCAATTGAAAAATCTCTTTTCTATTCTTGCCACTCAAGACCTATTTTTGATTTCTCCAGTTCGCAAACTACAAATGAAAAAAATGATATAGCATTGTAAACCCTTTGCAATCATTTCATAACAATACATATTTATTTTTGTATCATTCTTTCGGACGATAATCATCAATTATTCACCCGCAAAGTGAAAGCATCTATAAACTTGAAATTTGTTGTATGACCGATGAATTCATTTCCGGCATTGCTCAATACGGTTATCTTGCTGTATTTTTACTTGTTTTCTTACAGGAAATTGGCTTTCCAAGTCCTATCCCCAATGAGTTCGTACTGTTGTTCACAGGGTATTTATCCTATACGGGTATTCTCAATGGGCCTTTGGCTATTCTCACCGCCATAGGAGGTGATTTACTGGCAGGCACAATATTATTTCTTCTTTTCTTCTTTTTCCGAAAATTCTTACTTCAACGAAAGCCGAAATGGCTACAATCTCCTCATAAAAAGTTAGAAAAGATCTCAATGCAAATCAGGAATAAAGGAACATCGGGTATTTTTATTGGTCGACTTACACCCTTTATAAGAGGCTATGTTGCCGTTCTGTGTGGTTTATTAAGGATTGCGCCTCTGAAATACAGCATTACACTGCTACTTTCAACCATCTCATGGGCAACTTGCTATGTGGGCATCGGTTATTTTATTGGCCCTTACCAGCACTTACTCCTTAACAGTGATCAAGATTTACAGATATTGTTGATACTGGTTCCACTATTTATTATCCTTCTGTTTTTTCTTTTTCAATTTATAAAAAAACTTTTTTCCATTTCAAAACAATAAAAATAAAACGTTTATGAAAATACATGTGGTGTCCGAAACAGAATTTATGGTCAGAGGCAATGGTGTACATACAGCATTTGTAGATCATGTGGAATTACTAAAGTCTGAAAATGATGTTGAGATTGTAGTTAACAACAAGGGAAAAGGTGATGTAATGCACAGTCACACTTATGGTCCCTATTATTTTCTGAAGGGATTGAGATATAGAAACCGACGTATACACACGGTGCATGTTATTCCCGATTCCATTAAAGGATCGTTGCCGGGCTGGAAGTTGTTGATGCCATTTGTTAACTTCTATTTCAGACAAGTATATTCATATGCCGACATCTGTATTGCCATTTCGCCAACGGTAAAAGAAGCCATACAGCAAACAGGAGCTAAAACCAGAATCGTGAGCATCAGTAATCCCATCAACACCGAAAAATGGAAAAGAACTGATGAAAACAAGAGAAAGGGACGGGATTTATTGGGAATAAGGAATGAAGAGTTTGTGGTGCTGGGAGTGGGTCAACTACAAGCACGCAAAGGGGTTGAAGATTTTATCGACATTGCAGCCGCCATTCCCGGAGCTGAATTTGTGTGGGTAGGCGGGCGTCCGTTTGGAGCCATGACCGAAGGTATCTCCAGGATAAATGGCCGGATAGAATCAGCTCCTGAAAACATTCACTTTATCGGTATGGTGGACCTCGAAATTATGCCTTTAATGTATGCCGCCGCTGATGTATTGCTTTTCACCTCCTATCAGGAAAACTGCCCACTCGCCCCTATCGAAGCCGCCGCCTGTGGAATGCCGGTTGTATTCAGAGACATAGAAGAATATAAAAAACTTTACGACCATCCTTATATGAGCGCTGCCTCTACTCACGATTTTATTGAAACGACAAATAAACTGATGACCGATCAGGCTTTTTATATCGATGGTCTTGCTATTTCGAAGCAACTGATCACACAATTTAACCAAAACTTTATCAGAGAAAAGTTGCTGAATGTGTACGAAGGGCTGCACCGACCCTCCAATGAATCAATACAAATGGCTCAACTGATCTGATGAGTGCAAAATAATACAAAATCCATCAGGCACCCGCAAACGATTGAAAAGCTTATAGAGAAAACGTATAGCTAACCTACAAATAAAATTTACGCACAAGAACCAACTCTTTTACAGTATTTTACATCACGAAAAAGAAAAAAAACCTCCGTTTATCGTGCAAGACTTTTGCAAATTCTGAAATTTTATACATTTTTTCATTACATTTGTCCCAGTTTTTTTCAAGCTTAACCTGATGTTTAATACTAAAAACCCTGATGCTTTTGAAGATGACGAGGCCTTGATTCTTTTATCGAAACAAAAAGACAAAGAAGCTTTTACTATCATTTATCAAAAATACCATCAATACCTTTATGCCTTGGCATACCGTTTTCTGAAAGATAGCGATATGGCCGAGGATGCTGTGCAACAGGTATTTGTAAAATTCTGGGAAATTATTCATGAAATTGAAGTCGACATTAGTCTGAAAAACTACCTTTACAGTATGACTAAAAATCATATCTTGAATCAATTCAGGAAATACAAGGAAACCATTTCGTTGAATTACGTAAATGCACAAACAGAATTTACAGATGATGCAGATATAATAAAGGCGATGGAAGACGTGGAACTTGCAAGTCTGCTGCGCAAAGGTATCGATGGTTTACCCCATCAAAAGAAAGACATTTGCAAAATGAAAATCGATGATCATAAAAGCAATCAGGAAATTGCTGACGAAATGGGATTGAGTATCAACACCGTAAAATCGCACTATCAGGAAGCAATAAAAATGCTGCGTATATATTTTAAACAAATAAAAATGATGTTTTTTTGAAAATAATTGGATTTCAACTAATTTGTTTTTAAAAATAATGTGTCAATAGATATAAGAAAAGGAATCTCAGATGAATACTCCCGACAAAAGCACTATAAACAAAGTAATTGATGGAATTGCTTCGCACGAAGAAGCAAAACAGGTTACCGAATGGTTCTCAACCACAGTTGAGGGTCAGGCGTATTTGTCGGCGCTTATTAGCAGGGACTTTCAGTTGATGGAAACAGGTGAGTTGAATGCAAATCTGCCCATTGCTGCCATATCGGAGGAAATGCTCGAAAATATATTTAAAGCCATACGCCGAAAAAAGATACGTCGTTATACCTGGCGAGTGGCTGCGGTGCTCATTCCTTTTGTTTTGTTTATGAGCCTGATTTCGTATACCAATTCTCAAGTCAATTTATTCGGTGCACCCGCTTATTCCGAAATATACGCTCCAAAAGGAGAACAAGTACGCGTATTTTTTCAGGATGGAAGTGAAGCCTATCTGAATTCGGACACCAAAATTCGCTATCCAAAACAGTTCGGATTGTTCAACCGCAAGATATTTCTCGAAGGCGAAGCCTTTTTTAAAATTGCTTCCAATAAGAACAGGCCTTTTATTGTTGACATTAACAACTCCAGTATTAAAGTAACCGGGACTTCGTTCAACGTAAAAGCTTACAAACATGACGAGCTAATGGAAGTGGCGCTCCAGGAGGGTAAAATCACTTTCAACACGCCTCAACACAGCTACTCCATGCTCCCGGGGCAATTAGCAGTTTACGATAAAATCAAAGGTTTGTGTACCATT
Organism: uncultured Paludibacter sp.; assembly: GCA_963677275.1. GTDB lineage: Bacteria > Bacteroidota > Bacteroidia > Bacteroidales > Paludibacteraceae > Paludibacter. The sequence continues at coordinate 1,288,645 of OY781920.1, read as the reverse complement.
AAAAACGTAATAAATTCATCCGAAGCATCGATGTGGAAGGACAATTACTTTGTATTCAGAGACACACCACTGGCCGAAGTGCTTAAAGTGGTGAACCGGCGCTTCGATGTTGATTTCAACATCCGCGATCCGAAAGCACTTAAATATTCGTATACAATCACTACCCGACAAACATCCATCGAAAATTTAGTAAAAGAATTAGAAATCATCACTCCGGTGAAATTTAATTTAAACAACAATGTGATCAATATTTCGCTGAAATAGGCGATTGATAATCTATCTGTTATAACATTTTTATTTGTTTTTTTCGAAATATTTCATTTTCCACTCATCCTTTTTCTTTTCCCGTGTGTCTATTATTCAGACCTTAGATTTAATGTAACTTCAATGCAACCGCTAAATGATTATTTACTCATTTATTTAGCTGCGTACTGACCAAATATTGCGTTCAGTATTTGTTCAAACAAGTGTAGTACATTTTAAGTCTTTACATATTAGTTTTTTAAGGTCTTATCTCAAATTGGATTCGATTTAATACTTTATAATGTTTAACTTAATAATGTCTGTATCATGAGAAAATCCTTCATTAAAAGGCGGGCGTTAATTCTCTTTACTCTTTTGCTATTTGGTTTCTCCACAACCATAATAGCACAGAAAGTAAATCTGAATTATAGCAAGCAAAGTTTGAGAACTGTTTTGAAAAGCATAAGCCAGCAAACCGGCTATAGTTTGGCATACAGTAAAGAAGTAGTTAACCTGGACGAGAGTGTCAGTATCAATGTGAACAACGCTGAACTTTCAGAGGTTATGACTAAATTATTATCACCTTATCAATTGGCCTACGAGATCAAGGAGAACAAAATCTTCATTGTAGGAAATTCCGAATTAGCTGCCGCCAAAGCAGCTTCAGCTCAACAAAGTTCAGTTAACGTACAAATTCAGGGTGTAGTGACCGACGAAAAAGGATCACCAATTATTGGTGCCAACATTTCGGTGCCTAACACTTCAATTGGTACAATCACAAATTTCGATGGAAGGTACAATTTGAGCGTTCCTAAAGGTGCTGTAGTAAAATTCAGCTACATAGGTTACACCGATCAAAACAAAACCATTACCAATCAAAGCGTTATCAACGTTCAATTGTTAGAAGACGTTGAAACGCTGAACGAATTGATTGTTGTTGGGTATGGCGTTCAGAAGAAAAGTGTAGTAACCGCCGCCATTAGCCGCGTAACCGCCGACGAACTGAACAATTCGAAACCTTCGCGTGTGGAAGATGCCCTGAAAGGAAAAGTCTCGGGGGTTCAAATTACGCAAAGTTCGGGTCAACCGGGATCGGATTCAAAATTCCGTATCCGTGGTATCGGTACCGTAAACAACAGTGAACCTTTGTTTATTGTAGACGGAATGCCGGTAGACGGAGGTATCAATTACCTTAACCCTGTGGATATTCAATCAGTAGAAATATTGAAAGATGCTGCATCGGCAGCCATTTATGGAGCACGTGCTGCCAACGGTGTGGTACTTGTAACTACCAAGAATGGCGTTTCGGGCAAAACCACCATCAATTATAACTTCAGCTACGGATGGCAAAATCCATGGAAGAAAAAATCGGTTTTGGATGCCACTGAATATATGGTAATTATGAACGAAGCTTTGCTGAATGATGGAAGTGCCCTCAGATATAGCAAAGAACAAGTAGCATCAGCCGGAAAAGGAACAGACTGGCAAGACGAAACCTTCAATTACAATGCCCCTGTTAAAAGTCATCAGGTAAGTGTTTCGGGAGGTAGCGAAAAATCACAATACTTCCTTTCGTTAGGTTATTTCGATCAGCAAGGTATTGTTGGTGGCGATTTTAATAAATCAAATTATAATCGCTGGAGTGTTCGTTCCAATTCAACACACATCATTTTCGAAGACAAAACACGTAATTTCCTGAACAAAGTAAAAGTTGGTGTAAATATAGGTTACTCAAGAAGCACCGGGTCGAACATTGATGCCAATACAGAATATGGTTCAATCCTCGGAAGTGCGCTGACCTTCTCGCCACTTGTTCCTGTATATGCCGACGAAGAAACTTCTGCCGCTATTTTAGCAAAATATCCTAATGCAGTGACAGATATGAAAACCGGACAGGTATTTTCTATTCCACCAGCAGGATTTCAGGAAATTGCCAACCCGGTAGCCATGTTGAATCAACGCAGAAGCTCTATCGACAACAGCGATAAGTTCGTAAGTACTTTCTGGGGCGAAATCGACATTTTACCTGGCTTAAAATTCAAAAGCAGTTATGGTACCGACCTCGCTTTCTGGGGCAACGACAGCTATACCTTCCCATTTTTCCTGGCAACACAAGGAAAAACACTCGACTACAGCACTGTACAAAGTGAAATGAACAGAGGATTCAAATGGCAGATTGAGAATGTATTATCTTACAACAAAACATTCAATAGTGTGCATAATGTTTCGGTAGTTTTAGGCCAATCGGCTCAGAAATATACCTATCGTAACCTGGGTGGTAACGATCGCGACTTATTGGAAACAGATCCATTGAAAGCGAACATCAACTCTGCCATTGCAGATGCAAAACTCGAACGCGTTTGGGGTGGAACAGGTGGATACACAGCTGCTACTTTGGCTTCCTATTTCGGACGTTTCGATTATAACTTCGACGAAAGATATATTGTACAGGCTACAGTTCGCCGTGATGGATCATCGAACTTCGGTGCCAACTACAAATGGGCAGTATTCCCCGCTTTATCCTTAGGTTGGAATATTACCAACGAAAAGTTCATGGAAGATAAACCGGCATGGCTCGAAGCTTTGAAACTCCGCTTCAGCTGGGGTAAAAACGGTAACGAAAGGATCGGTGGATTCCGCTATACTTCGTTGATGGATGGTGGACAGAACTACTACTTCGGCGGTGGTTATCTTGTAAACCAGGGCGATCCTGCAAAAGTAGGCGAAACTACAGGTTCAATGCAATACGGAAGTTCACCTGCATCCATTCCTAACCCCGATGTGAAATGGGAAGAATCGGAACAAACTGACATAGGTTTTGAAACCTATCTCTTCAAAAGTGCACTTACATTCAGCTTCGATTATTTCAAAAAAACCACCAACGGAATGTTGATGGAGCAACCTATTCCTTCGTATGTAGGACAAAGTTCTCCAATTGCCAACGTGGGTGATATGGAAAACTGGGGTCTTGAATTCGAAGCCAGTTGGAAACAAACCATTGGCGATTTCAAATACCGCATTTCGGCCAACGCTTCGTACCTGCGCAATAAGCTTATCAAACTTGGTAATGCTTCGGGCGAACAAATCTACGAAAATGCAGGTGCTTCGGGTGTAGGTAGTTATGTAAAAGGTGAAAACGGTGAAGTATTTCCTTACTTCTACGGATTCAAAACAAATGGTTTATTCCAGAATCAGGCTGAAGTTGACAACTATGTAAATTCAGAAGGAGTTAAATATCAGCCAACAGCAAAACCTGGTGATGTACGTTTTGTGGATTATAACGCAGATGGTTCAATTAGCGATGCTGATAAAACAAAAATCGGTAAAGGTATGCCGGACTGGACTTACGGTCTGACACTCGACAGCGAATGGAAAAACTTCGACTTGAACGTATTTTTCCAGGGAACAGTAGGAAATGATTTATTTGACTTCTCGCAACGTGGTGACATTCCTGCAATGAACCGTCCATCTTGGATACTTAATCGCTGGCATGGCGAAGGCACTTCGGATCATTTACCAAGAATGACAAATGCCAATCCTAACAGTAACTGGCGTTCATCCGACCTTTATATCAAAGACGGATCGTATTTACGCTTAAAATCAGCTCAGTTTGGGTATACATTGCCACAAAGATGGTCGAGAACACTTTCGATAGAAAAATTCAGAGTGTTTGTAATGGCCGAAAACTTACTCACTTTTACTCAATACGATGGCTTCGATCCTGAAGTAGCATCCGGAGGTTATACCACAATTGGTATCGACCGCGGTGTTTACCCACAGGCAAGAACAATATCTATTGGTGCTAATATAATTTTTTAATCCTCTGTATTATGAAATTTATGAAAAAATATATATTTATAATGATGGCTGCCCTCGTGGGTTTCACATCATGCGGAGATGAATTTTTAACTTCATACCCGACCGAAAAACAACAGGCAGGTGCGCCTGCCACCGAAGGTGCTATTCTCTCTAACTTAGCATCGGCATATCAGATTTTGTTATTCGACAGTTATGCAAACAACAACTACAACAGTGTACCTTTGATGTCCGATTTACGTTCGGATGACATTTATAAAGGCGGCGGCGATGCCGGCGATCAACATCAGTTATATTTGCTTTCACTTTTCACAGCTACACCGCAAGAGCAACCTGAAGGCTTATGGAACATTTATTTCACAGGGCTTGCCCGCACCAATAATGTGCTTATTGCCTGCGACAACGCAGTGAATGTACCCGAAGACAAACTCAATCAATACAAAGCTGAAGGACATTTTCTGAGGGCTTACTATGTACATTTATTGTGGAAATTCTGGGGAAATATACCTTATTTCGAAGAACCATTGTCGACTCCGCCTTATATGGCCAAACAGTTGAAAGCCAACGAGATTTATGCTAAAATCATGCAGGATCTTGATTTTGCTACAGGAAAATCGGATGCCGGCGCCGACCGTCTTCCAATGAATTATGCAAAAGGCAATATCAATACAGGAAGAGTAACTAAAGCAGCTGCGTTGATGCTCAAAGCAAGGGTAGTTATGTATCAGAAAGATACACAACGCTATGGCGAAGTAACAAAAGATATGGCTGAAATTATTGGTAGCACTCAGTTTGATTTGCTTGCTGATTTCAAAGCCATGTGGCTCGATCAAAACGAATTTTGCCAGGAATCAATATTCGAAAGCAACCAATTGCCCGAAGGTAAAACCTGGGCCAGCGGTTGGCAAGGTTACGGCACCAATCTACCTGCTTTCATTTCGCCTAACGGCCTGAGTGCCGGTTCAAAAACAGGAGATTTCAAAGGAGGTTGGGGATTTGGACCAGTTCGTCAAAGCACATGGGATATATACGAAAACGGAGATACGCGTCGCGAAGGTTCCATCAACAAATGGGAAGACAATCAATACACACCCCGTTTCCAAAACACAGGTCTGTTCCTTGCCAAGTATTCAGCACGCGTTGGATACAATCCTCAGGGAGATGTGGATTTGAACTATTGTAACAATGTTCGTATTTTCAGGTATGCCGAAACATTGCTTAATTATGCCGAAATGGTTACAATACACGGTCAGACTCCTGTGGATGGAATCACAGCACAGTCATGTATGGACAAAGTACGTAGCCGTGCTTTCGGAACTGAAAAATCAATTCCTGCTACAGCAGAAAACATTAAACTCGAACGTCGTCGCGAATTTGTAGGCGAAGGTTTGCGTTTCTGGGATATCGTTCGTTGGGGCGACACATCAGTTTTGACTGAAAGTACGCCATTAAGCACACGTACATGGAATGACAATTTCAAATATCTGCCTATCCCTCAATCGGAAATGGAAAAAACGACAGGGACTGAATTTGCATTAACACAGAATCCGGGTTATTAAAATTAAAAACAGTAATGAATATGAAAAGTATTTTTAAAATTTTTATAGGGACTCTGTTCTCAATTTTATTGATAACGGCTTGTAGTCCACAACTAGATGAAGACTATTCACTGGGAGACATGGCGAACATAACAGCTGAACAAATCAGCTTCACGCAAACACCTTCTTCCACAAGTAGTAATGTGATAACATTCACAAATACCACCGACATTAAAGGTATTTATGCAATGAATTGGGACCTGGGCAATGGTGCAGGTGGAAAAGAAAAAGTAATTGTGGGTAAATTCCCTTTTGCAGGTGATTATACCGTTTCGCTCACTATTTATACTGCTGATGGTTCAGCTGTTACTAAAAGTCAGGTCGTGAAAATTACAACGAATGATTACAGTTTAATCAACACTCCTGCTTATGTAAACCTCACGGGAGGACCTGATGATGCCGATGGTAAAACCTGGGTTTTCGACCAATACAACAATTTTGCAAAAGAAGTAGCCGCTTCTACATCTTTCAATATCAAAGGTCATATAGGCCTTGGCCCACAAAATAGTTACGGTCAGGAATGGTGGGGTGCCGCTGCAAACGAAAAAAGCACCTGGACGATGTATAATTTCAAATTTACATTTATCCAAAGTGGTGTAAAGTTTAATATCCAGAATCTTGGAGAAGGTTATGGTAGAAAAGCTTCAGCCGAAACTGTAGGTGGATTTTCGGTATCGAATATCAACGGCGATGACGCTACATTCGCTTTCAATGGAGGTAATTTTACCTTTGCTTTGGACGAAAGTGGAACTTATCCAAAATTAACCCTTTCGGGAAATTCATTTATGGGTTATTATTGCGGTAGTCAGGATTACGAAATCATTTATCAGACTGATAAAGTAATGGCTTTAAGGGTTAACAACACTGTAGAAGGTCAGGACTGGGTATTTGTGTATTGCATCGAAGAACTCAATGTGGAACCGCCTGCAATCATCAAACAACCTAAAGCCATTCCGCTTGCTGAGAATTTTGAAACAGGTGCTTCAACAATAGTATTGAACAAAGAAGACATGGGAACAAAAAGTGGTATCACCGACAATCCGCTTCCTCTTCCAATCAACGAATCGGATAAAGTGTATCGCTATCAGAAATCAGCAGCTTTCTACGGCAACTTGTCATTTACTGCTCCGACTTATATTTTCGACCTGACGACCCAAAATAAAATAAGGCTGAAAGTGTATATTCCTTCGTACAATGACTATACGACAGAAAACGGAGTTGCCGGCGATTGGATATCGAACAAATGGTTGCAACCTCAACTTGCAGTAAAACTCCAAAACAGCAGCATGGGTGGAAATGCCTGGCAAACTCAAACCGAGATTGTAAAAGCAAATCTTCAGAAAGACAAATGGCTAGAACTTGAATTTGATTTTAGTGGAGTAGCCGACAGAAAAGATTACGATAAAATCGTCATCCAGTTCGGAGCCGAAGGACATACAGGTCCTGGCATATTCTATTTCGATGATTTTAGTTTCTCTGAATAATAATTTTAATAGAAGCGGCTATAACAAATGTAGCCGCTTCTAATTTCAAAATATGAAAAAAATGTATAATTTGATGATTCTTGCAGTTCTTCTCTTGGGAAGTTGCAAAACTACGCCCGAACCACCGGTAACGGCTGTCGAATTTAAAATTCAATATTCACCCGAAACTTTAACGCTTGAAGCACAAGAAGGCTCGAAAAGCATTATCGTCACTTCAAATGCCAACTGGACAGTTAGTTCCGATCAAACATGGTGTACTGTATCTCCTTTTTCAGGTTATAGCGGCGACACAAGCTTAAAGATAGATGCAACAGCGAACCAAACTGATAAAGATAGGATAGCAGTTTTGACGTTTAATTCGGAGAGCGAAAGCAAAAAATATACAGTTACCCAAAAAGCGGGAACTGTCGAAAACTATGTTCCGACTGGTTATAACATGATTTGGGGTGATGAATTTAATGACGCCAGAACTACTGATGGAAAACCGGCTATGCCCAGCCTTACAAAATGGAAGTATGAAACCGGTGCAGGTGGCTGGGGCAACAATGAAATTCAAAATTACATTGCAGGAGTAAGCGGAACCGATACCTGCGCCGTTGTTACCAACGGAACATTGAAGATAATTGCAAAAAAACGGGGAACCGAAGTGATATCTATAAGAATGAATTCGGCAAACAGTTGGCAATATGGATATTTCGAAGCCCGACTTAAGGTTCCGGGAGGAAAAGGAACTTGGCCAGCCTTCTGGATGCTTCCTAAAAACTTTGTAAGCTGGCCACTCGATGGCGAAATCGACATTATGGAATATGTGGGTTACCGACCCAATGTAGTACAGGCTTCTGTTCACACAATGTCATACAATCACTCGATAGGTACCGAAAAGACGGCTACAAAAAACATTTTAAACGCCGAAAAAGAATTTCATATTTATGCATTGGAATGGACGGCTGATAAGATCACCGGATTTGTGGATGGAGTTGCTTATTTCACATTCATGAACGATAAGAAAAACGATAAAAAAACATGGCCGTTCAATGCTCCTTTTTATCTGAAACTTAACTTAGCCTGGGGTGGAAACTGGGGCGGATTGCAGGGTATCGACGAAACAAAACTACCTGCCACTTACGAAATAGATTATGTACGTGTGTATCAAAAATAATCGATACACATCTAATTATTAAAGCAATAGACCTATGAACAAACTCAATAGTTTTATTTTAACAGCCATTCTATTTACACTGTTTGGTTGTAGTAAATCCAGCTCATTAACTGAACAGGAAAGAATTACCGAGCAACGCATCGACAGCATTATGTCCCAAATGACGCTCGAAGAAAAAGTGGGACAAATGGCACAATACACAATAGATGTGATTGGCAAATCTGCAGGAATGGGCAACACCGTTGAACCTTTTCAATTCGACAAAGCCAAACTTGATACCATTTTGCGTCAATACAAAGCAGGATCTATCCTCAACACCACCAACAATAAAGCTCAAACTACCGAAACATGGGCATTTATTGTAAAAACAATTCAGGAAATAGCCATAACAGAAACCGGCATACCGGTAATTTACGGCGTTGATGCCATCCATGGCACAACTTACACTGCCGGCGCTACCTTCTTTCCACAACAAATTGGTATGGCAGCAACTTTTCATCCCGCTTTAATGGAAGAAGGCTCGCGTATTTCGGCTTACGAAACCCGCGCCTCCAATTTGCCATGGAGTTTTGCTCCTGTGCTCGATTTAGGACGCGATGCCCGTTGGCCACGCATGTGGGAAACCTTTGGCGAAGATGTTTTTCTTACATCTAAAATGGGAGTTGCTTCTGTAAAAGGTTTTCAGGGAAAAGATTTCAACAATATTGACAAAAATCATGTGGCTGTAAGCCTTAAACATTTTATGGGATATGGAGTACCCACTTCAGGTAAAGACCGAACACCGGCCATTATTACAGAGAGCGATTTAAGAGAAAAACATTTCGAACCTTTCCGTGAAGCAATAAATGCAGGCGCTTTGTCGATAATGGTTAATTCGGGAATTGTCAACAATGTTTCGACCCATGCCGACAAACGATTGCTTACCGATTGGTTGAAAAACGAAATGAACTACGATGGCGTATTGGTGACCGACTGGAACGATGTTGAAAACCTGTTTCTTCGCGACCGCCTTGCCGGAAGTTTCAAAGAAGCAGTCATGCTCTCGATCAATGCAGGCATCGACATGGTAATGATTCCTTACCGCATGGATTTCTGCAAAAGCCTTATTGAATTGGTTAACGAAGGAAAAGTAGACCAAAAGAGAATCGATGATGCTGTACGCCGCGTGTTACGTCTTAAATTCAGACTTGGTCTTTTCGAACGTCCTTATTGGGCAGTAAATGAATATCCAGATTTTGGAAGCCCTGCTCATAAAGCAGCAGCAAAACTTGCCGCCGACGAATCGATAACTTTGCTTAAAAACGAAAACAACATATTGCCATTGAGGCAAGGCGCCCGCATTTTGGTAGCCGGTCCGAATGCCAATTCGATGCGCACTTTAAATGGTGGCTGGAGTTACTCATGGCAAGGTGAAAAAACCGAATTGTTTGCGGCCGATTACAATACCATTTTTGAAGCCATCAGAAATAAATTCGGCGAAAGCAATGTGAAATATGTTGCAGGCGTGGAATATAAAATGGACGGACAGTATTACGAAGAAAATACACCCGAAATCAGCAAAGCAGTAGCTGCTGCTTCGGGAGTTGATTACATTGTACTTTGCCTGGGCGAAAATACCTATTGCGAAACACCAGGTAATCTGGACGAACTTAGTTTATCTGAAAATCAACTTGCATTGGCAAAAGCGCTTCAAAAAACAGGGAAACCAGTTATTTTGGTACTGAACGAAGGACGTCCACGTATTATTCGTTCGATTGAACCTGATTCTAAAGCAATTCTGCAAACCTACTTACCCGGAAACTATGGTGCAGATGCGTTGGCCGATATTTTGGCTGGTGATGTAAATCCAAGTGGCCGTTTACCTTACACTTATCCTAAATACGAGCAGGGATTGATTACTTATGACCATAAGCCGGGACAAAACATGGAAGGTAAAATGGAAGGAGCTTACGATTATGGAGCACAAACTTCAGTTCAATATCCGTTTGGATTCGGACTTAGCTACACTACATTTGAATATTCGGACTTGGTGGTTGAAAACAAGGAATTCGTTTCAGGTGACACCATTCGTATCAGTCTCGACGTTAAAAACACAGGTACGGCAAGCGGAAAAGAAACTGTAATGCTGTTCAGTCGCGACATGATTGCCACGCTCAGTCCTGATGTACGAAGATTAAGAGCTTTTGAGAAAATATCGCTAAATCCGGGCGAAATAAAAACAATAAGTCTGAAGGTATCTGCCGATGATCTTGCCTACGTAAACGAGAAAGGGAAATGGGTACTTGAAGCAGGAGAATTTATGCTTCAGACAGGAAATTTGACAGAAAAGATTGTTTGTAAGGAAAATAAAAATTGGGAAACTCCCAATAAATAAAGTTTTTTAAGGGTTAGGGTTAGTCTTCTTTTTTTTTGATTGGTTGAACGGGAATCTGCTGTTATTAAAAATAACAATCAGATTCCCGTTTTTCTTTAGCAAAAAACAAATGTTATTTCTGTTTTTTCCAATGTAAATCACGCACAGCATAAATGCGTTCTATCATTTCCACTACCTTTAAGCCTTCGAGAACATTTGTAGTAATTGTACCTTTATCTCTCAGTTTATCAATCACATTCTCGATTACATAATGATGATTCTGCGCTGAACCTTTGTAAAGTCCGTAATCGTTAGGTGGGTTTGAAGGTGCAAGTTCAGGCATTTCGTAGTCCTTCACATGGCAATACACCACTTCGTTCATATACTGCCCGGCCACTTTTACAGTTCCTTTTTCTCCGATAATTGTAATGCTGCTTTCGAGATTGGTATCCCAAACCGCTGTGGAGTAATTCAGGCTTCCCATTCCACCATTAATAAAATCGAAAGTCACAACACCACTGTCCTCGAAATCAGTGAGGTCAGCATGATTAAAATCGGCAAAATTACCACTGATATTCTTAATATCGCCGAACAGCCAGTACATGATATCGATGAAGTGTGAAAATTGGGTAAATAGTGTTCCACCATCGAGTTTGGCATCACCATGCCAGTTTCCTTTTTTATAATAACGGTCGTCTCGATTCCAATAACAATCGAGTTTTACCATAAAAATCCGGCCTAAAACCTCATTGTCGATGATTTCCTTCAACCAAACCGAAGGTGGTGAATAACGGTTTTGCATGACGCTGAATACATGTTTCGACATAGCGAGCGATTTGAACAAAATTCTTTCAGCATCAACCTTTGTGAGCGCTATAGGTTTTTCGAGCACCACATGTTTTTTGGCATGTAAAGCTTTCACTGCATAGTCGGCATGGTAGCCATTCGGCGTACAGATGTTTACAACATCAATTTCCAGATCTGCCGCCAGCAAATCATCTATTGAACTAAAAAAAGCCTCGTTAATGCTTTCGAGGCCCAATTCCTTTTTCGTCAGCACATCACATACTGCCACCAATTCGGCATCCGGATTCCTTCGAATCATTTCTGCATGCCTTTTACCTATGTGTCCCTGACCTATAACTGCAAATTTTATCATGTTTTTTGCTAAAATGAATGTATAGTTATCTAATTTTTTATTTAATTCTTTTTACATTTCCATTGACAAATACGTATTCCTGACCTGTTTCGGGGCATACTGCGTGTCCAGCATCATCGAAGTTCAGTTTATGACCGTATTCACTCACCCAACCGGTTTGTCGGGCTGGATTACCCACTACAAGAGCAAAAGCTTTAACAGGTTTTGTCACCACTGTGCCCGCTCCTATCAATGCATATTCGCCTATCTCATTTCCGCACACAATGGTAGCATTGGCACCTATGCTTGCACCTTTACGCACAATGGTGGAAGCATATTCATTTTTGCGGTTTACGTGACTTCGTGGATTCACAACATTTGTAAAAACCATGGAGGGTCCTAAAAAGACATCGTCTTCGCAAATCACGCCGGTGTACACCGAGACATTGTTCTGAATTTTCACATTGCAACCTAACTTTACAGAAGGTGAAATCACTACATTCTGACCAATATTACAACGCTCGCCTATGCTGCAACCAGACATTATATGCGAAAAATGCCATATTTTTGTTCCGTTTCCTATTTCACAGCCCTCATCCACGATGGCTGTTTCGTGCGCAAAATAATTCATAGCTTACAGATATTAAAAAGTTTGTGATCAATCAGTTGTTATCAATTATTTATGAAGAAAGTTCAATACATTTCGGGTAATGTATTCAAGTTGCTCTTCATCTAGCTCTGTATGCATGGGTAAAGAAAGTACACAGGCCGAAAGTTGTTCGGCTACCGGAAAATCGCCCGCCTGATAACGAACATCCTGATATGCTTTTTGCAAATGTAATGGAACCGGATAATAAATCATCGCCGGTATACCTTTGGATTCAAGATGCTTTTGTAAGGCCTGACGGTCCACAGCCTTCAACTTTAAAGTATATTGATGAAAAACGTGCGTCGATTTTAAGTTGTGTGCCGGCACAATCAGTTGGTCGACACCGGAAAAAGCAGCATCATAATACCTGGCTGCTGCCTGACGGCTGGCAATATAATCGTTCAGGTATTTTAATTTCACTTGGAGCACAGCTGCCTGAATGCTATCAAGTCTCGAATTAACACCTACCATATCATGATAATAACGAACTATCATGCCATGATTGGCAATAGATCGCATCCTGGCGGCAAGTTCATCATTGTTTGTAAAAATAGCACCACCATCGCCAAAACAACCTAGGTTTTTTGAAGGAAAAAATGAAGTACAACCAATATCGCCCATACAACCCGAATGCACTTTTCGTCCATCGGCAAAAGTATATTCCGAACCTATCGACTGACACGCATCTTCAATCACATTAAGCTGATGCGCTTTGGCAATTTCAAGAATCGACTCCATATCTGCATTTTGTCCGAACAAATGAACGGGGACTATGGCTTTAGTTTTAGGAGTTATTGCATTTTTGAGCGATGGGATGGAAATATTGAAAGTTTCGAAATCAACATCCACTAATACTGGCGTTAAGCCCAAAAGCGCAACCACTTCAGCGGTGGCAATAAAAGTAAAATCAGGTAGAATCACCTCATCTCCTTTCTTCAAACCCAAAGCCATCAAAGCAATTTGTAAAGCATCGGTGCCATTTCCAACGGGAATAACATGTTTAACATCGAGATATTTTTCAAGCTCGTGCTGAAAGTCGTTTACTTTTCCACCTTTTATAAATGTGGTAGTATCAATAACATGTTGAATTCCTGCATTAACTTCTTCTTTTATTTTAAGGTACTGACTGTTCAAGTCAACCATTTGTATCTTTTTCATATTTGATTTTTTATATGCATTAGGATTTCTTTGCAACAGGAAAATTAACTTCATAAATTTAATACAAAGTTAATGCTGCATACACCAACATAAAAAATTATTTCATTTCAATAATATATTCCACTTCCTGAGGTACTGCTTTCAGATTCGAAACAAAGCTCGTATTATTTTCTATTCTAAGTTTCTGTTTTAAATTATTGCTTTTCGCAATCTCATTATAATCAAGCACAACCATCAGATCTTCCTGTTTTATTAAGTTAAAATGACTCATCCCTACATTAAAACTCACATTTACAAAGGCAGGAAACGTACGAATAATTTTATTTTCGGGGCAATTTATAACCGTCACAGGTAATTGCATTTTTTTTTCAGTAAACATCTCCACAAAGACACTTACTTTCACTTCTTCAGCAGCAAATTTAACTGATTTTACAGGCTGAAGTTTGCAATTCAAATAGGTAGTATCGCTTAATTTTGTGAGTTGAACGGGTTCAGTTTTTATGGTTTTCAGCTTATCCAACACACTTTTAGGCCCAAATACCGTTATTTCGGCAGGATTAATCTGAATTTTATCACTCAGAATATATTGATGTGCCAATTCGATATTTGCATCAAATTCTACCGCTAACACTTTTGTATTCAAACTTTCGTAATGAATAGTCAGTGCGTTGGGTTTGATGTCGAGAATGGAAGTAGAAGGAAGCAGAATACGCGCCAACTTGGATCTGATCTGATCTGATGAAATGGTAATTTCGCCTTTTTCGTAAAAAACCCTGCCTAAATCGAAGGAGATAGCATTGAAATCGGGTCGGGAGTAAGTGAAAAGGTTCATACCCTTGTCCTTAACTTTTATTGATATGCTGGCAGGATGATCATTGATAATGGCAATGTTTTTAGGCAGACTCACAAAACGCAGGGGAATTGAAATCTCAGTCTCACGTTCCTTATCCAGTGCATTGACAAACCAAAAGCCTGAAGCAAGGACGAGAAAGAGCAAAAAGCTTAAAACATCCTTTGAAAAAAGGAATGATTTAAGCTTTAAAATGTAATATCTGAGTAACCTTGAGTTGCTGTTGTCAGCCATTTTACCCTTTATTTTACCGGAGCATCAATACTATCGGCCGAAGCAAATACGGAGTTTTTATCAACTTTAATACGAACATTATCAGCAATTTCCACGATCACTGTTGTGTCTTTAATTTCCTTCACCTTACCGTATATTCCTCCCGAAGTTACCACTTTATCACCCGGTTGCATTGCTTCGCGTTGTTTTTTTATTTCTTTCTGACGTTTCGATTGAGGACGAATCATAAAAAAATAGAACACAACAAAAATCAACACCATCATTAATATTCCCGAGTAACCACCCATACCTCCCTGAGCTGGAGCCGCTGCTTGTAACAAAATACTTAGTAAATTCATGTTTTTAATTTAATTAAATGATTTATGCCTGCAAATATATGAAATAAAATTGTTAATATTATGCCGCTTGCATTGACATTTTGCGTTTTCTCAACAAATTGAGTAAATTACTTCTTATTATCGCTAAACATCACCACTTTTATTAGCTTATTGTCTTTCTTTAACTGACCTACAATATTATCCAACACTCCATTAATAAATGTTCCGCTTTTTTCGGTGCTGTAGTTTTTAGCTATTTCGATGTATTCGTTCAATGTCACATTTACCGGAATGGTAGGAAAATCCATTATCTCGGCCAGAGCCACCTGCATAATCAGTATATCCATATAAGCTATGCGGTCGAGTTCCCAGTTTTTTGTGTTTTCATCAATCATCTGTCGGTACTCATTTCCATGCGTCAATACGCCACGTAGCAGTTTTCGCGCAAAATCAGCATCCTCCTGATCTTTAAACATTGGTAAAAGAAGCTGGCCTTCAAGTGCATTCTGGTCGAAACGTTTAATCGTTTTGATTACAAAACTGATAACGATTTCGAGATCATCGACCCAATAAATACTTTGATCTTCGATGCAACTATCAAGGTCTTCGCTTTGCAGGCAAATCTTTTTGTAGATTTTACGCCAAATATCCTTGTCGGCAGCATAATCCACAGTGGCTGCATTCATATAGTCGGCATAAAAGTCAGTTTTGATTAACTCTTCGTACAATTGTTTGATGGTGTCGGGATGATTTACCCACGATAATTTCTGTTTGGTTAAATAGTCGACAAATTGAGTATTCGTTGTCAACTGCTGAATAAAACTATTGTCGATAAAACGTGTATTGGGATTTAAATCTTCTTCGTTGGGACGTAGTTTATTACGTTTACTCTCTATTCGCGAGGCTGCATACTGGGTTATTTCGATGGACAACTGCAATAGATGAAAATACAAGTCGTAAGTTCTTTCAATACTGTGAAACAACTCCTTTTCGGCTGCAGGAACTGAGCTTCCATCGCCTTTGTAAAATGAATATAAGATTTGTATAATCTTTATTCGTAATAATACTCGATTGATCATAAAAATTTTAGAACGCTTTTTTCAAATTTCTGCACAAAGGTACATCTTTTATTTTAAATGCTATAAATTTAGGTTCAAAAAAAAATGATGTAAAGTTTTTGAAGTACAGTTCGTTTATAAATAAATATTTTAACGATAAAATGTAAAAAAAACTCACTTTGTTTGATATATTCGAAAAAAATACTGAAATTTGGAGTCTCAACATCACCAACAAAATAATGCTTAAGACAGAAGGCAGAAAGCAGAAAGCAGAATTCATATTTGAATTCAATGTAGATGGGTCGAAATTTATAAAAAAATGATACATATCGTATTTAGATTAACATCCTAACAATCAATATTTTTAATTATTCATCATTATATTGTTTACGAAAAACCAAATTTAAAATGGAAGAGGAAAAAAGGAAAAAAGAGTACGAGAAAAAAGACAGTGAAATTATTTTTTCGAAAGCCATTAAAGCCGGCAAACGAATTTATTATTTAGATGTTAAGAAAAGCAGGTCTGATGATATGTTCCTGACCATCACCGAAAGCAAAAAAAAGGTAACCGGAACCAACGAAGACACCCAGGTAATTTACGAAAAACACAAAATATTCCTTTATAAAGAAGATTTCGACAGTTTCAGCAAAGGACTCGAAGAAATGATTGACTTTATCAAACGCGAACAGGGTGTAAGCCATCAACGTGAAGAAAAAAAATGGATGAACGAGGTTGAAAGTGCCAAAATCGTCGAACAAGAAGAGATCAAACCCAAAAGTTTTTTCGACAAATTCAAATTCTGAAACTTGTTGAGTCATTCACAAGCAGCCACAAATACGTCTATACATCAAACATACTCTCAAGTTGATTTTTAAAACAAAAAAAATTGAATGAAAAGTTTCGCAAGCGATAATTATTCTGGGATTCATCCCGATATTCTTAATGCTATACAACAGGCCAATTCGCAGCATGAAATTTCGTACGGCGATGACGAGTATACGCAAGAAGCCTTTGAACAATTCCGTTCACTCTTTGGAAATTTAAAAGTATTGTATGCTTTTAACGGCACCGGAGCCAATATCATAAGTCTTAAATGCTGCGTTCTTCCATTTCAGGCCGTTGTGTGTCCCGAAACCGCGCATATCAATTCCGACGAATGTGGTGCACCTACTCAGCAGATTGGCTGCTCACTTCTCACCCTGCCTACTGCCGATGGTAAATTAACTCCCCAACTGATAAAACCTCTATTGACAAGGATAGGAAATGTGCATTCTACTCAGCCTAAAGTTATCTCTATCAGTCAGAGTACCGAATTGGGCACTGTGTATTCCATAGCCGAACTAAAAGCGCTTTGTACTTTTGCTCACGAAAACGACATGTACGTTCATATGGATGGCGCGCGCATTTCGAATGCTGTGGCTGCACTCGGAGTAAGCATGAAAGAAGCCTCAGTGGATTGTGGTGTCGATATCATGAGTTTTGGTGGCACAAAAAATGGAATAATGATAGGCGAAGCAGTACTTATTTTTAATGAAAATTTAAAGGAAAATGCGGCTTATTTTCAGAAACAAACGGCTCAGCTTTTCTCGAAAAACAGGTTTATTGCCGCACAATTCATAGCCCTTTTGAGCAATAATCTATGGTACGACATGGCGACACATTCCAACCGAATGGCACAATTACTTGTAAAAGAAGTAAGTAAAATTCCCGGAGTAAAAATTACACGAAGCGTGGATGCCAATGCTGTTTTCGCCATCATTCCGCCCAATTCAATCGAAGCATTACGAAACAAATACCGATTCTACACCTGGGACGAACAAACCACCGAACTCCGCTGGATGTGTTCATTCGATACCACCGAAAAAGAAGTACTCGATTTTGCCAATACGCTTGCTCAGTTGGTTTAATTCTGCGATAGAGAAATCTCAATATTTTTTCTGCATCCCTTGTAAAATTTGCAAAATATCGTGCAATAAAAACACATTTTGCCCTTTCCTCTTTTTTCTGTACTTTTGCACCCTCTAAAAACGAGTGAATTCACTCGTTTTCAAACTATCAACTATTCATTGTCAACTATCAACCAAAATACATGTCATTAGCATCTGAAATTCAACGCCGACGCACTTTTGCCATTATCAGTCATCCCGATGCGGGAAAAACAACACTCACCGAAAAACTTTTGCTTTTCGGAGGTGCCATTCATGTGGCAGGAGCCGTAAAATCGAATAAAATCAAGAAAACAGCTACTTCCGACTGGATGGAAATTGAAAAACAACGTGGTATTTCTGTGGCTACTTCGGTAATGGGTTTCGAATACCGTAACTACAAAATCAACATCCTGGATACACCTGGTCACCAGGATTTTGCCGAAGACACTTACCGCACACTCACAGCCGTCGACAGTGTAATTATTGTGGTGGATACAGCCAAAGGTGTTGAAGCGCAAACCCGCAAACTGATGGAAGTTTGTAGAATGCGTAAAACGCCGGTCATGATTTTCGTCAACAAAATGGACCGTGAAGGAAAAGATCCGTTTGATTTACTTGATGAACTTGAAGCCGAATTAGGCATCAATGTCCGTCCGTTGAGTTGGCCCATCAATCAGGGATTTGCATTCAAAGGCGTTTATAACATTTACAAAGACAATCTTGAGCTATACACACCCAACAAACAAACGATCAGCGAATCGGTAAAAGTAGATGTCGACAGCAGCGAATTGGATGAGCTTGTAGGAAAGCACGATGCGGCCAAACTCCGTGAAGACATGGAATTGATCACAGGCGTATATTCTGATTTTGATAACGAAAAATACTTAGCCGGTGAATTGGCGCCTGTCTTTTTTGGCAGCGCTTTGAATACATTTGGCGTGAAAGAATTGCTGGACTGTTTTGTGGAAATTGCACCATCACCAAGGCCTGTTCACACACAGGAACGCGAGATCGATCCTTACGAAGAAGCATTTTCAGGCTTTGTATTTAAAATCCATGCCAACATGGATCCAAACCACAGAAGCTGTATCGCATTTATAAAAATTTGTTCGGGCAAATTCGAACGAAATGTAAACTACAAACATGTACGTCACGGAAAAATGATGCGCTTCTCCTCTCCTACTGCCTTTATGGCACAGAAGAAAGAAACTGTGGACGAAGCTTATGCCGGTGATATTGTAGGTTTACCTGATACAGGCAATTTTAAAATCGGCGATACACTTACCGGCGGAGAAAACCTCCATTTCAAAGGCATCCCCAGCTTCTCGCCTGAGATGTTTAAATACATTGAAAATGCCGATCCAATGAAGACCAAACAATTGGAAAAAGGGATAGCTCAGTTGATGGACGAGGGAGTAGCGCAGCTTTTCACCAACCAATACAATGGCCGGAAAATCATCGGCACTGTGGGGCAACTTCAATTTGAAGTTATTCAATACCGTCTGCTTCATGAATACGGAGCTCAATGTCGCTGGGAACCTATTTCGCTGTACAAAGCCTGTTGGATAGAAAGCGACGATGCTACCGAACTTGACAATTTCAAAAAGCGGAAAGCACAATATATGGCCGTGGACAAAGAAGGACGCGACGTTTTTATGGCCGATTCGGGTTATGTACTCCAAATGGCTCAAAACGATTTCAAAAATATACAATTCCATTTCTCTTCGGAATTTTAAACAAAACAAGGCGTTTCCAATCGGAAACGCCTTGTTTTGTTGAATAACTGAAATGCTTTACTTCATTAACTTCTTAACTTCAATTTTCACTTCTTGTTTTTTCGAAACCCGAAACTCAATACTCAGAACTCGTAACTCATAACTTTGCCTTCAACAAGTCTTCCAGCTTTATCAACTCATCGCGCAGCTGAGCGGCTTCCAGAAATTCAAGTTTTTTGGCTGCATCGTGCATCGATTTCCTGGTTTTGGTAATTGCTTTTTCTAAAGCCGACTTCGACATATATTGAACAACAGGATCTGCTGCAATGGACTGTGAACTATCCGGTTCGATGTACGCATTGGGTTCTGCTTTGCTGAACGAGTTCCGCTCACCCTTAGTAATGGCAGTAGGTGTAATGCCATGTGTTTCGTTGTAAGCCAGCTGTTTTTCGCGCCGGCGATTGGTTTCGCTGATGGTTTTGGCCATGCTGTCAGTTATTTTGTCGGCATACATAATCACACGTCCACTCAAATGTCGGGCGGCACGTCCAGCTGTTTGTGTAAGCGACCTGTGCGAACGCAGGAAACCTTCCTTATCGGCATCGAGAATGGCGACCAACGAAACTTCGGGTAAATCCAGTCCTTCGCGCAAGAGGTTTACTCCCACCAACACATCATAAACACCACGGCGCAAATCTTCCATAATCTGAACCCTGTCAAGTGTGGTCACATCAGAGTGAATATAATTACACTTAACACCCATTTTAGCCAAATAATCAGCCAATTCTTCAGCCATTCGTTTGGTGAGCGTTGTTATCAACACGCGCTCATCTTTTTCCACTCTTTGTTGAATTTCCTCAAGCAAATCGTCGATCTGATTCAGACTTGGCCGCACATCAATAATGGGATCAAGCAATCCTGTGGGGCGAATTAACTGATCAATCACAATTCCTTCGCTCTTTGCCAATTCATAATCAGCAGGCGTGGCGCTTACGTAAATAGTTTGTGGATTCAGTTCTTCAAACTCATCGAACTTTAACGGACGATTGTCTTTGGCTGCTGGAAGTCGGAAGCCATATTCTACAAGGTTCAGCTTGCGGGCAGCATCACCGCCAAACATAGCCCTGATTTGAGGTACAGTCACATGACTTTCATCGATCACCATCAAGTAATCTTTAGGGAAATAATCGAGCAAACAAAATGGCCTGCTTCCGGGCTCCCGACCATCGAAATAACGTGAGTAATTCTCAATACCTGAGCAATATCCCAATTCTTTTATCATTTCCAAATCATAATTTACCCGTTCGTAAATACGTTTGGCTTCGTAATCTTTCCCCTGCGATTTAAAATAATCAACCTGAAATGCCATGTCACGTTCAATGTGCTGAATGGCATTAGCGATTCGTTCTTTAGTGGTTACAAAAATACTGGCAGGATAAATTTTATAGGCATCGAAATGTTCAATCACATGTAAATCAATAGGATTTATTGTTATAATTTCATCAATCTCGTCGCCCCAAAAAACAACGCGCACAATAAAATCGGTATAAGCAGGAAAAATATCCACCGTATCGCCTTTCACCCTGAAATTGCCACGATTCAGCTCTATTTCGTTTCGGGAATACAAACTATCCACCAACGACCTCAAAAAAACATTTCGAACCAGCTTCTGTCCTCTTTGTATCTCAATTAAGTTGCTCGTAAAATCATCCGGATTTCCGATACCGTACAGACAAGAAACCGAAGAAATGACAATAACATCCCTCCTCCCCGACAACAAAGCCGAAGTGGTAGCCAATCGTAATTTCTCAATCTCCTGATTAATGGAAAGGTCTTTCTCTATATAAGTATCCGAAACGGGTAAATAGGCTTCGGGCTGATAATAATCGTAATACGAAACAAAATATTCTACAGCATTTTCGGGAAAGAAATTTTTAAACTCACTGTAAAGCTGCGCCGCCAGGGTTTTATTATGGCTCAACACCAAAGTTGGTCGATTGATCTGATTAATTACATTGGCAATGGTGAAAGTCTTTCCCGAACCGGTAACCCCCAGTAAAGTTTGAAAGGGGATGTCGGCATTTAATCCGTCTAATAACTGCCTGATGGCTTCGGGCTGATCGCCCGTGGGACGGTAGGGTGAAGTAAGTTTAAATGACAAAATACTGAGTGTTTATTTCCAATTAACTATTGTACAAAACTATCGCTCCAACGAAACCTCAAAAGAGAAAACGTGAATAAAAGCGTGAACTATAAGTATAAAAAATCTACTATTGCTCAATCGGCATCACAAGCATCAAAATAATATATACGAGTATGCCGGGAAAACCGGCTGAAATCACCGAAAGAATTACATAAGCAACTCTAATTAATGTAGGATCGAGATTAAAATACTCAGCAATACCGGCACAAACACCAGCAATCATTGAATTGCGCGAACGACGAAGTTTCTTTTCCATAAGATGATTATAATTTAAATGATTTTACAAAGAAACAAAAAAAGACTGATTTTTCACACTATAGTTGATGCGTTTTTAAAATTCTCCTAACATTTTTATTTGTCTGGAGTTTTTAAGTCAGCCAGTTTGTAAATTCCATAACAAGAAAAAAACGATCCGGAGTAACTCCGAATCGTTTTTGAAAGTCTTGTAACTCGTAACTATTTACTCGTAACTATTTATACTTCTTACTTGTCGCCTTTACTTGCCGTTCCCGGTTTGGCAATGCTTTCGCGCATCGAAGTATCAGCTTCTATATTTTTCATTTTATAATAATCCATGATGCCCAGATTTCCACTGCGGAATGCCTCGGCCATTGCTTTAGGCACTTCTGCTTCAGCTTCGATTACCTTGGCACGCATTTCCTGCGATTTAGCCTTCATTTCCTGTTCCAGCGAAACTGCCATGGCACGACGTTCTTCGGCTTTGGCCTGAGCGATATTTTTATCAGCTTCGGCCTGATCCATTTGCAACTGCGCACCAATGTTCTTACCTATATCAATATCGGCAATATCAATGGACAAAATCTCGAAAGCTGTACCGGCATCCAATCCTTTTTTCAATACCAATTTCGAAATTGAATCGGGATTTTCAAGAACACTTTTGTGCGATACGGACGAACCAATCGACGAAACGATACCTTCGCCAACACGAGCCAAAATGGTTTCTTCGCCTGCGCCACCAACCAATTGTTTGATATTGGCACGAACAGTTACACGGGCTTTAGCAATTAACTGAATACCATCTTTAGCTACCGCAGCCACCGGAGGCGTATCAATTACTTTCGGGTTCACCGACATTTGAACTGCCTGAAAAACATCACGACCAGCCAAATCAATAGCAGTTGCCATTTTAAAAGTAAGGTCGATATTGGCTTTCGAAGCCGAAACCAACGCATGAACCACTCGTTCAATATGTCCGCCGGCAAGATAATGCGCTTCAAGACCGTCGCGTTTCACTTCCTGAATGTCAGCTTTGTGCGCTTCAATCATACATTGTACGATGGTATGAGGCGGCACCTTACGAATACGCATCAAGAACAATTGTATCAGCGATATATTTACGCCCGATACTTTGGCCGATATCCATAACAGAAACGGCACATAATAAAAGAAAAGCAGTAACAGGACACCAAGTACCGCTAATCCAATAATTTCAATTCCAATCATATTTTATTATTTAAAGATTAATTTACTGATTTGATAAAGACAGACCTAAAATATAGAATGAATCCTAACTGTGAAGAAGTTTTATGATAATTCCCTGTGTTGAAGTATCAAAAAAAAAAACGGATTTTCAACAGCTATTCTGTCACTTTTCTCTCCACCAATATATTTGTATTCATCACTTCGAGTACGGTTACTTCCACCCCTTCATCAATAAAATCATCATTGGTTTTAGCCTCTACGATATGTCCGTTTACCTTTACTTTCCCCATAGGCGCAAGCCGCGAACTTGTAATTCCTGTGTCGCCAACCTCAAGACTCACACCCTTTAACGGATCATTCTTGCCATCGATCTCAGCTTTTAACGACATTTTATCCAGCGCTTTGGAACGCAAGAATATCCAAACGGCAAGGCCAAGCAGAATAACTGCACCCAAAAGCGTAAGATGACCAGCTGCACTTCCTATTTTGGCATAAGCATAATAAACAGCCCCTCCCACAAACAAAGTTCCCGCAATTCCGGCAATCGAAATGCCCGGAATTAAAAACAGTTCGAGCAAAAAGAAGATGATGCCTACCAATAAAAGAACAACGACAATAGTGATTTCCATAATTGTATATATCTGAGGTAAAAATACAATATATTTTTTAATAAACAAGTAAGTCGGTTAAGAATATTTTATCGCTCATCCATTTCTATACACCGCTCATCCATTTCTATACACCGCCCAACCATTTCTATACGCTGCAATGCCATTTCTATACGCTGCAATGCCATTTCTATATGCTGCAATGCCATTTCTATATGCTGCAATGCCATTTCTATATGCTGCAATGCCATTTCTATATGCTGCAATGCCATTTCTATATGCTGCAATGCCATTTCTATATGCTGCAATGCCATTTCTATACGTTACAATGCCATTTCTATATGCTGCAATGCCATTTCTATACACCAAATAGCCTATTTACAACAACTTACCTTTTTCCTGAATTACTAATTTCAAGATTAACTGCCTCGGTTAAACATTCACTGGCCTGTTTTTTTAAGTCGATCAGAAGTGCTTCGGATGTAAGAATACGATCTGAAAGTTTATTTTTTGCTTCCTCTGTTTCTTCAAGTTCAAAGCTCTCTCTCCAGGTCGATAGATCGGTTTTCACCTTCTCAATATCTGCATTTAGCTTTATCCATTCATTTATTTTAGCACGTGCCTGAAGATGAACAAACTGTTCGGGCTTGGTATAAATCGTTGAATCGTTAATAACAACCGAGAAACCAGACTGTTGTTCGGTCTGCTGCTGAAATACTTTTTGCTCGGTTTTTACTGTTTTTTTTGCTTTTCGGATCAATTTCAACTGCGCCTTCATTCGTACACTATCCGTATTTTCGGAACGGAAAAGGACTTTCACATCATTAGGTACAAATTTATAAATCATAACTTTATCGGCAGGTTGATTTCTGTCGGTAGCAAACCACCCCGTTTTTTGCAGTTCATCCATTACCATCATATAATCATTGGCAGGCGAATTAAAAGGCATACCTATATTTTCAGGAACCAGAAAAGTCTGTGTTCCGGGAGCATACCTTGTAATAAATAAGTCATATCCACCAATAGAGTTTTCGCCATCCGAAGCAAAATACATTGTTATTCCATCGAGCAACAGAAAAGGATAGTTTTCATTGGCCGCTGTGTTTATATTTTTCGAAATCGATACAGGTGTCGACCATCCATCCAACAATTTGAACGAAGAGTAAATATCCATATTTCCACGTGCAGAGTCAGAAAAACAAAGTCGGTCGCCACGCTGAGTTGTATATGTTACTTTGTCCTGAGCTTGGTTTTTACGGAGCAGTAATCGTTGTTGTGTGAGAGTTCCCAGCTCCTTACTGAATTTATAATAACGTAGAAAATCAGTCTTATTCACCACCTGACTGTCCACAACAGCAATATCCTCGACTCTATTCAACAGTCTGGCGGCTAATTCCGACTTTTTAAGTTTTAAATTTAACTCTTCAAGCCTTTCGTCGGCAGGAGGTAAAGTTGCAATAAAAGTTTGGTAAGCACTCACCGACAAGTCGAAACGATAGGTATGAAAATAGGCCTCGCCAAGGTACAAATCTTTCAAAGTATAGCGATTTCCGGAACGTTCGAAATACTTAACAGCATCCTCGTATTGGTTGATCTCATAACAACAACGAGCCAACCGATAATTATTCAGTGCATCATTGGGCTTCTTCTTCAACAATGCCTCATACATTGTTTTAGCCTTTGCGTATTGCTTGCTATTGAATAGAGATTCAGCTTCAGAAGCTGATTGAGCCATTATTACCTGACAAAAAAATAAAAGGGTATATATTACTAACTTTCTCATCTTTTTCTATAAATCATCACTTAAAAAAACAACAAATAAACATACAAAAGTAGCTTGTTTTAGCGTTTACTTAACCATCTTTTTACAATATTCTTCACATTCTGACTCACCAACTCCAATAACCATTCCAAACGATAATCGGTCCAGCGTTGCGGATGGGTGGTTATCATCATGCGCGGTGGCAATGTACCTGCCTGTGCTGCACGGATAATGTCAGCAGTACTGTGATAGCTTTGTGTAATCGACGATTTCACTTTATCGCGCACACTGTATTTATCCCCATCCCAGCAACGCCCGGTATCAGTCAGATAAAACACATCCTCAAAATCCACATCGAAATACGGTTCACCAATCACCCCAAAATCGCGATAATTATACTGTTTCCACAAGTCGCGGTTATCGTATCGCGAAGCCGGACTGCCATGCATACAAACAGTGCGGACAGGATAAAATTGCCGGAAATGGGTCAACTGCTTTTCGAAATGAGCCACTGCCGCTTCCATATCGCCTTTAAACAGCGACAAATCCTCGTAATGATAGCCAATTTCGTGCCCCAACGCTACCATAGCCCTGATTTTATCAGGCTGATTGCTTTGCGGAACCACCCTGAAAAAATAGGAAGCTTTCATTCCCAAAACCGCCTCCGCCTGTGCAGTAGCCAGCGAATGTCCGGCACGTAAATCCACATCGTGACGCATGATCACAAATTTCGCAGGTCGCTTTCCTTCACAATAAGCCTCGAAAGTGATAAACTCGTATCCCGCATTCTGAAGAGCCGACAGAAGTTGTTTGTATATTTTGAGTGTAAAATCCATGCGTTTGTTGTAGGTTTCAGAGTTTCAGAGTTTCAGAGTTTCAGAGTTTCAGAGTTTCAGAGTTTATCTATTGTAACGGCCGTTACAGTAACCACGGTTACAATTCAATATTTTTATTTAAAACGATACTGGTAATCGGGGTTTGAGCGCATGATCTTAGCACTTTCGGGATAGTTTTCGATAAACCATGTAAAAAAAGCAGTCACATCAATTTTATCAGCAAGCATTTGTTGACGCCTTTGTTGAAAGACTTCTTTCAGATCAACAGTATTGAGTATCTCGGTTAATTTAGAAAACATCAACTCTGTTTGATCAGGTAAAAAGGAGAAACACAGTTGATAACTATCTTCAATATCATTAGGAACAGACAGTTTACCTGCAAATGTATTGCATTTAACAGCCGGAGTACCTAATAAAGCCGATTCAGACGTCATCGTCTGACTATCACCAACAAATATGGTTGCATAATATAACAGAGAATGAATCTTTTCGGGTTCCATTTTCAATTGATATTTTCTAAATTCCTCATCAATCTCTCTCTCTGTGGTTATAAACACTCTACCTTTTTTTTCTAAAACACTTATAATTTTTCTTTTGTTTTCGATAGAAAGTCCCTCAACCCCGACATCGTGATGAGCCTTAAAAGCATTGAACCTTAAAATCGAAAAAAAATCACCTTGCTTAATTTCCAAATCATCAAGCACCGTTGAATCAGGTTCAAAATAATTCGGATGAAGATAAGCTAATTCATGATAACCTGAATAGCCTATTGTTGCCAAAGATTTTCGGGCGATCACATCCGGACTCAAAATCACGTCTGAAATCGAATGAGCAAATTTGACAAACAATGGTTCTACCTCATCATCATCATCATCGAGTATAATTGACTTTATCCGGGTATATTTTGAGAGTTGGGCAATTGTAAGAGATGAACCAAAACCAATATCTATTTTATACTTGCGAACTATAAACCATAATTTCAAATTGTATTTCAACTGTAACAAAGCCTTTCCTATTATTGAATCACTTTTTCCTCCTAAATAAATATAAGGAATTTCATAATATCGCAACAAACGAAGAGCCACAGGAATGTCCTTTACTGTAACTACTACATTATGACCTTTCTTACAAAGGACTTTATATACATTTTTGATTAAATGTACATGAGCAGGATGTGCAATATCGATCAGTATATTCATTTCCTTCCTTTTATAAATGCAATTGCTTTTTTTCCAATTCTATATTTCAACTTTTGATTTACTCTCATAAATCTACCATGCTCCACTAATTCACCACCAAATTTAGCTTTAAAGTCGCGGACACCATAGCCTTCATCAGGCTTACCTGCACCCATCATATCAAAGTATTTAAAACCATTTGCAGCCGCATATTTGATAGCCGCCCACGTTGCCAGAGTAGAAGGAAATATATTTTTAAATCTGCCATCCAAACCACAAACAAACCACTCATACAAGACATGATTCTCTATACCGACACATAAGCTACCCCCGATTACTTTTCCATCGAATTTAATTACAAATAAATGACAGTCTTTTTGTTTCACTATCTGAAGAAAAAAATCTTTATAAAAAAGCGGTGTTTTAATTCTGTTTTTATATAAATCTGAAAGGATTTTATAGAATTCAGTTACTTCGAGAATATCTTCAGAATCTACAACTGATGCTCCCTGCTTAAATGATAGTTTTACATCTCTACGCTTTGTGGTGCTAAGTTGTTTCAGACAATCTTCCACTGAAGGGGTTTGAACCTGAAAATTCAAATGAGTTTTATAATTATATCCACATTTTGCAAACACCTCTTTGAGAGCTGAATAATCATAATAATTTCGAAACTCAGTATAAATGGCAGAACCAGACAATGTTTCTGTCAATTCATTCAATAGTATTTTTACGCTTTCAGTATTTGAATTTTCAGATATCAATATTCCCCCGGGTACAATTGCCCTCCGACTCATAAATTTCTTCACAAAGCCTCCATCAGCAACAATATATCCACAAACCAATGCCAGAATTTCATCCTGATCTGCAACAGCAATGGAAAAAGGTTTCAAAAAATCAAGTTTTTTGTAGAACTGATAACAATTATAGGATTGAAACCATGAAGCTGTGGGTGATTCGAAGAGTAATTTTTCCCATGCCTGTATATTAATGCTATCGTTTTTGTAAATATTTATCATTTTACTTGCTTATAAACTTTTTGGATCTCGGTAATAACATTTTTATTATCAAATTTAAAAGTTGCTTTTGGGGAAGAAGGTAAGTTTGAAGAAACTAACAATTCAATTAATTCCTTTGCTATTTCATCTGCCTCTCTCTCCATAATCCTGCAATTTTCAACACCCAGTAGCAACTCCTCCACATCACCTACATTCACTGAAACCACAGGACAATTACAAGCCATTGCTTCTTTTACAAACTGGGGCGATCCTTCGGTATGACTGGTCATCAGGCACACATCAACAGCATTCATTAACTCAGCTACCTGTGTACGATTATAACCTTTTAGTTCCAACAGACGGGCATCGGGTATTTTAGCCACAGCCTCCATAGCCAATTCAGGATTTTTGACTTTATTATCAAAAGCTCCGGCAAATAAAATCAGCTTTTCGTGCGGTTCGAAACCAAATTTCTGTCGGCAGAACGCTTTATCCATTGGCTTAAACACATTCGTATCCACACCACAGGGAATCAATGAAAAACGTTTCTTCACTCCAGAAAGCTGAATATTCTTTTGCGATACAAAGATATTCCATGCCGAAAGCCGGATGGCAATCTTCGAAAATCGTCTTACTTTAGCATTATTGATATCGCTGCCATGATAAGTGGTCACTACAGGTACCTTCCTTTGCAGATTGGCCAATACCCCCGAAAGACCATAATGCGCATGTATAATATCCGGTTGATAGGCTTTGATTTTTCTCCACAAAGGTAATAAATTAAGCAAATAGCCGGTAATACCTTTGCCTTCTACCGTAAAATACTCACAATTCACCCCTGCTTTTTGCAACGCCTCCACCTGATCGGTAATAAAGGGAGCTATGCGACCTGAGTTTTTGCTGCAAACAACTAGTATTTTGAGTTCTGAGTTCTGAGTTCTGAGTTCTGAGTTAGTTCTGAGTTCTGAGTTAGTTCTGAGTTCTGAGTTAGTTCTGAGTTCTGAGTTCGAAATTAGTTTTGAGTTTCGAGTTTCGAGTTTCGAGTTTCGAGTTCTGAGTTCTGAGTTCTGAGTATTAGGAATAAACAGAGTAAAAATTTTCTCTGTCATTAAAAATAACATATTAATATTCAAATTTCGAATCACAACTAAATTACTTTTCATAAAAATTCAGAACAAAACGCTAAAAACTAAATGTTCAATATTCATAACCACCCTAATTGAGGATAGACTCAGAACTCAATACTCGATACTCAGAACTAAATATTTACTCAGAACCCAATACTCATAACTCAATACTCCGAACTACATTCTCGCCCCAAACCTTTCAGGATTATTATACATATACTTTAGTAGTTTTGTAATTTCTTCGTTCAAACTGTAAAATTGAGAATAAACCTCTCCACTTAAGTAATTGTGAGCTTTTGCGAAATCCAACCAAACTAAGGTTTCACTATTTTCACCCATACAATCGGTTATTTTCAAAAGAAAGTGTTTCACATAATCCCTTTTTCGGTATGCTTCTGCCAAATTAGCACATACCGATCTTGATGATCTTTTTATTTGATCAGATAAAGAATACTTTTCATCCATTGGAAATGTAAGAGTAATTTTTGAATCAAGCAACCTTGTTCAAAGCTCTTTTTATAAGCCAACAAATCCCTGAAATCACCATATTTATTTTCCATAATACTTCAAACTATGTCAATACTCGAAACTCAATACTCAGGACTCAAAACTAAGAACTCCCTACGCCATCCCTCTTCCTGCCAGTTTAAACCAGGCCCAACCAATCAAAGCTACAAATAGAAATGCAAGCCACCATGTAAAGTATTTTTTAGTTTTATTCTCGGAACGTGAAATACCATAAGCAGCAAATACCAAAACAAAAGGCAAGGCGGGCTGGTGAAAACGCTCCGACTGCGCAAAGGCACTCAGGGCAATCACCACCAAATATCCAATTGTAAAAGATCCTATTAGCAAGTGATCACGCCATTTCTTTTCTTTTACCAACAGAAACAGAGCAAACATAGTAAAAAAAGCAAGGATATTCTTGACGTAATTCCCTCCATGAATCAGGCGTTGATTTTCCTGACCCGGAGTCTCCACCATGGTTGGAAAAGGAATTACAAAGATCATTGGGGCAAATACAGCACCTGAAGCATATGTGGAAAACTTATTACCTCCTTCTCGTTTAGCTCGCCATTCCATAGATGTTTTTTGATTTTCAGCTCTCGATTCCCAAACCTGCTCAATTTCTGTAGCAATTTTTCCTCCAACCAAGTATACAGCTGCCAATCCTATCCATATAGCCAATATCATTCTTTTCCCCATATTAAGGATCTTATTCCCGGACAAAAGAATGGTGGTCATAAATGCAAAAAGTGCTGTGGCCCCCAATACAGTGCGAAACATAAAAAGCAAACCAGCCAATAGAACTGGTGAGGCTATATTGATAAAGCTATAATTTTTATTTCTTATCACGTAATCGGCTCTTTCGATAAAAGCGACCACTAAAAACACCATTTCAGCTTCCTTTAAATGCGAACCTGTGTAGTAAATCAGGTTTGGCATCAACATATAAAAGATACCTGCAATACGTCCGGTTTCTTCTCCGAAATTTCTGCTTGCCACGCGATATATCAGAACCGCAGCAAAAGCACCCAATAATGCCTTTATCAATCTGGGTATAATTACTCCTTTGCCAAAAATTGTGTATATAGTGCCCAAATAAGCAGCATATCCAGAATCGGACAATCCTACAGAATTAATCAAATTTTGAATCCCATCCCAACCATTTGCCACCACTATCCCTGCGAAACGTTCATAAGTATATACATCTGCAGCCCAAAATTCATAGGGAGCACCCGTCATTCCAAGATAAAACAGATAACTAAAAAATACCCAAACAACCCTTAATATCAGCCCTGTCTGAAATAGTTTTTTACTGAACTTTTTTTCAGAATAATTAGCCCATCCTCGGGTTAACTGATTTGAAAAATAAAAGAATCCGACTACTTCCACTGCACCAAAAATCCACCATATCAGCGACATGGCTTTGCTTATAAAAAGGACAGTCACCACCAGTAAGGCAGCAAAGTAAAGCATAATGGCTTTTGACGTAAAATATTTGGGAAAATAGTTGAGCACTTTCTTATTGTGATAAATGATTAGCGATGCGTGTTGAGTGAAAAATATATGTTTTTCAGATTCTCAATGTGCTTATTGATACTATAATGGTTGCGCACCAATTGAGCCGATTTTTTAGTTCTGAGAATATACGCTTCTCTGTTTTGCAAAAATAACATAAATTCGCGAACTAAGTCTTTTTCGTCCTTTGTTTTGTAGAGTGTGGCATATTCTCCGTTAGCTGTAATTTCTTTCATCACCTCCCAGTCGTTGACAAATACAGGCACACCTGCCATAATGGCTTCAACTACAGCAATACCAAAAGTATCATGCTCAGTTGAATAAATAAAAGCATCTAACTGAGTGAGAATTTCAGGCACATCATTGCGCCCTCCCAGAAAAAACACTTTTTGTTCTAAACCTTTTTCCCTGCAATAATCAACACAACGATCGTAACGCCCAGGTAAACTTTCGATGCGTTTGCCCACAAATACAAATCGAAAATCCACTCCCTCTTTGTTCAATAAATCCAAAAACCGGCAAACCGTAAGCTGATCTCTTCCCACATTAAAATTACCAACCATCCCCAACAACAATAGATTTTCAGGCAGTTCAAGTTCGTCACGAAGGGTAATGTATTTTGATAATCGGTTGGCCGACAGTTCTATTTTGGAATTATCAATTCCATTATACAGCACCAGCTGTTTATTGGCTTGCAAACCATATCTATCGCTATAATATTTTCGTTGATAGTTGCTTACATAGATATTGACATTCGTGCGTTTTAAAATAAACGACAGTAACAAACTCTTGCGTCCATTGCTCTGAAAATCGAACCCATGAAGGGTTAGGATTATTTTTATCCCCGTAAACAATGTAGCACAATAAGCCAGCAGTGCATCAAGTGGTTGTTGCGCATGAACAATAGTTACTTGTTGTTTGATGAATAATTTTCGCAAACCGATAAGATAAGTCCTGTAATTTTTAGTTACCGGAAGGAAATAAAAAGGAATACCCGATTGAATAAAAGCCTCTTCGAGTTGTCCCTTTTTACGATAAACCCCTATCGCCTCAAATTCTTCTTTACTCAACGAACGACATACATCGAGTAACAATGTTTCAGTACCGCCCCTATTGAGCGAACCAAACAAATAGGCAACCTTCATTTTATTTTTTGTTTCAGCTTCCACGCCAATTGTATTATATTTCGTTTCAAAATTAGTAGCCATACCGGAGTTCGATAGTATTGTCGATAAGCAGCAGCTGACTGTTTACTCCAATCTACCCGGGCCAACTGCTCCAATGCTTCTTTCCTTGTCGATTTATTCAAATAATAGGGAAATAATCCATACACCCTTAATGCATCCATCAGGTGTTTTAAATCAGAGTCAGGTTTCTCAGTTTCGTAAAGTTCTTTCAAGGCAAATAACATGTGCTCCTGTGGTTTGTGCAGCTTTGTTCCTATGGCTCTATTGGCCTGCTCCACATCCTGATTATAATAAGCCAACGGTTTATTCAGAAAAGCGACCGGATATTTTAAAGCCACCCGCACCCATAAATCAAAGTCCTCCCCCAACTTCAATGTGGGTTTAAATCCATTATTCTCATGAAATACATTTTTCTTTATTACCGTAGCACCAGTCCACAACGGCATCCAAAGCGTTTTGGCATATACCTGAAAATAATTGATCAAGCCTTGTTGAAAGCCTTCAGGTACTCCGATGTTGGCCTGAATATGTTTGCCGTTTTTTACTTTATAATAGCTGCTTCCATAAATGCCGGCTTCGGGATATTGCGTTATCAAATTCTTCATTTCCTCCAGGTAGGTAGGTGCCCACCAGTCGTCAGCATCCAAAAAAGCAATATAATCGTATTGGGCAAGTTCCACGCCCCGATTCCTGGAAGCACTTACACCCACATTTGATTGTCGAACCAAAAAACCTTTTCCTGCAATTAATGCTTCAATGTCGTCGTACGTAATGCTTACTCCCCCTTTAGGGGGTTGGGGGGCCACTATATCC
This sequence comes from uncultured Paludibacter sp., assembly GCA_963677275.1. Classification (GTDB taxonomy): domain Bacteria; phylum Bacteroidota; class Bacteroidia; order Bacteroidales; family Paludibacteraceae; genus Paludibacter. The sequence goes on along the minus strand of OY781920.1, from coordinate 1,254,767 downwards.
GTTGATCCATCATCGATGATAATCAACTCAAAATCCCGACAGGTTTGAGCTGCTACCGAACGAATGGCCTTTTCGATATAAGGAGCTTTGTTGTACAGCGGGATAATGACAGAAAACATAAATATAGAGCTAAATTATGATTGACAACTACAAAGATAGAATTTAAATTAAAAAAAGTAAATAATTAATTCTGTTTTTTGTAATTTGTGTTCATATTTCAAAACGACAGTACCATTTGCTGAAAAAAAAAGTAAAATAAAAAATGAAGAATTTGTCCAGAAAGCTTTTGGAATTGAGCATCGAAGAGTACGAAAGGCGAAGGCATAGGCGAAGGAACAGGAAAAAACTAAACCGCTACGATTGGCAGATTTTCAAATCACTACAGTCTCAAACTTTCAAATTCTCAAATTCTCAAATTAGTACATTAACTCTTTTGTCTAAAGTCTAAAGTCAAAGGTCTAAAGTCCCTGTCTTGACTGGAGACTGTTGATAATTAATAATTAACAGGGACGGCAAGTTTAACAGTTCAACGATTCAACTGTCTTGACTGTAGACTGTTGACATTGGCACATTGGCAAATTCTCAAATTGGCACATTAAACTCACTTCTTCCTGCACACCAATATACTCACTTCGTAAAGCAAATACAGCGGCAGTGCTACCACAAGCATTGTAAATGGGTCGGTAGTAGGGGTGATAATGGCAGCCAGTATCAGGATGACAACGAAAGCATAGCGTCGTACCGACTGTAGCATTTGACGCGAAACAATCCCCATTCTCGATAGAAAATAAGCAAGCACCGGCATTTCGAACATAATGCCCATCGAGAAAATAAGGATATACAGCGTATCGAGGTAGGATTGGATAGAAATCTGATTCGGCACAAGCGCCGAAACATTATAAGTTCCAAGGAAGCGAATGGTCAGCGGGAACACCAGAAAATAACTCACCACAACGCCAAGGTAAAAAAGAAACGAAGAGATAAGAAAAACTAGACCTACATTCCTCCTTTCGGCAGGATACAGGGCCGGCGCCACAAACCGCCAACACTCGTACAGCAAATAAGGCACCGAAAGCACCAGCGCAATGGTGAAAGCTGTGCTGATATGCGCCATAAACTGACCCGACAGTTGGATGTTGATAAGCTGAATACTAAAATCGCCCGGACAAAGCCCCGGTATGTTCAGCCATTCGCCCATTCGGCAAAAAAGTTGATAAACAATAAAATCCGACCGCAGCGGAGGAAAAATAATGTCATCGAACAGGAAATCACGGTTACCGAACAGCACAGTCACCAACAGTACAAGCACTGCCAGCACACGCAGCAGCGCCCACCGAAGCACCTCCAGATGGTCCCAAAAAGTATGGGCCTCACCGGTAGTTTTTTTACTGAAAAGTTTCATGCGTTCAGTTAAAGTATCCCTACAACAGCAGGGCGCTGTCAGGCTTTTTTGTCCTCCTCTTTCGTGTCGGTGTCGGTGTTTTTAATATCATTCTCCACATCCTTCATCCCCTTTTTGAATTCGCTCACACCCTTCCCTATTCCACGCATTAACTCAGGTATTTTAGCTCCACCAAAAAGCAATAACACCACCAGCGCTATCAAAAGTATTTCGGGCATCCCGAACGAAAATAAAATAATCATTGTTTCCATATCTATTGTTTGTTGAAAGTTAATATCTATAATTCATAATTCATAATTGACAATTCATAATTTGAAGATTTAAGTTTTGAGTTTCGGGTTTCGGGTTAATAAACGCTTCAACAGTTCAACGCTTCAACAGTTCAACAGCTTTGACTGTAGACTGGCGACATTCTCACATTGGCTCCTTAGTCATATTTTTAGTTGCCCCAAGCGAGAATGATTCTTACTTTTTCAACTTTTCAATACTTGCATTTCCCAACAAAGATTTCATTTGCGTGATAGCAATAGCATTAAGCTGTATCAAACGATCATGTTGAGTTAGACCCTGACGAATAAGGACTGAATTGATACTTTCAATATTAGATAGTACCACCAATTGTTCAAGCGTTGCTGCATCACGTACATTTCCTTTAGCATCCTGATTTTCAATTCGCCACTCCTGAGCGGTCATGCCAAATAGAGCCACATTGAGCAAATCTGCTTCAGATGAATATACCACACTGGCCTGTTGTCGGGATATTTCTGCCGGTATAAGCGTTTCTTTAATAGCATCAGTATGTATTCGGTAATTTACTTTCGACAACGTACGTTGTAAGTTCCAGTTTAATTTCAATTGCTCATTTTCATCTGCTTTCAAACGCTGATATTCTTTTACTAAAAGCAATTGAAATTTGGGACTTATCCACATACCAAACTGAAATGCAATATCCTTATGAGCATACGTTCCTCCATACCTCCCTGCCTTGGCTGTGATCCCAATAGCACCTGTACGTTCTATCCAGCTTTTTACCGACAAAACAAAATTATTTGAACCGGCAGCATTTTTAATTGTACCGTATTCGGTATAATTAAAATCGGGATTATAGAGCGATTCCCACTCACCTATATACTCAATGGTATTTTTCAAACTAAGCCATTTGATAATAATGACGTCTTCTAACTGACTACGAGCCATGTCAGTTAATGAGATATAGTCTTCATTGTTTTTCGAAATAATAAAGATATCTACGTCCTCTATTTTAATCTTTTTACTTTCAGACATTTTCCAATTTCACTTTAGCACAACTTGTTTCGGGATTTGAGTTTTGAGTGGCTTCGTAGACGAATTAACGATTCAACAGTTTTGACTGGAGACCGGGGACTGTAGACTGGCGACAATTGGCTTATTGGCAAATTGGCTTATTGGCTTATTGGCAAATTCTTCTCATCCTGCGTTCTGATAAGTTCGTCTCCCGAAAGTAGTCAGAAAAGTGATTTTCAAATCCCACCAAAACGACCAGTTCTCGATATAATCCATATCATATTCAACCCTTTTCTCCATTTTCCACAGCGCATCCGTTTCGCCTCTGTAGCCATTCACCTGTGCCCACCCCGTCACTCCGGGTTTTACATAGTGACGCACCATATAATGATCAATCAATGCTGAGTATTCCTCGGTATGTTTCAACATATGCGGACGTGGTCCCACTACCGACATCTGACCAAGCAATACATTGAAAAACTGCGGCAATTCATCTATATTCGTCTTGCGCATAAACTTCCCTAAAGCAGTTATTCTGTCATCGCCCGCTGTAGCTTGCCGGCTATCCGCATCGCTGTTCACACGCATGCTCCTGAACTTTAAACATCTGAAAGTCTTGTTGTTGATCCCCGTTCGTTCCTGTACAAAAAACACAGGTCCTTTCGAACTCAGTTTTATCAACAACGCTATCAGTGGAAAAAACCAACTGAAAACAAACACAATAAACACCAGCGAAAACAGAACATCGAACAAACGCTTCATAATGCGCGCTTCTATATCATCCAGCGGTATCTGCTGCGGGTTAATCACCACCAAATTGCCTACCGACTCCATGTTCAGCTTCGACCTGAACCAACTCTGATTTTCGGGGATAAACCTCAGTTTAACGCCTAATTTATTACAAACTTTCAGAAACTCATTGCCCCTGTCGGTCTGACTAAACAGCGACAAACCGACAAACACCATATCGATGCCCTTTTCCTTCACAATTTCAGCCAGTTCGTCGGGGTGACCGATCACATCAGCATCCGTCTCCGGACGCCTCGACAAATAGCCTTCGAAACGATACCCTATCATAGGATTGCTATCCACTATGGTACGCAGCATTTTAGTTGTATCGCTCAAGCCTACGATAATCATTTTATTTACATGACGCCCCCGGATGCGGATATACATCAGATACTGATAGAGGAAATAGTAAAAAACAAGCTCGAAAGCAAAAAACAGCGTCGTATATTCAAGTAAAAACAAGCGCGACAACGAACGCGACAACACCAGAAAACCAACAACCCCTGCGACCAACACAAATATCAACATCCTTTTGCTGATGCGCAACAGGCGGTTGTAAAAACCATCCCGAAGGTACAGGTTTTTTTTCGAAAACACAAAATAAGTAATCAACCACGACAAATTAGCATGCATCACATACACACTTAGCTCTGTCGGATACTCCCATCCCATCCGCCTGCAAATACTCAAAGCCGCATAGATGGCTATATTCAGCAGCGTCAGATCAAAAAGCAGGTAAAGTATTAATAGTTCGGTTTCTTTGAATTTCATACGTAAACAATTGTTTTTTTTTAAAGTTATACTGATATCTGCCTCGCAGGCAAGCCCGCAAATAAACATAATTTTCGGGTTCGTCGTCTGTAAATCCTAAAAAAGCAGCTACGGCCTTCACTATAACTGCTTTTGATAATTCGTGATTAGTAATTCATAATTAACAGGGGCATTTTCAACGCTTCAACAATTATTCAATTACTCAATTCTTCAATAATCTTGACAGGAGATATTACAACAACACCCATTTTCCCTCTTTTCTACCACCTTCTCTTGCGATTTTGTTTTCCTTTTTTAGCCTGTTTAATTGTCGTTCAACGGTTCTGCTTGTTACATTTAGTATTTCCGCTAACGCTGGAATAGTAATTTCGGGATTTTTCTCAATAAGTGATAATAATTCTTTCCCGACATCTTTCCCGACATCTTTCCCGACATCTTTCCCGACATCTTTCCCGACATCTTTCGAAATACTGTTTATTTTTGTTATCACAACCTTAAAACCATGCTGCTGAAGCGAAAAATCTACTTTGATGCCACCATGTTTTTCGCACTCATTGACAATTCGTTGAATGCCGGATCCGTATTTTTCAACCGCTCCCGTTTCTTTGAACATAATATTTATCAGCGTATTACGCGATTTTGGCGAATAATTGTCAGACAACAACTGCTCTATCGTCAGTCCGCCAAAGAGTGTACCGGGATTAAAAAATTCTATTCTGTCATCGAAAATCTTCACAATTGAATCACCGCTATCACGATAGTCGCGATGTACAATCATATTCAGAACAATCTCGCGAATGGCCTCTTCTGGATAATCAAAACGTTCCTCACGCTGCACATTTCCGGTTATAATGTACTCCGTCATAAAGTGTTTACGAAGAAAAGACATTAGCTCGTCAACTTCAGTAAATAAGTCGGTAGAGATTGTAATTGAGTCAATTATTTTTGTAGGACTTTTGAAACGCCCGGCTTGAATACCGGTCAATGGCGAAAAATCTTCTACAAAAAGCAAATAAGCTGCGTTTGTAATCCTTCCTTCTCGTATCAATTCATACTTTTGGAGCAAATGTAGTGGATCTTCACTACTGTTACCCTGTATGCGCTTCGCTATAAATCTATTAATTTTATCAAGAGAAATATTATCAAGAGAATGTTAATTATCAATATAATAGTCCCAACTTAAATTAAAGGTTTTAAGGTATAAATCCGAAATTTCACTGAGTGACATTTGATGGTTTGAATTCTTTACACGCTTAAAGTATTTTCCACGACAAGCTATCGGTTTAATCGGATATTCGGGTATTTTAAATTCAACTACTTCAATCCCATTAAGTTCCACAATTTTGATATCCGGAAGAATTGAAGGTTGAGTTTTATTCTTGATTTCGTTCTGCCAATTCTGGATACTTTCTTTGCCTATAGTAAAATTACCGACAGCTAATCCATTATCGTTAACACCTACCAACACCCGCCCACCTTGTGTATTGGCAAAAGCAACCAGCGTTTCAATGACATTTTCATTAAAGTGCTGCTTAAACTCTGTGTGTTGGCTTTCTTTCATTTTCAACTATTCAACAATTCAACAATTCAACAGTTCAACGCTTCAACAATTCAACAGTTCAACGCTTCAACGTTTCAACATTCTAACATTAGCACCTTCACTCTTTTGTCTTTGCTCTTTGTTCTTTGTTCTTTTGTCTTTCTTCTTTTGTCTTTCTCGTGACCGGAGACAATTCAACGATCCAACAGTTCAACGATTCAACATGCTGACATTAGCACCTCCACTCTTTTGTCTTTGCTCTTTGTTCTTTGTTCTTTTGTCTTTCTTCTTTTGTCTTTCTATTGACCGGAGACAATTCAACGATCCAACAGTTCAACGTTTGAACGATTCAACATGCTGACTTTGGAATATTGTTATTCTATTATTTTCCAATATCCACCTTTGTCGGGACCTATACGTTCGAGAATACCACGGGCTTTAAGTTCTGCTATATTCCATTCAATACCTCTCCTTGTTAAACCTGTTTTTTCAACCAATTTAGTTTGAGTTATTGAAGGATTTTCTTTTATATATTCTAAAATTTTCTCCACAGTTTTCTCCACAGTTTTCTCCACAGTTTTCTCCACAGTTTTCTCCACAGTTTCTTTCTTGTTTATTGTCGATATTTGACCTTTTCTATCGATGACATTTAGATTATCTGAAACTAATTTCGACAAAGGTACTTTTGTTATAAATAAGTATATGGTAATAATAGTTGATATGTTTGTTAAACTGATCCTTATAGATTAATTTCAACAGAAAAGACCTCTATCCCTAACCCTTTCTCCCAAGGAGAAAGGGGACAGAGCAGTTCGTTCTATGAGATTCGTTCTATTTTTTCACTCGACAAGTCCCTCTCCTCGGGAGAGGGAACCAACGGTCAACGACCGAAGGGAGTTAATTAGGGAGAGGTCGAAATTAAAAAACATATCAATAAATAATATCAATTACTTATATTGGGCTCAACAAGAAATGTTGGATATAATTTTTGCGGATTATTACTTAAATTTGCTATATTCTTACATAGCGCATCAATATATTGTGGTTCAATCCCTTCTACTACTTTATCATCACTAATGCCTAAAAATATTGTACCTCCATTTCTATTAAGAAATGCACATACAGTTTCGAAAAAGTTTTCGGGTAACTGACGACTGCTTTTCTTAAATTCAACTGAAATCCCTTCGCCTTCTTGTAATAGATGTCCTATATCGATATGCATCTCTTTTTATTCCAATCGATTTTAAAGAATGATAATTGTGGCGACTATTCAACGATTATTCAACAATTCAATTACTCAGTTAATCAATTATTCAACAGTTCAACGATTCAACGTTTCAACATTCTAACATTAGCACCTTCACTCTTTTGTCTTTGTTCTTTGTTCTTTTGTCTTTCTCTTGACCGGAGACAATTCAACGCTTCAACAATTATTCAGTTATTCAATTACTCAATTATTCAGTTATTCAATTACTCAACAATTCAATTACTCAATTATTCAATTACTCAGCTAATCAATTATTCAGTTAATCAGTTATTTAAAAGCCATTTCCAAACAGGGATTACATGAATATCTGTTTTGTTTTCTTTTAACACCATTTCGTTATTGTAGCTAACTATTTCCAGTCGGTGTATGTTGTTTGATTCAGATAATTTAAGTAAAGCCTTTACTTCTCTTTGTCTTGTGCTGTCGTTTGTCAAATCGTAGGCTACCTGCACTGCTATACCATGTTTTGGTACAAAAAAGTCAACTTCCACATTTTTGTTGTAATAGTACAAATCATCTCCATATTTCTTTTTGAGATGGATAGCCACAATATTTTCTAATAATTTAGTCTCAGGGTCAAACAAAAAATTATTTAGCAATCCATTGTCAAAAAAATATCTTTTTTTTAATGTCTCTTTTTCGCTAAGTTTATCCGAAAAGTTTGAAATACCGAAAACCAAATAGGAATCTGACAGATATTGAATATAATCAACCAATGTATTCCGGGATATAGTAGTACCTGTGGTATCAACAATATTTTTCAATCTCGACAGTGAAGTTGGCTGCATTACACTTTCAGACAACTTTTTAACCAGTACACGTATTGCATTTTCGTTACGAATATCATTTCGTGTAATTATGTCGCCCAAAAGAATTTTTTGATAAATAGCATTAAGCCAACTTCGTTTATCATTCATAGCAAAGGATTCAGCAAATCCTCCTGAATAAAAATACTGTTGAAAATGCTTTATAACCTGTGTGCGAGTGTCGGTATATTCCCAGTTTTTTTGTAACTCTACATCATGATAGGCAAGGTATTCCCTGAACGAGAAAGGAAACACTTCATAAGCAATATACCTCCCACCCAGTGTAGTGTATATTTCTTTACTAAGCATCTGCGCATTACTGCCTGTAATAAATACTTTGTAATGCGAATCGGCTAACCTGCGTGCAAACTTTTCCCAACCGGCAACTGTCTGAATTTCATCCAAAAAAATGAGTGGTTGCGAATCATACATTTCGGTGTAAGCTTCGAGAATGAACTCTAATTCTTCAGCTTTAATCGGAGCAATACGTTCATCCTCAAAATTGATATACAAAATATCTTCTATCGTCTTTTCACCCGAACGAATAAATTCCTGAATTAATTGGTACATCAAATATGATTTCCCGGCTCTACGTAAACCTACAAAAACATAATTGGCCGACGATTCTAATAATAATGGTCGTTTTATCAGAACTGTTTTGGCAATCTCACGTTGCTTTTCAGTGATCAGCCTTTTTATTAATTCTTTTTCCATAAAGCTTTATGTTGATTTAAAGCTCAAAAATATAAATTATTTATCAATATACTAAACAAAAAACAGAATTAATTTATAATTATGTTGAACAAAAAACAATTCTTCAACTCCTCAACTCTTCACATTAGTTCATTTTCAAATTAGCTTATTGTTTATTTGTTGAAATCTTAAACTGTTGAATCGTGTAATCGTTAAGCAATCCAAGTTCTTAATCATTGGCATATTCTCAAATTGGCACATTAGTCTTTGTTCTTTTGTCTTCTGTCTAAAAGACTGGCAACTATTCAACACTTATTCAATTATTCAGTTAATCAATTATTCAATTACTCAGTTATTCAACAATTCAACAGTTCAACAATTCAACAATTCAACAATTCAACGATTCAACAATTCAACGATTCAACAATTCAACGATTCAACAATTACTCAGTTATTCAATTATTCAAAATAGTTCAGTATCTTAAACCCACCCTCTTTTAAATAGGTTTCTTTCTTCATGAGTTTTACATCCGAACGCATCATATCTTCCACCAAAGCCGGAAGGTCGTATTCGGGAGTCCAGTTGAGTTTTGTTTTCGATTTTGTAGCATCACCAATAAGCAATTCCACCTCTGTAGGACGAAAATAAGCTGCATCCACTTCTACGATAGCCTCTGTAATTGTCTTTATTTTTTCCAGAAACTCAGCCCCAACCTGTTGAATAAATTTCGCCTCATCAATAGCTGTAATATATCCTTTTTCTTCTTTTCCTTCTCCCCTGAAAGTAACGATGATTCCAATTTCAGCAAAAGCCATACGCACAAACTCCCTTACTTCGGTAGTGATGCCAGTAGCAATCACATAATCACCCGGTTCGTCTTGTTGCAATATCAGGTACATAGCCTTTACATAATCCTTGGCATGCCCCCAGTCTCGTTGCGACGATAGGTTTCCCAAAAACAATTTCTCCTGCATACCCATGGCTATACGAGCTGCTGCCCGGGTAATTTTACGGGTAACAAAAGTTTCACCCCGTAAAGGTGATTCATGATTAAACAAAATGCCATTGCTGGCATGCATCTGATAGGCTTCACGGTAGTTCACTGTTATCCAGTAAGCATACATTTTTGCCACAGCATAAGGCGAACGGGGATAAAATGGTGTTGTCTCTTTTTGAGGAACTTCCTGTACCAAACCATAAAGCTCGGAAGTAGAAGCCTGATAGATGCGGGTTTTCTTTGTTAAGCCCAATAAGCGTACTGCTTCGAGAATCCTTAGTGTTCCTATTCCATCCGCATTGGCTGTATATTCCGGCGTATCAAAACTCACTTTTACATGACTCATCGCTGCCAGGTTATATATTTCATCGGGTTGAGTTTCCTGAATAATACGCGTGATATTCATCGAATCAGTCATATCCCCATAATGTAAAATCAGATTACGCTCATCTACATGCGGATCCTGATACAGATGGTCTATACGCTCCGTATTAAACAAAGAGGAACGGCGTTTTAACCCATGCACTACATATCCTTTTCTCAATAATAATTCTGCCAGATAGGCGCCATCCTGACCGGTAATTCCGGTAATCAATGCTATTTTCTTCATAATCAATTCTTTTTATAAACTCAAAACATATAAACCAATTTTAATTTCTTAATGGCTTACTCTCTTGCCTTATTAATCCGGGTAATATCTTTAAAAAATTCCAATATATTGGATTTCTTTAGTTCTTCAATGGCTATGAAGAGAAATTCCAACTTTAAATTCAATACTTTGACCCAACTATTCTCGAACTATATTAATCCAGCTAAAATCGTTTTTCTTAAAAGTAGATAGGAATCATCTAAATATGAATATACTCTAATTCTTTAAACAATCTTCTTTCAAATATTTTTCCTTTGATAGTATCTTTATTTATTAATTTTATAAAATCAAAACTTTTCTCAAACAATCTTTGAGTATAGACAATAGGTATAGTAGCTATTAAACATTAGTTTATCATCTACTTACCTTTATAATGAAACTATTCGCTTTTTAAATATGTATTTATTCTTATAAGGACCCAAAGGAATGTGACTAAAAACTGCCCTTTTAATTAACTTTGCACCTAAATCATAACTACAAATGAAGGTATCAATTTCTGGATTGAAATCTTTTGCTTCTATTATAGTGTTAAACGTTTTTTCTACATCATCGAAACTTGAATACTCATTATTTTTGAAGACCATGGATAAAAATATGTTTTCACTTTGAACCTGAGAAAAGTTAAATAACGCTGAAAAATTAACACGTTCAAAGACTTCGAGTTTTCCGCCGATTGTAGCATTGAAAATCTTAACACCAATCTTATCTAAGAAGATTCGACCTTTATCAAATTGGTCCAGCATTTCATGAACTGTTGGGTTGTGATAACTCCTTCCTTTTCCAAAATATCTTGGATCAAAATGGTTAGGATCATCATCTTTTTCGGCCGTCCAATTTCGGGAATTTTCTTTTTTTACCTTTTGATCACCAAATGTCATGTCAATACCTAATAAATAGATTTCAGTGAATCCTAAAAAAACTGCAATTTGTATTCCTGCATTAACAACCGTTTTATTTATTCCACATTTTGGTAAGTCAGATTGAAATCCTGGAAAATCAGTATTTAAATAGTACACATTGGAATGGTTTCCTATTCTTTTTCTAAAATTAACATTTGAAGGATGGATGTCTGGAAAGAAAGCATAATCAACTTTTGGAATAATTTCAGATTTTACTTCTTCTGACATATCTTTGATAAGAAGATCGTCTGTCATCACATAAAAGTTAGGAGTCCAATTTAGACGATCTAACATTAAATTTACGCGATTAAAACACATTGTATATTCATCTTTCAAGTAGTATAACGGAGTCTGATTTAAGCTTGGTCCATTGCCTAAAATAAAAATTCTTTTTCCGTTATATGTATTCTTCAAACTCTTCCAGTCTCCAAAATCTGATTTTAAGAACAACCGTCTAAATTTCAAAATAACATACTTCATCAGTCTCAATACAAAAACATTAACACCATCGTTAATCAAAACATTAAATCCTTTATCAATAAAACTCTTCATTTATTTTTTCATTTGTATTGACGCGTTTCTCCCCATGAATAAAAAATCCGTACTGAAAGCAATAAAATTATAACCCTCATTTATTTTTTCTTTTAATTTAAAATGATCTGGATCAATTACATGAAATCCCATTGAGGTTTTTGTAGTCTTACAAATACTTTTAAATTTTTCAAGTGCTTCTACAACAATTGGTTTATTATATTCACCAGGTATTCCCAAAGAACCTGACAAATCATAAGGCCCGATTATAGTTCCATCAATCCCTTCAACTTTTATTATTTCATTCAGATTATTTATTCCATCGATATGTTCAATTTGAGCGATAACTACTAAATGTTCGTCCACCCATTTTTTATAATTGTCAAAGTCTGTTCCATATTGTTGCGCCCTCGCTAAACCAACACCACGCTTTCCTTTTGGAGGATATTTAGCATATTCAACAGCCTTTTTGGCATCTTCTACAGAACAAATCATTGGAACTATAATGCCATCGGCACCTGCATCCAACACTCTTTTGATAACAACTTCTTCGTTTTTGCTTACACGTACCAAAGCAGCCATACCTTTTGACTGGATGGTTGTAATAAGTACTTGTACCATTGAAAAATCAATAGTTGTATGTTCAATATCAATTACAAGCCATTCAAAACCTGCCGTTGCCAATATTTCAGGAATGGCTGGATGGCCAATGGTGATCCATGAACCAATTGTCAACTCATTATTGAGTAATTTCTCTTTCAATTTAGTATTTAACATCTTATATAAGTAGTTTATATTTCACATTCAGCAATAACAGTAACCGCTCCACCATTTCCATCTTCTACAAGGAAAGGTGCAACAATAACTTTTTGAATATTACTTTTGATTTCTTTTAATGACATATCTTCAATCACTAATATTTCTTTTTCACCGTTTTCGGGGCAGAGAAATGCTCTATGTGCCGCCCTGCCTTCAAGCCGATGTTGCCATGATGTAATTGAAATAAAGTCAAATCCGACACACCGTAATTGCTGGTAATTATTTCTTAAATAGCCTGCTAACTCTGGCGCCAATCCTGGATTGTTGTTCCAATATCTATCAGTTTGCCTGTACTGTTCAAAGCCAGTACGAATTAACAATAACTCAGTTTCGGGATGAATAAATGCTTTTATTGCTTCGAAATCTGCTATAGTCAATAATACTGCAGAAGAACAGGGAATATCGATCAAAGAAACCTTTTCAAAAAAAAAATCACTGACTGGAATATCATATGTTTTTATTCCATTGTTTGTAAAATGGTATGGAACATCGATATGCGTTCCTATATGATTATTCGAAAATATCCAAGAAGAAGAATTGGCTGTATCCCCAGCTATGATAGACGAATTTACCCGAATGTACACTTTATCACGATTTCCATACGAAGGAGTGTCTTGACAAATGATATGCGATAGTAATTTATAGTTTTTCACTATCAATCTCTATTTTTACGTTGTAACAAAAACTCACACCAATAAAAATCTTCTATATCATCTATATCAGCTGCTTCTAATCTGTTTATAGGAAACATCATTGGATTTGACCCAAGTCTATTTTTAACCGTTTCGTTTGTTTTCTTTGAAAAAATATAAAAACATGAATTTTCTTCATAGATAGACTCCAAATCCTGTGTTCTGATTAAGTGTTTTGGATCATGATTGATACCCTTTCCATCTGGCCAATAAAAACGGGTTTTTGTTTCTGTTACCGAGAACAAAGCATCATGCTCCTTTTGAGAAAAGAAGGCTTCAATTGCACGATCTATTGTCTCTGTTGTTAACAAAGGATTGGTACTATGTGTTTGAAGATAATACTCTCCTTCAGTTTGGGATAGGTCATACGCTATAAGAGGCTGAATACTCACCATATCTCCTAATAAAAAATCAGGTCTTTCAAGTATAGTCACATTGAAATTATCAGTAGCACTTTTTGCAATTTCTTTGGAATCTGTGTTAATAATAATCTCATCAATATATTTACTTTTACTTAACGACTCCAAAATCCAATGAAAAGTGGGTTTACCTGCAAGAAATCGTATATTCTTGTTAGGTACACGTTCCGAATGCCCTTTCATGGGTACAAGCGCCTTGATTTTTGGTATTTCCATTAAATCGAAACTTTTATAGTTATCTTCTTTATTAGTTCGGGTTGATTTACATAATGTTGAGGACCATGCCCATCTTCGGGAAACATAATGGCAAAAATACCATTACCAATATCAACATGAGTTCCTTGCACTGAAGGATCTTTATAAAAAGTTCTATCGTTTTTTTCCTCATAAGGTATATTCACATTCATATTTTCAATAGGTGACCATTTCACCCTTTCCAATCCGATAATGGGGTATTGAATATCAATAACATGTTTGTGCGCTTCATATCCTCTTTCGAAATTTTCAATAGTTTTATATTCACTTACTATTGCTTTTACATTTTCATTGATTGGATATATTCCTAATTCAATATCAGGGGTAGCATTGGCTAAAAATCGAAGTCCGGCATAGATGTCATCCGATACCCCTTTGTAAATGTCTATGTTTTTTAATTGATCTACTATCATATATTTTTGATTTTTTTAATTTATTTCGTTTGCAAAATACTCTTCCAACCACGAAGTAAAAACGTCGTCAGCATCCATTACGTTCTTAAATATATTCCCATACCCTTTATTCAGTATTAAACCCAACTTTGTTCCAATATTTTTTTTATCTTTACTCAAGGCTTTTTTAAATGTAGTAATGTCTATATCTTTAATAGAATAGCCATCCCAAATATATTCTGTTATTTTGCGTATTTCATTTCTAACTTCGTTTGGAATTAATCCCAGCTTAACTGAAATGAAATTAGCTATATCCATTCCAAAACTAACGGCAATACCATGTGGAATCCGATAATGGGTCAACGATTCTATCGCATGTCCAAACGAGTGACCATAATTAAACACCTGACGTATATTTTGATCAAATTCATCTTTCTCAATATAACCCTTCTTTATTGCAAGACTTCGGGCAATAATCATCGACAATGTATTTTTATCTGTAAAAGCCTGTTTATAATTGCTTTTATACATTTCAAAATCATCGACGCCTGACACAATAAAATAGTGTAACATTTCACCCATACCCGATTTCATTTCAGCTGATGAGAGTGTATCTAAAAATTGAAGGTTGATGAAAATCTTGTTAGGCGGATAAAAACCACCTATTTGATTTTTAAATTCACCAAAATTAATAGAGGTTTTGCTGCCTATACAACTATCTCCCTGAGCTAATAGGGTTGTAGGAAAAAAAATCCAATTGACCCCCCTATACATGATGGAGGAAATAAAAGCCGTAACATCTTGAGTTATACCACCACCAATAGCAACTAAACGATGGTTCTTTCTAAATCCTTTCTCAATTAATGTCTGGATGATAGGGATAATGCCCTGATAACTTTTTTGAGGTTCTGTGGCATCAATACCTATGTGCTGATAATCAGTTAAAATAGACGATAGTTGAGAGGCATACAATTGTTTGATTTTGTTATCAACAATAATAAAGTCGCCTTCTATCAACTCATTTTTCAATTCTTTTTCGAAATCGTCTATAAATTGAACGTCGTAATCGTGAATAACTGATTTTACTTTAAAATTATACATTGGTGTATCCTCCATCTATTGTAATATTTTGTCCTGTTAAATAAGTATTTAAATCACTGCACAAAAAGGCGATTACCCTTGCCATTTCAACAGGTTCAGCCAACCTTTTAGCCGGGATAATACTTTCGAGTGTTTTGAGTTGTTCTTCGGTATTAGTTGTTTTAGTCAATTCAGTTAATGTAAATCCCGGGCTGACAGCATTTACCAATACATTATGTGCTGCCCATTCCACTGCTAAGGTCTTAGTCAAACCCACCAACCCATTCTTCGACGATGTATACATGGATCTTCCCGGGCGGGTTATCACGCTCCAAATGGAAGCTACATTAACGATTCTACCATAATTATTACTAATCATTTTGGGGCCAACAACTTTTAGAATTTGATATGGTACTTTTAAATTAATAGCATGTATCCATTCAAAGTCATCATCTGTTGTACTGATAAAGTCATCTATTTTATTCACTCCTGCATTATTAATGCAAACGTCTATACGCTCAAATTCGTTCAGTTTCTTCAAAAAGAGAGCAGTTGATTCTTTATCTGAGAAATCGGCTTGCAGGTATTGAATATTGCGTATTCCATTCTTTTCATTCAATGCATTCAGCTTATCTATCTCAACTTTATTTGTTCCTGTAAGAATTAGAGAAGCACCTGCTTCAGAGAAGCAATCGGCAATTGATTTGCCAATACCTCTGGTGGCTCCGGTAATCAATGCTGTTTTACCTGTAAAATCAATATTCATTTCACTCTGGTATTGATAAGAATTCTTCGTCTTTCGACAAATAATTAACAATCAAATGATCGTAAATCATATGGATATCTTCTATCGGACCATAATCACCTTTCGGATTAGGTGTAAAAAGTGAAACCGTACAGGTTTCCTTTAATTTTCCTCCGGTAAAGCCTACAAACCCTATGGATTTTCCTCCATGATCATTGGCATATTGAGCGGCTCTGATTACATTTTCGGAATTACCGCTGGCCGATATACATATTATTGCATCTCCCTCCGTAAAATGACCTTTGAGTTGTTCAACAAAAATATCGTTAAACGATGTATCGTTTCCAACAGCTGTTATCATCGCTACATTATCTGTCAGAGCACGGACTTTTGGTCTGAACTGAGTGAAATAGCGAACAAAGAAACTGAAATCAGCCTGAATATGGGATGCCGTAGCAGCGCTACCTCCATTCCCACAAACAAATACAGTTTTACCTTTTTTAAACGTAGTAATCATTAATTCAATGACTGCCTGTAAATCTTCTATATCAATCTGATCCAGCAAGTTATTTAATCTTACCCGGTAATTATCAAAATAACTTTGTAGTATAATTTTTCTTTCCATAATTATATATCTTAAAAATCTTTTTGTTCGTAAATTTTATCTATAATTTTCATCAATTTCAAAGCATCATTGGTGCTTCCTATTTGCACAGGGGTATCATTCTTAATGGCATTGAAAAAATGTTCCATTTCGTAACGCCAACTGTTGTTGTTGATATATTGGGTTTTTACTTCATCTTTCCAGGTTGCCGCCGGAGCAGTTGATCTGTTTTTTGCAATTGATAATACTTCTTCTCCGTACGACATGGTGGAAGTTATCAATCCGTTCAATACCATGTAGCCCTTTTCCATAAATACCTCTAATGAAAAAAGATGGCGCCATTGTGACATTGTAGAATGCAGATTGGCGACCATACCTGTTTCTGAGTTTTTAAGAATTACAAAAGCATTGTCTTCCACTTCAAGGTTCCAGTAAAGGTTGGAGACTTCAGCTTTTATTGTGTCGAAATCGCCTCCCATGTAAAGAAACAAATCTAACATATGAATGCCCTGATCCATTAATATCCCCCCACCTGCTAAATCTTTCTTAGCACGCCATTCATTGAAATAATCAGCAGTAACACTTTTACCATAGCGTCCACGCATCCATAGAATTTTTCCATATTCATTGCTATCAATCAACTCTTTCATACGGATAATGCTATCGTGATGCCGATGATTGAAACCATACATTAGCTTTTTGCCGCTTTTAGTTTCTGCGTCAATAATATCCTCCATATCTTGTGCCGTAAAGCAGGGTGGTTTTTCACAAAACACATGTTTACCTGCATTTAATGCCCGAATAGTAAGCTCTTTATTTAAGAAATTAGGCGTACATACAATAATAACATCAATTTCGGAATGCTTAATTAACTCCTCATGGGTCAAATTCGGTATTGATTTATAATCAGTACCGATAGAAGGGTCTGAAATGGCTATTACTTCTGCACTACCCACTTCATCAATGGCCTGATGTCGGATTCTACCCATCCTTCCATAACCTATTATACCTACTTTTATATTCATTGTTTTGCTTTTAATGCATTAATTAAATTTTCAACGGCATCTATCTCCATTTGTAACTTTCCTTCTGCAGCATAGGAGCCCAAATGCGGCGTTAGAATAATATTATCCAATTCGCACAATGGACCACTGTAAGGTTCCTTTGTGAATACATCTACAGCAGCGCCACTTAATTTATGACTCAGTAATGACTTATACAATGCTTGTTCATCAACAACTCCTCCCCTGGAAATATTGATCAAAAAAGCGCCAGCCTTCATTTGTTCCAGCTCTCTTTCACCAACTACAGGCGATTTATCTTTATTTCCCGGAATATGCAGGGTTAAAATATCGGCTTCAGCAATTACTTCATCAAACGACTTTAATACAACTCCTTTCGCTTTCGCCCATGCTTCATCGGGATACAAATCGAATCCTATCACCGGATTACCAATTCCTCTGAATAACTCAGCTACCATACGTCCAATACGCCCCAAACCAATAATACCAATTTGTTTCTCAAAAATCAAATTGCCAATTTGTTTTTTCCATTGCTTATTTTTTAAAGCTGCATCTGCTTGAGGTATTTTCCTTAAAAGTGAAAGGGTCATAGCTAAGGTGAGTTCTGCAACACCCCGTGTAGGACCATCAGGTGTATTCACTACTATAATTCCTTTTTGTTGAGCATATTCCAAATCTACATTATCCATGCCTACCCCTACCCTACTAATCACTTTTAACTGTGGCAATGCATCCATTACTTTAGCCGAAAGTGTTTCAACACCCGCAACTATTCCAATGCAATCTTTTGCCAGTTCTATTACTTCATCTTCGGTTAGTTTACGTCCGTAAGGATTATTAATATATCCGTAACCATTTTCGGTCAATAAATCAAATGGCTTTGAGCCTACTTGTCCCATAGAAGATGGGGATGTAAGTATTTTATACATACTTAAATTTTATATAATTGATTGTAAATATTTCGATCATTTGTTTAAGGTAAATATGGTTAACAATCTATGATTAGTTAAAGGTTATAGAGAAGAACTATTTGAAATTAATCCTTTGGTTACATAAAACCGACGTATCAAAAGTATTGTTCCTTTTTCTGACTCAAAAACAAGTACATATCTGAAAAGCAATAGGAAAGCTGCAAACCATTGTATTACTTCAAAAAAAAGTCTTTTAATATACTGAAATCTTGATATATTAAGAGTACGTATTCTTTCACTAATTCCATTAGCAAGAGCTAATTGTCTAACATAATCATTTGTAGTTCTGCTCTCTGGTATAATGTGTTCAACTTCAATATTTGGAAAATAATAAATCTTTTCATCTGATTTATTAATGCGATTAAAAAGATCATACTCTTCACCTCCAATTAAGTTCTTGCCAACACGCCCTAGCTTAATGTCAAATTTACCAACTTGATGGAAAACGCAAGACTTAATACCCATATTGGCACCAATAGGATGTAAAGAGCTTGTAAAAATTCTTGTTTTACTACCCAAATCAATACCTGACACCCACGAATAAGTCCATTTTGAAAACCACTTTGGGGCAATACCGCTTTCAAATTTTGGAATAATTTTGCCACCAAAAGCAGCAAAATCAGGATGAGCTTTCAAATTTTCACTTAGATTTTTTAAGTAATCAGGATGAACAAAGGCATCGTCATCTAGAAAAACTAAAACATCTCCATTAGCTTCTGAGATGCCACGATTTCGAGCATAGGACAATCCTTGATTAGATTCTACAAAATAACCAAAATTTACTTCTGGAAAATCCTGATGAAAACGTAAACATTCATTTTCGGAATTGTCAGTTGAATTATTGTTTATCAATATAACTTCATAATCCGAAAACAGAAAGTCATTTAACGCAATGCAACGCAACGCATGATAAAGATATTTATCTCTATTATAAGTACAAATAATAATTGATATATTCATCATTTCTGAACAATTTAAAAGTTCTTTATTGACTCACGTAAGACATCTAAATATCCGTTACCAAATTTCAAATCAGGTTCTACATAATTTCCTTCAGCCCATTCATTCCAGGATTGTAGAAAAAGTATTCTATGTTCATCTTCTTTTTTTTCTACAGATCTTAGTGCGATTTCAACATGATTTTTAAATAACATTGGTGTTGAACCATGCCAAATAGTTGTATTTTTTCCAGATCTAGGACTGCGGTCAAAATTCGGTATTATTGTTGGATAAACATTCTCCCAATTATCTTCTTCAACAATAAGATTGTTAATGAGTCTTTTGTAATTATATTTATTTTCAAATCCAATATTCAGATATTTACCCAACATTTTATCTAAAACAACTTTAGCCCATGGTTTTGATTTCCATTGCGAATTATAAGTGCCACGTGAATTTACTGCATCGAAGCCCAAATTCAAAACCAAATTATAAATCGCATCTGGTGAATATAAATCTACCCCTTTCATTGTAGTTCGTCGGTCATCTGTAGTTATAAGTTTGGGTCGATAGTTTTCTGTTATTCCAACAAAATGAAAACCAATTAATCCATTCTTTTTAGCGAGTTCGTTCCAACGATCTCGAAACAAACACATATCAGGAATAGAGTATGGATCAAATATGATAAATAAGCATTTTCCATCAACTTTTATATACCGTTTGTCTCTAAATGCCGTGACATACATATTAAAATGCAAATCTATATCAGACATTCCGTTATATGTTTGTTCAATGAAAATTTGAGGTTTAACACCTTTTTCTATTTTCCAACTTTTATTACTCCACGAATGATTTGCCCAACCTAAACAAAATGGAAAATCGGGTTTACCGGTTACTAATACCTCATTAAATGGTTGTTCTAATAGTTCTTTTCCTTTACCAAACCAGTAGTGCCAATAACAAAACCCTTCAATCCCAGCTTCTCTTGCCATATTAGCTTGAGCTTCCCTTACTTCTGGTAAACGTAAGTCGTAATATCCCAAATCAGCAGGCACGCGAGGCTGATAGTGTCCATGAAATAGCGGTTTCGCTTTACCTACATTTGTCCATTCGGTAAAACCTTTTCCCCACCACACATTATTCTCATGAATTGGATGGTACTGGGGAAGATAAAATGCTATTACTCTTGCTCTTTTTGTACTCATATATTAAGTTTTTTTCCTTTGTATAAAAATATGTCAATAAAAACGTATACAGAAATGCAAATGATGCTAAATAGCCATACAGACCTGTCATTATTGAATATACAAAAAAGAATATTACAATTCCATGTATAAAATACGTATTCCGTTTTTGCTTTAAAATCTTTGTTGTAGTTCTAAATATCATTGCTGCAAAAATAACCCAAATAATAAATCCTGCAACACCATGATTGCATAGGATTACAAGTATCAAACTTTCGAATGAGTACATAGTAGGATGTGTCAAATTTACATACCGAAGATAATATGTGGTCCAACCATAACCTTTTCCAAATATTTGCGAGTTATTAATTTCCCTCAAAGCTCCATGAATTTGATTAATACGCATTTGAAATGATGAACCAGTGAGATCAGTCTTTGTGCCTCCAAAATCGATAAGCGATATAAATCGCTCAGATAATTCGTTATTGGCTACTACTACTCCGACTAATAGCAGAACTATTGCTATACCGTAAGATACTGTTTTAAAGCTAATTTTATTATAACGATAACTTATGTATAAAGCTGAAATTACAGTACTTACCAGCCCTGTTCTAACATCTGCTATTACAATACAGAACACGAATAAGCAAACAAACAACAAATAAGTTTTTTTTCTTTCTTTATAAAATAGAGATAAGAAACTTATTGAAATACCAGAAAGATAAAAGACCCATGTCATAGGATGTTGCATTGTACCCTGATTTCTTGCCCTTTCAGAATTTGCAAATCTTTCTGCAAAATCGTACTCACGTCCATAAAATGCAGAGATATAAGAGGTATAGGGATTAAACCCTCCCATACTTATGATCGAAATAGAATAAATTGCTGCTAGGAGAAAAGAGACTATCAATGTCCATTTAATGTGTGTGATAAACTTCTCATCCTTTATGGAAATATTCCATATTATAAATGACAATGTACAAGTTTGAAATAAATCCGAAAAAAACAATCTCAATTGTAAGGAAGAATTAGGCATTTCTGAGAAAATGGAAATCAAAATTAAACTAAAAAAGAGAAAAAGAAATGGTCGTATAATTCTAAAATTTAATGAGATATTATTCTTTATTTTAAAAGCTGTAAATGCAAGCAACAATATTAAATTAATAAGAGTGGGAGTTAAATACATATTTGCTATTAACATACTCCCTGAAGAGGGAACGAGAATCAGAAATGAAATATATAATAAAATAGCAAGTTTGAATCGAATAAAAGACAGAATCAATATCGACACAGCAAAAATTTGTATAATTGTAAGTATAAGACTCATAGTTTACTTAAATTATATTTTATTAGATCTCTTTTCGTATAGGACATTTTAATTTTATTCAATACAACGGAAACATCTTCATTTTTTAAATCTAAAATGTTAGCATAATTGCTATTTAGTCCATATTCATCAAAAGCCCCTTTAAACTTATAGCTGTAAGACAAGCCAAAAAGCGGTGTTTTCGTATATATAGCAGCAAAGCATGCATGCATTCTTGTTCCAATAAAAAACTCGAATTGCGAAATCAAGTACTTTATTTGCGGGGAAGATAAATCACTGTCAATAAGATAAACTCCTTGTTTATTTTTCAAAAAATTATATAAAGCTTTATTTGCTTCTAAATCATCGTTGTTTTTTTCAGGTTTTGAATAATTAAAAGAGTGGGATACTAAATAAACTGGTATATTATTCTCCTGAAACATACTAATTATTTTTTCAACAAGAAATGGATATTCATCAAACCTGTTTGCTAAAGCCCGAAACTGATTTGAATAAGCCAATCCACTCACATTCAGTCCAACAGAAGAGGGTAGTATTTTCAAATCGATTATTTTTTCTGGTAACATATAAAATGATAAATCATTACTCAATTCATAATTTAAATTCAACATATCTAATTCCTGTTTAAAACTCAAATCCCTTACATAAATTTTCGTTGAATATCTTAAAATTTTTACGGCTAATTTATAATTACTTTCTTGACTAAAAGGGCCAAGTGTTTGCGGTAGAATTATCAATGGAATTTTGTAAATCATAGCCAAATTAATATCTCTAAGTCTTGATTTAAATGTTTTTGTCCCATAGATGTCAGAAAATCCATCACCACCATTAATAGTAGCCACATATTCTGTTTCTTTTAAAATCTTGTTTAATCGAAAAAATGAACTTTTTATTCCAAAAAACGTAATAAAGTGACGAAACAAAAAAAACATATATTGGGTTTCAACACAAAAAACACTTTCTCCAATCCTCACTTCATTAACGATGCTTTTTTTATTCCAGAATTTCAAAAAGTTCTTATAAAAATAAAAGTTAATAATTTTATATTCGGATAAACATTCTTTTTGTTTTAAAAAACAAAAAGAACCATAGCCAAGTGCAGCAGTTCCACGATTATTTTCGTCTAACATTAAACCTGATATAACCACATATTTTTTCACGTTCTTACCTAATTATTTTTTTTAAATTATCTAATCCTTTTTTACCAACAATTGATTTTATACTATCTTTGATAGCACCAAATTTTTTATTTTCAGCAATCATATCTTTATATGCTTTACTGTCATCTTCCCATTTTGTAAATACTTCAAATACTATTGATTGTTTACCTATGCTGACAAAATCATCTTTCTGACTTAAAAATTCTTCTTTAGTTGAAGCAGTTAAATATTTGAATCCATTTGACTCAGCCCAACCCTTTGCACCTCTTTTGACATCCCCAAATGCAGCGATGTAAGAGTCTATATCTACTTTTTGCATCAACTCATCTCCAGTTAATTTGAATTCAACTCCGCCTCCATTATTAATCAACAAAATACGAACATTATTTTTTATATGCCTTATACCCAGAGAGTTCATGTCGTAGAAAAATGCCAGATCACCAATCACAAGAAAACACATACGATCTGTGGCCACACTTTCTCCTAAAAACATCGACATACAACCGTCTATACCAAATGCAGCTACATTGGCATAACAATTAACCGATTTATCAACAGGAAAATGATTCCACGAGCGCAAAGAGTTGAGTATTGCAAAATTAAGATTACTACCTGCAGGAATTTCTTTGTGCAGATGCTGTGCAATCCATGGTGAAGAGAATGGTAAATTTTGTGGTATTGAAAGTGCAGTGGCATGATTATTCCAAAATTCATAGTAACTGTGTTCTGCAACCGAATCAATAGACATTCGTTCAAAAAAAGTTTCAAAATGACATTCAAAAACTTTAGTTAATTTGAAATATGTGTCAGCAATACTACCATCTTCTGTTATTCGCCAGTGTTCAAATTCAAATCTATCGCCGGATGATATACGCCAAGCAAGTGGATAATCGCCTGTCTGTCCTCCAATTGTAATTAGGACATCAGGTTTATAGGTTTTTATAAATTCACCGTTTGTCATTGTCGTCATTGCCAAATTACCAAAGATAGAATATATGCCGTGATAATTTGATAAATGATTTACATACACAAATGCATTATGAGAATTAGTAAACTTTTCAATAGCTGCTATTTGTTTGTCACTAAACGGACGATGTTCGCCTATAACTATCATTATTTTACGCCCTGAAAGTGACACATTCCAATTTTCACTTTCCGAATAGCGATTTATCACTTTAACCTGAGGTAAATTAGTATCAATTACAGCTCGTATGGTCTCATCGTCAACAGGCATATTAAGTTGAACAGGTCCTGGTCTACGATGAGTAAGTTCAAGAATTCCTTCATTAACCATACGTTCACACAATAACTCATCTATTTTTGAATTAATAAATGGTAGAGCGAAGGAACGCTTTATTGCATCTTTTGGAAGTGAAGTTTGATCTGGCTGCTGCATAAACTCCTGATAAGTATATATAGGCAGCTTTGATGCTGTTATTGCTAAAATAGGAACGTGCTTATAAAATGCTTCGGTAAGGCCTGGAATATAATTTCGCGTTGCTTGCGCACTAGTGCAGGTTGTTGCAATTGGAACACCTAGTTCCAAATATAATCCGATTGCAAAATACATAGCACTTCTCTCATCTACCACAGAATAGCAGGTGAAGAAAGGATCACCCTGCACCAATTGAACAAGTTGAATATTAGAAGTTCCTGGATTTATTAAAATATGCCTAATATTGTGCTGCTTAAGCAGTGCATATATTATTTGGGCATTTGCTATAGTACTCATAATTCTTGTATTTATTATTAATGAAAAATATATCTGTAAAATAAATATTTTATTTTATGCTTATAATATTGTATTTCAGTTAAAGGAGTATTTTCCTTTGTTAGTTTGTCCTTTTTCGCTTCTGTCCGCCAATTAACATGTTTAAATTCAGGATTATTTAGAAACTCTTTAATGCAATTTTTTAACCCTATTTCTATTTTAGTCAAATTATTTTTATCAATATATTGAAAAAATTTTGAATTGTCGAATTCTCTATTATAAACTCTATCATATAAAGTTTGGTATTTAGTTGGCTTGATGATAAGAAATTTATTCATATTTAGCAATAATACCTTTGGTTTATAACCTAAATACTCCTCAATAACCAATAGATAAATGTCCAAAACCTTGCTCCATTTAATAGATTCATAAGTCGTTATATGAAAAACCTCGCCGAGTGTATTGTTTCTACCAATTATAGAAATTATTCCCTTTGCTACATCAAATCCGTAAGTAAGCACTGTTGTTTTATCCATCATATCCCTTGAAAACACTATTGTTCTACCCTGCAAAGCCCTATATAACCATTCTTCCTTTTCTAAAACACCAAGTTGCAAACGGTCTTCACTATAAGTTATATAAGGTCTAATAATTGTCCAATTATTCCGACCAGAACTTTTCAGAATATTTTCTTGTCTGGCTTTTGTTAACGAATACTCGTCTGTAGAGAGGAAATCCTTATCACGCGAAACATCAAGCAGACGAGGTGAATTTTCAGTAAGCGGTTGTTCTGCATCAGCATATACTCTGGCAGAACTTAGAAATATATATTGAGAAGTAGCATTAAGCAGCACATCAATCCGATCTTTAAACTCAGAAGTGGAGTAGACCATGAAATCAACAATAGCGTCCCATTGTTCCTGTAGAACTGCAAGTAAAAACTCAATATCATGGGCATTGCCCTGTATATAGTGTATATTTTCCCCAGAACTTTGAACCTTACGAGATGTAACAAACGTTTCGATTCCATTGTTCGACAACATTTGTACTAGATGCACGCCCATAGCGCCTGTTCCTCCTAAAACTAATACTTTCATCTATTAATCATCGTTTTAAAAAAATCTTTTGAATTCGGGTCACAATCATGGTCTGTACTTT
Organism: uncultured Paludibacter sp.; assembly: GCA_963677275.1. Lineage (GTDB taxonomy): Bacteria > Bacteroidota > Bacteroidia > Bacteroidales > Paludibacteraceae > Paludibacter. The sequence continues at coordinate 1,228,681 of OY781920.1, read as the reverse complement.
CTCACGCATCAATTTATCTAAACCTAGAAAATACATACTAAAAAGTACAAATACAACGCAACATAAAACTGATATACATATAAATATAAATCCAGTTGGAAGAAGAAAATGCATACCGAACGAAGGTAATGCTGAAACCAATGTTACCAACAGAATAGGGAAAACCACTTGTTGAAAAAATGGCCTTAAAGCGAGACCAATCAACATTCTTACAATCAATAAACGAACAACAAACATCACTATATTTGCAACTATGGCAACTATAAAGACGGTATACGCTGCACCTCCCATCACTAATACAAGCCATGATACTCCAAAAATAGCAAGCTGAATACATCCTAAAATTAACTCGTAAACTTTCATTTTACCAGGTGCCCGAGCAGCAGTAGTTAGTGGTAGGCTTATTGCATTTATCAGAACTTCAATCACAGCTAAACGGGTAAACAATGCCGCTTCGGGTGGTGGATTTTTCAACCATAGGGTTAATATGGCATCCATCTCAATAAAGAAAGGCAAAGCAAAAATCCACATCAAAAAGAAAGAAATTTTCGATCCATTGAATATTAGCGAAAACATTTCTTTTTTGTCGTCAGCCGCATACGATTTTATAATGGGGGGATAAAGTCCCGTATTAAAATTATTGGAAAAAACATTGATTTGACTCGTGATATTGATTGCAATTGCCCTTGCTGCAACTACTACAGGGTTAAATATCTGATTCAAAAGAATGGTAACTGCTTGTCTTCTAGCAACTGTCGTTATCTGTCCAAACAGAGTCCAACCTGTAAAACCAACAATTTGATGAAACAACTCTTTGTCCCAATAAAATTTTCGAAACTGACATTCTCGGTATTTTCGGATACAAATAACTACATAAATTGCAGTAGTAATAACTGATACAGCAAAAGTTAACATCCCATACAATTCAAGTTTATCCCACGGCAGGTGAACCAGCAAAAACACAACGCCCAATTTCATTAAGGCTTCTATTATTGATACATATGCATAAATTTGCATATCTTCGTGTGCAATAATAATCGCCATAAAAGGCGTTGAAAAAATGGTTGCAATAAACATAAATACAGAAAAATGAAACACCCAACGTGCAGATTCAAATCTTTCAGGTGGTACATTTAACTTTTCATTCACAAACCACAATCCTACCGTTTCGAGCAAAATCAAAGCAACAACCGCTATTGCTGCATAAATAATTAAGTTGACTGAAAAGATTCTTTTTAATTTATCAAAGTCACGTTGTCCTAACGCAAACGAAAAAAAACGCTGAGTAGCCGAAGCCATTGTTCCACTCAAAAATGAAAAAAAAGAAACAATACCCCCTACTACGCTGTATATTCCATAATCTTCAACACCAAGTGCATCTAACACCACACGTACTGTATATAGACTAACCAATAAAATCAGTATTTGTCTAAAATACAACATTAAAGTATTCTTCGCTATCCGTTTATTATTACTTTCAGTCGTCAAAATTTTAAAATAAATGGTAAATCGTTTTTACTAATATTGTTTGCTTTTTAGTGTATTTGCACTGTGTGCATTTCAAATGCATTGAACTTGCCCCTGCCTTCTCACTGCTGCTAGAGCGCTTTACTTCCCTAACTTCTTAACTTCAGTTTTAACATCTTGTTCTTCAATTCTTAATTCTTCACCGTTTTAGTTAGTCCAATAAACATCACTACTGCCAAACCAATCCCTAACAGATTGCTTAAGATATCAAGAATGCTAACGCTTCGGTGGTAGCTAAAGTTTTGTAAAAGTTCGAGAACAAGAGAAAAAATAAAAAGCGCTAACCCGATATAAACCGGTTTTGGCTTAAACCTCAGCAAAAGTATCAGCAGACAAACCACAAAATAATAACCACCATGAATCAGCATATCCACCTGCCAGTAATACTGTTGCAGCACTTTCTGTTCAGGATGAAAATCCGGCCACAGACACATGGCTACAGTAACTATTATTGTTATCGCCAGGATCAGGTATTTGTACATTATAACTTTTTTATTCCACTGTGTTTTCTTTAAATTTCTCAGAGTCACACTGTGTTTTTACTCTGTGTTACACTGTGTACTTTTATATTTTATATTTCACTGTGTCACTCTGTGTTTCCTCAGTGTTACACTGTGTCGCTTTAGATTTCACTGAGTCACACTGTGTTATTACTCTGTGTTACACTGTGTACTTTTATATTTTATATTTCACTGTGTCACTCTGTGTTTCCTCAGTGTTACACTGTGTACATATATATTTCACGGTGTTTCTCAGTGTTTTACTCTGTGTCCCTTATTTATATTTTATAGAGAAACTCTTTTAATACCATCTTTCAGACTTTTTACGTAGAAGTTCAACAATAAGCCGACATGTTTTTGCGAAAACCTTAGATAAGTAAGCAGTTGTGCCAAATGTACATCATTGAATGCTTCGACAGTCTTCAACTCAATAATCACTTCGTTTTCTACCAACATGTCCAACCGATAACCATATTCCAACTTAACTTCTTCATATATTATTGGAAGAGGTTTTTCTTCTTCTACTTTTAATCCTTTCTTGCGTAACTCATATGCCAGACAAGTTCTGTATGCAGACTCTAACAAACCGGGACCCAATGCCGAATGTACTTTATAGGCTGAATCCAGTATTTCGTGAGTAATCTCATTGGTTGTCATCTTTATTATTATTATTTCACTGTGTCACTCTGTGTTTCCTCAGTGTTACACTGTGTACTTTTATATTTCACAGAGTTACTCAATGTCATATTGTAAGTTATACGGTGTTCATTTATATTTCACAGTGTCACTCGGTGTTTTCTCTGTGTTACACTGTGTACATACAATTCACTTTGTTGGGCTTTATCTGAACTTTGTTGCCCTATATATTCACTTTTTTAGCTTATATATTCACCTTGTTAGCTTATATATACACTTTGTCGGGTTATATATATACTTTGTTGAGTTATATATACACTTTGTCAGGTTATATATATACTTTGTTAAGTTATATATGCATTTTGTTAAGTTATATATGCATTTTATTGGTTCATATCTGTATATTTTTGCATTTTCGCGAGTCTTGTTGGTCTACTCATGCATTTTTTTTTGTTGTTGGATATTGAAAGCGGATACAGCAAAAAACTTTCTATTTTAATCTCAATAATTAATTGGGTTTAAATAACTAAATATTACTTGTTAACCCGGAAGCATCGGTTTCTTCCTTCTTTGACTTTTCTACCTGACGTACTTTCTTCATTAAACTGGTGAAAGTATATTCCGATAGTTTTACAGGATCATTCTTATACAGAATTTTTCCAATTGCAGCGACTTCTACTATACGGGTGTACAAATCATTGAGCACCCCAATATTATTTTGTACAGTCAGACGTCGATTACTCAAAAGTTCGTAACGTTGTTGATAATCACTTTTGAGCGATGTCAACATGTTAGTCAAAGCCTGGGTCACGCTATCAGTCAGTCCTTGCTGGGCAAGCACTTCCTTGTATTGATTGATATTTGCCAGCAAAGTAGCAAGCTGTTTGAGAACAGCTTCTGTATCTTTGGCATTGATCTTTCTGCGTAACTCACTAATACCAAAAGTGGAGGCTGTAATTCCGAGTACCGGCTTAGCCAATTTCAGATAACCATCCACTTTATCAACAGGTACGTACAGCCCTGCAAGAACTTCATTCATCCGATTTGAAATCAGACTCTTGGCAAGGGTTTCCGATTGAGGATCTACGAGATTTTCGACAGTTGTAATTTTTGTCTCCATCTCAGTTACATAAACATCGTCAAATTTCGACGAGAAAGCTAAAAACTCAGCTAAATCGCGTTGTAAACTAAAAAGCATAAAACGTCCTATAGGCGCCAGCTCTTCATATTTACATGAAAAATTTTTTTCGACTGAATTGTTCATAACTATCAAATTTAGAATTAACTATATTTGATCAAAATAGAAAGTTTCGTTTTTAATGTCGCAGGTTCGCTTGCCTGCTGTTAAATAATTGAGTAATTGTTGAAGCGTTGAACTGTTGAACTGGGTAATTGAATAATTGATTAATTGAATAACTGTTGAATCGTTGAACTGTTGATTAACTGATTAATTGAATCATTGAAGCCGTTCACTGAGCGAAGTCGAAGTGAACCCGAAACTCAAAACCCGAAACTCAAAACTCAAAACTCAGAACTCAGAACTCAGCACTCAAAACTCAAATCTTCAAATCTTTCAAATTATGAATTATGCATTATGAATTACGATTACCTTGTCATAATGTTTCTTTTAAATTATCTTCAATCTCTTCGATGGTTGGCATAAGCAATTGAAGTTTTTCAGGTAAAATTTTCGATAATTTGTATTCAGCCACACCGATAGGCTGTGTAACACTTTCCAAAGCAAATTGCACATCCACTACATCTTTTGTTTTACAAATCAATAATCCAATACTTGGGTTGTCGTTTTCGTGTTTGAGTTGATGATTTGCCGCAGTTAAAACTTAGTTTACCGGCATGTTCCGGTTCAAATTCAGTTGTTTTGAGTTCAACTACGACATAACAGCGTAGTATTGTATGATAAAAAAGCAAGTCGAAATAGCGATCTCTATTGCCAATTTGAATTGGGAACTGCCTACCCATATATGCAAACCCCTGCCCAAGCTCCAGTAAAAATTTTGTTATGTGTTTTACCAAAGCATTTTCTAACTCTTTTTCTTTAAAGTTTTCAGATAAAGTCAGAAAATCAAAATTATATGGATCTTTTAGGGTCTCTTTCGCCAAATCGCTTTGTGTATCAGGCAGGTGTTTGTCGAAGTTTGTAAATGCTTTAGCTTGTGAATTATAAAGACTTATTTCCATAAAGTGAATCAACACAGACCTGCTCCAACCGTTTTGTATTGTTTTTTGGACATAAAATAAAGCCTCGTCAACAGTTTTACATTTAGTAAATATTTCGACATGATGTCGCCAAGGTATTTTAAACAGTAGATTGTTTTCAAATCTTTCGGTATTGTTGTTCGGTATTATGATTTTATTGTCTGTTTGTAATTCGTCACCAGCTTGGTGGCGAATTGTATTTAGCATTGAATAAAACTGCACAAATTTTTTGCAATACTTGAGGTTTGTTACCGAAAAACCTTTCATATCCGGAAATTCTGACCTTAATGCACGGCTCAGATTTTCGTAAAAACCGCTACCCCATACAGCATCCATTTGCCGTTCCATTATATCGTAACCCAAGCTCCAATAGAGTTGAAGTAGAGCTTCGTTAACCTGAATGGCTGCTTTAAGTTGGCTTTGGCGTATTCGTAGTTTTAACTCAGCAACCCACAACTTAAATTCTGTATTTGTAGCAATATTCATTCTTGTAATCAATTTATGATTTTCGTATTGCCATATAAACAATTTTTCCTCATTCCTTCGTTGTTTCTTTGACTACATCGTGCAGAAAGAAAAACTCCTGCTTTCCATATTAAATTATGATTAGATATAAAAGCAAGTGCTATTACAACTATGTTACTTGCTCTCACAATATTCTGTTGAAGCGTTGAACTGACGAAGTGTTGAATCGTTGAACTGTTGAATAATTGAGTAATTGTTGAAGCGTTGAACTGTTGAATCGTCTATTAACTCAGAACTCGAAACTCAGAACCCGAAACCCGGAACCCGAAACTCAGAACTCAAAACCCGAAACCCGAAACTTTCCTAAATCTTTTCGCGTTGATTTACTTTAAATACCTCCTGTTTTCATCTTCTGAAAGAACTCTGATTTGTTGTATTGCAATTTGGTTGAGTTTTCTCAGTCTATCACTTTGTGTAACTTTATCGTTAATTAGCATTGCATTAATATTCTCCATATTCGAAAGGCAAATTAGTTCGTTTATTGTTGCGTAGTCGCGGATATTGCCTTTAATGTCCGGGTTCTTATCCCTCCATTCTTTTGCAGTCATTCCAAAAAGTGCAACGTTTAATACGTCTGCTTCGTTAGCGTAAACGTATGTAATCTGTTGTGGAGTGAGTGTCGGAGGTATTAGGTTCGAACTAATAGCATCAGTATGAATACGATAATTAATCTTTGCCAATTCCCGTTTTGCACTCCAACCAATCGTTTTTTGCTCTTCATTCTTTAGCCGTTTGAATTCAGTAATCAGATACAATTCAAACTCTGCTGAAATCCATGCGGCAAATTTAAACGCTATATCAGAATGAGCAAAAGTACCACCTCCATATCTTCCTGATTTTGAAATTAAGCCAATTGCATTTGTTTCTGTCATCCATTTTTGTGGCGACATCCAAAAATGAGGTTTTGCCGATTCGTTTTTAAACCCCTCATATATGTGGGGTTTAAAATCAGCATTATTCAGTTTTTCCCACAATCCCAGATACTCAATAGTACTATAAGTTCTTAGCCATAAACTAATTATCTGCGAAGGATTATTTTTATCTTTAACTTTAGCAATGTCAGTTAATGATATATAATCTTCGTGGTCATATTTATAGTAAACTATCGAAGACCCTTGAATATTTATGGTCTGCTTTTTAGACATTTATACCACTTTAGTACTATATATATTTCTACTCGTCTCCTATGCAATCTGCGATATAGCTCCCCGGTTTATGCTGAAATTCCATGGGTTACATTCATGGTTCATCAACTTCAAGCCTTTCAGGCTTTATGTCAGAAAAAATGCTTAACATGGAAACTCTCGTCCAACGTCTCCCGAAACTCAAAACTCAGCACTCAAAACTCAGAACCCGAAACCCGAAACTCAATTGTCAATTACTTTCCAGCATCCGTTTTTTCTACTTCCTATCCGTTGAATCAGATTTTTCTTTATAAGTTTAGCCATTTCTCTTTTCGAAGTTTCTAAGCTAATTTTTAATTCCTTTGCAATTATATCATTTGTGATATTCTCATTTTGCTTTATTAATAACAAAATGTGTTTTTGCCTATTATTTAAAGTGTCATTTAAAGTGTCATTTAAAGTGTCATTTAAAGTGTCATTAATGAGTATTGTATTGTTTTCATTTTTTGCGTAAACAGTAACCGCAAAGCCACCGGATATAGTTTCAAACGTAGGCTCAGGCAATCCATAGTCGATAAACATGCGTAGAACACGTTTAATGCCAGTACCATACCGTTCAATCAGTCCCATTTCCTTAACCGTTTTAGCTATTTGACGGTTGCGAGGTGTAGATATATAATTATTCGTCAGCAATTGCTCAATCGAAATAGAATCGGGCAAGTTACCAGGATTAAAAAGTAAAATATGATCCGGGAAAACTTTAATTATTGAATTAGCTGAGGCAGTATAATCTCTGTGAATAATCATGTTCATTACCAACTCTCTGATGGCATCTAAAGGATATTGCCAACGCTCAATGTTTTCAATTTGAGTAGCTGTAATAATTATTTCTTTATTAATGTGTTTTCGGATAAATGACATAATATCTTCAATCTGATTGAGTACATCAGTCGAGTTTGTAACATCATCTTTAATCACTATTTCCGATGCAAAATGTCCCAATTGGATTGTCGTAAATAAATTATCATCGTACGAAAACATCAAAAAACAACCATTTGTAATCTTATTATTTTCGAGCAGCATTTCATTCTTTGTGAGAAATTCAATTGGTGACTCAAAAACTAAATTTTCATTACGTTTCATAATGAAATTCATTACCTTTTGCACTTTATCTAACGAAATGTCATTTATCGTTTTGCCCGGTCGCAGATAATAATCCCAACTCGTATTCACAGTTTGCAGATGCATATTCGACACTTCCGAAACCGATAACAGATGGTTCGAATTCCCAATTCGTTTATAAAATCTGCCTCTGGTAGAAACTGGTTTTATCGGATATTCCTGTACAATCAATGCAACAACTGTTTTAGCATTCAACTCAAATATCTCAAAATCAGGAATAATTTGAGAGGTAGTTTTGTTTTTAACCTCATTAATCCAGTTCTGAACAGTTTCCTTACCAATATTAATACCTTTTACTTCGCCATTATCAGCAATACCAATATACACCGTTCCACCCTTAGCATTCGCAAAAGCCACAAGCGTTTCAATCACATCCTCATTGAAAGATGTTTTGAACTCAACATGAAGTCCTTCGCTTGTAGGTAACAGGGTGGCGTTTTGATGCATTACTTAAAAACTATTGATAGATCTACTGAATAACTGAATAAACGTTGAACTGTTGAATTGTTGAAGCGTTTAATCAGCCGAAACTCGAAACTCAGAACTCGAAACTCAAAACTCAGAACTCGAAACCCGAAACCCGAAACCCGAAACTCAGAACCCGAAACTCAGAACTCAGAACTCATAACTCAAAACCCGAAACTCAGAACTCAGAACTCAGAACTCAGAACTCGAAACTCAAAACTCAGCACTCGAATCTTCAAATTCTCAAATTCTGAATTATGAATTATTAATATGATTATCCGTATTATTACCTAAAAGAAAAGTAGAAACGCGGATTCCGCTGATATAGCTGATTTTCGCGGTTTATTTTCAACGGATTCTATGCTGATTTGTAATTTTTTTACGAGAATAATTTATATATATTTGTCGTCAAGAACTCCGTTTCATAAATGAAATTTGACGGATTTGCTTAAATCAGTCCCGATTCATCGGGACTATTATCCGAATTAAATCAGCAAAAGAAATAATTTCAATCAGTTTTATCAGCTATATTCGCGGAATCCGCGTTCCAATTCATTATTATTTTGATTATGAATTTTTAATAGGTATAAAAACGGATAACCATTTATTAATTATCTTGTCTTTAGACTTTAGACCTGTTACGAATTAATCATCATGTTTCTTGTGTCCATAGTAATTACCATATCCATAGCTATAGCCGCGGTGGTAATAATACTTCGACTGCATATTTACATCGTTGATCACCAGGTAAGGACGTTTCAATGTTTTTTCAGCTTTGACATGGTTCAAGAATTCGATATTGCGTTTGTCCGAATAATCCATACGGCACATATAAATGGCGATATCCACCACCCTGTCGATCAGGAAGCTGTCCGACACCGCCCCCACCGGAGCCGTATCAATCACTATATAATCGTAGTCGTCGCGCAGTTTTTCCACCAACTCATCAAGGCGTTTGCTCATCAGCAATTCGTTAGGATTAGGAGGAATCACCCCACCCGGAATCACATCCAAAGTAGGATAAGCCGCCACATTTTGAATCATGCTGCGGTAATCGCTCACATGTCCCGAAAGCACCGACGACATTCCCTCTTCGCCCGAAAGGTTCAAATGTTTCTTCAGCTGTGGTTTACGCAGGTCGAGTCCCATCAGCATGACTTTCTTGCCCGTAATCGACAAACTAATGGCCAAGTTCAGACTCACATACGATTTTCCTTCACCCGGTTCGGTCGAGGTCACCATCATCACCTTTTGCGAAGGATAATCCAGCGTAAACTGCAATTTGGTACGCAGCAGGCGGAAAAGTTCAGCATTCGAATCGGTATTCGAAGAGTGGTCGATAATCACCTGTCCGGTAGTATTGTGACCCAGTTCCGACAGAATAGGCACATCCGACAGTTTCTCCACCTGAGCACGGTTGCTGATGGTGGTATTGATAAGGTCGCGCAGGAAGATAATCAACAAGGGGAAAGCAAGGCCCAGCAAAAAGAAGATCCCCATAATAATTTTGGAGCGGGGACCCGTTTGTTCTCCTGTATCGGGCGTATTCAGCACGCGTCCCTTCGGCACAGTAATGGCCATGGTGAGCGAAGCTTCCTCGCGTTTCTGCAGCAGGAAGAGGTAAAGACTTTCCTTCACCTGTTGCTGGCGTTTAATTTCGATAAACTCACGTTCCTGACGCGGAAGGTCACGTATTTTGGAGACTGCCTGTCGGTTTTGCGAGTCGAGTTCACGTTTTGTAATTTCGAGACCCTTGCGGCTATTGGCAATACTTACCTGTATAGAGCGGCGGGCCGAAACAATTTGTTGGTTCATGTTCCGCAGCGCAGGATTCTCTTCGGACGAACCACCTGCTATTCTTTCGCGGTTCATCAGCAATTCATTGTATTTCTGAATCACAGCCACCAAACCCACATCGGTAAGTCCCAGGTTAGGAATCAGCGCATACTGGTTGGCGCTCTTCGAAATAAATTCCTCCACAAAGCGGATCAGACTCAACTGGTTCTCTACCAATATGCGTTGCTGATCGAATTCGTTGTTGCGTTCGAGGTAAATTTTGGCATCCGAGCTGATGTCCGTCATTTGGTTCACCTGCTTATAGTTCTCCACTTCCCCTTCCACATCGCTCAACTCACCCGAAATCAAGCGCAGACGATCGTCGATAAAGTTGGCAGTATTCATGGCCGAACGGTTGATTTGCTCAATGGCATCCCGGTTGTAAATGGCCGAAAGGGTATTCAGAATGTCCTTTCCCTTTTGTTCGTTGCTAACATTGATCCCTATATTGATCACGTCCACCTGTTTGCTTACTTCGGTAGTGAGTAAATTGGCGCTGATATAGCGGCCCACGGCGTTAGGGTTGCTGATGGTAACCGTAATATCTTCCTGTGGCAGGAACTTAAGGTTCTGTCGGAGCGCTATACTGATAGGGCCGGCAGGTGTATTGATCATGGCAGGAAGCTTTTTCACCGTCTGGCTGAAAGCACTGTCGTTGTATTCCCCTTCAATTGTATATTGTCCGTTTTCGCGTGCAATTTCAAAGCTCAGTGTTTTTTCGAGCTGCATCAAAGCCATGCTGTCCATTTTCACATAATAAGGCGAAGCGGTGTACAGATCGATGGGACGAAGAAAATGGGTAGAGCTGTAATTGGTGTGTAGCTCCAGTTGATTCACAACGCGTTTCATCAATGCCGAGGATTTCAGCACTTCATTTTCGTTGTTCACCATCGACACCGAACTCCCGAAACCCATCACGTCCAGCTGTTTCATCATCGACATCTCATTCATGGCGCCACTCTTGGACTGATCCACCACCAACAAAGTAGTAGTAAGGTGATAAGTATAAGGCTGTGTACGCAGATAGAAAAAACCAATGACACAAGCCAGCACAATAGATGCAAGTATCCACTTCCAATAAACTATGTACTTTTCATACACTTCACGCAAGTTGATAGGTTTCTCCTGTACGTCATTTTCAAACTGATCGAAGTTATATTCCATAAGAGCGTTTAAATATTTTGTAAATATGTGTTTTTTTTATATACGAATTAATTCGTTTTTAATTCGTTCTTATTAGTGTCTCTACTTCGCCAGCGTTACAATAAGCGATGTGAGCGAAATAAGTGTCCCTACGATAGAGATCGAGAGTGTTTCGGCGGTACCAATCTTAGAGGTTCGTGTTTTGGTTTCGTTGGGCTGTACATAAATCACATCATTTTGTTGCAGGTAGAAATAAGGCGAATATATCAGGTTCTTATCCCGCAGGTCGATACGAATGGATTGACGTCCCTCAGGAGTTTGTCGTACCAGCAATACATTGTCCCTTCTACCGTAAATGGTAAGATCGCCCGCTGTAGCCAACGCTTCGAGGATAGATATTTTCTCGTTGTTCACAAGGAAAGTGTTGGGGCGCGCCACTTCACCCAATACCGAAATGCTGAAGTTGGCATAACGAATGGAGATAATAGGCTCTTCCTTGATATAACGCGGATAGATCTTAGTTTTAATTAAGTCGGCCAGGGCATTCTTTGTCATTCCATCCACATGCAGCTTGCCAATGATAGGGAAAGTGATATTGCCATCCGTCCCGATCAGGTAATTCTGCAAGCCACCGCTATAATTCGAGATGGTAGACCTGCTTGGATTATAGTCCTGCATACTCAGGGTAGGTACCAGCGGCAGATTAAAAGGCATGGCCGCTTCGGCAGTATTGGAATTCACCGTGATGGTGAGTAAATCACCTACTTTCAGCACCGCATCAGGCACGTGCGACGAAACAGTATCAGTCATAACTGCAGCTTTGCCCGCATCCTGCAGGTAAACTACCTTTTGATAAGTATCACAACCGGCAAGCAGTGTAACAGAAAGAAGAAGCGGAAAAATTTTTTTTAGTTTCATAAAAGTATTTACTTATTACTTATTTACTATTTAGCTGTTGACTGTAGAATCGTAAATTAAAAATCACGAATTAAAACGAATTAACACATTATTATAGTTATTTATTGAATTACAACCGGCACTTCAATGCTGTCCCCTTTCTTGCTCCCTCTCCTTCGGGTGAGGTTTGGGGATAAGCACAGCGGAGGAGTTTCTTCTCCCACAGCAATGAATCATTGATAATTCATAATGAAAACCCGAAACTCAATACTCAAATCTTCAAATCTTTCAAATCTTCAAATTATCAATTGCTCCGAACCCGGAACCCGGAACCCGGAACCCAATTATTGTGCCTTTCTTCGCACGGCAATGCCCCGTCAGTCACAGAGCGTACTAACTAACTATCTATATTTTAAAGGCTTGATTCCCGTCGGTACAAATAACGAAAATCTGAAAATCGAATGCTTACTACAAGCCGAAAAAGTAATTGCGGAGCAGACTACTTTCGGCCTGATACAAAAAAACAGCGCGTATACATAACACTGATATGCACTATCATCGTCCGGCGAATGTCTTCACCACCTGATCGGTCTTTACACTCACCGTTACACCCATTTGTTCTATTGTCAGGGTAAGGCGATTGCCGGAGACTTTTAGTACTTTTCCTTTCAGGTCTTTCATCGGTCCGGCAGCGATCTGTACCTCATCATTTTCTATCATCTCACATTCCAGTCCCCGGGCTTTTTCGAGAAAGATGCTTATATTTTCTATTTCGTTTTGCCTTACTACTGCCGGGGCGCCGTTGTAGAACACAATCCGTGCCACGCCATTTATCTTTACTAAGGAACGCAATACCTCATCAATTGTTCGTACGAAGATATAAGAGTTAAACAAAGGCACTTCCACCATTTTTACCCTGTCGGACCAACGCCTTGGAGTCAAATGCATAGGCAGGAATACTTCTATCCCTTCCATGCGCAGGCGCTGTTCTACTTGTTTCTCAGCCCTCGATGCCGTATATAAAAGATACCAATTCAATGTATTACTATTTTAAGTAAACAAATTAATAATCACGAATTAAAACGAATTAACACGAATTAGACACATTATTATAGCTATTTATGAACTACAACCTGCACTTCAATAATGTCCCCTTTCTTGCTCCCTCTCCTTTGGGAGAGAGCTGGGGTGAGGTTTGAGGACGAGCGAAGCGAAGGGGTTTTCTTCTTCCTCAGCAATCTCTCAAATTATCCAATTATGCGAATCAAGCATTACAAATAATTCTATTTTGCCTACGGCAAATAAAAATTCGTTCTTAATTCGTATTAATTCGTTTAATTCGTGTCATACATGTAACAAAAAAACTACCTTCCAAAAGACATACATCTTCGGAATGGTAGTTCTGTATAAATAAAAACAGACGTATCAGCAATGAACCGTTCAACGAAAGATGAGGTATTGCCTTTGATCTTACGGGACTTTGCCTGCAGATACTGTAATTCTACTGTGTAAAGCATACGAGTAAACAAATTCATCATATATTCAACCCTCATCGAACGAATAATAATTAGTACTATAATCGATTCAACTATCTGCCGGTGAATTATTGTGCAAATAACACAGTTTTGTGTTATTGAGCGCCTTAAAAAAAAACGAAACAGACCATTCAAAAAAAACAAAAATCAATTAAAAAACAGGTTTAGGCTTCAACAATCCGACAACAAAAGTAAAAATAAACTTTATTAACCGTTTGAAGAGATTGCAAAGATAGAACAAACAATTAAAAAATCAAACAAAAAATAAAAAAAACTATCAAATGTATCTGTATTTTCACAAAAAAACAAATAGACACAATTTGATATGCTTCGGGAAGCAAAACAAACAATTAGCAAACAATAGTTTATTTTTGATTTTCTAAAATGCATTCAATTATAAAATTTTAATCAAAATGTCATATAAAAAATCACTATTGTCCGATAAAAATTTTCCGATAAAATAAAAGTGCATGGATAAAAACGGATTTTCATACCATACACTTTTTTTGTAGTTTTGTATTTACCACAATAAAAGACTACAATGAACAAAAATACACATTTTTTCGGACAATCGGTTTTCGGACAGCTGATATCTTTAATTGACAATAAAATAATTTCACAAAACAGTCGGAAATACAACGCAGATTACTATGTAAAGAAGTTTACAACCAAAGATCACTTGATAAGCATGCTCTTTGGAGTGTTTGCCAAAGTATCTTCCTTGCGTGAAGTATCCGGTGCAATGCTTGGATTATCAGGCAAAACGAAGCATTTTCAATTGGAGAGCCTTCCGTATCGAAGTACGCTTTCCGATGCAAACAAGCGGAGAACATCGGATGTCTTTTCCGGAATTTACAATGATTTGCTCAAACAATATCACTACCTGTTTTCGGACAGCCGGATATTGCAGGTGATAAAAAAGCAAATTGAAATTTTCGACAGTACGACTATCAGTCTGTTTCAAGACATTTTGAAGTGTGTAGGCAGAATGCCCGCCAACGGCAAACGCAAGGGCGGCATCAAAATGCATACAGTTATAAACGTGGACGAACTTGTTCCCAAAATGGTATGGTTCACAAGTGCGGCGACTAATGACCACTATCTGCTGGATAAATTGAAGTTTGATTCGAACACGATTTATGTTTTTGACAAAGGGTACAACGATTATGTGGCATTTAAGCGCTTCTGTGACAATGAAACCGGCTTTGTAACACGCATAAAAGACGATGCTGTTTACAGTGTAGAAGAAGAACTTTATATTGACCGGTGCATACACAGCGGTGTTTTGGAAGATCAAATAATAGAAATAACAGTAAAGGAAAATGGACAAACAAGCAGACTGAAACTGCGTAAAGTAACATTTTACGACCGTATTTTAAAAAGAAAATTTGAATTTCTGACCAATTTGTTTGAAATGCGAGCTGATTTAATTGCGGCAATCTACAAACTGCGTTGGCAGATAGAGTTGCTTTTCAAACAGCTCAAACAGAATTTTCCACTGAAATACTTTCTCGGCGACAATGAAAATGCTGTTAAAATACAAATATACTGTGCTTTGATCGTCAATTTACTGCTGACAGTAGTGCAAAAACAATTAAAGCGCAGTTGGTCGTTCTCAAATCTTGTAAGTTTTTGCAGAATTCATCTGTTCAACTATCTTCATTTGATGCGTTTTCTGGAAAATCCAGAGAAAGACTGGCTCAGAAAAAAGGAGAAATTAGAACTCCAAAACTTGTTCGAACAACAGGGCTTGCTATTTTGAAATGAAATGGAAAGCCCAAAATACGCCTTGTACAAAGGTTTTATATTGACATTAAACTAAATCCCGATTTTTATCGGACAACAATGATAAAAAATACACGGTCATCAACAATATTCTACAATATCATCAAACCACCGAACCCACAGTACCAGCATAGTACCTGCTAAGTTTTTTTCTAAGTCACATGACAAAAAAAACGAACAGCAACCTGTCTAGTAATTATTATTGAAATTATTTAATTATCAACACAATACAATTCAAATCATGTACTGAAATTTTTAATTAAAAAAAAAGAAAAAAATACCGATTGACCCACTCAAACTCCATGCATTGGAACTTGAAGGGCTGAGTTCATACAAAAATTCATAAACTGGCCTAACTATCCAAATCAGTAGTATCGAGAAACAATTCAATTTTCGTATCTTTGCAAGTTCTAAAAAAAACAGCTATTTTGACTACGAAACCCAACAATACAGAGAGCGCAACCGAGCAGGTAGAAGTAACCGGCGCACGCGTACACAACCTCAAAAATATAGATGTAACGATTCCCCGCAACGCCCTGACAGTAATTACAGGCTTAAGCGGCAGCGGAAAATCATCACTTGCCTTCGACACTATTTTTGCCGAAGGGCAACGCCGCTACATCGAAACCTTCTCGGCTTATGCCCGCAGCTTCCTTGGCAATATGGAACGACCGGATGTGGATAAAATCACCGGACTCAGCCCCGTGATTTCCATCGATCAGAAAACCACCAATAAAAACCCACGCTCTACGGTAGGTACCACCACCGAAGTGTATGACTATTTTCGTTTGCTGTATGCCCGTGCCGGAACTGCCTATTCCTATGTCACCGGCGAGAAAATGGTGAAATATTCCGAAGATCAGATTGTCGATTTGGTACTCAAGGAGTATGAAGGTAAAAAAACTTACCTGCTCGCTCCCCTAATTCGTGGACGTAAAGGCCATTATAAAGACCTGTTCGAGCAGATTCGGAAAAAAGGATACCTCCACGTGCGCATCGATGGCAACATACGCGAAATTACCCACGGCCTAAAGATAGATCGCTATAAGATACACGACATTGAAGTGGTGATTGATAAACTGCTTGTAAGTGCCAAAGACCGGCAACGCCTGAAACAATCGATGCAAAAAGCAATGCAACAGGGAAATGGCATTGTTATGCTCATTGAAAAAGACAAAGAACAGGCCCGTTTCTTCAGTAAAATGCTTATGTGCCCCACCAGTGGCATATCCTACGACGAACCGGCTCCGCATAATTTCTCCTTCAACTCACCGCATGGCACCTGCCCGCATTGCAAGGGACTTGGGGTGGTGAACAAAATCGATATGGATAAAATTATTCCGGATCGCAACCTGAGTATTTACAACGGAGCCATAGCGCCACTTGGCAAACACAAAAGCACTACCATTTTCTGGCAGATAGAAGCCATACTCGAAAAGTACGACTGCACACTTAAAACAACGATAGCCGACATTCCCGAAGAAGCAATTGATGAGATCATGAACGGCACGGACGAACGTCTGCAAATCAAAAATCAATCCATAGGCACCAGCTATTTCCTCAGTTACGATGGCATTCTGCGTTATATCGAAATGCAGGCAGAAGATTCAGCTTCGGCCACCGAGCAGAAATGGGCCAATCAATATTCAAAAGAAATAAAATGTCCCGACTGTAAAGGTACCAAACTAAAAATAGAATCGCTGCATTACCGCATTCACGATAAGAACATTGCCGAATTGTCGGCCATGGACATTTTGGAACTTTCCGATTGGGTAAACAATGTGGAACCTTTCCTGTCCGACAAACAACGAGCAATTGCCGCCGAAATTCTGAAGGAAATACGTACACGCCTTCAATTTTTACTCGATGTGGGGCTTAATTACCTCTCGTTGAACCGTAGCTCGCAATCCCTTTCGGGTGGCGAGAGCCAGCGCATCCGCCTGGCCACACAAATTGGTTCTCAATTGGTGAATGTGCTTTATATACTCGACGAGCCAAGCATTGGGCTGCACCAGAGAGACAACGAACGACTGATAAAATCACTCAAGCAATTGCGCGACATTGGTAACTCGGTGATTGTGGTGGAGCACGACAAAGACATGATGCTGGCAGCCGATTATGTAGTAGACATGGGTCCTCACGCCGGACGCCTGGGTGGCGAAGTTGTTTTTTCGGGAACACCCGCCGAAATGATGCAGGCCGATACGCTTACTTCGGCTTATCTGAACGGGAAAAAACGCATTGAGATTCCTGAAAAGTTACGTCCCGGCAACGGATTGACATTAAAGATCAAAGGAGCACGCGGCAATAACCTTAAAAACATAGATGTTACTTTCCCGCTGGGCAAAATGATTTGTATTACAGGCGTTTCGGGGAGCGGAAAATCGACATTGATCAATGAAACACTGCAACCCATCCTCAGTCAGCACTTCTACAGATCGCTCAAAGATCCGTTGGAGTACGACAGCATCGAAGGAATTGACAACATTGACAAAGTGGTGGAAGTGGATCAGTCGCCCATCGGACGCACACCCCGTTCGAACCCTGCCACCTATACCGGCGTGTTTTCGGACATCAGAAATGTGTTTGTTACCTTGCCCGAAGCCAAGATACGTGGATATAAACCGGGACGCTTCTCTTTCAATACGGCCGGTGGCCGCTGCGAACAGTGCAGTGGCAACGGATACAAAACTATAGAAATGAACTTCCTGCCCACGGTGCATGTGAACTGCGAAAGTTGCAATGGCAAACGCTACAACAAAGAAACACTCGAAGTGCGTTTCAAAGGAAAATCGATCGCCGATGTATTAGACATGACCATCAATCAGGCCATGGAGTTTTTCGAAAATCAACCTTCCATTCTGCACAAGATCAAAACATTGCAGGCAGTAGGGCTGGGCTACATTAAACTCGGACAGTCGAGTACCACCTTATCGGGGGGCGAAAGTCAACGCGTAAAATTAGCCACCGAACTCTCCAAACGCGATACGGGAAAAACCCTTTATATCCTCGACGAACCAACCACCGGCCTGCATTTCGAAGACATACGGGTACTTATGGGCGTGCTGAACAAGCTTGTGAAAAAGGGAAATACAGTTATCATTATCGAACATAATATGGACGTTATAAAAACGGCGGATTACATTATCGATATTGGACCTGAAGGCGGATCGGCAGGAGGCCAAATCATATGCACCGGAACACCGCAGGATGTGGCTGCAACTCCCGGAAGTGAAACAGGACGCTTTTTAAAAAACGAACTTGTATAAATATGAATATATTTTGTATCTTTGAAAACTGAATTAATACCTAAAATTATGCCTGCATTACTCAAAACGCTGCTCTATGGCGCTTCTGTCTTCGTTATTTTTACTATCTTAGCCGTAGCGCTTAAATTGATAACCAACAAGGGGGGTGACGAAAATGCTTATTTTGGCTTGATGACCAACAGCGATTTGATGATAGGAGTGGTAGTGGCTGTGGCCGTTACCATTTCGCACGAACGCAAAAAGAAACTGAAATAGCTTTTTTTTTACAAATAGTTTTGCTTTATTTTTTTTTAATATCCGTATCGGTGACTGACACTTTTAAATATATTATACATTTTTTACTGGGCGAAGAGCTTTCGTCCGACCTCGTTGAGCAGGTCGGTTATACTTCCGACGAGCAAGAGTTCGAAAAGTACAAATTAATCATTCTTCCTTCGGGCTTTTTCGACAAAGATGTTTACGCCACCGAAGGATCGCTGCCTTCGCTGCCCCTTAAAATATGGGAGGAAACACCCATTCTTTATGGAGAGCCAATCGTCGAAATCAAGGGAAATACAAGGATAGTAAAGGCCGACTTAATTGCCGGTACTTATTTTCTTATTTCGAGATACGAGGAGATGGTGAGCAAAAACCTTAGAGATGAACACGGACGTTTCCCCGGCAAAACATCTTTGCCCTATCGTGCAGGCTTTATCGATCGGCCACTTGTTGACGAATACGGCCGCCTGTTGCGACAGCAATTGCGCGAAACAGGCCTTGAGGTGCCAGAACCCCCAAAACAAATCAAAAAAGTATACTTAACCCACGATGTGGATCATATTGCACATTTCAGGGATGTTAGAGGTTTACTCGGTGGCCTTATCCGAAGTCTTAAACGACCGAAAGAAGGACCAAAAGCCATGAAAAGTTTCTTTGGAGGCCTGCGTTTCGACCCCTGGTATACCTTCCCCTTTCTGTTTAATGTAGACAATGGACTGCGTACCAAAATGACGCCCGAACATTGTGAAATAGTGACTTTTATCCGTTCGGGCGGAAGCAAATACAAACAGGATAAACCGGCAGCCAATCTGATTCACCCCGATTACAAAAATCTGTTCAGGTATTGTAAAAGAAAAAACATCAGTCTGGGACTTCATGCGAGCTACGAAGTAGGTATACATCCGCAATATATCAACGACGAGAAGAACAAGCTCGAAAAACTGTCGAAGACACAAATCACCTACAACAGAAACCATTACCTTACCAGCCGCGAACCTATGGACATGCTTACGCTTATTGGCGCAGGCATTACGGATGATTTTACAATGGGATATGCCGATATGGCCGGCTTCCGTTTAGGCACTTGTAGAACTGTAAAATACATCGACCTGAAAAATCTGCAGGTAACCCCACTCACACTGCATCCCTTATTGGTAATGGATCGCACGCTGAGCGACAAAAGATACATGTATATGAATGCACACGATGCCTATCAGTATTGCACAAAGCTTATCGACTGCGTGGAGGAGTACAATGGCGAAATTGCTCTGCTTTGGCACAACAATACTGTGGAAAAAAATGCCGGTTCGTATCATCGTAAACTCTACCGCGACATTTTAAAGTATCTGCACGACAAATGAAAAAACGCATCATTATTTCCGTTTCGAGCGATTTATGTACCGATCAGCGGGTACTTAAAGTTTCAAAAACCTGCTTTGAGAATGGATTTGATGTGCTACTCGTTGGTCGTAAATTAAAGAAAAGTTTGCCATTCGAAACGCCCTTTCGACACAAGAGATGGCGCTTACTCTTCAACAGCTCCTTTGCTTTTTATGCCGAACTCAATATTCGCTTGTTCTTTTTTTTGCTCTTCAGCAAAGCCGATATCTTGCTGGCCAACGATACTGACACATTAGCTGCTAATTACTTAGCGTCAAAGATAAGAAAGAAGCAACTTATTTTCGATGCGCACGAACTTTTCCCCGAAGTACCTGAGCTTAGCAACCGCCCTTTTGTAAAAAAGGTATGGACAAAAATTGAAGATCTCTTGTTTCCACACCTTCAGCATTCGTACACAGTATGTGGTTCAATCGCTGCTTATTATAACAACAAGTACAACATCGACATGAAGGTAGTGCGCAATGTTCCGTATTACCGTCCCGCTCAAACGCAGAAAAAACAGAGTCAACAGACAAAAACGATTCTTTACCAGGGAGCAATCAATACTGGCAGAGGGATCGAATGGGTCATCGATGCAATGCCGTATATCAGCGGTGCTCAATTGCTCATCATTGGTTCGGGCGACATTCAACAACAACTTGTGGAAAAGGTAAACGCTATGCAACTGAACCACAAAGTCAGTTTCAAAGACAAAATGAAGCCAGAAGCATTGCTTTCATATACTTTGAACGCCGACCTTGGACTCTGCTTGCTTGAGAACAAAGGACTCAGCTATTACTACGCCTTGCCCAACCGTATTTTCGATTATATCCATGCAGGAATTCCCGTATTGGCCACCCGGTTTCCCGAAATAGAAGCCATAGTCGACACCTATCAAACCGGTGTGTTGATTGACCATTACGAACCTGAATACTTAGCTCAAACCATCAACGAAATGATGGAACGCCCCTACTCTACCGAACATTTTCAGTCGCTTGCCTCAAAATTTTGTTGGGAAAACGAGGAGAAAATACTGCTAGACATCATCCGGAATTAGTAATAAATCATAGATAAATACCGACTAATGTACAATGTACAATTTAAAATGTACAATTTAACAAAAAGATTTTAAACAGTAAATTACGGGTTTATTGATGCTACATTATTCGATAATTAAAAATCCCGAAAATCAGAGTTATAGTTGATTTTCGGGATTTTTCAGGATTTACTTATTCAGTTTTTCTTTTCCGGCTTCGAGCCAGTCGATAAAGTTTTGCGGATTTTCATCAAACCCAAACGATTTGTTGAGCGGATTTCCCTTGTTATCGAGGATTACATAAAAAGGCTGAGCATTGGAACCAAACTTAATCCGTTGCAGGTAGCTCCATTTGTCACCTATCGATTTGATTGAACGGATACGTCCGTTTTCTTCGACTTCGAAAGGCGATGCAAGCGCTGTTTTATCATCTACAAAAACCGATATCAGGACAAAATCATTTTCTAATAAATTTTTCACCTTGGGGTCAGTCCATACCGAAGCTTCCATTTTACGGCAATTCACACAACCGAAACCTGTAAAATCGAGTACTACCGGCAAACCTTTCTGAGCCGCATAAGCCATACCAAGGTCATAATCGGTGAAAGCGGGATGCACTTCGTCGTCGTACAGATTAAAGTCCTGCGTATAAAGCGGAGGCGAAAACGCACTCACAGCTTTCAGCGGCGCACCCCATAAGCCCGGAACCATATACACGGCAAAGGCAAACGAAACGATGGCCAGAAAAGTTCCCAACACCGAACTGTGCTTTGTTTCGCTATCGTGTGGAAAGCGGATTTTGCCTAACAGATAGAATCCCAACAAAGTAAAAATAACAATCCACAAAGCAAGGAATACCTCACGGTCCAGTATACGCCATCCGTAGGCCAAATCGGCAACAGAAAGGAACTTCAGCGCCAAAGCAAGTTCGAGAAATGCAAGTACCACTTTTACTGTATTCAACCAACCTCCCGAACGTGGCAAAGACTTGAGCATGGTAGGGAAAAAGGCAAAGAAAGTAAACGGAATGGCCAGCGCCACAGCAAAACCAAACATCCCAATGGCCGGCGCCAACAAGGAACCCGTTGCCGAAACTTCGACAAGCAAAGTGCCAATGATGGGACCTGTACACGAGAATGACACCAATACCAAAGTAAAGGCCATGAATAAAATACTCAGGAATCCGGCTGTAGAATCGGCTTTTGCATCAAGTTTAGTCGACCACGAAGCCGGCAATGTGATTTCGAAAGCTCCGAAAAACGAGATGGCAAACACAAGCAACATGGCAAAGAAAATAAGATTGAACACTGCATTGGTGGACATACTGTTCAGCGCACTTGCTCCAAAAATAAGTGTGATCAGAATACCCAACGTAACATATATAAACACGATGGCAAGTCCATACAGAAAAGCATCCTTGCGTCCCCGCGCTTTATTGTCCGAGCGTTTCAGAAAGAAACTTACTGTCATTGGAATGATAGGCCACACACAAGGCGTAAACAAAGCCAAAAAACCCCCGGCAAGTCCGGCCAGAAAAATAAGCCAAAGTGCCGTTTGCCCTGTCGATCCTTCTGCATTACCAAAAGCTTTGAGTTGATCCATCACCGGTGTCCAGTAGTCAGCAGTTCCGGCATCTACAGTTGCAGTAGTGGCAACACTATCCTTCGGGAGGCTATCAGCAGCAACAGGCGCTATTGTATTTTGTGCTCGTTCTATCGCTTTTTCGCCGAACACAAAATTTTCCTGCATGGGTGGCGTACAACTTTCGTCGTTGCAACTCATAAATTCCACATAACCCTTTACACTGAATTTCGAACCTTTTACAAAACTTATCTTCTGCACAAAAACAGCTTCGTTGGCATACCAGCTGAGCTTCATATCGAAGTTCGGATCGTATACCTCTCTGAGCTTCGAAATACCTTTCATTTTTCCTTCCATTTTTGCATTCTGTACATTTTCGAACACAAAGCTGGTGGGTCGCGGGCCATCATTGGGAATGTCCATGCCATACAGATGCCAACCTTCTTCGATGCTGGCATTAAAAACCAGATCGGCAGTGGTTTCACTTGTGGTTTTTACTTCGAACTTCCATTTTACAGGATCGTAAATTTGTGAAAAAGATACCAATGAAACCAAAACGGCCATCAGCAAAAGCATAAATTTCTTATTCATGTGTAAATAATTATTTTTAGTTGCCACATGGAACTCGTCCCCGCAAAACGAGACTCGTTTCATATCTAATTTTTTTCAAAACTATACAAACAACATGAATACATGAATGTTTGTTCATTTGATTTCGTTATTATTAACACCAATTTAGATAAATACAAATCAATTATAAAAAACATTCAGCGCATTGAATTATTAGCTTATACTCAATTCATTTTCAATCTTTTGAATATCTATTTTTATCTTGTAAGCATAAACTTAAAGCTCACCCCGAAATTGGTGGACGAAACCGGGAAAGTAGTAGAAATAAGTGGTGTACTCATTTGTCGGTCGAAAAACATTTGAATATTCACCTTCGAGCTGAACACATAATCGGCCATAATTTTAAGAGAGATCAGTTTATTGCCACTCGACGCCTGGGTCAGGTTTTCGTCGATTTTACGCAAGAGCGATTTTATGTCTTTGTAGGACACATCTGCATTCAGCTTCAAATCATTCTTTACGCGCGATTGCTGATTGTTTTTCAGTTTCAGAATCACGTCAAAGTCTTTCAAGACATAGCCGATACCGAGCGTAAACTCATCGGTTGCACTTTCGATCAACTGCGTACTTGACAGGTTAAGCGCCAGCGTTCTTTGTTTTCCATACTTCAGGGTTGTCGTCATGCTGTTTTTAAGCACTGCATTGATACCAATCAACGGGCTGAATTGCTCGGTGAGCGAAACCGATGAAATATCGTAGGGCGAAGACGGAATTGGGTTATTGGATTGTACATCGCGCACATAACCAAGGGCGTTGTTATTATCCTCGTCCATAGCTACCCAGGTAGAAAACGACGTATAATTACCAATGCTGTACCGGCAGGTATAGGCATGCATCAAACTGATGGATCTGAAATGATCTTTCACCCACTGAATGCGTGACAAACCATCGTAGTTGATGCGCCAGTTGGGTAAAACACTCAGGATAGAAGGAAACGGATTTGTATCCACCGTGTTCACATCCCTGCCTGTGTAGGCAGCAAGGAAAGCAGGAATCAAAACATCTGTCGAATTCAGGTCGTATTTTCCTAATGTCTCGTCAAAATATTCACCGCCAAGCGCTGGTAATTCGGTAAAAAATCCTGTTTTCGGATACCGAGTGTCTTTCATCCTGGAGTTTAACCGATTGGCAATCACTTGCCTGTTGGCAAGAAAATTATCAAACACTTCCGATGCATAGTTTTCGTCGGCAGTACCGGTTTTCATAAATGCAGTTTTGAAAGCAATCTGAGTAATGTTATAACTACCGTTGAACGTTTGCGGCATACCGTCGAACATGTACTGAATTGTGGTATTATTGGCCGTATAACGTTTGGCATTCAAATCAATTTTGAGTCCCGGTAGCGGTTCGAGCGTTGCTTTGATGTCCAGATCAGAAGTGAAAGCTGTAGACGCAGGGTTTACAATAGAATCGCTTTTATACAACCAATTATTATCAAGCGCATTCTGAATTGTATTATCATCAAAAAAACCGAATGTAAATCCATATCCGGGAGCAGAAACACCATTTACATCTTTTGTTTGCCCAAGGAAACCGGCTTCGGGCTTAAAACCGGGCAACACCATACTATTGGACTTCCGATAGGTAATTGAAGCCCTGCGCACCATCATCAAAAAACGGGTACTAAAATCGACCACCGTTTTGGCTGTACTTTGCAGGTTCGGATCAAGAGTAGCTATGCTGATGCTCACACTGTCGGCAGTATTTCTGGATGTCAATTCAATAGCGGTCGGACTTATTGATTTATAGTTGACAGCCATTGGTCTCCCTTTTTTATCCAACACGGTAATGGCCAGTTTTTCACTTCCAAGTCTGTGATTGATCGTAATTTTTTTATCTTCTTCCAGCGTCAACGATTGTTTAAAATTCTTAGGCTGAAATTTCTGCACACTTCCTCTTTGCATATTGTACTTCCGGTTCACTTCCTTGAGGTATTTCGATTTATTGTATAGCGATTCGAAATTCAATTGTCCATCGCCCGACCAGGTACCCATAGTCGTCGCCACATTGCCCACATCGGTGGATCCGATAAGTTTGGCCGACCGATTCCAGTTATAGTTCGAGTTGTAAGCTGCATTCGCAGTTATCCAGTCGAAAATAGGAATTTTGTTGATAGGCAAATTCCACGAGGCGGAAAACACCTGCTGATAAGCATAGGGATTTCCCAGTTTACGTATTTGCGACCATACCGAATCGCGCCATTCTGCATAATATTCCTTACCAATTTCGGGTGTATAGTAAGGCTCGTCGATGTTGGCATTCATAGCCGTTTGAAAACTGAAGTGAAGTGATTTTGTCAAATCATATTTGATATCAAAATTCCGGTTCCACATAAAGTCTTTACTGAAATTCATTTCAAAATTGTTCACCGTATTCACTTGCATCAAGTCCCGAAGTTTCACCTGCGAAAACTGACGGTTCATATCGGTATTGAAGCTCAACGACGAGGGCAGATAATTAAAATTCATATCCGAAAGGATTTTAAATGCCGGTTTCTTCAGTGATTTCACATTTTTAAAAGGCTCCACAGGTTGCGGACTGAACGAAAAGTTATAGTTCACAGCAGCTCGTTCCTGTTTTTCGAGGTTCTTTTCCACTTCGGCGCTCGTTTGTACACGTTCGCTGTAGGAATAAGTAAAAGTTAGATTGGCAGGGTCGTAGAACTGCGGTTTCTTGCTTTTGATATTTACTTTTGCCGAAGTTATATTAAAGCTTTTCGAAGTACTTACTGTTTGCGACGACATAATAAGCGTATCTCTGTCCTGTTTATTTTGGAGGTTGGACAAGGCATCCGAAAGTAACACATCTTCGTCGAGCGGATTGTATTTGGGTGTTAATGTTTCGTTGGTGTACGAGAAATAAGCCGGCAACTGAATTTTTGCTTTTTCGGGAAGAAAACGTCCCAAATCCAGATTGGTAGAAAAATTCATTTGATATAAATCGTCGGTACGACGGTCCATCACATTGCTTTCGATGCTACCATAACCCGCTGTTTCAACCCTTCCCGATAGATTTACCTGACCAATATCCGACAGACCCACGGCCAGGTTACCCATAGCAGCCCAACCGCCATCTTCATCAAACTCCGACATACGGAGCTCATTCACCCATATTTCGCCTGACTTCACTTCTCCACTCACATTGCGGACACCAATCATTATATTTTCAACATTCGATATGCTTGGATTACCCACCACGCGAATTTTATTTTTCCCCTTGTCATAAAAAGGAATCAGGTCCGAAACATAAGAGCCATCCTGTTTCGATTTATTGCGCAAAAGTTTGGCATCAGTAAGTACCGAAAATGGAAAGTCGAACATATTTTCGGCGGCCCACACCGCTTCACGGTTCGCATCCGATTCGGAGGAATAATGTCCTTCTGGAGTAAGTTTTAACGGAATTTCATATTCATAATAGTTATTCGTCAAATCCGACCCTAAACGGATAAAACACGAAAGCTCATAATCGTTCAGTGTGCGAACATCGGCCGGAAGTTTTTCGGCATGCACAAACATCTGAAGACGTTTGTACTGACGCATATCATAAGCCGTTTTTTTATACACAGCACGGGCATCTTCAGGAGCAAGATGGGTTACTTTCAGCACCATCGATTGTTCGTTCAATTGCAGAATCTGCGACTGACCCGGATCCACTTCGCGCGTAATGCCGGGAGGCAAAACGTAGTTTACCGGCGTTTTTTCTGTGTTTTCTTCTATATTAATGGCCTGCACATCCAGTTCGCCCGACGAAACAGGTAATTTCCCTACCGGATAAAGGTCTTTTGTGTACGAACGCCATTCACCCCGCACCAGATCGAGTGTAGCAAAACGCAAGTGTGTTTCTTTTTCGAAACCAGTCATGAACATACGCATAAAACGTATAGACTTGAAATTTCTAATGCTTCCTATTTTATCGCTGAATTCGCGAACCGGTATTTTGAACTGATACCAAGTGACATCCTCCGATGTTCCATTTTTCAAATCAACAGTAGAAGTGTAACTATCGGTAATGTGGTTACGTCCTATCACCATCGAGTCACGTTTGATCGCCACCTTGTACTGAAAATATTTTTCGTATTCGTTCAGTGTATTATCTGCATTCACATCTTCAATATCGGGCAGCGATGTAGCAGTGGTCGTATAATCTTCGGTAATATTGCTTGCATCGGGCGAGTTCCCTTCGGTTCCGTTATACCGTTTGTAACGTGTAATAATGTCCGCTTCGGCATCGTCGTACTCAGAAGATTTATAGAAACGGTAGTTATCGCCTGCAGGGTCGTTCAGCGGAGAAAACTTGTCGTTTTCCATGCGCTGGCGTGCAGTTCCGTTTATTTTTACTTTTACTTTCTCCACATAGTCGCTATAAGTGGGAAACTTAAATTCATCTTCGGTGGATAAACCGTTTAAACCCACATCCTGGGCAAGGCGCGAACCCGGCGTATTATCGAAAGCCGTTACCGTGGACTGGGTTTTAGGAACACGACCCCAAATGGTAGTTTCAGTCTTTGTTTCATCTTTATCCACAGGTAAACCATGTTCAAAAGATTTCTTTCCATCTTTAAGTATATCCTCGCTAATATCGCCAAGATTGAAGTATAATTCACCTCCTTTGTCGACACCGTTTTTATCATAAATAAACGGATCCATCATCCAGAATTCGATGTATTCGATATTCGAAGTTTCGAAATCAGTCACATCCAGTTTACGCATAATTCCACCCCAACGTTTCGTAGGATTGGTGAGATAACCGTTTTCATCCATTCCATCCACATCGAGGTTGTAAGGTCCACGTTCGGTAGGGAAATAAGATAAATTCATCACCGTCAGAATGGATGGATTATAGGACAAATAACTCTTATTCGGGAAAACCTCCTTAATAAGCACATCGCGCGTGTAATGGTTCGATTGGGAGGCTACATTATTTCTCAGATTCACCGGTGTTGTACGTCCGGGATTTTTCGAATTCAAGATCTGATCTACATAGTACCATGCAAACAGGGCACGGTTTTTACCATATTCGGTAGTAGCAAGTTTGGCTTCAGGGAAAAGCGCATCCGGATCCGAATTATAGGGCGTTGAAGCAAGGTACCAGCTGGACGGATAATGTAAATCGATGGATGTTTTTGTCGATTCAAAATCATCGATATACGCCAACCCCTGCGCCCCCACAACATTTGAATGTCCCGGAATTAACTGTGCAAACTCAGCATTCAATGCAATGGACGATGGTTTTGTTGCATTTACAAATGGCAGTTTATCAAGTAAATTGGTAAGCCACTGCGATTCGCCGCGCCACGAAGTATTCAGACCCCAAATTGTATTCGAAATAGGTTCGTTCCCTGTATTTACTTTTTTCGTCAACGGAGTTTCCGACAAATGCATGATTGTACCGCCGATGCTGAAATCCTTATTGAACTGATACTCCATATGTGTTCCAACCAACGATTTACGTTGCATACTGAACATCGACTGATTTTCGAGTTTTACATCGATATTTGTTCCCGATTCGAGAATTGACTGATTGAGAATGGAAACAGAACCCATGGTATAGTCCACCGTATAATCTACATTTTCGACTAGGGTGGCGCCACCGGCGGTTACCGTCACCGATCCGCGCGGAACATTCATGGCATTAAGTCTTATTTCCGAACCGCTCGACGATTTGTATTCGCCCACAATACTGAATTTGTTCTTATCGCTTAATTCCTGTGCCACCACGAGGGTAGAATCATACAATTCCTGAAAAACATATTTTTCGGCAAGGGCATCGTTTCCAATGGCATTTCGCAGATGCGATCCGAAAGGTTCGAGCACAGGGAAAATAATTCTACCTGCCGACGACAATACAGTGATTCCTTCGACATAATCGAATTTCCCATCCGGATTAATGTTGTTTTTCACATCGAGGCGATCCAGATTCATCACCCTCAGCAATAATTTGTTTTTCATATTCCCTTCGGTAAGATACTGCATATCCGTTCCTACCGAGTCGTTTCGGTACACTACATTTAAAGTAAACTTCTCGCTCTGGATTTGCATGGCGCCCAGATAATACACATTTTTCATCATCAAATCCCACAAAGCCAATTGAGGTGATTGCGCTGTACTTTTGAGCAATTTAACAATCAATGCATCAGGCGTATTCACTGCATCTGTGGAGAACTCTCCAATTTGATATACATCGCCCCCATAGCTATACTCGTAAGCCACCCCCAACACTTCATCAGGATTCAGTTGAGATTTCAACGAAATAGTACCCAACTCTTTGTTCAGTGTATACTCCGAAGGATCAAGTTTGCGGGCACTTTCAATTTTCTCGTAATCCTCACCGCCAACGAATACATCATTTCCGTAAGTAGTTGATAACATGGAATTAGACTGCTGAATATCCCGCACATTCGGTATCAGTTTTATATCTTCGTAAAGATTATTTGCTTTGTTCTGAGGTAAATCTTTGGTTGCAGTTTTCTGCCAAAGTGCAGAATTATCAATGCGTTTGGCTTCACCCAAATCCATAAAAGCGATAATGTTACGAGACTGATCGTAATTGGCTCTTTTATTTGTAATCCACACCTCCACACGATTGATGGTCACTCCTGAGGAAACAAAAGGAAGATTGCTCAAAGAACTTTCGTAGGTTTCGCGGAAGTAATGTCCGAGGAAAAAGTGACGGTTTTCGTCGTAATTATCAGCTTTCACTTCAAATTCGGTAGTTTGTACGCCACCTTTCGAACTCACGGTTTTGGTTTCCGATTCCTGTTGCGAAGCTATGGCCGATATACTTAATTTTCCGAACTGCAAATCGGTTTTCACTCCAAAAAGAGCTGTACTACCACTAATGAGCGAACTATTCAGCGGCATACTTACATTCCCTGCCTGGATATTTTTTATAATATCATCTTCCTTGCCCTTATAGGCCAGTTTTACCATTTTCTGGTCGAAATCGAAAGTAGATTCTGTGTTGTAGTTCAATCCAAACGAAACCTTATCGCCGACCGAAGCCGTCACATTCATTTGAATTTTCATATCAAATTCGGGCGTGGTATTGCTCCGCATGGCTTCGGTAAAGGCAGGATTATCAACTTTATTGTGCTTGGCTCCAAACACGAGCTCGGCCGAGCCCTGTGTTTTCACCTGCAAACCTCCGGGTCCGAACACCTTATCGGCCGGCCCTAAACTGAATTTCATGTCCGAAACCGAAAACTTATCTTCGTTGTCGACAGATGCAGATGCATTTTTCTCTTTCCAGTAGTTTTGAATTTCTTTATGAGCCGAATAATTCTTGTACTCCTCGCCTGTCATCAGGTAAGGAGTTGCAATTTCCATATTACCTGCATAAGTTTTGAAAATGTAATTTCCCGATGTAGCATCATATTCCACTACCGATTTTATGTTCGCAGGCAAACTATTGTCCATAGGATAAACAGCAGTAAGTTCATCGTAAGTATCTTGTTTGTATTCCTTTATCTTAAATTTAAGAATTGTATCGGTTGGTGTTTGAGTAACAGCAGCTTGTTGAGGCTCAGCATTGGTAAGTTGAACGGTATTTACCAATGCATACGCTGAGCTGAAAACAACTATGAGTAAAACAATAAGGGCTGATACTTTAGGGAGTTTTATCATAAATAATTTTGACTACGATAGATGACTTGTTAAGGTGTAAGTTTTACGAAAAAGACCGTTTAGTATATTATTGATATGTAAAACTAATTATAAAGGATTAAAAAAGTGATGAGCCATTGACTCAACTCATTTTAAAATTTTCAAATCATCTGGTTTACATCATTTTAAGCGCCGTTTTTATCAACTGCTCCACTCTTAAATGAGGTTCCGATTTGAGAATCTGATCCACTGTTTTTTGTGAAGCCGCGGCAGCAAAACCCAACATCACAAGCGCTGAAACAGCCTCTTCCTTCAGTTCATTATTCGCGGCAAAAACAGAATTTGAACTCTGTCCAGGTGTTAAAGCAATTTTCTGAATTTTGTCTTTCAGATCCACAATTATACGTTGTGCTGTTTTGTTTCCGATGCCTTTAATGGCATTGAGCGCCACTACATTTCCGGTAGCAATCATTTCCTGAATTTCCTGTGTTGAATACGAGGACATAATCATCCGCGCCGTATTAGCGCCAATCCCCGACACTGAAATAAGCAATAGAAACAACTGCCGTTCGGCCTGATTCATAAAGCCATAAAGTAAATGAGCATCCTCCCTAATGGCTTCATAAACATAGAGTTTAGCATTCGTTTTTCCACCAAGTGCCGAAAAGGTTGGCAAAGTAATATGGATACAATAACCTATACCTCCCGTTTCTATTACTACATAAGCCGGATTTAGCTCTGTGGGTTCACCCTTTATATAATCAAACATTCACTTTCAATTTTAATTTATTAACCCGCAAATGTACAGATTTTTTGCAATTTGTACAATAACCGACTGATCCAACTTTGATACACATATGCGACCGATTTGAATAACGTTTCAGAGTTATAAAAAGTACAATTCAAAAGTTAAAAGGAGTGAAAATATAGTTTTATTTTGCTTTTGCCATGAATTTCTTTTTAAACAATCTTCTATATTTGCTGTTATTATAATAAAAACAATCGATTAACAATTAATAATTATGAAACAAATTCTTGTCTCACTTGCCATATGGATAGTTTCTATGCTGTCTGTTTTTGCGCAATTCCAGGTACCGGCATTGCCTTACAAATACAATGCCCTTGAACCTTACATTGATAGCACTACCATGTTTATCCATCTCAACAATCATCATGCGGCTTATGTGAATAATCTGAACAAAGCACTTGAGAAGTATCCTGATTTACAGAAAAAAAGCATCACTAATTTATTGGCAAGTATCAACACATTACCTGCCGACATCCAAACGACAGTAAGAAATAACGGCGGCGGCCATTACAACCATAGTCTTTTCTGGAAAACTCTTGCTCCGGCTGGAAGTGCAGCTATGTCGCCCGAGCTTGAAGCTATAATAGTCAAAAATTTCGGAAGTGTGGAAGTGCTTAAAACTGAATTCGAAAAAGCGGCATTGGCTCGTTTTGGTTCGGGCTGGGTATGGGTCATCAAAGATGCAGCCGGCAAACTTAAAATAGTAACCACTCCCAATCAGGACAATACAATGATGTCGGTCATCAATGTAAAAGGGAAACCCGTATTGATGCTTGATGTATGGGAACATGCTTATTACCTGAAGTATCAGTCGAAACGCGCTGCTTATGTAAAAGCCTTTTGGGAAATTGTGAACTGGAAAGAAGTAGAAAAACTTATAAAAGAAAAATAAACGATTCTTTTATTGTTCGCTTCTTTAAACATAAAATAACGCGATGCTGAGTTAAAATTATCAGTATCGCGTTTTTTTATATGCTATGCAAAAAAAACTTTACACCTGTTCAATTACTCCTCACTGTTCCTTTGCCTGCTCCTTTGCCTTTGCCTGCTTCATTTCAAATTAAAGTCTTAAATATTTAGGAAACTGCAGGATAGCCACTTTGGTTTTTGCTGGTTTTCAGTTTACTTAGTAGGGAAATAAATAAGTCGCCCGAGTTGTTTATTAAAAAAAAATCAGATATATTTGTCATCTTATTTATTTAGCTTTAGTGCAACAAGTGTATAGATCTCTGTTATTTTAAGAATATTGCGAAACGGAAATTTGATGTTTTTCTGCTCCAATTGTGTTACAAAAAAGAAAAACGCTATATTCATTTTATGAATACTGAATTTCAAAGTTATAAAAAACCGGACAATCAAAATGACTAAAAAACCAACAATGGGGTTAAATATAAAAATCGTGTTAGGATTGATTTACCTATCATTCCTATTAAGAGCAGACAACTCTGTTTAATGGTATTCCTAATTTTATACGATGTCTGCTCTTGGATATTGGTTGATTATTGCTCACTCGGCAGGATGCATCCTGTATATCAAAACGGATGGAATCGAAAAGGATTCATTTCGGACAAAGGAGAGAAAAAGAAAGCGTGGTACATAATGAAACAATAGCCATAGTTTTCAGATCAAAACAGAATATCTAAAAACATTAGTGTATCAATTTATTTATGAGAAAAATCATTCGCTTTACCAAAACTTATGCCGACATAATGTACTTAACACAACACTAATTTCTAAAAAAAATGAAAACTAAAAAACTATTTAATTCACTATTAATGAGCATTATTATGACAGGATTTTATTCATGCGCTTCAATACCCGATGGCGCTGTTGCCGTTAAACCCTTTGATAAGGGAAAATATCTTGGTAAATGGTACGAAATTGCCCGATTAGATTTCAAATACGAAAAAGATTTGAATAACACCACTGCAGAATATTCTTTCAATGAAAACGGAACTATAAGAGTTAATAATCAGGGCTATAATACAAAAAAAGGCAAATGGAGCCAAGCAATCGGAAAAGCAAAATTTGTTGGAGATGACAATATCGCTATGCTTAAAGTATCATTCTTTGGCCCGTTTTATTCCGGTTACAATGTCATCGCCATTGATGACGAATACAAATATGTACTGATAGCCGGTAAAAACCTGAAATACCTTTGGATACTATCTCGCTACACTTCTATACCTGAGGATGTGAAAAATAATTATCTAAAGTTGGCAGAAAAAATTGGATATAATACCGCTGACCTCATATGGGTTCAACACGACAAGCAGAAATAAAGTCGGTGCATAAAATGGTTGTATGGCAATATTGATCAATAAATTTATTCAACAAAAATTTGTCCTCTAGTTAAACACCTTAGTGAAATATTAAAATGGCGATCTATCATTCTGAATATTTATAAGAAAAAGGAGCAAAATAGTTACAAACAATCAGTATTCTAAAACTTAAATTATCAATCAGAAAATATTCAATTTAACATATCATTATTTAGTACTTTATTCATCTTTTTCGAATTTTTTCAATTATCTTTCGGAAAAAAAAATACATAAAATACTATTGTAGAAAGATTATTAAATACGGATATGGAAAAAATCACCACTAACGAAGTTATAGACTGGGGAAAGCAATTTCTCGAAAAATCGGAAAAAGAAATTACTGCCGCCGAACTCAAAGAACAAAAAAAGTATGCCATTCTGATTCAAAACCCCGGCGACAAAGTGCTGCTTTCGAAATTGCTGGACGAATCTTCTCAAATCAGGGACAATAAAAAGTTAGCCCTGCGCATGAAGGTATTGATTGAGCGCTATGGAGTTCCGCAATTTTTCAGTTCGTCCGATGCCTATTTATTAAAACTATTCACCGCTTTTGGTTATTGGTTCGATTTTATTGCTGTTCCCATTTTCAAAAGCCGACTTCGTTCCGATACTTCCAATGTTATTATCAACGAAAAGGCATCGTTTTTGAACAAACACCTCAATGCCCGCCGCGAACAACAGATTGGTCAGAATGTGAACCTGCTGGGCGAAGTAGTGCTGGGCGACGGAGAAGCCAATCATCGCTACGAACACTACCTTGAAGCGCTCATGGATCCGCGCATCAATTATATTTCGATAAAAATATCAGGGATTTATGCTCAAATCAATGCCCTGAATTACGAGCAAAATAAAATTGACCTGTGCGAGCGTCTTGCCCGCATCTATCAACAAGCCATCGACTTTCCATATATCGACGAAAAAGGCAATAAAAGTGCAAAATTTGTGAATCTCGACATGGAGGAATACAAAGACACCGAACTAACACTCGATGTATTCAAGACAGTCCTCTCCTATCCGCAGTTCAAAGATTATTCGGCTGGAATAGTGATTCAGGCTTATCTGCCCGATGCCTGGAGTTTTCAGACCGAACTAATTGAATTTGCCACCGAACGATGTGCTGCCGGAGGCGCTCCGCTCAAAATGCGTTTGGTAAAAGGCGCGAATCTGCAAATGGAGTCCATTGTATCGTCGCTTAAAGGTTGGGAAGTTCCTGTTTTCGGAACAAAAGTAGAAGTCGATGCCAATTATCTGCACATATTAGACAGGGCTTTATTGCCCGAAAATGCAAAAGCCCTGCACGTGGGTGTAGCTTCGCATAACTTTTTCAGCATAGGATATGCTTATCTGATGGCTCAGAAAAACGGCGTTGAAGAATTTGTAACTTTCGAAATGCTCGAAGGAATGGCCAATCACCTGCCACGCGTGATGCGTCAACTTGGAAAACAGATTATTCTTTACACTCCGGTAGTGAAAGACGAACATTTTCTGAATGCCATCTCCTATCTGGTACGCCGACTCGACGAAAACACAGGTGTCGACAATTTCCTGAGTTATTCGTTCAACCTGAAAGTGGACAGTAAACAATGGGATTTTCTGCAACAGCAGTTCATCGAAGCTTATACGCTGAAAGAAAAACTTGACAAAACGCCTCGCCGCAGACAAAACAGACTTTCTGCCGTAAAATCGCAAGGTCCTGCTTCTTTACAAAACTTTCAAAACGAACCCGATACCAATTTTGACTTACGCCCTAACCGCCAGTGGGCCGACAACATTCGAAAAGAATGGATGAAATCTGCCACAGATGAGCCTTATGTAATCCCGGTTCAAATAGGCGACAAAGAAATTATAACTGAGAAACTATATTCATATCTCGATCGAAGTCAGGAAGTGGAAATTTGTGTTTGCAGAGCAAGTCTTTCAAATACCGATCAGGTGAAAGAAATCATTGCCATTGCCGAAAATGTTGCTTCAAATTGGAGAAAAACCAGCCTCAGCCAACGCAAAACCGTACTTCATAAAACGGCTGACCTGCTTTGCGAACGAAGAGACCATCTGATTGGTTGCATGTCGGCCATTACAGGGAAAACCTTTGCCGAAGGCGATGTTGAAGTATCGGAAGCAGTAGATTTCTGCCGATATTATCCAATCAGCATAGAACCATTCGTACAATTGGAAACAATCACTATCACTCCGAAAGGGATTGTGCTTGTAATTCCACCCTGGAATTTCCCGTTGGCAATTCCTGTAGGTGGTGTAGCTGCCGCCCTGACGGGTGGAAATACTGTTATTTTGAAACCTGCCACCGTGGCCATGCCTGTGGCATGGGAGTTTGCTCAATGTTTTTGGGAAGCCGGTGTGCCAAAGGATGCTTTGCAGGTAGTTTGTACCGACGGTCGTGAACCATTGAATTATCTCACGGCTCACCCTTCTATCAAACATACAATTCTTACCGGAGGTACCGATACAGCTTTCCGCTTGTTGGCGAACAACCCAACTTGTCCGTTATCGGCCGAAACAGGTGGTAAAAATGCAATAATAGTGAGTGCAGCAGCCGATCGCGACCACGCTATTCAGAACATCGTCACTTCGGCATTCAGCAATGCAGGTCAGAAATGTTCGGCTTGTTCGTTGCTGATTCTCGAAAAAGAAGTTTATAACGATCCTGATTTTAAACCAAACTTACTGATGCTGTCACCAGTTTGCATACAGGAAGCGTTTGGAACGGAGGCAATTATGTAGGTCCAATGATTACCAACGAGAACGAAAAATTGCTGCATGCCATCAATCGTTTAGAAGATGGCGAGTGGTGGTTGGTAAAGCCCGAATTCGTGGATAAAAAACATTTCATACTTAAACCTTGTGTAAAATGGGGGGCCCGACCGGACAGTTACACTTTCACCAACGAATTGTTTGCCCCACTGCTTTCAGTAGTTTGTGCCGATAATTTCGAACATGCCATTGCATTGGCCAACAGTTCGGAATACGGACTTACCGCCGGACTTCAAAGCCTTGACGAAAGCGAACAAGACATCTGGAAAAACACGATTGAAGCCGGTAACCTCTATATTAACCGTGGCATTACCGGCGCCATTGTAAGCCGTCAACCGTTTGGCGGAATGAAGCGTTCGGCATTCGGCGGTGGCATTAAAGCCGGAGGGCCCAATTATGTTTCGTGCTTTGTGAACATCACGAATAATGACATAGATAATGGTTCGAGCCATATTGATGAATTCAAAACCTATGCAGCTATTTTACGAAATGATGATAAAAAAAGATACGAAAGTGCCGCGGCAAGCTATCTGAAAAATTTCAAAGAAGAATTTTCCGTGGAACGCGACATTTATCATTTAATGGGCGAACAGAATATTTTCCGTTATCTCCCGTTGAAAAACGTTTTATTCCGTATTCAATCCAAGGATGAACTCGTTGATATTCTGCTGGTAATAACGGCTGCCAATATCGTAAAAACAAATCTAAGCATCAGCATCGACAAGGACAACCCACATCTGAGGACTTTGCGAACCTTTCTCAAGCCTGAGCAAATACAACTACACACCGAAACTGAGTTTATAGATTCGATGCACAAATATGAACGAATTCGCACTTGCTCAGCTGAACTTTCGATGGAAGTTTATAAAAAAGCGGCCGAACTGGGCAAATATATTGCTTTGCAAAAACCACTTATCGAAGGAAGGTTGGAATTGTTGCATTATGTAAAGGAACAAAGCATTGCCTTCGAGTATCACCGCTACGGAAGCATCACCGAAACTCCTGAATAAAGCAATCTTTTTTTAGATCACTCCGTGAATTAGACATTTTTATTGATCAATTCACGGAGTGTTCTTTTTACCCGTATTGAACACTTCACAATAAAAAATGCATTTTTTGATGTATATTTGTATGTCGATCATTGGTTTATTCGATGAAATCAACTTCCACCGATCTTTAATTTGACATCCTTTGCCATCAAAAATATACAATAAAAATATGGCCAAAACAAAATATTCAAACAAAGCTAAAACACCTACAGAGGATAACTCGGAATCATCAAAAACTGTTCGGGCAAGAACAGCCTATGCAAAAAAAGAATTGTCTTGTCTTCGAAGTATCTTTGAACGTACGTTTGGAGAACAGGAAGGTTTCAATGACGCAATTGCTTTGGCACAAAAAGATGCAGTAATCGAAACTGGCTCTACCTTCAGAGTAGATTACTCAAAACTCACCATTTCGATGGGTGCTTTATTGCCAATTACCGGTATCGAAATGAAAATAATAAACGCAAACAGCGTTCGGATGAGCTGGAATACTGATCTGTTGCACGGCGCTTCGCCCAACGACATGATCAGTTGGGTTTTTTTGTTTCCCGAAACGAAAACCGTAATTCACCGCCAGAACTGCATATCGCGCGATGCCGGAAATATAAACCTGGAACTTCCATTCAAAAAAACAAATCAAACGCTCCATTGCTGGGCTTATCTGTCGTTGCACAACACCAATTTATTTTCGCCGGCAAGTTATTTACAAGTCAACGATTTGCAATCGAAATTAACAGACAAAAAGTAGTACTTCACAACTGCAAAACGCGCTGAATAATTCTTGTAGCATTCCTCATTTTACTTTTAAACTTTATTTGTTTTGCCAAAGCATAATAAAAGTTCGAAAACTTGTACATTTCAAAATGTTTATAGAAATTTGCATTCATAAAAAAAACAATGCATCATGAAAGATCTACTTCAACGTTTACTATTATCAGTTTGTATAATTATTTCATTTACAGCCTGCAATAAAAAGTCTGGCAATGACAATCCGGATAAAGACTCCGCAAGATATCATTTCAACGATACACTTGCCCTTCAGCTCGAAAATCCAAAAATAACGGAATACCGTGCTTTTGTGCAGCTGCTCGACAGCACCAATGCTGCATCGGCAACGAAAGCTGTTGAACAATTTAAAACTGCATTTCTCAATCAGACACCAGGACTCTGCGATACGGCATTCGTCATTTATCAACATTTGTTGGACACCATTGAACTGAGCCTGAACGAAAAACTTCACAACGACACTACCGATTATTCGGTTATATTCTCCGGTGAGCCCATATCAAAAAAAATCAAAAACTATCTGACTTTACTTCAACAAAACGGTTTTAAGTTTTCATCAACCGATGGAATGTACTACATTGAACAATATCGCCCGTTCTCTATTCAGCACCTTTCGTACATGCTTTCGGATCCTATGAAAAGCTATCTGAACGAAATAAGCATGGAAAATGCCCAAGGTTTTGCGATGGATCAGGCCATTGTCATTTCGCCGCAACAACTTGTAGACAGGATTTTGTGGTACGAAAACTTTGTGAAAATCAATCCTGTATTTGTATTTCTCGATAACTGTAACACTTACAAAAAGGCCTACTTTAGTTATCTGATAAGCGGTTACGGCAAAACAAATTTGTACAGCGACATTGCCAACAAAGAGCTTTCGCCTTACTTCAGCGATGCTTACGAATACCTGTTCAAAACTTATCCTGAATCGGAAACATCCACCTTGGCCCTACCCTACTACAATGCATTAAAACAGAAGCAAACCGCCAGCGTCAGAGACCTAAAGAAAAAGCTGGTGATTAAAGGATTGATTTACAATTTGGAATAATACAGCACTCAACAACATCAACAAATAAATCATTTAAAATACTGAATATGAAAAAGATCAACTTTTTTTTAGCGCTATTGATGATCAACATCAATGTATTTGCTCAACAAGCTTTATGGGGACAGCAAAACATTATTTCGCCCGAAATTCTTGGGAACAACACGGTTACCTTCAGACTAAAAGCGCCAAAGGCAGTGAAAGTTGAAGTAACCGGCGATTTTCTTCCTGCCGGAAAAAACGGAGAAGCTGGCAAAGCCTCATTGACCGAAAACAAAGATGGAATTTGGGAATTTAGTACCAATGAACCACTTGCATCCGAACTTTACAGTTATTCATTCATAGTGGATGGACTGAAAATTAACGATCCTTCCAATGTGTATCTGATTCGCGATGTAGCATCAGTCACTAATATTTTTATCATTGGCGGCGAAAAAGGAAAGCTCTATAGTGTGAATAATGTTGCGCATGGTTCGGTGACCCGTTGCTGGTACAACAGCCCTACCCTGAACATGAAAAGGAAACTAACCGTATATACACCTGCCGGTTACGAGGCAGGGAACAAAAAATATCCTGTTTTATACTTGCTCCACGGAATGGGTGGCGACGAAGAAGCCTGGATCGCGCTTGGACGTACAGCTCAGATTCTCGATAACCTTATCGCTCAGGGAAAAGCAAAACCAATGCTAGTAGTAATGCCCAATGGTAACGCAGATCAGGAAGCCGCTCCGGGCGAATCATCGTTGGGAATGATAAAACCGACCATGCAATTGCCTAAAACTATGGAAGGAAGCATGGAAGAAAGTTTCCCTGATATTGTGAACTTTGTTGACAGAAACTACCGTACCGTGAAAGCAAAATCCGGACGCGCAATTGCCGGGTTATCGATGGGTGGATTTCATTCTCTTCATATTTCCAAACAATACCCCGATATGTTTAATTATGTAGGCTTGTTTTCGGCAGCCATCCTGCCGAACGAAAAAGTAAAATCCCCCATTTACGACAACATGGAGGCCAAATTAAAAACACAGTTCAGCAAACAGCCTGCATTGTACTGGATTGCCATTGGTAATACCGACTTTCTTTACAAAGCCAATGCAGATTATCGGAAATTGCTCGACGAAAAAGGATATAAATACACTTATTTTGAATCGGAAGAAGGTCATATCTGGAAAAACTGGAGAATCTACCTGACTGCTTTTTCTCAAATGATTTTCAAATAATTTAGCTCTATATAAGTTTAAAGGCTTAAAAAAAACTGAAAAAACGCGGTTGAAATTTCCCGATAAGTCGGAATATTTCAACTGCTTTTTTTTGTTTTATTGATGTATAATATTAATTTATTCAGCTTTCTCACACTTATTATTCTGTAATTCTAATAGTTATAATTCCATGTAGACTTTATTACTGGCACTGTTCTGTTCCCCTCTCCCAAGGAGAGGAGTTAGGGGGAGGTCGAAGTCCAAAATTTAAAGAAAACTCTTATTTGTATAACTATTTGATAATCAATTAATATTTTTTATAATTATCAGTATTTCAAGAAATTAAAAACATGCGAAAGTTGAATTAATTGAATTGCGGAAACTAATTCATTTTTTCTCTCTCTTCATCCAGAACGAATAAAATTAATCATCAAAACAAGGTATATGCATCTGCATTGAACCCCAGAATGCAGTGTTTGGTTTTACTTTGATCAAAAAAAAGGTTCATTCTTTTTTCATTCAACCTACAAAAACATTTATTTATCGATAAATAATAAATATTTATCGAAATAAGGTTTGTGTTTCTATATTTTGAATTACCTTTGCCCACCGAAAAAAGTTCTTAAAATTTCAAACACATAAAAAAAATGAAAAAGTATTTAGGGGTACTACTTTTAATAGTGCCATTGTTTATGTCCGCCGAGAATTCTATTACCAGATTTCAGGTAACGGGACAGGCCATCGATTCAGTGACACAGGAAACTATGCCTTACGCTACCTGTTCGATAGTGCAATCGCACAATCAACAACAAATCCTCACCCGTTTTGCAAGCGATATTGATGGCAAATTCAGTGGTGAATTAAAGACGCCGGGAAACTATGTTTTAATTGTTTCGTTCGTAGGCAAACAGCCGGCAATAAGAAATTTCACCGTTGATGGAAAAAACAATCAGGTTCAGTTGGGCAAAATTGAACTTTCCTCCAGCAAACAAGCATTAAAGGAATTAAATGTAGTAGCCATGCGACCACTTATAAAAGCAGATGCAGATAAAATAACCTACGATACCGAACAAGATCCGGAAGCAAAATCGTCCACCGTACTCGATATGTTGCGCAAAGTACCTATGGTAACTGTGGATGGACAAGATAATATTCAGTTGAAAGGATCGTCGAACTTTAAGTTCTTTTTTAACGGAAAACCGACAAACATGTTCAACAACAACCCGGGATTAATTCTGAAAAGTATGCCTGCTAACATGGTAAAAAGCATCGAAGTGATTACTCAACCCGGTGCAAAATACGATGCCGAAGGTGTAGGTGGAATTATCAACATTGTTACCGTACAACAAACTTCAGCACAGGGATATTCGGCCACTATCAATACACAAGCCTCATCGCGTGGATCTTACGGTGCCGGGATAAATCTCACCTTGCAAAAAGGAAAGTTCAGTTTTTCGGGCAATTACAATTATAATTTCAACAAACAATTCCCAGTCGTCACTTCTACCGAACGACATTCCTATGTTACTGGTGCTCCTTATGCATTTGGAACACAAGTGGCAACAGTAGAAAACACAACGCCAATGCAATTCGGAAGCGGACAGCTCAGTTATGAATTGGACACCATGAATCTATTTACTTTTTCGTTCAACCGCAGATTTGGTCGGCCCGAAAGCAATACCATTGCCAACACCGATAATTATGATGCTGACATGAACAAGCTCTTTGCCTATACGCAAGAGAGTTCACAAACCCAGAGCTGGGGTTCAACCGATTTTGGGCTCGACTATCAACGATCGTTCAAAAAGAAAGGCGAAATATTAACCCTGTCGTACAAACTAAGCAACACACCCAACAATAGCAATTATGTGGCTGAAAACATAATTAATCCTTTGTATATTGCTCTGCCACAGTCCGGACTTTCACAATGGAGCAAGAGTAATAACACAGCTTCGTCCAACGAACATACTTTCCAGGCCGACTATTCAAAGCCGTTAAGCAAAGGTCATACGCTCGAAATAGGTGCAAAATACATTAACCGCCTCAACGACAGTAAAACAGACGAATCGCACAAGTATTTTAATTTTTCACAGGCATTTCCTTATACTCCATACATCGATATGGATAGTATTTCGAACTTTAACAACGACCAGGACATTCTGGGAACTTATGCAAGTTACACAGCCAATATAGGAAAATGGGGGATAAAAGGAGGATTACGATACGAATACACCTGGCTTTCGGCCGAGTTTAACGATGTGAATCAA
The DNA here is from genome assembly GCA_963677275.1 of uncultured Paludibacter sp. Lineage (GTDB taxonomy): Bacteria > Bacteroidota > Bacteroidia > Bacteroidales > Paludibacteraceae > Paludibacter. The sequence continues at coordinate 1,185,310 of OY781920.1, read as the reverse complement.
AATTTCTCTACCGATTATGGTGCATTGGTTCCTTCGGCAACCATCAGCTATCGGCTTTCGGATATGAAAAGCCTGAAACTTGGATACAACAAACGCATTCAACGTCCGAGCATTGGCTACCTGAATCCTTATGTCGATCGTCGCGACCCGAATTATATCAGTTACGGAAATCCTAATCTTGATCCCGAAAACAGCCATAACGTAACATTCGGCTATAGTAGCTTCGCTCCTAAATATAATATAAGCGCCGAACTGGCTTACACCTTCGTTAACAATGGTATTGAACAATATTCGTTTATAAATGCTGGAAGTACTGTACAAGAAATTACTTTTGACAACATAGGTCATAACCGACAATTGGGCATGAACATTTTTGGTAGCTATCGTGGATTAAAATGGCTTAATCTTTATATGAACGGTAATCTTAATTATGTTGATATGGAGAGTAAGGCGTATAATTTATCGAACAGCGGTTTCACCGGACGCATGTTCCTGGGAGGAACTTTTACTTTACCAAAAGATTTCCGCATCAGCACCGGCGGTGGCGGTAACCTTCCACAAGTAAACCTGCAGGGAAGTCAGTCGGCATTTTACTTTAGCTATATGGCGTTGTCAAAAGATTTCCTGAAAAAACGCTTCAACGTATCGGTCAGTGGAGTATATCTACCAAAATCGCATATCATCGTCACTACAAAAGGAATAAACAGCACAACTGGCACAGCTACATTCGACCAGCGCACCGATGTACATCTAACAGAATCGACCGAACTAAGACTGAATCTATCCTACAGAATCGGGAATATGAACACTAAGGTAAAGAAAACCAAATCAACCATATCGAACGATGACCAAAAAGTGAAAGACAATAGTAGCATGGGAGAATCTCCTATGTGATTAACTTTTTAGAGAAAAATATTTTACGAAAAGAGGTAGTTGAACAAAATTCAACTATCTCTTTTTATTTTAATTCATTGAATATAAATCAGATATTTTACTTTAAGAGAAATCAGTGCTCAGGATAACTTTCGGTTCAGCAGCTTTAACTGAACTCTTTTTCGGGCTAAATCAACTTCGATGACCTGTACTGTGACATGCTGATGAAGCGAAAGCACTTCGGCGGGGTTAGAGATAAACTTATCGGACATATTGGAGATATGTATCAGTCCGTTTTCCTTGATACCCACATCTATAAAAGCTCCAAAATTGGTAATATTGGTGACAATACCCGGCAATTCCATGCCTTCGCGTACATCGTTAATCGTTTTCACATTCGAATCAAATTCGAAGACCTTCACCTGTTCGCGTGGATCTCTACCCGGTTTTTCAAGTTCGAGCAGGATATCATTCAGCGTATGCAATCCCACTTTATCGTTTACATATTTTTGTTTTTCAATACTCTGTATCAATGCTTTATTTCGAATCAAATCATTTACTTTTGTATTAAGATCTTTTGCCATTTTTTCCACCAATGCATAACTTTCGGGGTGTACGGCCGAATTATCGAGCGGATTATCGGCATTAGGGATGCGCAAGAATCCTGCACACTGTTCAAATGTTTTGACGCCCATTTTAGTCACCTTCATCAATTGCTTGCGGTTCGAAAAAGCACCGTTAACAGTTCTGTAATCCACAATATTCTGAGCAAGTTGTGGCCCAAGTCCCGAAATATAAGTAAGTAAATGTTTGCTGGCAGTGTTGAGGTTTACTCCTACCCTGTTCACTGCATTTTCCACCGTCTGATCGAGCGATTTTTTTAGCTGAGTTTGGTCTACATCGTGCTGATACTGCCCAACGCCAATGGACTTAGGATCAATCTTCACCAGTTCGGCCAGTGGGTCCATCAATCTTCGTCCAATCGACACTGCTCCACGTACTGTCACATCATAATCGGGAAATTCTTCCCGGGCTGTTTTCGAAGCCGAATAGATGGAAGCGCCATTCTCGCTCACCACAAAAACCTTTACTTCATGGTCGTAACGAATGTTCTGTATAAAATGCTCCGTTTCGCGACTGGCAGTTCCATTGCCTATGGCTATGGCTTGTATGTTATAAGCTTCTACCAATTTCTGAATCTTACGAGTGGCCTGTATCTGCTCATTTTGAGGCGGATGAGGGTAAATAGTTTCGTTGTGAATCAGATTTCCTTGTGCATCAAGACAAACTACTTTGCAACCTGTACGATAACCCGGATCGATACCCAGCGTACGTTGTTGACCTAACGAAGGCGCCAATAAAAGTTGCCTGAGGTTTTCAGCAAATACGCGAATGGCTTCGGTATCGGCTTTGTTTTTACTTGATGAGGCAAATTCAGTTTCGATACTGGGCTTAAGCAAACGCTTGTAAGCAGCCTTCACTGCTTCGTACACCAAATCGGACGATGCGTTGTTCGATTTTACGAATATGCGCTCCAGCTTTTCAATACAGTGTTCATCATCAGGGCTTATATTGACACGCAGGAAACCATCGGCTTCGCCACGACGCATAGCCAACAACCGATGTGACGAGCAACGGCTCAGTTTTTCGTTCATATCAAAATAGTCACGGTACTTCTGAGCCTCCTCTTCTTTTCCTTTAATTATTTTTGAACTGATTACGGCCTCGTAACCAAATATCTTACGTACAGCATTACGGGCATTTTCGCTTTCGTTGATCCATTCGGCCATAATGTCTTTTGCACCATTCAGCGCATCGTCCACACTTTCGACCTTATTTTTTACAAAAGGGAGAGCCAGAACTTGTAAGTCGTGTGCATTTTGTAGCATTATCATTTTAGCCAAAGGCTCCAGCCCTTTCTCACGGGCTATTTCGGCCTTTGTCCGACGCTTCATTTTGTAAGGAAGGTAAATATCTTCGAGCTCCGTAGAATTCCAACATTTTTCTATACGCATCCTTAGCTCATCCGAAAGCTTTCCCTGTTCGTCGATGGCATTTAGCACAGTATCCTTGCGTTTTTCAAGTTCGCACAGTTTATCGTACTGTTCTTTTGTGTCGGCCAACTGCACTTCATCCATGGCATCGGTCATTTCCTTGCGATAACGACTTATGAAAGGAATGGTTGCGCCTTCGTTGATCAACTGAATGGCATTTCGTATTTGTTTTTCGGTAAGCTGCAAGGATGCAGCTATCATTTTTATAAAAAGTGTAAGATTTGAATCCATGAAGATAATAAGTGTATTAATTCTGTAACCATTTACAACCGATCACTAAAACAAGAGGTAAACGAACGCACGAAACACAAGCACGTTTTTTTGAATAAAAAAAAAGAATCAATGTAATATTTTATATAGCAGTTCTTTCATCAGATCACCTTCATCAACCCCGTTGCTGTCGATACCTTTACCACGTGCATCTGTTTCGCGAATCCAGGTAATAATATTCATAGTTTTCCATGCACCGAAAGCTTTGGCAGCCTTCTCGTAGTCTTTCACAAAATAAGGATTTATTTTGAGTTCGCTTGCCACAGTTCCCTGGCTTTTATCGGGTAAATAATGGTACATCATCAAATTAGAAAAAAAACTGAAGAGTTGAGAAAGCACCATCACTTGTGGATTTGCTTTTTTGTTATCGGCAAAATAGCGGACAATACGATTGGCTTTCAGCACATCCTTATTGATAAGCGCCGATTGGAGTTCGAACACATTGAAATCCTTGCTTATACCGATATTTTTCTCTACATGTTCGGGAGTGATGCGGTTGGTGTCGGTGGGCTTGGTGAGCAGGAGTTTATCCATTTCATTGGCCACCTTACTCAGGTCGTTGCCCAGAAATTCGGTAAGCATAACAATCGCTTTTTCGTCGACGGTTACTTTTTTATTTTTTGCATAGTTACTTATCCACGCACCCATTTCGTAGTCGCGTAGTTTCTGCGATTCGAACAGTACCCCGGTTTTGCTGATGTCAATGACCCATTTTTTTCGTTTATCGGGAGTACCATACTTGTAACCAATCACTAATATTGTGGAAGGTGAAGGTTTAGTAAGGTAGTACTGAAGAGCTTCCCAATCTTTTATCATCTGGGCTTCTTTCACTATCACTACCTGATAAGGCGACATCATAGGATAACGCTTGGCAGCATTCACAATGGTAGTCATGTCGGTATCTTTACCGTAAACCACCGTCAGGTCAAACTCGCGCTGACCTTCGTCGAGTATATTGTTTTGAATAAAGTCCGATATCTGATCAATATAATACGCCTCCTCTCCCATAAGTAAATAAACGGGAGCATACGCTTTGCGGCGCAGGTCGCTCATGATCATATCATAGGATATGCCTTGCTTTGCCATGTATGGTTGTTGGTTGGTTTATCGGTTTGTTATGTATATAAAGAACCGCTGTACCGAAATAAACTTTAAAATTTAATGGATTCAAAATGAAGCCTTAACGGATCTGAATCAAGTTTCTATATTTCAAACTTTATTCATTATTCAAACCTCAAGTGCTTAATTGTTTTACTATTGTGCATAATGGACGAAAGAGATTTCACACCAATTTTAATATGCTCTTCCACAAAGTTGGCAGTCACTTTCTTGTCGCTCTCGGCAGTTTTAATGCCATCGGCCCTGAGCGGCATATCCGAAACCAACAACAAAGCGCCAATTGAGATACCATTATGAAAAGCCACCGAAAAGAGTGTCGCAGTTTCCATATCTATGGCCATGGCGCGGGTGGAACGCAGGTAATCTTTAAACTTTTCATCGTGTTCCCACACCCTTCGGTTGGTGGTAAATACCGTGCCCGTCCAATAATCTTTGCCAAAATCACGAATGTTCGACGAAACGGCACGTTGAAGACTAAATGCAGGAAGTGCAGGTATTTCAGGTGGAAAATAGTCGTTCGAAGTACCCTCGCCACGTATGGCGGCGCTGGGCAGGATATAATCCCCTATGTTGTTCTTGTCGCGCAAACCTCCGCATTTTCCCAGAAATAGAACAGCTTTAGGCTGAATGGCCGTGAGTACATCCATGATAAGAGCCGCATTGGGGCTTCCCATACCAAAATTAATAATTGTAATGCCTTCGGCCGATGCATTGGGCATGGCTCCATCTTTTCCTAATACGGGTACTCCATACCATTCGGCAAAAAGTTCGACGTAATTATTAAAGTTGGTCAATAAAATATAATCGGTAAAATCCTCAAGGGGTCTTTTAGTATAGCGCGGTAACCAGTTTTCAACAATTTCGAATTTTGATTTCATATCGTGTAAATTTATATTTCAGAAATTTGTATTTTCGCAATTCATACGAATTGAAAAACAAAAATAGTAAAAAATGTGGCAATTGAATCTTCCGACCTATAATTTTCGAGTAATTAAAAAAAATGAGAAACCTTTTATTTTTGACGAATTCCGTAAAAAATTCGTAGCGCTCACTCCCGAAGAATGGGTACGCCAACATTTTATTCGTTTTCTTATTGAAGTGAAGCACTACCCGGCCTCGCTCCTTGCCATCGAAAAACAACTCGTCATCAACGGACTTAAAAAACGTTGCGATGCAGTACTGTACAACCGGAATGCCGAGCCTTTGATGATTATTGAATTCAAAGCTCCCAATATTTCCATCTCTCAGCAAACTTTCGATCAGGCGGCGGTGTACAATTCGAAACTCAAAGTAGATTATTTTATTATAAGTAACGGACTCCAACATTACTGTTGCCGACTGGAAACGGAGGTGCCAAAATACAACTTTTTGCAGGATATTCCCGATTTCGATACGTTAGTAGCAGAAAAATAAGGCCGAAAAATGTTAATGTTTATTTATTTCTGTCGATAATTTCAATTTCAAGCTCTTTTTTGGGACATAACAGCTAAAATGTAACAGTTTTGTAACATCAATTCAATTTTATACAAAAACCTATATATCAGTTAATTATACCAAATTAGCCTATCATCAAAATAAAAAGTTTATATCATTCATCACTTTTTAACGGAAAAAGTTTGGAAAATATGTTTTAAAACATGTATTTTTGCATCGTCATAAGGAAATAAAACATTATGACATGTTAACCCGAACAAAGAGAAGCCCTGAAGAAAAAATCACAGGAATTCCTTTGTTCATTTTTTTTTGAGGTTTTTTAAAAATTTGTTTTTGTTAGTATTTTAAAGAAAAGTCAATTGCATCGAAATTAGATTTGCCGCAGAAGAAGCAAATATAAAAAAAGATAAATTGACTTTGATTTAAACCTTACGCCGGAACAGTATGAGTAGTTAACAACTGTTTCCAATGCGTCGGATGTTATTATTGGCGAAACTTAAAAATGTAAACGCGATAATAAAAAAGGAACTTAAAAGAATTAATATACGCTCACAATAAGCGTCGTTACGATTCTTTAGCATAGTTGAAGCGATAGATAAATAGCGCTTTAAGAATTTAAAAGTATTAGATTTTAAGTATTAGGTATTAGGTATTAGTTATTAGAAATTTAGGTATTAGGTATTTAATTATTAGATTTTAGGTATTAAATTAAAAAAAAAGAAGTTATGAAAAAGATTTTTGTATTAGCTATTATAGCATTAGCAACTGTAAGTAACAGTTTTGCATTGGATTTGAATGAGTATAAAGTGTTTTATAAATTAAACAACGAAAAGACATTCACTTCATTATCCCGTTATTTGGGAACTTCGAACGAACAAGAAGAACAATTGAAGATTGTATTTTCAGAAACTGAACGTAAAATGAAAAGTGCTGTTGGAAACGAAAATGATGCCGCTGCCGAAAAAGCAATGTGGTTCAACCTCGGCAACGCAAAACACATTTTGAGTGCTGATCAGTATAAAAAATACTTAGCAACTATCAACCTTTCGATTTACGTAAACAACACAGAATTTTACGCCGAAAAGTAATCAGTTTCTAACCTTTATTAGCGGGAGTATAACATCAGGTTGTACTTCCGCTTTTTTATTTTCTATTCCCGGCTTGACCTCACCGCGACACTGAACTTTTTTTCTTCATTAAAAATAATTTTCTACTTTTGTTGGATAATTCAGAATGAACATGAAAAAAATTCTATCTTATCCATTTTCGATACTTGCTTATATTTGGTTTTTGTTTTTCATTTGCTTGTTTCATCTTATTCAATGGCTTTGCTTCAACTTGTTCGGTTACGAAGCGCATAAGAAAAGTGTCGACATTATGAATTTCTTCCTGATACGTACTTTGTACTTCATTTTTTCTGATTTTAAGGTTGAGAACAAAGAACTGATCCCGAAAGGTAAGCCAATTATTTTTGTAGCTAATCATCAGGGTCTGTTCGACATTATTGGTTTAGCGTGGCTCTTGCGTGAGTTTCATCCAAAATTTGTAAGTAAAATAGAATTAGGCAAAGGTATTCCCAGCGTGTCATACAATCTGCAACATGGAGGTTCAGTGCTGATTGACAGAAAAGACCCCCGACAAGCGCTGCCCGAACTAAAAAAAATGGGCGAATATATCGAAAATAATAGTCGATCGACAGTAATTTTCCCCGAAGGAACACGAACCAGAAATGGTCAACCCAAATCTTTTGCTTCCAACGGATTGAAAATATTATGCAAATACGCTCCTGACGCTTGGGTGGTGCCGGTAACTATCAATAATTCATGGAAAATATTCAGGTATGGTAATTTCCCCCTCGGCATGGGAAACAAGTTAAAGTTTACGGTTCATGCACCCATAAAAGTGAATGAGGCCGACTTCAGCACATTGTTCGAAAGAACAGAACGAGCTATCATACAACACATTGAAAAATAATTAAATAATTATTTCAACTCAGAAAACAACCGATGTAGAAACTAATTTTTACATCGGTTTTTATTTCGCCATTATGCTGCAAACTTTGCGTATTGAATTTAGAATTCAAGTTTCATGCGAATAAAAAGCACTAAAAATGAGTGGATGCATCTATATTTTCGATGACGACGAACAAAAAACAGCTATAAATTACGTACATTTGCAATTGTTCTCAAAAAGAAAATTATTGTTATGAAGAAAATAATTAATACTCCAAACGCTCCGGCGGCAATTGGTCCTTACAGTCAGGCAGTAGAAGCCAACAATACACTTTACATATCAGGTCAATTACCTATCAATCCATCGGTTGGAAAAATTGAAGCCTCCACTATGCCCGAGCAAACCGAACAGGTTTTCGCCAATATCAACGCCATACTTACCGAAGCTGGTTATACTTTTGCCGACGTTGTAAAATCTACAGTTTTCCTTTCGGACATTGCCGACTTTGCCGCGATGAATGAAGTGTATAAAAAATATTATCAGACCGAATGTCCGGCACGCTCTGCATTTGCTGTAAAATCGCTGCCAATGGGTGCTTTGGTTGAAATTGAAACAATAGCCATTAGATAGTTCTGAGTTCTGAGCTCTGAGTTCTGAGTTTTGAGTTCTGAGTTTTGCTATGCATCAATTTTCTCATTGGCATATTGGCTCATTTTCAGAAGTTGGCCAGGATATCGGCTAAATGTATCCCTTTTACCGGTAATTTATGTTTGTTGATATAGCCATTAATATTCATAAGACACGAGGCTTCGGTGCTTACAATATATTCAGCTCCCGTTTCGATGGCATTGCGTATTTTATTTTCGGTCATGGCCGAAGATATTGCTGAATTTTTCACGGCAAAAGTTCCACCAAATCCGCAACAGGTATCACTTTCGTTCATTTCAATCAGCTCAAGTCCAATCACTTTAGACAGTAATTTTCGGGGTTCCTCTTTTATTCCATACTCACGCAGCGCAGCACACGAATCGTGAAAAGTAACTTTGTGAGGAAACACAGCGCCGACGTCTTCAATTTTAAGGACATTGACAAGAAAATCGGACAATTCAAAAATATTATTTTTGATTTTATTGTATTTATCCATCAACTCCGGTCTGTCTTTCAACACCTTATGATAATGATGAATAATAAAACCTGAGCATGATCCCGAGGGCGAAACCACGGGCATATCAGCATCAAAATCAGTCAGGAATTTTTCGGCAAAAGCGGCTGTTTCTTTCCAATAACCACTGTTAAAAGCCGGTTGCCCGCAGCAGGTTTGTTTGGGGTTATAATGCACTTTACATGCGGCTTTCTCCAACAGTTTTATTACATTAAACCCTGTTTCGGGATATAACTGATCGATATAGCAGGGAATAAAGAGTTGAACGTCCATAAAAAATATTAAGTTGTGATTGCTTTTATATTGAAGCCTTATTACAAACTGAAAATGAAGATTAATACCACAAATCTACATAAACAGGTAAATGATCGGCAAAACCATCCTGATACCTCATTCCTGTATAAGTTCTGAAAGGTTGTTTCCCTAAATATTTCTCATCGTCGACAAGCAAAAAATCAGCATTAAAAACATGTGCATCGGCTGGAAGTGTATAAATACTGCCGGCAGGATTCAACAGATTTCCCGATACGATGATCTGATCCAGGGCACCCCATTCACCTTCGTGTTTGTGCGAACCTTGTCCCGAACTGTGTATCGGATACATTAGATTATACAATTCGTTTGCCGATCTGTTATCGTCCGGCGAAAGCGCTTTCAATACTCCATGCATACTTTCGTTGGTAGGATAATCGTTAAAATCGCCCATAATTACGATATCAGCCTTTGTATTTTGCTTAAAAAGACTATCCACTTTTGCTCTTAAAACAGAAGCAACAAACATTCGTCGGTCTTCCGATTCAAGTTCTCCACCCAGCCTTGATGGAAAATGACACACAAAACAATGCAAGGTATCGCCCGAAGGAACGACACCGGAAACATACAAAATATCCCTGGTTTTGCTTTGTGGCGCATCCGGGAAATCAATCCGAATGGCTTCATTACGAACAGGTTTAAACACCTCCGGCTGATACATCAAGGCCACATCAACCCCACGCGCATCAGGCGATTCGTGATGAACAAACTTATAACGCAGATTTTTCAAGCCCGAATAATGCGTTAAATCCCACATGCATTTTTCACTTTCTATCTCGCACAAACCCACAATGGCCGGCGCTTCCCAACCTCCAATAGCTGCAATTACCTTAGAGATATTAGCCTGTTTCTTTTGGTATTTTGCATTGTTCCAGGCCCTCATGCCACCGGGCAGGTATTCTTCATCTTTGGTCAGCGAATCGTCAACACAGTCGAAAAAATTCTCTACATTGTAACTCACTATCTTGAAACAACGTTTTTCGAACGACTGAGCCGACAATGTAAAAACAGCAAAAAAAACGACTATCAGAGTACTAAGCTTTTTCATTTCATATGCTTTGAACATTTGACAATGTGCAAAGGTAAAAATATTTAAATCAATTCATCCTTTTGAGTATCGATAATTTTTCAGATTCTACATAAACACATAAAAAAAGACTAAAAAACCGAACTGTGATAAAAGAATCATTCTAAAACACAAACATTTGTAACGTGAAGTATAGTTTATTCGTCGATAATTAACTAATTTTACAACCGAAAAAGCATACAAATAACCTTTCATCTGATAAAATGAATTTTAATAAAAGAATTTTACTTGCCCTTGTTTTAGTGTTTCCCTTGTCAGCATTCGCTCAGTTTAAAATTAACGAAATTATGACCAACAATGTGTCGGCCGTATGGGACGATGCCTACAATTACTCCATGTGGGTAGAACTCTATAATACAAATCCAACAACTTCATTCAACCAATCAGCATTTTATTTCACCGATAATTTAACCCAACCCCAAAAGTGGAATCCTGCATCCAAATTGATAAGTCCGAATGGGTGTAGTGTGCTGTGGTTCGAGAGAGACGAACGCGCCGGTCATGCTAATTTTAAACTCGATGCCGAAGGAGGCAGACTTTACCTGTTAAATTCCTCTGCAATTGTTATTGATAGTGTTGTATATCCAAAACAATATAGAAACATCTCTTACGGCAGAATAACTGATGGCTCCGGCAATTGGGTGCATTTCGATCAGTTCAGCGCCGGAAGTTCAAACAACGGAAAAAGCTGGTCGTTCCAACGATGTGAAATTCCGGTATTTAATGTGGCCGGAGGTTTTTATGTTTCAACTCAGAATGTGACTTTTGCAACTCCCGCAGCAGGAGATACGATCTATTATACCCGAAACAACTCAGAACCAACCCGCACCAATGCAATACGTTACACGCCAGGCACGTCCATTACTGTGAATTCCACCACTGCCATCCGGGCAAAAACTTTTAGCAAAAACAAATTATCGAGCGACATTGTCACAGCTACTTTTTTCATCAACGAACGGAATTTTAATCTACCGGTTGTTTCTATCGTCACCGAACAGGTTAATTTAACTGACAATACAATAGGTATTTACGTAACCGGAACAAACGGACTTACGGGAAATGGATCAAATACAGCTGTCAACTGGAACCAGGACTGGGATCGTCCTGTTAATTTCGAACTTTTCGATAAATCAAAGATCAACCGTTTGAATCAGGAACTGGACATTAGCATTACCGGTGGATGGTCACGCGGCAATAACCAAAAATCTTTAAAAATCTCTCCACGCAATAAATTTGGCGACAACCAATTGAAGTATGATATTTTTGCAGCATCCAAGCCCAACCATAAATACAAGGACATTCAGTTGCGCAATTCGGGGAACGATTTTTTCTATTCAATGCTGCGAGATGGCTATATGCAAACACTCGTCATGAACCGCATGAATATCGATGGTATTGCTTACCAGCCCGCAGTTTGCTTTATGAATGGAACTTATTACGGCATTCAGAACCTGAGAGAACGGAGCAGTAAAGAATATATTTATTCGAATTATGGATTAGGCGAGGACGACATAGTTTTACTCGAAACATGGTCCATTCCATACGATGCAAATTACACACCTTTGAGTAATTACATATCAACCAACGACATTAAACAGGCTGCTGTATATAACAAAGTAGCCGAAATGATGGACATCGACAATTTTATGAGCTATATGATTTCGCAGATATATTTTGCAAATACCGACTGGCCACACAATAACGTGAAAATATGGAAAAAGAAAGAAGGGGGTAAATGGCGTTGGATTTTATACGATACCGACTTTGGATATAACCTTTACGGAACTAACTACAATCACAATAGCCTAAGTTGGGCGCTTGGTGAAATGTCGGGAACCGATCCGGCCAACAATCCATGGTCCACTTTATTACTTCGAAAATTAACCACAAATGATACTTTCCGTCAGAATTTTATCGATCGGTTTTGTATTCAGTTGTCTTCCACTTTCGAATACAACCGATCAGTTAAAATACTCGATAGTCTGGCAGCAAATATCAGCAGCGAAATCAGCTATCACAAATCAAAGTGGCCATCGTACAGAGCGTTTAACGAGGACATCAGCTCTATGAAAACCTATGCATTGAACCGACCAACTTATATGCTCGACTATATCAGCAGCAGGTTTATGAACGGAGCAGGAAATCAGGTATTAAACATTAGTTCGAACAACGAAAAAGCAAGTTATTTATTTAATAATGAGAAAATTATTGATCAGAGTATTCAACTAAGGTATTTTACAAATCAACAATTTTCGCTCAAGGCAAACGCAATAGCCGGATATAAATTCAAGCATTGGGAAATTAGTGGTAGTACTACTGCTTCTACAACCCTGATTGCCAACAACAGCAACTGGAGATATTTTGATGGAAACGATATGCCCGCTTCGAACTGGACATCGGCTGCCTACAACGACGGAAGCTGGAAAAGCGGCAATGCAGCATTAGGCTATAATAGTTCGAACACAGGCGTCACCACCACCATCAGTTATGGAACAGATGCTCAAAACAAATACACAACTGCCTATTTCCGTAAAACTATAAATATAAGCAATTTGAGTTCAAAAAGTAGTTTTTCGATTACAACTTTAGCCGATGATGGAATTGTTGTTTATGTAAACGGAACGGAAGTGGGGCGAGACAATATGCCCACCGGGACATTGAATTTTTCGACGGTAGCCACAACCTATAATAACGGAGCTACGGCCAATTTTACGGTTCCTCAGCATTTACTTCTCGAAGGGAACAATGTGATTGCCGCTGAAGTACATCAAAATTCGGTAACAAGTTCCGATCTGATTTTTAACCTTCAAATGAGTTGTACCGAAGCTACAAATGCGCAAACAGAAACGAATGAAATATACACAGGCGCTCTCACCGGCAGCATGAGTATTAAAGCCATGTACGAACAATCTGTTTTCGAAGATCCCGACAAAGATTTAAGCGTATTTATAAATGAAGTAGTGTCGAGCAACAATACGATAACCGATGAATTTGGCGACAAGGATGATTTTATTGAAATATATAACGCCGGCGAAACTGAAGTGAATATTGCAGGCTGGTATATTTCCGACATTCCTTCAAGTCCTACAGCTTTCCAAATACCGGCTACCGACTTAACAAAAACACTAATTTCGGCCAAAAACCGACTTGTGCTTTGGGCCGATGATGAACCAGCTCAGGGCATCCTGCATTTAGGATTTAAATTAAGTAAAGATGGAGAATCTATAGCCTTATCCAGATCAAATTATCTTGGCGCTATCGTTTTAGTGGATCAGGTATCCGTTCCGTTTTTGGAACAGAATCTGAGTTACTCCCGCATTCCTGATGGTGGGCAAACATGGAAAACTGTGCATCCTACTTACAATCTGGCCAATATCGACTTCTCCTCAACCGACGATCATTATGCATCGGCAAGGCTATATCCCACTTTGGTTACCAATAATTTAACTATCGAAAACGCAGTTGGCAAACAAATTCGGATATTCGATTTGACAGGAAAATTATTGAGTCAGCAGCTTTGTGTCAACGAGAAAGAAGTGATAGAACTTGGCAGCTTCCAAAAAGGTATTTACCTCATCAGCATTGGTACTGAAAATTACAAAATCATAAAACTGTAACTTGAGCATTCAAGAGAAAACGAGTAACTACTCAGCACTTAAGTAATTTTAATAAATGAGTCATAAGAAGCTAAAAACCAATACATAAAGCATACTCCCACGGAGTGGATAAATAGGCAGAACCTCCGGTGAATGAAATAAAAAAAAGAGACTCCCACCCCACTTTTTGATTTTCAATTCGACGTAGTCGAATTGAAAATCAAAAAGTGATCTCAATTCAAGATTTTCCTGCCATCGATTTTTTAAGTCTTAACAACGCTTCGATATAATAATAATCGGCATAAATAATGGCTGCATCTATCTCCGATCCATTGGGCCAGTGACCGGTGGAATGCGACAGGAATGATGGTTTGGCATCTCCACTTTGGTAGTTTTTGTTCAAATTTTTCAGCATTTTTACCGCCATATCTTTATAATGTTCTCCTTTCCCATTTTTAACATAATCAGATAATTCGAGTAAACCAGAAGCAGCAATAGCAGCTGCCGAAGCATCGCGTGGAGCATTGGGAATGTCAGGAGCGCTAAAATCCCAATACGGAACTAAATCATCAGGCAGGTTTTTCAAATAAACATCCGTTACTTTTTGAGCAAAGTCAAGATATTTAGGATCTTTCGTTTCGCGGTAACAAACTGTATATCCGTAAATAGCCCAAGCCTGACCACGCGCCCACATAGAAGCATCGGAATAACCTTGATGTGTAATGCCTTTTATTAATTTACCTGTAATCGTATCATAAACAGCTACATGATAACATGAATAATCGGGTTTAAACTGATTTTCCATTGTTACATCGGCATGCGAAACCGCAATATCGTACAACTTTTTATTTTCCCCGTTTTTGGCTGCCCAAAAAAGCATTTCCAAATTAATCATATTATCAATAATCGTGTTATGAGGCCAACCTTTTGCTTCCACTTCACGAGGCCACGAGAGAATAGTTCCTACTTTAGGATTAAATAAAGTCGCCAATGTGTCAGCAGTATCTAAAATGATTCGTTTATAAGCTGCATTACCAGTCAGCCGATACGCATTTCCATAACTGCAAAAAACCAGAAAGCCTAAATCATGATCGAAAGCCGGTGTTTTGGAAAGAAATTCGAGTGAATTGGTGTAAAGTTCGGCTTCTTTTTTTATTTTCGGATCGTTCGTATATTCATAATCGTACCAAAGCACACCCGGCCAAAAGCCAGCTGTCCATTCCTCCTTAGTGGCTTTGCGGCAACTCCATACAGTTTCAGTATCCATAATGTAACGGGGCATTATGGTATAATTTATTGCAGAGTCACCTTTCAACTCAGTCAACGATCTTTCGGTTTGTTTGGCACAATAATCCAATGCATCATCCACAAATTTTAAATTGTCGGATTCCGAACAAGCACATAGGGCAAATAAAGTAAACCCCAACATCAATTTTTTCATACAGCAAATTTATTAGCTTTTTCTTTTTTTATTCTCAAAGCTCAAAATGTTAAATATAAAACACATATTTCTACAAAATCTTAAAAAACCCCGAAATTAACGGAAAGTATAAGCATTTACCTTTTTTCCCTATAGCTATCGGAGGCACCATTTACCATTTAATAAAAAAAAGATAAACAGAACATTACTGGTTTCTTAATGCGACATTATCGTATTCTCATTAGATAAATATTCCTTTTTTGATGTCATGATTTTATTTGCTATTTATTCATTTAGCATTTAGCATCAAGCGGCAATATTCAAAATTCAAAACATTCCTACTTCTTTTTCAGTGAAGAGGGCTTACTCTAAACCAATCGACATCCACCCAACCACGATTACCTGAATTGTGTGGTTTTACAGCAAAAAGACCTACTTTTGCTCCTATCCATTTTCCCTGTCGGGCAGTGAATTGTTGTCCGACTTCAATAAACTTTTTATTATCGAAGCTATAAGAAAAACTACATTTTCCTGCTTTTCGAACCTTAACACGGAAATAGATGTTTTTTATATAATTTGGCGATCCTACTTTGTACACTTTATCAAAATCAAATTCGCCTAATTTAGTCAACGTCTCGTGATTTTTTTGTTCGGCATCAATGCAAACAGCTTGTTCTATAACTACTTTATCTCCTTGTTTGGCTAATGACAAATAGCTGTAATTCCAACCCATAACAATTATTCCGGCACGATCGCCATCTGTTTTAGCAGTGAACGTCAGTTTAGTCGTTGCAGTAAATTCTTCGGCCGGAAATTTTTGCATCAACAAATTGGGTACTTCCCAAAAGTTGACAAAGTTTTCGCTTACCGGATTCGCAAATAATCTCAAATAACCCGCATCTGTGGTAAAACCATACACATCTTTGTAGTTGGCGTGCCATTCCCATTGTAACCCGATATTCTTAGTCGAAAACTCATCGCTTTCAACCGGGTTTTCTATTGGATATGTTTTGCCGACATTCGGTTTTTTATATTTCATCAGTGGTTCACCGCATCCATCCCCATCTTTATCCTCTCCAATTACAGGCCAATCGTTCATCCATTTCATAGGATTAAGGTGAATTACCCTTCCATATATGGATTTATCCTGAAAATGGACAAACCACGATTCTCCTGACTTAGTCTCAACCCAAGCGCCCTGATGCGGCCCATTGATATTGGTTTTACCCTGCGACATTACAATTTTGGATTCGTAAGGACCATATATTTTTTTCGATCGTAATGCCAACTGCCATCCCTGCTCAACACCTCCCGCCGGAGCCAGAATATAATAATAATCATTTCGTTTATAGAGTTTAGGTCCTTCAACAGTATGATTTACACCATCATTTCCATCGTAAACCAACACCGGATTTCCTATTACTTTTGTCCCTTCATCATTCATTTCCGAAACAGTAATTACCGAATTGATTCCCGAACGGCTTCCGGCCCAGGCATTGGCTAAATATACTTTTCCATCTTCGTCCCAAAGTGGAGTTGGATCTATCAAACCTTTTCCGGCTTTTACCATAACCGGTTCTTCCCATTTTCCGGTAATATCTTTGGTTTTCACTACGTAAATACCAAAATCCGGATCGCCCCAATAAATGTAAAACTCACCTTTATGAAAGCGAATACAAGGCGCCCAAACCCCTTTACCATGTTGTGGCTGGGAGAAAAACTCGTCGGGCCCCTGATTTGTGAGGGCATAACTGATAATTTTCCAGTTCACCAAATCTTTCGAATGAAGAATAGGTAAGCCCGGAATACAATTAAAGCTGGAGGCTGTCATATAAAAATCATCTTCCACTGCACACACATCCGGGTCGGAATAATCGGCATTGATAATCGGATTATTATAGGTACCGTTACCATTGTCGGGCACCCAAACCTGCGACATGTAATGTTGTTGACCAAACCCCGTTACAGTGAACAGAAAAAGTAAAATGAGCAAATATATCTTTCTACGTTTCATTGCATAACTATGGCATATTTTGCCTTGCTGTTATTAATACGTAAACAGAATAAGATTTACTTATTTTACTTTTAAAAAAAACGGATAATGATAGAGAACTATTTTGAAAGGAATTGCAAAATTAGCTTATTAAAAATCAACGGTTGTTCGATACACGAAAAATGACCGGCTTTTTTGATGGTTCTCACCTTGCTTTTAGGGATGAAAGCCGATAATTCCTTCACTGCTTTTTTTGTTCCATCAAAATCATTTTCGCCAACAATAAATAAAACAGGAATGTGAAGTTTGTTGTTTTTATAAAAATTCCGAGCAGTTGTTCCTCTAAATATTTTAGAGGATTCGCGGTGTGTAACTTGCCACATGCGCCAATCGTCGATCAGTGTATTAAGAAAAGGTGAGTCGCCATACGAAGCTTTGCGCATCGAAATTTTCCAGTTTTCTTTATAAGCTTTGAGGTCTTTTTCGGGGTCGCGGGGTTTCAAATCGAAAGTCAGAGCGCCATCAGCCAGTACTGCTGACAGTACTCTTTCGGGATAAAGCGTCATAAAATCGCTAATGGTCATAGCGCCGAGCGATAAGCCCACTAAATGTGCTTTTGGAATTTGTAGTGCATCCATGAATTGCTTCAAATCTTCGCTTATGCTGAAATCCCGTCCTTCAGTCGGCATTGAAGAGAGTCCATATCCACGTAAATCGTAACGAATTACTCTGAATTTTTTTGCCAACTCATCGAATTGCGCATCCCACATTCGGCGGTCGACACTGTGGGCATGAAGTAAAATAACCGGTTCGCCCACTCCTTTTTCTTCATAAAAAAGCATAGCATCACCAATGTTGGCGAATGCCGTCTTGGTAGTTGAAGTGTGACTATTGTCAGCCTTTTTTATAATTTCAGAAGTAATATTTGAGATAATCGGCGCATCGTAAAAAGGAGAAAAACCATCTTTTCGTGCAGCATCTCCTTTCACATGAGTCAGGAAAAAACCGTAAACGCTGTCCTTTTTATTGATCCACGGATATGCTCCTGCCCAACCCGGACTACTGATCTGATAAGCCACATTGTTGGGATCCACTTTTTCGCGCCATTCGCCCAATCCGTAAATTCCGGTATGAAATGCCCCAAAAGCTTTTTCGGTATATTCGCCCGGAAATACTTTGGCATTTCCAACCTGATCGACTTGCATTTGGGATATTGATGCCGCGCTGATCATTTGTTGACCGTTGTAATTTCCATCATGATAAATCATTTTCAGAAAATGTAAATAATCCTGCAAAACAGTACGCAACCCGCCGCCAAGCATGGGCGCATGTCCACCATCGAGATTTATAGGTGTGAAGTGTGAATTTTTCATTTCAAGTGGCAAAGCAATTTTCTGCTGAAAAAGCGTTTCGAAATTTAATCCTGAGGCCACTTCTGCCATTCGTCCGGCAACTTGCATGGCCAGTCCTCCATATTGAAAACGACTTCCGGTTGTAAAAACAGTATCTAATTTAAGAATTCGTTCCACCGATTTTTGCAATACCGAAAAAGTATCAATTTCGGGCAATGGCAGATAATCCCGGATACCCGAAGTATGCGACAACAATTGCTTTAACTTGATTTTTCCTTTTGGATCACCTTTAAATTCAGGCAACCATTTTTCGACCTCGTCATCCCAATTGAGCTCGGTCTCATCTACCACTACAGCTATGGTTGCTGCTGCCACCCATTTACCCGCCGAAGCGATATAAACTTCGGTTTCAGGCCTGTAGTTACCATAATAATTTTCGAAAATTACTGAGTCGTTTCTGACAATGCAGGCCGAAGCGCCTGGATAATAATGCTTCGTTACCCAACTTTCGATCAATTGATGAAGAGGAGAAAAATCTATGTTCTGTTTTGTTTGAGCCGATGTTAGCAGAAACGAGACAGAGCACAAAAGTAAAATCGCTCGTTTGTTGTTGTTCATCTTTTAAAGCAATGAATTTTTCTTATAGCTTTTATATTTCTTTACATCCGCTTTAGTGGCAGGCGTAAGCTGAATTGTACATCCGCCACGGGCTTTGAGCTGAAATAGTAGTATCGCATTATTATCAACCAGCATACGGGATATTTTCACCTTCGTAACTGTTTGTATGTCATCATTATCTGTGTAAATGTGAGCTACATATTTTTTATCCGCATCGAGAAAACCCAATTTAGTTTCTAATTTCTGTTCATTATTATTCCCTATACTTCCAACAAACCAGTCCTTTCCATTCCGTCGGGCAATGGTTACATATTCGCCAATGCGATCGTGAATCACTTTGGTTTCATCCCAGGTCACCGGCACTTTGTCGAAAAATTCAAGTTCGGGTACGTTTTGAATTTGATCGGGACGGTCGTACCAATAAAGTGTTTGTAGCGGGCTGTAATAAATCACAGGAAATGCCAATTGATGTGCATGTGTGTTTTTCACCCGTTGATCGAAATAGCAAACCGTATAATCTCCTGCGCCGGCCATCATGCGGGTAAAAGGCAAAATAGTATTGTGCGTAGCATCCGGAAATTCCTCATTGCCCCTGATTCCTTCCTGTGTCAGAAGATTTGGAAAAGTGCGCGCATAACCTGTCGGACGATATTCATCATGAATGTTGACCATTAATTGATGATCGGCTGCCTTGCGTACGAGTTCATGTACCCAGGTAGCCCAACCCTGCGTCTGGTATTGTACAAAACCAAATTTAACGCCGGCAATTCCCCAATCTTTATAAAGTGAAAATATTTTATCGGACTGATATTGAAGTGCATGTTGATTTACATAAAGCCAAACGCCGATTCCTTTTTCTTTCCCGTAAGCCACCACTTCTTTCATATCCAGATTCGGAACACGCACTGTATCGGCCGAAGTCCGAAAATCGAAGGGCGCTCCATACCATTTCCAATCGAAAAGGATGTATTGCATATTGTGTTCAGCACAGAAATCGATACAAGCTTTGGCATTTTTGGTAGTAAGGGTGGTTTCACGGATTATTTTTCCGGGTTTAATCCAGTCTGTTTTTTCTATTTTATTGGTTTCATTCAGGTTCAAAACAAGGTAGTTGTGCTCGAGAAGCGCTCCTATTCTATTCGCCGCCATTATTACACGCCAGGGAGTTCCAAAAGCTGTCACCATATCGGATTGACCGTACAATTGGGTGATAAGCGTATTTTTTTTATCCTTCGAAAGTTTAAAATTCATTCGTGGAAACTCTATTTGCTGCGCTTCCGTAATACATGCATACAAATTCTCATTCAGTTTAAGGGTCAGCGGACGTTCACTCATATCCTCCCAGTTATTCAGTTCTTTTTCGAAATAAGGAGCTTGAGCCCATTGTGTCCACCAGGCTTTAGTTCCTTCGGGCATACTGAATTCGGTATTTTCGGCCACCACCTTGTGATAAATGGCTTCGGGATGCATCGGGAAATAATAACGAAATGCAATCCCTTCGTTGTAAGCGCGAACTTCGATATTCATCTTGTATTGCGATTTGTCCCGTCGGGAAAACTGAATACTTAAGGCATTGTAATGATCAGGGATTTCAGCACGTTCACCATAAAGGGGTTTCCATGTCTCGTTGTGCGATGAAGTCTCTATGCCATCAAAAACCATAAGATCGTTCCATTTCGCGGGTTGATCCCAAAATTTGGCCAACGCATGTTCCCAATAGCGGTTATCGAGCTGAATATCAAGTTTCGACTCAAGCACCACCGGCTGACCATTATAACTTACCGCATAAAACATTTCGAGAGTTTTATCTGTATTTTGTTTTTGATAAAATATAAAAACTTGTTTTCCATCCGGCGAACTGAGTTTTTGCTGCGTTTCGGGAAGAATGGTTTGAGCCCAGAAGTTTAAACTAACCAGTAATAATAGGGCTAAAAAAAAGCTGAATTTATTGTTTTTCATTTTTTGTTTCTTCTGTTGATTTGAACTTAATATCATCTACATACAAGCCTTCGTAAAATCTTGCAAAATCGGCAAATTTCATATGTTGACGATTCACACCCTTAGGCGAAATTTCAACTCCATTTATAACTAAATTTTCGAATAGCACATTTTTTATTCCCCGGTCGGGAGCATATCCTTCGACAATTGAAATATTCGCATTTTTACCCGTATAGCTTATGTTTTTAAACAACACATTTTCGATTCCACGTCCCGGGGCTGTGGCATATTTTTTATTAAATGTCACTCTTAAATTCAATAGTTGACCCTGTTCGAAATCCTCTACCCGAATGTTTTCGAAAACGATGTTTCGAGCCAGATTCTCGTCCGACACATTAATAGCCATACAGCCCTGATAATTGATCTGCATTTCGTCGTGATTGAGAATATCTATGTTCTCGAACTTCATATTTTCAAGTAGCTCCGATTTCCCGGGCGTTGCATTTCCATGTGTGCCAATCATAATTGGATGTGCCACATCGGCCCAAAGGGTGGAATTGCGCACCAACACGTTTCGGCAATCGCCATAAAAATTCCAACGATGACCGTAAATAGCAATGCAATCGTCGGAGTTGCGCATAAAAACACCTTCGATCAGCACATTATTGTTGCAAAACAAATCAATTCCATCGCCCCAACCTTTGGCGCTAAAGGAACGGATATTTTTTATCTTTACGTTGGTGGATTGGCCACTGCAAACGGTATAGTGTGTTGGATTCAGAAAAACAAGATCTTCAATCTGAACGTTGTCGGAAAAATTCACCCCTACTCCATCATTGGCTTTGTAAACAATACCGCGGCCACAAATGCGCACATCCTTTACGCTATCGCAACTAATGGAAGCATTCAGCACGGCGCCACCTGCCAGATAAACTGTTTTGCCGCTTGGAACGCGGAGGATATTGTTCTTCACCTTATGAAAGCCCGGTCCGAAATATATCACGGAACTGTCGTTGGGATTGGGTTTGAAAATTTCAGGTGCATTGGTAAAAATCTGTAGATTATGAAAAATATCGCCGTTCACCTCCAACGAAAGATTACAAGGTTTGGAAAGCGAAAAACGAAGCGTATTGCCTTTTATCTCGGGTTCAAAACCATAAGACAAGGGACGGATACGAGCAGTCTGAATTTTCCCGCGATTATACCTAATCAAAAACTCAACTGTCCCGCTGAAGTCGAAATTGACCATCGATCTACTCCTTACATGGTGCATATCCACCAAAGCTTCGTACTCGTATAAGTCCTGCCATTGCCCACCGGGTATGCGCACCTTTACCGTGAAATCGTTGTTATGAGGAATGCTGTCCGAAGCAGGGAAAGTGATAAGTTGCTGAGCACTCAAACAGAGTACAATGCTATTGAATAAAAAGAACAAAAATAGTTTTTTCATTTTCAGCTGTTTATTTTCTTTTGATGAATGACTGATTGAATGGATGTTTCAAATACAAATTTTATTCATTCATTCGGATTATGTATCTGATTCTAATTTTCTAAATCCCAATACACCACATAACGTTGGCGATGAATGGCATACAATGGTTTCAGGGAATATCCTTCGGAAGTGATAAACTCAAGCGATTGTCCTTTTCTGGTAATCGATGAAGAAATATTATTTTTATCAAGCTTCAACGCAGTTTTTAAATCTGACGGCACATGGTAATCGTAGGTATAATAATCGTTATAAAGAGCAGGATTTGAGAAAGGTTGTGAACCTGTAAATCCTTCCGTTCCCATTTCACCGGCCAGCACAATCGGACCGTAAAGAATAGCTGCTTTGTTGGCATTATCAGGGGTTGAAACCACCGAGAAACCCATTTCAAAATCAACTTTTACCTCATCACCAGCCTTCCATCTACGGGAAATGGTGATATAGCTTCCACTCTTTTGTTTTACATTGATTTTCCTTCCATTCACCGATAATTTTACACTTTTAGCCCACGATGGGTAGCGCAAATAAATTGCAAACGAAGTGTTTTTTGCTTTTGTAATGGTAATGGTGGTTTGTCCGTTTTCAGGGAAAGCAGTTTCCTGCTTCAATTCAATTTGCTTTTCTTTCCAGTTCAAAGCAGAAGGAATCATAAGGTTTACATACACAGCTTTATCATCATGAAAATAAATGGATTCGGCATATTTGGCGTGACTTTCGAAACCCGAACCCACACAGCACCAAAACGAATTTTGTGGCGTACTGTACACTTTATGCGAACCCGACATCAGTGGCAGGAAATACGAAACCATACCCGATGCAGTATCTTGCTGACCCGAAATATGATTGTAAAGCGCCCGTTCATAATAATCGGCTACTTCGGGCGAAGCATCCCAACAAAAAAGGTGGCGGCTCAATTTCAGCAAATTATAAGTATTGCAAGTTTCGCCGGTATAGCCGGTGAGGAAATTCGACATTTTCCGGTAATCGAAAAACTTTTCTTTGGCACTGTTGCTACCTGTACAAAATGAATGATTATGTATTACATTTGTCCAAAAATTTTCGGCAGCTATCTTGCTGTTCGCTTCCGAATGCAGTTCGTAGTTACGCGCTTCACCTAACAACTTTGGAATAAATGTATTCGCATGTTTCCCGGCCAATTCATCTTTTCCATCGTGCAACGGATCAATCATTTCGTTGTGATAGAAAAACTTGGCCAACATTTCGTAATTTTTATTTCCGGTAATGGCATACATATTATAAAAACTCTCGTTGATGCCGCCAAACTCATTTTTAATCATTCTAAGCCGCGTTGGTTCATCAAGTTTCGAAAGCTTGCCATATGCCCAATCCGACATCTTAGTCACCACCTCTAACGCCAGTTCATTGTCGCAATACAAATACTGATCAATCAGCCCCGAATACAATTTATGCAATGTGTACCAGGGCGCCCAAACACGCTGTCCGGCAATATTGCGGTTGATAAGTTCCTCAGGAAAAGCGCTCAGGTAACCGCTTGTCCCCAGGGCTTTCTGTACTTCGGCCAATCCTTTTACCAAACTGTCGGCTTTCAGTTTAAATACTTCATTTCCGGTTGAAGCATACATCAACGCCATGGCCGAGAGTAAATGTCCGGTGGTATGTCCACGCAAATCGCAATCGAGCGATTCCCAACCACCTAATTTTTTTGTGACCATATAACCACCTTCGTTTCCACTAAAAACGCCTGCATTGTTGCGGAAACTATGCAACAGACTTTTTGTTTCGATGGACTGTATCCAGTTTTCGTCCAACTTCATGTTTTGCTCGAAACGTGAAGGCAGCAAACGAACATCTTTCAAATCGAAAGCCTGCGCTTTGGATTTGATCTCGTTTTGAATTTTAAATTTACCGGCAAACTGACCCGGATAAGCAGATTGAGCTGAAACCTCACCCCAACCCTGGCCAAAGGGGAGAGAGTTCAGCATTGCTAAAACTCCAGCCAATAATATCTTTTGCGAAAATAAGTTATAAATTTTCATATCTATTTATTTCATATGTCGTTTGATGATTATTCAAAATCTCTTTTTCACAATACAAAAATTACGGGTCACTGCATCCGCCGTTTGCACTTTGGGTTCAATACTACGTCCATATTGCCAAGCTACAACTGTTACATTAACCGGAAATTTTGTCCTTGGTGGTATTTTAGTGAATACCAATTGGCCATCTTTTATTTCAGCCGGACCTTCCTGTACATAAAAATAAACCGGCATTCCGCTGTCGGAAGTTGCATGCAAATCTACCGAT
This sequence comes from uncultured Paludibacter sp., assembly GCA_963677275.1. Taxonomy (GTDB): domain Bacteria; phylum Bacteroidota; class Bacteroidia; order Bacteroidales; family Paludibacteraceae; genus Paludibacter. The sequence continues at coordinate 1,160,354 of OY781920.1, read as the reverse complement.
TTTTGACCGAGTTTTACATTCGGAATTGAATCAAAACTTATTTGTTGAGCTTGTCCTTCAGTATTTCGGTACGGAATACGAAGATTGAGTTGCTGCACGGTACTCTTATAATTTTTATCACCATCGTTGGCTGCCACGAGCCAACTATCAGCAGTTCGTTTAGTGTTATTCAATCCCATGCGATAAAACCGAACCGTAAATGTACTGTCGTTTACTTTTTCCACCGGGCCACAAATGCGTGTTATCACCGGCTTTCCCTTAGCATGGTTGGTTACAAATTTTGTTCGTAGTGTGTCTGCAAATTTCGCATTTACATTAAAAGTCAGACCATCAGCCGCGGGCTCAAACTTCGCATTGATACGTGCATGTAATTGGGGATTGAAAGTCAACATTTTCCCGTTTTGAACAAAACCAATGTATTGCTCTTCTTTGCCACGTTGCCGTGCATAAATCTGCTCCGTTTTTTGAGCCATTTCTTTATCGAAATACCAGAATGCATTGGTTTTATCGCCTTTATAATCCACAAAAGAAGCTGATTTTGTTGAAGGAATACTGTCGTTATGCCAACGTTCGGCTAACCAGCCATTTTCAGGATTTACAGGAATAAGTTTGATCGGCTCATTCAGTTTTGAGGCTTTTGGCAAACGGTACTTTAGTGCTTTTTTTATAAATAGTCCCAGATAATCCAGCAATTGCTCCGAATAATCAAAATGTCCGCGACCCGCATCGCACAAAAAAGAAATACATGAACCCGGATGGTTTTTTTTATAATCTAAGGCTGGTTGCACACGCGCCTCCCACCATTCATATTCGCCTTCGACCATTAATCCGGGGATTCCATCTATTTTGAGCTTACTCCAATCCAGGTTAGGACGCCCATAACCGGTCAGGTTGGTCGAAGGTGCATCGCCGTGTATGGATAGAATGGCCAATGTGCGTTCGTTATTTTGTGCTGCAAAGTTCCAGGGAAAAGTGGCCATGGCCGAATGACCCATTGGAATTATGGGTGCAAATTTCAATTCAGTATAACCCGAAATTTCGGCCAAAGCGTTTATCATTTCATCAAAAGCAAGCTGCGCATTTTCCTTATCGGGTGTCCATACCTGGTCTAATCCCGGTGTGATCCATATTTCGGCAATACCCAACTTGGCCATTTGTTTCCGAAAGTTTGGATGTTCCATTATCCCTTCTTCCAACATATTGTGATTGCCCACAATAACTGCCCGAAGCTGTTTACAATTCTCCGGAATCCACAAAAAAGCCCGCGGATGGTCGTTGGTTTCGGCAGACACAAAAGATCGTATCTGCGTGGACCACTGCCATTCCGCGGCTTTGGTGGTTGTTGATATTGAAATCAATATCAACAACATCATCATTTTTATACCTTTAAAACCTTTCATAAGAAAATTATCACTTTATATAGTATACGAATATAAAGGAAAAATACTTAGGAAAAGTAATAAAATTGATCCAAATTTCAATAAAATTGATCCGTACGATTTTTCTATTAGGGCTATTCGGGATTTTGTGCGTATCATGGTTTTCATCTGACTTTGAAAACCGAGCAAAATTAATTTATAGATAAACCCCTCCACACTATCTCATTTATCCCGGTTCCGACAGTTAACATTTCATCTGACTTTGAAAAATATCCCTGCCTTATCCTTTTCTCTAAAATCTTTGAGTTGCCGCTCAAAGCAATATTTCTATTCGCTGCGTTGCAGCTCGCTTTGAGCTCCGAAGCAGCGATGAGATATAAGCATTTGTCCGATAGCAAATCGGACAATGCAGTGAATAATATTTGATTCAAACTCCGTCCTACCCCTCGCTGCCGCACGATTGCATCGTGTGGCAAACAAGTCTGTTCAACCTTCAATTATTTCTTCTTCTTATTCCCACGCGATAAAATCGCGCGGGAGCAGAGGACCGCTGGTTGCCGGCAACGTGTGCCAACTTTAGTTCATTCATCTACACATCCGGCAGGACCCCTCGCTGCCGCACGATTGCATCGTGTGGCAAACAAGTCTGTTCAACCTTCAATTATTTCTTCTTCTTATTCCCACGCGATAAAATCGCGCGGGAGCAGAGGACCGCTGGTTGCCGGCAACGTGTGCCAACTTTAGTCATCCAAAGAACATCTGACAGAACGAAAGAGAAAAAAGAGCCGGAGCAGAGGGCCTGCTCCGGGATAAGTGTTACAAAAGTAGCGTTGAATTCAGATCGCTCCAGGGACCGCTCAGCCCCGGGCGCCTGGTGCTGTACCAACGAAAATAAATGTAAAGGTATTGGGCCTTGTTTTCGGCACCCAATGCCAGTGTAAAGATTGCCCTTGTCGATAAATCGAGGATAAGACCGGGGGCTTTGACTGATGCCGGAGGGGTGGTACCCACCATATAGGCATATTGTACCGAGTCGGCTCCTTCCAAAATACCTGCCCGCTGTGCACTGACACCATAACATTTAATTGCTACCGAACCTCCACCTATAGCCTGCAAAGTTACAGTTAGCTTTTCGGTGATGGCGCTTACAGGGATAGTATGCGTTGGTTTCTGCAACATTCCCCTTTTAATGTTAAATGTCTCCATATCTACTATCGTTACATTGGCCGAAGCAGCAATGCGGTCCAGGATATGGCTGGTCTGATTAAACAATGTGCATTGATCAATAAGGTTGTGCAACTGATCAGTAACAGCGGTTGTCCTTCCATTCTTCTTATCGCTGTACTTTACGTACAGAGGGTTCCATGCAGTAAGAAATCCTTCCCATTTGGTCAGCTCTTCGGTGCTTAACCCAAGGCGTTCGGCATTGGTTGGAGTTCCTGTCTTCAAATAAGCAGTAGTATTGTTGATGTATGAGTTATAATCATCAATACCTCTGGGAATTCTTGATCCTTCAGACATTTTCTACATTCTTTTAAATGAATACTAATACATAATACAATCACTTCCTCCTCTCCTGCCCGATGCTACTTTTGGTACTTCCCGGACAAAGTGTGGATTCCGATGCGCCAAAGATAAGTACTATTTCTGATTTTGCTACGGCCAACAGCTGTTTTACAGGCATTTGGTGATCTTTGACGTTATAAGGTGATCTTTGACGTTATTATGGCGAAGGCGAAGAGGTCAAAAGTCAAAGGTCTAAGGTCTAAAGTCATCGGAATTATAGCTAATGTGCTAATTTGAAAATGTGCCAATGTGCCAATATGCCAATATGCCAATATGATAATTTGAGAATGTGCTAATGAGGAAATTCAGGCACAGGCACAGGCGAAGGCGAAGAAAGTCAAAGGTCTAAGGTCTAAAGTCGTCGGTCTTATGGCTAATATGCCAATTCTTTATAAATCTCCGGACTTTGTTGAATTTTTGAAGAATCTCAATAAGGGTTTCCCCCTCGCTGCCGCACGAATTCATCGTGTGGCAAACAAGTCTGTTCAACCTTTAATTATTTCATCTTCTTATTCCCACGCGATAAAATCGCGCGGGAGCAGAGGGCCAATATGCCAATATGATAATTTGAGAATGTGCTAATGAGGAAATTCAGGCAAAGGCAAAGGCACAGGCGAAGGCGAAGAAAGTCAAAGGTCGAAAGTCTAAAGTCATCGGAATTATAGCTAATATGCTAATTCTTTATAAATCTCCGGTCTTTGTTGAATTTTTGAAGAATTTCAATAAGGGTTTCACTACAAGTGAAGCCCTTATTGGATAAATGTGACAACCCGGCATTATAATTTCACGCTTAGCGGACATTTTGTGAGCTCTCTGTAGCCAATGCGGGCTTTCGTTATTAAACAATTGTAATATTAAGACCTAACAGGTTTTCCATTCAAGACTTCCATTCAAGACCTAACAGGTTTTGAAAACCTGTTAGGTCTGAGTTCCTTTAACCCCTCCCCCTCGCTGCCGCACGAATTCATCGTGTGGCAAACAAGTCTGTTCAACCTTCAATTATTTCATCTTCTTATTCCCACGCGATAAAATCGCGCAGGAGCAGAGGTGCCAATTTGCTAATATGCCAATGTGCCAATAAGTCTACAGTCGCCAGTCCCCGGTCTACAGTCAAGAGAAAGAACAAAGACGAAGGGGACGAAAGTCAAAAGTCTATGGTCAAAAGTCATCGGTTGCGAGACTTATAGCTAATGTGAGAGTTGTTGAATTGTTGAACTGTTGAATTTTTGAAGAATTTCAATAAGGGTTTCACTTCAAGTGAAGCCCTTATTGGATAAATGTGGCAATTGTTGCGGAACGGGAATGAAAAAAACACTGTTAGATGTTTGAAATAAACACTCACTTACAGTGGCTTTTTTTGTTTTTTGGGCGATTAATCTTTCTATTCCGGATTATTCCTGTGTAAAGAAATCCGCCATTAGTTCGGCTTGCTTTAAAACCGTTTCTATTGCTTTTGCTTGCTTGTCGGGTGGATAACCCCATTTTGTGAGTGTCCGTTTTACCAATACCATTAGTTTAGCTCTTGCACTTTCACGGATTGTCCAGTCGATAGTTGCATTTGCTTTTACTTTTTCTGTAATTTCTCTGGCAATGTCTCTTAATTGATCGTCGCCCAAAACAAGTACAGCACTGTCGTTTACTTCCAAGGCATTGTAAAAAGCTACTTCGTCTTTGGTTAGTCCAAGTCGTTCACCTTCTTTGTCAGCTTCTTTTATTTCTTTAGCTATATTGATAAGTTCCTGAATTATTTCAGCTGTTGTCAGCAAGTTGTTTTGGTAACGTTTTATTGCACCTTCAAGCATTTCCAACAACTTCCTACTTTTTACGAGATTGGTTTTCGAGCGTGTTTTTATTTCGTCATTCAACAATTTCTTCAACAATTCCAACGCCAGGTTTTGATGTTTCATTCCTTTTACTTCCTGAAGGAATTCATCTGAAAGCACTTCCAAGCCTGATATTTCGGGTTTATCTATTCCTGCTGCTTCAAAAATATCAATTACTTTGTCTGAACTCAACGCTTCATCAACAATCTGTTTGATGGCTGTTTCAATTTCAATGTCCGATTTTCCTGTTCCGCTTCCAGTTCCTTCAAATTTCACCAATCTGGCTTTTACCGCTTGAAAGAAAGCAATATCATCTTTGATGTTCATTGCACTTTCGTTTGGAATTGACAACGCAAAGGCTTGACTCAACAAAGTTACTTCCCTTATAAAACGAGTTTTACCATCCTCTAAACCTAAAATATGTTCTTCGGCTTGCAATATAATGGATAACTTTTCTTTCGCTTCAACCTGAAAAAACCGCTTGTAATTGAACTTAAAACTATTGGCATAATAAGCATCGGGTTCTTCGGCAACTATATCATGCTGTGTTTTTGCTTTTTCATTGAAAAACTGCTGAACAACTTCGTATTTTTCATTCATCAATTCGATGGCTTTTTCAATATCCAATGTTGGTTGACCTTTTCCACCGGCATCGGAATAAAAAGATAGAGCCTTTTTTAAGTCGTTTGCTATTCCCAAATAGTCAACAATTAAACCGCCCGGTTTATCCTTGTAAACACGGTTCACCCTTGCAATGGCTTGCATTAGGTTATGACCTTTCATTGGTTTATCAATGTACAAGGTATTCAAACAAGGTGCATCAAAACCTGTGAGCCACATATCGCAAACAATCACCAGTTTCAATGCATCGTTTTCATCTTTCATTCTGTCGGAAAGTATTTTCCGTTCCGACTTAGTGGTTCGCATATTCTTTGGAATAACCAACGCCGTTGGATCTTCCTCATCGAATACCATTTTATCTGACGATGAAGAAGTCATGACCACTTTCAAAACCCCTTTATTGAAATCGTCGTCATGCCATTCGGGTCTTAATGAAATGATTTCTTTGTATAATTCGGCTGCAATTCTGCGGCTCATTGTCACAATCATTGCCTTGCCTTCAAATACTTGCTGACGTTGCTCAAAGTGACTTACAATGTCGTTGGCTAAGTTCCGTAATCTTCTGTTACTTCCAACTATCGATTCTAAGGTTGTCCATTTTGCTTTCGCTTTTTGTTGGTCTGAAACTTCAATATCTTCTTCTAAACTATCTTCAAACTCTTTTATTAATCGTTTGCCCTCTTCATCTAAATTTACTTTTGCCAACCGACTTTCGTAATAAATCCGAACTGTTGCACCATCGGCAACCGCTTGCGAAATATCATACACATCCACATATTGTCCAAAAACTTGTGGTGTATTTATATCTGTTCCTTCAATGGGAGTTCCTGTAAAACCTATGTAAGTGGCATTTGGTAATGCATCACGCATATATTTGGCAAAACCATAAGCTATGCGTTGACCAATTTTCTCTTTGGTTTCTTTGTCTTTTACTTCTTTGATGGATGCTTCAAAGCCGTATTGAGTTCGGTGGGCTTCGTCAGCAATAACCACTATATTTCTTCGGTCAGATAGCTGGTCGTAAACTGATTTTTGATCTTCGGGCAAGAACTTTTGAATAGTGGCAAATACAATTCCACCGCTTGCAACCTTCAATAATTCTTTCAAATGTTCACGGTCTTTTGCCTGAACAGGTTCTTGCCGTAATAATTGTTTAGAGTTGGCAAAAGTGTCGAAAAGCTGGTCGTCCAAATCATTACGGTCGGTAATAACTAAAATGGTGGGGTTTTGCATTTCGGGCGCAGTAATCAGTTTGCCCGAATAAAAAACCATGCTTAAACTTTTACCCGAACCTTGTGTGTGCCAAACTACGCCACCTCGTTTATCTCCGTTTACGCCTGATGCAATGATGGAAGATTGAACAGCTTTATTTACGGCGTAATATTGATGGTATGCGGCTAATTTCTTAACGGTTTCTATTTGTGTAATATTGTCTGAACCTTGATTCTTGGGATTTATATGATTAACCTGATTTTTAAATGTTTTCTCAAATACGATGAAATTTCTTACTAAATCAAGAAGCGTAGCAGGGTTCAACATTCCTTTCAGCAAAATTTCTAACTGTGGAATAAACCGCGATGCTTCCTTTTTGCCGTCTGCCGATTTCCAATTCATGTAACGGCTGAAACCTGCCGACAAACTACCTGCTTTACACTCGTGACCATCGGAGATGACACACAAGGCATTGTAGGTAAATAAACTTGGGATAGTGGCTTTGTAGGTTTGCAATTGGTCAAACGCTTTGCGCATGGTGGCGTTTTCGTCTGTTGCGTTTTTTAGCTCGATGACTACCAGCGGAATTCCATTTACAAATAGTAATATATCAGGGCGTTTGTTTTGGTTTTTCTCAACGATAATGTATTGATTAACGCATAGAAACGCATTGTTCATCGGATTCTCAAAATCGACCAATGCTACTTCGTAACTGCGTTCAAAACCATTTTGCTGGTAAGGAATTTTTACTTTTTCCACCAATAGCTGATGAAAGGTTTCGTTGTTGTGCAATAATTCGGGCGAATAAATGCGCAAAACCTTTTGTATGGCTTGCTCTTGCGCATCTTGCGGAATATCGGGATTTAAAATAGCAACCGATTTTCGCAAACGATCAATAAGAATAATTTGCTCAAAGTTTTCTCTTTCGGCTTGCTCTGCTCCGGGAGCAATAGCCAAACCATGCACATACTCCCAACCAATAGATTGAAGCACTTCTATGGCAAAGGTTTCTATTTTATCTTCGGTGATTGGTTTCATAGAATCAATTAAAAAAAATGATAATTCAATGTAGTTTCTAGGTATCCTTTTTAACCTCTATAATTAAATAGTTTTTTTAAGATACTCGTTTTTGTCTTAATTATTTCTTCTGTGATAATTTCTTCAAATTTTGGTTCATGATTAAGATTAAGTCCTTCATCAAAAATACTTTCAGTTATATGAGTTTGAAGAGCATCCATCTCGACTAATATTTCATTGTAGAAAGTATTATTTACCGCAAGTAATCCATCAATAAACTTTCTTCTAATTTTAATGTAGATTTTACTCAATTCTTCATCAATAACAGACTTTTCTTCATCGTTTTTACATAGTCTAATCTTTTTAGATATTTCATCTATCTCCTCAAAACTTTCATATAGATATTCAAGAGATTGATCAAGAATCACTGTTTTGAACCAATGAATTTTTCGATCCTTTTCTTTTTCACCATCATCTTTTTTAGATTTGCTTAAAAATATAATTATGGCATACGCAAAATTAGCAAGTGCTATTAAAATAGTAGCTAATTTAAATAATATATCTAATAACCCACTTCCATTTGAATTAGGCAATTCAATATTTAAATAATTTGCATGTGGTATTGAGATTATTGTATCATGAACAACCCTTACTGAGTCAATTATCACTGTATCATTTCCCATAATATATTAATCTAGAGCAGTTTTATTTCTCAGTATTCTTTCAATCGCTTCATTTAGTGGTTTTTCATAATTATAATTACCCTGTGAAGTAAATTTAAACTTTTGTGAGAAGTTATCTTTTCCAAGTTTTGTTACCACATTGTCAAATAATTCTTCAAAAAAAGAAGGATTAATTGAATAGATATTATTAGGAATTATTATTTCTACAATATCATATTTAGTCTCAATTTTATCAATCTCAGACTTAGTTCGTACATAAAGACCTCGGTCTCTACCTGTAAATACTTTTGCAATTCTATTGCCTTCTACAACCCTAAAATCTTCTAGATTAATGATGTTGTCATGACTTAGTTTCATAATGTCTGTTTTAATTTGTTTCTAATTTAAAATCATCGTCATTCAATAATATTTTTGCACTTATCAATGTCCCCGGAAAATATGAATCAGAATATCTGACAAAATTATTATCAGGCTTATCTTCAATATTCCCGGTTTTATTAAAAGTCATCACTTTAAATTTGTGATAATCAATTTCTTTTTCTTCAATACAATAAGTTCCATCAAAAATTATTTTTGTATTACCTGACAATATCAACAGTCTGGAAAAGTTATCAGCTTCGACAGACTCTTTAATATTAAAAAAACTTTCGATAAATTGAATAGATCCGTTTCCTCTTTTTTTAGGTATTGATGTTACTCCCTCTTGAAGAGCATATAATGTCCATAAAGATTCTTCTTCAAATGTTTTCCATTTTAATAAATTTCGTTTAGTATAACTATCTGATAGAGTTTTCATCTTATCAACTATTGGTTTATTCGGACAATCTGGATCTTTGAATTTTTCATAAATAGTTTGACCAAAGTTCAAAATTACTAATCTAAATATTCCATAGTGTTTTTCTCCCTCTTTCTTCTCTTCAAAATAGCCAATTGAAAACCTGTATCTTGTTGTTGAATGCTCCTCGGCATTAATAAGAATTTCACCAATTACAGTACATAAATCATCAAGTTTCTCTGAAGATAGACTTTTATTCATTCTTGCTAAACTCTCTAAAACATATTCAGCAAGAGCAGTTGTATCTAAGTCTTTGCTTTCAATCTTTTTTATTGGATCTTTTGAACTTTCAGTATCATGTATGCATAGTGGATAAGGTATTATATCATCAAATTTTCTTTGATCTTTGTTAAGTACAGCAGGTGAACCAACAGAAAATAATAGTTTGTCAATTTTGTTATTAATGTTACTCCCTCCAATTGTAACTGGAAATATTCCTATTACTTGCTTGTTATTTTGCTGGCAATTTTTAATAAAAAGAAAGAAATCTTGCAAAATAATATCCAACAAGACTTGTGTACTTAAATCAACTTTATTGCAAAAATGATAATCTAAAATAACTTTATTGTTTCTTTCTAATAGCAAAGCTGAAATTATCTTCCTTAGTATTTCATAAGATTCATTAGTATTGTCGATAATTGAAAAAATATCCGGTATTTCTATTCTACCATTAGATTTGTATCTTTTTTTTTCAATAGAATTTAGATTAAAGGGACTATTGTCATTTAATGTAAGATATTTTAAATTAGAAGGAATAAATTTCTCAATTAAATTCTGTTTATAAGCATTTATATCCCTGCTAATTGGTTTATTTAAAGTAGAAATTCTATTAAAAAACCTAGGTGCACTTACCCTCGTTTTTACTATAATATTAGTTTCTCTCTTCTTAAATGATTTTTTCCTTCGTTTACTTTTTAAACTTTCTAATATTGCTATTTGCTGTCGAATTTTATCTCTATTTTTCCTCATAGCTATATTTTTTACATTTCCAACCTCACTTCACCACTCATAAGCTTTGGCAGCAGCGTATCGCGGGTTTGGGTTAAGGTGCGTATTTGGGTTTGATTAGTGTATATTTTTTCAAATAAAGGATTGACAGTTTCGTGAAACTTTTTCAATTGATTTTCATTTGGACGTAAAATGTCAATTTTGGAAAAATCACCTGTATTTAAATTGTCAGTAGCAGTTCCACCGCTAGCCATAGCTAACAAATCATCTTTCATTGTTAGCATTTTTAAATAGATAAAATACCTATAAATATTTTTAGCAGGTATAATAGAATTTATTTGTTGGTTCGTTTGAGATGTTTTCGCATTCATTACTACCAACCCAACTGTTGCGATGCAGCTAACACAAATTGATTTTGGCGGTATCGTTTTGTTTAGTTGAGAATTAAGACCCTTTTCAGTTAAACTGTCCACACTATCAAAAACAAATGTTTTACCGTGCATATCAGGTATTTTTATAAATGGAATATCTCCATTAAAATAATCTGCAATTTTTTTTGAAGGTGTTTTACCACAAATGATTTTCCCCAATTTTTCTAGTTTAACAACCTCCCAATTTTCTTCCGCTTCCTCAACAAACCATTGCCTGAAAAGCGTTTCAGCCAATTGTTCTAGTGTTTTATTTTGATGGTGCAGCAGATCTATTTTATCATCTAAACTACTAAGAATAGAGGCAATGGCGGTTTGTTCTGAAAGTGGAGGCAATAGAAAATCCAATTCGTGAATATGGTTTCTATTTAGTGTCGGTACTGAACTTCCAGCATTGAACTGTGTAAAATCAATTGTTTTAAGGAAGTAATAAATAAATTTTGGTTTAGATACTTTAAAATCCTTTATGTAAAGTACTGTATTATGAGCCCAAAAATCATTCTCATAATAATGAGGAGTTCCAATATTACCACTTCTCCCAATAGTAACACCAGGACCTTTGGTTGTAAATGTGTTATGATAGCCAATGATTCCATTTGACCCAGCAACAGGATAGTTTCCAATTCCCATATCGGTTCTTGTTAAGTCGTGTCCTCTTTGAAAAGTTATTACTTCACCCAACTTTAGTTTCTTCCACCTACTATAAAACTCAATCCCGACTCTGTCGAAATGTTCTTTTAGAGCAGGTTCTTTGATGCTGTTGTAATCTAATAAGTCAAATTTGTGTGTAATGCCTTTGGTTTCGAAAGCTACACTTATGGCAATAATATCATCGGTGGTTATTTCGTTGCCTTTGATGGCAATATCAATGTCGGAATCGGGACGGTAATTGCCTTTGGCTCGGCTGCCAAACACAAAAGCCTTGTCCACTTTTGGGTGTTGCTCCAAAACGGAAATTATATTTTCAATAACTTGTACTTCTAATCCAAACTTCATTGTGCTGTATAAAATTTATCTTCATTCCATTTTGCAGGATTGTCGATGATATAATTGGAAATTGTTTCGTACGATTGTTCGTTTCGTATGATATGTTCGTAATAATCCCGTTGCCACAATTTGCCCATCGTTTTATTATTCAATTTATAAATATCCAAACAACCATTTGCCACCAACGATTTATATGCACCCACAATGTCGGAAACCGATGCGACCGCCGTAGGGGCTGGGCTTGCCCCTGCCCCTTGAATTATGTCCGAACCATTTTGGTTTTGGTCAACCGTACCATTTTGGGCAGGAATATTGTATTCTGTATTGTCACCATTTTGGGCAGGGGTGAACGTTTCATTTTGGGCGGGGGTGAACCCCGCCCCTACGGCGTCGTTCAATACGATAATGCCGTGCATGTGGTTTGGCATTATTTGAAATACATCCAATTCAAAATTTGTAAAACGTTCGGTTAATTTTATCCATTCATTGTATGCAATTTGTCCAAATTCATTCAATACCATTTGGGCAGGGGCAAGCCCTGCCCCTACGATAATATCGCCAAATCTACATATCCTATCCTGACAACATATTGTAATAAAATACAACCCTGCCTTTGAATAATCGTATCCTTTTAATCGAATAGACCTGCGGTGATGTTTATTTGGATTATATGGCATTGGGCATTACAATTTTTGATAAATTGTCAGCTATCTTTTTATTCAAATCTGCTTCTTCAGCAATTTGATTTTCTAGTTCTGTTTTCAGGTTGGTAAAGCGTTCTACAAAATTAAAATCATCTTCTTCGTCAGCCAGTCCAACATATCTGCCGGGCGTTAATACATAATTTAATTTGGCTACTTCGTCGATGGTAGCTACTTTGCAGAATCCCGCCACATCCTCATAAGGGGCTGCTGAGCCCGTCGCAGTCCGCCAGTTATGATATGTTCCCGCTATTAAATCAATATCCTCGGGTGATAAATCCCTGTTTTTACGGTTTATCAAGAAGCCCATGTTTCGGGCATCGATAAATAGTATTTCATTTTCACGTCCTTTGCGGTTGCGCGATAAAAACCACAAACAAGCAGGTATTTGTGTATTTAAAAACAGTTTGGTTGGTAAGTTTACAATACAATCCACCAAACCTTTTTCTATCAACGCTTTTCGGATATCGCCTTCACCTGTAGTGTTGGTGGTTAATGCACCTTTCGAAAGCACAAAACCGGCTTGTCCGGTTGGTGCTAAATGATAAAGGAAATGTTGAATCCAAGCATAATTGGCATTTCCTGTGGGTGGTGTTAGCTGTTCGCCCAATACTTTCCATCGTGCATCGTCACGCAGCAGTTCACCACTCCAGTCGCTGTCGTTAAACGGTGGGTTGGCAATGATATAATCGGCTTTCAGATCTTTGTGCGCATCGTTCAAAAATGAACCTTCGTTGTTCCATTTTACATTGCTGCTGTCGATTCCCCGGATGGAAAGATTCATCTTTGCCAATCGCCAGGTTGTTTGGTTGCTCTCTTGTCCGTAAATAGAAATACGGTCGGTTGGGTTGAGTTGCGAAGCAATGCCTTGTGTTCCTTTTTTCTTGTAGTAGTCCTGATGTTTGTTTATGAACTTTTCGCTTTGCACAAACATTCCACCACTGCCACAACAAGGGTCAAACACGCGACCTTCGTAAGGTTCAAGCATTTCGACCAATAATTTCACTACACTCTGAGGGGTATAGAATTGACCGCCTTTTTTTCCTTCGGACAAAGCAAATTCGCCCAGGAAGTATTCAAAAACTTGTCCTAATAAATCTTTGCTCTGTGCTTCCTTTGTTCCCAAGGTGGCAGAACCAACCAGATTTACCAGACCGCCTAAACTGGCTTTGTCGAGTTTTTCTTGTGCAAATACTTTGGGCAATACACCGCGCAATGAAGGATTGTCTTTTTCAATGGCATTCATTGCATCGTCAATGTCTTTGCCTATGGTTGGTAGTGTTGCACGTCCCTGAATCCACTTCCAACGCGAAGAGGGTGGTACATAAAAGACTTTTTCAGCTATGTATTCGTTTTTATCCTCGGGGTCGGCTCCATCACTTATTTGTGCTACTAAGTTTTGATATTGTTCTTCAAAAGCATCGGATATGTATTTCAGGAAAATCAACCCCAAAACCACGTGTTTATATTCAGCCGCATCCATATTCTTTCGAAGTTTATCGGCTGCTTTCCAGAGTTTTTTTTCGAGAGGTTCTTCCTGTTCTGTTTTTGCTGTTTTAGCCATTTTCTTTTATTAGGTATTGTTTCTGTTGATTGTAAATGCAAAGTTACTTTTTTTTAGCAGTTAATCATCAATCAAGTAGTCAGTCTTTCAATTTTTCTTTCCTTGAGTTATGTTGAAGAAATCCGCTTGTAGAGAAGTTGTTTTTTCTTTTCTTTTACACTTGTCGCCGCCACTCCAATATATATATCTTTTTTTCGGTATATGCTACTCTACGCCTCCCAATATCATTGCCTTTAGTTGCTGTAAATGACAGTATATGTAATTGCTTAAAATTTTGCCCTCCAAAGATAAATAACATATTTAACAACAGCAAGTTTTTGGGGAGAAATCTTAATAAATGCAGGCACAGGTGAAGGCACAGGCGAAGAGGGTCGAAAGTCAAAGCCAATGTAACAATATGCTAATGTGCCAATATGCCAATGTAAGACTGTTGAAGCGTTGAACCGATCTGCTGTTCATTATCAATTGTCAATTATCAATTATCAATTGTAGTAAAGCCGCACCTTGCAGTGGTTGAAAAAGGCGGCATCCCTCCTGCTTAAGCGCTATTCTATCGCGTTGGGAATAAGAAAATAAAAAATGGTTATCCGTTTTTATACCTATTAAAAATTCATAATCAAAATAAAAATGAATTGGAACGCGGATTCCGCGAATATAGCTGATAAAACTGATTGAAATTATTTCTTTTGCTGATTTAATTCGGATAATAGTCCCGATGAATCGGGACTGATTTAAGCAAATCCGTCAAATTTCATTTATGAAACGGAGTTCTTGACGACAAATATATATAAATTATTCTCGTAAAAAAATTACAAATCAGCATAGAATCCGTTGAAAATAAACCGCGAAAATCAGCTATATCAGCGGAATCCGCGTTTCTACTTTTCTTTTAGGTAATAATACGGATAATCATTAAATAAAATAATTGAAGATTGAACAGAGGGGTTTGCCAATCGATACAAAAATACTGAAGCGCAGGAAGTTGTTTTAAATTTTCTTATCTTTTAAATGTTATTTAAGGTGACGTTTTATTGAATATGTTACAATTCCCCAAATACAAAAATCGTTTTCCTCTGTCACTTTTATGGGTTGAAACTTAGGATTAGCAGGGACAAGATAAACGGCATCCTTTTCAATTTTTATATATTTCAATGTAAATTCACCGTCGATAAAGCAAACAGCTGTTGCCCCGTTGTGTGGTTCTATACTTTTATCAATTACCAATATATCACCGTCCGAAATACCGGCATCCTGCATAGATGTTCCCTTTACTCTGGCATAAAAAGTACTGGAAGGGCTACTGATCAGCTCGGTATTTAAATCAATTTTTAAATCTTCGAAATCCTGGGCGGGACTGGGAAAACCTGCTGCAATTCCACCGTCGAAATAAGGCAGATGTACATGTGTGCCTGTGTTTGCAGAAAAAAACTCTAAATTTATCGTTGCTGCTATTTTATTGAATTCCTGCATATTGTTTTCCTGTTTCATTATATTACTACTTTGACGGATTAAAATTCAAGATTTTCATAAACTCGATATCCTGCGTTTTTATTTAAAATAGAGACAAGATTTACAAGATGAACAGGTCAAAATACCAGAAATTAAATATGTAAATCCTGTAAATTCTGTCTGAAAATAATCTGTTAAAGTAGAAATAATACAAAGTATCACAAAGTAAACAATTTTGTTTCATAATTCAGCACAGTTTTGAACCAATATTATATTTTATATGTTCATTTAGTAATTTGTATTTATACTTTATCATCAAATCACTTCGTTTAAAATCTTATGTGTTTTACAGTTGCCATCATTCGAAAAGGTGTATTAATGACCGCAGAGGAGTACTACAACAGTCTTCCGGCCAGCATCAGAAAGAAAAAGAAAAATCCAAATGAACCTGAAATCCCTAACCTTTATATGGTCAGTGGGTTTTCGCACCCTCAATTGCCTGTGATCACCGACAATGAATTTGTGCTAAAAGAGTGGGGTCTTATCCCTTCATGGGTAAAAACAAAAGCTGATGCGCAAGAATTACGCAATAAAACATTAAATGCAAAGGGTGAAACTATATTTGAAAAACCTTCGTTTGCTCAAAACATTCTTTCGCGCAGGTGCTTGCTGCCTGTGTCCGGTTTTTTTGAATGGAGAGATTTCAACAACAACAAATACCCTTATTTTATCGAACCAGCACATGCATCCGGTTTTTTATTGGGTTCAGTTTTCGATACATGGGTCGATCAGTCCACCGGAGCGTGTTACGATACTTTCAGTATAGTGACAACCCCTGCTAATCCATTGATGGAAATGATTCACAACTCAAAAAAACGAATGCCTTTGATTTTCGACAATGCATCAGCCGACAAATGGCTCCATCCATTGTCAACCACCGAAGAAATAAAGTCAATTATATTGCCTTATGACGAAAGAAATATGAAAGCTCATACAATATCAAAGGTGGCAGGTAATTCAAAAACCGACAGGAACTATCCCGAAATACTTCAGCCTGTAAACTACCCTGAACTTTCGCAACAAAGTTTATTCTAAATAAATGGAACTATATAATCCTACTTTGACGGATTAAAATTCAAGATTTTCATAAACTCGATATCCTGCGTTTTTATTTAAAATAGAGACAAGATTTACAGGATGAACAGGTCAAAATACCAAAAATTAAATATGTAAATCCTGTAAATTCTGTCTGAAAAATAATCTGTCAAAGTAGAATTAATGTGCCATTTTAAAGTATTAATAGAACACTGATTTTCGCTGATTTAGCGGAAAATGACGGATAAAAGAAAAAAGATTTTATATTTTGGACATTAGCCAATGTAGCATCAAAACAATGATAAGGAACTACGATAGATAAAGAGCCTGCGCCTGCGCTTTCAGCTGTGGAGACTGCGCCTGCGCCTGCGCTATGAACAGTACTATTTCTTTATTGATACCCTTCAACCGTAGTGCTTACAGTGCATACCCGGGCAGTTATGGTGCGTACGCGGAGACTTACCGTACGTACGCGGGAAGCTCGGGTATTTACCCGGAGAGTTCGGGTAAGTATGCGGCGGACCCGGGTATTTACCCGGAGAGCTCGGGTAAGCACGCGGGAAGCTCGGGTATTTACCCGGAGAGCCCGGGTAAGCACGCGGGAAGCTCGGGTACGTATGCGGCGAGCCCGGGTATTTACCCGGAGAGCTCGGGTAAGCACGCGGGAAGCTCGGGTATTTACCCGGAGTACTCGGGTACGTATGCGGGGAGCTCGGGTAAGTGTGCGGTGTGTTCGGGTATGCACGGTTTGAATCGGTCACTTATGGTTGAAAAACAGGCATTTACCCGGATAGCTTCAATTATCAATTGTCAATTCTCAATTGTCAATTGACCCGAAGCTCATTTCTTCTTTCTTCTCCTTCCCGTGTGTAGAAACTGTTGTTTGATGTTAGGCATAAATTGGCGCGAGACAGGAACATGATCCGGGCAATCCTTTAGCCGCAGCTTCATACTATCGTAATGGCCACATATGTACTTCACATAGTCGGCATTCACCACAAAGGACTTGTGGGTTTGCAGAAATTGCGGGTAGTTATTCAGGGCAGACAGCAGTTGCTTCATACTTTCTTTACTTTGACAGACTGTACATTCTCCCTTGTTGTTGATATAAAAATTCAGATAGTTGCCGGTTTTGCTAATGTAGATCACTTTGTCGGGATCGAAAACATGTTGGTTGAAATGCAACAGCGGCGCGGGCATTGGCTCGGGCAGCTTTGGCGCTATTTCAGCAGTTTTTTGTCCGGCATCGCCATACCACACCAGCAGCGAAAAAGCCATCATCGGCAGTATGCCCAGTTCGAGGGTATAAAAATGAAAGCGCACAAAAGAAGCGAGCGAAGGCTCCAGATAGGATATTTTGACCATTGCAAAAGCCCAGTTGACCCCCGAGTCGAGCAGAAAAGAAACAAACAGGGCGCTGAGCTCCTTGCGTAGCGTCCAACATTCGCGCGTAAAGAAAAGTCTGAAAAACCGGGGCAATAGCCAGTGTACAAGGCTGTAGACAAGTATAAAAATAAGTCCGAAGGACGAGAGAATGATCCATTTGCGCGGGTGATGCCAGCCTGCCAGTCCATAAGGTTGCAAATGATTCAGGAGGAGTGCAAAAATAACAGCCACAGTCATCAGGTACAGCCAACTGTACTTTTGACTTAATAGCCTTGGGTGCGGGCGATTGAGGTAGTTCTTTATTTCATAATCCCTCCACATAAAATAAAATATACAAAATAACAATTTAAGCTGGCAAATAGTTGTTTATCCATTCAAGACCTAACAGGTTCTCTATTCAAGACCTGACAGGTTTTGAAAACCTGTCAGGTCTGAGTTCCTTTAACCCCTCCCCCTTCGGGTACTCCCCAACCTCACCCCAGCCCTCTCCCAAAGGAGAGAGTAAGATCGGTACGCAAGATGTAGGAAAATAAACAAGCGTGTGGAAGCGTTGAAGCGTTGAACTGTTGAATTTGTAGAATTGTTGAATAACTGATTAATTGAATCGTCTTTGTCAATACTCAGAACTCAAAACTCAGAACTCAAAACTGTTGAAGCGTTGAATTGTTGAAAACCCCTCCGCTGCGCTCGTCCCCTTTTCCAAAGGGGACAGTTGCGGAGTGCGAAGTTTAATCCAAAGAATAAAATTGAGCAAGGGGGAAAAAGTCAAAAGTCTAAGGTCTAAAGTCGTTGATCTCAGAACTCAAAACTCAAAACTCAAAACTCAAAACTGTTGAAGCGTTGAACTGTTGAAAACCCCTCCGCTGCGCTCGTCCCCTTTTCCAAAGGGGACAGTTGCGGAGTGCGAAGTTTATCTCAGAGAATAAAATTGAGCAAGGGGAAAAAAGTCAAAAGTCTAAGGTCATCGGTCGCGAGACTTATAGACAATGTGAGAATGTGCTAATTTGAAAATATGCCAATGAAGAAATTAAGGCTAAGGAACAGGCAAAGACAAAGGGGAGGCTAATGTGCCAATGTGATAATATGCCAATGTGCCAATAAGTCTACGGTCGCCAGTCTCCAGTCAAGAGACCTTAGACCTTAGACCTATGAATTATTAATTTGGTATAGGCGCGTTTAGACCGCCCCAATAAATGTCTATTATAGATGGTTTGAATAACATTTTCATCTTGTTTATATGGTACAACTTCATGCTTATCCCAATATTCGCCACAAAGTGGCAATATATCCTAGCCCAATGGCAATGCCTTGGGGCTGTAATAATAGAAAGTGACATGCGCCCTGCAAGGGCAATATTATTATTTTGCCCTTGCAGGGCGCATATTTCGTATGTTTATCATCTAACCCAAGGCTTTGCCATTGGGCTAGAATATAATTGGCTTACAGCCAACAAATCATTGGGCGGTCTAAGCGCCTATACCAATTATTAATTATCAATTATCAATTGTGCTAATGGTGGAACTGTGGAATTATTGAAAACCCCTCCGCTGCGCTCGTCCCTTTTCCAAAGGGGACAAACATCGAAGTACGGGATTTATCGTAAATATTAATTTTTAGGATAGTTCTCGAAATCTGATAATACTATCTTTTTTGCCCTTCACAGGTTTGGCCATTTGCCTCTTGTTTCAAACGAAAGAGAGCTTGAAACAAATATTATGAACCGGCAATAATTATCGAATACATTTCGTGACTATTAATTGATTGTTGATATAATACTTCAGCAGGTAAACAGCACTTTTCAGATGAGTTTCAATTTTATTTATTTTAGTTTTGGACAAACGGGATGAGATCATCAATTTACCCATTGTATCATAAACTTCGAGCGCATTGCCCAGCAAATCCGGATCTTCGCAATTCAGTATCAAATAATTTTGATCGAAATATGCTTTTAAGTTGAACGTCGGTACATTATCCAAGCGTCCATTGACCTTGTCGAAGCTGTTACTTTCAAGGTCGACAGAAGTATTTACAACTTTCGCCAAAGTCGTTATTGTAAAATCGGCCGGGAGGGTAGCTCCTTGGTTTAGTTTTTTGAGATGCAGCTCTACAGTTGACGCATCGACATACAAAATTGTATCCTTTTGTATAAATTCGCCTTCGTTATTCAGTTTGAAATTTTTGTTTTTAAAAATACTGCGGTTAAAATAATCATCTGTCAGTTGTAATCTGACCACGAACTTTTCGTCAGTGCTTTTCACTTTATCGAGTGTTATCCGGGCCTGAGGATGCAGTACTTTTCCGGGGATATTGGCGTCGATCCAATGCAAACGATCCAATGTCCAGGTAGACAAATAATCAATTTCTTCGGCATAATTCTGTCCCACAAAAGTATTTTGATAAAGCTTAACCCCCATTACAGGCCATCGTTGAAAATTTCGTGCCTGTGGCTGATCCAAAACAATTGCCATAGAGTCAATATAATTGCTGACGGTTTGGTCGCTCAATAAACTATTTCTCAGATAATTCCATCGGGTTGCGAATAAATTCTGAAAATAAGTATCCTGCATCAATCTTTCCCACCAATACACCCTGCCGTCGGTTTTAGTACCATAGTTATATTGCCACACATCGCCCCACTGACCGTAAGGCCAATTTACGTCGTTCCCAATTCCTCTGTCGGCATCCCATACCGGGCCGGCATGAAGTTTATTTCCATCCATATCCTTTTCTTTGAAAAAGTAGGTGCTGAACTTGTATCGATCCACTTCGAGCGCCACTTCGTTGGTGAGCATAAAATCCACAAATGAACCTGCATCAATAAATTTATGGTATCCGGTTTCGGGGTTTGAAAAATCAGAACCAATGAGCGTATTTTCAAAATCGGTCACATATTTTTTAATATAAGTCTTTTGCTGACTTGTAATTACATCGCTTGCCGGTTCGTAATACTGTAATGTTACTTTTGCTCTGTCGAGATATTGCAGCCCACTCGAAAATGAAACAGTACCCACGTCGGTTTTATCCATCCGGATAATGTATCCACCACTCAGTGCAGAGCCTACATTATCAACCTCATTTAACTTGGCTATATTCACTCTGTTATCATCTTGTTTGATTTTTTCCATCAACACATAAACGCCCATGTATTCGCCATTAACCATCAACTCGCAGGGAACTGTTCTTGATACATATCGTCCGGTTTGTTCTCCAACATGATAAATAAGCATATTTCGGATCAAAGATTTATCGATATACGGCCCGTACAAAATCCAATCGTTTTCTTTGGGCAACCCTAAGAGGGGAACATTCAGATTTTCGCCCAGAAAATCACGCGTTTCGAAACGATAACTACTTTTTACCGAAGTTAGAGAAGACTCTCCCCTTAATTCTATTCCGATACTGCCATTGTAATGATTGAAAGCTCCTGAAACATAATTGATATTTCCTTTTCCATTGTCGATAACGCCCATAATAGCATCTATCTTTGGATCATCAACGATGATTTTCCCCTGGGTATCAATATTTATTATCGGAAGATGACTTTCGGTAAAATCAAGAGGGGGGATAAACCAAACGGGGGTGGGATGGAATAATGTTTCAACTGATTGAATTTTGGCATGTAAAAATATTCTGGCCGACATATCGGAAGAACTAATGGTTCGGTTCATAAACTGAAAGGAAATAAGATTTGAACCCTCCTTAAGCAAAGTCGGATCAAGCACAAAGCGCTCGGGCAAACCACCCGAATACATCAGGGCTTCGTGGTTGGCACTCAGAATGGTATTAAACATCGGAACTCCTGCCGGCACATTATTGGAACGGGCTATCTCCGTTCCGTTCAAATAGGCCACAAAGCCATCATCGTAATCCAAATCCATAAATAAGGACTGAATAACTAAACCGGTAGGAATTTGTATTTCTTTTCGCACATACAAAGTGGAAGTGGCAGGTAGAGTGGTATTATCATCTCCATCCTCAAATCCAAAACCACCAATGCCCGAACTCCATTGCGCATCGTTGAAAGATGTACTCATCCAATTGTTGCCCATACTTGCTGTAGGTACTATATATTTATAGGTATCAGTATCAACCAGAACACTCTCCCAATGTGATTGTGCGATAATATTTGAAAGCAAAGGACTAAGAATAGAAATCAGAACTAATTTCAGGACAGTAGATTTTTTCACGTATGTTTTTCTTTAAGAAATCGACTTAAGGTAGATAATTGATATTATTTATTGATATATTTTTATGATTATCCGTATTATTACCTAAAAGAAAAGTAGAAACGCGGATTCCGCTGATATAGCTGATTTTCGCGGTTTATTTTCAACGGATTCTATGCTGATTTGTAATTTTTTTACGAGAATAATTTATATATATTTGTCGTCAAGAACTCCGTTTCATAAATGAAATTTGACGGATTTGCTTAAATCAGTCCCGATTCATCGGGACTATTATCCGAATTAAATCAGCAAAAGAAATAATTTCAATCAGTTTTATCAGCTATATTCGCGGAATCCGCGTTCCAATTCATTTTTATTTTGATTATGAATTTTTAATAGGTATAAAAACGGATAACCATTTATATTTTTTAATTTCAACCTCTCCCTAATTAACTCCCTTCGGTCGTTGACCGTTGGTTCCCTCTCCGACCTCTATCCCCCTTCGGGTACTTTCTCCCAGAGGAGAAAGAAAAGCGGAATTTGGTTTTTGAGAGGGACTTGTCGAGTGAGAAAATGGAACGAATCTCATCAAATGACTGCTATGTCCCCTTTCTCCTTGGGAGAACCAACGGTCAGCGTAGCTAAAGGGTTACGGATAGAGGTCTATTCTGTTGAAATTATTCTGTTGAAATCAGCTTAACAAATAGATCAACAATTATTAACTTATACATAGATGCTTATCTGATTATGATACATCTTTTTATAATACGAACAACGCAGCAGATATACGTAATTATCAATTGGAGTGAATTGGGAATGTATGGTACTGAAACTTTTTATATGATGATCCGCAAAAGCATCAATAAATAATGAACAATCAGCACTAAGTATTTTATTTTTAGCCTTATATTATTATGGTATTTGTTTGTTCTATTGATATTGAAGTCCTATCGACTGAGCAGGCGCCGAAGCCTACGGACTATTTTTCTACTCCTGATGCTTTTCATTTTATAAAGAAAGTACACTAACACTGCTTTACCGGTTTATTAATGTGACACTTAGGATACGAATAATTTCACAATTATACTTCAACTTCGCAATGAAAAATACATTAGACCCTTGAAGATATCTCCCGAAAAAGGGCTGTCGATTATTAACCTGCAGCCCTTTGTGCATTTTATGAGCAAATTTCTACAAAACAATCTTTAATACCTTTGCATCTACTTTTATAAAATACATTCCCGCATTTAAATTTATAAGGGTTTTATCGTTCGTTGCAATTACTTGTTTGAGCTGTTGTCCCTTCGCATTAAACACTGTAAGGGTTTGTCCGGCAAGGGTTCCGCTTACAATCACCTTATTCTCTTTCGCAAACGCATATAAATCAGTATTTAATTTATCATTAACAGAAGTTGTGAGTGCATTTATTTCATCCATCGTTTTGTACGAACGTACCCAGTCTACTTTTACAGGCAATGTGGGGTTGATAGTTCCCGAAGTTCCCTGATAAAAATCCATGCGCACATTAACATCAGTAGCTGTAGAAACTGTAGGCATGGTTGAAACATCAAACACATACATTTTAGTACCCACAAGCGTTGCATCAACACTAGATTTCTCGTATCCACCTTTCGATAGCGATGAAATAAGAAATTTAAAGTAAGCCGCATCACCCATTTCGTCTACTTTAACAGCTAAATAGGGGTAATTTGTTGTGTTTAAAGCATAGTTGCTCTGACTTGTTTGCGCTCCTACCTGAGCATTTGGTTCCATGACGAGTTGATCGTTCGACGAACTTACCTTTACGCCATTTTCACCTCCTTGCCAATGTACCGTTTTCCATTCCCACGACGAAGTACTTAAATTATCGGTACTAAATTCGAATGCCAAACCACCTGCATTTGTATCGGTTTCGGGAACAAGCGGACTTGCCGATTCGGTAGGAATTTCGGCGAGCGTTTGATAGGATTTTATCCATTCTATCTGAGCCATTTCATTATCAGCCACAGTGCCAAAATCTATCCATACATCGGCAGTATTTTCTGTACTGATGGCATTCTGAACTGCCGAAGTATTTTT
Organism: uncultured Paludibacter sp.; assembly: GCA_963677275.1. Lineage (GTDB taxonomy): Bacteria > Bacteroidota > Bacteroidia > Bacteroidales > Paludibacteraceae > Paludibacter. The sequence continues at coordinate 1,136,415 of OY781920.1, read as the reverse complement.
ATTGACAGCCGCAGTCATATCGAACACATAAACATCTCCTTTTTGTTGTACTACCGAATACCAGGAGTCGTAAATACCAAGAGCGGCACAATTGGTCTGAATTTTAAAATGGCTACTTCCGGCAGGCAGTTTATCCATTTTTAAAGCAAGATATGGAAAATTGCCTGTATTGATCGTCATGCCTGTTTTCTTTACCTGAAGCATTGACGACGAAGCTGTAGGATTTGAGAAAATTAATTTGCCGTTGTTCCAAACCACTTTGGTGTCGGTATAACTTTTCACCCAGTTTTCGGCGCCGGCATTGAACTGCTGATTGATATAACCCGATAAAGTAGCGGGGTCGATGGTTGTTTCGTCAGCATCCAGCGCACCATCGTCCTGAGCATCTTTAAAGGCTTCAATCTCTTCTAATGTGGTAAAAGTGGCCACCCAGTCAACCTTATATTCATAAGGCGCCACCTTTGCATCGGCCATTACCAGGTGCATTCGACGAATGGTGATGGCAGTTCCGGTGTAATTGGCATCTTTAGTTAAGCGGAAGTAGTAAATTTTATTATTTGCTGTGCTGGTAAAATTACCATCTCCGGGACTAACGTTCCATTGTGAATTCATCCAGGCAGTTGCTGTACCATTCAGCCATTGCATTTCAAATTTCAGATTTCCGTTCGGCCTGTCGCCAATAAACTTAATGGCCAAATACACATCCGTCGTTGGATTTAAGCTAAAATCGGCAGCGGCATTACTCGAGAAATTGTACCAAAGATCGGCTCTATAGCTTGTGCCCTGATTGGCCATAGTACAGTTTAATCGGCCACCGGCCACAGTATAAGTGCTACTGTTTTGGGTATTCCAATATCCGGCCTCGGTAAAAGGCTGAATCAGCGATTGTGTTCCTGCCGACACCGAAATGCCCGCAGAAGCCAAAGCAGTTGCAAATATTGCAATTCCTTTTTTTAATGTAAATGTTGTTCTCATAATAGTGATTTTTTTAAAGTTGATTTTTTAATTAACGATTATTTTATGATTTACGGTTGTTGAATTGCTATTTATCTGTAGTATATATATCCCTTTTTTCGGTATATCGATAACGGGCGAACTGCTGTTGAATGTTTTTTGAAGTATCGTTTGTCCACTCACATCGACAATTCGTATCAGCGCAGGTTCATTGATACCGAAAATTGTCAGTTGATGATTCACCGTTGTATATGACAATGTGGGTTTACTTGGCTGTTCAATACCTGTGGAGAGAAATTGGTTTAATTTTTCTATACTTTCAAAGGAAGCCACCCAATACAGCTTTGAAGATACGTTGCCCGAAGTAGCCAGCCGGATACTGAAACTTACACTCGATAATATATTATCGGACGGTACCATTGTAGTGACTCCGGAACGGACAAACCCTAATTTATTTAAATCATAGTAATATATATTGTTCTCCACAATGCCCGAATACTTATCAACGCCACCGCCTAAAATACTGGTGGATGCATTGTGCAAAGCTAAAGTTGTAGCTTGAGGAAGATCTGCTTTTAAGGCTACAATCGGGTAATTACCCGCATGCAGTGTAATCCCGCCGGTACGCACTATTACAGCTGTACTTGAAGCGTTATAATCAATGTTTAAATAATTATCTTTCAACTCCCCGACCCCACTTGACACATTCCAAACCGGGGTTTCAGTTGCTGAAAATGTATCGAAGAATTGACCCCACTTTACTGTCTGAGCATTCGACAATGTTATTTGAGCATTGTTATTGTCCCTGATCCAGTAATAATACTGAGGGGTGGTACCCACAATAGAAGCATCGGTATATGAATTTGTAGTGAGGTTTTCAGCTAAAACAACAGCGCTTTCGAAATTCGCTGTTGTTCCTCTGTAAACCGACACATTTTGTGGAAACATATTCCAATAATTCCACTTTAATTCTGCTTTGTTCGAAGCCGATATTGCCACTTGAAGTGTAATGTCTTTTGCGACAGAAGGGTCAAGCGATATTCCTATTTTACTCAGGCGGGTCAGATGGCTTTGTCCGGTAACGTAAACCCTGAGGACCTTAGCGCCAACTGTCAAACGTATTTTTCCCAACACAGTTTCTTCGTAACCCGAAGTGATGGGCAGTTCCGACTCAAAGGTCAAATCATTATCAATTACAAATTTGAGTTTACTACCTGCTTGTGTGGTTTTGTGGCGTACGCTGATTACATAATCGCCGTTGGTAGATAATCCCAAAGTGTAACTCATCCATTCTCCGTTTTCCATTTTATCCACAACAAAACTTTGATCATCTTGCACGATATCAACTGCGCCATCGTTCCGATAGCTTCCACTTTCGTTGGTTGAAGTTAAATCGTTGAAGGTTTTTCCCTGACCATCGCCGGCATGAAAATCGTAATCGGCTGCATTGATCACACAAGGCACTTTGTGCATTCCGAAAACTTTTTGACCTGTGGCAAAACTAACAGGATCGCCGGCCATCCAATTATTCCTGTGAAAAGTAAGTCCTCCCCATCCTAAATGGTCGAGCGACCATCCTGTTTTTTCGTAGCCCATTTCTTTGTTCGAAATATCAAGAGCACGTTTGGTCCATGTCATTTCATCCATTGATAAACCTTCGCGTACATTATAATGTGCCACCGACATTTCGTAAATGGGACGTTTATCCGATTTGAAATTTCCACGCGTAAGTACCTGTGTTTCGAAAATACTTTCGTTATAAGGATTTACTTTTTTAGAGAACCATCTGCCCGTTCGGTCTTTTTGTTGAATAAATTCACCCGACTCTACCGTGGGTTCCCATGGCGTTGTTTGATCGGGAAAAGAATAATTCAATGACACATTGTATTTGGTTGCAAATTCATAACCTTTTAAAATACGGTTCTCGTGTTGGCTATACAAATCGTCGCCTTGTGTCCATGCCATTTCGGCAATTGATGCCACCATGCCAATACCGAGTACCGCGTGATCCTGATCGCGTGAACTTTCCTGACACTGACCGTTTTCCCATATAAAATATTCTAACACACCATTGTATCCATAGTCGGGAATATCGGAACGAAACCCTGAAGGTGAACCGAAATAATCGTAATAATCATTCAAACGGGAATTATCAACAGTGCTGGATATAATTGGAGGACCCGATTGATAAGGCAAGTCATCCGAACGGTGAGCTTTTCCGTTGATATAGTTGAGCGCTCTGTCGTACATTATTTCGTTGTCCAGAAATACACCCATGGCCATTACAGTTCTCCAGCCGAATAAATCCTGATTTCCATGTCGGCCGGAATCGCCCATATATACTTTCCAGTAAAAAGTGGTAGCTCCTGTTGGCACAGTAGTGTTTGAATAGCCGGGGTACACGAGCATATTCTGAAATTTAAGGATATCTTCGGCAGCCCAACCCTTATAAGATCTGATAATTTCGGCGGCTTCGATAATTTGCCACGCCACGCGTCCGGCATCCAACGAAGGAGTTCCTCCGGCAGTAAATGAGGTGAGGTTTTGCCAAGCATTTAAAATTTCTACCGCTTTATCGGCATGACGTGTATCGCCCGATACCGCCCACATAATTGCATTGAGGTAGGCTGCTTTTATATCTGATGAGAATGCACTGTAATTAGCGCCATCCTGAGTAACATTAGTGAAGGTTGATTTGCCCTGCACCGCATAAGTATATCTGGCTTTGGTATCCAGACTCAGGTTTTGAAAGGAAGTATACCATGGATCAATTTTAGCGTCCACCATGCTTTTCATTCTATCGAAGTCCGATTGTTTGTGCGATAAACCCGGATGAACAAAGCTACGTTGTGCGTATATGAGTGAAGTGTTCAGTAACAAAATAAGGATGAAAACTAAATTTACGTATTTCTTCGTTATTTGAATTGAAAATGGATGCATGATATTTATTTAAAATTTTTAAGGTGAACAAATGATACAAAAAAAAGAAGATAAAAAGCTACTTCTGTAAAAAAAATGAAGAGAGTCCGGCATATTTACCGAGCTCTCTTCTTCAATAGTTTATTTTACAATCAGTTTTGATGCTTTGGTCGCTCCATTCAGCGTTACCTTCACAATATAATTTCCGGCAGCTACAGAGATTTCATTGCCGATTTCTTTCAGCAATGACTGTCCCTGGAAATTGAACACTTCTATCGTTGGGTTAATAACTCCATCAACAATAATTTTACCTTTTGCAGAATAGATATTTGCTTTCAGCTCGTTTACAGTTTTAACCGAAGTTGATGCGTATAATTGATCGGCATATTCCTGTGCATCTTCTGCATAATTAAACGAACGTATCCATTCTACCTCAAGTGTTCCGGTCTCGGACAACATGTCTATTGACATTAGATAAAAGTCAATAACAGCAGCAGTATTTTCTGAAATAGCACCTCCTGCATGATTACGCATGACAGCGCCTTTAAGATTGAAAATGTGGATAGTATCTTGTTCGTTAGGTGAATAAACAGTTAACCAATTGTTTACATCGTCGCCTTTGCGTGAAAACATATCATCAGCATCGGCCTGATTACGAGGAATACGCAACCAAAAGTCAGAGTTCGCACCATTTACAGCAGTAGCAGCACGTTCAACAACATGCAAACGAGTTCCGCCATACATTTTTTCTTTTGTTTCGTCGGCATCCTGAAAACCACCAACGCCACAAGTAGGGAGTGTTCTGAATTTAATAGCAATGAAAGGATAGGCTTTCGTGTTATAATTTAACTGTGGAGTTCCAATTTTCAGTGTACGTGAAGCAAATCCATTGTCATTTAATACTGCCGATTTATCAGCCACTAAAGTTCCTGCAGTTTTGTCCCAGTTAACTGTAACACCTGCATCATTGGCGGGCCAACCCACTAACCAGCCGTTCACCTTTGAATTATCAGTTGAGTTAACTGTGTACCCGCTATAAACCTTGTCCAAAGGATCGGAGGCCGACACCTTAAAATCGTACCACATGTAGTTCGGTTGTTCATAATAAGCGCCACTATCAATAAGATCTTTAATTGTGGTTTGAGCCACAACGCTAAATCCAAAACCCGCAACAAACGCTGCAACTAAAAAAAAACGTAATGTTTTCATAATGAGTAATTTTTAAAAATGATTAATAAAAAAATTAATTGAGAAATTTAGAGATATCTTATTTAATGATTAGTTTTTGAGTAAAACTATCGTCAACTTGTGCTATGTAAAAACCTTTATCTAAAGCTATCCGCTCAATATTATCATTAATGTCGAGATCGCACACTTGTTTTCCCAGAATGTTGAAAACCTTAAGGTGTGTATTTTCACAATTTTTCAACACCAAATAATTATCGGTAGCAAAAACGATATAGTTATTGTCAATATTTTGTTTTACAGCCGCGGGAACTTGTTCCGGATTATTGAAGAACAGTGACCCGTAACCAGCGCCATCGGTTATGGTAGCATGCATTTTTTCCAATGGTTGCTTTTCGTCGATGACCCGTTTTGTATATGGCATTGATATTCCATATCTGTTATGGAAATGATTATAAGCCATATAATAAATTGGCTTGAAATCGCCACGCCCATCAGCCGAAATAGAAGAAAAAGTGGTTCCATCATATTGACCCTGAATGGTTGTAAAAGGAACCGACTCGCCTAAATTATATTTAGCATGATATTCGAATGAAGCAGCTATAATATTGTTTCGGGCATTCCACAATTCGGGACTCCCCTGATTATAGGCTATTTCGCACCACTCTTCAAAGTTTCCTAATCCTAATTGTGCATAGCCTTGTTTGCGACCCGACTCCTGACTTTGTCCGGTTTCGATAAAATAATGGTTGATGGTTCCATTGCCCACGCCATTGTAAAAATAATTATAAGCCGAATCATACATATCCGCATCTTCTAAGTAAATAGCCATCGCCATTACGCATTTTGCCGAAGATGAATCCCAGGTTCCCTGACCGCCATAGCGCGAAATGCTTTGTACTTGAGGATACCATATTTCGCGAAACATTTTTTTGGCTTGATTTTGATCAGCTTCGGTAAATCCGGAATAACTTCTGATGAGTTCAGCGCCACAAGCCATAAAATAGGCATTGAATGCTACTGTGAGCGTTTGATCCGCACCTACTATTCTTTTTAATTTATAGGACCAATCATTTAGTATTTTGACGACATTTTTTGCATAATCATCATTCTTTAGCAATTTGTACATCAAAGCTTGTGAATAAATGGCATACGCATCGCTCTCGAGCGCAAGTTTATGGTTTCGGGTCGCTGTGTTATAGCTTGCATCACGTGTGGCTATTGAATCGCCGCCACTCATTACATAAGTTTTTTTACTGTATGAGGCCTGACTAAAATCGAGATATGTATTGTACCATGGATATTCCTTCGCTGCAGCTTTTTTATAAGCATAATCGATGGATGCCTGCGTATGTAAAATGCCAGGATGTACGAACTGGCGTGTTTGCTGTGCAAATAAAGTTACCGATAGTAGTACTACCGAAATTAGTAAACTGTATTTTATTCCTGCTTGTTTCATTTGCTTTTTTTTAATATGTTTCGACAGTTTACAATTCAACTGCCGAAACATATAAAATCTTATTTTAATTCTTTATCGTTCTATTTTTCCCAACCCGGATTTGGTTCGAGATTAGGATTCATATCAAATTCTTCGTACGGAATAGGACGATAGTAATTGTGAGTTTTGAACTGACGGTTAGTTGATGGTTCGAATAGAACGTATTGCGATCCATCATCGTAAGTTTTAACAGCATCGGATGTTTTTTTGTAAGTATAAGTTACCAGCGCTGTTCCTCTTGAATTTAAATAACTCACACCATCAGCATTCTTTAACTCGAACTTTTTTGATTTCGTTGCAAAAATAGTGCTCACGCCTTTGTATAAATAGGGTAAACCTTCTATATCAGCTGACATTTCAACTTCGGCCTGTTTCCAGCGTCTTAAGTCATCGAGCCTTAATCCTTCCATGTAAAATTCTACTGCACGTTCCCGACGAATTTCAGTTAACATATTCAATCCGTTTGCTGAAACAAATGCATTTGTCAAATCGGGCATTCCAACCCGTTCACGCACTTTATTCAGCGAATATTCCAGTTGTTCATCGGTTATCGCTCCTTTATCTTCGTAAACAGCTTCGGCATAAGTCAGGTACATTTCGGCCAAACGAATTACAGGCACATCATATCCGTCCTCGGTAACATTCATGTTTCTTTCGGTGACCCATTTTAAATTACGGAACGCTTTTTTATCACCCGTAACAAACATCTGTGTTGCTTTGTCGGCGTTACCACCGGTCCAGTCTACACGTCCGTTCGAGCCATATGACCATACCTGCTGTCCAATGTACCCGACTGAATTTTTCAGGCGTGGATCCCGGTTATTTAAGAAAGAATCCCAATCAGAATAATTCTGTTCTGACACCGGCAGACCGTTAATGTCGAGATACATTTCAACCATTTTCTTAGTTGCATAATACGATTGTGCGGTATGTGAGATGTTATTGCCTGACTGACGAATAGTTTCATCGAACCGGTTGCATAAAATGTACTCCTTATTCGCACTCTTCAGTACTTTGTACGGATTGCATTGTGCCGAACTTTCGAGAATAAACATCCAACGATAGCTATCGTTGCCCATCGAAGCATTTCGGAAAAGAGCAAATTGGTTTCCATCAATGACGAGTTTGGCACTTTCGGCTGCAAGTGTGAAGAATGATTTATTCTCTCCATTTTTAGCAATGTTTCCGAAATGGTATTTTTGCCATGCTGCTTCGAAAAGATATAACCGAGCCATAAGCGCTTGAGCCGCTTCTTTTGTTATGCGTCCTTTGTTTTCGGTAGTGAGATTAGCATTGGCAGTCAATAGGTTTTCGGCAGTCTTTAAATCCTCAATCATCCAATTAAAGAAATCAATTCGCGAAGCTCTTGCGGCTGTGAGTTCTTCACTGTCGACATCAAGCACCGTTTTTACGATTACCGCCGGACCAAAATCGCGAAAATGCAGGTACGACGAAAAAGCACGAAAGAAATAACTTTCGCCAACATATTGAGCTATGGCCGCTTTATCAGTGTATGCATCGGCGCGTTCGAGTAAGAAATTTATCTGACGCATCCTTGAAAAGAAGGAACGGTACATTTGGCGGTTATAGGCATCATCTTCACCGATTGCCGACCGGCTGATTACAGTGTTGGATACGAAATTGGAGATTAAATCAGCATCCAAATCGCGATGCATCAAACCATCACGTGTATTGTAAATTTTCTTTGTATCATCATTGTTTTGTGCGTTCATTACTTTTGGTAAATACTCATAAAATTTATTAGTACCTAAAGCAAAGTCACTCGGTTTATTCCACACAGCTGCATCTGTTATGTCAACCGTAGGATTTAAGTTCAGCATATCATCGCATCCTGCAAAAAACATTATTATTAGAGCGAAAACCCCGACTTTTATATAATTTGTTATCTTTTTCATTGTTGTTCTATTTAAAAAGTTAGATCAATACCTACTGTAAAACCACGTGTAAAGGGATATGCATTGGCGCCATTGGTACCTCCGTACGTATCTCTGCTTGCTTCGGGATCCCAGCCATCTTTTATTTTAGTGAATTCAAATAAATCAGTCCCTGTAAAGTAAATCCTTGCATTTTCGATACTGGCTTTGGTTGTCACTTTTTTAGGTAGCGTATAGCCAAAAGTTATGTTTTTAAGCCGGATATATTTCCCATCTAACTGACTGTACCAGGCCGAAGAATACAAATAATTGTATTTGTTAATTACGTCGTTGGCCGAAAGTTTCGGCATTAAATCGGAAGTTTTCTGTACCTGGTTATAATAAGCTTGTAAATTATTGCTCATAACATATTCCGATTCGCCTATGTCAGAATATTGTTTTCCGCTCCAAGCTGCATTTTGACGTTGATACCATGCCAGCATCGGGCCTCTGGTCTGATCGGTACGCATAACAGTTCTTTTGCCAACACCTTGAAAGAAAGCGCTTAAGTCAAATCCTTTCCAATTTAAATTAAAGTTTAAGCCAAAGGAATAATGAGGCATGTCTTCACCTAATTTTACCATATCCGACTTAGTGATAGATCCATCATTGTCGGCATCTTCGAACATCATGTCACCAATACGAATATTAGATGGTATCACTTCATTGGTAGTCCCAGCTTTAGCTTTATACGTATTCAATTCTTCTTGCGTAGTAATCAGCCCGGCTGCTTTATATCCCCAATAAGTACCGTAGGGTTGACCTTCGAGCCATGAATTAAATCCATTGACTACTGTGCTTGCATTTTTCATCGAAACCAGATTAGAAACATTGTCGCCAATATTAAATCCAACTGCATAATTCAGCTCACCTACTTTATCTCTCCAGTTTAACGAAATTTCCCAGCCTTCCGACCTGAAACTACCATTGTTGGCAGTTGGAGCGCTAATACCTAAAACAGCAGGATATGATATGGCTACCAACATATTATCGTTTTGTTTCCAATAGTATTCAAGTGTTCCACTCAAGCGGTTGTTTAAGAAAGCAAAGTCGAGTCCTATATTAGAGCTGGTTACCGTTTCCCAGGTTCGTGTAGTCGATACCATTGAAGATTCGGTAAGGGTACTTAACATGGATGCAGAGCCATCGTTCCCAAACAATGGTTGCGAGGGAGTAGTTCCTGATGGAGAACTGAGCGAGAGGAAAGTTACGCCATCGTACACCGAAATTCCTGATTGATTTCCTGTTGTACCATAGGATGCACGTAATTTCAAATTATCGAATACACCCATATTTTTTATGAAAGACTCTTCGCTCAATCTATATCCTGCTGAAGCTCCATAAAAACCTTTCCAGCGATATCCTGGTGCAAAACGCGATGATCCATCGTAGCGTCCTAATACTTCAAAAAGATATTTTCCTGCATAAGCATAGTTTAATCGTCCGAAATAAGAAGCAAGCGCCCATTCGGTTGCAACTTCTGCAACGGAATAATCTTGTCCGGTAGTAATTGTTTTTACAATATCAGTAAGATGATTTAATGTTACGGTTTCATTTCTTTTGTAATCATCTACTTCATACGAAACTCCGGCCATTGCAGCAAAATCATTTTTTTTAATTGTCTTTTTATAATCTAAATCATTGTTGTCCGCTAAAAGCGAAAATTTATTTTTAATGCTATTATCATGGCTTTTGAGCCATACTTTTGCTGTTTTTTCAAATATAAGCCCCCTGAACCGGAAAAAGTGTAGTTTGATGGTTGTTTTTAAGTAAATCTTCACGTTCTTTTTCCTCTGCTATTCGTTTACGCCAAGTTCTTTCCGGGTCTTCAAAGAAAGCATATACGTTAATATAGCTCATTAATTGGTATCTTATAATTGACATCATGTTTGAGAATGCCCATTGCTTTTTGATTTTGCTTCTGAGTATAGTCAAAAGCAGATTTGCTATCATTGCCGCCCATATTTGAATGATTATTGCATTCTCATTATCTCCCAAGAAGTATTTCAATGGAAAATTCTGTTTCAATTGCTTGAAAAGAAGCTCTATTTGCCATCTTTTCTTATAAATCAATGCAATTTCTTCTGCTGACAAATCAAAATTATTGGTTATAAACTCGAATACGCGACCATTTTCATCATCCCAAAATGCTATTCTCCTTGATTTGTGCTTTAATTCTTTGTTTTTACCGTACCGAAGTTCTATTTCTTCATCTTTCAGGACACCTGGATGTGCATCATCGGGTATATCAAACTCTTGCTTAGCCTTATAAAGCGCATTATCCTTTAATCGAGTCACATACCATATTTTTTTTGTAGTAAAGACTTCGTATTGCTCATAATCAACGTATCCTTTGTCAAAGCAAATAAATGAGTTCTCAGGCAAATCTACATCTTTTAAAAGTACATGGTCGTGCTTTGCAGCTTCCGTGTACCGTATAAAGCAGGGCATGTTATCCTGTGAATCAATAATTGTATGAGCTTTTATTCCGCCTTTGTTTTTACCATTCTCTGGCTTTCGGCCAACACCCTTCAGAATCTCCTTAAACAAGGTTATGGTGGTCGAATCCATGATATACAAACGAATCATGTCTGTTTTGCTTAAGCTGCTGTCCGATAAAATATCCTTATGTCGCTTGTAGGTGTCATAGTAAACTTTGGAGAATAGTTCATTCGGACGTCGAACATTGGCATCGGATAAAGTGGAACGTCTGACAATGTAATCTAAACCCAAATGTTGAAGCTTGTTAGCGTGAGACAATAGGCCCAAAACAGTATCACGTATTGAATGATAACCTTCAAATACCGCGAATAACATAACCACCACATGCTTGTAACTCGTGAATTTCTTCACATATTTGTCTGCTCCTAACTCTTTAGAAGCGCGTTTTATGAATCCTTTGTCAAGAAAATTTAATAACTGTCCGAATATCGGCTGTCCGATAAAATTTGTATCTTTGCTCATGAATTTAATTTTGTGTTGCAATTACAAAATTAATTCATTAGAGGCAATTTCTTCGGATTTTGCCTCTACTTATTTTTTTTTACCGGACAACAATGAATCTAAATAAGCGCTGTAATTCTGATACACTGAATATGCCGATTTTACGCCTACTTTATCGGTTGATGGGCTTACTAAATTTTTTGTTTCATCTAAATAATACCATTGAACTTTACTTTCCCACCATTTATTGTTGTAATTATTTGTACGCATAGTAGCGGAAGCAACTAAATCAAGGTCTTTTGCAATGTTGGCAGTAAGATTGAAATTAGTCATAAAATTATTGGAGTATTCGTTTACATCTCCTCCTAATTTCGAGAACCATTGGTTTCCCATTTGACCTCCCCAAGCATAAGGCAATCCATTTTCAGTGGCTATTGGCGATCCGGCAGGCTGTCCACCTATTTCATTCGGTTTTCGCTGAGGATACAACTTTGTGCTTCTATCGTACGAGATATTTGAAGCCAGTTTTAATCTCTTCGAGATTTTGAAGTCATTATTTAAACGAATATTATAACGTTTTAAATTATCATCACCCCATTGCAGCACCGAATTATCATTTACATATCCTAATGATAAATTATACGTATTTGAGTCGCTACCACCCGATAATTGTAAAGAGTGCGATTGCGAATAAGCTGTTCCCCATAATTCATCGTTCCAATCTACATCGTAAAATCCATAATCGTGAATATCACCCGATGAATATGCAGCCCAGGTGTTCATCCCGGCAAAAGCGCCTGTATATAAAGGTGAAGTAGGGTCACTGACCACATTCTGAACTTTATAAGCATTCACAACCCAACGTGGATATATGTTTAAATCAGCATCAAATGCTTTTCCATCGTTGATATATGCTTCTTCAAAGGTTGTCATATATTCGCGCATATTCATATAATCCATTGCCAATCCGGGCGTACGCGCAGTAACATTTCCCTTGTAAGTAACTTTTGTTTTTTTCTGCGCTGTTCCTCTTTTGGTGGTCACCAACACAACTCCACCCGCAGCACGAGCGCCATAAATAGCAGCCGAGGCATCTTTCAAAATAGATATAGATTCTATATCGTCAGGATTAATATTATCAATACCTCCCGGAACACCATCCACAATTACCAAAGGCTCTGCATCATTCATAGAAGATTTGCCCCTGATTTCGAACTTCCAGTCCGAACGTGTTGGAGATGAAGAAGAACGCGTTACAGTTACACCGGCAAGGGCTCCCTGTAAATTTGCCAAAGGTGTATTGGTAGTTCCTTTACTTCCAAATGTTTCAGCTCCTACAGTGGCAACAGCTCCTGTGAGGTTTACTTTTTTCTGACTACCATAGCCTACTACCACCACTTCGCTGAGTAGTTCACTGTCTTCTTTCAACTGAATGCGTATCGACGTGCGGCCCGACAAACCAACTTCCTGTGATTTGTAACCTACATACGATACAACTAAAATGTCTTTGACGCTGCTAACGTTCAATACGAAATCGCCATCTACATTGGTGATACTACCGGCAGTCGTACCTTTTACAACTATACTGGCGCCAATAATAGCTTCTCCTTTTTCGTCGACCACCTTGCCCGATACCTTGGTTTGAGCCGAGACAATTTGCGAAAAAGAAAGCAATAGCAAAAACATAAAAAGCCGTCCTGCATTGACTTTGATGAGACTGAGCACATTTTGCTTCATAATAATTTTTTTAGGGTTAATAATTAGTATTTTAAGTTTATAATTTTTCTTCGTTGGATGATGATAACTACTTAAGTAATGCGAATAATATAATGTGACATTAATGAACCAGTAATTTTCTGTTTATCTTCTTTAATCAATTGGTAAATATTTAAATACATTGACGTATGTACTCTCTTACTACTTTACGGCTGCTGAATAAATGACTTTCGACGGTGCGTTTGCTAATCTGGAGTTCATTTGAAATTTCGTCGGCCGACTTATCTTCAAATCGATCCATATAATAAATAAGTTTACGTTGTTTGGGTAATTTCATCATCATGCCGTGTTCGAGCTGTAGCAAATCATTAGCATTCAGTTGGCTTTCAACACTATCGACATATTCTTTCGAAAACTCGTACATATTGGCCGAGACCTCCTGCTTGCGATAATGGCGACGGATATAGTCGATGACTAAATTACGCGCAATGGTAAATATAAATGATTTTACTGTTTCGGGACGAAGCATGGGTTTGTAATCCAGCAAACGTAAATAGGTATCCTGCGCAAGGTCGGCAGCATCTTCATCGTTGTTAATTCTGTATTTAATGAAATTGTAGATGGCAGAGTGGAAATCAGTATAGGATTGACTTATTAAGCAATCAGCCTTTGTAGTTTGTTCGGAATGTAATGTTGATTCGTTCATTCTATTTGCATTAAAATTAGATTTTCGATTTGCAAATATAAATTGAACTATTTTATTGTGGTGAAAAAAAACCGGCATTTAAATCTCATACCATTTAGACAGACAGTTTATATTTAAAACCCTAATATACAGACGTATTTTAAAGAAATAAATACAAGTATCAAATAATTGTATAAGACTTTTGAGGTACAGGGCAAGTGATTTATTATTCATCCCCGCCTTCAATGTCGTGAAGTTTTTTGCCAATACCACGGATGTACTCGTTAGGGGTAATGCCGGTAAGTTTCTTGAACGAACGGAAAAACGAAGCACGGGAACTAAATCCACATTGCTCGGCCAAAGCCGACAAGGTATATTTTGAACTTTCAGCATCTGCAACAAGCCGTTTGAATTCTTTCACACGATATTCGTTGATAAAATCGTAGTAGTTTTTGGCAAGATACTGATTGAAAATAAACGAAAGGGTATGCGACGAGCAGTGTAGCGCCTGCGCTATATCAACAATCTTTAAATCGGGGTTCGAAAAAGGTTTCTCAGTTTCAATATATGCATAAAGCTTTTCACAAACGGCTTTACATTCGGCTTCAGTAATTTTTGAATATTTATACTTTTCGTCCTTTTTTTCATTTTCACTATTCGCAAATTCCTTTGCATTCGATGCCAAACCAGAAATTTTCTCTTTCATCAACCGATAAACGTGAATTAATTTATTGGCCGAAAAGTAAATAAGGATTCCGGCAATCAGAAATATTATCCAGAACTTATAGGAGAAGAATGAATTGATTTTAATTTCTAAGGTGGCTACAGATGCCTGATTACCTTCGGAACGCACCATGAAAACATAATTCCCAACGGGCAAGTCATTGAATAAAACTTCATTCTGACCACTGCCAAGGACCTGCCATTCATCATTATAACCCTCAAGTTTATATTCGTACACGATGGTTGAAGGGTTGGTATATTGCAAACTTACAAAGGAAAATTTTAAATTATTCTCGTCGTAATCAAAACTTATTCTTTTATTGGTATCAAAATTCTTCCTGTCATCTTTTTCCAAGGCAGCGCCATTCACCTGAAAATCAGTGATGATTACCGGATAAGAAATTTTCTTTACTTTTTTAAGTTCATCAGGATCAACCGATAGCAACCCTTTAGCATTACCGAACCACAGTCGTCCGTTTTTATCGATGTACGAGGCATCGGTGCTGAAAACAGGATCAGGAATACCATCGGCAAATCCAAAGCTATGATAATCATCTTTGTTCTTCTCATTGATCGAAATCAGACCATTATCGCTTCCAAACCAATAATTATGGTTATTATCCTCCAAAATAGACAGAAAAACCCTTTCTTTAAATCGCTTTGTCAAATCGAAAGACGAAAACTTACGCATATTCAGGTCCGATACAAAAATATTGCCTTTGTCGGGACAAAAATACAGCTTATGCTTGGAATCTTCGTGAATTAGCTTTATAATTTCTTTATTGAAAAAACCATTCGGAAATATATTTGATTGAATGGTTTTGGACACCGGATCGTAAATACAAAGTCCGTTCTCAGTGGCTATCCAACCTTTCGCTGAACTATCGAAAAAAACATAAAAAACATTTCCTCCATACAATTGTGAATTTGATTTCGTGTATGTAATCAGGTTGTTTTTTTCCTTATTATAGCGATATAAACCTCCCGAAGTTGCTATCCAAAGTAAACCATCTGCATCCTGTTCGAAATGAAACACATGACCCTTTGTCAGTGTAAAATCACCATCAAAGGATCTTAGCTTCATCGTTTCGGGATTGAGGATAGAGATGCCTCCTCCATATGTACCAATATAATATTCCCCTTTATGATAAAAGAGCGATAGCACAAGGTTAGAACGAAGCACGTTTTTTGTGAATATCTTAACAGTATTTTTTTGCTCGTTGATAAAATACAATCCTTCGCGCGTGCCGATCAACTTTTCTTCTTTCCGAATTAAGAAAGCCCGGACAGGCAAACCATTCGAATCGAAATTGGGTGGAAAGCTATAGATATCAAAAACAGGGTGCTGATTCAAGCTGTAATCCAACCCGGCCTGATAGAAACCAACCCAGATAATACCATTTCTGTCGACCAATAATGAATAGATGGAATTGGAGCGAATTCCGGATTTTTGCTTGGGTTCGTACCGAATGGAACGAACAATTTTTTTTTCGGAATGCGAGATAAAATGAACGCCGTTGCCATCGGTGGCTACATAAACCATATTTTTTCCATCGCTGGAAATATCGGTAATTATATCAGACCCGACATCAACCAATTTATAAAAAGTGTGTTTATCGAGGTCGAAACAGACTACACCGGTTTTGGAGGTCCCCATGTACAAAGTATTTCCAACACAGGTGAGCCGGGCAAAAAAAGACTGATCTACATTCAGCACTTTATATTCATAACAGTTAATCTTCTTGCTGATTTTGTGATATGAACACAAACCCTTTCGGGTCGTCAGCCAAACTCTCGACTCATTATCAAATGTTATTCCTGTGATATAATTATTGGTAGACAATGCATTATTATCAAGTGGCACAAACTGAAGGTTGTTTTCTAAATCAAGAATAAATAAACCTTTTTCGGTGCCGATATAAAGTTTCTTATCCTTATTATCCCATTTTAAAGAAGTTACAATTCCGTCAATTTTATCTTTAAATATTAGTTCGGGCTCTTCTTTTTGTTTATCGAGTTTCCACAATCCGATACCATTTCCAATATAAAGATGACCGGAGAAAGTTTCGGTGATGGCCTGAACACGTTTTTTATTAATATCGCCCGAATTAAACCGATAATGTTTAAATTCTACACCGTCGAACCGATCCAGACTGTTATCGGTGCCAATCCACATAAAACCTACCGAATCTTTAAAAAAGGAAGTCACTACGAAATTGGACAAGCCATTGTCCATGGTAAGCGCGCGGAAAGTAGTTGTTTGAGCATTTACAATAGCTGTAAGCACAAAAAATAGTATCAATAAGCGATATTTTATCTGGCTAAATGTCATTTTTCACTTATTTTTGCAATTCTCTACAGTATATTTAATTTTGATTGGCAAATGTAATAAATTAAGGCAAATAATCGGTCATAGTGGACTAATTTTTATACCCAAAAACCTATCAAAACTGATCGATAAGCTTTTTAACAAAAAACAAAACATAATCATTCCATAAGCAATCTGACAGGTCCCAACAACCCCGATGCAAGCAATGGATCTGTTTTTTGATAAAATTTCCATGGCGAGAAAACAACACGTTCTTTTTGTGGATTCGGTTTCTGTTTGTTAAACCATGCCGGAATTTTCTTTATCCTCCCCCATTCATCAAACTTATCTTCCTGGGCACTATGCTCATCGCCAATCAAACGGTTGGCCCATAAGTTGGTAACTCCAATACTCAATTCATTCTCACCTGTTTTCAATAAACTACTTATGTCTATCCGATAAGGGGCTTTCCATGTCATTCCTGCATAATTTCCGTTTACAAATATTTCAGCGATATTTTCCACCCTGCCCAAATCAATGAAAATCTTTCCAAGCTCCAGCTCTTTTTCTGATATATGAATCGTTTTGGAATAAATGGCTGTACCCGAAAAATGTTTCACATTGAAATCATTATGAAAATGAAGCGAAATAAGTTGAGGCAATTCAATGAGTTGAGGCGCTTTGCTCCACCTTGGAAATTTCACAATCCAGTCGGCATTTAAATTTTGAATGACATCAAACTCTTCAGGTATTTCGGGAGCAGGAATTCCATTTAAATACATTTCAGAAATTTCGTTATCCGTCAACACTTTAGCCCGGAGTTCTGTTTCGGTTTGGTCGCCTTCAAAACTTCCAATATATTGTTCTTCTTTAGCTGTTTGGTCAATCATAGCATGAACAATAGAGTTTGATTGTTGGCCTGTTGCTACTTTTTTACTATTCAAATAAAGGGTTGGAACGCCATCAGCGTAGAGCAAATTCACCAAAGTCCATCCTTCTACAGGAGCTGCTGATTCAAGAACTAATTTTGGATTTCCAGCCGTTCGTTCGAACACTTTCACCCCATTTTGCCCCATGCTGATGCCGATACCGGCGTGTCCTTTTTCGTATTGTTTTTCTGCCTCTGCCGGAAAAAGCAAATAACCTCTTCCGGAATAAGCAAATGTTTCGGGCTTAGCCCATAGACTGACAGAGAAAGTATTTGTAATATTTTGAAACTTATGATCATCGATGGGTTTAAAATCAGAAACTGTCGATGCAGCAGATGCTTTTTTTCTAAAAACAATAAAAGCTGAACCGCTCTCACTTAACCTGAATCGAACCTTCGTTACTCCTTTAAGTGTTTCATATTGCTGAATATCATTTATTTCTCCGGTTTCAGCATCCCAAAATTCAGGCATTAAACCGTTGACCCGAAAAGTGGCTACAATATTTTCGGCTCTTCGGCGGTGATTGCTTATAAAATAAATGTGTTCCCCGTTTACTTTTCGGTGAGTAAAATGAATCTGGGCATCTCCATTATCGGCTGTAAAACTGAAATCCGGTTGTATTTCCAATTGTTTCAGTGCTTGCGAAACTGAGATATTTCGGAAGATCTTCCCTTTGCCCATTTGATTCGTATTCCATATTTCATCCGCCAAAACGCTTACTTTAGCATCTTTCGGCTTATCCAAACCCATATATCCATCCGGTTTTTCACCGATGATCAGCAAATTCATGCCATTGCTCACCAATTCCTTTATCCTGATCAATACATCGGGTGAAACTTTCTTTAAATCAGCCAATACAAATAATTTATAACTATTGCCATCAGGCAAATAAATCAACTGCTCTTTCACCGAAAGTTGAGTCAACAAAGCATTTCTTCCAATAATATCCCATTTATAACCATAGGGAATAAGCGGTTCGTTAACATCATAATCTGTAATTCCAGAAGATATATTTTCAGCTTTAAAAATACACACATCAGCTACATTTTGTCCTTGTTGCAACATAGCAGCACATCGTGAGTTATAGTTGTTCCATTCCACAGCCTGCTCTGCCCAGGTTGAATTACGATTCAGATGCGTTCCGAAAGGGCCCATGGTCATAAATACTGCTTTTTGTCCAATGTAGGGTTGATGTGCATACACATGATATACAAAACGATTTACGCCATTGGTCATCATCCAGTCGCCTTCGGCTTTCAGGGCATAAGGGTGCTCTGTAAATTTACTATTGAAAGGAGTTCCGGTAAAACTTTCGGCCTGTACTATTTTTCGACCATAAACATGGGCTGTGGAAGCTGCCAATTTAGTAGTTATCACACCTCCGTAAATATAATGTGTCCAAAATTCGGACATGGGATAATCGAGTTTCCCGGCATATTCCAAACTCTCAAAATTTCCATCGCCATAAGGCTCGCCTGCAAATTTCAACTTATATTTAGCAGCACGTTGTTTAAATTCTCCCAGGAAATTTTCGTTAAACATATCGGTGTTTGTCCGGCGAAAATCGAATAGAAAACGTTCGGTTTCATCTACACTATTCACTATTCTCCCTGTCAGCGCTAATAAATATGGGCTAAGTTCATAGCCACGCTTTGTTTTGAAAAAAGTGGGTAATTCTTCCGTCCAGTTTTGTTTTCCGGCTTCCCAACTATCCATCATTAAACCTGTCAGCGTAGTACCACAGTAGGGTTTTAACTTCGTCAACAGTGGATCAAGAAATAAATCAAAATGTTGATCTATGCCTTTTTTGCTCAATTTATCGCATTCCAATCCCTGACTCGAAGTGGGTGCAGCGGCAGGTTCTTCGCCTGTAATGCTGTAGCCCAATCGCACAATATTCCAACGTCCTTTGGGTGCTTTCCAATTTACAACTCCTTTTTCAGAAACATATTTTGTAATGTCAATTACCTTTTCGGCATCAATGACCGAAACTGCATCAACCAATTGATTATTTGTATCAAATGGAACAGACGCACTAATAAAATTGGTTTTTGCAGTCCAGTTGTTCAATCGCGGTGAAGCATGTAAAACCACTTCGCTGATCCAGTTGGGACGATTGGTGATAAGGCGATAAAATTTGCCTTTTACCTCATGAAAACTTGCAATACCGGGCGCATCAACGGCACGTAAAGCGGGACATGCCACGGTGCTAATGTTCCTGAAGTTCTTTCCATCGGTTGACACTTGCAAGCTAAAATTAGCCGGATAATCGCGAGGACCGTCATGTGGATCAAGGGGTAACTCACGGTCGCGATAAATAGAAATGGCTTGAGCTGAAAATTCTTCCGTTAATTCAAAGTCAAGTACGCTCTGATTTTCTGGCAGCCGTAACTTCGTTTGTAGCTTTCCATCTATCACTACTCGTTTATCAATCAATTGATGATCTACTTTCACAGTTTTAACCACATCTTTAAAAACTGCTTTTTCTACATTGGCAGCCGGATAAGCCAATACGGCAATATCTTTATAAAACCCGTGTTTTGTAAATGGTTGCTGAAGTTGAATACCTGAATTTTCGGAGTTCAACATTGACTCTGTCCAAACCAATTGTTTCATCGAGAACTCAGGTTTTATCCAGGGGCCACCAACGCCCGAATATCCCGGAGAATTGTGCAGGAACAACTCCAACCCTAATCTTTCAGCTTCCTTACAGGCATGAATTGTCATTTCATCCCACTTTTTCGATGCATATTTCACTTTACCCTGCGGGATACCAACGCCCACATTAAACATCATGGCGCCGCCGTAACCCACACGCTTCATATATTCCAGGTCGGCTGTCAATCCTTCTTTGCTGATATTTCCATTCATCCACATCCAATAGGTACTCGGACGGGCATCGCGGGGTGGTTGGTTAAAGTCTTGTTCCGATATTTGTGCAAAAACAGAATTGAAGCAGAATATGATGATCAAAAGTATTGCAACCTTCTTCATTTTGAAATCATTTTATAATCCGAAGCCGGAAGTTTGTAGGTTTTATTTCCTATCCTTACTTTTACCGGAACATTGGACGTATAATGCCACCTACCATTTTTATTTTCCACTACTACATTTCCTGCAACTTTTGTTTCAACTTTAACTTCTTTATTCGAAATTGAAAAACCATTTCCCAAAAACAGGACACAATCGCCATTTGAAATTTCACTAATTAACGCATAGGCAGCCTGCGAAGTCATTGAACTATATCTGGTCTTTTGGGCAGCCGAACTGTTTGAGAAGATATAATCAGTGCGTCCGTTATTCGATACTACTTTAATTCCCACAAAGTCAATCACAGCATTTTCGTCGTCGAAATAAGAGACCGAACGAATATTGGAAGGTTCATCTTTACTTACTGGTTCATAAATTGCCACAAAAGGGCGTGTCCAGGCTTCGCCGCTTTGACGGGCAACAAAGGTAAGCGTTGGATTTTCTTGAATGTTGTAAGGCATATCCGGCATACGGCTTAACCCTTCGCACATAGGCGATAATGCTGAAAATAATGTTCTGTCCTTTTCTCCTTTCATCCACATTGTCATGCTTATATCATCCCCATTTTGCATGGGCATAGTGAAAGTGGCTTTGACATCTTTGTTTGTCAATGCGCTTTTCTGATTAAACATATACGAATAAGCATATAAATGAGCGCCGGCAAAAGCCAGTTCCTGCGTTGATTTGAGGTCAAGTTCGCTATCATCAGCGCTTGTTAATTTCATTTGCGTTCCCAGATTATGATAAAAGTAATCGTGCATTTTATCCCCACCCGCTGCTTTTTTCGAACGGAAAACATCTACATAATATCCGGATTTTTCGCTTGTTGTTACAATAGAATTGGTGCGGGTTTGGTCGGCACACGATTCAGGTTCACGGAAATACACATCTGAGAATGTTATTCCTTCGTAATTTCCCTTCTTTATCCCCGAAGCAGGATAACAACTTTTCAGTTCGAAAGGATGATTACTTTTCATGATCGGATAGCTCGAAATTCCATCCACACAAACCGTATTATGTGCAGGAAAT
The DNA here is from genome assembly GCA_963677275.1 of uncultured Paludibacter sp. Classification (GTDB taxonomy): domain Bacteria; phylum Bacteroidota; class Bacteroidia; order Bacteroidales; family Paludibacteraceae; genus Paludibacter. The sequence goes on along the minus strand of OY781920.1, from coordinate 1,114,562 downwards.
TGTCCGTAATACTCAGCATAATCCAAGGCAAAATAACCACTTCCAATTCCGGCATCGGGTGCTAAAGTGTAGCCTTTCCCGTAAAGTTCCATCGAAATTCCATTGGCATGCTGATGATTGCCTTCCGAACCATTGAGCGAAATCATCAGACTATTCCTTGAGTCCATTCCATTGCGTTGAACAAACCAGCTTACATTAGGCGCCCAGAATGTGGGAGAAATATATTCTTCAATGGCTCCGGCCCGAATACTTTTGTCTAATTTCAATGGCTTGTCTTCGAAAAATGCAGAAACTGTTCCTTTGGCTGTTTTTTTTGCCAAATTTTCACCATAATGTGGTTCAAAATACTTTAGCATTTTTGTAAAATATATTTCCTGCTCTCTTTTTCCATATTTCTGAGCGTTAGCTATCATGCGTTCAAAAATATCAGTCCGCAACCTGTGGGGGTGTGTATCGCCAAAACCAACAGTATTTCCGTTTGGAAAAAGATATTGAGGCGTGGCTGCCACGGCTTTTTCAAGTATCGGGAGTTGTGCCAGCAAATCCATATTCAGGTTATTATCGAACCAATTGACAACATTGGCAAAATCGCCTACCACCGTCAAGCTATAGCCCGGGCATTCCGCCCAAATTCCCGTTTTTTTATCAAAACCATAATCAATTAACTTTGGTAAGGACCACTGACGAAGGCTCGATTTATTCATTATAAAGTCGATATAATACGTACGCCCCTTGCCATCATTGTAATTTTTATCATCATCGAGCATCAATGCGATATTCAAAACATACTGTGCCTGGAAAAGATTCCAGTTGTTATGCGGAACACCATTGTCGATAATATTATTAGCCCATTTTTTGAAAGCAGCTGCATAGATATCCATTTTATCCGATTTGTTGGTTTTCAAATCGGCATACAAAAAATCGTAAAGTGGAACTAATTCTGTCAGAATATCTTCGTGAATCACCTCAAACGAAGTGAGTCCTACCAGGGTTTGTTGGTGACCGTTGTTCAGATCAATCGGCACATTGCGGTAATAAATTCCGGTCATATAAACATCGAAAACATTGCGGGCAAGTGCTGCATATTTTGTTTCATTGGTCAGCCAGTAAAGAAAGGCTGCATCGCGGGCAATGCCCATAATTTCACGGTTGATGGATTCAATATTACGTCCGGTTTTGGATGGTTCAGCCCATTCGAGTGGCTTGCCCTCTTTGGAATTATTATGAAACAACAAACCCCGTTCATCGTCCAAATAAGGCTGAATATCTTCAAGTTTAGGACGACTATATATGGTGGTAGTTGCACGTGAACCGGTATAGCGAACCGTTGGAGCGGGCGCTTTTTCACCTCCTGCATGCGAAAACACCTCTCCTTTGATATACACCTGAGTGGCATGCGTGGTCCAGTACATTTGAAGACGTGACGACAACCAATCGGGCTGTTTTTCCGCCAAAACAATATATTTATCGACCCTATTTTTGATTTTATCGAGGTTTTGTTTTGCCCAGTCCTCGGTTTCAATCATTTTCAATACCGATGCCTGCGAATTCTCCATACCGATAATGCGTGGAAATTTTTGAGGATAATTGGGAAAAATTTGTACCATCTGTTGTCCGAAAGCAACTGCAACAACCAAGACTAATATAACTACAAAGACTAATCGTTTCATTAAATAAATATTTACTAAACTATACGTTTATAGCGACAAATATACTTATTTGAAAATAAAAAAATCCTGAATGCCTGAATTTTGATGGAAATATAAATAAACACGCGTTGTTGAAAGGATTTATAAAAGTTAGACTGAGAGAGTTCTGTGAAAATCGCATGAATATACAAATTAATGGTGAGCAATTGTGCAATCGGCGATTATAAAACTGCAGCATTCAGCAAATAATCATTCTGTAAGGAGTAACCTCCTTCAAAAAAAACAAGGCGAACCAATTGATAATCAGCTCGCCCTGTTGTATAAATTTCACTTCAGTTTAACTCAGACTCGCATCCAAATTGCGTTTGATGGCTGCCAGAAAATCTTGTGTATTCAGATAATCACCGACTTTTATATTTTCGCCATGCACTAAAATAGCCAGGTCTTTTGTCATTTCACCTGCTTCAACAGTTGCCACACAAACTTCTTCGAGCTTGTGGCAGAAATGAATCAAAGCATCGTTTCCATCCAGCTTGCCACGATGTTCCAGACCACGTGTCCAGGCAAAAATAGAAGCAATCGGATTTGTAGAAGTTTCCCTGCCCTGCTGATGCTGGCGATAGTGACGGGTAACAGTGCCGTGTGCGGCTTCTGCTTCCACAGTTTTTCCATCAGGGGTGACAAGCACCGACGACATCAAGCCCAGCGAACCAAAACCCTGAGCTACAGTATCGGACTGAACATCACCATCATAGTTTTTACAAGCCCAAACAAAGCCACCATTCCATTTCATCGCCGAAGCTACCATATCGTCAATCAGTCGGTGCTCATACACAATACCGGCTGCCTCAAATTTGGCCTTAAACTCCTTTTCGTAAACTTCCTGAAATATATCCTTGAAACGTCCATCGTAAGCTTTCAGAATTGTATTCTTAGTGGACATATACAATGGCCATTTTTTCTCCAGCGCTACCTGAAACGATGATTGCGCAAAACCGTAAATCGATTCGTCGGTATTGTACATACTCAGCGCCACGCCATCGCCCTTGAAATCGTAAACTTCCCATTCCTGAGTTTCGCCGGCCTCATTTGTAAAAGTCATTTTAAGCTTGCCTTTGCCCTTAATCACCACATCGGTAGCTTTGTACTGATCGCCAAAAGCATGACGGCCAATAACGATAGGCTTTGTCCAGCCCGGCACCAAACGTGGCACATTCGAACAGATGATCGGTTCACGGAAAACAGTACCTCCAATGATGTTCCGCAACGTTCCGTTGGGCGATTTCCACATTTTTTTGAGTCCGAACTCTTCTACCCTGGCTTCATCAGGAGTGATGGTGGCACATTTAATACCTACATTGTACTTGTTGATGGCATTGGCAGCTTCAACAGTTACTTCATCATTCGTAGCATCACGGTTTTCGATGCCCAAATCATAATACTTAATATCTAAATCGAGATAAGGAAGAATCAACTGCTCTTTGATAAACGACCAAATGATGCGGGTCATTTCATCTCCGTCAAGTTCTACAACGGGATTTTGTACTTTTATTTTGTTCATATATGAAATGTCGAAGGTCTAATGTCAAAGGTCTAATGTCTAATGTCGAAAGTCGAAAGACAATGACGAAGGTCTAAAGACAAAATTCTAAGATTTTGAACCTGAATTATTGTTGTATTTGTTTAAATATTCAATTAACTTTTGAATAGATAATGAAATTAATATTGTCTTATTTCTAAGAGTTATAGAAGCCTCAACAGAGCAGTATTGTAAATCCTCGCAGAGGAATAACATACTTCTTACTTCTCCACAGCTGGCTTATGAAATTTTCAAGTATCTGACAAATAACGAATCAGAACCAGATTCAGAACCCTCAGCTATATTGTTCATTATTGATACCGCCGCTCTTTGTAATTGATCTTTAAAACCAAAATCCATACAATTAGACATCGTTTTATAAATATCATTCACTAATAAGCGAGCATCTTGCCAAACCCTCAACTCTGGAAAATTTCTCATTCTTTTTATTTGACTATAGTCTAAAGTCAAAATTACTCTGACATTAGTCTCTTGACTTTAGACCTTTGACCCTAGACTTTAGACTGAAATCCTATCTCTTATTCAGCGGAATAAATGGTTTTTTATCGCCCACATTCTTGTAAGCCGGACGGATAATACGTTTGCTTGCAAAGTTCAGCTCTTCGATGCGATGAGCAGTCCAACCGGTGATACGCGACATGGCAAACAGTGGGGTATAAACTTCGGTAGGCAAACCCATTGCTTCGTACACAAATCCTGAATAGAAGTCGACATTGGTACAAACCTGTTTGTTGATATCAGAACCTTTGAAAGTCATAAATGCATTCACTGCACGTTGGTCAAGCAGTTCGAGGAAGGCAAATTCTTTCTGCAGTCCTTTTTCTTCGGCCAAGGAGCGTGCCAACTCTTTCAGCAACAAGGCACGTGGATCGGAAACCGTATAAACGGCATGACCGATACCATAAATCAAACCAGTTTTGTTGTAGGCTTCCTTGTTGAGCATTTTTTTGAGATAAAGGTCAATTTCTTTCACATCATCCCATTTCTTAATGGCTGTTTTGAGGTGTTCGAACATCTGTACCACCTTGATATTAGCTCCACCATGCAAAGGACCTTTGAGCGAACCAATACCTGCAGCGATAGCAGAATAAGTATCGGTAAGCGTAGAACTCACAACACGTACCGAGAAGGTAGAGTTGTTACCACCACCATGTTCGGCATGAAGTATCAAACACAAATCGAGTAATTTCACATCTAATTCGGTGTATTTACCGGGGCCTTTCATCATAAACAGGAAATTTTCGGCTATCGAAGCTCCTTCTTTCGGGTGACGAATATGCAACGAACGCCCCTGCTGGCTGTGGCGCATTATATTATAGGCATAAGCAATAATAGTCGGGAATTTTGAAATAAGTTCGATGGACTGGCGAATAAGATTGTCGCGCGAAATATCATCCGCATTGTTATCAAAAGTGTACATTTCGAGCACCGAGCGAGCTAGAATATTCATAATATCCTGACCTTCGAGGTCAATAATATTCATCTTCATTTTTTGTTCCAACGCCATCGAATCGTTCAAAATGGTAGAGAATGTTCTGAGTTCTTCGCCATCAGGCAAATATCCCGATAAGAGCAAAAAAGCGGTTTCCTCGAAGCCGAGACGATCTTCTTTTATCAACCCATGCACCAGGTCTTCCACATCGATACCTCTGTAAAACAGTTTACCGGGAATCGCTTTTGTTCCACCCTCCGGCAAACGTTCGTAACCTACTACATCACCTACTTTTGTTAATCCTGCAATAACACCTGTATGATCCTCGTTGCGCAGTCCACGTTTTACATTCAACTGGGTGAACAATTCTTTGTCAATCCGACTTGTCGATTTTATTGTTTCCGATAATTTATAAATCAGAAAATCTTTTTCATTTGCCATAATTTCATTTACTATTTTTATTGTTTACGATTCAAGATTTGTTTATTTTAATCCATTCAACGCACTGCCGGCCTTAAACCATTCAATTTGCGCACTATTATAAGTGTGAAGCGCTTCAAATTGTTCACGCGTACCATCAGAATGTTGGAGCTGAATGATTAAATTCTTTCCCGGAGCAAATGTAGTCAGTCCGCGAACGCTTATTTTATCATCCTCGCGTACTTTGTCATAATCGTTTTTATCCGCAAAAGTCAGCGCCAACATACCTTGTTTCTTGAGATTTGTTTCGTGAATGCGGGCAAATGATTTTACAAGGATAGCTTTTACATTCAGGAATCGGGGTTCCATAGCTGCATGTTCGCGACTCGACCCTTCACCATAATTTTCCTCAGCCACGACTACCGAACCTATCCCTTGTGCCTTGTATTTACGCGCCAGTGCCGGTACAGCCAGGTATTCGCCCGTTTCCGGATCGAGTACTGCATTTGTTTTGTCAGTAAAAGCATTTACGGCACCTATCAGCATATTGTCGGAGATATTATCCAAATGCCCACGGAAACGCAGCCATGGTCCGGCCATCGAAATATGATCGGTGGTACATTTTCCTTTGGCTTTCAACAGCAAAGGCTGATTTATATAATCCTTTCCATCCCAGGCTTTAAACGGCTCCAATATCTGAAGTCGTTTTGAGTCCGGGCTGATATTTACTTCTATAGAACTTCCGTCGACAAAAGGCGCTATATAACCGGCATCTTTCACATCGAAACCAAGCAGCGGGAGTTCATAGCCTTTGGGTTCGGACAATTTTACTTTTTCGCCTTTTTCATTGATAAGTGTGTCTTTTATCGGATTGAAACAAAGATCGCCTGCGATTGTAAGTGCTGCTACAATTTCGGGCGAACTTATAAAAGTATGTGTGTTCGGATTGCCGTCATTGCGTTTGGCAAAGTTACGGTTGAACGAAGTAATGATGGAATTCGGACGATCCGGAATTTCCTGTTCGCGTTTCCACTGACCGATACAAGGCCCGCAGGCATTGGCCATCACCACAGCTCCTACCGACTCAAATTCGCCCAGCACGCCATCACGTTCGGCAGTGTAACGCACCTGTTCCGAACCCGGATTAATAATAAATTGCGCCTGCACTTTTAGTCCGGCTTCCTTTGCTTTTTTCACTACCGAAGCAGCACGCGTCAGGTCTTCGTAGGATGAGTTGGTACAGGAACCGATAAGTCCGGCTTCCATTTTCTGAGGATATGCTTTTTCTTTCACTACCGCTGCAAATTCCGATAAAGTATAAGCAGCATCGGGGGTGAAAGGACCGTTGATATAAGGTTCGAGTTCACTAAGGTTGATCTCGATAAGTCTGTCGTAATATTTTTCAGGCTGAGCCACTACTTCGGCATCGGGTTGAAGGTGAGCAATATTTTTAAGCGCCAGGGCAGCTACTTCGGCGCGACCGGTGGCTTCAAGATATGCCGCTGACTTTTCGTCAAATGGGAAAATGGAGGTCGTTGCACCCACTTCGGCACCCATATTACAAATGGTTCCTTTTCCTGTGGCTGAAATCGAGTTCGTTCCTTCACCGAAATATTCGATCACGGCATTGGTTCCTCCTTTTACAGTGAGAATTCCGGCTAATTTCAGAATTACATCTTTAGGCGAAGCCCAGCCCGAAAGCTGTCCGGTAAGTTTCACTCCAATCAGTTTTGGCATTTTAAGCTCCCAGGGCATTCCGGCCATTACGTCAACGGCATCGGCACCACCCACGCCAATGGCAATCATTCCCAAACCTCCTGCATTCACGGTGTGCGAATCGGTTCCTACCATCATTCCACCCGGAAAAGCATAGTTTTCGAGTACTACCTGATGAATAATCCCTGCACCCGGCTTCCAGAATCCAATGCCAAATTTATTGGAAACAGCGCTCAGAAAGTCGTACACTTCACGATTAGTATCGTTGGCAGTCGACAAATCCACTTTTGCCGAAATGTGCGCCTGAATCAGGTGATCGCAATGAACCGTAGAGGGAACGGCAACCGTTTTACGCCCGGAATTCATCAACTGCAACAAAGCCATTTGTGCAGTTGCATCCTGCATTGCTACGCGGTCGGGCGAGAAATTCACATAATCTATTGCACGTTCATAATCTTTAAGCACCTCACTTTTAACCAAATGAGTGTAGAGTATTTTCTCTGTCAGCGTAAGCGGACGTTGTAATCTGTTTTTAATCTCTTCAATTTTTTCGGGGAGCGCAGCGTATACCTGCTGAATCATTTCTATGTCGAAAACCATTTTTCTGTAATTTTATTCAATTTGTAATTATTTCAGCAACAAATATAATAAAAAATAAATACTTTAAGGGTTTTATTCTTTATCAGTTCATATCTTAACAATAAGAATTGTAAAATGTTTAATCGATAAAATAAAAAACAGAAAGCTACTTTATAAGTATATGGTAATAATTGTTGAAATGTTTGTAAAGCTGATCTCAATAGATTAATTTCAACAGAATAGACATCTTTCCCTTATCCTTTAGCTACGCCGACCGTTGGTTCTCCCAGGGAGAAAAGGGACAGAGCAGTTCATTCTATAAGATTTGTTCCATTTTTGCACTCGTCAAGTTCTTCTCCTCGGGAGAGGAAACCAACGGTCAACGACCGAAGGAAGTTAATTAGGGAGAGGTCGAAATTTAAAATCATATCAACAAATCATATCAATTACTTACCTACACACAAAGCTCTCAAAGTAAAAAACGTATACGTTGAGTACTTTGAGTGCTTTGTTATTTCAGGGGATAAACCTTCAGCAAAAGCCGGAATGCATTATTCAAAAAACAATGTAAATTTCATTGTTGATAGCTATCGCCTATTTGAAGAGCTTCGGGACTGACACCAACAGAATTGCATATTATTTCAACGAAATCCATGTCAGCTTGTGCCAAATAGTTTCGAGTGGACCCTGGCGATGTTGCTTCATCCAATAGGTACTAAAGATGCCCTGAAGAACGGCCAATAGCACGCCAATGAAAAGGCTGTAGGTAGCGCCGGTGTATTGATAAAGACCAAGGCCGAAACCATAGTAAATAAATGACCCAATGATGGATTGCATGATATAATTCGACATACTCATGCGGCCAAAGGGCGACAGCACATCGAGAGTTTTATGCAAAGCCCGGCTCTGGTACAACAAAGTAAAGCCCGAAACCAGGACAAACATAAAAGCCATATTCGACCAGCTTTGCACAATTAATGCCAGCGGACGATGAATGGCGACACTACTCACCCACTCCGTTACATTGCTTTTGACGATAAAAAGCGGAATAAACAACAGGGCGGCAACAAGTAGGGTTCTCAACCAGAACTTTGAATTTTCGGGAGAATTTACAAATAAAGCTTTTCGACCAGCCAGCATACCCAGCATAAACAGGGATGCGGTTTGGAAAACCCGTCCTGCCTCCCATGTCCAGAGCAATACGGCCACTTTACCATTCATCAGATTACCGATCCATGTATCCACAATTGAGTTGCCCTGAATGTAGCTGTCCATTTTACCAAAGAGCGCCCACGATGCCGGATCAGTCATTTGCATTTCAGGATGCTGTAGACCCCTGATGACGTTGAACCATTCGTAGGGCTGTAGCATCAATAGCATTGCAATAATAAAAACAGTTTTATTGTTCAGTTTGGCCACCGGAATAAGCACAAAACCGATAATGGCATAAATGGTAAGTATATCGCCCTGATAAAAAGCCGAATTGATCAGCCCGAACCCAAGCAAGAGCAACAACCGCCAGGCAAACCTAGGCCGGAAGTCAATCCCTTTTTTGGCCTGATTATCATTCTGGATAAAGAAAGTAAGTCCGAAAAGCAAAGCGAAAATAGCATAGGATTTCCCTCCAAAAAGAAAAAACAGCGCATCCCAAATACCCTGATCGATGGGCTTCATCCAGGCAGGAAGCCCTTCGGCAGCGAAATAATAATCGAAATGCTCTATATTGTGCAAAAGCATAATGGATACAATGGCGAAACCGCGCAATGCATCAACCACATGAAGGCGGGAAGATTCTGACATAGTATTTTTTTGACAAAGATAAAAATAAAAAATACAATCAAATACTTTGCCCTCCGAAAAGTGACTTAACCGATCATAACACCCGTCATCGACAACGAACCCATTACAATTTTATCATTGAAAAAGCTTATCTTATCGGCTTTCGTTTGCAAGCCAATGGCATACAGCAAAGGTATGTAATGTTCGGCCGTGGGTATGGCCTGCTGAAAGGCAGCACCCTGATGTTGAAAATCGATGATAGCCTGATGATTGCCATCCAGAAGAGCTGTATTTACTTTTTCGCGCACTTCAAGGGCCCAGTCGTAGCTTGCGTTTTCATCCTGCCAGTTCACCTGCCGCAGATTGTGCACTATATTGCCGCTTCCCACTATCAGCACGCCGCGCGAACGCAGAAAAGCAAGTTCTTTGGCCAATGCATAATGGTATTCTGGTCGCTGAAAATGATCGATGCTCAATTGAAGCATTGGAATATCGGCCTTCGGATAAATATGCTTCATCACGCTCCAGGCACCATGATCGAAACCCCATTCCGAGTGGTCGAGTCCGATATCTGTTTTTGCATGCTCCTTGATTTCAGTTGCAAGTTCGGGCATTCCGGCTGCCGGATACTGCACTTCGAAAAGGGCACGGGGGAAACCTCCGAAATCATGAATCGTTCGGGGCCTTGGCATGGCTGTGAGGTAAGTGCCACGCGTTTCCCAATGGGCCGAAACACAAAGTATGGCTTGCGGCCGGGGAAGAGTTGCGCCTAACTGTTGCCATGTCTGCGTAAACTCATTGTCCTCAATGGCATTCATCGGACTACCATGACCTACAAAAAGAACAGGCATCAATGGAGAAGCACTCAATTCGTTTTTATGAAGGAAATTCATTGTTGAAACGATTTTTTGATTTACAATTTACCTATTTACAATTAAGATATTTACAATTGAACTATTTACAATTTACAATTGAAATCCGAAGTCTACGGATGATCATTCAACCCCTGATTTGCATTATTAATTATCAATTGTCAATCATCAATTATCAATTGTCAATTATCAATTATCAATTGTCAATTGTCAATTATTTTCTCACTCCGGTTCATAGATCATTTTCCGGGTCATTCCACCATCGATGGTGAGGTTGGTGGCTGTAATAAAATCATTTTCGGGCGAGGTAAGGAACAAACAAGCCCGGGCAATATCTTCGGGGCGACCCACCCTGCCCGCGAAATGCTGTCGGTGATCGATATCCCGCAGTGTTGCCTCAGCCGAAGTTTCTATCCATCCGGGACTGATACTGTTCACGCTGATTTTATAGCCGGCAAAGGAAGCAGCCAAAGCATGCGTAAGCGCCACAATGCCTCCTTTCGAAGCCGCATAAGCTTCGCTGTGAGGTTCGGACATAAAGGCACGCGTCGAAGCAATGTTCACAATAGCGCCTCCGGTGGTCAGCATATGCCGGGCGGCTTCGCGCGAAAGCAGAAACACGGAACGCAGATTTGTATTTAAAATCTCATCCCATTCTTCCACCGACAATTCAAAAGGCGATTTCCAGCGCGATATTCCTGCATTGTTGATAACAATATCGATACGATTGTAGAGTTCAATTACAGTATTCACAAGCAAAACTATATCCTCCGGCACGCTAACATCTGCTTTTATAAATGTGGCGTCGTAACCATCCAAAATGAGTTCAGTTTCGGTTGCACGTCCGGTACTTTCGTTTTTATCCACCAAAATAACTGTTGCAGCTTTTTCGGCATAAGCGCGGGCAATACTTTTTCCAATACCGCTTCCCGCTCCCGTCACTATTATAATTTTCGATTTCAACAACATATTCTACAGTATTTATGTTTCCCTCACTCCTGCGATCATCCAAAAAACCATTTGTGCAGCTCGCCGTAATGTTTTTTATACATTTTAAAGCTGTCCTCGAGGATTTTTAAAGCAGTTTCTTTATCGAAGAATTCCTCCACCACCACTGTCTTATTTTCAAGTTTTGTATAGTCTTCGAAAAAACTCATGATTTCGGCAGTCATATGCTGTGGCAATTCCGAAATATCGTTAAAGTGGTTCACACTGGGATCGCCCGCAGCAACAGCAATGATTTTATCATCTGCCTCACCGTTGTCGAGCATTCGCATCACCCCTATCACTTTGGCTTCGACGATGCACAAAGGCACCACTTCTATCTGCGACAGGATAAGAATATCGAGCGGATCGTGATCGTCGCAATAGCTCTGCGGGATAAAACCATAATTGTGTGGATAATACATCGACGAATACAACACCCTATCCAGCTTCAGCAGTCCACTCTCTTTGTCGAGTTCATATTTAGCCCTGTTTCCTTTGGGTATTTCTATAATTCCCTTTACTACATCCGGTTGACCAGTCACCGGAACTACCTGATGCCATGGATTAAAATTATTTCGCATCTAAATTTATTTAGTTTTTTATTTAATTAATTTTTTAAACAGAAGAGAAGAACGAAGTTGTCCTGACTTCTTATAATGTCGCATCAATAAACCGGTACTGTTTATCTTCTTTTTATTAAATGGTAAATTGTAAATAGTTAAATAGTAAATACCTGAAACGGCTTGCATTTATCAAAGAATTTGTTCGGCATGCGCATTTGTTTTCACCTCCTTTGGCAAAATAACACGCTCAATCACCCCTTTTTCATCAATAATAAAAGTGGTACGAAACATGCCCATATAAGTGCGACCATACATCGATTTTTCGCCCCAGGTACCGAATTGTTCCGACAGTTTCTTATCTACATCGGCAATTAAATGAAAAGGCAAACCCTGCTTTGCAATGAACTTTTGATGCGACGAGGCCGAATCGGCGCTCACCCCTATCACTTCGTAACCGGCTTTGCGCAAATCGTCGTAACCGTCGCGTAAACTGCAAGCCTGCGCCGTGCAACCGGGCGTTTGATCTTTGGGATAAAAATACAAAACCACTTTTTTAGCTGCAAAATCAGACAACCTGATTTCTTTCCCGTCCTGATTAAGTCCTAACAGATCAGGAGCTTTATCGCCTACTTGTAATGCCATAATAGTTATTTTTTTAAGCGCTGTTTTTATCCACTATCGCTGTACTTACCGACCACAAAGTTAGTGATTCGAAACGATAAATTGTAAAAAAGAGCGGATGATTTTAATTCTGTTTAAAGTTGTGATTAAAATAACGCCGCAGACCTTAAAAAGTTAGCAGAATCGGAAAATTTGAGAGTTTGAGAATTTGAGAGTTTGAGAATTTGAGAATTAACCGGGGACCAAAGACTTTCGACCTTTGACTTTAGACTTTCGACTGCCTATGCCTATGCCTGATAATATGGCACTTCTTAAAAATACTTCCCTGAAATGTTGGTGTTGTTAAATAGGGTATTTAATAATCCTGGCTTTAGATATTTATCCCCAAAAGGGAACCTAAATCCTTTATTCGAGATACAAGAAAATTATTCATAAACCGAACTCTGATTATCAAATTCAAAGCAAATATTACTTTTATATGAATTTTATAAAGAAAAACAGCATTTTATTTGCAAATTAGTAAAACTATTTTTAATATTGCAGCGTTAATTATACAGCTTGAAATTACATCAGGGCGTATTTTTTTGATTTCATATTTTTTTAGCTAAAGAATCTGACTTATAAATCAAAAATATCTGTATGAATTCTACATTCGAATCTCAATTAAAATTGATTCAGGCAAACCAACCACTTTGCTCTGCTCCATCTTCCGGCATAATCTGTGCCATCTCCCATTTTATTTATCCGCATATTTTTCGAGCGGGTTGCTGCCTTCTGTAGCCGACCGCTTGAGGGTGTTTCAAAGTAAAAACTTCAACCATACCCCCTTGTAACAAAAATTTTGTATCCGGTTTAGGCATCTTTTGGCTCAGTTTAGCCATCTTTTGCCACAGTTTAGGAATAATTCTGCTCGGTTCAGTAATCTTTTTGCTCGGTTTAGGAATCTTTCGGTTCGGTTCAGTAATCTTTTTGCTCGGTTTAGGAATCTTTCGGTTCGGTTCAGCAATCTTTTTGCTCGGTTTAGGAATCTTTCGGTTCGGTTCAGTAATCTTTTTGCTCGGTTTGGGAATCTCTCGGTTCGGTTCAGCCATCTTTTGGCTCAGTTTGGGAATCTCTCGGTTCGGTTCAGCCATCTTTCGGACAAAGCAAACCCTTTTTAGAGCAAAAAATAGCAATATAAGTAACAACGAAGGCCTAAGATACCCACAATAACAGCATGAGAGTTCTGAAACTAACCGCAAAAGGCACAAAGAAGCGCAAAGTGTAAAGAAAAAGGGGTTTTCCTTTGCGGTTCTCAGCGGTTGAAGCAGTTGAAACGATATAATGTCATATAGTTTTTCGTCGTTGCACTCGTCAAAGTCCCTCTCAAAAACCAAGTTCCGCTTTTCTTTCTCCTCTGGGAGAAAGTACCCGAAGGGGGATAGAGGTCGGAGAGTGAACCAACGGTCAACGACCGAAGGGAGTTAATTAGAGAGAGGTCATAAAAAACATAAAAAACAAATTTCAAACAAAAAATCTATTTATTTACAATTTAAATCTATCAAAATGAATACATCGCAAGTAGAAAAACTAAAAATGTACCTGGCTGTACGGGTATTGTTGAGAAGTGTTCCGGCAATTTTAGCAAAACTGCCTAATGCCGAAGAGTATTTAACCGCTCTTGATGCTGTTATTCTGGATATTCAGAAAAACAGTGCGTTACAAAAAGCAGGCGCAAGCCAGGTGATTGATCAGTACGACAAACAAAAGGCAAAGCTGATAGCTCTGTTGCTCGAAAACGTAAGCAAATTACAGTCGTATGCAGCTTACATCAATGACAATTTGCTATTGGAATTCACCAAGGTTACGGCAAACAAGCTGAATAAGATGGAAGATGTAGCCTTGATGGAGTATGCCAACGATTTGTATGCTAAAGTAAACGATCTGCTGGCGGCACTGACCCGCTACGGTATCACTGCCGAAACGCAGACTGCTTTGCTGACTGAAACCATGCTGTTGGAAACCTTGTATCCACAAATGACTCAGGCTGTACGCAACCAAAAAAACATTACTGCCGATCTGGCTGCCAACTACAAAAAAGCCGACGGCATTTGCAGCAAGCTCGACAAAGAAGTGGAAATTGTACGCACTACAGAACCAAAGTTCTATGCCGACTACAAAAACCTGCGTAAAGTGACTACTCCTATTGATGTAGTGCAACTGGTGGGACATATCCTCGACTCCGAAACCGGAGCTGGTGTGCCCAATGCCACCGTAACGCTGACCTTAAGCGACGGCACCAAAGACCCGATAGTAAAAACTTCGGCCGACAAAGGTGGCTTCCTGGTAAAAACCCTTGCCGCAGGTATCTATTCGGTAACAGTTACCAAAATTGGCTACCAAACTCAAACGCTTAGCATTACCGATATGGGTGATGAGCCGTATGACTTGGTAGTGAGGTTGGTGAAAACTGCTAATGCTTAAAGGAGATAAGATGAACCTAAAACCCCTCTTGTTAGAAATGACGAGAGGGGGAAAGGGGGGAAATACTCAACTATCAAGAAAACAAAAACAACCACTAAAAACTGCGGTAAGCCACCAGTATTAGGATGGTATTATAGCATTCTAATACTGGTGGGTTTATAGATGTTAGGGGCAAGTATATAAAAAAAAGAAAGAGAAAAAGAATGGAAGAATAAAAGTAAATACACCGAGCGGAGAAATTGGAGTTAAGGGAGTTAAAGTGCGAATGTGGCGTTGGTTTACTTATGCCGATGCGCGTACTGATAATAATGGATATTATTTTTGCAATGCCAAGTTTAACTCTATTTGGATAGGAAATGACATAGATTACCATATTATTTTTGATGGGTCAAATAACACAAATTCTTGGACATTAAGCCGGTCATTATTTGGAGCATTGTGTTTATGGACAAATTACTACGGTGCTGGAAACCACCACCCCAGTGGCTATACTATGACTTTTGATACAAATAATGATTATTGGGGTAAATGTGTATTAAGCAATGCTATTTATGACTACTGCAATTATACAATAAAAGATGGAATATCGCTACCTCCTAATAATTTAGACATTGCCAATAAAAAGTCCGATGATTTAACTTCGAGTGCCCCGCTTTTAAATAATCATATTAATTGGAGCCTCGTGTATGCTTATCCAAATTTCTGGGGAGTTATTGGTCAAATATATGCCTATAATTTATTTGGAAGTGCTTATCCCGATTTAATATTGCGCTATAAAAATGACAAAACATATTACAACACGATAACTTCTATCGTTTGGCATGAACTTACCCACTCAAGTCAGGTCAAACGTATGATTAATGAAAAAGGCTTACTCTGGGCATCCGATTATTGGAGTGCCAATGTGTATCAACAAGCGAGTAATAGCATAAACACTGGAGGCTCTTATGGTTCTAAAGGTGATAGTCGTTGGCAGATTATCGCCTTATCTGAAGGCTGGGCAAATTATAGAGAACAAGTATTAACAAGAAACTATTTAGGGCTTCCATATTACTCAGCAACGTCTAATTCGTTTTTATTTAATTATTTAACAATGAATGAAGAATTAAAATATATTGGGTGTTCATATCAAAGCATGGAAAAATCGTTGTGTACTTACACAATTTCAGGTTATCGAGACAATTTAATTGCGATTTACCCTTCTCTGAGCACACAGATAACAACAATTATATCAAGTAGATTATGAGAAAACTGTTTATTTATGCGTTTTGTTATTTTCTTATTGTTTCATGTGTCGAAAAAACTATAACAAGTTCACAAACCACATATAAAACTCTAATTAATAAGACAAATAAGAATTTATATTATGAAGTTCACACTGATATTGGGATTAAAAACATATTTGTAAATAGTTTAGATAGTTCTACAATATCATTTTTCAGAAAAAATGAAGATACGAAAGTTATAATTGGTGGAACTGTTAGATTGAATCAAATATTGATAACCAAAGAGTTAATTTAAAATCTAACTGATACTACATCATTTGAATATAATCTTGAGTATTCAAGCATGCCACAAATTGGAAATAATGTGAATGAACAAATTTATAGTCGTCACCTTTCTTACGAATATGATGATAAATCAACTGACATTAATAGTATTATTTCTATCAAACTCCATGTAACTGACTCTATTTTAAATATCATGCATAAAGATTACTCCATGCTTGAAAAGTTCAAAGAGTATTACAAGAAGTAGTTAATCAGTTTAGGGATTGACTAGTAAAAAGGTCAATTCCTAATATAAAGTCAATCAAGTAAAAAGGCTTACTCTGGGCATCCGATTATTGGAGTGCCAATGTGTATCAACAAGCAAAGAATAAACTGGAGACAGACAGTGCATATAGACATAAGGGTGCAGAACGCTGGCAGCAAATAGCTTTAAGCGAAGGCTGGGCGAATTATAGAGAGTGGTATTTGGGAAAAAACGATTTAGCATGGAATACAATTTCTAACCAATCTTGGGCTAGTGCGCCTTACTCACATAGAAATTACACTGATAAAAGTTTAGGATTCCCTGTTTATTATGCAAAAATGTACGAGTCGTTAGTAAACATAGGTTGCTCTTTCTCGGATATTGAGAAATCACTTTGCACATACTCTGTCAACGATTTTAAAGAAAAAATGAAAACAAAATATCCAAGTAAAAGTTCTAATATTGTGGAAATTCAATTAGTAAATGCAACTTTGCAGACAAAATAGGAGAGTTTGTTTTTTTCAGAGCCCGGAGGAATAACTCCCCCTTGCTATGATGGAAAAAATGACTTATATTGTCTACCTACCAAAGTTGACGTTTATGAGTCATTTAACCAGAGAACAAAGATATACTATTTGCACAATGTTGCAAAATGGCTATCCACAATGTGAGATTGCCCGTGTAATAAATAAAGATAAATCAGTAGTCAGTCGTGAAATCCGCCGCAATGCAGATGCCCGATCTGGCCAGTACAGGGATGATTTAGCGCATCGTAAATACCTGAAGCGTCAGGCATACAAAGCTAAACCCTGCCCCAGCGGATATGTCTGTCAGCCCGGATATGTTGATAAGATGAGTAAAGAATGGCACTGGTTGGCGGGATGTGTCATCCCACCGTAACTGTATTATAAGGAACTATGTTCCGCTACATTCATATCTAACATGAATTATAGTTGAAAAATTTGTAAGCGGATTAAAAATCCTAAGAATACAAACAGTTGGGATTAAAAATAAAATCCCAACAACCAGTCCGAAGCATTCTGCAAAGAATAGGTAGATAAATGCGGAGGGACAAGGAATTAACCGGGGACCAAAGACTTTCGACCTTTGACTTTAGACTTTCGACTGCCTTTGCCTGTGCCTGAAAATATGGCATTTCTTAAAATATTCCTCTGAAATGTTGGTGTTGTTAAATATGTTATTTATCTTTGGACGATCAATTACAAGCCTTTACATATCCAGCAAATAAGCGCAAGGATATTTATAGGCGCATAAGGAATATATGAGCAAAGCATAGGTATAAGTAACACGACGAAAATAATGATGTATTTTATTAAAATTCCAATTAAAGTAAATTAATAATTGATTACAACATTATTTTCTTCCTATAACATATTAATATTATGCAGCATAATAAAAAATATATGAAATACATTTGTCCCTTAATAACCGTTTCTGACATTAAACTTTCTCGTGACTTTTACGAGAGACTGCTAAAACAAAAAGTAAAGTATGATTTCGGTGAAAATGTCAATTTCTATGGTGACTTTGCAATTCATTTGCAAAGTCACTTTAAAGAACTGATTGACAACAGAGAAATAAGACAAGGAGGTAACAACTTTGAGTTATATTTTGAGTATGATAATATTGAGCAAATTGTAAATTCATTAAAAGAGGAAAACATCACTTTTTTTCACGAAATCAGGGAGCAACCCTGGAGACAAAAAGTTGTACGATTTTACGACCCGGATAAAAACATTATTGAAGTTGGCGAATCATTAGAGTATCTGGCATTTAGATTAAAAAAAGAAGGTTTATCAATTGAACAAATATCGGAGACGACGAAAATGTCACTAAGCTTTGTAAATGAATCAATCGAGAAATTCAACGAAAAGAAGAATAAACCTACTAATAACTCCACACAAAACATATATTTATGAAAATTAATGTTTTAATTTTTACTTTTCTTTGTTTCAATATTTCATTGTTCTCGCAAGAATTCATTTATGGAGGAAACATTGGGAACTGGGTTCATGATTTTGCAATAGATATGGATAAAACATCAGATGGTTCACTGATAATGACTGTTGATAATCAGGCTAGATATTGGACTGGAGGGCAATATGCATCTGATACATTTTTTGGGTTACATAAAATTGATAAGGCTGGAAGACTTGTATGGAATTTCGATTTTTTTCGTCAGAAAAATGGTTTTGAAGAGTATTCGATATCCCAAACAACATTAGATGAAAATGATAATATTTATGCTTTAATTTACACTTATCAAAAAGACAATCCTGATACCATTAATGGAATTGTAGTTTACCCGGGACTCAATGTTGCTAAAATTGACCCACAGGGAAAGCCATTGTGGTTTAGAAAAATCGGGACAACAGACAACAACGGTTCAAGTATTTTATATAAAAACGGACATTTATATGTTGTTAGTCTTTACGAAGGAAACATAACACTAGGAAATAAAAACCTTAGCAGTAATAATTATTATCAATGTTTCATGTGGATGAACATGCAAGGATCTGATTATCTGATTTCAAAATTTGACTCTAACGGAAATTTCATAAATGCTATAAGTACCGGTGAAGATTATCCTGACATTGCAATTGATGCCACTATTGATGACAATGAGAATATTTACTTTACAGGTGTATCCGATTATTTTGCGGGCTGTATAAATGCATATTCACACATAACAAAAGTAGATAAAGACCTTAATATTGTTTGGAAGAAAACAATTTCTATGCAATATAATTATGATGGTCTGTTTTATCCAACAAACATTTATTTAGCCAAAAATCAAAAACTATATGTCTGGGGTAATTTTTATCAAAAAGATGCTAATATTTTTAATCTCAATATAACATGTGATTGTAGTTCTTCGGGTGGTTATTTTGGTTCATGTTTATTAGAAATCAACTCAACAGAAGGGGAATATCTACGAAAAATGCAACTAAACAACTGTTCTGTCAATTCTAATTATGGAGGTTCAGAGGATATCAGAAAGCATTTTACTAATGGATATATGGATGAATTAGATGGGAACCTGATGGTACATACTGCATTTACAGGAACGCTTCTTATTGGCGATACTACAATAAATTCTACTTATTATACTGACTTCTATAATTACAATTTACAAAACCTGTTACTGTTAAGCGTAAGTTTTAATGATCTTACTCCGAAACACATTGCTACTTTTACCGGAGATGCCAAAAGTTATAACTTCCCCGGGAAGATAATTGCTGATAACAACCATAATTTATATGTATCGGGAACTTTTAGTGACAACCCGTTATATGTTGCTAATAGCCCAATCATAAACAATAGTGGAAACAATAATTATGATGTTTTTTATTGCAAACTACTTTTTAACTCTCAAACGAGTAAAATAAATGAAATATATCAGAATAAATTAGAACCAGAAGTTTATCCAAACCCCTGCTCTACAAGTTTAAAATATCGCAACGCAGAAGGAATTGACAAAGTGCGTATAATTGATTTAAATGGGAAGATAATTACAGAGCAGGAAGTAACAGAAGAAAACATAAACGTAAAATCCTTAAATCCGGGAACATACCTGATACAACTTTTTGACGGAGATAAGATGATTTCTAAAAAAATAATCATTAAAAAATAATCATCATTTATCGGATATTAAAAATTAAAGACTTGACCTATGAAAAAAAGTTTTGTTTTATTATTGTTTTTCATCTCTATAATATCGGCATTTGCTGAGCCAGTTATTAAAAATGGTGTTCTTATATCCTGGTATGATGCTTCAGGAAGTATTAATATTCCCGCAACAGTAACAAGCATAAAAGATTCGACTTTTATTAACAACAAAAACATAACGTCAGTTTTTATCCCAAATTCAGTTACTAAAATTGGGAAGAGAGTGTTTTTGGGTTGCTCCGCTCTGCAAAATATTGTTGTAGAAACAACCAATTCATCATATTCGAGTATAGATGGAGTATTGTTTACCAAAAGCCAACAAACTCTCTTGCAATATCCTAATGCAAGAATTGGTGCATATGTCATTTCCTCACAGGTCGACACTATAGGTACAGAATCCTTTATGAACTGTTCAGGATTAAGACCAGAATTAATAATTCCACAAACAGTCAGGCAAGTTCAATCATTGGCTTTTTCAAATTGTACCGGAATTGAAATAATTAGTATCGGACACGCTGACAGCATAGCCACAAATGGTGTATCCATTGCTGCAAATTCTTTTTTGGGCTGTAATGCTATTAATAAGATAATACTTAACAATAATGTTTTGGTTTCCGATAACAATAGCTCTCCATTTAAAAATATATCTTCTATTGCATCTATTATAATAGGTGATGGAGTAAGTTTAATTCCCGAAAATGCGTTTATCAATTGTATCGGTTTAAAAACATTTCAATTGGGGCAAAGCAACAGTTTAAAAACTCCAGCAACAATTCCTTCAACAGCTTTTTCAGGTTGTACAAACTTAACAACTGTAGAATTAAATAAAAATTTCTATGTCGCAGGTGGCACGTCACCGTTTATTCAGATATCAACACTTACAGTAGGAAACACAGCAACATTCATTTCAAATGTTGCTTTTAGCAATTGTAAAAACCTGATATCGGTAGTTCTTCCACAATCGGTAGTTCAAATATTTCCGGGAGCATTTCAGTATTGTAGTAATTTAAAATCAATTCATTTCCCTGGCATTAATTATCTTGGTCAGAATGCGTTTTACGAATGCTCGGCATTAAATTCTGTAAATATCCCCAATACCGTTAAAACAATTGAAGGAGCAACTTTTTATAATTGCATAAAATTGGCCACTATTTCATTGGGCAATTCTTTGGTTGATATAAAAAGTTCAGCCTTTTCAGGTTGCGTTAGTTTGACATCGGTCGAGTTACCAAACACAATGAAAACTCTTGGAGAAAAAGCATTTTTCGGTTGTACTTCATTGTCTTCAATTCAATTAGGAAGCTCATTAACAAGTATTGAATCATATGCATTTTCAGGATGTGCAACATTGGAAACAATTTCCTTACCACAAACTATCAATAATATAAATAGTTATGCTTTTGAAAAATGCGTAAGTTTAAAGTCACTCAGTTTCCCGGGGTCAATTAAAGCGATTGGAGAGTCAGCTTATTCAGAATGTACTGGTATTAGCTCAATAACAATTGGCGAAATTGACAATCCCGGTACACCATTAACCTTTGGTAATTTTGCATTTTCCGGCTGTACAGGTGTCACCACACTGACTATCAATAAAAATATTGTTGATGACCCATACACCTCTCCATTTACGGCACTCACATCACTCAGTAAAGTTACAGTAAACAATCGTGTAACTCAATTAAATACATTTGCATTTTATGGCTGTTCATCCCTTACAAGTATTACGATTCCTAATTCTGTAGTGTATATAGGCACTGCTGCTTTTCAGAATTGTACATCATTGGCGGCAATTAAGCTGCCAAACAACCTTAGTTTTATTTCGAATCAATTGTTCTATGGCTGTACAAGTTTGAAATCTGTCATCATTCCTCCTAAAGTTAGCTCAATTGGCTCATATGTTTTCTACAAATGTTCTGGTTTAACTTCTGTGACTATACCTGAAAAAGTTGAATTTATAGGTCCTGTAGCATTCTACGGATGCACGGGATTATCCGAATTGTTATCTGCAAATCCAACTCCTCCAACTCTGGGTAATTTATGTTTCTCCAGCGTACCTGTGAATACTTGTATTCTAAATATTCCATTAGTTAGCAAGTCAGCGTATTCAATTGCCAATCAGTGGTCAAACTTTGCAAATATAGTTGAGAAAACAATTCCGACTGATACAACTCAGATAAATGATTCAACAAATCTTTATCCTGAGTCAGTATTGGGAGTTGTAAAAACTATAACCATCAATGCTGGCGGCTTATTTTCATCTTTCAATGCTAAGGAGCTAGCATCAATAAACAAACTAAAAATATCTGGTAGTATTGATGCATCTGATTTTCAAATAATGCGCGATCAAATGCCATTATTAAATGTGTTAGACCTCAGTAATGCAAGCATCGAATCATACACCGGTTGGTATGGAACAAACGGATATGGTAGTTATCCGGCTAATACAATTCCGATAAAAGCATTTGAGAATAAAACAAGCCTTTTTTCAATAAAATTACCTGCTAATGTAACAGCAATAGGCGACAAAGCATTTAAATACTGTAGTATTTTGCAACAAGAACTTCAACTACCACCGGAATTAACAAGCATTGGAAATGAAGCATTTTATGGTTGTATAGGGTTTTATGGCACATTAACAATTCCATCGAATGTAACGTACATAGGACAACGGGCCTTCGAAAGATGCAAAGGCATAATTAAAGTGAAAATTCTATCTGAAATGAATGCCATTGAATATAGTACGTTTGCAGGTTGCGAGAATTTAATGATGATTGATCTTCCTTCATCGGTGAAGTCAATTAAAGGAAGTGCTTTCTATGACTGTGGTCGATTGTTCATTGTCAATATTCCATCCGTAACAACTATTGCTGATAATGTTTTTGCCAAGTGTAATGGCTTAAGCGCTGTAACGCTTCCTTCAACAGTTACTTCAATTGGCGATTATGCATTTGCGGGATGTTCAAGTTTAAAAGAAATAAAAATACCTTCCTCAATGACAAGGTTGGGAAACAGTCTCTTTACGGATTGTATTTCATTAACCTCTGTAACTCTACCTTCGACATTAACAACGATTGGTGCAGAAGTTTTTGTTAAGTGTCGTAGTTTGAGTTCTATATACATTTATTCAATTCATCCACCAACAATTTTGTATCAAATGCTTTTTTATTACATTAATCTAAATACTTGTGTATTGTGGGTTCCTAAAGGTTCTTTGAATTTATATATGCAAGCTGAACAATGGAATGGATTTTTAAATATCAGGGAAATGACAAATACCGATTTGAACAGACAAACAGTTCATCCAATAAGCTTCTATCCTAATCCATTTATTGACGGTATTAATATCACTGGATTGACTAATCCTGGTTTGTTAACAGTGTTTAATCTAAACGGAGTAGTTCTGTTATTGGAAAAAGTTATTGACAATAAATACATCTCTTTAAGTAATTTGCCAAAAGGAACTTATATTGTAAGAATTAGTTCAATTGATGGTGTAACCGAAAAGAAAATGATTAAAGAATAGAATAATTTTACTTGTATTTTATTTTCATTGAATAATAAACCTGTCTTTAAATGAAATATTCTTTCATTAGCGATTGAAGATGAACAAAGACAAAACCCAGTTAGGACTAATAAAACATAAGCTCTTATCTTTTTTTTGTATTCAGGTATAGAAACGAACATAGAAGTAACAGACTCTCAGTATTTAGTCAAGTGATTATATTTCGACTGGATAACATAAAGCTACAAAACCCTAACACACTATGTGACATAGGATGGCTGACGTGCATTCTGGCAGTCTTTGCTCCCGCATTCACTTTGTTGTTTCACGACAGCGAATGCTCCCGCAAACCGCCCGTGCCCATAGGTTCGGTTGATAGCGGTGAGTGTAAAAAAAAAATTAAAATGAAGAATAACAAATGCATATTACTGGTTCTAATCATAAGTATAAAATCAACATTCCTATTAGGACAGACTGACTCCGTCAAAGAATGTGAATGTGTAACTGATACATTAATAGTCTTCGGAAGTCCAGAAAAGATGGCAACTTTTGTAGGTGGAGAAAAAGAACTTTTTAAATATATAAAGCAGAATCTGAAGTATCCTGAAGGAGGAATTAACTGTAAACATGAAGACAAAGTCATATCTAGGTTTTGTGTTAGAGCGACTGGAGAGATCACTGATATTAAAATACTAAGAGGAAAATACGAAGAACTAAATAAAGAAGTATTACGACTCGTGAGTTCAATGCCAAACTGGGAACCTGCAGTTTCAAGAGGGAAAAAGATTTGTATGGAATATACACTGCCATTTAATTTCAGTTTGAAATCAAGAAAAGAACTTAAAAAATTGGACAGAGAGAGGAGAAGACAATGTTCAAGCACCTAACGCACAATTCTTATACTTCGTGTCGTCTGTACCCCGGCAAGGAAGCGTGGGGTTAAAATAGTATTAGCTACGCTGATTTTCAATTAGCTTCGCTGATCTTCGATTCACGCTTGAGTAGAAATAAACTCTTTCGCATCCATGCACAAACAAGACCTGACAGGTTTCGAAAACCTGTCAGGTCTTGCATGCGTCTATTTATCTGGTTGTGTGTAAATTCTCCCCTGAAAACTTGCTGTTGTTAAATATGTTATTTATCTTTGGACGATTAATTACAAGCTGTTACACATACAGCCATCTACAGCAAATTGGCGCAATGGTATTTGGAGGTAGATAGTGAACATAGGCGGCAATGCGGAGATATTGTTGTTATGGGCAGTGTAAAAAACAAAAAAAGACGATGAGAAATTTAATGATTATCATTTCCATTATCATAGGAACTACAGTAAAAGGACAATCTTCTGACTTGTTTGAGTGCGGATTTAAAGGGAATATAATGCGAATTATCGAGAAATCCGAGAAATTTCCTGACTGTTGGAGAGAGTACAACTTTGACAACCATTATAGACTTAAAGAAAAAAAATATTATCGTGACTATAAATTAGTATTGACAGAAACCACGAGTTACTTTGAGAAAGATTCACTTTTGACTACAAGAAAAGTTATAAATGACGAAATCTATATAGACAGATATTACATCAACTCAGACAAGAAACTTAAAAGACATGAAATCTTTTCTTCAAAAGACACCATTTCTCCAATGACTATTTTAACTGACTTCGTTTATCTTGAAAACGAGCTAAAACAGTTTAAACAAATTGCGATATTAAATTCGGACACAATGGAATTTAAATATAATAAAAGCATTCGGACAGCTAGAATTACTGAGTTGAACAAAAAAAACAAGAACTCATATATCAAGACACTCAAATACGACAAGAAAGGTAATTTAATTTCAGAAACTTTTGACTACAATAATCCGGAAGTCGTTTTAGCTGGTGTGAGAACATGGTCAAGGTTTAAGCACGACAAATACAGAATTGACTATAAATTAGACAAACATGGCAACTGGATTTCGAGATATTCTGTGACTTGGTTGAAAAAACGCAAAATTGAAGAAAGACAAATTGAATACAAATAACTAGCCCATAATACTTATGCTTCCTGCGGTCGGAACGACGCAACAAGGAAGTGTCGGTTGAATCCCGAAAGACGGGATAAACCGTATTAGCTACGCTGATCTTCGATTCACTGTTGGGGAGAAATAAATTTTTTCAATGCCAAGTTAAGAATTTTCTATTGGTACAAAAAGCCGATAGTCATTTTACTTTATATACATAAATAAACATCAAAAGTATATATGGATTCAGTAAGTAGTCGTAGGGCTATCACTTTAACATGCATTTTATTGCTGATTGGACAAATTGTTTTAGCAGATCATGTCTATGCTCAAAAACTCATAACAATCAGAGGTTTTGTGTTGGATGGAATAACTAAAAATTCTGTTCCTAATGCAACAATAAAGTTGTCGAAAAATAGGATAACAGTAGCTGAGTTTGATGGAAAGTTCGAATTCAGCTGTTTGCCTGAGGATACTTTTATTATCACTGCAATAGGTTATTGTCCTCGTTTGTTGAGCGTTCATGATTTGCTTACTGATTCGTCAAAGTGTAATGTATTTATGCAACCAGTTACTTATCAGCTTCGTGCAGTACAGGTAGAAGCTGAAAAAAAGCAAACTAAAGTTTTAAAGGCTTTGAATTTTCTGTCTGACATATCGCACCCCATCACTTATTTCAGTAAAGAACAAATAGTCAAGCGCAGATTTGTAAAACTCGAGTCAAACAGTATCTTTTTATCTCAAAATATATACTGGGAAATCAATCGTCAGTTAATTGAAGAAATAAGTAGACTAA
The DNA here is from genome assembly GCA_963677275.1 of uncultured Paludibacter sp. Classification (GTDB taxonomy): domain Bacteria; phylum Bacteroidota; class Bacteroidia; order Bacteroidales; family Paludibacteraceae; genus Paludibacter. The sequence goes on along the minus strand of OY781920.1, from coordinate 1,088,134 downwards.
AAGCTGAGGAATTAGATAAATGTATCATATATTGCAATACTCATATTGTTTTGTCGCCTTATGATGATGAGAGAACCATTACAAATAAATTGCTACTTTTAATCTCCGATTATTTTAAAAGAACTAAAAGCGAAAACTGAAACAGCTTGAATGTAAGTGGTTGAGCAAACGCTTCGCGTAGAAAGGGAGAAAAAATACAATATGAATTTTTAATTATGTATTACACGACTTTTCGCACACTAAAACTGTCTACTTTAAATACAAGTATCTAAACATGAAACAGACCAACCATTTAACATTAAAGTTATTTCTTATAACCTTACTATTTACTTTCATTTCTTGTGAAGACAAAGTAGATTTCTCTGTATTACCTGGAGAAACTCAATCAGGCAATAACACTTTTGGATGCCGTGTCGATGGCAAAATATTTATTGGTAATATTTATACAACCTGGCAGCAAGCTCCATTATTTGTAGAATATCATAGAGAAATTGATTTGTTGTTAATTTCTGCTGATGGGAAGTTTGAAGACGGTAAAATGGGAAATATGAGTATGGAGATTTATCATCCTAAAGTAGATATTCCTCTCAATATGGATAATGGCAGCTTTAAATGTTCTTATTGGACTAATCATGAAACCAAATCACAAGAATATTTTGCTTTATATTCTGATTTTACAGCCGAATCTGAATTGATAATAACAAAATTTGACACTGTCAATAAAATTGTCAGTGGAAAATTTAGCATGAAAGGAAGTCTACTCCCTTATAGTAAGCCAAGTATTGGTTGTTTTGAAAGTGATACAATACAAATTACTGAAGGTAAGTTCGATTTAAAGATAAATACAATTTACAATGATTTAATTGAAAAATAATTATTAAACATCAGATTTCCGAAATAAATTTTGTGAGAATCGTTAAGGATTTCCCCAAAAAAAAATGAATCCCTAACTCCCCCTCGGTTTGCAACCCTTAGTTTGTAGTTTGAAAATATTCTAAAGGTTATTTTCTTACTTTTGTTGTATAAAAGAAGGAATTAACCGAAACTTAAAAGTGAACTATGTTGCGAACAAGAGAAAAAACTCTATCCCCCTCCACCAATTCGGCTTCGCTGCTCCTCAACGACACATTGTAGCCCATTATTTCATATTCTACCGGATCCTGCAAGGGAGCGTTTTTGATAACGCGTACTTTTTTACCTTTCACAAAGTCCATTTCGGTGATGCGTTTTCTGAAAGCGCCATGTCCTAAAACTTTTGTAATAATGGCCTCATAGCCTGTGGCGATGTCCGATAAAAATATATTTTATTTCAATATAAATTTAATATGATTATCCGATAGATTACCTGAATATTCAAAATTCAACATAGCAGGGGCTTTGCCCCTAAAACCCCACTTACTTTTTTGTCTTAACACAAAAAAGTAAGCAAAAAAACACCTCACCTGTCCTTCGGACACCCTCTCCAACAGGAGAGGGAAAAAGGAATAAAGTGTTTGACTGCGCCCGCTTCGCTCAAAAAATTAGTCGTTTGCAGGCTGAAAACTTTTAAACTCGCCCCGACGAAATACGTCGGGACTCAAACAGAAAAGTTTTCTACGCCTGCTTCACTCCATTTTTTGGCTCACCGGACGAGGTCGATCCTTAAAGAGGGTTTATGCAACTGAAGTAGGTAATGAAAGGGATATTCATTAAATTTAAACTTCATTGTATTTCATTTATTTGATCAATCTATTTGTAAATCAATCAAATAATTATCAAAACTCAACACCAAATCTCACCATCGCCACCAATGCATTTTCCAGTTTCAGATCCGTTCCAGCCGGATTTACTATATATTGAATATCGGGGCGAATATAAATGTTCGAACAAATCTGACATTGATAAATGATCTCAATTACCGTTTCACCTCCGTTTGGGTTCGAATCAATGCCTGCATAAGCCACTGCCATTCCCATATAATCATCAGGTCTATTTTTAAAAACATCTGAGTACTTTAGCCCTATGCTGTAATAATGATTATGATTGTTTTGCTTAGGACTGAGTCCTATCTGCGAAAAAATATCTATTTTCTCAGCGATCTGCTGATTTCCGGCAAAATAAATCCCTCCGTTTTGCTGCTCTTCGTTGATCGAATCGCTGTGTTGATGAAAGTAGCCCCCGATTTTATAATTTCCACGTTTGTTGGCCAATAAGCTACGGTTGAGTTGTAATTCGCCTACCGTGAGCACCCCCTGTTCGCGACTCAATTGCCAGTGAACATTATAAGGATTGTTTTCAAGATCGTCCGGTGTTCCATCAAAAACAGCCATTTTCAACACCATCGATGGAGAAATATCCCAATTTAAATTGACACCCAAAGCAGTCAAAGGAAAAATTGGCGAAGGGATATTGTCGGCTATACTGGAATGAATTCCGAAAGAACTATTCGTAAAACCTGCCGCACACTCATCGGCTGCAAAGTTAACATTTAAATCCTGTAAACCGACTGTAACACTCAAATTTCCAAAACGCTGCCGGTACCAAAGTTCGTAAAGCCAGGTCAGATTTCCCGCCTCAATGTTTGATACTCCCTGAAAATCACCCACCAAATTGGCCGTAGGTTCATCACCATGCGTATTGGCAAGTTTAACAAAGGCATCGCCACCTTTCCACCATTTTGCTTTTGCTGTATCGAAACCGGTGTAGATAGTAGCCATACCCAGATAAGCTGTTCCGTTTTTAATACCTCCTTTAATGTTAGTCACCAGGTCACCAGTATAAGTGGCGCCAAAACACAAAGATTCATTTGTTTTTTCCTGCGCGGCTACAGCACAAGGAACAAATAAAAGTAATAGAAAAAAATAAAAAGAATGAAAAGTTGCTTTCATTAATTTTTATGCTTTAATTTAGTGCTGCAAAAATAGATTTTTTGAGAACATATTTTCATCACTATTAATGTTGATTTTTAGTCACCCACTCACCATTAATAGCTACTCAAAAATGAAGCGTTTTACTTCGTTCATCTTTTCTTAAAAGCATCACATGTTCATCTTTGAAACCTGTTAATAAGTTTGTGCTTTCATCCTATATCAACTACAGTTTTGAAGACCAGATTGATTTATCATCAAATATTTTTTTTTGATAAACAGACTGCATACTATCATTCGATAAAGAATTAGAGTTTAACAATTGGACCGTTTCTCATCGTTTATTTCAGTTGGCATTCCAACAAATAAATCAATTCATCTTAAGATTTCGCCTTTTTACCGACAAACAATTGGCGATTGGATTTTTTATCTCTATTTTTGTGAGATATTAAAAATAGATGAAATTTATATTAATAAATTGTTACATTTCTATTTTTACCGGATATAATCTGAAAATTTAAAACCATATAAGCTTTACCGTTTTGAACAATGCATTAGAGATATTGAATACATTTACGCCCATTTCGTTGGAAGAGATGAGCAAGGTAAAGCTCCTCGACCGCATGGATAAAAAATACATGTTGCATGCCGATCAGCTTGAAGAAGTTCTGTTGTTATCGAGAAATGAATATTTTTTATTGGAAATAGCGGAGAAAAAATATGCTTCGTACGAAACGACCTATTTCGATACCATTGATTATGAAATGTATACCAAACACCACAATGGGAAATTAAACCGATACAAAGTTCGCTTCAGAACTTATGCGGATTCGAACCTCAATTTCTTTGAGATAAAGTTCAAAACCAACAAAGGCAGAACAAAAAAAAGCAGAATACAACTGCCCGATAACAAGCATCTAATTGATGGTGATGCCGAGAAATTGCTTTTGAGAAAAACGAATTATACATCAGCTTCACTTTCGCCTGTACTTGAGGTAAAATACAAACGTATAACTTTGGTAAACAGGGATATGACTGAAAGGATAACCATAGATTTCGGATTAACTTACAACCACAACGAGCAACAATTCAATGTACCGAAGTTAATAATTGCCGAAGTAAAGCAAGATAAATCATCTGCATCTCCGTTTACGGCTCTGATGCAGGAAAAAAGAATTAAAAATGTATCGCTAAGTAAATACTGCCTCGGTATTGCAAGCACAGTAAATAATGTGAAAATTAATAATTTCAAACCCAAAGTAAAATATGTCAACCAGTTATTTTTTTAAATTTAATGCATTTATTATCGCATCTATACTCTTTTTTTCAATCTACCTTCCTGTGCAGTTAAATGCATCTACACCCGCCAACATTAGTATTTTCAGCTCTGAATCAGTAACCGCAACCGAGGGAGAAGCTGAAACAGCAACTGTAGAAAAGAAAAAAGATAAAATTCAGATCAATGCCGTTTTTTACTATAGCCTGCTCATCGATTTGGCAGCTGTTTTTCTTATTATTGGGTTAGTCTATTATCCGAATTACAAAAAAATGGATACTATCTTTACCTTTATTCTGTTCAACGTGGTCATCTTCCTGCTCACATTTGTACTCAATAAAGTGAAAATATCAATGGGAGCCGCCTTCGGACTATTTGCGGTCTTCTCGATGTTGCGCTACCGAACGGCCGGCATTGGCATGAAGGATATGACCTATCTTTTTATTTTCATAGCCATTGGATTGATCAGCGGAATACAACTTGAATACCAGGAACTCGCTGTTATAGTAGGAATTATATTTGCAATTATCCTGTTGTTCGACACCAAACTTATACTCAAAAAAGAAAGTTCGAATATACTGCGTTACGAAAGAATTGAAATGATAAAGCCCGAGAAACGTACTGAATTGATAGAAGAACTGCGACAACGGACAGGTCTTAACATTCACCGGATTTCTATCAACGAAATTGATTTTCTGAAAGATACGGCTATGATTACCTATTATTATTACAACTAATTCGATGACAAAAAATGGTTTGTAAAAAACACACAATCATAGCAATTATGGTTGCTTTATTTTCAACTTGTTGCCTTCAAACAATCTTCGCTCAGCGCGAGAATTTCGGGTCGTGGACGAGCATAGCAGTAGACAAAAAACTGAATAAATTTGAAATAGGCGCCGAAACCGAATTCAGAACTATTTACGCTTTCCGCCTGATGGACAGATGGAGCCTGGGATTGAATGCCGATTACGATTTGTCTAAGACATTCAAGGTAGGTGCCGGATATCAGTTAATGAATAAGTTGGATAAAAAATATCTGAATTATCAACTGCGGAACAGATTCAATGTTTCGGCAACCGGGAAACTGAAATTCAACGATATTTCCATCTCGCTTCGGGAAAGAGTACAAACAACAATAAAAGACGAAAGCAACAGACTCAAGGAAGATGGAACCATTGACACCTACAAAATGAATCCTGAATGGTCGTGGCGCAACCGATTAGTCCTGTCGTACAACATTCCCAATTTTAAAATTACACCTTCTCTGTCGGCTGAATCGTTTTATCAACTCAACCATCCGGATGCTAATCGTTTTGAAAATATGCGTTATCAGCTTGCGTTCGATTACAAAATCAACAAAAGAAATCATATCGAAATCTACGGAGTAATCAACAGCGAACTTGAATCGGAGGATGCGAACGGAAAATACATACTCGGAGTGGCTTACAAATATTCCTTTAAATAATTTTTTTTACAAACATGAACAAGTGGTATTTATCAATTCTACCTGCTATTGTTGCAGTGCTGTTTTTTGGGGCATGCGACCCGGAAAGCGTTTTAGAATCTACTGAAAATGAAAGTGTAAGTTATAGTGTCGAATCTATTTCGGACTATGACTGGGACAGCAACTCCGAAACTTCAATTACTCTCAACGGCAGTTCGGCACAATCTTCGGGCAGTTCGGTAAGTATCAACGGCAGTGTGGTTACTATTAAAAAGAAGGGGTACTATCTAATCTCCGGAGCCTTGACCAACGGGCAATTGGTAGTAGATGCTGATTCAGGTATTGTTAGAATAAAACTGAATGGTGTGAGTTTAAACAATGCCACCACATCTCCTTTTTACATTAAAAACGCAAAAAAAACAATTGTTTTCCTCGAAAACAATTCAACAAATACGATTTCGGATGCAAGCACTTATAGTAGTGCCGAAGAGCCCAACGCCGCTCTGTTCAGCAATGGTTATCTTGCTTTCACCGGAACGGGAAGCCTGACAGTGAAAGGAAACTGCTACGATGGGATTGCCAGTGATGACGAACTGATTATCAACAACGGTACTATCACCGTCGCAGCAAAAGATGATGCGTTGCGGGGAAAAGATTTTATAAAAATTACCGACGGCACCATCCAGGCAACTGCCACTTCGGGCCAGGCACTTAAATCGGACAACACCGACAACAACGGCTTTGGTTATGTATTGATCAACGGAGGAAAGCTCAACATAACTTCATCTACAAAAGATGGAATTCATGCCAGCAAAAGAGTAATTATTAACGATGGCACTATTACCATAAACGCCGCTTCGAGTCAAGGACTTAAATCAGATTCGTTGGTAGTAATGAATGGAGGTAATGTAACTATCAACGCCTCCAAAGAAGGAATCGAAAGTCCGTACATTACTATGAATGCCGGAAATCTGAGCATTACTGCTTCGGATGATGGATTTAATGCAAGCAAAGGCAATGGTGGCGAATCGAATGACGGCAGCATACTGACGATGAATGGTGGGTACACCTACATCAACACTTCAAAGGGAGATGCATTGGACAGCAACGGCAGCGCCAATATGACCGGAGGAACTGTAATCGTCCACGGACCTTCAAGTTCACCTGAAGTAGCCATCGATATCAACGGAAGTTTTAAAATATCAGGAGGAGTATTGGCTGCCTCAGGCCCCGCATCGGGAAACATGATTGAAGGTCCGGCCACAAGTTCAAGTCAATATTCGGCTTTGATAAAATTTGGCAGTTCCACTACCGGAGGCGGAGGAATGGGCGGTAGCTCGGGTTCAAACTCCATAACAGCAGGTACAATTGTAAATATACGCGATGCAGATGGAAACAGCATCATAACATTTGCGCCCATTCGTGCTTGTTATTACTTCGTATTCTCATCGCCGGAGTTTAAAAGCGGCTCCACCTACACAGTTTATACCGGAGGTACTGTGAGCGGAGGAACCAGCTCAGGAGGTTATTACAAGGGAGGAACCTACAGCGGTGGGTCACAGAGAGGGACATTTACTTTATCATCGAAACTTACAACGGTAACCCTCAATTAAAAACACACAGAAAAACACATATCGGCTACATGAAAAATCACCTATTATTTATTTCTCTCTTACTGTTCACACTATGTTTTATTGGTTGCGATCCCGAAAACGTGATTGGCACCGATCCTGTACTGGACTCCGATACACTTGACTATGAATGGGATAGTTCCAAAATAATAAAAATAGCGCTGAACGGAACCGCAATCAACACCGACAGTAAAAATGTAACCATATCAGGTTCTACACTTACAATCAATACAAAGGGAACTTACGAATTGACCGGCTCACTCTCCAACGGGCAAATTGTGGTGAACACATCGGGAATAGTACGTTTACTGCTGAACAACGTAAACATCACCAACACCAATACATCGCCACTTTTTGTACTGGATGCAAAAAAAACGATACTGATTTTGCCGCAAGGGTCCGACAATACTTTTACCGACGGTAACAATTACACCCAAACAGCCGACAGTTTGAACGCAACCATCTACAGCAAGGATTACCTCGCCATTTTTGGAACAGGAAAGCTTACGGTGAATGGCAACTATAACGGCGGTATTTCGGGCAAAGATGAGCTGGTGATTGAAAGCGGGAATATCACTGTCAATGCGGTCGGCTTCGGAATAAAAGGTAAAGATTACCTCAAAATACAGGGTGGTGACATTAACATATTTAGTGGCGCTGATGGTTTAAAATCGGACAAGGACTCCACTATCAATGAGGGTTTTATCGAAATAAATGGTGGCAATATTAATGTAGTAGCCAACAACGATGCCATCACTGCGCAAAGCGTGCTGACGATTAATGATGGTGATTTCAATCTCATTTCAGGTGGAGGCAGCGATTTTACAGCCGGTATAAGCTCATCGCGCGGCTTGAAGTCCGAACAAAACATCATTTTGAACGGAGGAACATTTTATATTAACTCATCCGATAATTGTATAGGGGGTAGTCAGCACATCGAAATCAACAATGGGAATTTTAATCTGCTATCGGGCAATAAACCCATCGATTCGGATTCGACACTGATTGTCAACAATGGCGATTTGAATATTACAAAGGCAATTAAGGGCATCAGTTCGCACAAAATAAAATTGAATGGAGGAAAAATAAACATCGCTTCGAAAAACGATTGCGTAAAAGCAACCAAAGGGAATGATGTCGCCACTGCCGATGGAAGTTCGATTGAGATCAACGGCAATACATTGCTCCTGAGTTCCGAAAAAGGGGATGCGCTGGACAGCAATGGAAGCATCAGCATAAAAAGCGGAACGGTAGTGATTCAGGGCTCGCCCACCCTTCCGGACGATGCAATAAGCTACCGTAAAAGCTTTACGATTGAAGGAGGAACCGTGATTGCTTCGGGAGCTACTTCGCTTTTACCGGGAACAAGTTCTGCACAAAATGCAGTTTTTATAAAATTCAAATCAATCCTGGCACCCGGCACCATTATCAATATACAAAACGCTTCAGGCACCAGCATCTGCACTTATAAAACAACAAAACACAGCTATTTCGCTTTCGTCAGTACATCGGCGCTTGTCAACGGGACATATAATGTATTCACAGACGGAACTGTAAGCGGAGAACACAGCAATGGCTATTATCCTTTAGGCATTTACACAGCCGGCACAAAACGTGGATCGTTCACAATTGCAGGCAAGCTTACTTCGATTGAATTATAAACACGAAAACAGAAAATTCTACTAGCATTGATTAAAATGCAAAAAGAGCTGTACCATTTTTCACGGTACAGCTCTTTTGTTGAAGTATAATTTTACTGAAATCTTAAACTACTTTCTTCATCGCAGTCATGGCAGCACGAAGCTGAGCTCCTACTATTTCGATTGAGTGATTGCGCAAAGCTGCATTCACCTTTACCAATTCAAAGTTATCAACATGTCCATCAGCACCTTCATTGAAGTTTTTACCAATGATATTGGTTTCCACTTTCGTCATAAAGTCGGCCAACAGCGGTTTACATGCATGATCGAACAAATAGCAACCATACTCAGCTGTATCAGAAATAACACGGTTCATTTCGAACAGTTTCTTACGGGCAATTGTATTGGCAATCAGCGGAGTTTCGTGCAACGATTCATAATAAGCCGATTCAGGTTTGATGCCTGCGCTCACCATTGTTTCGTAAGCCAATTCCACACCGGCTTTCACAAAAGCTACCATTAATGTTGCATTATCGAAATATTCCTGCTCGCTGATTTCTACATTACCTGCTGGTGTTTTTTCGAAAGCGGTTTCACCCGTTTCGGCACGCCAGGTCAACAGGTTTTTATCGCCCGCAGCCCAATCCTCCATCATCACACGCGAAAACTCACCCGAAAGAATATCGTCCATGTGTTTTTTGAACAATGGCGTCATAATTTCCTTCATCTCTTCGGCCAATCTGAAGGCTTCAATTTTAGCCGGATTCGACAAACGATCCATCATATTGGTAATACCTCCGATTTTAAGGGCTTCGGTGATGGTTTCCCAACCGTATTGTACCAATTTTGAAGCAAAACCCGCATCAATACCTTTTTCAACCATTTTGTTGAACGAAAGAATAGAACCTGTTTGCAACAATCCGCAAAGAATGGTTTGTTCGCCCATTAAATCCGATTTCACCTCGGCCACGAAGGACGAATGCAAAACACCGGCTTTATGTCCGCCTGTGCCCACGCAATAAGCTTTGGCTATTTCCATACCATCCCCATTGGGATCATTCTCGCCATGTACGGCAATCAATGTCGGTACGCCAAAACCGCGAAGGTATTCGGCACGCACTTCCGAAGCTGGCGATTTTGGCGCAATCATTACCACTGTGATGTCTTTACGAATCTGAGTACCTTCCTCAACGATATTAAAACCATGAGAATAGGACAAACAAGCGCCTTGTTTCATCAACGGAACTATCTGATTGACAACAGAAGTGTGCTGTTTGTCGGGCGCAAGGTTCGAAACCAAATCAGCCGTTGGAATCAACTGTTCAAAAGTTCCTACTTCAAAACCGTTTTCGGTTGCTTTTTTCCACGATTCACGTTGCTGATCGATGGCTTCCTGACGTAAAGCATAAGCCACATTTAAACCACTGTCGCGCAGGTTTTGACCCTGAGCCAGCCCCTGAGCACCACAACCAATGATGACAATTTTTTTGCCCATCAATTTTTTTACTCCATCAGCGAATTCGCTGCTTGCCATAAAATCACATTTTCCCAACTCCTGAACTTTCAGACGATGTGGAAGTGAACTGAAATAATTTGCCATTTTTTATATTTTAAATTATAATTTTATTTTTTATAAAGACAGAAGATCAAAGACAGAAGATCAAAGACAATTGATCAAAGACAAAAGATAGAATGCCAGCATCCGAAAGCATTGTAGTTAGCAAAATACAATGCGTGCTTTACAGGCTGTTTTTCCTTCTTTTGAAATTTCAAACCTGAAATCATCTTCTTCGAATTCAACCATCGAAAGGCTAACTTCTTCGCCAAAGCGAATTTCGTTTACATAATTAATCTCAAACCTTTTGATTTGCTTATTCTTATAAGTTTCGATAGAGAAACAATTGCATATCCACTCCACATAACGCATGCTATTCACATGCCCGTTGATATCGATATGACTGTATTTTACTTTAAAAACATCAACCGGAGTGCCTTCAACACCCGATAGTTTGATAGGCTTTTCAATGGCAACAGTTTCACCATTTGCAAATTCATGAATCCCCTCCAGAGCACTTAAATCCTGCGCCCGACGAGTAATTATATTGATCATTGCCCAGGTAGAACTCGCATTTCCTATCACTTCGTTGTTCTCGTTTCGAATACAAAAATTACGGGTGGTAGTTGCTCTAGCAACTTCCTCCACCCAGGTTTCGACCTCTATATTTTCGTATTGTTTCGGGAAATACTGCATTTCGACGGCAAGCCGGAGCAATACCCACGAACAATCGTTTTCATTTAAATTGCGGATGCCAAATCCATTGTCATCGGCATTGAAACCAGCAGTCGTCAGCAAAATATTTGTCAACGAAGCCATTGTGACCTGACACTTAAAGTCGACATCCTGTGGCTGAACAACAAAAGAATAGGTTTTGATTTTAGTTTTCATTTAGAAAGTTCAAAGTACATTTGAGCCAGTAAAGTTACGAAAGTTTAAGCAAAACAGCATACACGAAAATATTAAATTAACTTATATCCTGCTTTTGTTACTATCAATCCTTTTGTACTTCGAACTTTTTTATACCGTCCAGCATATCACTCAGGCGCTCCACTTTCGATTTGGTAATCGCCACACGACCCGAACGAATGAACTGAAGCACACCTACCGATGCACTTAACTCATCGAAAAGTTGTTGGGTCTCGGCATAATGTCCTGTTTTTTCGAATACTACACAATCCTGATTCATTTCGAGAATATGAATATGATGATTTCTTATCAGCTGTTCGATGCCTCCAAGCGACAGAATTTTATCGGTAGCTATTTTGTAAAGCGCAATTTCCTGATAAATCAAATCATCGTCGGTATTGTAATATGCTTTAAGAATATCAATGCGTTTATCGATTTGCTTCACTACTTTTTCTACAACATCCTGTGTTGAAAAAAGTGTAATTGTAAATTTATGAATACCGCTCAATGCCGACTGCGATACCGAAAGCGTTTCGATATTCAACGCCCTGCGCGTGAAAATAATAGTGATTTGCCCCAGCAAACCGACTGTATTTTCCGAGAATATTGTGATTGTATATAATGTTTTTTCCATATTGAAGCTCCCTGAATCCCCCGGAAGGGGACTTCCCGAAAAAGAGGGAGGTCGGGAATTATTTTAAAATTAATAAAAAGGTATCTGAAAAATGAGTTCTTAATGTCGGGAGTTTCTTATTCTCCCAACAATATATTGGTTACACTGCCTCCCGAAGGAATCATTGGGTAAACCATTCCCTTTTTCTCAACATTCACCACCAGCAGATAAGGCTGATCATCCTTAAGCATATCGGCAATGGCAGCATCCAGTTCTTCGCGAAGGTGAACTTCCGTCCCCGGAATACGATATGCTTTGGCAATAGCAATAAAATCAGGGTTCTGCATTTCGGTAAACGAATAACGTTCGTCGAAGAACATTTCCTGCCACTGGCGCACCATACCCAGAAAGTGATTGTTCAAAATAATCATCTTCACTCCTATTTGCTCCTGCATTATCGTTCCAAGTTCCTGTATGGTCATCTGGAAACCGCCATCGCCACTGTACATACAAACAGTGCGTTCGGGAGCTCCAATTTTGGCACCCATAGCTGCCGGAAGGCCAAAACCCATAGTTCCCAAACCGCCGGAAGTTACCAGACTGCGCGTTTGAGAATAACCCGAATAGCGAGCCGCCATCATCTGATTTTGGCCCACATCCGTTACAACAACAGCATTGTTGTTGGTTGCTTCAGAAATCCTGTGAATCACTTCTCCCATCGTAAGCTCACCCGATACTGGATGTACTTCACGTTGGATTACTTTTTCAAATTCCTGATCGTCATATATTTTAAACGAGTTGATCCATTCGGTGTGTTTGGCCTCGTTGATCAATGCCGTAAGCGCAGGTAAAGCATCTTTAGTGGAAGCAAGCACAGGTGCATCTACTTTCACATTTTTATTTATCTCGGCTGCATCAATATCAATATGAATAATCTTAGCCTGTTTGGCATAAGTATTCAAATCGCCTGTTACACGGTCGTCGAAACGCATACCAATAGCAATCAGTACATCGCATTCATTCGTTTTCATATTAGGCGACACATTTCCATGCATTCCCAAAAAACCTTTATTCAGGCGATAATCGGTCGACATGGCCGATGCGCCCAACAAAGTCCATGCAGCTGGAATATCGGCTTTATCAAGAAATGCCATCAACTCTTGCTCTGCATTTCCCAATACAACACCCTGTCCGACCAATGCATACGGCTTTTGGGCTGAATTTATCAATTGCGCAGCAAGTTCTATTTGCGAAGGATTAACTTCAGGGACAGGAAGATAACTTCTGATAAAAGTGCAGGGTTTATATTCAAATTCTGTTTCCTGAAATTGTGCGTTCTTCGAAATATCGAGCACAACCGGCCCCGGACGACCGCTGCGGGCAATATAAAAAGCACGTGCCACCGCCCATGCTATGTCATCAGCGTTCCGGATTTGATACGACCACTTTGTAATTGGCTGCGTAATACCTACCACATCAATTTCCTGAAATGCATCAGTCCCCAACAAACCTGCACTCACCTGCCCGGTTATAACCACAAGTGCTGTACTATCGAGCATTGCGTCGCTGATTCCTGTTATTGCATTGGTAGCTGCAGGCCCCGAAGTTACCAAACAAACTCCTACTTTTCCTGACACCCGGGCATATCCCTGCGCAGCATGAGTCGCGCCCTGTTCGTGGCGGGTGAGTATATGTTTTAATTTATCATCATAATCGTAAAGTGCATCGAAGGTGGGCATTATCGCGCCACCCGGATACCCAAAAATCGTATCTACACCTTCGTGTATCATTGATTCTATTAATGCTTTTGCTCCTGTTATTTTCATGTTAGCCCCTCCAACCTCCCCAAAGGGGAGACTACAGCGGGGTTGCTGTTTGTTTATTGTTACTTAATATTTATTTCCCTTTCCCCATTCTAAAAGTCCCTCCTTCGGGGAATTTCGAGGGCTTTAATCAATCAGCCGTACAGCTCCTTTATCGGCCGAACTTACCATAGAGGCATAGGCCTTAAGGGCTGTGGAAACGACTCGGTTTCTGTCTTTGGGTTTGAAGGCATCTTTTCCTTTTGCCAGTTCCGCTTCACGACGAATGGCAAGTTCTGCATCTGTAAGTTTTACGTTGATTGTACGGCTTGGAATATCAATTTCAATAATATCACCATCTTGCAGCAAGCCTATATTTCCACCCGAAGCAGCTTCGGGAGATATATGACCTATTGAAAGTCCTGAAGTTCCACCCGAAAAACGACCATCGGTAATCAGTGCACATTCTTTTCCAAGATGACGGGCTTTGATATATGAAGTCGGATAAAGCATTTCCTGCATTCCGGGTCCACCTTTAGGACCTTCGTGCGTAATCACTACCACATCACCTGCCACTACGCTTCCATTCAAAATTCCTGTACAGGCGGTATCCTGCGATGTAAAAACCTTGGCAGGACCACTAAATTTCCATATACTCTCGTCGACACCGGCAGTTTTAATAACACAACCATCCTGTGCAATGTTCCCTTTCAGGATGCCTAATCCTCCATCTTTGGTGTAAGCATGCGCAATATCGCGGATACAACCGGAAGTTCTGTCAGCATCAAGTTCTTTGTATTGTGTATTTTGTGAACCCATTACCAAATTAAAGCGATGAGCCGGTGCACTTTTGTAAATGGCTTCAACATCGGGAGACAAGTTCGAAGAAGTTATATCGTATTTAGCCAGCGCTTCGCCCAGTGTAAAACCATCAACTCTGTTTACACTGGCATTGACTAAGCCGCCCTTATTAAGTTCGGCAAGAATACCCATAATTCCTCCTGCTCTATTCACATCCTGAATATGATACTTGGGTGAGTTAGGTGCAACTTTGCACAAACAAGGTGTCTGCTTCGAAAGTTGATCCATATCATCCATTGTAAGCTCCACTTCAGCTTCGTGAGCAATGGCAAGAATATGCAAAACTGTATTTGTTGATCCTCCCATGGCAATGTCGAGTCGCATAGCATTCAGGAAGGCATCGCGCGTGGCAATGGTACGTGGCAACACTGTAAGGTCGCCATCGCGGTAATATTTGTATGAATTTTCAACCACCAGTTTAGCTGCATCCATAAACAGTTGCATCCGATTGGCATGTGTAGCCACAATTGTTCCGTTTCCGGGAAGCGCTAATCCAATGGCTTCATTCAGGCAGTTCATCGAATTGGCAGTGAACATACCCGAACACGAGCCACAAGTAGGGCAAGCTGCATTTTCAATTTTTTTAATTTGTTCATCCGAAATGCTATCGTCGGCAGCTTTTACCATAGCATCCACCAAGTCAAGTTGTTTGCCATCCAGTTCACCGGCTTCCATAGGCCCGCCCGAGACGAATACAGTAGGGATATTCAGTCGCATAGCAGCCATCAACATTCCCGGTGTAATTTTATCGCAATTGCTGATACAAACCATGGCATCTGCTTTGTGCGCATTGACCATATATTCCACACTATCAGCAATCAAATCGCGCGATGGAAGGGAATAAAGCATTCCGTCATGTCCCATAGCAATACCATCATCAATAGCGATTGTATTAAATTCAGCCGCAAAACATCCCAATTTTTCAATCTCAGCTTTTACCTTCTGACCAATTTCGTGTAAATGAACATGGCCCGGAACAAACTGAGTGAATGAATTTACTATAGCAATCAATGGTTTACCCATTTGTTCGTTCGTCATTCCATTGGCTTTCCATAAAGCACGTGCACCAGCCATTCGGCGGCCACCAGTACTTGTCTGACTTCGTAATTCGTATTTCATAAACCGTGTTTCCTCGTAAGGATAATTTAGTTAGTAATAATTATTGAATTCATTTCACCCAAATCTATTCGGGCTGTGTGTTTAAATAAAAAACCTTTCTCCGTTATGGTGAGAAAGGTTTTATGCTTTTATAATACATGTGTTTATACAACGAACCTACTCACCTCTGATTTTTGACCAAAAGTAGAATGACGTTCACTAGAAGAGTAGAAACACTAAAATTATTCATTGCGTTGTTTTATTATGGGTGCAAAGATATATCATTTTTTTATTTCCACAAATAGTTTGGAAGATTTTATTTGATTTTTTATTCAAATTGAAAGAAATTATCGTTTAAAAACTCGAATAAAATAGTTTACTCTTGCATAGTGAGCAAATTTGATAGTTATTTGTTATTACTTAAACGATGATGGAGATGAACCTGCTGCTGACTGCATAAATCTTTTTTTACTAAAATTCGATTGATTTATTTTTATTTATGAATTATATGAACAAATCATATCAGAACATTGATTTTTTAATTAATTTTGCACGCTATTTTTACCATGGAAATGACTGAAAGGACATACAAGTACTTATATAATATAGATTCTCCCGTTGATTTAAAAGCAGTTCCGAAAAAAGAGCTCACAAAAGTCTGCGATGAACTCCGACAATTTATTATTGATGAAGTTTCGAAGAACCCGGGACACTTAGGATCAAGCCTTGGAGTTGTAGAGCTTACGGTGGCGCTGCATTATGTATTCAACACCCCTTACGACCGTATTGTGTGGGATGTTGGTCATCAGGCTTACGGACATAAAATACTAACCGGAAGAAGAGATAAGTTCCATACAAACCGGCAATTCAAAGGAATATGCGGTTTCCCTTCGCCAAAAGAAAGCGAATATGATGCTTTTGGCGTGGGACATTCTTCCACTTCTATTTCGGCTGCGTTGGGCATGTCGGTGGCAGCATTGATGAAGAATGAACCAAATCGGCAGGTAGTGGCCGTGATAGGCGATGGCGCCATGACCGGAGGGCTGGCTTTCGAAGGATTGAATAATACGTCGATGGACAAAAATAACCTGTTGATTATTCTTAACGACAATCAGATGGCCATCGACCCCATAAAGGGTGGATTTACGCAATACCTTATCGACATCACCACATCGCAAACTTATAACCGCTTACGATACAAAGCATATAAAGCACTCAAAAAACTCGGACTGATAAGTGATGAAGGCAAAAATAGAATTATTAGCTTCAATAATACTGTAAAAGCAGCGATTTCGAAACAACATAATATTTTCGAAGGATTGAACATCCGTTATTTTGGTCCGGTGGATGGACACGATGTGGACAATCTGGTAAAAATACTCGCCGACATTAAAGATTTTCGAGGGCCTAAGGTATTGCATCTGATCACACAAAAGGGCAAAGGCTATGAACCAGCAGAAAAGTCGGTGACCGAATGGCATGCACCAGGGAAATTCTGTGTAGAAACCGGAGAGCGTAATATAATTACACCTACCGAACCCATACCTCCGCTTTTTCAGGATGTATTCGGGGAAACACTGCTTGAGTTAGCAGAACAAAATGAAAGAATTGTAGCCATTACTCCCGCCATGCCCTCAGGATGTTCGATGACCATCATGCAAAAGGAGCTACCAAAACGGGTTTTCGATGTTGGAATCGCCGAAGGACATGCAGTGACCTTCTCGGCCGGTCTTGCCAAAGACGGCATGATTCCGTTTTGTAATATCTATTCTTCGTTTATGCAACGGGCATACGATAATGTGATTCACGATGTGGCGCTTCAGCAACTTCCCGTTATCTTCTGTCTCGACAGAGCTGGAATAGTTGGTTCGGACGGAGCTACCCATCATGGCATTTTCGACCTGGCCTATATGCGTTGTATCCCAAACATGACAATAGCTGCACCACGCAACGAAACGGAATTGCGTGACCTGATGTACACTGCTCAGGAATTTAAAAAAGGACCTTTTGTAATTCGTTATCCGCGTGGCAAAGGCTATTTAGTGAACTGGAGACAGCCCATGAAAAAAGTTAGTATTGGAAAAGGCGAACAGCTTAAAGACGGAGAAGAAATGGCAGTAATCACAATAGGTACCATGGCTTACAGCGCTGCCCGGGCTATTGAAGCAGTAGAAAAAGAAAAAGGCATCAGTATAGCACATTACGATATACGATTCCTGAAACCGCTCGACACCGAGTTACTGCATGAAGTGGCCAATAAATTCAAACAGATTGTAACCATAGAAGATGGCGTAATAAATGGAGGTTTCGGAAGCGCAGTGCTCGAATTTATGGCCGACAATAACTATAAAGTAAATGTGAAACGACTCGGCATAAATGACACTTTTGTAGAACATGGAACACCCGAGCAACTCTATAATATGCTTGGACTTGATACCGAAGGCATCACCAGGTCTTTACTCGAATGCATTAATATCCAAAAGCATAAAATAGGTTTTGAACAAACAGAACAGCACATAAAAGTTAAAACAAAATAGGAAAAAGATTTTTTTATTTAAGGTATAAAGAAAATGAAAATTATTATTGGCGGTGCCGGAGAAGTAGGAACACATTTAGCAAAACTACTTGCACGTGAAAATTTCGACATCTTACTGCTCGATGAAGATGCTTCAAAGCTCAAAGACCTTGAAGCAAGTTTCGACTTAATGACAAGTACAGGTTCGCCTACATCTATCAACGATTTAAAGGAAGCAGGCATCGAAAAAGCTGATTTATTTATTGCAGTAACACCTTCTGAAAGCGTTAACATGACGGCCTGTATGCTCGCCACCAATCTTGGCGCCAAACGTACACTGGCTCGTATCGATAATTATGAATATTTGTTGCCAGTGAACAAAGAGTTCTTTAAAAAACTGGGAGTCGATTATCTCATTTATCCCGAAATGCTGGCTGCAAAAGAAATAGTTGAATCGTTAAGTACAAGCTGGTTGCGACAAAACCTCAACTTTTGCGACAATGCCCTTATCCTTTTAGGGATCAAAGTAAGAGCAAACGCAATCATCGTCAACAAAAAGTTCAGCACAGGTTATTTTGATCATGGAAAATACCGCGTTGTTTCCATCAAACGCAACAACAAAACCATTATCCCTGCCGGATCAGATCAAATACTTGAAAATGATATAGTTTATTTCATCACAACACCCGAGAACCTAAATTTCGTACGCGAACAGGCGGGGAAAGAAGACTTCCCTATCCGCAACATTATGGTGATGGGTGGAAGTCGTATTGCACAGAAAACCATCCAATACCTGCCTTCGAACATGCATGTAAAAGTGCTCGAACGAAACAAGGAAAAAAGTTATGTTTTGGCCGAAAAGCTCGAGAACTCAATGATCCTCAACTGCGATGGTCGAAATATTGAAATACTTAAAGAAGAAGGCATAGAAGAAATGGATGCTTTTGTAGCTGTAACAGCAAATTCGGAGGCCAATATTTTGGCTTGCCTTGCCGCTAAACGCCTTGGAGTAAAAAAGACAGTAGCTGAGGTAGAAAATAACGACTATATCATGTTGGCCGAAAGCATGGACATTGGTACAGTGATCAACAAAAAAATGATTGCAGCAAGTTACATTTATCAACTTACACTCGATGCCGATGTGCTGAACGTTCGCAGCCTTTCGTCGGCTGATGCAGAAGTTGTTGAATTTATAGCAAAACCCGGTTCAAAAATCACCCGTTCGAAAATCAAAGATTTACGTCTGCCCGATCAGGTAAACATAGGTGGCTTTGTAAGAAATGGATCTGGAAGTATTGTATACGGAGATACGCTTATTATGCCCAATGATCATGTCATTGTGTTCTGCGTATCATCAGCCATTCGTAAAATGGAAAGCTTCTTCAATTAATGAACCGTGAGTTTAATATAAGATTCATTTTCAAAGTACTGGGCAGTCTTTTAATTGTCGAAGGGCTGTTTCTCCTTTCAGCTATACCTGTTGATTTATATTATCGGGAGCATACAACTTTTGATTTTCTTATATCAGCATCTATTGCTTTCATATTGGGAATAACAGGAATTATATTGGGAAGGAATACAGCACCAACTATAGGTAAACGTGAAGGTTCACTCATAGTGACGCTTACGTGGATTCTTTTTTCAACCATTGGGATGCTCCCCTATCTGTTCAGCGGAAGCATTCCCAATTTGGCCGATGCTTTTTTCGAAACCATGTCGGGATTCACTACCACCGGCTCAACTATCCTCAACAATATCGAATCATTGCCGCATGCCGTCCTTTTCTGGCGAAGTACTACCCATTGGATTGGTGGATTGGGAATTATAGGAATTTCAATGGCTTTACTTCCTGTATTTGGCTTCGCAGGTTTTCAGGTATTCTCGGCCGAAGCCACCGGGCCAACAAAAGACAAAATTCACCCTAAAATAGGAGAAACAGCCAAACGCCTGCTTGCCATCTATATGGCGCTTACGCTTGCCGAGACTTTATTGCTCAGCATAGCAGGCATGAGTTGGTTCGATGCACTTTGTCATTCATTCAGCACAATTGCTACCGGAGGCTTCTCTACCAAACAAGCCAGCATTGCCCATTATAATTCTCCTTTCATCGAATATATCATTATTTTATTTATGATTTTTTCGGGAGTAAATTTTAGTTTGTATTATTTTCTGTTGAAACTAAAAGTTTATAAAGTATTGAAAAACGAAGAATTGCGGACTTATTTGTTGATAATTATTTGTTTTACACTTATTTTTATCGTTAGCCGTTTTGATTTTAATAATTTTTCTTTCGAAAGCATTGAAAAACTTGTACGCGACAGTCTTTTTGTGGTAAGCTCCACCATTTCAACAACAGGTTTCGTTACGGTAGATTATAATTTTTGGCCACCATTTACATGGTTTCTGGTACTTATTTTAATGATATTTGGTTCTTCAGCTGGTTCTACGGCTGGTGGAATGAAAATAATAAGGGTATTGCTTAGCCTTAAATACAGTTATTATGAATTCAAACGAATTATTCACCCCAATGCCATTTTTCCCGTCCGCTACAACGGGCATGTGCTCGAAGAAAGTGTTATAACCAGGGTACTTGCCTTCGTGATCCTTTATTTTATATTGATCGTCGTTGGTACGCTTCTACTGAGTTTTACAGGGCTGGGGTTCATCGAGTCGCTTAGCGCTCAAATTACAAGTCTGAGTAATGTGGGACCAGGCTTATCCCAACTTGGGCCGGCTTTCAGTTTTTCAGAAATACCCACTGCGTCGAAATGGATGCTGTCTTTCAGTATGTTGATTGGTCGTTTAGAGTTATTTACCGTGCTTGTAATATTTACGCCTGTTTTCTGGAAAAAATAAGTTCTTGTTTGATTATTATCACAAAATTTAATTTACTTTTGCACTGCTTAAAAAAGAAAGCATTTTCGCCTACCTCAAATCTATACTGTATACAAATTTCGATTCCGAAAAAAAATATCCGAGGAATAGATATTGTTTATCGACTTGTTTATTGAGCACAATTTTCTGATCAATATACTTGCAACCTGCCGACCACCAGCAGGCACATAACCATTTGCATTGCAACCATTGATATAGTTATATTGTTCTCTAATTTTTTCAAGATGTATTTTCTAAATATTTTTTTTAATATAAAAAAAATGAACAAAGAATTTAATTTTCGTTTGGTATTCAGGGTAATGGGAAGTTTGGCGCTCCTCGAAGGCGTTGTATTATTATTTGTTTGTCTTATTCCACTGCTTTATGGCGAAAGTGATGCCCATTATTTTTTGCTGGCTTCAGCCATTAGTTTTGCATTTGCCGGCATCGCTTTATTGATCGGACGGAATCATTCAACATTTATTGGCAAGCGCGAAGGCTCTGTAATCGTAAGTTTTACCTGGATAATTTTTTCGCTCATAGGTTTGTTGCCTTTCTGGATGAGTGGCAGCATTCCATCTTTTACCGATGCTTTTTTCGAAACCATATCTGGATTCACCACCACCGGAGCTTCGATACTGAACAATATTGAGGAACTTTCGCACGGAATGTTGTTCTGGCGAAGTCTTACCCACTGGATGGGCGGTTTGGGTATCATTGT
The DNA here is from genome assembly GCA_963677275.1 of uncultured Paludibacter sp. Classification (GTDB taxonomy): domain Bacteria; phylum Bacteroidota; class Bacteroidia; order Bacteroidales; family Paludibacteraceae; genus Paludibacter. The sequence goes on along the minus strand of OY781920.1, from coordinate 1,066,346 downwards.
TATTTCACTTGCTGTACTTCCCGTTTTCAGTACAAGTGGCACTCAACTTTTTGCTGCCGAAACTACTGGTCCAACCAAAGATAAAATTCATCCGAAAATCAATGAGACAGCTAAACGCCTGTTTCTTATATACATAATCCTCACTGCGGCTGAAACAATACTACTTAAACTGGGTGGCATGAATTGGTTCGATGCCGTGAATCATTCTTTTGCCACCATAGCCACAGGAGGTTTCTCCACCAAACAAGCCAGCATAGCTTACTGGAATTCTCCATATATTCAATACGTTATAAGTATATTTATGATTCTATCGGGGATTAACTTCAGCCTTTATTATTTCGGTTTTAAAAATAAACTTGGGAAAATAAAGGAAAATGAAGAGTTGCGCTATTATTTAATCACGCTTTTTATATTTGCTTTCATTATAACGCTTTCGTTGATCGATTTTAGCAAAGCTCTTCATTTCAGTACCATAGAAAAGGCCTGGCGCGATGCGCTCTTTACCGTTTCGTCACTCATGACCACAACAGGTTTTTGCACAGCCGACTATATGACTTGGAAACCACTTACCTGGGTTATTTTATTGCTCGTAATGCTTACCGGCGCTTCGGCAGGATCGACAAGTGGTGGTATCAAAATGATCCGTGTGGTTATCTCAGCCAAGGCATGTTACTACGAATTTAAAAGACTTATCCATCCTAATGCAGTGATTCCGGTGCGTTACAACGGGCATTTGGTACGCGAGGATATTCTTACACGTGTACTTGCCTTCACATTATTATATTTAGTAGTTGCTGCCTTCGGGATTCTAGTATTGGCCATGAGCGGCATGGGATTTCTTGAATCGGTAGGCGGAATGATTACCTGCCTTGGTGGTGTAGGTCCCGGACTGGGTTTGGTAGGGCCAGCCGGAAACTTCCATGATATCCCCGAATTCAGTAAATGGTTTTTATCGTTGATGATGCTGGCCGGAAGATTGGAACTTTATACAATTTTTCTGCTTTTCACGCCTGCTTTCTGGAAAAGATAATCCCATTCATAGCAGTCGGCCTTTAAAAATATCAGTCGGGTTAAAAACAAAACAAGCAAGTGAAAATTTTATTTCACTTGCTTGTTCTGTTTTCATTATAGAGTTTCAATAAATGAACTTTTCAAAGTCAACTCTACACGTTAAACTCTCGTTTTTAAGCGAATAACGAATTATCCACAACGTGAATAACCACAGTTTTTGCAGGTAAGGCAACCTTCCTGATAAACCAAGGATTTTTGTCCGCAACTTGGGCATGCCTGTTCCGATATTTGTGTTCCATCCGGGATGTATTTTTTCAGCGCACGCTCTACTCCCACTTTCCAGGTGTTGATCGATTCGCTGTCGAGCTGAAGACCCGATACTAATTTTATTACCTGATCAATTGGCATTCCGTAACGCAATACTCCCGAAATTAGTTTAGCATAATTCCAGAATTCTTTGTCGAATTTATGCGAAAGGCCTTCAACAGTGGTTTTAAATCCACGCTTGTTGGTAAACTGGAAGTCATAGCGCTTATTTCCATTCTCATCCACCACTTTTATTATGCGTCCGTCCACAACAGTTTTAGGCAATAAAATACCTTCTTCGTCATCAGCCAACCCGGTAAAAATCTCGTAAGGACGACCATCTTTTAATCCTACAAAAGCAATCCATTTGTCTTTTGAGTTCTGGAAACGAACCACATCACATTTCAGCTCTTTAGGACGAACAAAATGAGCATCATCGTAAGGAAAGCAAACTGTTTTTTCATCTTTTTTCTCTTCCTTTTCGGGTGAAGCAATCAGAACGCCCGCACGTGACCCATCGCGATATACGGTAGCTCCTTTACAGCCGCATTTCCATGCTTCTTCGTAAAGCTTCCCTACCAACTCTTCTGTGGCATCGTTCGGAAGATTGATAGTGACACTAATGGAGTGATCGACCCATTTCTGAATACGTCCCTGCATCTGCACCTTTTTCAGCCAATCCACATCGTTGGCAGTAGCCTTGTAGTAAGGCGATTTAGCTACAAGTTCATCAATTTCTTCTTTGCTGTAATGCTTTGTAGTAGAATAACCATTCACTTCCATCCAGGTTACAAATTTATGATGGAAAACCACATATTCTTCCCATGAATCTCCGTTTTCGTCGACGAAATCAATATGAACGCCCTTATCATTCGGATTCACTTTGCGGCGACGGGTATACACAGGCATAAACACAGGCTCGATACCCGAAGTTGTTTGTGTCATTATACTTGTTGTTCCGGTAGGTGCAATGGTAAGACAGGCAATGTTACGTCGTCCATACTTTAGCATTTCGGCATAAAGCTCCGGATCAGCGTCGCGCAGACGTTGAATATAAGGATTATTTTCTTCGCGTTTGGCATCGTAAACAGCAAATGCACCACGCTCGCGCGCCATATTTACAGATGAACGATAGGCTGCCAACGCCACAGTTTTGTGTACCTGTTCCGAAAAATCAGTCGCTTCGTCGGTTCCATAGCGAAAACCTAAAGCAGCCAACATATCGCCTTCGCCGGTAGTACCAACGCCTGTGCGTCGTCCTTGCGATGTTTTTTCTTTAATTTTTTCCCACAGCTGAAATTCAGTGAGTTTAATATCATCATCTTCGGGATCGGAGTCAATTTTAGCCATTATTTTCTCTATCTTTTCCATTTCCAAATCAATAATATCATCCATAATGCGCTGTGCCAGCCCTACATGTTTCGAGAACAGTTCGAAATCGAATTTTGCTTCGGCTGTAAACGGATTTTGTACGTACGAATACAAATTGATGGCCAACAAACGGCAACTGTCGTAAGGACAAAGCGGAATCTCGCCACATGGATTTGTGGATACGGTTTTATATCCCAAGTCGGCATAACAGTCGGGCACCGATTCGCGGATAATTGTATCCCAAAACAGAACGCCAGGTTCAGCCGATTGCCATGCATTGTGTACTATTTTTTTCCAAATAGCATTGGCATCAACTTCTTTCTTGTACCATGGTTCTTTCGAATCGATTGGATATTGCTGCACATAGGGAGTGCCCGACAAAGCAGCCTCCATAAAGTCATCGTGCATTTTCACCGACACATTGGCGCCTGTTATTTTGCCCGATTCCATTTTTGCATCAATAAAGGACTCAGAATCCGGATGCTTAACCGACACACTTAACATCAACGCACCACGACGACCATCCTGTGCCACTTCGCGGGTAGAATTAGAGTAGCGCTCCATAAAAGGAACTATTCCTGTAGATGTCAATGCTGAATTTTTCACCGGTGAACCTTTCGGGCGAATGTGCGACAGATCATGCCCTACACCACCACGACGCTTCATTAACTGCACCTGCTCCTCGTCAATTTTTATAATAGCTCCATATGAATCGGAATCAGCAGCAAATCCAATAACAAAGCAATTGGAAAGCGAAGCTACCTGATACTCATTCCCAATTCCGGTCATCGGGCTTCCCTGCGGAACAATGTATTTGAAATCTTTGAAAAGATCAAAAAGTTCACTTTCGGTGAGTGGATTGGGATAATTTTTCTCAATCCTTCCAATTTCTCTTGCCAGTCGCCGATGCATATCATCAGGAGTCAGTTCATAAACATTGCCAAATGAATCTTTCAATGCATATTTCGTCGACCATACTTTTGTCGCCAAATCATCACCTTTGAAAAACTCAAACGAAGCTTCTTTAATTTCCTCGGGAGTGTAAGTTTTTGTTTCCACGGTTATTTCTTAATATTGTAATAATAAATGTTTTAAATAGTGTTCATTTTTTGTCATGAACGAACTACAATGTTAGGCAATTTTTCCAATAAAAGCAACATATATTTCTACTTTTTTTTCTAAAATAAATTCATAGTTTTCTAAAAATAATATCAAACGACTAACAAACAATGATATAGTTATTTTAAAGCACACAAAAATATTCCAAAATAAAAATTGGTACAAACTCATTGCAAAACTAAAGGATTAATTAGTTACGAAATCAGGTTTATGATAAATTTCAATTACCCAAACAAAATATTAATTATTGTTGAATAAATCCACCATTTTTTACAGTAAAAATAGTAGCTTCCTGTTTAAGTTGGAAAAGTAAGTCGTCCAAATGTTCGCGATTGGTATCTGTAATGAAAATTTGTCCGAAGGTGTCGCCCGAAACCAATTGAATTATTTCTTTTACACGTTTCGAATCAAGTTTATCAAAAATATCATCGAGCAACAAAAGCGGTGAAAAATTATGCACACGTTTCAGAAAATAGAATTGTGCCAACTTGAGCGAAATAAGGTAAGTTTTGTTTTGTCCCTGCGAGCCGACTCTTTTCATCGGGTATTCGTCGAGCAACATTTCAAGTTCATCTTTGTGAATTCCCTGGGTAGAATAACCAAGTATCCTGTCTCTTTCGCGTGTGGAAACCATCGATGCTTTCACATCACGGTTATCGTACTGCGATTGATAAGCCAGGCTTACCTTTTCATTTCCGCCCGAGATACTATCATAAATTTCCTGAAAAACAGGGATAAACTCAACAATAAATTTTTTGCGTTGCTCATAAATATAAGTGCCCGAATTGAACATTTGCTCCTCCCATATTTCGTACAGAGCATCGTCGACCGGAAATTCCGATTTAAGCAAAGCATTGCGCTGCTTCAATGCATTATTGTATTGCATTAAAGTATGCAAATACTGTTTGTTGTATTGCGATATAACACCATCCACAAACTTCCGTCTTTCCTCGCTACCTTCGGAAATAAGAACAGCATCGTCGGGCGACACCAACACAAGCGGCAACAAACCAATATGATCCGAAAGGCGTTCATATTCTTTTTTGTTGCGTTTGAATTGTTTTTTTTGTTTGCGCTTCATGCCGCAATAAATCTCCTCTTCGTTTTCATTCACTGTGTATTTTCCCTGCAACAGAAAAAACTCAGTATCGTGAAAAATATTTTGCGAATCAATTGGATTAGAGTGACTTTTACAGAACGAAAGAAAATAGATAGCATCCAGCAAGTTGGTTTTTCCCATCCCGTTATCACCAATAAAACAATTGATCTTCGACGAAAAAATCAATTCGGCCTCGCTTATGTTTTTGTAGTTGAGTATGGAAAGGGAATTCAGACGCATCTTATAGTTCTTCTTTTATTTGGTTTGCAAAGATAGCAAAAAACAGAGAAGTTTCCTTTTTCAAAACAAGGCATTGCCTGTTAAAATGCAATTTTTCGCATCGATTCTTCTGATTTATTCGTTTACATATTTATTAAATTGTAATTTTGCAGTTCGTTTCAAAAGCCTGTTTTGAAATTCACAAGACACTCATTAATCACTCGTTTTTTTATGAAAAACCTTCTGCCAACAACAAGTTTAAATCGTATTTTTTACATCTTGCTTGCCTTTTCATGTCTTTTTTCGTTTGTAAAACCACCGGTGGCCTTGTTTGCCGGACTATTTTTCGCACTCATCTTCGAATCGCCTTATCCCTCATTCAATAAAAAAATGTCGAAATACCTTCTTCAGGCTTCGGTGGTAGGACTTGGATTCGGAATGAACTTTAACGAATCGATCAGCGCAGGACTGGATGGAATTGTTTTTACAATTTTCTCGGTAGTAAGCGTCATGGTTTTCGGTATATTACTTGGGAAATGGTTGAAAGTTGGGAAAGTACAGTCTTATCTTATTGCTTCAGGAACGGCCATTTGCGGTGGAAGTGCCATTGCAGCCATTGGCCCGGTGGCCAAAGCCAATGAGCATGAGATGTCGGTTTCGCTGGGTACTATTTTCATTCTGAATGCAGTTGCTTTGTTTTTATTTCCCATTCTCGGCCACTGGCTGGGACTGACGCAGCACCAGTTCGGGATGTGGGCCGCCATTGCCATTCACGACACAAGTTCGGTGGTGGGCGCCGGAGCCACTTATGGTGAGGAAGCCCTAAAAGTGGCAACCACTGTCAAACTCACCCGTGCCCTCTGGATTATTCCGCTTACCATTTATACAGCTTTTCATTTTAAATCGAAAGACGAAAAAATAAACATTCCATGGTTTATTCTGTTTTTTGTTATCGCAATGCTATTAAATACCTATTTACCAATTCCACAATTACTTACCGACGGAATAGCATCGGTGGCAAAACAAAGTTTAACGCTTACTCTTTTCTTTATTGGCGCTGGCTTATCGCGCAAGGCTTTGAAATCGGTAGGCGTCAGACCACTGATCTCGGGAATAATACTATGGTTTTTCATTGCTGTGATAAGCCTTATTTTCATATTCCTGTTTTTTTAATAATTTTCATTGATAATAAAAACATTGCATTACCGCAAATAAATGAACAAATCAAAACCATTCCTCTACTTCTTCCTCTCAATACTAATTGTTTCGTGCCAACCTGCCGACAACAACAAAAAACAAGCTGCCCCTGAGATACAAGCCGAAGGAATTATCGTTGATTGCAATTATACCTTCGCCGAAGCCATTGAAGGAACAAAAGCTCCCCGTTCAGTGATAGAAGAACTGCAATTGATAAATGTGGAATACTATTCGATGGATGGAAAGATTCACCGTGGACAGATTTTGACAAACAAAAAAATGGTCGCTGACATAAAAACTGTATTTGAATTTATCCTGAAAGAAAAATTTCCGGTAAAGCAGGTTATTCCTGTAGTTAAATACAACTGGAACGATGAATTATCGATGCAAGCGAACAACACTTACAGCTTTTGCTATCGCAATGTTGCCTACTCGAAACATGCCCACGGAATGGCGATTGACATCAATCCTCTTCTCAATCCACTGCGTTGGAAAAAAGAATACTCGTACCGTAAAGACCAACCGGACAATGCAACTTACAACCCTGAAGTACCCGGCACGTTTTCGCCAACACATCCGGTGGTACTTAAATTTAAAGAATTGGGGTTTCGCTGGGGAAGAAATTTTAAACGCAACCACGATGATCATCATTTCGAAAAGTAAAACCATTATTAACTATTAAATAGCATCTTTTAATTGTATATTGGTTTTATTATTTGTAATTTTGCAACAATTTTTAAAAAAAATGCTATCAATAATTACAATTTACATTTATTACCATAATGGCAAAACAAACAAAAGAAGATGCACTGTTGTATCACTCGATGGGGAAACCCGGTAAAATTGAAGTAGTTCCCACCAAACCCTATAGCTCGCAGCGCGACTTATCATTAGCCTATTCTCCGGGAGTAGCAGAACCTTGTCTGGAAATAGAGAAAAATCCTGATTGTGCCTACGAATACACTGCAAAGGGAAATCTGGTAGCAGTCATCTCTAACGGCACAGCAGTACTTGGACTTGGCAATATTGGCGCTATGGCCGGCAAACCCGTTATGGAAGGAAAAGGCCTGTTATTTAAGATTTTCGCCGGAATAGACGTTTTCGATATAGAGGTGAACGAAACAGATCCCGAAAAATTTATACAGGTAGTAAAAGCAATTGCACCCACCTTCGGCGGGATCAACCTTGAAGATATTAAAGCACCTGAATGCTTCGAGATTGAGGAAAGATTAAAAGAAGAACTCGACATTCCGATTATGCACGACGACCAGCACGGAACAGCCATTATATCCTCGGCAGGTTTGATCAATGCGCTCGAACTTACTGGAAAGAAAATTGAAGATATAAAAATAGTGGTGAATGGTGCCGGCGCTGCCGCCAACTCTTGTACAAAACTGTATATGTTGCTGGGTGCTAAACTCGAAAACATTGTTATGGTGGATTCGAAAGGCGTTATCAACAAACAACGAACCGATTTGAATTCACGCAAAAAACCTTTTGCCACCGATCGCACCATTACTACCCTTTCCGAAGCAGTGAAAGGCTCGGATGTTTTTGTAGGCTTATCAGTGGCCGGCGTATTGACCAAAGAAATGGTTCAATCGATGAACTCCGACCCTATCGTTTTCGCTTTGGCCAACCCCAACCCTGAAATTTCGTACGATGATGCCATTGCAGCCCGTCCGGATATTATTTTTGCCACCGGACGTTCGGATCATCCAAATCAGATCAATAATGTACTTGGCTTCCCGTATATTTTCCGTGGAGCTTTGGATGTACGTGCCAAAAGCATCAACGAAGAAATGAAAGTGGCAGCTGTTCTCGCCATTGCCGAACTAACAAAAAAAGCGGTTCCCGATGTTGTAAATGTTGCCTACGATCTAAAAAGATTGAGCTTCGGTCGCGATTACATTATTCCTAAACCATTAGATCCCAGACTGCTTACCATCGTTGCACCGGCTGTAGCCAAAGCCGCAATGGATTCAGGCGTCGCCAGAAAAGAAATTACCGACTGGAATGCCTACAACAATAAGTTACGCGAAATGATGGGACATGACAATAAAATGCTTCGTCGTTTCTACGAAACAGCCCGTTCCAACCCAAAACGTGTGGTATTCTCCGAATCGAATCATATCAACATGCTTAAAGCAGCCGAAGCTGCATTAGCCGAAGGTATCTGTTTCCCTGTTTTGCTTGGCAACGAAGAGAAAATTGGAAACATTGCAGCCGAAAATCACATCGACTTAACTGGCATTGAAATCATTAATCTTCGCCACGACCGTGAAGAAGACCGGAGAGTGAAATTTGCGCAGATTCTTGCGGACAAAAGAAACCGCGAAGGAATGACTTTCGACGAAGCCTACGAAAAAATGTACGAACGAAATTACTTTGGCATGATGATGGTTGAAGTGGGCGACGCTGATGCGCTGATTACAGGCGTGTATACCAAATATGCCGACTCAATTCAGGCCGCTAAAGAAGTAATTGGCATTCGGGATGGTTTAAAACATATTGGCGCTATGCACATTATGAATACAAAAAAGGGAACTTTCTTCCTCGCCGATACGCTTTTCAACCGCCACCCGACAACCGAAACGCTTATCGATGTAGCTAAACTGACCTACAATACGGTTAAATTTTTCAATCACGAACCGGTAATGGCCATGCTTTCGTATTCTAATTTCGGTTCGGACAAACAGGGAAGTCCTGCCAGTGTTCACGAAGTGGTATCGACCCTCCACAGCAATTACCCCGAAATGGTGGTGGATGGCGAAATGCAGGTTACATTTGCATTGAACAAGGAATTGCGCGATGCGAAGTATCCATTTTCGAAACTTGCTGGCAAAGAGGTAAACACACTCATTTTCCCCAACCTTAGTTCAGCAAATACCGCTTATAAGTTGATGCTCGAAATGGGATTGGCCGAATCCATCGGACCGATACAAATGGGACTAAAAAAACCAATTCATATTTTGGACGTCGAAAGCTCTGTGCGCGACATCGTAAACATGACGGCAGTGGCAGTGCTGGATGCAATGGTACAGGAGCAAATTGACTATAACAACCGCTTACAGGAAATATAAAATCATCACAAACAATCAAAAAAACCGGATGCGAACACATCCGGTTTTTTTATAGTCATTTTACCAATTTTCAACCTTACAATGCTTTTTTCGATTTAAAAATGGCATCCACAGCCTCGTGGTTCAGTTTCACATTATCGAGCAGCACCGATTCACTGCGTCTTTCCTTTGGATTTTTAAAACGAGCAGTTGTAGCTATACTTGAACGCATTCTTTGAGGAGCGGCACTCATCACGGGTTTAAAATTCGTATCTCCTGTGATCAGGTAAAGCGCCTGTCCCAAAAGCACATCTTTCGTATCGCCTATCTGCGTCCAGGCCGAGAGATAACCAAATCCTTCCTCGAGAGGGTAATCGGGCACCAAATAGCCTGGTATTGAAAAATCTTTGTCATTTTTGTTGGTGTACTTTGCCACTATAGGCTGCATGGCCCAGTTTTGGAATTTTGTTTTCAACGCGGCCGACAGCTTGTTTTCTTCGTAAATAGGAACACCAATATTTTCATCATAAGGATGTATCGTCCACGAGGCTGTATATTTTCCACCCGTATTTCCGCCAATATGAACCACATCCATACAAGCTTTTAAGCAAAAAGCGGTCAGTTCGGAAGCCGAATAAGAATCATCAGTGGCAATTATGTACACTTTGTTCAGATTTAAATTAGCGCCCAGTGGATCAGGGAAAGCAGCATCGTACACTCCAAGACTATCGGTTCGGCTAATTTCTTCTTTATCAAAATATTTATTTAGCTCAGTGTTGTAGGACATCCGCGCATAGGGCGATTTACTTTCAACCATAGTTCTTGGTGCAATTAACGATGCCAGATAAGTAGCTGCTGTTACAGCTCCTCCGTGATTGTACCTCAAATCCAATACTAAATCGGTAACTCCGGCCTGCTTAAAACTGCTGAACACAGTATAAAGCGAACCATTATAATTACTTATAAAACCGGTATAAAACAAATAAGCTATTTTTTTGCCGCTGGTTTCATAAATATGACTATAAAGCACCGGATTCGCCACAATTGTCGAAGGTGAAACAGTCACTTCCTTGTCGTGAACAAGTTGGTTATCAGCAAACTTATAGAGCGTTAGTGCAACAGCGCTGTTACCATAAAGCCCCATATAATTATTCTCGGTGATGGCGCTGCCATCTATCTTGGCAATAATATTATTGCGTTGTATTCCAGCTTTGGCTGCCGGCGAATCGGGAAATACATATTTTACGATGGCATAATATTCTGTCCTGGCCGTGTTGGCATAAGCAAAAACAAGCGAAAATCCAAATTCCTTCGGAGTGCCCGAAAACTCAGCCATCAAACTTTGAACATCGTCGGTAATAAACGACCATCCGTGATCAATATCCGTGGTGCTCAGCACACTTTCGAAATATTTAGCGGGAATTGAATCTGCAATGACAGGTTCCTTGTTCTCCATCTCCGACGACCACAAATAATACAATGACATACCATCGTACACAAACTGCGACACTACGTTCACGGTCTTGGTCGGATCATCAATATCATTATCATTTCCTTTACACGAGCTGAACAATACAAGCATCCCTAAGATGCCACTTAAATATAAAACGGATAACTTTCTCATAAAATTAAAAATATAAAATATTTTTCGATAACTTATTAATAAAAAAGCATTAAGATAACGCTTTTAAACAAATATACGCTGGATACAACTGTACTTCAATGAGCGGCTAAAGTACAAAAGAAATTACAAAAATATTTACCTTTATCTCAAATTAACACTTTTTTTATAAACATCCACCTTAAATTGAACAATCTACATGGATTCATTCCTGACTATTCGCCTTTATCAAATCAAAGAAAAACTAAATCAAAACGTTCCGAACTTCGAAAAAGAACATAAAACGTGTATACACTATAATGCAATCATTGCTCATTCCCGTTTCCCTGAAGGTGAATTTACAAAACTCGAATTGAGAAACAAAAAATTCATGCCTATGAATATTCCTACCTACTGAATTTCAGATGATAATTTTGATTCACTTGGCAGCACCGACATTCAAAAATAAATAATTCGTGGTTTATTGATCGAAGCTTATCCTATTGATTATCAATAAAAAGAAAAAAACTAAAAAATTATTGATCTTTTCGTTGATTATACTGAATAATTATAGTAATTTTGTGCGAAATTCAAATAAATACGGAAAAATTTCTTTAATTAATGGCCCTATATTTCTTTGCTTCTGAGACGATTATTAAAAAAAAATATATACACAAATTAATTTTCACACATCATGAATTTAACTCATATTGAGCATTTAGGTATTGCAGTAAAAAGCCTCGAAACAGCTATCCCTTATTACGAAAATGTATTAGGATTAAAATGCTATGCAGTAGAAGAAGTACCCGAACAGAAAGTAAAAACTGCCTTCTTTAAGGTTGGACAAACCAAAATTGAATTACTCGAATCGACCGATCCCGAAGGACCGGTTGGCAAATTTATCGAAAACAAAGGAGAAGGCGTTCACCACATTGCTTTTGCCGTGGAGGGTTTACAGGATAATCTCGACAGCGTGGCTGAAAACGGAGTTCGTTTGATCGACAAATCGCCCCGCAAAGGTGCCGAAGGGTTGAACATTGCTTTTCTTCACCCTAAATCGACTTTTGGAGTACTCACCGAGTTTTGCGAAAACCCTAACAAATAAATCAATTTCCGAAAAAAAACACTTGTAGTGCATCAGTATGGCACGTGATCCGGATGGTGATGCTACAGTATTCATCAATATTTATACAAAATGGAAAATACTAAGAAAGTTCAAAATCTTATTGATTTGCGCGTTAAAGCCAAATTGGGAGGTGGTGAAAAAAGAATTGCTTCGCAGCATGCGAAAGGTAAATTTACTGCCCGCGAAAGAATTCACATGTTGTTGGACGATTCAAGTTTCGAAGAGTTCGATATGTTCGTAACACATCGCTGCACCAACTTCGGCATGGAAAACGAAAAATACCTTGGCGATGGAGTGGTAACCGGCCACGGAACTATCGATGGCCGCACTGTATTCGTTTTTGCTCAGGATTTCACCGTTTTCGGTGGTTCATTGTCCGAAACTATGGCTCAGAAAATTTGTAAAGTAATGGACATGGCCATGAAAATGGGATGTCCGGTGATCGGCATCAACGATTCAGGAGGCGCTCGTATACAGGAAGGTGTGACTTCGTTGGCCGGATATGCCGAAATTTTCGAACGCAACATCTTGGCTTCTGGTGTTATCCCTCAGATATCTGCCATTTTCGGTCCTTGTGCCGGTGGTGCTGTATATTCTCCTGCCCTTACCGACTTTATCCTTATGACCGAACAAAACTCATACATGTTCGTTACAGGGCCTAAGGTTGTTAAATCAGTTACAGGCGAAGACATCTCTACCGAAGACCTTGGTGGCGCCGATGTTCACTCCTGCAAATCGGGTGTTTCACACTTCCGCGTTGCCAACGAAGAAGCCGGTATTGAAACAATCCGCGAATTAATCTCTTATTTGCCTCAAAACAACCTAGAAGAAGCTCCGATTGAAGAATGCACCGACCCTATCAACCGTTTGGAAGATGCCTTAAACTCAATCATTCCCGACAATCCGAATCAGCCTTACGATATGAAACAGGTGATTAGCGGTATTGCCGATTATGGTAAATTCCTCGAAATACATGCCGACTACGCACGTAACATTATTGTGGGATTCGCTCGTTTCAATGGCGTTTCTACTGGTATCGTCGCCAATCAACCCAAGTTCCTTGCCGGAGTACTCGACTGCGATTCGGCGCGCAAAGCTGCACGTTTTGTTCGCTTCTGCGATGCTTTCAACATCCCTGTACTTACGCTTGTTGATGTTCCGGGATTTTTACCGGGCTCGGCTCAGGAATATGCAGGCATTATCACACATGGCGCAAAACTTATGTTTGCCTATGGCGAAGCTACCATTCCGAAGGTAACCGTTACCCTGCGTAAATCTTATGGAGGTGCTCACGATGTAATGAGTTCGAAACAATTACGTGGAGACTTTAATTACGCATGGCCAACTGCCGAAATTGCAGTAATGGGTGCTGCTGGCGCTATCGAAGTACTCGAAGGTCGCGCTATTGCCGCTATTACCGATCCTGAAGAAAGAGCTAAATTTGTAAACGAAAAAGTAAACGAATACAAAGAAAAATTCGCCAATCCTTATCAGGCTGCATCATATGGCTATATCGACGATATTGTAGAACCACGCAACACACGTTTCCGCGTGATCCGCGCATTCCAGGCGCTGCAAACCAAAAAGGTAGTGAATCCATTGAAAAAACATTCTAATATTCCATTATAATTCACTTCAAGATGAAAATATTAGCAGTAAACTGGGCTGATGCCTTCAATGTAGTTTTTTTCTCAATCACTATGGTGTTTGTATTACTTGTACTGATTGTGTTCGTATTGAACATATTCAGTAGAGTGGTAGCGCCAAAAGTTCGGGTTCCTAAAAAAAATCCAGTCGATAACGATTTGAACTCAACGATTCCAACCGAAAAGGAATATGTTGAAGATCATTTATCGGCTGGCGACAGTGCAGCCATAGCAATGGCTTTGCATTTATTTTATGCCGAAGTACACGACGAAGAAAGCGCTGTTATCACAATCAAAACTGTCGAAAGGCGTTACTCCCCATGGAGTTCAAAAATTTATGGTTTAAATAATCTGGTAAAATAATTATTATGAAGAAATTCAAATTTAAAATAGATGGCAGTGAATACGAAGTTTCAATCAACGAAATAGAACACAACATTGCCGAAATAGAAGTGAACGGAACGCCGTTCACTGTAGAAATTGAAAAACAGGAAAAAGCATCGTCGATGAGCACCATGAGCCGCAAACCGGCAGGAAAAGTGGCTGCCATTAAAACGCCTGCACGCTCGGTAGTAGCAAATGCCATCAAGGCTCCGCTTCCGGGCAGCATCATGAAAGTGCTTGTAAGCAATGGTCAACAGGTAAAACGTGGCGATGTATTGCTCACCATGGAATCGATGAAAATGGAAAACAACATCCTTGCCGAGCACGATGGTATCATCCGTCACATACATGTACAACCGGGACAAAGCGTAATGCAGGATGACATTCTGATTGATTTCGAAGGTACAGACACTGAAATTCCTGTAGCTCAACCTACAAAAACAACTAACGCCACAGAAGCGCCGAAACCGGCAGCAGCTCCGACGCCAAAGTCATCGGGTGTTGCAAAACCAGTAAAATCGCCACTTCCGGGAAGTGTAATAAAAGTAGCTGTTAAAGTAGGTCAGCAAATAAAACGCGGTGATTTACTGCTCACACTCGAATCGATGAAGATGGAAAACAGCATTTTAGCCGAAAAGGATGGAGTTGTAAAGACTATTCATGTGCAAGCAGGTCAGAGCGTAATGCAGGACGATTTATTGCTTGACATTGAATAAATACTTGTAATTAAGAGAATATAAAATGAAGACAAAAAAGAATATTTTAATTTTATTTGCTTTTCTATTTGCAAGTATCACCATGTCGGTAGGGGCGCAAACTATTGCTCCCGACTCTGCTCTTGTAGCAGCTACTGAGCAGGTAAGTGCAGATGCTTCGGGCTCAGGCTTATCTTATGTGGAGGAAAGCTTGCTGAATTTTCTGTCGAGCACCGGTTTTGCCGGACTTACGTGGGAAACTATTGTTATGATAATCATCGCTTGCGTATTGTTGTATCTGGCCATTGTGAAACAGTTTGAGCCTTTGTTGCTCCTACCTATCGCTTTTGGTATGTTACTCACCAATCTGCCGGGCGCAGGACTGTTCAATGGTGATTTATTTGCTGGCGGACATGTACACTGGGAATCTTTTGTTCAAAAAGGCGGTCTGCTCGATTATCTCTACCTGGGGGTAAAACTCGGCATATACCCATGTCTTATTTTTGTGGGTGTGGGTGCCATGACCGACTTTGGTCCCATGTTGGCCAATCCTAAAAGTTTATTATTGGGTGCAGCCGCACAAATCGGTATTTTTGCCACCTATTTAGCAGCTGTAGGTTTGGGCTTTACGCCTCAGGAAGCAGCTTCTATCGGTATTATCGGTGGCGCTGATGGCCCTACAGCCATTTTCCTTACCTCTAAATTAGCGCCTCATTTGTTAGGCCCTATTGCTGTGGCAGCCTATTCGTATATGGCTTTAGTGCCTGTGATTCAGCCGCCAATTATGAGGTTATTAACCTCGAAAAGCGAACGGCTTATCCGCATGAAACAGTTACGCATCGTATCGAAAAAAGAGAAAATTATTTTCCCTATATTCGCTACTGCATTTATCTCCTTACTGTTACCTCCGGCTGCTCCGTTAGTTGGCTGTTTACTTTTGGGTAACCTTATGCGCGAAAGTGGTGTTGTGGAACGATTGAGCAAAACAGTTCAGAACGAGTTAATGAACATTGTAACTATTTTCCTTGGTATTACAGTAGGGGCAACTGCTACTGCAAGTGCATTTTTAAATATGCAAACCATGATGATTATGGTCATCGGAGTATTGGCATTCTCTGTCGGAACTGGTAGCGGTGTACTTTTGGCTAAGTTTATGAATTTGTTCTTAAAGGAAAAAATCAATCCATTGATCGGCTCGGCCGGTGTTTCGGCTGTTCCAATGGCCGCCCGTGTTTCGCAGGTAGTTGGCCAGGAGGAGGATCCGGGTAACTTCTTGCTCATGCACGCTATGGGACCCAATGTAGCAGGTGTAATTGGTTCGGCTGTAGCTGCCGGATTATTGCTCACCTTGCTTGGATAATTCTTTGCACTCTATACGGAGATATCTTTAGCATTCAAAAAAAGTGAACGGGCAAGTGAAGTTTATATTCTTCACCTGCCCGTTTTTTTTATGCTAAAAATAATTAGCAGTTGTAGCAAACATCATATAACCTAAAGTTAGAGATTATTTGTATATTTGCACAAAAAATATGAATATATGAGAAAAACGCTTACATTATGCATGCTTTTCTTCACATCCCCTCTCCTCTTTGCACAAGATACCGTTAGTGCATTCAGCGACAATGTAAATAGTTTTTTTCAACCTATCGTTTCTTTTCTCGATAAAATTTTATTTTGGGATCCATTTGCCGCTTTAGGCTTTGAACTTGGAATTAAAATCCCGTTTATAATTATATGGCTCATTTTCGGAGCTTTATTCTTCACTATTTATTTTCGGTTTATCAATCTGAGAGGATTTAAACATGCCATTGACCTGGCTATGGGCAAATACGACAAAGATGGACACGATGGTGAAATATCACATTTTCAGGCCATTGCTACTGCCTGCGCTTCTACAGTAGGATTAGGAAATATTGCAGGCGTGGCTGTAGCCATTACATTAGGCGGGCCAGGCGCTACTTTTTGGTTAATAGTAGCCGGACTGCTCGGCATGACTACTAAATTTACCGAATGTACCTTAGGTGTAAAATACCGAAGAATAAATACTGACAATACAGTTTCAGGTGGACCAATGTATTATTTAAAATACGGATTAGCCAAAAAAGGTTGGGCAAAAACCGGAAAAACCCTCGCCATACTATTTGCTGCTTTTGCAAGCATTGGCGCTTTCGGCATTGGGAATATGTTCCAGTCCAACCAGGTAGTGGCACAAACGATTATTACTTTTCCCCTTCTCGATGGTTATCAGATTTGGTTGGGGATATTGATTGCTGTGTTGGTAGGTGTGGTGATCATTGGCGGAATAAAAGGGATAGCGAATGTAAACGACAAACTCTTTCCTCTGATGGCCATTTTTTATATTGTTTCCTGCCTTGTGGTAATTGGCGTTAATTATCGACACGTAGGAGATGCTTTTGGACTAATTCTCAACGGCGCTTTCAATGCCGATGCCGCCAAAGGTGGTTTTGTAGGTGTAATGATCATCGGGTTCAGGAGGGCCGCCTTTTCCAACGAAGCGGGTATCGGTTCGGCTGCGATTGCTCACTCCACTGTAAAAACACAAAAACCGGTTACCGAAGGGCTGGTAGCATTGCTTGAGCCATTTATCGATACCGTAGTTATTTGCACAATGACGGCATTGGTGATTATCGTATCGGGTTTATATGTCAATCCCGACAATTTAGCCGGAACAGCGCTTACATCAGCGGCATTTTCTACGGTTTCGGCATGGTTTCCTTATCTTTTGTTACCCACTATCATTCTATTCGCTTACACCACTATCATTTCTTGGTCGTACTACGGTGTAAAGAGTTTCGATTTTCTGGTAGGAGATGCCTGCGAAAAGCATTTGGGAAAAAGAATTTATGCAACAAGAGCTTATCAAATCGTATTTTTAATAATTACAGCCTTAGGTTCGGTATTGAGTCTGAATACCCTGGTCGATTTCTCCGATATGTTAGTGCTCTCGATGGCTGTTCCGAACATAATAGGTCTGCTGATACTTGCACCCGAGGTAAAAACCGAACTTAACGAATATATGAAATGGTTGAAAATGAACACTAAAAAAATGAATAATGAATAAGCAACTTACACAAACTACAATAGTTACCGACAGTCAGACGGCTAAGCGACTTGGCTCTGGATTATTAGCCGTATTTTCTACACCTGCACTCGTTGCATTTATGGAAAACACTGCTATGCAGCTGATTGATACTCCGGAAGGAAGCTCAAGCGTGGGCACTTCTATTTGCGTTAAACATTTAAAAGCAAGTGCTATAGGCGAAAAAATAAGCTGTACGGCGACTCTTACCGAAACTGAAGGAAGGCTTTACAGGTTTACGCTCGAAGCTTCCGACAGCAAAGGCGATATAATTGGTACCGGCACGCACGAAAGAGCTTTGATTGACATAGAAAGATTTATGTCGAAAATTAAATAACCGATCAGTATAAAAAAATAAGGCTTTGAATATGAATTCAAAGCCTTATTTTTTTTTAGAATGATGGATTAAATCTTTATCATCAATGCTTCATAGCCCTGTCAATGTTCCGTTTGTCTTCTTTCTCCTTCAGACTTTCGCGTTTATCGTAGTTTTTCTTACCACGCGCCAAGCCTATTTCGAGTTTCGCCAGGCCTTTTTCGTTGATAAAAAGTTTGGTGGGAACCATCGTAAATCCGGTTTCCTTGGTCGCACGTATTAATTTTTTCAGTTCGCGGCGGGTAAGTAAAAGTTTTCGATCCCTGCGAACGTCGTGATTGTTATAAGTTCCGAAAAAATAAGTGGCAATGTGCATATTTCTTACCCACAATTCATTGTTGATAAACGTGCAAAAAGTATCCGACAAGCCGGCCTTACCATCCCGAATGGATTTAATTTCGGTTCCATAAAGCTGAATACCACAAATATAGCGTTCCATAATTTCATAATCGAAAGTGGCGCGCTTGTTTCTAATCAGTATATTTGAATTTTTAAACATAATTTCTCTCCTAAAAAGCCGACTGCTAAAATGCAGGCAACATGAGTAAAATAACTCTTTTTATCAACATAGGTGTAAAGATAATGGATAAACTTATAAAAAGCATTATTTTTCCCCGGTCATCTTCGTCGATATTAAAAATAACACGGCAACCCTCCCACACTATATAAACTGTATACACATCCAGAATCTGCAGAAAAAACAAACTCGGAATCACAGCCGCAACCACTTTCAGTACATAAATAACAGTAAATGAATAAGCCACCATTTTTTCGGTTTTCACTACCGAAAAAACTCCGGGCATATTTTTCTTTAGAAAAGAGTTTGTTACTGCCAAAGTAAAATAATAAGCCCCCGTCAGGGCTATTACATTGATAAAAGCGTGAACAAAACCGGTTTCAATAAATTTTGTATCGGCATAGAGTGCATCGAAAATTAAAATTATTATCGAGCTGAAGGCTATCCATGGCAAAACAAAACGCACAAAAGAGTCATTTTCTTTGCTGTCTTCTTCGGCAATCTCTTCCCACGTAGAAGTTGTGGACATCATCATCCCCCATGTACGGTTGAAAATATTTCTTAAATTCATTTTCATTTTATTTCGGGCGACAAAAGTACATATATTTTTCATTTCATGCTATATACAACAATGAAATAGTCCGAAAAAAAGTTTGAATAGCTCATTTTGCTGAATATTTATAATTATTAAATATTGAAACGGAACTTTACTTTTAAAAATATAACTATATTTGTTCTCATTTTTTTCAAAAAAAAACTATGGATTCAGAAATCAAACTGACAATTACCGGATTAGTATATAACCAAACTGTGGTTGGCACCTACGGACTTGTATTGAACGAAGCCGACGGAAACCGCAGATTTTCAGTGATGATAGGCGAACCCGAAGCTCAATCTATTGCGCTTAAAATGAACGGCAAGAAGCCACCGCGTCCACTTACACACGATCTAATATTCAATCTGTTGAATCTTTACGGTTCAAAACTCGAAAAAGTACTTATTTACAACATGGTAAACGATGTGTTTTATTCGGAATTACACATCAAAAGCGGAGAAAATGCTTTTGTGCTCGATGCCCGCACATCGGATGCTGTAGCCCTTGCTATTCGCTCCGATTCACCAATTTATATTAAATCCGAAATACTCAACATTGTAGGCACTGCAATTGAAAATGAAACAGACAGCGAAGAAATTGATAAAGAAGATGTTGATGCCGAGGATTTGACAAACGACGAATTAGACCTTCTTTCGCTCGACGATCTGAACGAAATACTGAACATGGCCATCAAAGAAGAAAAATACGAATTGGCTGTCAACATTAGGGATGCTATTAAACGAAAAGAGGAAAAATAATATCCAAAGCAGTGAAAATCGGTTTACAATGCATTTATAAATCACAAAAAAAACTTTAAAATCAAACTACTAATTTACAAAACTTTAAACACAATATTATGGGATTAAAATTTCGACTGACGGTTATGAATTTCCTTCAGTTTTTTGTCTGGGGAGCATGGATGATGACACTTGGGCATTATGGTTTTGTTGAAAAACAATGGAACGGTGCAGAGTTTGGCTTGGTATTCTCCACCATGGGCTTTGCTTCATTGATTATGCCAACCTTGTTCGGTATTATTGCCGACAAATGGAAAGCCAATTATGTGTACGCTATTTTACATTTGCTTTTTGGTGCAACCATGTGTGTTCTTCCTTTTATCGATGCTCCCGTACCGTTTTTCTGGGTGCTTTTCGTAGCCATGTGCTTTTACATGCCAACATTGGGGCTGAACAATTCGATCGGTTTTTCGGTATTAAAAAACGAAGGCAAAGATCCTACCAAATACTTTCCGCCTATCCGCGTGTGGGGAACTGTAGGTTTTATTGCGGCCATGTGGATTACCAATCTGTTTACAAAAGAATGGGGTTTAGGCATGAGCATTAAAGTGTCGTTTATAATTTCGGCCATTGTAGCTGTTGGTTTGTCGCTTTTTTCATTCTTTTTCCTGCCGGTGATTAAAAAAGAAAAAGAAGCAAAGACAAACGAGAAAAAATCGCTGGTACAGAAACTTGGCCTCGAAGCCTTCGTGCTGTTCAAACAAAAGAAAATGGCGCTTTTCTTTGCATTCAGTCTGTTGCTTGGCGGTTCATTGCAACTGACCAACGCTTACGGCGACAGCTTTTTACAAGATGCCACCATTTTCCCTAAAGGCGAACTTATCAATAATTTCTCGACGATCATCCTTTCGGTATCTCAAATTTCCGAAACGCTGTTTATCCTTGCTATTCCTTTCTTCATGAAACGTTTCGGAATAAAAAAAGTAATGTTATTCAGCATGTTAGCCTGGGTATTGCGTTTTGGCTTGTTTGGGTTGGCCGATAATTCTATTCTTGGTTTCGCACTTATCATTGGTTCTTGTATTATTTACGGAATGGCCTTCGATTTCTTCAATATCTCAGGCGCTTTATTTGTGGAGAAAAACACCGACTCGAAAATACAATCATCCGCACAAGGTGTATTTATGCTAATGACCAATGGTATAGGCGCCGTTATGGGAAATATTACAGCCGGATTGATCATTGCAAAATGGTTCGAAGACCCTGTAACTCATGTGAAAGACTGGCCAAGTATCTGGCTTATTTTTGCCGCCTACTCTTTGGTAGTGGCTGTGCTGTTTGCCATATTCTTCAAACACAAACACGATCCCAAAGAGCTGGAAACATTCCATCATTGATCACATTTGTTTTCGCAAAATACCAAAGCGCGGAGTTTGAAATCATCAAACTCCGCGCTTTTTTTTTGTAATAGGTGGGTTTAAATAAATGTACTAACTTCCATCAACTTCAAAACACCATCAAAACGGCGTTTCATCATTTCGTCCTCCCGGAAACTGACCGCCTGGTGGAATTGAATTCGGACTTATGGCCGGATACGCGTCTCCCGAATGATCGTTCATTTTCGAAGAAATAACCTGAAATTCAGACCCGAAAGGATTATCATCGTCGGCCACATCATCTTTATTCAAAAATTTGGCATAGGTATTTTTAAATTTAAGCTGAATATCGGCTGTCGCACCATTACGGTGTTTAGCTACAATAATTTCGGCAATGCCCAACAGCGAATTACCCTGAGCATCTTCGGTAATTTTATAATATTCAGGACGATGAATAAAACAAACCATATCGGCATCCTGCTCAATGGCACCCGACTCACGTAAATCGGACAACTGAGGACGCTTGCCTTCAATCCCCGTACGTCCTTCCACACCACGGTTCAGCTGCGACAACGCAATAATCGGAATATCCAACTCCTTGGCGAGTCCCTTGAGCGAACGCGAAATAATACTTACCTCCTGCTCACGACTGCCAAAACTCATACCGCTGGCATTCATCAACTGGAGGTAGTCAATAATGATACACTGAATTTTGTGTTCTTTCACCAAACGGCGTGCCTTACTTCGGAGCTCAAAAATGGATAAACTCGGCGTGTCGTCAACAAAGATCGGGGCATCAAGTAACAAATTAATATCCTTGTCAAACTTTTCCCATTCATATTTATCGAGCTGTCCGTTTTTTATCTTCTCACCTTCGAGCTGACAAACGTTCATTATCAAACGATTCACCAACTGAACGTTCGACATTTCGAGCGAAAACACCGCCACCGGAGAATTATAATCTACAGCCATATTCTTGGCCATCGACAAAATAAAGGCTGTTTTTCCCATCGCCGGACGTGCAGCGATAATAATCAAATCCGAACGCTGCCAACCCGAAGTAATTTTGTCGAGCGAATGAAAACCACTGGGCACGCCGCTTGCTCCCTGTTTGGTGGCCGCCAGCAACATACGGTTACGCGCTTCGGCAATCACAGGGTTGATTTGCGTAACATCTTTCTTCAGATTTCGCTGCGATACTTCGAAAAGCATCCCTTCAGCTTCTTGCATAAGGTCGTCCACATCGGTTTTGTCGTCAAAAGCTTTGGTTTCAATCTCCGACGAAATACGAATCAGCTCTCGTGCCAGAAATTTCTGAACAATAATACGGGCATGATACTCCAAGTGAGCCGCCGACGAAACTTTAGCCGTCAGCAATGTAATGTAATAAGGGCCTCCCACATCGTCTATGGTTCCAATTTTCCGCAACTGCTCGGTAACAGTATGCATATCGATAGGTTCCTGATGCACGGCAAGCATCATAATGGCCTCGAAAATCTTTTGATGCGTTACTTTATAGAAGCATTCAGGTTTCAATATCTCCGAAATCAATGAATAAGCATCTTTTTCTATCATGATAGCTCCCAAAACTGCTTCCTCGAGTTCGGGTGCCTGTGGTGGAAGTTTTCCATATTCGTTGGCCTGTATCGGCGCCGGAGTCATTGGTTTCTTTGAATAATTACGTTTTTCGGCCATTCTAAATCAATTAATAATTCATGCGTGAATAATTGTGAGGTTCAAAAGTACGAAAGATTTATCGGATATTCATCTCTATTTTTTCAACAGATTGTTGATAACTTTTTATCGTAAGCCAACAAAATTTCGGTATCGATTTTAGCTTTCATTGATTTTTAATTACTTTTGATGCTTATAAGCCGAATGGCAAATTGACAAACAGCAAATAAATTTATGATCACTTACCCCAACGCCAAAATAAACATCGGACTCAATGTCGTAGAAAAACGTCCGGATGGATATCACAACATAGAAACTGTATTTTACCCTATAGGACTTTGCGATGTGCTCGAAATAGAACCCTCCGAAGGTTGCACAGACTATAGCTTTTCAGCTTCGGGCATTCCTTTAAGCGGCGACCCCGAGGAAAATCTGATTGTAAAAGCTTATCGGTTGTTACAGTCGGAATACGACATTCCTCCTGTCGATATTTCGCTGATAAAGCAAATCCCATTCGGCGCCGGACTTGGTGGCGGATCGGCAGATGCTGCATTTACACTCAAAATGCTGAACGAAATGTTTGCGCTTAAAATCACTCCCCGCAAATTAGAAAAAATGGCTGCCGACTTAGGGGCCGACTGCCCCGTTTTTATCCGCAACAAAGCCGTGTTTGCTACCGGAATAGGCAATGTATTTACTCCGGTCAAAATATCGCTTAAAGGTTATTTCCTCGTACTTATAAAACCCGACATTCATGTTTCAACCCCCGAAGCATATTCGCTTGTCATTCCCGAAAAGCCTGATGTATCCATTGCCGAAAACATCCAACGTCCCATTTCGGAATGGAAAGCGTGCATAAAAAATGATTTTGAAAAGTCAGTTTTCGCTTTGCATCCTGAAATTGAAAAGACTAAAAACAATCTCTATGCATCGGGAGCAATATATGCTTCTATGTCCGGGTCGGGCTCATCGGTGTATGGAATCTTCGAAAAAGAACCTGTTTTGGACTTTAACTTCGATAATTGTTTTATTACCGGAGGTATTCTGAAATAGATTTTTAAACAAATTAAACAAATGGCTCAAAACATTTGAGCTAAGTGGCTGTTGTATTGTTATAAAATTAAAATTCAAAACATATGGAAATGAAACAAAAAAACAGCTGTTATGGCATTGAGAATAACACATGGAGCAATATCGGATTATTGATTTTTCGGTTGGTAATTGGTGGATTTATGCTCACACACGGACTACAAAAATTAAATAATTTCGACATGATGAGTGCTGCATTTCCCGATCCTCTCGGTGTAGGTTCAACCCTCTCGCTCGGATTAATCATTTTTGCCGAATTCTTTTGCTCTGCACTTATTATCCTTGGATTATTTACCCGCATTGCTACAATTCCACTGATGATTGGAATGATAGTGGCTGCATTTATCATTCATGGAAACGATCCTTTTGCGGTGAAAGAATTGTCGTTGTTTTATCTTTCGCTTTATGTGGGATTAATATTCACCGGAGCAGGTAAATACTCACTCGATTATTTGTTACGCGATTATTATGCTATTATTTGCAGTAAATTTTCAAAGAAAAAATAAGAATTTTTCTCGAAACAATATTAAGAGTGTCTTTCTAAATTGAAGGACACTCTTTTTTTTGTATTAAACACTGATAATAAGAATCTTGAACCAAACAATATTCGAATAAAATCAGTAAAAACTCCCCTGTTCTTTTTTTAGTAAAACGTTTGCCAAATCGAATAAAAAGCAGTAACTTAGTGCGATTTTTGAAAAGTAACAAAATTAAAGTTAGATGATTGATCAAGACAGAATTATAAAGGTAAATATTGACGAAGAAATGAAATCTTCGTACATCGACTACTCAATGTCGGTGATAGTTTCGCGTGCATTGCCCGATGTGCGCGATGGTTTTAAACCCGTACACCGCCGCGTGTTGTTCGGGATGAACGAACTGGGAAATAATTCAGACAAACCATATAAAAAATCCGCCAGAATTGTAGGGGAAGTAATGGGGAAATATCACCCACATGGTGACTCTTCCATATACGGTACACTTGTACGTATGGCACAGCATTGGTCGATGCGATATCCACTCGTGGATGGACAAGGTAACTTCGGATCGGTGGATGGCGACAGCCCTGCTGCCATGCGTTATACCGAAGCACGCCTACGCAAAATTTCGGAAGATATGTTGGTGGACATCAATAAAGATACAATTGATTACCAACTCAACTTCGACGACACGCTGAAAGAACCAACCGTATTGCCTACCCGCATACCTAACCTTCTGGTGAATGGTTCATCGGGTATCGCCGTAGGTATGGCCACTAATATGGCACCGCACAACCTGACAGAAGCCGTGGATGGTATCATTGCTTATATTGATAACAATGATATTGAAATTTCAGAACTTATCAAATACATAAAAGCCCCCGATTTTCCTACCGGAGGAATCATACAGGGAATTGCAGGCGTAAAAGAAGCTTTCGAAACCGGAAGAGGACGAATTGTCGTACGCTCGAAGGTAGAGATAGAAACAGATGCTCAGGGCCGCGACAAGATTGTAATCAACGAAATACCATACCAGGTCAACAAGGTAGAATTGATCAAAGCAATCGTTGCTTTGGTAGAAGACAAGAGAATTGAAGGCATTTCGCACATCAACGACGAATCGGACCGCGAAGGTATGCGCATCGTAATTGATGTAAAACGCGATGCCAATTCAAATGTGCTTTTAAATAAGCTATTCAAAATGACAGCCTTACAATCGTCGTTCAGCGTCAACAACATTGCCTTGGTACACGGACGTCCACGTATGCTGAATCTGAAAGACATGATTCATTATTTCGTAGAACACAGACACGAAGTAGTGATCCGACGCACCCGTTTCGAACTGGGCGAAGCCGAAAAACGCGCTCACCTGCTCGAAGGATTCATGATCATTCTCGACAACTTAGACGAAGCCATCCGTATCATCCGCGAATCGAAAACACCTGAGGAAGCCCGCGCCAACCTAATGGAACGTTTTGGATTATCCGACATTCAATCGCGCGCCATTGTAGAAATGCGTCTTCGTCAGCTTACTGGCATGGAGCAGGATAAACTACGTGCCGAGTATCAGGATGTATTGGCATTGATTGCTCACCTGAAAGAAATACTTGAGAACACAGACCTTCAGATGGCAATCATCAAAGAAGAATTGCTCGAAGTAAAAGCAAAATACGGTGACGTTCGCCGTACACAAATTGTGTATTCTTCCGAAGAATTCAATCCTGAAGATTTTTATTCCGACGATGAAATGATCATTACCATTTCGCATCTCGGCTATATTAAACGTACAGCTTTAACAGAATTCAGGGCTCAAAATCGCGGTGGGGTTGGTTCAAAAGGAGGTAACTCAAGAGACGAAGATTTTATTGAATATATTTATCCTGCATCGATGCACAACACCATGTTGTTCTTCACTCAAAAGGGTAAATGCTTCTGGCTGAAAGTGTACGAAATACCGGAAGGAACTAAAATATCGAAAGGACGTGCCATCCAGAACATGCTGAATATTGATCCGGATGATAAAGTAAATGCATTTATTCGTGTCAAAGGACTTACCGATGCCGAATACATCAATTCACACTATCTGATTTTCGGTACTAAGAACGGAGTTATCAAAAAAACATCGCTCGAAGCTTACTCCCGTCCACGTCAGAATGGTGTGATTGCTATTACAATTCGCGAAGACGATCAGGTAATACAAGTACGCTTAACGGATGGAAACAATGACGTTTTGATGGCCAACCGCAATGGTCGTGCTATACGTTTCCATGAATCGAAAGTACGTGAAATGGGTCGTACCGCCACAGGCGTACGCGGCATGTTACTCGACGATGATGGACAGGACGAAGTAGTTGGCATGATTTGTGTAAATAAGGACTCTGACGAAACTGTAATGGTGGTTTCAGAACAAGGATATGGCAAGCGTACTTTATTGGACGAACGCGACGAAGATGGCAATATCATGCACGACGAAGCAGGCGAACCTATTGCAGTTTACCGTGTTACGAACCGTGGTGGAAAAGGTGTAAAAACAATGAACATTACCGAAAAAACCGGAAAACTTGTTTCGATCAAAAGCGTTACAGATGAAAATGACCTGATGATTATCAACAAGTCCGGAATTACAATCCGCTTGAAAGTAGCCGACATTAGAGTTATGGGACGCGCCACTCAGGGAGTTCGACTGATTAATCTTGAAAAACGAAACGACGAAATAGCTTCGGTTTGTAAAGTATTATCGGAACTTGAAGAAGAAATTGCTGAAACAGAAATTGAAAATTCTGAAACAATAATCATCGATGATGCTGATCTCAATACAGCCGCTGAAAATGAATCAGAAGAACCAATACAAGAATAAAACGGAAATTAAAACAATCACCTGAGTTGGGTCAAATCAACTCAGGTATTAATAAATAAGAACAGAAACTCAACAAAATCATTATTTGTCATGAAAAAAACTATTTTATCCATGTTTTTGGTTATGTCAGTAACCTTTACATTTGCTCAAAAAGCCAATGTATCCAAAGCGAAGAACAAAGCTTTAATGGAAACTCCGGATTTTACCGGTGCAAGAGAACTTATTAAACCTGCGCTTACCGAAGCTACTACCAAGGACCTTGCCAGCACCTGGCACACTGCCGGATTAATCGGTTACAAAGAAAATGAAACACTCACCAACAAAGCCCTATTAGGTCAAACGGTAGATGCCGACACTAAGGGGAAAGCCATTATGGAATCGTACGATTATTTTATCAAAGCGTATGAACTTGATGGACTACCAGATGCTAAAGGCAAGGTGAAACCTAAATTTCAGAAAGACATCAAAGCTAAAATCAAAGAGTATTACACTACTCAACAAAATTTGATCGCTTATGGCGCTTACTTGTTCGAAAAGAAAAACTACGATGAAACCATCCGCGTTTTTGAGACCTATCTTGGCATTCCATCATTAAAAATGATGAACAACGAGATTAAACCAGATTCGAACTATTATATGATTAAATACTACACTGCCATTGCAGCTACCAATGCCGAAAAGCATGATAAAGCCATTGCATTGTACGAAGATTTAAGAGACGATGGTTACGAAGAAAGCACTGTTCATCAATTACTTTATGAAGAATATGTAAAAGTAAAAGATACAGTAAACTATGTAAAAGTGCTGAAAGCTGGTTTCGAAAAATTCCCACAGGAAGCATGGTTCTTACAGAATTTGATCAACTACTACATCTTTACAAATCAGTCGAAAGAAGCGCTTATTTATTTGAACAACGCTATCGAACGGGAGCCAAACATTGCACAATACTACTATGTAAAAGGAAACCTGACTGAAAGTATGGGCCAGCTTGAAGAAGCACGTAAAGCTTTCGACAAATCGCTGGAGTTAGATCCTAAGTTTGCCGATGCATATGCAGGAATTGGACGTTTGTTCTACAACAAAGCCGTGAAAATGGCCGACGCTGCCAACGATATCAAAGATATCAAATTATACAATGCAGCTAAGAAAAATGCGGATGCCGTTTTTGTTGAATCAATTCCTTACTTCAAAAAAGCATCCGAAATGAAACCGGATGAAATGGAATACAAACGTACACTCAGAACTTTGTACTACCGTCTGAAAATGGATAAAGAATTTGATGCCATCGACAAAGAAATGAATCAATAATCAACTCATATTTTTATTAAAAAAAGGACGTGTAAATCAATGCACGTCCTTTTTTTATTATATCGCTCCGAACGAAATTATCCTTTCAATTGATTGTAAATCATTTCGTAAGTAGGTGTAGGAATGCCATGTTTTTTACCCATTTCAATTACAATTTGAGTAAGGGTATTCAATTCTGTATTGCGTCCTGCTTTGAAGTCACTATGCATCGACGAGGTAGTACCAAAAGGCAAACGTTCGATGTGACGAATAGTAGTTTCAATAATATCGTGTTCGAACACAACACCTTCAGCAGCAGCCACAGCAGCTACTTCTTTCATAAAAGCCATAGTTATCGGCCTTAACTTTTCATCGGCAAGCACCTCACGGAAACCTACATTGTAACAGGAAGTGAGTGATGCTGTAGTGGATATAAAAATAAACTTACGCCAGATCACAGCACGTATGTTCTTGCTCAGATGGGCTTTAATCCCTGCTTCTATCATAAGTTTTTCCATAAACAGCAATCGTTCGGAATCGGGATGTTGATCGTACCCGAAAAACAAGTCATGCAATCCTCCCGAACTTTCTACAACTCCTGGTTCGTTCAGTCGGCCTACTATATAAACGCAGCCTTGCCACACTTCGGTAGCAGGCAATAAAGCACGTATTCTCTCACTGATATCGGCACCGTTGAGAAGCGGCAGAACCACTGTATCATTTCCAATGCAAGGTTTCATTTGTTCTATGGTAGCCTTGAGATCATAACTTTTAGTACACATGATCAGATAATCTACTTTCCCTATTTCCTCAACATTATCGGTAGCCAATATGGGATGCACAACGAAAGAACCTGTTTCAGTGATTACCTTCAACCCTTGTTCCCGAATCTTTTTTAAGTGAGCCCCACGCGCTACAAAAAAAACTTCAACATCGCGATTTGCAGCACAATAGGCCGCCAACAATCCCCCATAATACCCTCCAACTCCACCGAGTCCTGCAATTGCTATTTTTTTCTTCATACTTTGTCTAATTCTCTCTGTAACCTGCACCCAAATTGTTGTTTGATTTTCAAAATTTCATTCGAGTTCAGGTTGGTTTTACTTCATTTATCTCTTATCGTCCATACTACTTCTCAGCAATAATGCTGAATAATGTTACAAGATTAAAAATTGAAGGACTTAACAGTTTAACAGTTTTGGTTTTGTGTTTTTGTTTTGTGTTTTTGTCTAAAGTTCAAGTCTTGACAATAGACCGGGGACTGTAGACAATTCATGATTAATAATTAACGGCAGACAAGTTCAACGATTCAGTCTTTCGTCTCTTGTCTTTGTTCTTTTGTCTTTGTTCTTCTTTTGTCTTTCGTCTTGATCGGAAACCTGGAACTATATACAGTCGATAATTCAACGATTTAACAGTTCAACGCTTTATTCTAAAGTCCTGATTTAAAATTTCGGTTTCATTCCTAAGTGATACATTACAAAAGACCACATGTCGGTTTGAGCATCGATTACTTTCCCGATTGGTTTTCCTGCACCATGACCAGCCTTGGTATCGATACGAATCAGCGAAGGAGCATTTCCTGCGTTGCTGGCCTGTAAAGTGGCAGCAAATTTAAAGGAATGGGCAGGAACTACGCGGTCGTCATGATCGCCTGTCATCACCATGGTGGCAGGATAGCTGACACCCGGTTTCAGGTTGTGTAGTGGCGAATAAGCTTTCAGGTAATCAAACATTTCCTTGCTTTCTTCGCTTGTACCATAGTCGGTAGCCCATGCCCAGCCAATGGTGAACTTGTGGTAACGGAGCATATCAAGTACGCCCACTTCGGGGATGGCAACTGCAAAAAGATCGGGACGTTGAGTCATGCAGGCGCCAACGAGCAATCCACCGTTCGAGCCACCATCAATGGCCAATTTTTGAGAAGATGTATATTTTTCTTTGATAAGAAATACGGCAGCAGCAATAAAATCGTCGAAAACATTTTGTTTCTGCATTTTTGTACCCGCTTTGTGCCAGGCTTCACCATATTCGCCACCGCCACGTATGTTGGCCACCACATAAATACCGCCATTCTCGAGAAAAGGAATACGCGAAACACTGAAACCGGGATTTACACTTATATTAAAACCTCCGTATCCGTATAGCAATAAAGGGTTTTTACCTGTTTTCTGCATACCTTTTTTATAGGTGATAAACATAGGTACTTTAGTGCCATCTTTACTTGTGTAAAATATTTGTTCGCTTACATAATCCTCCGGTTGGAAGGACACATCTGCTTTGCGGAAGACTTCAGCTTTGTTGGCTGCCACATCGAACCTGTAAATTGTAGGCGGAAAAGTGAAAGAGCTAAAGGTGTAGAAAGCTTCGTTATCGTCCTTGTCGCCCGAAAATCCTGAAATAGTACCCACCGTAGGTAGTTTTACTTCGTAGAGCTGTTTGCCGCTTAAATCGTAGGCATAAGCATGACTTGCGGCATCCTGCAGGTATTGCGCAATGAATTTACCACCCAACACCGAAACACCTTCCAACACATTTTTGGATGCAGGAATTATTGTTTTCCAGTTTTTGCGTTCAGGATGCTTGGTGTCAATTTCCATTAATTGCTGGTTGGATGCTTGCCAGTTGGTCAACAAATATATTTTTCCATCGATATGATCCACCACAGCGTAGTCGTTGTCGAAACCTGCTTCGAGTGTAACAAATCCGGCAGTTGGGTTGTTCAGATCTTTGAACTGTAATGAATTACCTGATGTGGATGCTGTCTCAGCAATAAAGAGCAGCGCTTCATCCTCGCTTACTATGGCTGAGCAGTTTCTCAAAGGATAATCTTTGTTTTCGAACACCAGCTGGTCTTTGCTCTGCGCTTCGCCCACCTTATGATAATATACTTTGTGATATTCATTCTTGTTGGAGTATTCCTTTCCGGCAACAGGTGCATCGTAAGCGCTATAGTAAAAACCATCACCTTTCCACGAAATGCCTGAGAATTTAACCCAATGAATCACATCGGGCAACAGTTGACCGGTTGCAATGTCCATGATGTAAATTTCGTTCCAGTCCGAACCACTTCGGGCAATGCTGTAAGCAAGGTATTTGTCATTGTTCGAGAACGAAACCTGCGAAAGGGCTACCGTGCCATCAGTCGAGAGCTGATTCGGGTCGAGCAATACTTTTGGTGTTCCGTCGAGTTTAGCAAGACTGTAGAGTACGCTTTGGTTTTGCAATCCATCGTTTTTGAAAAAATAATATTTCCCGTTTTTCTTAAAAGGCGAACCATATTTAGGGTAGTCCGTCAAATCAGTCAAACGCTTTTTCAATCCGGATCGAAAGTTGATTTGATCCAAATACTGATATGTTATTTTGTTTTGAGCTGTTACCCAGGTTTCTGTAGCTGCCGATGTGTCGTTTTCGAGCCATCGATAAGGTTCGGGCACTGCTGTTCCGAAATAGTTGTCGACAACATTTTCTTTCGTAGTCGCAGGATATTTTAATTTACTTGACGAAGTGCATGCTGACATAAACAAGATTGAAAAGGTGAATAAAATGAATTGTTTCATATATTTATAATTTATTATATCTGCCCCCTAACCCCCTGAAGGGGGAATAAGAGAGGGACAAAGAATGTTTAGTAAAATTTTTAATCATCTCCTTGTGTGTCCTAAATTTTTAGCTAGGTCACGGGTGTTTCATATATACTAATTTGTTTTTTAAGTTATTACCAAAACTGTTCAGTGTATTCCTTGTTTTTGTTGTTGGATTCGATTAGAGAAAAAATAATCCCTGACTTTTCTATTCCTGATTATTTTAAAGCCTGATACACTAAATTATGAAAGAGCACTTTGAAATCGGTTCCCGAATAATTGGGTTGTAAATTGATATAAAACAACAGGATTAAATCTTCTTTCGGATCGATGATATAATCGGTGCCAAACATTCCTCCCCAACGCAACGAACCTTCGGAAGCAATAGATAAGTGTGAATATTGTGCACGAAAATCGTCGAATGCCAGTCCGAAGCCAATGCTGCCCCGCAGATCGCCCACAGCATTTTTACGCATCATTTCAATTGTTTTTCGGCTCAGAATGCGTTTGCCGTTGAATTCCCCTTCGTTGAGTATCATTTGGCAGAATTTGGCATAATCATCGGCTGTTCCGGAGAGTCCGGCGCCGGTGCTACAGAATGTTTTTGCTCCCGAATAGGGAAAAATCTGATAAATATTGTTGGCCGCTTCGTTCCGAACCAAAGGTTTGTCGTTTAGCTGCTGATACAGGGTTACTATCCTTTGTTTTTTGCTATCGGGCAAATAAAAGTAAGTATTGTTCATTCCCAGCGGGTCAAAAATTCTTTCTTTGAAGAAGGTTTCCACTTTCTGACCTGAAACTACTTCGATAAGATAGCCCAACACATCAACGCTCATACCATAGCTGAATTTCTCTCCCGGATCATGTTCGAGCGGACAGGTGGCCAATAATTTAATGATATCGCCTAAAGTTTTGTTTTCGAGGGTGTAAAGTGGTGAAACAGGAATTCCCATTTTATCGTACATTTTTCGTGAATTGCCCGATCCGTACGAAATACCCGAAGTATGTGTCAGTAAATCGCGTATGGTGATGTCGCGCTTAGCGGGACGGGTCGTAAAACTTGAATCCTCCGGATTGAAGGAGGTCATCACCCGGGGCTGAGCAAACTCAGGAATGTATTTTTTGATAGGATCGTCGAGCAGGATTTTTCCTTCTTCGAACAAAGTGAGCACAGCCACAGCCGTGATGGCTTTGGTTTGAGAAGCCATTCTGAAGATATTGTCGGTTTGGCACGGAGTTTTACTCTCGACATCCTGCCAGCCGAAAGCTTTGTTGTGTACTACTTTGCCATGGTGAGCCACAAAGGTAACTGCATGTGGAATCACTCCATTATCCACCAACTGCTGGAAAACTGTGTCGATCCGAGCCAGACGGGTAGCATCAAAGGTGGCAGGTACTTTTTTTGAATAAATAAATTTTTGTGCGTTTTCATTTTTTTGAGCCAATAAAGCTACCGAAAACAGCATAACGAGAAAGATCGAAAAACTTTTTTTCATGCGATAATTTAATATATTTTTTTTAGTTCATTAAAAGATCAGTCAATGTGCAAATATGCCAATTTGATAATATGCCAATCCCGATGAATTCGGGACAAGTTGTGCCAATTGTTGATAAATCTCCTGTCTACAGACGTTGTTGAACTGTTGAACTGTTGAATCGTTGAATAACTGAATAATCGTTGAAGCGTTCACTAAGCCAAAACACGAAACTCAGAACGCGAAACTCACGTTATAAATTTCCAAGCTATCCAGGCCATTCCTCCAAAGCCTGTACTGAGCGCTTCCTCGTCGATACAGAAATTAGCGCTGTGTAAACCGCCGGTATCGGCATTTGATGCTCCTTTCACACCAAAACGGTAAAAAGAACAAGGATATTTTTGCGTGAAAAAAGCAAAATCTTCGGAGGTCATTCTCATTTCGAGGTCCACCACTTTTTCATTGCCTACCCATTCGGTTGCAAATTGCCGTGCTTTGAGTGTTGTTTCCACATCGTTCACAACACATGGATATCCATCGGGGATGTCAATTTCGGCAGTGCAACCATAGGCGGCAGAGGTTTCGTTTATAATTCGCCGGATATGTATTTTGGCTTTTTCTCTCCATTGCTCGTCCACAGTTCTGAGAGTTCCAGAAAGCAGCGCTTCGTGAGGAATGATGTTTTGAGCACTACCAGCTTGTAATTTTCCAAAAGTAAGCACCATGGGAATAAGCGGAGGACAGAGTCGACTGCGCACCTGCTGAAGCGAAACCAGGGTTTGCGCAGCACAAAGAACAGTGTCGTTAGTGAGATGAGGCAATGCACCATGTCCGCCCTTGCCGTGTATTTTTACATGAATTTCGTCGGCCGAGGCCATTATCATTCCCGGTAAAAATCCAAGCGTACCGGTAGGGTAGTCCACAGATACATGTTGGGCTATGATGAGTTCAGGTTGTATTTCATCAAATATTCCAGCTTCGAGCATTAAGCGTGCTCCACCGGGTGCTTTTTCCTCTCCTGGCTGAAAAATAAGTAATATGGTACCTTCAAACAGGTGACGCAGATCGTTCAGTATTTTAGCGGCTCCAAGCAAACAGGCAGTGTGCGCATCGTGTCCGCAGGCATGCATTACATTTTCATTTTTCGATTTCCAGGGAATATTAACTCCTTCGTCGATAGGTAAAGCATCCATGTCGGCACGCAGGGCGATTACCTTTTTTCGTGGATTTGCTCCCTCGATACGACCCAGAATTCC
Source organism: uncultured Paludibacter sp. (assembly GCA_963677275.1). Taxonomy (GTDB): domain Bacteria; phylum Bacteroidota; class Bacteroidia; order Bacteroidales; family Paludibacteraceae; genus Paludibacter. The sequence continues at coordinate 1,031,109 of OY781920.1, read as the reverse complement.
ATTTCCACCTATACCGGCACGAAACGGAATTTGCATATCCTTAAGTTGATCCTGAATGTATTGTGCAGTTAAGAATTCCTCGAACGAAAGCTCAGGATGAGCATGCAAATGTCGATAATACTGAATTATATCATCGTTATATTTTAAAGTAAGTGCTTTTATTTTCTCTTTCATTGCTTTGTTTTTTTGAATAAAAACCAGAATAAATGAGTAAAATGACAAGAACAATACACATTTATCGAGCGTTAGGGTTTAAATTGCTTAACTCCTTTTATTCATTTGCGATTCATTACAAAAGTAATGATTTTGTCGGAATAAATATGGAGATTTTAGAAATGTATTTTTTTACATTCAAAAAAAAAAATCAAGAGATAGAGTATCGAAAATTTATTGAGCAGGAATTAAAAATACTTGTATTTAACTAAAATATAATAGATATTTGAAATTGTAGGGTATAATGACAATCCTTTTTTCTATTTTTGTATTTTACAAGTTTTTATAGATATCCGTTTAACAAATATCCGTACATGCCTCTTTTATAAGATATAAAGTGTTTGTTTCGTATATTTTCGTTCAAAAAATATTATATAACATTATTAAAATATTTATTTACAAATGAAAAAGTATAGTTTATTATTGATTTGTTTTGCATTTTCAATTGTTTCATTTGCTCAAAAGGCAGTGATCACTTTCGAAACTAAAACCTATGATTTTGAGAAAATAGCCGAAGAAGATGGGAAAGCAACTTATGTTTTTAATTTCACAAATACCGGGAAGTCACCACTCGTGGTAAGTCGTGTTCAGGCATCCTGTGGTTGCACTACACCTACTTGGACCAAAGAGCCGATTGAGCCGGGGAAAAAAGGATCGGTGACTGTGGCCTATAACCCTATGGGGCGTCCCGGAGTATTTACAAAAACAATTACCGTATATAGCAATGCTTCAGAAGAACAGGTTACATTGCTCATCAAGGGCGAGGTGATTCCTAAATCGGCATCCGGAAATAGTGCATATCCAGTGGCCATGGGCGATTTAAGACTTAAATCAAAAATGATTCAGATGAACAATGTGGACAAGGGTAAAAGTCAGAACCGTGTGATAGAGATTCAAAATACAGGCAAAACCAATTTAAAACCGGTCATCGAAAATTTACCTTCCTACCTGAATGCTACGGTGTACCCCGAAGTTTTAAAACCCAATGAAGAAGGAAATATCACTTTTACTTTCAATAGCCGAAATATTAACCAATGGGGACCAGTGACCGATGAGGTTTATGTCGTATTAAATAATCAGCGAAAATTTTCAGACGAATTTCAGTTGAGAGTTGTAGGTAATGTTGTTGAAGACTTCAGTGGGCTTACTTTGGATCAAAAACGCAAAGCTCCTATCATGGAAGCGATAAGCCGTACCATCGATTTTGGAGTGATAAAGGCCGGAAGCAAGAAAACAGCCAAGTATAAAATTGCCAATAAAGGGGTCAATCCTCTCGAAATAAGAAGAGTGATCAATAACAACAAGGATATAAATGTACACCCCGCCAAAATGTCGATTGCCGGTGGAAAATCTAATTTTTTAATCATTGATTTGATGACCAAATCGCTGGCCGAAGGCGATTACAAAAAATCGATCACTGTACAAACCAACGATCCTGATAATACTTTCGTTATTCTCGTTTTGAACTGGAAAGTGCAGAAATAACGTTTTTCCCGTACACAAATAAAAAAGAGCCTTGATGTTTTTTTAATAGAAGGGCTCTTGATTTTTTAAGCATTCAATTCATCAACATTTCAATTTCGACCGAAATGCATTACCATCATCATCCTGAAAACGATACGAATTTCAAAGGTTTAACTGTGAATCAAGGCGTTGATACCGTACCGACCATTAATCCTTATCAACGCACCAAGCGCAAGCGGCGCAATTTTTCGGCAGCCGAATTTGTGGAGGGTATTCTCAAAGGCGATGTTTCGGTATTGAGTCAGGCTGTTACTTTGGTTGAGAGTTCGTTACCAGAGCATCAGGCAATAGCGCAGGAGGTGATTGAAAAATGTCTTCCCTATGCCGGAAATTCGGTGCGGTTGGGCATTACAGGTGTCCCGGGAGCCGGTAAAAGTACTTTTATCGAGGCTTTGGGAATGCATCTGGTTCGGGCGGATCATAAACTGGCAGTGCTGGCGATTGACCCGAGCAGCGAACGCAGCAAAGGAAGTATTTTGGGCGATAAAACCCGTATGGAAGAACTTTCGGTAGCTAAAAACGCATTTATACGTCCTTCGCCATCAGCAGGTTCGCTGGGCGGTGTGGCACGCAAAACCCGCGAAAGCATAGTGCTTTGCGAAGCTGCCGGTTTCGATACGATTTTTGTGGAAACGGTGGGAGTGGGGCAATCGGAAACAGCCGTTCACTCTATGGTCGATTTCTTTTTGCTCATTCAGTTGGCCGGAACCGGTGATGAACTTCAGGGCATTAAACGTGGAATTATGGAAATGGCCGATGGGATTGCCATTAATAAATGCGATGGCGCCAACATTGACAAAGCAAATGTGGCTAAAGTGCAATTTAAGAATGCTCTGCATTTGTTTCCTGCACCCGATTCGGGCTGGACTCCTGATGTTGTTACATGTTCGGCCGTTGAAAATACAGGAATCACCGAAGTGTGGGAAATGGTTGAAAGATATATTGCATTTGTAAAAACGAATCACTATTTCGAACACAAGCGGAATTCTCAGTCCAAGTACTGGATGTACGAATCGATCAATGAGTATTTGAAAAATAATTTCTATCAAAACAAAGAAATTCAGCAACTTTTAGTCAAAAATGAAGCCCGTGTTTTGTCCAACGAAATCAGCTCGTTTATTGCCGCTAAGGATTTGCTCGATACATATTTCAAGAAGTAAATTTCACATTGTCTCGTACGCAAGCGGGATTTTCGCTACGATTGGACATTAGCCTTGAAAGTTGAAAAAAGTTTCGGGTTCCGAGTTTCGGGTTTTGGGTTTTGGGATGCAGAATGAAAAATTCGACGGTTCAACAATTCAACGATTCAACAATTACTCAGTTATTCAACGATTCAACAGTTCAACAGATCAACAAAGCCTGTAGACCGGCGACTGTAGACCAGAGACTTATTAATAATTGACACATTTTCAAATTGATATATTCACACACTAAACTACATGGAGCTCAACATTATTTATCATCAGTCATGCCTCGAAGGGTTAAAACAGCTGCCCGATGCCTGTGTAGATTTGATTTTTACCGATCCTCCGTATTATCAATATCGTGCTCAGAATATAAGTAGCCTTAAAAATCACAAGGACGTTGTCACCGAATTCGATTTCGACGGATTTACATCCGAAGAAGAGTATTTACAATTTCTTGAAGATGTGTTGACTGAATGTTTCAGAGTGGCCAAACCCGGTGCTGCCGGTTATATGTGGTGTGGCGACGATTTTGTTTCGTACATCAACCGTATTGTAGAAAAAGTAGGTTTTCAGTTTCGTAAGGTCATACATTGGCACAAAACCAACCCTTTTCCGGCCATTTACACTCGAAAAATGTATGCCAACAGCATGGAAATGCTTGTGCATTTCTCGAAGGGAACACCTAAAACCTGGAATCATAAGCCGGTGAACGAAATGCACAATTTTATTCAGGCGCCTATATGCATGGGCAAGGAAAGAACAAAGCACAAAACCCAAAAACCTCTGAAAGTATGCCTGCCATTTATCGAAATCAGCAGCAACGAAGGCGATGTGGTGCTCGATCCGTTTATAGGTTCGGGAAGTACGGCTGTGGCAGCTAAAATGCTGAACAGGAATTTTATAGGCTACGAACTGAACGCTGAATTTTGCGAAATTGCCAATCAGCGGCTCAGCAACACGCCAACTCATTCCCGCTAAAACTTACAAAATATCTTCGTCCGAGAGTGGGGCATAGGGACCTTCTTTTACCTCAAAAATAACCGTTCCCTTCTCAAGCACTTCAATTGTATGCCATTGTCCGGCAGGGATAGACGCGCCATAATTCCCTGTTTCGGGGTTTAATACATATTCGTCGATGAGTGTTTTGGTGTCATTGTACAACTTCAGGATCAAACTTCCACGCAACAAAAGGTAAGTTTCATCCGTGTGTCGGTGCCGGTGTACAGGTAATTCGGTACCCGGTTCAAGCGCATTCAGAAGCCTTTGCACCTTGTCGTCCAAACTTGTATGGATGTTATAATTTTTTCGCAAACGCAGGTTTTCAGCAGCTTCGGCTGACACACTGTTCAGTAATTCTTCGTTTATTAGTTGCATGAGGATTGTATTTAGAAGTTGTATGGGTAGGTAACGCTGCGCTAAAACAGGCAAAAACCCTTCTATGGTTCATTTAAAATTTATGAAGAGAAAAATACCACACCACCTCCTCTCAAAGTAATGTGTGTGTGAACTACGTTCATTTGGTTTATCAATAATATTAAATTTATTGGCCCCCCTGAAATTAAGTATTTCGAACACAAAAAGTGCTACAACGATAAATATGTAGAAGATTAAATGCTTGAAACTTTTTTGCTTAAAATAGTTTCAGGATATAAATAGTTATTAGATAAAAAATTGAGTTTGATTTGCTTATTTAAAACATATATCTGATATGTTCACATTATTTTTATTTTGTTTTGGATATAAAATCTTTTCCAATATCATGCTTTCTCAGCATTTTTGTGCGATGATTATTTTATAACAATTTCCTTATGTCTTTCGTTAGGTTGAAGTTTTAATTGTCAAGTGACTCGAAGGGTGAATTCTGACTTATAAATTCAGGAACTATTTTCTTCATAATCTTTACAGTAGTATCAATATCAACTTTGATTGAATTTTCTAGTAAAGGCTTAATCGAAGCTATCACTTGTTCGTAATCGTATTGTCTCACCTTGGCAATTGTAATTTTTTCGTGTTTAGTGGGCAAGGTATTTTCATTGTCGTTGAGTAATTCTTCATACAGTTTTTCTCCCTGACGCAAACCTACATATTGTATCATAATGTCTTTGTCTGGTATAAAACCAGCCAACTCAATCATTCGACGTGCTAAATCGGCAATTTTCACAGGTGAACCCATATCAAAGACATAGATCTCACCGGTCTGTCCAAAAGACGCAGCTTCCATAACCAATCTGCAGGCTTCGGGGATAGTCATAAAATAACGAATTATTTCGGGATGAGTTACTGTAACCGGTCCTCCTTTTTCAATCTGTTCTTTGAAAAAAGGTATTACAGAACCATTTGAGCCTAAAACATTACCAAATCGAGTTGTTACAAAATTTATTATATTCCCTTGTTTTTTTAACTTATATGCAAATGATTGAATATAAATTTCAGCAATGCGTTTTGATGCACCCATTACATTGGTGGGATTAACAGCTTTATCAGTGGAAATCATCACAAATCTTTCAGCATTATACTTCACAGCAATTTTCGATAAATTTATGGTGCCTTCAACATTGGTGAGGATGGCCTCACAGGGATTTTCTTCCATTAACGGAACATGTTTGTAAGCAGCGGCATGGTAAATAATTTGTGGTTTGTACTTTTGGAATACATACTCCAAACGATCTTTATTGCGAACATCGCCAATTACAGCCTTAAATTGAAATTCCGGAAAATTCTTAACAAGTTCCAGATGTAAATTATGTAAAGGTGTTTCAACAATATCAAATATAACAATCAATTTTGGTTTAAATATAGTTAGCTGACGAACCAACTCACTGCCTATCGATCCAGCTCCACCAGTTATAAGAATTACTTTATCATTCGTATGGGCACCAATATTCTCCATGTCAATTTTTATTTCATCGCGACCCAATAAATCTTCAAACTGAATAGGTTTCATTTGAAAACGAATCTTGTTATTTATATCCAGCCCCTCGAAAGGAGGGCTTACCAATACATTTAATCCCATTTCAATAAATTTGGCAATATAATCCTGCTCCATATTTAAACTTTTATAGTCAGGGAAAATGATTGTGCTGATGTTATGTTTTCTGAAAACTTTATAAGGCAGTTCTGATTCATCTAAGTTATAAACAGGCAATTCCTGAATTCTTGATTTATACGAAATTTTTTCTCTGGTTATAAAGCCAACTACATGATATTGCATTGAAATTGTTTTATTTAGCCATTGCATAAGTGCCACGCTATGCGAATTGGTGGAATAAATCAGGGTGTTTTTAGCTACTTTTAAATTATAACTTATACTAAAATTATAAACTACCACAACACCAAACCGAGCAAATAACAACAAAAATAAGTTTATAAGAAATAAGTTTTGGCTGAAGAAGTAGCGATGCAGCATTTCAAAGCCGCTAATAAGCATAAAAACATACAAGGATACAATTGCTAAGAACAGCGATACATAAAGCCGCCAAAACTCTAAAAAACCAGAATGGCGAACTAAACCCCGATTTGATTTTAGTAAAATAAAGAAAGTAATACTAATCAGCATGTATACAACTCCAAGGGTTAAAATATCCTTGTAATTATATTCAACATTCAGTAGTTCATTGTGAATGATGATTGCCGCTATAAATGAAAATATTCCAAGTATTATATCAGCCTCTAGTATAATATACCGATTTTTCATCGAGATGTTTAGAAGATTCTTAAAAAAATATCGTAATTTGTCTTTAAATTTTTCCATGTTAATTTAGTTTGAAATACAAAGGTATCAAATTCTGAAGTTTTTAACAACATCTATTGATTCCCAACCTAATTTTTTTTAGCCTTTACTTTGCTAAAAATATGTGAATTTGTAGTTTTGGACAATTTATCCGAATTTATTGGTGCATATTTTCCAAGTATATCACCCACTTTAGCAAGTAGTTTTGCAAAATACAATGGTATAGAAATTACATTCGATTTATTCAATTGTTCACAAATTAATTTCTCCAATTCATTAAAACTAAGATGATGCGAATCGCATATGTTATATACCCTTCTTTTACAAGCAACTAATGGAATTAAATTTGCAATATCCTTTACCATCAGCACACTGACCATATACAGACGCTCTGCATCCGAATTAATAGTTTTGCGCGCTTTCACTTCATCAATTGTCCTGTTCGACCCTCTCCCCAAATTTAAATCGCCATAAGCTGTAGCCTCCTCAAAAAAAGTCATATGCCCACTGTGAAGCATATCGTAACAACCACTGACAAATACTTTTTTGGCCATTTGTGATATTTTTTGGTAATTTATTCTAGTGAGAAAAATACAAATATTACACTAAAATTTTACCCAGATTACAATAAGACTTTCATAAAATTGTAAATGTGTCTAAGAAAATATTTTAGTACCAGTAATAATAATAATTTTAAAGTAGTTTTTAATTCCTATATCATTTATATACTTCATATTAAGCTCTATTTTATGTGGCATTATTTGTTCAATATATAATTTTTCAGGGTTATCTGATTCTCCTAAAAGTTTATTTTCATCCACATATTCGATGGATGCATAATCAGTAATTCCGGGTCGTACAGAGAGAACTTTTTTTTGATTCTGATTATATAATTTCACGTACTTTCTCACTTCAGGACGTGGTCCTACCAAACTCATATCACCTACTAGAACGTTAAATAATTGCGGCAATTCATCAATTTTAAACTTACGAATAAAATATCCTATACGGGTCATTCTGCTATCTCTGTTACCAATTGTAATAAGACTTTTCTTGTCTGACCCTTCTCGCATGCTGCGGAATTTATACAGCCTAAAATCTTTTTCATCTTTCCCTACCCTAATCTGACGATAAAATCCGCCTCCGGGACTCTCAATTATTATCAAAAGATAAACAACAATTAAAAATGGGAGTAACAACAACAAACCTATCAATGAAAAAAGGATATCAAAAAATCGAATCATATCTATTTAGTTGAGTAGTAAGCATTAACTACGGTAGCAACAATATAGTCAACTTCCTCAACAGTTAACTGTGGATAAATCGGCAATGAAATCTCATTTGAATAATTATTGTATGACTTTGGGTAATTATCTATTTCGTACCCAAGTTCTTTAAAATAACTCAACATCGGCAATGGAATAAAATGAACATTTATCGCAATCTCAGCTTCTGAAATTCTTTGAATGATATTGTCCCGTTGGTTCTCCGAGAAACCCTTTATTCTTAATGCAAAAAGATGACAGGAAGATTCTTTGTTTTCATTTGTATGTGGCGGTAAAATTACCCAATCATATTTTGAAAACGCTGAACGATAAAGACCAGCGATTTTTTTTCTTTTAGTAAGTAACTCTGTATACTTCCTCATTTGCGCTAATCCTATGGCTGCATTTACATCCGCCATATTAATTTTCATGCCTAAACCAATAATATCATATCGCCAACCTCCTGCTTTACTTTTCGAAAATGCATCTTTGGTCTGACAATTAAGAGTCATTCTTCTCAAATCATCATACAGTTCTTTGTTAACAAAGCTATTTGGAAGATTTAAACAAATAGCTCCTCCTTCGGCTGTTGTTACGTTTTTTACTGCATGAAGCGAAAATATTGTTACATCACATTCTGTACCAATATTCTTGTTACAATATCTGGCACCTAACGAATGTGCTGCATCGCTTAACACTAAGATTCTCCCAAGCTTACTCTGTACCTCAGAGTTTGGTCTAAATTGTTTTACAATCTCAGGCGAACTCACTAAAGTCATTATTTGCTTGTAATCGCAAGGCCAACCTGCTATATCTACAGGAATTATAGCTTTTGTTTTTGATGTTATTGATTTAGCAATTTCAGCAACTGATATATTGAAGTCATCGTTTATATCTACCATAACAGGCTTTGCTCCTGCATGTATTACTGCTAAAGCAGTAGCAGCATATGTGTATGCCGGAATTATAACTTCGTCACCCTCTTTTACACCTAACCATGTAAGCATCATAATAGCACCCGACGTCCACGAGTTAACACATAAAACTGACTTAGCCCCTGTGAATTTAGCAATTTCGTCTTCTAAAGCCTTTACTTTAGGACCGGTAGTGATCCAACCCGATTTCAGCGCATCAACAACTTCATCAATAACATCTTCGTCTATAAAAGGTGGAGAAAATGGGATTTTCATATTTATTAAATTATCTTGTAATATCAACAACAAATTTCTTTTTAAACACTAAATTATACAACCCTTTGAAATAACCAAAACCATAACTAAAGTGTATAACAAAAAAAATCAAAGGCAAATACAACAATAAACCAACATGCTTATTTTGAACAGCAAGGTTTAAAGAAACAAATAATGAAACAATAAGATAAACAGACAAAAACAATAACAAAAGTACAAAAAATATATTGAAAAAAAACGACAGTAGTATTCCGTTTAAAAGTGTGAACACAAAAAATACAGGGACAAACTGTCTGATTGTAGCAGGCTTTCCAAGTTTCTTATTCACTAAAGGTTTAAATAAGCCATACTGAAAATACATCTTAAATACATTTCCGATTGTATCGCGGGCATGATAATCGATAACTAATTCAGGAATAATAAATATCCGACCTCCATTGTTAATAATTCGTGCATTAAACTCATCATCCTGATTTCTGACTAAATCTTCATCGAATAATCCAATTTTATCAAAGACCTCTCGCTTAAAACAACCAAAAGGTACTGTATCAACTTCCCGGACATTGTTAATTCCAATTCTAAAATATGAGTTACCAACACCAAACCAATGACTTATTGCACAAGCTATAGCTTTACTTTTAGCTTTATGATCCACAGATAAAGTATTGACAAGAGCCCCCACATTATCCGCTTCCAATTCATATAAAAACCTCACCAAAGTAGAGATATAATTCTGAGGATACTCACAATGTCCATCAATGCGGATTATCACTTCCCCTTTTGACTGTTCAATACCTATGTTAAGTGCATGAGGTACTACTTTAAACGGATTATCGAGAAATTTCACAAACCCGTACTCTTTACTTAAATTTTCTATAATCTCCCTCGTATTATCTGAACTTCTTCCATCTACAAAAAAAAGTTCGATCTTATCGTGTGGATAATCTTGTTTCAATATCGAATTAAAACATTTTTCAATAAACTTTCCTTCGTTATATACAGGGCAAATTACTGTTACAAATTTCAACATCATAGTTAAATGTTTTCAAAAATAGTTTTTCACGATATTATACGCATTTCTATTAAACTCATAAACCTTCTTACTTGGAATTTTTCCCATGCTAGAATGTTCATTGTGAAGCACTCTCAAATCTGCGTCATAATATATTTTACCGTGTGTATTCTTTACCTGATTAGCCAGAACAAACTCCTCGCCCATTAGAAAAGTTAGATTTACTAGCAGCTTATTATACTTAAAAAAACCTGATGTCAATATATAACATGAACCATGACCTGCATAAATATATTGCGACACTTCATGTCCTGATCTACTCATTTCCGACTTAGCTACCTTTAATATATTAGTCAACCAAAATACAAATTGAGCAACGCTGTATGAAGAATATATTATTCGGTATAAAAACTTCCGAGTTTTTGAAACCCTATCAATGCAATAGGGGTTTTGATGAATACCATTAGGTTTTATAATATTGGGAGCAAGTACAAATATATCATCCTGAACCTTGATTTTTGACAATCTATCAAAAAAATCTGCCTGAAACTCCAAGTCGTTATTACCAATTATTACAAAATCATACTCATTAGCACTATTGATTATTTGTCCAATTCCTACATTTAATGCACCGAAATAACCGAGGTTCCTATTTTCAAATATACACTTTATTTGATTTGTATTTTGACTATCAATATAATTTACAAGCAAATCTTTTTCGCTCTGATTCGAATCATTGTCAACAATAATGATATCTGCCTGATTACAATTGGTAAGAATGGAACGCACACAATCAATTGTCAGCAACGAATTGTTGTAATTTACATGAACAAAAGCATTTTTTTTTGTCAACACCATATATTTAACAGAACTTATTTGGATTGATTTTTTTTGAAAGAAATTTTGGATAGACAAAATACCATGAAATAACTGAAAGCAAGGCTAAAACAATATTTGAAATTAAATATGAATACCCTAATTGTGTAATACTCCCTGAATTATAAAACAAAAAAAACATTACAATAAAACTCAAACTCAAATTAATTGTGTTTAATGGAAATTTACTTACAGCATCAATTGGATTTCTTAACAGCAAATATACTGCTTGAGCAACAATTGTCCAAATTAGTACACGTACTATAGCACTAGATTCTAGATATTCGGTACTAAACAGCATTTGAATAACAAACTCAGAAAAGAGAACAACAATTACAGTTAACACAACAGACAAAACTATATATATCCACATAAGTCGATTAACAGAAGAGTTTATCTTTCGATGATTCTCCTCTGCAAGCTGCTCACTTACATAAGGTAGTAAAACCATACCTAGAAATCCAAACAGAGGGGTGATCATATTGGTTATCATAACACCTACCGAAAAAAAAGCTGTTTGCCTTATACCAAACTCCGAGTTTGAAAAAATTAATGGCAAGGCATTGAATGAAAATAAAATAAAATCGCCAAATAATCTTGTAATTCCAAATGGCAACAATTCATTTATTGAGTCTTTTAAATCTGCTTTTCTTATCTGCTTACGGACTTCCTTAAAAATACGTGCAAAGTCTTTGTAAACAATTATGATTGTTGCTACTATGGTTAGTAAACTCCACCACAACAACACGTCAAGCAAGTGTTTATTTACAAAAAGACAACTCATTAATATCAAAATCTGTATCACAATTTGTGTAGTATTAAACTTTAAAAAATCGCCAATACCTCGATAAAAAGAATACATAAATGCACTAATACAGATCGAAAGTGAGTAAATAAGTGTGACATAATAAAGTTTCAAATCTCCTTTTACACCAATAATAAGATTCTCTAACTGATCACTGAACAAAAGAGCTAAAATAATTGTGAGGAAAGATATTAGAAATACAATAATAAGAGAGGAAACGATAATACTGTTAGCTTTCGTTGGATTGGCTTTTGCTTTATAATAAGCTACAAAACGTGGTATAGCAATCCCCATACCAGCAAGCATTACCATTGATATAACGGCACTATTTTTCTTAATCAAACTATATTGTCCATACATTTCAACTCCAAAAGTATTACTAAGTACCTTATTTACAATGAAAAATGTAACCATAATAAAGGCCTGAGCTATAAATGTTACGGCTACATCTTTTCCAAGCTTCGATTTAAAATTCAGCAAATTCATTAACTTCCTCGATTATTCAAATGCAACTCTACTATGAATCATTCTCAACACTATATAAAACAAGAAGAAAGCAGCAATATAACTCGTATATGACCAAAAGGAAGTAATAAATGAATAAAAAATAAATATATATATCGATATGATAAACACCGTATTAAAACATGACATCATCGGCTTCTCTAACAATGCTTTATAAGAAACACCTGACAAGTAACCAAAAATAACCAAAAAAAATAAACTTCCTAATACCCCAAAATCTTCAATTAAAGATCGAAAAACCGAAAAAACATTTGTCACCATCTCATCCGGAAAGCTTGCATTACTATAATCAATAAAATCATCGAAAACACCCTGCATTCTCTCTCCTATTCCTAAAACATTTGAAATTCCATAAAAGGTTTTTAATTCAAACGGAGTATTAGGATCATATAAATTAGTTAACCATTCATCAAAGGCAACCATATGCCCCAAAGCATAATTCACAAAGCGATAACCTATTGATCTGACATTTTCAGCATCTATACCATCCGTCCTCAGCAACATGGAAAAAAATAAAATTCCCAAAAACAATGCAAATGCAAATGCAGTTTTACCAACTCCTTTTAATGTTATTTTTGGAAATTCACCTGTATGAAGCTTGAATGAAATAATTCTACTTGCTAAAAACATAAATACACTGGAAATAAAACCGGCTTTCATAGACTGAGAGATTGCCACAAATAAGGGAGGCAGTAATACTAAATAATAAATCCATTTTCTCTTTAAAGCAAATGTTTGTAAATATCCACCATACAATGGCGCTAAATATAAAAACACTAACAAAATCTGATCGAATATTGTATTGATTTCACCTCCGGTGTATCTTTCATTTGCAATCACATTATTCATTTCGAGTAAAGAATTTAAATTCAGGATAAATTCTACTCCAAATCCGTATTGACTAATTTTTACAAATGGGTAAATTAACGACAATATCAATATCAAATAAAACAATCTGTTTGCTTTGGAAATATTTAATTCATAGGTATTATTAGTGTTAATTCTGTTAGAAAAATTGAATTTCTGACCAAGCATTGACCCAATTAACACTACTGTTACGGCTGCAAATAAATAAAAGAAATTGAACCCACTAAATTCGTATGTTTCATAGAAAAGTATTTTTACCAATATCATTTGTGCAATCCAAATAATTGTAAATAACTTTGCCGGTTCAAAAAAATCTCTTTTATTTATAGCAATTAAAATAAAAATAGAAAAAAATAAAATTAGAATTAGTTGAAACATTAGTATATTTTTTCGAATAAAACAGCACTTTTCCTCGCCTCACAAAGGTACAATAGACCTTTCAATCAGTCTCAAAAAACGAAGTCAATGAAATTTATATTAAAATGAATAATTGGGAAATCTGAATAAATATCTAAACAATCGAATAGTGTTTTAATGCTTAAATACTAAAACTAATATATATTAATATATTGTCTCACTTCCCTACAATCTTCCGTCCACCCACTGTCTGTCCACCACCGCTTTGGCATCGAATACTACGGCACCGGATGAGAAGTGTTTTTCGAAATCAAAAGTTTGAAATTCGTCGTGGGCAACAGCAAGTAAAACAGCCTGGTACTTTTTATTTTCATCAAGTTCGTTGATAATGTCCACTCCATATTCGTGTTTCACTTCTTCGGCTATGGCCCAGGGATCGTAGATATCAACCTTAGTTCCAAACTCGCAGAATTCGTTGTAAATATCGATGACTTTGGTGTTCCTGATGTCGGGGCAATTTTCTTTAAAAGTTACACCGAGGATCAGTACATTGGCTCCTTTGATCGTTTGTCCCTTCTGAATCATTAGTTTCAGTACTTTGTTGGCTATAAAAGGTGCAATGCTGTTGTTCACATGGCGCCCCGAAAGGATCACCTGCGGAACGTAACCGAGTGACTCTGCCTTGCTGGCCAGATAATAGGGATCGACACTGATACAATGTCCACCAACAAGTCCCGGACGATATTTCAGAAAATTCCATTTAGTGCCGGCAGCATCGAGTACATCGTTGGTATCGATGCCTACTTTGTCGAAAATCAGCGCCAATTCATTAACAAAAGAGATATTGACATCGCGTTGGGCATTTTCGATAATTTTAGAAGCTTCGGCCACTTTTATGCAGGGCGCTTTGTGTGTTCCAGCGGTAATGATGGAGGCATAAAGATCGTTTACAATATCGGCAACTTCGGGTGTTGATCCGGAAGTAACCTTTTTAATTTTTGTCAGGGTGTTTACTTTGTCGCCGGGATTGATACGTTCAGGGCTATAGCCTGCAAAGAAATCAACGTTAAATTTCAATCCTGATGTTTTTTCTATCTGTGGAACGCAGTCTTCTTCGGTACAGCCGGGATAGGTAGTGGATTCATAAATAACTATATCATCCTTTTTCACTACGCGGCCAAGCATTTGCGAAGCTTTTATAAGGGGTCGCAAGTCGGGCATATTGAAGTTATTGATAGGCGTGGGAACGGTAACTATATAAGTGTTATAATTTATCAAATCAGATGCGTCGGAGGAGAAGGACAGACCCAGATCGGGATGGGTTTTACGAATGTTAATGGCTTCATTCATACCCTCCAAATCGGCTTCGAGCGTATGATCAAAACCGTTTTGCAGCTCTTCAACCCTTTTTTGATTGATATCGAAGCCAAGTACTTTATACTTTTTACCAAACTCGATGGCCAATGGTAAACCTACATAACCTAAGCCAATTACTGCAATTTTAAACTCTTTCATATAAGAAATTTAATTTTATTTTTCAATTTATTAAGTTTATTTTGTATCTGCAAAAGCGGTCACAAAGATACTACAAACCTTTTATATAAACGAAAAATAGCTGCTGAATGCCTTTAAATACTCAGCGATTAATAAAATTGTTTCAAACGTATTCAATTCAATAAGTGATAAATATATTTACGTATTTTTTTAGTTTTTATTTTACTTTCTCAAAAAAAAATCATTAATTTGTGCCTATGAAAACAAAAACTACTGAGTATTTTCCGCTTGTTGACGAAGAGGGTAACCTTACAGGAATGGCTACACGTACTGAATGTCATTCGGGTACTTTTTTATTACATCCTGTGGTTCATTTACATGTGTTTAATTCCGAAGGGAAGTTGTACCTTCAGAAAAGAGCAATGGACAAAGATATTCAACCTGGAAAATGGGACACTTCGGTGGGTGGTCATGTTGATTACGGCGAAACAATTGAGGTAGCGCTTCGGCGCGAAGTGGGTGAGGAATTGGGCATAACCGATTTTGAGCCTGTTTTTATTAGGCGTTATAAGTTTGTTTCGACCCGTGAAGCTGAGTTGGTACACTGTTTTTATACTGTTTACGATGGAAAAATACAGCCTGATCCGGTTGAGATTATGGATGGAAAATTTTGGAACAGGGACGAGATAGTTGAGCACATTGGTAAGAAAATCTTTACACCAAATTTCGAAAACGAATATCAGAGTCTGATCGAAAAAATTCATTCTGAAATGATTATAAAGTATAATGGAGATGTTTAAAGAACTTACTTTGCTTTTGAATGAAGTATGGAAATTTATAAAATCGGACTTCCATTTGAGTTCATATCTATTCACTTTCCTTATTGTTATTGTAGCTGTTTATTTTAATTATTCATGGGGATTTTATAGCAAAGTATTATTGAATAGCTATTTCGATGGTAGTTCGGTGTGGCTTTTTCCTGTATTTTATGCTGCTGTTTATTTTTTGGTTGCGATTCCCATTTTCCTTCTCCGAAAGGATGTGGCAGTACTCAAAAATCCCGGATTTTACTTCAAGAGTTTATTTATAGTTGTTATTTATGGCTTTTCGATAGGCTATTATGGATATCATCGATGGCAGTTCCCTTCGTTATTCGATGAAGAAAGTAAATTTCTTATTCGGATATTCTCACAGTTGAAGAGTCTTGTTTTTTATTTTGTTCCCCTTGTTTTGATGAAACTGATGGTCGACCGTAAAACGGAAGGATTGTATGGATTGTCGCTCAATACAAAATACTTGAAAGGATATTTTACTTTCTTTGTATTACTTCTTCCATTTTTAGTTCTCGCCTCTTATTCTGCCGATTTTCAGTTTGCCTATCCGCAATTTAAGCCCTGGTTTTACGAAGGTGTTTTAGGATTAAAATCGTGGGAAAGCACTGCCTTATTCGAAATTTCGTATGCAATTGATTTTATTATGACTGAATTGCTTTTCAGAGGGGCGTTGGTCATTGGTATGGTGGGTATTTTGGGGCGTGGCGCTGTTTTGCCCATGGTAGCCATGTACGTTGTGATTCATTTTGGCAAGCCACCTGTCGAAACCATATCATCGTTGTTTGGAGGTTACGTATTGGGTGCGCTGGCTTATCAAACGCGTCATATCTGGGGAGGCGTTATTGTGCATGTATTTATTGCACTTACAATGGAAATAATCGGCTTTTTTCAGTATTATATGCCAGATAAATGAAGCAAGCGTCATTCTATCATCAGGGTTGTCCCGAAAGTTTATACAAAAAGCACAAAAAAACTCAATCAGGTCTTTTGTCCCGATTGAGTTTAATTTTTTATTTCGATAAATTGAGCAGTTATTCTACTGCTTCCAATTCTATCATCAGGGTTTCCTTCGGAATCCGCTCGCCAACTGCTACGTTTATCTTTTTGATACGCGCAGTAAAAGGCATTTCAATACGGTTCAGCATTTTCATGGCTTCGAGTATGAGCAAAGGCGCACCTTCTTTTACGATTTCACCCTCGGCGACCGATATTTGTATAATAGTACCCGGAATTGACGACTGAACATCGTAAGGATTAGGATCCACCCAAACCTTACGGTTCATGTATTTCGTTGTAAGCTGTGTTTTGTATTTACGAGCTGTCACTGCAAAGTCTACCAATTCGGGAGTTACTTTTTTCTTATTCATTATGTTTTAATTTTATAAGATAACGATTAAAAAGTTCAATAAATGAGCTTGAATCAAACTCCATCAAAATGGAGGAATCCCGTGTTTTTTAGCAGGACGATGATCGTCTTTGTTTTTCGAAACATCGAGGGCATGCAATAACAAATCACGGGTTTCAAGAGGTTCAATCACTGCATCGATGTAACCTTTTGATGCCGCTACGTAAGGATTTGCAAATTTTTCAATATATTCTTTCACTTTGATCTGGCGCATTGCATCTTCATCTTCGGCTTCCATAATTTCTTTACGGAAAATGATATTGGCTGCTCCTTCAGGTCCCATTACAGCAATTTCGGCACCCGGCCACGCAAACATAAAGTCGGCGCCAAGGTGACGCGAGTTCATGGCAATATAGCCACCACCATAGGCTTTTCGCAGAATGACAGTAATTTTAGGCACTGTAGCTTCGGAATAAGCGTAAAGCATTTTAGCGCCGTGACGGATAACGCCTGCATGTTCCTGATCTACTCCTGGCAAATAGCCCGGCATGTCTTCGAGCGTGATAATAGGAATATTAAATGCGTCGCAGAAACGAATAAAGCGGGCTGCTTTGTCGGATGCATCGCAATCGAGAACACCTGCAAGATACATAGGCTGATTGGCCACGAAACCTACTGTTTCGCCTTCCAAACGTCCGAAACCAATAACAATATTAGGCGCCCACAATTCCTGAACTTCGAGGAATTTCGAATCGTCGGCCAGTGCGAAAATTATTTCGCGTACGTCATAAGGTTGTTTTGGATCAGATGGAATGATATTTTCGATGTTTTTTCTCGATTTTGGTTTCTTGGGCTCAACCTTAGCTGCTTTTGTCTGATTGTTGTGAGGAATAAGGGAAATCAGCTGTTTGATCTGATCGAGACATTCTAATTCGCTCAACGCATAAAAATGCGCGTTGCCGGTAATTTCGGCGTGTACGCGTGCACCTCCAAGATCTTCCTGCGAAATTTTTTCACCCAGCACTGTTTCAATTACGTTAGGGCCCGTAATGAACATTTTTGATATGTTTTCAACCACAAATACAAAATCGGTAAGGGCTGGCGAATAAACAGCTCCCCCGGCACATGGACCGAGAATAACTGATATCTGAGGAATTACGCCCGAAGCCATAGTGTTGCGATAAAATATTTCGCCATACCCGGCTAAAGCCCCAATTCCTTCCTGAATACGTGCACCTCCCGAATCGTTGATACCGATACAGGGAACTTTCATTTTCAGGGCGTGATCCATTATTTTTGTGATTTTACGCGCGTGTTTTAGTCCTAATGAACCACCCATTACTGTAAAGTCCTGTGCATAAATGCAAACAGGAGCGCCTTTAATAGTACCTGTTCCTGTAATTACTCCATCGCCCGGAAGCTCTTTGCTCGCCATCCCAAAATTTTGCTCTTCATGTTCTACAAAAAGATCATACTCATGAAATGAATCGGGATCTAATAAGCCCAAAATTCGTTCTCTGGCAGTCAATTTACCCATTGCTAACTGTTTTTCAATGGCTTTGTCGCCGCCTCCTTTTTCAACGATGGCTTTTTTTTGTCGTAATGCCAGAATGTTTTTCTTTAATGACATATTTTTTTATTAAACTAAAATTAATACTAAGTCATTTCAATTTATGACCGGATTTAATTCGAGGCAAAAATAACACTTTTTTCACGAAACTGTGCAATCTTTGGAATTATGATAATTTTATGATTTTTGTTTGTTGTTTTTCAGTAGCTTAATTACATTTCTTCTTGTCGATAGCATGCCCGGAGATAGGCCTTCATTTTCGAAGTTTTCAAGATAAGCCACTAATTCAGGAATCAAATCGGGCTCTGTCAGGCAAAATTTATATAAAAGTTTTAAAGATAATGCCTGAACCGCAACAGCCGATTTAGTCGAAATCATCCCATCGAAACAGGCATTAATAAGCGCCACCGGAATGGGTCGTGGAATTGGCAAACGGTTGAGGATACTAAGGCATCCTCGCTTTATACCATCGTGCGAAGTAGAAATGCTGATGGCAGCAAGTTCATTAAAATAATTGTCGTTGAATAGTTCTGGCTGTTTCTCGCTGATTTTCTGGCAAGTCCATGCCGCTCTCCACGCCACAGTAGTATCCGCATCGAAAATAAGCGTATAGACAGAAGGCAAAGTATCGGGATGCATCAACACTTCCGCTGCCAATTGGTCAACAAATTTTTTGGACAAGGGTTGCAGTAAATAAGCTCTGTAATTCATCGTGATTTCTAAATTAAAACATTTGGAAACAACATGTCCATCAATAATTTAACCTTATAGCAAGCAGCAGGTAAGCATCACTATCTCCCCATCATCTGAACACTATACTGTTGATGACCTCACCACCCACTTGTTTGTTCAGCGAATTTTTTATCTCTTCGCGCGACAGAAACAAATCGTGTCGCAAAACTGAAGACGACAGCGTTACGTATAAAACCCGATTTTTAATGCTCAACTCTGTTGTGTATTGTATGATATTCTCTCCAAGTATTTTCGGCCAGGCATCGATGATGCGTTTTTCGTTCAGAGGTTTGTCTAAATGATTCGATTTTAAAACCTGACCGATCACATCGCGTAGGGATTCTGTATTTTTTTTTCGCATAATGCTGATTTTATTGTGCTTACCTAAGCTGTAATACTTCTCCTGTTTTTGCCCCTTCGCTGAAATCTTTATTATTGAGTAAATATAGTTTTTCAGTTTTTATGGCGTATTGTTGCGCAATCTGATACATGGTTTCACCTTCACGCACTACATGTGTGGAGTAGGATTTACCGGCCTTATTTCTTTTGAATTGCAGATAAACCTGTGTACCTGCATTCAAGTCGGTAGCAACTTTCACTTCGTTAAAAGCTCTCAGCTTGTTTTCGTCAAGGTCGAACTCGTCGGCGATGCTGCTATAGCTGTCGCCGACCTGAGCGACTACATATCTTACACGGTTATTTTTGTAAACTTCGTGGCGCTCAGTAGCCGCGATATTGCCCATTGTTGGTTGAATTTGCTGATTTCTTTCGGTTGAATGTTTGGAATCAGCAATTGTGTTATCGGTTCCTTTTACTAGATCGTATCTGTGCAGTCCGTAGTTTTCGATAATGGAGATAAGTTTGTAGGCATAGGTAGGGTCGGTGGCATAACCAGCCTTTTTAAGACCGTGCGCCCAACTTTCGTAATCGGTGGGACTTAAATCGAACAAAAAAGCATACCGGGGTTTATTTTTCAAAAAGAAGGAATGATCTTCGAACGATGCAAGCACATTGTCATATTTTCTGAAACAATCTCCCTTGTTATCATCGTCGTGGTACACTTTATCACCGGTCCAGTCGTGACATTTTATGCCAAAATGATTGTTCGATTTTTTAGCAAATTCGCTTTGACCAGCGCCCGACTCAAGCAAACCCTGTGCTAATGTGATGCTTGCAGGAATTCCGTGTTCTTTTTGCTGTATCACTGCCAGCTGATTGTAAGCTTCGATATAGTTCAGGTAAGCTTTACTTTTGGTTTGAGGAAAAACGAAAGAACAAGTAAAAATGAATATAAATACAAGAATTTGTTTTATTGAGAGCATGCGCATAATGGAAGATATTATAATTTATTTAGCACAAAAATATAACTATTTCTACAAAAACATCGATTAGAAAGGATTATTTTATACTTTTGTAAGAAGATAAAGTCCCCAACTCTGGTATATAGGGCTTAAAAAAATAAAAACATGATTGAAAAAATAATAGAAACAAAAGTGAGTGTTTGCGATTTTGACGAATTGAGCGCCGAACATAAAATGTTGATCGAAAAAGCGAAATCACAAGCCAATAATGCCTATGCACCCTATTCCGGTTTTCAGGTGGGAGCGGCAGTATTGCTTTCGAATGGCGAAATTTTCGGTGGAAATAATCAGGAAAATGCTGCTTACCCCTCGGGACTTTGCGCCGAAAGAGTGGCTATGTTTTATGCTAATGCACAGCATCCTGAGGTTCCGGTTACCACCCTTGCTATCGCTGCTTTTACCGGTGGAGCTTTTCTGGCCGATCCCGTAACTCCCTGTGGCTCGTGCCGACAGGTACTTGTCGAAACCGAATCGCGTTACGGCAAGGACATTACGGTGTTGTTGTACGGCACCGAACATACTTTTGTGCTGGGTAATGTGAAGCAGCTTTTACCTCTGAGGTTCGAAAAGAGTAGTTTAAAACTGTAATTTTTACAGTATATATTTGTCATAGTCGTAAATTTTATCTATATTGCCATCGAATTTAAGATGAATAGTTAATTACTTAGACTTGGGAATGCAAAAGATTGAATTTAATATTGAATATCCTCTGAATAATTCTTCGCCCGCTATTTTGTGGAATTCCATTGGCTCGCCACTTGGATTATCGGAATGGTTTGCCGATGGAGTTACCGTTTCGGGGAATGAATACGTATTTTCGTGGGATGGACACGAACAAACTGCTATTTTGCAGCAAGTAAAACCAAATTCATACATTCGTTTTCATTGGATAGAAGATGAAGGTTTGGATTCGTTTTTCGAACTTAAAATTGTAACGCCCGAAATTACCGGTGGATTAACATTGGTAGTGACCGACTACGCCGAACCTGATGAGATGGATGATCTGATTATGCTTTGGAACAAACAAGTAGAAGAACTCCGTCGTAAAACAGGAATGTAATTTGTTTTATAGTTTTTATAAAGAGTATGCACGATAAAGTAATTTTCGGCATACTCTTTTGTTTTCAAAGGGCTGTCAGTAGGCCAAAAGTGGCACAGTTGGTACCATAAAAAAACAGAAAAAAGTGTTTTTGAAGAACTTACTTCAAAAACACTTTTTTTCTGGTAGCGGGAACGAGAGTTGAACTCGTGACCTCCGGGTTATGAATCCGACGCTCTAACCAACTGAGCTATCCCGCCATTTTTCTAAAGAGCTGCAAAGATAGCCTTTTTAGCCCAAATGCCAAATTATTTGAACAAAAAATATGGCTTTTGCTTCGATAATAAAACCATTTTTTTGACAATCAAGGGATTCGAAGAACTGAAAATATTTGAGAATTTGAGAATTTGAGCATCCAAGGGTCCCAAACAACTGACTATTGACAGCAGACTGGAGAATAAGCCGATTACCTCTCAACTATCGATAGTTTTGATTAAAAAACATCATAAACAACTATTTTTGAACTTTTACTATAAAATAGGGCTTAAAAGTTTTTTTAGATATAGAAAATGTTTTACTTTTGCAAAACTAATTAGTACTAACAAAAAATTTAAGAAAATGGCTTACGTAATTTCAGAAGATTGTATCGCTTGTGGCTCTTGTATCAGCGAATGTCCTGTTGACGCGATTTCGGAAGGTGATATCTATGTTATTGATGCAGATATTTGCACCGATTGTGGAACTTGTGCTGATGTTTGTCCTTCAGAAGCAATCAGTCCGGTATAATTAAAAAAAAACGGCTTTACAAAAGACCTGAACTATTTTCATGTTCAGGTCTTTTTTTTAGTTGTTTATCAGGGCTGATAACCCGATTTATCGAATATCTGCTTGTAATTATTATCAATCAATAAAGTCCTCAGACTTACTTCAGGATGTTTGTTCATATAACTCTGAACAATCTGCCAACCCAGCCAAACCCCTAATCTGCCCGGCGATTCTTGCGAAACAGGCGCAGTGAATGGAGCTTCATCAATATATTTTCTTATCAACATTAGGTCGGACGAAAACAAATCATTTCTGTCGATTATTGTTTCCCAAATCTGTTTTTCGTACTTTCTACTCCACTCCCATTGTTTTTTTTCGTATCCTATCAACACATTAGGTTTTTCATCGGGCATCAGCACCGAAAGCAGAAACATAATTTTACCATGATACAGCATATTTTCGAGCAAACGCTCTTCACCCGGCACATAAGGAAAATGATTATATAGCCATCCCGTTACTACCGAAGGACTGATACTTTGCGGATGCATATTGTTGATCAAATACTGATATGTAAAGCTTTGATAACGTGGATAGTCTGCTCCAAGAAACATATCTGCACCCACGCCTATCATTTGTTTATCAAAAAGGAGAGAACGATTGAAACCTGATACGAAAAAATAAATTTCAGGGATTTTAATTTCCGGGAAATAGAAATGAAGTCTCGTAAAAGCCCCCGAAAGTTGTTGTTCCACAGGAGTCACATTGGCAAATACT
The DNA here is from genome assembly GCA_963677275.1 of uncultured Paludibacter sp. GTDB lineage: Bacteria > Bacteroidota > Bacteroidia > Bacteroidales > Paludibacteraceae > Paludibacter. The sequence goes on along the minus strand of OY781920.1, from coordinate 1,007,645 downwards.
TCGAGGGTTTTGCTGTTGACCGATTTAAAAGTGGTATCTGACAAAAAACCTGCAATTAAATCACTTACCTGAGCGGTATCGTGTGGATCGACTCCGAGAATATCACCTGTATAAATGCTCATAAAATCAGGATACCGACGATAAAGATCTTTTATTCCGGCATCTAAATTATTTGTGTCTAGTTTTAAAAAGTCAATGTCAAAGCGATTCAGCTTCACTTCGATTTTTTTTATATTTCGTGGCACTTCGAACCGCTTGTTTTTTTTGCACGAAACAAAACCACCAATCAAGATAATGACAAGACCTAGAATTATTGTTTTTTTCATCAGATTTTTTTTTGTAAGAGAAAGAAAAAGCGCAAATGCCAAAGTCTGAACTTTGGTTCCTGCGCTTTTAATTTTTTGTTCGAATTGTTTATTTCTTGTTTTTTATCGCTTTTTGCTGTTCACGTTGCATTTTTTCAAGTTTATCCATAAATCCACCTTTTTTGGCAGGCTTCTTAGCATTAGTTGCCCGTTTAGCATGCAATTGGGCAAGCAATTTCTTTTCGTCTACAGAAGCTCGTATGGCATAAGTCTGCACAATAGAAATAAGTGTAGAAACGAAATAATAATAACTCAATCCCGAAGCATAATTATTAAAAATAAACATGAACATAACAGGCATCAAATACATCATCCATTTCATCATTCCTGCTCCGGGTTGATCGGGAGTGGCTGTGTTGGCCATATTTAATTTGGTAGAAATAAGCGTTGCAACTGTCATCAATAAGGTAAATAAACTGATATGATTTCCGAAGTATTCGGTTATCAGAGGGATATTTCCACTCCAGCTTATAATGGCATCGTAGGCCGACAAATCATCAGCCCACAAGAAACTTTCCTGACGCAGCTCAATAGCAGCCGGAAAAAAGCTGAACATTGCAAACAGAATAGGCATTTGAAGCAAAGTAGGTAAACATCCACTCATCGGACTCACACCCACCTTGTTGTAAAGTTCCATTGTTGCTTTCTGGCGTTCGGCAGCTTTTTCGGCAGGGATGCGAGCATTTATTTCGTCAATCTCGGGCTTGAGCACCCTCATTTTAGCGCTCGAAACATAAGATTTATAGGTGAGCGGATACAGCACCAATTTAATCACAACGGTCATCAATAAAATAATGATACCAAAGTTGGAAATAAAAGTACTAAAGAGATTAAACATTGGGATAATAGCAAAGCGATTGACCCAACCGAAAATGCCCCAACCTAATGGGACTAAACTGCGTAAAGACAATTTATCGTCGCCCTTCAGCTCTTTATCATAAGCCGAAAGTACTTTGTACTGGTTAGGACCAAAAAACATGCTGAGTTGAGTTGCCGTTTTCCCTGAAGGATCAAAAGCAACAGTCATATCAGCATTGTAAGTTTTCAAGTATCCGCTTTGTTCGTTTTCGAGTTTACTTGACAGGTTTGTAGAAGTAAATGCCTCATCGGCAATGATGATGCTACTAAAAAACTGATCTTTAAAAGCAATCCATTTTACTTTATTAGGAAGTTTTTTATCATCGTCTTTCGATTCGCTCAGATTTTCTACATCATCGGCCACATATTTGTAATTGAGACTTGAATAGCGGTCTTCAAACTTACGCCCCTTTTCTTGCTGACGAATTTTAGAAAACCACTGCATTTCGAGGAAATTAGTTCCTGCAGGCATAACCGTATTCATGGCATTAGCTTTGAGAGCGAAGCTGAGCATGTAGTTTTTCTTAGGCAGGGTATACACAAAATCGAGGTAGGCTTCGCCTGTTGTTTTCAATCTCATGGCAAACTGCTGATTGCCTTCAGCATCTTTTTTTATTGCACCTACAGGCTCAAAATAAAGATTTGAAGTGTTTACCACCCGATTGTTATTGGTAACGAGCGTAAATCCAAGATTTGCCTCCTGTGCATCAAACAAAACAAGGGGCAATGAATCGTGCGTTTTATAATCTTTAAGCATGGCTGAGTAAATTCGTCCACCTTTATTACTGATAGTTAGCTTAACAAGTTCGTTTTCTAAAGTAAAAAACTTTTCTTCACCAGCAGCTGCAACACTGAAATCGCCATAAGCATCAGCCACCATATGAGCTGCCGCTGTATCGTTGGCATTAATAGCGTCGACTTTTAATAAAGTATCGCTTTTTTGCTGTATTATTTCTGCTTCAATACGTCGTTGCTCAACGAGTGTAATTGAATCTTTGTATTGTTTTTGCTTGGCTAATTCCTCTTCGTTGGGTCGGTTCATTACCGAAAAGCCTACGAGAATCAGCGCAATAAGCACAAACCCTGCAATTGTATTTTTATCCATTCTTAATTTTTTTCCAATAAATTATTTTTTAATACTATTTCTGTGTTTCATCAACTACTTATCGATGGCCGCTTTAATGAAACTAATAAACAAAGGATGTGGATTTATTACCGTACTACTATATTCGGGGTGGAATTGAACGCCGATATACCACTTGTGAGATGTTAATTCTATTATTTCGACCAAATCGGATGCTTCGTTCAGTCCGCTACAGTTCATTCCCGCTTTTTCAAATTCGTCTTTGAAGGCATTATTAAATTCATAGCGATGACGATGCCGTTCGCTTATGTTTTCTTTTTTGTAAATTTCGAAAGCTTTCGAACCTTTTTTAAGTTTACATTTATAAGCGCCCAAACGCATACTTCCACCCAAATCGAGAATGTTTTTCTGTTCCTCCATGATGTCCACCACATTATGAGGAGTAGTAGGCTCAATTTCTGTACTGTTGGCGTCCTCGTATCCCAGCACATTGCGTGCAAATTCAATGGACATGGTTTGCATTCCCATGCAAATACCCAAACATGGAATATTATTTTCGCGGGCATACTTCAATGCTGCAAATTTCCCTTCCATTCCACGTTGTCCAAATCCGGGAGCAACAACAATGCCATCTGCTTTATAGAGCTTTTTCAATACATTCTCATCTGTCAATTTGTCCGACAACACCAAATCAAGCTTCAATTTCTTATTGTTGTAAGCGCTGGCATGAAGCAACGATTCGGTAATCGATTTATAGGCATCGGGTAGCTGCACATACTTTCCAACAATCGCAATACGCACTTCTTCGGTTGCATTTTCGAGTTTTTCAACGAAAGCAGTCCATTTTTGCATGTCAGCAGCAGGAGTTGTTTCTATATTGTAACCCATTTTTGTCAGTACCACCTCGTCTAACTTTTCCTGTTGCATATTGAGAGGAACTCTGTAGATTGTTGGCACATCGATGGATTGCATCACCGCAGTGGTATCCACATTGCAAAACAATGCTACTTTTTTCCTTATTTCAGGTGAAATATTATGTTCGGTACGCAGCACAAGAATATCGGCCTGAACGCCCTGTTCCTGCAAAGCTTTCACCGAGTGTTGCGTGGGTTTTGTTTTAAGTTCTTTTGCTGCTGCAAGGTAAGGAACATAGGTAAGATGAATAATCAAACAGTGCTTTCCGAGTTCCCATTTCAACTGACGAACACTTTCGATATAAGGCAATGATTCAATATCGCCCACTGTTCCACCTATCTCGGTTATCACAAAGTCGAAATCCCCTTTACTGCCTAAGAGCTTGATGTTTCGTTTTATTTCGTCGGTAATGTGCGGAATAATCTGTACTGTTTTGCCTAAATAATCTCCCCTGCGTTCTTTATTGATCACATTCTGATAAATACGTCCGGTAGTTACATTGTTGGCTTTGTGTGTTTCCACCCCCAGAAAACGTTCGTAATGACCTAAATCAAGATCAGCTTCATGGCCATCTACAGTTACGTAACATTCGCCGTGCTCATAGGGGTTTAATGTACCCGGATCCACATTGATGTAGGGATCTAATTTCTGATTTGTCACTCTAAAGCCACGGGCCTGTAATAATTTGCCTAACGATGCGGCAATAATTCCTTTACCTAACGATGAAGTGACTCCACCGGTTACAAAAATGTACTTTGTATCTTTCACCTTGATTTTATCTTAAAATTACTGTTTTCAATTCCGTATTTTTAAGTCTGCAAATTTCGTAAAAAAAAACGAATAACGAAAGCGGTTTATTGAATTTAAACTTTTGTATTATAAACACTGTGTTTCCAACTACTTAATAGCTCACATCAACTATTTTCACAATTATTCGCCCAATTTGATTTCGAGTATATGAACATAAAAACAGAAGGAAGAAGACACAATAAAATAAGTTCTTTCACTGAGAAATTCTCACCAAAAATTATACATGAGTAACAAACAATAAAGTATCGGAGTTCAACACAAGTTTATAAGCAAGCCCGGTATTAAATAGTCGGGAGAAAAGCTTGCGTCGGCGGGTATTGAAAGCAAGTAAATCAATATTTTTCTTTTTCAGATAATCATCAATTAAATCGGGTGAATTATCTGGACCAATGAGTGCATAATGAGTTTTTATACCCGGATAATGGGAAGAAAAATAGCTTTTAATACCGGCCAGCATCACCTCACTCCAGGCTTCATTTTTCTCAGAAGCATGAATAAAATAGATCTCAAGTCCATCAGTACCTATCAGTTCTATGGTTTTATCAATGGCGATTAAATCTTTCTGATCAAAATTAGTAAGGTAGGCCACTCGTTTAATTTCCGCCGGGGTTTTGATCTGTGCCTCTACAGGTACTGCAAAAACAGGCGAAGCGGTCGACTCCATTACCTCGGCAGTAACACTTCCGATCAATTCCGTAGAAACAGACTTACCATGCGAACCCATCACCACGAGAATGGGGTTGTTCTTTTTACAATAGTCCACAATTTCATCTTCAGGTACACCTTCTTTCAATTCAAAACTATATTCAATATCAGGAAGTTCACCATTTTCAATTCTTGTTTTAAGCAGATTCGCCATATTTTCGGCATCTGCATTGGCCGAACTAATGATACGTCGCAGCAATTCACTGTCGCTGATGCTGTAAGTACTCAAATCGTTGTGCGCCGAGATTGTAAAGGCAGGACTAAAATAGACATAAAGAAAAACAATTTCGGCATTGTACTTCTGAGCAAAATGGAAACCAAAGTCGATGGTTTTATCCACGCGATCGCTAAAGTCAATGGGAACGAGCACTTGCTGCACGGGACGAACAGCCATTTCATCTTCCCATGCTTTTTCCATTTCTTCAACAATCTCCAGCGCCCGTGGCAAATCGGAATCTTTGATGCGCACCCTCACGCCTACTGCAAGCTCTGGTTGATCTATATTCAGATTGTGTATTACGGTTTCAATTCCATTTTCCTCTAAAACGCTTTTTATCATTTGAGCTCTCTGATAAGTACGAATGGCCAACGTAACTAATTTTGGTTCCATAATAATTTGAATTTAAATAGATTATAATTTTTATAATAAAGAGTCGACTGAGAAAGAAAAAATTTAATTTCGCAGTAAAGTTAAGTATTTTAGACAATAAATCAGTTCTTTTTAAGCTGTTTTTAGAATGGAACAAAAAAATATGGCTATATTTGCCAGAAAAATTAAAATAATCACAATCATGAATCCTAAAATCAAAAAAATCATAATGATCGGAACGGTATCTGTTATCGTTCTTTTCTCTGTATTTGTTTATTTCAGATTCTATTTTGTTTTTGGAGAAGGTGTTAAAGCCGGAGAGCTCAATTATTTCGTTCACAAGGGTTACATTTTTAAAACCTACGAAGGGAAAATGATACAAAGTGGTTTTCGCTCGCAGGTAGGTGGTACTATTCAGTCCTACGAGTTTTCATTTTCGGTGGTGGATAAACAAGTAGCCGACTCACTCATGCGTTGTAGTGGTAAAGAAGTAGAATTACATTATCGTGAATATTTTGCAGCCTTACCTTGGCGAGGTGTCAATACTTTTGTTGTTGATAAGATCGTTTCGGTAAAACCATAAAATACTATTGCATTCATTTTAGAACTCACACTCATTGGAAACTGAATCTCTATATTTAAACTTTGCAGGCATTGGCATTTCTCCAATCAATTCAACAGGAATAGTTGCCTTAGTAATAAGCCTGTTGTTACTCTGTATTTCAGCAATCATTTCGGCCTCCGAGGTTGCCTTTTTTTCGCTCGATCCACAAGCACAGGATGAGTTAAGCAATAGCGACTCAAGAAAGGATAGAAAGATATTAAATATGCTCGAAAACCCGCAGAGGCTTCTGGCTACTATACTGATTAGCAATAACTTCGTAAATGTATCGCTCATTATTTTTCTTAGCTTTTTTACTAATTCGGTGATCAATTTCGAAAGTTCGCCCTTTCTTGGCTTTATTTTTCAGACCATTATCATTACTTTTCTTATTCTGCTCTTTGGCGAAATTACGCCCAAAATTTATGCGACACAGTTTGCCAAAGCTACCACTCAAAAAACGGTAAGTATCCTCTACTTTCTTGAGAAACTCTTAGGTCCTTTCGTAAGTTTACTTGTTAACTCTACCTCTATTGTCAACACACGTTTATCGAAAATAAACAGAAACAATATTTCGATGAACGAGTTGTCGCAGGCGTTAGAACTGACCTCGAACAGTAAAGATGAGGATACCGAAATGCTCGAAGGCATTATTAAATTTGGTAATATTCAGGTAGTTGACATTATGACTTCGAGGATTGACATGGTGGATGTAGACATAAAAATACCATACAATCAGCTGTTGGACAACATCATAAAACACGGCTATTCACGCATTCCTGTATATTCGGGCACACGCGACAATATCAAAGGAATACTTTATGCCAAAGACCTCTTGGCTCACCTCGACAAATCGGCTAATTTCCGCTGGCAGAGCCTGGTACGTCCGGCCTATTACGTTCCCGAAACAAAAAAAATTGATGATTTACTGAGCGAATTTCAGAAAAACAAAGTTCATTTGGCCATAGTGGTTGACGAATATGGCGGTACCTCGGGCATGGTAACGCTCGAAGATATTCTCGAAGAAATTGTAGGCGACATCAGCGATGAATATGATGAAGACGAAAAGCTTTTTACAAAAATCGACAATCATACCTTTATTTTCGAAGCTAAAATTCAGCTGAACGATTTTTTCAAAATAGACGAAATTGAAGAAAATGATTTTGCAAAAATAGCCGGTGAAGTGGAAACACTGGCCGGATTAATCCTGGAAATAAAAGGTGAAATTCCGTCGAAAAACGAACGAATCGGCTATGGGCGTTATGTTTTTGAAATGCTGTCGGTGGATAACCGCCGCATAAAAAAGGTAAAACTATACCTGAAAGACAACTTCAACGAAGACGATGACAAAGCCAATATGCTTTAAATAGCACATTGAAATTCTGTACTCTTTCATCCGAAAATAACAAATTAAACACTGCATGCATTTAAAATATCTAACCTTCGGGCTTCTTGCCTTTTTGCTTGTTTCATGTACCGAATCCAACATGCCTAAACCTTATGGATATTTCAGAGTCGATTTGCCCGAACACGCTTACCGCAATATCGATACGCTTCAACTTCCCTATAAATTTGACTTATCAGGAATGGCAAAAATAGTTTCGCGCGCCGAAAATGGCGAACAATACTGGATTGACATTCAATATCCGTATCTGAATGCAAGTGTTTATTGTAGCTACAAAGCAATTCATTCCAATTTGTACGAACTGACCGAAGATGCCCGCAAATATGTGTACAAACATTCGGTAAAAGCCGATGGCATCTCCGAAAGAGTGTTCGAACACCCCGACAAAAAAGTGTATGGCGTTTTTTACGATATTACCGGCAATGCTGCTTCGTCAGTTCAGTTTACGCTGACTGATAGCACTCAACATTTCGTTCGGGGAGCTTTGTATTTCAACAATGTACCCAACAAGGACTCTATTGCCCCAATGGTTGACTACATTCGCGAAGACATGATACGTTTAATGGAAAGTTTTGAGTGGAAAAAATGATTTACGAACAATTTAAATCGCACAATGCCGACGTTTTGATTTGGGAAATAACTGAATCGGCAGATGAATTAATTGGGATGCTCAGCAACTTTGAAAGCTACAAACCTGAATACGAAAGCATAAAGACGAACAAACGAAGAATTGAATTTTTAACTGCCCGCATAGCCATTAACCAACTTTTGGGTGACGAAAAAATGATTGTTTACGATAAATCAGGGAAACCTTTTCTGAAAAACGAAAAAACCTTTATCAGTATTTCGCACAGTAAAAAATGGTTAGCGCTGATTGCACACCCTGACCTTAAAGCAGGCATCGACATTGAGTGTCCTACTGAAAAGATCGTTCAGGTTTACAAACGCTTTCTTAACCCTGCCGAGCAAAAAGAATTGTTCGACGAAGGGAGCTCCATCAAACTACAATTGGCATGGTCGGCAAAAGAAGCATTGTTCAAAATTATAGGCGATAGTGCTGTCGATTTTGCGAAACAACTTCATATTTTCCCTTTCGAATTGAAAGACGAGGGAAGCATAAAAGCTGAACACCTCCCTTATAAGGATGTATATAATCTGCATTACAAAGTAGAAAGTAATTATAACCTTGTTTACTGTATTGCATAAATCAGGATGAAATTAGGAATGAAAAACTCAATTTACAGAAACATATTATTGCATCGCGAAAGAAAGCAGAAGATGATAGCCGTATTGCTTGACCCGGATTGTTGCAAAGGTACGCATCTTGCAAGCATTGTTTCTTTGCTCAAAACGCACACCCCCGATTTCGTATTTGTGGGTGGAAGTCACATCAATACATCCATCGATACGTTGATTGACATCCTTAAAAAAGAACTAACAGTAGATGTTGTTCTGTTTCCCGGCAATGCAACCCAATTTACAAAAAAAGCGGATGCTTTGCTGTTTCTGTCTCTTCTCTCTGGACGTAATGCTGAATTTTTAATTGGTCAGCATGTTAGTTCGGCAAAGTCGATCAGGGATGCCGATGTGGAAGTAATCCCTACAGCTTACTTACTTGTAGATGGAGGTAGAACCAGTTCTGTAGCGTACATGAGCAACACCATGCCCATTCCACGCGACAAAAACGAAATTGCTTTGTCCACTGCCATTGCCGGCGAATTGCTGGGGATGCGTTTGGTTTATCTCGAAGCAGGAAGTGGCGCCGATTTTCCGGTAGCTGCCGACATGATCCAAACTCTTTCCGCCGAATTATCCATTCCTCTCATTGTAGGAGGTGGCATTAAAACGACCGAACAACTGAAACAAGCATTCGATGCCGGAGCCGACTTGGTGGTGGTAGGCAATGCGTTCGAAACTAACCCCGAAAAAATAGCTGATTTTATCGGATGCACAAAAAATTATAACGAGAACACAGAGAAAAAAAACTAACGTAGTTTATGCGTATTGTAATGTGGGCCAGCAATGCGCACAAAGAAAACGAACGATAGTGATACTATAAATACTCCGGCCATAAATGCCATAGATAGTCCACCTGCACTATCGGCAATCCAGCCACCAAGTATTAAGCCGGTACCTATACCTAAATCCCAGCTGGTAAGGTAAGTCGAGCTGGCAGTTGCACGACGGTTGTTGGGTGCCAGATTTACAAAAAGCGTATTATAAGCAGGAAAAACCATCCCATATCCAACACCTAAAACGAGAGCTACCACATACAAAAGTGCTGTTATCAAACCAAGGTTGTTCTCTACCCCATTCAACAATGATAAAACGACAAATCCGAGTATGCAAATAAATGTCCCGATACTAATTACTTTCGTGATTTTACCCTGATCGACCATTTTACCGGCAAACAGGCGAGAAGCAATAAGCCCGACAGCCATTAAAGAGAAAAACACACCCATTCCACTTTGAACACCCAATTCTTTGCCGTAAATTGCCACATAGGTGGTAAGTATGCCATACGGAATGCCAAGCAAAAGCAAACAAAATCCTGACTTAAACCCTTTCAACAGGAAAAAGCGGTCGAAGGCCAGCGGTTGTTTTACGCTTCGGTCTGCCTTTTTATCCGATTTGATATTGTACGCAAAAACAAATCCAAACAAACCTGCAATTATGGCTGTATAAAAAATAACATCGTAGTTGTAATAATCGTGTAAAAAAAGGCTAATCATAGGACCAATGGCCATGGCTAAATTATTGGCCACTCCGAAATATCCAAGTCCTTCGCCACGTCGCGATGCGGGCATAATATCCACAATCAAACTATTTCCGGCAGTGGTAACCAGCCCGAACGTCAATCCATGAAAAATTCGAAGGAGGAGAAACAGGTTGATGAAGCTCACAAAAGGATAAGCGATGAAAGCCATTATAAACAACAGATAACCCATCAGATAAATAGGTCGACGGTTAAAAAGATCGAGAATAAAGCCCGCAAAAGGACGAACAAAAAGCGCTGCAATTGTATAAGAAGACAGTATAACTCCTATCAACGATTTAGAGCTATTAAATTCATCATTCAGATAAAGCGCCAGTATCGGAAGTAGCAGATAGAAAGCAAAAAACAACAAGAAGTTACCGATACAGGCACTTATAAAACTTGAAGTCCAGAGTTTATCTTTAGTAGTTGTCAATGTTTAAAAATTAAAAAGTTATATTATTCTGTTTTTCCTGACTGTTGGAATCAGGCAAGAAGAATCATTCGATAATTGTCTTCGATAAACAAACCTATTGAATTGTATCGTTTGTAGCTATATCATTTATCTTTTGAATCATCAAATCCTTTAACCATGCATTCGAAGCCACAATTTCTTTCCCAAAAAGATAATTCTCTCCGCCTTTATAATCGGTAACAATGCCGCCGGCTTCCTTTACAATTACAGTACCTGCTGCTACATCCCAGGGTTTCAGGTCGTATTCCCAAAAAGCTTCGAAACGCCCACATGCTACGTAAACCAAATCCGTAGCTGCTGAACCTAACCGGCGAACACCTCTGGCATTCTTCATTGCCCATTCCAGAAAAATCATATAGCTCTTCATTTTGCTGAAATCGTTATACGGAAATCCCGTTGCCAACAAAGCTTCATGAATTTCACGACGGTCAGATACACGAATCGTTTGGCCATTCAAATACGCTCCACCATTTTTCCATGCATAAAAACATTCATCGCGACCAACTTCGTACACTACACCCAATACAAGTTCCTCACCATCCAACAAACCAATGCTTACAGCATAAAGCGGAATGCCCTGAATGTAGTTTGTGGTACCATCCAATGGATCGATTACCCAATTGAATCGTTCACCGCGTTTATCATTCGTCCCTTCTTCGGCTATGAACCCCGATTCGGGTAACATCTCCTGCAACTTAGCAATAATAAATGCTTCGGATGCTTTGTCAACATAACTTACCAGGTCATGCAAACCTTTATTTTCTATTTTGCTATCGTCGAATCCTTTACGTTCGTTAGCCATATATTTGCCAACAGTGCGGGCTATTTCGCAAGTTGCAAGCGTAAGTTTTTGGTAAGTTGCAGTCATAAATGGTGTATTGTTTAAATGGAATGCAAAATTAGACTTTTCGAATCCAACTAGCAAATGAATAGCCTATAAATTGAATTTAAAACTTCAACGAAGTACCCAAACCAATTATGACAGTATCAAAATCATCGGAACTTTCACATGCTCAACTTAAATGATTGAATGTCAATATTGAGAATTTGTTTGTTCTTTTTTTTCTCAAACAAAAGAATTATTCGTTTGCCCGGAACATTTTATTTGTTTCATTTGTATATTTGCATTGTAATTTACTGTAATTTCGAATTTTATAGATTCTACATTCACAGTAAACATCAAAAAAGAATCAAACGTAATTAACAATTTAAAAGAAAGGAAAACAAAAAAATGATTATTTTGAGTAGTATTATTTTAGTTTTTATCCTGTTCATTTCCGGTATCAGGATTGTACGCCCCACTGAACGTGGCCTTATTGAACGTTTGGGAAAATACAAAAAATTTGCCAATCCGGGATTTCACTGGATTATTCCTATTATCGACCGGATTTATATTGTCAATGTCACCGAACAAATGGTGAATGCTGAACCTCAGGAAATCATTACCAACGACAACCTGAATGCAAGTGTCGATGCGCAGGTATATTTCAAGGTTAAAAGTGATGAAGAGTCGGTAAAAGGATCGATTTATAATGTAAACAATTACAAATTGCAAATTGTAAGTCTGGCACGAACTACTTTACGTAATATCATTGGTACACTCACGCTGAAATCGGCCAATAGCGAACGTGGAAAAATAAATGCTGAACTTTACAATACCCTGCACGATGAAACCGAAAGTTGGGGTATTGATATTGTACGAACTGAGCTGAAAGAAATCGACCCTCCCAAAGACGTTCAGGAAACAATGAACAAGGTAGTGAAGGCCGAAAATGAAAAAATTGCCGCCATCGATTCAGCTACTGCTGCCGAAACAGTGGCCGATGGAGTAAAACGTGCTAAAATAAAAGAAGCTGAAGGCTATAAACAATCAAAAATCCTGCATGCCGAAGGCGAGGCCGAAGCGATCAAACTTGTGAACGAAGCCGCTGATAAATATTTTGTTGGAAATGCGCAACTGTTGCGGAAGCTGGAGGCTGTGGAAGCTTCGCTTTCGAACAATGCCAAAATAGTTGTACCAACAGGCACCGAACTTGTCAACATTATTGGTGAAATGGCCGGAGGAATTTTACCGTTAGAACGAAAACCGAAGAAGAACTAAATATCCAATCACTTTTTCAAGTTCATTAAAGTGGGGATTTTCACCCCGCTTTGATGAACTTTTTACGCTAAAGTCCGAAATACAATTAACTGATTTCAACCTGGCTTCAACAAGCTCCTTCTTTGCCTTTTTGCTCTTGAAATACATATTTATTCATATTCGAATCTCTTTTTAATCAAATCATTAAAAAAAAGCAAAATCGGGAAGAATTTTGATTTTCCGACTTGTACAGAACTTAAAAAAGCCGTACTTTTGCATAAATTTTGGGCAAACTACAATATTTAGGCATAAACGCAGTATAAATATTAAAAAACACCAAATACAAGAGCAAAAATAAGACAATAACTAAATATTTATGCAGAAGTACAAATCTCTCCACCTCGTTCTGGAAGATGGAACAATTTTTAAAGGGAAATCCTTTGGGTACGAAAAGCCTGTTGCCGGCGAAGTTGTTTTTAATACAGCCATGGTAGGATATCCCGAAAGTTTGACCGACCCATCCTACGCCGGGCAATTATTGGCGATAACATTTCCATTGGTTGGGAATTACGGTGTTCCGAACGACATCATCCAAAACGGACTTTCTACTTTTTACGAATCGGAAAAAATTCAGGCATCAGCTTTGATTATTTCCGATTTTTCTTTTGAATACAGTCACTGGAATGCAGGAAAAAGCCTCAGTGAATGGTTGAAAGAAAATGAAGTTCCCGGCATATTTGGCGTCGACACCCGTGAACTGACGAAGCTGGTGCGCGAAAAGGGAACGATGAGAGGAAAGCTTGTTTTCCCCGACGGTGATGATATCGATTTTATCAACCCCGACGACGAAAATCAGGTGGCAAAAGTAAGCTGCAAGGAAGTAATCACCTACGGAAGCGGAAAACACCGTGTTTTGCTGGTGGATTGCGGTGTAAAACACAACATTATTCGTTGCTTACTGAAACGGGACACAACTATCATCCGCGTGCCCTGGGATTATGACTTTAACCACATCGAATTTGATGGTTTATTCATTTCGAACGGCCCCGGCGATCCAGAATATGCACAAGATACAGTTCGCAACATACAAACCTTTATGCAAACCGGAAAACCAATTTTCGGTATTTGTATGGGTAACCAATTGCTTTCGGTGGCCGGAGGTGCAAAAACTTATAAACTGAAATACGGACACCGCAGCCACAACCAACCGGTACAATTGGTGGGAACGCAACGTGCCTTTATCACTTCACAAAATCATGGTTTTGCTGTCGACAACAAAACCCTGAGCGCCGATTGGGAACCTCTGTTTGTAAATATGAACGATGGCACTAACGAAGGTATTCGTCATACAACAAAACCATGGTTCTCGGCACAGTTTCACCCCGAAGCTGCCTCTGGACCAACGGACACCGAATTCTTATTCGACGTATTTATTAAAACATTGGAAGGTAGCGACATTACAATTCCACAACTAATTGAACAGGAATGTGTCGCTAAACTTAAAACGATACACAAAGATCAGCAAATCAAAAAAGGTGAGATCAAAAAAGTATTGGTGCTTGGCTCGGGTGCATTGAAAATTGGTGAAGCGGGTGAGTTTGATTATTCCGGTTCGCAGGCACTGAAAGCACTGAAGGAAGAAGGTATCGAAACAATACTTATCAATCCTAACATTGCCACCGTACAAACCTCGGAAGGCGTTGCCGATAAAGTATACTTTTTACCCGTTACGCCCGACTTTGTAGAACGTGTGATAGAAAAGGAACGCCCCGATGGCGTTTTCCTCTCGTTCGGTGGACAAACCGCGCTGAATTGCGGAGTGGCGCTCTACAAAAACAAAGTTTTCGAAAAATACAATATCAAGGTACTTGGTACGCCGGTGCAATCGATTATCGACACCGAAGACCGCGAGATTTTCAACCAAAAACTATCGGAAATCGATGTGAAATACATCAAGAGCGAAGCTGTCACCAACCTGAAAGATGCCATACGGGCCGCCAACGAACTGGGTTATCCGGTGATTGTTCGTGCTGCTTATGCTTTGGGCGGAATGGGAAGCGGTTTCTGCGACAACGATACCGAGCTGATTGAACTCGTCGACAAAGCATTTGCCTACTCTTCGCAGGTTTTAGTAGAAAAGTCTTTAAAAGGCTGGAAAGAAATTGAATACGAAGTAGTGCGCGACAAATACGACAACTGTATCACAGTTTGTAATATGGAAAACTTCGATCCGCTGGGAATTCATACCGGCGAAAGTATCGTTGTGGCGCCATCGCAAACACTTACCAACCGTGAGTATCACAAACTTCGCGAGCTGGCTATCCGCATTATCCGCCACATTGGCATCGTGGGTGAATG
Organism: uncultured Paludibacter sp.; assembly: GCA_963677275.1. GTDB lineage: Bacteria > Bacteroidota > Bacteroidia > Bacteroidales > Paludibacteraceae > Paludibacter. The sequence continues at coordinate 992,645 of OY781920.1, read as the reverse complement.
TAACGTTCAGTATGCCTTCGATCCATTCTCGGAAGATTACCGCGTGATAGAGGTCAACGCCCGTTTGAGTCGTTCGTCGGCACTGGCTTCCAAAGCAACCGGTTATCCGCTGGCATTCGTGGCTGCTAAACTGGGTCTTGGTTACGGATTGCCTGAATTGAAAAACTCTGTAACAAAAGAAACTTCGGCCTTCTTCGAACCGGCGCTCGACTATATTGTTTGCAAAATTCCCCGTTGGGATTTAGGTAAATTCCAGGGTGTGAGTCGTCAGTTGGGATCGAGCATGAAGTCGGTGGGCGAAATCATGTCTATCGGTCGTAACTTTGAAGAAGCATTCCAGAAAGGACTGCGTATGATTGGATTGGGTATGCACGGTTTCGTTGCCAATAAAGATTTTTATGCCGACGATGTAGATACTGCGCTTTCGAAACCAACCGACAAACGCGTTTTCTACCTGGCTCAGGCATTGCAGGGTGGCTATTCAATAGATAAATTACACGAACTCACCAAGATCGACCGTTGGTTTCTGTATAAATTAAAAAATATTGTCGACAAAGAACATGAACTCGAAACATTCAACTCCTTGAATGAATTACCGGATGATGTACTTCGTCATGCAAAAGAATTAGGATTTTCCGACTTCCAGATCACACGATTGGTGACTAAATGCAGCAGCGACGAAATTGACGAGAAGATAAAACTGACCCGACTCCATCGTAAAAGTCGTGGTATTGTTCCGGTGGTAAAACAAATTGATACGCTGGCAGCCGAATATCCTGCACAGACCAACTATTTGTATCTTACTTACGGCGGAACCGGCAGTGATGTGAAATACCTTGGCGACCACCGCTCAGTAGTAGTGCTTGGTTCTGGAGCTTATCGTATCGGTTCGTCGGTAGAGTTCGACTGGTGCGGTGTTAACGCGTTGATGACCATTCGCAAGGAAGGTTTCCGCTCGGTAATGATCAATTACAATCCCGAAACGGTTTCGACCGACTACGATATGTGCGACCGTCTGTACTTCGACGAATTAAGCTTCGAACGTGTGATGGACATTATGGACATGGAAAACCCAATGGGAACCATTGTTTCTACCGGCGGACAAATTCCGAATAATCTGGCACTGAAACTTGCCGATGCCAATGTTACCATTTTGGGAACACAAGCCACGGATATTGACCGCGCCGAAGACCGTCACAAGTTCTCGTCGATGCTCGACACTCTGAAAATTGACCAACCACGCTGGAAAGAATTGACCACCTTCGATGATGTAAACGACTTTGTACAAGGTATCGGATTCCCTGTATTGGTGCGTCCATCGTATGTACTTTCGGGTGCAGCTATGAACGTATGTTACGATTCTACTCAGCTGGAAAACTTCCTGAAACTGGCCACTGATGTTTCTAAGAAACACCCGGTTGTCATTTCAGAATTTATCGAACGTTGCAAGGAAATTGAAATTGATGCGGTAGCTAAAAATGGAGAAATACTTGTTTATGCTATCTCGGAACACGTAGAATTTGCCGGAGTTCACTCGGGTGATGCCACCACGCAATTCCCTCCGCAAAAGATCTATGTGGAAACCATTCGCCGCATCAAGAAAATTGCGAGCGAGATTGCAAAATCGTTGAATATCTCCGGACCATTCAACATTCAGTTCCTGGCGCGCGACAATTATATCAAGGTAATTGAATGTAACTTACGTTCGTCACGTAGTTTCCCATTCGTATCAAAGGTATTGAAAATAAACTTTATCGAACTGGCAACGAAAGTAATGCTTGGCCTGGAAGTGGAAAAACCTGAAAAATCAGCATTTGATCTGGATTATGTGGGTATCAAAGCTTCGCAGTTCTCCTTTGCCCGTTTGCAGCAAGCCGACCCTGTGTTGGGAGTAGACATGGCTTCGACCGGTGAAGTAGGTTGTATTGGCGATGATTTCCCGGAAGCAATTCTGAAATCATTACTTTCGGTAGGCTATCGCATTCCAAAGAAACGAATCCTGATTTCGTCGGGCGAAACAAAATCGAAGCTGGAACTTTCGGAGGCTTGTCTTTTATTGCAAAAGAAAGGTTACGAACTGTTTGCAACACGCGGCACACAACGCTTCCTTGAGGATAACGGTGTATCAGCAACGGCTGTAAACTGGCCGGACGAAGAAGGCGAGTTGAATGTGAAGGACATGATCTCGAACAAACAATTTGACCTGGTGATCAATATCCCAAAGAACACGACAAAACGTGAGTTGGCGAATGACTATATCATTCGTCGTGGTGCTATCGATTTCAACATTCCATTGTTCACCAATGCACGCTTGGCGTCAGCCTTTATCAATGCCTTCTGCACCATGAGTTTCGAAGACATCAAGATCAAGAGTTGGGATGAATATTAAATGACCTCGCCCCTAACCCCTCTCCTTGAGGAGAGGGGAATAAATTAAGAAACAGCCGGTTGTATTGCTACAACCGGCTGTATTTTCATCTTCTTTCATCTTTGGGCAATAAATCAAATAGATGGCTTTATGCTATACGTTGCACTTCCAAGTGGGCAATGTATTTTTGCAAAGAAATTTTATTGAAAATATTTTACAAGGATTTAAAAATATTATCCAACTTTGGTTTTAAATCCTCGTTATTATCTGTGCGAACAACAATATCTGAAAGTTTTATTTTTATTTCGTCGCTCAACTGACTTTTCATTCTTAATTTCACCTGTTCTACAGTCCACCCATCTCTCTTAACTACTCTGTTGATCCTGATTTCTTCGGATGCTGTCACCAAAATGATTTTATCCACTATTTTGTCGAAATGCGCTTCGAATAGAATTGCCGATTCAATAAACAGATATTTCTCGTCGGGGAAAAGCTGTACCCATTTATTAAAATCCGACTGAACAACAGGATGGACGATGGCATTGAGTTGCTGCAAAATTTCGTGGTTACTGAATACTATACCTGCCACTAAACCTTTGTTCAACCCTTTTTCGGAATAGACTTCAGATCCAAAAAGCTCCATCATTTTCTTCCTTATCAGTGGATTTTCAACTTGCAAACGACGGGCTTCGTAGTCGCTATCGTAGACTTTAAAACCTGATGCGCGCAAAAGATTTGAGAACGTTGTTTTCCCTCCTCCTATTCCACCGGTAATTCCAACTATCATCTATGTTTTTTTTATACGTTAAAATCCGAAGCTGATACCACCTGAAAAAGTAGTTTGCTTGCCCTGTAAATACTTTGGTGTAAAATAATTAAGCGTTTGTTCTGCCGTCATTCTTCTTTCGCCAAAAGTTGCTTCTTTTTGTGGTTCGAATGCCTGTATATTACTCATTTCGGCTTTAACAACAATATAGGTATTATTGAAGATTTCATAAACTCCATTCAAGCCGATCGTTTTATTTGACCAAATAATTTCGCCTAACGAAGGCTGGCTAATAATTCCACTTACATTTCCTGTAATTCCGTTGTAAGTACTACGTTTAATATATTCATACTCATTTCCATGTTTGGCATCGGTGTAGCTAAGCTTCAAATCGAACCCTCTTACAGGCTTAAATTGCAAGGCGGCATAAAATTCCTGTGCGTTATCGCCCAGATAATGACCCAGGTTATAGGTATTAGATGCATAGGACAGTAATGGAATAAAATGTTTGTAATTGAGTATGTTCGAACGCGTAAATTCAACAACAGCTGATAAATTCTCAATAGGAAAATTAACTATATTTGCACCCAGTTTCACCGAAATAGGATTGTCTTCGGCATTCCCGGCTTTGAAACGTTCAAAATTGATTTCGTCGGTAAAAACAGAAGCAAATAAATGAGTGTGTTTCAGGTTTCGCGAACTGATATTCATAAACATTTGAGAATTCTGATTTTCGGTGCCAAGTCCTTTTGTAAGCGTATGATCTATAGATTTATAAAATGCTATTGGAATAAAATAAGCACCCTGAAGGGTTTTTTCGGCATAGATGATCGAATTTCCTACAGAGACTTTAAAATTGCGGAAAGGGGTAAAAGTAAGCATATTGGCTGCCATAAACTTATTGGCCGGCCGGTACCATACTCTGGTGCTATTGTTTTCGAGATAATAATAGGAGCTGTCGATCACATTTGAAGTCAACCATGCATGAAAATAATTCAATTCGAACCATTTAGCCGGTTTTATTTGTAGCGTAATCATTGGGAACGATGGTGTTCGTCCCGAAAGTATATTCGAACCATTGTAATTATCGCCCCACACCACATTATCTTTCACCAACCCTACCGACAACCATTCATTTGAGAACTTTATTCCTCCACGGGAATCACTGTAATCGCCTCCATCTTTAGCTTCCTTGTATTCGTAACCGGGGTAATTATTAAGATAGTGATAGCTCGACAAAGTATCTCCATTGATTGATAGATCGCGAATGCTTGCAAATATCGAAATATGCTTTCCTATACTCGCCTGAAAATCGACGCCAATCCAACGTTTTATGATATTTCCATTTGCATTGTGCATAACGTTCAACCCTATTAATGGTGTTATGCGGGCACGAAACAAAGCATCTTTATAATGAATTGCCGGTTGAAAAAGAGCTGCTTTTGATGTTTTATTGTTCCACAAATGAACAAAAGCAGAAGGCAATTCATTGTTTTCTAGCGCATAATCATTCAGAAAAAAATTTATTTCGGTGCGCTGTCGGTTGTTCAGCTGCGCTTCTTTCTCTCTGGCTTCGAGCAGTTTCTGAGCTATAAATTCACGGCTATAGGGTTTAACTGCCGAATTCAGCTCAATCAACCCATCAGTGGCTAACTCATCCATAAAGTCATAAATCCTAACATAAGAAATATGTTGTGGAATGTCCTGACTAAAAACCTGATTTGCAATCAAAAGTATTAAAAATGCTATTGAAAATTTCTTCATATCGGAATTAAAAATAGATGATGTAGAACTAAAAATAATTAATCTTATACGAAATTTAAACGAAAGCGACACAATATGTTAATTTTAAGCACTTCTCGCTTTTCGAAAGAGGATATTAATGACAATTTTTTTAAAGTATTTTAGATCGGTCACAAAAGTACCTTTTTCTTCACATTCAATCAGGTATTTCATTTCCGAATTCTGAATCTGCTCCATAGTTTCGGGCATATCAGCATAAAACGGTGGCAACAATCCAGGTTTACTTTTCAAACGTTTTTCCTGTAATTCTTTGGAATAAAGACTGAAATAATGGTTACTTATGGGCCGAACACCCACAATTTTCATTTCACCTCTGATCAGATTTATTAGCATAGGTATTTCATCTAAGAAATACTTGCGCATAATCCTACCTAAAGTATTAATTCTTATGTCATTATTAAATTTTCCACCTTTCTGCAAATTATAGTGATCGTAAATATAAGCCTGCAAATATTCAGAATAAGGATGCATGGTACGCATTTTATAAACCTCGAAAACCTTTCCGTTTTTTCCGATTCTTTTTAGTTTGATCAATGGACCATAACTCTTTTTAACAACAGGCTCGGGCTGCTTTACGCGTCGGGCAAAAACATAGGTCAACGAACCTATTTTACAATCTTTTATCACCTCAAATCCTGAGAAATACAAACGACCCAACACTTCAGCTTTCGACAAAATACGATTTTTTCCATGCGTTATATCATAATACAAACGACGGGTGAGAAATAACTTTGGAATAATTCTTCGGTAAATGTAATTGAAAAAATAATAGATATAATTGATGCCAAACGGAAAACTATTCAAAATATTTTTTTTACGCGTACTCTTTGATTCATAGCAACATACCACATGTCCATCATCGGGCAATTTCTGATTCAAAACATTGAACAAGTTATTGATGCCTCGCATATTATTCAGTCTTTCGAGGTTTACAAAAGCGCTGTATTTATTGTTTCGTTTTGCTTTTATATCTAAATAATTGGCCGAAAAATTAACATACACAGCTCCATTTTTCAAGTCATAATGTTGGGATAAAACATCAAAACACTTTTGCCCGGAGAAAGTACAAATAGTATCCTTCAAATCATTAAAACTGTCATCGTCCAAGGGCGTTAAAGGAAGGAGCTGAGCATTTTCCCGAACTTCTATTTGAGGAGCAACATCCTCATATTCAACTGCGTAAAGCAATATAAAATACAACAGATAAAAGGCAGAAGAAATAATATAAATAATGGTTGTGAAAGTAAATATTACATAAACTGAATAGCGACTATTGAAAATAATTATTGAAGTGAGCCAAATAATTACGAAAGTAAGTACAGTAACATAAATAAGATTCAACGATACATCTTTGTACTTTAATAAGTGTAAAGGTTTATATCTCCCTAAAAGGTACGAAATCAGCATCCAAACAAAATAATAATATAAGGCGGCATCAGCATATTTGTCATAAGGCGTGCGTGTAGTCAGGGGGAACCATTCGAGCACAACAAAAATTCCGATGATTAGAAACAGAAAATCGAAGACCAAGCTTAGCAATGACGGTTTGTAAAATAATTTCATTTAAATCAGTGATTATAAAACTTATTCAATATTTCAAAGTTAAACCCGCAACACAATTAACAAACTATATTACAAAGATACAGAATTTAATTATAGCATTAGCGATTATAATGCATCTATTTTAACGCTATCGGATGCTTTCTGTAATATTTTCTGCGCTTCTTCGGCTGCTTTCAGGTTCAATTGATCTGCTTTTTTTCGGGCTTCCTGTTCCAACTTTGCAGCAGCCACCTGTGCGGCTTTTTTGGCTAAAGGATTCGTAGTTTTGGCTACCATATCTTCTCCCTGCTTTTTTGCCTGAGCAATTAACAAGTCACCTTGTCGTTTTGTCTCATCCATTAATTTATCGGCTTGTAGTTGCGCTTCTTTCAGCGCTTTTTCTTTTTGTTTAATGGCCTCATCGAGGGCCTTTTGTTTTACCTGATCAGTTTTTTCTATGATTTGTGTTTCAATCTTTTTTTTGGTATCCGTTAGCATTTCATCTATTGTATTTTTTAAATCAAGTTCAACCTTGGGTTTGCTAAAAGTACCTCCAATTTTAAAATTCACAGTGGATAGTTTCCCTGGAAGTTTACTATCTGGCAATTTAACTACACCTTTATAATCGATGGTTTGATCCAAGCCGGTGATACCTCCAAGCGTAAAGTTAACATTCGACACCTTGAAATTGAAAGGTTTAGTCGTCAGTTTACCATCTTTAATTTCGAAGAGCATCATCAAGTCATTTATCTGCATGGGCATTATATCACTCTTTTTCAGTGCCTTGGCAAGCATCTCCATCGCAGGCACATTTTTCAACCCCACCGACTGAGTGGAGAAAGTCCCCGAACTCAAAACAGAAGCCAAATCGGGCATCATATTATTTTTAAGCAACGAATTGAATGATAATTTAGTAGAGAACTTTCCCGAAGCTTTTTCGAACAGCGGTACAAATTGTTTCAATGTTTCTACCTGGCTAAAAATTTCGCTGAACAAAATTTCTTTTAACGACATATCTAAATTTACTTTAGGTTGGAGCGTATCAGCTACGTTATAGCTTCCATTCATCAGCATGTTACCACCAAAAGCATTTAAATTTACTTGTTCTAACTTCAGTTCGCTGTTCTTAACTGTGAGTGCACCACTTACATTGCTAAAATTCATTTTGTCATAGATCAGCTTTTTCACTGTAGCCTTTGCTTGAAGATGCAGATTTTCGGGGATTTGAATGATATTCATTGGTTTCGAAGCTGTTGAAACATCTGATTTTTGAATACTTGCGCTGTCAGTCGACATAAAATCATTAACATTCAAATAATCCGACTGCAAAATCAACTCACCTGCCAACACTCTGTTATGAAACAGATAAGGCAACACATTCGTAAGTTTGCCCGAAGCCGATAGATCGTTTTTTCCAATTGTCATTTTCAAAGTCGACAAGTCGATAGTGCGATTGTTGAATACCAGATTTGCATTGGATACCGAAACATCGTGAGGAAATGATTTTGACTTTAACAACAAATTGTTGACCTTCAACAAACCTGAAAATATGAACTTATCATACTCACTATTGTCAAAATACGACATCCGTCCGGTCAGGTCAAGTTTCAAATTCAGTAATCCGTTCAATTGAGTTCCGGCATCCAGTGGATATACTTTTTTAATACTACCCAAATCAATCAGTCCGTCCATTTTTGTTTTTATTTCAGTATCGGACATAGGATAAGCGATCCGCATTTGGGCATTAAAAGGATTTCCGCCTAAAGTTAAACTAAAACGTGAGATATCGATGACCGTTGCATCGAGTGTTTTGCCCGGATTGTTGATATCCATAGCTACATCTATATTTTTCACCGATTCGGGCAAGCCTGAATACTGAAACCAGCCATCATTGGCCTCCAATTTCAGTTGAAAAGAAGGATAATAATCATTAATCATTGCACCTTTTATACTGCCTTTCAAATCAACTTTTCCTCCCGCTTTTATCTGATCGAAGGATTGAGCGTAAATGGATGGAACCATTGACAACAGCTCTTTGAAACCCACTTTTGAAGTAACTAACTTTAAATCCATGTCCCAACCGTTCGCAATGCTTTTGAGCCAACCTTCGAATGAAAAAGTAATTTCGTTGATTTGTGACGAGTTTTTACTGATCGAAAAGAGCATATCGTTCAAGTTAGCATTTATATCTGCGTCGAGTCGAACTTTGGCTTTGGACAGATATTCTATTCCTTCCCATAAAAAACTAAGCGAATCGCAAGAGGTTTTAGTAACCAACAACGAACTATCGGCGGTGAGGTCGCCCGAAGTACTGTGATTCACGTTTTTAAGCACAAATTGCATATTACTTTTATCGTATTTATACAAAATATCGGCATGCTCAATGTTGAATTCTTGAAGTTTCCAGTGGAAATTCATAGCCGTTGTATCGGCCATTGCTGCCGAATCTTGCTTAAGTATAAGATAGTTAGCCTGACCATCGGGCAACACATGCACCAGGACACGCGAATTAGTAAATGCCAATTTACGAATATCGTAACCATTTTCAGAAAAAAGGCTTTTTACATTTAATACCAAATGGATATTTTCACTTAACAGTAAAGTATCAGATTTAAAATCACCTTTTCCTACAATATAAAAATTGTTAAGTTTAACCGAAGCATAAGGGAAATTACGAATAAAACTCATATCCACATCACTAAAATCGACAGTGGCATTCAGCATTTTATTCAATTCAGATTTTGCCTTTATCATGATTTTATCCCTGAAAAAATAGGGTAATGCCACCAACAGACCCATAAAAATCAGCAGCAAAGCCGAGAAAACGAACAGTATTTTTTTTGTTTTTGGTTTCATTCGAAAGCTATTTTAAAGGTTATAAAAACATTATTTATTGAGCAAAAATTTAAATAAATAGACTAAGTATTTAGCATTTAATAATTTACCATTATATAAAAAAAAAGAAGAAGAAAACAGCACATGATTGGTTTAATCATCCAACATTCTAGTATTCTTATTACTTTTTATAAAATTGAGTATCAGAGAATAAAACCATTTAGCTAAAATAATTTAAATAGGCCAACTTTTACATAGTTGCAAAGATAGTAAATTCATTTTTCTTTCACTTTAATTTTGTTTTAAATAAATAAGTCGAAAATTATATAAGTAATGGAAAATAATATAATGTTGCACTCATTGCAGCTACTGAACACCTAAGTGATTATAATAGTTGAATCATAAAAAGCTAAAAAACAATATGTAAAGTATTCTGCCACGGAGTGACTAAATGTGAATTAAAAATCAGAAATTTACAAACAACTATAGTGCTGAGCAGTTAGCATTCTTTGTATCAATTGCCATCCTATAGATAGAACACCAATTCAATCATTTCAACCCCAATTTTCAAAAAAAAAAGAATAAATTTGCATATTCAGAATATATTTAGTAGTTTTGTGACGTTTTCTAAATACAGCAACCTCCTGTTGTTGTAACTAACAATCAACATTTAAATACATTCACCAATAACGTTATTTTCCAAGATAAAAGGAAATATCCTCTAAAAACGTTTATTCATCATCTTTATGAGTAACTACAACATTTTGCAATTGAATGCGAAAGAACTGCCCGAACTAAAGGACATCGCAACTGAATTAGGACTTAAAGTATCAAATTCAGTAAAAAAAGAATCACTGGTCTACGATATTCTTGACCAACAAGCCGTTGTAAATGCACAACGCAAAACTACCATTGAAAAACCTGACCTCGAAAGAAAAAAACGACTCAGGGTGCCCATCAAGAAAACAACTGACCAAAAGGTATTTACCACTGGAAATGAAGTTGTAAAACAAACTCCTAAACCGGAAGCCAAACCGGTAGTGAACAACGAAAAAACAGTAAGCATTCAGCCTGAAAAAGCAGATGCTCCTCAAAAGGCTGCTGAAGTAAACAGTCAGGAAGTAAAAGCGGCAGGGCAAAAGAAAAGCCCCAAAAGCCGCTCAGCAAAAAAACCTGTAAAAAAACCTATCGAAGCTACAGTAGATGATATTCCTGTAGAGGCTGTTATTAAAACAGATGTAGAGGCTGTAGTTGAACAGACAAAAGAAAAACAACAGCAAACGATAGAAAAAGCGCCTATCATTACTAAAAAATTCGTTCTCGAAAAAACAGTCGAACCCGAATTGAATGAAGTTGAATCCAACGAATCGGATTTCACTGAAAATAAAGTTGAAACTACGGTTATCGCCAACGAGCAGAACAATGACACAGCCGAGAATGTACGACCGCTCAATGTGGAATTACGCAACAACAAAAACAATCCCGCCAATATCAACAATGGCAATAATGTTAATGGTAACAACCGAAACAAATTCCAGCCACGCAATGACAAGCAGGAAAAACAATTCGATTTCGATGGCATCCTCGAAGGTACCGGAACACTCGAAATGATGCAAGATGGTTACGGTTTCCTTCGCTCAGCCGATTACAATTACCTTGCTTCGCCCGATGACATCTACGTATCGCAATCACAAATCAAACTTTTCGGTCTTAAAACCGGCGACACTGTCAATGGAGCCATTCGTCCACCCAAAGAAGGTGAGAAATACTTCCCATTGATCAAAGTAAATAAAATAAACGGTCGTTCCCCCGAATATGTCCGCGACCGTGTTCCTTTTGAACACCTCACTCCACTTTTCCCAGATGTCAAATTTAATCTTACCACCGGAAGAAATGATTCTCTTTCTGTACGTATGGTAGATTTATTCTCACCGATTGGCAAAGGTCAACGTGGACTCATTGTTGCACAACCTAAAACAGGTAAAACAGTTTTACTCAAAGAGATTGCCAATGCTATAGCAGCCAATCACCCCGAAGTATACATGATTGTTTTGCTTATTGACGAACGCCCCGAAGAGGTAACTGATATGGCTCGTAGCGTACGTGCGGAAGTTGTTTCGTCGACCTTCGACGAACCAGCCGAACGTCACGTAAAAGTAGCCAGCATGGTGCACGAAAAAGCAAAACGCATGGTAGAATGCGGTCAGGATGTTGTTATTCTGCTCGATTCGATCACACGTCTGGCACGTGCTTACAATACAGTTTCTCCAGCATCGGGTAAAATTTTGTCGGGAGGGGTGGATGCAAATGCCTTGCACAAACCCAAACGCTTCTTTGGAGCAGCACGCAATATAGAGAACGGTGGAAGCTTAACCATTATAGCCACTGCATTAACAGAAACCGGTTCGAAAATGGACGAAGTTATTTTCGAAGAATTTAAAGGAACCGGCAACATGGAACTTCAACTTGATCGGAAACTTTCGAACAAACGCATTTTCCCTGCCGTTGATATTATGGCTTCAAGTACTCGTCGCGACGATTTATTGCTCGACCAGGATACCTTGAACCGAATGTGGATTCTTCGTCGCCACTTGGCCGATATGAATTCAATTGAGGCTATGGAATTTATTAAAGACCGCATGGAACGCACCCTAAACAATGATGAGTTTTTGGTTTCGATGAACGGCTAATTTATAAATCAACATTATTATTGACCGACCTGTTTGTATTTTTACATACAGGTCGGTTTTTATAAGCAGTTACAAGCAAATATTTACGCGTTACATGTGTACTTATCTGGGCATTCCATTCAAAACATATATCAATAGATATTGTTGATTACTTATCTAACTTATTTTCAATTAAAATAAATCAAGAAGAAAAATGAAAACTACAATTAAAATCAATCTATTTATTGCAATCACAGCTATACTTACTTTTTCGGCTTGTACCGAAAACGAAGTCAGCGAAGTGTCAATAAGTAAAAATACGCTTACTTTAAACATAGGTCAAATAGATTCTTTGTTTGCCGACACCGAGTACTCAGGCAATATAGTGCCATCCATTGTATGGACATCGGACAACAGCGCCGTTGTAACGGTAAAAAATGGAGAAATAGAAGCGCTGAAAAAAGGAACTGCCGTTATCAAGGCATCAGCCGGAGATAAATCAGCCAGCTGTACGGTTACTGTTGATGATAAAATCACACCTCTTATGACGCAGGGTGAGCTATGGTATTTCGGAGATGCTTACGACACCGGACTATCCAATAACTTTGTAGTTTATCTCGGAAGCGCAGGTATTAACATGGCCGATTTCTCGGGCGAAGGTCAGGTGATGTATCTCGAATTCAACACCGGCCTTAATTCTATTACAAATATACCAGCGGGTACTTATATTATGGTGGATGCCTATCCTGAATTATTTCTACCATCGACCTTGGTAACCGGTTTTGAATACGACGGCTATCTGTATGGAACATGGTATTTTGGGAATACAACAAACAGCGCTATTGGCGGGGCAGCAGTAGTTACACAAACTTCGAACAATAACTATTCAATTCTGTACGATTTTATAGATGAATACGGAAATAGCATTAAGGGCACATTCAACGGCACATTGGCTTATTTTGATGGCACAGCAAGTCAGGGAGTAATTTCGGCGGTAAAAAGACAGGTTCAGAAACGCCATCATTACAAGAAACTTCATTTAGAGCTAACTAATTGATTTTATAAAATTTAAAACCACAAAAAAAACATTTAAATCGCAATTGATAGACATGTTCTATCAATTGCGATTTTTTTTGTTTTCTGCACACATTCCATCCATTTATGCATAAAATTACCACGTTTTAGAAAAAAACACTATCTTTGTCGGCAAAAAATAAGTAATCTCCTATTCAAAAACTATTTATTTAATTTAGAATTAGGTGATTGGTTATTTATTTAAAATTGTAATTATAAAAAAAATATTATCGTGTGAAACGAGCATTAAAACAGACACTTCAACCAAAAGTCAATGTCTGTTGCGAAGACCATACGACAACAAACTAAAAAAACGCATGAAATTATTAGAAGGAAAAGTAGCCATCGTAACCGGTGCAGCTCGCGGAATCGGGAAAGCCATAGCCCTTAAATTAGCAAGCGAAGGTGCTGCTATTGCATTTACTGATTTGAATATCGATGAAAATGCTTTGAATACCCAAAAAGAGATTGAGGCTTTGGGCGTTAAAGCTAAAGGTTATGCATCGAATGCTGCTAATTTTGAAGAAACGCATACGGTAGTGGACGAGATTGTAAAAGAATTCGGACGCGTGGACATTTTGGTGAATAATGCAGGAATTACAAAAGATGGATTGATGATACGCATGAGCGAAATGCAATGGGATGCTGTTATTAACGTGAATCTGAAATCAGCTTTTAACTTTATTCATGCCTGCGCACCTGTAATGATGAAACAACGCACGGGGAGCATTATCAATATGAGTTCGGTGGTAGGCGTTTCGGGAAATGCAGGACAGACCAACTATTCGGCCTCGAAAGCGGGAATGATTGGACTGGCTAAATCAGTTGCCAAAGAATTTGGTTCACGTGGCATTCGTGCCAATGCAATCGCACCCGGATTTATTGAAACAGAAATGACACATGCCCTCACCGAAGAACAGCGTGCCAAATGGTCCGAACTTATTCCTTTGCGCCGAGGGGGTACTCCGGATGAAGTTGCAAAAGTAACTTTGTTTCTTGCTTCTGACCTTTCGAGCTATGTAAGCGGACAGGTTATCAATGTTTGCGGCGGAATGAATACCTGATGCGTACATCCAACAATATAAAACGCTCCAATCACCGATTGGAGCGTTTTTTTTTGATAGCATCTAATATCGCCATCCTTCTCTCTAATGTTGAAAAACTGAGTAAACATTTCTTTTACATTTGTTTACTCAAATAATTTTGTAAACCTATGGCTTCCATTAAATTTACCTGCTGAGTTAACCATGCTGCATGTGCTGTTTCATCGGCCAGATAATCGGTCAGAAAATTTTCAGTTACCAGATCGGTATCTGTATCGCGAATCACTTTTTCGAGCATCTCTACGGATTGAAGCTGAAAAGCCAGTTCGTTACGCAACTGATCATCTACACTTTGATATACCTGCAATTTAATTTCGGAATATTCAAGATGCACATCGCCACCCAATTCAATAATACGCTCTACAATCTTCCCGACTGTTTCGGTTTCCTCCTTGTATTCTTCGAGCATTCGGTTGCCAAGTTTCGTAAAACCCTTTTTGATATTAATAACTGCATGCAGATAATGCTGTTGTGCTGCTGCTGTAAGTGTTGGTAAAATAGCCTGTAATAATTCGATTGTTTGGTTGTTTGATTTCATAATGTATTTTTTTATATGAGCTTTTATTAATTTATATATTTATGTCGTTTGCGATACAAAAGTACACAAATAATTTATATCGCAAGCGATATATCCATAATTTAATGTTTTTTTAGTAAAATAAAATACATAAACAAAAAAAAGTAAGCGGACAGGTTATTAATGTATGGTGGTATAAATACCTGATTATATTTACAATTTAATTATTCACAATTTATGTGAGTGATATTTGAATTTATCATTATTTTAAAGAACCTTTTTAGAAAAATTCAGGAGCATTTTTCTTGTATATATACATTTGCAATCACAATGTATTGTAAATAAATTTGTAATTCACATTTATTTTTAGTATTTTTGAAAACATCCTCATCGAATAAGGAGTTAATTTTACTTCAAACTGAGAACATTTGTCTTTGTCGGCCCCTTATTCACATTCAAAAATCAAAGGAAAACCGCGTTTTTCCTTTTCAAAAACACCGCTTATGAAGCTATTTATTATTGCAAACCGACTGCCCATTAAGGCAAACAGAAACGAAAACAATGAACTTGAATTTACGAGAAGCGAAGGTGGTTTGACCACTGGAATGGACTCGCTGGATATGGATGTGGAAAAACACTGGATTGGATGGCCAGGAACTTATACCGAATCGGAAGATGAGGAAAAACTCATAAGCCAACATCTCGACAAATTCAATTTTCACCCTGTTTTTCTTACTTCTGAACAGATTCTAAACTATTATGAAGGATATAGTAACAGCACCTTATGGCCATTGTGTCATTATTTTTACACTTATGTAGAATACGAGAATCTTTATTGGAACACATACAAACAGGTTAATGAACTTTTTGCTAAAACAACACTAAATCTAATTGGCCCCGATGATATAGTGTGGGTGCAGGATTATCAGTTAATGTTGTTGCCAAATATGATTCGGAAATCGCTCGACAATGTAAGTATAGGCTATTTTCACCATATTCCCTTCCCTTCCTACGAGTTGTTTCGTGTATTACCTGAGCGGGCCGAACTACTCGAAGGACTTTTGGGCGCCGACCTAATTGGTTTCCATACACATGACTATATGCGTCACTTTGTAAGTGCAGCCGAACGTGTGCTCGACATACGTTTCCGTTTCGATCAGGTTTTGCTCAATAACCGCATTGCTTATGTGGATGCTTTTCCGATGGGAATAAATTTTGACTTGTATTACAATGCAATTCAACAACCTGAAGTACAAGAAAAAGTGGATGCCATGCGCGAGACTTATGGTAAACATAAACTCATTCTGTCGGTTGACAGGCTCGATTACAGTAAAGGAATTGTGCACCGATTGCGGGGATTTGCTCAATTTCTTGAAAACCACCCTGAATATCACGAAAAAGTATCTTTAGCCATGATCGTAGTGCCTTCGCGGGATAGTGTGGACAGATATGCTTCGTTGAAAACAAAAATTGATGAAACAATAGGTACGCTAAACGGGAAGTTCTCGACGATTAACTGGACGCCGGTGTATTATTTTTACCATGGTTTCCCATTCGAAGAATTGGTTGCGCTATACCATATGGCCGATATTGGTTTGGTAACTCCATTGCGTGATGGAATGAATCTGGTTGCGAAAGAGTATCTGGCTGCGAAACATGACAAAGCCGGAGTGTTGATTCTCAGCGAAATGGCTGGGGCTGCGATTGAATTGAACGAAGCATTGATTATTAACCCGAATAATATCGAGGAAATAGAAAATGCGATATTCACTGCACTCGAAATGCCCGAAGAGGAACAGATGCGTCGTTTAAAAAAAATGCAACAATCTGTTTCGAGAAAATCGGTAAATAAATGGGCCAATGATTTTGTGAATGAACTGAAGGCCATCAACTTACGCAACGAGAACTTAAACACAGAACGTATTGATTATCAGGTAAAAATAAAGATTCAAGCCGAATATCGCAATTCTCAGAAACGCTTGTTTATTCTCGATTACGATGGTACTTTGGCTCCTTTTAAAAGCAAACCCGAAGAAGCTGTACCTACAAAAGAAACTTATATACTTCTGAACAAACTGGCAGCTGACCCTAAAAACAAAGTGGTTATCAGCAGTGGACGCGATCGTGACACGCTCGAAGAATGGTTTGGAAACCTTGCAATAGATTTGGCTGCCGAACACGGAGCATGCTATAGACAACATGGAGTATGGGTGGATAATATAGGCAACGAAAAGCCTTGGGATAATAAGATAATGGAAATTGTTCAGAAATTTGTAGATAAAACCCCGCGCTCTAAAATTGAAGAAAAAAACACTACGCTTGTGTGGCATTATCGTAATGTGGACACATGGCTGGCCTCATTGCGAGAACAACAACTTTTCGAAGCCCTGATGATTCCCTGTGCACGAATGGGATTGCAGATTATGCGTGGAAATAAAATAATCGAAATAAAATCGCCTTTTCACACTAAAGGGTCTGAAGTACGAAGATTATTGTCGACACAAACATTCGATTTTATTATTGCTATTGGCGATGATACAACGGATGAAGACACCTTTCGTGAACTTCCCGAAAACGCATATACCATAAAAGTAGGCAGCATTTCGGAAGTGGCGCGTTACAGTGTTAAATCTCAAGCGAAGGTATTACCTCTTTTAGATATAATTTCTGACTGAAATCAGGGACGAATAAAGCGTGAAATCTCAACTTTTTCAGCAAAAAGCATGGCAGTATTAATCAATGCCAAATGCGAATATGCCTGCGGGAAGTTTCCGAGTTGACGTTTGGTATCAAAGTCAAGATCTTCGCTGAATAAACCCAGATGATTGGAATAGCTCAACAGCTTTTCGAATATTGTCTGGGCTTCTTCGTGCCGCCCCACTACATACAATGCTCTTACCATCCAGAATGTACAAATTGTAAAAGCGGAAGTAGGTTTTCCAAAATCGTCTTCGCTATTATATCTATACATTAATCCATTATTATAAAGAGATTTATATACGGAATCTACAGTCTTTACAAAGCGTTCGTTATTAGCTTCTATAAAGCCATATTCTTCCATTAACAATAACGAAGCATCCATTTCCATATTTGCATAAGTCTGAGTGAAGCTCTGAATGTCATCGTTCCAACCATAAGTCATTACATCCTCACGAATTTCATCAGCAATTGCTCTCCAATTATCTTCGAAATCCTTTTTATTCAGGATACCGGCAACACTTACTGCACGATCCAAAGCCACCCACGACATTACTTTTGAGAATACAAAATGTTGTTCAGCTCCACGAATTTCCCAAATCCCTTTATCGGGTTCACGCCAGTCGTGACTCACAGTGCGTACCACATTTTTAACAACCTCGAAAATATCTTCAATTTCGTCCAAAGTACCAGGGAAAAACTTGTAAAACTGATAAATCACATCCATCAAATAGCCAAACGAATCGTTTTGTTTCTGATGATAAGCATCGTTGCCAATACGAACCGGTTTCGAGTTTTCATGTCCGCTCAAATGATCCAGCATCTCTTCAGTCAGCGTTCTTTCGCCTCTTATGCCGTACATTATTTGAAAGTTATCCGATTTTTTACGGATAATATTTTTTATAAAACCCATAAATCGTTTGGCAGCACCCTGATGACCCACAGCAAGCAAAGTGTCGATGGACATTGATGCATCACGGAGCCAGCAAAAACGATAATCCCAATTACGCTTTTCACCTATCGACTCAGGCAGGCTGGTAGTCAATGCAGCCAAAACTGCACCACTGGGCTGATACGACATTAATTTCAAAACCAATACGCTACGTTCAATTCTATCGTTGTATCGCGTATATTGAAATGTTCGGTTACTCCAGTTTCTCCAGTAAACTTTAGTACGCTGATATTCAAGATCAACGCGATTAATATCAATTTTAATCAACTTTTGATTATACGAAATTAAAAAGAAACCATCTTCGAATAATTCAATCTCATCACCATTTAAAATTTTATTAAAATCGAACGAACTATAAAGATAAAAGGTATCGTAAAGATTATCTTCGGCAAAAACCTTAATATAATCGTCGTTTACAAAATATGAAGGTTTGTTGCGTGCGTAATTCATTGCCGGAAAAAAAGCCGGACGAAAGCGCGGACGACCTTTACGCAATTTTATATAACGATATACTTCGGCCGGAAGATAATGAGTGTCGTATTCTCCAATACGATAACGGGGCATAAAGTCAATTACATCAAATGCTGCCTCGTCGGAAACAAAGGAGGTACAAAGGATATTGGTACGTTCAATATATCGCTGACTTAGAGTGTAACCATCGGTATTGATACTGAAATGTCCTCCTTTTTCTTTGTCGAGAATAGAGGCAAATACCGATTCTGAATCAAAATCGGGAAGACAGAGCCAATCGATACTACCTTTATCGGACACAAGTGCGGCTGTACGGCAATTTCCGATAGCGCCATAGTTAAACTTTTCGTGCGTCATTTCGTTGTTCATATATCAGAATAAATATTTTCTTTGTTTTAATAATTACAAAGATAAGCATCTAAAAGTTTGAGGCAAGAATATTTGTTTTTATTGTAAAAAAAAACCATTTTTTCAATACTTTGATGTTAATTTACATAGATCCATGAATTTGTATTGCTCCTTGGGGAAATTTACGAGGAAGGATATCCGATAATAAACGAGAAACCATTCTTCTTTTCAGAAAAATGGTTTCTCGTTGAGCCTCTTGTCGGATTCGAACCAACGACCCCGAGATTACAAATCACGTGCTCTGGCCAACTGAGCTAAAGAGGCAAGTGGATAAGCCCCCTGCATCGCACCGCTACAACTTTCTACCCTTGCTGCGGTCAAGCCCTGGGGGAGTTGGAAAGGAGCTGGTCGTGCAGGACTTATCCGGGCACAAAAGTAGTACTTTTTCCTGAACCGACAAGGGTAGTGGCAATATATTTTTCAGCTTTCATACTACCCTATTCATTTTCAGAAACCTATTTGTTTAAAAAATTTGAACTTAAAAAAACCGGACTCTATTATGGTCCGGTTTTACATATGAATTGATAATATTAACGCAAACAAAAGCTATAAATCGCACATTATTTTGTGGAAATCGTTTGCGAAAATTCAATATTATCGATGCAGGCATATGCCGGAGTATTCATTCCATAATCGCCGTTATCCGACGAACTGAAACTGAAAGCAACAGAATCCACTTTACCCAGGGCTGTCAAATCTACTTTTTGCCAATCCTTCATCAGAAAACTTTTGTTATTTCTAAAATCGGCCAGATAAACATCAACTGCTGCTGTTTCAGCCTTTAAATAATATCCTTTTATGGTCAGTTTAAACCAATCGCCGGCAACAAATTTCTTGCTGTAAGGTGCATTTCCGTTTTTCATATCAAAATAGGCATAAGTAGAATTGGTAACCATAATGCTTTCGATTGAGTAGCTTCCCTCTTTGTATGCCGGACAAGTAAAAGACCCCGGAGCATACAGAATTCCAAATTGTTTTGATTTTAATGCTCCCGATCCGGCTATGGTGCTGAACTGATTCAAATATCCGGTGGTAACCGTATCGTTTTTTGATGAACAAAGAATACCTCCGTTCCAGAATTGAGAAGGATCACCGCTAAAATCACAATTACCAGACGTAAAACTTGTAGCGGTTGAAATACCTGATGCCAGAGTCACATCTTCAAAATCGACAACAGTAGTTATTGTTTCATCTTTCTGACACGAACTTACTACAAAAGCCACAAAAGCCAAAGGAAATAAAAATTTAAATGATTTCATTTTTTTGTTTATTGATTATTAAATAGATAAATAAATTTTCAACTGTAAAAAAATCAACTCATCAAATGCACAGGATACAATTACAGATTCAGATAAACTGAAATAAAAGATGAAGAATGCTCACACCAATAGTGCTCATACTCTTTTGCTGTTAATCCCGAGAGCAAAAAATGTAGTTGTCGGATATGGCAGGTCTTCTGACTTACTCCCGTGATTGAACGCCTTCCCGAAAGCATTCTTTAGCTCCTGCAAAAGGAGTTATCGAAGCCTCAGTGGCAAAGTTGTTGTTCAATACGTTACCTCTTTCTCCCTCTCCTCGTTTCTCCCTCTCCTCAAGGAGAGGGTTGGGGTGAGGTGGTTGGGTTGAGGTTAGAGTTTACAGCAGCGGGTACTGTTCCGGATTTTCACCGGATTCCCTTTTATCGAAACTTCGGAATGAAAGTTGCGATACCAAAATCGATGGCAAAGTTAGAAAAAATGTAGAATAAAACCACACTTTACACGAAATAAATCAACGATACAGTCTTTTAAATTTCTTAATAATTCCTTTGACACCTCATTTTCCTGTGAGCATTTACTATGAATATAGTTTGGTTTTGCAACCATCCAGCCCCCTACTCTACTAAAACGATGAATTTGAAAACTAAATAGTGATAGATGCTTACAATTCAAAAAAATATTCTACAAACGCCTTTCTCCCTATATTCATCTTCTTATTGTCATCTTCAACAATATCGATTATTTTAAACTTCAAACTTCAAGTGATTTATATTGCTTTATTTAGACCAGAATAATGAAAAATACTTATTGTAAGAAATACAGTTTGAATATTTTCTTATTGTAAAATATACATAATTCAATATATTGAAAATGTGTTTTATAACATAATATTAATTGATGTAATTTCAAATAATGACTTTACTTTTGTAGCAGAAATCAACTGAATTATTATGTCGAATGAAAATATATACAATCCCCATGTTTCGGTCGATTGTGTTGTGTTTGGTTTTGATGGCGAAAAACTGAAGGTTTTGTTGGTTGAACGTAGTATTGCGGAACAAAACGAGATGTACAACGACAAGAAACTGCCCGGAAGCATTATCCTTCAGGATGAAGACCTCGATACCGCAGCATCGCGTGTACTTAACGAGCTGACCGGATTAAAAAACATATATCTCAGTCAGTTCAAAAGCTTTGGTAACCCCAACCGCACCAACGATTCACGCGATATATTGTGGCTCGAAAAAACCACCCAACTCAAAATCGGTCGCATTGTAACTGTGGCGTATGTGGCTTTGGTAAAAATAGATCGCAAACTGGTGTTCAGCGCCACCGACACCCTTGCTAACTGGTACGATATCAACGAAATAAAAAACATGAATCTGGCTTTCGACCACGCGGATATTATTTTTGAAGGACTTAAGCATATCCGACACAGACTGGAATTGGAACCTCATTTATTTTTCGAACTGTTACCGCGAAAATTCACAATTTCGCAATTACGCACATTGCACGACACGGTTCACCAGGTACAATCGGATGTTCGGAATTTTCAGAAAAAAGTGGCACAAATGCCATATGTGGTAGCGCTTGACGAAGTAGAAGCAGGTGTTCCTCACAGGGCAGCAAGGCTTTATAAATATAAAAAGTAAAGCCCCCTAAATCCCCAACAGAGGACTTTAAGAAAAAACAGTATAAATTAATTCAACAATCTGACATTAAAATAAAATGAGTAAAGAAATGAATAAACCCAACGAAACCAACTCTAACTCCCCCTTCAGGGGGTTGGGGGGCTTTTTAATAGGTTATGATTTAGGTAGTTCTTCGGTAAAGGCGAGCTTGATCAATGCTTCAACAGGCGAATGCGTTTCGTCGGCATTTTTCCCCAAAAAGGAAATGGAGATTATCTCGGTGAAAGCCGGGTGGGCCGAACAAGACACTGAGACCTGGTGGAAGAATCTAAAACTCGCTACTCAGGTGGTATTGGAGGAATCGGGAGTAAATGCTGCTGAGATTAAAGCCATCGGCATCTCGTATCAAATGCACGGGTTGGTTTTGGTTGACGAAAATCAACAAGCCATCCGTAATTCAATTATCTGGTGCGACAGCCGCGCAGTGCCTTATGGCGAAAAAGCTCTCAACACACTTGGCGGCGATCAATGTTTATCACACTTGTTAAATTCTCCGGGAAATTTTACCTTATCGAAAATGGCCTGGGTAAAAGAGAATGAACCTGAAAACTTTGCAAAAGCAAAATACTATATGCTCCCTGGCGATTATTTAGCAATGCGCATGACAGGAAAAGCCGCTACAACAGCTTCTGGATTATCCGAAGGCATTGCCTGGGATTTCGGAGCTGAAGCTCCCGCTCAGTTTCTGTTCGATTATTTCGGATTCGATACAGCTTTAGTTCCTGAAATTGTACCTACATTTGGTCAACAAGGAAACCTGAAAGCCGATATCGCAGCCGAACTTGGCTTAGCCGTGGGAACTCCAGTAACATACCGTGCAGGTGATCAACCCAATAATGCTTTATCGCTCAACGTACTGAATCCTGGCGAAATAGCTGCTACAGGTGGAACATCGGGCGTGGTGTATGGCGTAAACAGCGATTCGAAATACGATCCGCAATCGCGCGTCAATTCATTTGCACATGTGAATCATACCAAAGAAGACAAACGAGTGGGTGTGTTGCTTTGTATCAACGGAACAGCCATACTGAACACCTGGATAAAAAATAACGTAGCTCCTGAAGGTATCAGTTACGCCGAAATGAACGAATTAGCTGCCGGTATTCCTATTGGAAGCGAAGGAGTTAGCATTATTCCTTTTGGCAATGGCGCTGAACGCGTATTGGAAAATCAGGAACCCAACTGTTCCATTCACGGCATAAACTTCAACCGCATTACCAAAGCGCATTTAATCCGTGCAGCTCACGAAGGCATTGCATTTTCGTTTAAATACGGTATGGACATTATGAACGAAATGGGCATCGAAACAAAAACCATTCGTGCCGGACATGCTAACTTATTCCTCAGCCCTATTTTCCGTCAAACCCTGGCCAATATTACTGGTGCAACGATTGAATTGTACAATACCGATGGTTCAGTAGGTGCAGCGCGTGGAGCCGGAATAGGTGCCGGAATTTATGCTGATGCAGAAGAAGCGTTTTCTACATTGAAAAAAATTCAGATCGTTGAACCTGAAACCTGCGATAAGGAAGCAACGAAAGAAGCGTATAAGAAATGGCTCTCTAATATGCCGGTTTAATTATGTGCCAATAAAACAATGTGCAAATGTAACAATAAAACAATGTGACAATAAAAAATACATATTCAACATATTGATGAATTGACACATTGCAAGACAGTATATTCAACTAATTTACAAATTTATTAATTTTTTAAATTATATCTATTATGACAACAAAACAGTATTTTCCATCCGTGGAAAAAATCAAATTCGAAGGAAAAGAAAGTAAAAACCCATTGGCATTTCGTTACTACAATCCAGAAAAAGTAGTTTATGGAAAAACAATGGCCGAGTGGTTCAAATTCTCAATGGCATGGTGGCATACCTTGTGCGCTGATGGTGGCGATCCATTTGGAGGACAAACACAAGCACACCCTTGGGTAGGAGCTGCTGATACTTTGCAAGCTGCTAAAGATAAAATGGACGCCGGTTTTGAGTTTATGAGCAAAATTGGTATCGAGTATTATTGTTTCCACGATATCGACCTGATTAACGAAGGTTCTTCTATCGAAGAATACGAAGCCAACCTGAAAGCTATCGTGGCATATGCAAAACAAAAACAAGCTGAAACTGGTATCAAACTGATGTGGGGAACTGCCAATGTATTCTCTCACGCCCGTTACATGAACGGCGCCAGCACCAATCCTAATTTTGATGCAGCAGCACGTGCCATGGTTCAAATTAAAAATGCCATCGATGCAACGATCGATTTAGGTGGAAAAGCCTATGTTTTCTGGGGCGGACGCGAAGGTTATATGAGCCTACTGAACACGAACATGAAACGTGAAAAACAACACATGGGTACCATGTTGAAAATGGCTCGCGACTATGGCCGTTCAAAAGGCTTCAAAGGCGTGTTCCTGATCGAACCAAAACCAATGGAACCAATGAAACACCAATACGATGTGGATACTGAAACAGTCATTGGCTTCCTGAAAGAATTCGGTTTGGAAAACGATTTCAAAATCAACATTGAAGTAAACCACGCTACATTGGCTGGTCACACTTTCGAACATGAATTGCAATGTGCCGTTGATGCAGGTATGTTGGGCGCTATCGATGCCAACCGCGGTGATGTTCAGAACGGTTGGGATACCGACCAATTCCCGATTGACATTTTTGAATTGACACAAGCAATGATGGTAGTTCTTCAGGGTGGCGGCATGCAAGGTGGTGGAACAAACTTCGACGCTAAAATACGTCGTAACTCTACCGACAACGAAGATTTATTCATTGCACACGTCGCAGCCATGGATGTTATGGCTCGCGCTTTGGAAGCTGCTGCTGCAATTTTAGAAGCATCTCCATACAAGAAAATGGTTGCCGACCGCTATGCTTCGTACGATGCAGGTAAAGGTAAAGAATTCGAAGAAGGAAAACTTACTTTCGAAGACGTTTATGCATACGCTAAAGCTAATGGCGAACCAAAACAAATTAGCGGCAAACAAGAGCTTTACGAAGCAATTGTGAATATGTATATTTAAATCAGTTACGAGTTACAAGTTACGAGTCACAAGGAAAAGTATGAAATATTTTGGGCCATCCATTTTCTTTCAAGCTTTACTCCTTGACTTTGAATTACTTGTAACTCGTTACTTGTAACTTGTAACTAATATATTATGAACACAGAAAAAGGAAGTAAATTATATATATTCGGTATTACTTTGGTAGCAACTCTTGGTGGGTTGCTTTTTGGTTACGACACGGCTGTAATTTCGGGTGCTGAAAAAGCATTGCAGAATTATTTTCAAACAAGCGATGCTATGCATGGACTAACAACTTCGAGTGCGTTGATTGGTTGTGTTATAGGTGGAATAATTTCAGGGATTTTAGCTTCGAAATTTGGTCGCAAAAAATCATTGATGTTCGCTGCCTTCATGTTTTTTATATCGGCTTTGGGTTCGGGCTATCCTGAATTTTTGCTTTTTGATAAGGGCGAAACATCTGGGGGATTACTATTCATGTTTATTCTCTACCGGGTTATCGGGGGCGTTGGTGTTGGATTAGCATCGGCCATCACACCTATGTATATTGCCGAAATAGCTCCGGCTGACATTCGTGGAAAATTAGTTTCATGGAATCAGTTTGCCATTATTTTTGGAATGTTAGTAGTGTATTATGTGAATTACTTTATTGCTGTTGGTCAGCCTATTGAATGGATTTATAGTGATGGTTGGCGTTGGATGTTTGCATCCGAAGCAATTCCTGCTGGCGTTTTTGCTATCCTTCTGTTTTTTGTTCCTGAAACACCACGATATTTGGTGCTTAACGATGAAAACGATAAAGCACTCTCGGTACTTACAAAAATCAGTGGCAAGGAAATTGCAAAAAAAATTCTTGAAGATATTAAAGCGACTACTCACGAAACAAGTGGAAAATTACTGTCGTATGGTTGGAAAATTGTAATCATAGGTATTTTATTGTCTGTTTTTCAACAATTTGTAGGAATAAATGTAGTCCTTTATTATGCTCCCCGTATTTTCGAGAGCATGGGAGTTGGCCGCGACACTTCAATGCTACAAACTATTGTTATGGGGTTTGTTAACATCGCTTTCACCTTAGTGGCTATTTTCACTGTTGACAAATTTGGCCGTAAACCACTGTTAATCATTGGTTCAATTGGAATGGCTATAGGTATGTTTGCTATAAGTGGTTTGGCTTATTTTGAAATTATTGGTGTTAGTACATTAGTTTTTATAATTATCTACACAGCTTCATTTATGATGTCATGGGGCCCTATTTGTTGGGTGCTGATTTCAGAAATTTTCCCTAATACAATTCGTGGTAAAGCAGTTGCTATAGCAGTTGCAGCACAATGGATTGCCAATTTTATTGTTTCTTCTACTTTTCCTAGTCTGATTAACTTCAGTTCTACGTTTACTTATGCGTTATACGGATTTATGTCTGTATTATCAGCCATTTTTGTTTGGAAAATGGTGCCCGAAACCAAAGGAAAAACATTGGAAGATATGAGTAAATTATGGAAAAAATAAAAGCATTTACTATTTGGTTATTGACTATTTAGTCATTTAAACGATCCGAAATTCAGTTCTGAACTTCGGATCGTTTTCATTTTAAGTAATTGATATTATTTATTGATATGTTTTTTAATTTCGACCTCTCCCTAATTAACTCCCTTCGGTCGTTGACCGTTGGTTCCCTCTCCGACCTCTATCCCCCTTCGGGTACTTTCTCCCAGAGGAGAAAGAAAAGCGGAATTTGGTTTTTGAGAGGGACTTGTCGAGTGAAAAAATAGAACGAATCTCATAGAATGAGCTGCTCTGTCCCCTTTCTCCTTGGGAGAGGGAACCAACGGTCAGCGTAGCTAAAGGGTTAGGGATAGAGGTCTATTCTGTTGAAATTAATCTATAAGGATCAGTTTAACAAACATATCAACAATTATTACCATATACTTATCTATGTGGAAATTCAATTAGTATATGCAACTTTGAAAGTAAAATAGGAAATTTTTTTTCAGAGCAAGGAGGAACAAGTCCCCCTTTCTCTGATGAAAAAAAATCACTTATATTGTATACCTTCCAAAGTTAACATTTATGAGTTATATAAACAAAGAACAAAAATAAATAGTTTTAGCAAACAATCAAATTAATGTATGATAAAATAATCACCATTAAAAGGAATAGCTCCTACATAAAAGAAAAAACAGTTCTCCCATTTTAAGGAATAACCTCCACCAATTTACAAATAGCCTCCCCGATTTTTAAAAACAACAACCCCAATGCTGGAAGTTCCTTCGAACAAATCGAAGCAACGCCACATAAAATGAGAAAGACAAAGATTGTAAACTAAAGAAAATAGATTCAACGATTTCATGATTTCAAAATTCACGATAATTCTAATTATTTTCAGTAAATTTACAGCGAAATAAAAAAGCTCCAAACAATGAATTCAGACACTCTAAATCAGCGCCGTACCATACGCAAATATACCGACCAGCCCATCAGTGCCGAAATATTGAATCGTTTACTTCAAACTGCCGCTCAGGCTTCGAACACCGGAAATATGCAGGCCTACAGCGTAGTTGCAACTACCGACAACGCAATAAAGCAGCAACTTGCGCCGGCTCATTTCAATCAACCAATGATAAAACAAGCGCCAGCTGTGCTTACCTTTTGTGCCGATTTCAACCGTTTCAGTCAGTGGTGCAAACAACGCAATGCCGATCCGGGATACGACAATTTTCAGTCCTTTATGGCCACTGCCATCGATGCAATGATTTTTGCCCAGACTTTTGCCGTGGCCGCCGAGCACGAAGGCTTAGGGATTTGTTATCTCGGCACCACCACCTATAATGCAGCCGAAATTATCAAGGTGCTCGGGCTACCCGCACTTGTGGTGCCCGTTACCACAATTACGGTAGGGTATCCGGCCGAGAAACCTCCCCTCACCGATCGCCTGCCACTGGAAGCCATCGTTCACAACGAAACTTATTCCGACTATACTGTCGAGAAAATTGACGCGCTTTACTACGAAAAAGAAAACAGCGATTTTTACAAAAACTTTGTTGCTGAGAATAAAAAGGAAACACTGGCGCAGGTATTTACCGATGTTCGTTACACGCGAGCTGCCAACGAACTTTTCTCTGACAAATTTTTGCAGGTGTTGAAGCAACAGGGATTTCTGAAATAAAAGCTTCGCTCCCATCCCGAAGATGCACAGCACAGGCGAACTAATCAGGCCTTAATTTGTTAAATCAAAGTATGGTTTTTGCCAATGAGACAAGGTGGCAATAAGTCTACAGTCTCCGGTCTCCGGTCTCCAGACTTTTGACTTTAGACTTTAGACATTAAACCCGAAACTCAGAACTCGAAACTCAGAACTATTGTTTTTTATGGTAAAAGGTTCATTTTATATTTTGCTTTTTTATTTTCTCGGCGAATTGCTGAGTCAGTTGCTCCGTGGCTTTATTCCGGGGAGTGTGTTGGGAATGATTCTGTTGTTTCTTGCTTTGTTTTTCAAAATACTAAAGCCCGAAAAGGTTCAATCGGTGGCTACTGTAATTACCAAAAACATGGCTGTATTTTTTGTGCCAGCCGGTGTGGGGCTTATGGTATATGCCCAAATGCTCGAAAGCTCTTTTGTAGCCATTGTAGCGGCTATTGCCGGAAGTACCGTTCTCACTATAGTTACAGTAGCACTGATTCAGGAGCGACTGGAGAAACGCAGAAAGAAAGGAGAAATCGGCCATGAATGATATATTGGATTTTATCAGGCCTTATATAAGCAACGAAGTATTTTTGCTGGCATTGGTGATGGGCGCATTTTACCTGGGCATAGTTGTGTACAAACGCACAAATCTTACCATTCTGCAACCCCTGCTCATTGCAATGATTGTTATTATTCCTTTCCTTAAAATCACCGGTATCGACTATCAAACTTTTTACACCCATACCCGCATTCTTAATTTCATGCTTGGTCCGAGTGTAGTGGCTTTAGGTTATGTGCTTTACGAGCAACTCGAGCATATCAAAGGCAATGTAATTTCTATTCTGAGCGCCGTTTTCGTTGGGAGCATCGTGGGCGTAGTTAGTGTGGTGTTGATCGCCAAAGCTTTAGGCGCGGATCATGTTCTTATCGCTTCGCTGGCGCCTAAATCGGTCACCACACCTATCGCTATCAGCCTGGCTGAGAAAACGGGTGGAATACCGGCGCTTACCGCTGCATTCGTTGTTATTTGTGGCATTTTCGGAGGATTGGTGGGTCCGGTCATTCTGCGCCGCATCGGCATCAAAAGCAAAATAGCCAAAGGACTGGCCATGGGATCGGCTTCGCATGCTTTGGGCACCGCACGCGCCATGGAAATGGGTGCTATCGAAGGGGCAATCAGCGGTCTGGCCATTGGTATAATGGGCATTATGACTGCCTTACTCATTCCTTTTGCTGAAATGATTTTTTAGTGCTTTGACTTTAATTATTACCGGGTGGAACTACTTTAGCAGTTATTTGATAAGTTCTTCCAACTCATTGTCTTTTTTATTTATGAAAATATCGTTGTGAAAATGTTCGAGTTTGCGCAGCATATAAGCCAACATAGTTTTTTCCGCATCATTCAAATTGCCAGTAACAATTTGTGAAACAACACCCATCTGCGGCAGTATTTTGTAGATTTCGGTGCGTCCGGTCATTGTCATTTTAATGCGTACGCTTCGTTTATCGGCTTCGTCGGCAAACTGTTCGATAAGCCCCAGCTTAATTAACCGGTTTATGATTTCGGTTCCTGATGTTTTTTCCATCACCTGTTTGGTGATCAATTCCGATTTGCTCAGATGATCGTAAGTCATCAGTGTCATCAAAAACGAAAATTCATCAGCGCTTTTTATCGGACTATTTTTCAGCGCCTTTTTAATATAGCCTTTGGCATACCGAAACATTAATACAATAAGTATGGAGATGTCGGTTGCCGAACCTTTCTGTTCCTGATACTTATAGCCTTCGTAGTTCCCGCCCAGTTCGCGCGTTTTTACATTCATCGGTTTGTACTGACTGTTCAGATAACCCAAAAAGTCGCTCATGTTCAGATTCTCATTTTTATGTTGATTTTCGGTTTCGAACTGATCGAGATACTCAATCAGTTCGAACAAAATTCCTTTTGTCTTCATTTTATAAAACATTGAATAACAGTGGCAATAAAAAAAGTTATAACAAAATCAAATATTTAATCATTGCAACTTGAACTTTTTTGTACCACATTTGTATTATTAAATACATTTTCGTACAATATTGTTCATTTTAAATTGAAAAAAATAATGGAACTATTCCATGATACCTCAATAAAGATATCGGCTGTAGTTACAAAAAATTACAGCAACTCTTTTTTTCTATCGACACTTTTGCTCGATAAAAAAGTAAAATCTGCCATACATGGCATCTATGGTTTTGTACGTTTTGCCGACGAAATTGTGGACACCTTCCACAGCTACGACAAGGAATATCTGTTACACAAGTTCGAAACCGACATGCACGAGGCCATTGAGAATAAGATTTCGCTGAATCCCGTGCTGAACTCGTTTCAATGGGCAGTGAATGAATACCAGGTACCTATGGCTTATATCGATGCATTTATGAACAGTATGAAAATGGATCTGACAAAAAAAGAATATCTTACGAATGCCGAAACAGCCGCTTACATTTACGGTTCGGCTAATGTGGTGGGATTAATGTGTCTTAAAGTTTTTTGCAAAGAAAACACAAAGCTTTTCGATGAACTTGTTGCCTCCGCCGAAATGTTGGGATCGGCATTTCAGAAAGTCAATTTTTTACGCGATTTGCAGGCAGATATCGAATTGCTCGAACGAAACTATTTTCCTCAATTTGATAAAAACAAATTCGATGAAGCAACGAAACTTCAACTGATTACTGAAATAGAACATGAATTCGACATTGCCCTCGAAGGAATAAAACGACTTCCCGGTCGCTCGAAACTGGCTGTTTACACTGCCTACAATTACTATCGAAAATTACTAATAAAGATCAAACAGAGTGAAGCATCGGCCATTTTGAAAGAAAGAATCAGAATTTCGAATGTCCGTAAATTATCGATTATGGCTCAGTCGGCCATTGAGTACAAGTTAAATATGATTTGAAAAGAGAAAAGAGAAACGAAAAACGAAAACAAAGAACCACTAAGCATAATGATTGAAAACAACGTAATTCTGGTCGACAAACAAGACAATGCCATAGGAGCTATGGAAAAGATGGAAGCCCACGTAAAAGCGGTATTGCACAGGGCTATCTCGGTATTTATTGTCAATTCGAAAGGGCAATGGCTCCTACAGCAACGCACATTAGATAAATATCATTCTAAAGGTTTATGGACCAACACCTGTTGCAGTCACCCTTTCCCGGGCGAGACTTCGCTGGAAGCCGGCCATCGCCGATTGATGGAAGAAATGGGCATGAAAGCGGAATTGCGGGAGATTTTTAGTTTTATGTATATTCAGGAGCTGGAAAACGAACTCACCGAGCATGAATTCGATCATGTCTTTGTTGGTGTTTCGGATGACTCGCCACAGCCCCATCCTGAAGAAGTGATGGATTACAAATATGTGAGTTTCGATGCATTAAAAGCGGATGTGTCGCTTTATCCTGAAAATTACACGGCCTGGTTCAAACTTGTTTTCCAGAGAGTAGGCGAAACAATTGGTTGAAATGAAAAGTCTCAACGTAATCATTATTCAAATTTAAAATGGACCTGATCCTGTCGATAAAAAATCATCCAAAGCGGGTAAAATACTTCCTCGCGCTATTCTACACTATAGGGGTTATTGCCATCTATATTCCGTTTACATCATCGTTATTCATATCGCTAACACCTATCACCCTCTTGATGAGCCTTGGCTTGCTTGCGCTCTATAACGCTGAAAATGACACAAAAACATTGCTCGTGTTTCTGTTCGTTTTTATGGCCGGCTATTTCATTGAGGTAATTGGAGTTAATACCGGATTGATTTTCGGCCATTACAAATACGGAGAAACACTGGGCTATAAAGTTTTCAAAACACCTTTGATGATGGGTTTTAACTGGGTGTTGATGATTTATCTAACGGCTTCGCTCACCGAAAACATAAAAACTCCGGTGGCCATCAAAGTACTTATGGCTTCGGTACTTATGATTGTGTACGACCTTATTCTCGAACAATTTGCTCCGGCATTAGGGATGTGGACCTGGCACAACAACGATATCCCTTTACAGAATTATTTTGCATGGTTTGGTATTTCCCTTGTGTTTCATAGTTTGCTGAGAGCATTGAAAATAAAAACGTCCAACACTTTGTCGGTAGTTATTTACCTGTGCCAGATTTTGTTTTTTCTTGCATTGACATTCAAATTTAAATTCTGATTTATCCTCAAATAAACATGATAAAAGCCCGTCACCAGCTGTTCGTTTACAGCTTTTTCAAAATCTATACCATGGCGAAAATGAAATCCAATTTCAATTCGGTAAAGGTGAATGGTACGGTTGACGTGGCCGATCATTCGGTATTACTGATTGCGAACCACATCGGTTGGTGGGATGGTTTCTGGGCGCTCTACCTGAGCATGAAAGTATTCCGCAAAAAATATCATTTTATGATGCTCGAAAAAGAGTTGCGTAAACGTTCGCTGTTCAGCTTGTCGGGAGGATTTTCGATAGCGCAGGGCGCCAAAAGTACAATTGAGAGCCTGAACTATAGCGCTGAACTATTGAAGGATAAAAACAATTTGGTTTTGATGTTTCCGCAAGGAAAACTTCATTCGATGCACGACGAGAATTTCAGATTTCAGAAAGGAGTGGAACGCATCCTTAGCAAAACGCAAAACACAAAGGTAGTTTTTCTGGCCTCGATCATTGATTACTTCGAACATCCAAAGCCGGATGTGCACTTTTACATAAAAGAATACAATTCAGACAACCAATCATTTATGGATATTGAAAAAGCTTATCGCGCGTTTTACAGCAACAGTGTCGAACATCAAAAACAAATTGTACTATGATGTATATCGCTTTTTTTGTGATGGTTTTTGCTGTGTTGCAACTCTGCATTGCATTTGCCAACATGGTCATCAGACCCACTCTGAAAAGTCAATCGTCACACTTCGACGATTTAGTTTCGGTAATGATTCCTGCGCGCAACGAAGAAAACAATATTATTCAGCTGCTGACCGATTTGCAGCATCAAACCTATAAAAACATTGAAATACTTGTATTTAATGATCAATCGACCGACAGAACTGCTGAACTTGTAAAAGAAATGGCGCTGTACGACAAACGGATACGACTTATCAACTCTGACGGATTGCCCGAAAACTGGTTGGGAAAAAACTTCGCCTGTCATTCTGTAGCTCAACTTGCACAGGGAGATTTCTTTCTTTTTATCGATGCCGATGTAAGACTAAACGAAGATGCTGTGAACCAAAGCGTTGAATACATGCACAAAAGCAGAGTAAGTTTAATGTCGATTTTTCCAAAACAAACAATGCTCAGTTATGGCGAAAAAATGGTGGTACCGCTGATGAATTATATTTTACTTACTTTACTGCCTTTGTTTTTGGTACGTTTTTCAAAAGCACCGTCACTTTCGGCTGCCAACGGTCAGTTTATGCTTTTCGAAGCCGAAGCCTACCAACAAATTAAGCCACATGAAGTATTGAAAGCCGAAAAAGTGGAAGATATCCGCATTGCCCGATTGTTTAAAAAGCTGAAATTCAAAACGGCTTGTCTCACCGGATCGGACAATATCAACTGCCGTATGTATCAAAATTATCAGGAATCATTGAATGGATTTTCGAAGAATGTTACAATGTTTTTCGGGAATTCGTATATTTTAGCACTACTCTTTTGGTGCATCACCACATGGGGATTTATTCCTGTATTAACATCACTTCCAATACTTTGGTTTTGGTTACTTAACCTGATTGTTCTGCTTACACGAATTTTTGTGTCGGTAGCCAGCCGTCAGCAAATACTAAGCAACCTGATTTTAATAATTCCACAGCAGTTGAGTTTAGGAATCATTATCTTCAAATCGCTGCAATACAAGATGCGGGGCAACTACGAATGGAAAGGTCGAAAAATTTAGTACAACAATACAATCACTGATTATAAACAAATTAGACATGAAAACAGTATTAATAGCAGGCGCAGGCTTAGGTGGATTAACCACTGCTTTACGATTGGCCAAAAAAGGCTATAAGGTGGAAATGCTCGAACGAAACTCACAGGCCGGTGGCCGGTTGAATCAAATCAAAAAAGATGGATTCACTTTCGACACAGGACCAAGTTTTTTCAGCATGTCCTACGAATTCAGACAATTTGCCGAAGAATGTGGCATTGAAATACCCTTTAAGTTTGTGGAACTCGATCCTCTTTATACGGTCAATTTCAGTGGCAGTCCGAAAACTTTTTTTCTCTACAAAGACCTTGATCGACTTGCTGCACAATTTGCAGAAGAGGAACCTGATTTCAAAGAAAAAATGACACGTTATCTGAAAAAATCAGGCGCGCTTTTCAACGACACTGTGGAGCTTGTCATTAAATCCAACTTCGATTCTGTGTTGGGCTATCTGATGTCGCTGGCGCGCGTTAATCCGGCACATATCCCGCAGCTTTTCCAGACTTTCTGGCAACATGTGCACAGACATTTCGACTCAAAAGAAGCTCAGCAAATTGTGTCATTAATTGCATTTTTCCTGGGTCGCACTCCTTTCGACACATCAGCCATTTATGCATTGCTTTCGCACATCGAATTCGATCACGACGGCTATTACAATGTAGAAGGCGGCATGTATCGTATTGTGGAAGGTTTGGTGAATGAACTTAACAAAGCCGGAGTTATAATTCATTACAACACTGAAGTAAACGACTATACAAGCAAAGGCAACAAAATCACTTCGCTCATCGACAGCACAGGCAAACAATGGACAGCCGATGCGATATTGATAAACGCTGATGCCGCCACATTCAGAGGTCGGGTGCTCAAACGCGAAAAATACTCCGAAGAGCGATTGCGCAACATGAGCTGGACCATGGGTTACCTTACCTTTTACCTGGGTGTGAAAACAAAATTACCGCAGGTAAATCATCACAATTATTACCTGGGAAACAATTTTGCAGAATATGCAAACAACGTAGAACAACAACCCGACTCGCTCGAAAAGCCCTATTATTACGTCAATGTGGTGTCGAAACACAATCCGCAGTGTGCTCCCGAAGGTTGCGAAAGTTTATTTTTTGTATGCCCCGTACCCAATCTGCTTTATAAACCCGACTGGAGCGACCGTGATAAAATAGTGGACAGCATTATCGACGACTTTGGCAAACGCATCCAACAGGACATTCGGCCCGAAATTATTTCGCGCACAGTTTTCACACCCGCCGAATGGGAAAAAAGATTTAATCTATACATGGGCAGCGGATTGGGACTTTCGCACAACTTGATGCAAATCGGCGCTCTCCGCCCTTCGAACAAAGACGAAAAGTTCAAGAATCTTTTCTATGTGGGCGCTTCTACAGTTCCGGGCGCAGGTTTGCCAATGGCTGTGATAAGCTCCAAACTGGCTTTCGAAAGAATTTTTAATTATCTGGGAGAAGAATAAACAACAAAAACGAGGTTGAATCACTTCAACCTCGTTCCATTCTTAAATTAACATTCAACCTTTTCTTTACTTTATAAGTTTAGTCTGATATAAATTATTTTTTATCTTTGCTTTCAGAATATATACTCCGTTTCCTAAATTTGATGTATTAATATTAGAAACGTTCATACCGTTGGAGACTTTGACTCCCTGTATGTTGTAAAGTTCATAGCTATCTACTTCCTGACTCAAAACAAATGCACTAGTGCTTGTATAAACAGACAAATGATCACCCGCTTGTTGATTATCAAATCCCGAAGTAATGGCTTTTAATTTGATATTATCTAAGAAATAATTGCCTTTATTTGTATTTATTCCAAAATCAAGTACAAATGAATTTCCTCCAGCCAATGCGTCCAGAGCATAGCTTCTGGTTTCCCAGGCATTAGTAACGCCCTGGCTCTGAATATCGATCACTTTTGTTCCATCCACATAGATTTCCATATTCTTCCATAAATTGTCTGTTCCAGCAATGTCGTTCAGATAAATGTCAAACGACAAACTTTCATAATTCGCAAGTACTTTTCCTACCGGCAAAACAACAGTTTGTTTCAAACATGAATTCCAGTTAGTGGCTAAAATCTGCGCCACTTTATTAGTTGCATCAGTAGGACTTGCTTTCACTGTAGCGCTGGCATCTGCAATAGCCCACCGTTTCATGGTCAGCACATCGTCGATTGCATTGGACTCAAAATCATTTACTACCAAAATACTACTTGCAACAGGTGCAAGTACTAATTCAACATCATCAATCAGATATTCAGTATTTGTTTTTGATAACTTAAGAACCAGATTACCGGCAGGAATTGGTGTTAAAAGAGTACTTGAAAATGGAAATTCAATGGTTTTCCAAACGCCTATTTCGGCAGTACCCCAAACATTAGCCCATCCCAAACTCCCGAATTTTTCGGTGTCGCCAGCAGTATAGCTGTTAGGTGAAGAAAAAATTTCCAGTGTAGGGTAATCAGTATCAGTTCCACCAATGACTAAATATTTAACACGAATTTTAGAGTAAGCGGTTTCAGCACCAGCTGGAAGTGTAATATTGCTAAAGAAGACAGGAAGATAACCTGTATTATTCACATGTAACACTTTAGCGGATGAATTTCCTGTGAGATAAGTATTGGCTTTAACCTCAACAGTACCTGCGCTCCACATAGCTGTTGCACCACCTGTCGAACCGATCTCGGCATCCTCGAAGGTAATTTTAATTGCTTGTTGTGCACTCACAGCAAGACTCAAACAAAATAAGGAAAAAAAGAGTAAAGATTTTCTCATGATTTAAAAATTTAAATGATTAATAATATTTGACTGCATTTCTGAATTGAAATGCGTTCAAATATAGTTTAACTTTATAGCATTATTATTATACAGCTGTTACATAAATTTGCATATTAGTTACAAAATCTAACTATTTAATTTAAAAAAATCATATATCGTTATTTATATTCAAAAACAGGGTATCAAATGTTAACTATCGTTTGCATCCACCATAAATCAAAAAAAAAACTACAAGAAATAAATCCTTGTAGTTTTCATTGACTTACGCTGTAAGTACAACGTCAGCATATAATTATATTTGTACAACCAAATACTTGGAAACGCTCCAGAATTTGGATGGATTGGTAATTTCGATTGTTATTTTTTGGTCTGCATCCTTGATCAGATTATAGCTGCTCTGAGGGTGCGACGACATGATTTTAATTTTTTCACTATTGGTCGGGATTGTTGAAACACTTCTCAAGTCGACCTGCGTAAAAGCAGAATTATCAAATTCACTTGTTAATGATTTCTTTGACTGAAAGAGTCCACTTGTCGAAATCACTTTTGCTGCCTTCAGTTCTTTTGAAGTAGCAACAACATACCATACAGTATTAATATTGGTTTCCTGTATTTTAAGTGTATTCTTTTGCTGTTCCAATATACTTTGCTGTTCTGCAATACTCTTGCTCTGATCATTTACAGTTGTCGAAAGTTCATTGATTGTAATGTTTTTCTGATCAAGCTCAGTCTGTAAAGTTTGAATTTGAGCATCTTTTTCATCCATCTGCGTTTGCAGGCGATTGATGGTTGCCGTCAGCATATTGTTCGCTTTTCCACTTTTAGCTGCCAACTGACGTAATTCAGCAATCTTTGCTTTGTTTTTCTCGATGCCTTCTTTTATTGCAGTCATTTGAGCTGCAATTACTGCTCTTTTGTTGCTTTTTGTTCCTTCAACACCTTTGAGATTCACCTTCATTTCTTTTTCCTGTTGGTTGATCTCTGTGAATCCGGCTTCAATATCATTCAGAATAACAAGTGTTTGGTTATAACTGGAATCTAAGGCCATGTTTACTTGCGCCAATGAATCGCGTTCGGCTACAGCAGCTTTGTATTTTCCTGAATTCTCAACACACGATGAGCTTATCAATACGAGTGCTGTAATCATTGCAAAAAATTTAATTGTCTTCATTTTTTTTGAGTTTAATGGTTTTTAATATATAAATGAACAAAAACAATAGTCATGCCATAATTATTAAATATTGATAATAATTTTAGCTGATATACCTTATTTACCGACAAATAGACCAAATACTATCCGTTTTTCGAAACAAATTCCGACAGAATAAAAAAAAAGAAAAAAACGGTCAAATTTATTCTGGTATCAACAATTTATAACCCGCCCAACGCAGAAGCCTGCGGTTGGCAGGTGCAGGCTCAAAAGTGTTTCTTTACAAACAAATGCGATGCAATAAAAAATTACAATGTTACACCGGTTTTAAAAATCGCTATCTCACGATAGTTTTTCTTTTCGTTATTCACACTTTCGCCACTCGCCACTCGAATGATGTAATTGATAAATTGTTCTCTTACTTGCTCCATTGTTTGATTTTCGACAAGTGTTCCAGCATTGAAATCAATCCAGGAGCTTTTACGGTTGAACAATGGCGTATTTGTTGATATTTTCATGGTGGGTACAAAACTACCAAAGGGCGTACCACGTCCGGTGGTAAACAACACCATGTGACAACCACTTGCCCCAAGCGCTGTAGCTGCTACCAAATCGTTTCCGGGCGCACTAAGCAGATTCAATCCCTTGGTTTTGATACGCTCGCCATAAAGCAACACATCCTGTACCAATGCATTTCCACATTTCTGCGTACAACCCAACGATTTTTCCTCCAAAGTAGAAATACCTCCGGCTTTATTACCCGGCGATGGATTTTCGTACACCGGTTGATTGTTTTGCATAAAATATTCCTTGAAATCGTTGATGAGAAAAACCGTTTTGTCGAACATATTGCGGTTCACACAACGGTTCATCAATATTGTTTCGGCGCCAAACATTTCTGGAACTTCGGTCAACACCGTGCTACCACCCTGTGCAATCAGAAAATCGGAAAATTCGCCGAGCAAAGGATTCGCCGTAATACCCGATAGGCCATCGGAACCACCGCATTTCAACCCTATTTTAAGTTCTGAAAGAGGCATATCTTCACGAACATCTTTCGACACGACTTCATAAATCTCACGCAACATGGTCATGCCTTCTTCATATTCATCATCTACCTTTTGAGTTTCCATGAATTTGATACGGCTTTCGTCAATATCACCCAACATTTCACGGAAAGCTTTCACCTGATTGTTTTCGCAACCAAGTCCTACAACAAGTACCCCACCTGCATTGGGATGAAGCACCATATCGCGCAAAACTTTGCGGGTATTTTCATGATCGTCGCCCAACTGCGAACAACCGTAGTTGTGCGGATAGGCCACAATGGCATCAACGCCTTTCAGCTGCGTTTCGGCGCGCATCTTTTCGGCCAGCGAATTGATCGTTCCGTTTACACAACCCACTGTAGGGATCAACCAAATTTCGTTCCTCACTCCCACTTCACCGTTGGCACGCTTATAGCCTTTGAAGGTCAGGTTGCGATTTTCGATATCTATACTTACATCCTGAGGATTATATTCGTAATCAAGCAAGCCTTCGAGGTTGGTTTTGATAGTGGTTTCATTCACCCAATCGCCTTGCTGAATAGCTACCCGTGCATGACCGATAGCATAACCGTATTTTACAATATTTTCTTTCGCAGCCAAAGCAGCCAAAGCAAATTTGTGCCCCATCGGGATATCGGAATTGATTGTTATCTCAAGTCCTTCGATGTTCACGATTTCGCCGGCTTGTAAGGCTTCAAGAGCAACTGCCACATTATCGGCAGGATTTATTTTAAGATATTTCATCAGTATATTTACTATTTTTTCATTTAATATTTACCATTTCACACCAATGATAATTCAATTATTTTATTGGCACATTGACTCATTGGCATATTATTCAAAATGCGGCAGTTCAAAATCCATATTCACAGATAAGTTATACCTTTTCGACACAATGGTTCTGACTGCTTCTTTCATACCAAACTCATCAATCAATCTCAGGTAAAATGTCAACTTACTTGTAAGTCCGGGAATAAGATTCAGGTTTTCGCCCCAGATAAAATCAGCTGCCAACACTCCTTTTGCTACAGTTTCAATATCATTCAAACTCCAAAGAATTTTCAACAAATCCACAATCGCTTTGTCATCGTTGGGTACAATTTCAACATCACCTCGTTTGCCACCTTTATAATAGGTAATAATGGCTGCCAATCCCAAAACCAAACCCACAGGAAGTTCACCTTTTCTTTCTAAATATTTTTTCAGTCCGGGTAAATCGCGTGTTTTATATTTGGGAAATGAATTAAGCATAATGCTTGTAAGGAAATGATGTACAAATGGATTGTTGAAACGCTCCAACACATCATTTGCAAATTTTTGCAGCTCCTTTTTGGGCAAATCAAGCGTTGCCACCAACTCTTTGAATATCACCATATAAATGAATTTTGAGATAACATCATCCCTTAAACATTCTTTTACAATGTTCAGTCCTGACAAATATCCGACAGGCGCCAATACGGTATGTGGACCGTTTAATAAAGTCACTTTACGTTCGTGGTAAGGTTTTTCGTCCGGAACAAAGAGCACGTTCAGCCCGGCTTTATCAGCAGGAAACTCTAAGGCAACACTTTTAGGAGCCTCGATGACAAACAAATGGAAAATTTCGGCCTGCACCACCAGTTTATCTTCCAGTTGTATTTTTTCAAGAATTTCGTTGATGCTTTCGCGTGGATAACCCGGTACAATACGATCGACAAGGGTGGAGTAAACGCCACATGCCGTGTCGAACCAGTTTTTGAATTCGGCGCCCAATTGCCATAATTCTATGTATTGATGTATCGTTTTCTTTAATTCGGTTCCGTTATGAAAAATCAATTCGCATGGAAAAATAAGCAATCCTTTATCGGGTGCTCCATCGAATGTTTTAAAACGATGGTAGAGCAACTGAGTGAGTTTTCCAGGATATGAACTGGCAGGCGCATCATCCAGCTTACAACTGTCGTCGAAAGCAATGCCAGCTTCGGTGGTATTCGAAAAAACAAAACGCATTTCGGGTTGTTCGGCGAGCTGAAGATACGCTTCAAAATTGTTGTAAGGATTCAACGAACGGCTGATAACATCAATCATCTCAATGCTGTTAACGGTGTTTCCCTTGTCGAGACCCTGCAGATTGACGTGATACAAACCATCCTGTTCGTTCAGCATATCAATCATGCCATTCGGAAGTGGTTGAACGACAACTACACTCGAATTGAAATCGGCTTTCTTGTTCATATTAAACACAATCCAGTCGACAAATGCCCTTAAAAAATTACCTTCGCCAAACTGAATAATTCGCTCGGGATAAGTAGCTGTAATCTTTGCAGTTTTTCTGCTTAATCTTTCCATAAAAATATAAATAAAAAAGTATGAATATAAAATGAGTAATTCAGAAGTATGAACCATCCAATACATCAACAAACAAAAAACGATGATTGGCGAAATGTTTTTTTAGATCCGAAACTGCAACATAATCCTGATGAGTCGGACGTACTATTCAGCGAACCGAGATACAAAAAATGTTTTTTTTATTAGATTTCGAGCTTATTAATCGGTGCTCCGTGTGCGAACACGGTAAACAACGGCGCAAAAATACAATAAATTTCTAATAAAACAATCATTTTTGAATTTGGACAAAAAAAACACATTCTAATTATATGAATTTGATGTATTCGGAAAGGTTGAAAGATAAAAAAGTCAAGAGAAGAGATTTGCACCTAATTATCAGAACATAGCAATCTGACACCAACAAATAAATACGTTATGGGGTTCCCCCTGATTTGATGTTCATTCCTAAATCAGAATTTATCCGACCAACTTCTCAATTGAACTAAATACAGCAATAAACTGTTATATTCAATAAATTAAAACTTTAAATTAATATAAAATGAAAGCAAATATCGGTTCATCTGACAAATTAATTCGCTTAGGAGTAGCCATCGTGCTTATTGTGTTGTTTTATCTCGAAATAATTACCGGTACATTGGGAATTATTGCATTATTAGTCGCACTTTTACTTACTGTAACTAGTCTCATAAATTTCTGTCCGTTCTATTCAATTTTCAAAATCAATACAGCCAAAAAGAAAGAAGCCTGATTTTGCACAGCTAATAAATATTGGTCTCGTCGGCACTTACAAGCATACAACTGCTATTTTCAGCTATTTTTGTTCACATTTAAACACATTTAGGGTTAGCTTGCTGATCTATAAAAAAAGGCTGTCTCAAAAGAAAGAAGAACGCAAAAAACTCTTTTGAGACAGCCTTTTCTTTTAAATTATCATATTTTCAAATCAATTGATCACTCGCTCAATTCCTTCATGAGAAACCTTACAGTGCGTCGGGTATGTTGCGAAAGCATAATGCTTCGTCCTTCAGTCGTTTTTCGTACTATTTCATCATTTTTGCCTCTGATTGTAAGCAATTCCACACCTTCATTGTAATTCACTCTGAATTCGTTACTTAACTCATCGATAGCAGCTGTAAAGTACCGGCTGTTATCAACACACACCGAAATACTCACTGCTGA
The DNA here is from genome assembly GCA_963677275.1 of uncultured Paludibacter sp. Taxonomy (GTDB): domain Bacteria; phylum Bacteroidota; class Bacteroidia; order Bacteroidales; family Paludibacteraceae; genus Paludibacter. Next base: position 949,807 of record OY781920.1, on the reverse strand, counting down.
GGACTGGATAAGCGAAACCTTAAGCCTGTGTTTATTCATTACCGTAAACAGTTTTGATAAACTTTCCTCCAGCACAAAAGAGAAATCGCGTGGACGCACAGTAACAAGCACCTGATGTTTTCTCAAAATTAAAATCGGAACATCAATCGAATGCTCTGTTTTCGCTTTTATCACCGATCCTGGTTCGTCAGGAGTTCCAAAAGGACGCACAAACAAAGGGATATTTTTGTTCTCGAGAGGTTTAATTGTTTTTGGATGAATAATCTGAGCACCACTGTATGCCAGTTCCACAGCATCGAGATAAGTAAGTTCGGGAATCAACACTGTGTCCGGAAAAATGCGTGGATCGGCATTCAGAATACCGGGAACATCTTTCCATATGCTTACACTTTCGGCATCGAGCAAATGTGCCACCACGGCTGCCGTATAATCCGAACCTTCACGCCCAAGCGTCGTAGGATCGCCTTTTATATTGGCACCGATAAAGCCCTGACCAATGTATATCCGGCTTTTTTCGAAGTCGGCCGCAGCTTTGAGCCGGATTTGCGATTCTTCCATCCGCACATTGGCTTCACGAAAATTGCTATCAGTCACCATCAATCCACGCATATCGAGCCAGGTATTTTGCAACCCCGATTCGAATAAAAATGCCGATACTATTTTTGTGGAAATCACTTCGCCATATGACACCAAATGATCGTACCAACGATCGTAATCGTCACCAATGCCATTGTTAATAAGCGCGTGTAATTCGTCAAACAAAGTGACGATCGCGTTTCGTCCGTTTTCGGGCGACTGAAAAAGCTCATCAATGATTTGGTAATGAAACTCCTCTACTTCGGCCAACTTTTGAAGCGATGCCTTCCGGTCGGCTTTCATAAAATGATCGAGTACTATTTCCATGGCGTTTGTAGTTTTTCCCATGGCCGAAACTACAATGAAAAGATCGTTGTTTACTCCCGACAATATGCGAACGATGTTACGGATACCTTCTGCCGAACGTACAGATGCTCCACCAAATTTATATACTTTCATCTTTTATTGCTTAAACTGTTTGTTTTTTCTGAGTCAATAACAGTTTGATTTGTTTTTCTTTTCGTTTTTTAATCTACAAAAGTAAAACAAAAAGAGAAAATCCCATATGTTATAAGGATTTTCTCTCTTCTGTAATTTAAAATTTTTCAGAATTCTGAAAAGCAGATGTCACGAGGACATCTGCAAAAAGGATATTTTATTATTTCTTTTTAAACAATTCCCTGCGCCAGCATTGCTTTGGCTACTTTCAGGAAACCGGCGATATTGGCACCTTTCATGTAGTTGATGTAGCCATCAGCCTCACGTCCATAAGCCACACACTGATTGTGTATTTCGCTCATGATTTGGTGCAATTTGGCATCTACTTCGGCAGCTGTCCACGAAATATGCATGGCATTCTGAGTCATTTCGAGACCCGAAGTTGCCACACCACCTGCATTCACAGCTTTGCCCGGCCCATACATTACTTTATTTTTCAGGAACAATTCGATGGCTTCGGGCGTGCAACCCATATTGGAGATTTCACCAACGCAAATCACGCCATTGTCAATCAAATTTTTTGCATCTTCCTCGTTGAGCTCATTCTGAGTAGCACAAGGCAGGGCAATGTCCACTTTCACTTCCCACGGACGACGATTAGGCACAAATACAGCACCAAATTCTTCGGCATACGGAGCCACTATGTCGTTACAGGTAGCACGCAGTTCGAGCATATATTCAATTTTTTTGCCCGAAATGCCATTTTCATCATAGATATAACCATCAGGACCTGAAATAGTCACTACTTTTCCACCCAGTTCGGTAGCTTTCAGGGCAGCGCCCCATGCCACATTACCGAAGCCTGAAATAGCAATTGTCTTGCCTTTGAGGCTGTCGCCTGCTGTTTCGAGCATTTGTTTCACAAAGTACAACCCACCAAAACCTGTTGCTTCAGGACGTACGAGCGAACCACCAAATTCAAGGTTTTTACCTGTAAGTACCCCTGTATTTTCGCGTGCCAACTTGCGATACATTCCGTAAAGATAACCTATCTCACGGGCGCCTACCCCTATATCTCCGGCAGGAACATCAGTTTCGGGACCAATGTATCTCCATAATTCAACCATAAAAGCCTGACAGAAACGCATCACTTCAGCATCCGATTTGCCGCGTGGGTTAAAGTCGGAACCACCTTTTGCACCTCCCATAGGCAAGGTGGTGAGTGCGTTTTTGAATATTTGTTCGAATCCAAGAAATTTAAGTATCGACAAATTAACTGAAGCGTGGAAACGTAAACCGCCTTTGTATGGACCAATGGCATTGTTGAACTGAATACGATATCCAAGATTCACCTGTACATCACCGCGGTCGTCGACCCATGGCACTTTAAATGTAAAGATGCGATCCGGTTCCACCAGACGTTCGGCAATTTTTGCTTTTTCAAATTCAGGGTGTTTGTTGTATTCGTCTTCAATCGTAGACAGCACTTCACGCACTGCCTGTAGATATTCATGTTCTCCCGGATGCTTCGCTTCGAGCGATTGCATTAATTTTTCAATATTCATAATATAGTTTTTAAGAATTGATTTTATGCTTTTTTACTTTCAAATTGTAAGCCGCCATTCAAACGCATGTTAAATACCTGAGCAGAAATACCAAAAAGATATATTTATTTCTATATTTAACGTTTATATATGCGTTTTTTAGCTTCTAAAACAAATAATCTACACAGTTTGCTTACGTTTTGTTTTCGATGCAATTTTACGGTTTTTATTTGTTATAATCAAATTATTTGAGGATTATTTGAAAAAAATTTTTTTCATTTGTAATAATGGATATTTAGAAATATATTTACAGTTCAAAAATAATAAATCGGCATGAATACCCCCAACTTAAAAAAGCTTTATTTCAAAGATACTACTTTTGCCAATCTGATGCGACACCGCATTTACAACGTATTGTTATATGCAAGTAAATATGACGCTTTTATACTCGAGGAAGATGGGCGCATCGACGAACAGCTCTTCAACGAATATACTGCTTTAAACCTTAGGTACCCACCCCGATTCACATTGGTTTCGAGCGCCGAAGAAGCAACAGAATTACTGAAAGAACGTTCGTTTGAATTGATTATTTCTATGCCGAGCGGCGATAGCATCAATCCTTTCGAATGGGCCAAGGGAGTAAAAGCCCAATTTCCCGAGATTCCTATCGTGGTGTTGACCCCTTTCTCCAAATCAGTTTCGCAGCGCATTGCCAATGAAGATTTAAGTGCCATCGATTATGTATTCAGCTGGTTGGGAAATGCCGATATCCTGCTGGCTATAATCAAGCTCATCGAAGATAAAATGAATGTGGAGGAAGATATCAAATCGGTAGGCGTACAAGTAATTTTGTTTGTCGAAGATTCCATTCGGTTTTACTCCTCCATAGTGCCACAACTGTATAAATATGTATTCACGCAATCGCGTTCGTTTATGACTGAGGCATTGAACGAACATGAACAAATGTTACGCATGCGCGGGCGTCCCAAGATTTTACTGGCACGTAACTACGAAGAAGCCATGGAACTCTACAATAAGTTTCAGAAAAACATGCTAGGTGTCATCACCGATGTTAGTTTTTCGCAAAACGGAATAAAAAACAAAGATGCAGGGATTAATCTCTGCCGCAATATCAGGTCGGTCGACAAGTTGATTCCGCTGATTGTGGAATCCACCGACAGCAACAACAAGATAGGTGCCGACGAAGTAAAAGCAGGATTTATAAACAAACTTTCCTCTACTTTTAATCTTGATTTAAGAGAAAAAATCACAAACAATTTCGGATTTGGCGATTTTGTATTTATAAATCCCGAAACCGATGAAGTGGAAGTCAGGGTCAAAAACCTGCGGGGATTGCAGGAAAGCATATTTACAGTCAGCGATGCTTCGCTCTACTATCATGTATCGAAAAACAATATTTCGCGTTGGTTATATTCCAGGGCTATGTTTCCGTTGGCCGAATTTCTTAAAAACATCAATGTAGACAACGAAATATCCACCGACCTGAACAAAGTGCGACAGATTATTTTTGATGCCATCGTTCATTACCGCAAAATAAAAAACAGGGGGATTGTTGCCGTTTTCCAACGGGACAGATTCGACCAGTATTCCAACTTTGCGCGCATTGGCGAAGGGTCGCTGGGCGGAAAAGGACGGGGACTTGCCTTTATCGATGCCATGATCAAACGCAACGACAGTTTTGAAAAATTCGAAAACAGTCAGATTACAATTCCTAAAACAGTGGTGCTCTGTACCGACATTTTCAGCGAATTTATGGAAATGAACCATTTGTATCCCAAAGCCCTATCGGATATAGATGACGACCAGATACTTCAGTATTTTTTAAAAGCCCGTCTTCCGCAGCGATTGATTGCCGATTTATACGCATTTCTGGGCGCCATTTCGTCGCCCATTGCTGTGCGTTCATCCAGTCTGCTCGAGGATTCGCACTACCAGCCTTTTGCCGGAATTTACTCCACCTACATGGTGCCGCAGAATACCGAAAGTAAAACGCATATGCTTGTTATGATTACCGAGGCCATCAAAGCGGTGTATGCTTCTGTTTTTTTTCGCGACAGCAAAGCTTATATGACGGCCACAAAAAATGTGATCGACGAAGAAAAAATGGCCATCGTGTTACAGGAAATCTGTGGAAATCATTACGGAACGAGGTATTACCCTTCGTTCTCGGGGGTGGCACGTTCGCTCAACTACTATCCCATAGGCCCCGAACAGCCCGAAGATGGCATTGCCAATATAGCCCTTGGCCTTGGCAAATACATAGTGGATGGAGGGGTTACGCTTCGGTTTTCGCCCTCCTACCCTAACAATGTGTTGCAAACCAGCACACTCGAATTCTCGTTGCGCGAAACCCAGACTTACTTTAACGCACTCGATTTATCCAAAATCAGCTTTGTGCCTCAGGTAGACGATGGTTTTAATCTTGTGAAAGTAAGAGTTCAGGATGCAATGGCCGACGGCACACTGCGCTACATCGCTTCTACTTTTGATGTTCAGAACGAAATTATTCAGGATGGACTTTACGAGGGACGCAAAGTGATCACTTTTGCAAATATCCTGAAGCATGATGTTTATCCGCTGGCCGATATTCTGAAAGAAGTACTGCACATTGCTCAGAATGAAATGGGCAGACCTATTGAAATTGAATTTGCGGTGAACCTTGATTATTCCGAAAAGAAACAACACACTTTCTACTTGTTGCAAATAAGACCGATTGTGGATAGCAAGGAAATGGTTCACGAAGACATTGGCGCCATTGAAAGCAACAACACCATTATCAGCAGCAAAAGCGCATTGGGTCATGGGATTACAAACGATTTATTCGATGTAGTGTACGTACGCACCGAAGCATTCAATGCTTCTAAAAATCAATTTATTGCTTATGATCTTGAGAAAATAAACAAACGAATGGTCGCCGAAAACCGACCTTATGTGTTGATTGGCCCCGGGCGTTGGGGTTCAAGCGACCATTGGCTGGGCATACCGGTAAAGTGGCCACAAATAAGCAATGCAAGGGTGATTGTGGAATCGGGGCTGGAGCAATACAGGATCGATCCGAGTCAGGGAACACATTTCTTTCAGAACCTTACTTCGCTCGGCGTGTCGTACTTCACCATCAATCCGTTTCAGAAAGATGGAACCTATGATGTTGATTTTTTGGATAATTGTGTCGCCGAATACGAATCGCAATACATACGACATGTACATTTCGACCAACCGCTTGTGGTGAAAGTGGATGGACGCAAAAACATGGGTGTGGTGATGAAGCCTGAAGCCATGACTTACAATGTATAATTATTGCATTTTCAAACGATTTTAGTATATTTGCGATTGCAAAAAATAAATTATTTATTAACAACAGTCAAAAACACAACAATTTTATGCTCAAAAATCATCCTAAAGGTTTGATCCCCGCAGCACTTGCCAATATGGGCGAGCGTTTTGGTTTTTATATAATGATGGCTATTCTTACGCTATTCATTTCGTCGAAATTCGGATTGTCCGAAACCACAACAGGCTATATTTACTCAGCCTTTTATGCGTCGATCTATTTGCTGGCTTTAGTTGGCGGATTAATTGCAGACAAAACCAAGAATTACAAAGGCACAATCATGATTGGTATTGTATTAATGGCTATCGGCTATCTTATTATTGCAATACCAACTCCAACTCCTGTGCCAAGTATGGGTCTTTATCTGGCCATAACTATTGGTGGACTTATGGTTATTTCGTTTGGAAATGGATTATTCAAAGGAAATCTTCAGGCATTAGTCGGACAAATGTATGATGATCCAAGGTATTCTGACAGAAGAGATGCTGGCTTCCAGATATTTTATATGTTCATCAATATCGGAGCCATGTTTGCACCATTTATTGCAATTGGGGTCAGAAACTGGTGGTTGAAACAACATAATTTTGACTACAATGGTTCATTACCCGAGTTGTGTCATCAGTACATTAAACAAGGTGCTGCCATGCCGGCCGAATCGCTCAGCCGTTTGAATGAATATGCCAACAAAGCAATGTTGGATGGAAGTAATGTTACAGATTTAACTATCTTTTCAAACAATTATCTTGAAGTATTTAACAGAGGTTTCCAATATGCATTTGCTGCTGCAATTATCGCGATGATTATCTCACTTGTAATATACATTGCAAATAAAAAAATATTCCCCGATCCTGCTAAGAAAGTTGTAAATAAGAACAATACATCCTCAAATATATCAAAAGAAGAAATTCAAATGAGCGTTCAGGAGATCAAACAACGTATTTATGCATTGTTTGCTGTTTTCGGCGTTGTCATTTTCTTCTGGCTTTCATTCCACCAAAACGGATACTCGCTGACCTATTTTGCACGTGACTATGTGAATTTGGACGTGATAAATGTCGATCTTGGTTTCACAAGTATTAAAGGAGCAGAAATATTCCAAAGTGTAAATCCGATCTTTGTTGTGACACTTACTCCACTCATCATGTGGATATTCGGCTCACTGAAGAAAAGAAAAAAAGAGCCATCAACTCCAATGAAAATTGCAATTGGTATGGGTATCGCTGCACTTGCATATGTATTCTTAATGATATTCTCTTTTGCATTGCCGGCCAAAGAGGCACTTTCGGGCATGACTGCTGCTGAAATGGATGCCATGCGTGTAACTCCATGGATCATGGTTATTCTTTACTTTATACTTACTGTAGCTGAATTGTTTATTTCGCCACTCGGGTTGTCTTTCGTATCGAAAGTAGCGCCACCACATTTGCAGGGACTGATGCAAGGTAGCTGGCTTGCAGCAACTGCCGTTGGAAACTCAATTTTATTTATCGGAGGTCTGCTTTACACAAGTGTTCCTATCTGGGCATGCTGGTTGGTATTCGTTATTGCCACAGGTCTTTCGATGCTTGTAATGTTAAGCATGGTAAAATGGCTCGAAAGAGTAGCTAAGTAAACAACACATCTCTTTTATTGAACCGCAATTGTGATCAACGCATCCAATTGCGGTTTTTTTTGCTTTTTATTGAAACAGATATTACATTTGTATTTTATAATTGCCTCTTTTAACGTATATTTGCCTTTTATTATTTTTGAAAACATATTTCACAGCATTCATTTTGAATTTCATGATTAAGCTTCGCAACATAAGATACCTGACAGCCGAAAAGCTTACATTTGTTTACATTCTGATTTCATCGCTTATCATTCTGATTTCGAGATATGGAACGAATACCGGATACGAATTACTGAAAGCAAGGTTGCTCATTGTTTGCGCCATTGTAGGTCTTGCTTACATCAATTGCTACAAAGATTGGTGGATCATTCGCATCATGCGTGTGGCTTTGCTGCTTTCGCTGCTCTCCTATTGGTATCCAGAGACCTACGAAGTGAACAGAGTATTGCTGAATTACGATCATGTGTTGGCAGCTTTCGAACAAAATCTATTTGGATTTCAGCCGGCGCTTGTGTTTCCCGAACGCTTTCCTCAGTTACTGTGCAGCGAAATTATGAATATGGGCTACTTTTCGTACTATTTCCTGATAGCAGGCAGTTGTGTTTATTTTTTCTTTTCGAGTCCAAAGTATTTCGGTCTTTTCTTTTTTGTTGTACTTTTCTCCTTTTACAGCTACTATCTGATCTATATGTTATTTCCTACAGCAGGTCCGCAGTATTACTTTCAGGCCATAGGCATTGATAACGCGTTGAAAGGCGATTTTCTGCAACTGGGTCACTATTTCAATTATAATTATAAACTCATGGACAATCATAATATGCCCGGCGTATTTTTCGACCTTGTAGAGAAATCGCAATTGCTGGGTGAAAGACCCACCGCCGCATTCCCCAGCTCGCATGTAGGTATCTCCACAATTATTATGATCATGATATTCCGATATAAAAAATATATTGTTTTCACTTGTCTGATCCCTATTTACCTGGCGCTTGTAGCTGCTACGGTTTACATTCAGGCCCACTATGTCATTGATGTAATCATGGGTTTTGTAAGCGCTTTTGCTTTGTGTTATCTTGCCATCGGTCTCTACCAGTGGATCAATTGCCATGAAATGTTTCACTATAAAAGAGACATATAGTTTCGGGTTCTGAGTTTCGGGTTTCGAGTTCTGAGATTAATTTGAGAATTTGAAGATTTGAAAATTTGAGTTCTGAGTTTTGAGTTTTGAGTTCTGAGTTTTGAGAGTGATCAGTGCTTAATAATGTCTAAAGCCTAACGTCAAAAGACTGTAGACAATTAAAAATTAATAATAAAGAGCAGATCGGTTCATTCTTCAATATTCTTACATTGGCATATTATCTTATTGGCACATTGGCATATTGTCTCATTGGCACATTCTCTCATTGGCACATTCTCTTATTGGCATACTTACGACCAGATGTAAGTGTATTTAAAAGAAAAGTCGTATTTTTGCTTATCTTTGTATGATTATTAATACTGAAACAAATGCAAACTCAACTCCAACTTATACTACTCCCCGAACAGGCCGAAAAACAGGAATTACTGCTCAAGCAAGTGGCCGATCAACTTGAAGTTTCACCTCAACGCATCACCCGCATCCGTACTTTAAAAAAGTCGATCGATGCCCGTTCGTTTCAGGTGAAAATAAACGTTACCCTCGAAGTTTACATTGATGAGCCAGCGCCCGAAAATGAATCGATTCACTTTGATTTTCCTTTTGTAGGCGACAAAACACCTGTGCTTATTATCGGCGGAGGGCCGGCAGGACTTTTTGCTGCTCTAAAACTGATCGAATCGGGCTTTAAACCTATTTTGCTCGAACGGGGAAAAACAGCGAAGGAACGCGTTCACGACATCGCCAAGCTGAACCTGAAAAAGGCTTTTAATCCTGAATCCAACTATTGCTTTGGCGAAGGAGGCGCAGGCACATTCTCGGATGGTAAATTGTATTCGCGTTCGAAGAAAAAAGGCAACCTGCAACGCATTTACGAGCTTTTTCATTTTCATGGCGCTGCCGAAGAAATTCTTTACGAAGCCCATCCCCACATTGGCTCCGACAAACTGCCTTTGGTGGTGGAAAATATGAGCAAAACAATTATCAACAGCGGAGGCGAAATTCATTTCGAACAAAAGCTCACCGAACTCATCATTGAAAACAATGAGCTGAAAGGTTGCAAAACCGAAAGCGGCGAAACTTACAGCGCCAAAGCTTTAATCCTGGCTACAGGGCATTCGGCGCACGATATTTACGAAATGCTTTACCGACAAAACATAAAACTCGAACCCAAAGGCTTTGCCATGGGTGTGAGGGTGGAACATCCCCAGGCCCTGATCGACAGCATTCAATACCACAGCAAGGAACGCAATGAGTATTTACCTGCTGCAAGTTACAGTCTGGTGGATCAGGTGGACAACCGCGGCGTTTATTCGTTTTGTATGTGTCCCGGAGGTCGTATTGTTCCGGCCGGAACAACCACCACCGAAATTGTTGTGAACGGAATGTCGGCATCAAAACGAAATTCGCCTTTTGCCAATTCAGGAATTGTAGTCGAAATAAAACCCGAAGACATACCGGAAGAATTCAAAGAATACGGCGTACTAGCCGGTTTGAAGTTTCAGCAGCACATCGAACATTTGGCATTTCTGAACAATGGAGGACAGGGACAAACAGCCCCGGCACAACGAATGGTTGACTTTGTAAAAGGACGCGTATCGGCCGATCTGCCCGAATGTTCTTATTTACCCGGCCTGATCTCTTCGCCCCTTCATTTCTGGCTACCCGAATTTATTTCTAAACGCCTGAGCGAAGGATTTAAGAAATTCGACAGGAAAATGAACGGTTACCTCACCAACGATGCAGTAGTGGTGGGCGTCGAAACCCGCTCTTCGTCAGCCGTTCGCATCCCGCGCAACCCCGAAACCGGACAGCACCCCGACATTGCAGGACTTTTCCCTGCCGGCGAAGGCTCAGGTTATTCGGGCGGTATCACTTCCTCGGCTATAGATGGAGAAAATGCTGCAGTAGCAGTGGCCAAATGGCTGAACAACTGATAAGATCATCAGCCATGACAGCACAACAACACAATTAATTACATGATTTACCCTATAAAAAAGAAAGAAATAGAATGAGAAAAAAAATAAATACGCCTCCACCACCTCCGAAAGAAACCCGACTGAAAGTGGCAGAAAACATCGATTTAATGTCGTTTTTGTTGACAAAAATGGGAGGAATGAGCCGAAGTTCTATCAAATCTTTACTGGCACATCGTCAGGTAATGGTGAACAATGAAATTACAACGCAATTCAATTTTGCATTGAAGCCAAACGACAATGTGATTATCAACAGTCTGCGGGGCAACATCGAACTTTCGCACCCTAAACTCAAAATCATTTTCGAAGATCAGTATCTTATTGTCGTTGAGAAAAAAGAAGGACTGCTTACCGTGAGCACCGGAAAAAGTGATGAAACCACCGCTTTCTCCATCCTGAAATATTATGTAAAGAAAAGCGCTACTCAAAATCGTATTTTTGTTGTGCATCGCATCGACCGCGAAACATCAGGCATTATTGTGTTTGCAAAAACGCGCGAAATACAACTTGCCATGCAGGAACATTGGCACGAAGTGGTGACACGCAGGGTATATGTGGCCCTTGTGGAAGGAAAAGTTGAAAAAGAGAAAGACACCATCGTCACCTGGCTCACCGAAAACGAGAAATCGTTGAAAATTCATTCGAGCGACACCGATAACGGCGGACAACAGGCCATAACGCACTACCGCGTCATAAAAAGCAACGAGAAATTCTCACTGCTTGAAATTGAACTCGAAACAGGACGTAAAAACCAGATTCGTGTACACATGCAGGGCATTGGACACCCTATTGTAGGCGACAAAAAATACGGATCCACGTCAACAGTCATCGGACGAATGGGTTTACACGCACGCATTCTGGCATTTATCCATCCTATGTCGCTCGAAAATGTAAGCTTCGAAACAGCAGTACCGCGTAATTTCCTGAATGTATTTCATTAAAAACATATCACTTTCCAACTTATTAGAAAACAGATAGCTCCTCAGAAAGTTATCTGTTTTTTTTCAAAGGCAAAGGAACAGGCCAAAGCAACGGGGAGTGATTTTCCAACCAAATAGCCCGAATAGCGCAAAGCAATCTCCATCCGAATGTAAAAAAAATCTCGTGCGTTCATTTTTATTTTTAATATTTGTCGCATGGAACTCACAATAGATTTTTATTACTATTGGATTAAATCTGTTCTAATGCTCGTTTATGCTTTTTCGGTATACGTTATTCCTACATTCAAAAGCTCATTTGAGGAAATATCACCGAAGAATTCCTTTTGATATTCTCTCAATTGACACAACTATTTATAAACAAAAAACGCCATAATAAGGCCATGTACAAATTACACTGTGATTGTTCAATAATTGCAAAATTTGAATCAATATCAGAACATACGGTTTATAATTTTCCCAAATCCCCAAGCTTCCACAGCGCACAAAAAAAATCCCCTGCATGCATTTGAGCTACAGGGGATATTTTATAATATAATTACGGGTCAGCTTATTTCACTGTATCCATGTGTGCGATCAAGTCCAACACTTTGTTAGAATAACCCCACTCATTGTCGTACCAGCTCACTAATTTTACGAAGTTACCGTTCAAAGCGATACCAGCATTAGCATCGAACACAGAAGTACGTGATTCGTGAATAAAGTCAGAAGAAACAACTGAATCTTCGGTATATCCAAGAACACCTTTCATTGTGGTTTCAGAAGCCAATTTGATAGCTGCTTTAATTTCGTCGTAAGAAGCCGCTTTTTCCAAACGTACTGTTAAGTCCACCACCGAAACGTCAGCAGTTGGTACGCGGAATGCCATACCTGTAAGTTTTCCGTTCAATGCAGGAATAACTTTACCTACAGCTTTAGCTGCACCAGTAGAAGAAGGAATGATATTGTTCAGGATAGAACGACCACCGCGCCAGTCTTTTGCAGAAGGAGCATCAACTGTTTTTTGGGTATTTGTAGCAGCGTGTACAGTTGTCATCAAACCTTCAACGATACCGAAGTTATCGTTGATAACTTTAGCCAAAGGAGCTAAACAGTTAGTAGTACATGAAGCGTTTGATACGATATCCATGTCGGCTGTGTAAGCATCTAAGTTTACACCACAAACGAACATAGGAGCATCGTTTGATGGAGCAGAGATAACTACTTTTTTTGCGCCGCCGGCAATGTGAGCTTTAGCTTTGTCGATAGTAGTGAAAACACCTGTTGATTCAACTACATAGTCGGCACCTGAAGCACCCCAACCAATTGCAGCTGGATCTTTTTCAGCGAAGAAAGCAACTTCTTTGCCGTTAACAAACAATTTACCACCTTTGTTTTCAGCAGTTCCTTTAAATTGTCCATGAACAGTATCGTACTGTAACATGTAAATCAAATAGTCAAGATCCAAAAATGGGTCGTTTACTGCAACGATTTGAACATCGTTTCTTTCTTGAGCAGCACGGAAAACCAAACGTCCGATGCGGCCAAAACCATTGATACCTACTTTAATCATTTTATTTATTGTTTAAAATTGAGTTTTCTTTGAATTCGACGCGAAATTACAAAATTCTGTCCGATTGACAAAATTCATCCCCAAATAATTACAGTTTTTTTCAGTTTGCAATGCCGAGATGGCAAATCGCTATTCGTTAGAGTTTTTCTGTCCTTTTTTGTGCACGCAATACTTTGGTTAAAAAACAACAATCGCCTATCTTGAAATTCATAAAGAAAATGCATTTATCCCAAATTGCAGCCCCGGCAATAGATCGTTTTAAAGCAATTTAGCATTCCGGCTGGGAGGATCAACAAAAATCTATTCTTTCCATCGCTTCAGCTCATTGTAAAGTCGCTGCACAGGCAAACCCATCACATTGAAATATGAGCCGGTGATGTGCTCGACACCAACAAAACCTATCCATTCCTGAACACCGTACGAACCTGCTTTGTCGTAAGGCTTAAAATTTTGGAGATAATACTCTATTTCGGCTTCGGCAAGTCGGGCAAACCTCACATCCGAAATAACATGAAACACTTTACGTCGCCGAAGTGTAGAAATGCAGACTCCGGTGATGACCTGATGCGTTTTTCCCGATAAGGCACGCAGCATTCGCCTTGCATCCGATTCGTCCACTGGTTTGCCCAGCACCTTACCCTCGTGCCAAACAATGGTATCTGCAGTAATTATCATTGTATTCTCGTCCATTATATGCTTGTATGCATTAGCTTTTTTTTCGGCAAGATACATAGGTATGTCTACTCCCACCATTTGTACCGGAAAATCTTCATTCACATCCAATACCTGAACTTCAAATTTAATGTTCAATCCGCTAAGCAATTCAATTCGGCGGGGCGATTGCGAAGCCAGAATAATTTTATATTTTTCTATATTTTGTAATAAATTCATAATAAAAATAATGAAGTATTTTTATGCCTGTTCAAGTTGTTAATTTTTTATAATCAAGAAAATATTGACCGTAAATTCAATATTAAGTAACAAATTACTAATCTGACAATATTAAGTATAATTATCGAAATATGCATTAAAATTTTCGCCAAAAACAAACAACGGACTTACTTTGAACCAAAACCGACGCAACTTGAGCCCATATTTTGGATTCAGACTAAAATAAGCTGAATACTCTTCGATATCATTAGAGTAGTAGTTTTGGCGCGGCAGTCACCAAGCAACCAGCGAAGTATCAAAAGTAAAAAACTCCTTATCTGATGCCATATAAAACATCGGCCGAAGCCCAGCAACCAAAAAACATCCTGGAAGAACCTTCGATCGCACAATACGTTTCAAAATACTTGTACTTATCATAGTAGTAATAACTCAATTTAGGCGAAACCACCGAAAGTATGTTTTCAGAGCCCTATGCCAAAGCCATTCCCGCCAAAAATTTCTTGTAAAAGCTTTCATGAATATCCTGCGATTTGAACCCGGAGAGCATCGAAAACAACAAGAATGAGACAATAATTATTTTACCTTCATAACAATTCAATTATTTAATAATGAATATATCGAAAACGCTGATACCATAAGTTTTGGCCATTTGAAAATAAAAAATAAAACTATACAATACACCAGATAACATTATAAACTTAACAAATGTTGATGCCTGATGATAATCAGTTACATTTTGTGCTTTTGAAATTAAAAAAACCAGCAGCGCGAGTGGTAATGCCAAACCAAAAGTGATATATTTAACTGTCAGATTCCCTTCGAACTCAGTGATAAAAAATTGAATTACAAACAAAGCAACTACCGTGACAGCAATCAAAAAATACAGAAAATATTTTGTTTTTGGAGTGCCCCACTTCAGCGCCATTGTGCGACATTCCATTTCCCTGTCGCCTTTTTCATCCTCGATGTCTTTAATTATTTCACGTATCCAGGTCAGCAGAAACGAAAAAACAGAAAAACCACCTATCCAGAGATAAAATTGGTGAGGGATTGGTGTTTCGAACAGAAGAGTGCCAAAATCCTGCTCGAGTACCGCCAATTCAACAAAAGCAACAATGAGCACTGACAAGGCCGCCAACAACGCTACAATAATATTACCGATCAAGAACTGACGTTTGTAACTCGAAGAGTAAAACCACAACAATCCGGGTACAACTATAAAAATAAATGCAAGTGTAAAGCTACTCAGCCTAAAAGCCAGCAGCAATCCAGACACGACGCCCACACCGGTAAGTACCTGATAATAAAGCATTGCATTCTGCTTCGAAACCGACTTTGTAACAATAAGTTGATCCGGGCGGTTGACAGCATCAATTTTCACATCAAAATAATCGTTCAATACATATCCTCCGGCGGCTAACAAAATAATGGCCAGCATCATGAACAAAAAATTTAAATCGATAGCGCTGATTTCGAACCCATACTTCTGTAGAATGGGCATCAGCAGCACCTGTCTCATTATTATTTGAATAAATGCGATGAAAACAAGATTTTTAATTCGGATTAACTTCAGAAAATACATAGTCTGGTTTTTAGGTTTTCGCCTTGGTATACAATCGAAAGCGAAAGTACAAAATATCTCTCGAATTATAATTAAATTTATTAAAATAATAAGAAAATGAACAAAAAAAAGGCGACCAAATTTAATCGGACACCTTTGCAAATAAAATAGAAAAAAAGAAAAAACCGCATCGCTTTAGTTGAGAAAACTCCTGTGAACAGGATTTGAGGTGAAAGTTCTCTTTGTAATCTGCCGTCCGCAAGGGATACCCGAAGGTGCAGCCCGCCATCGAAAACCTGCATTACTCGTTAGTACTTTAGTGTTGAGTTTTCCAATCTCAGAACAATGCGGTTCGTTTCTTTATGATGCAAATATAATGCTTTTATTTTGGTATTATTCAAATGCCATCATTTTTTTGAGTAAAAAAATGCAATTTAACGTTGATTTTATTTATCTGTTATTGAAATAGAAAAAACTATTCATAAAATTTCGCTATATGAAAGAAAATCTCTATTTTTGCGGTACGAAAAATCAAAATTAACAAATTAAGTAATTATACAACAATCTTATGTCGAATAAAAAAGATAATAAAACTGATGAATTAGAGAGTGTTGAACACGTATTAAGTAGCTCCGAAGCATTTATCGAAAAATATCAGAAACAGATTATTTTTACTGTGGCCACCATTGTTTTAGTTGTGTTGGCCGTTCTGGCGTTTCGTAATTTCTACGTTCAACCTCGAGAAATAGACGCCGAAGCCGAAATGGGAAAGGCACAAACCTATTTTGCTGTCGATTCATTTAAAGTGGCGCTCGAAGGAAATAATGAACTTATTGGTTTTAAAGAGATTGTTTCGGAATACGGAATTACGAAATCGGGGAATTTGGCGACTGCCTATGCCGGAATTTGTTATTATAAATTAGGTCAGTACGACAATGCAGTTAAATTTCTGTCGCAATATGATGGCAAAGACAGCTATTTTTCAACTTCGGTAGTTGGTTTAATTGGTGATGCTTATGTAGAGAAGGGCGAAACTTCGAAAGCCCTCAATTATTTCGAAAAAGCAGCCGACACTAAAAACGAAGTACTGAGTCCTATCTACCTTAAAAAGGCAGGTATCGTTTACGAATCGCTGAAACAACCCGAAAAAGCGTTGAAAGCATATAACGACATCAAGGATAATTATCCGAAAAGCGCCGAAGCAGCCGACATCGAAAAATACATTGCCAGAATTCAAAAATAATTTATTTTGAATATCGAATTTAAAGCTACTTCAACTTATGGAGTAGCTTTTTTAATTCAAACTCTTTACACCCGTTTTTACAAATTAAAAGTAATTTAAAAAAAATAGTATGGCCACTCAATATCAAAATCTATCGGACTACAATACCGATAAAATGCCGTCGAAAGAAATCGTCACCAAACAGGAATATGCCATTGCTGTAGCCGATTGGAATCCGGAGATTACCCACGCATTGCTCAAAGGAGCTGTAGACACACTCGTGAACAATGGTGTTAAATTAAAAAACATCAATATAGTGCATGTTCCCGGTACTTTTGAACTCACTTATGCCGCCAAAGAATTAGTAAACGACTACTTATGTGTGATTGAAAGCCGGAAAGTGCAGAAATATTCGGCTGTCATTGTACTTGGATGCGTCATTCAGGGCGACACACCACATTTCGATTTCGTTTGTCAGGGTGTTACCTATGGAATTTCAAAATTAAATACCCGGACTGAAAATTGCCCGATCATTTTCGGAGTTCTCACTACCAATACCTTAGAACAAGCTCAGGACAGAGCAGGCGGAAAACACGGAAATAAAGGCGTAGAAGCCGCAATTACCGCAATAAAAATGGCCAATATTATTTGGTAGTGTCTTAAAAAAAACTTACCTTTGCACCGCTTTAGAAAATTAGTAGGGCAGTTACCAAAGTGGCCAACTGGGGCTGACTGTAACTCAGCTGTCTTTCGACTTCGGAGGTTCGAATCCTTCACTGCCCACTAAAAAGATTTGAAAATTGAAAAATTTGAAAATTTGAAAATTCATTTTCTAATTAACTCATTTTCAAATTTTCAAATTAAAATTGCGGAAGTAGCTCAGTTGATAGAGCATTAGCCTTCCAAGCTGAGGGTCGCGGGTTTGAGTCCCGTCTTCCGCTCTCAACCAAAAAAAAGGAACCGACAGTAATGTCCGGTTCCTTTTTTTATTTCTCTATACATTTCTATAATTCAAATTCTTCGCCCGATGCGGGAATTTCGATATTTTTGTATCCTTCTATCTCTAGTTTCTGCTGGTAGGATTGTTGTACTCCATATTCGCCATGCACCAGAAAAGTTTGCCGTATCATTTCTTTGTCCTGACAATTGAGAAAACCAATCATTTCTTTATAGTCAGCATGACCGGAAAAAGCTTCTATTTTTGCAATCTTCGCATTCACCTCGTGTATTTCCCCAAAAATAGAAATAAATCTCAATCCCGGCTCTTGTATTCGTGCTCCAAGCGATGTAGGCGAACAATAACCAACAATAAGGATCGTATTGCGCCAGTTCGAAACATTATTGGCCACATGATGTTTTATGCGTCCGGCCTCCATCATGCCCGATGACGAAATAATAATGCAAGGTTCATCCGAATCGTTCAGCGCTTTGGACTCTTCCACTTTTTTAATATAGCGAAGTGAATTAAACCCAAATGGATCGGGATCGTGTTCCAATACTTTTTTTACTTCATCGTTCATATCGGCAGCGTGCATCCGAAAAATATCTGTCGCATTCACCGACAAAGGACTATCGACAAAAACTTCGATGTGTGGCAATTTTCTTTCATTGTATAATTTATTCAGCACGAATACAATTTCCTGCGTCCGTCCGATCGAAAATGAAGGTATAATGAGTTTTCCCTTCTTTTCCACACAGGTTTCATTCACAATTCTGAGTAAATCTTCTTCTTTTTCATTTTCGTTGGAATGCAGGCGATCGCCATAGGTAGATTCGGTAATCAGATAGTCGCACTGTGGAAAAGCGGTTGGAGGTCGTAAAATACGGTTGTAAGGCCGGCCAATATCGCCGGTGTAAGCCAAACGTTTTTTCTGTCCGTTTTCGATGATTTGCAAATTCACCACCGCACTGCCGAGCATGTGCCCGGTATTTGTAAATTTCACACTTATTTTGTCGTCGATATAAAAACGCCGATCGTAACCTACTGCTATAAAAAGTTGCATACATTGCTCAGCGTCTTCGGTACTGTAAATAGGTTCAACAGGCGATTCATTGTTGCGTGTTCTTTTTTTATTGAACCATTTCACGTCGAGTTCTTGAATGTGTGCGCTATCGGCCAGCATGATTGAGCACAAATCTCTTGTGGCACTCGTACAGATAATTGATCCACGGAAACCAAGTTTATACATATACGGAATTAATCCTGTGTGGTCGATATGAGCGTGCGAAAGGATCAAATGATCTATTTCGGCGGGGTCAAATCCAAGATTACGGTTCATGGCATCGGTTTCGAGCCCTTTACCCTGAAACATTCCACAATCAAGTAGAATTTTTTTTCCATCGTCAGTTGTCACCAAATGCTTGCTTCCCGTCACTTCGCGAGCTGCTCCTATAAATCTGATTTTCATATTTTTTCTATTTAACGTTGATAAAAAAAGTGTTGATTGCAAATCTAATTATTCATTCCGAAATTCAACTATTTTCACTTATTATTTAAACTCTTTTTTATTCTATATAAAAAGATGTTTCATTTACAGGACAAAAAACCTGAATGAATTAAACTTCGTCGAGTGTAAGTTTTACGTTACGATGTGATATTTTATATCCTTTCAGATTGATAAATATTTGTTTTTCGAACCTGGCGGGGACTTCGAAACTCGAATGTTGATCCTCTACCACTACATTTTTTACATCCGAGGCAGTCATCCCTGCTTCCTCTACGAGGAATTCGGCTAAATTACTCTTAGTGAAGCCCTGACCAAAACCAAGATTTATAAAAATTTTGATTGTCGCACCCGAGTGAGATTGTGGTTCAACTTCTACTTTTATCTCATTGAAATGAATTTGTAATTCAGATGCCAGATTTGAAATTTCCTCCACATCTTTAAATGGAATCATGCAAACCGAAATACCGGTTTTGCCCGCACGCGCTGTTCTTCCGCTACGATGGGTGTAATATTCTGCTTTTTCGGGCAAATGATAATGAATAATATAGTCGAGCTCTTTTACATCAATGCCGCGCGCAGCAATATCGGTGGCAACAAGCAGGTTAATACGACCCTTTTTGAATCCACGCATCACTTTATCGCGCATTTCCTGATTTAAGTTGCCATGAAGCGCTCCGGCACTAACTTCAAAACCGGCCAACTGCTTGGCAATTCGCTTGGCATCCGTTTTGGTACGGCAAAACAAAATTCCACGCTGATCAGTCCTTTGTGCCAAAAAAGCTTTCAGCGCATCGATTTTTTCTCCTTGTTTGTAAATAAAGTACTGATGCTCTATATTGCGGTTGACAAACTCCTCTGCATTGATAAGTATCTCTTTAAAACCAGGCTGTAGATAGTTGCTTATTATTTCTTTTATTTCGGCCGACATAGTGGCAGTAAACAACATATTTCGGATTCCTTTTTTACAGCTTCGAAGTATCTGATCAATTTCGGATTTGAAGCCCATGTTCATCATTTCATCGGCTTCGTCGAGCACAAGGAAACGCAAGTTTCTCAAGTCAATCATATGCCGGTCGAGCAAATCGAGCAAACGACCCGGTGTGGCTACAACTACGTGAGTCGTACGCTTCAAACGTTCAATTTGTTCGTCGATGGGTACGCCACCATAAACTGCTTCTACAAAAACACGTGGCATATGTTTCGAAAATAAAAAAAACTCACGCGCCACTTGCTGTCCCAACTCGCGGGTAGGCACCAAAATCAAAGCCTGAATACTCTTTTGCTTAGGATCAACCAACTGAAGTATCGGCAAACAGAAAGCAGCAGTCTTTCCGGTTCCAGTTTGAGCCACAGCCACAAGGTCGGTACCATATTGCAGCAAGTGAGGTATGGTTTGTATCTGAATGTCGGTAGCTTCAGTAATATTGTTTTCCTGGAGTGACTGAACTATATTTTCGTCGATTCCTAATTCTGTAAAAGTCATTGTAAGTTTGTTTTGTATTTATTTTTTTCAAAGGTAAGCCTTTTTAATGAAAAGTAAACGCAGCCATATGAACTTTTGACAGTAGCAATGATCTGCTGATACATTTTTATATCGAAAACACTTAATTCTTTACTTTATGTTTTTCAGGTGAAACAAGTTCCATTTCCAGGTCGCCAAAAACAAGCTGCGCCCGTGCAAATACAATATATTGGGTTTTGTCGGCTGTGAGCCATACTTCCACCGCATCAACACCGTCAAAAACCTTATTTTTAGGAACAATCGGTTTAATTTTATGGCACAATATCTTTCCTTTAGCGGTTTTCAGGTATTCCTTTCCGGCATAAATTACATCTATTTTATAACCTTCCTTTTTATAAAAACCATCAATCCTAATTCGATCTCCATTTTGTAAGGTTGAGAAATCGATGATACGGATCAACATAAACCCGGCCACCACATCCCTTGTCCTTTCAGGAGTTTCGTACAGATTCTTAAGTACATATTTGTTGCTCGTTTTATCATATTCTCTTAACGCAGCCTGTTTTTTCTCTGAATTGAAATCAACAATTTCCTCAAGTCTGTATTTGCCTTCGCTTATGCTTCGAAGCGATTTACAGGTACTTATTGAGTTCAGGGTTGCATACGAAACCCAATGGTTTTTCATGTAAAATAACCGGGCCAACCCATTGGTTTGGGCTTTTAATTCAATTTTGCAACAGAGATCGGAGCCAATTTTAAATATTCTTTTGTCTGTAGAAGCACTTGCCGTTCCAATGGTGATCAAGCCCCATTTTACTTTGTAGTGAAGCTTTTCGTTTAATATCAGCCTTTTACTGTCGGTGCTGATTTGTATGGCAAACACAACAACTACAGATAGCAACAACATTGATATAGATATAATCAGCCTTTTCATTCTTTTATCAAACTTATTATTGATACTGAATATAAACTGGTTGCGGCGTCAGCTTCATTAGTTCTGATGGGGTTAGTAACCGACGGGGAGGATTTTTCAAATCATTTTTGTAAAAAAGTTTATAGCCTGTAAACTGAACCGGTTCGCGATATACATACTGACGATACGTATTGTTTTTAAGCGCCGGCGCACCCCAACCGTCCATATTGATTACAATCTGAACTTCCGGGTGAAGTTTTATATTTCTGTAGTTGGTCAGCATACCGCGGGTAAATCGATGAACAATCAGTATTTTAGGTGGCAAATTGTGCTTTTTCACCAACGAGGCCAGATATTCCGAGCAATAATTGATATCCGAAGCATCCATAGTTCCAATTTTTGTTCCGGGTTTATTGCCGGATTTCATAGAGAATTCGGGATCGATTCCCAAATGCACCTGAGGCAGCATAAGGTATTTTTCAAGCAGAGGCACTTCGTTTTGGAGTTTACTTAATGCCACCTGAATATCCAGAAAAACAATGGCATCTCCCATGGCAGCAATGGACAATGCAGAGTCGATTTGTGCCTGTGGCATGCGCGTACGGTAAGTTCCATCTTTCATGGGGCTGCCCTGCGCTACAACTGCAATATAATGAATGGCCGGCTGCACAGCAGTCAACGAATCGGCCATCTCCCATGCTTTTACTTCAGCATTGAGTCTTTTCCATAATTCGGCCGGTGGATATTCGCCCAAAATACCCATTCTACTCGAATAAAGGTTGCCGTAATAAGCCACCACCCTTTTGAATGGAAGAATAGCTCCCGGAAGTGGATAAGGTTGATTCTTTACCGGCCATAAACCAGTAGTATCGCCATTCGCAATAGCATTTATTTTTGTATTGTAGAGCAGTGTATCTAAAGTCGGTATCACTTCTTCAACCTCTCCAGCTTGTTCCGATTCTTGTTCTGACTTTGTATTATTGTCCGCTCTTTTGTTACCGTCACAAGCCGCAAGAATAAATATAACCAACAGATAACCAAATATTTGATTTGATTTTTTACGATAAACGAAATTAATAAAGTTGTACATTGAGCGATTGTGTGTATTAGGGTTTAGTCTGATAAAATTGGAATGTTCAAAAGTACGAATTCATTTTCACATATCCGATATACCGAAAAATTTAAAAATAATGAATCCAACGACAAACTTAAATCACCATAATACATTTTAAAAGCGAATATATACTTTTAGGGTTCACTTCCATCCTATTCCCCGTGCTGCCAAACAAAACTATAATTGCATTTGTTTTAAGATAAAATCGTTTTCAAAAAAAACACAAACTACATGAATAACATTTCGAATATTAAATCACTCGGATTTATGTGGGAAGTTTCAAATCCCTTTCTTTTTTGTGCCCATCACAACGACAAATATCCGGTCGGGAACAAAAACATGGGTCCGGAAGCAAACCTCCTCTCCGGACGCAATATAGGACAGGATTTTCAAATAAAAGATGGTTGGCGCATGTATCACGGACAAACAATTCCGGGTTTTCCCGTTCATCCACATCGTGGTTTCGAAACTGTAACTATAGTGCTCGAAGGAATTGTAGATCATGCCGATTCGTGGGGACAAGCCGGGCGTTATGGTATGGGAGATGTGCAATGGATGACCGCAGGGAAAGGACTTCAGCACAGCGAAATGTTTCCTTTGATTGAAACAGAAAAAGAAAATCCACTTGAACTTTTTCAGGTATGGATCAACCTTCCCGGTTATAAAAAATTTGCCGAACCTCATTTCAAGATGTTATGGAACGAACAAATACCAATCCACAAAACAGATGACGTAAACGGCAAACGAACCGAAGTAAAGTTAATTGCAGGCAGTATTGCGGGAATAAACTCACCCTCACCAGCGCCCGACTCATGGGCTGCTTCGCCAGAGAATGAGGTGGCTATCTGGATCATAAAAATTCAGGCAGATGCTGAATGGACATTACCAGCAGTAGCAATGGCGACTAAACGTACACTTTATTTTTACCGGGGCACTACTTTAGAAGCAGATGGACAAGAGATAAAGGCAGAGCACTCGTTTGAAATAAACACAGATAAAGAAATAATATTAAGAAACGGAAATACGGATGCTTATCTTTTACTTCTTCAGGGCAAACCCATCTACGAGCCAGTTGTTCAGTATGGGCCATTTGTCATGAACACCGAAGAAGAAATTCATAAGGCTTTTGCCGATTATCGTGCCACTGAATTCGGAGGCTGGCCCTGGGAACGCGACGATATGGTGTACGCAAGAGAAAAAGGCCGATTTGCAAAATACAAAGACGGAAGCATTGAAACGCCATAATAGTAATTTTTCCTGATGGCAATAAAAATAAAAACTAAAAAAGGCTGATTCGGAAAAACTGAATCAGCCTTTTAATGTTATATTAATCTGCAACTTACACTACATAAGTTGTGGAAGCGGTATCTCCACCACGACCTGTCCAGTTGGTATGGAAAAATTCGCCGCGTGGTTTGTCGATGCGTTCGTAAGTATGCGCTCCAAAGTAGTCGCGCTGCGCCTGCAACAAGTTAGCCGGCAAACGTTCGCTGCGCAAACCATCGAAGTAGCAAAGCGCCGAAGTAAGTGCAGGAACAGGAATGCCATTAGTCAGTGCAGTAGCACAAACACGACGCCATCCGGCCTGTGCTTTTTCAACTATAGCTTTGAAATATGGATCGAGCAACAGATTTTCGAGCGATGGATTGACATCGAAAGCTTTTTTGATATCGCCTAAAAAAGTAGAGCGGATAATACAACCACCACGCCACATCAAAGCGATACCACCATAATTCAGGTTCCAGCCGTACTCCTTGGCCGCTTCCATCATTAAGTTATAACCCTGAGCATACGATATAATTTTAGCGCCAAACAAAGCATCTTTCAGGTCATCAATCATTTGTTTTTTATCGCCTGTAAAGTTCACTGCAGGGCCACTGATTACTTTGGATGCTTTCACACGAATATCCTTCTGTGCCGACAAGCAGCGTGCAAATACCGACTCGCCAATCAAAGTCAAAGGAATCCCTAAATCGAGCGCCGAAACTCCCGTCCATTTTCCTGTTCCTTTTTGACCTGCTGTGTCCAGAATTTTTTCAACCAATGGAGAACCATCTTCGTCTTTTACAGCCAGAATATCGCGTGTAATTTCAATCAGGTACGAATCCAAATCACCTTTGTTCCATTCTTTGAATACTTCATGCTGTTCGTCAGCGGTCAATCCAAGCAAATCTTTCATTACCTGATAAGCCTCGTTAATGATCTGCATATCACCATATTCGATACCATTGTGTACCATTTTTACAAAATGACCGGCACCGCCTTCGCCAACCCAGTCGCAGCAAGGCGTTCCATCATCAACTTTAGCCGCTACCGCCTGAAAAATTTCTTTCACGGCAGGCCATGCAGCAGGCGATCCGCCCGGCATCATCGATGGGCCGAGAAGTGCGCCTTCTTCACCACCCGAAACTCCGGTACCGACATACAACAAACCTTTGCTTTCAACGTATTTGGCACGTCGGATGGTATCAGGGAAATGAGTATTTCCACCGTCAATAATTATATCGCCCGGTTCCAAATGCGGAAGAAGTTGTTCGATAAAGTCATCTACAGCTTTCCCTGCTTTTACAAGCATCATTACTTTTCGTGGTTTTTCCAGCGAATCGCAAAGATCTTTAATGGAATGTGCTCCGATAAAGTTTTTTCCGGCTCCGCGACCTCCAATAAATTTATCTACTTTTTCGACTGTACGGTTATAAACTGCCACAGTAAAGCCTTTGCTTTCCATGTTCAGCACCAGGTTTTCGCCCATTACGGCTAACCCGATTAATCCAATATCTGCTTTTTGTTTCATAATGATAAGCCCCTTCAATCCCCCAAAAGGAGAACTATCAGAGATTTTAATTGATTAATAATAATTTTACTTTTAATATTTTTTCGGGAAGTTCTTTCTAAAAGTCCTTTTTCAGGAGAATTCAGGAGACATAAAATCCCAATAATTTCAGTTTTTCCAACGTCTTTTCTTCCACACGCTGTGTCCGAATTGTAAAAGCCGGAAACTCTCTGCGAATGGGGTAATCTCCTCTTTGTTGTTCAAAGTGCTCAGGAGATAATCTCAACAGTTTGTCATCGTGCCGAATATCATAAGTATGAAGAATAGCGTTTGAAAAAATTTCCTGTTCACTCATTCCTTCATCATCAATTTCGATGATAGGATTCGACGGTAATTCAACCCCTGAAGGCTGCCAATTGTTCAACCCTAAGCCGAAAAAATCACTTATCGCCTGCACACTCATCGATGTCCCTTTTGCTTTTCCATCTTTGGAATAGCCTGCAATGTGAGGAGTAGCTATATCGGTCATTTCCAATAGCTCAAGATCCAAATCCGGTTCATTTTCCCAACAGTCGCAAACAAAAGACGAAATTTGTTTCGCTTTCAATGCCTTTTTTACCGCACTGGTTTCAAGTACCTCTCCACGACAGGAATTTATTAGCATCGGTTTCATTTTTAATGCGCTAAAAAAGTTTTCATCCCCCATGTGAAAAGTAGCATCTTCGCCTTTTATATTCAACGGAACATGCAAACTGATGATATCGGCTTCGTTCTTTACAGTGTCAAGGCTCACAAATTTTTCAGGTCCTTCGGCTCGCTCGCGTGGTGGATCATTGAGCAACACTTTCATGCCGAAAATTTCGCAGATTTTTGCCACTTTACTTCCTACATTACCCACCCCAACAATGCCTATACACAAATCTTTCAATTGAAGCTTTTTAGTTTCGGCCAACACCATAAGCGTGGAAGCAATGTATTGCTCTACCGATTTAGAGTTGCAGCCCGGTGCATTGGTCCACTTAATTCCTGCAGCATCGCAATAATCTGTATCGATATGGTCATAACCAATGGTGGCTGTAGCAATAAACTTTACCGATGAGCCAGCCAGTAATTTTTCGTTACAAATGGTACGGGTACGCGTCACAATGGCATCGGCATCCCTGACGATTTCAGTTGTTGTTTTCGATCCGGGCAAATAAATAACTTCCGCCACATTTTCAAAAGCACCGCGGATATAAGGTATCTTATCGTCAATAATTATTTTCATAGGCACTCACCCTTTACAAAAAGGGATTCTTATTTTTTTTGTTCTTTTTTGTAATATGATTTTACAATTTCTTCCAACACAAAACTTGTTCGGGCAGCCGAATACATGGTACTGACACATTCGTTTTTGCCCCGCAAAGCCCCGACAACCTGTTCAATAAGGTAAAAAGAAATATTTTCGTGATTTTGAAAACTAAACTTTTCGGTTCCCATTTCAGAAATTACTTCCAAATCTCCTTTGTCGAAACAGGGAAATTTAATCTTCGCTTTTGTACCAATAATTTCAATGCTATCTTCTTCCGATTGTTTGTCGACTACAAAACTCCAGCTTCCTGTACCTGTGACACCCGATGCAAAACAGAAAACAGCTGAGACTGTATCCTCGGCCGGATAATAGCCGGCTATATTACTTGCCATTCCATTCACCTGAGTGATCGGTCCGAATACAAAATCGAGATAATCAAACTGGTGCGAAGCCAAATCATAAAAGTGACCTGCACCTCCAATTTCAGGATTCACATGCCAGTGTTGACGTTCGGGGAAACGATCATTATCACCGTAAGCCTTATAAAGCCGGATATTTACAGTTAAAGGTTTACCTATCGCGTCATTATCAATTAGTTCTTTTACTTTCAGAAACAAAGCCAGCGTACGTCGGTAATAAGCCACATATAACGGTTGACCGGTTTCCTCCGAAACACTGATCATTTCACTACATTCCGCATAATTTCGTGCCATAGGTTTTTCCACATACACTACTTTACCGGCTCTCATGGCCTGAATGGCATACGAAGCATGCGTATCGGGTGGAGTAGCAATATACACCACATTTATGTCCGGATCGTTGATAAGCTCCGTGGCATCCGAATAAAATTTCGGAACCCCATGCCGTTTTGCATAATCTTCGGCAAGCGTTGCATTCCGGCGCATTACAGCCACCAAACGTGAATGTTCCACCTTGTTAAATGCCGGGCCACTTTTCAGCTCCGTCACATTTCCGCAACCAATTATTCCCCAATTAATCAATATATTATGTTTAATAAATTAATACTTAAATTTGTCCTTGAAAGCCCAAAGCCCTAAAGCCGGATTTGAAATATAGAAAATTTCTTCTCCATCGGGCATAATACAATAGCCATCGCGTAGCTTTTTCGGATCATATTTGGCTACCATTTCATCAATGTCGGCATACTTAAATCCAACACTTTCTATTTCGGCCTGAGTAAGATGCTCGGGGCCCTTGCCCGGACAATACGTAATACTGAAACGTCCTTCGGATGAGCCATGTATTAAATGCGCAGCTGCACTCAGGTTGTTCCTCAATTCTTCGTTTTCATCACAGGCCTTCAAAGTCTGCGGTGTTCCAAAATATCCGTATTTGCGAATCAGTCGATCAATTTCTTTGTCCTCGCCGAACTCTTTGAGTGCCGGAGCCAGGATAATAAGCTCACCTTCGTCGGCAATGGCCATGCGTGTACGGTAAACCGATTTATTTCCCAACCATGTACTCTTGAATTCGGTAGGATCGAGATAAACTACAATTTTCTTCAACGGTTTTTCCAATAAATCGAAATTCACTAAAAGCGCCAATCGAGCAGCTTTGTCGAACACTTCGTAATCGTCCCCGATAAACATACCGCGTGTTTTCACTATGCCATCTTTTTTATCAAGACCTACAACTGTTTGTACATAAACAATAGGTAAGTCCTGGGTAAAATGTTCCGAAGCATAATTAAAAATACGGCGTACCGGAGTATCGGCATGCCCCATCATACGTTCCATACCATAAGCAGCGCCAACGAAATGGCTTTTATTAATCCCTTCGACACCACCGGTACCTACAAAAATATTTTTATTGTAATTGGCCATCCCCACCACTTCGTGCGGAACTACCTGTCCGATTGACAATATTAAATCAAAATTACCTTCGACCAGCAATTTATTGACCTGCGCCGGCCATGGGAATTCGACAGCACCACCCGATACTTCTTTTACAAATTCGGCAGGTACGGTACCAACCGTTACCACATCGTTTCGCCAGTCGTGCTCACGAATCAATGAAGCCGGCAAAGTACCAAACATGTGCGAAATCTGATGTTCTGTCATTGGTGAATGTGTTCCCAAAGCAGGCAGAACATCCGTCAAAGCATCACCATAATATTGCCACGCAAATTCAGTCAACTCCCCCGCCCTGCTTGGCAAGCGCGTATAGTCAGGCGGAATAGCAAGCACTTTGTGCTTCTTTCCCATTTTCTCCAACGCTTCGAAAAGTCCTTTTTTCAGGTCTTCGGCATTGATTTCCAGTTCTGTCGAACCTATTTCGTAGTAGAGCATAATATTGATTTACAATTTAACTATTTACAATTTACAATTTAAATGCTAATCCAATTTACATAAAATTTATTTACAATTGACCATTTAATAAGAATTCATTAACTATTTCGAATTTATCTTGTTTTTCATTGTTTTAATTGAACTTACAATTATATTCAATAATTCCTGATTTTCTTTCATTAAACTATCAAGAAGATCATGTTTAACTAATCCTGATTCAACAATTAATTCGAGCCAGTATAATGTCTCATCTAATTCTTCTTCAACCATTTTCAATTTATTCAGAAAATCTTTATCTGATTTACCAAGACAAGCTGAACGATAATTAGCACCTGGAGATGTACCTGAACGTATAATCTGATTACCTAAGGCATTCCCTGTTTTGTTATTTGGCAAACTTTCCGATAATTTTATTATTCGCAATGCGAATAACATCAATCTCTTTTTAAGTTCATCACTCGTCATAATCCAGGGTAATAAATCGTAAATTGTAAATAGTTCAATCGTAAATATGTTTATCTTTTCACCCTTGCATTTCCGCCCCAAATACTCCAAACCATTTCTTCGTCGGCTGGTTGAGCATAGTCGGTGAGGAAAGTGGTGGCCAATGCGCCTGAGGCCCAGCCAAATTTGGCCATGTATCAGGTTCCCAGCCTTTCAGAATGGCATAAAGCAGTCCGCCCACAAAACCATCACCACCACCGATACGGTCGAGTACATTGATTTTGCGTGGCATAATTACATGCCAGTTTTGTTCCTCTAACATGATGGCACCCCACAAATGTTCGTTTACGCTAACAACTTCACGCAGTGTAGTTGCATAAACCGAAGCATGAGGAAATGCCGCTTTTACGCGACCAATCATTCCTTTGAAACCTTCAATTTCAGCTTCAATACCTTTACCGCCGGCTTCGGGACCTTTTATTCCCAAACAAAGCTGGAAATCTTCCTCGTTACCAATCAAAATATCCGAAACAGATGCAATTTCAGTAAAAATTTCACGTAATTCCTTCTCGCGTCCTTTCCAAAACGAAGCACGATAGTTTAAATCGAAGGATATACGAGTTCCTGTTTTCTTAGCAAAGCGAGCCAGTTCAAGACAGAATTCGCTTGTTTCAACCGATAATGCACCAATTAAACCTGAGAGATGCAGAATCTGAACACCTTCCTGTACAAAAATACGTTCCAAATCAAAATCTTTCACGTTCAGAGTGCGACCAACTTCACCAGCACGATCATTTAACACCCGTGGTCCGCGAGTTCCAAAGCCACTGTCAGCAATGTTAAATTGATGACGATAACCCCAGGGATTGCCCTGAGGAACTTCCACGCCTTCGTAATCCATATTCCGGGCTCGTAAATTATTCTTTATCATTTGTGCTATAGGACTATCTTTCACGAAAGTAGTCAGCACTTTCACAGGCAAGCCCAAATAGGATGATATACTTGCAACATTGGTTTCGGCACTCGAAACTTCCATTTCGAATAATTTACTGCTGTGAACAGGCTGTCCGTTCACCGGCGTAATGCGAACGCCCATAGAGGTAGCCACCATCAGGGCGTATTTTGTGTCTTTTTTTAATTCTATCATAATATATATCTGCCCCCTAACCCCCTGAAGGGGGAATTTGTGGGTAGCACTTTTTGAGTAATTTAATTTAATAAAAAATAAAAGATATTCTGCACTCTTTTCCCCTTTAGGGGGGGCAGGGGGCAATTTTTATATACAAAATACATCGAAACCACCATCAATGACAGTGAGCGTACCCGTAACAAATTTAGATGCATCGCTCGATAACCAATGTAGTGTACCGAACAGTTCATCAGGATTTCCAAAACGACCGAAAGGAGTGTGAGCAATGATTGAATGTCCGCGGGCAGTAAGCGATCCATCAGGATTAGTCATCAAAGTACGATTTTGTTCTGTAAGGAAAAAGCCGGGTGCCATAGCATTGACACGCAGACCTTCGCCAAATTTTGTGGCCAATTCGGTAGCCATATATTTTGTAAAATTGGTGACTGCAGCCTTCGAAGCACCATATCCAACAACACGCGTTAGTGGACGAAGAGCAGATTCGGAAGAAATATTGATGATGCTCCCTTTTCCTTTTTCAACCATAAATTTTGCAAAAACCATGGTAGGCAACACTGTGCCGAACAAGTTAAGATCGACAACTTTACGAAAAGCATCTATTTCGAGATCGAAAATGGTACTGTCAGGCCCTATTGTAGCGCCTGCCATATTTCCACCTGCTGCATTCACAAGGATATCCACCTGGCCAAAATCGGCTATAATTTCATTCGCTGTAGCTTCCAGCGCTTCTTGATCAAGCACATCAGAGCAATAACTTTTGGCAATATAGCCTTTATCATGTAATTCTTTTTCTAGATTTCGTCCGGCATCGCGGCAACGATCGATAATAGCGGCTTTTACGCCCTGCGAACACATATATTCAGTCATACCCCGACCCAAAATACCACCACCACCGGTGATGACCATTACCTTGTTTTTTACATCAAAAAGATCACTCATAATATTGTATTTTTATAAAAATTAAACTTCAGCTTATTGTTACTCTATGCGTTGAGCCACGGCCTGAGTATTAGCCAGTATTGTTTTATTCTTTTACAAATTAAATAAACGTTTCAGATGGCGTTCGTAAATATTCTCTTCTACGCAATTTCCTATGATATCTTCATACTTTTCGAGCAGGCTTGTATACGTTTCGCCCATTTCGGCTGCCACTTTATAGGCAACATGAATCAGCTGACGGAAATTTGAATTATAATCAGCGTGTCCCGGAATATGGCGCAGGGTATTGGCAAACTTTTCGCTTGTCCATGTATTTACCTCTTCTACCGAAGGCAACTGAGCATTGTCAATGTCTATAACATCGGCATAAGGTGCACAAAGCTCTTCACTGCGGTTGAATGAATTGGCATAAATCTGTTTCGCAAGGTCTAAACCGTCGCCACCAGCCACTGCCAGGCCTATTACTTCTTCGAGCCAGGTAGTTCCGGCAGTTTTAAGATGCAATCCCTTATCGTATTTGTGAATCACTTCGGCCATCATCGGGTAGATGGAGAATTTATCGCTACCGGAGTGAATACTTAGTTTCAGTTCTTCGGGCAAGCCAAATTCTTTTACTGCATAATCAATGACCAAAACATCTTCTTCAAATTCACGTGCAAACTGTTTCAAATCACCGCGGTAGTCAACACCTTTATTAAATCGACCTGTGAATTTAGGAGCAATAGTTTGAGCTGGCACTCCCTTATCGGCTAACATTTTAAGGATAAAAAGCATATCAATGGGTGTTTGAGGTGTTTCCACTTCATCCATCGATACTTCTGTAATGAAATTACCAACACCTTTGTTTTCAACAAGGTATTTATAAATTTCGGAGGCCTGTTGGGTAGCAGCTAAAAATTTTGCTGCTATAGCTTCGAGCATTTCTTTACTGATGTGCAGCGGTTTTTCCATGCCGGGAATAGAGAGTTCTCCCATGTACTTTTCGCACGAAGCCACAAAAGCAGCTACATCGGCTTCGGTGCTTGGTTTTCCTATAAATGCTGCTACGTCGAGTGTGAAAAAATCGGCTGTTTCCACAAAGGGAGCCACTGTCGACAAATTAATATGATCGGCATCAACAAAATAGAGACCTTTGTAGCCTAATTTTGCTACTGCGGCATCAGCCTCTTTGCGTACATCGGTTGGATGCGAGTGCACATAAATATGTTCGCGATTCGATTTATTCCAAACGGGACTTATTTCGAGTCCTGTTTCATTGGCTTTCATTATGGCTCGCAGTTGTGCAACACCCTGGTGCGAAAATCTGTCGCCCACACCGATACTGTATTTTCCTAATTTCATGATGATATAAATTTGTATTTAATTATTTAAGTTTATCTTTTAATGTAAGTATTGAAAAAATGCTTTACAGTTACTATTCTCTAAACTGCATATAGTCTTCAATATTTTCTTTTATCAATATATCGATAGGAACATAATTAATCTTTGTAATGCTCTGTTTAAGTATCAATTCGGCACACATATCCCTTATCGTGAAATAAGCCTGTTTCTCGGGACGTTGCGCTATAAGATACGAAACAACATCCTGTTTCAGGTAGTCAACGTTTTTCTGGAGCAAGTCATAACCAATCAATCTCACATCGGCATGTTGTAGTATTTCCAAATGTTTAGCCAAACGGTACACCCTTGAGTTAAACGTTATAGCTGCTTTTATGTTTGTGTTTTTCGAAAAAACATCCCTTAATACTTCAAGATTGGCATCTTCATTTTCATCGCTCATTTCAAGATGAATAAGTTCAGTATTGATGAGTTTATTTTCGGATACAAAACTCATAAAACCATTGATGCGAGCTATGGTTTGGTTAGATACTGCACCTTTTCTATCGGTACGCAGCACAAGTACCTGTGCAGCATCGGGCAGAGAATTTAAAAGTAATTTGGCAGCAATATAACCGCTTTGGAACGAATTCTGCCCATAATAAGTCAGAAAATCAGTATCTTCTATCATCGAATCGATAAACGAATACGGAATTTCAAGTTGCTGAAGTTCCGTTGTGAAAGCAAGTGTTTCGTCTCTGAATATCGGCGCCATAATCACAGCATCAGGATGGGTTTTGACCAACTCTTTCGACACATCCACAAACGAATTAGCATCAAATTGATTGAAGTATTTTCGCTCAATATGAATATTATAATGTAAATAATCAATCGCAGCCTGACTGAAACCCTTTTCAACACTTTCCCAATAATCAGTGGCTTTGTGCATTGGAATCAGGCAAGCGAAATGATAATGTTTCTTTGAAGCCAGCGATCGTGCCAGTAAATTGGGCGAATAATTGATTTCATCCAATACCTTCTGAACAGCTTCGCGACTTTTTTCAGAAACTTCTCCCCTTTCGTGTAATACACGATCCACAGTACCTTCTGATACACCCGCCATTGTGGCTATATCTTTTATTCTTATTTTTGTGTTTTGGTTTTTCATATCAAAATTAATAACTTCGTGTGCGTACACAGAAAATATATGCTGCAAAAATACAACATATTTTGTAAAATCAAAATTTTTTGTACCTTCGTGGGCGAACACGGAAAACAAAAACGCAAGACTAAAACTTACTATTTTACTAATTATCAATAATATAAAACACATCTTACAGTTTCAGTGCTCTAAAAAAGGAATGAAAATATATTTAATAACATGTTTTCAAACTTTAATTTCAAAAAAAAATAGCCTTTAAAACCCATTTTTTAATAAAACTGAAAGAACAAATAAGTATAATTTTTCCAAAAAACGTATATTAATTTTGAAACAGATACGCTCATGAAAAACTTTTTAGACGAAAATTTTTTACTGCAAACAGAAACAGCTCAACAGCTCTATCACCAACACGCTGCAAAGCAACCAATCATTGACTATCACTGTCATTTAACTCCATCGCTGGTGGCCAACGATCATCAATTCAAATCACTTACCGAAATTTGGTTGGGTGGCGATCATTATAAATGGCGCGCCATGCGTACCAACGGAATAGACGAAAAATATTGTACAGGAAAGGACACTTCCGATTGGGAAAAATTTGAAAAGTGGGCCGAGACAGTGCCTTATACTATGCGAAACCCGCTGTATCACTGGACGCACCTGGAACTTAAAACAGGTTTTGGTGTGGAAAAACTTCTTTCGCCCAAAACTGCACGCGAAATTTACGACGAATGCACGGCCAAGTTACAAACTCCTGAATATTCGGCACGTAACATGATGCGCAGGTACAATGTGGAAGCAGTATGTACTACCGACGACCCGATTGATTCACTCGAACATCATATCAAAACAAAAAATGATGGTTTCGAAGTAAAAATGTTGCCTACCTGGCGCCCCGACAAAGCCATGGCTGTAGAGGATGCAGCTACTTTCCGTACTTACGTAGAACAATTGGCAAAAGTAGCTGAAATAAGCATTTCTACTTTCGACGACATGATTTTGGCTTTGCGCAAACGTCAGGATTTTTTTGCCGCTCAGGGCTGCAAATTATCCGATCATGGCATCGAAGAGTTTTATGCCGAAGATTACACCGAAGCCGAAATCAAATCTATTTTCAATAAAATATATGGAGGGAAAGAATTAACCCACGAAGAAGTGCTCAAATTCAAATCGGCAATGCTTGTGATTTTTGCCGAAATGGACTGGGAAAAGGGCTGGACACAACAATTCCATTATGGTGCTATCCGCAACAACAACACCCGCCTTTTCAATAAGTTAGGCGCCGACACCGGTTTCGATTCGATAGGAACTTTCAACACCGCCAAGTCCATGTCGAAATTTCTGAACCGACTCGACACACAAAACAAACTTACAAAAACAATTCTCTACAACCTGAATCCGGCCGACAATGAAATGATAGCTACCATGATTGGCAACTTCCAGGACGGAACTGTAGCCGGAAAGATGCAGTTTGGTTCGGGCTGGTGGTTTCTCGATCAGAAAGAAGGCATGGAAAGACAAATGAATTCTCTATCGGTACTTGGCCTGCTGAGCCGATTCGTAGGAATGCTCACCGATTCGCGCAGCTTCCTCTCCTACCCGCGTCATGAATATTTTCGTCGTACCTTGTGTAATTTAATCGGAAATGATGTTGAAATGGGATTATTGCCACATCAGGAACTCGATTTTATCGGAAAAATGGTGGAAGATATCAGCTATAACAATGCTAAAAACTTCTTTAAATTCTGATTTTGATCAATAAGAACACATTCTCAATCAAAAAATAGACATTATTATAAAATGAATGGTCTAATTTTGCGCATATAAAAATAAAGTATTATTTTTGGTCGACCAATTTTAAATAATTTATATATTACAAAAAACAATGAGTAAAAAAATTGTAACATTAGGAGAAATTATGCTCCGTTTGTCAACACCGGGTAGCACACGTTTTGTTCAATCGGATGTATTTGATGTTGTATACGGAGGCGGAGAAGCAAATGTTGCTGTGAGCTGTGCCAACTACGGCCACGACGCCTATTTTGTATCAAAATTGCCAAAACACGAAATCGGACAGTCGGCCGTTAATGCATTGCGCAAATATGGTGTTAAAACCGATTTCATTGCCCGCGGAGGAGACCGCGTTGGCATTTATTATCTTGAAACAGGCGCTTCGATGCGACCAAGCAAAGTGATTTACGATCGTGCCCACTCAGCTATTGCCGAAGCAAGTATTGATGATTTCGATTTCGATGCCATTATGAAAGGTGCCGATTGGTTTCACTGGTCGGGCATTACACCTGCTATCTCCGACTCGGCTGCCGAATTAACAAAATTAGCTTGTGAAGCAGCAAAACGTCATGGCGTGACTGTCTCAGTAGATTTAAATTTCCGCAAAAAACTCTGGACAAAGGAAAAAGCACAATCCATCATGCGTCCGTTGATGCAATATGTGGATGTATGTATCGGCAACGAAGAAGATGCTGAACTTTGTTTAGGATTCAAACCCGATGCTGATGTGGAAGGCGGACATACCGATGCCGAAGGTTACAAAGGTATTTTTATGCAAATGGCCAAAGAGTTTGACTTTAAATATGTGATCTCTACTTTGCGCGAATCCTTCTCGGCCAGCCACAATGGTTGGAAAGCAATGATTTACGACGGAAAGGAATTTTACACTTCTAAACGTTACGATATCAACCCGATCATCGACCGCGTAGGTGGTGGCGACTCTTTCTCTGGTGGCGTGATCCATGGTTTATTAACAAAGCCAAACCAGGGCGAAGCATTGGAATTTGCTGTAGCTGCTTCGGCATTGAAACATACCGTGAACGGTGATTTCAACCTTGTTTCGATAGAAGAAGTTGAAGCTTTGGCGGGTGGTGATGCCAGCGGAAGAGTACAAAGATAAAAGAATGTACAATTTTAAAATTTACAATTTACAATTGGGCGAAAGAAAATTGTACTTTAGCAAAATACAAGGTTAATGTACAATTTAAAAATGTACAATTGACAATTGAATGAAAAAAATTTCTACATATAAACAACTCAATTATTAATCTTTAGTCTGTAAATCGTGAATTTTTAAATTGTAAATTACTATGACTTCGGATGAGCTAAAACTCAGATTCAGAAAGTTCTCAGGCAGAATCATCAAAATGGTGGATAAATTGCCAAATACTATTTCGGGTAGGGCAATTGGAGCACAGATTGTTCGTTCAGGAACTTCGCCTGGAGCAAATTACAGGGCTGCATGCAGAGCTAAATCTGATAAAGACTTTGTCAACAAACTTAAAATTGTTGAAGAAGAGCTTGATGAAACTGAATACTGGATTGAAGTTATATCCGATGTTGAATTAATAAAACCGGAACTTCTGTTGGAATTGAAAAAAGAAACCAAAGAACTTCTGGCAATTATCACACAATCACTTATTACTAAAAAAAACAAAATGAACAATTAATCAATTGTAAAAAGTTTTCTACCAGCAATTGTAAATTGTAAATCTTTAAATTGTACATATAAAATATGAAATTCTCAAAAATTCAGGTAATGACAGCTATGAAAGAAACAGGTATGGTACCTGTTTTTTATCACAGCGATATAGAAATAGCCAAACAGGTAGTGAAAGCCTGTTATGAAGGCGGTGTACGTGTTTTCGAATTTACAAACCGGGGCGAATTTGCACACGAAGTATTTGGCGAATTAGTGAAATATGCATCCAAAGAATGCCCCGAAATGATTATGGGTATTGGGTCTATCGTTGATGCACCTACGGCTTCGCTTTACCTGCAACTGGGCGCCAACTTTATTGTAGGGCCGCTTTTTAATCCCGATGTGGCCAAAGTGGCTAACCGCCGACTGGTGCCTTATGCTCCTGGTTGTGGTTCGGTTTCGGAAGTTGGCTTTGCACAGGAAGCAGGTTGCGATATTTGTAAAGTATTTCCGGGCGATGTATTGGGAGCTGGCTTTGTAAAAGGACTGAAAGCGCCAATGCCATGGTCGAACTTAATGGTTACCGGTGGCGTGAAGCCTGAAGAAGCCAACCTCAAAACATGGTTCGATGCAGGAGTTACCTGCGTGGGCATGGGTTCGAACCTTTTCCCTACCGACATGATAAAAGCCTGCGACTGGGCTGGTATCACCCAACTTTGTAGCAATGCGTTAGAAATCATCAAAAAAATAAAAAAATAATCTATGAGTACAATTGGAAAAATCAACGAAAAAATGACACGGTACCGATGGACGATTGTATCGATGCTGTTTTTTGCAACTACGATAAACTATCTTGACAGACAGGTTTTATCGCTTACATGGAAAGATTTTATTGCTCCTGAGTTTCACTGGACAAATGATCACTACGGTACAATTACTTCTTTATTTTCACTTTTCTATGCATTCGGAATGTTATTTGCCGGAAGATTTGTCGATTGGATGGATACAAAAAAAGGATTTCTATGGGCAATTTTTATTTGGTCGATAGGTGCTGTTCTTCATGCTTTTTCGGGCATTGCCACATCGGGTATTGTAGCTGGTGAATGGTTTGTGGGATTTGAAGGAGCAAAAGAAGCAATAGCAACGGTACAAAATGTATCAAGGGTACTGAATGTAAGTGTGGTTATATTTATTTTTGCCCGGCTTGTTTTGGCTATTGGTGAAGCAGGAAACTTTCCCGCATCGATTAAGGCAACAGCAGAATATTTCCCAAAGAAAGATAGAGCGTTGGCAACCAGCATATTTAATGCTGGTGCAACAGTAGGTGCTTTAGCTGCTCCGGTTACTATACCCATCATAGCTAAAACCTGGGGTTGGGAAATGGCATTTATCATCATTGGTGCATTAGGATTTATTTGGATGGGTTTTTGGGTGTTTATTTATAAAAAACCTGAAGCAAATCCTAAAGTAAATAAAGCTGAACTCGAATACATTCATCAGGATCATGCTGCCGAAACGGCACTTAATGCGAATGCAAATACGATTCATGAGACAAAACTCACCTTCAAACAATGTCTGAATTACAAACAAACCTGGGCTTTTGCTTTTGGTAAATTTATGACCGACGGTGTATGGTGGTTCTTTCTTTTCTGGACTCCGGCTTACCTCAGTTCAGTTTACGGGCTTAAATCATCTGATCCACAAGCTCAAATTGCTCTTTTTGTTCTGTATGCCATCACTTTACTTTCAATTATTGGTGGCTGGCTTCCTTCCTATTTCGTTGACAAAAAAGGGATGAATCCTTATGCCGGACGTATGAAATCAATGTTGATTTTCGCATTTATCCCTTTACTTGCACTACTTGCTCAACCACTTGGAACTTACTCTTACTGGTTTCCAATCATAATTATTGGTATCGCAGGAGCTGCTCATCAGGCATGGTCGGCTAATATTTTCTCTACAGTGGGTGATATGTTTCCAAAAAGTGCCATTGCGACAATCACTGGTATAGGAGGAATGGCCGGTGGTATTGGTTCTTTTATAATCAATAAAGGTTCGGGGAAATTATTCGATTTTGCAAGAGGCACTACTTTAATGGACAATCAAGAAGTGTTAATGACACAAGAATTACTTGAGAAAGGAGCTGAATACATGCGTCACCCGATGATGTTTATGGGTTTCGAAGGTGAAAAAGCAGGATATTTTATTATTTTCTGTATTTGTGCCGTAGCTTATCTTATTGGCTGGGTGGTAATGAAAACACTTGTACCAAAATACAAACCTATTATTGTAGATGAATAAACACATTACAAAATGAAATAGAACAAGCTCCGACAATTGCATCGGAGCTTGTTTTGTTTTAATGCCTACCACCATAGGAGCAAAATTATTTTTATGCTATGACTAACTCATCATGAAACGTTAAATATACAAAAACAACGATTCATTAATTAGGTAAACAATCTACTTATATTTACTTTTGTTTAAACTTTTAATATTATATGTTATGAAACTAAAATTACTTCCTTTTATCTTGTGTTGTTTTGCACTATCAGCTTGCGATAACGATGAAAAAGAAACTCCTGTAAAAAACAGTTCTATCACTAAAGAAGGTATTCTTAGTGGAGTCATAGAGACAAATAGCAGTATTGGAACAAGTGGCTCTGTATATTGTCTTGAGTTGGAAAACGATACCGAAATTGGGGTTACAACGATTGGTACTGGAGGCAAGTTCAGTTGTAAGTTAGCTAATTTACCTGCTGAAAGCCTTAGTGAGTTAAATACTGATGTAATGACAGGCATAACAACAAGCGATCCATCGGCAAAAGGAGGTAATATCGAAACATATTTTAAAGAGCATTCTTCGGACAACAATTATTACAGGTTGTTAAAAACAAATTTTGACCTCTCTGATTATTCAAGTTATGCTGATATATTCAATGGAATCTACGTATCTTCATTTATGTATTTTGACAAAGATGTGAAAGTTTCAGGAACTTTTAACGACGTGGAAGACAACCAGCAGTTTACTTTAGATATGGACCTTAAGAAAGGCTGGAACGAAGTAGTTACTTACACAACCGTTAATGCATCAACACTTACCACAGTTATGAAAATGACTACCACAATTCCAGACGGAATGAAGTGGTACGTATATTCCGAAGATGAATCCGGAGGAATGAATTTTGCTCCTGAAAAAATTAAGACAAACAGCCTTCCATTTAATTTATTTCGGAAATAACCGATAGTCAGACAAAATATTTTCACTTCAACAACGAACCTGCTCTTGCTTCGGCGAAAGCAGGTTCGTTGTAGTTGGTATGATACAACAGGAGCGCTTCGGGTTTCAATCCTACAGGATATGCTTTCCGCTTTTGTTGCTGCCCTCCCAAAGAACACTTAAAGCATTCAGTATTTTCAGCCCAACAAGATATTTCCCCCGCCAACTTTGGTGTTTTTAATTAAATTGCGCAAAAAAAAACCTTAAATATAAATAGTTTGTAGTAAATTTGCGTCCGATTAAAATATTTCGATAAATACTGAAATATAAATACTTATAAATTGTCAGGCAAAATGAAAATAGAAAAAACCGATATAAATTATTTAGTAAAAAACATATTCACCTGGACTTTTCTAAACTTTTCGCTCAATTTAGTTGGCTTATGGATGAGTAAACTGCTCGATAAAGCCGGTTTTAACTATCTCGAAAGCATAAGCAACGAATTTATTAAACCAATCCTTATACAGTCGGCCATTTTTGCAGTGGTGACGCTGGTGGCTTATATTTTCCTCCGCAATAAAAAACTAACCCTTTATATTTTCACGCTGGTTCAGTTACTGGCGTTTCATGCTATCTTTTTCCTGAATCTTAGTTCGGAGCACGTGCTTCATTTCGAAACCAGAATTGACGATAACGGGCTGAAATACCTGAGCAATATGGGACAGTATTTCATCGACATTCTGTACCTCTACGTTCCCGCCGAAGGCATTTTCAAAGGCAATGTATTTATTCCACGCAACACGGGACTCTTCTACTTCCAATGGATTTTTCTGGTTTTGCTTTATTTTGCAGGAGTTACCTGGCTCACGAACAAAACGGTGCGTTTCTTTTTTGGCTCATCCAAAACAATAGCTGCAACAGCCGAACAAACTACTACCGAACCCGAAACTGTTGCCGAAACGGAAGCTGCGGAAGTGAAAACGGAAGAAGAAACTCAGCCCAACAGCGAAGCTATTGCCGGTAATGACGACGACGTGCCAACCAAAACAACCGAAGAACTGTAAATCAGCTCCACTATATTTATTCTTCTCATATAAAAACCTGTTGGATTTCTCGAAATCCGACAGGTTTTTTGTTTGGTTTGGATACATTCTCGCGGATAACGATTGCTTTTCGCCGATAACGGTTACTTTCCATCCTTTGCGGTTTATTACGCGCACTTTTCGGGAGCTTTCCATCCATTGCGGTTTATTACGCGAACTTTTCGCGAGCTTTCCATCCGTTGCGGTTTATTACGCGAACTTTTCGCAAGCTTTCCATCCATTGCAGGTTATTACGCGCACTTTGCGGGAGCTTTCCATCCGTTGCGGTTATATTACGCGAACTTTTCGGGAGCTTTCCATCCGTTGCAGTTGATACCCTGCATTTAGCAGGGGACTATCATCCATCGTTGGATAACGGTTGTTTTTCGCTGGAAGTAACCGTTATCAGTCGGGGTTCTGTTGTTTTTCGCTGAAAGCGGTTGTTTCTCGCCGAAAAACATACATTGAATGATACAAAAAAAAGAGGCTGTCTCACTTTTGAGACAACCTCTGAAATTAATCATTGTTGTTAATGGTTTTAGTTCCCATTAACGATTTTCGAAATCTTATTGAGCACTTTCGTGGCTGAAATAAATACCATTTGCAAGTTGAGCTACTCCGTTATAAGAGCTCTTTGTTCCAATAACGGTAAGTTTATCTCCAACTTTAATACCTTTGGTAGCCAACAGATTTTTTCTAAAATCGCCGGTTGCACCATAACCCGGATAACAGCCATACACGTAGATTTCACTGTCGCCGGCTTTCAAATAAAGATTTCCATATACTGCATTGGCGATTGATGTAACTTCACCGGTTATCATAAAGTATTTAGTAGTGTCGTCAGCTTTAGTCAGCACATCAGCAATAGTAGCTGTGGTTACAGGTATAGAGCTTTCAAGTACAGCACCAGCAACTTGTGGAGTTCCATTATATGCGGCACGTTTACCCACAATTGTGATAATGTCACCTACTTTTAGACCTTTTTTGGCAAAATCGGTAATTTTATAAACATATGTTTCACCAGAGAAATCTCTTATGTACAATTTTCCGGATGTAGCATCGGGTATACTTGTAATAACACCTGTCAAACGATATTGCGTATCGCTCACCGGAGCTGCGTTAAATTCTGCAATCGACACTTTTAAAACGGCTCCTTTTTGGCTAATAGCTGTTTGTGAACTATAGCTTTTGGTTCCATCGGTAGTGCGGAAAGTAAGCGTAGTTCCACGATCTCCACCTGTATTGGCAGCTGCTTTGAATTTTACGACAGAACTGGTTCCTGTTGATTGAATAGCTGAAATTGATAACCATGATTTGGCATCTTCAGGAATTTCTACCGATACGCCTTGTCCTTTACAGGTAAGATATGCAGTAAATTCACCACCTTCGAGAGGAAGCACTGCGTTTTGTACCGAATCAACTTTTACAAGCGATTTGTTGATTTTGACAACTGTTACATTTACCAATTCTATGGTTGTGCCATAGGTAGTTTTTGGTCCTTCAACGGTAACTTCATCTCCTACTTCGAGTCCTAAACTTGCAAAGTTTTTCGTTTGTCCCTTTTTGTCAAGCGTACCATAAATGTATACGGTGCCCGTATTGTCGGTAAGATACCAGTTGCCGTACACTGTGTTGGCTATCGATGTACATACTCCGGTTACCTGATAGGTCTTGCTGTCAGGCCCGGCAATTACTTCTGCACAGGTGGCAGACGAAATGACTGCTAAACCCTGAATGATATTAATTCGCTGAGTTTTACCCCCAACATGAATTAAAACTTCTGCGGTACGACCATCTATGGCAGTTGGAGCCGAAAATGTAAGCGTTGATTCACCGGCACTGCCCGAAGCTGAAGACACAGTTAACCATTTAACGCTATCTTTAGCGCTAACTACTTTTTCCATAGTCCAGCTATCTTTAGCTGTTACGGTAATGGATGTAGAGCCGCCCTCTACGGGGATAGAAACATAAGACGACGATACTTGAATCTCCTCAAGCAATGTCACTGTTGCTTCTTCTGTACAACTTGTCATCAAGGCAAGTATTGCAATACATAATGGAAATATTTTATTTAATTTCATAATTGTCAGTGCTTTTTAATTAGTTGAATAAATACTTGATACCAATTGACGCATACCAGCATTGACCCAGTGTGTAGCCTGGAGTAAATGTTTGGGTATTACCATTGATGGAAGATGGTGTAGAGAAAGTAGCCACACCTTCGGCATCAACACCTTCGTATTTAAGAATACGTGCTTCAGAACCAATTTCCGGATTCAAATATTTAGCTACTCCCCAGTTTGAGTTGAAAAGGTTCATAACGTTTTTCACATCTAAGCTGAGTTGAAGTTTATGTTTGTTATCTCCTGTTTTCAGCGTAAAATCATGTTTGTAGCTAAAGTCGATGCGATGTAACCAAGGAGAATAAACGCTATAAGCTTCTG
Organism: uncultured Paludibacter sp.; assembly: GCA_963677275.1. GTDB lineage: Bacteria > Bacteroidota > Bacteroidia > Bacteroidales > Paludibacteraceae > Paludibacter. The sequence continues at coordinate 905,513 of OY781920.1, read as the reverse complement.
CATACTTGCCTTGTTGGTTTTTCAAATAATCATCGGCATGCACATAGTCCATAAAACGGGTTTTATCGTCTTCCGAAACAAAGCGGAATTGATTGCTGGCCACTTCTTCGTCAGTTGGAACATAGATAGCATCGTAGTTGTAACCGTCACCATTGATATCGTTGGCAGTCATGTACGAGTAATTTGATCCACCACGCGAAGCTTCATAGATAATGTTATAATGATTACCGCTCTTATCGTGTGCAGAAAGCGAAGCCACAATACGATCGGGTGTGGTGTATTGAGAATTGTGCAATTTAATGTTGTTTGGACCTTCTACAGTTGGAACGTATGTAAATGCAGATTCTGCATTAGATCCTGGCATTCCTGTTACATCTTTAGCCACTGTGTGTGTATAGGCAGCCATTAAATTCAACCATTCTATTGGTTGAGCATTTAAAGTAATGTTACCTGTCCAACCATAACCGCGAGATGTGTTTTCCAATACAAATGCTTTTGCACCAGAACGATAACCAGAGGGATAAATTGGACGATTGTCGACACCGTTGAAACGGGCAAAACCACCTACAGATGGAATACTCCAGTCGGAAATAGAAACACCGTTGATTGTTTTGTTGAAAATTCCTTCTGCCGTTACAGAGAATGGGAATGATGTTTTAAATGAATAGTCAACAGCAAGTGAGGATTTCCATACTGAAGGCATTTTGAAATTTGGATCAACAGCCGCAATTGCTGAAGGAACGGTTCCATCTTCGGGAGAAATAGTGGAAGGATATCCCAATGACATTAATTTATTATAAAGAGCAGCAGTAGTCACTTTTCCACTGGCATCAGTTACAAGTCCACCGGCAAACTCATCCATTGTGAAACCATTCTTTGTTGCGTTTGCAGCGTTAATTTGTGCTTGATACTGTACCATTCCACCGTTGGTAGGCATATTGGTGAAGAATACAAGCGGTAAATTACCCGAGAAAAGACCGGTACCTCCGCGAACTTTCATGCTTTTATCGCCATATGTATCCCATACAAAACCTATACGTGGAGAGAATACAATATTTGTTGCAGGCCATTTTCCTGTGTCGATATTGCGTCCTGAATAATCAAGAGCGAGAATAGCATTGTTTGTTATCAGGTCATCATTATTGAAGAAAAGTCCATCGATACGAAGTCCATACGAAAGTTTAAAATTATCAGAAACACTCCAATCGTCTTGTCCATAAATTCCGATTTTGTTTGTTCTTACCCGAGCAGCAGGATTGTTCTCTCCATCATAACCATAAGTTAAGTTTACAACTTCAGGTGTTCCTCCATTTAAGAAATCGTCAAGACTGGAGTAGCGATAGTATCCTGTACCGTTACGCATATAAGCATTATCTGCCATCTTGTATTCATAGGCTATTCCACCTACAATTTTATGATTACCTAAATAGTGTGTGAGTTCGTCTTTGATATTCAAAACGTTGTTGTGAACGCCATTGTTCCAGGTAAAAAGTTCATATCCCAAAGACATATAGGCTTGTCCATCTTTCAAAATATCAATAAATGGGAATTCTGTTGAATTGGTACCGCGTACATCATCAAGTTTTGAGAATGTGGCCAAAAATTGGTTAGATAAGTTATCAGACAGACGGCTGTTTAAGTCAACAGAGAATGAATGAACAAGATTATCCATCGAATACATTGAATTGGCAAATGCCATTGATGCTTGTGACATTCTGTCCTCAGTCATACGGGTACCCCCATCCATAGAAGATGCATTAGGAGATATCCACGAAAGGTTTTTTGTATAATTATAACGTAAAGCCAGCCGATGATTTTTTGAAATATTCCAATCTAAACGAGCAAGAAGCTTGTTATTGCTTTCATCAGCCGGAAAATTTGTATAAGATCCTGTTTCATATCCGTATTTATTTTTCACATAGTCAGAAACTGTCTGCATGTCGCTTTCAGTTGTGCGCGAAATATAATTATTTGCATCAGCAACACCATCTGTTGAAGCTCTCCAACGATTTGCTATTGTTGGTGTTTTAGCCATTTCGCCGTTTATAAAGAAGAACAATTTATTTTTGATAATCGGGCCACCAAAAGTGAAACCATATGTTGTATTACGGTCTACGTCGCGCGCACCTGGGATTTGTTTTCCATTAACAGCATCGCCACGTAAGTTTTCGTTTCTATGATAAACATATGCGCTACCTGTAAAAGTATTTGTACCTGATTTTGTAATAGCGTTTACACCACCACCAATAAAGTTAGTCTGACGAACATCATAGGGAGTGATTACAACTTGTAATTCTTCGATTGCTTCAAGAGAAATTGGGCTGCCTCCACCTGGAAGAGCAGAACTTAAACCGAAGTTGTTGTTAAAATTAGATCCATCCACTGTAAAGTTAGCCGTACGACCATCTGTACCTCCAAAGCTCATCCCTTTGCCTCCATAAGGAGAAAGGCGGGTAACGTCAATAATACTACGGCTCACTGAAGGCAAATTAATCATTTGGTTGCTTGTGATATTCGTTACTGCACCGGTTTTCTCAGTTGTAAATTTAGTTCTTTGTGCTGATACAACCAGATCCTGCAACTCTTCAGCGTCATCTTGTAAATTCACATTTACAGGATAGGTTTCGCCAAGTTGTAAATTTACATTAGATATTTTTACTGTTTCAAATCCGATATATGAAATCTTAATTTCATAAGGACCTCCAACACGCATACCTACAATATTAAAACGACCATCTACATTAGAAACCGCTCCATATACAGTTCCTGATGGAGTGTGAGTTGCCATAACGGTTGCACCTATTATCGGCTCGCCACCAGAATTTACCTTTCCTGCAATTCCGGATGTTGTTACTTGTGCATTTAGTGTTGTTGTTAGTACAACAAGAAATGCAACCATCAATTTTTTTAATTGTTTCATTTTTTTTGTGTTTAGTTGAAAAATGATTTTTTTAATTTATGAATAATTTGCTCAATAAGTAGAATTTAAAATTTATGCAAATACGGATTTTAAGACGTTAATAGACACTTCATATGCTCCTACCTTCGCCAAATAGAGTTGTCAAATATTTTTAAAACTTTCTTCATAAATGATGTTGAATTAATTTAAAAATCAGATTATTTATAGATATGCAAATATAAGACATTTTTTGCTTAAAAATGTTTATTTCTTTTGTTTATTATGCAGGAACATTATCCATCGTCATCCATTAAAAATAAAATGAATTCTGAAAGTTATTGAATACTCAGGAAATATGAAAAACAAACCTCAATAGTCCATCTTTTCTGATTATCTTTGCAAATATATAAAAACTCTTGTTAATTATCGTTACGGGCCAATTAATTTTATGAACAGCCGAACCATCAAAACAAGCTGAAGACAGCATTGTGTTTTTTAAATTTCTTTTTCAAAAAACAAAATAGAACTATATTGATTCGAATCAGTTTCTTTTTAAAAGATATACACAAAATACAATAACAGTTTAATATGCACCTGCTGCGAATAGCCACTTTTTGGGGTGTCGAAAGTTTATGCAGATAATGTTACAAATATTTTACAAAACAATAAGTATCGGGCAAAAAAAGCTGTAAATTGAACACTACGGTCATTTTATATCTCAGATTTACTGTTGCAGCAAAAGCCATATTTTTGGGTCGCCATCCGAAAGCTTCGTTATTCAGGCATAACTTTTGTAAACAAAGTAAAATCTCAATTGGCAACAAATAACCGCACTAATTCGGATAAGCTAATCGGTTGGAATTAATAGCCCGAGAACATAAATAAAATAAGATTATTCACCTATAAAAAACTGAATTTTATGAAGAAAACACTATTCATCCTTATGATTGCCTTGTTCACACTTTCGTGCGAAGATGAGCCGGAACAACTACAATGGAAAATTATCGACCTGGCTGTTACACAAAACGACTGGGTTTACAACCTGGACGATGATAATCTGAACGGATTCTTTTCGTGCCATTTCGATATGCCCGAAATTACTCCCTTTGTGTACAATTCAGGTACTGTAGTTACATATACAGTACTCGGTAACTTTCAGCAACCATTGCCCTACTCGCACAACTACGAAAACGCAGCTGGAAATTTATGGACACAAACCGTGGATTACAGTTTCAGCAAAGGTGGATTGGATATTTACGTTACCAATTCCGATTTCTTTTATAATGAAAATGAACCTGAAAGTATGAAATTCAGGGTAGTATTAATGTATTGATCTACAAATAACCGTGCAAACAAAACCGTGCAACAATAAAAGTCTGCACGGTTTTGTTTTACACCCTACCCTTTCAGTCATCTTTTTACGAATCTGCCAGCCAAATAAATTTTTGGATTACATCTGTTGCTCCGGCTCAAACATCCATTAAGTATAAAAAATATTGTACTTTTGAAGAAAAAAATCCCTCAACAATGAATCAGGCGACTCAGGAATTTATTCGCACCCACGAAAAAGATGATGTTTTTGCAATCAGTTTAACGGCACGCAGTTCCGACGAAATTGATTATCAATTGGCAATACGACAGATCAATGGACGACAGAAAATAAAACTGAAAGTCCCTACCTTTTACAACTGTCCTCACATTTTATATCCGCTACAGCTTTCGCTCGAACAATCGTCGTCCGAATCCACAGCACTTTACAAAGCTGCGCACTGTAAAGGTGAAACTTTCGTGGATCTTACGGGTGGTTTCGGCGTCGATTGCAGTTTTATCGCCCGAAACTTCAGTCGAGCTGTATATGTGGAAAGGAACAGCGAACTATGTAGCCTGGCCAGTCACAACTTCGAAGTACTGGACCTAAAACACATACAAGTGGCCAAAAGTGATGCAGAAGCGTACCTGAAAATTATGTCGCCGGTGGATGTACTGTTTATCGATCCTGCCCGGCGCAGCAATACAGGCAAGAAAGTATTTCGCCTCTCGGACTGCGAACCCGATATTGGCCACATCTATCCGTTGCTGAAAGCAAAAGCACAAAGAGTGCTTATCAAACTGTCGCCAATGCTTGATTTGACGCAATTGATGAGCGAACTTGAAACCATCAACGAAATTCATATTATTTCGGTCGACAACGAATGTAAGGAAATACTACTTATTATCGATGCTGCTTTGAGTAACGCTACCCTTATTCATACAATTAATATGACAGGGCAACAGCAGCAGGTTTTCAGCTTCACGTCCGATAACGAAAGTCAGTCCACAGCTCTATTGACCACCGAGATACTTCAATACCTTTACGAACCCAATGCATCCGTCCTTAAAGCCGGCGCTTTTAAAACCATTGGTAATGAATACAACCTTAAAAAACTACATACAAATACCCATTTATATACTTCCGACACATTGCTGCTTGATTTTCCGGGGCGAATATTCAATGTAAACAATGTCTTCGGTACTTCGAAAGCTGATATAAAAGCGCTTAAAAGCGCATTCCCTAAAGCCAACATCAGTGTGCGCAATTACCCTCAAAGCGTGGAAGCCTTCCGACAAAAAACAGGCATAAAAGACGGTGGAGATGTGTATTTATTTGCGTGTAAAACAGCTGATGAACGTTTGGTTATAATTCAATGCAATAAAATAAAGAACAAAGAGTAAAAAGTAAAAAACAAAGACGAAAGACAGACAAAAGATGTTCCAAATTCTGAGGGTTGGCTTTGAAATTAATTATCTACAGCAACCGATCGTTAAGATTTTGTAAAAAACAATAGCCTGAAGAATACAATAATGAGATTCGGATTAATTTAGCCGTCGAATCGCTGTCCGAAGTTCAACGACTTGTTATTATCGATATGATTATTAATTCCCAAAAACATCAGTTTAAAATGAAAAAGATTTATTTGATTTTCGCACTCTCGTTTGGTTTTTTGTTAAGTGCCAATGCACAGGTCTCGACCAGCTCGCTAAAAAGTGTAGCAAAAAAAGCAACTACCGCAGCCACTGCCGCCGGTATTGATGTAAACTCAGTTTCGGAAAAAGTAATGACCAAACTAACTACAGCACTGGCTCTTACGAAAGACCAGCAACCTAAAGTTTTATCCACTGTTACTAATTTTCTGAAAAGTAAATCGGAGATACTGCCATTAGCAACTTCCGATAAATCAAAGTACACAACACAACTGAATGCACTCACATCAAATTTAACATCAAAGCTCAAACCAATTCTTACTGCAGCACAGTACACTAAATTTTTAGGATTAAAACCCACAACGAATACTGCAAGTAACGTGTTATCGCAACTTTTTTATTGATGAATTTCTCAGGTAATCGGGCGAAAACAAACACACATTTCGTTTTTAAAAGTAAGAGCTGTCCTCAACATTAAAGGACAGCTCTTTGTTTTAGTTATTGCCGGTTCGAAACACAAATGTCAAACTTCATCTCCTGTTCTGTTTATATTTTATTAGCTTTTATTGCATTTATTACCGCATACTTAATTACAAAATGTGCAGTTATTTGAAACATACTGCACAAATACCAAAATATTGTGTACTTTTGTGCGCTATAATCGGTAAAAGATTAACGAATATTTAATTTAGAAAAATAATACCGGAAAATTAATTCAATTAAACACACTATTTATGAAGAAAGTAATTTTATTTTCAATGTTAGCCTTTGCAGGTACCAGCGTTTTTGCTGGAGGATTATTGACCAACACCAATCAGAGCGTTCATTTCCTTCGCAACCCGTCACTTGATGCCACCACAGGCATTGATGGCGTATATGCCAATCCGGCAGGTTTGATTTTCCTTACCGATGGACTTCATTTCTCACTGAATAATCAGAGCGCTTACCAAACACGTACAATTACTTCTACCTTTGCGCCCTTTGCAGTCAATAACAACGGAAATGCAACCAAAGTATTCACAGGCGAAGCCTCAGCGCCGATTATTCCAAGCTTTCAGTTGGCTTACAAAAAAGACCGTTATGCCATATCCGCAGCATTTGCAGTAACAGGTGGTGGTGGAAAAGCAGTATTCAACAATGGATTGCCTTCGTTCGAAGCGCCTGCCTCTATGATTCCGCTTTCGCTCAAAGCAAACGGGGTCAACACAACGACTTATTCTGTTGATCAATACATGGAAGGTCGTCAGTATATTTTCGGGGTGCAACTGAATGGTTCTTACAAAATTAACGATGCTTTGTCGGCTGCGATTGGCCTACGTTTGAATATTGTGAACAACGGCTACAAAGGACATTTAAAAAATATTCAAATCAATCCGAATCAACCTGCTTTTGGAGTCTCTTATAATGGTTCTGCAATGGTTTCGGCATCAAAATTCTTTACTGACGCAGCAACTGCTTTAAATGGATGGGCTACAGGAGCAAGTTCATATGCAGTCGGTTTACAGCCAATTGTTACGGGTGGCGGTGGTGCAATATTGTTGACAAATGGCACTTCGGCAGGATTATCTGCCGCTCAAGTAGCGCAGATTCAAGGTCTGTTAGGAGCTGCTGGTCTAACCCCGGATCAAATCGGAGCCATCAATATTCAAACAGCCCAGGGCACATTATCTGCTGCAGCTCCTGATTTTACAGATAAAGCCACTAAAATGTCAGCAACTGCTGCAGGTACCGCCGATAAACAGTTAGAATCGACACAATCGGGCTGGGGCGTAACTCCGATATTAAGCATCAACTATAAGTTCGACAAACTGAACCTCGCTGCCAAATATGAATTTAAAAGCGCACTGAATGTTCAAAACAAAACAACAATAGACGATACCGGTTTATACAAAGACGGCGTAAACACTCCACACGATATTCCTGCTTTCCTTTCGGTGGGTGGCGATTATCAAATAACTAAAAGCTGGAATGTATCGGCCGGTTACCACCACTTCTTCGACTCGGACGCCAGCATGGCCAACGACAAACAAAATTACATCAATGGAGGTATCAATGAATACTTGTTGGGCTCTGAATACATTATCAATAAAGTATTTTTGGTAAGCGCCGGTGCACAAATTACCCGTACAGGCGTTACCGATGCATATCAAAGCGATATGAGCTTCAGCTTGAACTCTTATTCGGTAGGTTTTGGTGGAGCTGTGAATATCACCCCTGACCTGAGACTGAACCTGGCGTATTTCTTTACCAATTACTCACCATGGACAAAAACATCTGTCAGCTATAACGGAAGAGGTGTTGCCGGAAGCGATACTTACGACCGTACCAATAAAGTGTTTGGTATTGGCGTGGAATACAAATTCTAAAATAACTTTTAAATAATAAAAACAGAAGCGAAAAACTCTTTTAAAAAGAGTTTTTCGCTTCTGTTTTTTAAGACAATAGTTCATTTAAGGAGTTTCGAATGAAGAACACACTACCTACCGTTCATTTTAAGCATCACTCCTACAGTACCTAAAATAAGCTTAGCATCAACCCATAGTGACCAATTATCAATATATTCAAGATCCATTTGCATCCATTCTTGAAAAGACACTTTATTACGTCCTTTTACCTGCCAAGTACAAGTAATGCCCGGCTTCATGCTTAGCCTGCGAAGTTGACATCTTTCATAAAGTTTCACTTCCTTCAACAGCGGCGGACGCGGCCCTACCACCGACATATCCCCTTTGATTACATTCAAAAACTGCGGCAATTCATCCAGAGAGGTTTTACGCAATATGCAACCAATTTTGGTGATCCGTGGATCTTTTTTAATTTTAAAAGTAGGTCCATCCGACTCATTTTTATCCATCAAGCCATCGAGCATAGCTTCGGCATTGACAACCATCGACCGGAATTTATAACAGGTAAACCGACGTCCATTCAGTCCGATTCTTTCCTGCTTAAAAAACACAGGACCACCATCATGGGCTTTAATAAGCAGTGCAATAATTCCAAACAATGGAAACAGAGCGATGACAACAAAAGAACTAAACACAAAATCAAACAAGTCCTTCAACTTAAGACACATATAGTTTTTTGGAACAGTTTGATGCGTAATGAATTTATATTTTGATTGTTTACTGGACAAGGATTTATTAAAATGTTTTTGATTCAGAGCAGGTTGCATTATATGCAAAGTAATGCCTATTTCTTCTGATTCCTTTAAGAGCAATTCAAGATTATAACTCTTATCGTTCACCGGTAAACAATAAAAAATATCATCTACTGCATTCACAGTCACATATTTATTAAGCGTTTCCTGTTTTTTTACAATATGTGCTTTCTTATAGCGACCTTTGAAAACATCGTCGTGCGACACTATGGCCACAAGATGATAACCCCAATCTTTAGCCTTAATAAAATTATCAATAAATGGAATGGTTGTTTCATTCGCCATTATCACCACATTTCTACTGTTGCGTCCCTTACGGCGCATATAACGCATAAAATTGTAAAAAATAAATTTGAAAGCAAGTAATCCAAAAAGATTCAACAATGCAAAAACAGCAATATACTCAGCATAAGGTAAAAAATTGGCGTTCTTATAGCGAGAGATAAAATAAAATTCAGAACAAAAAATGGCAACACCCAAACCAATCATTACGATATAGCCCCGAATCAAGTTGCCATAACCAGTGGCTCTGAAGATGATGCCCAATTTGAATTTATATAAAAAGATACTCCAGAGCGGAATGATTTGTATGATCAGAAAAAAATATTCTCTTTGATCAAAAGGCTGATTAGATAGAATAAATTTTGTCAAGTAGAAGCTGAGTACAGTGATAAGAACCTGTATCGCAATCATAACCGTAGATAGGTTTTTTTCTCTTTTTGTAATCATAGCAGACCTAATCAAATAACAGATTTCATTTTAAACAAACAAACAAATAAACCCTAAAAAAACTGGATTTCAACAAAAACAAAGCAATTGTGACTTTCTCCGTTCATTTATGGAAACTAAATAATTATGCAAAGTTGCAAAAATACTTTAATAAAAACAATATTAATTCCAAGTAAAATCGTTTTATTCATTATCAGATACAAAAAGCACAAAGAACCTTCCAGTTTCCCCGATTCTTATTACTTATTATCCCAACAACATCTTATACATTCCTTTCATCCCTACCCAATACCTGTAAGGATACCAGCACCAAAACAATGACGGATGTTGAATATTATATTTTTGCAACATAAATTTTTTCGGGGGAAATATCAGATCAAGCAAATAATGCATTTTATTTCCAAGCCCTTTAGTTATACAAATATTTTGCCAATGTAAATCTGCATGATATTGCCGAGGAAATACTCCATTCAGGTATTCTACAAATAAAAGTTCATCTGCTTTTGTTAATGCACTTTCATATTTTCGAAGGATATGTTCAGGCAATGCAGCATTGTAGAATCTATGAACCAACACAAGAAATCTGAAAACAGCCTGTTCACATTTATGAAAACCACATCGTTGTATCAACAATGCCCAGTCAATATTATTTTGGTATTTTTCTAACAGATTCACCATATCGTTGAATGAGGTGAACTGCACATGCCCTCCGCGAAAATGTTTATCCAGATGTACACAAAGATGAATGAGCAAATCGTGAAGTTCCAATGCATATACGGGCCTATTTCTTAACAACAAAATCTTAGCATTGTTCAGGAACAAATCGGTTTTAATGTTGTAATGTTTACTTTCGCGATGTAACTTAATATGAATTTCGACCGACACATCATGAAGTACCATTGGAGCGTAATGTACGATTTCCGATTTGGACGAAATAAATTCGGTGACTGCAGCATCGGAAGGCTTAAAACCCAGTGCCGAGAGAACATACAGACAGTCCATCGCGTCATCCTCCCTTACGAGCAAATCTATATCGCTGAATTGTCGCAGGGCAATATCGCCGTACAGCCATTCCGAAAGATATATCCCCTTCAATGCCACCACACGGATACCAGCATCGATAAAAGCTTCCGCCACTTTTTCGAAAGCATTGTACAACACCATTCCCCTGCTCAGGGCTCTGTAATAGGCCTGTTGTAATTTATTTGTCGCTTCGGCAGGTATCAAATCCCGGTTAGAGAGCAGTGGCAACTTCTTGAAAAATAGTGGAGCGGTTTGTCGAGCAATAATATTAGTGACCGCACTGTCCCAGTCCTGTATCCGAGGAATCAAATCATTAAGCAACTCCAATTCGGTTGCAGAAAGCTGCAACTTGGCACTCGAAAGAATAAGTTGATTGGCAGGACTAAGCATAAAGTCTGGAATTTTGACTACAAATGTAGTAAAAAGTTTGGTTTATGATACTATTCGAAAAAAAAGTTATAAAAAGTATTTATTTTTTAATGCACGAAAACAACTTAAGTTTGAAAATAAGCAACTTATAACTTTCTGCAATTAAAAACTAATAAATTTCTTTGTGGGATATGGTTTAAATACTTTTTTTCGATCCACATTGCCAAAGGAAAAAATAATGCTGCCCATGTGCTGTCCATACATATCATTCCGGCCATCTTGGTCGGAAACAATATCGTGGGCATCACTGCTTGTAAAATGCCATAGATATTGATAACGCACAGCCAGCTCCTTGGAGATATTAAATTGCACACCTCCACCAAATGGTATAATAAAATCCACTTTGTTAGGCTCACCTAAGCGATGAGGCATACCATAAACCTCTGCATATTTTTCATCACGAAAGTGTGGAAAGTACTTAGCGACACCCATACCCAACGATACAAAAGGAGCTACTATCACATCTTCCCTGAGGATATATCCATTGTTCAGTTTATAGTGCGCAGTCGTCGTAAAGTCGAGTTTGTTGGATAAAAAGTTATTATCCTTGTATGTAAACGGCTCATGTTTAGAAGGATCATCAAAAAATCCATAAGTTCCGTAGTTGGCATCTAGGCTTACGAAGAAAGAAGCATTTAAATTCACGGAAAAAGACACACCACCTCCCCAATAAAACCAATAAGAACCAGTTTGTCCGGCGTTGAAATTCCAAATTGAATTTCCCAAATCCCCGTTATATTCGGTTTTGGTAAGGTGAATCCCCACTGAAAACAACTTATCAAAAGTGAGTGTCGATTGTGCATGCGATAGTGACGCACTCACAAATAGACAAAATGCAAGTATTAATTGTTTAAAAGTCATAGTTTAATAGAATAATACTTGTCTCTTCGTGTGTTTTCGACTTTTATTGCTGACAAATATCACACAAAAATACACATAAAATTAACCAACAGGGCAATTTTTTGTATATAATTATGGAGAATCGCTTTTCTATTTGAAAATAAAAAATAAAAAAAACAAGAATTAACACTGTTCAAAATTGAAGTATAGGCAAAGTCTTTTTTCAAATGGGTGTTTTGCAACAGGTTTAACTTTTGGTTTGGCGTAAAATGTAAACCCCAAAAAGATGTACGTTTGATTTTAAAAACCAAAACCATCTACAGTCACTTCTTCTTTTTCTTCTTTTTCCAAATGAATGATATTATGTTTATCAATTCCTTCCACATAAATGGCTTTGTGAGGTACAGCCGGACAAACGTATTCGCAACCGCCGCATCCCACACAAATATCGGTTTCGGTATGCGGAATTGTCAAACTGCCTTTGTAAGGAATCATACTTACTGCCTGCGTAGGGCAATGTTCAGAACAGGCTCCACAACTGGTACCGTCGGTAAATACAATACAATTTTCGATTACAAATTTCACCTGTCCCATTTGATTGACATGTTTTTGTTCCATTGTGAGCGAAGTAAGCGCTCCGGTTGGACAAATATCGGAACAAATAGTACAATCGTAATTACAAAAACCTCTTTCGAAGCTTACCATCGGCTGCATAAAACCACTCAAACCATATTCGTTAAAAGCGGGGCGAATCACATTCGAAGGGCATTTACTTACGCATAAATGGCAGGCTGTACATTTCGACAGCAAATGATCCGTACTTTGAGAGCCCGGAGGTGTTATAGCCGTCTGACGCTTTGCCTTGTTTCTATTTGTTTGGAGCAATTTGCTATCGGCAAAAACCTGTGAAGCAGCTACTCCGGCCACTCCCACTGCCATCATAAACCGACGTTTCGAAGCATCGATCTCAGGAACTTGTCTTTCTGTTTTTCTGAAGGAATACGAAAACTTAACGGCGCTTTTTGAGCAAACTTCGATACAATCGAAACAATTGATGCATCGGCTGTAATCGATTTTATGATGTTTTGTATCGATGCACGAAGCTTTGCATTTTCGTCCGCAAGTGCCACATGAATTACAAAGATCTTCGTTGATGCGAATTTTATACAACGAAAAGCGACTGAAAAAGCCAAGCACTGTGCCCACAGGGCAAATGCTGTTACAGTAAATCCGGCCATTTACGGCAGCAAGCCAACCAATGACGAGAAGTGTAAGCAAGGCAACTACCAACGACGACACACTGGCAACATACACTCCCACTTTATAAAAAGTATGATTATCGAACTGAGTAAAAATACTTTCGATCAGATTGTTACCAGCCAGATAAGCTGGTTTAAGTACATGAACCGTCATGCGCCCGAAGGCACTGTAGGGATCGAGCAAACCTACTAAAAAAGTAAATCCGGTAAAAAAGGCAATGAGCGTGATGCCTACCACCGACCAACGCAGAACAGTGAGCGGACGTTTGTATTTAAATTTCTTCTTTTTCCCGAATCGCTTTCTTGCCCAGGTTACTATGTCCTGATAAACCCCCATTGGACATATAGATGAACAATATACACGTCCGAACAAGAGGGTAATTAACAATAAAAACAGTAGAACTCCCAAATGCAGGCCCAGCAAAGCAGGGATCAGTTGCAAATGCTCCAACACATGAAATTCGTCAGGCATAAAGCCTGCGAAATCGATAAAATAGAGCGTAATAAGCGTAAAGAAGGACAAAGAAACGAAAATGCGAATTTTTCTGAGCATAGCATTGAATAATCATTATGAAAAATCAAAAAATTAGTGCGATTCAGATAATTATAATTACATTTTTATCCTTTTCACATTCAATTTATCGATACTCATAGTTCCTAACTTATGAGCCTGTGCTTTGGCCAAATGCCCAACAGTTTCGAGCGGCATTTTCCTGACCTGATTAAAGAAACTTGTAGCAGCAGTATCCACAGCCACTATGTCCTGCGAAATAAAAAGTCCCTTTGACAGCACCACATCGGCTTCGGATTTTCCACGGGGGCCATTGTCCTTCATCAACCGATAAGCATCCACAACGTTCAGCACTGCTGCTTTTTCGAGCGTACAAACATCGGCAATGCATTGCTGCAAATCATGACTGTGGAAAAAACCTCTGTCCCAAACAATTCCCATGTGATTTTTCATCGAAATGGACATTTTAGCGCCTCCATGATTTTTCAAAACAGGCACATTGATCCAAACATCCGAGTCGAGAATTGCTTTGTGCACCTGAGTAGATTTCAGACTTTTACCTTTTGGCAAATTCACATTTCGGTAATACGATTCTTCGTGGGCAGGAAGCACTTTTGCTCCGGCTGCTTTGGCGGCTGCTTCGATACCACTATTGGCATAGCATTTTCGCCAGTCGTCGCAGGTATGATCGAAGACAACAACTTCCTTTGCTCCTGCTTTAAAACATTGAGAAATAATTTCGGCAACCAGTTCGGGATTGGTGTTGGCTGCCAGTTCCGGTTTTTTGTCCCAGCCGATATTCGGTTTTACCACCACCTTATATCCTTTTTTTACGAACTTCGACATTCCGCCCATTTCGGCTATGCCCTTTCTGAACATGTTCACAGGCGTTCCGCCCATTACAGCCACAAGGTCGTAAGCTCCGGTTGCGGGAAGTGGAGCAGCATTAAAATGCTGAGTCAAAAGTGTCATTGCACCGCTCTGCTTTACTGTAAGCGCAGCTCCGGCCAATGCAAGGGATTTTAAAAAATTTCGTCTGTCCATGGTAGTTATTTTGGAAAAGTTGAAAATTCAAAAAAAAAGTATTTTTATTTTTTATACAGAAATGATCCAGGGAAAGCGGAAGCACATTTCGTTGAAAAGAGCATAATCGGCATTTCCGTTCACTGCAAAAGTCTTGATAAGCGCTGCATCTTTCATCAGCTCTTTAGCTAATTTTATTGTCGATCCTGTTTTTATTCTATCGTCGACCAACAGTATTTTTTTATTCCTGAAATCGAAATCGATGGGACTCAACAATTGGGGTTCATCAAATTTTGGCTGCTGGTTGGCATCGCGCAAATTGATTTTTATGGTTTGAAAATCGCAATTTAAACGCTGATTAATGATTCCCGCCGGAACAATTCCACCGTTGGCAATGGCCACAACAATATCGAAATGTTCATCAATTTCAATATTATTGAAACGCTCCATTACCTCAGAAAAACTTCTTTGATTCATCTACAATAATTTGTGATTGATTCTTAAACTTTAGCAATTGCTTTCAACAGGGCATAACCACCAAAAAGCTGGATCAGCATTCCCGGAAATCCCAACGTAAAATCCTGCAAGGCAGCATTGATATCCTGAAGCAATATCCATTCGATGCCACCACCTACCACCTGATAGGCCACAATCGACAGCAAAACACCCACGAAGCTGATTTTGCCAAAATAGTTGGCGGCATAGCTTGCCGCTGTAGCCAAAAGCGTCGACTTAATAAGAATAACCGGCAGCATAGCCATCATGGGCATTCCAAAAAACAGGTTATTGATAAGTGGAGATAAAAGCGCAGTAAGTAAACCCACACGAATACCATATTTATAAGCCGCTATCAATGTGAAAAAATAAATGGGTAACAACATTGAACCACCATTGGGTACTAAATGAGCCAGTTGTGGTAAAAGTATGTTTCCGGCAATAAAAATAATTGCAAACAAATAGGTTCTTACTGATGTAAAATTGTAGCTGTAGAGTTTTGCAGTTGTAGCCATAGTATTAAGAATAATATCGTTAGTATTGATTTGTTTTTTCAATTGATCTGGATTGACCAATGAAAGCTACAAATTTAATAAAATATCAACAAGAACGGACTTTTTTTAATGATATTTTTCAACTTCAGTACAAGACCAGATATTCCACCTATGGTTGTTTAAACACAATTGTCTGATAACCTGGATAAAATCCCATTTATTACTAAATTCAACACCTGTTTTCAAGTTTTCAACAATCCATGTTTTTTAAGCTTCATTCCGTTTGATTTCTCATTAAAAATTCATTTCTTTGTACGGAATAAAAGTGATTTTCAATTCTACAAATCATCACACATTATTACTTCATTTCGTGCATATTGACTCAAACATTCGAAGTTAAATGAAAGAAGAAATCCTCGAAAAGCTACAGATTCTTGCCGAGTCGGCCAAGTACGATGTTTCGTGTGCATCCAGTGGAACCACACGCAAAAGTACTTCGGGCGGAATTGGCAGCACAGCAGGCTGGGGCATTTGCCATAGCTTCACCGAGGATGGACGTTGTGTGTCGCTGCTTAAAATCATGCTTACCAACCACTGCATTTACGATTGCGCCTACTGCATCAACCGACGCAGCAATGACCTGCGACGGGCCACTTTCAGTGTTAGCGAGCTTGTGGAGCTCACCATAGAATTTTACAGGCGAAACTACATCGAAGGACTGTTTTTGAGTTCGGGGGTGGTGCGCAATCCCGATTACACCATGGAACGTATGGTGCGTGTAGTAAAGGACCTGCGCACTGTGCATCGTTTCAATGGCTATATCCATATGAAAAGCATCCCCGGAGCCAGCGAAGCGCTTGTGCACGAAGCCGGACTTTATGCCGACCGAATGAGTGTGAACATTGAAATTCCGACCGAAGAAAACCTTAAAATGCTTGCGCCCGAAAAAGACCATGCAAGCGTTTACAAACCCATGCTTTACATTCAGCAGGGCGTACTCGAGAGCCATGAAGAAAGACAAAAACACAGGCATGCTCCACGTTTTGTGCCGGCGGGACAAAGCACACAAATGATAATAGGCGCTACCAACGAAACCGACAAACAAATACTGCTTACTTCAGATGCCTTGTACCAGCGCCCTGCCATGAAACGGGTCTATTATTCAGGGTTTGTGCCCGTAAACACTTACGACAACCGCCTTCCGGCACTGAAACAACCGCCTTTGGTGCGCGAAAACCGCCTCTATCAGGCCGATTGGCTGATGCGCTTCTACGAATTTAAAGTGGACGAAATTGTGGACGACAAAAATCCTGATCTGGATTTGGAAATTGACCCGAAACTAAGCTGGGCACTGCGGCATCCCGAATTCTTTCCGGTGGACATTAACAAAGCCGAATACAGCCTGATTCTTCGTGTTCCCGGCATTGGTGTGAAGTCGGCCAAACTGATTGTAGCATCGCGGCGCTTCGCCCGACTGAAATCGTCGGACCTTAAAAAAATGGGAATTGTATTGAAAAGAGCGCAGTATTTCATTAGCTGTAACGAATTATCGGCTTTCAATGTGAACGAAACTTCGCCGGAGTATGTGCGCCTGAAACTGACAGAAAAGAAGCCTACAAAGAAGAATTCAGAGTCAGAACAACAAACCACCCTGATTTTTCCTGATTAATTCTGCTTTGACAGATTAATATACTGATTCATTTGGAACGTTTTTTTTCGCTTATTTCTCAAATCAGACAGAATTAACTAAGTAACAAAATAGAAACATATTAATTCTGTAAATCCTGTCTCAGAGAAACACTCAGTCAATGTAGAATTAAAAAAAGAGGAAGGTTATAAGTCTATACGTTTATCAGGCCAGTATGCAAGCGATACAAATGCTGTAGAATTTAGATTTAACGCTTTCGCTGCGCGATGTCATAACCACAGGTTTTTCGGTTCCCTGTAGCAATCCACCCATTTCGGCACCACCAAACAACGAAACACCTTTATAAAAACAATTGGCGCTTTCAAAATTCGGAAAAATAAGGATATCGGCATCGCCAAGCACAGGAGTAGCCACATTTTTAATGCCACCCCGTTCGCTGTCGAGCGCCAGAAAAATATCTAAAGGTCCATCCATAATTACATTACCGAATTCACCTTTGCGCCATTCGTCCATAATATCAAGATAATCCTGCATATAATGAATTTTAGGATTGGCCACTTCGGTAGCATGTATTAAAGCCACTTTCGGTTTTTCGATACCAAACTTATGGGCAGAAGCAATGGCATATTTTATCATGGCAATACGTTGCACCAAGTTAGGCGAAGGAATCACGGCCGGGTCGGAAAAGAAAACAAGCTTATGATAACCCGGAATTTCAAGAGCGGCGTTATAGGTCATCACATTGCCGTGAGGCAATAGCCCTTTCTCTTTATCGAGAATAGCCCGAAGAATAACATCTGTATTGACAAGCCCTTTCATTAATATATCGGCTTCGCCCGACTTCACCATGCGTACCGCTTCAAGTGTGGCTTCTCTTACTTCAGGGATATCAATAATATGAATAAAAGGAGATAAAACATGCTCTTCGAACAGGTGTGGAGATTCAATCGCCGCCACGTCGCCAATTAAAAAAGCTTCAACAATGCCTGCATCCACTGCCATCTGAACAGCATCCAAAGTGTGCGAGTCGACAGCATTTGCAACGGCTATGCGCTTGCGTTGCTGCACACTCTGCAAGTGGGCGGTAAGTTCGGCAAATGAAGAAATTGAGCTCATAATTCGGTATGTTTATCTTATTTCAACACAAATGTAACTTATTTTTTTGAGTACCACAACAAAACAAATCCCTCTTACACTCCATTATTAATGCTTTGTTTCTCATGTTTTTAGTGTAAACTTTAAACTTGATTTGAATTGGTTTTTAAATATTGTTTTTTAGTTGTTTTTTGATTTTATTTGTGTCAATTTATCACTTTCGTTGCTTTCGTTTTTTTTATTTTATTCATTGAAAAAATGTGACAATGTGACAATCGCAGCGAAGCTCCCGCTTACTGGGGGTTATGCTCATTTAGCCACTCCGTGGCAAAGGACTCTGTCTCCTATATTCCAACTACTTGTTTTTTTCTTTAGGGGAATAGAGGGGATACTGAGTAGTAATCATAACTCATTGTTGTTTAATTTAGCGTAATTTGCATTTTATGGAGAAATAATATACCTTTGTCAAACAAAAAAACATCAACGTGAAGGAAATTGAATTCATATCATCGTTAGATAGTCAGGATTTGAATCGCCTTAGAGTTAGATTAATAACCGAAAATGGCGAACTGACGGATGTAATGTATCAACTCGAATCACTTATTAATGATAAATGGACTGCAATAGTTCGCTACGATTGCGCTCATGGGTTTTTTCATCGCGATGTTTTGCTACCGAACGGTGATAAAGAGAAACAATTAATTGCAATGGATTCATTGAAAAGTGCATCCAAATATGCTGAACAAGACCTGAAAGACCGGTGGGAATGGTATAAAGAAAGATATATCAAAAAACTTAAAAAGTAATCATTATGACACATAAAGAAACTGTAGAACGAAATATCGGATTGACTTTCGACTATGTAAATTATCTTATAGATAATAAAGAAGAAGTGGAAAAACTGCCCGAAAACTTTAAATTGGAGTTTATTGAAAAGGATTTTCCAAAAATTGAACATAAACAAGAACAACTTTCTACTTCACCAATACTAAACAAGAAATATGTTCGTGTAAAAAACTCATTTGATGTAGCAATGTAGTTTTTTTAGCAGACAAGACTCTAACAGCCGATTGCAACAATGTAACCGGCTGTTTTTGTTATATTTTAGTACTTATTTAAATTTCATTTGAAATATGTAATAAATTTGCAACTGAAAAAACAATTGAATGTACTGACTACGAAAGCAATTTGTAAAAAAAAACTAGTGTTTATTTCTTGTTCGTTTTTTATTTACGTCTAATTACGGAGTTGTTTTTTCTGCTCAAGATATAACTCATTTCACCGCCACCTCCTCTCAAGCCGTTACCGGTCTTAGTCAATCCGGTACCACTACCATTGTAAACTACTCCGACACCAATTATTTTGTACCAAATTGTAGCGAAGTTCCGGCTACTGTATGTTGAATCGTTGAACTGTTGAATCGTTGAATCTGGTAAATTCAGGCGAAGGCGAAGGTGGTCGCCAGTCTCCTGATTTTAGGCGTCGGACTTTAGTATTTAGATAAAAGATAATGAAAGTGTTAAAATTGCCTTTGCCTGCGCCTAAGCCTCAAAAATCAGAAATCAGAAATCAGAAATCAAAACTTCTTCCGAAACCGATGAAAAACCATACAATCTTTTAATATTAACCAAAAAGAAAAGCACTTCTCTTTTATCATAAAATTTCTTTGTATCTTTGAACGCTTTTTATCGAAAACAATAGGTTAAGCCAATAATAATTATATTTATTCCTTCATGAAACAATTCAAATTACTGAACAACATTTTCGGTTGGGTGGCATTCGTCATTGCTGCAACTACTTACTTAATCACAATGGAGCCAACTGCCAGTTTTTGGGATTGTGGTGAATTTATTTCAACCGCCTTCAAATTAGATGTGGGTCATCCTCCCGGAGCGCCGTTTTTTATGCTTACGGGTCGCTTCTTTTCCCTTTTTGCATCCGATCCCACTCAGGTGGCCTTAATGATCAACACATTATCGGCCTTAGCAAGTGCCTTCACCATTTTGTTCCTTTTCTGGACCATCACCCATTTGGCCCGAAAAGTAGTGGCTAAAACAGAAGAAGAATATACACTTGCCAATGTAATCGGCATTTTAGGTTCGGGGATGGTAGGCGCATTGGCTTACACTTTTTCCGATACATTTTGGTTTTCGGCTGTCGAAGGCGAGGTATATGCCTCATCGTCGCTGTTTACAGCTGTAGTTTTCTGGGCCATACTGAAATGGGAAGACGTGGCCGACCGTCCGGGTTCCGATCGATGGTTGATATTTATCGGTTATTTGATGGGCTTATCCATTGGTGTCCATTTGCTGAACCTTTTGGCAATTCCCGCCATCGTATTGGTTTACTATTTCCGCAACTATAAACCTTCGACCAAAGGAGTGGTGATGGCTATGTTCACAGCAGTAATTATTCTTGCTGTAGTACTTTACGGTATTATTCCGGGATTTGTGGAAGTGGCCAGCTGGTTCGAATTGTTCTTTGTAAACACCCTCGGATTTTCGTTCAACACCGGCTTATTCATTTATATCCTGCTGACCATAGCAGCATTGGCATGGGGGCTGCACGAAACTTATAGCGAAAAAAGTCACACCCGCATGGCCATTTCTTTCATTGTGGCCTTTACATTGGTGGGCATTCCGTTCTTTGGATCGCACATTGTGCTTGGATTGATCATTGTAGCCGGAATGAGTTATTTCTTCTTTGCAAAAAAGGAAAAAATAAACGCCCGTTGGCTCAATACTGCACTCGCAATGATTACCGTAATTTTAATTGGTTATTCTACCTACACAGTTATCGTTATTCGTTCGGCTGCTAATCCGCCTATGGATCAGAACTCGCCCGACAATGTTTTTGCATTGAAATACTACCTCAACCGCGAACAATACGGCGACCGTCCCCTGTTCTACGGCTCGGTGTACAATGCGCCGGTTAAATTAAGGGTTGAAGGCAATATGTGCGTTCCCGAAGAAATAAAGGGAGAAGCGCAATATGCACCCAAACCAAAAACTTCGGCCAGCGACAAAGATGAGTATTTTGTAACCGGCAACAAAATGGATTACAAAATGGACGAACGTTTCGATATGCTGTTCCCACGCATGTACAGTTCCACGCCATCGCATGTCGAAGCCTATAAGGTTTGGGGCAACGTGAAAGGCAAGAGCATTACTTACGACTACTGCGGACAACAAAAAACCGAAGTAAAACCAACTTTCGGCGATAACATTCAGTTCTTTCTCGATTATCAGGTTAGGTTCATGTATCTGCGCTATTTTATGTGGAACTTCAGTGGACGCCAAAACGATATGCAGGGAAATGGTGAAATCGAACACGGCAACTGGATCACCGGTTTCAACTTCATTGACAAGTACCTTGTGGGCGATCAAACAAAATTACCGTCGGAATTAGCTGATAACAAAGGCAGAAATACCTATTTTATGCTTCCTTTGATCCTCGGAATTTTCGGGATTTTCTTTCTTATTTATAGTGGAAAAGAAGGAAAACACAGCTTTTGGGTAACCACCTTGTTGTTCCTGCTTACCGGATTGGCCATTGTGGTTTATCTGAACCAAACGCCTTATCAGCCGCGCGAACGCGATTATGCTTATGCCGGTTCGTTTTATGCTTTCAGCATCTGGATTGGCCTTGGCGTACTTGGCATTATGAAAGCAATAGACAAGTACATGCCAAAAGCAGTGGCAGCTTCGGTGGTAACGCTACTTGCGCTTGGAGTGCCTGCCCTTATGGCTACCGAAAACTGGGACGACCACGACAGAAGTAACCGCTATGTGGCACGCGACTTTGGTGGCAACTACCTTGCTTCGCTCAAGCCAAATGCAATTATCTTCTCCAACGGCGACAACGATACTTTCCCGCTTTGGTACAATCAGGAAGTGGAAGGACAACGTACCGATGTGCGCGTTTGTAACCTCAGCTACCTGCAAACCGACTGGTATATCGACCAAATGAAACGCGGCGCTTATGAATCGGCGCCACTGCCTATTTCGTGGGAAGCCAAGGATTATGTGACCGGTAAAAACGAAGTAATGTGGGTGGAAGACATGGTAAAAGAACCTATTGATATGAAAACAGCATTTGATTTTCTGCTGTCCGACGACCCTGCTACCAAGATGAACGGCGAATCGTTTATTCCTTCGAGCAAACTGTTTTTAGCAGTGGATGCCAACGAAGTAATGAAAAGCGGTACTTTAGCTCCCGATCGTGCAGGCGAAATTGTTCCTCAAATCAATGTAGAACTGAAACGCCGCATTACAAAAAGCGAGATAATGATCCTCGAAATGCTTAAAACAAACAATTGGAAACGACCCATTTATTTTGCAGTGACGGTAGGCGATGACTACTATCTTGGTTTGAACGATCATTTTGAACTTACAGGTCTGGCGTATCAGATTCTTCCAATCGGCGCCAAAGGTGCAGGTTCGGGCGTAAACACCAAAGAGATGTACGACAATATGCTGACCAAATTCAGATACGGAAACATTCAGGATCCTAAAGTTTATCTCGACGAAAACACGCTGCGCATGTGCAGAACGCACCGCATGATGTTCTCGCAATTGGCAAGCGCTCTATACAACGAAGGAGACTCGGCCAAAGCATTGAAAGCGCTTGATTACTCCGAGAAAATGATTCCCGGAAATACCGTTCGCCACGATTATGTTTCGACTATGCTTGCCGAAACTTATTATAAATTGGGTGAATCGCAAAAAGGAGATGCCATTATGGAAGCTGTAGCCAAGGATTGCGTTGAATACTTAGAGTGGTATTACACGCTTACTGTTTCGCAACGCAACAGCGTAAACAACCGCATTGGTCATAACCTTGCCGTTCTAAATCAGGTATTGCGTATTTGCGATCAGGAAAAACAGAAGAACATCCTTGACAAATATCTTCCTGTTTATATGAAATATACTAAAAATGTTGAATTATAGATGAATGTGCAACTTCCGCGCATAGTACGTCCGTTTTTTCGAAATACAATCTGGCGCAAAAACCCATCGGAGAAAGTGATTTATCTCACTTTCGACGATGGGCCGGTGCCCGAAGTTACTCCTTCGGTACTCGATATTTTAGATAAATACGGGTGGAAAGCAACTTTTTTCTGTGTAGGCGAAAACGTACAAAAATATCCTGAACTTTACAACGAAGTGCAGCGACGCGGACACCGCACCGGAAATCATAGTTTTAATCATATAAAAGGCTTTAATTACAGCGCCGATGCCTATGTTGAAAACGTAAAAAAGGCAGCTGCATATATTCACTCTGATTTGTTCAGGCCACCGTACGGAAGAATTACCCAAAAACAAATCAGCGTTTTGAAAGATGATTATAATATTGTGATGTGGGATGTGATCACACACGATTACGACAAAAAACTATCGCCCGAACAGGTGTTTTCCAACGTCACCAACCACCTGCGCAAAGGCTCAATTGTTGTTTTTCACGACTCAATAAAAGCAAGCGCCAACGTGCTTGAAGTATTGCCAAAAGCCATTGAGTTTTGGAAAAGCAAGGGTTATGATTACAGATTGTTATAAACTCATTATTGCCTGTGAGCTATCATGAAAGAATCGATTCTACACTACATCTGGCAACAGAAATTATTCAACGCACATTCACTTCGCAGCACCGACGGCGAAGCGATTGAAGTGATAGATGTGGGAAAAGTCAACACCGATGCCGGACCTGATTTTTTTAATGCAAAAATACGGATTGGCGCTACTATCTGGGCCGGGAATATTGAAATACATGTTCAGTCCAGCGACTGGAACAGACACAATCATCAATCCGACAGGGCTTACAACAGCATTATCCTCCATGTAGTTAAAACCGCCGATACAGCTATTTACCGTAACGACGGAGAAATAATTCCTCAGTTAGAATTGAAATATCCGCAATACATAGAGGAGAATTACGAAAAACTGATCAGTGAACAAAAGTGGATTCCCTGCGCCGATAAATTCAACGAAGTTCGTCATATTTTTATTCAGGATTGGATCACAACTTTACTCACCGAAAGGCTCGAACAAAAAATGAATGCAATCGATGGGATATTGAAAGAGAACAATCATCATTGGGAAGAAGCTTTTTATATTATTTTAGCCCGCAGTTTTGGTTTTGGCATCAACAGTCAGGCTTTCGAATTGCTGGCACGGTCGCTACCTTTATCGATAATCGCCAAACACAAAAACAATCTGTTTCAAATCGAGGCCTTGTTGTTCGGGCAGGCCGGTTTTTTGGAAGATGACACTTTAGATGAATACGCTACGACCCTGAAAAAAGAACATGACTTTCTTTCGGCAAAATACAATTTGAAAAAAAACGGCGCCGAACAATGGAAATTACTGCGTTTACGACCTGTTAATTTTCCACACATACGCATAGCGCAATTAGCGGCTTTGATTCACTGTTCAAGCAAATTATTATCGCGCATCATCGATGCGCCCGAAATAGATGCGCTCACAAAATTATTCCAAAGCGAACCTTCGGAATACTGGAAAACGCATTATCTTTTCGGTCACGAAAGTGTAAAAAAATCGAAGAAATTGGGTAAAACGGCCATTAATGGACTATTAATAAATACAGTCATTCCTTTTCTGTTTTGCTATGCCTCCCGAAAAGCAAATCAGGAACTGAAAGACAAGTCCCTGCAGTTGTATGAGCTGTTGCCGGCCGAGCGAAATGCAGTGATGACGGGTTGGATATTATTAGGTTTACAGCCTCGTAGCGCTTTCGACTCGCAAGCTTTGCTGCAACTGAAAAAACATTATTGCGACGACAAAAAGTGCCTTCGTTGCCGTTTCGGACACAAAGTACTTACAATACAGCCAAAGACATAAGTAGTTACGAGTCACAAGTCTGCTTCTATGAATATTACTTTTAAAAAACACCTTACTAATTATTATTGATAACTGAACAAGATCGACATCAAAAAAAAAACTATCAAACTTTACAAATTATAATGAAAAAAATTCTTATTTCCATCATAATCGTCAGCATTGGTTTTCTGGTTCATTCATGCGCCAACAAAGCGCAGGGACCCACCGGAGGACCGAAAGACGAAATTCCGCCCACTGTAATAAAATCGAACCCACGCAATGGCGCTCTGAACTTCAAGAAAAAAGATATTCAGATCTACTTCGACGAAAATGTATCGATAGATAATGCGAGCGAAAATGTATTAATTTCGCCGCCACAACTGAAGCAACCCATAGTAAAAGGAAACGGCCGCCTTGTTACGCTTGCTTTCGAAGAAGACCTGATCGACAGCACCACCTATACCATCAATTTTGGCAATGCCATCGTGGATTTGAACGAAAAAAATCCGGTCAAAAATTACAGGTTTGCTTTTTCCACCGGCAACGAGATCGACACTCTCAAAATATCGGGGATTGTGATCAATGCCGATAATCTGAATCCAATGTCCAAAACAATGGTTGGTATTTATCGCGAAAATGATGATTCTGTGTTTTTTCAGAAACCTTTCCTTCGCATTGGCAGAACCGACGAAAACGGAAAATTCGTGATCGACAATGTGAAAGCCGGGACTTATAAAATTTTTGCCCTGGACGACATCAATAAAGACTATTACCATCAACCCGGCGAAGGCGTAGCTTTTATCGATTCACTGGTGCAACCCACTTTCAGAATTGAAGAAATGAGAGATACAGTATGGGAAGACTCTATCCACATCGACAGTATACGCACCTATATGGGCACCCGTTTTTTACCCGATAACATTGCGCTTAAATTTTTTAAGGAAAATAAAAAACGCCAGTATTTTGTAAAATCCGAACGTAAAACGCCACAGAATTTCCAGCTGATTTTCAATGCAAAAAACGAAGAATTACCAGTGATTAAACCGCTTAATTTCGAGTGGGAAGGAAAATACATGTTGCAAAAAAATGCAACAATGGATAGTTTGACTTATTGGCTCACCGACTCCATCGTGTTTCAAAAAGATACGCTTGAAATGGAAATGACCTACTACAAAACCGATTCAGCATTTAATTTAAAGCCCCAAACCGATACAATCAATGTTTTTATGCGCAAAGCACGTTCGAACCCGCGCGCCAAAAAGAAGGAAAATGAAGGAGCGCCAAAAGTTGTGCCCTATAACTTTTATTGCAATGCCAATGGAGCCTTTGAAGTGTATAATCCTATTTACATTCGGTTCGAGGCTCCTTTGGCCAATGCCGACCTCTCGAAAATAAAACTATCGGAGAAGGTAGATACTCTATTCAAAGATATACCTGTGAAATGGCGACAAACCGATT
Organism: uncultured Paludibacter sp.; assembly: GCA_963677275.1. Taxonomy (GTDB): domain Bacteria; phylum Bacteroidota; class Bacteroidia; order Bacteroidales; family Paludibacteraceae; genus Paludibacter. Next base: position 878,656 of record OY781920.1, on the reverse strand, counting down.
CAACCAAAATGGTTTATGCCATCGATCATCAGTTTGAAACTGAAAAATCATATGAAATAAAAATCGATTCTGCCGCTTTTCAGAGCATTTACAATCTCACAAGTTACAAATGGAGTGGTCAGTTCAAAGTCAAATCGCTTGATGAATACTCAAGCATTAAAATGCTATTAGCAACACACGATTCACTTGTTGTTTTTCAGGTGCTCGATACCAAAGACCTTGTGCTTTCATCGAAACCGGCGCTCACCAAAGGAACAATATTTGAATATCTCAAACCCGGCGATTATTACCTTCGTGCATTTATCGACAGTAACCAAAACGGCATTTGGGATACCGGCGATATCCATTCGCGCCGACAGGCCGAAGAAGTGTTTTACTACAACAAAAAACTAAGCTTACGCGCCAATTGGGAATTTGAAGAAACCTGGGATTTAAGGGCTGTTCCTTTGCTCCAACAAAAACCTGCCGCTTTAAAAAAAGACGGAGCTAAAAAACAGGAAACGAATTACTAAATTCGAAACGCAAAGACTAAAGCGCAAAAGACAAAAAAAAGATCAGAACCGGCCAAATGCAGGTAGGTTCTGAAGCGTTTCAACTATTTTGTCTTTGCTTTTTGTTATTTGTTCTAATATCTTGATTCTAAATTGAGTTGACAATTGATCAAGTCGATACGAATCAAAGTATAAATCATACCTGACATTTCTTGTTCACAAAAAGAACGGGCTGAATGTAATAATACATTTTCAGTCCTTTTTTTGTACACAACTTCAGCAATACTGTGCAATAATTATTTAAAATCAGACAAAATTGCAAGGAAATTGTATTTTTATAAAGCTAACTATCAAACAGATAAAAAATTGTTCATTTTTTATAGCATTTTTATTGCTTCTAAAGTTGATGTAATACCAAATAATATGTACTTTTGTGCCTAATTGCAATGTCCACATTACAAAATGAGCCAAAAAATAGAACATACGGGAATTATCACGCGCATCGACAATAACAATGTACAGGTACAAATGATACAAGTTTCGGCTTGCAGTACTTGTCATGCCAAAAGCGCCTGTACAGCTTCAGACATGGATGAAAAAATCATTGATGTAGTCAGCGATGACCACACGCTTCAGGTAGGCGACAGAGTTTTGCTTACCGGCCAAAGCTCAATGGGATTATTTGCCGTGATGCTTGCATTTGTAATTCCCTTTCTTTTAATTCTCCTTCTGCTTTTTATACTGCGATCGTACACCGACAACGAAGCCCTTTCGGGGACGCTGGCATTATCGGTGTTGATTCCATATTTTGTAATACTATCATTATTCAACAAAAAACTAAAAAACAAATTTCAGTTCCAGATTGAAAGAGAGGAAGCCAACTGATATTGATCTGTTGCTTGTAACCAAAAAAGCATATAATTACTATAAAAAACAATGAATTTAATACTCATCTCGTTAATCACCCTCGGCCTGGTCGGAGCTATTTCGGCCATTATTTTATATTTTACAGCCCAAAAATTTCATGTATTCGAAGATACGCGTATCGACGATGTAGAAGAAGCATTGCCTTCGGCCAATTGTGGCGGTTGTGGTTTTCCGGGTTGCAGGGCTTTTGCCGAAGCTTGTGTAAAAGCCGAAACTATGGATGGACTGAACTGCCCAGTAGGCGGAGCGCCCACAATGGAAAATGTAGCCAACATACTCGGACGTACGGTTGTAGCTGCAGCGCCTACAGTAGCGGTGGTTCGTTGCGGAGGCACCTGCGATCATCGTCCCCGCATGAACGACTACGATGGTGTACAACATTGCTTTATTGCCCATAACTTGTACAGCGGCGAAACCGGTTGTTCTTTCGGATGTCTGGGACTGGGCGATTGCGAAGTTTCGTGCGAATTTGATGCCATCAAAGTAAATCCCGTGACTAAACTTCCCGAAGTGGACGAAGATAAATGTACTTCGTGCGGCGCTTGCGTAAAAGCATGTCCTAAATTACTGATCGAACTTCGCAAAAAAGGACCGAAATCAAGACGCATATACGTTAGTTGCAGGAATGAAGACCGCGGCCCGATCGCAAAAAAATCGTGCGACGTAAGTTGTATCGCCTGTACAAAATGCGAAAAAGTATGTCCTCACGATGCCATTACGATCAGCAACAATCTGGCTTTCATTCACGATGACAAATGTAAACTTTGCCGTAAATGCGTAGAGGTTTGTCCGACCAACGCCATCGTTGAATTAAACTTTCCGCCCCGCAAAGTAAAAGCAGAAGAAGTAGCGGTGGAAGCATAAAGCAGAGCAGACAAAAGGCAGACAAAAAATTAAAAACGACACTAACTAAATTCCCCTTTAAGGCTTAGGGGCTAATATAATATGAAAACATTCAGCATCGGAGGAATTCATCCCAAAGAAAATAAATTCTCCGCAGGGAAACAAATTATAGAAATGAGCTTACCAAAACAAGTCGTCATTCCGCTGGCACATTATATCGGAGCGCCCAGCGAAGCGATTGTAAAAAAAGGCGACCTTGTAAAAGCCGGACAGCTCATTGGTAAAGCAAATGGCTTTATTTCGGCTCACGTACACTCTTCGGTATCGGGCAAAGTAAACAAAATAGATGTTCAACTCGATGCTTCGGGCTACAAACGTCCTTCGGTATTTATCGATGTGGAGGGCGACGAGTGGATGGAAAATATCGACCGCAGTTCGACAATCATGCGCGAATGCCTGCTACCCAAAGAAGAAATTCTTAAAAAAATTCAGGATGCCGGTATCGTAGGATTAGGTGGAGCCACCTTTCCTGCCCATGTAAAATTATCGCCTCCTCCCGGAAAGAAAGCCGATGTTCTTATTATCAATGCTGTTGAATGCGAACCTTATCTCACCTGCGATCATCAGTTGATGCTCGAAAAAGGAGAAGAAATAATTGTTGGCGCCACGATTATAATGAAAGTGTTGAACGTGGATCGAGCAGTCATTGGGATTGAAAACAACAAGCCGGATGCCATTGCCCATTTAACTAAAATAGCATCTCAATACAAAGGAATTGAAGTAGTCCCATTAAAAGTGCAATATCCTCAGGGTGGCGAAAAGCAATTGATCGATGCAGTGATCGGGCGTCAGGTACCCAGCGCCGCACTTCCTATCGAAGTAGGAGCCGTAGTACAAAATGTAGGAACTACATTTGCCATTTACGAAGCCGTTCAGAAAAACAAGCCTTTGTTCGAAAGAGTAATGACGGTGACCGGAAAATCGGCCGCACAACCTTCCAACTACAGAGTACGTATAGGCACTTTGCTTTCGGAAGTAGTAACTATGGCCGGAGGAGTGCCCGAAGGAACAGGTAAAATAATAGGTGGAGGACCAATGATGGGCCGTTCGCTGATGAATCTGAACGTACCTATGGCCAAAGGTAGCGCCGGCATTTTGTTTATGCCCAATGAAGAATCGGTACGTAAACCGATGAAGAACTGTATTCGCTGCACCAAATGCGTGAGTGTATGTCCCATGGGATTAGAGCCCTTTTTATTGATGAATCAGAGCGAAAGAAACATGTGGCCCGAAATGGAAAAGGAACGCGTAATGGATTGTATCGAATGTGGAAGCTGCAGTTACACCTGTCCGTCCAACCGACCATTGCTCGACTACATAAGATACGGAAAAACAACAGTAGGTGGTATCATTCGGAGCAGAGCAGTAAAAAAATAACACACACATCAGAAGAATATAATTAATATGGATAAATTAATCATTTCACCCGCTCCACATATACACGGAGGCGATTCGGTTTCGAAAAACATGACGGGTGTTATCATTGCACTGGTACCTGCACTGCTCACAGGATTTTATTTTTTCGGTTTGGGAGCGCTCATCGTTACCCTTACCGCTGTTGTTTCGTGTGTGCTGTTCGAATATCTGATTCAGCGCTATCTGTTGAAAGTAGAAACTACAATAATGGATGGCTCGGCAGCGCTTACAGGCTTGCTCTTGGCGCTGAATCTGCCCTCGAACATTCCGGTGTGGATGATCATCGCCGGCTCATTGGTGGCCATTGGTATTGCTAAAATGAGTTTTGGAGGCTTAGGAAACAATCCTTTCAATCCCGCATTGGTAGGGCGCGTATTTATGCTTATCTCTTTCCCTGTGCAAATGACTTCGTGGCCACGCCCTGTGCCTTTCTCTACAGCTTACCTCGATGCCGAAACAGCAGCTACTCCACTGGCCATGATGAAAGGTCATTTCGGCGAACTGCCCGACACCCTGAATTTATTCCTTGGCAATATGGGCGGTTCGATGGGCGAAGTATCGGCCATTGCTATTCTTATTGGTCTTGCCTATTTACTTTACAAAAAAATTATAAGCTGGCACATTCCGGTAAGCATTCTTGCTACCGTGTTTATTTTCACTGCCATTCTGAACTGGATACAACCCGAAACCTATGCCTCGCCTGTAGCGCATTTATTTACCGGCGGACTTATGTTGGGCGCTGTATTTATGGCGACCGACTATGTAACTTCGCCAATGAATACCCGTGGTATGCTGGTGTATGGCGTGGGAATAGGAATTATCACCGTACTTATTCGTGTTTTCGGAGCTTATCCCGAAGGAGTTTCATTTGCCATACTGATTATGAATGCATTTACTCCATTGATTAACACCTATATTAAACCAAAACGATTTGGCGAAAAGCGCAAATAAGAACATTGCAATTCATAAGATAGAATGAAAAAATTAGAATCAAGTTTTAAGAATATGGTGATTGTGCTTTCGGGCATAACACTGTTTGCAGCGCTGGCATTGGGCTCGGTCTATTCTTTTACAAAAGAACCTATTGCGGCTTCGAAAACCGCCAAACAACAAAATGCAATTAAGGAAGTATTACCGCCCGGTTTCGACCATTTGGCCGAACCTGTAGCCGTTGAAGATGGCGACGAAACACTTATAGTTTACAAGGCTTACAATGCAAAAAACGAACTGATAGGAGCAGCAGTCGAATCCTCCTCCAACAACGGATTCAGTGGACGTATCCTGGTAATGGTAGGTTTCGATAAGGATGGAAATATATTCAATTATTCGGTGCTCGAACAAAAAGAAACTCCGGGACTGGGCACCAAGATGGTGGACTGGTTTAAAACCGACAAGGGAAACCAAAACATCAAAGGTAAAAACGGAGGAACAGCCAATCTGACGGTAAGCAAAGATGGAGGCGAAGTGGATGCCATTACAGCAGCTACAATTAGTTCGCGCGCTTTCCTTTTTAGCATCCGAAATGCTTACAGCGCTTTTATTGCCAATACTCAAGAGGACGCTGTAACACAGCCTGTCGACACATTAAACACACATCAAACGAATTAAAGGAGAAAAACAATGAGTAATAATTCAAATCTGAAAGTATTCCTGAATGGATTTATAAAAGAAAATCCAACTTTTGTCCTTATCCTGGGGATGTGTCCTACCCTGGCTACCACATCCTCCGCATTGAATGGACTGAGCATGGGACTCGCCACTGCTTTTGTACTGCTGGGATCGAACGTAGTGATTTCCCTGCTCAAAAATATAATCCCCGACAAGGTACGTATTCCGGCTTATGTAGTGGTGATTGCCACTTTCGTTACTATCGTTGAAATGTTGATGCAGGCCTACCTTCCTGCTTTGTACGAAAGTCTTGGTTTATTTATTCCTCTGATTGTTGTGAACTGTATCGTACTGGGACGCGCCGAAGCTTTTGCCGCCAAAAACAATGTGCTGAAATCTTCGCTCGATGGCTTAGGAATGGGCTTGGGATTCTCCATGGCGCTCACAATGCTTGGCTCTATCCGCGAGATACTCGGAACCGGTAAAATTTTCGGGTTCACCCTTTATCCCGATAAATACGGCATGCTCTTATTTGTACTTGCTCCGGGAGCTTTTATAGCGTTGGGGTATCTGATTGCATTAATGAATAAATTAAAAAAAGCTTAGCCGCTAAGGAATCATTTTAAAAAATCGTAAACAATTATGACTTATATTTTAATTTTCATAAGTGCCGTATTTGTAAACAATATTGTACTGTCGCAATTTTTAGGAATTTGTCCTTTCCTCGGTGTTTCGAAGAAAATAGATACTGCTCTGGGGATGAGTGGCGCTGTGGCATTTGTAATGACAATAGCCACCATTATTACTTATATCATCCAGAAAACAGTTCTCGAACCTTTTAATATCGGATTTTTACAAACCATTACCTTCATTCTTATTATTGCAGCCCTGGTGCAAATGGTCGAAATTATCCTCAAAAAAGTTTCTCCGCCTTTGTATCAGGCTTTAGGCGTTTTTCTCCCTTTAATCACCACCAACTGTGCTATTCTGGGCGTCGCTATTCTTGTTATTCAGAAAAACATGAACCTGCTCGAAAGTGTAGTATTTGCCATTTCCACCGCTATAGGTTTCGGACTTGCGCTCGTACTTTTTGCAGGGATTCGCGAACAACTCAGCCTGATTAAATTACCTAAAGGAATGGAAGGCACACCTATATCATTGGTTACCGCCGGCTTATTGGCCATGGCATTTATGGGTTTTGCGGGTATCGTAAAATAAAAACCTACAACTGCCCGAATCAGTTGAAAAGTTCAGCAATAAATCGGAAATGAGGCTAAAAAAACCTGATTTCCGATTTGTTATTTTAAGAAATTAGCTTTACATTTGCAAGTTCGAAAAAAGCAAAATAATTTGCGGCAGTAGCTCAGTTGGTAGAGCATCAGCTTCCCAAGCTGAGGGTCGCGGGTTCGAGTCCCGTTTGCCGCTCCATTTAAGCATTACGACTGAAAAACTTCTTTTCAGGCATTAGAAAACAACCATACCTCGCCTTACGAAAGCTTAAAGTCACCTTGGCCCTTTTCTTTTCTTCATTCATCAACCATTAGGTTACTTTTCAACAGCTCTGATTTAATGTTCAACATACAGGTCGTATGCAATAAAGGTATTTACAGTGAATATCTGGATGAAATAATATACTCAAAACTAAAACTGTTATGAAACAGCCCTATGTGATCTTATTTATTGCACTTACGGTCTTCAATGCTTACGGACAAGAAGCCATTGCATGGCAATTTCCGACCGGAGCCGGAGTGTATTCATCGCCGGTAGCCGACGAAAACTGCATCTATGTTGGCAGCAACGATTCCTGTCTGTATGCTTTAAACAAAAAAAACGGAGCGCTCAAATGGACATTTAAAACCAACGGACAACTCAGGTCAACACCATTGATTTACAAGGAGAGCATCATTTTCAACAGTACTGATGGAAATGTTTATTCACTCCGTAAAGCCGATGCTCATTTACAATGGACATTTAAAACCGACGGAGAAAAAACTTACGACCTGTGGGACTATTATATTTCGTCTCCGGTATATTCCGAAAATAAAATAGTGATGGGCAGCGGCGATGGAAATGTTTACGCCATAGCACCTGACTCGGGGAAACTGATCTGGAAATTCAAAACCAATGGAATTGTGCATGCTACCCCTTTGATGCATGCCAACAAGGTGTACATCGGAAGTTTTGATGGTTTTTTTTATGCATTGGATAGCAATACAGGAAAACTGATCTGGCAATTCAAGACCGTGGGCAATGCTTATTTCCCCAAAGGAGAAATACAGAAAGGTGCTGCTATTTATCAGCATTCAGTGATTTTCGGCTGCCGCGACTATAACATTTATGCCCTGGATATTGAAACCGGAAGAGGGCTTTGGAACATCGTAGAGAAAGGAAGTTGGGTGATTGCTACTCCTTTGGTTGGCCACAATGCCATTTATGTAGGAACATCGGATTCGCACAGATTCATTACTTTAAATGCCCAAACAGGAGATTTGAAATATGCGGTTCAGCTGAACATGCGGGTATATGCCGAAGCCGTTTGGTATAACAACGAAATAATTTTCGGTTGTTTCAATGGTAAATTATATCGTCTGCATCCCGCGAATGCTGAAATCCATCAAATTTTCCAAACCCATGGAAGCAAAAAAAATTACGATACTGTTTACAACCAAAACGATGCCTTCAAAGATGGCTTTAAATTATATGGCAACGATATGGAAGCTTCCGAAAAAAAGCTGCTTAAGCTCGGGGCTATTCTTTCGACACCTTTGATTGAGCATGGAATTGCTTACTTTGGAGATGCCAACGGAGTGATGTATGCCCTTCAATTAAAATAAAACTGTAATTGTCTTCTCTTCGCGGCAATATTCGGGAGGAAGATTGAAAAACAGGCCGATCCACTCACCTTGTTTTCAGCTTATCGAACTAAAAGAAAAAAACAGCACAACTCTTCTTATTACTTAGAGCTGTGCTGTATTATTTTAGTAAATGAAAGTAAATAATGTCTGTACAATATTTATCCATACCCTCAGCAATGTCCCTCTCCCTGGGAGAGAAATTTAGGGTGAGGCAGAAATAGAGCCAAGGGCTTCACTTTTAACGATACGCCCGATTGACAAACTTCGCTCAACGGCCCTGTTTAAATCACCACCTGCGTAACTGGCGCCGAAAAAGGCCCTGTACCCTCGCGTGTTACTGCTGCCACCCGAAACCAATACTTGATCAGAGGAGTAAGACCCTCTATTTCCACATTGGCTTTTACAGTTACCTTTACCAAAGTATAATCCGCTTCCTTTTCGGGCAAAGCCACCGAGCTCATTTGCCAGATATAAGATTGCGCTCCTTCCACCGCCTGGCGTTTAAGCAATACAACACCCGATTTATTGCCCAATTCAACGCTTAATTCAGGGCGTTGAGCCGGTGCCGGTTGTTTTACAAGATTAAAACCTGCCGATAACATGATAGCTCCATCCGTATTGGCAATGCGTTCAACGTAACGCGCCAGCAAACGCATCAAATCGTCCCATGCCTTTTCGGCCTGATGCAACAATGCCGTCTCTTCCTTTCCGCCACTGAGCGAAGCCACACTTCTTGTTTCAAGTAAATCGGTTGCTGCCTTCAACTGATCCATAGTTACATCCGGATTTGTGAATATAGGGTTTTCACGAATTCGTAATTCCACATTTCGACCAAACTCTACCTTTTCGGTCGCTGATAATTTGATAAAATCAAAAACAATTTTGTCTTTTTTCATGCAATTGTAATTTTTTTATGGTGAAACATTCATAACTTAAAACGGATAACCAACTGAAAATTCTCCCTTTCCGATGGATGCCTGCAGCTATCCTTATTTTTTCTGCCGAAACTCATATTTTTTATGCAGCTTTCCTTGTTTTTTCTGCCGAAATCTTCACTTTTTCTGCTGCTTTTCTTGCTTTTTCTGCTGCTTTCCGATACATTCTTGCAACTTTTCTAATTTTTTCTGCCAAAATCCTCACTTTTTCTGCTGCTTTTCATTGGATTCTTGCAGCTTTCCTGTTTTTTTTTGCAGCTTTCCTTACTTTTTCTGCCGTAATCCTGCTCAAAGTTGCCGTTTTCCAAAGTTTCCCTGCAGCTTTTCGATCTAAAGTCATTGAAAAATAATATTTTCCTGAAAAAAAAATTCTACATTCATTTTTATCAAAAAATACAGGCTGAATGCGGATTTCAAAGCAGATAGCTCAGGACTGTTTTTCGTCGCTGAAAATATTAATTCAAAAATAATTTGTTTAATCAAAAGAATTGTACTACAATTGTGTTACATTAGTAAAATGTTTGTTTTTTTTCTTTCGATAATGTCCGGCGACTTTACTCCGAAAAAGGATGCATGTAATGAAGAATTAAATAGATTACATGACATCGGTAGCTCCCAGAATGTAATTTTCTATTGTATAGAACTTCAACAGCCCGGGAATATCAACTCGTGTCGTCTCAAATGGATGAATAAAGGCCGGCTGGACTATCTCGGCCTCAATTTACCCGACCTTGAAGCAATGGGGTTCGACTTTTTCAGGCAATATATCTATCCCGATGACCTGAAAATAATGAACAATACCCTCCTCAGGCTTGAATCCAACCCGTCCACATTCAGCTTAGGGATATGTTACCGCACCATCGATAGGTTCAGCCGTACAAATGTGTGGCATTACGCTCAGGTATCGCGCATGAATTATTTTCTCGGCGGCACTGTGCGCGAAGTGCTTGTAAATGCTTTTGAATTACCCACCGACCCGACCATCATCGATCAGATAAATAACATATTCAGCATTTCCGATAACAATGAACTCAGGCTGCTTTTCCAAAGCCTCACCTGCCATCAAAAGAAAATACTGACTTATATCATACGGGGATATACCGATACTGAAATAGCCAGTGAAATGAACCTGAGATTCAATACTATCCGTACATTGCACAGTCGGATTCTCAAAAAAATAGGGGTAAGCAAAAGCAGGGAGCTCATTACGCTGGCCATGCTAAGCGGAGAATATAAAGATATATTCTTAAATCGTAGATTTCCTCTGGTCGCCCGATAATGTGTAAATCCTCGGGCGACAAAAGGAGCGTCATTACCCACAAACAATAGCTGTAAAACATAAACGTTTATTAAAGTCGATGCATCACATCAATTTCAAACAAATAAACCTCTATCCCTCACCCTTTAGCTACGCTGACCGTTGGTTCTCCCAAGGAGAAAGGGAACACAGGGCAGCTTATTTTACGGGATTCGTTCCATTTTCTCACTCGGCAAGTCCCTCCCTCCGGAAAAGGGAACCAACGGTCAACGACCGAAGGGAGTTAATTAGCGAGAGGTCGAAATAAAAAAATATAAAAGGAGATTTGAAAAGAGATTGATTCGATACAAAACGAAAAACATTTAAGAATGAACTACCCAATTGCTCCTGCAATGACTTAAAGCCATCGAAGGAGCAATTAAAACAAAAAAACGGATTTTTGCACTCTTCGTCCGAATTCTTATACTTAGCATACCTGGCGAGTGTTGTACTTTTGCATTATCAAATCAGAAACAAAGTATAACAAATAAAAAAAGTAAAAAAGATGAAAAAGATTTTATTCAGCATCCTCGTGATGTCGCTCTCATTGGCAGCTTCGGCGCAGCAATCCTGGACCAACGACCCTGCTCATTCCCGTTTGGGTTTTGTGGTAAAACATCTCGGCATTTCAAAAATCAGTGGTAACTTCAGCGATTTCTCGGTAAAAGTAATCACTACCAAAGCCGACTACAGCGATATGAAAGTAAGCGTTAGCGGCAAAACGACAAGTATCAACACAGGCGTGGAAATGCGCGACAATCACCTTCGCTCAGCCGATTTTTTCGAAGTTGCAAAATATCCCGAACTGACTTTTGTAAGTACTTCTGCTAAAAAAGTTTCGGACACTAAATTCACCCTTACCGGAAACCTTAGCATGCACGGAGTTACAAAGCCTGTAACGCTGGAGGTAGATTATTATGGTTCGGTAGTAAACCCTATGAATCAAAAAGAAACATTTGGATTTCATATTGCAGGCACAGTGAAACGTACCGACTTCGGGATTGGAGCAAATTTCCCTGTATTGGTGGTGGGCGATGAGATCAGCATAGTAGCCGACGCTGAATTTGTGAAGGAATAACTTATTTTTGAAACCATAAAAAACGCAGCGCATTTAAAAATGCCGCTGCGTTTTTTTATTTATGAAGGCTCATTCCATATCCAAACAAACTGTTCTCACATATGTGTTGATAAACCTTTTCGGGCACATAATCTTTCAGCCTTTCATCCGCATTTTCAATCAAAGTATCAATATAGCCCGAAGTTATGCTCAGGCGATGTGCCGGAATGCCTTTCAGCACAATGATACGGCGTGTGGCCATGAGGTATTGCCAAAGCAGTTTATATTCGCCACTGAAGTGATTGTCGTCGGGGTAAACCACTTCGCCTGTATCCATATCGGTATAAGGATAAAGGTACATTTTTACATTATGCTGAAATAATGTGCCCATGGCTTCGAGCAAACCGCCACGCATATCGGTGTACTGATTGCTGTCTAATATTTTATCAAAAGTAGGAAGTCCCACCACGATGCGCAGTTTTATCATTTTGAACTGCGCAAAATAATCGACTAATTTGAAGTAACGGTAAAAGTTCGACACCATTACATTCTGCCCAACCATGTTCAGCAGTTCCACCCTGTTCAGAAAATCATTCTCGTCGAGTTGCTCATCATGTATAAAATATTTAAGCGATATTTCGCAAAAAGCAATCGTATTGTCTGCTGTATAATCTTCGTCGCGTTTAAAAATAGCCAAACTGTCCTCAATAAATTCGAGACCGAGATTGTTGATCGGGCGAAAAAACCCGCGCATCAACAATACATTTTTCTTATAAAGCATATCTCCCGGTTGCTGAATATGCCCCGATTGATCAAACATAATAGCTGGCGTCATATTGTTTTTCACAAGCATCAGATTCAGCAGGCGGTTATCGCACCATTCCAAATCGGGTCCTTCTACATAAACATAATCTACCTCCACCCGCTCTCTGCCGAGATTTTCGAGCAGTGAGAGCAATATATATTGGGGATCATCCCAACCAAAAAGTCCTGCATAAATCAGGTTAACTCCCAACACTCCGAGGGTATACTGTTGCAACAAAGTATCGTTTTCATGAAGCTTTACATGAAAAAAGAACTTATTGGGCCTGTACCTGTCATTCCCTTCCACCGCTATTCCCAGCCAGCCATTTCCCTGATTTGTTTTGGCAAAGTTGAGCGTTTCCACCGTATTGGCAAAAGCAAAAAACTTCTTAGTATTCTTTTTGTCGAGTATTTTAATGAGTTCATCATATTCATAATCAACCATTTTTCGCAATCTATCTTCTGCCACATAGCGCGCAGGTGCTCCATCGTTATAAAAATGGTCGCTGAAGGATTTATCGTAGGCCGAAATAGATTTGGCGATAGAATTGGACGCTCCACCCGCCTGAAACAAGTGACGTGCCGTTTCCTGTCCGCCGCCAATTTCGGCCACAGAGCCATAATACTGCGAATGTAAATTGATTTGAACCGATTTTTCTTTTGTACTTTGCGTATTGAGCATATTTACAACTTTATAAAATTAGAATAACCTGAGGCGCTCTGCTGATTCAGCAACACCCCTGTGATAGTTGCACGCTTCACTTACAACACATTGATCACATTTCGGAAGGGGGTCGGGCAACATATTTAACGCCCCAGAAAAGAAATCGCCAACCCATTCTCTCCCTATTTATCCTTGGAGACAATGGCCATATCTACTCATAACCCGAATTATAATCAACCGGATGTTGAGGTTTTGAATACTGACTCATCAATGCTTCCTGATAAGGAGTTCTATCATTCATCCTACTCCGAAATAGTTTTGTAGAGTTATGTATTTTTTTTTCAAATATAGGAATAGTTTTTTTAATTATTCTCAAAAAATGCTGTTTTTAAAAGAAGCTTGTTATTAATACAACCAAATTCATCGTAATTTGTTATAATAATAATAAAAAATGTCGAAATCTATACTACATACTGCCGAATCGCGTGGAACCACCAACCTGGGCTGGTTTCATAGTCGTCACACCTTTAGTTTCGGCGACTATTACAACCCTGAGCGAATGCACTTTGGAGAGCTCAGGGTAATCAACGATGACATACTCGCCCCCGGAAAAGGTTTCGGAATGCACCCGCACAGCAACATGGAAATTGTAACTATTCCTCTCGATGGAGAATTGGAGTATAAGGATGACATGAACAACGTAGCAGTGATTGGCAAGGGCGAAATCCAGATAATGAGTGCCGGAACAGGTATTTTTCATAGCGAGAAAAATCACAACAAAGACAAATCGGTGAGGTACCTGCAAATATGGATAGTACCTAAAATTCTGAAAGCGAAACCACGTCACGAACAGAACAGATACGAGCTAAAAAACAACGCATTGGTTGAAATACTTTCGCCGGATTTACACGACGGTAAAGCATGGGTTTATCAAGATGCATGGATGCATATCGGCCAAGCCAATGCTGAACAACAGTTGAATTTTCAGCTGAAAAATCCCAACACAAATGGGGCTTACATATTTGTTATTGAGGGCGAAATTGAAGTAGATGAGCAATATATGAAACAGCGGGATGGCTATGGATTGTGGGAGATTTCGAATTTCAGTATTATTGCCAAAACAGATGCTGAATTTCTGATCATTGAAGTGCCAATGAAAGCATAAAAAAGCCCTGAACTAAAATTCAGGGCTTTATCTTTATTTTATGATTTGAATCACTTCGTCTATTGTTGAGAGCGATTGCTCGCCTGTCTTCATGTTTTTCAGCATCACTTTGCCTTCATTCATTTCGGTTTCGCCTACAATGGCCACAAACGGAATGCGTTTATTATCGGCATAACTCATTTGCTTTTTCATCTTAGCAGGCTCAGGGTAAATCTCAGCATTAATGCCTTTGCCGCGTAATGCACTCAACCATGGCAAACAGTACATTAATTCCTTATCGCCAAAACTTACAAAAAGAATTTGCGTTTGTTCTATCGAAGTCTCAGGATATAAATTCAAGGTATTCAGCACATCGTAAATGCGGTCGGCGCCAAACGAAATGCCCACACCAGATACGCCTTCCATACCAAATACACCTGTCAGGTTATCGTAACGACCACCACCGGTAATGCTTCCCATTTCCACATCCAGCGCTTTCACTTCGAAAATGGCACCTGTGTAGTAATTCAGTCCGCGCGCCAAAGTCAAATCCAAATCAATGTTAGTTGCTACTTTCATGGCTTCGCAAAGTCCGAAAATGGTTTCGAGCTCAGTCACTCCTTTGAGTCCAACTTCCGACGCTGCCAACACCACTTTTAGCTGTTCCAGCTTTTCGGCATTAGAGCCACTTAGTTTCAAAATAGGTTGTAATTTGGCAATGGCTTCGTCCGAAACACCTTTCGAGGCAATTTCTTCGTTTACCTTTTCCAATCCTATTTTATCCATTTTGTCGATAGCAACAGTGATATCAGTAATTTTTTCGGCCTCGCCAATGATTTCAGCAATGCCCGAAAGAATTTTGCGGTTGTTGATTTTGATAACCACATTAATCTTCAACCTACGATACACCTCGTCGACAATCTGAATCAGTTCCAGCTCGTTCAAAAGAGAATTGCTTCCCACCACATCCACATCGCATTGGTAAAACTCACGATATCGGCCTTTTTGGGGACGGTCGGCACGCCAAACCGGTTGAATCTGAAAACGTTTAAAAGGAAAACTTATTTCATTTTGATGTTGTACCACAAAACGCGCAAAAGGCACCGTCAGGTCATAACGAAGTCCTTTTTCTGAGATTTTATTGGTTAGCTTTACACTGTTGCGTCCCAACAATTCTACGTCGGCCAATCCGTTCATAAAATCGCCTGAGTTCAGTATCTTGAAAAGCAACTTATCACCTTCTTCACCATATTTCCCCATCAAAGTCGACAGGTTTTCCATGGCAGGCGTTTCAATCTGCTGAAATCCATACAGACGAAAAACATCCTTGATGGTGTTGAATATATAATTGCGATTTGCCATTTCCTGCGGCGTAAAATCGCGTGTTCCTTTAGGGATGGATGGTTTCTGTGCCATTAATTTCTTTATTTTTAAAGTTATAATTAAATTCTATTTGAAAATTTATCTATAACTGGCTTATTTCAATTATTTTATATAAAATACAGTATCAATAAAATACAAAATACCATCTTGAGTCAAAACATTCTCGTCGTGTAAATCTTCAAGAATAAGACCCATTTCAGGATTAAAATAGTCATTATTTCGAGTATTTTCAAAACCATTAGCAAACATAAATTGTCTGACCAATTCTAAATCAGTTTTTTCATTAGCTTTCACAAACGGCTGTTCGACAACGGCATACAGTTCATTGTCATTTACAAAAAAACCTAACAAACAATAAGCTGTATCAGGAAAGAAATAATTATTCAACAACAAATTTTGGAAATAATCAACCCATGAGGAGTAATAAATTGCGTCATTAAGTTTTAATACGCTTTTCCCATCTTTCAGATATACTTTTTGCTCTGCACCTTCTGAAATATAGTTATTTAAATCAATATCAGAAACCCATAGTTTATTGTCTTCTATATACTGTTTTAATCTCTTTGTTTCTTCTCTTTTGAAATGCTTATCTGTTTTAGCCATTGAACCTGTCTCTTGGCTTCCTGCAAGGAAACTAATGACTGCCTGGATATTAGCTCCATACTTAACTTCGCTCTTTCCTGAAATGATACATTGTATTTCATAGTTCATTATTTTAGAATAGTATTTAGTTTGATCAGAAAAGCAATTCTTCTATAATCAAAGATATAGTTTATTTCATGACAAAGTTACGAAAAAAAACTGCTATTGTAAAAACCTAATTCTTACAATCAATGCGTACTTATTTCTTTTAAAATTAATTTTGTCGCTCCGGTATTTTGCTTTACATATTCGCCGGCAATTTTTCCGGCCTTTTTATCTTTCAACAAAGCATCCAACTTCGCTTCGAGCGTTTCATAGTCCGGAATTGAAAAAGCACCGCCAATCGCTATCAGGTCGCGCGCTTCACGAAACTTTTCGTACATCGGGCCGAAAACCACGGGCACATTCCACACCGCTGCTTCGAGCGTATTGTGAATGCCTACCCCGAAACCTCCACCTATATACGCCACCTGCCCATAACGGTAAATCGACGAAAGCAAACCTATCGTATCAACCACCAGACAATTAGCGGTTTCTACATTAGCGTTTGTTGCTTCGGTGTAACGCACAAAATTCCCATCCAGTAATTTGGAAATGCCCATAATGTGTGCTGCATGAATTTCGTGTGGAACAAGTATCATTTTCACATCCGGGTGAAGTTGCAGGTAACGCACCAACAACTCTTCATCCTTAGGCCAACTACTTCCTGCCACAATCACTTTATCAGCATCTTTCACAAAAGCCTCCACCAACGGAATGTTTTTGGCTTGCGCTGCCAAATCAGCTACCCGATCGAAACGGGTGTCACCAGCCACTGAAACTTTATCAACTCCATGGGTTTTCAGCAAGTCCAGCGAGGTTTTGTCCTGCACAAAAATGTGATCGATTCCCTGGAGTAATTTCTTATACCATTGTCCGTACCACCGAAAGAAAATCTGTCCCGGGCGGAAAATAGCAGAAATAGAATACACCGGAATTCCGGCCGCCTTCAAAGCCTGTAAATAATTAGGCCAAAACTCATATTTAATAAATATCGCTTTCGATGGTTTCAACATTTCTACAAATCTCTTTGCAGAAGAAGCCGTATCAAGTGGTAAGTAAGAGACAATATCTGCAAGCGCATAATTCTTGCGAATTTCGTAACCCGAAGGAGAGAAGAATGTAAGTAAGATTTTGGTGTCGGGCTGTTGTTTTTTGAGTTGTTCTATTACCGGGCGTCCCTGCTCAAACTCACCCAGCGATGCTGCATGAAACCACACATAACGCGTATTGGGTTCAATTTTCTGCTTCAAAACAGCAAAAGCTTCGGCTTGTCCGATGCGAAGTTTTTTAGCTTTCGCATTGAAAAACGAAGCTACAAAAATAGCCAGTTGATAAAGATATATGCCGATATTATATATAAACCTCATTTATTTATAGTTATAAAGAAGTATTATCCTGTAGTGATTGAAATTCAAAGAAAAAAGGCATTCCAAAATAGCTTTTGAAACGCCTTTTTAAAAGTTTGAAAGCCAGAATTACTTTCTGATGCCTAACTCTTTGATAAGTGAACGGTAACCTTCGATATCTTTTGCTTTCAAATAATCGAGCAAACGACGACGTTTTCCTACCAACATAACAAGAGCGCGTTCTGTACTATAATCTTTTTTGTTTAACTTGAGATGCTCAGTTAAATGGTTAATACGGTAGGAGAACAATGCTATCTGACCTTCAGTTGAACCAGTATCAGTGTTAGACTTTCCGAATTTACCAAAGATTTCCTGCTTTTTTTCAGCCGTTAAATACATGATAATAATTTATAAATAAATGTTTTAAAATACAAACTTAGCAATGCACTCATCGCAAAACTATACATTTGATTTTGAGCTTGCAAAGATATAAATATTTTTTCAATAATCTACACTTCTCTGCGTTTTTATTTCCTGACTATCAAACAAAACATCTTTTCAGATTACAGTTTTACAGCCCTTAAAATTTCACGCTTGCCGGGAGGACCAGCCAATCTTTCAACGGAGAAACCTGCACTTTGGAGGGCACGACGCACAACACCTTTTGCACAATAGGTGGTGAGAATGGCGCCGGGATGACAATGAGCATATATTTTTTCAAACTGCTGCTGCGTCCACATTTCCGGCTGTTTTTCAGGCGAAAAAGCATCGAAAAACACAATATCGTAAGTGGATGTATGCTCAAAGTTCGTGAAATCACATTCCATTTTCTCAATTTCAAAAAAAGGAGTTATTTTGGCCTTCACGTTCCACGCAGAGCTATGCATTTTATCAAAAACGCCTTTATATCTGACATCAATCATTGCAGGATAATTCAGCAGCAAAGCTTTGTCGACAGCGACAGGATATTTTTCGAGCGTACAATAATGAATTATCGTGCCACTCCGCTCCGCCTCCACCAAGGCCAGCAACGCATTCAGACCGGTGCCAAAACCCACTTCAAGCACACTCAACTCCGTTTTTGAGTTCTGTTTGAGCGCAGCCTCAATAAAAATATGACGTGATTCCTGAATGGCGCCATGCGTTGAATGATAACATTCATCAATTTCGGGCACAAAAAGGGTGTGCGAACCGTCGGAAGTAATTAATAATTCAGACCTCACCCCAGCCCTCTCCAGAGGAGAGGGAGATGATAACGCTGCAAAGTCATTCAGTTCGTCAGGCTCCATTTCAAATTATATTGTCAATACAAAAATCAAATTTAGTTACAAAACAACCGCAATTCAATATAAAAAAGAATTGCGGTTGTTTTGTTTTATTGCTCAACTCCCTCTCCTCTGGAGAGGTTTTAGTAGTTCTGTTTTTCTTCTTCGAAATAAGCTTGTGGGTGTGCGCAGGTTGGACAAGCTTTTGGAGCTTCTTTGCCTACATGTACGTGACCGCAATTGCGACATTGCCAAACTGTTTCTTCCTCGCGTGCAAAAACCTGATCTTTCACAACGCGATCGAGCAAACGACGGTAGCGTTTTTCGTGTTCAGCTTCCACTTTCGCAATTTTACGGAAAGTAGCAGCAATTACAGGAAAACCTTCAGCTTCGGCTATATCGGCAAAGTGAGGATAGGCTTCTGTCCATTCTTCGTTTTCGCCTTCGGCAGCAGCTAGGAGGTTTTCGGCTGTTGTACCCACTTTACCGGCAGGATACGTAGCAGTAATTTCTACCGGACCTCCTTCGAGGTAACTGAAGAATTTTTTAGCATGTTCTTTTTCCTGATCGGCTGTTTCGAGAAAAATAGCTGCAATTTGCTCGAAACCTGCTTTTTTAGCTTCGCTGGCAAACATTGTATAACGCATACGCGCCTGACTTTCGCCGGCAAACGAAATCAACAGATTCTTTTCTGTTTGAGTCCCTTTAAGACTTTTCATATTTTTTTTAATTTTTATAGATGAATATTTATTTCATTTAAATCGTCCTTCGACTTAGCAAAGATATAAAATTGTTTACAAAAACTGTAAAGATTCCAATAATATTTTAATAAAAAGTACTGGCGTTTTTAAGCAATTGCCTCGCTCTTTTAATTTCTGTATCTTTGCAACTCAATTCTCACATTTTACAGAAAAACATGATTAGTTACCTACAAGTAGAAAATCTGACCAAATCATTTGGCGATCATCTGCTTTTCGAAAATATATCCTTCGGCATTTCCGACAATCAGCGTGTGGCTTTGATAGCCAAAAACGGAACAGGAAAAACCACTTTACTTAACATCATTGCCGGCAACGAAGATTATCAGGGCGGAAGTATTTCGTTCAAACGTGACTTACGCGTTGGTTATCTGGATCAGAACCCTGATTTTCCTAAAAAACTTTCGGTAATTGATGCTTGTTTGCAATCGGACAACGAGGCCGTGCGCACCATTGCCGCTTACGAACATTGTATGTTGTCCGAAAATCACAGCGGATTGGATGAGATACTTGCACAAATGGATTTACATAAAGCGTGGGACTACGAAACGCGCATCAAACAGATTCTGGGCAAACTTAAAATTTTTAATTTCGAACAGCTCATCGGAGAGCTTTCGGGCGGACAATTGAAACGTGTGGCGCTGGCCAACGTACTGATCTCTGAACCTGATTTACTGATTCTGGACGAACCTACCAACCACCTCGACCTCGAAATGGTGGAGTGGCTCGAGGATTTTCTGAAACGCTCCAACATGTCATTGCTCATGGTTACGCACGACAGGTACTTCCTCGATCGTGTCTGTACTTCCATTCTCGAAATCGACCACCAGGGCATGTTTCAGTACAATGGCAATTATTCATATTATCTCGAGAAAAGACAGGAGCGCATCGAAAACTGGACGGCAGAAAGCGAAAGAACTGTCAACTTATACAAAAAAGAGCTTGAATGGATGCGTCGGCAACCACAAGCACGAGCTCACAAAGCTAAATCGCGGCAGGAAAGCTTTTACGAAATTGAAGAACGCGCCAAACAACGCCGCAACAACGACAAGGTACAACTCGATGTAAAAGCAAGTTATCTGGGCTCTAAAATTTTTGAAGCTAAATATGTATCAAAAGCTTACGGCGACTTGAAGATACTCGACAATTTTTACTACAACTTTGCACGTTACGAAAAAATGGGCATCGTAGGTAAAAACGGAACCGGGAAATCAACTTTTCTTAAAATGCTACTAGGAGAAGTAAAGCCCGATAGCGGCTCGTTTGATGTGGGCGAAACAGTGGTATTTGGCTACTACAGTCAGGATGGACTGGCTTTCGACGAACAGATGAAAGTAATTGATGTGGTGCGCGATATAGCCGAAGAAATGAATCTGGGCAACGGTAAAAAAATGTCGGCTTCTCAGTTTTTGCAATATTTTCTTTTTGCTCCTGAAACGCAATTCAATTACGTGTATAAGCTCAGTGGTGGTGAAAAGCGTCGCTTGCACCTCTGCACCGTGCTGATGCGTAACCCTAATTTCCTAGTACTGGACGAGCCAACCAACGACCTCGACATTGTAACGCTAAATATTCTTGAGGACTACCTGCAATCATTCAAAGGCTGCGTCATCGTAGTGAGCCACGACCGCTATTTTATGGATAAAGTAGTGGATCATCTGATGGTTTTCAAAGGCAATGCCGAACTGAAAGATTTTCCGGGCAACTACACCGACTACCGTGAATGGAACGAACTGATGGAAGAACAGGAAAAGGAATTAAAGAATAAAGCGTCGAAGGTCAAAAATCAGGAGTCGAAAGACAAGGCAATTGAAAATAAACAGAAACCCGAAAAAAGTAAATTAAGTTATAAAGAGCAAAAGGAGTTTGAGGCGCTTGAAGCTGAAATCCCTCAACTGGAAAAACAAAAAGCCGATATAGAAAATCAACTGGCTTCGGGAGCTTTGAACAGCGATGAAATTATCAAAGCATCGCAACGACATGGCGAACTCAATGACCTGATAGACGAAAAGACAATGCGCTGGCTTGAACTTAGCGAACTATAATTCTTTCTAAAAAACGAAACTTTAGGCCCAAATATTTAGAAATAAACTACAGCGCTTATATTCCGTTTTCAGAAATCAAAATTTTCGAACAAAAAATAGCAATCTCCACAAATAGCAGGAGATGGCTGCTTTTCATTATTGTTATAACAACTTCATCAACAATTCAATATCCTTCACACCCTCAATAAATGAACTTTTTGGTTTTTCGCCGGAAACGATACAATTATAAAAGTCATCAAACTGAGCCAGATAACTATCAGACAGATCACAATACTCGGTCAACAAGACCTTATTTTCTGAATAAACTTTCAATTCATCGTTTTCAAAACTGATACTCCCTTTCTTTCCTAAAATCAACAAGCGGTTCTCTTCAAATCCGTTGGTACTATAACAAAGATTGAGATTTCCGGTAATTCCGTTTTCGAAAACGAGTGTCGACATCAAAGTATCAATAGTACCGATTTCAGGATTCACCGATTTTGTTGACGAAACCATACTTTGCGGGTCGTCAAAAATCATTCGCAGGGCGGCTACATTGTGAATTCCTCCATCAAATATAAATCCTCCAGGATATTGATTGTTAAGTCGCCATGGGGTAGCAAATTTATTATCAAGATGCAGACTTTTATAATCATTCCAACAAAAAGAGATAATTTCGCCGATTGCATTTTCATCAATCAACTCCTTCACTTTGACATAAGCTTTATGATACCTGAAATTCTCGGCCAGTAAAAGAACCTGACGATTTTGAGGGATAATATCTTGTAATACTTTTGCTTGATCCAGCGTTGCCGCTAATGGTTTTTCGAGCAATACATGTTTTCCGCTTTGAATAGCAAGCCGAGCCATCTCATAGTTTAGCTCAATAGGTACCGCCACAACAACAGCGTCAACATTTTTATCGGCCAATAATTGATCTGCTGAATCGTAGACCAAACGGGCATTACATTTTTGCGCAAAAGCTTCGGCTTTGTTCCTGCTTCGGTTACACACTGCCTGAACGTCAAATTTATCTCCGAGTCGCTCAATAGCCGGCCAATGTAAATCATTTGCGGCTATACCCGTACCAATAAAACCAAGTGAAATTGTTTTGTTTTTCATCTGCTTATTATTTTTAATATTTGATGGTTGGGGTAAAAATAGTAAGTTGTTTTTTTTCAAAAGGTTGTAACTACTTAGCACCCTATATATTTTGTAACTATTTGATTTTTATTTTACACTTAGCCACTCCGTGGCAGAAAACTTTACATATTGGTTTTTAGCTTCTTATGGTTCATCCATTAAAATTGCTTAGGTATTGAGTAGCTACAGGAAATTATAGCAAAAGCAACTGCTGCGAAACACTAAACCGCAGAAGGAATCAGTTTAACACAGACAACTTCTACGGTTTAGGATTACATAAACGGTGTTAATCGAATCTCACATTGCTTGTACCTAATTTTCCTTTTTCATTTGAATTTAAAAAATCGATGCACGTAAATTCTTTACACTTTCAGGTACTTGGTCAGAAAAATTAAAATAAAATTCGACCCTTTATTTATTAATATCCACGAATGGCTTCAATTCCGGGAAGAACCCGACCTTCGATGGCTTCAAGCAAAGCACCACCCCCTGTAGAGACATAAGAAACGCCATCAGCAAGTCCGAATTTGTTTACACAAGCCACAGAGTCGCCACCGCCAACGAGCGAAAATGCTCCGTTTTTAGTAGCTTCAACAATAGCTTCGCCCACCGAAAGTGAGCCATGTGTAAAGTTCTCGAATTCAAACACGCCTGTAGGACCATTCCAAAGAATTGTTTTAGAAGCCTTAATCACATCGCCGAAAATCTTTTCGGTATCAGGGCCGATGTCCAATCCTTCCCATCCATCAGGAATCATATCCACAGGCACAAATTGAGTTTTTGCATCGTTACTGAACGCATCGGCAATTTTAGCATCAGTAGCCAAAACTATATTCACTTTATTCGCTTTTGCCTTTTCGAGCAATTCAAGCGCCAGATCAAGTTTATCGTTTTCGCAAATAGAATTACCGATATTTCCTCCCATTGCTTTGGTAAATGTATATGTCATACCGCCGGCAATGATCAGATTGTCTACTTTGGTAAGCAGATTTTCGATAATTTCAATTTTAGAAGAAACTTTTGAACCACCCATGATAGCGGTAAACGGACGTGCAGTATCAGTCATGATTTTTTCAACTGCCAATACTTCTTTTTCCATCAAGTAACCGAACATTTTATTGTCGGCATCGAAGTGCTTAGCAATAAGGGCAGTTGATGCATGAGCACGGTGGGCAGTTCCGAAAGCATCGTTCACATAACAATCGGCATAAGAAGCCAAAGTTGCTGTAAATTTTTTCTGACTTTCTTTTACTGCTTTTTTAGCAGCATCTTTCTCAGCATCATCAGCAAATTCGCCACGTGGCTTGCCCTCTTCTTCAGCATAAAAACGCAAGTTTTCGAGCAGCAAAGCTTCTCCGGGCTTCAATGCAGCTGCCAGTTGCGCAGTTGCTTCACCCATACAATCAGAAGCAAATTTAACATCTACGCCTAATAATTTTGAAACATGTGCCAAGATAGCTTTTAACGAATACTTAGCATCCGGATTTTTCTTAGGACGACCCATGTGCGAAGCTATAATTAAACTTCCTCCATCGGCCAGAATTTTTTTAAGCGTAGGCAAAGCTGCACGAATACGGTTGTCATCGGTAATTACAGAATTTTCGTCCAATGGGACATTGAAGTCGACGCGAACAAAAGCCTTTTTACCTGCAAAATTAAAATTGTCAATAGTTTGCATATTGTTATTTATTTGATAGTTTGATAATTCAAAAAAAAATATTCATTGAAGATTTGAAAGCACAAAGATAATGAAAATCGGTTATTATTGGGCTGATCAATTTGTTTTATACTTGAAATTCACTCCCGCTAACTGCTCATTGGCTTCTACAATTTTCTTCTTCAAATCTTCCTTGTACTGAAGGAGTTTGAGTTGAAGTGCGGCATCACCTACAGCCAATATTTGCACTGCCAAAATGGCTGCATTTAACGCGCCATTGATACCAACAGTAGCCACTGGAATTCCCGGAGGCATTTGCACAATGGCCAACAACGCATCCATGCCATCAAGACTTGCATTGATGGGAACACCGATAACAGGTACAGTTGTCATCGAAGCAATCACACCAGGCAAATGTGCAGCCATTCCTGCCGCAGCAATGATCACCTGAATTCCATTTTTACTTGCATTACTTGCAAACACTTCCACCTCACGAGGCGTTCGATGTGCCGACAAAGCATTGATTTCGAATGGAATTTCAAATTCATCAAACAGTTTTGCCGCTTTTTCCATCACCGGCAAATCCGAGGTGCTGCCCATGATAATACTTACTCTGGGTTTCATAATTTTTATTTATAGAATTAAAATCAGCCGATCAATGCTTCATATGCCTCGGCCGAAAGCAAAGATTCAACTTCAGAAAGTTCGTTTACAGCAATTTTAACTATCCAGCCTTTGCCATAAGGATCATTGTTGATCAATTCGGGAGCAGCCTCAAGTTCAGTATTTAATTCGAGAATGGTGCCACCCACCGGAAGGAATAATTCTGATACTGTTTTAACAGCTTCGACGCTACCAAAAACGTCACCTTCGGAAAGTTCTTCTCCTACTGTTTCAACTTCGACATATACAATTTCGCCTAATTCGCTCTGCGCATAATCGGTGATACCGACCCATGCTGTATTACCTTCAACACGTAACCATTCGTGTTCTTTTGTGTACTTTAGATTTGCAGGAATACTCATAATACTAATTTTTTTAGATTTGTTATTTTATAAAGTTCGTTCTTTTAATTTATATTTAGCTCACACTGAACCGGATAATGATCTGAGTATTTCACTTTCGGAATATCGAATTGTTCAGTCGTGAATGAAGCATCGTACAACACGTAGTCAATCCTGAATTTATAAATGGAGAGATTCAGCGTCCAGCCCATTCCAAAACCCGTTTCCGAAAAAGCATCTTTTAAATTTCCTTTGATCTTGGTGTAAGCATACGAAACTGGGATATCATTAAAATCGCCACACACAATCACTTTATAAGGAGAACTGCTTACTAATGACGCAATGGTGTCGGCCTGAACAGCGCGTGCCTTATATGCAGCACCCAGTTTACGAGAAAGATGCAAAGTAGTGCCCGAAAGTTTCTCAGTATCAAAGCTGTCTTTCAGATGAATAGGCAACTCGCGGTCGCGCTCGGTAAGTCGGTTGGACTCAAGATGATTATTAAATACTCTGATCGTATCTCCTTTAATTTTTATATCTGTATATACCGACACATTGTATTTCGACTGAATTTGAATGTTCGTTTTGTTTATAATAGGATATTTTGAGAAGGTAGCAACTCCCGATTTTGCCCAGTTTTGCTCTTGTTTGTACCATATGTGTTTGTAGGGATATTTTTCGAAAATCCTGAGTACATCTTCATGGGTAAGATATTGTTCTTTCGGACTCACTGCAAATTCCTGCAAACACACAACATCGGCATCCGAGTCCAATATAAACTGAATTATATTGTTGGGTTGCTTGGCAGTATGCTTCAACATCCCACCACTCATCATTGTATTGTAAGTCAGTATCTTAATTTGAGTTTCTGGCGTATTATTCCGGGTTCGGCCAAAATGCAAAGGTACAGTATCGGCAATTTGTGTTGAAGCCAGAAAAAGCGTTACCAACGAAAGTAGAAAATGCCATTTTCGGGCTATGATCCAGAAAACAACAAAGCATATGTTCAGAAAAATAATGATAGGAAAAAGGAGCGAAATATAGGAGGGCAGAACAAATACCTCAGGACTGATTTTTGTACCCACTAAGCTAAGCAACATAATGAATACAACTACTATATTAGCAGTCAACATTATCCCCTTTACTATCGCTCTACCAAACATTACAATTCAGAATTAAGCACTAAAATTACAATTGATTTATTTTTTTCCCTGTTCGAACAGTTTTTTCTTTTCGTCAGCCGAAAGACTTTCGTAGCCGGAAGTTTTTATTTTGTCGAGGATGTGATCAATTTCCGCCATTCTGCGGGCTTTATTCATATTGAATTCGGCATCGCTCACGGTAGAGCCACCTCGCTTCTTGCTAGAAACAACTTTAAGTTTTCGTGGCTTAAAAAGGTCATATACACTATCAAGAAGCATATTTAACCATTTAGTTATGTCCCTCCCTTGCCGCAAAGATACAATAAAAATATAACCCGTGAAAGCGCCGCCGAGATGCGCAATCTCCCCCCCTGCATTGCTCGAAGTGATACCAAAAAAGCTCGTTAGGACTGCAAAAATAGCAATATATTTAAGCTTGACATTTCCTATCAGGAACATTCTCAGCTCCATATTCGGCGACTGCATGGCTACAGCCACAATCAAGGCAATAACCGAAGCCGAGGCACCCATGAGTAAACTCAGCGACACAACAGGTTGAAAATAAGGAAAAATATTATAAGCCGCCACATAAAACAATGCTCCGGCAAAACCACCTAACAAATACAGACTTACCAATTGCTTTTCGGTGAAGTACATCAGAAACAATTTTCCGAACCAATACAAAGCCAGCATATTGAACAAAATATGAAAGAGCTTTTCATGCAGAAACATATACGTGAGCAATGTCCAGGGATGATACAACAAGGAAGTAACATCAGCCGGCAAAGCCAAGTAAGAAATCAGATTACCGGCATTCAAATTAAACAGCCTCAAAAGCACAACCACTACCTGCAACAGGAGATAAATTCCGGCATTGATGTAAATCAAACGCGTCAAAGCATTTCCATTCCGGAAAGCAAGTTTCAACCTATCAATTAAATCCATTTTTTTGAAACATTAATTTTAAAACTTTGATTAAATTCGTTTTTTCTTCCAGATAAAAATCAATACAGCGCCAAACAACATACCTCCGAGGTGAGCAAAATGTGCTACATTGTCGCCAGAGAAATTGGCTACGCCAAGGAATAACTCCAGCACGCCGTACAAAAGAACGAATAAACGTGCTTTTATCGGTACCGGAAAAAAGATAAGCATCAAGCGTGCCTCAGGAAACAACCAGCCAAAAGCCAGCAAAATACCGAAAATAGCTCCGGAAGCCCCTACTGTAACCGGCAGATCCACCAACATTCTTTTCATATCGATGATGGCCGCAGCATCGAATGCCTGCAGATTGCTGAACCTGAAAATTTTACTTAATTCAGCTTCGTGTGCCAGCAATGCCTGACCCGAATTAGCTGCTATGGCGTCGTTCATAGCATTTACCAGACTTTGATAATCAATAGTCCAGAAAAGCTGCTGAATAAGCCCTGCACCGAGACCCGTTATCAGGTAGTAAAACAGGAAACGACGTGCACCCCACACATTTTCGAGTGCGCCACCAAACATAAACAGTGCAAACATATTGAAAAACATATGGTTGAAACCACCATGCATAAACATATAGGTGATCAATTGCGCTGGATTAAATTTCTCGGAAGCCCAATAATGCATTCCTAAAATATCAGTCAAATCCAGCCTAAGGCCCCAACGCAAGAACAAGCCGGGGAGCACTAATGTAGCTAACCATAAAATTATGTTGATAGCCAGTAAGTTTTTCACTACGGGCGGTATAGAATCTAAAAAGGATGATCTGAAATTACTCATTTAATTGTTGTTTTTAATTTTTCTACACTTCATTGTTCAGGCAATATTTTAAAAAAAAATCAGAAGTATATTTTATTTGTTTCCTGACGAAAAGATTATATTTTGAATCGTATGGTTTATTTTTGTGTTCCCTGAATTTCGTTTGAACAAGCTTTAAACTCCACATAATGCGCTATAAACAATTCATCTTTCACACAAAAGTAATGAAATTACATCCTAAAATGTGTTTTCTAACATATTTTTTGGAAAAGTGTAAAAATATAAATATTTTTTTTACTTAAATGCTTGTATTTAAATTTCAAACCACTACATTTGCAATATCAAGATGTATGTTTATTGTTTCAAAATTTTAAAAAACCAAAAAAAACTTATGAACAAAGCTGAATTAATCAATGCCATCGCTGCCGAAACTGGCCTTACCAAAGTTGATTCTAAAAAAGCGCTCGACTCAGTTGTGAAAAATCTTTCTGAACTCCTTATTGCAGGAGACAAAATCAGTTTGATTGGTTTTGGTACTTTCTCGGTTGCTGAACGGGGTGAACGTCAGGGTATCAACCCGGCTACCAAACAACCAATGACCATCAAAGCTAAAAAAGTTGCTAAATTTAAAGCCGGAGCTGAACTGACCAATGCAATGAACTAAGATTTGCAAAGCTGAACTAAAAAAAAGGAATATAACGTTATATTCCTTTTTTTGTACATATTACGTATACGAATAATTATGCCAGAAAAATAGAGGCTGACACTTTATCAGCTATTTGTTTCCCTTTTAACTCTTCTACAATATTTATCGCAAATTTCATAGCAACTCCTGCCGCTTTGGCGGTATAGATAGTTCCTGATTTGACAGTATCGGATGATGATATTTTTGCGTTCAACAATTCATTTTCAAATCCCGGATAACAAATGGCTTCTTTCCCCTCCAACAAGTTCAATTTACCTAAAACCGACGGAGCAGCACAAATAGCAGCAATTAACTTTCCCTTGCCGGCATGAGCAGCAACAAGCGCCAGTAAGCCTTCGTGTTTTGAAAGGTTCAAGGTACCGGGCATTCCACCGGGAAGAAACAACAAATACTCACCACCGAAATCTGTCGATTCGAAAAGCGTGTCAGCAACTACACCGATGCCATGAGCTCCGGTTACAATTTTATCGGGAGTGATTGAAACTGTTATTGTTTCGATACCTGCACGGCGAAAAATATCAATAGGAGCAATAGCCTCTATCTCCTCAAAACCTTCTGCTAAAAATAAATATACTTTCATATCAATTTATGATTCAATGCGTTTTCGATCTTCAATCTTCTATCTTAATCTGAAATTATAAGTAATTGTTCCCGAAGCAGTACCGCTACCGCCTGAAAACCTCGTTCCATTGGCAGCGGCAAGTGCGGCATTGCGGGTGGCCTGATCCGAAATTGTGGTTGGAGAACCAATATTAGCTCCTACCACAACACCATTGGCATCAACTCTTATGTTCACAGTTACCTTTCCTTCCACATCATTATCGTAACTTGGCGACACCAAACGACCAGTCAACGACCGCCCACTCAACGACCATGAATTACCACCGGAAGAACCTGAGCCTGCCGGATTTCCCTGAGTAGTGTTGCCGGTAGTTGTTCCGCTGCCCGTTCCGCCTTTACCAAACAAGCCACCCATGGCATTGGCTTTGTCAATTGCTTCCTGCTCTTTGCGTTTTTTATCGGCAATAGCCCGTTCATTTTCAAGTCTTTGTTTTTCAAGCGCTTCTTTCTCTTTTTTATCTTTTTTCTTCTGTTCGGCTATCGCCAAGGCATTAGGGTCGGTCGAAGTCATATATTCCTGTTTGACCGGCTTTGGCGCAGTTACTGTTTTTGGGGTTGCAGCTTCAGGTTGTGCTGCAGGAGTTTCAGTTACCCCTGCTCCATCGGTAGCATCGCCAAAACTTATCATTATACCCTCATCATCTTTCACTTCGGATGTCACAGGCAGGACAATCAACCAAAGGATAAGAAAGAGCAGGATACATGATACCACTGAACCAATTATACCATATAAATCAGCTTTATTCACAGTTTACTATTTATCAGGAGTTGTTGTTGCAATTACTAATTTAAGCTTGTGCTGATTGGCAATATCGAGCACTCTCACCACTTCTTTGTAAGCTATATTCTGATCGGCATGGAGCGCAATGTAAGTAGTTGTATCCTGCGCTACCAAATCGGTGATGTACGATTCGAGTAACTCCGGCGCTACCGCTACCGGCGCTTCACTTCCTTTTGCCACAAAGAAGTTACCTTGTTCATCGATCGACACTTTAGCAATCACCGGCTTCGATGCTGTGTTAGCTTTGCTTTGCGGAAGATTAATTTTTATATCGCTTGGTGATGACATGGTAGATGAAATCACAAAAAATATCAGCAATAAAAAAATTATATCTGTCATCGATGACATTGAAAATGAAGCCTCTATCTTATTTCTTCTTTTTAAAGCCATTTGTTTGTTTTTTATCTAAATTTTTTACTCAGAGTACATAACTAAATAAAACGAGCCGAATGATTTATGCCTGACGTGAGTTTCAACGAAGTCAAGCTCCATAAGTTTCATTAACCCTATCATTAATTCATCCAACAATCAACCAACAATTTATGCAGGTTCGTTCAGCAAGTCAAGAAACTCCATGGTTCTCGATTCAAGAATACGTACCACCGAATCAACACGGGAAACAAGATAATTATAGGCAAAGTAAGCAAGAATACCTACAATAAGACCACCTACAGTAGTTACCATGGCCTGATACATACCCACCGACAAATCGCCCAACTGAATGGTACCACCCGATTTCTGAGCCATGTTAAAAAATACAGTCACCATACCGGTCACAGTTCCAAGGAAACCAAGCATAGGCGCACCACCCGATATAGAAGCCATAATTACCAGACCTTTTTCGAGTTTCGCAATTTCCAGATTTCCAACGTTTTCTATAGCCACAAGCACATCGCTCATAGGGCGTCCCAAGCGACTAATTCCTTTTTCGACCATGCGCGATGTTGGCGTATTGGTATCGTGGCAAAGTTTCTTGGCTGCATCAATTTTCCCATCGTAGATATAATCCTTTATTCTATTCATAAAAGAATTATCTTCTTTCGATGCTTGTTTTAATGTAATCAGACGTTCAATAAAAAGATAAACGGCCAACGCAAACATTGCCACCAGAATATACATAATTGGTCCTCCGTACTGAAACATTTGCCATAAATTCATTTCGGCTACAGGAGTTTCTATTGCTGTAGTGGCAGGGGTAGTAGCGAGCACCGATGGAGCTTGCAGAATAAGCATTAAATTCATATTAGCTTTGTTTATTTATTATTTTAACTTTGTATTTCCTTAATTATCAAATTTTGTACCGATATTCTGGCTATTCTATCTTAACTGATCTTTGTACTGTTTTATTGTGTTTTCGAGTCCAAAATAAAGTGCATCCGAAATCAAGGCATGACCTATCGACACTTCGTCCACCCAGGGAATGAGGGTGTGAAAGTATTTTAGGTTTTCGAGGTTCAGGTCATGTCCGGCATTTAAACCGAGGCCCAACTTTCGGGCAAGTTTAGCTGCTTCAACGAAAGGTGCAATGGCTTCTTCCTTGTTTTCAGGATACATAGTGGCATAAGGCTCAGTATACAACTCCACACGGTCGGTTCCTATTTTGGAAGCATATTCAATATTCAGCAAATTGGTATCCACAAAAATTGAAACACGAATTCCGACACTCTGAAAGTCGGCTACTACTTCTTTGAGAAAATCGAAATGTTTCACTGTATCCCATCCGGCATTCGAAGTGATGGCATCATGAGCATCGGGCACCAACGTTACCTGATGAGGCTTTACGGCCTTTACCAACTTAATAAATTCGGCATTCGGATTCCCCTCAATATTAAACTCTGTTTTCAGTTGGGGGCGCAAATCCCACACATCCTGATAACGGATGTGTCTTTCATCGGGTCGTGGATGTACCGTAATTCCTTCGGCTCCAAAGCGTTCGCAATCAAGAGCCACCGTGCATACATCGGGTACATTTCCTCCACGCGCATTGCGTATAGTGGCCACTTTATTTATATTTACACTTAGTTTTGTCATTTTCTATCAGTCAAGCGTTTGTAATGAATACTGTTATTATTCTACATCATTTTTTAGCAATATGAAACCAGATAAATTTGTTACTTTCGTTATCATTTTGTTCCTTTGCAATATAAATAAAAGAAATTTTTATCAGCTACAAAAATAGCTTAAAATACTGAACCTTTTTTAATATTTAAGATCGAACTTTCATTTTTTTACCGATAAGTATTTACAAATAAAGTTTATTAACTCAAAATGCCATTTCAAAGAAATTGAAATGCTCAAAACAATGAAAATAGCAATATTCGCCAACACCTACCGTCCTTTTATTTTAACTCCATTAAGGACGCTTATCGATTTTTTCACGAATAAAGGCGTTACCCTTATGCTCGAACATGAACTCTACAAATTCGTAGTAGAGCATGGCGATTGTTGTCCCGATACAATAGAAATAATCCAAAATGATGATTTTTCATCCGATATAGCGCTGAGTATCGGAGGCGATGGCACTTTTCTGAGTACTGCTGCTCATATAGGCAAAAAACAAATTCCAGTGCTGGGCATCAATACCGGACGTTTGGGCTTTCTGGCCGATGTTGCTGTGGAAAACATATTGCCTGCTCTCGAATCGTTATTGAGCTCGAACTACGACATAGAAGAACGCACGTTGCTTTTTGTAGAGACATCGGATCATACGGAGTTCGAATATCCTTATGCGCTGAATGAAGTGTCGGTACTCAAGCAGGACAGCTCGTCCATGATAAGCATTCACACCTATCTGAATGGTGAAGCCATACATACCTATCAGGCCGATGGCTTGCTTATTTCCACACCTACCGGATCTACGGCTTACTCAATGAGTGTGGGAGGACCACTTGTGGTGCCACAGGCACAGAATATACTGCTTTCGCCCGTTGCTTCGCACAGCCTGAATGTGCGCCCGCTGGTAGTACCCGACAGCTGGGTAATAGAGTTGGACGTAAGAAGCCGTAGCCATTGTTATCAGGTGGCGCTGGATGGTCGCAGCGTGATCCTCAGCGAAGACACAAAACTACGCATTACCAAAGCCGACTTCAGCGTAAAGGTGATAAAACAACGCAATCATACATTTTTCCACACATTGAAAAGCAAACTCATGTGGGGAATGGACAAGCGAAATTAACAAATAAGTGAATACAAAACAACAGGTTTACACTTCACTTTTATCAGCTAATAATCAGAAATAAATAATCAGATCATGAGGATTGTTTTTATGGGAACCCCCGATTTTGCGGTGGAAAGTCTTAAAGTTTTAGTCGAAAACAATTATAATGTGGTAGGAGTCATTACTATGCCCGACAAACCAAGCGGACGTGGACATAAACTTCAGTTCTCGGCTGTAAAACAATATGCCATTGAAAAAAACCTGAATGTTCTTCAACCCGAAAAACTGAAAGACGAAAACTTTTTGGAAGCACTCAAAGCACTGCGTGCCGATGTTCAGGTAGTAGTAGCTTTTCGGATGCTGCCCGAAGTTGTCTGGAACATGCCCCGCCTCGGAACATTCAATCTTCATGCTTCGCTACTGCCACAGTATCGTGGCGCAGCGCCTATCAACTGGGCCATAATCAACGGAGAAAAGGAAACAGGTGCTACCACCTTTTTTCTCACCCACGAAATCGATACTGGAAAAATAATTCTTCAGGAAAAAACGCCCATTTCCGAAACCGATGATGCAGGATCCGTTCATGACAAACTAATGTTAATGGGTGCCAAAATGGTTCGTAAAACCATTGATTTGCTAATACTTGGAGAAACAGATGCCATTGATCAGTCTCAATTTATTCACCCTGAAACCGAACTCAAAGCAGCGCCTAAAATTTTTAAAGAAACATGCAAGATCGATTTTAATAAAAGTGTAGATGATAGCTACAATTTTGTACGTGGTTTGTCGCCCTACCCTACCGCTTGGGCCGAATTACAGTTCCCCAATCAAACTGAACCTACCCTACTGAAAATTTACGAAACAGAAAAGGAATACATTCAGCACAATGATCAACCGGGAACAATTATCACCGATGGAAAGAAATTTGCAAAAATTGCTTTACCGGATGGCTATCTTCAGCTTAAAAGAGTACAGGCTCCGGCTAAAAAACGCATGGACATCGGGGAGTTACTCCGGGGAATGAGGTGAGTCTGAATTTCAGGATTTGTCTCGAAAGCTTTCGAGAATGAGGATTTGAAAATTTGAAAATTTAAAATAAAAATTTAATGAGTTTAAATAACTGACAAACAACAAAATGCATCTACAAACACCTTTCATAGTCCAATAAAAAATTCATAAAATGTGTATCGCCAATTTCGTTCTTATTCCACAAGTAGAATAAGTTGACTTTGAAACCAATCATCTGATGATGATTGGTTAGTAATTAATTATTTGAACGCATCAAGCGCTACTGTTGGCTTTCCGCTAATATCGAAAGCACCTAAGGTATAGCCTTCCCAACCGCCATAACTTTGTGGTTCCCAATATATCACACCAAGTCCCTTTTTGTTGTTTACCAACTTAACTTTAGCAATTAAATCGGACAAAAAGCTTTTACAGGCCTGAGGACTGTCCCAACTCATTCCACATTCCACCACCATTACCTCTTTATTGTATCGGCTCACCATATCGTTCATGTTGGCAAGGGTTTGAGTATTACATTTGGCCCAGTCGTTGGAAGGAGTAAACCAATAGGGATAAACCGAAAGTCCGATGACATCCCATTTCCCTCCATAGTTTTTCAATATATCGAATATCCATCTAAACTTGCTGTTATCATATCCGTCGTTGATATGAACAATCACTTTAGCTTTAGGAAAAACCGATTTCACAGCATCGTATCCGGTAGTGGTGAGTGCTGCATAATTGGCCATGTTCGTCGATGCCTTACCATCCTCCCAAAGCATACCGTTGCTGGTTTCGTTACCAACCTGCACCCATTCGGGAGAAATATTGTTATCCTTTAACATGGTAAGCACCGAAGTAGTATGATTGGCTACTGCAGTTTTTAAATCGGCAAAACTAAGGTTTTTCCAAGCCTCAGGTTTTGTTTGGTGAGCCGGATCGGCCCAGGTATCGCTGTAATGAAAATCAATCATAATGCGCATCCCGAGAGTTTTGGCACGTTTTGCTTTGATCAACACATCATCGGTATTGTTCCAACCTTTAGTAGGATTTACCCAAACACGCAGACGGATGGTATTCGTTCCGAGACTTTTAAGCAGAGTCATACATTCGGTAGCTGTTCCTGCCGAATTGTAAAATTTCTTACCTGCGGTTTCCATTTCAGTCAACCAACTTACATCAGCTCCTTTGGCAAAAAGACTATCGGCAGGATCCGTTTTTATAGTATCAATTGGGTCGTCAACAATAGGATCATTCTGTTTACATCCCCAAGGAGCCAGTAAAAAAGTTATACAAGCCAGTATAAAAAATGCTTTATAAATAATAGATTTCTTCATTGTCGTTTTTTTTAATTTGTACTTGTTTGAGCGTAATTATTTAAAAGCATCCTGCAGCTTTGCATTTACTTTTCAATCCCGTTTTTTACTCGAGAGATCGTTTTATATCAAAATTTCTTTAACTCAGTGATCAAAACCTTATTTTCGTCGTTAGTTCCCACTGTTATTCTGATACAATCATTGCAAAGGCTTATATTGCTTCGGTTTCGAACAACGACGCCCTTACGAACAAGCTCACGATACACATAATTGGCATTAGTCACTTTTACAAGTACAAAGTTAGCATCGGTAGGATAAACTTTTTCGACATTAGATAATTTTTGAAGCTGTTGAATGAGTTTCGAACGTTCTTCGAGCAGTATTTTCACCCATTCCTTCACCTTATCCTCATCCTGCATCATGAACAAAGCATGACGTTGGGTAAGCAAGCTTAGATTGTAAGGATATTTAATTTTATTCAACACTTCAATAATTTCACTCGAAGCAAAAGCCATTCCCAATCGAACCGCTGCATTTCCCCATGCTTTTGAGAATGTCTGGAGTACAACCAGCTGAGGAAATTCATCGAGCTGAGAAAGAAAACTTTTATCGGATGCAAAATCGATATACGCTTCGTCAATCACCACTATGCCTCTAAACCATTGCAATAGTTTAATAATTTCTTGTCCATTCAGACTATTACCGGTAGGATTATTAGGCGAACACAGCCATATGATTTTTGTATGAATATTCGTTGCATCCATAATTTTATAAGCCTCAATATCAAACCTTTCGTTGAGTTTCACTTGCCGATATTCAACATTATTTATATCAGCGCAAACCTTATACATCCCATAAGTGGGCTCAATAGCCACCACATTGTCCACCCCCGGTTCACAAAAAGCCCTGTACAAAAGATCGATGGCTTCGTCGCTACCATTTCCGAGAAAAATTTTATCGGATTTTACATTTTTAATTTTCGAAATCTGATCCTTCACCTCAATTTGATGCGGATCGGGATAGCGATTAAAAGGTGAATTAAAAGGATTTTCATTGGCATCTAAATACACCGATGCCTTTCCTTTAAATTCATCGCGGGCGCAAGAATAAGGCTTCAAATTCCGGATATTTTCTCTTACTAAATCGTTAATGTTCATATTATGGTGTTGTTTATCTTTGTTTGGATATTATTGTATGATTTTGAAATTTTAAAACAGGCTTTCAGCTCTTGTATATTAACATCTTCCCTTCAAACCTTTGTAACTTTCAACAGTTTTGCGACTTTATTTATACCTTCCTGAATCATTTTTACCTTCGATGGATGCTTTCTCTGATTTCTACTTGTACTTCCTCCTCGAGGCGCACTTTCACGGCATTGCTGTGCGCTTGCAGTTCTTCATTTTCGGCCATCAGTATAATAGCGTTACTCAGATTGGTGAGACCCTCTTTCGTTATTTGCTGGAAAGTAACCTTGCGTACAAAACTATCGAGATTCACACCGCTGTATGCTTTAGCATAACCATTGGTAGGAAGTGTATGATTTGTTCCCGATGCATAATCGCCAGCACTCTCAGGCGTATAATTGCCCAGAAAAACCGACCCGGCATTTACAATATTTGCTGCCACACCCATATAATATTGTGTAGAAATAATTAAATGTTCAGGTGCATATTCGTTGGTAAGCGCCACAGCTTCATCAAGTGTTTTCAATAAAATGATTCTACTGTTTTCGAGCGCCTTTCGAGCCAACTCCTTACGGGGCAGTAGTTCTAATTGAATTTCAATCTGCTCCAACACATTATCTATCAGTGCTTCATCTACTGTCACCAATATAGATTGACTGTCGACTCCATGTTCTGCCTGAGAAAGCAAATCAGCAGCTACAAAAACCGGATTTGCCGATTTATCGGCCAGCACTTCCACTTCCGAAGGTCCTGCAGGCATATCTATGGCTACATCCCGCAGCGAAACAATTTGTTTGGCAGCAGTAACGTATTGATTGCCTGGGCCAAAAATTTTATAGACTTTCGGAACAGTTTCTGTGCCATAAGCCATTGCTGCTATGGCTTGCGTTCCACCTATTTTAAAGATACGGTGAATACCAGAAACTTTGGCCGCATATAATACGGCAGGATGCACTTTACCTTCTTTATCGGGAGGCGTACAAAGCACCACTTCTTTACATTCAGCAATCTGAGCCGGAATTCCAAGCATCAATACAGTAGAAAACAGGGGGGCAGTACCCCCAGGAATATATAACCCCACCTTTTCGATAGCGATGGCCTTTTGCCAACAATAAACTCCAGGCGATGTCTGTATTTCGGGAAGTTCATGTTGTTGTTCGGAATGAAATTTCCAAATATTTCTGCGTGCCATTTCAATGGCTTGTTTGAGATGAACAGAAACAAGTTTTTCGGCTTCAAGTATTTCTTCTTTAGTAACTTCAATGGTATCAAGTTCGACCTTATCGTACTGCAAAGTATATTTTTTTATAGCAGCGTCACCATGCAAACGTACATCGTCCAACACTTTTTGAACTGTATCGAATAAACTTGTATTGTCAAAAACTGGCCGGGTTAGCAAAGTTGCCCAATTTTCTTTGGCTGGATATTTAATAATTTGCATGTAACTAAGTTATATAAAATTTGTGGGTACAAAGTAAAACAATTTATCAGAAACGGACAACAAACTCGAGGACCAATTTATTCTGATCATTTGTTAAAACACTTGGAAAAATATAGTGTTCATAATTTAGTCGTATATCATTCAAAAACGGTTTAGAAAGACTGAAAGTCAATCCGCCGGTTACGCGCGAACGAACATAGTCATCGACCTGATAAGTTTGATTTTCAGAAATTTCCCCTCGGTTGTTATTCGACATATTATCGTATCGAAGCACAGGCGTTATTTTTTTGATATATTTTAATTTATCAGTTTTAAAGCTATATGCTCCCATTACAAAAAAACCCACCGTAGGCTTAAATACCGAGTCCTGATAGGTTTTGTAATACAATTCGCTCTCAACATGAAGTCCAGCAAAATCTATGGCACCACCAACATTATACATATTCATTCTGATTTCGTAAGGATGTACTGAGTTGTAATTCAAACTAATACTTATGAATTTCAAAGGTGTAATTAAGGTTCTGAATGCATAACTCAGTTCGTCAGTTTCTCTCCATCTTTGCTGGTCGTACAGGCCGGTACCATTGTACACTCCGGCAATAAATTCAACAGGAATAAATTTTCGATTTGAGAACAGCACTGTTGCTCCCACATCGCGTAATCCGGTAAGTTGCTTACCAATAAAAGAACGGTTAGCAAAAAAGAGCTGGTGCGGCGAACGTAAATTATCAGTACTGAAAGGAATTTTTTGCTGACCGATAGTGAATCTAAACCATTCCTGGGGCTGAAAACGAAGATAAGCATCAAGCATTTTAGTTTCTCCTTCATCCGATAAATCAATTTCGGCTTTGTAAGATACCAATTCACTAAAATTACCATTTATACTAAAGCGAGCATTCCGAATCTGGAAACGATGCTCACTCAAACTGGTATTGTATTCATATTTTGACCTGATAGTTCCTTCGATATGCGGGTAAAACAAGCTATCGGGAGAAAAAGCAAAAAGATGGAAAGCCACACAATAGAAGAGGAATGTAAGTTTATATTTCATCATTTCATAATATTTTTTACTCGATAATTATAGTTGTGTACAGTTTATAACAAAATCGGCCCATTTGTTATAAAAATCGGCCACGCCATCTAACACAATATCGGCCCCGGCATCATGCAATACTTCCACACCCAAAGGACCTGTATCAAGACCAAAAGTAAACAAACCGGCTGCTTTAGCTGACTGGATACCTAAAGGTGCATTTTCAACCACCACCACTTCCCACGGGCCTAATCCCGACTTTTCAAGAGCCTTCAGGTAAGGTTCAGGATGTGGTTTACCATTGCTTACATCAAAAGCAGTAATCATATTCTCTTTCACGAAAATACCGGGGAAATGAAGTTGCAAACTATCAATAAGGGTCGATTGTCCCGAACCCGTCACTAAAAAAATTTGCAAACCTTTTTTTTTGAAATATTCAAGCAACTCGAAAGCAAAAGGCATAGGTGTTGTTTTGCTTTCGGCCTCAAAATATTTTGTTTTCAGCTTATAAATCTGCTGTTTTTCTTCATAAGTTGCTTTTCTACCATAAGTGTGCAGAAAAGCCCCATCAATAGTGGAATCGC
This sequence comes from uncultured Paludibacter sp., assembly GCA_963677275.1. Taxonomy (GTDB): domain Bacteria; phylum Bacteroidota; class Bacteroidia; order Bacteroidales; family Paludibacteraceae; genus Paludibacter. Next base: position 838,578 of record OY781920.1, on the reverse strand, counting down.
CGGTACGACCCTCATTCATATAAGCTTCGAAAGTAGTAAAGGGAATGTTCATATCGTGCATTGCCTGCACCCAGGCTGATGCATGAAATGGCATCGAATCAAACAACACCCCATCCATATCAAAAAACACCGCTTTAGGAGATAATTTTAGATAATTTTGAGCTTTTAAAAACTGATGAATAGAAGAAGAAAACATTAAATAATTGATTTTTGTACAAAGATAATTGATTTAGGGCTTATAATCGAAAAAATATACCGAATTGAACTGAAATATACCATAAAATAAAACATTTTTTTCTTTTTGCTTTCAAATGCAAAAATAGATAGACCCACTTTTACATAAAAAACAAAACAAATGATTTCGCATTTTTCAAAAAATACAGTAATTTTGCCTCCCTGAAGAAATCGGGATGTGGCGCAGTTGGTAGCGTGCTACGTTCGGGACGTAGAGGTCGCAAGTTCGAGTCTTGTCATCCCGACACAAAAAAAAATATTTTTCATATACTTCCTTTTTAACATGCAACATTTTGAAGTTTGTTTGCATCTTAAGCCAATAAATGGTATAATTTTTGTAATTTTGCACCGAAAATAACAATCCTTATGAAAACGCGTATTTTTTTAATTTTTGCTGTTATAATAGCTATTTTTTCGTCATGTAACCTCAACGGAGATGCTAATTACACTCCCGAATTTTATTTCTCTCCTTTGACAAATCAACACGGAGATTCTTTAAAAGCATATTTAACAGATGATGGCTCCTACCGACTTGATACTATTGAAGTAGGTGACACAGTATCCATTTATTTGGCAGCCACCGGATATGCCAATAATCTGACAGCCTTTTATATCAAACAATCTGCCGACAGTGTATCAAGAGTAATTTTACCTTCGGTCACCTCAATGGATTCAGTTTTCACCTCTGCATCAGATTATAAAGCCGGAAAGTTTATACTGGAAGGAAAAATGCCCACTTTATATTTTTCATTAAAATATTTGGCGATTAAACCAAGTAAAGAAGCCAAATTAACATTCACTATTGTATCGGACGCAAACTTCGAAAATAACTTAGGCAGCAATACTTCAAGCGTAAGTTTCAAAACTCCTATTGTAGCCAAATAGCCGGAATAACAATTTCGTTATCAAAAATCAAAAAAAAAAACGGACTAGCCTCATAATTAAGGCAAGTCCGTTTTTTTTGATTATTCCCCCTTTTGGAGGTTAGGGGGACTGGTTTATTCTTCCAACAAAATATCCAAAATTGTACATGCTGCTTTGGTAACCGGAGAACCAGGACCAAAGATAGCAGCCACACCGGCTTTGTAAAGATAATCATAATCCTGCGCCGGGATAACTCCACCAGCAATAACGATAATATCTTCGCGTCCGAGTTTTTTCAACTCCTCCATTACCTGCGGAATCAAAGTTTTGTGACCGGCAGCCAATGACGAAACGCCCAACACGTGAACATCGTTTTCAACTGCTTGTTTAGCTGCTTCGGCTGGAGTTTGGAACAATGGTCCCATGTCCACGTCAAATCCGCAGTCGGCATAACCGGTAGCTACTACTTTAGCACCACGGTCGTGACCATCCTGACCCATTTTAGCGATCATGATACGGGGACGACGACCTTCTTTCTGGGCAAATTTCTCAGTAAGCTCGCAAGCACGTTGGAAATTCGCATCGTTTTTAGTTTCTGATGAATACACGCCTGAAATTGTTCTAATGGTTGCTTTATAACGTCCTGCAACTGCTTCGCAGGCATCTGATATTTCTCCCAAAGAAGCACGCACGCGGGCAGCTTCAACGGCTAATTCTAACAAGTTACCTTTTCCGGTTTTAGCACATTCGGTAATGGCAGCCAAAGCAGCTTGAACGGCAGCTTCGTCGCGGTTAGCACGCAATTGTTTCAAACGTTCGATTTGTTGAATACGAACTGCTGTGTTGTCCACTTCCAGAATATCAATAGGGTCTTCTTTTTCCAAACGGTATTGGTTTACACCCACAATAATTTGATTTCCTGAGTCGATACGAGCTTGTGTACGTGCTGAAGCTTCTTCGATACGCATTTTTGGAACACCTGTTTCGATAGCAGCAGCCATACCACCCAGTTTTTCTACTTCTTCGATCAATACCCATGCTTTTTCGGCCAATTCGTTGGTCAAAGACTCAACATAGTAAGAACCTGCCCATGGGTCAACCTCACGGCAAATGTCAGTTTCCTGTTGAATATAAATTTGTGTGTTACGGGCAATACGAGCCGAAAAATCGGTTGGCAAAGCGATAGCTTCGTCCAACGCATTGGTGTGAAGCGACTGCGTGTGACCCAAGGCAGCAGCCATAGCTTCGATACAAGTACGACCCACGTTGTTGAACGGATCTTGTTCAGTCAATGACCAACCTGAAGTTTGCGAGTGTGTACGCAATGCCAGTGATTTTGGGTTTTTAGGGTTGAATTGTTTTACGATCTTTGCCCACAACATACGTGCAGCACGCATTTTGGCAATTTCCATAAAGTGATTCATACCGATAGCCCAGAAGAACGACAAACGTGGAGCGAATGAGTCGATATCCATACCTGCATTTACTCCGGCACGAAGGTATTCCAAACCATCAGCCAATGTGTAAGCTAACTCAATATCGGCTGTTGCTCCGGCTTCTTGCATATGGTAACCTGAGATAGAGATAGAGTTGAACTTAGGCATTTTTTGAGAAGTAAACTCAAAAATATCAGCAATAATTTTCATCGAGAATTTAGGTGGGTAAATATAAGTATTACGCACCATGAATTCTTTCAAAATATCATTTTGGATAGTTCCGGCCATTTCTTCCAATTTAGCACCTTGCTCCAAACCTGCATTGATATAAAATGCAAGGATAGGAAGTACAGCACCGTTCATTGTCATAGAAACCGACATTTTATTCAATGGAATCCCATCAAACAAAACTTTCATATCTTCTACTGAGCAGATAGACACACCCGCTTTACCAACATCGCCCACCACACGTTCGTGATCGGCATCGTAGCCACGGTGTGTAGGTAAATCGAAAGCTACAGACAAACCTTTTTGTCCTGCTGCAAGGTTACGAAGATAGAATGCATTTGATTCTTCGGCAGTAGAAAAACCTGCATATTGACGAATGGTCCATGGTTGCATAGCGTACATTACAGAGTAAGGTCCGCGCAAGTAGGGAGGAAGTCCGGCAGCATAATTCAAATGCTCCATGCCGGCAATATCTTCTTTGGTATAAAATGGCTTCACCGGAATAAGCTCAGGAGTCAACCAGTTGCTTTCAACTTCAGGAGCAGTACCTAAATTCGAAATTTCTTTGATATTTATATCTTTAAAATTTGGTTTCATAATAATTGTTTTTTTGAACGCGAAGTCGCAACGGCGCTAAGTCACAAAGTTTAAATAAAATAATTGTTTACTTTTCGTTTAATTCCATCTTTAAGAAGGGCTACATTAAAATTCAGCAAATATCCAAGATGCTTATCTGCTAATTTCATATAAGAAACTAACTGTGCTTCATCTACTGTATATAAATCTATTGCTGATTTTATTTCGAGTATAATGACATCTTCTACTAGAACATCAATTCTAAAGTTTTTATTCAACTTTTTTCCTTTATAAACAAGCGGCAAATAAACCTGATTTTCTACTTTAAGTCCTTTATTTCGAATTTCTTCACAAAGGCATTCTTCGTAAATTGATTCTAACAAACCGAGACCAAGTTCCTTATGTACTTCAAAAGCACAATCCAAAATAATCTTTCCAATTCTTTCGTATTCGTCTTTTGTTAGCATAATCATTAAGTTTACTTTCCGTCTTAGCGGCTTTGTGTCTTTGCGTCTTTGCGTTCAGAATAATATTTTTAAATTGAAAGCAATTGATTGAATTGTTTAAGAGTTCCCAAAACATTCGATTTCACATTTACAAAATGTTCGATGCCCAATGCTTTAAGTTCATCCATGTTAGCAGGAGCACCAGCCACAACGAAGATTTGTTTTCCGTCGATAGCCTTGAAAGCTGCAGGAGCAAGTTCAGCATATTCGTCGTCGCTTGAGCAAAGTACAATGATATCGGCTCCGGCAGCCTGTGCTGCAGCTACACCTTCTTTCACTGTTTTGAAACCAAGATTGTCAATGACTTCGTAACCTGCGCAGGCAAAGAAGTTACAAGAGAACTGAGCACGAGCGAGACGCATAGCAAGACTACCAATGGTCAACATAAATGCTTTCGGACGTTTGGCAGCAGCTTCGGTTGCAAAGCGCAATGCTTCGAATTCTTCGGCTGCACGCACAGGAACAAGTTTTTCAACCCCTGTGTGATCGCAACCACATCCGGCTTCTTTGCTGAACTCAACTTTTGCAGCAGCCACTTCGCTAAAGTTAGGAAATTGATTGGTGCCTAACAAAACTTCACGGCGACTTGAAACTGATTTCAAACGGCTTGTTGCTGTTGCTTTCACAGCTTTCTGAACTGTTCCAGCTTTGATAGCAGTAAAGAAACCACCATTATCTTCCACTTCGAGGAAAATTTTCCATGCCTGAGCAGCAATTTCGTTTGTCAATGTTTCGATATAATAAGATCCGGCGGCAGGGTCGGCTACTTTATCGAAATGACATTCTTCTTTCAATAAAAGTTGTTGATTTCGGGCAATCCGTTCAGAAAATTCGTCTGCTTTTTTGTAAGTTGAATCGTATGGAGTAACGGTAAGTGAGTTTACACCGCCCAAAGTAGCACTCATAGCTTCGGTTTGGGTACGAAGCATATTTACGTTCGCATCGAAAGTGGTTTTGTTGAATTCGGTAGTTTGAGCATGAATGCGCATTTTGGCAGCACATTTGCAAATACCATCCACAGTATGCTGACAACCAACTTTAACGCATTTCATTTGATAAGCATCAACGATATTGGCCCAAAGCAATTTTGCAGCACGGAATTTTGCAATTTCCATAAAGTAATTACCACCAACACCAAAATTAAATTTGATGTTTTTAGCAACGATGGATGGTTCGCAACCAGCTTCGATAAGTGCCGAAAGATATTCGTTACCCCAAGCCAATGCATAACCCAACTCCTGAGCAAGGAAAGCTCCTGCATTGCTCAACGTAGTAGCATTTACACCAATAACACGATAGAAAGGCAATCCGAGCGCTGCATCAAAAGTTGCTTTAGCCAGACTTACCAATTCTTCTTTTTCAAAATCTTTAGCACGAAGCAACATAGCGTTCATGCCATCCCAGTTGATAGAACCATGAAGCTGAGTAAGATTGTATTCTTTCGATTTGAAATAATCGGTCAGGATAGTTGCTAAGTCAGCCGAACGTTTTGTGCAGATCGTGAAGTTAAGTTCTACACAGTCAGCCTGAATATTTTCCAGCAAAGTAGCAATGTACTCTGGGCTTAAGTCTTTCTTACTCAGTTTAAAACCAAGTGAAGTTGCACCTTTGCAAAGCACATCAAGTGCTTTAGCATTCGCTTCTTTTGCATCAGTCACTACAATGTCCTGACGAATGAACCACACATTGTCAGCTTTCGTCCCTCGTACGTAAGGAAATTTACCGGGAACAACCTCTGTAGATTTAAGGTTTTCAATGTCTTCAGCCCGATAAAAAGGCATCACATTGAAACCTTCATTGGTTTTCCAAACGAGCCTTTTCGTAAAATCGGCTCCTTTCAGATCGACGGTAATTTTATCCATCCATTGCTGAGCGCTAACGGTAGGAAAATCAGCCAATAAATTTAATTTTTTTTCTGCCATAATATATTTTAGTTTTCGAAATTTCTAAGCGGGTACAAAATTACTATTTTATGTTCATTTAAAAGTCTGTTTTTGATCAAAAAAACAAATAATTATAGAAATTTTTCTTTAATTCAACCCCATAAGGTCTTATTTTGCAATGATGAAATAATAGCTTTAAAAATAATAAGTAATCATTTTACAGATTGAAAACAAAAAACGAGTTGAATCAATGATTTTGTGACTTTTATCCATAAAAAAAACTCCTCTATTCAATTTGAGGAGTTTGTCTTTATGTAAATGTAGATTTTTAAATCAATTCAGCCTGCTTCAGAATAAATTCCATTTCAGTTTGTACTTTTTCGGCCTCACGACGAGCAGCCAAAGCAAAATCAGCTTCAGAAGAAGCATACATAATCTGACGCGAAGAGTTTACGAGCAACCCACAACTGCTGTTAAGTCCATATTTAGCTACCTCTTCCAGACTTCCTCCCTGCGTACCAACACCGGGAACAAGCAAAAAATGCTCGGGAACAATAGCGCGGATATCAGTGAGCATTTCGGCCTTAGTGGCTCCTACCACATACATCATATTTTCGTCGGTTCCCCAGCCAAGGGATGTTATCAAAATCTTTTCAAAAAGGCGCTCGCCTGTTTCGTTATCTTTTATAAACTGAAAATCGTATGCGCCTTTGTTTGATGTGAGTGCCAATAAAACAACCCATTTCCCTTCATAACCAAGAAAAGGAGTCACTGAATCTTCGCCCATATAAGGTGCCACGGTCACCGAATCGAAATTCATATTCCCTAAAAATGTACGGGCATACATGGCCGAAGTATTGCCAATATCACCACGTTTGGCATCGGCAATGATAAACTGATCGGGATAATGTGTGCGAATATAGTCAACTGTCCGGTCCAACACATCCCAACCGGCCAGTCCAAGACTTTCGTAAAAAGCAAGATTTGGTTTATAAGCCACACAAAGATCGGCTGTTGCATCAACGATTGCTTTGTTGAATTCAAACACCGGGTCGTTTGACGCATCAAACATAAATTCCGGTATTTTATTTATATCGGTATCTAATCCTACACAGAGAAAAGATTTTTTCCGCTGAATATTCTCAAATAATTCTTGTTTGGTCATTTTTATTATTATTTATTGTTTTGAGTTGAGTTGATTTTCGGCAGCCAATTTCATATAAGCACAAATGAAAATTAACCCATTAAAGCTCACTTTCTTTCAATCGCTCAGCATTTTCCGCCACGATCAAATTATCGATAACACTTTGAATATCACCATTCATAAAAGCTGAAAGATTGTAGATTGTAAAGTTTATGCGATGATCGGTAATGCGTCCCTGCGGATAGTTATAAGTGCGTATCTTTGCCGAGCGATCGCCGGTAGAAACCATGGTTTTACGTTTCGAACCTATCTCGTCGAGGTATTTTTGATGCTCGATGGCGTAAATACGCGAACGTAATTCAATCATTGCCTTGGCTTTGTTCTTATGTTGCGATTTTTCGTCCTGACATTGAACAGTGATTCCGGTAGGGATATGCACAAGACGAATGGCCGAATAAGTTGTATTCACCGACTGCCCACCAGCACCCGACGAACAAAAAGTATCGACCCGTACATCCGACTCCTTCAGGTCTATATCAAATTCTTCGGCCTCAGGAAGCACAGCAACCGTTGCAGCCGAAGTATGAACCCTGCCCTGGGTTTCGGTTTGAGGTACGCGCTGAACGCGGTGAACTCCCGATTCGTATTTAAGCGTTCCATACACATTTTCGCCCGAAACTGTAAAAATTATCTCTTTATAACCTCCTGAAGTTCCTTCACTTATATTCGTAATTTCAAGCTTCCAGCGTTTCGTTTCGCAATACTTTACATACATTTTGAACAAATCGCCTGCAAAAATTGCAGCTTCGTCGCCACCCGTACCACCACGTATTTCGACAATTGCATTTTTATTATCTTCCGGATCGACAGGAATCAACAAAAGCTTTATGTTTTCCTCCATGGTCGGAATTTTCGGTTCAAGGTCATCAATTTCGGATTTTGCCATTTCACGCATTTCGGCATCCGGCTCTGTATCAAGTAATTCTTTTGCTTCGGCTAAATGTGCCAAGGTAAGTTCATACTCGTTTTTAGCCGATAAAATTCTTTCCAAATCGTGATATTCCTTGTTCAATTTCACAAAACGTTTCTGATCAGAAATGACTCCCGGATCAGTAATTAATGTCGAAATTTCATCAAATTTATGTTGTAAGCCTTCTAATTTTTCTACGAGCGTTTTTTCTGCCATTTTATTTTTCTGAACAAATCCTTTAATCTATCTTAATATTAATTCCAAACATCACATTCTTCCTCTAATTCTTCTTCTCAGCTCTTGTCACAGATTCGGTTTTTATATTGTTTAACAATTGTTGAAAACGCCATTCCATTATGCCTCTGTAAGTGTTTTTTGTGATAAACAAATCGAAAAACCAACCAAATTTCACGCGTGTTTCTAAAGTCATCATACAATGACCGGTTCCTGAATTAGGTATCATTCTAAACACACCTGTGGTCGATTTGAGAAATGCATCGGAATATAAAACGTTAATATCTACACCTATATTTCCATTGACAAAGGTTTTCTTTGTCATGCGGCTGTTCACATGTATCTCTGGAAAATTGATAATTCCGGGAATCTCAACAGCGCCCACCGTTTTAATGATGTCTGTTTTCGCATCGTACTGTGTTGATTTGAAATTAAATATAAGAACTTCATCGGTTTCTTTCCTTAACTTCAAATTTTTTAAAGCCCAGCCAAATAAAGCATCCAAATCATATTTAGTTTGATAAACAAAATCATCAATTACTTCGTTTACAACAGCCGAAGGGGCTTCTACTACAACCTGAGTATAGGTTATAAATTCACCTTTTTTATGTTGAGTCGACACCGAATCAGCTGGATTTGCTATAGCTACAAAAACAGCCGCAAAACAGATACAAATTACTAAACTTATTCTTTTCATTTAACGGCAATGGTTCTAAGATATTTAAGCTTCATAAGAATAGAGAATTGATATTTTGACAGCAAATTTACCATTATTTTGGCGCACTAAAAAATCGCATCCTATTTTTGGTTCAGCTAAACAAAAAAAAATATAATACCTCATTATAAAACAAGATATTATATTGTAACGAAAATAAAATAATAATTTATATTTCTTTTGCCGGTAGTAAATTCAAATTGAAATCATTGTATTTTCAACCACTCTATAGCTTCAATTTCCGACTTGAAAATGCGTGTTCTAATGCCTTGATTCATACAAATAGTTTGAATAAAATCGTACAATTTATCTTGTTCATCATTCACCCTGTAAGCAGTGTTTATAAAACGAAACTTTTCATTTATATCATTATATCTGTGTTCGAACCAAAAATAGACGCTTCCCATCGAAACATAATTCTGTGTTTCTGTCATATCAAAATACAGTTTGCAATCCAGCTCACATGCTTTTGTTCTTAAAAAGACACCCATTTCAGCACCTTCACTCTCATTGATTTTTCCTTTGACTTTCACATAAATAATCTTATTATTCATATCGACCGAATAATTATACTGCAACTGTCCAACTGTGTGAATAGAACTTTTTACCATATCTCTTTTTTTTACCCTTCTGTTCATTTATTGATCAATTTATAGCTGTAATAAATAATATAGCAATCAATAAATTTTGTAGCGTAAAAGTAATACTATTTTTTGTATACGCCAAATAATTACATGAAAACACTTACAATAAATTATATAATTAATTAATTAATATAGTGATATATAACTAAATATTCCATTAATATTTTAGAGGGAAAACAAATCTAACGCTCCTAAATCCATAAAATTACCGTCAATTTAACACTTAGTCATTCAAAAAAATTGTAATACTTCTTACAATTAATTTTGTAGTATTTTTTTCAATATAAATTTTTGTAATTAAAATAATCAGATTTTTTTTGAATAATGAACAAACGGAACGGAATTAAATTGTCAAATCGGGACATTATATTTACATTTGTGTTTTATTCAAAAAAAATTATGCAACCTTTAGCCGAACGACTCCGCCCTCAACATCTTGATGACTACATTGGGCAAAAACATTTAGTTGGCGAAAAAGCCATCTTGCGCCAAATGATTGAATCGGGGCATATTGCATCGTTCATTCTTTGGGGTCCTCCGGGAGTAGGCAAAACCACCCTTGCCAAAATCATAGCCAATAAACTGGACCGACCTTTCTACACGCTAAGCGCTGTGTCATCGGGCGTAAAGGATGTACGCGAGGTAATCGAAAAGGCAAAACAAAGCAGATTTTTTTCGCAAGGAGGAAACCCGATCTTATTTATTGACGAGATTCATCGCTTCAGCAAATCGCAACAGGATTCATTGCTGGGAGCCGTGGAAAATGGCACTGTAACACTGATTGGCGCCACCACTGAGAATCCTTCGTTCGAAGTTATTACTCCATTATTGTCGCGCTGCCAGGTATATGTGCTCAAATCGTTACAGGATGAAGATTTGCTCGAACTGGCCAACAGAGCCATCAAAACGGATGCAGAATTAAAGAAACGTGAAATAATTTTTGACGAAACTGAATCGCTATTGCGCTATTCGGGAGGCGATGCCCGCAAATTATTGAACATACTGGAACTTGTAGTGGCTTCAGAACCCGATGCAACTGTGCATTTCACCAACGAAATAGTAACCGAGCGCCTGCAACAAAACCCCATGGCCTACGACAAAGACGGCGAAATGCATTACGACATTATATCAGCTTTCATCAAATCCATTCGCGGGAGCGATCCTGACGCTGCTATTTATTGGTTGGCACGCATGGTGGCCGGAGGCGAAGATCCTAAATTCATAGCACGACGACTGGTGATTTCGGCAGCAGAAGACATTGGATTGGCAAATCCAAACGCTTTATTGTTGGCAAATGCCTGTTTCGATGCTTTACAAAAAATAGGCTGGCCCGAAGGACGCATCATTTTAGCCGAGGCAACTGTTTATCTGGCTTCGTCGCCGAAAAGCAATTCGGCTTATTTGGCCATCGACAATGCATTGACGCTAGTAGAGCAAACAGGAAATTTACCCGTACCTCTGCATTTACGAAACTCGCCCACCAAACTAATGAAAGACCTGAATTACGGTAAAAATTACAAGTATTCACACGACTTTCCGAATCACTTTGTAGAACAACAATTTCTTCCCGACGAGCTACAAAACCGCTCGATATGGAAAGTACAGGAAAATCCTGCTGAGAAAAAACTCGGAGAATGGCTGAGAATGCTTTGGAAAGGACGTTTTTGACCTGACAATTACTCCGGGAAATATAAACGACCAGAGAAAAACGGCTGTACCTGATCATTTTACAAATAATTGTTTCTCAAATTACTTAAATTTCATAAATATACTATTGATTGTAACAACATACAAGAACTTTTAGTAATTTTGCAGCATAAATAAATGTGGAGAGATTTGGACTGCTTGCAACCACAGAAAAAAATGCTAAATTGCAACTGATTTTCTGCGCCTTATATAGTCCTCCAAAACAACCCTCCCGTTTATTTGTTAGTTATTTAATTGTAAATTTCTAAATTAATTAATTGTAAACAATATGGGATATTTATTTTCATCCGAATCGGTTTCAGAAGGTCATCCTGATAAAGTAGCCGATCAAATTTCAGATGCCATTCTCGATAACTTTCTGGCACTGGACAGCAGCTCAAAAGTAGCCTGCGAAACCCTTGTAACTACCGGTCAGGTTGTACTTGCCGGCGAAGTAAAATCAAATGCATATATCGACGTTCAGTCAGTGGCCCGCCGCGTGATCAATCGGATTGGGTACACCAAAAGCGAATATATGTTCGACGGAAATGCCTGCGGTATTTTCTCATCTATCCACGAACAATCAGGCGACATCAACCGAGGTGTAGAACGCGAAGACCCTATGAATCAGGGTGCCGGCGACCAAGGAATGATGTTTGGTTATGCCACCAACGAAACCAAAAATTTAATGCCGATTGCCCTTGACCTGTCACACGCTTTGGTAGAGGAACTTGCTGCAATTCGCCGCGAAGGAAAAGTAATGACTTACCTTCGTCCCGATTCTAAATCGCAGGTAACTATAGAATACGACGACAACAACCAACCTGTAAAAGTAAATACAATTGTAGTTTCGACGCAGCACGATGATTTCGTACAACCTTCGGCAACAAAAACACAGGAAGAAGCCGACGAAGAAATGTTGGCTAAAATCCGTAAGGATGTAAAAGATATTTTGATTCCACGCGTTCAGGCCTTAGATACTCAGTTTGCACAACTTTTCAAAGGAGAATACACTTTACACGTGAATCCTACCGGAAAATTCGTTATCGGCGGCCCTCATGGCGACACCGGACTGACCGGACGTAAAATTATTGTAGATACTTACGGCGGTAAAGGCGCTCACGGTGGTGGCGCTTTCTCGGGCAAAGATCCTTCCAAAGTAGACCGATCGGCTGCCTATGCTGCCCGTCACATTGCAAAAAACATAGTAGCAGCTGGTTTAGCCAACGAAGTATTGGTACAGGTAGCCTATGCTATCGGCGTGGCAAAACCAATGAATTTGTACGTAAACACTTACGGAACATCACAGATAGGCTTGAACGATGGTGAAATCGCTGCTAAAATCGAGAAACTTTTCGATATGCGCCCAAAAGCCATCGAAGAACGTCTTAAACTGCGCAATCCGATTTATGAAGAAACAGCTTCTTACGGTCATGTTGGTCGCACTCCGGTTGAAGTAACCAAATGTTTTAAAGACGGAAATGGTAAAGAAATATGCCTGAACGTAGAGCTTTTCACCTGGGAAAAAACAGACATGATTGAGGCTATAAAAGCTGAATTTAATCTCTAAAAACTACTTTTCCAAACAATACGCCGATAGGTTGCAGATGCTGAAAATCTGCAACCTATCGTTTTTTATACCTCAACAGCATCGCAATTCAACAAAAACCACCCCTGATTCGTTATGATATAAAATAATTACTGTAAAATGTCAGAAAAGCCTGTTGTTTTTTTCGATGGATATTGCAAGCTCTGCTCCGGGTGGGTTCGGTTTCTAATGAAAAACAATGGAGAGAAGAAATTCAATTTTGTGGCATTGCAATCAGAAGAAGGGCAAATCGTTCTGAAAACGCTTGAATTATCGACAGTCGACCTGACAACAATTATTTACCGGCGAGACAATGCATATTATAGTCACTCTTCGGCAGTACTTGAAATACTACATGACCTTGGAGGGCCTTGGAAACCATTCTACATTTTCAAACTTATACCCGCTTTTGTTCGCGACTATTTATATCTGTCAGTTTCAAAATCGAGGTATAAAATTTTCGGAAGGAACGATTCGTGTCTGATTCCGAAAAAGAATGTAAAAAAAATGCTTTGAACAACTGAAAAAACAATAAATTCCATCTTTTGCAGTAACTTTGCATCTTAATTCCGTAAAAACATATGTGGGAAAAATTAAGAAATCTGCTTTCCTCAATCTTGCCGTTCATAAAATCATGGTGGCAGAAATTCATTAGCTGGCGTAAATACAGATACGAAAGGTTTAAGCATTTGCCATGGTACCGTAAACTTGGCAATATAGCACTTACTTTCTGCTGGATGTTCCTGCTCTTTTTGTTTCTGGTGGACATTAACTTTTTATGGTTGTTCGGAAAATCGCCCACCTTGCATAGCATCAGCCACCCCGATCAGAGTCTGGCTACCGAGATTATTTCGGCGGATGGAAAAGTGATTGGTAAGTTCTTTACCGAGAACCGAATGTCGGTTGAATACGACGAGATTTCGCCCATCATCATTCAAACATTGATAACCACCGAAGATGAGCGTTTCTACGATCATTTCGGCATCGATTTTCAAGGTGTTTTTGCTGCCGTAAAGGACATGACGCAGGGCAATGCCCGTGGCGCCAGTACCATTACGCAGCAATTGGTAAAAAACATGTACAAAACCCGAAACCAATACTCCAAAGGACTTTTTGGCCATATCCCCGGTGTCAAACTTTTGATAATGAAAACCAAGGAATGGGTAACTGCTGTAAAAATTGAAATTTTTTACACAAAAAAAGAAATCCTGACGATGTACTTCAACACGGTAGATTTTGGGAGCAATTCATTTGGAATCCGTACAGCAGCTAAAACTTATTTCAAAACAACGCCTGCAAAACTCAATTACGAACAGTCGGCCACACTGATAGGCCTATTGAAAGCAACCACCAGTTACAACCCGAAAGCCAATCCGAAACGTTCAAAAGAGCGACGCAATGTTGTTTTACAAAATCTTGTAACACACAATGTGATCACCCAACATCAATGTGATTCATTAAAGGAAATCCCTATTCAGCTTAATTTCAGCGTAGAGCAATCGTACGATGGCGAAGCGCTTCATTTCAGAAGCTACCTTGCCAAATATCTCGAAGAATGGGAAAAAGCCAACGGTTACGACATATATTCGGATGGATTAAAAATCTACGTAACACTCGATTCCCGTTTACAAAAATATGCCGAAGAGGCCGTAGAAAAACAAATGCGTACGGTGCAGCGTCGGTTCTTCGATCACTGGCGCGGACAAAATCCATGGCAGGACGAAAAGCACAACGACATTGTTAATTTCATCGAAGACAAAGCGAAGAAAACAAAGGCATATGCTTCGCTGAGCGAAAAGTTCGGTGGAAATAAAGATTCTATTTTCAAATACCTGAACATACCCCATCGTACCAAAGTGTTCGATTACGACCTGATTGAAAAAGACACTACACTCAGTGTAATGGACTCCATTCGGTACATGAACCACTTTATGCACACCAGTTTTGTGGCCATGGAACCCAACACCGGAAACGTAAAAGCCTGGGTGGGCGATATCAATTTTAAGTTTTGGCAATACGACAAGGTGGCACAATCGAAACGACAACCGGGGTCAACGTTTAAGCTTTTTGTTTATACCGCAGCTATGCTACATGGCAAGGCGCCCTGCGATAAAATAACCGACAAACGCGTGACCTGGGAATACGAAGAAAATGGCGAAACAAAATCGTGGACACCACACAATGCCAATGGCACTTATCTCGGCTACTCGATGACGCTTAAACATGCTTTTGCCCGATCCATCAACACCGTTGCGGTGCAGTTGGCGCAGGAAGTAGGGATTCCTGAAATTATAAAAACAGCGCATTTACTCGGTATCAAAACGCCGCTCGATAATAAACCATCTACCTGTCTGGGTTCGTCTGACGTTTCGCTGCTCGAACTTGTAAATTCGTTCGGGACAGTAGTAAACGAAGGAATGTATCACGATCCGATTTTAGTGAGCCGCATAGAAGACAAGAACGGAAAAGTAATTTATCAGGCTGCCACCGAACAAAAACGCGTTATCTCCTACGAAACGGCATGGTTGATGACCGAGATGCTCAAAGGCGGTATGACCGAACCCGGAGGAACAACACAAGCCCTGTGGGAATGGGATTTATTTAATTACAATACCGATTTCGGAGGGAAAACAGGAACATCGTCCAATCACTCGGATGCATGGTTCGTTGGGGTTACAAAAAACCTAATCGGAGGTGCCTGGGTAGGTGGCGAACATCGTAGCGTTCACTTCAGAACCGGTCAACTTGGTGAGGGCAGTCGCACCGCCCTGCCTATTTTTGGTTTATTTATGGAAAAGGTACTTAAGGACGAAAACTTTAAACAATACCGTGGCAAATTCCCTACTAAACCAAAGGAAAAGATTCTTCGTTCGTACAATTGTCACACTTACATACCACGCGATACTACGGCGCATGACTCCACGTCGGCCGACGATATTTCGCTGGATGCAATACCACTGGAAGAATCGACAAACATTCCTGCTCCTCCGACTCCTACAAAAGTAGCACCCTAATTAAGAGATGCTCAGGAAAATTTCCTGAGCATTTTTTTATTTATATAAAGCATGATAATATTCAGTATTCAACAAAAGGAGATCAACAACATATAACTTGTTTTTTACGCGACATTGTATCATTCTCATTACTTAAAAGTACTGTAATAAACTAAATTCCGGCAACAACAATGCGATGGTATTGTTAGTTATTAAAAATAAAATAACGAACAAATGACTAAAATACCATTATCAGTGCTCGAACTGGCAACAGTAGTAAAAGGTGGAAACCACAGTTCGGCCATTGAAAGTACTGTAGCAGTGGCACGCCACGTTGAAGCGTTAGGCTACACCCGCATTTGGATGGCCGAACATCACAACATGGAATACATTGCCAGCTCCGCCACCTCAGTACTGATAGGCCATGTAGCCGGAAAAACAAATAGCATACGCGTAGGGTCAGGGGGAATAATGCTGCCCAACCACAGTCCGTTAGTGATTGCCGAACAGTTCGGTACGCTGGCTTCTATCTACCCGGGGAGAATAGACCTGGGACTGGGAAGAGCTCCCGGTACCGACCAGCTTACCGCCAGAGCGCTCAGAAGAAACAACCTGGATGCTTCGCTCCATTTTCCTAATGACGTAAAACAATTGCAGACTTATTTCAGCAAAAGCAACAACACTGCCATGGTACGTGCATTTCCGGGCGAAGGACTCGACATACCGATATGGATACTCGGCTCAAGTACCGACAGCGCCTATCTGGCTGCACAAATGGGCTTGCCCTACACCTTTGCTGCCCACTTTGCCCCTACCCATTTCAGGCAGGCCATCGCCATTTATCGCGAACACTTCCGACCGTCGGTATACCTCGACAAACCCTATGTGATGGCTTGCGTCAATGTATTAGCAGCCGACACCGACGAGGAAGCATCGGCACTGCTCAGCAGTCTGATTGCCATGTTTGTTGGTGTGATCACCAATGTGCGCAGTCCGTTGCAGGCTCCGGGACAGTTGCCGCCCGAATACAATATCCCCGAAGTGCGATCTACCATCAACAGTATGCTGGCTTGCACATTTACCGGCAACAGCGCATCGCTCCGAACTAAACTTTCGGATTTTATTGATGACACTCAAATTGATGAACTAATGGTGGCGACCTATATTTACGATAACGAAGCTAAACTAAAGTCGTTTTCGATACTTCGGGAGGCGCTGGAAAGCGTGTAATAAATTATCTGAATCAGAATTTACAGAATTATAGAATGATCAGAATAAAGATTTGTATGAAAAACTAATTTGTATTGCAAACGAGGGGAAGTAGCGAAAAGAAATCTTTAAATTATAAAAGCTGTTTCAACGTTACAAACGTTCAACCATCAACCCCTCATTGCAAACGAGGGGGAGTGGTGATAATTCTGTAATTTTCTGAAGACTTAGTGTAGTTTTTCTTATTAAAATCATTTAAGTCACGAGACTTATTTCAACCTTACAAACGTTAAGCCACCTCTCCCCTTGTTGCAAACGAAGGGGGAGGTGGCTTGTTTTTAAACAGTTACCAAGTGTATGTTTTGTTTATTGCTGATTTTTTTTCATTTCTAATTCCGAATTCAATGTTGACCATGGAATCCTCCATTTTCGTGGTGAATCTGTGGCAAATATACTTGCAAGGGTATTTGTAAAAAGAATGCTGAGTCCAAAAGAAACAAACCATAACACCCACATGCTCCATAATGGCATATTATGAATATTCAATGCACATACAATAGGAATTTCTATTACTCCCCAACTCATGGCAAATGCAGCACCGGGAAGCAAAGAAAGCGCCAGCCTTTTCCAGCCTTTAAGAATAGGCTCAAAAACCATAATTAAAATACCGCTTAATAACCACCCCGTAGCATTTATCCATAAATTATATACAGGATAACCGCCAATACGAAGCAATTGTTCGCCACGATATACGTACGCGCCTGAGGCAACTCCGGGAATCTCCATTATGAGGCAACTTATTGCAATTCCAACCCAAAGTTTCCAAAATCCTTTTATTGTCAATCCATTTTTCAGAAAACGGTAGGCCACATAAGATGTTAATGTGAAAATTCCCCAATAGCCAATTCCAAGCCCCAATGGCATTGGCATTCCATAGTTCCAAAACATGGGATACTGCCCATTTGCAGGCTGTGTAACATGAACCAATACTTCAAGGTTTCCTTCGTTGAAGAAAGCTAAAATACCTGCTCCCATCATCCACAATAGGGTTGATTCTTTATGCTTTACTTTTCTGTAAATAGCAAAGATAATAAGCGCCAGAAAAACAACAGATGTAATTATAATCTGACCCATTCCAGCATTAGCAGGCACTAATTGATCCACCTGAAGTGGATATAGATTTCCATAATCTCCCATAATAATTTGTATTAAAAATTTATAAATACTTAAATAAATTCACAATATTTTGTTGTGACGGCACAAAAGTAAGTACATTTACTATCTAATTGATAGTGCTATCTTTTTAGATAGCGCTATCTTAAAAGACAGTAACGTAAAATGGAAAGAGAGCAAATAAACGAGTTGAATGAATGCAAAAGACTCATATTGTCTGTAAATGATGCGCTGGATGTGTTATCAGGGAGATGGAAACTCCTAATTTTAGTCTCTTTAAACTTTGGTAATAAAAGGTTTACGCAAATTTCTAAAGATTTAAATGGAATTACTGATAAGATGTTATCTAAAGAATTGAAAGAACTCGAGCTTAACAAACTTATTACGCGTACGGTATATGACACTTTTCCTCCAACTGTTGAATATGCTATTACTGAACATGGTCTAACTCTTAAACAGGTATTCCGGGAATTAGAAAAATGGGGAATAAAACATCGACAAGAAATCATCTTAAATAAATAATGCGAATCAGTATTTAAAAAAACAAGATGAACGAAACCCAATCGACATTTTACCAAACAAATCAATAAGTAATCCGGCAGTCGATCTCACTTTCATCGCTCTTTGAATTTGTGTTTTTTCATTTAAACCTGTTTCAACGTTACAAACGTTCAACCATCTCCCCCTCGTTTTTCAAACGAGGGGGAGATGATATCATCTTATTCTGCCGGTTTGGTATCGACAGGGGCAGTGGTGCGTCCTCCTCCCAGGTCGACAATAGCACGGGCGTTGGTGTATTCGCCGTACAATGAAGGTTGAAGGGTTTTGAACGGTAACATCATGGCATCGAGGGTGTCTTTCAGCAGGGTATTGGCTTCTTTCATTTTCGCCTTGAGGTCGGTGGTGGCTTGTTCGGTTTTGGCTACCAGGTTGCGAATGGCCGGACTTTGGGTGCTGTATTCGTCGGCAATAGTGATAAGATCATCAATATCGGACTGTACAACGCCCCACACAGCGAGCGCGGCGGCAATGGGTAAAGCGGCTTCGTGGATGGCACGGATTTTAATGAGTAAATCTGCTTCACGCATTACATTGAGTTCGGAAAGTGTAATGTCGGCAGTCTGTTTCAGTCGCGCATCACCTGTGGTAGCAGCTTGCGCGCTCATTCCGGCAGCCACTTTGAGCGTGGTATTGATCAGTCTTTTTTTCACTTCGGCTTTGATGGCCGAATCGGCCTTGGTGTTGACGGCCTGTACATTGCTTAGCGAATTAATATCGCTGATAAGTGATTTCAATTTGTTGACAGCAGCCACAATGGCCGGATTAGTACTTACAAGCGATTGATGATTGGTGAAGAATTGATCTACACTCTTCATCATGTTGAATTGATTCATTTGTGTTTTGTTCATAATTTTACGGAGTTAAAAGTTTGACAATTAATTATATTACGAGATAAATTTATTGTTTTGAGAACGTGAATTGCCATTAGGCTACCATGAGATACGATATTGACACCAAGAGATGCGATATTGCTATCCTGAGATGGCATTTCGGCACCGTGAGATGCGATATTGACACCGTGAGATGCGATATTGCTATCCTGAGATGGCAAATCGGCATCGTGAGATGCGATATTGGCACCATGAGATGCGATATTGCTATCCTGAGATGTCAACTCGGCATCAAGAGAAGCTATTTTGGTAGTTGGGGACGCTTTATCGCGGGTGCATTCAGTAAATTGTGTCAGCAAAGGGAAAAATTTGAGCAGCAACACAGCCTTTGATCGGAACTCACGTTCGAATGCAAAGGCCGTACCCTATTTCAGGACTGCACGAATTGATATAGCGCCAATATTCTGAATTGAAAGATGAATGTTTTTTATAATTTTCTTTAATAAACAGGAGGGTTCGCGGGTGTTTTCGTGATACAGAAAACTCCGTAATGGACTTTCGAAGTGTAGTAAAAGTTTCATAAGACGAGACGATTACAGGTTTACGCTTGCAAAAATAATAAAGTTATCAGAAATAAATGCGCGAAAGTAAATTATTTTTAAAAAATATTTTTTAGGGTTTATTGTGAAGAGTAAGAAAACACCCTGAGATCACTCGTCCGACCTCTCCCCAGATCACTCCCAAGGAGAAAGAGTAAGTGGGGTAAATAAATGTAGTGCTATAATTGGTTTAGTTTTTTATCCGACCGAGAACTGTACAGAATTGATGTTTTAGAAAACAACGCCTATCTCTTTATTGCTTCTTTTTACAGACAAGATTAATTAAACACCGTTCAACGATTCAACAATTCAACAGTTCAACAATTGAACGATTCAACGATTCAACAGTTCTCCAATTAGCTCTCAGCTAAGCACAATAAAAAAAGCCCTCAGATAAATAAATATCTGAGGGCTTCAAAACGGCGGCTATCTACTCTCCCACCTTTCGGCAGTACCATCGACGTGGACAGGCTTAACTTCTCTGTTCGGAATGGGAAGAGGTGGAACCCTGTCGCTATAACCACCTAAGTATCGTCGGCCCCCTAACCCCCTAAAAGGGGAACTCAAGAACCGTTATAGGTTTTTATAAGACAATTGAAAGAAAAAAGAGAGAAAATGTTATAAAGAGCGGTTGGTTTTCCTTTATTCCTCTTTAGAAGTTAGGGATTTCAAAAAAGCTATCGGGCAATTAGTATCACTCGGCTCTATATTTCTATTGTACACCTATGACCTATCAACGTCGTAGTCTTCGACGACCCTCAATGGAAATCTAATCTTGAAGATGGCTTCGTGCTTAGATGCTTTCAGCACTTATCCTAACCGAACGTGGCTACTGGGCAGTGCTCCTGGCGGAACAACCCATCGACCAGAGGTTCGTCCAACACGGTCCTCTCGTACTAGTGTCAGACCTTCTCAAATTTCCTGCGCCCACAACAGATAGGGACCGAACTGTCTCACGACGTTCTGAACCCAGCTCGCGTGCCACTTTAATGGGCGAACAGCCCAACCCTTGGGACCTTCTCCAGCCCCAGGATGTGACGAGCCGACATCGAGGTGCCAAACCATTCCGTCGATATGAGCTCTTGGGAATGATCAGCCTGTTATCCCCGGAGTACCTTTTATCCTTTGAGCGATGGCCCTTCCATACGGAACCACCGGATCACTATGCCCTAGTTTCCTACCTGATCGACTTGTCGGTCTCTCAGTCAAGCGCGCTTATACCATTATACTCTACGCATGGTTACCAATCATGCTGAGCGCACCTTTGGAAGCCTCCGTTACTCTTTTGGAGGCGACCACCCCAGTCAAACTACCCACCATACAGTGTCTTCCCTTTTCGGGAATTAGAACTCAAATAATTAAAGGGCCGTATTTCAAGGGTGATTCCACAAATACTAGCGTACCTGCTTCACAATCTCCGGCCTATCCTACACATCAATTACCCAAATTCAATGTAAAGTTGCAGTAAAGGTTCACGGGGTCTTTCCGTCCCGTTGCGGGTAATCGGCATCTTCACCGATACTACAATTTCACCGAGCTCACAGCTGAGACAGTGCCCAGATCGTTACACCATTCGTGCAGGTCGGAACTTACCCGACAAGGAATTTCGCTACCTTAGGACCGTTATAGTTACGGCCGCCGTTTACTGGGGCTTCAATTCAATGCGTCGGTTTAACCCTAACATCTCCTCTTAACCTTCCAGCACCGGGCAGGTGTCAGGCCATATACGTCATCTTTCGATTTTGCATAGCCCTATGTTTTTGTTAAACAGTCGCCTGGGCCATTTCTCTGCGGCTTCTCATTCAACATGAGGAAGCGCCCCTTCTCCCGAAGTTACGGGGCTATTTTGCCTAGTTCCTTAGCTGTGAATCACTCGAGCGCCTTAGTACGCTATACTTGACCACGTGTGTCCGTTTGTGGTACGGGTACTTATAAGATTAACGTTTAGCGGATTTTCTTGGCAGTCTGATTACATCCATATCCGATTGTACAAGTACGCTCGGTACTATCAGGTTCGACTCAGGAAGCGGATTTGCCTACTCCCCTCAATATCTACACCCTTTAACCGCCTATTCCGTCAGGCGGCAGGACTTTCACTTCTGCGTCCCCACTTCACTCTTATAAGTAGTACTGGAATATTAACCAGTTCTTCCATCGGCTTCGCCTGTCGGCTATACCTTAGGCCCCGACTAACCCTGATCCGATTAGCGTTGATCAGGAATCCTTAGTCTTCCGGCGGGGGGGTTTCTCGCCCCCCTTATCGTTACTTATACCTACATTTGCTTTTCTATCCGCTCCAGAGTAAGTTGTCCTTACGCCTTCAACGCTGAATAGAATGCTCCCCTACCAATCATACATTGTATGATTCCATAGCTTCGGTAATATACTTATGCCCGATTATTATCCACGCCAAACCGCTCGACTAGTGAGCTGTTACGCACTCTTTAAATGAATGGCTGCTTCCAAGCCAACATCCTAGCTGTCGCTGCAGTTCGACTTCGTTAATTCAACTTAGTATATATTTGGGGACCTTAGCTGATGGTCTGGATTCTTTTCCTCTCGGACGCGGACCTTAGCACCCGCGCCCTCACTGCTGCAAAACATTTATATGCATTCGGAGTTTATCAGGACTTGATAGGCGGTGAAGCCCTCGCATCCAATCAGTCGCTCTACCTCATATAAACTATTGCAACGCTGCACCTAAATGCATTTCGGGGAGTACGAGCTATCTCCAAGTTTGATTAGCCTTTCACCCCTACCCTCAAGTCATCCGAACACTTTTCAACGTATACCGGTTCAGTCCTCCAGTTGGTGTTACCCAACCTTCAACTTGCTCAAGGGTAGATCACTTGGTTTCGCGTCTACTCCCACTGACTATGGCGCCCTGTTAAGACTCGCTTTCGCTTCGGCTGCGGACCTGAAATCCTTAACCTTGCCAGTGAAAGTAACTCGTAGGTTCATTATGCAAAAGGCACGCCGTCACCACACGAAGTGGCTCCGACCGCTTGTAAGCGAACGGGTTCAGGGTCTATTTCACTCTTCTATTCGAAGTACTTTTCACCTTTCCCTCACGGTACTGGTTCACTATCGGTCTCTGGGGAGTATTTAGCCTTAGCGGATGGTCCCGCCGAATTCATACAGGATTTCTCGTGTCCCGCACTACTCAGGATACTGCTATCAAATTAAACTCTTACCTGTACGGGATTATCACCCTCTTTGATCACTTTTTCCAAAATGTTCCAGTTCTTTTTTAATTCAAATATCGCAGTCCTATAACCCCAATAATGCATTGCTACATCATTGGTTTGGGCTACTCCGCGTTCGCTCGCCACTACTTGCGGAATCACTTTTGTTTTCTTCTCCTAAGGGTACTTAGATGTTTCAGTTCCCCTCGTTTGCCTTCCACATTCGTGGAATAACATAGCTTCACTATGTTGGGTTGCCCCATTCGGAAATCTCGGGATCATAGGTTATTTGCACCACCCCCGAGCTTATCGCAGCTTATCACGTCCTTCATCGCCTCCCAGAGCCTAGGCATCCACCGTTCGCTCTTATTTGCTTTTTTTATTCTTTTGTTTGCTCGTACTTGAGTCCGATATGTTGCCATATCTTATTTCAAATACTCAATACTTTTTATCTTCTTTAATTATGAATTATGCATTCCTAATTATTAATTTAAAAAGTACTGCTTTACTACTTTTTCTCTCTTTCTTTCAATATATCAAAGATCGTCTTTATTTACAATTTATTCATTTACAATCTACAATTTCATTTCACAATGAAAATTATATTTCTGAATAAATCTTCAATAATATGTTGTTTTATAGCTGTTCAGGACTATCAAACTTCTTTCAATTTGTATTCTTTTTTTTCTATTCTTCAAAAAAAAACAACCCGCTGGTCGATTTCTTGTGGAGAATAAGGGGCTCGAACCCTTGACCCCCTGCGTGCAAGGCAGGTGCTCTAAGCCAACTGAGCTAATCCCCCGGTGTTAAATGTGCCAATTTTCTAATTTGCCAATATGCTAATTGATACCGCTTATTGGCACATTGGCATATTTTATTTATTGACATATTAAAAAATGCGGAGCATTTTTTTTGTAGTCCCAGGCAGAGTTGAACTGCCGACCTCTACATTATCAGTGTAGCGCTCTAACCAACTGAGCTATAGGACTGGCATCCTCTGTTCTGAGGTTACTGTTCCCCTATTCTTCTTCCCCTTTAGGGGCTAGGGGTTATTTTATATCATAAACAACATAATGTAGTACTCGGAATGTTAATTCCTTGTATATACCACTTCTTCTACTAAATCTTTCAATTTCAATTTATAACTCCAAATTATTAATTCTTTATTATTAATTGTCAATTGAACAAGATAACATCACTCCAGAAAGGAGGTGTTCCAGCCGCACCTTCCGGTACGGCTACCTTGTTACGACTTAGCCCCAGTTACCAATTTTACCCTAGGACGCTCCTTAACGGTTACGTACTTCAGGTCCCCTCGGCTTCCATGGCTTGACGGGCGGTGTGTACAAGGCCCGGGAACGTATTCACCGCGCCATGGCTGATGCGCGATTACTAGCGAATCCAGCTTCACGAAGTCGAGTTGCAGACTTCGATCCGAACTGAGAGAGGCTTTATGAGATTAGCATCCTATCACTAGGTAGCGACCCTCTGTACCCCCCATTGTAACACGTGTGTCGCCCCGGACGTAAGGGCCGTGCTGATTTGACGTCATCCCCACCTTCCTCACACCTTACGGTGGCAGTCTCACTAGAGTCCTCAGCTTAACCTGTTAGTAACTAATGATAGGGGTTGCGCTCGTTATGGCACTTAAGCCGACACCTCACGGCACGAGCTGACGACAACCATGCAGCACCTACACAGACGCCATTGCTGGAAAATCGGTTTCCCGATCGGTCGTCTGCATTTCAAGCCCGGGTAAGGTTCCTCGCGTATCATCGAATTAAACCACATGTTCCTCCGCTTGTGCGGGCCCCCGTCAATTCCTTTGAGTTTCATTCTTGCGAACGTACTCCCCAGGTGGAATACTTAACGCTTTCGCTTTGCCACATACAGTATATCGCATACAGCTAGTATTCATCGTTTACTGCGTGGACTACCAGGGTATCTAATCCTGTTTGATCCCCACGCTTTCGTGCCTCAGCGTCAGTTGTATCCCAGTAAGCTGCCTTCGCAATTGGTGTTCTGTGTTATATCTAAGCATTTCACCGCTACACAACACATTCCGCCTACCTTATTTACACTCAAGACCCGCAGTTTCAATGGCAATTTTACAGTTGAGCTGCAAACTTTCACCACTGACTAACGGGTCCGCCTACGCACCCTTTAAACCCAATAAATCCGGATAACGCTTGGATCCTCCGTATTACCGCGGCTGCTGGCACGGAGTTAGCCGATCCTTATTCGTAAAGTACATACAATAAGCTACACGTAGCTCTTTTTATTCCCTTACAAAAGAAGTTTACAATCCATAGAACCTTCTTCCTTCACGCGACTTGGCTGGTTCAGGCTCTCGCCCATTGACCAATATTCCTCACTGCTGCCTCCCGTAGGAGTTTGGACCGTGTCTCAGTTCCAATGTGGGGGACCTTCCTCTCAGAACCCCTAATGATCGTGGACTTGGTAGGCCGTTACCCTACCAACTATCTAATCATACGCATGCCCATCTGTTAGCCATAAATGTTTAAACTCAAATCCATGCGGATTCGAGGTATTATGCGGTATTAGTCCGAATTTCTCCGGGTTATTCCCCGCTTACAGGTAGGTTGCATACGTGTTACTCACCCGTGCGCCGGTCGCCACCATAGTATTGCTACCATTGTGCTGCCCCTCGACTTGCATGTGTTAGGCCTGTCGCTAGCGTTCATCCTGAGCCAGGATCAAACTCTTCGTTGTATCTTTTTTTTTATATTTGCTCGGATGCTATCTCTTTTGATTTATTGTAGAAAATTGACGTGGTATAAAAAAATTTGATATTCTCATATCTAAACTTCTCTTTGTTCTGCTGTTCTCAAATAAATTTGAAAATGCGTCACTTGCAAAAAATTTCCCTTCCTTATACTACATTATTTGTTGTTCATGTATTCTCAAAGATCGTTGCTTAAAAACTCCTTACCCCTAAAGGGGAAATTGGAAAGTGCACTTCACAGTGCTTTTGGTTTTCAAGACTTCTTGTGTTATTATCCTATAGCTCCCTATTTGATAATCTGCTTTTTTTTCGAATCAACTGCTCATTGTATTAATTCTTGTCTTTGCTTCGCATTTTTTAAGGCGAAACGGGTTGCAAAGATACTGCTTTTTTCGATTCTACCAAACTTTTGAAAAAAAATAATTTCAACGAGTTTAATATAGTTTTCAAAAAAATACTAAATGACTTTTATATCGGTAATCGCTTTTTAATTAATTACTTATTGTCATTATTTGTTCTTCATTGCTTATCTCTCTAAGCGGCTGCAAAGGTAATCCTTTTTTCTAAACTACCAAACTTTTATTGAAAATAATCTATCGGTTTGTTCGGCACTTTTAAATGGCTTCTCTCTTAAAGCGGCTGCAAAAGTAGTCTCTTTTGTTGAATGTACCAAAGGTTTTGACAAAATAAATTCACAAAAAATCATGTCGGAATTTTAAAATACTGAACAAAAAGACTTTTGAAGGATTTTTTTTTGAAATTTAAATTAGCTCTTCATATCATAACCATTCCTAACAAAAAACAGGATGTGTAGTTAAAATCCACTCATTAGGAGTATATAATACTGTTTACTTGACTTTTAAACATCAGATTATTCATAAAACACATATAATTATTGTAAAAGTAGAAATATTAATAAATCAACTCATTCAGTTACGAAAAATGCAAATAGCATTTGTCTGTAACCAAAACAAAAAAAGAACTAAAAGCTTAAATTATTAGTAACAATTTCGTCGATATGAGATAGTGATGGGTAAATTTTGGATCAGTAGTATTTTGAATATTAAACAAATAGTTGATATCTGAGTATTCTAATCGCTGTATGGAGAGTGGCAGAGTAGCAGAACAACGAAATGATAAACCAAACTTAAAAGCAATACAGTAATCACATGATCACATTGTTTTGAATTATAAAATATTATAAATTGACTAATTTTCACAGACAGCTTGATTAACATTACTTTAATTATT
Source organism: uncultured Paludibacter sp. (assembly GCA_963677275.1). GTDB lineage: Bacteria > Bacteroidota > Bacteroidia > Bacteroidales > Paludibacteraceae > Paludibacter. The sequence goes on along the minus strand of OY781920.1, from coordinate 811,323 downwards.
TTATCTTTGCAAGCTATTCAGAAAAATATGATAGAAATTATAATTAAAGGGATTATTATAGGATTATTTATTTCCATTCCATTGGGTCCGATCGGTATGCTGTGCATTCAACGGACACTCAACAGGGGGCGGAAATACGGAATAGCAACCGGACTGGGCGCTACTACATCGGATTTAGTTTACACAATGATTACTTTATTCTTTCTGAGTTTTGTAATTGATCTTATTGAGCAACAAAGATTTATCATCGAGTTGGGAGGAAGTTTAATCTTAATAGTATTTGGTGCATTTATATACAACAGTAACCCATCTACGCAACCCAAGCCAAACGAACCGGTAAAACACAGCATTTTCGGCGATTATATTTCTTCCTTCGGGCTTACGTTTTCGAACCCATTAGTGCTTTTTGTATTGATGGCTCTTTTTGCCCGCTTTGATTTTATCAACAATGAAACAACATTGTTTTTATCAGTAACCGGAATTGTTTCTATACTGATAGGTGCGTTAATGTGGTGGGGAATGCTTACTTATTTAGTGAGTAAATTCAGAAAAAAGCTAAATATGAGAGGATTAAAAATAATAAATAGGCTCACTGGCATTTTAATCGTGCTGATTGGCTGTGTTGGCGTAATCTTAGGATTATTGAAATAAACAAACCAATCCGCAAAGGACTGGTTTCTTTATTTAATAAAACAAAAAATGTGTAGCTCCGATTACTTAAAAAGATCTTTAAAAAACTTTTGTAATCTCTTCTTTTGTCATTTTGGCTCTGATCCAAATACAACTGAATTCACTCTTGTCTTTGGTAACAACGAGCATATCAGCATTATCGGTACCCACAACGCGATAGAAAATGTTTACACGTTCACCTTTGTCGCGTACTTCGACCGCAGTTTCAAAATTTGCTCCTTCGATGATCTGATACAATTCCTTCACAACCGATTTAGCAAAAGGTGAATCGGCATTTTCGTCGAGCGTCAGGATTTTAAGCCCCTGCATTTTACCCACCATATTCTTTTCGTCTTTGGCCATACCACCAAAAACCGAAGCCATATTCATCATACCTTTGTTTACCGAGACGTACTGAAACCGTTCATCGTCGCCATATTTATCATAAAACTTCTGGAGAGTTTGTGCCTGAGTTGCCACTGTCACCATTAACAGCGTAACAACAATTGTAATTATCTTTCTCATACTTGTTTATTTTTTTATATTAAAAGGTAAATTTGCTAATGATTCGTCGTTACCATCTTGCTGAATTTTATTAATAAATTCTTTAGGCAACTTTCCGTTTAGCCAGATAAGGCTTATTGCACCGGCATCTTTTACCGCAATAAGTAAATCGGTATAGTTATTTCCGGCCATTTTAGTATAGATATTAACTCTTTCGCCTTTATCCCGTACTTCAACCATACTTTCGTAATTTCCTGAACCTATCACTTTATCAAGGTCCTGCATCACCCCATTGGCAAAATCGCGGTTCTGAATATCTTTTGTAGTTAGAATTCTGATTTTCCGTAGGTTCGAGAGCAATTCACGTTCGTTGGCATCCAAATCGCCAGAAATTAGTGCCAGACTAAATAAAAATTTACCTACCGAGACACTTTCAAAGCGGCTATCGTTATCATATTTCTCGAACAATCGATGAAGTGATTGTGCATTTGCACCGGTCAGCAACATAAGAATAGTTGCCACTGCGACCATAATTATTTTTTTCATTGTAAAAACTATTTATTGTTTAAAATTAAGTTTGTCTCTCATTTCGTCGAAACCGGATCTGATGTCTGATAATTTATCCATAGGTTCGAGATTTTTTTTCACTATACGAATGCTGTTTAATGGCTGCATATTCTTACTCAGCATTTTATTCACCTTATTCATTTTACTAACAGCCAGTTGTTGTGCATATTCGGCATCGTTTATTCTTTTACCGTTCATTATTGCATAATCGGCAGTTGTCGAATTGTTTCCGAAAAGCCATACGGCCAGTACCAACGAAGCTGCAATTCCAGTCAACGAAATTGATTTCAACCAAAAATTTGATAGCTTGCGGGATTTTATTTTCAAATCGGCTGAACTGTCTGAGCGATATGATATTTCGCTTTCACTTTCAAACACATCGAATAATGGTCGGTATATTTCGTGCTCCGGATCAATTTCTTTACTATTAAAGTAAATTTTCAACTGATTTTCTTCTTGCAGCGAAGTTTGTGCATTGAAATATCGTTCTAAAAGGTCGTTCATGTTCTCCATACTTTTTCCTCCACTCGTTTATGTTCATTCAAAATTAGTTCTCTTATTTTTTGTCGGGCGCGCGACAAGTTCACTGTTACAGCGTTTGCATTCAGATTTGTAATGTATGCAATTTCGCTAATCTCCAGGCCCTCCACATCGCGCATTTTTATTACAGTACGCTGTAACTCGGGCAATCTGTCTATCAAAATTCTGATACGGGTAGCCATATCGATACTTTCAATTGTTTGATGAGGATTTGGTCCCTCGTACATTATTTCCGTCGAGATTTCGGCTTCTTCTTTGTGCTGGCGAATAGCATCAAGGCACTGGTTACGCATAGCTCTCATGGCAAATGCAGGAAGGTTCTCAACTTCGTCGAGTTGATTTCTTTTTTCCCACAATTTCATATTCAAATCCTGTACTGCGTCCTGAGCAGCATCGCTATTCCGCAACATCGATTTTGCGAGTCGGAAGAGTTGATCCCTTAACGAAATGATTTGTTTGTTGAATTGTGCTGCATCCATAGACAAGGTAATATCTGTTTGCCGTTTCTTTTTATTTAATAATTCATCCCTTTACTTTATTGACGAAAAAAAAACGAACATCTTACATCAGAAGTTCGTTTTTTTTCGTCAAAACACATCCGTGGAGAATTAATAATTGTTTATCAGGCGTTTGATAATTCTTAACTTGTGAGAGTATTCTCCCGTTTGAGACGAAATGATTCCATTGCTGTCGATATTTTCTATTTTCACCCAACCCGAAGCGTGAATTATTTGCGTAGCATCGAACAAAATGCCCACATGCGTAATATCACCGGCTTCATTATCGAAAAATGCCAAATCGCCTTGCTGTGCTTCGCCAAGGAAATTAACCAAATCGCCTTTTTCTGCCTGTTGCGAAGCATCGCGGGGCAATTGAATACCGCAAATAGAAAAAGCGACCTGAACAAGCCCGGAACAGTCGATACCCAATAAACTTTTGCCACCCCAAAGGTAAGGCGCATTCAGATACATACTTGCTATATCAAGGACTTTGGCACCATTGATTTTTTCAGGAAGAATTTGCAAAGCAGGATCAAAAGTCATATCCACATCATTATAGTTCTTCACTTTATTTGAAAATGAATACAATCTGCTTCCACCTGGTAAATACATTTTTTCTGAACGGGTGCTATTTTTACATTCAACCAAAGGATAATAAAGTGTCTGGACTTCCTGATTCGAGATCGACAGATACTCTGCTTCGGTGAGCAGTTTGAGCATTTTTTTATCTACCCAACCTGTGTACTGATCGGCTGTATTTTCGACAAACAACCAACGATCGGCAGAATCCAGGATTGTAACCGTTTCACCATAAAGCAACTGCGAAATCATTTCGCTACGTTCACTGTCGGCAGCGCGGATGGGAACTAAAGGAAGCAGATTTATTGCATACATTTGAATAGTTTTATTTATAAAATGCTAAAAAAAGCGCATTTTTTCAATACAAAAATAGTGAAAGTTCGGACATATAGTCGATGTTCAGGTTTTTTTTTGTAATTTTCGGCGTTTTTTCATATCACTCATTTATACCCGATATTCAGTATGAATTTGAAAATCAATCAGAACACTCTACAAAACATCACCAGGTTCGCTCTTTTTTTATGTGTGATCGCTATTATAGTTCAGTTATATCCCCGCGAAAACAATTTCAAATACCAGTTTGAAGTGGGCAAGCCATGGTCGTACGAACTTATTACAGCTTCGTTCGACTTCCCTATCTATAAAAACGAACGTGAAATAACGGCTGAAAAAGAAGAACTCCTGAAATCCTACACTCCATATTATAAAATAGACACTACTCAGGCTTTTGTCCAATTCAAAAAATTGACAACCGATTATACGAAAGCCAACGGTACAACACCTATGTTTCAGGATTTTATTTTTCAGAAACTAAAAACGATTTACCAAAAAGGAATCATTTCATCTGAAAAATTAATTGAGTTGACCGAGAAAGGAAAACAAAGTTTTAACTTGATAATGCCTGACAGGGTGACAAAAAAAATATCAATCACAGATGTTTTCACTCCAAAAACTGCATATGAAGAAATGCTGCGCAACGCGCCGGGCATCTTAAAATCCTATAACCTGAATATATATTTGGTCGAAAATTTAAAATACGATAGCGTAACATCAGAACTTTACAGAAAAGAACTTCTTAAAAATCTGTCGCTTACATCGGGAATGATCCAAACCGGCGAAAGAATTATTGACAGAGGTGAAATTATCACGCCCGAGTTGTTCGTTGTACTCAAATCGCTCAAAATCGAAAATGACAAACGAAAATCATCCGTTCAGCAATCGTCGTTGGTGTTGATCGGTGAAATCGTAATTATAACAATTCTCATCTTGTTATTTTTCTTATATCTCTATCTTTTCCGTCCAAGGATTTTCAATAATTTCGGCAATTTATTGTTTATCAGCTTAGTGATTTTAATGATGGTGGGACTCACAACGATTTCGCTCAATTACTCCAATCTGAGTTACTACATGGTTCCTTTTGCGCTGCTCCCCATTATTGTGCGAGTATTTTTCGATTCCAGAACAGCGCTTTTTGCCCATATCATCACTATGCTGATCATCTCTTTTATGGTGGATAATCCATTTCAGTTTATTCTGTTACAGATTGCTGTTGGGATGGCCGCCGTATCGAGTTTAAAGGATATGACACAACGTTCGCAGCTGGCACAAACTGCCTTGTATATTTTCCTTACGTATGTTGCTATTTTCATAGCCACCGAACTCGTTAGCGAAGGTGAATTAAAGCGCATACACTTTCAGCCAGTATTGTATTTTGCCATCAGCAGCGGTTTTTTACTATTTGCTTATATTCTGATTTATATTTTCGAGAAAATTTTCGGATTAATTTCGGCGGTAACGCTCGTGGAGCTTACCAACGTAAACAGCGATTTGATGATGAAATTTGCCGAAACAGCACCCGGTACTTTCCAACATACGCTGCAAGTTTCGAACTTAGCTACCGAAGCAGCAAAAAAAATTGGTGCCAATAGTTTGTTGGTGCGCACAGGCGCCTTGTATCACGATATTGGAAAAATGAAACATCCTGAATATTTTATTGAAAATCAGATGGGTGGAAAGAATCCACTTTCGGAAATGGATTTTGAGACTGCATCCAGAATTATTATTAGTCATGTGAGCGATGGTGTTGAAATAGCAAAAAAAAGTCATCTCCCCGAACAGATTATCAATTTCATTACCACACATCACGGGCGTGGAAAAACGAAGTATTTCTACAATTCATTTATCAATGCCAATCCTGACAAAGCTCCCAACGAAGAAGCTTATACCTATCCCGGACCATTGCCCAACAGCAAAGAAACAGCGATATTGATGATGGCTGATGCAGTAGAAGCTCGTTCACGGAGCCTTAGCATTTACACGGAAGAAAGCATAAATGTGGCTGTAGAACAAATGATTGACTCGCAAATAGCCGACGGACAGTTCAAAGATGCGCCCATAAGTTTCAGAGACGTAGAAACTGTAAAGTCAGTATTCAAAGAGAAAATTAAAAATATATATCATACCAGAATAGTATACCCGGATGTAAAAAAATGAAACCGAATAAAAAAGACGATCACAGAATTGATCGTCTTTTTTATTCGGTTTCGGCTCCGATTGAGCCGTAGTCGCCTCTAACCGAGCCGGGCTCTGCCAAACACTCTATATTATTTGATAGTGATATTCGATCCCATATTTTCGGATCGATTTATATTCTTTGGATTTCCAATACACTCAATTTTGCTGGCTCCGTTGGCATCGGCATCAATCGTTTCGCTGGCAAAAACCCTGACACTACTTGCTCCACTGGCTTCTACCTTTGCTTTAATCGATTTCAGTTGATCTGCATCAATTTTACTGGCCCCTGTAGCTTCAATGTCCACCGATTGAGCTTCCCCATCTACATCGGCATATGAAGCTCCTGACAAGTCAGCATCGAACTTAGCTTTCGCATTCACCAACATATGTGCCTGACTTGCACCCGTCAATTCGAGCGAGAACGTTGATGTATTGAGTGGCTTTAAAATCTTTATTTGCGATGCTCCGTTGGCCTCGAGAGCAAATATCGAATCGTTCGAGACGAATACTTTTACTCTATTGTTTAGAAAAAACTTATTTGTATAAATACTTAACTTTCCATTTCTAACTTCTGTTTTGATGTAGGGCAATAACTGCTCCGAAGCCGAAACAGTAAGCTGCTTAACCGAATCCTGTTGCAATTCAAGTTCAATATTCCCCGAAATCTCAATCCTATTGAAAGCATCGACCATACGGATATCATCTTTTAAAGGCAAATTTTTATCATCTTCCCAGTTGAAAACCCAAGGTCGGTCAAAGCCATTGTTGGTCCAATGAATCAACGATCGGGCGCCTACGCTGTAAAGCATAAATATACCGGCAATCCAGAGAATAAACACCACCCACGAAGTCGTTTTCGATGTTTCCCTACGACCTGAAATAATGCGTATGGCCCAGTAAATAAGCATAAAAACAGGACAACCGATCACCAATAGCAACGAAATAACGAGTAAAACGGCTTTGTCGGGCGTCATAATACTAAAATCAGAAATTAATTCGGGTGAATAACCGCTGAATACTCCCGGCTCAAAAATAAAGAACAACAACGAAAGTAGCAATGCCCCAATTACGATCATTCCCACAACCCCTAAAACGGCACCCAAAAAGCCAAAAAATACTTTAAAAACAACTTTTACAACTTCGCCAATTTTTTCGCCTGCGCTATTGGCCGACTGTTTAAACTTGTCACTTTCGACGTAATTTTTTACATTATTAATCTCGGTCTTAATGCTTTCCACCGTTACATCTTCTCCCTGCATTTCGAGCCGTTGCGATACCGTAACGGCTTTAGGAGCAATGATCCAGATCAGAATGTAAATCGGAATCATATAGCCCGCACTTATAAGCGCAAGTATCACAAGCGCAATGCGCACCCAGGTAACATCGATAGAAAAATACGCGGCGATACCGGCGCCAACTCCACCGAGGACAGCATTTTCGGAATCGCGAAAGAAACGGCGAGCCCGTTTTTTTTCGGATTTAGAATAATTTGCATCAGTTTCGTTCTCATCCTCATCGGCATACTGACTGGGCTTGCCCAATACCTTAATTATTTCTTCAACGTCTTCGATATTGACAACATTTTTATTGCGTTGAAGCCTTTCGGTAAAAAGTTCAGCCACACGGGCTTCAATATCGTTCATTACCTCTCTTTTTTCATCCTCAGACAGATGACGAGCTACATCAGCCAAATAGGTCTGAAGCATTTCGTAGGCATCATCGTCGATATGAAAAACAATGTTGTTTAAATTAACTGTTAATGTTTTTTTCATTGTTGTAAGTAATTAAATATTTATGTTTGAGCAATTCAATGATAGTGCGAAATTTATTATCAAAAATTTATTTTGTATTTCTCTATTCATCAATTCGTTCCAACCTGATTGTAAAAATAATTTACATTTTAATTTGTGTAACCACTTGATTAATTTCGTCCCATGCCGATTCAAGTTCATCCAGGAAACTCAATCCTTTATCGGTCATTTCGTAATACTTACGTGGTGGTCCCTGCAGCGATTCTTCCCAACGGTAATCCAACAATTCGCCGTTTTTTAGCCGCGTCAATAAAGGATACAAAGTCCCTTCCACCACAATCAGCTTCGCTTGCTTGAGCTCCGAAATAATATCCGAAGCATAAGCCGGTTTTTTTCTCAGAATAAGCAAAATGCAATATTCGAGGTAACCCTTGCGCATTTGAGATTTGATGTTGTCTGCGTTCATTTTTGTTTCTGTTTAAAAAAAATAGGAATGATAAAAGGAGAACGACTTTTCGTTTCCTTGTCTTAGCTTTTTATCATTTCATCAGTTCCAGTATTTTCAAGCGGAATACATACTCATATTTCGACTGAATAACCTGTGATTGAGCCTGTGATAAATTATTTTTGGCTTGATAAAGTTCATAAACCGTGGCTCTGCCTCCTTCATATTTCTGAGTAGCAAAACGATAAGCCTCCTGACTTGCCTGCTCCGATTTTTGCGCCGAACTCCATTTAGCGCTTGCAGCCACAGCATTAAAATAAGCCTGTTGAATGGTTTTTCTGAGTTCAATTTTTGTATTGTCTACATTTAGCCGATTGCTTTCAGCATAAAGTTGAGCCGTTTGCACCTGACTCCGGGTTCCCATTTTATTGAAAATTGGTACCGAAAGATTGAACCCTACAGTGGTGCTCACTGGCGTACTTACCGAATTGTAATATCCCCCTCCTACATTGGCACCAAAAGACAAAGTTGGGAAATAGGCCGACTTTGCAATTTGAACATTTTTCTCACTACTTTGAAGTTGATATTCAGCACTCTTAACTTCCGGACGGCTCATCAGCGCACTTTTATAAACCGATTCGGCATTGAGCAATTCCAGTTCGTTACTCATTAAATCGGCAGGAATCACAACATCCAATTGTTCGTAATCAGGCAGTTCAAGTATTTGAGCCAGATCGAGCAACGAAAGTTGAAGTGCATTTTCAGCCTGAGTTCTACTCAGTTCCTCCTTCGATTGCTGTGCCAGCAGTTCGTACATTTCTCCTTCAGCTAATTTGCCGTTCTTTACGAGTGATTTTTGCTGTTCTATTCTCGATTCAGTCAATTTAAGCTGATCCACCGAAATTTGTAAAAGTTCTTTGTTGAGTAAAACCTGAAGAAAACCTGTCGATACATTTAAAATAATATCCTGACGAATTTTTTCGAGACCGGCTTCAGAAATTTTAAGCTCTGCCATTCGGGCATCGATATTATACTTCATTTTCAATCCATCAAACAAAGTAATTCCACTCGAAAGACCAAACGAAGTATTCGACACATTAAGATTTTGATAAGTACCATCCGAAATTTGTGAACGACCAAAGCTCCAGCTTTGACTTGCCGATCCACTCAGATTGGGCAGCAAATCGTAACGAGCCTGCTGATAAGCAATTTCGTTCACCTTGCGTGTCAATTCTTTTTGCTTCACATTCCGGTTGTTGGCCAATGCAGTGTCCACGCATTGTTGCAATGTCCAGGCTTGTTGTTGGGCACTGGCGAAAAATGCGGCCAGAAAAGCGCCTACAATTATAAATATTTTTCTCATACTCATTTTTTTTATCAGATTTTAATCAACACTGATCATTATTTGAAATATTAATTGATTCAATCTATTCACTACTGTAAACGTCGAGAGTTAACAGAAAGGCAATAGCTAAACGGGATTTTATTTATTCAGCTTTTGGAGCTTCAGGTTTTTTTTCCAGTATTTCGGCGCCTCTTATTTTGTCTTTAGCTTTCAAGCCGCTTTTCACTTCTATTTTTATACCATCGGACATACCGATCTTGACCTGTTTTTTATCGAATATTTTGGGGTCTTTTGCATTCTGAACATAAACAAACGCAGAGTCGTTGCTGAATTCAACGCTACTTTCGGGTACTGTAAGCACTTTTTCGACCTTGCTCAAAACAATTTCGGCATTGGCGCTGTAACCGGCCCGAATAAACACTTCCGAAGGCACTTTCACTGCTGCTTTCATTTCGAACATAATAGCTCCACTTTCTTCTACGCCTTTAGGCGAAATATATTCAAGCGTGGCCGTCAATTTAATATCCTGTAATGCTCCGATCGTAATATCCATTGGCATTCCGGCTGTGATACGGCCCACTTCGGTTTCATCGAGTTTACCCACAAAAAGCATATCGTTCATATTGGCAACCGAAGCAATCGTAGTTCCATCGTTGAAATTATTCGATTGAATCACTGAATTTCCCACTTTTACCGGAACATCGAGGATAGTACCATTGATGGTGGAACGCACTAGTGTATTGGTAACTTGCGATTTGTCATTCGAAATACCATCTCTTGTTAAACTCAGATTGTCTTTGGCCGCTTTTAGTTCTTCCCTTCCGTTGAAATACTGCAATTCGGATTTTTCGAATTCTTCCTTCGATATCACTTTTTCAGCAAACAACTTTTGGTCACGTTCATAGTTTCGTTTGGTCTGGTCAAACGAAATCTGCGCTAACTGCACCCGCGATTCAGCCGAGTTAAGACTCACCATGTCAGGTATAACTTTTATTTTGGCAATAATATCACCGGCTTTTACCACATCGCCTGCTTCTTTATAGATTTCGGCAATAATCCCTGACATTTGAGGTTTAATAAGGATCTCATTGCGAGGCTCTACTTTTCCGGTAGCTACGGTACGTTTTTCGATGTTGCCAATGGTGACAGCTTCAACATTGTAATTTTTTTCGACGGGACGAGATTTTTTCCATAAAAAATAAAACGTTCCGAATACTGCAAATGCCAAAATAATGAGCATTAAAATTTTAAAAAACTTTTTCATATGAATTTCTGAGTTAATTATTTCGATTTATATATTTTTATATCAAATGATAAATTGTAGAAGTGTTCCTATTCTTCCCTTATTGCCTCAATAGGTTTAATACTCATGGCTCTATTGGCAGGTAAAAAACCGGCCAACACCCCGATAACGAGCAGAATAAAGAGAGAAGCAACGGCGACTCCAAAACTGATTTGCGGATCTTTAAAAAATTGATCTCCCTGACTCAGGGCAACGCCGACAAGCTGTAATAAACCTACACCCAGCATAATACCTCCAACACCGGCGATCAAAGTTAACACTACACTTTCACTCAAAATCTGAGTAATAATATTGCGTGGAGTAGCTCCCAACGCTCTGCGGATGCCTATTTCTTTGGTTCGTTCGCGTACTGTCACTAACATGATATTACTTACCCCAATACCTCCGGCCATCAATGTTCCCAACCCGACAATCCAGATCAGACTTGTAATTCCGATGCCCAGGTATAGAAACATGGTGAACTGATCTTCGATGTTCATGCCACCTACAGCCGTTTTATCGGTTGGGGATATGTTATGACTTGCTTTCAATACTTCTTTAATCCTGTCCTCTACAACCTTCACTTTGATCCCGTGTTGAGCTGTAGCAGCAATAAAATGGACTATATTCCCCTGATTAAATGCTTGCTGCATTGTGGTAAAAGGAAGTACAACCGTTTCTTTCGGATCGCCACCTATATTTATATTCGAAGTGTGTCGCGCCACACCTATCACCTGAAAATAAATACCATTTACCTGAATGTTTTTGCCGAGCGCTTCTTCGTTATTTGGGAAAAGCACTTCGTATACACGCTCACCGATAACACATACTTTCCGTTTTTCGACAATATCGATATCATTGATATAACGACCTGAAATCATAATACTTTCATCGATCAAATTGTAGGACGGATAATTACCCTTCATCCTAAAAGTTCCTGCCTTATCGTTACGGGTTACATTATTAGTACCTCCACCGCCAAATAATACCGGAGCAATGTGTTGAATTTCAGGAATACTATTGATAAGTAGCGGTATATCTTCATTTTCCATATCCCATCTACGTCCTTTCTTTAAACCTTTGTAGGGTTCGGAGGTCTGATCGGACCAGATAAAACAGGAGTTGGTGGCAAAGCCTTCAATTTGAGAACTCATACCCCGCTCCAAAGCTACCCCGGCTCCCACCATAGCTACCAGCATAAACATTCCCCAAAACACACCAAAGGCAGTCATCACGCTCCTTGATTTGTTGTGCGTAATTGTAATCCATATTTCCTGCCAACGATCCAGATCGAAGAAACCCCAACTTTTGAAAGCTGCATTCTTCATTTTAGTATGAGTTGTATCTGTGTTAGTTTTCATTTATTTTTTTTCTTAATATCCCCTATTTGTCGATAATAAATTGTAATTGACTAAATTGAAATTGATTTTATTCTTCCCGCATAGCTTCAATCGGTTTTATCCTCACTGCGCGGCGAGCAGGCATGTAACCAGCAATCACGCCTGCAACAATCAAAATTGCTGTTGAGATAAAAACATAGGATAATTCGACCGATGGATCTTTGAAAACCGACATTCCAGTATCACTTTGAGCAGCAGTTTGCTGCATTATTGTGTTAATTAATTCTGTCAACCCCACTCCTACCATCATTCCTAAATATCCAAATACTGTAGTAATTAAAATCGATTCGATAATGATTGAAGTAAGAATACTTCTCGGTGGAGCACCAATGGCTTTTCTGATGCCAATTTCACGGGTTCTTTCTTTTACCGAAACTAACATAATATTACTAACTCCCACAATTCCGGCTATCAAAGTGAAAATTCCAATGATGGAAACAAAAATCGTAATTCCACCAAATATCTTCATTGTTTCAATATAGTCGCGTTGCGAATTCCACAGATAAAGCGCCTGTGTGTCCTTGGGGTCGAATCGCAAGCTTTGCGACATATTTTCTTTCAATCGGTCGTTAAAAGCATCATTTTCTTCTTTGGTTTTAAGACCGTTTACCTGCATGGCAATGTGATAAAACTTCTTATCAGGATTGAAAATAGACTGTGCTGTTGTGAACGGAATATAAGCCGACCCTTCGCCATATCTTTCTTTTTTGGTATTTATTCCCACCACTTTGAACATTACTTCACCTACCTTTACGTATTTTCCGAGCGCCGATTCGGTTTTAAACAATGTTTCTTCAATTTTTCGGTCGAGAATAATCACCTTGTTATTATTCTTCAAATCCATGTCATTAATAAAACGTCCGTTCCCCTGATCGAATTTCAGGTTGAAAATATCGTTGTAAACAGGCTTTACACCGTTTATGCTGAAAGAACCATATTCGTTGTTATAAGTTATATTGAGTGTTTTTTCTATCAGCCCTGTTTGTCCGGATGTTTCCTTGAGTCCGTCCTTCAAATCTACAATTTGTTTCTCGGCAAAATTGAGTGAACGACCGCTTTTGAGTCCTTTATAGGGCAAAGATGAACGCCCGGACCAAATCTGCACCATATTGGTGGCACGATCACTGAAGTTGGAAATGACTCCGTTTTTCAGACCATTTCCTGCACTCAACAAAATAATGAGTATGAAAATTCCCCATGACACCGACAGCCCCGTGAGAATGGTACGCAGCTTGTTGTGCTTTAATCCTGAAAATATTTCCTGTAGAATGTTCATCGATTTATTTTCTGTTTAATTTTTTTGAATCTTTCAATAGCTTTGTTTTTCAATTACAGTATGGTATTAAAAATCTGACTGATGATGGTCATCTAATTAAACCACTAAATTTACTTTCTTTTTCTCTTTCTTCTATGCTTTCGATCAAACCATCTTTTATGTGAATGACTTTGCGTGTTTCGTCGGCAACAGATTTTTCGTGTGTAACAATAATTGTTGTCAGACCATTGTCATTCAATTCTTTCAAAACTTTCATCACATCTTCGGTAGTATGGCTGTCCAAAGCACCTGTAGGTTCGTCGGCAAGCAGAATTTTAGGTTGCGAAATTATAGCTCGGGCAATTGCCACACGCTGCTTCTGACCTCCCGACATTTCATTTGGCATATGCAATGCCCAATCTTTCAGCCCCATACGATCGAGATATTCCATTGCAATTATATTGCGGCGTTTGCGATTTACATTTTTATAATAAAGTGGCAAAGCCACATTTTCGAGCGCATTCTTAAAATTAATCAGGTTAAAGGACTGGAAAACAAAACCAATCATTTCGTTGCGATAAGCAGCCGATTGTTTTTCGGTCAGGTTTTTAATCAACTTATTATCGAGATAATAATCGCCTGTATCGTAGTTATCGAGAATACCGAGTATGTTCAACAAGGTAGATTTCCCTGATCCGGAAGCTCCCATAATTGAAACATATTCGCCATTCGAAATATGAAGATCAATACCTTTCAGTACATGTAGCGATGTGGCTTCGGTGTAGTAGGTTTTGTTTATGTCTGTAAGTGTAATCATACTAAAAATTTATATTTCGGGTTTTGTAAGTCTGTTGTGATACTTGTTTTGATAATTATGCTGTAATCGATTAAATTTTTAATGAATAAAGCTATATATATATCGAATATCAATAATTAGTTGCAAATATATATGTTATTATAGTACCTTGCAATACATAGTACCTATAATAGTTTTGTTATGTTTTCAAAATACAGATATAATCTATTCAATCACAAATGATTAGTAAATAAAATAAAATAGCATATTTAACTTTATTTAACTTTTATATGTTTTGATATTAAGAAAAAGGCAGATGAATCGACAGCATAAAAAAGGTTGGCCTTTGAGACAAAAAGCCAACCACCCTAAAGAAACAGTCAATAATCGTATTTTTAAAAGCCTGAGTTGATTATATCCCATGTATCCTGAATAAGTTTTGGAGTATTATCAGGGGAATAAGCATTTACGTTGATGGGATCATGAATAATTATTTCGATCAGACCAGGCGTGACGTTAACAGCATTTCGAGGAAGACGTTCGAAACAACCACGTAGTGTCACCGGTACAATTGGGAGATGAAGATCGGCGGCAATCAGAAAAGCGCCCCGTTTGAATTTGCACATTTTCCCGTTATAGGTTCTTGTTCCTTCAGGAAAAATAACAACCGAAACTCCATTCTTCAGTTGTTTTTCGGCCTGTTCGATGCTACGTTTTGCTGTTACTGCGCTTGAACGGTCGATAAAAATATGCCCTGCAGCTGCACAAGCTTTCCCCACCAATGGAATTTTCCTCAATTCAGCTTTCATTATCCATTTAAAAATCACGGGTAACCAGCCATAAATAACAAAAATATCGTATATACTTTGATGATTACAAACAATAATACAAGATTGTTGAGGGCTTAATTTTTCCAGGCCAATCAACTTCACTTTAATAAACAGCAAATTACAAAATGCCCTGCCCCACCATCGTGCCGGAAAGTACGAAAATTTTTTGTTCGGGAAGAGTGGAGAAAGCAAGGTAGTAGCCAATGCCGTGACAATAGTCATCACAAGCAAAAGCGGGAGAGCAATTAGCCATTGATAAACGAAAAACAAAATTTTCAGCCCCTGTTTCATACAATTATGCTAAAAGTTGAGTTAAATCACATAGAAATCAATTCACTACAATAAACATATTCATCAAAACGACACCTTCAACTACCTGTACTCCACAAGGAGCATTAATATTCCGTTCCTCTGATGCGTTTCAAATTAAATTTCACTTTACTTAGCTGACTCACAAAAAGTCCGGAAACTACAATAACAATTCCTGTAATCTTTAGCCAGGTAAGCTGCTCGTTCAGAAACCACCAGGCAAAAACAGCCGTGAAAACCGGTATCAGATTCACAAAAACATTCGTTTTGGCCACACCAATTTTTCGAATCACCGCTGCAAACAGTACAAAAGCAATGACCGATGCAAAAACCGATAGCATCAACAGCGCTCCAAGCGACTCAGTACTTACTCTCAAAGTTCCGATCGTCGAAAAGTCGGTAATAAAAAATGTTGGGACAAAGAAAGCCAAGCCAATAACACTTTGGTATAAAATAATATTGATAGTTGAATAGTGACTTGAAATTTTTCGCAAAGTAGTGCTGTAACAAATGGCCGAAAAAACAGCCAGGAACAAAAGACCTACACCCAAAGGATTAGCTGCAAAGCCGCCACCTGGCTCGTAAATCACAAAGAAAACACCTGTCAGCGACACTAAAATACCAAGCACATTGGCCCAGCCAATTTTTTCCTTCAAAAGGAAATAGGCCAGTATAGGAGCAAACAATGGAATCGTGGAAACGATCACCGAAGCCAATGTAGACTCCACCATGGTCAGTCCGTAGGTTTCGCCAATGTAATACATATAAGGCTCAAAAAATGCCAAAAGAAAAAACCATTTGAGATCTGTCTTCCGTATTTTCTGAAATTTACCGGCCAGTTTCGAAACCACAAACAACAATACCGAAGCAATTAACAACCTCAACGATATCAGGGTTACCGGCTGAAACGACTCGATAGCAACACGTGTCCAGATAAAGGATCCCGACCAGAATATCATGGCCAAAACGATGGCTCCGTAAAGTTTAAATTGCTTCATTTGCAAAAGCGTTGTATTTCTCCTGAAAGAGAAATACAAGCTAGAATTTTGACATTAACTTGATATAATTCTCCTGTTTATTGGAGCATTTAAGCAACAATAATATTTTGTATGTCGGTATGAATTTGTTCCCAAACCTCATCAGTCATTTTGGCTCCAAGCACTTCCACTACATTCCCCGAAACAAGAGAACCAATTTTTCCGCAAATATCGAGTGAATATCCATTGGCCAAACCGTAAAGAAAACCTGCCGCATATAAATCGCCGGCACCCGTGGTATCGATGCAATTGGCCAAACGTGGTTTTACGAGTACGCTTTCGCTTCCCGATTTAATAAATGAGCCTTCTTTGCCAATTTTCACCACTGCAATATCGCAATGATCCGCAATATGTATCAATGCTTGTTCGGGCTTTTTACCGGTGAAAGCACGTGCTTCTTCTTCGTTTGCAAACACAATATCTATGTAATCCCTAATAATTTCGTTCAAAAAGTCAAGGTTTTCTTCCACCACATTGTAACTGGCCAAGTCTATCGAAACCTGTAAGTCCGCTTCTTTTGCCATTTTCACGGCCGTGCGAATCAGTTCATGGTTTTGTACCAAATAACCTTCAATATGAAAAATATCAAATCCAACGAACATTTCAGGAGTTAAATCCTTCGCATCGAGTTCGCAGGCGGCACCCAGAAAAGTACACAAGGTACGCTCGCCATCGGCCGAAACCAACACTGTACATTGACCCGAAGGTGTTTCGCTGTACAACAAATGAGGCACGACACCATTGTTGAGCATATCGTTCCTGAAAAATTCGCCTACCTCATCTTTCCCAATTTTTCCAACAAAACCTGCAGCTGCCCCCAGCCTTGTGATACCATTTATAGTATTCGAAGCAGAGCCACCCGTAGCCATTTTAGGGCTTATTTCCGATAAAAGCGTTGTTATTTCTTTCGATTTCCCGCCATCTACCAATTGCATACTGCCCTTTGGTAAATTAAGTTTGGCTAACACTTCATCGTTTTCAATTCGCAATAAAATATCTGTCAGGGCGTTACCCATTCCAAGGATTTTCTTCATAAAATTAATCGTTTATTTTTCTGCAAAGATATTGCATATTTCAGGAAAAGCAATTACTTTTGCAACTCATTTGTAAAAAAAATGTAGATAAACATTCTTCCTTAGCTCAGTTGGTTAGAGCATCTGACTGTTAATCAGAGGGTCCTTGGTTCAAGTCCAAGAGGGAGAGCGAAAACGTCGTAGCAATACGGCTTTTTTTATCAGAAACAAAAGCATTTGCAGCTAAAAATTTCCCTCAAAGAAAAAATGCATTTCTTTTTTTGAACAAGATGTTGCTCAATTCATAAAAATGTATTACTTTTGTCGGGCATTAGAAAAATGCACAACAACATTCTTCCTTAGCTCAGTTGGTTAGAGCATCTGACTGTTAATCAGAGGGTCCTTGGTTCAAGTCCAAGAGGGAGAGCAAAAAAAAGCAGCAATAAAATTGCTGCTTTTTTTTGCTCTATTTGGTCGCAATATCATTGTAAAGTGTTTGTATAAAAGCCTCTGCCTTCGTTTTGTTCTCATTTTTCCGTCCGGTATTTACATACTCCTTTCCGGTTTCGCAGTCAAAAACATATTCATTTTCGGGTGTCACCATACCAAAACCATTTTGAAAGGTAAAATAGCCAAAATGAGGCGACGAACCATCCATGATATTCTTACTGTATTTAAATGTACTGTGCTCAATACCTAACTGCGCCAAGAGGGTAGCTGCAATATCGATTTGCGAACCATAGGTTTCGATGCGTCCTTTCGATGTAAGTGCACCACCAATTATTACAAGTGGAATTTTATATCGATCCACGGCACGATTATCAATATCATACGGGTAGCGCATGGCATGATCGGGCACCAAAACAACCACTGTATTTTCCCATGTTTCTGTTTGCTTCAGGTTTTTAATAAAATCGCCCAGACAACTATCGGTATAAGCCACCGAATTCAAATATGGATCTTCGAGTTTTTTCCGGAAAGGTATATCGTAAGGATTATGACTGCTTAATGTCTGTATCACTTTGAGAAAAGGCGTTTTTTGCTCATTCTTAATTTCCGAAAGCAGTTTATTGAATACCAAATGATCGGGTACACCCCATTTACTTGTTCTTAATTGAGCAGGAAAACTTACATCTTCAACAATAGCGTCGAACCCACAAACTTTCAGGTACGAACGCATACTTGTAAAATCGGCATCGCCTCCGTAAAAATACTGCAAATCATAACCAGCCTGTTTCATCGATGCAGGGAACGAAGGCATATGCTGCAACTTTCTGGGATATTTCATGATAGAGGTACTTGGCTGAGCCGGAAACCCGCTCAGCACCGAAACCAAACCCCGATCGGTGCGAAAGCTGTTGGCATAAAAATTTGTGAACAGCAACCCTTCACGGCTGAGTGCATCCAAATTTACTGCCACTCCGGGAATCCCACCCAGCTCAGACATATTGAGCGACATGAAACTTTCGAGAATCACAAAAACTACATTCGGACGTTTCTCAGCAAACAACTGAGGAATACTATCGGACGATTGTCGGTCCAGAAGCTGTAGAAATACTGAAGCTGCTTTTTCCTCCGACATAAAACGGTATTGCTTTTCGAAATTTTGCTCATGCGTAAGCGATTCGAACAAACTGAAAGCCGGATTTACAGCGGCATGGTTCAATACTAAATCATTACTGAAATAAACTTTTCCAACGTTCATTGTCGACTCCTTTACGCCACCACGAATAGGAAGGAACAACACAGCCACTTCAAATAAGATGATAAATGAGCTGATCAGCTTTTTCGAGACAATCCCCTTCCGATGATCAGCCACAAATAAAAACTTTTCAAACAGCTTGAACAGGAAAAAAGCAAGTACAACAAATGCAACAATGCCTATTACATTGAGCCACCAGTTGGTGCTGGCAAGCGCATTGGCCGGAGATTGCATATAGAACAAAGGCGTAGAGTCCAACCTAAAACCCCAGTATTCGTACAAAATCAGATCGACTACGAAAACGACTGCCATAAAAGCCGCAATGAGTGCAAAATAGCCTATGGAGATAATACGGATAATGTTATCCTTCACCCAGAAAGAAGCAATGATCAGAAATCCCGGAATCGCCGAAAAATATCCTGCTACCGAAGCATCGTGCTGCAGGCCGTAAAACAGCACTTTCAGGTAATCAGTCCAACTAAAATTGCCATAAATGCCGTGATAATAGAGCATAAACACGACCTTCTGCAACACAAAAACCAACACAAAAAGCAAGAAAGTGCTTAACAACAATACATATTTATTCTTCATCTTAATATTTCGAATATACTTATAATTAACTGATTGTCGAATCCAATGGAATCATAGATTCTTTTGGATTCGACAATAAACTCAACTCTGTTTTTACAAAAAAATTACATTTACTTTTCAAATTTGTTTCCGCAAAGTTAATATATTCTTTTGGTGTAATAGAACTTGAACCGGATTTCAGTAAAAAAACAACGCCGACAATCATTTCTGATTGTCGGCGTTGTTGGCGGAAGCTACGAGATTCGAACATAGAAGCTTTTATACGTACATATCAATACGTTGAATTTGTAGTAAAATTACCTGTTACGATTTAGTCCTATATTTTCTGACCTCGTTTTGACTGCCTTTGACTTCGCTTTGTCCTGCAATTATTTCGTTCTCAAAATTACATATAATATTGGTATAAGCCAAGGATATATTGGGTAATTTTCTCAGACTCTTCTAACTATTCTTTTTTATTTTTATCGTTTTTCAAATCAAAAGTATTTTTAAACTCACGAGCACAAGCTATTTTGTTCCTGTCTCAATTTACATTTGTTGCTTTTTCTGCATAGTTAAGTTTAATCAAGTAATTATTTTGATTATGATGACTTCGTTTGATAAGGAATGACGTGGAATGACTGAGACCTAATTTATTGTAAAGTAGATAATATGCAATTGAAATCTATAAGAAAACAAAAAAAACTTTCCCAATCAAGAAAAAGCTTTTTACACTGAAAAGAAAACAACAATTACTTCTTTGAAGCTTCCAATGATGCTTTTCTAAATTCTTTCAATAGTTTCTCTAAATCAAGAGTAGACAGGTGCATTAATACTCAAAAAAAAGCCAAAGAACGTCTTTTATAAAGTCCCTACGCCAATTGTTTAGTGGGTTGAGCAAAATTTGAAACACATCTCGCATGGCGAGCAGTAAGATATATGAGTCTTGGAAATCATGAATTTATAGGAGTTGAAGCTCCTATAAAAGTAATGTTTTCAATGACTTAAGCAAATAAAACCGAGGTTATTTTTCTAATAATCATACGATCAACATAAAGATTAACGAACTATTGTAAATAAACACAAAATACATCTTCAAAAAAACAGCAAATTGTTTTGGGGTATTTACTTTTCAATCATTGTTTGAAGTTATCCAATAATTTACGGAAATGGCTCAAAAATAAATAATCACTGAAATTCCTATATTTACACTTAAAATTATTCTAAATATGAATCACTTCTTTTCAATATAAAAAGACTGAAAAACAGGCTCAGCCGTTTTTACTTTTGGTTCTATCGACCGTCCATATTGCCAGGCCACAACTGTTACTTTCACAGGGAATTTACTTCGGGGAGGAATTTGAGTAAAACAAATCACACCATTGTCAATTTCGGCAGGACCTTCCTGTATATAAGAGTTTACCGGCATTCCAGAAGTTGAGATAGCATTGAGTTTCAAAGAAGCAGTACCGGCTTTTTGATTTGCAATAACCGTAAAGGTAATCTGTTAATCAATTCCCATCTATGTTTTGAAGTGTAATACTGGATCTACATTGAAGCGAAGCTCCGTTATCGTTTTTATCTCCCGGATGATGAGCCATTAGCCAAATATCATTTGAACGTCTATTATTATTAAAACCCATTCGGTAAAATGAAACTGCAAACGTATCAACACCTGTTTTTACAACCGGGCCACAAATACGTGAGACAATTACCTTACCATCGGCATGACCTAAAACTTTTGTTGCAGGTTTATCTTTTGTTGCAGGTAGTGAATCAAGTAAGGCTGCTGAAAGTTTAAAGCTTATACCATTGGAAATAGGTTTGAACTGGACTTTATTATTAACTATATTGTCTTAAACAAATCCAATATATTGAGTTATTCTAGCTCTTGAAGTTGCATAAAACTTTTCAACTGCAACAGCAATTTCCTTATCAAAATACCAAAATGCATCTTTAGCATTGCCTTTATACTGAGCATAAGGTGCAGCAGGAGCTTCGGGCTGTGTGTCGGGGTGAAAACGTGACGCCAGCCAACCTTTTGTTGGGTCAACCGGAATAAGGTTTACTGGTTTATCAAATGGCATTTTTGTGGGCAATTGAAACTTTGCTGTTTTTTTAAGGAATAAACAAAGATAATCAATCATTTCGTCTTATATATCGAAATGGCCATAAGATAACAAATAAACGATTCCCTCATTTACTTTTGATTAGAAAATCTTAAATATCATAATGCATCATTCAAATCAACAAAAGTGTCAATTGATGATTTAAAACTTACCATAAGGATATTTGCCGTTATATTTAACAAAAAAAAAAAAATCAAAAAACTATTACTCTCAAATAATCGAGTAGGAAGTGAGCGATTAATTCGCTCACTGTCCTCTCACACCACCGTACGTACCGTTCGGTATACGGCGGTTTCTTAATTTACACACGAACGGAACGATAATAAGTCGAGAAAAATATGTAACCTGCCTTTTGAAGGGATTCATTTGTGATTGAGGATGATAAGATTGGGCTTTTGGCTGTGTGCCAATAGCCTTTTCTTGTATTTGAGAACATCATCGATTGAAATCGGGATATACCCAACTTCATCAAATTCTGAAAACGAGTTTTAATCCGTTTCCATTGTTTCCAAATTACCATACGTAGTCGCCTACGGTACCACTTATCAGTTTCAATTAGCAGACTTTTCATGTTCGCTAACTTGAAGTAGTTAACCCAACCAGTAATGTACTGTTTAAGTGCTAACTTTCGCCTTTCATTTCCCCAGCCATTACTTCGACAAGTGAGCAGTTTTACTTTCTCATTCATCTTAATAATGCTTTTGGGGTGTACCCGAAGTAGCCCTTTACCCTTGTTGATATAGAAGCCATAACCCAAAAACTTTACGTCTTTGACATGAGCTACTACTGTCTTTTCCTTGTTTACTTTCAGGTAAAGTTTACCTTCAATGAATGGGATAATGTGGGCAAGAGTTCTTTGGGCAGCACGTTTACTTTTGCATAGAATCATGCAATCATCCGCATATCGTACAAATTTGTGTCCACGACCTTCCAATTATTTGTCCAATTCATTAAGCATGATATTACTCAATAAGGGACTCAGTGGACCGCCCTGTGGTACACCTGTCTTTGTTTCTTCAAACTTTCCTTTCTCTATTACACCAGCATTCATATATCTATGAATCAACGAGATTACACGACCGTCCTTGATTGTTCTTGATAATACTTCTATCAGTTTGCTGTGGCAAACTGTGTCAAAGTATTTCTCTAAATCTATATCAACGGTATACTTATAACCATTGCTAATGTACTCTTGACATTGTTTCAAGGCATCGTGCGCACTCCGTTTTGGACGAAATCCGTAACTGCTGTTTGAGAAAAGAGGTTCGTAAATTGGAGATAGTATTTGTGCAATTGCTTGCTGAATAACTCTATCCACAACAGTTGGTATTCCCAATTGTCGTTTCTTCCCTCCTTCTTTTGGGATTTCTACTCGCCTAACTGCGTTAGGTTTGTATTTACCATTGGCTATGGATGTTAACAATTCTTCTTTGTGATGCAATAGGTAGTCGACTATTTCGTCAACTTTCATGCCATCAATGCCCCCACTACCTTTGTTAGACTTTACTTGTTTGTAAGCCGTACTCAAGTTAGTTGGAGAAAGAATCAACTCTAACAAATCATAGTCATTTCCGTCAATGGTTGTGAAGTTGTTTTCTGTTATCCCAATGTAAGTTTGCACTCCAAGTTTGCTTTCGGTTTCCGACCTATCCTTACCTTGTGAGTTATCGTGAGATATTTTCTGCATTCTACCTTTCATTGGGTAACATTCATTTACTTTCACTTATTAAGATTCAGCCCTTCAATCAAGTGAGTCCTTCCGATTATTATAACTCTCGTATATCGGCTCGTTGCTTGCATCTACTATGGCTTCTGCTGACTTCTCACAGCAATTGTTAGCCGTATTTCTGAATTGTTTCAAATAAAATACGTCCGTGAGACCTCCCGAGGTAAGACGAGTAACCTTCTTTCCATTTATCGGCATCATTTACACACTTTGTATCTGCTCAGTTTATTGGATTTCGTTTTGTCATGCAAAATTGTCCTACAACTTGTGCCTGATGATGTTCGTGTTCCTCCGATCGGAAATTTGCCGCTGGCTTCCTTCAGATTCCACCTCACGATGGACACCCTTGCCTTTGGCTAATGGTTGGCAACTGATAGCCCCCATAACGGACTTGCACCGTCAAATATACTCGCCATGCTCGGCGCACAAGAAATAACGAGGTTGCTAAATAGCAACCTCGTTAAAAGAAAGTCATAAAAAACTTAAAACGATAATTCTACCAATTAGGATTTTGTTTAAGAACTCCATTTGAACTGATTACATATTTTGCAGGAATAGGGAACCATTTATGTTTGGCGTAATTGAATCCTGTTCTGCCATACGTGTTTTTCAACAAGTTTTCGGTATAGCCTGTACCATCACTACCATTTGCACTTGCCACATTGTTATAACGGATCAAATCAAACCAGCGTTTACCTTCCAATGCTAATTCAATGCGTCGCTCATGCCATATAGCCAAACGCAATGTGGTTTTATCTGAACTTGTAACCTCAGGAAGCACGCCTGTCTCAGCATAAGTTTTATTACCACGTGCACGAAAACGGATTTGTTCCAGATATTTAAGTGCATCTGCAGTATTTCCCAATTCATTACTTGCTTCAGCATCAATGAGTATTACATCGGCAAGACGTAAAAACATTGGGTTGTTACTCACAAAATTAAAATCGCCACTATTCCAGTATGAAGTTGGCCAAATCACTTTTTTGTTCAAATACTTCACACCTGAAGGAAATTTAACCGATCCATCGGCGGCAGCGCCTTTCTTGCTTATGAAACCATTTATTTTATCGGTCTCGGTAAATAGAGTGGCAGCAAAACGAGGGTCTCCCGTTTCATATTCGGCACCTAAATTTTCGCTGGGAATTACATCACCGTTACCAAATTCGCCATTGCATCCCTGAAATTGATTATAAGGATTATACCAACGACCAACCCAAATGGAACTGTTAAATACGTACCCACCCGGCATCATATTTTCAGATGAATAAAGATTGTCGGGACTGAATAAATTACGATAACTATTGAATAGGCTATATTCACCTCCTGTGATTACAGCATCTGCATATTCTTTGGCTTTGGCATAATTTTTTTCATATAGATAAACCTTGGCCAACAACCCCTGAGCTGTTCCTTTTGTTACACGCCCAAGACCAGCAGTTCCCCATTCGGATCTTGTGGGCAATTTTAGGATAGCAGTTTCTAAGTCAGAAATAATAAGTTTAACAACATCAGCATGTGAACTTTTTGCTATGTTATATTCAGCCGGCTTAGGATCATGATCGCGTAATGGAACGTCGCCAAACACATTAGTTAATTCGAAATTATAATACGCTCTGAAAAATTTTGCTTGTGATTCGTATTTTGCGGCTAACTCTGCATCAGTCACATTAGGTATCCGATCGATAACTACATTAGCATAGTGTATGTTAGCATACATCCTGTCCCAGAAAGCTGTAACAATCCAGTCGTCAGCAACATTTTCATACTTTTGGTTATTGAACCAAGCCGGGTTGTAATCATCAGCTGTCACTTCTTCTATTTGATAATACTCAGCTCCAATCATCCATTCACGCCATGCCAGAGTACCATAAAGTCTATTAACGGCCATATCAATACTAGTTTCATCGCTATTAAAAGTAGCATCAGAAAGTACTCCTAATGGCTGTTTATCAAGGAAATCATCACTACATGAGGCTAAGAACAATGTACTTAGTCCTAACAATATATATTTTTTCAATTTCATAAGTCTAAAATTTAATGTTGTTTAGAAAGTTATATTTAATCCCACTTTTGCGGATCCTGTAACAGGATACGTTCTAAAATCGTCACCCATAGTCGTTACACCATACGCATTTGATACTTCAGGTGAAAATCCTTTGTATTTAGTTATATAAAATGGATTTGTGGTGTTCAGGTAAATACGCAAACTCGAAATTTTGATTTTACTTAATAATTCTTTACTTAAAGAGTAACCCAATTCAATATAACGCGCTTTAAAATAAGTTCCATCTGAAATGCAGAAGTCTGATTGTTGGCTAGTGCTGGTATTTGTAGCATAACGTGGAATATCCGTATTTGTGTTTTTTGGAGTCCATGAATTCAACCATTCAGTATTAAGGTTTGAAAGTCCGGAAGAAACAAATTGATTTCGGTTATCATTATAAATTTTCCCTCCGAAGCTGCCCATCATATCAATAGCAATATCAAAGCCTTTGTATGCAGCACTTAGTGTAATACCCCCCGTAAAATTTGGATGTGGAGATCCAATATCTGTTTTATCATTTGAATCAATAAAACCGTCACCAGTTATATCCTGAAAAATCAAATCACCCGGTTTAAGACCTGACCAATATTGTTTTCCGGCGACACCTGATTTTGATACTGCTGTCGCGTTTAATTGATCAATTTGGGCCTGAGTCTGGGCAATGCCAGACACTTTATATCCATAGAAATTACCAATAGAACTACCGGCTTGACTTATATGGGTTGAAGGAACCATCCAGTCACTCGTATATATTATCTGGTTATGAAAATCAAGTATTTTATTTTTGTTTGCACTCCCTGAGACTTTAACACCATAACTCAAATTACCTATTTTATCGTCCCAGCTTGCTAAAAACTCGAAACCACTGTTCCGAACAGTACCTGCATTAGAAACGGAAGCAGAGAAACCTGTAGAACCTCCTGGAATAGGAAGAGTCAGCAACAAGTTTTTGGTATCACGATTATAGTAGTCCAATTCAAATTTTAAACGATTATTTAATGTTCCAAATTCCAAACCAAAATCTGTTTGTTCGGAAATTTCCCATGTTATATCAGGATTTGAAGCTTTAGTGATGGTAGCATTCTGATAGAATACATTATTGAACACGGCATTATAAGTCGTTTCCATGTTTAATGTACTGTATGTTTGGTAATTTGATATTTTATTGCTACCTATTTGCCCCCAACTTCCACGAAGTTTCAAATTGCTGATCCAGTTTACATCCTTCAAAAAATCTTCTTCTGATGCACGCCAGCCAAATGCTGTAGAGGGGAAAAAACCCCATTGGTGACCACTTGCGAATTTTGAAGATCCATCGGCACGAAATGAAACGGTTACGAGGTAACGATCCTTATAATTGTAATTTGCTCTGAAAAGGTAAGACAAGATTGATTCGCTTGACGGAAATGTACTATTGGTCCAACTTAGGCTGGTAATAGGTAAAGCTTGAATATACTTGTAGTTCGGATCGTTCGATAAAAGATTGGTACCAGTTACATCGAGGAGATTATAATCATAATTTTGTGCTGTGTAACCTGCTAATAAATTGATATGATGATCGGCACCTAGCTGTTTGTCATACGCAAGGGTATTTTCCCATAGCCAAGTATTTGCAGTTGTATATCCTGTTCGTAACCTCGCTTGCTGAGACTGATTTGAGCCCATACTATATGTAGGCTCGTATGAATTATCATAAGTATTCGTATAATCAACACCGTAGCTGCTTCTAAAAGTCAAACCATTAATAATTTCATAGTTCAACCATCCATTCCCTACAAATTGAAGTGGGTGGTTATGAACATCTTTACTTTGATAAAGTGCTGCATAAGGGTTAACAATATCTTGATCTTGTCCGGGTGTAAATGTACCGTCTGCTTTATATATGGAGAGCAACGGAGACATTCTATACAACGAATTTATTCCTCTTCCTCCATTCCATTGAGCATTTCCGTAATTATTACTGCTTGCCAAAGAAAGATTATGACCAATGGTGATTCGTTTATTCAATTTATATTCGTTATTGGCACGAAGAGTTAAACGATCGTATTTGGTATATTTCAAAATGCCATCTTCACTATGGTAACTTGCACCTATGTTGTAAGTAGTTTTGTCGGTTCCTCCTGCAACTGATAATTGATAATCGCTTGTGATACCATTCTGCGTTGACTCATTAATCCAGTCCGTACCTTTGCCAAGTGCATCGATATTGGCATAAATACTACTATTGGCAGTACTTCCAGCATTTGTGTCAAATATTTTTACTAATTGCGCATATTGTTTTGCATCACAAAAATCGTATTTACGAGCTAAAAACTGAAATCCATGAGTGGTGTTAAAGTTGACAACAGCTTTACCTGTTTTTCCTTTTTTTGTGGTTATCAAAACAACTCCATTTGCACCACGCGACCCGTAAATAGCAGTAGATGAAGCATCCTTTAATATCTCCATGGACGCAACGTCATTACTGGCTAAAAAACCAATTCCTGAAACCATCATTCCATCAACTACATACAATGGACTTGCATCTCCATTCGTACCTAAACCTCTGATCAGAACAGTAGGGGCTGCACCCGGCCCTCCTTGATTCAATATTTCTACTCCCGGGGTTTTTCCTTGTAATGCTTCAGCAATATTACTTCCGCCTATTTTACTAATGTCAGCAGCTTTAATGCTGGAAACAGCACCTGTGATGTCTGATTTACGCTGAGTTCCATAACCTACCACCACAATTTCATTCAAGGCTTTTGAGTCTTCAATTAATTGCACTGACACATTATTCTGTCCATTTAGAACAACTTCTTTGCTAAGATAGCCGATATAGGAAATCATTAGCGTTTCATTTCCATTTCCGCTAATTTTAAATAGGCCGGAAACATCGGAGATAGCACCTGAACTTGTTCCTTTAATTTTAATACTGGCCCCAATTATAGGCTCTCCATTCTGATCCGTTACTTTCCCTGTTACTATACTTTGCGCAAAAGCAGCAAATGAAACACATAGTGAAAGTAAAAGCATCAAGGTTTTTTTGGAAGAAAACATCTTCCTTTCTTTAAATCGCAGCTTTAATTGCATCATAATAAATTATTTATAAGTTAACATTAATGACTAGCGTAATAAAAAAACGCATCGACTTGTTTACAAATGTATAAGATAACCAATTAATAATACAAAAAAATGAATGAAATATATCCCAAAATAAACAACGGGATAAACAAATTCATATCATCCAATAATACAGCCACTTAATTGCTACAATACAAAGTACCACTGTACACACAAGGACTTAAAATGAATGAAAATATAGACATTGATTAGAACAAAACAATATTATTATGATTTAGCATAAAATTTATCATCTATACTCTTCCTTTCAGCCTCCGAGAGTTTAATATACTCATTAGGAGTAATTCCAGTTATCTTTTTAAACGTGCGAAAAAAGGATGTTTTTGAGTTAAAACCGCTTTTCTCAGCCATTGCAATTAATGTGAATCTTGATTTATCATCAGCATTAACCAACCGTTTAAACTCAAGTATACGATACTCATTAATATAATCATAGAAGTTTTTCTGTAAATACTGATTAAGAATATAAGAGATATTATTGGGTGTTGTATTTAAAAGTTTCGCTAAATCTGTTATTTTGAGATCGGGATCTGTGTAAGGTTTCTCTTTATCCATATAAATATTAAGTTTCTTACTAATACTTTTGCAATCAACATCGCTTACTCTAATATGTCTATGAAAATCATCTATCTTCTGGTTAGGTTCTTCATATTCTTTAAGTACTTGATTTAAATCTGCGACAGTATTTCTTAGCGAATTAAACTTTATATTTATTCTTCTGATTATCAAATACATTATCAAAGCAATTATACCACAGATTAAGAAAAACATAAAGCTAAAAAATGAATGAATTGCTATTGAGAATGAAGTTTCTGAGGCTTTATTTCCTTCTGTCCTGACTTTAAAAATATAACTTCCTGATTTTAGATTAGTATAAAACACCTCATTAACACCTCCACTCAGTGTTTTCCAGGTTTCATCGTGTCCCTCAAGCTGATATTCATAAACAACTCTTGATGGGTGTGTAAACGATAGGCTGGCGAATCGAATTCTCAAATTATTTTCATTGTAATTGAGATTGATATTTTTATTTTTGTGCTGTTCAAAATCATATTCACGATTAGAGTTACCATCCAGAACCTGAAAATCGGTTATATGAACCGGATAAATAGTTTTTTTAGCCAGATTTTGCGGATCAACGAAAATCAAACCTTTAGCATTCCCAAACCACAATCGCCCCGATTCATCTTGAGTAATTGCATTCGCACTAAATACCGGATCGGGAATACCGTCACAGAAAACAAATCGAAGGTAGGAATCATCATTACCTGACATACTTATTAAACCATAATCACTTCCAAACCAATATTGATGATTTTTATCTTCGAGTACCGATAAAAACACACGATTCTCAAACTGTCTGGTCATTGGAAGTTGTTTTGCATTTTTCATATCAATGTCCGAAACAAAGATGTTTCCTTTATCGGGACAGAAAAAAAGGCGTTTCTTAGAATCTTCGTATATACCTTTGATTATTTGTTTGTTGAAGAATTTTTCAGGAAATTGGTCGGTATTAATCATCTGTGTAGATGGATCATAAATGCACATACCATTAGCAGTTGCTATCCATCCTTTTTTTGAACTATCGAAGAACACACAATACACATAGCCCTGACTTAATTGTGAGTTCTTATTTGTAAATGATTTCAGTTTATTATTTTGCTTATCATAGCAATAAACACCTGACGAAGTAGCCATCCACAACTGACCCTCAGGGCTTATAGTAAGTTGAAAAACATGTCCTTTAAGCAAGTCGACATTGTCTGAAAACGATCTTATTTTTAATGTTTTAGGGTTTAATATTGAAAGACCACCGCCAAAGGTTCCTATATAATATTCGCCCTGATAGTATTTAATGGATAAAATTAGATTTGAACGCAAAATGTCTTTCTTAAAAACACGAAACAGTGATTTGGATTCATCGATATAATATAAGCCTTCGCGCGTACCAATAACTTTCTCATGTTTATTGATTATAAAACTCCGAACTGTCAATCCGTAAGAATCAAAATATGGAGGAAAATTATAAGTTTCAAAGATATGATTTTGATACAAACTGTAATCCAGGCCTGCTTGATAATACCCCATCCACATAATCCCCATCCTATCAACCAGTAACGCATATACTGAATTGGAATGAATTCCAGACTGTTGCTGCGGTTCATACCGAAATGTTTTTACGATTTTACCTGTTTCGTGTGATAGAAAATGAACTCCATTACCATCTGTGGCCACATAAATTAAACTTTTGCCGTCACTCGAAATATCGGTTATAAATTGAGAACCAACATCCGTAAACTTAGAGAAAATCTTAGTAACAATCTCAAATTTTACGATTCCAGCATTGCAAGTTGCTAAATATAACGTATTGTCAATACGAGTAAGCTTACAAAAGCAATTTAAATCATCGGAACTGGCATTATCTATTAACGTAAACTTATCTTTACTCGGGATATAAAGACAAAGACCTTTGCGAGTGGCCAACCAAACATTTTGTTGATTATCTATATTTATGCCAGTTATTACATTACTTCTTGACAGTATATTGTTCTGAATTATTTTATGGCTTAATTTATTGTTTTGCAAATTAATTATGTACAAGCCCTTATCAGTTCCAACGAACAAATTTTGAGTGGTGGCATCCCATGTCAATGCATTTACTGCACAGTCAATAAATTCAGGAGAATATAATTCTAACTGATTTGTTTTCCTGTTGATTTTCCATAAACCGTTGGCATTACCTACATAAAGTTCATTTCGGCGGGTTTCTACAATTGCTTTAACACGTTCTTTGTTTTTATTGGTAGTATTAAAATAGTAATGCTTAAAGTTAATACCATCAAAACGATCCAAACAGTTGTCAGTACCAATCCACATAAACCCTGTCGAGTCTTTGTAAAAGGCTGATACGACAAAGTTAGAAAGTCCGTTATCAATCGTTAACTGACGAAAAGAATAAGTCGACTGAGAAGTAACAAAGAAACTTGATTGAGAAATAAATAACATAACTATAAAGAATCTATTTTTCAACATTTTTCAAGCAATTTAAAGTTTGACAAATAAACAGAAGCCCAAATTTCAATAGATACATTACAAAAATTATTAGTGTAAGTCTTTGATTTAAAATTTTAGATTGTTTTACAACTTGAGCGATTAGATTAACATTATCCTAAACCAGGGAGATATTAGAATTAAAAAAAATCTTTTCCAGTGTTCAATTTCTTCAATCGAAGTAATGCCTCAATATAATAATAGTCTGCATAAATAATTGAAGCATCTACCTCGGTTTTATTGGGCCAATGTCCGGTTGAATGTAATAGAAAAGCAGAGTTCTGTTTACCACTCTGATACGCAGGTGAACTCAATGTTTTCAACATGTGTATTGCAGCTTGTTTATATTGTTCCCCTTTTTCATTCTTCAAAAACGTTGACAGTTCTAATAAACCAGAGGCTACTACTGCGGCCGCCGAAGCATCTCGTGGAGCATTTGGAATACCCGGTGCATCAAAATCCCAGTAAGGAACATAATCTTTAGGTAAACGTTTCAAATAGACATCGGCAACTTTATGTGCAAAATCAAGATACTGAATATCTTTAGTTTCACGGTAACAGACTGTGAAACCATAAATTGCCCAACCCTGACCACGAGCCCACATAGAATTATCCTTATATCCCTGATGCGTCATTCCCTTAATAAAATTCCCACTAATCGTATCGTACAACGCCACATGATAACAGGAATAATCTGGTTTGAAATGATGAGCCATTGTTGTATTAGCATGACTTACAGCAATATCATATAATTTTTTGCTACCGCCATTTTTAGCTGCCCAAAAAAGCATTTCAAGATTAATCATATTATCTATAATCGTGTTATGAGGCCACTTGTCTACTTTTACCGCACGAGGCCACGAAAGGATAGTCCCGACTTTAGGATTAAACAATGTTGCTAATGAATCTGCCGTTTTTAAAATAATTTGTTTATAAGCCTGATTCCCCGTAAGTCGATAGGCATTTCCATAGCTACAAAAAACAAGAAAGCCCAAATCATGGTCATAAGCCGATGTATTGGCTAAAAAAGCGAGTGACTGGGTAAATTTTTCAGCTTCCTGTTTAATTTGTGGATTATTGGTATTTTCATAATCATACCAAAGTACACCCGGCCAAAAACCACTGGTCCATTCTTCCTTACATGCTTTGCGACAATTCCAATGGTTTTCACCATTTAAAATATTTCTCGGCATTAGGGTATAATTAATGACGGAATCACCTTTTAACTCCAACAATGTCCGTTTAGTTTGCGAATCACAGTATTTTAGCGGTTTATCAACATTCAATGAAACACCTTTAATCGAACTACATAAGACTAACAATACGAAAGTCAACACAACAACAATCTTATTCATAAACCTTTAATTATTTACCTGTTTTCAAAAAAAAAAGCGCTATAAGTCAAAGTAAGCACTCTAACAAAAATAACAATTACAGAGCCAACCTGCGAATGGAAACTCTCTGACAAAATTCCTATAAAGAAAGGAATTACAGCTCTGTCAAACACAACGGTAATCATCAAACCTGAAATTTTATTTGCCCACTTTAATGCTTACATTATCAAACTGTACTGCACACGTAATATTTGTCAACCGGGAACAAACAGCAAGTCCAATCAGAATATTCTTTTTCAGACTCACGTTAACCTGACCTGTTTTTTCCCAACTTACACCATCTTTCGAAACATGCGCAGTTATCAGTTTCCCATTGCGGGAGAGGCGAAGCCAGTAAGGCTCTATAAATCGTCCCCATGTTACATGTGGCGGGGTAAGAGCGGGACTTTGAACAGCAAGTAAGGTTGAATCGGCTGTCAATTTTCGGACAAGCAAGTTGGTATGCCATGTTGGCACTTCAACATCTTTACCAGCTATAGCCATAATCAGCAATGAGGTATGTTTAGCATTTTCCGCAAGGCTTTCTCGAATCATCAGACCCATTTTTACAAACTGCGAAGCAACCTGAGGCACAAAACGGGCAGTAACAGTGCCATTCCCATTCAATGGTATGTACGCATATTGGAATTGGTCATTTACTCCGCCAATATCAGTACCTGCTCCTACAATAGTATATGTATTTCCATTGAAATTTGCAAACCCAGCCTTTTCAACATTTCCGATATCTGCACTTTCCCAACTTTTTGGCAAACCGGTGCAAATAGTTGACGGTAATGATACAGAACTTTCACCTTTATCATTCAATGCTTTGATTTTATAACTATAAACTACTCCTGGTCTTATATTTTTATCGACATAGCTCGCTATTTTCAAATCGCGGGCAACAATAACTTCTTCACCTGATTTTAGATTCGTTCTGGAAATAGAGTAAGAGTTAGCATTCAAGGCTGATATCCAACTTAAATTTATTGCCCCAGCTCTATATTTTGCATCTAAACCACCTATCATCGAAGGAACTTTTATCTCATTTTTAGCTGATACACTATTTTCAGGCAAAGCAAACATCAATGTTCCAGCTCCCGGCATATCATACGACATGGTTTCAGGACGTGCATTATTAGCGGTCTTTTCCGTAAAAGGAGCTTCAATACCCATTCGGTTTTTAAAATGATTAAAAACCATTTCACTACCTGTGAGTATCTTTCTTCTGTCCTTTGTTGAGATTATCGTATGATTGTATTTGCCTGTTCGATCAAAAGTCGGTTCAAAAGGCACATCATCGAAACCTAAATTATACTTAGAAGTATATTCAAAAGCTTTCAAAAGTCGGTTATCATACACACCATACATATTAAGTCCCTGTTGATAACCGATTTCTGCTGCCAAAGCTAGAAATGAAATTCCAAGGTGTGCATGCGGCTGATCCCTACCACTTTCCTGCCCTTGACCGCTCTCATTAACAATATAATTGAGCACACTTCCGTTACCCGAACCACTATAATAATACTTCACCGCTCTGTCAAACATTTCCCGGTTATCACAAAACACGCCTATTGACATCAAGGTGGTTACACATGCAACATCCCAGTTGCCATTGGCAAAGGGAGCAAAATCTTTTATCACCGGAAAAAAAACATCCACCAGCATTTTCTTGCACTGAGCTATGTCTTTTTCAGTCCATTTTTTGTATGAATAGCGTAAAATCTCAGCTGCATTTGCAAATTTATATCCATAAATTCCGGCACAAAGCACTGCATCTTTGCCATTTATCACTTTCACTTTGTACGACCATGCATTTATAATATCAACTGCTTTCTGTGCAAATTTCTCATCACCCGAAACATACCAAGCAATCGAATTATAATAAGCAGCAGCACAATCGTTTTGAATATTATCCTGCCCTACACTTCCAACTCCACGCCCAACTATTTCCAACGGACGAGCTTCATATGATTCTGCTAACCATTTTGATTTTTGGAAATCAGTCCATGCACTTGCCCAAGGTTCATTGTTATCAGCCACATTTTTTCGGATTCTATCTAAATCTCCTGCTGAATGCAATATACCAGGATGTATAAATCCATTATCAACTGCATTTTGCGAAAATAATTGCAAATAAACTATTGTCATACAGACAACAAATGTGATCTTTCTCATTATTTTTCCAACTTATTAAAATACTCAACGACTACTTATCTTCTAACTCATAAATTCTTATCACATATCCATTAAACATACAAGACTCAAAAACATATTTGAGTGAATACAAATACAAAAGCTTTTCAATGGGTGTGTCCATTAAATTGATTATCTCAATCGCATATTTACTCTTTAACAATCGCATATAATCCATATTAGATATTTTTGTTTATATCAACGAAAAACTTACAATTAAATGATATACACACATTTGACAAATAAAAAAAACTAATTTATTGAATGCAATAAATTGTTTGTTATTCGTTTTTTCAACCTTGTCTAATTATTTGAAACAAAATTAGTTCTAAGCAGATGATTTTCCATTGATTTATTGTTGTAATAGGGCTCATATTTATATAATGAGACATTGTTTACCCAAAAATCATAATTAAAATATCACAAATCACAAATAATTAACACAACGTTGTATTGTAGTCTCACATTTTAAGGTGCTATTGAATAAAATAATCAGTTATTTTTTGTATTTTTGCTGTACTAATCATGCCTTAAATATCACTTTCCATGAATATCAGAATTAGACTAATAGCATTATTACTATTGACAAGTTCATTCTTAGTCTATGGACAAATAATGAACTCTCACCATTTAGACATGGAGTCAGGTCTGAGTAATAATTCTGTTCGAACTATTTTTAAAGATTCACAAGGACTAATGTGGTTTGGAACCGGTACCGATTTAGACAGCTACGATGGTCAGCAAATTATTTCTTATGCCAAAAGATTTAAGACACCTTTAAAAGGAGCTATCCAATCAATAGTAGAAATACCTAAAAGTCAATTTATACTCGGAACCAATTGGGGTGGATATTTGTATGAGATTAAAACAAATAGAGTTACAACAATTGACTTTGGCATACCGTCTATCGATGTCAGATTTGTATTAAAATCGTCAAAAGGAATTATATTTTTTGCTACAGACAAAGGTTTATATACGCTAGATTCTCCCTCTCTTAAAGCTAAACCATTTCAATCTAAAAACAATATTGCATTTTCATTTTATTGTTTGGCTGAAGATGTATCAGGTGATATTTGGGTAGGTGGCATTGATGGATTATTCAAAATAGCTCCTAAAAATCAAGTAATTATACAGCCATGTATAGAGCCTATATGTGGTGCAATTAAAGCGATTCTACCAATCAAAAACGTTTTATTTTTAGGAACAAATAAAGGTTTGTTTGCGTACAATACCAAACTAATGCAATTGAGACCCATTAACGGATTTCAAGGCATATCGGTTTTATCATTAACCTTTGACCATGATACAAATTTATATGTTGGAACCAGTAAAGCGGGTGTGGGCAAGGTAAATGTAAATACTCTTGCGGTACAATATTTTAAGCATGACCCATCCAGCCCGGAATCAATTTTCTCAAACACCATTACTTCAATTTTCTATGATACATCAGAAGTACTATGGTTAGGCTCATTTGATAGAGGTGTTGAGTTCTTAAATCTCCAGAATACCAGAAAATTCAACACTTTAGATTTGAATTCTAATATCCGCTCCCTGTACATTTCCACAAAAGGGGATAAATACATCGGAACAAGTGATGGCTATCTTATTTGCCTTGATTCAAATAATAAATTTAAATCGAAGATTACTCCGACTAATGATCTTGACCTTCGCTCAAAAATTTTCACAACAATCTTCCCTTATCCCGGAGAGCCCAATCTTTTATTAATTGGTACTTTTGGTGGAGGAATTTATCTCCTGAACACTAAAACAAATACTTTGAGTGACTTCTCAAAGGATAAAGTATTCCAAAATTGTTCCACCTATAAATTTTGTACTGATAAAGAGAACCAACTTTGGATAACAACACTCGATGGATTATATCGGTATAATACAAAAAATCACTCTTTTGTTGAATATGACATTTCGAAAGTAACCGGAAGCAATGAAGTTTTCACCTTGTGTTCCGACAACAAAGACAAGATATGGATTGGGACAAAAACCGGAGTTTGCTACTACTCTCAAACTAACAGAAAGTTCATTCAACCAGCCTCGTGCAAGCCGTATCGTTTTCAAAGTACATCATCATTTATTGACAAGAAGGGGGATGTCTGGTTTAATTTCGACAAAGGTGGTGTACTAATGCTGGGCAAAGGCATGAGTAAAAAACTTTGGTTAACGACTGAAATTGACATGCCCGGAAATTCACCAATATCACTAATTGAAGACAACGATGGAAATGTTTGGATTGGAACTCTAAAGGGATTATATAAAGTAAATTCAAACTATGAAATTCACAACTATGGATTGGAAGATGGCTTAAATAGCTTAGGCTTTACACCCGAATGCAGTGCTTTAGATTCAAAGGGAAACTTATGGTGGGGTAATGGAGGATTGGTGACTTTTATAAACGATAAAAACACTCTAAATAATCAAATTCCAAGGTTGAAATTTACCGATTTATTTATCAATGGAACAAAATACGATTCAGACACTTTATCGTTTGTAAATAAAGTGTCTGACACAAGATATACAATTTTCATAAAAGGGAAAAACAATAACAACCTGGAGTTTAGGGTTGCGGCATTAAGCTATAAAAATTCTAAACGAAATCAATACTCATTTTGGCTATCAGATGTGGATAAAAGTTGGACAAAAGCAAGTACAACACCAATTATTAGCTATAACAAATTGAGTCCTGGCACTTATATATTGAAAATTAAAGCATCGAATAATGATGGCGTATGGTCAACAACACCAACCGAAATCACTTTTACCATTTCGCCTTATTTTTACGAAACGGCCTGGTTTATCGTTTTAATCTGGATATTGATTATTGGTGTTTTTATGTATTTTACCCGTACCTATATTATCCGTATGAAAACTAAAATTGTCGCTCAATTTGAGGAAATAAAGAAAAAACAAACTACTGCGAACAGCTACCCGGCAATGCCCGAAAAAAAATGTCAAGAAATAATAGACAGGCTAACCACCTATATGGAAGAGCAAAAACCATATCTGAATTCCGAACTTAGACAAGTAGATGTGGTTGTTTTTCTTGGTTACTCTGTACGTGAAGTATCTCTGGTTCTAAATACAAAACTTAATCAAAACTTTTCTGACTTTGTCAATTCATATCGGGTGGAAGAAGTAAAAACACGCATTCAAAATAATGATTTAGATAAATACACACTAACTGCAATTGCTATGAAATGTGGATTTAGCGCAAAATCGTCCTTTCTCCGTGCATTTAAAAAAGCAACGAATATGACCCCTACAGATTATTTCAAAGGAATAAAAGATCTTTGAGCTTCTAATCGCGAATTATAGTATCCAAAACGAACACAGGCCTCTACATAAGTAGAGGCCTGTGTTCGTTTTAGTTAATTATCACTTTCTATTCGTCCTTATAAAATCCAGCACCAACTTATTAAACATTTCCGGTTGTTCCAGACACGAGAAATGACCTGCTTTAGCTAGTTGCTTTGTCTGTTGCTTTTGCAACAGTTTTGCCAGTTCCGTCATGGCATTTTTGCTTCCATCATTATCGTATTCACCTACGATAAACAATACCGGAATACGAACTTTATGAGTCTGATAATAGGTTTTAGCAGTATTTCCCAGAAAAATAGTTGCCGCTTCCTTGTGCGACACTTGCCACATCCGCCACTCATCGATAAGCTTTTGTAACAATGGATTATCGGCGTAAGAGAATTTGCGCATAGTTTGTTTCCAATTGGCTTTATATGCTTTTAAGTCTGCAACCGGAGTATGTGGTGTTACCTGTGGAGATATTCCCCCTGCTGCTAAAGTTGCCGAAATAACTTTTTCGGGATACAGGATCATAAAGTCGCTGATGGTAAGTGCACCCAACGAAAGTCCCACCAAATGTGCCCTGGAAATATGCAACACATCCATAAACTTCTTCAAGTCTTCGGCATAATTGAAATCTTTGCCCTCAACTGACATGGAAGAAAGTCCATACCCTCGCAAATCGAACCGGATAACCCGATAATGTTTGGCCAGTTCGTCGAACTGATAATCCCACATGCGTCGGTCCACACTGTGGGCATGTAGCAATATCAAGGTTTGCCCTACTCCTTTTTCTTCGTAGAAAAGACGTGCATCACCAATATCAGCAAATCCTTGCTTTATATTTTTGGAATGAACAATGGCGCTGGTCAGGTTTGAAATAACAGGGGCATCGTAAAAGGGTGAGAAGCCGTCATTTCTGGCTGCACTTCCTTGTACATGGGTTAGAAAAATACCGTAAACACTATCTTGTTTATTCATCCATGGATAAGTTCCAGCCCAACCCGGACTAGATATTTGATAGGCGTTTCCCTGATTGTCCACTTTTTCACGCCATTCGCCAAGCCCATAAATACCAGTATGAAAAGACCCTAACGCTTTCGCAGTATATTCACCCGCCGCTATCTTAGCCGTTCCTACCTGATCGACCTGCATCTCTTCAATTGATTCTTTACTAATGATTTGTTTTCCATTATAATTGCCATCGTGAAAAATCATTTTCAAAAAATTCATGTAATCCTGAAGTATCGTTCTTACACCACCACCAAGCATTGGTGCATGTCCGCCATCCAGATTAATAGGCGTGAAATGTGTGTTTTTCATACTAAGTGGCCGGGCAATTACATCCTGAAACAAGGTTTCGAAATCTTTCCCCGATGCCACCTCAGCCATTCGTCCTGCAACCTGCATGGCCAACCCACCATACTGAAACCGGCTTCCGGCACTAAAAACAGTATCCAACTGCAATATACGCGCAACTGATTTGTTCAACACACAAAATGTATCAACTTCGGGCGCAGGTAGATAGTCCCGAATTCCTGAAGTATGAGACAACAACTGTTTCAGCTTGATTTTTCCTTTCGGATCACCGTTGAATTCCGGCAACCATTTTTCAACCTCGTCGTTCCATCTCAGGTCGGTCTGATCTACAACTGCCGCAATGGTAGCTGCCGCCAGCCATTTTCCAGCAGAAGCTATATAAACTTGTGTTTCGGGCGTATAGTTGCCATAGCATTTAGTAAACACAACCGAGTCATGTTGAACAATCATGATTGATGCTCCGGGATAATAGCCTTTATCTACCCACCCCTTTATCAATTGATCCATTGGTTTAAAATCAGTTGCAGTAAGTAGTTGCACATTTCCAAATGAAACAATAAAAATAAAAAACAGTATTAACTTCTTCATTTCTCTTTCAGGTTTAACTTTTAATTATCAATAAAATATCTGCAAGATTTATGCATCTAAAGTACAAAATTTTGCAAATATACCAATGCAACAAAACGTATTATCTTCTTTTCTTAAAATTAGAGTTAAAACTCAACTGTTATCAAAATATTTATCATTGTTTATTCAAATTAATTTTCGATAGAAGTTCTGGTTTTTTTCGTCTAAAAAATATAAATGCTGATTCAAGTCATTAAAGCTTTATAGGAGCTATGCCTTTGTGTGTTGGCACTACTTGTTTAATACTTCCGTCAACATTAAATTCCATTTTATCGATACATACTTCGCGGTTATAACCTGCAGCTCTACCTTGTGTAATTCCTTTTGGGTAATTAAAGCGGTGGTAAACAATATACCATTCATCCCTTCCGGGAATTTGTAGAACAGAGTTATGCCCTGTACCATAAATTCCAGTTGCTTTATCTTTGGCAATTACTAAATTATTTTCAGGAATTGTGAAAACACCAAGCGGAGAATCGGAGGTTGCATATCGTACACGGTAATTCTCGCTGCGGGTATCGTCTTCCGACCACATAAAGTAATACATTCCGTTACGGTAGAACACGTAAGTTCCCTCACGGTATGTGCTGTCGGGTTTCAGAACAGTCAATGTTTCGTGCTTAATAGAAGTCATATTATCGTTGAGTTCTGCGCCTGCCATAAATCCGTTTCCCCAATACAGATAGCTTTTACCGGTTTTGGGGTCAGTAAATACATCAGGATCTATATTCTGTCCTCCTTTTACACCTTCAGGATTGGTGTCAATAAGTGGTTTACCCAAATCAACAAATGGTCCGGTAGGATTATCGGCTACAGCCACACCAATTCTTTGAGCGGCACTGAAATAGTAAAAATATTTATATTGACCATTGATTTTCTTTTCCACAA
This sequence comes from uncultured Paludibacter sp., assembly GCA_963677275.1. GTDB lineage: Bacteria > Bacteroidota > Bacteroidia > Bacteroidales > Paludibacteraceae > Paludibacter. The sequence goes on along the minus strand of OY781920.1, from coordinate 769,929 downwards.
TACATGGAGCCCAAGCATTGCGATTTGCCCAGCTAACATCTTTTCCTAACTGTAAAATAACTCCCTGATCACTCCAATCAACTAGATTATCAGACAAGAAACATTTAAAATACGTACCCGACCATCCTGTAAAACCATCGCTCGTTGGGTAGATATAGAATTTACCTGTCTTTTCGGCATATAAAATTTCAGGGTCTGCATAATATCCATTCAAAGCCGGATTCTGGTTTTTTACAGCTTCAACCATATAGGTTTCAGCTTTTCTATTTCCAATTTTCAAGGTGTATTTTACTGCCCCTTTACTGAAATCAGTAGTTTTCTTAGGTCTAATTTCTAATCCTGGGAATACATTGAACTCCGGATTAAATGCTTCTAAATTTGTTGTCAGTTTGACCGGAAAAACAACTTTTTTTATTGCCGTATCCACGACAATATTGATATGATTCAGTTCTTGTGAACGAGCTGACTCAAAAACATCGGAAGTTTTCAACCAGTTTGTTCTAAGTATTTTGGCCTCTTCGCTGGTAATTGGCATTACTGTTCCATGACGAGGATGAAAATCCATTGTTACTTCTTGGTCAATGACCTTAAAGTTTTCCAAATCGTTGCTTCGGGTAAATTGATAACGCCCTTTCTGATGCACATCATACATTAAAATCCATGAATCTGAATTATTTAATTTAAACACGCAACTTCCTTCAGCTAAATCAGTTGTTTGTTGCAAAATTTTATCCTGTGCAACATAACCTTCAGTTAATTGATCAGAAATAGCCTGTTTAATCCCTTTCTCGCCATCTTCAGCCTTATAGAACAAATGATATTTACCGCCAACATAAATAATATCTCCATCAATACAAGCTTTATTTTGAGGATTATAGAACAATTGTTTCGGTTCCGTTTCGAGGGTTGTAAAATCTTTATTGGCATAAGCATAGTAAATTTTATCCGGCTCGTTACCTGAACGCATCGACCAATAAATCATGTATTTCTTTTTTACAGGATCATAAATAGTTTGAGGTGCCCACACCCTATCCACTAATTTAAATTCAGGAAAAGTATTGGGGATATTAACTTTACTTGATTTCCAATCAAGTAAATTAGTTGATTTAAGCAGGATCATTCCTCTGTTAGAATTCCAACCTTTAGCGGCTACCATATCGGTAGCTACCATATAAAATGTTTTACCATCGGCACCCCGCAGAATATGTGGATCGCGAATACCACCGCTGGAACTTACTTTCTTAGAATCAAGGATTGGTTGGTTGTTATTCAAAGCTTTATAGTTGTAACCATCTTCACTCAAAGCAAATCGAAATTCCTCTTCATCTTTTTTATCGCTTGCAGTAAAATAAACAAAAAGGTAAGCACTAAATTTTTCCTTCCGTTTTGATTCATCCCGCATTTCTTTTTCAGTCTTATCCGTTATGGCTTTGGCAAATCGTTCTGATTTTACAGCAGAGAAACTACTCAACAACAAAAAAGAACAAACTATAATTTTACATTGACGATAGGACATATTTTACTATTATTGATGATTTAATTATTTTTTACTTTTGAAATACTTGCTTTTGTCTTCATCCGATAAACAGTGAATGAGTACGCAGGCAGTTCTACAGCGAGTGTTTCAGAAACAGAACAGCGTGTTTCCTGAGATGTTTCACTTTTATCTTCGGGTTTGCCTTGCAATACGGTCTTCACAGCCTCAATATCAAAGGCTATATCCAGACCTTTAAGGTCAATTATTGAATTTACCGAAACTGGCAAAACATTGACTAACTTCACAATCAAATCCTTACTCTTTGAATCGCGTACAACCGAAACGGCAATACGCTTTTTCACACCATCCTGATTATTCGATAAAGTTACTTGTGTTGGAATATACTCACCACCTGCGTTTTGTCCAAAGGCTTTTTGGATATAATAGTTAGGTGTAAGTCTCACTTCTTCATTATTAAAGTAAATCAGATCAGGTTTCCATTGCACATGGTCGTCTTTGGCAAGCAGCGGAGCATAAGAAGCCATACTTACCACATCTCCGTTTCGCTCCAGTGAAGTCAGATAGGCAGCTTCGGCAAGTGCGTTGTATAAAGTATTATCATGTGAGGCATACTCGCCCAAGTAAACGGTTGGTTCTGACCGGTCGTAACTATCGTAAAACTCCTGATTGTTTATAAACCAAGCCGGAGATTCATAATAATGTTCGTCCACCATAGGCACACCCAACTTAGAAGCTAAATCCCAACCTTCTCTGTAGTCTGTTCCATGATATGATGGACCCACAGTTCCAATTACAGTTATTTCAGGATGTTTAGCTTTAACGGCTTCAAAAATCAGAGTGAACCGTTCTTCAAAAATATCAGTGATAAGGTCTTCGTTACCCACTCCAACATACTTCAAATTAAACGGTTTTAGATGACCTGCATCGGCACGTAGTTTTCCCCATTTGGAAGTTACCGGGCCGTTGGCATACTCTATCAAATCGAGCACGTCTTGAACATAATTATCCATCTCGCACAGTGGAACTCCACCTTGTTGCCCGGCACCACCGGTAGCAGAATTTTGACAAGGCACACCTGCAGCTATAACCGGAAGAGGCACTGCACCTATATCTTCACAAAACTGGAAATACTCAAAGTATCCCAAACCGGCAGTTTGATGGTATCCCCAAAGATTTTTTTGTGGTTTACGGGTTTCAAGTGGTCCAACAGTATTTTTCCAACGATAGATATTTCCCAATCCATCGCCATGAGCGACACATCCACCTGGGAAACGAACAAAACGAGGTTTTATGTCGGCTATGGTTTGTGCCAAATCGGCACGTAAACCATTCTTGCGTCCCATGAATGTTTTCTGTGGAAACAGCGAAATCATATCCAACGCCACACTACCAGTAGTTTGTGGTACAATTTCCAGACGTGCATCACCCCCTTTTGCATTTGCGGTCAATGTTGCATTGTATTTTTTCCAACTGGTTGAAATGGCATTAATCGTTGTTTGACCATACACTTCTCCGGTTTTGCCTATCAGGCGAACAATCAGTTTTTTATTTTTAGCATCAATAGCTCGGGCAAAAACAGAAAAATCGTATTTCTCACCCGCCTTTAAAGCAATGCCATCAAAACCTTCATTCACTAATCCTGCTCCGACTTTCTCTATTTTGAGTACTGCGTAATATTTGTTATTTGGATGAATAGCCTTAACAGAGTCAATAGTAAAAGTAGCCTTATCGCCATTTAAAGTCCAAGCTTTCGCATTATTCCAACTTTTATCTCTGCCTTCTTTATCGCTTAATGCATATTCAAACCCACGGTTCTGAATCAACTCTGCATATAATCCTCCATCGGCAGCATAGTTTATATCTTCGAAGAAAACACCTACTAATACATCACTTATTTTTTTACTCTTTGAATTATCCAAAGAAATTTTCGCATCCACTGGTTTTAGAGTTCCAAAACGGTCAAAGTCTGTTTTGGAATTTTCGGAATAAAGTTGTTTTTTCAAGGTGGACATCAATTGGGCTTTCATTAAACCATCAATAATGCTCCATGGCACTTTATTTACTACGCCGGTTTCTATATTGCCTGATATCAAAACATTTGTCCGTAACTTTTCACGTTTAGACAATGCAAATTCTTTTGCAACTACATAGTTCTTAAAATCTTTTGTAGTTGTACTATATGTTTTAGTTTCCGTGCCATTTGTACTTATCCATGAAATAGTATAATCGTCTGCCGCCTTATTATAAGATATTTCCAGGTTTAAACAGTTATTACCGATCGTTGCGCTGGGATACGATTGCCGTCCCCAGTCAACAAGGTTCTTGGAGGAAGCATGTGCAAAAACGCCATCTCTTTTATTCACACTCCAGATACAATGCCATAAGCCATCGGGGGCTTGAAACACGAAAGGCGAAAACATCTTTTTTTCTGCACCCCATCTTCCGTAATCACACATCATGTAAGTGTACTCCGGTCCAATTGCATGCCAATCAGACTTGTCAATACTCCATGCAAAATGCAAACCATTCGGTCTGTTTTCATTTGTATATGAGACCACATAAGCTGAATCGGGTTGATTGGCAAAAGTGGTAAGCGTATACAAACTCAAAAACAATACACTCAAAAAAACTCTTTTCTTCATAAACTACAACTTCTTTGTTATTGACTTTATTTAAAGTCACTTGTAGTAAATTTAAACTACAAGCGATTGTTGATATTTTATTAATTCATTTTGGGTTAGAAATTCTACGAGGATTATTTAGATTGAATAATCACCTTTTCATTTCCTATAATATATAATCCATTCTTCAGATGCCTTAAAGCCTCAGCTTTTGTGTATTTTTTTGAACTTATTAGTTGGCCATATACATTATATACATTTACCGGAGTGTTCTGATCAACCAAAGTTACGGGTTTAATACCGGTGGCAACTCCGGCTAAAAAACTGGCTGTTGCGCTTTGAAGCGTTTGAATGGCTGTAGCGCATTCGTTGATAGTAGAATATGTCTGCTGCATAGCCGCTTGCAGGTTAGTATACAAAGTACCGCTTGTAACGGTTGGATAACGATTCAGGGCTGCTTGTGCGCTATCTTTTGCTACATTCCAGTAAAAACTTTCAGCGCTTTCAATGCTCTGGTCAGTAAGAATTCGAATATTGTCTATTAATATTTTCGGCCCTGCTCCTGAACCAGCGTTAGAACAACTGGCTCCTACGCTTACTTCTCCTCTGAAAGGGCTTGTAAATAATGCACTTGCAGTTGATGTCGTCCATACTGAAGCAGTAAAATTTGTCGTTGCATCGTACAATGTAGTAGACCCGCTACGAAAACCCGTTAAGTTACTGATCAGATTTGCCGCACTTGTATTCCCATTGTACACGTCATAGTTCATTTTGTAATTTCCGGGCGGTAAAAGAACTTTTTGCGTAAATTGTACTGCGTTACCGGCCCCCCAACCTGTTGATGCACCCAAACTAGCACCGGTACTACTGCCATTTTTATCGGTGGCAGGAATACTTATTCCATTTAATTTAGCCGCAGAACCATAGGCGAATGTGGCAGTAAATGTGGAATTGCTCACTACCACACTACGATTTGTCCAGTCAGTCAGATTATAAGCATAGGCACTGGAATAACCCAGTCCAGTCCACATGTTTACAGCACTTGAGTTTAGCGTTCCAGCCACATTGTATGTTACTGGTGCTGAATCAAATCCGGCATTCTTCAATGCAAGTATAGTAATGTCATTGGTTGGCTCTTTAGGTAGTTGAGCATCAACTGATACCAATTGACCATTGTTGATAGTAACCAACACACTACTATTAGCCGGAACATTTACAGTGCCTGTAATTTTACCACCTGATGTAATAATCATTAAACCAACAGCTTTAACCGAAGCTGTACTATTGGTCAGGTAAGTACTGATTGAATCCGTTCCTTGTTGAGCTAAAACATTTCCAGATGTTACAAATACACGCAATGCATTACCTACGCTACGTGATGCCGTCAGTGTAAAATGCGCGATAGATTTTCCGCCTGAAATGTCCGTTGGCACGGAAAATACAGGTGCTCCTTCGGGGAAACTCATTGCTTTCATATCTGCCGTAGTTACACCCACAAAATTACTTACCAACATGTAGCGGATACTGTCCGGGTCTGTTGCAATCACACCGTTCCAACCGGTTGGGAGTGAATCTCTCAGCGAAATAGCATTGCCCGCAAATTCCTGTGTTTTAGCAGCACTTACCCCACTGTAATAAATCATTTGCCGACGATCTACCACATCGCCGATAGCAACAGTACGACTGACAGCACTATATAATGGATAAAACTTCGATGTATTAATTGAGTTGTTTGCTGCTCTGTCTCCAAAAGCCATGCTACTGTTACCCGGAGTCACAACACCTATTTGGTTATCAATGTTAGCCCATGAAGTAGCAAAAGTTACAGTGCTTGTTCCATCCGTCTGATAGCGCCCGTTATTATGATAAACCGTTCGGTGAAGTTTAGTAAACTCATCGGTGCTGACAGCCATTAATCCTCCTCTTGCCCCTGTGATTGTTACTGCACTGTTGGCTTTTACATAGTCAAGATAAATTAGCGCATTTCCCGGGGTAGAGTAAATCGCAAAATTATTAGTCAGTGAGGCATCATTTGTATTGAGAACTCCATTCATGGTGTAGCTATTTCCTTTCAAATTATAAATGCCGCTGATTACAGGGGCTGCATTTGTAGCTTTTCCGCTCACAGTGTACCAACCTAGTATATTGCCGGTATTATTGGCTTTGTAAGGAACTACAATTTTGTTTTTATCAGGATTATTCGGGGCAAAATAGCCGGTATAACTACTTATTCCGGCACTCCACGAGAAACAGCTAAAGCGATCTTTTGTATTCGCCCTAACGATATTCTGGGTGCTGAATACTTCGGCTTTATCATAGGTCTTTCTAAAATCACTCCAGTTAGTCGGTGTTACACTGGCAGTAGATGCCATCTCGTGCATAAGCCAGGTCATCATAACGCGATGAGCCTGAACACCCATACGGCGGGCACCCACGTCAGCACGTAACAGCCAACTTCCATCGGTAGTAGTTGTTTGTCTGGCTTTGATATTTTTATAGACTAGGTTTTCCAACATCAATGCGTTCGGATCTTTCAGGAAACAAGCCATGGTTGAGTAAGAAGCAATCTGGTCGTACAAAAACAAGCTCCAGTCGTTGCCATTGGGCATGGCCAACTCACCATCCGCCAAAGCAAGTTTATTAAGCACATTGTCCATCACATTCTGATTGTTATGCATTAACGCGTTCGTTTTCCATTTTTCGGTACCATAAATTCCGGTTTGGAACATTTTCATTGCCAGAAAACTTTCGCCCAACTCCTGCATAACTACATTTTGATAAGAGCTGTGAAAATAACCATGATTTTGCAAGGTATAATCATCATACAGGTTTTTACCAAGATAAAGATCCTTTACTGTTTTATTATTATAATCAGGGTCTATGATGGAAGTATCGGTAGCATCATTTATCTGAGAATAGCAGTTTATGGCAAATACGCGCAAGCGGTCATACCATTGTGAAGCTAAGGCGTCATTAGGATACAATCCCAGCGCGCAAGCTAAGATGTTCGTTTCCCAGCCATTCTCTTCTCCTTTTGTGTCACCTGAAAAACCGGTTGGTACAGTGCGGGTCAATTCATAGTTACATTCTGCTTTAACCAGATTGGAAACATATTGTTTCTGTGTGGTGGTCAGCGAATCGTATTGGAAATAGGCTGAATATGCTACGGACATAGCCCATAAAGAGCTTTCCCAAACGTAGTCGGTACTACTTGTAGACCCCCAATAATCTCCACCCGAACATACTTTCAACTTATTTGCCTTATGAGTAGAATATGCAAAAATCAAACTCTTGCGAGCCAATCTATTTACATCATTCCAAGTAACACCTGTCGGTAAAGCAACTTTATCTTTTCCGTATTTGTACAAAAATGCACATATCATAGAAAGGTCGGCATTAGGTCTCACTCCCTGTTCACTACTGGCACCACTGGCTTCACCTTTAAAGAAACCACAGGCTTCATTAACACTATTGGGGGCAACAGCATCCTGATAATCAAGTTTCACATAAGTCAGGAAATTGGCTAGCATCTGCAACAGATCGCCCTTCATAGCTGTTTCACCAACAAAATTGGAAGTAATAACGCCTTCAGTAGGCGATGATACCGCATCTTCTGTTCCTCCTACAATAGTTTGTGCTTGTGCCCAGATTGCCATAAAGGTCATGAGAAAAAGTAATTTGAATTTCATAATATTGTATTTTAACTTAATTGATTTCTTTATAATTGTAATTTATTGAACCTAAATCATATATGAAAAATGTCTTAGTTTATACCACTTGAGATAATACTTGAGATAACACTTGAAATTTAGAAGGACTGACACCAAATTCAGCTCTAAAACATCGACTGAAATGTTTTGGATCATTAAATCCACAAGCAAATGCAACATCAGAAATATAAATATTAGGCTTTAATAAATTAATTGAATGGTTGACTCTTGTTTTTAAAATTAGCGCATGAGGTGATAATCCGGAATAAAGTTTTAGTCTTCTATACAAAGTAGATTTTGACACATTCAAATCACTTGCTAACTGATCGTGAGTGTAGGTTGAATCATCAATTTTTTCTTCAATTTTACTTATCACTTTCTTAAATAAATAATCATTTTTCCATTGATTGATACGCATTGATCCCCCTTTACAAATACTTTCCCGATATTCAGTCGGCGACAATCCAATTTTGTTTTTAAAGTTCCTACTAAAATATTTGGGATCACAATAACCCACTTTAAAGGCAACTTCAGAAACATTCAATGAGTTATTTGACAATAATTGCTTTGACTTATCAATTCTTATAGAGCGTATGAGCTCACATGGCGTTAGTGCAAAATACAATTTAATATTCCTTCTTGTTGCTGATTTCGACAGGTTCATCTGTTTAGAAAACTGTGACAAACTAAAAGATTCTACAGCCATGTTTTGATCAATAACAGATAATGCTTTCTCAATAAACAATTGATGACAATTCGGCTCATTCGAAACAATATCTTCAAATAATTCTAACTTATTCATTTCGTTTTTTTGGGGATTTCTATCAACCCAATTACAGACAGTGATTGAATTTGAATTCGGAAATGAATATTGTTGTAGTTCAGCAGAAAGATTCATATTTCTATTTATTTTTTTTCTACAATAGTTTCAATTGGCGAAGTGCTAATATATTCGATTTCTGACACATACAAACCTTCGTATAAATTGGCAAAATCGGAATATTTCATGTGCCCGGGTTTAGTCATACGACTTGAAATTTCTTTTCCATTGAGAACTAAGTTCTCAAAAACGATATTTTTCACACAGCGTTCAGGAGCATATCCTTCAACGATTGAAGTGTTTGCATGTTTCCCTGTATAATTAATATTTTTAAATAAGACGTTCTCAATTCCACGCCCAGGAGCCAAAGCATATTTTTTGTTGAATGTAACTCTCAAATTAAATAACTGACCCTGCTCAAAATCTTCTACTCGAATATCTTCAAATCGGATATTTCGTGCCATATTTTCGTCAGAAACATTAATAGCCATACAACCCTGGTAATTAATCTGAGGCTCGTCATGATTTAAAATATCAATATTCCTGAAAGTAAGGTTTTCAATTGTTTCAGATTTTCCGGGTTCCGGATTTCCATGTGTTCCTATATTAATGGGATGTGCTACATCTGCCCAAAGTGTAGAGTTTTGAACCGTTATATTCTTACAATCACCATAGTAATCCCAGCGGTGGCAATACAAAGCAATACAGTCATCGGAATTTCGCATGAACACTTTATCAATTAATACATCCGAGCAACTCATTAGGTCAATGCCATCAGACCAGCTTTTAGAGCTGAATGAACGAATATTCTTTATTTTTAAATTCGTAGATTGTCCTCCAAAAACAGTGTAATGTATCGGGTTAATAATAATCAAATCTTCTACACTTATATTGGATGAATGGGTTATTTCAATTCCACGCTGACCATGATACAGTATGCCCCTACCGAAAATCCGAACATTTTTCACCTTATTACAAACCACTTTACCCATTAGTACAGCTCCACCTGCCAAATAAAGACTCTTTCCACTCTTCATATACAGGCTATCAATTTTATGAATTCCGGGGTTCAGATATACAACATTTGTGTCATTCGGACTGGGTTTATTCGTTTCCAATCCATTGGCAAAAACATGGAGATTATGAAAAATATCACCATTCACTTCCACTGAAATATCAGTGGGTTTAGTGAGTGAGAAAGTAATAGTATTCCCTTTAATTTTGTGGGATATATTATAAGATAGAGGGCGAATGCGCACTGAGTCAATTTTCTCTCGATTATAAGTAACAGCCACTTCAACAGTTCCTTCAAAATCGAAATTCACCATTGTTGATTTTTGTACTTTATGTTCATCTACCTGCACTTCATATTCAAACAAATCCAGCCACTTACCGCCTTGTTTTCGAACTTTCACAGAATAGTCATCATTATGATTAATTCCTTCAGGTACAGAATATGTAAGTAGTGTAGTTGGGGTCAACTGCCTTTGTGCAACCATAAGATTAAACAAAGAAGAATAAAGCAATCCAACTAAAATTATCCATTTAAAATCTTTCATATAAAAAATCTATTTACTATTTTGTACAATTTTCAAATCATTTCCCGAGCTCAAATATTTAACTTCAGACACAAATAAACCTTCATAAATCTTAGCAAAATCTGAGTATTTCATGTGACCCGGCTTAGCCATACGATTTGAAATCTCTTTTCCATTTATAATAAGGTTCTCAAAAACAATGTTTTTAACACTTCTTTCTTGTGAATAGCCTTCAATAATCGAAATTCCGGCATTTTTCCCTGAATATGTTATATCCTTAAAATAGATATTTTCGATACCACGTCCCGGAGCAGTAGCGTATTTTTTATTAAATGTAACACGTAAATTGAACAACTGACCTTGTTCAAAATCTTCAATACGAATATTTTCAAAACTTATATTACGCACCAAATTCTGATCTGAAACATTGATAGCCATGCAACCCTGATAATCTATTTGCGGCTCGTCATGATTCAAAATATCAATATTCTTGAAAACCATATTTTCGAGTATCTCAAACTTACCTTGTTCGGGGTTTCCATGTGTTCCTATATTAATTGGATGTGCTACATCGGCCCAAAGCGTAGAATTTTGAACAGAAACATTTTTACAATCTCCATAGAAATTCCAACGATGACCATAAAATGCTAAACAATCATCCGAGTTTCGCAGAAAAACTCCATCTATCTGAATATCTTTACAACTCAAAAAATCAATCCCATCGCTCCATGGCCTGGCACTAAACGAGCGTATATTTTTAATTTTTATATCCGACGACTGACCGCAACAAACAGTGTAATAAGTTGGATTAATGAAAATCAGATCTTCAATTTGAATGTTTTGTGAGTAATTGACTCCTACACCTTTCAGCGGGTTATATAAAATTCCACGACCGCATACACGTACATCTTGTACATTGTTACAAAAAATTGTTGCATTCAATACAGCTCCACCTGCCAAATACAAGGTTTTATGACTGGGAATATTCAACGTATCATTTTTTATTGTATGAAAACCAGGACCATAATAAATTACAGAACTATCGTTTGGACTTGGTTTATATGTTTCAGGTGAATTTGTAAAGATGTGCAGATTATGGAAAATATCACCATTCACTTCTACCGAAATATCCACAGGCTTAGTAAGTGAAAATGTAATTATATTACCCTGAATTTTATGTGGAATATTAAATGAAGCAGGTCGAATACGAGCCGACTTTATTTCTTCACGATTACAAGTTACCGCCACTTCCACAGATCCCTCAAAATCAAAATTCACCATAGATGATTTTTGAATATTATGACCATCAACCTCTACTTCATATTCATATAAATCTGTCCATACGCCATTCTGCAAACGAACCTTCACTGAAAAATCATTATTTTGCGGAATATTTTCAGGCACAGGATATGTAACAAGTACCTGAGCTCTTAACCCAAAACAAACTGCACACACCACCAGTACTATTAAAAGTCTTTTCATATTTCATTTTTTCCCGAAGTATTCACTCAAATAAAATCAAAATTGTAATTAGTGAGCTCCATCGGTTTACTATTTAGTTCATAACACTATTATTCAGCTCAATAGCAATTATTGCAATCTCATTTTTATGTTTATCAAAACTTGAAATTGTAATTTCTCTATTTCCATTTTGCATTGCTTTTATTTGTTTCTTTGAATCAACCATATAGGCCTTAACTACTTTTTGTCCACTATTTACTGCAGGCAATTTAAAGCTGGAATTCATAAAGTCTTCAAGTAAAAACAAGTATATAGTATTTCCTTTGTATGCATAACCATACTGTCCATCTTTTGGATTCCACGGTCCCCCACGAGTGCCATACATGGCATCACCTACTTGTTGCATCCATTCCCCAATCTCCAGTAGTACATGAGTTTCAGCTTTGGTAATTTGTCCATGTCTGTCTGGCCCTACATTTAACAACAAAGCCATGTTTCGCATTGCACAATCAGATAGCATTCGTTTTAAACGAGATACTGTGATAATTTTAGTTGAATCTTCCAAAACTGGCGTATACCCCCATGCTGGAGCCATTGACATACATTTCTCATAAACATCTTCTGTGCGCACCGGTCCTGTAATGAGTGTGCTTCCTTCTTCACTTTTATAATCACCACACCAACCGGTACGGGGATTCACAATTGCATCAGGTTGATACTTGCGAACCATACCCATAATTCCCAATGCTTTGCCGGTAGAATCTTCAACATCTTGAAAATACGGATTCACTTGCCATAGATTTTTTGGGTCGAGATATTTTCCTGATTCCCAGAAATGAACTGCATCTTCATCAAGACCCTGTTGCGCTAACCAGCCTCCATCCCAATATATTTGGTCAATTTTCCCATATTTAGTAAGCAGCTCTTTGGTCAGACAATACATTTCTTCTTTCATTAAGCGAGCATTTTCTTTATGAGAAATGTCAGTTTTGTATCCAAATTTATTCGGCTTACAATCTTTTCCGGTTACATCATAATAGCCCGGATAACGCCAGTTAATTAGCGTTTTGTAAATTCCCACTTTAAGTCCGTTATTCCTACATGCATCAACGTATTCTTTTACAAAATCACGGTTGTGCGTTTGTTTACTGCTAAAAACATTCATGTATTTGGTGTCGAACAAGGCGTAACCATCGTGATGCTGAGTAACCATATTCATATATTTCATCCCAGCACCTTTGGCTATTTTGACCCAATCATCTGCATTGAATTTATCGGCAGCAAAGTATTTTTCACCACTTTCGGGGTAAGCAAGTTTCCGATATTCATCAGGTAATATTCCGTCGTTTTGCATTACCCATTCACCATTTGCAGGGCCTGCATAAAGTCCCCAATGAATAAACATTCCGAACCGGGCATCCAACAACCAATTCAGTTTTTCTAATGGTTGTTGCGAGATGCCCAACTCAGTTCGGCATACTCGTACTGGTAGTGGTTTTATCCCCGCTGTTTTAGCAACGGTATATACACCTAAGTATTCTATTTTTATATCGTCTGCCCAAGCACTCGATTTATTGGGATTATCCGGTAGGTAGATATTGATAGTTGCACTCTTTTGTCCTTCGTCGGTAACAAATGTTTTTTCTAACTTTACCCAATCAGCTAAGGCACTTACCATACTCACATTGTTACTACCCAAACCCACTAAACTCAACTGAATTTCATCGGAACCACTATTGGTTTTTACCCACGCAGTAATTTTATAAATAGAATTCGGTTTTAACCCAATCTTCGTTTGAGCCGTTAATCCTGACAGAATTTCAAGTGATTGTTTGCCACCATGATATTCTGTAGTCGAGAGTTTTATACCTTTACCTGTACCTAAAGCTATCCATGGTTTTACGGTAGAATTCTCAAAATCTCTATTATCAATTCTGACGTCATTATTTTGGGCGAAATTCAGTAAACTCTGGCAGCAAAAAATAGCAAGTAGAAATGTGTTTTTTATAATCATAACAACTTTGTTGCTTTATTGGAAAATAAACCAGAATAGTTTCAACGAATTACAGGAACTGTTGTGGCTTTAAAATTTGAGTGAAATGTGCTCTACAATTAAGAGTTATAATAAAATCAGTTACTCTTAATAAATTTATCAACTAACACTTTCTGCCCATTAACTATTTTCAAGAAATAAATTCCTTGATTCAATTGGCTTACATTAAGAACTGTTTCTTTCTGAGTTATTCCCGTTCTTAGCAACAATGTTCCTTTTGTATCATACACATACATTGAAGTAGCTTTACTAATTGATTCATCAACTTTCACATGTAAGAAATCAGATACTGGATTTGGGAATAGCATATCATTATCCTGAACGGCTGAAATTATTCCATTAGGTGCAACAACTACCAACGGACGAATCGCTTTCAATGCTGGAGCAAAATCCAGACTGCCTGTTTGTGACGCTGTAATGTTAGATGTTCCAACACCAATAATATGTATTTTAGCATTGCTAACCAAAGCCACATTACTATTTGAACTGATATAACTTATCGGTAAACCCGACCCACTATAGGCCGGAGCAAAATCAGCATCAGTAGTAGTCTTTTGAGGTATGGAATCAAAAGTGATAGTTTGAGGATTCATCAGGCTCAATCGGGTTATTTGAGAAGGATTAAGTGTTTGGTTATATATTCTGAACTCATCAATTGTACCTTTGCAATAAGGATCCGCAGAAAATTGAGATTTATTAAAATAATTCAAGGTTGTGCTTCCTAATGCAGCCGGATTAACTGTCAGTGCGGTATTACGCCCCACTTCTTTTCCATTGACATACAAAATACCGGTTGTACCTGATTGAGTAAGGGCTACGTGTGTCCAGGCACCTACCGGAAATACTTTTGTATCGTTAATAATCTGTTCGGTTGAGCCATTTTTGATGGCGTAACGCAAATATCCGCTTGCAGATTTAGGACTCAGAAACATATACACACCGGTACCTGTTCCAAAATCAAAAATACGTGCATAAGTTGAGGGAGCAACATCTAATTTCACCCACAATGAAATGGTAAAATCCGTCAAACTGCTTACAATATTAGTGGGAAGAGTGGCATAGCCAGTGGCAGTTCCATCAAAATACAATCCATTATTATACTTAGCTGCTTTCAATGATGCACCGGCTAATAAGGTAGCTTTACGTATAGTTACAAGAACATCTGTAGCCGTTGTTCCTGTAGTTTCATCAAAAGGGATGAAACAATATTGACCTATAACCGGTTTACCAACAACTTGTATAGAATTAGCTCCTTCACCAAGACTATTGACTGACGAAACTACATAATAGTAAGTCGAATCGTTGACAGCAGTACTATCCGTGTAACTTTCTACAGTTGAAGTCGCGATAGTTGAGTAAGGTCCACCACTTATATTAGAACGCTTAATATTATAACTCGTGGTAAATTCCAACGTTGGCGACCAGGTTAAGCCAACTTTTAAATTTCCCGGAGTAGCTTTTAAACTTAAAGGTGATGGAGGTAATGACTGCGAAAGCGTCTGTGCATTGCATTGAATAGAATCCACACTTTCGCCCATAGCATTGGCCGATTTGAGCACATAATAATAAGTCGTTGCTTTAATCAAGTCACTATCCATATACGATGTTCCGGAAATGCCGGTAGCAATAGTTGTGAATGGACCGGCAGCTGATAGAGAACGTTTAATGTTATAAGCAGATGTCGCTGCAGATGCCGACCAGTTCAATTTTATTACACTACTGTTTATAGCAGTAGCAGTAAAAGTAGTTGGAGCTACAGGAACATTTCCGCCACCTACAAGCGTCACGTTTTCGAAGGTAATATTGGAGAAGCTGGTTAAAGATCCTGAACAAACTGCGAATCCAACATAACAGCTACTTGTCATTGAAACTGTACTTGTTCCGATAAGACCATACGTTATTCCATCTGTCGATTGATAGGCTTTAAAAACATTTCCAACGCGTTCAAAACGGTACCATGGGCTAAGACTAAATTTATTCCCTCCAATCGAAGAAATACCTCCACTTGTAGAACTTCTTGTAAAAAAATTGGTATATCGTTGGCCAACATCACCCTGACAGATAGAAAGCGCTTTGGCACCGGGAGCAAGCGATTCCCGTATCATAATTCCAGCCCAATCCCCTGTCCATGCCCAATCATGTAAGGCCATGTGTGCTGTAAAACTGAAATCTCCTGTTACGGCCCCAAATGTATAATTCAGGTTATCGGAAGTGCCGGTTATACTGCTACCTGACCCTTTAATGACAAATGTGTTACCAACAACATTGGCATAAGTAATAGTATCGACTAGGGTTGTACGTCCAATATCTGTTGTAGACCAACCTGTAGGCAATTGCTTAGTCGAAGCAACCGGTTGTGCATTGGAAACAGTAGTGTAAGCACTTGTACCCGACTGATTTCGGGCTGCCACTTTATAATAATAGGTGACACCGTTTGATACGGTTTTGTCAGTATAAGTAGTCAGCGTACTGTTTGTTGTGGTATAGATGCTTGTATAGCCACCATTTTCTGTTGTTGAACGGAGAATGCTATATCCATTCGCTACATCTCCACTTGGTCCTGTCCATTCAAGGTATATTTTATCAACAGCTGGTATTGCTACTAAATTGGTAGGTGCTGCCGGAGTAGGATAAGGAGGATAAGGCGAAGCCGCAGCACTCAGCGTGTAGGATAATGTACCATACCCAAAAAAATCATCATTTGGTGTTTCTACTCTGCCTAAGGCTGCCATTGCTTTAACCCATGGAGTACTGAGCCCTTTTAAAACACCATAATAATTATAAATCATTTCGAAGGTCGGATTGTGTGACATGCGCCCTCGTTCATTATAATAAGAAATACCTAAAAAATTCTCATTATTACAATTATTAACTGGTTCCCAAACTACAGGATGATTTAAATTATACTTGCAGAAATATTCATATCCTGCTAATAAACGATTATCAGCAAAGTTATATAATGTTTCATCACCTTGATTAAAAGCTGTTTGAGCCATTTCTCCCAAACAAGAAAGCCCAATATTACTATGCGCCATATCGCGTCCCATTTCCATCACTTGACCGCTTGGCCTGCAAACACAATTTAACAAACTACCACTACCCGGACCTGATTTATAATAAGTTATAGCTTCGTTATAAATAGCCTCATCATCACAAAATACGCCAATAATTAACATGGACGATAAAGCCGGGCTATCCCAACTCGAAGGTCGTCCGCAATTGTTTAAGAAATCTCTACATGCTGGATAAAAAATGGTCGAAGCTATAGTCTTGAGTCTTGTAATATCTGCCTCTTGCCAACCTGGATATGCCCGCAACAGCTCAGCGGCTTGCATAAAATTGTTAGTCGCTAATTGAAATAATTCTCCGCTACACGAAGTCAAAATACTTGACCAAGCATTAATTATTCGAACTGCGCATTCTGCGTATTGAGTATCACCGGTAATATACCATCGCAAGGTATTATTATAGGCAACATGTGCATCGAGCTCTGCCCGTTGGCGAATACCATTATCATTACCTCCGATAGTTGTATGTGGCTCGGCGCCCCACGAACTATTTGCCCTGCCACTATTGACTAAAGCATTAAATCCATCTATCCACGGACTCTCCTTTGCTGCCACTTTGGCTTTCATACGTTCAAGGTCGGCTATGGTATGTAATCCACCCGGATGTACAAATGTCTTTGCAGCATTAGCCTGAAAGTACATAAATGCCAGTAAAATGATAATAAGAATAAAATTAGACTTTTTCATAATGAATTGTGATTACATGGAAGAAAAGGTAAATAATCAATTTGATAACAAAGAAAAACCAAGATTACATTTCTTGATTTTTCTTTGTTTTAGAGAAGTAATTGCTAAGAACCAGTATTATTTCACAATTACTTTAGCCACATAGTTATCTACTTTTACAAAATAGATTCCTGCATTGGTCGTAATTCTGTTTACATTCACCACCTTCAATTGACGACCCGCAATATCAAATACAGATACTTTTTCAGTTCCTTGTAAACCTATGATTTTGATCTCACCAACCGTAGAAGTCACTTTATAAGGTGAATTCACAATTTGTATAACCCCATTAAAGTATTCATTATATGCATTATCTAAACTTGGGATCGTACCCTCCACATTTAAAACCGAAGTCTTTATCTGATCTGCATCCAATGCCAATTTATAAAGTCTAAAGTCATAGACCAACGTTTTACGCAGATATACATCTGATGCTGGGTAACATGAACGACCAATCCAGTTGAACGGTGTACCTTCTAAACCTACTTTTGGAAGTGTAGTGCTTGGAAGATTATTAACAGTTCCGCTTGCAACATTATAACCATCAACATAAACTGTACCTATAGTACCACTTTGTGTATAGGTAAGGTTGTGCCAGCCACCTAACGAAGCAGCAGTAGCATAACTTACAGCCTCTTTTGCTGAATAAAATGTTGGAGTAATGCTCACGGCTTGAGTAGTCAATGTTCCGTTAATATATCCGTTTTTACCTGTAAGAGCATCGGTACTATTTGAGAAAAGCCACAGGTAATTACCATTCTTTAAAATATCTTCATAAGAAGCATCAATTCTGTAGTAGCAGCTCATCGTATAATCGTTCAAGTGATAAAGC
Organism: uncultured Paludibacter sp.; assembly: GCA_963677275.1. Taxonomy (GTDB): domain Bacteria; phylum Bacteroidota; class Bacteroidia; order Bacteroidales; family Paludibacteraceae; genus Paludibacter. The sequence goes on along the minus strand of OY781920.1, from coordinate 751,602 downwards.
ACTTTACCAACTTCAAGACCCATATCGAAATAACCATTACCATCACCTAAATTAAGAACTTTATATATTTGAGTTGTTCCCATGCTTGCAATAGAAGCATTATTCTTTATTTTACCTGCAAAATGCATTTCGGCAGCATCGGTTACTGTTGAATCTGAAACGGAAGAGAAATCATATTTTACAATTAAATCAGTAGTAAATTCAGTTCCCGGCTCCAACAATACTGTTGCAGGGAATGACTTTGTTATTGTTTGAGCATCTTTTGATAATGTAGCAATTAAAGTGTCATTTACATTAAAATACTTTGGTCGAGTTACAGTACCATCATTTGCTATTACTAATGTATTGGATGATGTCCAGCTAATATTTATAGTATTGTCCAACGTACCTTTTGTAGGTAAAGTGATATTAGATGTAACTGCACTTAAGTCACCCAACGTAAGATTGTTTGCCTCATCTGCGAGTCCTCCCGAAACATAATTTGGATTTTCGGCATAAGCAGCATCCAAATTTTGAATGGTAGTCAAAACACCTGGGTAAACATCATATCCGTTAATCAAGTCAGGACCTGACACAGTAGCTTTCATCAACTGAAAACCATAAAGCATCGTTTTCTTCAAATAATTATCCAACACATAAGGTGAACGACCTAACCAATTATAATAAGTTCCGGTTCTACCTATTATTGGCAGCGTTGTTGAAGGCAAATTACTGACAGGTGCTGTTGCCACGCTTACACCATCAACAAAAACAGTACCTGTAGTGCCACTTTGAACATAGGCAATATGATGCCAACCACCAACAGGAGCTGCAGTTCCAGCACTAACACCTTGTTCGGCAGAATAAAGTGTCGGTGTGATAGCATTACGCTGCACATTTAACTGTCCAATAATATATCCTGTTGGATCTGCTACAGCATCAGCTGTGTTTGACAAAGTCCAGTAGAAATTGCCTCCAGTTGAAATAACAGCATCATCATCAGCACGGAAATAACCGGCTATCGTATAATCTGTCAATGAGTAGACAGCTTCACCAATTGCAGTTCCCAAATCAAAGTAGCCGGTACCATTACCAGTGTACAATACATTATATTGGATTGAGGTTGGAGCACCAATAGTTCTAATAGTTGCATCATTCATTACTGTACCTACAAAAGGCATTTCAGACGAACTCTTTACTTTTGTAAGTCCGTTTTCAACAAAGATTAAATCTTTATTAAAGTCCCAGTTGGCTAAAATATCACCTAAAATATTAGTTGCCTTAACTACTACAGTAAAGGATTTAACCAAAGTATAAGTTTCTCCATTTGAAGTTTCACTTAAGGTAGCTGTTAAGATACTTGTTGCATCAAAATTAGTTGGTCGTGTCACTGTACCATCCAATGATACGACAGCTGTATTGGAAGATGTCCAGGTAATACTAACTCCAGGAGTAGTTACTGTTTGAGGCATATTCAGATTCGATGTTACATTAGTCAGGTTTCCACCTGCAATAAGTGTAGAAGCAGTTAAATTATTATATTCAGCTGTCAGTTCCGAAGGCACACCCCTTAAAGCCATAATATCGGCTGTTGTAAGTGCTCTGTTATAAAAACGAACATCGTCTAACACACCTCCAAAACCGTTAGTATTACTAGGCCACCGTGAATAACCGACAAAGTTATCAGTTGTGCTACCTAATGACAAACTTGGATTGTATGGGAGATTTGTACCAGTTCCAACAGCTGAGCCATTCAAATAAATGGTGGCAGTACCATAAGTTCCATTCCAGTTGTAAGTTACCGCTACATGCGCCCACACCCCAACCGGACATTTAACTGTTGAAGCTACATTATAGGCAGTTCCAGAAGCAGGTCTGTAGCGCAATACCATATATTGATCATCACCATTTAAACTTGGAATAAAAGCCAGAAAATTGTTCGTTGAACTAGAATTAGCCCCGATACCTAAATCGAAGAAACGGGTTGCATCCTTCAATGCATCCAGCTTCACCCAGGCGCTATAAGTAAATGATGTCAGGTTTGTTGTAAAACCTGCCGGAAGTGATAAATAATCAGCTTTCGCAGTACACTGCAACCCACTTTGACCGATATAACCGGTGGTTACAGCAGCTGCACCTGCCAACGTTCCATCGAAAGCACTTCCAGACACATCCGGTACAGTTGTTCCCGAAACGGCTTCAAAATCATAATGTATAATCAGACCTGTAGTAATGTCTGCAGCAAAAACCGATGTTGCAACTAACATCGTTCCCGAGAGGAGGCAGAGCCGTCCTACTCGCTTTAAAATCGAAAAGTAATTTTTCGTCTTCATGATAAAACTTTTTAATTAGTAATTAAATGGATTTAAAGTGATTGATTTGGTTATTGATTTTCATCAAAATTATATTGCAAATATAAGTCGAAAGGATTGCCCTATTTAGCAATTTTCAGCTGAAATTGGAACCATATTTCTAAAATGGTTCCTTTTTATCAATAAAAGCTCGAATGGAGATATCGAATCGAATTCCGACATGAAAATTTAGCGATATTTAAAATTTGAATAAAGAATCAATTATCGGATAATTAGACTGTCATAACAATATAGTTTAGCTTAAATAATAAGCTTACTATAATCATACTAACCCGCAATCCATTTTAAATCCTGAGGACTAAAATTCATTACGGGTTAGTGCAAATAAATTACAAGACATATGTATGTGTAGAAAAAAAAAGGATAGTTTACACATAGTTAAATAGATTATCGAGTTAACTGTAGGTAAAAGTATCAACTGACAACATTAAGAGAACCAAACTATCTCTTATCGATTTCAACCTCTACTCCCATTAAAAAAGTTATAACACATATAATTTATATTATCAAATATCGCAGGTATTTATTTTTTCTCAATTTTTCTTGAAACCACCTTATTTCCGTCTGTAATACTAACTATATAAACACCCGAAGGAACTCCACTCATTTCGAGTTGAACTTTGCCCGCTACAAGTTTTCGAGTTAATACCAGTGAACCAAAAAGGTTGTACAAGTCAACTTTTGGATCATTCGATTCGAAGCCATCAATAATAAGGTCATTAGTTACAGGATTCGGGTAAAATGCAATATTGGATATCTGTTCTTCAGATTTTATATCTGTAGGTATTGCTTTCACAAAACTGGCACCTTGACTAGATAAAGACCATTGCTGATTATTGTTACCACCAACCCCCCAAAACTGCATAATTGAGCCATTTGCAGTGCCACCGCCTGCATCGAGACATTTGCCATTAGCGCGGTTGATAACTTTGTAATAGCCACCACCAAAATTTTGAATTGTCCACTGTTGATTGTAGCTAGTACTATTATCCACCTCGCATACAGTGGATCCATTAGCAGTGTGACCATTATTGTCAAGATATTTACCTCCATTAACACACATGAGTTTGTAATATCCATCACTAGTTGTAGTAATCACCCACTTTTGGTTGATACTCCCACTTTTCTCCCATTGTACTACGTTTGCACCATTCGTAGTTACTCCCAAATTGTCCAGACACTTTCCACTGGCACGATTCGTTAATTCATAGGTGCCGCCGGAAACAATACCGCCAACAACGCTTACATTTTCGTAAGTAATGTTTGCGAAGGTAGTTGTTGTTCCAGAACCAACGGCCAACCCCACATAACATGTAGTGCCCATAGAAACTGTGCTTGTTCCAATTACACCCCATTGGACTCCATCAGTGGATTGGTAGGCTGTAAAGACATTACCTACACGTTGTAACCGATACCAAGGGGCAAAGCTAAATTTATTGCCACCTATGTAGGATGTGGTACCTCCAACAGCGCACCTTGTTAAAAAGCCGGTACAACGCATCCCTAAATCACCCTGATAAATAGTTAGTTCTTTAGCATTCGGATCAAGCGTTTCACGTATCACAACTCCTGCTTTATCACCAGTCCAGGCAAAACTCGTACCTACCATGTGTGTAGTAATTGTAACATCGCCGTTTATAACCTTATATACAAACGTAAAGTTGCTGGAAGTTCCACCCATACTAGCACCAACCCCATTTACAACAAAAGTGTTACCGACAACATTGGCATAACTGGCACTGCCAACAGCGGTATTGCCAATATCCGTTTTTACCCATCCGTTAAGTAATGATGTAGTTGTTGCAACCGATGCGGCGCTGGCTATATTTGAGTAACCGCTAGTACCGGACTGATTATTGGCCGATACCTTATAATAATATGTACTGCCGCTTGCTACAACATCTGTATAGGTAGTAAGTGTATTCCTGCTTGTAGAATAAATGCTGGTATATGTACCGTCAGAGGATGTTGAACGGAATACATTATATCCATTGGCTACATCGCCAACAGGACCAGTCCACGTCAGGTACACTTTCCCAACAGCAGGCGTAACTACCAAACCAGTAGGTGCAGCAGGAATGCTATAAGGTTTAAACGGAGAAGCCGCAGAATTCAGTGTGTAGGCGAATGTGCCATACCCGAAAAAATCAGCATTCTGCGTTTCAGGTCTGGCTAGTTGAACCATAGCTTTAGTATATGGCGTACTGAGCCCTTTTAAAACACCATAGTGATTGTAAACCATCTCAAAAGTCGGGTTGTTGGTTATATATCCACGTGCATTGTAATAAGAAATACCTAAAAAGTTATCGTTGTCACAATCATTATCAGGTACCCAGATTACAGAATGGTTTAGGTTGTATTTGCAATAATATTCATAACCCGCCAACAACCGGTTGTTGGAATAACTGTACAAATCAAGTCCTTGGTTCTTGGCAGTCTGGCACATCTCCGCTAAACAGGACAGACCGATATTGGCGTGTACCATGTCGCGCCCCATCTCCAGTAGTTGCCCCGATGGCTGACTAACAACATGCAACAAGCTACCAGTGCCTGCGTCGGATTGAAAGTAGGTTACAGCTTCGTTAAACTTCGCCACATCATCACAAAATAGGCCAATGCTCATAATGGATGACGCAAGCGGACTATCCCAACTGGAAGGACGAGCACAAATGGCCAGAGTATTATGACAGGCTGGGTAAAAAACATTAAGTGCCATGTTCTTAAACTTAGTAATATCAGCAGCAGCCCAACCTGAATACGCGCTTAATAATTCAGCAGCCTGCATCATATTGTTGATTGGAAGCTGATACAATTCGCCGCTTGCATCGGTGCAAGTGCTAGACCAAGCATTTAAAATCTTCACCGCACAATTGGCGTAGCTCACATCGCCGGTTACATACCATCGAATAGTATTGAGGTACGCAGCATGAGCATCCTGAGAAGCCCGGTTACGTGAGGCACCTCCAATATTCGCCGACGCACCAGCAGTATAAGTATTTTGCGCCATCCAATCAGTAATCAGGACGTTCCATGAATCTATCCAAGGATGCGTACCAGCGGCCACCTGAGCCTTCATCCGGTTTAAGTCTGTTATGGTATGTAAACCACCGGGGTGCACGTATGCCTGTATCCTTTGCATATGGAACATACACATGACCAATAGTAATAAAAGTGTTTTTTTAATCGTGTAATTTTTTTCATAAGATCAAATTATTATTGTTAGTATTAGAGAATAGACAATATACAAAACTAATTAACTTAAGAGGATAAAAAATGCAATAATAAAATCATACTAATTGAATCAATTCGAGTAGTAATCAAAAAAATGCTCCATTCTTCAATGTAATTGATTTGATATTACAACTCCAACTGGTTATTTCTTTTTTGAGGTGCTATGATTTTTCTTTGCGTAATAGCAATTACACAAAGAACACAAACAGGTATTAATATATTTAAAATCAGACATTACAAACTTGTATTGTTATTGAATTTCTATGTAACTACGCTGAGAAATGGCAGAAAAAGGAGTGATTGATTAATCTTAACACCTCAAAAAAAAGAAATAACAAGAACAACGGAAAATAGAAAACCCCGAAATTCTTTCGGGGTTTTCTATTCTACATTAGATTTGTTTTGAACGGATCATTGTTGAAGTAGTCAGGTGCATTTGAACCCAAAGATCCCCCTTCATAGCCTGGAGCTTCAGGAGGAGTAGCCGATTCCAATGCCAAAGAGATTTCGTTATCAAGTTCAATCCTTTCTATTTGAGGAGAACTGTAGGTTCTTTTTTGGATGTTTTCCATTTTTGTTTTCATCTGTTTAAATTTTAGAGCAAAGAACAAATAGTAAAGGCATTACTAATCATGCCTTTGGATATCCAAAATCTTTGATCATGTTAGTTTCATACGATTATATTCTGTAGAGTTATTTAATTTGAGTTATTCCTGATTTTCAAAATTTCCTAAACCCCATTTGAGGTTTAGGAAATTTTGAAATCAATTAATTATTACTTTTTGGGTTGATTTTTTTCCACCATTATTTACGTTTACCACATAAACTCCCGAAGTGAACGTTTTACTAATAACGGTAGTAGTGCTTGTAATCTGCTTAGACTCCAATTCTTGACCAAAGGCATTATAAACCGATACAATAGCATCACTGCTTATAGCTCCCTTACAATTAACCGTGATTTGATTGTTTGCATTTTTATATATCAATGCCTGATCATCACCAGCCTGATTAACACCGGTAGTAATACCTACCGATTTAAAAACAACACTGAAACGACTCGTTGTAGAAGCAACATCCGAGGTAAAGCTATAGGTTGAATCAACTGAAAGATTTTGCTCGGTATTCAGCAGTTTATCTTTCAATATCACTTTAGTCCCAGCATCAAAGTTACTAATTTCTGTAGCCTTAATAGAGAATGTATTTGACTGACCGGTAGTGAATCCTAATGACAACTCTTGATTTGGTTTTACACTATTCAATCCATTAATCACTACGTTTTCAGTACCTGCAGTAGTATAGATTTCTGGAATTGCCGGATTGTTATTCGACATTTTTGGTGAATCATACACATCATATCCATCTGAAGCATTGGCATTGAACAATACAATAGCCTGGTCACTGTTTATTCCATTCGAAACTTGCAAACGCAAAACTTGTTGAGCACTTTGAATACTTGTTGCTTTAGCTTTCAGACGATTGGTAGCTATGGTTTGATCTTGATGTGAACGCATAGTATTATCAAATCCAAGAGTACCTGTAGTTCCGGCATTAACGCGTACCCAAACAGCTTGCATAGGAGCTATATACTGAGTAACTGCGGTTCCATTGTTGTTTGTCCCTACATTAGGTGTTGCATTATATGTATCAAAAACATAAGCACTACTGCCATTTAAGGTACGATACCAGATACTTGGTTCGAGATTAGTTTTTGTTGCTGCCATCCAATCTAGATATGATGGATAAGGATTACCTACCAGATTGAAACCTCGGTATGTATTTCCTGCAGTACCTGTCAGTGTGGCAATTGAAATAGCTCCTGTATTCAATGCTCCTCCGGTGAAAGTTACAACACCCGTAGCACCGTCTACTTTTGCTACATATCCTTTTAATGGGATAAAATTACCGGAAGTTACTGAACTCCATGTTCCTGCTGCAGTTGATTCATCAAAACTATACAGTGCAGATGCATTACTAATTACGGTTATTGGTGCAGATGCAACCGGGCTCGACAAGTACCAGTTACGGCCGGTAGTCAGGTATTGATTCACGAATGCGTTCGTTAAGTTAGTAGTTCCATTGTCAAGATACGTAGCAGTTCCGGTAGCATCGCTATTCAAAGTCAGCGTGTTGGCTGTAAGTGTCTTCCCTGTTGCAAGTGTTAGCTTAGCGCCGGGAGCTACTGTTATTGATTTAGCAAGCGCATTCTGATCAACGGTTAAAGTCCCGCTCAAAACGGTAACATCATCTCCTGCCAACGGCACACGGGTAGACCAGTTAGAAGCATTACTCCATGTATAATCGACAGAACCCGTAAGTGTCTGAGAAATTTGTGTATCTAAAGTCAAATCAGCAATAGCACACATCGAAGCTGTATTTGATGAAATAGTAAAATAATAAACGCCCGGAGTAGTAATTGTAATATTAATCAGTTTAATATCCATAAGAACTCCGACTCCAGAAGTAACAACAGTCGAAATTGCATAATTTGTTCCACTATTATCATTGGCAGCATTTACGTTGAATGTGAGAGATCCAGCTGCACCAGCATTATATGCGGCTTTACCATTAATTTGATAAGTACCAGTTCCAAGGTAAACCGGATAACTGAACACTCTGCTGGTTAATCCACCACCGTCCCAACGAATAAATAAGAGGCGTCCGGTCCACTCTGTTCCATTATAACTATAGCCTCCACCGGAAATTTTATCATTATACCTGCAATTTGCTTGAGTTCCATAATTATTAAACACGCCAGTTTCTTCAGCATGAGTAGATGAATTCACACATTTCCAACCATATGTAGATGGTAATGAGATTAATGTAGGTGTTATATCTCCATTGGCAGCCCAGTCAGTGAACGTATAATTTCCTCCCCAGTTCACAGTATAATCAGCAGTATGAGCTGTACCATCATATGAATTACCGGTTAAAACTACGCTTGGAGTTGATGTGGAAATAACAGTACCACTATTGGTTACATTTGCAACAGTAGGCGTAGTAGTTGCTGATACTGTTGTACTCGATATATCTGCCGGAACCTTAGCTGTATAGGTGGTTGTTCCGACAGCAAATACAGGGCTTAATCCTCCTGCTGACAATGATATGCCAGAAAGAGCTACACTTGATATATCATCTGTTGTAACAGAAATAGTTTTAGTTGCTGTACCACTAACACAACTGATGTTACCGGAAACATTGGCACCTATATCCCAGGTTGCAGTAATGGTATTAAGTTTATTTGCATTTGCAAGTGCAATGGTATAATTTGGTGATGTGCCTGTTACATTTGTTCCACTTAATGTGATATGTGTTGATGGAGCTGTTATAGAAATGTCGGCTGTCAGATTAGAACCTGTCAAACTTATTTCAGCAGTATTAGTTGCAGTTGTTAAGCTTACGGAAGTTTGGAGAGCACTTAATAGGGGGTCAACTACAGGACCAAAATAATACAACCTGAAGTTATCCATAATAGTCCAGGAAGAAGCAACATTCGTTTCTTTTTTAGCTCCAATAGTCAGCACACCATCAGCACCAACAACTATATTATCAAGCTGCATATCATAATAACCCGCTGTAAAGGCACCATTAGCAGCTACAGTATTGTTGATATAGTTATTTAATGCAGTTCCACCCCAGCCTGCCTGATACGTATTCAAATACAATGAATTAAAAGTCTTGTTATAGCTGGAAACAGAAGATGTAGCATACAAATTACTCAAAATAACCTCAGTACCTGCGATGTATGCCGCCGCTGCATCATTGGCTTTAGCACGTTCAAAACCCTGTGCCTTCAATCGATAAATACCTGCAGGCAGACCAGTGACAGCTTGTGAAAGATTAAACGTCTTACTAAAAAATTCCACTTCGCTATTAGCATAAGTACCTGTATTTGCAGCAGGGGTTTCAACCCATTCTTTTCCTTTGAAATTATCAAATCCCTGACTTGTTATGTAAGGAGTCATATCGTACATATCACCACCCGAATAGTTAACTGTAATATCGGGTGCATAAGCGCTACCTTCTAAATAGGTTGCTGATGATACTCCAGAAATACCGGTAGTTCCAAACGTACCTTCAACCAACTCAATATAATCGAGTTGAATTAATGGATCTACTGAGTTTGAAGTTGCAGTACTTACCGAAGTATTTTTAAAGGTGAAATAGGTTGTACCACTAACACCTGCAGGTGTGTACAAAACTGAAGAATATTGTCCATTCGCTACATTTAAACCAAGTGACATCGTTTTGGAAGCATATTCCATTCCGGAATCTGTTGAACCAAGTCCTATACTAAAATTTGCCGCTGCATTCCCAGCAGCTATTTGACGTAATACTACTTTATAAAATGTATTTGGTTTAATTGTTGCACTAATGGGCTGTGCAAAATAATTGGAGTTCGCAGTACCACGCCATACCAATTCCCATGTTCCATTTGTATTCCCTGTAGTTCCGTTTTGTATTCGTATACCTCCTGAAGCTCCAATTGTAACATTTGAAACCCATGGAGTCCCAAAATTATAGTTTGTTCCACCAACGAGTGTACCTGCTGTTTCAAAACTGGCATTCTGCAACAAGTTATTTACATCTGTTGTAACATCGGCATCTGCGATGGTCGGAAAGATAGAAGAATAAGAAGGTGTGATTGAAGTCATGTACGCAGTACCTTCGTACACATAAACAACACCACTCTTTTGAACAAAACGTACGGTGCTGCTTGTGGTAGGAGCATAGGTATACACACCTCCGGCTACAGAAATTGCAGTTCCTACAGTACCTTGAACTTCAAGCGTATAATCACCCGGTACAGGTGTAAAGGTTGAAATATTTGCAGAACTACCACCAAAACTCTGAAGCTTTGGTACGTAGGGAAAAACAGCAGCTTGAATGTTAATCACACACAAAACCACCGATAGAGCCATAATAGAGCCCCTTTGTTTAAGTAATTGTTTTCTTTTCATAATATATTTGTATTAATTAATTAATCATTGACAGCACCTATGAGTTGTATATCGTGCTGTATTTCAAGTGCAAATAAAGCAATAACAACTATTAAACCTCCACATTAGAGCATCAACATAGAACCAAATTAAAAATATGGGACAATGTTTTTATTACAATTCATAATAAACTCACCCCCTACGATTTAAAATATAAATAAAGCACGTCATAAAAAAAACAAACTGTAGTTTACATCGAGAAACTGAATCAATATTTTCTCCTCAATTTTTAGTTTTCATCCGATACTCGTCCCATTTTAAACCATATTATAGATTATCATTCAACCAGTCTTAGTATTTAATCAGTTTAAGCGTTTCGTTATTCACTTTTACATAATAAATACCTGTTGAAAAGTGAGAAATATCAATAGGACATTTTGTTGTAATAGAGGGTATAGAAGTTATTAGTTTACCGGTAATGTCATATATATTAACATCTCTATGTAAACCTGAATCATTCGTAATACTGAACGAGCTTGTTGCAGGATTTGGAGATAAAATAGTCTGATTGGGATTCTTCTGAAGTTCATTTACGGATGAAGTTAACTCCGAAAGTCGTGTAAGTTCTGATGCTGCCAGCAGAAATGCTCCGACGCCAAAATTCGCGGTATTCGATGCCGTTATTATTTGCCCCGGAATTGCTGAACCACCAATTGGTTGGACGTATCCGACAATTCCATTTGCCTGCAAGGCAATAGTTGATAAATAATTCCAACCATTTAGAGCAGCCGGCAAATAAGTTGCTTTGTCGAGATAACCGTTGTTTATTCCCCAGAATAAGCCATAAGTAAAAAAAGCAGTTCCACTTGTTTCTCTGCCGGGACATTGTGCTTCATCTTGCAAACTTCGTGTCCAATAACCTTCAGTTAATTGCATCTTTATTAATGCTTTGGCCATATTCTTAAATCTAATTTCAAAAAATGGTCTGTAAGCATAATCCTGTGGTAAATCTTTCAACACTTTTGCCAGTCCGGCAAAAACCCAACCGTTTCCGCGAGCCCAAAAGTCTTTTTTACCTGAAAGTGTAGTATGTGCAGGATACACGAAACTAGCATCCCGATAATAAATTTGTTCTGTTTTATCGTACATCACACTGTCGGCAAAGCAAAAATACTGATACAGTTTATCTAAATAAATTTGATCGCCGGTTAGTTTATACATTTTAGTCATAACAGGCATTACCATGTAGAGCCCATCAGCCCACCACCAATAATCTTTGTTAGAAGTAGTAACCTGGTAGCTCATCACTTCCTTGGCACGGGCAATTTTAGTTGGAACAGGTGTGATGTTATTTGCAATATCTAAATTATATAGGTCTATATACGTCTGAAAGCAAATTTGATTATCTCCAAAAAGCACATAATCACCTCCTTCACCGTAACTGTACTTCCAACGCGATTTGTTTGTTCCGGTAGCACCAATCCAATTGTTATACTTTGCCCAGTTTTCGGAATATGTTTTGTAAGCAGCATTTCCGGTAACTGTGTACGCCTCCATATTTCCGGTATGATAGGCTGCTTTGTCCCAAAATGAACTTTGAGCGTAAGAATTGTTTGCTTGCCAATAGTTATTAACTTTCGTAATTATATCAATAACTTCTGATTTTTTATTGGTTATTGTTTGGGCAGAGCTTGAAAATATTGTTACAATTGATATTACAAGAGCTAAAGCTAACTTGATTTTGTAATTGGAATTTCTCATTTGATTTTATATTGTTATTCGATTTAAATTAAGATTTAATCAATTAACGGGGAGTAAATTACATTCTATTCAATTTAGATTACATCCCGTTTTCACTTCTGCAGCCCCTCTCCTTGGAAGAAGGATGGGGCTGATAGAAAAGTTGGATATTTATAAATCATAAAATTGTACCTCAAATATTATAACTGTATAGCCATATTATTTTAGCACAACTTTATGAATTAAATTTTTTCCATTATAAGTTACATTCACTAAATAAGCGCCTGGGCTGTATGTTTTTGTCAATACAGTTTTGGTACTTGTTAATTTTTTAGCATCCAATAACTGACCCGCTGCATTGTAAACCAATACGCTTGCCTGTTCTACAGCATTAGCAGAACAATCAACAGCAATCAAACCATTTACATTTCTATAAACATTGATTGAACTTACCGTTTCATTATTATTTTCTATACCAGTATTTAAATCGAAGTTCGCAACGTAGGTTTTATCTACTGAAGCAGTAAAAGTAAAGGTAGCATTTGTCGAAACCTCTGTTCCATTTTCCGTCCAGTTTACAAACTTGTAACCACCATATGGTGTAGCTACAAGAGAAACTGAAGCACCTATATCATAAGTTCCAGCACCCGAAACAGTACCACCTATGCCAGCCGTAGCCGATATTAATGCAGTATTAGACAATGTTAGATCAGCGATAGCACACATCGAAGCTGTATTTGATGAAATAGTAAAATAATAAACGCCCGGAGTAGTAATTGTAATATTAATCAGTTTAATATCCATAAGAACTCCGACTCCAGAAGTAACAACAGTCGAAATTGCATAATTTGTTCCACTATTATCATTGGCAGCATTTACGTTGAATGTGAGAGATCCAGCTGCACCAGCATTATATGCGGCTTTACCATTAATTTGATAAGTACCAGTTCCAAGGTAAACCGGATAACTGAACACTCTGCTGGTTAATCCACCACCGTCCCAACGAATAAATAAGAGGCGTCCGGTCCACTCTGTTCCATTATAACTATAGCCTCCACCGGAAATTTTATCATTATACCTGCAATTTGCTTGAGTTCCATAATTATTAAACACGCCAGTTTCTTCAGCATGAGTAGATGAATTCACACATTTCCAACCATATGTAGATGGTAATGAGATTAATGTAGGTGTTATATCTCCATTGGCAGCCCAGTCAGTGAACGTATAATTTCCTCCCCAGTTCACAGTATAATCAGCAGTATGAGCTGTACCATCATATGAATTACCGGTTAAAACTACGCTTGGAGTTGATGTGGAAATAACAGTACCACTATTGGTTACATTTGCAACAGTAGGCGTAGTAGTTGCTGATACTGTTGTACTCGATATATCTGCCGGAACCTTAGCTGTATAGGTGGTTGTTCCGACAGCAAATACAGGGCTTAATCTCCTGCTGACAATGATATGCCAGAAAGAGCTACACTTGATATATCATCTGTTGTAACAGAAATAGTTTTAGTTGCTGTACCACTAACACAACTGATGTTACCGGAAACATTGGCACCTATATCCCAGGTTGCAGTAATGGTATTAAGTTTATTTGCATTTGCAAGTGCAATGGTATAATTTGGTGATGTGCCTGTTACATTTGTTCCACTTAATGTGATATGTGTTGATGGAGCTGTTATAGAAATGTCGGCTGTCAGATTAGAACCTGTCAAACTTATTTCAGCAGTATTAGTTGCAGTTGTTAAGCTTACGGAAGTTTGGAGAGCACTTAATAGGGGGTCAACTACAGGACCAAAATAATACAACCTGAAGTTATCCATAATAGTCCAGGAAGAAGCAACATTCGTTTCTTTTTTAGCTCCAATAGTCAGCACACCATCAGCACCAACAACTATATTATCAAGCTGCATATCATAATAACCCGCTGTAAAGGCACCATTAGCAGCTACAGTATTGTTGATATAGTTATTTAATGCAGTTCCACCCCAGCCTGCCTGATACGTATTCAAATACAATGAATTAAAAGTCTTGTTATAGCTGGAAACAGAAGATGTAGCATACAAATTACTCAAAATAACCTCAGTACCTGCGATGTATGCCGCCGCTGCATCATTGGCTTTAGCACGTTCAAAACCCTGTGCCTTCAATCGATAAATACCTGCAGGCAGACCAGTGACAGCTTGTGAAAGATTAAACGTCTTACTAAAAAATTCCACTTCGCTATTAGCATAAGTACCTGTATTTGCAGCAGGGGTTTCAACCCATTCTTTTCCTTTGAAATTATCAAATCCCTGACTTGTTATGTAAGGAGTCATATCGTACATATCACCACCCGAATAGTTAACTGTAATATCGGGTGCATAAGCGCTACCTTCTAAATAGGTTGCTGATGATACTCCAGAAATACCGGTAGTTCCAAACGTACCTTCAACCAACTCAATATAATCGAGTTGAATTAATGGATCTACTGAGTTTGAAGTTGCAGTACTTACCGAAGTATTTTTAAAGGTGAAATAGGTTGTACCACTAACACCTGCAGGTGTGTACAAAACTGAAGAATATTGTCCATTCGCTACATTTAAACCAAGTGACATCGTTTTGGAAGCATATTCCATTCCGGAATCTGTTGAACCAAGTCCTATACTAAAATTTGCCGCTGCATTCCCAGCAGCTATTTGACGTAATACTACTTTATAAAATGTATTTGGTTTAATTGTTGCACTAATGGGCTGTGCAAAATAATTGGAGTTCGCAGTACCACGCCATACCAATTCCCATGTTCCATTTGTATTCCCTGTAGTTCCGTTTTGTATTCGTATACCTCCTGAAGCTCCAATTGTAACATTTGAAACCCATGGAGTCCCAAAATTATAGTTTGTTCCACCAACGAGTGTACCTGCTGTTTCAAAACTGGCATTCTGCAACAAGTTATTTACATCTGTTGTAACATCGGCATCTGCGATGGTCGGAAAGATAGAAGAATAAGAAGGTGTGATTGAAGTCATGTACGCAGTACCTTCGTACACATAAACAACACCACTCTTTTGAACAAAACGTACGGTGCTGCTTGTGGTAGGAGCATAGGTATACACACCTCCGGCTACAGAAATTGCAGTTCCTACAGTACCTTGAACTTCAAGCGTATAATCACCCGGTACAGGTGTAAAGGTTGAAATATTTGCAGAACTACCACCAAAACTCTGAAGCTTTGGTACGTAGGGAAAAACAGCAGCTTGAATGTTAATCACACACAAAACCACCGATAGAGCCATAATAGAGCCCCTTTGTTTAAGTAATTGTTTTCTTTTCATAATATATTTGTATTAATTAATTAATCATTGACAGCACCTATGAGTTGTATATCGTGCTGTATTTCAAGTGCAAATAAAGCAATAACAACTATTAAACCTCCACATTAGAGCATCAACATAGAACCAAATTAAAAATATGAGACAATGTTTTTTTAGAATGGCAGTTTAGGTGAAATAAAAAAGACCGTTATATCTGGAAAATTCCATTTACAACAGCCTATATAGAAAAAAATCAGATATAAAACTAAGTAGTTACAAGGATTTCGTTACAAGTCTGTTTATCTGACATTAAAACAAAAAAACATGTCGTTAAGTATTCTGAATTACTTATAAAAACAAAGCAAAAATAGTTTTCTATTTCTTCAAATACCAATTTGAACGATTCATCAGCAATGTTTTATACGCATCTTTGTTTTCGGTATGTTTGGCAGCTACCTTATCGGCGAGATAGGCATTGTCATTCCTGCGAATTGCCAATCGCATCAAATCCTGAAAACGGTTTCCTTCGAATGCTGTTTCGAGCGCGAGTTCTTGTTGTATTAAATCCTCTACATAAGCAATGGAATCCTGAAGCGTACCATTAGTGAACTCAGGTATCAGGTAGGTAGAATCTTTGTCCACATTACCCAACCCGCGCATACGGATTCCTACATTATTAGCAAATCGGGAATCGGCAAAATTCATATATGAAGGTGCAGGTATGGCAGTTTCTCTTGCAGGTATAATTTTTCGGTTTGCCATATTAGCCGAATTTAAACCATTTTTAAGTACTGCAAATGCTAAGTTTGGTTTTCCCAAACGGTTAACTGACTCGGCGTAGCGCAGATACAACAATGAGCTGCGATAAACCTGCGTACCCCAGGACGCAGAATCTATTTTTGCATATACATATTTAAGAATTATATCTTCTGTTGAGTTCACTCCATTAATTATGGATGTGTATTGAGACACCGAACCATCTTTACGTAAATCGCCGGGGGTGGTAGCCTCATACGAATCAAAATAAATCTGATTATCCCAATTTTGTAATGCAATGGATGAAGGCTTTACCATAATTCCGGTAATAATTTTATCTAAAACATATATGTGTTCATAATTATTCGACGAAGCTATAGCAGTTATCCTTTCATCTGAACCTTGCATAAACAAATTAGTCCATCCAATTCTTTTACTTACAAATGTGGTACCCGTAACCGACCAGGTGGAACTATTTTTGGCCGAAACGATGTATGAACCTTTATACATTAAATCGTGATAGTTTTGTGCTGCATTCAAATAATCACCTTTCCACAAATAAAGATCACCCAACAAAAAACGGACAGGGAAAAATGAATTTTGCGTGTTAAAAGCGCCTAAATTTCCATAAGCAGGATAAACAATATCTTTGTAAGGTTCCAAATCGGGTATCAAAACGTCAGCTAATTGTACAATATCATATTCAGGATATTGTTTATTCGCATCTATCGTATTCAGAGCCGGTGTTTCGTAGTAGGTAGCACTCCCAAAATTCAGGGCTATTTGCATATAAGTCCATGCACGAATTGATTTAGCGGCTGCATATTCTTTTAGTAAAACTTTTTGCCCTTTGCTTATATATGCAGTATCAATATTTTGAATTACATAGTTGCAATTATTGATTACAGCATAATAATCTTTGATATTTACATAGTTGTTATCAGCCGTAACATTAAAATTATTGATTTCTTGTAAACTTAGGTTTGAATTCGGGGTTAAGTCCAACAAATCACCTCTGAGTTCGCCCAATAAGACATAGCGATCTGCTAATTTTTGCATTTTGGCATAAATACCAAACATAGCATACATGGGATCATTTGGATTTTTCATTCCATATTCATCTTCAGTTACATACTGATCAGAATCTACATCGAATATATCTGAACAACCCACTAAGAAAAGAGGGATAATTATTGAAATGGCAAATAACTTTCTAATTAGTTTCATGTGATTATTATTATATTTTACAATTCAGGTTATAAATTTATTCTCAAACCAACGTAATAGCTTTTAGTCAACGGGAGTAATCCTGCATCAATTCCCTGTGCATAAACCTCATTACCAATTGCATTTTCAGGATCAAGACCTAAATACTTTGTAAAGGTGTACAAATTATTTGCTGAAATCCAGATATTGAACCCTTCGATAAATTTACTTTTTAAAGGAATGTCGTAAGATAATGATACTGTTTTCAGTCTCAGATACGAACCATCTTCTATCCAACGATCCGAGAAACGAGCATTTCCCATGGGGTCACCATATTCGGCACGCGGTTGTAAAGTATGCTGCCCTTCGGCAGTCCAACGGTTGAGCATAACAGTAGATTGATTTATCAGCATTGAGCCCGATTCAAGTTGACTGCGTTGATAATTAAACACATCATTACCATACGAATAAGTAAACAATGCACTCAATGTAAACCGCTTGACCAAAAACTTATTCGACAATGTTCCATACAAATCGGGATTGGGGTTACCTATCACTTGTCTGTCATTATTATCAATTAAACCATCGTGGTTATAATCATCGAAATGTACATCACCTGCACCAAAATTACTCAAAGTACCATCGGTATTTAAAAGTTGCAGGTATCCTGTACCGTTATTTGCAACTGATGCTTCCGCTTGTGTTGCAAAAACTCCTAATGTTTTGTAACCATAAAATGAACCAATGGGTTGGCCAACGGCTAAAAGAATTTCTGCATTCAAAAGTGATGTTGTATATTTTCCGGATGGTAATGACGTAATCTCATTGACATAATGACCGGCACTAAATCCAAGTTCCCATTTTAAGTTTTTAAAATTCAGCACTTTGGCATTTATCGACACTTCAAAGCCACTGTTCGACAATGTACCTTCATTTATCCAGTAAAAATCTCCTCCAGTTATATCAGGTAAAGATTTCATTGTTAACAAATCTGAAGTAATACCTGAATACGCATCTACCGACAACGACAACCGTTCGTTAAATAAATTCATATCTACACCCACATTGCCTCTGCGTGTTGTTTCCCATTGAATTTCCGGATTTTCTATATTTGCAATGACCAAACCATTGGCTCTTCCCAAAAACTGAACCGGACTAAAATATCCAACCGACTGATTGTTTTTAATGTCGTCGTTGCCGGTTACAGAAAACCCTACTCTTAATTTCAAAAAGTTTATGAAATCAACATTCTTCATAAACTGCTCTGAAGTTACAACCCAGCCACCCTGTATGGATGGAAAAATACCCCAACTGTTTCCGAATAAGGATATTCCACCTTTTGTTTGATGTCCAAAACGCGATGAACCATCCATGGCTGTAGATATATTCAAAAAATATTTATTGGCAAAATTATAATCAGCACTCAGATAATTCGATAACGTTATTGATGGATCGTTTATTCCTGAAACTTTCAAATACTTCAATCCAGCCGATAAAGTTGTTACATTATTTGAGCCCGTATTGTGTCCTTCTTCATAATCCGATTCATAATTATTATACAGATATCGCGTACCTAACAGGACATTCATATGGTGATACTTATTAAATGTTTTATTCCATGTCAACCGGGTATCGCTAAAAATCGTATTATTACGCATCACCTGACTGGATAGCATATTCTCCGAAGTGCCCAGATCTAATAATTCAACACTTGCTGCGACTCCCATTGGTCTGAAATAGCGTTCGGTATATTTATTTAAGCTATAGTTAAATTGAGAGCTCAGTTTCAAATTCTTCGAAAATTCGTACGTTGGCGTTACTCCAACATTGAAATAATACTCTTTTGTCTTGTTAAGCGAATTTAGTATTATGCCATAAGGATTACCTACATTAAAAATATCTGCATCTGCGTAATCAAGCGTTTGAGTTCCTGCATCGGTATAAGCAAATGGGCTTAAAAAAGGTGATTTAATTTGACTTAACCAGGTAGGAGAAGTATAATACCCTACACCATCATCCAATAAGTCCCTGTTTACACTTGTAAATCCGACATTTACGCCTAACGCTAATTTACCTGACATTTTAATATCTGCGTTGAAAATGGTATTTATTCTATCCATTGATGTCGTTTTTACAACCCCTGAATTGCCCGTATATCCAACGGATAAATAATACATAGCATTTTCGTCACCACCACTAACATTCAGACTGTAATTTTTATTTACACCCGTCTGATATACCTGATTAGCCCAGTTCGTATTATTATGATATGTATTGTAACTACTTTTTGTTTTATCGTTTTGTAAAAATTCGAACCCTGAAACGTATGCAGGCAAAACACCTGCGCTGTTCAATAAATCACTTGCATAAATTCGGAACTCATTACTACCCATCGTAGGAGTTGTTCCCGGTGCAGATGTAATTCCATTAATTACATTCACATTTATTTTAGTTACTATATCTTTACCTCTTTTAGTTTTAACGATAATTACACCATTAGCCGCTTTACTTCCATAAATAGATGCTCCATCTTTCACAAGCGAAACACTTTCAATATCATTAATATCTATATTGACAAGAGGGTTGTTAAAAAATCCATCATGTATAGATTGCCTGTCGTACATATTATTCCAGATAACACCGTCGATAACGAATAGAGGTTGAGCATTTGAATTTAGTGTATTTATTCCACGAATAAATAACGAAGAACCCATACCTGCTAATCCCGAACGTGAAATTGTTCTTACATCACCACCGAGTTCAGATTGCAAAACATCATCTACCGATACTGACATTGGTTGATTTATATCAGTAATCGTTTTTATTGAGGGAATTAGCTGGCTGTTTTCCAATTTGCCGGTTATTCCACTTATCAATTTATAAAAACTACCAAAAGCATCAGCGTATAAGTCAACAATTATTGAATCACGACCTTGTAAGGGAATATCACGTCTCCCATAATCATAAGCAGTCACAACAATGACATTGTTAATTGAAGAAGTTTGTACTTTTATCTGGAACTGACCATGTTCGTCTGTCGATGCCGAAGCAGTTTTGTCAAACAAGTTTACTTGTGCTGCGCTTATTGGTAATTTAGTATGTGCATTGCGCACTAATCCTTTAATAGTTTTAGTTGATATAGATATTACATCCTGAGCGTATGCACCAGTCGATATTAAACCAACTATTATTACTAAAAATATTGTTCTAACACAGTAAGAAATCATGTTAGTTTTTCGATTGTCAATTTTGTTTTTCATTCCTAAATGGGCTATTTATCAATCAATTATTCTACAGGTTCAAGTATAATGCAATCAATTCGCATGGTGCGATTAAAACTTACTGTTTCATTTGAAGTAGCAGCATTTTCTACTCTCAGCTTTACATATATATTCGCACTTGTTGACTTAGTAGTGTATAAATTGCAAATAGAAAATTCAAATGGAGCAACCATCATTTTTGTCAGTTGGTTAGGCTCAGTTTGAAAAGTAGTGGCAGTTCCACCTACTTTTACCTGATTTACACCATTTACTGTAACAACCGGAGCTTTTGCAATTTCTTTTCCGGTAGCATCAACATAAGTCAGAAAGAATTTTACTTTACTTGGGCGTAAATCTGCAGGAGTCACTATACTGGTCGGGACAAAAACACAATAAATATTATACTTCGCCGATAAAGTATTTGGAATTGGGAATATTCCAGCCACTTTTGATAAGCTACTGGTTGTATTTGGCTCTAACTGTATGTATTTGTTTTTCGAAGTTATCATCGAAGTTCCCAAACTGTTTTTTTCGAAAAGATCACAATTTTCAATTGATCTTCCGTATTTTGCATTCTCGGCCTCTATACGAATCTCTTTATGCCATGATTGATTGGATTTAAATTTCATCATATCTGTTATATACGCATAGCCGTTACTCATTTCTTCCTTCCTCGAATTATCGAAAAGATATGCAGGTGAATGAAATACATTATTCCATGTAGAAACTAAAGAATCTCCATGTATCATCGTTGGGTTAATCCTTTTTCGAAAAACCATATCTTGTACTAACGCCCAACTGGTGTTCGATCGTTGAACTTTTGTACCACCATCTCTTTCAAGGGTTTTATAATAACTTTTTATCCGGCCATAAGCATCACTCCAGGCTGCATTATCGGGTAAAATAGCAGTATATATACTATCTTCTTTGTCAAATGCAGCTAATTTATTCAATACTAAATTACTTTTCACAAACACCGAATCATAAATAGGACGATTTAAATCATCAACACCTATTTGTTTGCTATTGGTTTTATCAAAATACAAGGTGTCATTTGCTCTGAAAAAATTATTCAGCGAATCTAAGCCCGAAGTTACTGCTATATATTCCCAAAATGTATTTCGGTAAGGAACATAAGCTTGTATATAATGAAGAATCCCATTTTGAACAGCTATATTACTTCTTATCAACTTTTCATCGCCAAAATAATAATCATTATTTCCTTTGGTAAAGAAAATTAATTTCTTATCAATCATATAAATAGTAGCTGAGTCAATGCGTGAAGTTGGATAAGAGTAGAAAGCGATATGATTTTCTACTATTCTCTTTATTTGCAAAGTGTCATTCAAGTTCAGAATAGTTTGTAACGATTCTGAGTTTACCGGCGCCCAAACTGTAAATGATTGAGGTTGATTGAGAATACTATCATATCCGGCAATTTGAATCATTTGCGTAAAAATGCTCAAACTATCTTCTGAATTAATGTAATCAAAAAGATTTTTATCGCTTTTCTCTACTACTCCTGAGTTAAAATGCGTATCTAAATACTCTTCCCTGCATGAAGCTAGCGAAAGAGATAATAGAAACAGGAATAACAGTATATAATTATTATTCTTCATATAATTAATTGTAATTTTTTAAATTAATGTGTGTCTTCATTTTCGAGCATCTCTACCGGTACAAATTCGAGGTAATCCATCATAAATTCCCCTTCTCGTATTGCTTTTACTGTAAATGTGTGGTTTTTGGCAGTTTTAAACTCTACTCTCGTTAATATTCTCCGTAAACTTTGAACACTCATTCTTGCATTAGATGCTTTGTACCAGGCTTTATCTACCGAGAAATAACTATCCGGTCCTTTCATATAGCCCCTGTTACGCATCATTTTATCATTTTCAAATCCAGTTAAATCTGCCAAATTGATACCCGGTGTTTCATAACCAACTTTAGGATCGCTGGCAAGCAATCTCAAATCGAGCGGAATACCACATGGTATACTATCCCAATAAAGTTGTGCTGCACCACGAGATCCTGTTGGTTGATAACCCATGCGAATTTCGTAAGTACCTGCAGGAATAACCGGTGTTGTTATCGAAAAATCATACATTCCTCTCATCCAAATCTCATCTCCTTGAAAGTCTTCGTAGCGTATATCAGTCAGATAACAAAACCGTGTATTCTCGGAGCATTTCAATCTATCACAATAACCATTGGGAATGAAGTTTCGTATATTCGTAACAGTACCAATCCCTCTTAAATTGTTATTGGCAAGTTCAGAAAAGAAACTGGCTCCTTCTAATCTTAATCTTTTGCCTGAAAGTTCGCCGGCAAAATCTTTTGTATAAGCTAATATGTTATCAATTTCGTGAAATACACCATTCGTTGCATCATTATCATAGTTGCCATTCACAATCCGAACTACATCACCTGTGCCCTCTGTTTTATTTATTAAGTTATTCTGAGAAGTTGCTCTCTCAATTTTTACCTCTATCAAAGCGTTCGGACACATAGGTTCTATGTATTCGTACAAATCATAGGTCTTATTCATATGTCCTGTGTCGTAATACTTTATCAATTTATCAAAACTAATTTGTTTGTTAACTAAATGATACGCAATAAACCGGTTCAAACTGTTTCGGGGATTTTCAATATCAGTAATTCCCATATCCTCCGGGAATACCTCATTATAAATTTGAGCCGCTTTTTGTTTCAATTCATCCAAATTGGTTATTCCATTTGCATTTAATGTAGAATCACTTTCAACAAAAGCTGTATATCCATATTTACGAACAGGTGGCAGTACGGGGTAATATCCGTTTATTGTCCCGATGGTAGCAAGGGTAGCTTCAAAATATGCCGGATTATAGTTTTTGTCTTTAACTAATTGAAGTTTTGCATATAAACCTGTGGCAACTAAAGCTTCATAAAAAAGTTTATACTTCCCTTTCTGAGCTATTGCCTCTACAATATTTAGTTCTATAGGACTTAAAACTGCACCTATTACATGAACTATTCCATTATGTACCGAATCGTTTGCTTCTACAATTGGCGAGAATTTATTTACTTTTATTACATTCAATCCATTGTTGAAATCTTCATACGTAATTGAAATAAAACGATCACTCATAGATGGTTGCAGTAGTCTTCCTTCTTTAAAGTCTGCGGTTGAAAAAACCACACCACTTATCAAATGATCATAAGCTATCTTCTTTAAAGTATCCAGCGGAAAATCTGCTAAAGATTTTCTTCCCCTTAATGCATAGAACTCTTTCATAGCATTATTATTGGGAGCAAAACAAGTAAACTTCACATAAGTTTTCAAACTGCCTTTTATGCCGGTTGTATCTAATAATTTAGAAAATTCAGAAAATTGAACTGTATCAGCCTCTAAAAACTCACCCAGAGTTTTTCCGGGAAAAGTAGTTGTATCTGTTATATAATCATCAAAACAACTGGAGAATAATCCGGTTATCATCAAAGTCAGTATTACTTTTCCCAATTGCAACCTGTAAAAAATTGCCAACATATTTCTTGCTTTCATTTGAGTATTTGTTTTTTAAAACATGTTTGAATTATTGTTATTTAGTACTGATATTATCGTAATATGGATTTTGAACCAATGCAGAATTTGCTTCTAATTCATTTTGAGAAATTGGCATATACAAAGCATCCATGATAGTCATTTTACTGCCTTGCGTGGCACTCGTAAATTTTGAAGAAACAAAATAAAGTAAAGCTGCAGTTGAATTTGTTCTTCTGGCCAACCGCATCAGATCAAACCAACGCTTACCTTCAAATAATAATTCTCTTTGTCGCTCTCGTAACACTAGGCTCTGCAAAAGATTAGGTGTATCATAATTCGCTAGTTTCAATGAGTCAGCACTATTAGGATTTGATCGCAAATAAGTTGTATTTACTAAACTCATTACATTATTACGGTCTTGATCATCTCTGTTTAGTTCTGCTAATGCTTCTGCTTTCATAAGCATGACATCTGATAGGCGATATACAATCCAATTGGGAGTATTTGAACGGTAAAAATATATACTTGATGTAATTCCACTTGATGTTATTTCTGCCCGCTGAATGCCTGCGTATTTAAATATACTTGATATACCGGTTTCTGATGCAGCTAAAAAATAATCTTTTGCCCTGAAATCATCCGAACTCTCTTTAATACTCTGACTTACAGCATATCCAAATGGACTTTGCGTACCACTTGCTAAAAATGTGGACAAACATAAATCACCATTTCTCCGCGATGAAGTACCATACCAGGCTTTACATACTTCATTTTTTACTCCTAATTCATCAAATTGAAGTTCGAAAATTGATTCTTTTGAGTTACCTTTTCCAAAAACTTCATAATACATCATTTCTGCATCAACAAGTTCTAATTCCTTATCTGATAAAACCCGATTACACGTTTCAACACAGTTGTTGTATTGTTGATCCCATAAGTAAACATCGGCCAACAAAGCATTTACAGCATTTAATGTGATGCGTCCTTTATTGAATTGTGTTTTCCCAAAATCAGTACGTGCATTTTTTTGAGCGAATTTCAAATCATCAATAATTGCATCGAGTATATTTCGCTCTGGCGATTTAGCGATTTTATAATTTTGTGAGTCATCAATACTTGGTTGCATAATTAATGGCACTTCTTTAAAAGTTCGAACTAAATAAAAATAGCAAAGCGCTCTGATGGAACGGGCTTCTGCCTCTAAAGCATTTAATTTATATTGTGTAAAATTCTTATCTGTCTCCAATACCTTAGGCGCATAATAGATAAATGTATTACAATAGTTTATCACAGTATACATCGAACCCCACTGACAATAAATATTATTTGGGTTTATATCTACATCCAATATCTTGCTTAATCCTGCAGTCAGGTTTTCATCAGGCAATGTTAACGACTGAGATGATAAATTATCGGAGCGTAATTCACCCCAAACCATCATTCGACGCATATTTTCTACCTCAGTCAACTTCCGATAGGCTGAAATAACTACCGCCTCTGCCTGAGATTCAGTCTGCCAATATTCATCAAGAATCAATTCACTTTCAGGTTTAATGTCCAACCAATCATTACAGCTGGAAATACCGACCATCGAAAGTACTAAAATTGCCATTATTAAAATATTTTTTATTCTCATTTTTTCAATTAGTAATGATAAAGAATTTATGATCTATTTGATTTAGTGTAATAATATGCACTATACTAATATGTAATTATGGATTATCAAAGTCCTATTAATAGTCCCAATGTCAAATCTTTTGATCTGGGTGTTTTAGCTCCATCCACACTTACGCCCATCGATCCGTAACCAACTTCCGGGTCTACACCCGTGTATTTTGTCCATACAAATAGGTTATTTGCTGTCAGATAAAGATTCAATTTGTTTAAATGATATTTCTTCAAACTTTCTTGTGGAAACGAATAATTAAATGTGAGGTATTTAAATCGAAGAAATGAACCATCTTCAATGTACCGGTCGCTTCCTAACCAGTTATAACCATATCCATATAATGCTCTGGGCATATCTGTTATGTCGCCATCTTTGCGCCATCGCCAGTTCACCGAGCGACTTTGATTATCATCAGTATACATGTTGGTTGCATACATACGAGCTGCATTCACAATTTTATTTCCATATCTGAAATTAAAAAACATGGTACAGGAAAGATTTTTATATCGAAATGTTGGACCAAAACCCCCATTGAGTTTTGGGTTTGAATTCCCTAAGTATTGAATATCCAATTTATCGATATTTCCATCGTGATTCACATCTTCGTAAATTGCATCACCTCCCCTGAATTTATACTCGTTTGATGTTCCATACCCAAAATACATAGACAATGGTTTTCCATCCTGACCCAAATTTACCTGACCATTTTCATCCCGTGAAACTGGTGATTGGTCAACACCATCACTCAGCCCTTCAACATACTGATCATACTGATAAACGCCTTTGTATTTGAAACCATAGATTGAACCAAACGAGTTTCCTTCCTGAATACGGGTAATATATGTTCCGTTAGTATATGTAAAATCTGTATTGTAGACATTTAATATACTACTATTTAAATACAATATTGTGTTTACGTAGTTTGAAAGATTGAATCTGAAGTCGATACTAAATGCTTTATCTGACGTTTGAAAAAACTTATTAGCATAGAAATTTACTTCCCAGCCATCATTCTGCATACTACCACCATTAATATATGATAAGTTTGAAAAGCCCGATGAAGCTGGTAATCCCTGATTTGGGAACAACATATCCTTCGTTACTTTATGATATAGATTTAAGTCGAAAACATATTTATCTTCAAAGAAACCTATGTCAGCACCATAATTAAGGGAAGATGTAGTTTCCCATTTCAAATCGTTTAAACGTAATGAAGTTGGATCAGTTGCAGCTAGTCCCATATAATATCCGGCATTACCATAACGGCTGTAGTGAAGATACTCCTGCTTAGGTTGATTACCACTTATTCCCCAGCCCGGACGAAAAGCCAACATGCTTAACCATTTATTAGTTTGCATCATAAATGGTTCGTCCGACAAGATCCATTTCAGAGAGACACCTGGAAAATTGCCAAACTTATTTCCATTACCAAATTTGGTACTACCATCTCTGCGTAAAGTTGCTGAAACTATATATCTTGATTTGTAACTATAATGAAAACGTCCTAATACACCCATTGAACGCCAGGAAGAATAACTGGTTCCTAAACCGGTAATCAATGCTGGGTTGGATGCATCAATTGCCTGACCTGATGGTAGATATCGAGAAGTAATTCCCTGACCTGATGAATTTCCGGTGCTTGTTTGTATAGAACCATAAAGCAAAAAGTAATGATCTTTATTTTCAAATTTAGGTTCCCACAAAATATTGTTATCGGTTTGTACAGTCAGTCCTTCCGAATCGCCATAATTTGAAATATTTCCACCGGCATCATCATTCCATGCTAAATTTGAAACTTCATTTGGTAAAAACTTAAACGATTTGCTGTTATTTATATCAAATGATACATATGCACTGTATCGGAGTTTGCTGATATTGAGATCAATTAAATCATATTGCAACCTAAAAACAGGTACCACACGTACAGATTTAAGTTGATTTATTGCTAATGAAGCTAAAGCTATCGGATTTTTTAAATTTCTTTGAGCTGCATTTAAGGTTGAAGTTGATGGTATATTGTAAAATACATTCGTATCATTACCCTCACTGTCTTGCTTATAGATGCTTACATTTGGCATTTTTCTGTATGCTATTCCCAATAAATTTTCATAATTCATGTGGTTATCAGAATTGGAAAACGAGAATTCAGTAGTGAATTTCAACTTGTCTGAAACCGAATAATCTAAGGATGCTCTGGAGCTAATACTATTCAAATACTGTCCAATTACAGTTCCTTTTGTGTTGGTAAAACCTCCTGATACGCGATATGTAGCACGTTCTCCACCTCCCGATATAGTTAAATAATGAGCATCAATGCTTCCAATTCTCGTAACTTCTTTTACCCAATCTATATTATTGTTATAATTTTCATAATCCGGATTGGTTTTATCATAATTATATTCAGGAGTATTCGAAGCAGCTGAATTTTGCAACGGATTAAAATAAGCTTGTTTCATCAACATGGTATATTCTCCACCACTTAACATTCTCATACCTATAGGCTGCAAAGTATTGGTATGACGGTACGAATAATCTATCCGGGGAATACTCTTTGTCCCTTTTTTGGTTGTAATCATCAATACACCATTAGCACCTTTAGATCCCCATACTGCCGATGCAGCAGCATCTTTTAATACATCAATCGATAATATATCATCAGGATTTATACTTAACATATTTGCATATTGCTCTTGATTGGAGTTAGCAAAGTCGAAGTTGAGATCAATCTGCACTTCGTAAGGTATTCCGTTTACTACAATTAAAGGTTCTGAACTTCCATTAATAGATGTTGTTCCACGTATACGCATAGATGAGCCACTTCCCGGGTCACCTGAGTTCGACATAATGTCCAAACCGGCTATTCTTCCCTGAAGTGCCTCGTCAACAGACGAAACCTGAATGCCTTCAATTTCTTTCATATCAAGCGTTTGCATCGCTGTTGCAATCTCACGGGTAGGTATTGTGAAACCACTCTGTGTATTTATTCTTTTAGCATTTACAACTACTTCTTTTATTGCCCTCGTATTTTCCGCCAGTGACACATTTATGACCGAACCTTCAATTCCTCTCGCTTCACCATTATAGCCTATATATGTAAAAACTAGTTTATTTGATAAGCTCTTCACTTTTAATACAAAGTGACCGTTAAAGTCGGTAATAGTACCACTTACCACTCTGTTATTGGCATCATATTCCGAAACATTGACACCAATCATAGGTTCTTTGTCATTTTTCGATGTAACTGTACCTTGAATAATATTATTACTCCCTGCTGTCTGACTTTCAATATTGCCAATAAAAAAAGATATAAAAAAAAGAAGTATTAAAGGATAACTTAATTTCATGTGTAAATATTTGTTTTTTAAAATATCATGTTTTACAGTCCCGTTTTATTCCGGGATAAATTCACATGTTATTTGATTTTCTATTGAAATCTTAGTAC
Source organism: uncultured Paludibacter sp. (assembly GCA_963677275.1). Classification (GTDB taxonomy): domain Bacteria; phylum Bacteroidota; class Bacteroidia; order Bacteroidales; family Paludibacteraceae; genus Paludibacter. Next base: position 722,188 of record OY781920.1, on the reverse strand, counting down.
ATTACTTATTTGATGAATTACAGCAGTAGAAGAAGTGCTGATTGTTGAAGTAGTATAGCTGCCTCCGACCACGGTAATCTCGTTCATTGCTTTTGGATCTGCATTAAAAACATAATCACGAGCCATCAAATTATACAAACCTGCACTTGTAATAACTTTGGGTGCATTCGTCGAATAATCAGAAGCTGTAAACTCAGTTGTTAAGCTCAAATCAGTACCATCACCTGTTACACCTAATCGATAGAATTTGTTCTTATAGGTATTAAAATTCGAGTTAATATCATCCAATTTCATAGCAGCTGTTTGATAAGTATTGTTTATTGACTGTCCACTTATAAATACTGAATTGTCCTGAAAATGGTAACGTAAAAACCGTTCGAGTTTCAAAATAGCTGCTGCCTTTAATGTGGCGTCAGTCATATCATTAATGCCTATAATTGTGCCTTTTGAAACCCATGGAGTTATCAGACCATTATTTATTGCATTCCGAATAGCAGAATTTGTTGGAACATAAACAGTATAATTAAAAGTATTGAAGAATTTAACATTAAAGTCAATTCCCCAATAATTCGCTTTTCTAACAAATATAACCGAATTTGAAGTAGCCGGGAATCCATTCAACAAGGCAAAAAAATCACTGAATTCTTGTGTTTCACTTAAAATTTGATAAACTGATTTGAGTGGTGCTTGAATTGGTTTATCTATAAAATATGTTTTTCCATTGGTCTGATTGTATGTGTTTGAAACTGTCGATACAGTACCTAATGTTATATCTCCTCCTCCTTTAATAGTCATTTCATTGCCCGATCCTGAAACTTTAAGGAAATTATTTCCTTTTGTCAGATAATAACCTTTACCGGTTTCTACTCCACCCACTACAATATGGGAGTCGAGCAAATCAAGTAAACGATTTACTATAAATTTATATGTATTATCACTTGTTAGTGTAGGAGCTAATACACCAATTGAATCACCAACAATTTCATTTGTTGTTTTATCATATTTATATATAGTAGCATTTACCATAGAGGTTTTGGTATTGTACCAGAATTTTAAAGCTGCAGGCACATCTTTACCAAAAGCAACAGGGTCGATGTATTTTTTAAAATAGGCATCGGTTGGAACAAAGAAACTGTATTTACTTATTAAGGAGTTTAGATACAGTCTGAAATCGTTTTGTATAATTGCCCAGTTAAATATTTTAGTCTTTTCGCTGAATAAAACAGGACCATAAACTGATGCATAATCATCAGGTGGATAAACTTTATTGGTAACATAAACAACACCATTAACACCAACATAATTGTCAACAATATCTCCTCCTTGAACAGGTAAAGCAGAGTTTTCGCTGTCAATCATTTTATTAAATCTACTTGGCACCGATTCAACAAATGAATTTCGCATATGACGTCTCAACAATATTGCTAAAATGTCGTTTGGTATATTATCCCAAGAACCATATCGCTCTTTTAAAACTGAGCCTGCGCCATTATCGAAATATTCCCGCAATGCTTCATCGTTCGGTACAAACATGGCAGCCATGTCTGATTCAATCGGTGTCAAGCCATTTGATTTTGTTGACCGGTAACTATTCCATCCCGGATCAAAAGGTAACAATAGCTGACTGCTTATTGCGGTATTGTTTGGATATTTTGTTGTAATGTAGGGTGAAGAAATTGAAGTAAACTCACTTAATGCTGCGCCGTTATTTGAAAAATACTTTTTTGTAAATACTGAATCACTAAACTCAGGATGTAATTGTTTGTACAACAATGTATTTGCGGCATCAAAATAAGGTGCACAGAAACGATCTAATAAGCTCGAGAATGTTTGAGTGGATGGATTTTCTTTAATTAACTGAGCCATATTTGCAGGCGGGAGTAAAACATCGCTCAATACATTAATATAGCCATTTTTACATATAATGTCACGCGATGTAATTTTATTTTTGAACAGATATACATCATTATCGTCTCTGTCTAATCCGGTAAACAGCCGGAAATCAGCATTTGTAATGGCATTTAGCTCCATGTTTTTCTTCGTAAAATATACCAAAGGAGAGTTTGTGTTGTCCCTTAGAAGATAAATACCTTTTGTGCGGTAATTGTCCCAAAATGAACTGGCTGGAAGTTGTGACCCTGATTCATGTGCCACACTATCAAATGGCGAAATTGCCGAAGCTCTTCGAATTGCTAATCCCTCGTATAATCCTCCGGCATAATAATTTGAGAAAGTTTCCATCAAATATGCATCATTAACCATTCCGTAATTAAGAATAAGTTTTTTTTGAGCCATACTTAATTGATCATAACCAGTAATACCTAACTTATGATAGAAACGGTTAAATGCCTCATCGTCTGCTACAAAAACTGTTTTACTTCCAGTTAATTTTAGAACATCACTATAATTAAGGTCATCAACTAATCGAAGATAGTTTGTGTAATTACCACTTTTGTTCAGATAGTCGTAAATACTCGAACCCAACCATTCTGGCTCATTTACCTCGGTATCTAATCCCTCCTTACATGATGTCACCATCAAACATACGAATATCAAACCTAATATGAATTTTGAGATTTGGCTACTTATAGCTCTTAAAGAATTTTCCATTATAATATATAATTTAAGATCAAACTGTGACTCGTTTAAAATTCACTCTGCAAAATAAGTTGAAATCAACATAAAAACAGCCCTATTACACCGAAGATAGGAGCCATATTAAAAAAATGGTTCCTATTTGAGTGAAAAATAGGAAAAAGTGAAAAAATATTTATGAAAAAGGAGTGGGTTTGAAAAATATGGAAGTCTGTTATATGACTTTATAATTTGAAAAAAAATTGATAGAGTTTGAAAATTCAATTAGTAGATGCAACTTTGCAGACAAAACAGGAGAGTTTGTTTTTTTCAGAGCCAGGAGGATTAACTCCCACAAGCTTATGAACATCTTCATTGTGCTTTTGAAAAAGACTTATTAAAGTTTCATGATGCTCACTAATTCCTAAAACTCGTTTTTTACTTTTTCGGCTGTCACATAATTGTCTTTCCGTTGAAGTTCGTGATAAATGGCATGAAGTGAAGCCTTTATTTCACTCAAATGAGCATTATACTGTTTGTTGTCAGACGACTGTCCAATAACCTTACTCATTTTCACACTCCAGTTGTTAGGCTGAATTTCTAACTTGGTATTAAATTGCGCAATAACACCATCAACAGTGACGCGGGTAATAACAGGCATTCTACCATCTTTTCTAATTGCATTCCTTTTCAAGTAACAATGGTTCGTTATAAAAAGCTCTAAGTTAAGCAGCAATCTTGCCCCAATTCCTTAGTTCAGTGATAATAGTTCTATTTTTTATAGTGTTCGGGTTAATCCCGAAACTATGAATAAATGTTTTTAGTAATAACTCATTGTTATACATTGTTTTAATATTTGACATTGAGAATGATTCATCCGGTGATATTCTATTATTTTTTTAGCACACATCGCTATGTCTGTTGAAAAATATAGTTTTCTGGCTATCTCTTTGCCGTCTTTGTAGAAAATGGCAACAGCAAGCTTAATATCACGTTTGAAAGCCTTACAGTAAACAGTTGCAGAATATATTTTCATTTCATTGCTTGAGTAATCTTCAGCAAAATAACTCATGTTAAGTGCATATTTGTCAACTTTACCATCATACTTTTTTGGTCTGCCTTTTAATCCGGTTGGTTCACCTTGATAAATATACATCAATACCGAATCTTCCCTTAATCGACTGATAAAGTGCAAGCCCAAAGAAAGCATGGTATCGACAACCTTTTTCTTTGAAAAGTAAGCGTCAGCAACCATATAATTTGATAATTCTTTGAAATACAAATAATTTTCTTTGACAATTTGACAATAATAATCCAATAAGGTCATGTTCTCAAAAAGTGGTGTTTGAATTGCGTTTAAGTGAAATGCCGTGTTTTGTACAATATCAATAACAGCAAATCCACAGATGTCTAAACCCCATTTAGCTTGCTTTGCGCAACCTGACCAATACTTATTCAATCCGAAAGTACATTTGCCACTCTTGGCAATGTAACTTGGGTCGAAAGCTGTAATACATTCTTTTATTTTCAGGTTAAGAATTAACCTGCGATTAAAGTTTTGAAAATTGAACTTGTTCTCAAATTTAATCCGGAAGTATTGTTCGCAATACTTGGAATAACGAGAGAGTTGCAAGAAATTTATTCTACCTTTGATGCTCAAAAAGCAAAGAAGAACATTTAAAATGAACTGTCTTCTGTTCTCTTTTAGTGCAGAAAACTCGCTTGAATATAATATATTGATAACTAATGTTTTAGCATTTAGGAGTTTGTTGATTGACATGTCTCTATGATTACGGAATAATCTATAAAGATACTGAATTTCAATGAATTACCCAAATGTTTTACACTTATTTTCTTGATTATCAAATACTTATTTTAAATTATAACGAACCATTGAAGTAAAAAAAGACTTTAAATATACTCTTCATTATTTCATTTTTTATCGTTACAAAAATAGTTGATTGATTGAAAATGAAATAATTACAGCTCAGCAAAAAAAGCGTCATATATATATATATATATGTCAAAAGAAGACTTTCTGTGACCTATTTTTGAATTTCAAAAAGGGTCACGAATTAGTCACTAAAATGTGACTTTTGATGACTAAATTTTGTCTTAGAAAACAACAATAATTCAAAGTCGGAAGATGAAAAAACCCTACAAAACGTTGATTTTGTAGGGTTTGTCATTTTGGTGTCTCTTTTTGGCTATACCTTCATGCGGAAGCTACGAGATTCGAACTCGTGGTACGGTTGCCCGTACGTCAGTTTAGCAAACTGGTGGTTTCAGCCACTCACCCAAACTTCCCTTCTTTTGCTTTTGCGGATGCAAATATAGGAAGGAATTTTCAATTATCAAAACCAAACTTGCACTTTCATGACCATTATTTCGCAGGACACAGCATGTGAGAACTGATTTTCTGAATTTTAGTTCTTAATTTTATAAAAACAAATTGTTGAAGGCCGGTTTTTGTAAAATATCGAAACTATTCGTTATTTTTGCACATCGAAAACTCAAAACATTACCAACCCACTGAAGCAATGACTAAAGCATCCCCGACATCAATGAAAAACAAAAAAACAGGCAAAATAATACTTATAGGCGGAATTGTCATTTCGATGTGTGTATTGTACTTTGTCTATATTCTTTTCGCACCTAACATCTCGCTCGATGGAAACAAAAAAGCCTATTTATGCATCCCCGACAGCAGTTCGTTCGACGATGTGGTTGCCTTGCTGAACGAACAGGCAAAAGTAACAAACACAGGAGCTTTCAAACAAGTGTCGGGCTTATTAAAATACAAAAAAATACGCCCCGGCAGGTATGAGCTTCGCCCGGGCATGAACAATTTTCAGCTTGTACGCACACTGCGCAGTGGCAGACAAACTCCGGTGAAACTCACTTTCAACAATATCCGGACAAAAGAACAATTGGCAGGAAGACTTTCCACACAGCTCATGGCCGACTCGGCAAGTATTGTAGCATTGATGAACGATTCAGCCTTTCTGTCCACTTACAATCTGACGCCAAACACTTCAATCGCACTTTTTATTCCCGACACTTATGAAGTGTTCTGGGATTTGGATGCAAAAGAGGTTTTCGAACGCATGAAAAAAGAGCACGATGCCTTTTGGACTGCCGAAAGAAGAGCAAAGGCCGATTCCATTCCGCTTACTCCGGTTGAAGTGAGCACGCTGGCCTCCATTGTGGAAGAAGAAACCAATGGAAAAGCCGAAAGACCTATGGTGGCAGGACTTTATATCAACAGACTAAAAAAGGATATGCCGCTACAGGCCGACCCTACCCTGAAATTTGCTGTGGGCGATTTCAGCATCAAAAGACTGACCATTGAACACATTCTCAAAATATCGCCCTACAATACTTATCGGAACAAGGGATTGCCTCCGGGACCTATCCGCGTGGCATCGCCCAACGGAATAGACGCTGTGTTGAACTACAAAAAACACGATTATATTTTTATGTGCGCCAAAGAAACGCTGAACGGCGAGCACAATTTTGCGGTTAGCTATGCCGAGCATCAGGCCAATGCCCGCAAATACCAGAAAGCGCTGGACGCAAGAAAGATCTTTAAATAAGGGGTAAGAGAAATCCTCTCCCGCTTCCCCTGATCTACCGCATGATTGGAGTAACGTAACGTCCCGGGAGCTTAAAGTAATGTGGCGGGAACTCCCCCTGACGTGCCGGAGGCTTAAAGTAATGTATCGGGAGCTTCCTGTAAGCAATTAAGAGATATAATTCACTTCAGGACGAAGTTCTATACCGAATTTTTCTTTTACCGATAGTTGTATTTGTTCGGCCAGAAAAACAATTTCGGCACCGGTGGCACCACCTTTATTCACAAGCACCAGCGCTTGCTTATCGTGCACCGCGGCCTTTCCTATTTGTTTTCCTTTCCAGCCACATTTGTCGATAAGCCATGCAGCCGGCACTTTTTCATCGGTTTCCGAAACATAATAATGAGGCATTTCGGGAAATTGCGACTGTAACTGCACAAAAAGGCTTTTCGAGATCACGGGATTCATAAAAAAGCTACCTGCATTCCCCTGCACGGCGGGATCGGGCAATTTGCTTTGGCGAATGGCAATGATAGTTTGCCGAACGTTTACTAAACTCACTTCTCCGTTTTTTCGCACTTCGTTTTCGAGATGCTGATAATCCAGCGTAAATGTCGGTACACATTCCAAACGGAAAATAACAGAAGTAACTATGCATTTCCCTTTCAGCGCTGTTTTAAAAATACTTTCGCGATAGCCGTACTCACATTCTGCATTCGAAAATTCACGGATTTTTCCGCTTTCTACCTCAACAGTTTTCACCCGATCAATTACCGACTGCACTTCCACACCATAAGCACCTATATTTTGTACCGCAGCAGCCCCTGTTTCGCCCGGAATAAGCGAAAGGTTCTCCACTCCTCCCCAGCCTTTGCTCACCGCAAAGTCAACGAAATCGTCCCAAACAACTCCTGCTCCAACCTCTACATACACCGAGCGCTCATCTATTGCCAGCAAATCAATTGACTTAAGCTGCGAATGAAGTACAACCCCATCAAAATCATTCAAAAACAACAAATTGCTACCACTGCCCACATGCAATAACCGGCGGGAGGTGACCAATTCGGACTTTAAAATCGCTGATAACTCTTCCACACTGGAATATTCAATCAGATAATCGGCTTTTACATCAATGCCAAAGGTATTGAACAGAAGCAATGAAACATGTTTCGAGATTGTCATATCAGTATTTATGTTCTGTTAATTTCAATTGTTTCAGAAAATCAAAAACTCCGGCTTCATCCCCGGGGTGAAACCAGTTGATTGCTTTGTCGCGGTTGAACCATGTCAATTGTCGTTTAGCATAACGGCGGGAATCCTGCTGAATCATGTTCACTGCAAAATCAAGCGGCCATGTTCCGTCCATAAACTCGTAAAGCTCTTTATAACCCACCGTATTGAGCGTATTCAGGTGACGGAAATCGTAAAACCGGCGGGCTTCGTCGAGCAAACCCTCCTTCATCATGTCGAGCACCCGTTGATTGATGCGCTCGTACAATTCCTGACGCGGACGATTCAATCCTATTTTCAATATATTAAACGGACGTTCTTTGCGCAATCCTGTTCTTAAGTCCGAAAAAGGTTGATTGGTGATGCTGCAAATTTCGAGCGCGTGTAAAATACGTTTGGCATTGTTCAGGTCTACTTCTTCATAATGTTTCGGATCCAGCCTCTGCAATTCGGCCTGAATGTAGATAAGCCCTTTTTCGGTAAACTGGCGGTTCCAGAACTCACGTGTTTCGGCATCTACAGCAGGGATATCATCCATGCCGTTACACACAGCATCAATATACATCATCGAGCCACCCACAAGCATTACCACATCCTGCTGTTCAAACAAATTATCGAGCAATGCCAGCACATCAGTTTCGAACTGACCTGCATTGTATTCGTCGTGAATTGAATGCGTACCTATAAAATAATGCGTCACGCGCTGCAACTGAGATTCAGTGGGTGCTGCTGTACCTATTTTCAGCTCGCGGTAGAACTGACGCGAATCCGACGAAATGATAGGGCAGCCGAAGTATTCGGCCATTTTCAGACTCAGTTCGGTTTTTCCTACTCCGGTAGGCCCCAGTACTACAACTAAGGTTTTATTCTTTGGGTTTATACTCATTTGCATCTGCATTATACTAAAAAACAGAAAATAAAGAAGCTTATTTTCTGTTTTCTATATCTGAAATGTATCGGGTTTAAAATTTCGGGTCCTCAGAAAAAAGTGCACTGTCGTCGAAGTTCATATCGCCAAATCCCTCCTCGTCAAGCTCATCTATATCAAAGTCCTCGTCGCCATAAAAATTTTCGTCGAGATTCATCTTGGGGGCAGCAAGAATTGTTTCTTCATCTATAATTTGCTTGGGTGGATTTCCGGTAGAAGTAACACATTGTGCAGCATCAATACTTTTTCCGGGAACAATTTCGCTCAGTTCAATGAAAAATGCTCTGTCGGAAACGATATCAAATACAAAAAGCAGTTTTTGCTTTTCGTCGGAGAGCAATTCCTCCAGTTTAGTTTCTTCCATCACCAGATTATCGTATTCCGAACTCGCATCCATTTCTATCAATGTCACTTCCTGCCCTTTTTCCCAATCATCCGAACAAATAAAGAAAGAGGTCATCTGATTGGTCTCATAATTTACACTTTTAAGAATTGCATTATGAAGATCAAGAAATGTAGCCTCAGGATCAATTTTAATTATGCGGACAAAATTATCTATCTCATCGGATAGAACCGTAAATTTGTAAATCATTTTGCTTGTTTTATATTTCGGCTGTAAAAATAATACTATTTTTCAGATTGGCATCCGAAATGCTCCATCAAGTTCAAAAAAAAACGACCGGCAATTTGTATGACGGTCATTCTAAATTCCTTACTCTTTGAGTATTTATTTTACACGTTACTAATCATTTAACGTTTTAGCTTTTCCTGAATTTCGTTCACACTCAATCTGAAATTCTTATCAATATCCATCAAGTCGGTCACAATTTTGCAGGCATGCAACACTGTGGCATGATCGCGCTGCCCAATGGCAAGCCCAATAGAGGACAAAGAATTTTTAGTAAGCTGTTTGGAAAGGTACATGGCAATTTGTCGGGCCTGCACCACTTCACGTTTGCGGCTTTTGGTTGAAATGGCATCCACCGATAAAGAGAAATAATCGCAGACAGTATCGCGGATTTTCTCAACGGTGTTGGTCTTGCGGGTTACCGTCACAATGCGGCTTACAATTTTTTCGGCCAGTTCCACATCCAAAGGCATATCAGCCAAAGTAGAGTGTGCCAGCAACGATACCAGCGTGCCTTCGAGGTCGCGTACATTATCGGTTACATTCTCCGCAATAAAGTCAACCACATCGGCAGGAATTTCGAGTCCATCGCGGTATATTTTATTTTCGAGAATGGCTTTGCGCAACTGGAAGTCCGGTTTTTCAATTTCGGCCGACAAACCCCATTTAAAACGGGTAAGCAAGCGCTGTTCGAGCCCTACCATTACCACAGGCGAGCGGTCGGATGTTAACACCAACTGTTTTCCGGTTTGATGTAAATGATTGAAAATATGGAAAAAAGTATTCTGTGTTCCTGTTTTTCCCGCAAATTCCTGAATATCGTCTACAATCAGTACATCGATAGTCTGGTAAAAATTAAGAAAATCGTTCACCGTATTTGCCCTGACTGCATCAGTATATTGTATCTGAAAAGTATTGGCCGAAACATACAATATCCTTTTTTCGGGATGCAGCTGTTTTGACATTACTCCAATGGCATTGGCAAGATGAGTTTTACCCACTCCCGACTGTCCATACACAAACAAAGGATTAAATATGGTTTTCCCAGGCTCATTGGCAATGCTGATTCCTGCCGTACGGGCAAGTTTATTGCTATTTCCTTCAATTAAAAAATTAAAATTATAGCTTGAGTTCAGTTGAGGATCAATATCGGGCAACTGAGGTTTATTATAAGGACTAATATAGTTCGAAGATGTTGTATTCGTCCTTGGCTTGGGTTGTTCACCCGCACTTGGGATTTGCGTACCCCGTCCACTACTTTTATCGATAAGTACCCTGTATTCAAGTCGCGTGCCGTTTCCTACTTCGCGATACAAAGTCATTCTCAATAAGTCGATAAATTTTTCTTCAATATATTCAACAAAGAATTGACTTGGTACCTGTAGAACAAATACATTGTTTTCGTATTTCAGCGCTATAATTGGTGCAAACCAAGTGTTGAATGAAGCTTCACTTATATTGTCTTTTATTACACTAAGGCAACGATTCCATAATTGTTCGGGATGATTCGACATGTTATTACTTTACAAAAAAAAAATTACAGACCTTATTTCTACTTTCTATTTAAATACACGAAAAAGCCTGCTTGTGATTTCTTCGAAATTTCTATCGGCTATTTTCAGGACTACAAAAATCCTAAACATTTTCCATAAAAAAAAATACCGTTTTTTTCTACTCTTAATTTATTTTTACATTTGTTTTATTTCCAGAGCTTTACAAAAACCAAATGAAAGTCAATCGATTAAATGAAACATCTTTGTAATAGTATTGACAATAAATAAGTTAACAATTTGAAAGCGAAATTTCATTTTTAGTGTTAAAAAAAGCCGAAACTCTTATTAACGAAAGGTTTCGACTTTAAAAATTTAATAATAAATTTATTTTATCTAATGTCGTTATTTAAAATCGTTTCTAAATAATAACCTATTTGGATTTACTACCGAAAAGCGAAAAATGGACATATCTTTTCGGATTTTCCTTAAGGTCGATCAGCAGTTTATCGGCACTGGAAGCGGTATTACTCAGATGAATATAGAGATTTTTATCGTTCAGCAGCATACCAACCGTTCCTTCGGGATTATTTACCTTATCAGTCATCAGGCTCAGATTTTCTATGGTATGATTTATGCTTGAGAATGTGGCAGCAAAATCAATTTTCTTCAGATTGCCACTCACTTGTTTGAAATCGGAAGTAAGCACGTTTACATCTTTTATAATGCGTGGTACATCATTTTTCATCAAACCCTTCAATTCAGCCGACGAAACAGCTAAATCCGCCGTTGTTTTCTCGATAGAAGACATACTATTTTTTAATTCATTGCTTTCTACAAGCACCCGAACCGAACGAAGCAAGGAATCAGCTTGCGTGGATATGCTCTCAATTTTGGGCATCAGTTCGCCCGAAAGTTGAGCCATAAGCCCGCCACCAACCTGCGATTCCACAGTATCGCCCGGAGCATACAAGGCTTGCGAAGCTGTGAGCGGAGCATAGACCAACTGAATGGCTTTTCCTCCCATCAATCCATCATCAAACAGTTCTATTTTGGCGCCCTTCGGAACTACAATATCATTTTTAATCGATATTTTTACTACAAAAGCCACTTCTTTTGTGAAATCGTATTTCACTTCCTCCACTTGTCCTACTTTATATCCTTTTACATACACCGGAGAGGAAGGCACTAAGCCACCTATGTTATCGTAAGTAGCATAATAATAGCTTATTGGTGAGAAAATGTCTATTCCTTTTAAAAAATTCAATCCAAAATACAATATGAAAATGGCTACAACGGCCATAATACCTACTTTAACTTCCCTATTCAAAAATATATTTTTCATTTTTTTATTGATTGAGGACACAGTCAATGTCCATTTATTTATTAAGTTTTAACGCTTCTTTGGCTGTTATTTTTTCATCGCCCACAAAGGCAATAATAAATGCATCGGGGAATTTGGAAATAATTTGTTTCCGTATACTTACAATTTTGTTGTAATCCGTTTCGGCGCCTAATGTATATTTATAAAGCCCTCCTTCGAAGAATACATCCGTATTATTTATACCTCTAAAGTCGGAAGCATTGGACTTAAGTTTAGTTTTACTGGCAAATAACTGTACTTTAAAAACGGGTATCGACTTTTTATCGGAATGTTTTACTTCCGTCATGAAGGTACTGTCGGGGGCTTTCACTTCTATCATTTGTTTTGTGGCCACAATGACAGCATCTGTATCAGTCTTCTGTTCAACCAAAATATCTTTGGTTTTATTCATCTCGACGTAATTGGCCTGAGCAACTTGTCTTCCCGATTTTTTATCATGATCGCGTTTGAAGTTAACGAAGGCATTATAAATAGAGGCAGCCATGTCCTTTTGCCCAGCTTCGCTGGCCAGAAAACGTTCCTCAGTTGGATTTGAGATAAAACCAAGTTCGACAAGCACACTCGGACATGCCGAACGATGCAGCACCCAAAAACCGGCCTGACGGACTCCCCGATCGGAGCGGCGAGCAAGCCTTGTGAATTGCTTTTGGATATTCGAAGCCAGGTCTACACTTTTATCTATATATTTATCCTGCATAAATTCAAACATAATATATGAATCTACAGAAGAGGGGTCGAACCCACGGTATTTTGATTTATAATCGTCCTCAAGCAGAATTACAGAGTTCTCGCGCATGGCTACATCCAGATTGGCTTTTGACTTTGCCAAACCAAGCGTGAATGTTTCGGCGCCAAAAGCCGAAGCTGCCCTGGCCGAATTGGTATGGATACAAACAAATAAATCGGCGTGATTATTATTCACCACATCGGCTCTCTCCTGAAGCGTGAGGTATTTATCTGTTTTGCGCGTATACACTACTTTTACATCGCTGAAATTCCGTTCCACCAAGGCTCCTAACTGAAGACTTACTGAAAGATTAATGTCCTTTTCGCGCGAGATGTCTCCTATCGCTCCCGGATCATGCCCACCATGCCCGGCATCGATCACTAAAGTAAATTTAGATGACTGAGCTCCAACATTGGATATAGATGTCAACAACATCAACACCAACAGTAGAAATGGCAAAAGAATGATTGATTTGTTTTTAAACCTCATAACGATTGTAGAAACTGATTAAAAAACCAGTTGAATTTTATGCAAAAGTAATGCTTTTATCCTGTATCCAATGCTTTAGTAATAAGTAAATTTTCAAATTATTCATAAAAAAAAGTTATATGAAGAAAAGACTCCTTTTTTTTGACTAAATTTGCAAACCCAATTAAAACAACAATATACTTGCCTGATGCCTGCTTGTAAAAGTCTATATATCAACCAGAGAAACATATTATTGGTTATTTTTCTATGTTTTTTTATTTCTTTGATAAGCTACGGGCAAGAAAAAGCAGTAGCTGATTCGACAGGAATAAACCTTAATATTGTTGACAGCACAAAAGCAACTACCCCTGACAGTGCAAAAATCAACACTGCAATTAAACAAAAACCAAACCAGATTGATGCCGAAATCAATTACACTGCAAAGGACTCTGTTGTGTTTTATGGTAATGGGGTGGGATTTTTGCATGGCGAAAGCGACATTAAATACATGAACATCAACCTCAAAGCCGACTATGTAAGGATTAGCATGGACAGCAGTTTACTGTTTTCGCGTGGCACCACCGACAGCATCGGCACTAAAATTGGCGAACCTATTTTCAGCGAGGGAGAAAAATCCTATTCATCCAAAGAGCTTACTTACAACCTTCAAAGCCGGAAAGGTTACATTCGTCAGGCTGTGACGCAGGAAGGCGAAGGATTTATTATAAGTGAGAGAACAAAAAAAACCGATGATGACATTTTCTGTATGACCGGCGGTAAATATACCACCTGCGACAATCATGACCATCCTGACTTTTACCTGAGCATATCCAAGGGGAAAGTAAAACCCGGCGAGTACATTATCACAGGGCCAGCACACCTTGTGATAGCTGATGTGCCCTTACCTATTGCTATTCCTTTCGGATTTTTTCCATTTACAAGCGAGTATTCATCAGGCGTATTAATGCCTAACTTTACCGACGAGCTCAACCGTGGGTTCGGATTGTCCAACGGTGGTTATTATTTTGCCTTTAACGACTATATGGACATGGAAGTTCGTGCCGACTTTTACACCAAAGGTACTTGGGCTTTGAGAGGAACAACCCAATATACAAAACGTTATAGATTCAGCGGCAGCATCGGCATTGAGTACCGCGAAGACGTAACAGGCGAAAAGGGAATGAGCGATTTCAGCAAAGCCAACAGTTTTAAAATAGCATGGAGCCACAGTCAGGATCAGAAAGCAAATCCTAATTTCACATTTTCATCGAGTGTGAATTTCTCCACCAGTGGATACAACAAAAATAACATCAACAATTATGCTCGTCCCGAAATCAACTCGCAAAATACAACGTTTTCGAGCGTAAACTTCACAAAAAGATTTCCGAACTTACCCTCATTGAGTCTTTCGGGCGGTATGTCCATCACTCAACGCACCAAAGATTCAACTTTAAGTGTTAGTTTGCCCAACCTGAGTATTTCATACAGCCGCTTCTTCCCTTTCAAGCGCAAAGTAGCGATTGGAAAAGAACGTTGGTACGAAAAAATATCAATGTCGTACTCAGGAACTGTTGCAAACAGCATCGACAATATCAAGGAAAATATGTTTTTCAAATCCTCGCTACAGCGTGACTGGAGAAACGGAATGAAGCATAGCATTCCGGTATCCGCTACTTTCAATATTCTTAAATACATCAACATTTCTCCTTCGTTCAACTATACCGAACGTTGGTACCTTACTTCGACCGATAGAAGCTGGGACAAACAAGTTCAAAAGGAAATAATCGACACACTTAGTAAATTCAGCAGGGTGTACGATTTCAATATGGGTGTTTCGGCATCGACAAAATTATACGGAACTTATACACCTTTAAGGGCTTTGTTCGGCGATAAAGTAGATCGCATCCGCCACGTGGTAACGCCAAGTATAGGATTTAGCTACACCCCTGATTTCGGTGAAGAAAAGTGGGGCTATTATGGTACTTATACAAAAAGTGAACGCGATGCCAAGAATCCGGAGATTTACCACGACACCGAAGTCCAATACTCACGCTATGCCGGAAATTTGTATGGCGCCCCGGGTACAGGTAAATCGGGAAGTATCAACTTCTCGTTAGGAAACAATGTGGAAATGAAAGTACGCAACGACAATGACACCACCGGAAAAGAAGCCTATAAAAAAATCAGCCTGATCGATAATTTTACTGTCAGCGGGAACTACAACCTGGCAGCCGATTCTATGCGTTGGTCCTATCTTTCCACCACCTTGCGTCTGAAGCTGACAAAAAGTTATTCGTTAAGCTTAAGTGCAAGTTTCGACCCCTATATGTACGGGCTGAACAGCAGCGGCGCTCCGGTAAGAATAAATAAACTTCGCTGGGCAAACGGCGGATTCCCACGCTTTCAGGGCACCAGCACTTCCTACAGCTACACCCTGAGCAACGAAACATTTAAAAAACTCTTTGGTAAAAAAGAAGAGCAAAAAGGAAACAAGCAAAATCCACCGACAGGTGAAGATGGCGAGCAGGCCAACAATGGGCAATTGACAACCGGGAACAACAGCCCCGACCCAAACAAAAAAGAAGAAACCGGCGAGGACGGCTACCAGAAAGTAGCAATACCATGGAGCATCAGCATCAGTTATAATGTGCAGTACGGAAAATCAGTCGAAAAAGACAATTTTGATTTCGACAAAATGGAATACAAGATGGCCTTCACCCATGGTTTGAGCTTGAGTGGAAACTTATCGCTGACCAACAACTGGAAATTCAGTTTTAATCCCTCTTTCGATATTCCAACCCGAAAATTCACCTATCTGAATGTGAACATAAACAGAAGTTTACACTGTTGGAGCATGTCGGGCAGTATAGTGCCTATTGGCGCCTATAAATCATTCAGTTTTCACATCGGGGTAAATGCCAGCATGCTTGCCGACCTTAAGTACGACAAACATAGTCAGGTATCCAACCCATCAAATGCAATTACATGGTATTAATCACAGTTAACATTTCGAATTGAACAATTTCTGATTAAAAATGGTTTATTCTTACTCAACACAAACTTTGAACCCGAAAACAAACAAAACAATTAATAAAGAAAAATGAAAATTACAGCAAACAAATCAATCTCAGCGGAATACGAATTGTACGTTGATGGAGAAACCGAAGGTGAACTGGAGTTAATGGAGAGAGCAACATCCGAACAACCTTTGAGTTTTATTTACGGAGTAGGCATGATGCTTCCCAAATTCGAAGAAAATATTTTCGGATTAGCTACCGGCGACAAATTCGATTTCACCATCGAAAACGAAGACGCTTACGGTCCTTACGAAGATGAAAATGTGTTGGACTTGGATCGTTCTATTTTCGAAATAGATGGAAAGTTAGACGAAGAAGTTGTTTTCGAAGGCAATGTAGTACCATTGATGGACAACGAAGGACACAGAATTAATGCACAGGTAGTTGAAGTAACAGATACACACGTGAAAGTTGACCTGAATCACCCTCTTGCTGGTGAAACACTTCATTTCAAAGGTTCTATCCTCGAAGTTCGCGAAGCTTCCGAAAAAGAACTTGCTGCTCTTCAGGGAGGTGGCGGTTGCGGTTGTGGCAGCGGTGGTTGCGGCGACGAAGGTTGCGGTTGCGACGATGGAGAAGAAGGTGGAAGTTGTGGCTCTGGTTGCGGTTGCCATTGATAAAAACAATTAAATTATATCGAAAATGGATATTGAGCAGCTGGCTCAATATCCATTTTTGTTAGCAATAAGGCTTTATTTTTTCAGAAAAACGTATCTTTGTAATTGAAAACAGAAAATTAATAAATTGTAATACACTCTGACATGGCGAATACTATTGGAAAACTTTTTACTTTTACTTCGTTTGGCGAATCGCACGGAAAAGGCATAGGTGGAATTATTGATGGCTGCCCCGCCGGAATAGAAATGGATGAAACATTCATTCAAAATGAACTGAACCGCCGCAAACCAGGTCAGTCCTCCATAGCTACTCCACGCAAAGAAGACGACAAAGTTGAATTTCTTTCGGGAGTTTTCGAAGGAAAATCAACAGGTACTCCCATTGCCTTTGTGATATGGAATCAGAACCAACACAGCACCGATTACGACCATCTGAAAGAAGTGTACCGACCATCGCATGCCGACTTCACTTATCAGCAAAAATATGGCATCCGCGACCACCGTGGAGGAGGTCGCAGCTCGGCCCGCGAAACGGCTGCCCGCGTAGTAGCCGGTGCAGTAGCTAAATTAGTGCTGAAAACAAAAGGAGTTGAAATTACTGCCTACACTTCGCAGGTAGGGCACATTGCCATGACGCAAACTGTGGATACCGTAGATTTGACGCTGACCGAAAGTAATATCGTGAGATGTCCGCAACAGGAAGTCGCCGAACAAATGATAGAATATATCAAAGAGCTCAAAAAAAGCGGCGACTCGATAGGTGGAATTATTTCGTGCGTTATCAAGGGGTTACCCGTGGGATTGGGTGAGCCGATATTCGATAAACTTCAGGCCAGGTTGGCTGCCGCCATGCTTAGCATCAATGCTTCGCACGGATTCGATTACGGACGGGGCTTCGAAGGAGTAAGTCTTCGGGGATCGCAAATGAACGATTCATTTATAAAAAACGGCGACAAAATATCAACAAAAACAAATAATTCAGGAGGCATTCAGGGCGGCATCAGCAACGGACAAGAAGTTTATTTCCGGGTGCTTTTCAAACCCGTAGCCACCATTTCGAAAAAACAGGAAACCCTCGATATTTATACAAACGAAGTGGAACTTGAAGCCAAAGGCCGACACGACCCCTGCGTATTGCCACGTGCTGTGCCTATCGTTGAAGCAATGGCCGCCATTACGCTGCTTGATTTGTACCTTACAAAAAACTGATTTTTACCCCTCAGCAACTGAGGATAAAATCGTACAATTCGTTTATCATGGAAATCACATCACAACATTGGGCTATTATTATCAATCCGAAATCGGGCAAGAAAAAATTCAGGCATCAGCGCAAGTATTTATTCAATGTACTTAAAAAAGAACATATAATGTTCGATTACAGAGTAACCCGTTTTGCAGGACATGCCTCAAAAATTGCCCGTTATTATGTGCAGAAAGGCTATAAAAACATTATGGTACTTGGAGGCGATGGCACCATGAGTGAAGTAATCAATGGCATTTTCAACGCGACAACCAAAAGCACACAAGAACTTAAAATAGCGCTGATTCCCCGCGGCACCGGCAACGACTGGGGGCGATTCTGGGGACTGACAGCCGACTACCGAAAGGCGATCGAAGTGCTGCTGAAAGGCAAAACACAGCCCATCGACATAGGCAAAGTGGAATACGACATGGAAGGCGAAAAAGAGGCTCATTATTTTATCAATTCTGTAGGTTTAGGGCTCGACGCAGCTGTTGTCAACCTCACCCACCGACTGAAAGAATTTTTCGGCAGCCATTCCTTTCTGTATTCTGTTTCGCTCTTGCTGGCTGTTTTCAGTTACCGGTCGCATAAAGTAAAACTATACAGCCATGAAAAAAACATCGACGATGGCATGTTTACAATGAACATTGCCAACGGCCGCTACAGTGGCGGTGGACTGAAACAAACGCCCAATGCACTCCCCTACGATGGATTACTCGATGTAATGATGGCCCGGAAACCAACTTTTGCCGACATTATCGGCGCTCTTGTTGCTCTCTTCCGGGGAAAATTGCTCGAACACCCGGCCATTGTTTCGTTCCAAACCAAAGAGTTACTCGTACAATGTGATAAAAAAGCCCTGATGGAGGCCGATGGTATTATTGTAAATGGTTCTTCTCCTTTTAAAATAAGCATTCTACCGGGGGCAATACAAATGATTGTTCCCTGAGGCAAAATAAGAAAGCACCCTGAAGTATTTCTCAGAATACTTCAGGGTGCTTTCTTTATCTGAATATCTTTCAGCAAACTATTTTACTTTATCAGCAAGCATTTTGGGCAAATAAAAAGTATTTGTTTTGTCAACATACACGGCTACTGAACCAAGATCGAAAGTTTTTCCGTTGAGCGTAGCCACCGAACTATAAGCCCGAACCACCAAAGCGTTACCTGCATTTTTCACGGTCAGTTGCGGGATGCTGTCTTTCGGCGCATCAATACTACAATTCATGGAGGCAAACACATCGGTATGTTTGGCATAAATTTCAGCAGTAGTCTGTTTCAGCGACTTTTTCAGTCCGGCAGCCTTGAAAAGATAATTATTGACTTCACTGTTACGCACATTTCCCTTTAGTACATCTCCTTTGGGATGATACGAAGCCAGAAATACTTCCTCGCCGGTATGTCCGCCTGTTGTAAAGCCAAAAGTACTTCGTGCATTCATGAAATTGGTAATATAGTGCGTCATGTTCTCACTTTTGGCCACTTCCATATAGTTTTCGGCTTTATAATTTTTCGAACGAAGCAGTAATTGAACTTCGTCTTCGCTAAGTTCGATGCCTGTATATTGCTGAAACACCGATTTTATATTTTCCGGCTGAGTATTCATTAATATTTTCTCAAGCCCTTCGGCAGTATGTTTATACTTGGACACAGCTCCAAACAAATCTTCGAGCGTCATTTTGGTATAGCTCTTTTTCAGGTTACTTCTACCGATAGAGAATCCGCTGTTGCCATGATCGGGCAATACGATGACAGTAGTATTTCCATTCCTGCGGGCAAAGTCCATCGCCACACCCACCGCTTTGTCGAAAGCCAAAAATTCAGTCATGATAGCGATCGGATCGTTGGCATGTGCTGCCCAGTCCACTTTACTGCCTTCTACCATCAGAAAAAAACCTTTTTTATTTTGCTGCAATACATCAATTGCTTTTGCAGTCATTTGGGCAAGCGAAGGAACGGCAGTTGTATCACGATCCAGATCGTAAGGCAATTCCTTATCGCCAAACAACGCCCACGCTTTTTTCCCTTTAAAGTCAAGCAAAGCCTGTTTATCGTTTTGAATCAGTGTTGTTCCGTTATTTTTAAAATGTTGCTTCATGTCCTCCGACACAAAAGCATTTCCACCTCCGAACATCACTTCCAGGTTATTGTAAGCCATTTGAGGAGCTATCACTTTGTAGTCGCTGCGGTTGTAAGTATGTGCTGCGCAGTCGGCGGGTGTAGCATGGGGAAACTCGCAGGTCACCACCAGTCCGGCCGATTTGGCCTGCTCGCGTTGCATAGCTTCCAGAATTGTAACCAAAGGCTGGTAGGCGCTGTCGGGATTGAGTTTCACGAGATCGTTAGCCGGGTCGGCCACCGGATAGATGGACACATTTCCGGCCTGCTGCGGCACACCGGTCATAAAACAGGAAGTGGTGGGTGCCGAATCGCCAATGGGAGCATTGGACGAGAAGGTAGTCACCGTACCACTCATGTATGGGTCAACATTCAATGAAGCACCTTCGTTACGATAGATTTTAAGCCAGCGCGAAGCCGACAATACACTCAGCGATGTTCCGTCCGGAATCATCACAATCACATTTTTGGTTGGTTTCACATCCCCGGCCATTACCACATTGGCCACTACCAAAACACAAAGAAGAGAAGCTATTTTTCGTTTCATTCTATTTGATTTTATTGTTTTCTGAAACAAAAGTAATGTTCTGTTGTGAAATAGTTATGAAGAAAAATATTTTTTTCAGATATTTAGGGTTTTGATTTATCAACCGCTGCACTTGTCCACTTTACTTTTTAAAAATCCAATCGTTTTGTGTATATTTTTGAGCTTCAATATGTCTGACAGCCGACATTTCGGTTTGGGTGAATGACAAAACCGGAGTTTGATAATAAACAGCAAATTTATTTACAAATACGTCAAAAAAAACATGACTATCCGGCGATGCTCCTGTATGCTCCACAATAAAAGTCCGTATATTTTTTACCACACTTGGAACTGAAGCAATTCCCTTGAGACTATAGTCTTTTACTATTACAGTGAGTGATTGCTGAAGATGATCCAGATTGGTATCGTAAAGCAGAGTACCATGATGCAACTGGCGATTTTTACTTACATGCGAGGCCGTTCCACTCACTTTATAGCCACCCGGAAGCCACAAATCCTTGCGTTTACCTATCTCTACCGGAATGTTCATCGACTTTAAAACATCAACAACTGGAACTAAAAAATCGGCACTTAGTACTGGCTTTCCTTCTTTTACATTAGAAATAAAGCTATAGTTGAGATTGCCATGGTCATGATAAACAGCTCCTCCACCCGACATTCGTCTCAGTATAGGAATATTATTTTCAGCACAAAACGATATATTCGCTTCGTTCACTGTCACCTGATTTGAACCCAAAATAACACTTGAGTCGTTGACATAAAAGAGCAACACATCTTCAGTCCGTTGAGAGAAAATATATTCTTCTGCCGCCAGATGAAATGAAGGACTATTTAAATGAGAATGAATTACAATCATATAGTGTGTAACTTTTTTTAATGTAATATCCTACTTTTTTAGCTTCGAAAAAAACAACCAAATATATCATTGTAACAAATATGTCTATAGGATGTTGCGTTTTTCATTTCACAAACTAAAAATTTATCTCCGACAAAAATATAGCTTTAATGAAAAATATATATTTTTTCGATCATAAACTTTTCAGATTTTAAGCAAATAACAAAGACTTTGAGAATCAACATTTTGGTCGACCAGTTAATTCAAAAACTGAAATTTTGATCTATAATGAATGAAATTTTTAATAAAAATCCATTTTTATTTTCTACAATCATTTCATATTTAAGCTAAAACATAGTTGAAAAATAATTTTTTAAATTTATCTTTGCACAAAGATGACTCGAAATGCTTATTCAGAAATAAGCTAAAAACAGTTATCTTTATTGAAACAAAAGAAAAAAGAGATACAATGCCAGAAACCTTATTAAAAACAAAAAATCAAACCATAGAAAGACCGGCTGATGTAGTTATTTCTAAAATTAAAGAAATGATCAATACCGGGGTACTTAAACCCGGCGACAAACTGCCAGCTGAACGAAAAATGGCTCAAGACTTTGAATTCGGAAGAACTCAAATAAGAGAAGCGCTGCACAAACTTGAGTTTTATGGAATTATAAAAACCTTACCACAAAGCGGCTCAATCATAAACGGATTGGATATCAATACATTAGACGGATTAATATCAGATGTACTGAATCTACAAAATTACGACTTTTATTCTTTGGTCGAAACAAGATTTGTTTTAGAGGTAAATGGGATACGGCTATGTGCTCAACGCTGGAATGCCAAAGATATGGAAGCCCTGGAAAAAGCACACGACAACTATGTAAATTCCTTTGATTCTGCCGACAGAGTCAGTGACGACTTTGCATTTCATCGGGCAATTGCCGAAGGATGTCACAATCCGGTTTTCAAAGCTATGTTACTGATTGTCATTCCCGATATTATGACAATTTATCAGCGCGACAGGATATGTGCACCCAACAAAGCAGTGGTTGAAGAACATACCAACATGCTCAAAGCCATTAAAATGCGCGATGGAGATTTAGCCGCTCAACTTATGGGAGAGCATTTACAGGGAGTGGTTGATTTTGCAAAATCGAAACTGCTGCAACCCGAAAATGAATTAAACTAATCTTTTTTACTTGCTTTTTAAAAAACCGTCCAAATTTGGACGGTTTTTTTTGTTTTAGGTAACCTTAAAACATGTTTAATAACATAAATTGAAAAAAAAATGATTATTCCTATTGCACATATAAAGTTATATTGTAATTTTGGTCGACCAAATTATTGGTTGACCAATTTAAAGAAAAACACAATTAACGCATGGAAACGATATTAACCGATTTATTCAAAATCAATAAAAATAGCTACCGATCATATTCAATATTATCTAATTTATAGTTACAAATACATGAAAAAAACAACAAAACAAAATTACGTAAGAAATGCACTTATGTTTTTTGTGCTTGTATTAACGAGCACAAGTATGGCACTCTCGCAAACCAAAGTGAGTGGAACTGTCATCGACAGTAACAAAGAACCGCTAATCGGTGTCAATATTATGGTAAGTGGATCAAAGTCAGGAACAATAACAGACTTCGATGGAAAATACACCATCCAGGTCCCAAACAACAAGTCTACACTTGTTTATTCGTATATCGGCTATAAAACTACCACAAGAGAAGTAGGTAATAACGCAGTAATTAATGTTACCCTGACTGAGGACGCTTTACAAATGGAAGATGTAGTTGTAGTGGCCTATGGTACTCAGAAAAAATCTCACCTGACCGGCGCAGTATCATCTTTGAAAAATGACAAAATGGATGAATTACCTGTGTCACGAGTAGATCAGGCCCTTCAGGGTAAATTAGCTGGCGTTCAAATCAACAATAACAATCCTGAAGCAGGAGAGAAGCCACAAATCAGAGTACGTGGAATGGGTTCAATCAGCGCCAGTGCTGATCCATTAGTTGTTGTTGATGGTTTTCCAGTACCCGATGGACTCTCTATGGTCAGCATGGGGGATGTGGAATCTATCGAAGTTCTTAAGGATGCAGCATCGGCAGCCCTTTATGGATCACGTGCAGCTGGTGGTGTTATCCTGATAACAACAAAAAGCGGGAATATAAAAAAGCCAAAATACAGTTTTAAAATGTATAAAGGTATTAAGACGGCTTTAAAACTTCCTGATATGCTTTCAACAGAAGATTATACTGCGCTACTACAAAACGAAGCAGCTCAACGCAAACTTGATCCCGCCATCAATGGGATATCTTCTGAGACAATGGCTTATAACAGAATAACTGACAACGAACGTGCAGCCTATCTGGTTTTGAAAAACCTGATTGATTCACCTACCGATTGGCTGGATGAAGGCTTACGTCCCTTTGGATCAATAGAGAACTATCAGTTAAATGCTTCTGGAGGAGACAAAAACATGAAATACTTCGTATCTGGAAATTACACAGGGGAAGATGGAATCATGAAAAACAGCACCTACGATAAATATACTTTTCGTGCAAAGATGGATATAAAACTATCAAAATCGGTATCACTCGGTGTAAACCTAAGCCCGACATTCTCTCATCAGGAACGTCCAGCTGTAGATCTTACCGACTATATGCGGTTTCCTTCATGGCTTCCCATTCATCACAACGCTGCTACAGCTGCTTTGACCGGGAAAACAGTTGGAGACTATGCACAGCCATCGGATTTTAATGGCATTAACATAAGTGGAACAGGATATGACAATGAAGTTTGGCATTTAACCGGAGTATCTCCATTTAACTCAAGCAATCAAAACCCCGTATCCATTCGTGAAAGGACAAGCATTTTCAACGACGAATACAAGCTACAGGGAAACACATATATTACAGTAGATATAATGAAAGGTTTGCAATTTAAAACCTCTAACGGTATTTATTATTCAAACAAGGAATACAATAAAAAAGAGCAAACATCGGCCAATAAAGCAGGAAATCCAAATTCACTTACACGCCAGTTGACATTGCGTAGCGAATTATTATCAGAAAACACTCTGACTTACGATAAAAAATGGGGCGAACATGAATTTGGCGGGTTAGCAGGTGTAACATTCCAGAAAAGTACTAATAAATACAACGTAATAGTTGGTACCAATTTCCCGGATGAAGAAATGTTATCCTTTAATCTTGCTTCGCAGATTATTTTGGACAGCCCAAACCTACCTGGTACAAGTTCATTTTACTACTCCGAAACTCTTATGTCACTTTTAGGTCGAATTACATACGCCTATCAGGGAAAATACATGAGCTCATTAAGCATTCGTTCCGATGGTAGTTCAAAATTTGCAACAGGAAACAAATGGGGAACCTTCCCGGCTGCCTCAATAGGCTGGAGAGCTTCAGAGGAAAAATTCCTCAAACAACTCGACTGGGTATCAAATCTTAAAATCCGTGCAAGTTATGGGTTAACCGGGAATAACAATATTCCACAATACTCCTATATGAATTCAATCAACACAAGTAATTATGTGTTAGGTTCGAGCAATGGCACATTGGTTTCGGGTATGGCATCGAACAGTTCGGCATTAGGCAACCCCGATATTACATGGGAACAAACAGCCGAAGCGAATTTCGGTATTGATTTCGGATTCTTCAATAGCCGTTTGAATGTTTCAGTAGAACATTATAATTCAAATACCATTCAATTGTTGCTTCAGCAGCCATCCATGTTCATAACCGGTCACCAAACCTATTGGAATAATATTGGAAAAGTGAATAACAAAGGGTGGGAAGTTGAATTATCCACAACTAACATTACGAACCGAAATTTCACTTGGAAAACGACAGCCAATTTGTCGACCAACAAAAACACTTTGCTGAACTACGGTGATAAAGAAAAAGAAGACAACTTTGGAGAAAGAAATGAAGTTTATCGTGCTATTGTTGGTCAGCCTGCCATTCAGTTTTATGGTTATAAATCCGATGGCGTTTGGACTTCGTTCGAAGAAGTGGCGGCTGCAAAGAAATTAACCGATGGAAATGGTACTCTATTCACCTACTCAAAGTTTGCTCCGATCGTTGGAGGACTAAAAGTACAAAACACAAATAATGACAATAAAATCGATGCAGAAGATCGCGTCGTTTTGGGTGATCCGTTTCCTGATTTCACTTGGGGAATAACAAACATATTCACATACAAAAACTTTGATTTAAGCTTCCTTTTACAAGGAGTACAAGGCGTTGATGTGATCAATGGGAATATAAATTACAACGAACAATTACGTCTTAACAAAGCTTACACAAATAACCGTTACATAAGTCCTATGTTTCCGGGCGATGGAAAAACGGTATATTCTACTACAACATCTGGTAGCGATTTAATGCTTACCGACTATTGTATTGAGGATGGATCTTATGCTTCGTTACGCGATCTTACTTTCGGTTATAAAATTCCGGAGAATTTAATGAAAAAAATAAAAATAGGAGAATTAAGAGTTTATTTTTCGGCTCAAAACCTTCTTTATATAATGGCCTCGGATTACAGAGGTATCAATCCTGAAGCCCGAAAAACATCAAGCCAATACACAAGTCCATTGGTAGATGGTTACCAACGCGGTGCATTTCCTCTGAACAGGACTTACACTTTCGGTATTGATCTTACATTTTAATTAGTCTCTCTTTTATTATTAAAATTACAATGAAAATGAAAATGAAAAATATAAAATTAACAATCATAGTTTTGATGTCAGTATTTGCTCTCACATCTTGCGAGGACTTCCTGACCGATAAGCCGGAATCTGTACTAACTCAGGTTGGCTTTTATTCTACTCCTACACGTATTAATCAGGGCATCCTTGGTTGCTATGCGGGGATGGCTACTATTCAGACCGAAGAATGGCTATATACTGAACTTCGAAGCGACAATACCTGGCAGGATGGAACCGGTTCGAGCGCAACAATACGTATTGATCAAACGGATGTAGCATCATTCCGTACATCTCCAAGTTTACCCTCATTGCAAACCTACTGGTATAAAATCTTCCAGAATATTTCGAACATCAATGCAGTAATCCCTTCGCTGGCCGACAATAAATACGTTACGATTGAATCGCAACGTGCACAATATGAAGCTGAATTACTATTTATGCGTGCATACCATTATTATACACTGGTCAATTTATTTGGTGATATGTTCAAAATAACCACTGTAATAGGACCTAACGAAGCTAAAAACATACCACGTTCTCCGGTGTCAGAAATATACAACGAAATAATAATTCCGGATTTAATAAAAGCTGCTGCTCAGGCTCCTGCATCTTATGGTACATCTGACAAAGGACGTATCACAAAATGGGCAGCCAAAGGTATGTTGGCTAAGGTGTACATGATGTTGGGCGGAACAGAAAACTTAGCATTGGCTAAAACACTGCTCGAAGAAGTAATGGCAGCCCCACAACATAGCCTGTTGACCGGTGCTAATGCCTACGCTAATGTATTCAGTACAACCAATGAAATGAACAATGAAATTATTTTTGCCATTCGATATAAAGGAGGAAGTCTTGGCTTAGGTTCAAATTTCTGGCCTACATTTGCACCTATTGGTTCAGCCAATCAGTTTCTTAAAGTAGGAACACCGCTTGGATTTAATGCTCCTACGCAGGAAATTATGAATTTATTCAATGTGAATCCATCCGACACACGTGCTAAAACATGTTTTAGCGTATGGAATAGATCTGAGACGTCATCATATCCATACATTACAAAATATGCAGACCCATCGATGAGCCAGGCGTTGCAAGCTGAGAATGACTGGATTGTGTTACGCTATGCTGACATTGTATTGCTTTATGCCGAAGTATTGGCTCAAAATGGGAGTTTCAATAGTGCTCACACTTATGTAAATCAGATACGTACCCGTGCAGGATTAACTAATATCGGTCCTTTTGGTTCCAAAGAAGAAGCTTTAGATGCAGTATATGCTGAGCGTCGTCTGGAGTTGGCATTCGAAAATCAGCGTTGGTTTGATCTCCTGCGCATGGCCAAATCATATAACAACCCAAATAAACCGGTTGAAATATTAATTCAACATACATTTGTAACCGACTGGGAATTGATGTATTCAAAATATAATCCTATTCAACCACCAGAACAGAGATTTTTTATAAAGGAACGTTTATTACTGCCTATTCCGCAGACAGAAATAGACACGAATAACGAGGTTGCTATTTCACAAAACGAAACTTATTAATCATATCAAATACTATAATCATGAAAATTCTCAAAAAAAAGACACTATTCAGTGTTTTGATTGTAAGCATAGTTATCTTATTTACAGCTTGCTCTACCGATGATGAAAGTACGATTACACCAAAGACTCTTGAACAATATAAGCTGGAATTGACGACATTTATTTCCTCCGAAAAAAATATTGTGGAAAACTGCGTTGTTGGTTATAACAAAGGCGATTTTAAAAGCACAACAAATTTCGATGCTTATAAATCCGCATATTTAACTGCTTTATCTGCTGCCGAAATTGTACTGACAAAGTCGGATCTGACAATTACTGATATAATAAACGCAGACAAAACCCTTGCTGCTCCCGGGAAAGCTTTTACAAGCAGCCTTTGGATCTCTGATAGGCGTCCACTGAACGATGCTATTGTTGATGCGGAAACTTTAAACACAGCCACACTTGTAGGTACTGCTAAAGGTGAAGTTGCTCAAGATGCCAAAACAGCTTTTACAACCGCAATTACTGCGGCTAAAGCTGTACGTGGAGCAAGTACAACAATTGAGCGTCAGGTTAACGCAGCTGTAAATACTCTGTCAGAAGCAAAACAGGCTTTTACAAATGCTATTATAAAATAAACATCTCACAAACTGCATATCTATATTTAAGCTGTTGGAAATTAAATTCCAACAGCTTAATCAATACTAAAATCCATGAAAAACACATTTTATTTTATTATAATTCTATGTTTCACAACGGTATTGGCTATAAACGCCAAAAGTGTAAAAGTAGAAAACATCAATCAATTTAACAATCAATTAAAAACTTTATCAGCCGGAGATTCTATTATTTTATCAAATGGCACATGGAAAGATGCATCCCTTGTATTTAAGGGAAAAGGTGAAAAAGATAAATATATTTACCTGACTGCCGAAACACCCGGGAATGTTAGTCTCGAAGGAGCTTCAAGTCTACGCATTTCGGGCGAGTGGCTGCACGTCTCGGGACTTGTATTTAAAAACGGAAGAACACCTCGTAGTACGGTCATTGAATTCAGAACAGGATCAAAGGATTATGCCTACAATTCAGTAATATCCGAATGTGTTATCGACAAATATAATCAACCAATAAAAGATTCGGCCGACCACTGGGTAGGGCTTTATGGAAAGAAAAACACTGTGGAATTCTGTTATTTTGGAGGAAAAAGCAACGAAGGAACTACCCTGGTGGTTTGGCCCAACGATTCGAACTCTATCAACAACGGACATTTAATTTACCGCAACTATTTTGGTGCACGTCCCCGATTGGGTTCAAATGGAGGGGAAAGCATCCGCATTGGAACAAGTCAGGTTTGTCATTTAAGTTCAGGCAGCATTGTCGAGGGCAACTATTTTGAACATTGCAATGGCGAAACCGAAATTATTTCGAACAAATCGTGCGACAATATCTTTGTAAATAATACTTTTTTTGAATGCGAAGGCAGTTTGGTATTGCGACACGGCAACAATTCAACTGTTTCGGGCAACTGGTTTATTGGCAATGGAAAAATTAATACCGGAGGTGTGCGTGTGATTAACGAAGGTCATAAAATTTTCAACAATTACTTTTACAAACTTGCCGGCGATGAATTTCGTTCGGGATTGGCAATTATGAACGCCATACCGGACTCTCCTGCCAATGGCTACGCTCCTGTTAAAAATGTGATTGTTGCTAATAACACCTATTTCGATTGCGCTTTCCCATGGGCATTTGGCATTGGTTTTGGCGAACGAAACAGGATAGTAAAACCTGAAAACACTTTATTGCTCAACAACCTTATTTATTGTCCGAACACCGCCGAACTTATAAAATATTACGATGCAACTGATGGAATCAGATTGGACAACAATATTTTGGTTAATTCCGCAGGAACTCAAAAAGACAAAGGGGCTGTGGAAGCAGAGGTGTTAAAGGACAAGGTTTTCGACATTGATATGGTTTATTCAAACCTCAAAGCAAAAAAACTACCGTATGTAAAATACGATATTTTAGGACAAACGCGTGGCGAATCTGTTGTTGGCGCATTTCAGAACAAAGGTGTGAATCCTCAGGTTGAAATTGCCACAGCCAAAAACTGCGGACCCGAATGGTACAAAGCCATTACTGCTGCCGAAAATCAAAAACCAAAAGTGGTTGGTAAAACAGTGAATATAGAAGCTGGAACAGATAATTTGACAAAAGCTATCAAAAAAGCAGGAAGTGGCGATATACTCGTTTTAGCGGAAGGCGAACATATTATTTCGAATAAAATTGTTTTAAATAAAGACATTACAATAAAAGCCGCCGACTCGAAAACAAAACCTGTAATTCGATTGCAATCTGAACGTGAAAACAACAGTTTTTTTGAAATTGGAGCCAATGCGAAGGTGCATTTCGTTGGTATTGCAATGAATGGCGATAGCAAAGCAAAATTTATGGCAAAATATGTGTTCGTTTCGGCAAAAGAAGGTGCTTTTAATTATTCGTTGTTGATCGACAATTGTGAAATTTACGATGTAAATGTAGAGTCGGGAGCAATTTTCAAAGCCTATAAAGGCTCATTAGCTGACTCTATTGTTGTTAGCAATTCTATTTTGAGAGATTCCTATCGCGGTTTTTCATTGTCCGTTGAAAAAGACAACACGGGTAAATACAATGCTGAAAATGTAGTTTTTAACAACTCTGTTTTCACTAAATTCACACAATTTGTACTGGATTACTACCGTGGAGGAAACGATGAATCGACTTTAGGAGGTTCGTTAAAAGTAGATCATTGTGTTTTCGATGCTATTGGCGCCGACGAAAAACAATCAATACTTAAATTGACAGGTATTGTAAATGTTGGAATTACTAATACAATTTTCAATAATTCGACAGCAAAAACAAGCGTGAAACTGTCAGGAACAAAAAATATCATTTCAAATTGCAATTTTAATGCAAGCGCAACGCCAAAAACTGAAAAAGGAGCAAAATCGACTCAGATCATGTTTGAGAATCCCGGATTTGAGAAAAAGAGCTTTAACCTTTCGGGCAAGTCAAAATTGGTTGGTAAAGCTACAGATGGAGCTAATATTGGAATAAAATAAGATTATTTTCTGAGAAGAAAAACAGCATTAACACTATTACCGATCAGAAATTTCAATTCAGTTTCTAAAGTTAATTCAATTTGAAATGTGTGCGAAATACTTCACATACATTTCAAATTGCAAACCTTACCACCATAAGCAAAAAAAACGTCCCATAAATCAAGCTAAGGAAACATGGCAAAAAAAAACGCACATAGATATACAATTCTGATTATTTTAATTTTTCAGTACAATATGATCTCTGCATTTCAAAAAAGCGAGACTAACTTTACCGAAAAGGTTCAGTCGATCATTGTACAAGCTGAACAAAAACGTGTACTGAATTTAGCTGATCAGTTTCTAAAAGAAAAACCAGTTACTGTTACAGCCTCGCACTGTGTACGCAGTGCCGGTTGTAAGCACGATTATTATTCCGAAGCAACTTACTGGTGGCCAAACCCTGAAAATCCGACAGGGCCTTATATCCGAAAAGATGGATTGAATAATCCCGATAACTTCGATAATCATCTTAAAGCAATCGGACGGTTTTCGTGGATTGTCGGAACAGAAACTTCTGCCTATTTACTGACAGGTAAAAAGCAATATGCACAACATGCAGTAAAACATCTGAAAGCCTGGTTCGTGGACACAATCACTTTAATGAATCCACATTTACTTTATGCACAAGCAATTAATGGTGTAAATACCGGACGAGGCATTGGCATAATCGACGCCGTTTCGTTAATAGAAGTAGTGAAGTCAGTCGAAATTTTACAGCAATCGCCTTATTTAAGTTCATCGGATGCCGCAACCATTAAGCAGTGGTTCGCTACATTTTTAAACTGGCTAAACACCCATCCTTACGGCATCGACGAAATGAACGCCAAAAACAACCACGGAACATGGTGGCATGCTCAAGTGGCAGCTTATGCCGCTTTTGTGGGTGATAAAAATAGTTTAGATAAATGCCGGAATTTTTACAACAACCAATTACTTGCAAAACAAATGGCTTTTGATGGCAGTTTTCCGTTGGAAACAGCACGTACAAAACCATTTGCTTACTCACTTTTCAATTTGGACGGTGCTGCAACCCTGGCTCAGATTTTAAATTGCTGGACTTATGAATTGAGCGACGGAAGAGGAATGGGCAAAGCATTGGATTTTATAAGACCATTCGTTTTAGATAAATCAAAATGGGCTTTCCCTGAAGATGTTTTGTACTGGAACGAACAACCGGGGCGACGACCATTTATGTTTTTGGCCGCGATACATGCTCCAAAAACTGATTGGGTGGAAATATGGAAAAATGCATCGGCTGAGTTCCCGAGTGAGGAAAGCAAACGTAATATGCCAATAAAAAATCCCCTGCTTTGGATGGGCTTGAAAAGTCCGGTAAAACAAAAAACCGAACAAGCAAAACAGGAAAAGTGGCTGCAAAATGCAATTGATCGTTCCGAAGAACAATTACTATTAGCTGCCGAAACATATAAAGATAAAAAATTAAATCCCAGAACTTTCGAAAACGGACAAGTAGAATTTGTAGGGATTAAAGATTGGACAAGTGGATTTTTCCCGGGATCTCTTTGGTACATATACGAACTAACTAATAACAGCAAAGCGATTGAACAAGCAGAATATTACAGTAATTTAGTTGAATTGGCAAAATATCGCAAAGATACTCACGATGTTGGCTTTATTCTTAATTCGAGTTTTGGAAATGGATACCGAATCACCGGAAACGAACAGTATAAAGAGGTGTTAACTACAGGTGCCGAATCATTAATGACAAGATTCGATCCCAATATCGGACTTATAAAATCGTGGGATACACGCAATAGGTGGAATTACGCAGTTATTATCGATAATATGATGAATCTTGAATTGCTTTTCGAGGTTGGAAAATTGACTAATAATGAAAAAATGAAAAATGCATGTATTTCACATGCCGACAAAACGCTCGAAAATCATTTCAGAGCAGACCACAGCTGCTTTCATGTTGTAAATTATGACAGCATAAGTGGGAAAGTTGTTGAAAAAGTAACACATCAGGGTTTCGATGACAATTCTTCATGGGCGCGTGGTCAGGCCTGGGCACTTTATGGATATACATTGATGTATCGCGAAACGCAAGACATTAAGTATCTGAAACATGCCATAAAAGTAGCTGATTTCATATTGAATCATCCAAATTTACCAAAAGACAAAGTTCCATACTGGGATTTTAACGCACCGAATATTCCTGACGAACCCCGCGATGCTTCGGCGGCGGCTGTTATAGCCTCGGCCTTAATTGAATTGAATTCTTATCAGCAAAATCAATCACACTATTTTAAAGCTGCCGAACAAATTTTGAAAAGTCTTTCATCAGACAAATACTTAGCAAAAAAAGGAGAAAACGGACTGTTTATTCTCAAACACTCCACGGGAAACTGGCCTAAAAAATCTGAAATTGACACTCCCATTTCGTATGCCGATTATTATTATCTGGAAGCACTTTTGAGATACAAGGATATTAGGTCGCAAGCAAAAAAAACAGATAGAGTTCGAACTCACAATGCTGTTAGAAAATGAAATTATATTAATCCTATAGAAAATCATTTTTTTATTTGACAATTGTTTAATTCAAAAAAAATATGAAAAAAAATTTAATAAAGTTCACGACACTATTTATGTTAATTTTAAGTTGGTTTATCACAACAAGCTTAGTAAATCCTGTAGATAATGAAAAATCTAAAATTATTGGCACTTGGATTTCTGAAAATGATATTGAGTGGAAATAAATTTTCACAGGTGATAAAAAATGTACACAATTTTACTCAAATCAGTTAATTGAATCAGATAATTATCTGATTTCAAATATTTCACCTCAATGCGGAATTGAAGTAACTATTGATTCGTTAACAAGTTACTTAAGTATAGAAAATTCTATTACTCTAGAAAAAAGTTGCTATGAAATATACGGTATTAGTGATTCTATAATGTCAATAAGCCCTATTGGAGTTGGAGGAGTAATTATATTTAATCGTCAATAATTTCCTCCATCTCGCTACAATATTTAATATGTGCGTTATTTAGTAAAACATTTTTTTCATGTTCATCAAATAGCATCACCTTGACACAGGCCTCAATGCTTGTACCAACATGGGATTAGCAATATTACTTAATTGTATCTATTTATTTTTTTGAACATTAGTTTGTACGGCTTATAAATATAAACGAGCTACTGGGGTTAGCTGAACAAAGTGTTTTTACATTTATTTTGAACGATTGCAATATTTGAACTAAATGAAATAAAGATTAATCGCCAAAAAGCAGTCACAGAAACAGACTGCTACACAAACGTCTCTATTGTAAAATTAAAAAATGTAGAATGAAGAAATTAAATTTTTGTATATTGCTATTTGCTATAATTTGGGGATTTTCTGAGAACACAGCGGCTCAGACAATTCTGAATGCAGATGGCCCCGGAAACACCTATGAATTAATCAACAGCGTTTTAGCACCAAACGGCGGCGATGTGGTTGAAAGTGCCGAATGTGTACATCCTGAATTTGGCCGTCACATTACCGAAGTGTGGGATACATCTTTAAATCAATATGTTTTTGCTTTTCATATTCACGTAATACCTGATAACGACCGCTGCATTAACTTCGACCGACAACGTGTGGAAATAAAAACTTACGAAGCTTCACCAGCAAACTTAAAAGGGGTTGCGGGTGAAACAGTGGTATATAAATGGAAATTCTATGTACCTGTAGGCTATCAACCTTCGTCGAACTTTACGCATTTACATCAAATAAAAGCTGTTGGTGGCGATGATTCTGATCCACTTTTTGTGCTGACAGCCCGTAAAGGTACCCCCAACAAAATGGAACTGAATTATTATGTCGACTCAGATTTAAGTTCCGAGAAACTTACGTCAGTTAATCTTTCACTTTTCGAAGGAAACTGGGTAGAAGTTACCGAACGGGTAAAAATCAGTAACGCAGGCGGAACGTACTCAATCATTATTAAAAATATAAGTACCGGAGCAACAGTGTTATCCTACAGCAACAATAATCTACTTACAATCAGAGCCGATAATAACTTTATTCGCCCTAAATGGGGTATCTACAGAAGTTTACTCAACTCGCAGGCGCTGCGCGACGAAATTGTGTTGTTTAATGGTTTCTCTATCCACGAGGAACAAAACACCGCTACTTTTAATCCTGCTGATCAGGGAGATAATTATCTTTCGGTTCAACAAAATAATGTTTCAAAACAAGTTGATATCGAATACAATAATTCAGGACTTGAAAACACGAAAATACAAATTATCAACACTAAAGGTCAGGTTTTAAATTCAATTATTCCTGTACAACAAAAAGGAATACAAAAACTATCTCTTGATCTTTCGCATTTAAATAATAACATCTATTTTGCCCGATTAATAAGTCACAACAGCACGAACACAGTAAAATTCATTCTGTCAAAGCATTAGAATAAACTATTCATTCTTCAATCAATTAAAAACAACTTACAATGAACCTAAAGAAATTTCTGCTTTCCGTAATAGTATTAGCCCTTACGCTTCCTGGCTTTACCGAAAATAAAATAAGGTTGAATGAAAACTGGAAATTTTTGAAAAGTGATCTGGGTGGAATCTGGGAAGCTGTTCGTCCCACAAAAGCCGGAAACCCCGAAAGCGTACCTTTGTGGGAAAACGTTACACTTCCACATTGCTATAATGCTTATGATGCTGTTGATCCCGATGTGAATTACTACCAGGGTCCGGCTTGGTATACGACACAAATTGAAGTGAATAATCCGTATAAGAATGGAAGAACATTGTTACAATTCGAAGGCTCAGGGCAAAAAACCGATGTATATGTTTACACCACCAAAGCTGGTTCGCACATTGGTGGTTACGACGAATGGACTGTAGACATTACCGATGCAGTAAATTCCTTTTTGAAAGATAAAAAGACAGCAACTGAGTTTAACGGGAAAATTCCGCTTTCGATTCGTTGCGATAATTCGCGCGATTTGGAAATGATGCCTTCCGATTTATCCGATTTTAATTTGTACGGTGGTATCTATCGCTATCTGAATTTAGTTTACGTACCGGCTCTATCTATTGAAAAACTGCACATTAACCCAACGACAGATGCAAAAGGTACTGTTGGAAACTACGAAGTCGGTTTAAAACTATCCAATAAATCTGCAGCATCAAAAGCAAAGCTTACACTCGAAATAATTGATAATTCAGGTAAAACAATCAATGTATCAAATCAGGAAATAACTATTTCCGATGGAGAACAATCCGTTTTTACGGCAAAAATTAAAAAGCCAAAACTATGGTCGACTGTGCAGCCAAATTTATACACCTGCAAAGCAACGATTACAACGGAGTCGGGTACACAAACAGTATCCGAAAAGTTTGGTTTCCGGCACTTTGAGTTTGTCGAAAAAGGTCCGTTCATGCTCAATGGCAGTCGCTTATTATTACGCGGCACACACCGGCACGAGGACCATGCCGGAATTGGAGCCGCCATGACAGAAGATCTTATGCGTCGTGAAATGTTGTTAATGAAAGAAATGGGCGTCAACTTTATACGTTTGGGACATTATCAGCAATCCGGAATTATACTTGATTTGTGCGATAGTTTGGGCATTTTGGTATGGGAAGAAATACCCTGGTGTCGTGGAGGTTTGGGTGGTGAAGCGTACAAAAAACAAGGTCGCCAAATGCTGACCAACATGATTGACCAACATAAAAACCATCCTTCGGTGATTCTTTGGGGACTTGGTAACGAAAACGATTGGCCCGGCGATTTTGCGGAGTTCGACAAGCAAAAAATTCGCAATTACATGACAGAATTACATCAACTGGCGCACCAATTAGACCCAACACGTCTGACTTCCATTCGCCGTTGCGATTTTTGCAAAGACATCCCTGATGTATATTCACCCTCAATTTGGGCTGGTTGGTACAGAGGAATTTACACCGAATACAAAGAAAAGACTCAAAAAGAAATTGCTGAAGTAAAACATTTTTTTCACGCTGAATGGGGTGGCGATAGTCATGCCGGACGACATTCCGAAGTTCCCGACAAAGGTTTACAGGAAATAAAAACCGGACAAGGTGTGGACGAACGAGCGGGAGATGCATCACTTATTGGCGGTTCGGCTCGCGTATCGAAAGATGGCGACTGGAGCGAATCGTATATCTGTAACCTTTTCGAATGGCATTTAAAAGAACAGGAAACTATGCCAAATCTCACCGGAGCAGCGGCTTGGATTTTCAAGGATTTTTCTACGCCGGTTCGTCCCGATAATCCCGTTCCATACATGAATCAAAAAGGTGTTGTTGAACGGGATCTAACTCCAAAAGAAGCATATTATGTTTTTCAATCGTACTGTACTAAAAAACCAATGGTTCATATTTATGGTCATAGTTGGCCTGTTCGTTGGGGAAGCCCAGATGAAGAAAAGATGTTGAAAGTATATTCGAATTGCGATGAAGCAGAACTGATATTGAATGGTGTTAGTCAGGGTGTAAAAAAACGTAATTCGCAAGATTTTCCAGCTGCCGGACTTCGTTGGAATGTGAAATACAATTCCGGAGAAAATACGATTAAAGTCATTGCCAGAAAAGGCAAAGTGACAGTTACAGATGAAATAAAGCAAAACTATCAAACCGAAAAATGGGGTAAACCGGCTCTTATGACCTTGAAAAAAATTACTGAATCGAACGACACGGCTACCATCGAAGTAAAACTGTACGATGCCAATAAAGTTCAATGTTTGGATTCGCGCAAGGTAGTTCGTTTTGGACTTACAGGCGATGGTCAATTATTGGATAATTTGGGAACTTCGTCGGGTGCACGAGTCGTGGAATTGTACAATGGACGAGCCATTATACGTGTAAAATTAAATAATGGCAAAAGTATTGCCAGCGTAAAATGCGAAGAAATTCCTACTGCTTTTTGTGAATTGTAATTTTAAATCTATATGTAATGAAAATACGTTCTCCCAAAAAATACGATACAAAAGTTATAGCTTTACTATTTGCAATCATATTTTGCAACACAAGCTCAAAAACAGCAGCACAATCAATTGTAAACCAAAACAGTGATCAACTTGAAGTGTGTATTTTCTCCAAACATCTTCAGTTTTTAGATTACGAAACTTTGGGCAAGAAAGTAGCTGAAATGGGGTTTGATGGCATTGATCTCACAGTACGTACAGGTGGACATGTGGAACCTGCAACAGTTAAAACAGATTTACCAAAAGCGGTTGCCGAAATTCGGAAAGGTGGTACGAAAGTAGTCATGATATCAACAACAATCGAGAATGTCAACAACTCCCGGGATCGTGACATTTTACGAGCAGCATCTGAATGTGGAATTAAATACTATCGCCCGGGTTGGTATAAATATCCTGCAAGAAAAACACTCCCAGCATCGCTGGATATGTATGCCCAACAAATAAAGCAATTGAGTGCGTTTAATAAAGAGCTTGACATTGTAGGCTGTTATCAAAATCATGCCGGAAATTTAGTGGGAGGTTCTCTATGGGAAGTGTATCATATTCTGAGGTTAGCAGATCAGCAGTATTTCGGAGCACAATATGATATCCGACATGCCATGGTAGAAGGAGCTATTTCCTGGGTGAACGGATTGGAATTGATTCATTCACAAATAAAAACCATAGTTGTAAAAGATTATAAGTGGGAAATGGTGAACGGAAAATGGCAATTAGTGAATGTCCCTATTGGCGAAGGAATGGTGAATTTCAAAAAATTCTTTCGTATATTGAAACAATATAATATTAAGGTTCCGGTTTCACTACATTGCGAATACGATTTAGGCGGTGCCGAAAAGGGTAACCGAACTATCTCAGTTGATCCACAGATCGTTTTCGATGCAATGAAAAAAGATTTGATTAAAATACGAGAACTTTGGAATGAATCATAAAAAACTAAATCACTGATTACATGCAAAATAAAGGCCAAACATATTGTTTAAATAATTGAAGTTCACTGATTAAAAAAACACTAATGAAAGCAAAATTAATTCTTACAACTCTGTTTTTCTTTTTTTGTATTATCTGCTTCGCACAAACAACAGAGATCAAAAAAGTACAATTTCCGGAACATTATCAATCGAAAATCGATGAGGTTTACACAACCGTAAAGGATTGGAACGGACGTATTGATTTGTATTTTAACCCCACAAGCGTAGAACCCACTCCTATTGTACTGCATATTCACGGAGGTGGTTGGAATCACGGTACAAAAGAAAGCCAAAGTGGTTTCAGTTCGTACTTTAAAGCCGGATTTGCTGTGGCCAATGTGGAATACAGATTGGTGCAGGTCGCTCCTGCTCCAGCAGCTATTGAGGACATCCGTTGTGCGATTAACTACATTAAAACACACGCCAAACAATTGAATATCAATCCGGATAAAATTATAATCTCAGGCGGTTCGGCAGGTGCACATTTGGCTTTAATGGGCGGATTGCTCGAAAACGACAACCGTTTTGATAAAAATTGTACTGAAAAAACCGATATGCGTGTAGCGGCCATCATTAGTAATTACGCTCCCACCGACTTTAGCTATTTAAATTCAGAAATGAGTCAATTCAAATCACTGACGCGTTGGCTGGGTAATAAAGCCGACGATTTGGAGTTTCGGGCATCCGTTTCGCCCGTTACACATATAAAAAAATCGAGCCCTCCCGTTTTTATAGTACACGGAAATGCTGATCCGATTGTTCTCTACGAACAGTCAGTTATCCTTCATAAAAAACTAAACGAAGCCGGTGTTTACAATGAATTTATTACTGTTGACAGCGGTAAACACGGCGGTTTCGATCCGGATAAGAAATCAGAAATAAATAAAGCTCTTTTTGAGTTTCTGAAAACAATTAAAATATTTTGAAAATCTACAATTTAAGAAACTGGTCGACCAATTATATGTTCTACAACATGTTTTGAAAAATAAATAGAAAATAATTTTTTTGTTGCAAATAGATATAGTATTTTTGGTCGACCAATAAATTGGTTGACCAAAAATACTATATTAAATGAAAAAAAACTACCTGACAGTATTATTCTTATTTACGTTGTTATTACCTGCAACTGCCCAAACACTTATCAATACTTCATTCGAAAGTACCGACAACTATACCGTCGGCAGTATTCACAACAAAAACAGCTGGAAAATAACGTCTGGCTCGGGAGAAATCGTCACAACTGCTGACTATATAAAAGAAGGATCGCAAGCACTGAAACTTTCGACTGCATCCACCGCACTACAGGTTGACCATACTTCATTTGCAACTAACACAACAGCGCTTGCAGGCGACGTGTATCTAGATTTCTGGATTAAACTAAAGTCGTTGCCGACAGCATCATTTTCAATCACCGGTTATGATTTAGGAACAAATACCCATCGTAGTTTTATGCTCGATTTTCTGACCACAGGTAAAATTAAGATATACGATGGAACTGCGGGTTGGGCAACCCAACCAACTTATACCACAGATACAT
This sequence comes from uncultured Paludibacter sp., assembly GCA_963677275.1. Taxonomy (GTDB): domain Bacteria; phylum Bacteroidota; class Bacteroidia; order Bacteroidales; family Paludibacteraceae; genus Paludibacter. The sequence continues at coordinate 681,854 of OY781920.1, read as the reverse complement.
GGACGCGGATTTCGATAAAAATCGACAATGGAGCCGGAAAATATCAACTTGCCATAAATGGAGCTATTCTAAATAAAACATTTACATTCAGAGAAATCAGAAATGCTGCAACAGCATTTGACTTTCACTCTATACGTTTTTCAATGGGAAGTGGAACATGCGATGTTGCTGTTGAAAATATTTATATTGGCTCCACTCCTATTGCTGACATTGCATTTCAGGCTTCTTCAACCGACAGAACTATCGTCGTTGCTCAACCTACATTTGGAACAATAACGCTTTCTCCAACAAAAACAGCATATCAGTTGAATGATCAGTTGTCGGCAAGTATTACTGTGCCTGAACACTATATTTTTAGCGGTTGGTCTGGCGATTTATCGGGAACTGAGAATCCGAAAGCATTTACCGTCAATGGCAATATGACAATTGGCGCAACAGTTATCATTGATCCACAAAACCCACCAACTCAATCAAGTATTACAATTAGTCAACCTGTTGGGGGAACTATTACACTTCAACCTCAACAAACAAATTATTACAACGGAACATCTGTTACAGTACAAATCACAGTTCAATCCGGCTATCAATTCACAGGTTGGAACGGTGATTTAACGGGAACAACCAATCCTTTATCTTTTGTGGTAAATAACAATATGAATATCGGAGCAGTAGTTTCTGAAATTCAGGTTTCATCTACGAAAAGAATTGTAAACACAGTGGCTCAGTTTAAAGATGCCCTGGTTAACATGAATCCGGGCGATACCATCCTTGTTTTGGATGGCAATTATGCACTTGGAAGCGTAAAAGTAAATCGTGGTGGTTCAGGATTAAAACCGATAATCATTAAATCGGCCAATTTACATGGAGCCAAAATAACCGGTTCATCCACGTTTACTTTATCAGCTATAAGTTATGTTACTTTCGAGGGCTTCGATATCGATATTGAGCCAATGAGTACTATTTTCAAAATGGAAGGTTGCAGCTATGTACGCATTACACGCAACTGGCTAAAGATGAAAACGCTCGTGGAAGGACAAACATCTAAATGGATAACCGTTGGCGATGTTTGGGCAAATGAGATTTGCAATAGTCATCACAATCGGTTCGACCACAATTTATTCGATGGCAAATATGACTCCGGAGCATGGTTGGTTATTGATGGAAGTCATGGCACCGTTCCTGCTATTTCGCAACACGATCGTATCGATCACAATATTTTCAGAAATAACACACCAAGATTGGCAAACGAAAAAGAAACTGTACGTATTGGCGTGAGTGATTTATGCAAATTGGATGCATTTACAGTTGTCGAAAATAACCTTTTCGAAGATTGCGACGGCGATCCTGAAATTGTATCCGTAAAAAGTTGTAAAGATACTATTCGAAACAACACTTTTCGACGTTGTGTAGGAACTGTGTGTTTACGCCAGGGCAACAATAGTGTCGTTGAAGGAAATTATTTCTTTGGAGAAGGGAAAACCTCCACGTTCGAAACAAATACGATTGGTTGTGGTGGAGTTCGTATTTATGGTTTGAATCACAAAATCATAAATAACTACTTCGAAGGCCTTAAGGGAAGCAAATGGGATGCCGCTTGTGTGATCACCAACGGCGATGTCACAAATAATTCTACAAGTAATTCAAGTCATTTTTTACCAGAGAATAATCTGTTTGCTTACAATACCCTCGTCAATAACAAATCAGATATTGAGATTGGTTTTGATAATAATGGAGCCTATGGGTTAGCACCTAAAAACAACATCGTTGCGAATAATATTGTAATAAATAATGAAAATCCAATTATAAAATCTTTCAGCAACAGTTCATTAGCAGGAGTTAGTTTCAGTAGCAATATTATGTATTCCACAGGAACTTCCACACTTGGGCTAACAGGAATAAGCGAAACTCAGATTAAAACAATTAATCCTGAATTAATAATAACAAATTGCCGCGCTTACAATACTAACTGCAATTACGCAACACCGTTTCATGTTTATAAACTTAAGGCAACCAGCCCGGCAATAAATGCGTCCACAAGCAATATAGCATTTGATTTCGAGAATCAACCTGCTGTTGGAATTCGCGATATTGGTGCGGACGAATTTAACGCAGACGCAGTTATCGCAAACGGACCTTTGAGCGAACAACACGTCGGACCAACAGCTCCGGAATTATTTTCGTATGAAATAAAAACTTCGACGGGCGTAGCTGATTTAACTGATTACCACATTCGTATTGCTCCTAATCCTTTCGAAGGGCTGACTCGTATTTACATTCCGGAGTCAGATATTGCTGAAACTACTGTAAGTGTTTACAACGCAAAAGGACAAAAAATTTCAATATTTCAAGCTTCAAGTTCCTATTTCTACCTCAACACCAACGAAAAAGGCATTCTGTTTTGCATTATTCAACAAAAAGATAAAATTTACAACATCAAACTTATTTCAAAATAAATTTAATAACCTCTAAAATACAAATATCATGAAAAAAATTACTTTATTATTAACTTTTTGTACGATATTTACTTTTGCAAAAGCAACAGTAATTATTGATGAAACATTTAATTTTTCAGTTGCAAATTTGGCAAGTGAAGCTACATGGACAACAACCGGAACACTCACAACAGGTACTGGTAGAAACATCGAAGCAGGAGGACTTATTTATTCAAATGCAGGAGGAAACTATATTCATTCCGGCTTGGGAAAAAAAATTAATCATGATTACTCCGCGGGTTCAAATTACATTGCTTACAAAACATTCTCAACAATTTCGAGTGGTGTTGTTTATTTATCATTTTTATATCAACCAAATGGAGATCAAGGACAAACTGCATCAGAAATTCTCGGGCTATCATCTTCAACAACAAATTCAGCTGTAAAGATTTGGGCAGGAAAACAGACAGATGGAACTAAAAATCCATATAGAATTGGGCTTACGAGATCGAGTACAGCTAGTGGAGATATTGTATGGAGTTCATCTACATATAGCACATCTGATGTATTGTTGATTGTAATTAAGTACGACTTATCAACCTATGCAGCAACTTTATTTATAAACCCAATTATTGCATCAACATCAGAACCCACACCAGTTGCTACGGCTGAAACAGATGGAACAACAAGAACATCCCTTATAAATTTAATGTTTAAACACAACGGAAGTTCGCTTGCAAAATTCTTTGTTAGCGGTGTCAGGGTTTCAACCACCTGGACAGAAGCAGTGGCTGCACAATCAACAGCTTCGCCACTTACAACTCCAACAGTCGGCACAGCATCCGCAACAACCGCATCGGGTTTTACTGCTAATTGGACATCGGTGGCAAATGCAGTAGGTTACGATGTGAAAGTATATTTGGGTGCAAATCTTGTAAGCACAACCAATGTGAGCGGTCAAGCCATCGAGAGTTTGGCTATTACAGGATTAATGTCGGGATTGACTTATACCTATAAAGTAATTGCCAAAGGAGACATTACTAACTTCAGCAATTCAGACCCTTCGGCTGCTTCGGCAACTGTTACAACACTTGATCCTTTTGCTGCAAACACCATCAATACTGATTTCGGAAATATTTCGTGGGGTGAAGCTGTTTTATCGCAACCGGCAAGCGGATCTTATCCATCAAGTTCAATCAATGGATTTGATTTATCGGCGGCTGTTTTATATACCGGAACTGTAAAAGGAATTAAGGGCGAATCTCACACCAACCGCATTGCTATTGATAAAAGCTCAATTGGAGGTAAAATTACATTCCCAACAGTAAACTCAGTGGAGCAAATAGAGATACATGCAACAGCGGGAACTGCCGGTAACGGATTCCAATTGAAAGAATTTGATGCTACAACAAATACATGGTCTGCCATTGGAAGTACTTATGTTTACGATGCCAATACGAAAGCCACGGGATTAGACTCAATTTATATTATTCCTATTTCGCGTTCTGTTCCAACAAAATTCAGAATCGAGAATCCTACTAATGGAGGCATTTATATTTTGCAAATAATTACCCGTACCACAAATCCGGCTTTGCTTGCCAAACCAACAGTGGGTGAAGCGTCAGGTGTAACTTCCACCGGTTTTACGGCAAATTGGACAGCTGTAGCAAATGCAACAGGCTACAAAGTGTATGTATATCAAGGCACGACATTAGTCGAAGGTGCACCTTTTAGTGCAAACAATCAGGCAACCGAGAGTTTAGCAATAACAGGTTTAACTCCTGAAATAGCTTACACCTACAAAGTACAGGCAATTGGGAATGGCGATGTTAGTTTCTCCGATTCATTTTTGTCGTTTGCAGCTTCGACCACAACCAGCACTACCACTGGATTAAACAGTAATGTTACTAAAAATTTCATGACAATCTCAGGTAAAACAATTATTGCACCCGAAGTTGGAAATTTTGAAGTTTACAATTTACAAGGAGCAAAAATTTATTCGGCAACAAATCAATCCAAAATAAATTTAAATGGTTCAACTGGTTTGTATATTGTTAAATTTACAAATTCAATTGGCAATCAATTCACACAAAAAATTAGTATAAAATAATTCATTTCAGGGTGTTGGTTCATCAAAATACCAACGCCCGATAAAATCAAATTACAGTAAATTTCATGAAAAAGTTACTCATTTCTACTCTCCTTTGCTCCTTTGCATTTGTGTCAAATGCATCGGTTTTTATCGATGAAACCTTTAATTATTCCGTTTCAAATCTTTCGTCCGAAAGTTCATGGACTACAGTCGGAACACTTACCACAGGAACAGGACGAAACATTGTTTCTCCAGCTTTAACGTATACAAACAGCGGTAAAACTTACGTTTTATCTGGAGTTGGGAAAACCTTGAAAAGCGATATTTCTTCAGTTACTGATTATAAATCGTACAAGCCATTCAGTACTATCGATGTAAATAGTGGCTCGGTGTATTTATCGTTTATGTATAAAGCTGGCGTTTCACAAATACAAACAAACTCAGAGGTATTGGGATTGGCCGACGGAACGAGCCAAGGTCCTCGTCTTTGGGTTGGAAAAGGAGTAACAAACGCTGCTAATTATAGATTTGGGTTAACCCGTGGCAGTACCGCAAGTACAGCCGTAGTATGGAATAGTACAGAATACTCAGATGTATCTGAAACCTTTTTAATAGTGATTAAATATGATTTTTCAAATTCAACAGCTTCTGTATTTATAAATCCAACGCTTGGCACTGCCAACGAACCAACAGCAGATATTGTTGACAATGTATCAACAACTATCAGAACAAAACTAAATAATTTATGGTTTAGAAATACCGGTTCGAGTGCTGTAAAATTTAATGTAGGTGGATTGAGAGTTGCCTCAACTTGGGCAGAAGCGGTCGAAACCATATCAACAGCTCCAAAACTATCAAAACCTGTAATTGGTTCGGCAACAAATATTTCCGAAACCGGTTTTACAGCCAACTGGACTCTTGTTGCTAATGCCGTTGGTTACGATGTTAAAGTATATCAGGGTACAAATTTAATCAGCACAACCAATGTTAGCGGACAAGCTACCACTACACTTACAATTGGCGGATTACTTTCGGGAACAAACTACACTTACAAAGTAGTTGCAAAAGGAAACGGAACTGACTTCAGTGACTCTGATCTATCGGAGGCATCAACTGCATTTTCTACTTTAGGAACCAACTCAATTGATAAGTTCACAACTGATTTTGGCGATGGAACATGGGGACCTATTGCGACTACATCTTACCCATCCGGAAGTTATCCATCTTCTACCATCAATGGATTTAATCTTATTAAAACATATTTATATACGGGCACAGTAACTTGCGACACAGGAGAAAAGCACATAAATCGTATTTTGATGGGAAAAAATTCCGAAGGTGCAGTTATCGAATTTCCTGCGCTAACTACTGTGGGCGAAGTAGAAATTCATGCAGCAACAGGATCGGATGCAATGAGTTTCAGACTAGAAGAACTTGTGGGATTGAACTGGGAGATTATTGGTACATATACTACCCGAAAATCTCCGGATAGTATTTATGTAATTCCGGTCCTTCGAAACTCAGTAACAAAACTTCGTATCGCTAACAATACGGGGAGCGGTTTGTATGTTTATAAGATTCTAACCCGTACTTATCAGGAAGCAACCGAACTTACATTACGCTCTTCATCACCTTCTCAAGACGAGGTTTGCTTTGCAAACCTAAAAAAAACAATCACACTTACGTTCAACAAAAATGTGGAAAAAGCAAGTGGAAATATTTTGTTAAACGATGTGGCTATTCCTCTGAACTCTTGTACCATAAACCAAAACGTTGTATCCGTACCGGTTAACCTCGAAAATATACCCGGGTCAAATAAAAATTACACTTTCATAATAAGTGCAGGTGCTTTTGCCGAAGCAGGCAACGTTACGAATACTTCAAAAGCTATTTCAATAAATTTCCAAACATTGAAATCTGTAGTGTATCCTTCAAATTATACCGGATTAATTGATGTTGTTTACAAAAATGTAAATAGCACTAATACCCGAATGGATGTATATTATCCAACAAATACAACAACTCCTGTTCCTGTTGTTATCAACATGCACGGTGGAGGCTGGAGCGGCGGTTTCAAAGAAGAACAAGGTGGTTTTAACATGTACTTCAACCGGGGTTATGCCGTAGTAAATGTGGAGTATCGTTTAAGAGGCGAAGCACTTGCTCCTGCTTGTGTCGAAGATGTTCGCGGAGCTTTAAACTATGTCCTCAATAATGCTCAGGGATGGAATATCGATGTAAACAAGGTTATTTTTCAAGGCGGTTCAGCCGGTGGTCATTTAGCGTTGATGGGTGGTTATCTGCAAAATAACCGGATCTACGACAACGACTGCGTGCAATACCCGAATCCGATTAAAATTTTGGCAGTAATAGATAAATATGGGCCTTGCGATTTCACCCAACTGATGACTTACAGTTCATTGATTGCATGGACTGGCCAACGGTTTAGCGATCAGGCTTTTTTAAATTCATTATCTCCAATAGAATATGTAAATGCAAATACACCACCAACATATATAATTCACGGGGATGCTGATCCTACAATTCCCTATAACCAATCGGTGACGTTGTATGCCGCATTACAGACTGTAAGTGTAAAAAGCAAATTCACCACTGTTCCAAATGGTGGTCATGGCGGTTTTACAGATACATATAATACTCAAATGGAAAATGAAATACTGTCGTTTATTGATGAAGTATTAGCAAATCTGTTAACAGGTACAAACCCTCAAAACTCAACATCTGGCATCGATATTAGAATTGTAGGAAATAATATTTCAATAAATTCAGAAAAAAATACCAAAACATTAGTTTATACAGCTTTAGGAAAAGAGATAATGACAACAAATTCTAAATCATTTGAAATCAAAGAAAAAGGGCTTTATATCCTGAAAATTGATAATGGGGAAAGTCATTCAATCTCAAAAATATTAATCAAATAATCTCTTAAAAAACATATGAAACAGAATATATATATTCTCATCTTTAGTTTGCTGGTTTTTAGCTCATTTACTTTTGCCCAAAAACTCAAAGTGGGAGAACTATTCAACGAAGGTGTTGTACTTCAACAAAATTCAAAAGTACTCGTTTGGGGAAATGCAGCTCCAGTCAAAGATGTAGTAGTAAAAATTCAGGGCAAAAGTTTTAAATCTAAAACTGACTCCAAAGGAAACTGGACAATAACACTGAATAACCTGAAAGCCGGCGGACCTTTCCGCATGACTACTTATTGCACTAATGATTCTATACTGCTAAATGAAGTATATGTCGGTGAGGTATGGATAGCCGGAGGGCAATCAAACATGGGTTGGACTCTTGAAAAATCGGATGGAAGTAAAGAAGAAATTGCTAATGCAAAAAACGACAACATACGCTTTGTGTTGGTTCCGGCACTGACTTACGATGGTGATCGTACGCGTGGAGACATGAACTGGCGTTCAGCAACGACTAAAAACGTAGGCCCAATGTCGGGTGTCGCATACTTCTTCGCTAAAGAACTACAAGCAAAATTGAATGTTCCGGTAGGGATAATATGCTGCTATAAAGGCGGTACTGCCGCTGAAGTTTGGATGAGTCGTGAAAAACTACTCGAAAACCCGAATCATGCACCTATTGTTGAAACTTATGAAAAATACATCAACAATATTGGTAAAGAAAAAATGGTTGAAATCAACAACAATTACGATAGAGCATTGAAAAGCTACTTTGATTCCGTAAAAGCCGGATTTTCAAATGCAATTCGGCTAGTCGAACCCATGGGTGATCATAATTACAAACGACCATACGGATTATACAATACAATGCAAAAACGCATCATTCCGTTTACTGCAAAAGGGGTAATATGGTATCAGGGCGAAGCTAATGCTCCTCGCTCAGAGCAATACAGGACACTCTTCCCTGCATTAATTGAGGAATGGAGATCCGACTTTAAAAATCCAAAACTGCCATTTCTCTTTGTTCAGTTAGCAAACTACGATCATCCATCATACGGAACCCGACCCATGTGGGCCGAACTTCGTGAAGCTCAACTAATGACCTGGCAAAAAGTAAAAAATACAGGGATGGCAGTTTCTCTGGATTATGGCGAAAAAAACACAATACACCCAACCAATAAAAAACCTGTTGGAGAGCGTTTAGCAGCTATAGCGTTCAATCAGGTTTACAAGTTGAATGTCCCCTACTCTGGTCCTGTTTACAAATCAGTGAAATTTGAAGCTAACAAAGCCATTCTAAACTTTAATTTTGTAAATAAAGGTTTGTCTTCAGAAGGAGAATTGAAAGGATTTAGTATCTGTGGTGACGATAAAAAATTCATACCGGCTAAAGCAGAAATTGTAGGAAATCAGGTGGTCGTTTCCGCAGCAGGAATTACAAACCCGATAGCGGTACGCTATGGTTGGGCCAACTGGACAGATGCAAATCTAAAAAACATCGATGGTTTTGCGGCAACCCCATTTCGGACAGATAATTTTGAATTAATATCTAAAGGTATAAAAGCCACTAATTATCAATAAACAAGTTTTGAAAATTTAGATTATACATGTATGAACAAAAAAATTGTATTTATATTCACTATATTTTGTAGCATATCTATCTGTGCTCAACCCAAAATATGGAACATGAGCAGCATTAATGAAGCAAAAACGCTTAATTCTGAGGCTGCCAGGTATCTGATTCGGGAAGCTGATAAAAATCTGACTACAAATATAATAACTGTAATGGACAAGCCCATGACACCACCGAGTGGCGACAAACACGATTATATGAGTATGGGGCGTTATTGGTGGCCAAATCCGGCTACAGCAGATGGACTCCCTTATATAAGAAAAGATGGTGTCGTTAATCCTGAAATTGATAAACTCGACAGAATACCATTAGGTAAAGCAGCACGAAATATTTATACGCTTTCGTTAGCTTTCTATCTCACTAACGACGAAAAATATGCAGCAAAAGCAGTTGAGAATCTGAGCATCTGGTTTCTAAATAAAGAAACAAAAATGAATCCGAATATGAATTTCGGACAAACAATACCCGGGCGCAACGAAGGCAGAGGTCGCGGTGAAGGGGTATTAGACACCTATTCATTTGTAGAAATGCTAGATGGTATTGAGCTTCTGAAAAGTTCAAAAAAATTCATCAAAGCAGATCAGGAAGGATTGAAAGCATGGTTCTGCAATTATCTCGACTGGATGCTTACATCCGAAATCGGACAAGAAGAAAATAATGCTAAAAACAATCATGGGACGGCTTTCGACATTCAGGTAACCCGATATGCGCTGTTTGTTGGTAAAAATGATATTGCTGAAAAGGTGATCAAAGAATTTCCTGCAAAACGACTCTTTAAGCAAATTGAACCTAACGGATCTCAACCACTTGAACTAGCTCGTACAACTGCTTTTGGTTATTCGGTATTCAATCTGACTCATTTTATTGATATGGCAATAATGGCAAGGTCACTAAACATCGATTTATTTAATGCGACTTCTGATGACGGCCGCAACTTAACAAAAGCAATTGAGTTTTTAGTGCCTTATCTTGGACAACCTCAATCGGAATTTCCATATCAACAAATCAGAGATTGGGATAAGGTGCAGAAAGAATTGTGCTGGCAACTACTCAGAGTTGATAAATATCTGTCAAAGCCAACATATAAAAGCATGTACAACAAACTTTTACCAATGACAGGAAAAGATAATAACTATCTATTATATTAATATAAATTGTTTTACTAAAAAAAATAAATGTTATGAAAAAAGTAATTTTACTCTTAGTTATCTGCATGACAGTTTTCACAGTTCATGCACAGGTTTTTATTGAAAATTTTGAAACGGCGACCGTAAATGGAAACCTTGAAGACTACAACAATTGGTACGTGTCACCAAAATCAGGTGATAATTTAGGCGTTAGCCCTAAAATTGATGAATTTCCGTTGTTCTATTCTAACTATCCAGGTTCAAACACTGGTCATGTAGCAGTACTTGACTCGGCAGTCGGAGCTACAACGGCAACACAGCGAATCTCAACAAAACGTATTATTTTTCCCGGAAACGACACATTGAAAGTTGCTGCATCAGGCGCAATTTATGCATCTTTCATCGTCAATATCAACCCGGCTTCATTCCGTTCACACCGCGACTTCTTCACTTTTGAAGGTTCTGAAGCTTCGAGTTTTACCCGTGGACGTATTTTTGCAAAGAACAATACAGCAGGAGATGAAGTAATATTTTCAATTTCAAAAAATTCATCAACAGCTTCTGTTTTAGATGCAAGTTCATCTGCTTCACTTTCAATGACACTTGGAACAGGTATCAACCATCTTTTGGTAGCAAAATATGAAATATTTGAAGGCTCAAGTAATGATGTAATTACTCTGTTTATCAACCCGGATCCAACTAAAGTTGAGGCACAACAAGTGAACAAGTTAAGTACAACTGACTCTCAAACTGATTATTCAACAGGAACACCAATGAAAATTAATATTCGTCAACGGGGTATTGGTGGACAAATCGGGAATATCCGTGTTGGAAAAACCTGGGAATCTGTTGTGATGGGAATAACATCGGGTATAAGCCAACCGCTGTCTAATTTCCACAATGTTTATGCTCACAACAAAGACATTATCTCCGGTACGGCAGGTCAACTAAAAGTTTATTCGCTAAGTGGTGTTGAATTACTTTCTGCAAAAACAGAAAGCTCATTTACAACTCAACTGGACGCTGGATTGTACCTCGTTCATTTTACCGACAACAATGGAATAAAATCATTTGCTAAGGTTCGTATCCAATAATATCTTATTCAGTGATCCGGACTTAGTTTCGGATCACTGAATATTTCAGATTCTAATCCTTATACAAAAGAATTAAAAACTCTTATTTTCAGAATCACAAAACACATTCAGAAACGTGAAATATTTTTTGACTTGTTTAATTATACTTTTTTCAATCGGTACAGTCTATGCCCGACGAACAATAGTTACAACTGCTACCACTATAAATAATGGAACCTGGACAACAGGTGATACAATTGTAATGAAAAACGGCACATGGACAAATCAGGCTATTTCACTTAAAGCAAACGGAACTGCAGGACAACCTGTAGTTTTGATAGCAGAATCGTCCGGAAAAGTAATACTAAACGGGAATTCACGCCTCTCATTTTCTGGAAATTACATCATCGTATCCGGTTTATATTTCAAAAACGGGACATTGAGTGGTGCTCCGGTTGTCGAATTCAGAACATCAACGTCGGAACTGGCGCACAATAGTATTCTGGAAAACTCAGCCATAGCCAACTACAATCCAATCAACAACACTGTCGACAGCAAATGGATATCGCTTTACGGAACAAATAACACGGTTAATCATTGTTCGTTCGAAAACAAAACTAACTCCGGTACTTTATTAGTGGTCTGGCTCACAAGCGGACTAACTGTAAATCATGTTATTTCAAACAATTATTTTGGTTATCGCAATGCAAATTTCGATACAAATGGAAATGAACTCAACGGACAAGAAATTATTCGCATTGGCGACAGTTCAACCTCAATGACAACAGCAAATGTAACTGTTTCGGGAAATTTTTTCGAAAAGTGTAATGGCGAAATAGAAGTTATTTCAAACAAATCGTGTGGAAATCTATACACGAACAATCTTTTTATGGAATGCAAAGGCATGTTGACTTTACGACATGGAAACAATTGCACAGTTGATGGAAATTACTTTTTTGGCAATGGTGTTTCAGAGTCGGGTGGGGTAAGAATAATAGGTGAGAATCATAAAGTATACAATAACTATTTTGAAAATCTTCGTGGTACAGGCTACAGAGCAGCACTTTGCATGGTTCGCGGAAAATTAAATTCAGCTTTGAGCGAATATTTTCAGGTAAAAAATGCCTTCGTTGCATTTAATACAATGGTGAATTGCTCACAAGCCTTTTCGATAAATTACAACAGTAGCAGTTCGCTTACATTGCCTCCAATTAATTCGATTATTGCACACAATCATGTATACAATACAAGTTCATCGTACAACAATGTAACCATTGACCAAAATTACGTTTCGGCAATGAGCGTAACCTGGAAAAACAACTTGATGAATCAGGGGAAGTATACGAATTTTTCATACAATTCGAATCAGGTTATCACCGGAAAAGACGCTAAAATGACTTTAGCCGGAACAACTGTCAATATGTATGAACCCTCATCGACGTCTGACTTATTAAATTATTCAACCGATGAATACAATAATGTGTTGGACGACATAAGAGGCAGAGATAGGGGAACTTCTGCGAAAATACCGGGTGCCAGTCAGATAAGCGGAACTGTTTCTAAAGTAATGCCGTCGAAATCAAGCGTTGGAGCAGCATTTTTCAATAATCCAACAACCGGAACTGATAACCTTAGAACAAATAAACCTTTTAATTATTTAATAATCAACGCTGAATTACGGTTTGAATCAAGTCAATCAGGAAAACTGTGTATTTATAATTTAACAGGAAACGAACTAGCAAATTCACTGATGACATCAAACACTAACTTTAAAAAATTGCTGGAGAAAGGCATTTACATACTGAGCTTTATTACAGACAAGGGAAATCATTTTTCTGAGAAAATAATTATTCACTAATAATTTTCGGAGAAAACATAAAAATATATTTTGGTAGACCAATTTAAATCCTTATATTTGTACTTATAATAATTGGTTGACCAATAAACACGAATAACAGTAAATTAAAATGAACAGACTGAAAAAACAAACAATTACATTCATTTTACTATTCACATTTTCTGCATCTTACGCCGCGCAGCATCCCGGTATATTTCTCACATCTCAATCGGTGAAAGAAATCAAAAAATCTATTGGCAAATATCCGGCTTTTGACAAATCATATTATGAATTGAAAGCGATTGCAGATGCTGCACTCACAAAAGAAATCGTTGTACCAAAGCCAAAAGATGGAGGTGGCGGTTATACACACGAAAAACACAAGAATAATTACTACGAGATGAATGCATCCGGCATGTTGTATCAAATTACAGGCGAAAAAAAATACGCACAATTCGTACTTGATATGCTTAAGAAATATGCTGAAATATATCCAACTCTTGGAACTCACCCGGCTCAAAACTCTGAAACTCCGGGTAAACTATTTTGGCAGGCCCTTAATGAATCCGTTTGGCTTTTTCATACAGCCAATGCTTACGATTGCGTCTACAATTTTATCACTTTACATGACCGCGCTTATATTGAGAAAAATCTCTTTTATCCTATGGCTGAGTTTATTTCCAACGGGAATGCAAACAATTATGCCGTTTTCAACAAAATGCACAATCATGGAACCTGGGCGACAGCTTCAGTTGGTATGATTGGCTACGCAATGGGCGACAAAGACCTGGTGGAGAAAGCGCTTTATGGATCAAACAAAGATGGCAAAGCCGGTTTTATCCGTCAGCTGGATGTATTGTTTTCGCCTGATGGCTATTTTACAGAAGGTCCATATTATCAACGCTATGCTATATGGCCATTTATGACCTTCGCTCAGGTTATTCAAAATCAACAACCCGAATTAAATATTTTTAATTACCGGAATGGCATTTTAAAAAAAGCTGTCAACACTTTAATTCAAAGCGCCTACAATGGTGAGATTTTTTACTTAAATGATGCGTTGCAAAAGACATATAAAACACAGGAAATAGTCTATGCTGTAGACATTGCCTACAAAAACGACCCAACAAACAAACAATTACTCGACATTGCACGTCAACAGGAATCTTTCATAATTTCCGGAGAAGGATTGGCTACAGCAAAAGCTGTTTCTAAAGAAAAATTCAATGCTTTTGAATTTAAATCAACATTTCTTCGAGATGGACAAAATGGAGATGAAGGAGGAATTGCTATCTTAAGAGCCGGCGAAGGAAAAACTCAAACTTGTCTCACTTACAAAGCCACATCGCATGGTCTATCTCACGGTCACTACGATAAACTATCCATAGCACTTTTCGACAATGGCAACTCAATTCTTACTGACTATGGCGCTGCTCGTTTTTTGAATATCGAACCAAAATCAGGTGGAGGTTATACCAAAGAAAATCACACATTTGCAGCTCAAACCATTGCTCACAATACGGTTACTGTTGATGAAAAAAGCCATTTTGATGGAAATATAAAAACATCGTCAAAATTTCATTCTGACATTCATTATTACGACTTTTCTGATCACAATTTACAAATAGTTTGTGGCTCCGAAAGCAATGCATACAATGGAGTAAAAATGATGCGAACAACTGCATTACTCAACACCGAAGATTTTGAGTTTCCTGTTACAATAGATATATTTAATGTTCAGTCAGATAGTGTACATACTTATGATTTACCTTTTTATTTCAAAGGGCAAATGGTTTCCACTGATTTTAAATACCAGAAAAGTGTAACTGAGTTAAAGACTTTAGGAACAAGTAATGGCTATCAACATCTTTGGCTGGAAGCAGCAGGCAAAACAAACAATCAGAGTGCTAATTTCACGTGGGTAAACGGCAATCTTTTTTACAGCATTACTACCCTAACCAATTCAAATACAGAATTGCTAATGACCCGTACAGGAGCAAACGATCCGGTATTCAATCTACGCAGTGAAACAGCTTTTATGATTCGCCAGCCAAAAGCAACAAATCATAGTTTTGTGTCAATAATTGAGCCTCATGGACTTTACGATTTGTCGCGCGAAATAACATCAGGGTTTAAGAGTATCATTACTGATTTGAAGCTGATAAGTGAAAACGAAAATTACACTGTTGTTGAATTCTCAATACAAAACGGAGCTAAATATATTTTCACTACAATCAATAAAGATTTTGATAAAAACAAAAAACACACAGTGACTTTCGAAGGAAATAGTATTTCATTCACTGGAAATTATAATATTACACGAATAAAAGAATAAAAATTATGCAAACAAAAAGCAAAAATTTCCTATTGAGTTCAGAATTAGAATGGGAACAACCCGGTCAGGGTTTAACACGTCAAATAATGGGTTATGACGGTCAACTTATGTTAGTAAAAGTAAAATTTGAGAAAGGAGCTATAGGCTATGTACATGAACATTTCCATTCTCAGGCAACATATGTGGTAAGCGGAAAATTCGAAGTAATGATTAACGGCGAAAAAAAAATACTGGAAGCAGGTGACGGATTTTACATCGAACCCGATGTGCCGCATGGAGCAGTTTGTCTTGAAGAAGGCATTCTGATTGATACTTTCAGCCCAATGCGTCAGGATTTTTTAAAATAAAACATCATGAAAATTAAAGGTTTACGCTGGTGGGTTATCGGGCTTATTATGCTTATCACCATTATCAACTATCTCGATCGTGGCACGCTCAATTATATGTGGGTAGCAAATATCGAATATAAACTGGTAGACAAGTTTAGTGACGGCCGTGAAAACGAAGCAATTTATGTTGTTGAAAACAATGAATATCAGTTGAAAACAAAAAAAGGTGACATTATAACACAAAGTGCTGCACGAACCTTCACGAAAGCTGATGGAAAAATTATTGTCAACCGCGAAGGAATTGCTTACGATTTAGGCATTATTGATACCACTTTATCGCCCGACGAAACGTCAAAGCAAGCCAAAGATATGCTGGGAACAATCACCATTTTCTTTATGATTGCCTACGGTTTTAGTCAGCTCTTTTCCGGAAAATTATACGATAAGATTGGAACCCGTAAAGGATTTCTTGTTTCGGTATTGATTTGGGGAACTGCAGACGCGCTAACTTCGTTGGCTCGTGGAAAAATATCATTGACAGGGTTCAGAATGATGCTGGGACTTGGCGAAGCTGGTCCATGGCCAGGAGCAACGAAAAGCAATGCTGAATGGTTTCCGCAAAAAGAACGTGCTTTTGCTCAGGGTCTTTTTGGTGCAGCTGCCTCCATTGGTTCTATCTTCGCTCCTATTGTCATTCTCATGCTCTATATTTCGTTGGGTTGGAAACTTACATTTGTTGTCGTAGGAGGAATGGGATTACTGTGGATTATTCCATGGTTGATTATCAACAAAAAAGGACCGAAAGAACATCCATGGATTACCAATGAAGAACGTGAATACATTCTGAACGGACAACCAGAAGCAAAAGTGACTAACGAAAAAGG
Organism: uncultured Paludibacter sp.; assembly: GCA_963677275.1. Classification (GTDB taxonomy): domain Bacteria; phylum Bacteroidota; class Bacteroidia; order Bacteroidales; family Paludibacteraceae; genus Paludibacter. The sequence goes on along the minus strand of OY781920.1, from coordinate 665,179 downwards.
AAAAAGCTGGGGCGAATTGCTTGCCAACAAAAAGAATTACTCTGTTATTTTAGGTCGGTTTTTTCTTGATCCTATCTGGTGGATGTTTGTTACTTTTCTTCCGATGTATTTGGTCGAAGAATTCAATCTGAACATTAAAGAACTTGCATTCTCGGCCTGGGTACCTTACGTAGGTGCTATGATTGGCAGCATTTCGGGAGGATGGTTCTCAGGATATTTAATTCGAAAAGGCAAAACGGTGGACAAAGCCCGTAAAACAGCCATGTTAGTTGGTGGAGCCATTATTATTCCGGCGATCATTGCATCTGTACTCGCTCCAAATGCAGTAATAGCAGTTATTCTGATGGCATTTGTACTTGGCGGTTTCCAGTTTACGATGACTAACATTCAGACTTTACCCAGCGATCTTCATGGAGGAAAATCAGTAGGGTCACTTGCTGGTTTGGGTGGTGCTGCTGCTGTTTTAGGCACAATTCTGGCCATTCTTTTCTCAGGATATATCGCAAGTTGGCCATTGCTGTTTGGCCTTTTAGCTGCATTGGTTCCAATGTCGCTACTTTCAATTTATTTAACCGTAGGAAAAATAGAACAAATAAAATAAATTTTTCAAGAAAAAAAATACTCTGAAGCCTCTTTTTTGCAAAGAACGATTAACTATCGGAACGAACTGATTTGAAGGCTTTAAAATATCAAATTATGAAACTAAAAAATAAAGTTGCCATCGTTACAGGTGGAGCACGGGACTTAGGACGTGCAATTTCGGTAAAATTAGCTGCTGAAGGCGCTAAAGTTGTAATCAACTATTTCGACAATCCCAGCGATGCGCAGGAAACTCTTAAAATGGTACAGGAAGTCGGTTCCGAAGGTATTATTGTACAAGGTGACATGACCCGCGCTGAAGACGTTAAACGTTTTTTTGATGCAGGTGTAGCTGCCTTCGGCACACAGGTAGATATTTTAGTGAATGTAGTTGGAGGTATCTGCGGACGCAAACAAGTAACCGAACAAGATGAAGAATGGTATAATCTGCTTATGGATGTAAACATGAAAAGTTGCTGGTTATGTACACGCGAAGTTGTCCCTTACATGACTCAGGGTGGTTCAATTATCAATTTTTCTTCATTGGCAGCACGTGATGGAGGAGGACCTGGCGCATCACTTTACGCTACAGCAAAAGGAGCAGTTATGACCTTCACCCGGTCCATGGCTAAAGAACTTGGCCCAAAAGGAATACGTGTTAATGCGCTGGCTCCCGGCACGATTGCCACTTCATTCCATGATAAATTCAACACACCGGAAAATCGTGAACGAATGAAAGGAATATATCCTTTACGTCGTGAAGGAGATGCAGGAGATGTTGCTGATTTGGTTACATTTCTTGCTTCAGATGAATCAGACTATCTGACTGGCACCAACATCGACATCAACGGAGGAATGTCTTTTTCATAATAACTATATTAATAAAAGCTTGTCACGAAATGCGACAAGCTTTTATTAACTATATATTTCCACTCCAATAATTCTCCACCTCAACACATATCCGCTCCCGGCCTCCCCACAATAGCCAATCCGCCTTCCGAAGTTTCCTTGTACAGGCTTGGTAAGTCCCTACCTGTTGTAAGCATAGTTTCAACCACTTTATCAAAGCTAATAATATGTTTTCCGTCCGAGAGCATGGATGCAAGGTTAGCATCAAGCGCTCGTAAAGCTCCAAAAGAATTTCTTTCGATACATGGAATTTGCACCAATCCACACACAGGGTCGCAAGTCAGGCCCAAATGGTGCTCCAATCCCATTTCGGCAGCATATTCTATCTGTTGAGGGCTGCCACCAAACACCTGATTGGAGGCTGCAGCCGCCATAGCACAAGCCGATCCGACTTCGCCCTGACATCCAACTTCAGCGCCCGATATTGAAGCATTCACCTTGATGACATTTCCAAACAATCCGGCAGTAGCCAACGCTTGTAAAATATTTTTGTCCGAAAACTCATGAAAATTTTTCAGATGATATAAAATTGCCGGTAACACGCCCGCTGCACCACAGGTAGGCGCTGTTACCACTTTGGCTCCACTTGCATTTTGTTCGGACACTGCCAATGCATAGGACATGATCAGACAACGGTTTTGGAGACTCACCTTATAACTTTTGGCTTTTACCCAATAAGATGCTGCTTTTCGGCGCAAATTCAACCCACCGGGCAGCACGCCATCATTGTCCAGTCCATCGCGTACCGACTGTTGCATTACCTTCCAGACTTCGTTCAGATAATCCCAGCAGTCGGCATCTTCGCGCTCCTGAACATATTCCCAATACGTCATACCGCGTTTTTCCACCCATGGCAAAATTTCGGACATGAAACTATGCTCGTAGATATGTTGTTCGGCAAGATGCGAATTTTCATCCGCAATTTTTCCTCCGCCCACACTATAAACCAACCAATCCTTGATAAAAGTTCCTTGTGCATCGAAAGCTTCGAACTTCATCCCATTGGTATGAAAAGGCAGAATAATCTCAGGAAACCAATTAAATACTACTTCGAAAGGCTGAAGTGACTCAGTAATGGCCACATCGGTAAAGTGCCCCTTGCCTGTAGCGGCTAAACTTCCATATAAATTCACTTTATACTTTACAGCATCAGGCGTTTCTGCCCTAAATTGTTCAGCAGCCGTTTTAGGTCCCATCGTATGACTACTCGATGGTCCGTGACCGATGCGAAAAATTGATTTTATACTCTCCATAAACTTTCTGTTAATTTTTTAATCGTTTTCTACACAAATATAGTATAAAAATTCATGCAAACGAAAACAGGTTGCAATGAAAAACCACTGCAACCTGTAAATTATTGTAATAAAAATCTGTTATTCTAATTTGTATCCGAATCCTTTAAGTTTTATATCCTTATTTCTCCAGTCTTTTTCTACTTTTACAAACAGCTCGAGAAAAACTTTCTTCTCAAAAAATGCTTCGAGATCCTTGCGTGCTTCGGTTCCAACCTTTTTCAAGGATTTTCCACCATGACCGATGATGATTCCCTTCTGCGAGTCACGCTCAGCATAAATCACGGCATTGATTCTGATAAGATTACCTTCTTCCTTGAATTGTTCCACCTCCACTTCGACCGAATATGGGATTTCCTTGTCGTAATTCAGCAAAATCTTCTCACGGATGATTTCGGTCACAAAAAACCGTTCCGATTTGTCGGTCAGTTGATCTTTATCGAAAAAAGCGGGCGATTCGGGCAACAACTCTTTGATCCTTTTGAAAAGCGGTTCGATATTAAATTTCTCGATAGCCGATACAGGATAAATCTCAGCTCGCGGCGTTAATGTTTTCCATTTTTCGACAAGAGCCACAAGTTTTTCCTCATCAATCAAATCTATTTTATTGATAATCAAAAGCAGTGGTGCCGAATTTAAATTTACTTTTTCTATAAAATCAATGTTCTTTTCATAAGCATCGAACACATCGGTAACGTAAAGCAACACATCGGCATCGGTAAGCGCTGACCGCGAGAAATTTAGCATCGACTCCTGCAAACGATAATTTGGTTTCAACACTCCGGGCGTATCAGAGTAAACTATCTGAAAATCATCACCATTCACAATTCCCATGATACGATGACGGGTAGTTTGCGCCTTCGAGGTAATAATTGAAATTCGTTCACCCACCAAGGCATTCATTAAAGTAGATTTACCTACATTAGGATTTCCGACAATATTTACAAAACCAGATTTATGCATAATAAAATAAATATTTTTGCTAAAACAAGATTGAAAAAACGTTTATAAACCATCAAATTCAAACTTTTTACAAAGATACAACAATTATAGCAGTTTGAAAATTAAGGTTGAATAATCATACTTTTTTAGTATTTTTGACGTTTAAATTCCCCTTAAAAGTCATTAATATAAAATTTAAAAATTGTCACACGCATAATACACTCAGATGTTTGAACTCAAAAAAATATATGAATTTTCACGACATTTCAAGCTGATATTTATAGTCGTGGGGGCGACCATCGTCATCATCTCGACGCTATTTACCAACAAATTGGCACAGAATTTGGCACTTGAAGAACAAAAAAAAATAGAAATATGGGCCGAAGCCACCCGTCAACTCATCTCCTCCGAGAACAACTCTATCAGCAGTGATTTTTTATTGAAAATTCTGGAAGGTAACACTACTATTCCCGTCATTATTGTGGACGAGAATGACCAAATGATATTGGCTCGAAATTTTAACGAGCCCAAAAACAATATTGATGAATTTTACCAAAAGGAAATCCTAAAATTGAAAGGCAACAGAACTCCGATAGAAATTAAATTCGACGATGCCACATCTCAATTTATTTATTATCAAGACTCTCTTTTGCTCAAACAGTTATATTATTTCCCCTATATCCAGCTAGGCGTAATCATCGTATTTCTGCTCATTGCATTTTTTGCCTTTTCGAGTACTAAAAAAGAAGAACAAAATCGCGTGTGGGTTGGTCTGTCAAAAGAAACCGCTCATCAACTTGGAACACCTATTTCGTCACTATTGGCATGGGTAGATTTACTTAATGCCAGAAATGAGAACGATCAACTTATCAACGAAATGGCTAAGGATGTAAACCGACTGAGCATAATAGCCGAACGTTTTTCAAAAATTGGTTCAGCACCAGATTTACAATTGGTAAGTTTAAACGAAACCATAGGCGATGCTGTGCAATACATGATCAATCGCTCTTCACAAAAAGTAGCATTCTCCTGTCATTTTTCCGACCCCAATCCTTTATTTGTAAAACTCAATGTTCCACTTTTCGAATGGGTGATCGAAAATCTGTGTAAAAATGCAATTGATGCCATGGACGGCAGCGGAAAAATTGAAATAAAGGTATTTCAGAAAGACAAAGAAGTACATATAGATCTGACAGACAGCGGAAAGGGGATAGAGAGAACTAAATTTAAGACTATTTTCAATCCGGGATTTACAACTAAAAAACGCGGCTGGGGGCTTGGACTTTCGCTCGCAAAACGGATTATCGAAGAGTATCATGGTGGCAGGATTTATGTAAAACAATCTGAAATGAACAAAGGAACCACTTTCAGAATTTCATTAAATGTAAAATAAAATAGATAAACAATCCCGCAAAACATCTCAGAAAAAGCATATACATAATTGAAATCATGGCTATTAGATAATATCCATTTTTTTTCGATAAAATATAGATTGAAAGTATTTTGTTATAAGCGCTTTTTTTGTACCTTTGCACGGTTTTAATTAAAAACAAAACTATGTCTAAATTCGAGCTATATAACATCGTTTTAAAGGACTTAAACAACGAAACCCTTGTTCGCGAGTATCAGTTGGATGAAGCGTACTTTAAAAAAATTGACAGCCCTGAAATTCAGAAGGGTAAAATCAATGCGACAGTGAAAGCCAAAAAGAAAAACTCGTCCTACGAATTGGATTTTTTTCTGGAAGGTTCGGTATTGATTCCATGCGACAGGTGTCTCGACACTATGGAACAACCCATTCACTACAAAGAAAAGTTACAAGTTAAATTTGGCAGCAAATTTTCGGAAGAAGATGAAATTGTAATTGTACCAGAATCGGAAGGAGCTATCAATGTAGCCTGGTTTCTTTACGAATTTATAGTTTTGAACATCCCGTTGAAGCACGTTCACGCTCCCGGCGAATGCAACAAAACAATGGCAACAAAACTGAAACGCCATATTACCAAATCGAAAGATGATGAAAGTCCTGATTTGGAAATTGACGAAGAAGAAGATTTTTCAATAGACGATAATCAAACAGACCCGAGATGGGATGGTTTACAAAGTATAATAGATAATAATTAAATAAGAACAAAATGGCACATCCTAAGAGAAAACAGTCGAAAACCCGTACAGCTAAAAGAAGGACTCACTATAAAGCCGAAGCGCCTACACTGGCTATTTGCTCTAATTGTGGAGCAGCTCATATTTATCACACAGTGTGCGGTGAATGTGGCTATTACAGAGGTAAATTAGCAATTGAAAAATTAGCTACTGTTTAACCAACAGGAGTTGATTTATTTTTCATAAATTTTAATTTAAGCCCTGAGTTAAAACTTTGGGCTTGATTTTTTTGTACTTAAACTTAAAATCAATATGTCTCAAATTCATGCAGCAATAACAGGTGTTGGAGGTTATGTTCCCGAATATATTCTAAACAATCACGAGCTCAGTACCATGATGGACACCAGCGACGAGTGGATTACTTCCAGAGTGGGTATCAAGGAACGACGCATTTTAAAGGAACCAAATACAGGAACTTCTTTTATGGCCGCCAAAGCTGGTTTAGAGTTGTTAGCTAAAACCGGCACTAAACCCGAAGAAATTGACTTGATTATTGTAGCTACAAGCACTGCCGATCATGTTTTTCCATCCTGTGCTTCGATGGTTGCCGACAAAATTGGCGTATCTAATGCGCTGGCTTTCGACATCCAGGCGGCCTGCTCCGGTTTTTTAGTGGCACTCACCAATGCTGCCAGCTTTATTGAATCAGGAAGATTTAAAAAAGTACTTGTTTTCGGCGCCGAAAAAATGTCGTCCATCACTAACTATAACGATCGTACGACTGCTCCTTTGTTTGGCGATGGCGCCGCAGTGGTATTACTTGAACCTACCACCGAAGCTATCGGTTTGATGGACTCCATTCTACATACAGATGGATCCGGCGGATCTCACCTATTCATGAAAGCCGGTGGTTCGGCAATGCCTGCTTCTGTTCAAACTGTAGAAAACAACGAACACACTGTTTACCAGGAAGGTCAATATGTTTTCAAACATGCAGTTACGAAAATGGCTGGCGTCTCGGGCGATATAATGGACAAAAACAACCTGAAGGCTGAAGATATTGCCTGGCTCATTCCGCATCAGGCCAATTTAAGAATTATTGATGCTACTGTAAATAGAACCGGTGTTGAATACAACAAAGTACTTATCAACATCGACCGTTTCGGAAATACTTCGGCAGCCAGTATTCCCTTGTGTATTTGGGAATCGGAAAAAAAATTCAAAAAAGGCGATAACATTATACTCACCGCCTTTGGCGCAGGATTTACCTGGGGAGCCATTTGGTTGAAATGGGGATATTAATGCTACAGGTTTCAGATTAAACAAAAAAAACAATCCTCACGTAAAGGATTGTTTTTTTTCCTGACTTTGACAATGCGCCACCCTAAAAAGTTTTCCAGAAATTTTTTTCAAATAATTTTTCGATAGACTTATGCTTTGGCGTTAGGATCATTGTTTTTGTCAGGGTATTTCCACTAACAGGCATATTGATTTTTATTGTCGTTACTGTTTTTGCAATGTTTAATACTTTATCGACACTCATTTCGATATTAGAGAGCTTTAGTATTCTTTCGAGTTCTTTATAGACTTTGTACGCTACAAAACAGCATACAAACGTGAGCTTCAATTCGTTTGGGAGTAAAGTGGAACATTGGTCGCATTTCAAGAGTACCTTTGGTTACGCGATATGCTCTTTCAACCACCCATAAAGCTCTGTATTGTTCGTAAACTTCGGCAGCTGGTAGAGTTGTGTTCGTAATATATCCTTTTAAACCATCCCATTTTTCGTCATCGCTTATCTTATCCTGATTTATTGACACTTTCACATTATCACATATTTCCAAGAATTTGTTATAACCCCGCTTGTTGATATTTTCCTTGTTGATGCTTCCGCTTTTGTATGCTTTTTTCAAGCGTTCAACACCTTTTTCTCTGTTGTATCTGTCTTTCTTTGCTCTGCTTTGGGAGTAGCTAACAATTAACCTGGCATTGCCTTTGGGTATTTCATTAAATTTGCCATCTGTTTTTTCTAATGACAATATCCATTGTTTTATATTCTCTTCTTCATTTTTTATCCTAGCGACTATGATATATTTATGGCCAGCAGATTTGAGCATGGCAATGTTTTTTCGGTTCATTAGTCCGGAATCGGCTACAACTATAAAGTCTTCCAAAGCAAATCGTTGAACAAAGTCCTCTACTATTGGGAGCATTGTCCTGCCTTCGTATTGTGAACCATTGAAAACTGAGTACGAAAGTGGATAGCCATCCTTACTTACCAACAATCTCAGATCCACCTGTGGCTGGCTATGTTTACCGTCTTTCGAAAACCCGGATTCCCTTAACTCATCGCCATTATCCGTTTCAAAATAAAGGGTAGTTACATCATAAAACATCAATCCGATTCTTCCACCCAAAATATTCTTGGTGTGTTCAACACTTATTCTTTGTATCAGCTCCTGTTGGGTGTTGTACAGTTTATCCAGATAACGGTAAATCCTATATAATTGAACATCTTCATCAAAATGAGACTTCAGATAATCTACTGTTGCCAATTTGCTCATTGGTTGACTTAAACGAGCGATTACCAATTGTTTTAATATCTCATCTTCTATGTCATCAAATCCGACAATCTTAAACACTTGATTCAGGATTAGCTGAGTTCCATTAATTAAGACGTTCTCTACATTTGATAACAAGTATTCAATGATCTGCTTCTCTTCTAATTCCTTTGCTTGAATCTCAAATATATCATGATTACCACTACAAGACTCAATCCATCGTAAGCCCTTACGACACAAAGATTCTATCTCTGTTTGATCTTTACCTACACCAATGTTATGAATCGCACGATAAACACCATTGTGTTTATCAACTACCACTACACTGGTTGTACCAGAACGATTTTTCTTTTTGCGTATAAACATCCGCAAAAATACATTTTTTTTGGCTTGCACCACCCATTTGGGTGGCGCATAAATCTAACGCCACTAGTATACAGAACTATAAAAAAATACAGTTTCAAAAACTGTCAAAGTCAGGAAAATGCTGGCAATGATAAAATAAACTTCGACCCGAATTAGTTACACAAAAGAGGCTGCCCATTATTGAGCAGCCTCTTTATTGATTGATTTGCCTGTTACGAAATCTTTTCTATTTCTTCTTGCAGGTTTATTTCATTTCCCTTTTTATCATAAAATTTGTATTGCAAAAATCCGAGTTTCTGCGAAGCCATTACTTTGCAGCCTTTTCCGAATTTAAGTTTCCATTGCAACTTCATCGACATGAACCCTTTAGAGATATAGGCATCGACATAAGGATGAAGATGTAATGTAAAATCCTTGATATTTAATTTACTTACCAAAAAGTCGATTTTATTTTCCAATTGATCGGTAAATAAAATGGATGGTTTGGTGTGTCCGGTGCCGAAGCAGGTAGGACAAGTTTCTTCAATATCAATGTGTGTAACCGGACGAACACGTTGTCTGGTCATTTGCATCAGTCCGAATTTACTGAGTGGCAAAATATTATGTTTAGCTCTGTCGTTCGACATCATATCGCGCATCCGCTCAAATAGTTTTTGGCGATTTTCAGTTTCGTGCATATCGATAAAGTCGACGACAATAATACCTCCCATATCGCGCAACCTGAGTTGACGTGCAATTTCATCGGCTGCTGCCAGATTCACATCCAAGGCATTGGCTTCCTGACCATTTCCGGCTTTGGACCGGTTGCCACTGTTCACATCAACTACGTGAAGCGCTTCAGTATGTTCGATAATAAGGTAAGCGCCACTTTTGAACGAAACTGTTTTTCCAAATGCTGATTTAATTTGTTTACTGATCCCGAAACTGTCGTAAATAGGTGCTTCATCCTTGTAAAGCTTCACTATATCTTTTCGTTCGGGAGCAATCAGTTCAACATAATCGCGTACTTCGGTAAAAACAGCTGCATCGTTGACATGAATGTGTTTAAAACTTGGGCTGAATAAATCTCTAATTATTCCAACCGTGCGACCTAATTCTTCTAAAATGAGCGAAACTCCTTTCGATTGTTGAACTTTGGCTATAGCTTCTTCCCAGCGTTTTACCAGAATCTTCAATTCGTTGTCGAGTTCGGCTACTTTCTTTTCTTCGGCAACAGTACGTACAATTACTCCGAACCCTTTCGGTTTAATGCTTTGTATTAGTTGCTTAAGACGAACACGCTCTTCTTCGGTTTTTATTTTTTGCGATACCGACACTTTGTCGGCAAAGGGCATAAGAACCAAAAAGCGACCGGCGATTGATATTTCGGCTGTTAATCTCGGACCTTTGGTGGAAATAGGTTCTTTTGTAACCTGAACCAGTATTTCCTGACCTGTTTTTAGTATGTCGTTGATGAAACCGTTTTTTTCTATTTCCGGTTGTAATTTAATTTTTTGAATAGCAGGTACTTTTTTACGGTCGCTAAGTATCTGCGTTGTAAATTGATAAAGAGTATTGAAATTAGAACCTAAATCAAGATAATGTAGAAAAGCGTCTTTTTCGTAACCTACATCTACGAAGGCTGCATTTAAACCGGGCATTATTTTTTTAACCCTTCCCATGTATATATTCCCAACGGCGAATTGTTCTTCGCGACTTTCCTGGTGTAATTCTACAAGGTGTTTATCTTCGAGCAGCGCAATAGATATTTCGGATGATTGAACATCCACTACTAATTCGCTATTCACTTTTTTCTTGTTTTTAATAATGATTTAAATATAAAGAAAAAACAAACTTAAAGCCAAGATACAGCTTATAAGTTTGTTTTCTTGGACTTTAAAAAACTTAAAGACCATAAAGACTATTTCTTTTTGTGTCTGTTTTTTCTAAGTCTTTTTTTACGCTTGTGCGTTGACATTTTATGTCGTTTTCTTTTTTTACCGCTTGGCATTTTTTATTGAATTTATTGTTTTGAGAAATTTATTTTACTACGCTTACAAAAGTTTTTGCAGGCTTGAAAGAAGGAATGTTATGAGCAGGGATAATAATAGTGGTATTTTTCGAAATGTTACGAGCTGTTTTTTCTGCGCGTTGTTTGATAACGAAGCTACCGAAACCTCTTAAATACACATTTTCATTTTTCGCTAATGAATCTTTTACTGTTTCCATAAAAGCTTCTACGGTTGTCAATACAGTGGCTTTGTCAATACCTGTATTTTTAGCAATTTCATTTACGATATCTGCTTTAGTCATTTTTGGTAATTTTTAATGAGTTAATAATTATTTATGTTTGATTTATTTGAGTCGTTTATCGGAGTGCAAATATATTGCTTTTATTCTGATTAAAAAACATTTGCACTATTTTTTTTTGAAAAAATGTATTTTTTCTGAATTTTATTTAGTTGATTTCTGAAATATCAATTCAATTTGGCTTAAACTAAGGTTTCTTCCTTCTATCACACCTTGCTTATTGATTAATACTGTAGCCGGAATTGAATTAACTGCATACAGTTTAGCTCCTGCACTTTTCCATCCTTTTAAATCGGAGATGTGTTTCCACTTTAATTGTTGCTTTTCTACAGTCGTTTTCCAGGCTGTCTCGTCATCGTCGAGCGAAACCCCAAAATTTCAAGCTTTCCACCCTTGTATTTTTCGTAAAAAGCTTTTAAATCGGGTAAGGACTGCATACATGGCCCACACCACGAAGCCCAAAAATCGATCAGTACAAAATCGGTTTTTCCGATTAACGACGACAATGCAAGTGTATCGCCTGATATTTCAGCCAGTTGAATGTCGGTGTAAGTTTGACCTGTGGATGTTTTCTTTTCTATCTGCAGAGCTTCGGTAATTTCGGCGATGCGTCCTTTCGTTTTTGTTTCTTTATTCATCAAACCAATAATGGTTTCTTTATCCTGTATCGACATACCATAAAACGAAGATTCGAAGATAAATGAACCTACAATTGTATTCACATTTTCGGTTGAATATTTAATGTCTATTGCAACTTCTTCTTTGTTCAGCTTTTCAATTTCGGCTTCTGCTTTTTTCTTTTCTTCCGGTTTCGATGTGCTGTCGCTGAAAGTTTTATAAATGGTATCAGCACGTTCGTACAATCTCTGTTTTTCGTTCTGATAGGTTTGAAGTAAATCATTTTGAGGAGTTCCTTGAATACTTAATGTGCCCAAACTATCAATAACTATATCGATGTTCCCATTTTCGAACACAAATGGCTGACGAATGTGCTCTCCCGATGGAAGTTCGCAATAGATGTAGGCAATTTTTGCGCTGTCGTTAACGCCTTCGAAAACAAATCTTCCATGTTCAATTTTTATACTGTCGGTCGAAATCCAAACCCGGTTGATACGTTCTTTGATAAAAACGGTTTGTCCATTCAATTCAGCATCCTGAGTGCTTCCTTCAATTTTATATTTTGAAGTGCTGCAACTCAACAACAATATTATTGATAATAAGGTAAATATCGCTTTTTTCATCTTTTTCTTTTTTTGATTTGAAATATTAGTTTTGAAAGCTCACCGAATGGTGATAACTTTGCCTGCAAAGATGCAAAATATTTTTTAATAAATCATCCATTCCATCGGTCAAATATATCATATGCAAGCAATTTCAAAAGAAATCATCAGTTGGTATCAGTTGCACAAACGTGAACTTCCGTGGCGCGACACCAAAGATGCTTATAAAATATGGATTTCGGAGATTATTTTGCAGCAAACACGTGTAAATCAGGGGCTGAATTATTACTTGCGTTTCGTGAAGCGTTTCCCTGATGTCAGATCACTTGCAGAAGCAGGAGAAGAAGAAGTGCTCAGGTATTGGCAAGGCTTGGGTTATTATTCGCGTGCACGAAATTTGCACAAAGCTGCATATCAAATTATAAATGAACATAATGGGATTTTTCCTACTGAATTGGGCGAAGTAATAAAACTATCGGGAATTGGCATTTACACTGCTTCGGCCATTTGCTCATTTGCTTATAATCAGCCCTATGCAGTGGTAGATGGCAATGTTTATAGAGTGCTGTCGCGCTATTTTGGAATTGAAACTTCTATTGACAGCTCAAGTGGTATAAAGCAATTTGCCGGATTGGCCAACGAAATACTTGATGAGAAAAATGCCGGTTTACACAATCAGGCATTGATGGAATTCGGGGCTTTGCAATGTGTCCCTGTTTCGCCCGATTGCAACAATTGCCCGCTGAGCAGCACTTGTAAAGCCTACGAGTATCGGCTGGTTGCATCACTTCCGGTAAAAGAAAAAAAGGTAAAAGTAAAGGAACGGTTTTTCAACTATCTGTTTATAACACTGAATGACAATACATTTTTACAAAAAAGAACAAACAATGACATTTGGAAAAATCTATATGAATTTCCTTTGATTGAAACGGAGCAATTAATGACCGTTGATGAGCTGATCGCTCACAATTATTTCATCAAGTTGTTCGGTGGAATTGAAAATGTACAGATAACCAACATCTCGAGACCAGTAAAGCATGTTCTGACACATCGGATTATTTACGCCACTTTCGTGACTATCGAAATTAGGAAGGCAAACAAAGAACTTCAAAATTTCATTCAAGTCCCACTGTCGGGAATACAAAATTTTGCGGTTTCGCGACTGATAGATCTTTTTCTTCAAAACAGCGGAAAACGTTGATTCTCCTAAAAAATAAAAATCCCGTCAGGGGAAAAATAGTCCTGACGGGATTTAAAGTTTAAGTCGCTGATATTTATTTGGTAAAAAAGTATTGCTGAACCAATGCTTCGAATTCATTATAATCGCGATAGCCTACTTGGGAAACAAAGTTGGTTTTGTTGTTCACAAAAACAATCGTTGGCATTGCTTCTATTTTGAAGAGCTTGGCTATTTCGGGCTCCTGATCCACATCTATCTTATAAACAGTAAGTTTACCCTTGTATTTGTTTTGAATAGCTTGTAAATGTGGCGCCAACATTTTGCAAGGGCGACACCATACAGCATGAAAATCAAGGATTATGGGCTGATTGCCCACTCTGCTAAAAGTTTTGTTTTTGGTAAAATTCCATACTTTTTGTTTGAAAAGAGCAGTGTTGAGTTCAGCTATTTTTACATTTTCGGCATTTTGCGCTGAAGCTCCAATGCTTATCATCAAACTTAAAAGTAATAATTGAAAGGTTTTCTTCATTTTAAGTGTTTGTTTTTTTTTTGAAATTAAGTTGTTTAATTCTGATCCTTATATCTGAGCTGAATTCTACCGATACGTATGGTAGCTTTTTCAATGTCATTCTGTAATTTTTTTACATCTTTTTTGGCAGTCCAAAAACGATAGGTAGCAGCAATCGCTTTTTTATCTTGATCGGATAGATAGTACGAGATACTTTTCGTCCCTTTCAGGTCTACTTTTATTCGCTCGGCTTGGTGCTCCGAAATAAATGATGTTATCGCACTATCGACCTCATTTTTAAACGTAAGCGTTTCCCAATACACACCATCATTGCTAAATGAATGAAAATTTCCGCTCGAAACATTCACTGTGTCGGTTTGCACATATAAATTTCCAGACGAAACCTTTATCGATGTATGATTTAATCTAATGCCCACCACATTGCTGACAATATATAAATCTGCATTTTCGTCAACGTAACACTTTAAATAGTTTCGGGATATGTTTTGTTCAGTGATTTGTGATTTATAAACAAAATTTCCAAATTCTTGATAGGTTTCGTTCTTCTCAAATTTAAAATCTTTTTGCAGTGAATCGAGTTCGGCAAGTCTTTGAGGTAAAACACTGTTAGCAGACTCAAGAATAATCGCACTTTGCCTTCTGAGAATCGTATCTTTAAGTGCAGCAGCAATTTTCCGTTTAGCAACAAGCCGAGGATAGAGAATGTTGACTGTATCAATCTGAAGCATAGCAGCTTCAAAATCATCAGCAGCAATCAGTTGTGAAATGTTTTCAAGTTTTTCATCTGCCTTTTTCTCTTCTCTGGCTCTTGAATTACATGAACTCAGAAAAACAACACATAGTAACAGAGCAATAAACGATAATTTGGTTCGCATTGAATAAAATGATTTTGAGATGAGTTTCAGAAACAGAAATTAAAACATAAGACCAATTGAAAAATCCATAGCCGATGGATATAATTCGATAGGTTGAGTGTAATTATGCACATTGTCGTTCATATAGTTATTACCGACAGCCAGATTGGACAACGTGATTTTATAATTGATTTCGCCGAACAATTTCAGACCTTTATACAAGGTATAACTTGTGCCAAGGCCAAAAAAACATCCTACTGTACTGGGCGAAGTTAACGACAAAATATTGATGTCAGGGATTTCGGTATCGGGCTGAGTGGATGAATGAGCCTCGTTTGCCGAGATTATAAACCCGGCCGACACTCCTGCCTGAGCATAATAACTCATTCTGTTAAAAGCTGGTGTATTTATTTTCAGTCCGAGTGGTATTTCGATCTGAGAATAGTTGAGTTTGTAATTATCCTTGTTTGTTGGCGTATTTAAAGACAAATTATCGAAAACATAGCCACCGAAGCTATTGTAGTTAACGCTCGAGACAACAGATAGCATTGAGTTAATTTCATATTGAGCAAGAATACCTGCTCCAAATTTGAGTGTTGCTCCATCTGTCTGCACATCGTTGTGATTTACATTAAGCCATGCTATGCTGGGCGATATTTTAACTCCAAATGTGATATCTTCGAACCTAATTTTCGAAAAATCAGATGGTTGATCTTGCGTGTTTGTAAACTGAGCTTGTAGCTGAATTGAAATAAAGACAAAGATAGCTAATATAATTTTTTGTTGCATGGTCGTTCACTTTATGTAAGTAATGAGAATAATATAATGTAGCATTAATAATAGGGTGATGAGCTGCTTTTCACCTTGCGATTCAACGGTAAATGTTATATTGTTAAATGGCAAATATTTCGTTGATATTTACTGCAAATATAATTGTTTTTTTCAAGTAGCTCCATACGCAGATTTTAATTCATTTCAAATTCGTATCAATAAAAAACTTGAAGTTGAAAGAAAAAGCGCTGAAGCAGCTTTAAAATTGTTTCACTCATCGTACAAAAATGATTCCATTTTCTAAAAAAAAAGGAAAGAAAAACCGAAATGTTTTTTCATTGATTTTGCCAATATTAATATAAATTGAATATCTTTGCAATTGGAATCATTTCAAAACATCCTATAAATGTTGAGTCGTATAAAACAAACATTTTTATTTATCTTCATTTGTTGTTTGCTTTCTTCGTGCATTACCTCGAAAAAAGTAAACTATCTTCAACCTCCAGGTTTTAATATTCCTTCCTACAAAGACAGTATAACATTTGAAGATTACAAGTTAAGAGTGGGCGATCGGCTTTTTGTAAAAGTGTATTCAACCGACGAGAAAACAAATATTCTTTTCAACGGTATAACAAATAATTCGCAAACATCGAGCATGGGAACGGGTTCGGCAAGCGATTTGTACACTTATTTGGTAGAGGAAAACGGGTCAATCACTTTCCCGATGATAGGTGAAATACCAATGGCCGGTAAAACACTGCGCGAAGCAACCACCAAACTTGAAAAAGCCATTGAACCGATTTTCAAATACAGCTCGGTAGAAATGCACATCACCAACAGATATTTCAGTGTTTTGGGGAGCGGAAAATCTGTGTTTCTATCCATGCCCCAGGAAAAAATAAACATATTCAAAGCGCTTGCAATGGCCGGTGACATAGGCATTTACGGCGACCGCAGAAAAGTGAGATTGGTTAGAGAAACAAATCAGGGAACAACTGTGAAAACTTTCGACATCAGAAGTGCCGACATTATTCATTCAGAGTTTTTTTACATCGAGCCCAATGATGTGATTTATATTCAAACCATAAACGAGAAATTTTTCAGTATCACTAATTTACCCGGATTTATATCGACAGCAGTTTCTGCGTTTTCGTTTGGTGCATTGCTGTATAATATATTAAGTACTCCTGACGAAACTCCGGAAACAACAACTCCTTAAATGAGAAATGGAAAGAATAAAGCTATTGAATCGGGATTTTTATTTGAATTAAATTTATGAATAAAAAAATTTACATATTCTTCTTCCTCACACTAACAATTACGATGACTTCGTGTTATAACTACAGAAGTATAGGATTGCTACAGGAGAAAAATGCATCTCTTCCAGACTATAAAAAATCGGAATATGTAGATTATCGTATCAGAGTGAACGATGAAATTATTTATCGATTAATGACTTCGGATGTAACAATCTCAAAACTAATTTCAGCTGACAACTCCGGTTCATCCCAAAACATGATTTCGTACAGGGTTTATCCTGATGGAACTATCGATTTGCCATTTGTAAAGGGTATCCATGTTGAAGGACTTACGCTAAGCGAAGCTTCTAAAGCCATTGAATTAAGATTCAAAGAGTTGATTCCGGATGCTGCGGTAAAACTTTCGTTGGCCAACAAATCATTTACGGTAATAGGTGAAGCCGGAACGGGTGTTTATTACATTACCCGCGATAAGTTCAATATTTATCAGGCCCTCTCGATGTCGGGAGAACTAAATCATGCCGGAGATTTTAAACACGTGAGGATATTGCGTGAAAAAAACACAGGAACGCAAGTGCTCGAGTTTGATATTCGACCCCGAAGTCTGATTGGATCTGAATACTATTATATTTATCCGAATGATATTATTTATGTTCAAAGAGCATCGTCGAGCTTTTACAAAATTGAAAATAGCTGGAGTAGTTTTATGGGAATAATGTCTTCGTTCACTCTTTTATTCACTGTATTATATTACGGTAATCTTTAAAATTCACGCTTATTTGTCGTTTTATTAACTAAGAACATTTACCTGAAAAACCAGATGAATTATGGAACAAAATAAAACTGAAAAAACTTTCAACGATGAAGAAGGCTCTAGCTTCGACATCATGGAGTGGGTGCACAATTTTCTACATTACTGGTATTTATTTGTAATTGGAGTTATTATTTCGTTAGGATTGGCATATTTACAGAACCGAAAATGGTTGCCTACCTATAAGACATCGGGCACAATGATTATTGAAGAATACCGTACATCCAGCAGTACGCAGGCTTTGATGCAGGGTTTTGGTGTGCAATCAGGGTACAAAAACGTCGACAATCAGGTAATTATGCTCGGATCATATGATCTGATTTCGAAAGTGGTGGATAGCTTACCTCAAATGCAAGTTGAATATATTTCAAAAGGAAAATTCAAAACCCGTAACCTTTATAAAGCTTCACCTATTCAGATTCAGTATGACTACATAGCTCCGGTGGCTTTCAACCTTTTGTTTAAAATTAACCTCAATGCCAATGGAACTTACACTATCACTGCCGATGATGACAAAAGGTTTAAAGAATTCAGCGCTGAAGGAAGAATAGGTGAGCACCTCATGACCAAACTGTTTTACATTACAGTAAACAACACTAACAGTTACTACACCAACGGAGAACTGTATTTCGTTTTCCGCGACAAGGAGTCGTTGGTAGCCGATTTTTCTTCACGTCTTGGATTTCAATATGTTGTCGAAGGTTCATCGGTACTCGAAATTTCGTTGGCAAGCGAAAATCCCGACAGAGATATTGATTTTATAAATCAATTAGCACAAACCTTCTTACTCGACAATCTTGATCGGAAAAATGATGCAGCCAATAAAACAATTAACTTTATTGACACTCAATTAGCGAATATACAGCAATCTCTTTCCGTTTCGCAGGACGAATTAACTAATTTCAGGCAACGCAACCAGATTGTCGACGTATCCAGTCATACCGGTGAATTATTGGGTAAAGCTACACAATACGACAGTGAACTTTCGGCGCTTAAATTACGCGAAACCTATCTCGACTATCTATCTAATTACCTCAAAACTAATATGGAAGATGGATCAGTAGTTGCTCCCTCGAGTTTAGGTTTGAATGAGCCGATGTTGATGTCGCTGGTGCAGCAAATCAACGATTTAAACCTCAAAAAAAGTGAACTCAGTGAAAAGAATTTTTATTATACCAAATATGCCCGCGACATTGAAAATGTAAAAACAGCGATCAACGAGGTAACCAAAAGTATGCGTGCCGGACTTCAAATTGAAAAAAACGATTTCAACAGCAGAAATGCAAAAGTCCAGTCCGAGATCAATCAATTACCAGCCAAAGAGCTCGAAATGATTTCGATTGAACGCAGGTACAAAATGGATGATAACTATTACACTTTCTTTTTACAGAAACGTGCAGAAGCTGAAATCCTTAAATCGTCGAATACCCCTGATAATAACATACTTGACAGAGCCCGCGTAATGGCTATGACCAATGGCGGTACTAAATCAAAAACGACGACGATGTACCTTTTGTTCGGAGTGCTGATACCGGCATTGATTGTAGTGTTGAAAGAGTTACTGAACACTACGGTGAGGTCGAGCAAAGATGTAGAAAAAAATTCTTCTTTTCAGGTCATTGGAATGGTTAGACATACACAGTCATTCGATACTTTACTTGTTCCAAAAAATCCGCGTTCAGCTTTTACCGAAGTATTCCGAGTCATCCGTACTCGCATTGAATTCATAGTTCAACGCAAGAAAAATATAATGATAATGATTACCTCGGGCGAATCGGGCGATGGAAAAACATATTTCGGCATAAATTTGGCCGGGATCTATGCAATGTCAAGCGCTAAAACCATTTTGGTTGATATGGATATCAGAAAACCGAGTGTAAACGGACGTTTTAATATCATGCAAACCGAAGGTGTCACTAATTATTTGATAGGTGAAACCGAACTGGAAGATGTGATTTTACATTTACCGGATGTCGATTACGATATTTTACCCGCAGGTACTATTCCACCCAATGCAGGAGAACTTATTAGGTCCGATAAATTGTTAGAAATGTTCGCGATACTACGAAAACAATATGATTTTATAATTGTCGATACCAGTCCAATCGGCGTTGTGGCGGATGCTTATTCTATCGCCCAGATTTCGGATGTAAATCTCTACATAGTACGTAACGAAAAAACGAATAAGGCGGTATTCAAAAAAATAAGCGCTCAGCTTAAAGCCGATAATATTCAAAATGTATTTACGATAATGAATGATGTTTCGACTGAAGAAAACAAGTATTCAAAATACTACTCGAAAAAATACACCTACGGATATGGATACAATAGCTACGGCTACACCTCGGGGACGAAAAGTAATAAGAAAAATGATTTGTCGGATAAGTATTTCCAATATTATGAAGATGACAGAGATTTATAATTTGAATAATAAAAACTATATTTAATTGAAATGAAAAAAGTTGCATTGATCACCGGAATTACCGGTCAGGATGGTGCTTATTTAGCTGAATTGTTACTAAAAAAGGGATATGTAGTGCATGGGCTGAAACGTCGTTCATCACTTTTCAATACCGACAGGATTGATCATCTGTATCAGGATCCGCATGTCGACGACCGAAATTTGATTTTACATTATGGCGATATGACTGATTCGATGAACCTAACCCGTATCATCCAAGAGACACAACCCGACGAAATATACAATTTAGCGGCAATGAGCCATGTGAAGGTAAGTTTCGATACTCCCGAATATACAGCCAATGCCGATGGCATAGGAACATTGCGCATACTGGAAGCGGTACGTTTGCTCGGACTTGTAGAGAAAACGCGTATTTATCAGGCTTCTACCTCCGAATTGTACGGCTTGGTGCAGGAAGTTCCACAAAAGGAATCAACTCCCTTCTATCCGCGCTCTCCTTATGCAGTAGCCAAAATGTATGCCTACTGGATAACAGTAAATTACCGCGAAGCCTACAATATGCATGCAAGTAACGGCATTTTATTTAATCATGAATCACCTTTGCGGGGCGAAACTTTTGTTACTCGAAAAATTACCCGCGCAGCTGCCCGCATAGCCATGGGAATGCAGGAAAAATTGTTTCTGGGCAACCTTTCTTCCCAACGTGACTGGGGACATGCCAAAGATTATGTAAGAGCGATGTATCTGATTTTACAACAGGACAAACCCGATGATTACGTAATTGCAACGGGCATTACTACTAGAGTACGTGAATTTGTGCGTATGGCATTTGCCGAAATAGGTATCGAAATTAAGTTTGAAGGAGAAGGAGTTAACGAAAAAGGATTTATCAGTTCGGTGGATGAAACCCGCTTTACCGAAAGCGTAGGAAAAGAATTTCTTGACAACATTAAATCGGTAACGAAACCTATTGTTGAAGTAGATAGCGCTTACTTTAGGCCTACCGAAGTGGAATTGCTTATTGGAGATGCCACAAAATCGCGCACAAAACTTAATTGGACTCCCGAATACAATCTGAAAGCACTTGTCGAAGATATGATGCGTTCGGACGTTAAGATCATGAAAAAAGAAACCTACCTGAAAGATGGTGGATTCAGAATATTAAATTATTTTGAATAACCCAACAATCGGAGAATGAGATTTTAAACACATAGATCTTAAAATTAAAAAGAGTATGGATAAAAATGCAAAAATATACATTGCCGGACACAACGGAATGGTCGGTTCGGCAATAAAACGCAATCTGGAATCCAAAGGTTACAACAATATCGTTACACGGTCGTCTGCCGAGCTTAATCTGCTTATCGAGAAACAAGTCATTGATTTTTTCGATGCCGAACAACCTGAATATGTTGTGCTGGCTGCGGCAAAAGTGGGTGGAATCGTAGCTAATAATACCTACCGTGCACAATTTATTTACGAGAATCTGATGATTCAGAATCACGTCATTCATCAAAGTTATACGCACGGGGTAAAAAAACTGCTTTTTTTGGGCTCCTCCTGTATCTATCCCCGAATGGCCGAGCAACCTATGCGCGAAGATGCCTTGCTCACTGGTTTACTCGAACAAACTAATGAACCTTATGCCATTGCTAAAATTGCCGGTATCAAAATGTGCGAAGCCTATCATGCGCAGTATGGTTGTAATTTCATTTCGATAATGCCTACAAATTTGTATGGAAAAAACGATAATTATGACCTCGAAAAATCACATGTTCTGCCTGCACTAATTCGTAAAATGGTGTTAGGAAAATACCTGACAGAAAAAAACTGGGAAGCTATCCGTACTGATCTGAACAATTTACCCATCGAAGGTGTAAATGGTTCCTATAGCGAGGATGTGATTCTGAAAGTATTCGAAAAATACGGAATAATTGAAAACGGTAACACTGTCACCATCAATTTATGGGGAACAGGCACTCCGCTACGTGAATTTTTACACGTCGATGACATGGCTGATGCAAGTGTATTTCTGTTATTGAATTACGATGCGCCCGACACTACACCATCGCACATAAATGCAGGTTTCGGAGTCGATCTTTCTATTCGCGAATTATCTGAGATTGTCCGGAAAACAATTACATACGAAGGAGAAATCTTCTGGGATAGCTCCAAACCAGATGGAACTCCCCGAAAATTAATGGACTCATCCCGTTTACATAATTTAGGATGGAAACCCATGATTAGTCTCGAAGATGGCGTAAAAAGAGTTGTTGCCAATTATTTAAACGAAGTTTTAAACTAATTTTAGAGCATGAATATAGCTATCGTTGGAACAGGATATGTAGGCTTGGTATCGGGAACTTGTTTTGCCGAAATGGGCATTGATGTCACTTGTATCGATATTGATTCAAAAAAAATTCAAGGTTTGAAAAAGGGAATCATTCCGATTTATGAACCCGGACTCGAAGACATGATTCTCAGGAATGTAAAAGCCGAAAGGTTGCATTTCACAACCAAAATAACTGATGTTTTAGATAATGTTGAGGTGGTGTTCAGTGCTGTTGGAACTCCTTCTGGCGAAGATGGCAGCGCCGATTTAAAGTATGTACTTGAAGTGGCTCGCTCTATCGGTCAACATATGAAACAGTATGTATTGCTGGTCACCAAAAGTACGGTTCCGGTAGGAACTGCGCGTTTGGTACGCCATGCAATTCAGGAAGAACTTGACAAAAGAGGATTGAACATTGATTTTGATGTGGCCTCCAATCCGGAATTTCTGAAAGAAGGCGATGCCATTAAAGATTTTATGAGTCCTGACAGGGTGGTGGTAGGCGTCGAAAGTGAAAAAGCAAAAGAAATGATGACCAAATTGTATCGTCCTTTTTTGCTGAACAATTTCAGGGTCATTTTCATGGATATTTCTTCGGCCGAAATGACCAAATATGCAGCTAACGCCATGTTGGCAACCCGTATTAGTTTTATGAATGACATTGCCAACCTCTGCGATTTGCTTGGCGCCGACGTAAATATGGTGCGCAAAGGAATAGGCACTGATGCGCGAATTGGCAGTAAATTTCTATATGCAGGCATAGGTTATGGTGGTTCATGTTTTCCAAAAGATGTGAAAGCCCTGATTCAAACAGCCGAACAAAATGGATATGACCTGAAAGTTCTAAAGGCCGTAGAAGAAGTGAATGAAAACCAAAAGCGGATTCTTTTCAGCAAATTGCTCAAACATTTTGGAAATGCGATGGAAGAAAAGACCATAGCAGTGTGGGGATTGTCATTTAAACCGAACACCGATGATGTGCGCGAAGCACCTTCGCTGGTACTTATAAAGAAACTACTGAAAGCTGGGTGCAAAATACGCGTTTTCGATCCTGTAGCCATGCCTGAAGCCCAAAAAGCATTCGAACGATTAGGTTTCAAAGTGGATGGAAATATCTATTTTGCAAACGACATTTACGATGCCGTTCTGGATGCCGATGCTTTGATGCTTGTGACCGAATGGAAGGAATTCAGAATGCCAAGCTGGGGAGTGGTTCGAAAAAGTATGAGAGGCAACATCATTCTCGATGGACGAAATATTTATGACCCGACAGAGCTGACGGACAACGGATTTATTTACGACTGTATCGGCGGCTGATTTAAAATACGAAATTCAGTATGAAGCCTTTAGTGTTGGCATTATTTGCTTACTAAAGGCTTATTTTTTGAATAGTTTTATCTTCTTGAAAAGAGAAGATGAAAAGCTATCAAACCTAAATAGTCCGATAATTGTTATGATTTAAAACAGAAAAAAATATGAATTATAAAATTGCCTTTTTCGACACAAAAGCATACGATGAAACCTCTTTTAATCAAGTGAATCAGAAATTTGGATTTGAAATTAAATATTTCAAAGGACATTTAAACATCAATAATGTAGCGCTCACTAAAGGTTTTGACGCCATTTGTATTTTTGTAAATGCAGTGGCTGATGCCCAAGTGATTGACGAATTAGTTAAAAACGACGTCAAACTTATTGCATTGCGTTGTGCGGGCTATAACAATGTGGATCTGACTGCTTCCAAAAATAGAATAAAAGTAGTACGGGTACCCGCCTATTCGCCCTATGCAGTTGCCGAGCACACACTTGCTTTAATGTTAACACTGAACCGAAAAACACATAAAGCCTATAATCGAACACGCGAAGGCAACTTTGCCCTGAACGGGTTGATGGGTTTTGATATGCATGGAAAAACTGCTGGAATTATAGGGACAGGAAAAATTTCAAAAATTCTTATTCAAATTTTAAGAAGCATGGGCTTAAAAATCATGGCCTATGACATTTTTCCCGACTATACTTTTGCCAAAAAATATGAAATTGAATATACAAGTCTCGATAATTTGTATGCAAATGCCGATATTATTTCGCTCCACTGCCCGTTGACCAAAGACACAGAATATATTATCGACGATGCATCAATCGCCAAGATGAAGAACGGCGTCATGATCATCAACACCGGACGGGGAAAACTTATCAACACACACGCTTTGATTCAAGGACTTAAAAGCAAGAAAATTGGTGCGGCCGGACTGGATGTTTACGAAGAAGAAAGTGAATATTTTTTCGAAGACCGCTCCAATCGGATCATGGATGACGATATCCTCGCCCGCTTACTTTCGTTCAACAACGTGATTGTGACATCGCATCAGGCATTTTTCACGCATGAGGCCATGCATAATATTGCCGATACCACCTTGCAAAATATTCAGGATTTTATTGATGGGAAAGCGCTTGTGAATGAAGTAACTATATAAATTTCATTTGAAAAAATTCATGAATACAGCTTTTGAATTGCTCCGGAATTTCGAAAGCTGTATTTTTATTGTTAACTGTTCTTGTGTTTTAATTTTTTAATGCATTTATATTTAATAACATATAGCTGCAATTTGAGAAATAATAATTTAGTATCTTTGTCCTCGTATATTAATTGTGAGGTCATCTGTTTTTGTTATCAGAGAAAAGCCTGTTATTTAATTATTTAAGCTGGTGAAGAAGTTATTTATCCTTATATTTTCCGTTTCGTTTTTTCCAGTGCTGCTATGGTCGGAAGTACCTGATGGTTACAGATTTGTAAAAACGTGGAAATTAGCCGACAAGTTTGGTCGGGTGGATTCAGTCCGTGTGGATACGGCGCATATAAATTTTCAGAACGATAATCCCATCGACAGATTTAGTATTGCTAATTCATATAATGGTAATTTGGGATCGCCCATTCAATCGAAAATATATTTCGACCGTCCTGAAAATAGCGATTTTATGTTTTTCAATGCCTATTATCCATACATCACGCAAGTAGAAACTTCAACTTTTTACAACACTAAAACACCATTCAGTACCATTAATTACCTTACCGGAGGTTCCAATTACCGCAAAGAGGAAGAAATTGGTTTTATGTTCACCGCCAATGCCAACAAACGACTCAACTTTGGTACCACGCTCGACTATATAAGTGCAAAAGGAGAATACAATAAGCAAGCTGTCAAGCGATTTAACGGAAGTTTGTTTGGCTCGTATGATGGAAAACGCTATTCGGCAGTTGGTTTGATATCGACCAACAACCTGAGAAATTACGAAAATGGAGGAATCAAGGAAACCGACTATCTGACCGACCCGACTAAAATACCTGTTGCTCCAATTGCCATTCCGGTTAAAATGGTTGACAATGTAATGTCGAACTACAGGCATTCTCAATTCTCTTACAATCAACAGTATAGTTTGGGATTCGAGCGCCCGGCAAAGGGTTCGAAGGACACAACAAAAATGGAATTCATTCCGGTTACGCGCTTTGCACATAGCATCAGAATAGATGATATGCGTAAACGTTACTTCGAAAATACTGTGGAAACTGCCTATTACGACAGTACCTATCTGGACCTTAAGCAAACCAATGATACAGCTGCATTACAAAAAATGACCAACCGCGTATCGATAAGTCTGGCTGAGGAATTTAATAAGTGGATGCGTTTCGGACTCACAGCTTATATCGAAAACGATTTAGAACGGTATACCTTCACACCGGACACACTGTTGTATCACCAAACTGAGTCGAACACGAGAGCCGGTGCAATACTGTCGAAAGAGTTGGGCCAAAAATTCACTTACCGGTTTTTGGGCGAAATAAACCTGATGGGATATAAAACCGGAGATTTTAATCTCGAAACCCAGATCGGGAGCTCATTCAGGTTATGGAAAGACACAATATCAATCAAGGCAAACGGGTTTATGCGCAACAGCGAGCCTTCATTTTTTATACAAAACTATCAGTCAAATCATTTTAGGTGGAGCAATAATTTCGATAAAACTTTCCGAACACATATCGGTGGAAAATTTGCTATACCAACCCGGTCATTTTCGTTGGCTGTTGATGTAGAAAACATAACCAATCAGATTTATTTTGACACCCTGGCTTTGCCTGCACAATTCGATGGCGATATTCAAATCGTATCCGCTCAGTTGAAACAAGATTTCCATTTGGGTAAATTTACGCTCGAGAATAATATCATTTATCAGCTTAGCTCCAATGAGGATGTGTTACCTTTGCCAATGCTGACGCTGTATCATAATTTATATTTTCACGATAAATGGTTCAAAGTGCTCAGCGCTCAGCTTGGAGCGAATGTGCGCTATAACACTGCTTATTATGCTCCGGCTTATATGCCTGCTACAGGTCAGTTTTACAGCCAGAACGAAATGAAAATCGGAAACTATCCGGTCGTGAATGTGTATGCTAATTTTCACTTGAAAAGGACACGGTTTTTCATAGAATATTATCATGTGAACCAATTATTTATGAAAGACGTTTATTATTCGATGCCTTATTATCCTATTCAACCTGCAGTGCTGAAAATGGGATTGACCTGGAACTTCTACGATTGATTTTTTATACTGAAACAGAAGGGACAACATGAAGAATAACCGAAAAATTAGTTTAGTCATCACTGCTATTCTTGTAATAACGGTCGTTTTCGGTGTTATTGTTAAGAATACAAATACCAACATCCATGACTTGCCACAACTCATAGAATCAGGGCGACTCACAGTAGTTACGGATAGTAGTAGCAATGGTTTTGCCTTGCAAAAAGATAGTGTTTTTGGTTTCCAATACGAAATTGTGAAGGCCTTTGCCGACAGTCTCGGATTAGAGTTGCGCATTTCGAAACAAAATGACTCCCAAAAAGCAATCGATGAACTTTTGAATGGCGAGTTTGATATAATTGCCAACACAATGCCGGTAACAACCGATTATCCCAAAGGGATTGTTTTCAGCAAACCGCTGATGACTTCAAAATTAATATTAGTTCAAAAATTATCGGACGACTCCCTTGCCGAAACACCTATTAAAAGGCAGTTTGAGTTAGGAAATGATACCATTTACCTGTCGCGTAATTCTGTGTTTAAAGCAAGAATTATAAATCTATCGAACGAAATTGCTGAAGATATTCATATTGAAGAAATAAATAATGCAAGCGTAGAAACACTGGTAAAACTTGTTGCTTCGGGTAAAATTAAATACACGACTTGTACCGAAGAACAGGCCCAAAGGCTTAAAAAACAATACAGCAATATTGACATTTCGTTGCCTTTGGGTTTTAGTCAACAGTATGGGTGGGTAGTGAACTCAAAATCGCCACTGCTGTTGGAAAAACTAAACACCTTTCTTTCAGATTTTATTGGAAGTGAAGCTTATTGGAAACTACACCGTAAGTATTTTTAAACAACTGCAGAGCAAAATAACGATTTGCCTCTGGGTGTAATTTAAAAATTGAATATTTTAGAAACGACCTTGATTTATTCAGACTAAAAAAATGAATTTATGCCATTAAATATCCCCATAACATTACCGGCTGTGGATGTGCTGCGCGAAGAAAACATATTTGTGATGGATTCGGAACGAGCTTCAACGCAGGAAATCAGACCTCTGAAAATTGTAATTTTAAATTTAATGCCGATTAAAATTACGACCGAAACAGACCTCATTCGCTTGTTGTCGAATTCACCATTACAAATTGAAATTGACTTTTTACATATGGAAAGCCATTGTTCGAAAAACACGCCGATCGAACATTTAATGACTTTCTACAAAACTTTCGACGAAATAAGCAAAAGCAATTACGATGGAATGATAATAACCGGCGCTCCGGTGGAACAAATCGAATTTGAAGAAGTAAATTACTGGCCCGAAATGACAAAGATTTTCGATTGGGCGCGCACGCATGTAACTTCAACATTTCATATCTGCTGGGCTGCTCAGGCTGGTTTGTATTACCATTACGGGATTCCTAAATATCCATTGGAGAAAAAAATGTTTGGCGTATTCGAGCATTTCAATAACAATCCTCAATGTCCGATTTTCAGGGGATTTGACGATGTGTTTTATGTTCCTCACAGCCGACATACCGAAGTTCGTTCGGAAGATATTCTGAAACATCCGGACCTGATCCTGCTTTCCGAATCGGAAGAATCGGGTGTCTACATGGTTATGGCGCGTAACGGCCGCGAATTTTTCATTACCGGACATTCAGAATATTCGCCGCTTACACTCGACGAAGAATATAAACGCGACAGAGCCAAGGGATTGCCCATTCAGATGCCACAAAACTACTACCGCAACGACAATCCTGAAAACGAACCTGTTGTTCGTTGGAGAAGTCATGCCAATCTACTGTTTTCAAACTGGCTGAACTACTTTGTTTATCAGGAAACTCCTTACGATCTGGAGAAAATACATTAAAATCTTAATAATTCGCACATCATAATGTACGCATTCATGATGTGTGAATTAAATTTATATATGAGGAATATTGAACTTCTTTCTCCCGCCAAAAACCTCGAATGTGGATTGGCAGCTATCAATCATGGCGCTGATGCAGTGTACATTGGAGCCTCTCAATTTGGGGCGCGGGCTGCTGCAGGAAATTCGATTGAAGATATTGAAACACTTGTAAAATATGCTCATCAATATCGATCCAGGGTTTTTGTAACGCTCAACACCGTGCTTACCGACGATCAACTCGAAGGTGCCGAGCAGTTGATTCATCAAATTTATAATGCCAATGCCGATGCGCTAATTGTTCAGGACATGGGCATTCTTCAAATGAACTTACCTCCTATTGCTTTGCATGCCAGCACTCAAACCGATAACCGATCGGTTGAAAAAGTAAAATTTCTGCAGGATGCCGGATTTTCGCACGTTGTGTTGGCACGTGAATTATCGTTGAAGCAAATTACTGAAATATCGGCAGCAACCAACGTGGAGCTGGAAGCATTCGTACACGGAGCTTTGTGTGTGAGTTACAGCGGTCAGTGTTATATAAGTCAGGCCATGTGCGGACGCAGTGCTAACCGCGGACAATGCGCACAGTATTGCCGCCTGCCTTATCAGCTATTGGATGCTGAAGGAAATATCCTCGTAAAAAACAAGCATTTACTTTCGATGAAAGATCTTGATTTATCGGCGCATTTGGAAGAGTTAATGCAAGCCGGGGTTATGTCGTTCAAAATTGAAGGTCGCCTGAAAGACGCTGATTATGTGAAAAACGTGACTGCGTATTACCGAAAAAAATTAGATGCAATTCTCGAAGGCAATAATCATTATAAAAAAACATCGTCGGGTAAAACTACTTTCTTTTTCGAACCCAACCCCGAAAAAAGTTTCCGACGCAATGCCACCGATTATTTTCTGCACGAGCGTCATGCCGGTATTTATCAACCCGAGACACCAAAATCGTTAGGCGAACCAATAGGTAAAGTAACCTATATAGGTCGTAATTTTTTCGAAATGCACAACGGTCATCTGTTAAACAACGGTGATGGACTCTGTTTTATAAACAAGCAGAACGATTTAACCGGTTTCAGGGTGAATCGCGTGGAGCGAAAACAAATTTTCCCGGCCGATATGCCCCGCATGGACATTGGCGCTATGCTGTACCGTAATCAGGATCAGGCCTTCGAAAAACAGATGAAGGGCAAAACCGCAGAACGAAGGATAGGATTGGATGTGCTTTTCAGAGAAGTTGAAAATGGTTTTTCAATTCGCTTGACTGATGAAGATGGAATTTCGGCTGACATTCAGTTTGATGCTCAGAAAAAACCGGCTTTAAAACCCGAAAGTGTCGACAGTAATATCCGTCAGCAACTTTCGAAAATGGGCAACAGCATATACGAACTTCGTAGTATTGAAACAGAAATGACAGCTCCCTGGTTTTTCCCCGCTTCGCAGCTGAGCGAGTGGCGCAGAATGGCCGTTGAATTGCTCGACGAAGTAAGAGCAGGTGCTTACGTGACCGAAACGGCTAAAGCAGACTTAAAAAGTGAATTTCCACTAAAAAAGCTAACTTATCTGGGCAATGTAACCAATCGTTTGGCCCGAACCTTTTATCAGGAACACGGTGTGGAAGAGATTATGCCCGGGTTCGAAGTAAAAGCTGTAGAAGGCGTACCTTTAATGTTCACCAAACACTGTATAAAATACGAAATGGGATGGTGTCCGCGCGAAGGGAAAAAATCTGAATTGAAAGAACCGTTCCGACTCAAAAACAACGATCAGGAATATGAGCTCAGGTTCGATTGCAAAAAATGCGAAATGCATGTTTTAGCAGTGCCAACAACTGTTGCAAAAGGTTGAAATAAAACACTTCCTGATAATCAGCAACAAAAACCTATAATTTCAGTATAATCCTGATTTACAAATAAGAATTCCCGAAAAAGAGCAAAGGCTGATCCGAAAATCGGATCAGCCTTTATTCATTGAAGTTATTCTATCTGTAGAATTAGTATTTCAGAGCAGCCTGAGCAGCAGCCAAACGAGCAATAGGCACACGGAATGGCGAGCAACTAACATAATTCAATCCCACGCGGTGGCAGAATTCAACCGACGATGGTTCACCTCCATGCTCACCACAAATACCTACTTTCAGATCAGGGCGAACAGAGCGTCCTTTTTCGGTAGCCATTTTTACCAACTGACCTACACCATTCTGGTCGAGTACCTGGAAAGGATCTTCTTTCAGAATTTTCTTTTCGAGGTAGATAGGCAAGAACGAAGCAATATCGTCGCGTGAATAACCGAAAGTCATCTGGGTTAAGTCATTGGTACCAAACGAGAAAAATTCAGCTTTTTCGGCAATACGATCGGCAGTTAATGCAGCACGTGGAATTTCGATCATAGTACCTACCTTGAATTCAATGCTGTCGCCTTTTTCGGCAAACAAAGCAGCTGCTGTTTCGCGTATGATTTTGTCCTGTTCGTTAAACTCGAATTTGATACCTACCAATGGCACCATGATTTCTGGTTTAGCAACAATACCTTTGGCTTTCAATGCTAACGCAGCACCAAGAATAGCGCGTGTTTGCATTTCGGTAATTTCAGGATAAGTATTTCCCAAACGACAACCACGGTGACCCAACATTGGGTTTTGTTCGTGCAAAGCATCAACACGTTGTTTGATGACTTTGATAGAAACACCCATGGCTTCGGCCATTTCCTGTTGACCTTTTTCGTCGTGAGGAACAAATTCGTGCAATGGAGGATCGAGCAAACGAACAGTCACCGGACAACCTTCCATAGCTTCGAAAATACCTTCGAAATCGGCTTGCTGGTAAGGAAGAATTTTGGCAAGTGCAATGCGACGACCTTCGGCATTTTCGGCCAAAATCATTTCGCGCATGGCTTTAATTTTTTCTCCTTCGAAAAACATGTGTTCGGTACGGCAAAGTCCGATACCGGTAGCGCCAAATTTACGAGCCACCTGAGCATCGTAAGGAGTATCGGCATTGGTACGAACAGCCATTTTTGTATGTTTGTCGGCCAATGTCATCAGTTCGGCAAAGTCGGCATCCAACTCAGCTTCCATAGTTCCTACTTTTCCTAAAAATATATCACCCGTAGAACCATTCAACGAAACATAGTCGCCTTCTTTCACAACAAGACCATCTACTTCCATTGTTTTGGTTGCATAATCAATTTTCAAAGTACCTGCACCCGAAACGCAACATTTACCCATACCACGAGCCACAACAGCTGCGTGAGAAGTCATACCGCCACGGGCAGTCAAAATTCCCTGAGCAGCAGCCATACCAGCTAAATCTTCAGGAGAAGTTTCAACGCGAACCATGATTACTTTTTCGCCATGTTGAGCCCAATCGGCTGCATCATCGGCATTGAAAACAACACGTCCTGAAGCAGCTCCCGGAGATGCAGCCAATCCTTTGGCAATCAATTTTGCTTCTTTCAATGCTTTTTTGTCGAATACAGGGTGAAGTAATTCATCCAAACGGTTTGGATCAACACGAAGGATAGCAGTTTTTTCGTCGAGCATACCCTGACGAAGCATATCTACAGCAATTTTCACCATAGCAGCACCTGTACGTTTACCGTTACGGGTTTGCAGAAACCACAATTTACCTTCCTGTACGGTAAATTCCATGTCCTGCATATCTTTGTAATGATTTTCGAGTTTGGTCTGGATGGCATCCAATTCTTTATAAATTGAAGGCATTGCTTCTTCCATCGAAGGATATTTAGCAATACGATCGGCTTCGGAAACATCGGCCAATACTGCCCAGCGTTGCGAACCTTCTTTGGTGATTTGCTGTGGAGTACGGATACCGGCCACTACATCTTCGCCTTGTGCGTTGATGAGATATTCACCAATAAAAACATCTTCACCGGTAGCGGCATCGCGGCTAAAGCAAACACCTGTAGCCGAAGTTTCGCCCATATTACCAAATACCATTGCCTGCACATTAACGGCAGTTCCCCATTCAGCAGGAATTCCTTCCATTTTGCGGTAAAGAATAGCGCGGTCGTTCATCCAGGAATCGAATACAGAGCAGATAGCGCCCCAAAGTTGTTCGTAAGCCGATTCAGGGAAGTTATGTCCTGTCTGTTTCAGCACAGCAGCTTTAAATTTAGCTACAAGTTCTTTCAAATCATCCACCGAAAGCTCAGTGTCGAGTTCAACACCTTTCGCCGATTTTACATGTTCAATGATTTCTTCGAAAGGATCGATATCATTTTTGTTGACAGGTTTCATACCTAAAACTACGTCGCCGTACATTTGTACAAAGCGACGGTAAGAGTCCCAGGCAAAACGTGCATTTCCGGTTTTACGAATCATTCCTTCAACTACAGCATCGTTCAAACCAAGGTTCAGAATTGTATCCATCATACCCGGCATCGAAGCGCGTGCACCTGAACGTACAGAAACCAACAAAGGATTTTCGATATCACCGAATTTTGAGTTCATAAGTACTTCAACTCCGGCAATTGCTTTTTCAACTTCAGGTTTCAACAATGCTACCACTTGATCTTTACCAAGCGTAAAGTACTCGTTACAAACATCCGTTGTAATAGTGAATCCAGGAGGTACCGGAACACCGATTAAGTTCATTTCAGCAAGATTTGCTCCCTTTCCGCCAAGCAAATTTTTCATGTCAGCTTTACCTTCGGCTTTTCCGTTGCCAAAAGTATAGACTCTTTTTGTGTTGCTCATTTTTTTATTTATGATTTTAAGTTATTAGTTTTAAATTTAGTTGGACAAAAATAGCATATTTTGCCCACAAATTAAAATATTGAACTAAAAAATCTAAACTCAACCTGAATTACAGTTAGATTTTCTCAGTTTAGTCATAAAAACATTTAAAATTGGATGTTGTTCAATGGAGCAGAACTTTTATTTCACAGTTGGTTTCCACTCGTAGGCACCGGCATCCGGAGCATTGTCTTCCAGACGGTTAACGCCATTTAAATCGAGTGGAAACTGAGCAGCAATTGTGCGATCGGCCAATCCTCGTACCGGAGAGACGGAATCGGGGGTAAAATTAAAATATACCGAAGTTGTATCGTTGTAAAATGGGTGTTTAAAGATGGTGTCGTTTTTAGTATACCAACGGATGTTCTGAAACTGCGAAAGCTCATAAGCATCCTTGCGGCGTATGTACGAATCGGAAAAAACAGCTTTGTACTGTGTAAGGAAACGACTGACGATACTAAGCTCGGTTTCGAGACCTCCGGCAACAATACAATTTCGAAATTCGGTTTGCATGGGCGCTGTTCTGTAAAGTCCCATAATCATCACCGCCGGATTTTTATCGCGCGAACTGGGTCGGCCGGGACTGCTGTTGTAATAATTTGCAATTGTACTCTGCAAAAAAACATGCTTTCCACCACTCAGATATACACTATAACTACCGGTATTCGAAATCTCGGTGTTCATTACCTGCACATTGGCATTCTGCACCACTAAACCATAGTACACAAAATTATGTATCTTGCAGTTTTCAATACGGAGTTCGGGTAGCTGACTGCGGTCACTGTTATTCATATAAATACCAACGTAACCACTGTTTATGTTCACATTCCGAAGCAGATGATTTCCTTTGTTCCACAATAAATAAACACCACCCCATTGTCCTGCCACATAATTGTACGGAACAGGATAGAGGAATTTTGCCTTGTCCAGCCTATCTCCCCGAAGCAATACAGGCATATCAAAAGTTCCTTCTGCGCGCAAATTTCCGCGCACCATCAGGTTGGCATTGTTATGAAAATACAATCGACAACCGGCCGGCAAATGCAGCGTTTTTGCTGAATCGACGGTAAGGTTCCCGAAAATAAGATAAGGTTTGTCGGCACTGAGTGTAGTGTCATTCAATATCAATTTATTCCGAAACAAAATCATATCCTGTCCGAAAGCTTCTAATCTCACTTTTTGCTCTACGCCATTGATTCTGAAAATCACCGAATCGGTTACAAGCACCGGAGCATTTACATCACGAGGATCGACAGTTACTTCAACAAAAATATACATACTGTCTTTTGCCCTTATTTCAATATCGCTGAAATGATTGTCGGCACTTAAACTTCCATCCACATTGATGCGAAACTGCGATTTGGCACCTCCCGCCAGGCCAATGGAACTTATTTTAAGCGCCCGGTTATTGGGATTGTACACCATTAATTTTTCGGTGGTACTTCCGATAGTTGTAAAAACCGTATCGAAAGTGAGTGTATCAGTAGAAAAGGAAAGCACTTTCTCCGGATCGGAACTGAACAAATCATCCTCACAACTATAAAAACAAATAGTCGGGAGCAGGAGAATCAGGGATAAAAAATGAAATGTCAGTCGACTCAACTTCATAAAAAACAAGGCATGAAATGATATAAAAAAACAATGGTGATCTCAGAAAAACGCTACAAATTTAGCTCAAAGGATATAAAACCAATAATAATGAGCTATATTTGTAGAATAAATAATCAATTAAAACTCCCGATAGTATTATGGCCAGTCGCAAGCGTCTCAAAAAAACAATTCAGTTTGTTTCGTCCGAACTAATTACTGATGTATATTTCCGTTGTTTAATGACTAACAAGGTCAATGAAGAACGCGTTGATCAACTTGTAATTGAGATAGTAGAAACTTCGCGTGAATTTACACTTCGTGCGAACCGTCCTACCGGAAAAGAAAACCCTCAACTTGTAAAAGCTTACTTCCGTAAACTTTACTCCGATTGGCAAAAAGCCATGGAAAAGATAATTGCTGAAACCGAAAAACTCTGATTTATTCGAAGTTGAATGTCAGTGTTATCATTTTCGATGTCAACTTCGAAAGTGCTTGCGAATATATCTTATCCGAGCCGCTCAAATTATCCTCTCTTTCTTCGTAAGGGACAAACAGGTTATTTCCTCCAATGGAGAATTTGAGCTCGGGAGCAAGTTTGAAAAACCAAAAGTAAATTTCGCAGCCTACGCCAAACTCAAGGTAAAGATCCAAAGGTTTCAGGTAAACAGGTTTTTCCTTGTCCCTGCCCAAATCAATGCTTACTCCTCCGCCACCTATCAGGTAAGGACGGATATTGCCATAGCGCTCGGCGCTGTATTTCAAATACAAGGGCAAACACAACGGAGTCGACCCAACAGAGACAATACTTTTATCTCCAGAAATATAGCTTAGCTCTCTCTCGGCAAAATGAAGTGTGGGCGTAAAACGCAGGTTGAAATAACGGCTCAGCTGCATATCGCTGATGACGCCCACCGAAAACCCGGGTTTCAAACGCGAGACGTCCACCTGATACATTTCTTCATCGTTGGTCTGCACCAAAGGTGTAATGCCAAAATCCATTGAGTTCAAACCCAACGAGAAACCGAAATGGAAGCGATTATCTTCGCCATAATATTCATTTTGTGCTTTAGCCGACAGACCCGAAAGCATGAATAAAACAGCTACAACTTTAAATCGTATTTTACTGAATAACATAGTTCATTTTTATTTTCAACAATGAATAAACGGTCGTTCCTTTATATTATTGCATGCTGAACCGACCCTGAAATTACTCCGCTGCAAAGTTAAAAACAATCAACCAATTCGCAATTTATTTATTGAAAGATTCATTCCATCAGTTTATATTCTTCTCTTTTCCCTCATTATTCTTCAGTATTTCGAACTCTGTTTTCAACATCCTGATATTTATATTAAATTTGCAGCTGCTACCATCAAAAAAAAGGAACAAAAAACATAAGCAAATAAAAAACACAAGACTATGCGTTATTTTTTAATAGCCGGCGAAGCTTCGGGCGATTTACATGCATCAAATCTGATGCGTGAACTTAAAAACGCCGATCCACAGGCTGAGTTCTGTTTCCTAGGTGGCGACTTAATGAAAGCGCAGGGAGGTACAATGATTAAGCATTACCGCGATATGGCTTTTATGG
This sequence comes from uncultured Paludibacter sp., assembly GCA_963677275.1. Lineage (GTDB taxonomy): Bacteria > Bacteroidota > Bacteroidia > Bacteroidales > Paludibacteraceae > Paludibacter. Next base: position 628,329 of record OY781920.1, on the reverse strand, counting down.
GCTTTGTGGCTGTACTTAAAAACCTTAAAACTGTGCTCCGCAACATCGACGACTGCAAAAAAGCGATCGATGCATTCGGTCCGGATGTAGTTATTCTTATCGACTACCCGAGCTTCAATCTCAGGATCGCCCAATATGTGAAGGAGAACTACAAAACACCTGTTTATTATTACATCTCACCCAAAATCTGGGCATGGAAGGAATACAGAATAAAAAAAATCAAACGCTATATCGACAAGATATTCACTATTTTTCCTTTCGAAACCGAATTCTACAAAAAACATAATTACCAGGTGGACTATGTAGGCAATCCAACCGTCGATTCGGTGGCAATGCGTCCTCATCAGTTGCAAAGCGTTGAAGAATTTTGCAAAAAAAACAATTTGGAGCGCCGTCCTATCATTGCCCTACTGGCAGGAAGCAGGAAGCAGGAAATCTCGAAATGCCTGCCGTTGATGACGGAAGCTGCAAGTCGTTTCGATGGTTATCAGATTATTGTTGCAGGTGCTCCCGGTATTGAAGCCGATTTTTACAAACAATACCTGAACAATACATCGATTCCCGTTATTTTCGATCAGACCTACGAACTTGTGCAACAGGCAGAGCTGGCCGTTGTCAATTCGGGAACGGCAACGCTCGAAACAGCATTGATAGGCACTCCTCAGGTAGTGGTGTATCATGTATTGTTCGGCCGGCTGGCGTATTGGGTCAAAAATATAGTGATAAAAACAAAATACATTTCGCTTGTGAACCTGGTAGCCGAAAGGGAACTTGTAAAAGAACTGATTGCCCACTTGTTTACGGCCGACAATGTAGCAAACGAAATAAACCGTATCCTCACCGACAATACTTACCGCAACGATATGCTGAAAGGTTATGCCGACATTAAAGCAGCGCTGGGCGAACCGGGAACAGCCCGCCGAGCTGCCGAAAAAATACAGCAATTGTTGGCATGAGAATTTGCAGAATTACAGCATTGGCAGCAGAAGAAAAGATAAACCACTCCGCCCCTTTTGCATTCAACAATAAACAATCATCATATTTAGGTTGTTTTTAAATGCCACACTCTACATTGGCTTGCTCATTTTTCAATGCGCAAATATCCAATTCAGAGTTGCATTTTTTATAACCAAAACAGATAAAGATGATTATTAAATCAAAAATGAGGGGGTTTATAAGCCTGACCGCTCATCCGGCTGGATGCGAACAAAGTGTATTGAAACAAATCGAATACGTAAAGTCAAAAGGAAAAATTGACGGGCCGAAAAGAGTACTAGTCATAGGTGCTTCCACAGGTTTTGGACTGGCTTCGCGCATCAGCAGTGCATTTGGTTCGGAGGCAGCTACCATAGGCGTTTTTTTCGAAAAAGAACCTCAACCCGAGAAAACAGCTTCGCCGGGCTGGTACAACAGCGCTGCATTCAGCAAAATAGCGCATGCCGAAGGTTTGTATGTAAAAAACATCAATGGAGATGCCTTTTCGAACGAAATAAAACAAAAAACAATTGAACTCATCAAAGCCGATCTGGGTCAGATAGACATGGTTATCTACAGCCTTGCTTCACCCGTTCGCACACATCCTGTAACCGGCATCACACATCGCTCGGTACTGAAACCTATCGGGCAAAGCTACAGCAACAAAACCGTTGACTTTCACAGTGGCAAAGTGACCGAAATCAGCATTGAACCTGCCAGCGAAGAAGAAATTGCAAACACAGTGGCAGTAATGGGCGGCGAAGATTGGGAAATGTGGATCGATGCGCTGCTGGCTGCAGGAGTGTTGGCGGATAAAGCGCTTACCCTCGCCTATTCCTACATTGGTCCTTCGGTAACTGAACCAATATACCGCAAAGGAACCATTGGACGCGCCAAAGACCATCTCGAAGCCACTGCTCAAACAATCAACGAGAAACTGAAAACTACCGGCGGTAAAGCCTATGTGTCGGTAAACAAAGCATTGGTGACACAAGCCAGTTCGGCCATTCCAATCATTCCACTTTATATTTCTTTGCTGTTTAAAGTAATGAAAAATAAAAAAATCCACGAAGGTTGCATAGAGCAGATACAGCGTTTGTATGCCGATAAATTATTCAGCAGTAGAGACGTGCCCACCGACGAAGCTGGCCGCATCCGCATCGACGACTGGGAAATGAGGGAAGATGTTCAAACAGAAGTAGCCAAACTTTGGGACGAAGCCACAACAGAAACCATCCATGCCATTGGCGATTTAAACGGATATACCAAAGATTTTAAAAAGCTCTTTGGATTTGGATTTAAAACAATCGATTACCATCGCGACGAAAACGAAATGCTTGAAATTGAAGAATTGCTGTAGTTCGTCACTTTTACAGATATAAAAACGGTTGCTTTCTTTCGAAAAGCAACCGTTTTTTTTATGTTCTGAAATGGGGTTTTTACAATCTTGCTTTAATCGCTTTTGTTTCGTCTTCGAAACCTGGTTTGTCAAGCAATGCAAACATATTTTTCTTGTAAGCCTCTACTCCGGGTTGATCGAAAGGATTTACGCCCAACACATAACCGCTGATACCACAAGCCTTTTCGAAGAAGTAAAGCAATTCACCCAAATAGTATTCGTTCAACTTAGGCAATTCAATTTTCAAATTAGGCACACCACCGTCGATGTGGGCAATCATGGTGCCGAGTTCGGCCATTTTATTCACCTGATCTACACGTTTTCCTGACAAAAAGTTCAATCCATCGAGATTGGCTTCGTCGTGTGGAAAAATTTTGGTATAATTGGGTTCGTTCACCGAAATCACCGTTTCGAAGATATTGCGCTCACCTTCCTGTATCCATTGACCCATAGAGTGTAAATCGGTGGTGAAATCGACTGCTGCCGGAAAAATACCTTTGTTTTCTTTTCCTTCGCTTTCGCCATAGAGCTGTTTCCACCATTCGCCAATGTAATGCAATTTCGGATGGAAATTTACAAGTATTTCGGTAGTTTTACCACTTTTATACAATTCGTTACGCACAGCAGCATATTGAGCAGCAGGATTTTCTTCGAATTTAACGTCCTCTCCACAAAGTTTTTCCATGGTCACAGCACCTGCCACTAACTGACGGATATCAAAACCCGCAACAGCAATCGGCAGTAATCCTACAGGAGAAAGCACTGAATATCGGCCACCAATATTATCTTCGATCACATAAGTTTTGAAACCTTCCTGAGTAGCCAAAGTACGCAAGGCACCCCGAGCTTTGTCGGTTACACAAACAATGAGATCCTTAGCAGCTTCTTTGCCTTGCTGTTCTTCGAGTTGCGTTTTCAGCAAGCGAAAAGCCAAAGCTGGTTCGGTGGTTGTTCCTGATTTTGAAATTGAAATGATACCGAACTTTTTATTTTTCAAAAGTTCCTGAAGTTCGTAAAGATAATCTTCACCAATATTCTGTCCGGCATATACCACTGCAGGCGATGTCCGCTCGGTCAGTAGCCAATCGAAACTGTTTGAAAGCGCATCGATAACGGCTTTAGCGCCAAGATAGCTACCTCCGATACCTATCACCACTACTACTTCGCAGTTATCGCGAAGCTTCTGAGCAGTTTTTTCAACATCGGCAAGATGTGCCTCATCGATTGAGGTAGGCAGATTTAACCAACCCAGAAAGTCACTCCCTTTTCCGGTTCCATTGTGCAAAGCTGCATTGGCTTGGTTAACTTGTGCTTTATAACCAGCCACAGCCTGTTCGGACACAAATCCGAACGCTTTTTCGATAGAAAGTTTAATGTGTTGCATAAGATAATTATTAGCTCCCTTAATCCTCCTTCCGGGGACTTCTGAGATAGTTTATAATGTTTAATATTTTATTGATATGTTCTGTAAATATAATTTAGAATGATTGTTGCGTGTCGATAACACTAAAAAGCACTTTAAAAAAGTCCCCTGAAGAGGGATTTAGTGGGCTACCTTACTTCAACTTATCTGTCAGCTTTCTGATTTCGAGCGTAGGCGAACAGCGATTATAAAGAATTTCATAAATAGCATCCACAATGGGCATACTCACTCTGTATTTCTCGTTTATTTCGTGGATACATTTGGTGGCATAATAACCTTCGGCTATCATTTCCATCTCGATCTGAGCTGTTTTTACAGAATATCCTTTGCCAATCATAGTTCCAAAAAGCCGGTTACGACTGAACTTTGAATAAGCGGTCACCAGTAAGTCACCCAAATAGGCTGGTTCGTTGATATCCCTGTGCAGCGGATTAATGGCATTACAAAACCGATTGATTTCCTGAATCGCATTTGAGATAAGCACTGCCTGAAAGTTATCACCATATTTTAATCCATGACAAATGCCGGCCGCAATAGAGTAAATATTCTTCATGACGGATGAATATTCGATACCAATCATATCGTCGCTGATTGATGTTTTGATAAAGCTGGTTGTAAAGCGCTGCGCCAACATTCTGGCCTTTTCGCGCGAGCCGCAACCAATGGTCAGGTACGAAAGACGCTCCAAGGCCACCTCTTCGGCATGACACGGACCGGCCAATGCCGCAATATTTTCTTTGGGCACATTATAGAACTCTTCGAAATAATCAGAAACAATCATGTTCTCGTCAGGTACGATTCCTTTAATGGCCGAGACAATAAATTTTTTATCCAACTTTCGTCTCAACTTTTTGAGATGCTGTTTTAAAAAAGGAGATGGGGTAGCCAGAATCAGAATATCTGAAGTGGCAACCACATGGTTTATATTGCTTGTAAAATGAATTCTGTCCGTATCGAATTTCACACCGGTAAGATAGGATGGATTTTTACTCAGGCGGATGAATTCATCAATCTGTTCCTGTCTACGCATGTACCAGTTGATTTCTTCAGAGTTGACAAGTGCAATTTTTGCTATCGCCGTTGCCCAGCTTCCTCCTCCTAAAATAGCTATTTTACTTTTTTCGTTCATAATTATAACCCATAGCCCCTAAAGGGGAACTACATTACTTTTGTCTTGTAAATAAATACTAACCCCTAACCCCTAAAGGGGAATTAAGTTACCTCTGATTTATATCACTCCTCCACTTAGGAAAAGATTAATTTTAATGGTACTAACTAAATTCCCCTTTAGGGGTTAGGGGTTGTTTTCTATGCTTTTGCTATCCAATCAGCTACATCTTCTTTACTTGGGTTAGTCAGTTCTAATTTATTTTTTTTATTGATGCCGCAAATATCCTGATGGAATTTATTCGGATTCAGATCCTTAAGATCGGCTACCATTACAACACCTGCTTTTTGAATCACTTCTACCCATGCTTCAGGTATACCAAGTTCAATAAATTTCTCAGGGCCATCTTTTTTAGCCACTTTTTCAGCTTTCATCTGAGGGAAGAATAACACTTCCTGAATGGCTTGCTGACCAGTCATCAACATTACCAGTCGGTCCATGCCTATACCCATACCAGAAGTAGGAGGCATACCATATTCCAGCGAGCGTACAAAGTCCATGTCGATAAACATGGCCTCATCGTCGCCTTTTTCGCTCAGTTTTAATTGTTCCTGGAATCGTCCCAGCTGATCAATCGGGTCATTCAATTCAGAATAAGCATTCGCCAATTCCTTGCCATTCACCATCAATTCGAAACGTTCGGTCAGTTCCGGATTGTCGCGGTGACGCTTACAAAGCGGGCTCATTTCGCGAGGATAATCAGTAACAAAGGTTGGTTGGATATAACTTCCCTCACATTTTTCACCAAAGATTTCGTCAATCATTTTGCCTTTACCCATGGTATTATCGGCTTCGACGTGCAAAGTTTTGCAAACTTCGCGCAATTGCACTTCGTCCATTCCATTGATATCGATGCCGGTGTGTTCCTTGATGGCATCGATCATTGTAATGCGTTTGAAAGGTGTTTTAAAGCTGATTACTTTATCACCAACAGTAATTTCGTTGGTTCCATTCACGTCCATACAGATTTTTTCAATCATATTTTCAGTGAAAGTCATCATCCAGTTGTAGTCTTTGTAAGCCACATATATTTCCATGGCAGTAAATTCGGGATTGTGTGTACGATCCATTCCTTCGTTGCGGAAGTTTTTAGAAAATTCATACACGCCTTCGAAGCCACCTACTATTAATCTTTTGAGATAAAGTTCATCAGCCACACGCAGATACAATGGCATGTCCAAAGCATTGTGATGAGTGATAAACGGACGGGCCGAAGCGCCACCCGGTATAGATTGAAGAATAGGAGTTTCTACTTCGATATAATCCTGCGCATTGAAATAATCACGCATCGATTGGTACACTTTGGTACGTTTCATGAAAATATCTTTCACGCCTTCGTTCACCACCAAATCCACATAGCGCTGACGATAACGTTGTTCGGGATCTTCGAACGCATCATAAGCCACTCCATCTTTGTATTTTACGATAGGAAGCGGACGAATTGATTTGCTCAACACAGTCAGTTCCTGTGCATGAACGCTGATTTCGCCGGTTTGAGTACGAAATACGAATCCTTTGATACCTATAAAATCGCCAATATCCAACAGCTTTTTGAAAACTGTATTGTACATTTCGGGTTGAGCTTCGGTATTTATGTCATCGCGACTTACATACACCTGAATACGACCTTTCGAATCCTGCAATTCAACAAAAGAAGCTTTGCCCATGATACGCCGGCTCATAATACGACCAGCAACACATACGGATTTTCCACTTTCTACGTCTTTAAATTCAGATTTTATATTAATTGAAAATGCGTCGGTTGGATACAATGCGGCAGGATAAGGATCGATGCCGAGGTTACGTAATTCGGTCAGACTCTGTCGTCTGAACTGTTCTTGTTCACTAAGTTCTGTACTCATATCTAATTTATATACAAATTCGTGCAAAAATACAAAAAAAGAACGAAATTATTAAACGATTTCTTCAATTCAGTCTGACATTTAGATTAAAATAACCTATCACCAGACATAGAACAAGTTTGAAAAACGATTAAAAAAATTTGTATTGATCAGATCACTGCCACGAGTTGAATCATCCCGAAACTGAATAATTGCGTAATTTGAAAAATCTACTCGTCCCAAATATTTTCGTAAGTGTAATATCCATTGGGCAAAACCGCATACCTGGCGGTGGCTATCCTCATTTTGCGGTCGAGCTTTCCGATGGCCAACCTATCTTCATCGTCCAATCGGACATTGAAGGCGCCTATGTTTTCGATAATCCTTTCTTTGTTGGTCGACTTGGGAATCACAGCATAACCACGTTGCAGACCCCAGGCCAGGATAAGCTGCGCCGTGCTGCAATTGTGTTTTTTCGCCAATTCAACAATGATTTTATCTTGTTGTATGCCTTCGTCGTTTTTCATAAGCGACTTACTGCCAAGAGGCGAATAGGCCGTAACAAGTATATTGTTTGCATTGCAAAAATTGATCAATTCGTTTTGCTGAAAATAGGGATGAATCTCCACCTGGTTGACTTCCGGCTTTGTTTTGCTTTTTTCGAGCAACTGCTGAAGTTTCGAAATACTAAAGTTAGAAACGCCAACATGGCGCACCAGGCCAGCCTCTTTTTGTGCTATCATAGCGTCCCAGGTGACTTCGAGGGGCATTTCGTTGAGCGGCACCAGGTCCGAAACCGATTTCACCTGCTCGTGGCCACCTTTAAAAGCAATGGGCCAATGCATTAAATACAAATCAAGATACTCCAACCTCAGATCGGTAAGCGTTTTATCTATCGCCATTGCCACCCTTTTCGGTGCATGATCGCTGTTCCACAACTTGGAAGTAATGAACATCTCTTCCCTCGTCACCAAACCCGACGAAAAAGCAAAGGCCAGCGCCCGCCCAATTTCTTTTTCGTTTCCATAAATATAAGCACAGTCGATATGACGGTAACCTGCTTTTATAGCTTCAATCACTGCATCATACACTTCGTTCGATTTCGAAAGCCAGGTGCCGAGCCCCATGAGCGGCAACTTATCTTTGTTTTCAAATTTCAATTCTTTCATTCTTATTTATTTAAATAGTAACCATAAAATTCAGAGAAAAATACGCAATATCCCCATATCTCATCCCGGACACTGCCTGTTGCTGATTGAAATTCCTCCCCAACCCATCATCAACAAATGTCTGCTTCTTAAACAAAAATTAGATGAAAAAGTTAGTCGGCAAAATTCATATTGTTTTCAATGCCACCACCAATGAAGGTGATTTCACTACCAATGAGCTCCGTTGGTGGTGATATAGAGTCGGTAGCTGGTGCTACGAAGTCGGTAGGTGGTACTATGAACTCCGTTGCTGGTGCTATGAACTCCGTTGCTGGTGCTATGAGCTCCGTTGCTGGTGCTATAAGTTCCGTTGCTGGTATTTGCACATCCCACTCAAATTATTTACTTTTGTTTTGAAAATCCACAACAAAACAGAAATGGCAACATTCAAACGCATTTTATTAAAACTCAGTGGCGAATCGCTGATGGGCGAAAAACAATACGGCATCGACGAGACTCGATTGGGAGAATATGCACAACAGATCGCAGAAATAGCTTCTATGGGCGTTCAGGTAGGCATCGTCATTGGCGGAGGCAATATCTTCCGCGGACTCAGTGGCACTTCCAAAGGCTTCGACCGCGTGCAGGGCGACCAAATGGGAATGCTGGCCACTGTTATCAATAGCCTGGCACTGAACTCGGCGCTACAGGCAGCAGGCGTAAAATCGAGGGTGCTCACTGCCATTCGTATGGAGCCAATCGGCGAATTTTATTCCAAACAAAAAGCCGTTCAGGCGCTCGAAAGTGGCGAAGTAGTGATTCTTTCGGCCGGTACAGGGAACCCATTTTTCACTACCGACACAGGTTCATCGCTTCGGGCCATCGAAATTGAAGCCGATGTTATGCTCAAAGGAACCCGCGTGGATGGTGTATACACTGCCGATCCGGAAAAAGACCCTACGGCCACAAAATTCATCGAAATTACTTACGACGAAATATATAACCGTAACCTTAAAGTAATGGACCTAACGGCAACGACCATGTGTAAGGAAAATAACATGCCTATTTATGTTTTCGATATGGACACACCCGGCAACCTGAAAAAAGTGATGAACGGCGAAAAAATTGGCACACTTGTAAGCAACTAACAATTACATTTCGGAAATAGAAAAAGTAAATAATAAAATACTTAAAACTTTTTTGAAATAATAAAACTATATAACTCAACTATTATGCAAGAAGTAAAACCCATACTGACAGAAGCAGAAGATAGCATGGAAGCTACGCTTTTATTTTTAGATGAATCGCTGGCGCATATTCGTGCAGGAAAAGCGAATCCACGAATTTTGGATGGTGTAAAAGTAGACTATTACGGTTCTCATGTACCACTAACCAATGTGGCCACCGTCACCACTCCCGATGCAAAAACAATCACCATTCAACCATGGGAAAAAGGCCTGATTGCTGTGATCGAAAAAGCAATCCTGAACTCGGATGTTGGTATCACGCCTATGAACAACGGCGAAGTCATCCGCCTTGGCATACCTCCGCTCACCGAAGAACGCCGTCGGCAGCTGGCTAAACAATCGAAACACGAAGGCGAGGAAGCCAAAATATCCATCCGCAACGCACGCCGCGAAGCCATAGAGCAACTTAAAAAGCTGGAGAAAAACGGTCTGCCCGAAGATATGGAAAAAGATGCAGAAGCAAATGTTCAGAAAATTCATGATAAATATATCAAAAAAGTGGATGACATGTTGCTCGCCAAAGAAAAAGAAATAATGACAGTTTAATGCTCAGATGTTGCATTGTACGGCCAGACACAAAACTCACATCGAACAATCAGTCATCCCACGCACAGGGCGATGACTGATTGTTTACGTTTCAAAATGCAATTGAACAGATTAATGTTCTTCCTTATCGTTGCAGGCATTTCGATGAATACATCGTATGCGCAACAGACCAACACCGACTCAGTGGTTTCCCGCAGCAGCTTATTTATCATCCCTCATGCCGGTTTTCAACAAGAAACAAGTTGGTCGGGGGGAATTGCCGGTGGATACTATTTCAAAAGCAAAAGCCTGAACCGCATCAGTTCTATAGCCGGAAGCACTGAATACACGCTTTTGAACCAATTTGCATTTAATATTTCACCCAAAATATATTTTGCTGACAATAAATGGTACCTGTATTCCAGTATTAATTTCCGAAATTATCCCGACTTTTATTACGGCATTGGAAACAAACCAACCAACCTAAAGCAAACCTTTACATCTGATATTTTCAGTTTCATACTTCAGCCACAATATTCGCTTTCCCGGCAAATTTACGTCGGAGCAATTGTTGGCTTCCGTACCGAAAACATCAAAACCGATGCAACATTTGAATCAATCCGGTCTCACGTTTTCGATGAATATGGCAGTGAAGGATGGAAGCCGTTTAAACAAGTGAATTTAGGTTTTCTTGCGTCTTTCGACAGCCGGGACAATCAATTTTACCCACAAAAAGGTATCTTTGCAAAATCAACTGTCAGCACATCGAAAGCAGCATGGGGAAGTACGTATTCAGTTACCGATATCACTTTAGACCTACGGCAATATATTCCGGCGTTCAACAATCAGCTATTGGCCTGGCAAGCCTATTTTTCGGGAGCTTTCAGCGAGAATAAAATACCATTTCAGCTGCTGCCCACCATTGGAGGCCGGGATATGCTGAGAGGATTCAGACAGGGCATGTATCGCGACAATGTGCTGATGCTATTGCAAACCGAATACAGGGTACCGTTATACAAAAGACTAAAAGCAGCCGTTTTTTGCGCTGCAGGCGATGTAATGAACAGCGAGAATTATCAGATCGACAAACTGAAAGTGGCTTATGGAGCGGGATTGAGGTATCGGCTGAACGATGCTAGGGTACATTTGCGTTTCGATGTAGCCAAAAATAATTACGGAGAAAAACTTCAGTTTTATATTACAGCCACTGAGGCATTTTAAGATATTGTACAAAACACAAAAGCGAAAAGCAGCAAACAAACAGCAAATGAATAAATGATAGGACTTGTAGTAAGAAACACAGGAAGCTGGTACCAGGTAAAAGCCGATAATGGCGACCTGACCGAATGTAAAATGAAAGGAAATCTGCGTTTGAATAAAATTCGCAGTACCAACCCCATCGCCGTTGGCGATTACGTTGATTTCGAAACAAACACTGACGGCACAGGAATGATATCGGCCATCCACAACCGAAAAAACTACATCGTCCGCCGCTCCTCAAACCTGTCCAAGCAGTCGCACATCCTGGCCGCCAACCTTGATTTGGTAGCATTAATAGCCACCATTAATTATCCCGAAACTTCGACGATTTTTATCGACCGTTTCCTGGCATCCGCCGAGGCTTATCGGGTTCCGGCTTGCCTTATATTCAATAAAACAGACCTTTATTCAGCTGACGAAATAGAAGATCTTAATGCACTTGCATCTCTTTACAACAGTTTGGGCTACCCGGTTTTTAAAATATCAGTTAAAAAAACATTCAACCTGGAAAAACTTACTGACTTTTTCAAAGATAAAACAACGCTGATTTCAGGCAATTCGGGCGTAGGTAAATCAACGCTCATCAACACCATAGCGCCACATTCGTTGGCTAAAACAGGTGAAATTTCGAGCTATCACAACAAAGGTATGCACACCACTACTTTTTCCGAAATGTTCGAACTCAGGGAAGGAGGTGCTGTGATCGACACACCCGGCATCAAGGGTTTTGGCACTATTGATATGGAAAAAGAAGAAATAGGACATTTTTTCAAAGAAATATTTGAAATCTCGCAAAACTGCAGATTCTCGAACTGCACACACGTTCACGAACCCGGATGCGCTGTTTTGCAAGCAGTTGAAAGCGAAATAATAAACAGCTCACGCTACCATAGCTACATAAGTATGCTCAACGATTGTGACAATGGAAAATATCGTTAAAATGAATATTTTCTCAAATAAACTTTCAAATTGTTTATTTTATTGCAGAAAATAAAAAAATAATTAATACATTTGCAAGTCAAACACATAGAATAGAAACATAACTGCTCAAATCAGAATTAAATAGAATACCATGGGACACCATCAAATTGACCGTTTAGACAAAAAAATTTTACAACTTATTTCTCAGGATGCTCGCATTCCATTTCTGGAAGTAGCACGTGAATGTAATGTTTCCGGAGCTGCTATTCATCAAAGAATACAGAAACTCAAAAATACCGGAATCATAAAAGGATCGGAGTTTGTAATCGACACTTACAAAGTTGGATTCCAGACCTGTGCATATATTGGCATTACTTTGAGTGATGTTAAATTATTTCCTTCTGTCGTAGAAGAACTAAAGAAAATTCCTGAAATTGTAGAATGTCATTATGCAACAGGAAAATTTTCGATGTTCGTGAAAATTTACGCCAAAGACAACCGTCATTTACTTCAGATTATACTTGATAAAATGACTCCGATCAAAGGCATTGCTCATACCGAAACCTTCCAAATTTCGTTGGATGAATTGTTCCGTCGCCAATTGTCTGTTTTCGAAATTGATGCTTCTAACGAGTTTATCGAAGAAGAAATGGATTAACGACATCAAATTTGAATTGAAAAAAAAAGCCCATGTTCTGTACTGAACGGGGCTTTTTAAGTAACATTTTGGTTCTGTTTACTCAGGCAAACATCATTGGTTCATCAACGAAACGGTATGGCACGCCACGACTCCGGCAGTTTCAGTTCTTAGCCGGCTTTCGCCCAACGAAACAGGAATATATCCGTTTTTAATTGCTTTATCCACTTCATCTTTGCTGAAATCACCTTCGGGGCCAATCATAATCAATAGATCTTTTGCCGGAATAATTTCAGTTTTCAGCTGTCTTTTTTCCGAATCATAACAGTGCGCAATAAATTTCTGTGTCGCCTGATGATTTTTGATCAACTCGTCGAACGTGCATTGAGGATTCAGCTTTGGGAAATACGCTTTGACCGACTGTTTAGCAGCCGACACTATGATTTTTTCCAAACGTTCGGCCTTCACCATTTTACGTTCCGAATACCTGCAAATAATTGGAGTTATTTCATCAATTCCGATCTCTGTAGCCTTCTCGATAAACCACTCCAACCGTTCAATATTCTTGGTTGGGGCAATGGCAATATGAAGTTTATAATCGCGTTTCCCAAATTCAAATTGCGATTCAATTAGCTCGAAAGCACAACGTTTAGGATGTGGCAAAGTGATTTTTGCATTGTGATACCCTCCTACTCCATCTACTACAACCAGTTCATCACCAGCCTGTAAACGCAACACCTTTACAGCATGAAGCGACTCTTCTTCCGGAAGAACATGTACAGTAGCCAGGTTTGGAACGTAGAATAAAGTCATTGGGATATTACCATTTTAATATTTACTATTTACAATTTCGGAACTCATCCTGAAATAGTAAATAGTAGAATTGTCAATTAATAGATTTCTCCTTTAGCTGCCAACAGCGTATTTTTAAGCAACGAAACAATCGTCATAGGACCTACTCCACCCGGAACCGGAGTGATGTACGAACATTTAGGTGCGACCTCGTCGAACTTCACATCTCCACTCAGGCGGAAACCACTTTTTGTTTGCGATGATGGAACACGGGTGGTGCCCACATCGATAATAGTGGCGCCTTCTTTTACCATATCAGCAGTAAGGAATTCCGGCATTCCCAGCGCCGCGATAATAATATCGGCCTGCAGACACATTTCCTTCAGATTTTTTGTCCGACTATGGCAAACAGTTACTGTGGCATCGCCCGGATAAGCTTTTTGCATCATCAGCGAAGCAATTGGCTTTCCGACAATATTGCTTCGTCCGATGACCACACAATTTTTACCTGCGGTAGCAATTTCGTAGCGCTTTAGCAGTTCGATAATTCCTGATGGAGTAGCCGAAACATAACAGGGTAAACCTATTGACATTCGACCCACATTTACAGGATGAAAACCATCCACATCTTTGCGATAGTCGATGGCTTCAATTACTTTTTGTTCCGAAATATGTTTAGGCAGAGGCAACTGAACAATAAAACCGTCCAGGGCTGTATCTTTGTTCAGTTCATCGATCTTTGCCAGCAATTCTGCCTCGGTTACATCCGCTTCAAAAGTAATTTTAGTCGATTTAAAACCAACCTGCTCACAGGATTTCACTTTGTGAGCCACATAAGTTTCGCTGCCACCATCGTGACCAACAATAATCACCGCCAAATGCGGAGCACGTCGTCCCGAAGCAACAATCGCCTTCACTTCTTCTGCAATTTCGAGTTTTACCTGTTCCGAAATGGCTTTACCATCAATGAGTTTATACATAATTTTCTATATGTGCCAATGTGATAATGTGTCTATTTGATTAATTAATTGGCTTATTGAATAATTGGCTTATTATCTTCTTTTTCCTATTTTCAGCTTGCCTTGTTGCATGGTGGCCATGCGCATCATTTTACTAGTCTGCTCAAACTGCTTTAGCAGCCTGTTCACTTCAACAATGGTAGTACCGCTTCCTTTGGCAATGCGATTTTTCCGACTGCCATTCAGCAACGAAGGATTTGCTCTTTCAGTCGGAGTCATGGAGTGAATAATGGCTTCGATACCCTTAAACGCATTGTCATCTATTTCAACATCTTTCAGCGCCTTGCCCATCCCGGGAATCATAGCCGCCAAATCCTTGATATTACCCATTTTTTTGATCTGAGCTATCTGCGAAAGAAAGTCGTCGAAATCGAACTGATTTTTAGCAATCTTCTTTTGCAGGCGACGGGCTTCATCCTCATCATATTGTTCCTGAGCACGTTCCACCAACGACACAATATCACCCATACCGAGAATACGGTCGGCCATACGTTCAGGATAAAACACGTCGAGCGCATCCATTTTTTCGCCGGTACCTACAAATTTAATAGGCTTAGTTACTACCGATCGGATAGAAAGTGCAGCACCACCTCGTGTATCACCGTCGAGCTTCGTTAAAATGACACCATCAAAATCAAGTCTGTCATTAAATTCTTTGGCAGTATTTACAGCATCCTGTCCTGTCATTGCATCCACAACAAACAGGATTTCCTGAGGTTGAATGGCCTTCTTAATCGCCGCAATCTCGTTCATCATCACCTCATCAACAGCCAAACGTCCGGCAGTATCGACAATTACAACATCGTTTCCATGCAGTTTTGCATGTTTAATCGCTGCTTCGGCAATAGCAACAGGATTTTTACTTTCCAAATCGGAATAAACAGGTATGCCTATTTGCTCGCCAAGCACTTTTAACTGCTCAATAGCAGCAGGACGATACACGTCACAAGCTACCAGCAATGGATTTTTTGCCCGCTTAGATTTTAATAAATTAGCCAGCTTACCCGAAAAAGTAGTTTTCCCTGATCCCTGCAAACCCGACATTAAAATAACAGAAGGATTCCCTTTCAGGTTGACATCCACGCTCTGCCCGCCCATTAACATGGCAAGTTCATCGTGCACAATTTTCACCAACAGTTGTTGCGGTTTCAACGAAGTCAACACATCCTGCCCAATGGCTTTGTCTTTTACCGTATCGGTAAATGTTTTGGCAATTTTATAGTTAACGTCGGCATCAAGCAAAGCTTTACGCACATCTTTCAGCGTTTCCGCTACATTAATTTCGGTAATTTTGCCTTCCCCTTTCAGGATTTTAAACGACCGTTCCAGCCTTTCACTAAGAGATTCAAACATATGTTTTTAAGTGTTTTAAATACCCCTGACCGCAAAAAGGTATTCATTAGTTTTTTTTTAATTTTATTGAAGCACGGACAACGCGCTAGCTCATTTTTTTTGAAAGCACAAAGGTACAAAAAAACAGGCTATCTTCAAACAGAAAACCGGCATAAGCGCTTAAACTGTTTCGATTGAAACTCTCCAAATAGATCGAGCCAAAACAATAAAGCTTTTCAAACGTTCGATAGGGTAATAAATCAAAATTTCTTTATAACACAATGAACTTAACAGAAAAACTAAATCGCCGCTATGCCAGCAAAATGATGAACGGCACATCTATCGATGCACAAAAAGCAGAAAACATTCTTGAAGCCATCCGTTTGGCTCCCACATCTTTAGGGCTACAACCCTTCACAGTGTATGTTGTCAAAAGCCAGGAAATGAAAGAAAAGATATTTAACCTTGCTGCAACAGGTCAACCACAAATTCCTACCTGCTCACACTTACTTGTTTTCGCTGCAAATCGCACAGTGAAAGCCGAAATGCTCGACGAATATTTCGAGCTCATTAACAACGCTCGGGATTTACCCAAAGAAAAATTAGAAGGTTTCCGTAATATGCTCAACAATTTGCTTTCCCGTAACGAAGAAGCTAATTTTAACTGGGCAACACGACAAACATATATCGCCCTTGGTTTCGGGTTGGTTGCCGCAGCTACCGAAGAAGTGGATTCTGTGCCTATCGAAGGTTTTAATTCTACTGTACTTGACAATATACTTGAATTGAAAGATAAAAACCTGAGTACTGTTTGTTTACTTGCCTTAGGCAACCGCAACGAGGAGAAAGATTACAATGCAAAACTCCCGAAAGTGCGGAAAAGCAAAGAAAAACTTTTCGTTGAAATATAATAATACATCGATCTTCATAACCCTTACACCGGCAACCAAAGCTGGCATCACAACATAAAACAACTCACAAACAATCAATTAGAGCATAAATAGCAAATATCTATATAACCATAGATATTTGCTATCGAAAATATTTGTAAAAACATAGCTTAAATAAATGATCATTCACTTATCTTTGCAACATGAGAGTAAGAGACGAAGATAAAATACCACGCATTTATAAGGCTGCCATTAAAGTGATCAACCGTGACGGCTTCGAAGGAAGTGCTATTTCGAAAATAGCCTCGGAAGCCGGCGTTTCTCCGGCAACCATCTATCTTTACTTCGAGAACAAGGAAGACATGATCAAGAAACTCTTTATTCATGTCAAAGAGCGAATGGGGCATTCCTACTTTGCCGAAAGCATGGAAATGACAGTTGCAAAAGGCACTTTCAGAGGCATATATTTAAATCATTATCAATATATTATTGACAATTTAGAAGAATATGTTTTTTTAGAAAACTATAGCAACTCACCATTATTTGACCATATGGAAAAAGAATACAGAATGGATTTCTGCCCTGTGTTCGAGTCGTTATTTATACGGAGCAAAAACGAAAAATTGCTCCGACCTATCGACAATAATATTATTTACAGTCTGTTATTTTCACCCTTAAGTTATCTGGTCAAAAAATCGAAAGCCGACAAAACCAACTTAAGCACTAAAGATTTGGTTGAAATTTTCGAAGCCTCCTGGAGAGCCATCAGCCTTTAATATAAAAAAAAATTGAAATCATAAATGAACAAGTATTCATTTATATCGTTATAAAACAAAATTAATTAATAAATCAATAAACAAATTATGAGCTTAATAGAACAACTCAACTGGCGTTATGCCACTAAACGGATGAACTCAACGAAAGTTCCACAAGATAAAGTAGACAAGATAAAGGAAGCTATTCGATTGACACCTACCTCTTTCGGATTACAAGGTTTCAAGGTTATTGAAATCGAAGATGCAGCCCTTCGTCAGAAGATTTACAATGAAGCATGTCAACAACCTCAAATACTGGAAGGATCAAATATATTTATTTTTGCAGCCTACAAAAAAATAACGGCCGAGCTTGTAGATGAATACATGCAAAACACCGCTAAGACAAGAAGCATCCCTGTAGAATCGTTAGCCGACTTCAGAGCAGCTTTTGATGGAGCAGTTGCAGGAAGCGAAGAACAAAATTTCCTGTGGAATGCGAAACAAACTTACATAGCTCTTGGCACCGGACTGGTAGCTGCTGCCGCCGAACAAGTGGATGCCACCCCAATGGAAGGTTTTAATCCAGCGGCATTGGACGAAATACTCGGACTCAGCCAACAAAACCTGGGTGCAGTGAGCATACTTGTACTGGGCTATAGGGACGCAGTTAAAGATAAATATGCCTCTGCAACTAAAGTGCGCAAAAGCACTGAAGACTTGTATATGAAGCTATAATCAACATCTAAACCGGTTCAAGTTCATAAAAAAAAATGAAGTTGGCCGGTTTTTTTTCCAATCAATCGCTCATGTTTTTCTGAAAAATGATAAATTTCCAGTTTTCAGGTATAAATAATTATTATTTAACGGTCGCATAGAACTCGCAGAGCAGATTTTCATGGTCTTTGGTGAACGCCTGTATTTAATCCTCGTTTCATACAAAAATTGAAACTAAATTCAATTCAGACAACAAACAGCGACCAGGAAGGACAAAAAAAAAGGTTGTACATAAAATTGTACAACCTTTTTTTGTGGGCGTTGACGGATTCGAACCGCCGACCCTCTGCTTGTAAGGCAGATGCTCTGAACCAGCTGAGCTAAACGCCCGAAAAATGTGTGTTTTTAAATACGATACTAATTTGAAAGTGGGCGTTGACGGATTCGAACCGCCGACCCTCTGCTTGTAAGGCAGATGCTCTGAACCAGCTGAGCTAAACGCCCGAATTTGTATTCGGATTGTAATACCTTTCTCCAAAAGCGTTGCAAAGATACTGCTTTTTTTCATATCTCAAAACATACAATTCACTTTTTTGAGCTATTTTTAAAACTTTCAGATTAACTATCTTATTAACAGAACAGAATAAATTTCTGTCCAATAATTTTCAATTGTTTTTCAAACAAATCAATACTCAAATGATCCAAATTCACTCTCGATAAAGAGTTCTCTTTTATCGGAAAGCTCACAATATCCTACAATCTGAGCATCGATACCAAAAGATCCAGCTATTTCAATCACTTTTGCAGCAAACTCCATTGGCAAATACAGCTCAAGTCTGTGGCCCATGTTAAATACTTTGTACATCTCCTTCCAATCAGTTCCTGATTCTTTCTGAATGAGCGTAAAAAGTGGCGGAACGGGAAACATATTGTTTTTTACAATCTTTAAGTTTTCGATAAAATGCAAAATCTTAGTCTGAGCACCGCCCGAACAATGCACCATACCATGAATGTTGGGCCGAAGTTCAGTTAATAACTTTTTCACAACCGGCGCATAAGTACGGGTAGGCGAAAGCACAAGTTTTCCGGCATCAATACCCAAGCCCTGAATTTGATCCGTCAATCGGCACGAACCCGAGTAAGCCAATTCCTTTGGAATATCGGGGTTATAACTCTCGGGGTACAAATCGGCAAGATAGTTGGCAAAAACATCGTGACGGGCAGAAGTAAGCCCATTGCTACCCATACCCCCATTATATGCTTTTTCGTAAGTAGCCTGTCCACTCGACGAGAGCCCGACAATCACATCGCCGGGTCTTATATTTGCATTGTCAATTACATCGGAGCGTTTCATACGGCAGGTTACCGTACTATCCACGATGACCGTGCGCACCAAATCCCCAACGTCGGCAGTTTCACCACCGGTAGGGTAAATATTCACTCCCATAGTGGCCAATTCGGCCACGATTTCATTTGTTCCGTTGATGATTGCCGAAATGACCTCACCCGGAATTTTATTTTTGTTTCTACCAATTGTCGACGACAGCAAAATATTATCGGTAGCGCCTATACACAACAAATCGTCGATATTCATGATCAACGCATCCTGAGCGATTCCTTTCCAAACGGACAAGTCACCGGTCTCTTTCCAATAAACATAGGCCAGAGATGATTTTGTACCTGCACCATCGGCATGCATAATATTGCAATAGTCAGGGTCATTTCCAAGGAAATCGGGAATTATTTTACAAAAAGCTTTTGGGAAAAGTCCTTTATCGATATTCTTTATCGCGTTATGAACATCTTCTTTGGATGCTGAAACACCTCGCAGATTGTAGCGTTGATCACTCATTATTCTTTATTTGAAAATTTGAAAATTTTATATCTGTATTTTTATATTGGCAAATTCCGTCTATCTTCCCGATTTAGAGATCAATTCAGCTATTTTTGAATTTAACTTTTCTTCTTTCATCAGTTTTTCGAGACTAATGTGCATTCTGTAACACCAAAAGTTTCGTGGATTGCTTGGCACGTTGATTCGTTCGGCAAAAGGATGTTCAAGACACAATTTAGTTTCGAGTGCCATCCAGTCCTGCCACGGAAGAATAATCCACATGGCATCCGATGCCAAATGTTGTTCAATAATTTTTTCGGCAATCCATTGTTCACATTTCTCCGGTGCAGGTCCTTGCAATCCCAATGCACGGTTGTAAAATCGCTGTGTCAGCTTCGCATCTTCTTCCCACCAGGCTCTGATCGGATTCATATCGTGAGTTGAAGTGGTACACACCGAGCGATAAGGAGCTTCCGAAGGCATCGCAAACTCAGCATTTGGTTTTTTAGGCATACGTTGAATCTCGAGGCTCAAAATTTCAAGGGCATTCATTACATCGGGCACCGAATCGGGCACCATCCCCAGATCTTCACCACAAACCAGCATATTTGTAGCCGAAATCAATGCAGGCAATTTTTTCAGCGCTTGCTGTTTCCAAAATTCATTGTGCCGGTGATAAAAATAATCGACATATATTTTATCCATCAAACGTCTGGTGTCATCATTCAAATCGCGGAATGAAGCTGAATTATGCATTGAAATACGAGGATGAAATTTATCAGGCTCGCCTAAATCTCTCAAGAAAAGAACCTCACAATGAAGCATATACAAACCATCTCTGATAAGCACTTCTTTGTTTCCGAAGTTATATCCTATAGTAGCAAAATAAGATTCGATTTTCTTTTGAGTATCAAACTCGGGTTTGAATTTGTAGTTTTGCCAACCATCAGGCAACAAATACTCACGAATCACATCATCGGTATATTTTCCGAACATAGCATAAAGCACATGTTCTTTCATGTAAGGTTTGAGGTAGCGATTTTCGTCCCACCACAAACCTCGCGATTCAAGTTCGGCTTTTGAGAAAGGCAATGCCGGATTAAAGCTGCCGGTCAGCCCCCAGACATCATTCACCGGAATCTCCCATATTCTGAAAAAGCCAAGGATATGGTCAATACGATAAGCATCAAAGTATTCGGCTAATTTTTGAAAACGTTTTCGCCACCATTGATAACCATCTTTTGCCATCAATTCCCAGTTATAAGTAGGGAAACCCCAATTCTGACCCGTTGCTGAAAAGTCATCGGGAGGAGCTCCGGCCTGTACGTTCGAGTTGAAAAGGTCAGGATCGACCCATGCATCTACACTCCGTGGACTTACGCCGATGGGAATATCTCCTTTTATTGCAATGCCGTTGGCGTGAGCATATGCATGTACTTCGGAGAGCTGAAGGTGTAGATGATACTGAAGAAAATAATAGATGGCAATTTCGTCGAAATGTTCGGAACCCGGAGCGGTAAGCACCATTATTTCGGCTTGGTCAAAAATATTGTAAACAGGCCATTGCCCAAACTCAGGCGTTCTGTACAAGTCACGTAAATATGAAAAAGCTGCATACGGAATCAACCACTGTTGGTTCGATTCAAAAAATGCCTTATAATCGGCCGATTCAAATACAGATTTACTTTCGGCAGGATAAACTTCTTTGAAATATTCCCATTTTACATTCATCACGTTCTGATAATCTGAGAATGTTTTGGTATTTAATTCTGCTCTTCGGGCTTCGTAGTACGCTTTTCGTTCTTTATTTTTTATTTTGCCTACTTTTTCGAGATGAAGATAAATTGGATGCAAAGCATAAACCGAGACTGCATTATAAGGATATGAATCATAATTAGTATGATACAGAATTGTATCATTAATGGGGAGTGTTTGAATGATCTGCTGACCTGTTTTTTTAGCCCAATCGATCATCAATTTTAAATCCTCAAATTCGCCTATCCCAAAGCCTTTTTTGCTGCGCAGTGAAAAGACCGGAATCGCTACCCCGGCTCCTTTCCACGATGGAATAGTGCGTAAAAAATGTTCATCGTTTACAATAGTCAGTGATTGTGAGTCAGCATTTTTTAGTACTCTGTTCGGCCCACCTCCCCAAGCCAGTACTTCGTCGGTTTTGGTATCGACAATCAAGTATTTGTATTCGAGCGGAAACTTTAGGTCTTTCGAGTCCAACAATAAACTCCAGAATGGAAATTTCGATTCATCAAGCCTCACTTTTTTCGACACATCCCAGTTGCCAAGCACGCGCTGATTCCCGACGATAGCAAAATGACGGTCGGACTCCATTTGCGAACAGTTCAGTCGGATTTGAATATTCCCAGCGGAATGGGTCGTTGGTTTTTCAACAGCTGTGCGTTTAAAAAAACAATTAGAAAAAATATTAGTAGCAAAAGGACTGTCACCATAAGGGCCACGCCAGAAGTCCAAAATCTGGACCTTCTGCATATCGGCCTTAAAACGGAGCGTTCTTTTATCTCCATATTCAAAATTACAATTCGAATCCTGGTTATAAACAGCATATCTATAGCAGATTGCATTAAATTCCTGAGGAATTTCGGCCAACAACGACCATTCTGATTTTTCGTTACAGCGCATGATGTAATCATATTGCTGTTCCAAGCCATTGCTTGCCGAGGCAGTAAGCAAAAGGTGTAGTGTTTGCCCCCATTGTGTTTTATAGTGAACAGTAAACCGGATATTCATATAAGTGTCAATTATTACTTCCTACAAACTTACAAAAATATAAATCAGGTAATTCGGAGAAAGTGAATAGATAGTATAAAAATCTATGCAAACGATTGAAAAAAAACAAAACCTTCTCAGCAGTCTGTTGAACTAAGCTAAGAAGGTTTCAATGAGGTTCGTGGCGGATTCGAACCGCCGTAAACGGTTTTGCAGACCGGCGCCTAGCCACTCGGCCAACGAACCTTATTTTTCGGTCTGCAAAGATAGTATAATTTTGATTTAAACCAAAGCTTTCAGGATAAAAAACCGGGAATCAACAAGCGCTAGCGAATTATTGACGTCCCGACGACTTGTGTTTTCCCTGCCAGTCTTTTATCAATTCCTTTCTGAATGAACGCTCTGCATTGAAGTAATTATAGATTGTTTCGTCGTTCAATGTTTTTTTTAATTTCAGATAATAATTCTTCTGCAACTGTGCTTTTTGTACATCAATACCAATAAATCGTTTGTTCATCTCCTCGTAATCGGGATTCCCTTTGGATCTTTTTTCTTCTCTGAACTTTTTAAAAGCATCTCTCATTTGCTCCGACAATTTCCACAAAGCTTTTTCATACTCCATAAAAACAGGTTCAACTTTTTCGGTCTGCAGAGGGGTAAGTTTAGTCTGTTCTACCATATATTCCCATTTCCGGGCATGGATGTCAGCCAAATTTGGATGATTTTTGAACTCTTGCGCCTGAAGCCCACAGTTCAAAACTAATAATGCTATAATTAAATATTTTCTCATGCTTTTTTCGTGTCAATTAAATTATTATTTACTTTCGTCGGACAAATAATAATTGATAATGTCATCTTCGTCAACTTGAGTGAGTACATACAATTCGTAATTTTCAGTATTTGACAAAAGTTGGTTTTGATAAGCATTATAAGTACCCTTTCCGATAAAAAAAACACCCAGCAACATAGCCGCCACATACATCCACGGCCTTATAAAATGAAATACCGGCACTTGCTTTACGGCTATCTGAGTATCCATATTCAGTGCAAATTTTTCAAAATAATCTTCAGGAACTGTAAATGGCAGTTTATTTCCGGCCTGATCAAATGATATGTGTTTTTTGTTTTCCATAACTTACTTTATTGACTAAAATGAATCCCGAAAGTTTAATTTTGTTTTGATTTTATTTGTTTTAAGCATCTTTACAATTTAACCATTCTGTTCAAAATACTTCTCAATTTTCTTCACGGCTATGTGATACGAAGCTTTGAGTGCTCCCACGGATGTGCCAAGTATAGCTTCCATTTGTTCATAAGTAATATCATCGAAGTATTTCATATTGAACACCAATCGCTGTTTCTCCGGCAAAGTAAGAATTGCCTTCTGCAACATTAACTGCACTTCATCGCCATCGAAATAAGTATCCGACTGAAGATTTTGCAACATCAGCATTTCTTCATCGTCCATCGAAGTATGATTTCGCTGCCGTTTATTGGCTAAGAATGTAAGTGTTTCGTTGGTTGCAATTTTATAAAACCATGTTGAGATTTGCGAATCGCCACGAAAACCTTCCAATCCATTCCATGCTTTGATGAAAGTATTTTGCAGCACATCATTGGCATCGTCGTGCGAAAGCACCATTTTACGAATATGCCAATACAATCGCTCCTGATACAACCTCACTATTTCTGAAAATGCAGATGCTTTTTTTCGTTCATTTTTTAGCCCAAGTAGTAATTCGGCTTCGGTTGGATTCATAAAAGGCAATTCCTTGTTAATATTTATTTATCTAAATTTACACAAAGCAAACCATCGGCACGAAAGATCTACTTATTGTTTTAGACAACAGGAAATCAAAATGGTTTAATCCGCTTGTATTTTAATTCAGCATTTTATGGCTTTTATCATTCTGTCGTTTCCCGAAAGATCTTTTCTTAATTCAATTTCGGCAAAGCAGGCTTCGGTCAACAGTTGCACCACTTCCTGTCCACGATCCCGATGTATTTCAAAAAACAACTGTCCGCTCGTTTTTAAATGTACAGCTGCAAAATCAATAATTTTCCTGTAAAACAGAAGCGGATCGATATTGGGAACAAACAAAGCCAAATGAGGTTCAAAATCAAGAACATTAGGCTGTATCTCCACTTTTTCTTCTTCAGGAATATAAGGAGGATTGCTCACTATCATATCCCATGCTCCGTTTTGAAAGTCGGGACGAAGAATATCCTGCTGTTGAAATTCTACCGAAACATTGTTTATTGCCGCATTTTTTCGAGCCGTTTCTAAAGCATCATTCGAAACATCATAAGCAGTTACAAAAGCTTTCGGCAGCTTACACTTCAGAGAAATAGCAATACAACCACTTCCTGTACCTATGTCTAATATCGAAACTGAATTTGTATTGTTTTGCGATTCAAGCACCCACTCAACCAATTCTTCTGTTTCGGGACGGGGAATCAAAACAGATGGATTCACTTTAAATTGCAGTCCCATAAATTCGCAGTCGCCAAGCACATATTGAATAGGCGTATAAAATTTAAGCTTTTCGATAAAACTATTTAGCAAATCACGTTGTTCATCAGAAAAAATTGTATATTTGTTTACTATTATTTCGGTACGAGAAAAACCGGTAATGAAACCAATGAGCAGAGAAGTAAAACTGCTGATTTCGGTATCAGGATACAATCCGGCTAATTCTTTTTGAATACGTTCTATTGACTTTTGCATACTACAAAGATATACAAAAAGCAAAGTAAACACCAAAAGCTAAGAGTAAAATAAAAATGTCGGAAAATAAAAACAAAAGCGGATTACCAAAATCGTTGGAAAATTATATGCAGCGTTGTCTGTTTCTGGCTCGTCAGGGCGAAGGCCATGTATCACCAAATCCGATGGTAGGAGCCGTGATAGTTTACAATGATGAAATTATCGGCGAAGGTTATCATCACAAATACGGACAAGCGCATGCCGAACCCAACGCCATTCAAGCTGTAAAAAAACCGGAGCTACTACAACATTCTACTTTGTATGTCAATCTCGAGCCATGTTCGCATTATGGTAAAACGCCTCCCTGCGCCGATTTAATCGTAAACAGTGGCATTAAACGTGTGGTCATCGGGACGTTCGACCCTAATCCAAAAGTTTCAGGACGAGGCATTAAAATTCTCCACGCTGCAGGCATCGAAGTTATAGTAGGCATTCTCGAAAACAAATGTCGCGAGTTGAACAAACGCTTTTTCACTTTTCACTTAGAAAAAAGACCTTATGTACTTCTCAAATGGGCGCAAACCCGTGATGGCTTTATCGACACAGCCAGAAAAGACAACACGGAAATGCCACTCCAGATATCGAACGCAATAACCCGACAGCTGACACATAAAATGCGCTCAGAGAACCAATCAATAATGGTGAGCACCAACACTGTATTGCTCGACAATCCATCGCTTACCGTAAGATATTGGTCAGGAAAAAACCCTGTCAGGATAGCCATCGACAGAACACTTAAAGTGCCGAGCCACTTCAACTTACTCGATGGAAAAGCACAAACCATTGTGTTTACCGAAACTGAAAGCAGACTTCAACCAAATATCGAATACATAAAAACCGACTTCGACGAAAATAGTCTGCGTTCTATTTTAAACGAAATTTTCAAGCGCAATATCAGTTCGGTACTGGTGGAAGGCGGCGCCAGGCTGCTTCAGAACTTTATAAATAAAGGACTGTGGGACGAAGCGAATATCGAAGTTTCAGAACAGATGATAAACGAAGGCGTTGCAGCTCCGGTCATCAACTGCCAGCCATGCAAAACAACAGAATTTAATCGGCATTTATGGATCAGCTACATAAATAATAACAAAAAATTTATGTAACGATGGACCATCTTTTAACCATAATATTCATTGTGCTTTATGCCTATACACTTTTATCTACTATTTCGGTATTGTTGCTCGAGAATCGTAACCCGACAAAATCATTGTCATGGGTACTTGTTTTATTGTTTCTTCCACTGATTGGATTGTTTTTTTACCTTATTTTTGGACAAAACTTAAGGAAGCAGAAAATAATTTCGAAAAAGAGCATTCGTATTCCTGCCAATCGGCTTCATAAACCATTTGACATCAACAATGCAGATGAAAACATAATTGACAATAACCAGCTGAATCTAATTAAGTTACTTTATAAAAATAGTGATGCAACCGCATATACCAACAATAAAATCGAGATTTTATCGGATGGAAAAAAAACTTTCGATGCCATGTTTGCTGCCATTCGAAATGCAAAAAGTCATATACATGTAGAATTTTTTATTTTTGGGAATGACAAAATTTCAAATGAATTAAGAGAAATACTCATTCAGAAAGCTCAGGAAGGCGTAAGGGTACGAATGATCTACGATTTCTGGGGAAGCATTTTTCTGTCAAGAATGTACCTCCAGTCGTTGCGGGACGCAGGCGTATTCATCCGACCATTTCTGCCCTTAAGACTCAGGTTTGGGAGGAGCAAAATCAACTACCGTAATCACCGGAAAATATTGATTGTTGATGGCGAAATTGGCTTTACCGGTGGGCTGAACATTGCCGATAGGTATCGTTTCGGAAACTCCCTGGGTCATTGGCGCGACACATTTGTCAGATTCGAGGGACCAGCGGTACATGGGCTGCAACAACTCTTTCTGACCGACTGGTATTTTGTGGAACGCAAAATAATAGATGATGACAAGTATTATCCCTCTTCCAGAAAATTCAGGAATAATATTGTTCAAATTGTGAGCAGCGGCCCCGACACCGACTGGGAAGCTATTATGCAGGGAATAGCCTCAGCCATTATGTCGGCAACTCAATATGTATATATTCACACTCCTTATTTCATCCCCAACGATGTGATTGACAGCTGTATGCAAATATCGGCGATGAGTGGAGTGGATGTGCGTTTAATGATTCCCAATCATTCAGACTCGAAACTTTCGGATGCCTGCACTTCAAGCTATCTTGGCAAAGTACTCGAAGCGGGAATCAAGGTTTATAAATACAAGAAGGGATTTCTTCACAGCAAAGCCATTGTTATTGATGGATTTATATCTATTGTCGGTTCGGCCAACCTTGACGAACGCAGCTTTAATCAAAATTTCGAAGTGAATGCATTTATTTACGACTCGAAAACCGCAGAAACGCTTACCAACCTTTTTGAAAGAGACATGAAAAATTGCGTCGAGTTAACGCTTGAAACATGGACCAACCGAAAACGCCGACAAAAACTGAAAGAGTCTTTTGCTCGTCTTTTCAGCCCATTAATGTAATATACGAAGCCGAAATGTAGATTCAGCATGAAAAAAGTAACATTAAAATTTCGTTGAAACAAGAATTTAATGTACTTTTGTACCACTAAAAAAAAATCAGCGGGATGTAGCTCAGCCCGGTTTAGAGTACTGGTCTGGGGGACCAGTGGTCGCAAGTTCGAATCTTGTCATCCCGACTGTCCATTAAAAAAAGGTTTACGCTAAAGCGTAAACCTTTTTTTAATGGACAACAATGTATAAAATAATTGTTGGATCAGAGAACCATATAGACTTAGGAAGAACATGAGTGTAAATTACAAACCTTGATTTATGTGCAAATGCATAAGATCATTCGAATTATCATCTGTCACCATTGTCAATACACAAATTCCAATTACGAGTGTCCGCCAACAACAATCCGCATAATTTTTAAATTAAGCACAAAAAAGCGTATCAATTGTAAAACAAATGATTTACGCCAAAATTTTGTCCAGCGGGTTGGCTCTGTAGCAAAGGCCATATCACTGTATGGTACTATTTTATCTATTTCTGATTTCATAATTTTTAATTTAATCTGTTCGAAACTAAGGAATTTTATTCGGGAATCATCCACCAAAACGGAAGTGCCTTTGCTTTGTATAAAAACATATAATGCATAAACAGCTTCATCCAATGTCCGGCTAAGCCTATTTCTCCAACAGTGTAGCCAATATCGCGTCCCCACTTCGGATATTTTTTCCAATCGGGAACGATAGGATAAACGGTCATGACTGCAGCCTGTCCATGGCGAATTCCATACCCTGCTGAAACAATACAAGCTGCCCCCATTTTTGACATGGAAGCTTTGTGTTTATGATCAGAAGTGCCGGTTTTTATTTTCTCGACAATATTTTCAGCAACAATTCGTCCGATAACACCAGAAGGCATTCCGGTTCGTGGTGGTGTAGGATTTATTTGCGTCCCATTTTTACTTTTCATTGGTTTCGACATAGGATGTGGAGGTGCAAATGCAATTCCGGCAGCATAGATATTATCGTACAATGGAGATTTGTAGATGGTTGGCCAATCGGCAGCATCCCATTCTTCGTAAGCTTTTGGAGTGTAATCGGCATCTACTTTCATCATACCGTTAGGAACAAAAATATCGGAAGTAATATCCTCGTCCTGTTTATTATAGGCTTTCATCCCTACACCGGCAAAACTTGGAATGAGCATGGCAAAATCAAACTCTTGGGTGTGAAATTCACCGTCGAGCGTTTCGTAATGTACCAATCCCGCTTCCACCTTATTGACTCCTGCGCCCACAATCCAGTTGATTTTATATTCTTTGAAAATTGATTCGGC
Organism: uncultured Paludibacter sp.; assembly: GCA_963677275.1. Lineage (GTDB taxonomy): Bacteria > Bacteroidota > Bacteroidia > Bacteroidales > Paludibacteraceae > Paludibacter. The sequence continues at coordinate 599,087 of OY781920.1, read as the reverse complement.
AAAGATTTTAGTTGGTGTGATATATCCGCCACGCTTTATGTACGCTCCACCCATGCCAAAGTCGCCCAATTCGTATTCGTTCGAAATCCAGGTTAGTTCGGCCATGTGATTTAATTTTCGCTTGTTAATTTCGAAAGCGATATTCAACGAGTACTCAAACGCTGCACCCTGACAGGTGGCTAATGGGTGACCAGTTCCGATCAAGAGTCGCTGTTTTTCGCCCGCCTCCATTCTTTTGAAACACTTTTGGAGATTTTCCCAAGCGTGAGTTGCATGTTGATAAGTGCAGACAGAAGAACTAAATTTATCCGGCCCAAGACCTTCGGTTGCGGCAAAATTAAGTTTTGGTCCGGTGGCATTGATCAGATAATCGTATTCCACTTTTTCTTCTTTATCTTTTAACTCACCAGTAACATACCTGATTGTTACATATCCTTTGACCGTTGATTTGTCTCCATCGGGATGCAGCGAAATAGCCAATGCCTGCTTGTATTGAATACCAACTCTTTTATACACCGGAGCAAGTTCGAACTTTACTTGTTCCGGAGTCATTAACCCCATTCCAACCCAAATATTGGAGGGAACCCACTGGTAATTACTGTTAGGACTAATCACTTCAACCTCATGATTCTTTCCTAATTTTCTTTTTGCAATTAAAGCGGCAGTATGCCCGGAGATGCCAGCTCCTAAAATAAGAACTTTAGCCATAGGTATTAAATTTAAGTATTGATTTTATGCTTATCTACCGAATAATGAAATATTGAACCTACTTTGTTACTGAAAAAGCTTTTTGCAAAGCTATGATAAAGTTTCTGAAAAATTCAAAAAATAATCTTATTAATTTGACATAAGTGATGAATATCACATCCTCAGCTGTTCGATGTATTTATTCAGAAGTATACGGATAGAAAACACAAGAGTAAAGCACTGACAAACTGCAGAATTGTTTCTTTTCTTTTAGCGTTAATAAAAGAAGAATTTTGTGTTACCCGGTTAAATATATACTCTGAAATGCAAAATAATTGGTGATATTATAATAATTTATTAGTGATACTATTGTGATTTAAAATAATTCATATATCTTTGCAGCGTCTTCCAAAATAATCAAATAAATACTTTGTAAAAATGATAACAGAAGCAATTAATGAACGATATAGCAGTCTGAGTGAAACCAGCTGTTGCTTGTCATGTGGTGGCGCAATAAATCATGCAAAGCCACAACCAGGAGAAACGTGTGTTGATTTAGGCAGTGGTCGTGGAAACGATGTAATCCGATTGGCTGAAGAAGTCGGGATGAAAGGTTTTGTTTTTGGAATTGACATTTCGGAAGGAATGATTGCCAAAGCGAATTCAAACCTGGAAAAGTTTGAAGTGCAGAACGCAAAAATACTGAAAGCTGAACTTGAAAGTTTGCCATTGCAGAACAACAGTGTAAATTTAGTTATATCCAATTGTACCATCAACCATGCAAGCGATAAACCTGCTGTTTGGGGAGAAGTGTTTCGTATTTTGAAACTAGGCGGACGTTTTGTTGTGAGTGATATTTATGCCACCCAAGCTATAGCCGACCAGTACCGAAATGACCCCGAAGCAGTAGCCGAATGTTGGGCAGGTTCAGTGACTCGGGCAGAATATCTGACCATGTTGGAGGCAGCAGGATTTACCGATATAAAGATATTTGAAGAATCGGAACCTTATGCAAAGGGTCAGGCAGAAGTTGCCAGTTTTACGATTTCGGGAAGAAAATAATTTTCAAAATTAAAACAATATAACTGAGAATAAAGACAAAAGGTTTAATTTTAAACCGAATATTCACCAACTAAAATAAATTATTTATGAAAAGTGTAGTGAAAAAAAGTTGCTGTTCGAGCAACAACACTGAATCGAAAGTAGCACAATGCTGTGCAAAAGTTTCGATTATCGTAGCCGGTTGTCATGACTAAGCTATGAGTACCCCTAACCCCTGAAGGGGAATATTATTTCTCTTTACGGGTTAGGTTTTCAAAATGTTTTAAATCAATAATTATGAAAGATAGTTCAAAACAATTCGAATACTTGGCACCAAACTCCCCTTCAGGGGTTGGGGGTCATTTTTCCAATCATAATATTATCACCCCCATTGCTGATTCTGAAGATTTCTTCATTGTCAATCCGTTGAGTAAATCGGCTGACATTATCAGTGCGAACGAAGTCAAAATGCTAAAAAACAAACTGGATCCGAGTGGCGAATTTACGCAAAAAGGCTATCTAGTTGATGAAGCAAAGGAAAAGCGAGCTTTTAAGCTGGCTTATCTCGACTTTACTGAGAAGCGTGAAGAAGATGAAGTTCAGTTGTTTTTTGTACCGAATTACTCCTGTAACTTTGCCTGTTCGTACTGCTATCAGGAAGGTTACAACCCGGTTCAGAAAGTTGTGAACAATGATGTGGTAGACGCATTTTTCAATTATATCAATACAGAATTTGCCGGACGACGGAAATATGTAACTGTTTTTGGAGGTGAGCCCCTTTTGCCTGGTGACAACCAGCGAAATATGTTGAATCATTTAATTTCCAGAGCCAATGAAGCCAAACTGGATCTAGCTTTTGTTACCAATGGTTATACCTTAGCTTCGTATGTTGATTTACTGAAAACAACCAGCATTCGTGAAGTACAGGTTACGTTGGACGGAACGCAGGAAGTGCATGACGGTCGTCGTTACCTGAAAGGCAAACAACCAACTTTTGATAAGATTGTAGAAGGAATTGATGCCTGCCTTGCAGCGGGAATCAATATTAACCTGCGCATGGTGATTGATAAAGAAAATATTGAAAATCTGGCCGGACTATCACGTTTTGCCATTAATAAAGGCTGGACAAGTTCGCCACTTTTCAAAACTCAAATAGGACGTAATTACGAACTTCATTTTTGCAACAGTACTCCCGAAAAACTTTTTGATCGTGCAACCTTGTATCAACATTTATATGAATTGCTGAAGACTCATCCTTATATCGCTGAATTCTATAAACCTGCTTTCTCCATTGCCAAATATATTTCGGAACACGAAGAATTACCGATGGCATTATTTGATTCGTGTCCGGCGTGCAAAACAGAGTGGGCGTTCGACTTCACCGGCACTATTTATTCATGTACCGCCACTGTTGGAAACAAAGGCGACGAGCTTGGTACATTTTATCCCGAAGTTACAAAGAATGCTACAGCAATTGAAAGCTGGCAGAACCGGGATATTACAACCATTGAAAAATGTAAAACCTGCGACGTTGCTTTGGCTTGTGGTGGCGGTTGCGCTTCGGTGGCCAAAAACAAAAACGGGCATCCTAATTCGCCTGATTGTCGACCGGTAAAAGAATTGCTGAGTTTGGGAGCTGCGTATTATTTAACTGCCCCCTAACCCCCTAAAGCGGGAATAGAGTAGGTAAATTTAGATTGATCGCTCGTTTAAATATGAATATATGAACATATTATAAATTTAATTATCAATGGTTTCTTAGCTCCCCTTAGGGGTTGGGAGCCGGAATTTTTATTATGAAAGAAATTAATGCAATAGATTTTGAAAAAGAAGTTTTGAATGGCGCTAAAGTAGTAGTTGATTTTTATTCGACTGAATGTGCTCCCTGCGAGGCATTGGCACCAAAATTTGATGCTATGGCCGAATTGTACGGCGAAAAAATCAAGTTTTTAAAAATTTTTCGTCAGGGAAATCGCGAGTTGGCAACTGAATTGGGTGTGAGTTCTTCGCCTACCTTGTTGTTTTTTGATCATGGGAAACAAATTCCCGATACTATCAGTGGTGGAATCAAGAAATCGGAAATTATTGAACGATTAGATAAAATGCTGACTACCGAAGAAGTTACAGCGATTAAGTCCAACCAAAAACAAACTGTATCGGAATATGACGTAGCTATTTTGGGTGGTGGTCCTGCCGGATTGACAGCCGGACTTTATTTGGGACAAGCCAAAATTAAAACGGTATTGATTGACCCTGCTTTACCTGGTGGATACATGGGTATCACGCATCAGGTTTCGAACTATCCGGGTTTTATTGAAGCACAACCGGGATTTATGTTGGCGCATTACATGAGCGAACAAACCAAACAAACGGGAATTGATTTTAAAGTAGCCGTGGACATTACTTCCGTTGATTTATTGAAGAAAGAAATTGTGATTGACGAACTGGAAACCATTCGTGCCAAGAAAATCATTATTGCTACCGGAACAACTCCTAACACGATGAATGCACCAGGTGAAAAAGAATATAAAGGCAAAGGAATTTCGTATTGTGCCACATGTGATGCCAAATACTTTGTAGACAAGGAAGTAACGGTTATTGGTGGTGGAAATTCTGCTGTAGAAGAAGCTTTGTTTATTACCAAGTTCGCCAGCAAAGTAACCATGATACACCAGTTTGATAAACTGACAGCTAACCAAACGGCTATTGAACAGTTGCAAGCGAACGACAAAATAACTGTGATGTACGAACATGAACCAAGAGGCTTCGAGAAACGTGGAAACATCATGATTACAACTATTGAGGACCTTAAAACCAAAGAAGTAAAAGAATTGGAATCGGACGGTGTATTTGTATTTATTGGTTTCAAATCCAATGTAGCGGTTTTAGGCAAAAACTTACCCGCAATGAACCATTGGGGCTACATTTTGACCGATGAAGATATGAAAACCAATATCCCGGATGTATTTGCCATTGGCGATATTATCAGCAAAAAATACCGTCAGATCACCACTGCTGTAGCAGATGGAACTATTGCAGCTATAACGATTTCGAAGGAGCTTTGACATCAGCCCTAAACATTCTGTTTGAGGAGATTGGAACTTAAAATAACAATTTTAAAAATTGAAATTATGAAAACAAATGTTGGAATTATAGACAGGGCAGTCAGGATATCGATGGCTTTAATTATCATCGGATTGTTGGTGGCAAATATCATTTCCGGAACATTGGCCATTGTATTTCTGGTGTTTGCCGTTGGTTTTCTGATTACAGGTTTTTTTCGTTTTTGTCCTTTGTATCTACCCTTCGGCATTAATACATGGATGAAAAATTCTCACAGACTAAATAGAAATATATGAAAGCTAAAATGATAGTTCCGGTTCTGGTTTTGTTACTGGCTTCGTTTACGACTACCGAAGCTAAAAACAATATTAAGCTCAACCCCAAAGAAGCAAAAGAATTGCTAAAAAGGAACAAGGACCTGATTATTATCGATGTGCGTACCCCCAATGAATTTAATGCGGGTCATTTAAAATGGGCAATAAACATTGATGTAAATCAGCACGATGCAACCAGTAAGATTGATAAACTTAATCGTAACGCCAAATACATTGTGTATTGTCGCACGAGCAATCGCAGTGGAATGGCAACACAATATATGGTGCAGAAAGGTTTCAAAACAGTCTATCAAATGGTGGACGGTTTCTCCGGTTGGACAGCAAATAATTTTGAATACGAGAAATAGTGAATCAAATGAAAAATCAGCAAGAACTATATTCCGAAAGCGACTTAAAACTTATGCGTGCAGCTGAATATTCCCTGTTAATGGGAAGAAACAGAGTAGAAGAGTTGAAGAAGTTTGCTGAAAACTCGGGCATAAAGCGCATCGGCATTGCACATTGTGTGGGTATGACCCGTGAAGCTATGAGTTTAAAAGAACGACTCTCGGATCAGTTTGAAGTTTATACCGTAGATTGTAAGTATGCCAAAATTAAAGGTTCTGAACTGTTAAACGATGAAACAGTCAAAGGAATTTCGTGCAATCCAGCCGGACAGGCAGAGTTTTTAGCAGAAAATAATACTGAACTGAATGTATCATTCGGGCTTTGTGTGGGGCATGACATCATGTTCAATATGAAATCAAAAGCTCCTACAACAACTTTGGTAGTAAAAGACCGGGAACACAAAAATAATCCATACAAAGAATTCATAATTGACAATTTATAATTCACAATTATATGCAAACAGCATTCATCATTATTGGCAGTATTATTCTGGGACTTTTGATTTTAAATATCTATGCACGCATTAAAATGAAGAACCTTCCCAAGGTGGCCGATCATACCAACATATTGACATTGACAGATACTAACTTTGAACAACAAACAAAGAATAAGGTTGTATTGGTTGATTTTTGGGCGGAATGGTGCGCACCATGCAAAATGATGGCTCCAGTGCTGAATGAAGTTGCCAATGAACTAAGCGGAAATTCTCATGTAGGAAAACTGAATATTGAACAATATCAATCGATGGCACAAAAATTTAACGTACGCAGTATTCCCACGCTTATTCTTTTCAAAAACGGAAAAGAAATGAAACGATTTGTCGGAATCAAACAAAAGAATTTTCTATTAAATGAAATAAAATCAATAAACCCCGAACCATTGAAGGAAAGCACTAAATGAAAAAGGTATTAATTCTGGGTGGTGGTTTTGCCGGTGTGCAAACAGCCATTGAACTACAAAAAAGCAAGTTATTTGAAGTGACATTGGTCTCAGATCGTGATTATTTATTCTTGTATCCCATTTCAATATGGATACCGGTACGAACTAATAAGTTTGAAGATGTAAAGGTACCACTTAAAAAAATTCAACGTAAACATCCGTTCCATTTAGTCATTGATAAAGTTATAAGCATCCAAGCATCAGCAAATCAAGTAATTTGCGAAGGCCAGGTTCTTAGTTATGATTATCTGGTGGTTTCCTTTGGCGCGGATAAAATGCAGCACAAAGGAATCAGCAACACACAGACCATCTGTGGAAAGCCAGAACAAACCTTGCAACTGCGGAACAAGTTGGATGCTTTGATAGAAAAAGGAACAGGAAAAATAGCCATTGGTTTTGGTGGCAATCCGAAGGATAAATCGGCAGTACGTGGCGGACCTGCTTTTGAGTTAATCTTCAACATTCATCATTATTTGAGAAAAAAGGGGTTACGTGATCAATTCGAGCTAACTATGTTTGCGCCTATGGAGCAGCCTGGTGCGAAAATGGGAAAGGATGCAATGAAGGCTATTCAGACCTTATTTAGGAAACAGAATATACAGAAACGTTTCGGCAAGAAAATTACTGAGTTTGTAGAAGATGGTGTGATTTTCGAAGATGCAACGAAACTGGAAGCTGATTTAATTATGTTTATTGCCGGAGCTAAAGGGTCGGCTATACTGATAGATTCAGATTTGCCACTTTCAGAAGCCGGTTTTATAAAAATCAATAATTACAATCAGGTGGCTGAGTTTCCGAATGTATTTGCCATTGGTGATGCTGCTGCTTATGAAGGACCAGACTGGACAGCCCGACAAGGACATATTGCCGAAATAATGGGACGAAATGCGGCTCATAATATTTTGCAGATAGAAAATGGCAAAACAAATTTTAAAGGTTATCAGGAACATTTGAATATCCTTTGTATTATGGACATGGGCAATGGTGCAGCCTTTGTTTACCGGGACAGCAAAAAGGAGATCATGATTCCTATGCCCATTTTCGGGCACTGGTTGAAACAAGCCTGGGGAATATATTCAAAACTTACTAAACTTGGGAAAATTCCAAGAATCCCCGGAATGTAAAAATAATTTTTACAAGTTTACTGCTTGTGCCAAAAAACAATGAAAATAAATAACAGAAAATAAAATGGGAACAATACATTTAACAAAAGCTGAATTTCTATCAAAAGTAGCCAATTTTGAAGCCAATCCTACCGAATGGAAATACTTAGGAGATAAACCTTGTATTATCGACTTTTATGCTGCATGGTGTGGACCATGTAAAACCATTGCGCCAATACTTGAAGACCTGGCGAAAGAATATGATGGACAAATTTATATTTACAAAGTAGATACAGAAGTCGAGGAGGAATTGGCCGGAGCATTTGGAATCCGCAGCATTCCATCTGTCCTTTTTTGCCCAATGAATGGCACAGCACAAATGGCACAGGGAGCGATGCCTAAAAATGCATTCAAGAAAGCAATAGAAGACGTTTTATTGAAAAAATAACTACCAAAAAGTTATTGATGACAAGAGGGTTGATTTATTAGAAATCAGCCCTCTTGTTTTTAAATGTATAATAAATTGGAACTACACGCGCTAAAATATTTTTTAAATTTTGTTTACTACAGTAGGAAATTCAACGAATCTATGTCTAAAGTTTATAATTAAATAAACAAGCATGACGGAACAACAAATCATCCAAGCCATACTAAGCGGTGACCATTCAAAATTTGAATGGTTAGTCGAGAAATATCAGACTATGGTGTTTCGTACGGCTATGGGATTTGTTCATAACAAGCAAGATGCAGAGGATTTAACACAAGATGTATTTATTCGGGTCTTTCAGGCATTCAAAACTTTCAATGGCGATGCCGAATTTTCAACCTGGCTCTACCGAATTACCATAAACACATCCATCAATCATTTGAATAAAATTAAAAACAAAGGGTTGCTTCATTTTGCCGAAGATATACTCCAACAACTATTCAACAAGGCAAGCGAAGATCAAAATCCGCAACAGCAACTGGAACAAACAGAACGCGACAAAGCTATACGCAAGGCAATAGATGCACTTCCCGAGAAACAACGAACAGCATTTATATTGAGCAAATATGATGATTTAACACAAAAAGAAATAGCAGCCATTATGCAAAGCACTGAAGGTTCGGTAGAGCAACTTTTGCAACGTGCCAAATCAAGACTTCAAAAAAAATTAGGTCCGATAGTAGGAAAACAATAAAACTGATGTCTAACATTCTATAAAGACCCAAAGCAATGAAAACTGACCATTATATAGATGAATTAATCAACAAAGAAAAGCAAACGGAGCATAACCCATTCCTGGCAACTCGCATCATGTCGCGCATTGAAAACCCAATGCAAAAGCCTGTAAAAAGGTGGCAAACCATTGCCGTAGCAGCAAGTATAGTTTTTGCTATTGTTTCGGGCATAGGATTAGGAAACAGTTACATTTCAAACTCCGATCAGATGGATGGATTGTATGTAAACGACAGTCAAATTGAAAATTTCTCACTTTATAATACCGACAGCAATGAATAAGCATACTATATTGATCTGGACAGTAGTGACATTGTTAATACTAAATATGAGCACAATAGTTACAATTCTGTATCATAATTATCAGGAGAAAATTGAAAAACAAGACATAATATTGGACAATGAAGGCCAAAATCCATTGAACGGTCGATATTTCAGACAGACACTTGGATTTACCAATTCACAAATGAAGGTGTTCAGAGAAGTTAATCATGAATTTAGACCCAATGCCAATAACATTATTATAAAAATTGATTCGCTAAAAAGTGAGATGTTTGCCGAAATAAAAAATCCTGTATCTGACACAGTAAAATTAAACACTTTAGCATTAGAAACAGGCCATTTACATGCTGAACTTAAACGAGAAACAAACAGATTCTACCTCAAAATAAAAGCAGTATGCACTCCCGAACAGTTAGAAAAGTTACAAGAGGCCTTTAGCCCATTATTCAGAAACGAACCCTGCAACAGAAATGGACAAGATCGTCAAGGAAGAGGCCAAGGAAATGGAAATGGATTTCGAAATCAATAAATAGAGAAGTAAAACAATTTAAAAACAGCAACAAAATGAAAACAAAAGTAATTTTAACAGCATTGGCTCTTATAGCCACAGTTGGTCTTATTTCTGCTCAAAACACAAAAGCAGAATCATCAAAATCAATATCAAAAAAGACCTGTTATGTTGATGCCAACAACAACAATGTTTGCGATAAATACGAAGACAAAACTTGTACACAAGGAAACGGAAAAGGTCTTCAGGATGGAAGTAGACGAGGAACCGGACAAAGATTACAGAACGGAAATGGCTATAAAAGAGGTAATCGCAATGGTCAAGGATATAAAAACGGAAACAGTAAAGGAGCAAATTATGTTGACGTCAATAAAAACGGGATTTGTGACTACAGAGAAACAACCAAATAATTCATTTTAAACATTAAAGTCATGAAAACTAAAAATTTAATACCAGTAGTTCTCTTAGTGTCATTTCAGTTTGCATCGTGTGAAGATAACAGTGTAAATTCATTGGCGAATGAAGCAACAAAAGTAAGCATTGATGAATTCGCAGCCATTCAGGCATTTACAACCACCACCAATAGTCTGACACAGTCTGAAATAGATGGATTACTTTTAATGCGGGAAGAAGAAAAAATGGCTATGGACGTGTATGACAGTTTCTATTCAACGTATGGAGTCAATAATTTCGACAGAATTTCGGACAGCGAAAGCCGTCACAGTGAAGCCGTATTGGCGCTTATCAATTATTTTGGACTGACCGACCCTGCTCTTTCAGAACCAGGCAAATTCACGAGCACTGCCATTCAAGGATTATATGACCAACTAATTGCCGTAGGAACAAGCGCTAATGCAGCATTGAGTACGGGTGCTTATATCGAAGAATATGATATTGTTGACTTGAAAAAACTAATTGCCGAAACTACAAATACTGATATCATTGCAGTGTACAGCCAATTATTGAAAGGTTCTGAAAATCATTTACGCGCTTTTGTGAAAACATTAGCTTTACAAAACATTACCTACATTCCACAAATCCTTTCGAACACAGATTTTAATGCAATAATTGCCAACAGCAGTTCAAATGGATTTGGTAAAGGGAAAGGAGGTAACGGTAGAAACTAAGTAAAAACAATTCATTCAATTATCAAACACCATTCTAAAACATCAATTTAGCTTAACCGGGATTTATTTCAGTTAAGCTAAATTTACGTGAGATCAACACAACGAATAGTCTGTTAGGCCTTAAATATTAACAGAAAACATTTTTCATTTTGATTAATTTCCTTTAGGGAATTAATCAAGGTATTCATAAAATAGAGTCTGATTTTGGATGCAACATATAGTGTTGACAAATTCCGGTATGATATTATACTATCTCTTTTCCGACTATTTCAGCTGCAAGCTTCACACAGCGCGTACAAGGTCTGGATTTATAATAAGCTTCATTTCGTTCCGATGACTCGGGATTTTGCGGTTCGTGTCTAAGTTTAAGCAGGTCGGCACATATATATGACCCCATAACGGTTTTAAACTCGTTTGCAGTTCGTTGAACTGCTTTGTAATTTGTATTTTTAGCGACCTTGTCTTTAGTATCGGTAAATGGGTACTGCAATCCCAACACTAAAAACATTCCTGAAACTGCACCACACACCTCACGCAAGCGTCCCATTCCACCACCAAAAGAGGTAGCCAGTTTAGCTGCGGTTTCCGGTGCTATACCGTAGATGTCAGAATAAGCCATAAAAACAGCTTGAGAGCAGTTGTGACCAGCTTCGAAATATGTCACTGCTTGTTGCTTTCTCCTGTTAAGTTCTATTTCACTCATTCAATTGTAACTTTATGTTTCTCTATTGCACTCAATAAAAAATCGGGAGCAGCGCAAGGTTTCCAATTTTCAACACCAACAAATGCCAAATCGGTTTCGGCTTCGTTTATTAACTCGTTTTGTTCATTGTAGAGTTTATATGTAAACCATATACGTACTCCCTTTATATCTTTCAATCTTGTTTTAATAGTGAGTTGTTCATCGTAGCGAGTAGTTTTGAGAAACTTAAATTTCATACTAATCACCGGACACATTACGCCTGATTCTTCCACTAAATTATATGGAATACCAATGCTTCGAAACAACTCCCAACGAGCTGCTTCGTAGTATTTCACATAATTGGCATGGTGCATAGTCCCCATTTTATCTGTATCGGGGTAGGTAACCCTAAACTTATATTCATGTTCAATCATGGTTAAACATCTGTATGTGATTTATATTATTTCTTTGGGCGTTTACTGAAAACTTAAGTGTAGCAGGCAAATTATTGATCCCGATAACACACCTGCTACTCTTAAACTAAAACTAAAATCTCAATTTCTTAAATTCATCTTTCATTCTCTGAATATCGGCCAACCAATCCTCTATGTCATTTTCGTGTTCCAACTCTTCATTCAGAATAGTCACTGCCATTTGATGGGTACTATGGTCTTTCCCATTTGTGAAATCTGCAATTTCTTGATAGCGTTGTATTGCACATCTTTCTCCTTTGAGGTTTTGCTCCAAAATTACCTCAATGTAAGGGTCAGCAGGTTCGTCGTAGCTGCAACGAGCCAATTTTGTCCAGTCCATTGGATTGATTACCGGCGTTCCACCCAATTGAATAATGCGATTTACAACCAATACTGCATGTCCTAGTTCCTGATTGGCATGTAATAATAGTTCAGGTTCCACTTCACTACGCATTGGACCTTCCATTAGTCTGGCACCAATCCAGTATTGGTAATAAGCTAACCACTCTTCAGCAAGTGCGGCATTTAACATACCTAAAAGTTTGTCTACATCTACTGATGAGACTTTAATTGCTTGTCTTCCCATAATAATTAGTTTTTTAATTGTGAATAAATATATGATAAAAACTTAAAAATTGATATTTTAATTATGGCTACATGTATGTCCGTGCTCATGTGCAGCACAATTACTGCCACCATCTTTTACTTCACCGGCAAGGTACTTTTCAATAATTTGAGTAACATCGCCCTGGCAATTACGGATTACTGAAACACCATGTGCATTCAACTTATTGATAGCTCCATCACCTATGCCGCCTGCCAGCATAATTTCTATTCCTTCACTTTTAAACACTTCGGCGATATTCGATTTACAACCACAGCCTTGCGGTGAATCCATTCTTTCTTTAGAAATTACTTTGTTTTGCTCCGAAACATTGAAAATAGTATAAAACTCACAATGACCAAAATGGGCATCAATTTGGTTGTTTTCTTTTGTTGGTACTGCAATTTTCATTTTGTTTTGTTTTAATCTCCGAAGAGGAAATAAAGTGTTATTTTTAGGGAATTATATCTTTCACTAAATTGTTATTGAATATCCGGTATAGAAATGGTTTAACTGTTCTTTTAGCTGTTCTTTCAATTGATCATAAACCTTTTCTCCCGTGCAATGCCCTGTAATAAAATTAGTTTGAGGATATTTTATCTTAAGTTCATACGCAATTTTATCAATTTCTGCTTTGGTTTCAAATTGTTGTTCTGTTTTGCTATCTAACAAATGAAAACCACCTATCACAGTTTCAATCCGTTTCGATGGAAACAATGAGATTGAGCCTAAGATGTTCAAAAGTCCCTTGTGAGCACAGCCTGTGTAAACAAATAAATTGTCAGTGCCAAAACTTATTACCAGTTCGTGATTAAAATCGTCTGATTCAATCCCATTTCCAGCATCCCTGAACAATGTGGCATTGGCTTTTGATATTGGATATCTATTTGTTTTTGCAGAAAACACCTGAATTTCGTCCCTGAAAACCATTTCTAATTCCACATAAACAAACCTATCTTCGAAAAGGCTGAAATCGAAATCGAGGCTTATTGAGTGAAATTCATTTCGTTTAGAAAAAAACTTTTGATGAATAGCATTCCTGGACAATACAATTTTAGCCTTTTTATTCAATTCTAAGAATGCAGGCAATCCTCCAATATGATCAGCATGTCCATGTGAAATAAAGACAAAATCGACTGCAGAAATATCGATACCCAATTTATCGGCATTCCGAATAAATTTATCAGAAGCACCTGTATCGAGTAAACATTTATAATGCTCAGTCTCTACATAAAGGCATAAACCGTGCTCAGATTGTAGCGATGCATCGAACTTACGATTATCAGATAACACTACAATTTTCATTTTTCTTCGCTATTTATAGGCATTAACTCTTCATTGTTGAATGTATTGCAGTCTTTACAGCGGACATGATTCTCTAAACCACCAATTAATTTAAAACAGCGTTTACAGCGAAACCATTGTTTTTCGAACTGTACATTTCCACCTTCGATAACAATCATTTTACCCTCTACAAGTGCCTGAGCAATTGTTTTACGGGCTTTTTCGTAAATACGCGTCATTGTAGGGCGCGAAACATTCATTTGCACTGCAGCCTGATCCTGATTCATTCCCTCATAATCGAGTAAGCGAATGGCCTCATATTCATCATATAATAATGAAACAGAGCTTAACATATTTCGAGGAATACCAAAAGGTTTAAATCCTTGCATCAAAGGAGGATTTGATATTTTCCGGTCTTGTTTTGGGCGGGGCATAACTTTTATTTACTATTGATTCATTTACTATCTACCATTAAATCCAGTACAAAGATACGCAAAATGGATATGAACTTATGTTCAATTAGAAAAAATTTTGTAAAAAAAAGGAGAAATAGTTTTTCCCATTTCCCCTTTTTAAATTTAAAAAAAAATGCTATTTTTTACCCAAGGCAGCTTCTACTTTATCTTTTGACAATTCTTTGGTACAGAAAAACCAGTCGTAACATTTAACGCCTTCTTCTTTGCCTTCCATTCTATCTTTTGCCGTTCCGCATGAGCCTGCTGTAGGTACAATCACATCATCACCCGGACGCCAATCGGCAGGAAGAGCAACGCTGAAATTGTCAGCTGTTTGTAATCCAATAATTACCCGTTTTAGTTCGTCAAAATTTCTACCCAACGAAAGAGGATAATAAATCATGGCGCGAATTATTCCTTTGGGATCGATAAAAAATACTGCGCGAACAGCTTTTGTATTACTTTCGCCCGGTTGCATCATGCCATACTTGTTGGCTACTTCCATGGTAATGTCTTCGATAAGTGGAAAAGTAACTTCCACGTTTTTCATTCCTTTGTATTCAATTTTGTCCTTGATGGTACGTAACCAGGCAATGTGACTATAAAGTCCATCCACCGATAAACCTACCAACTGACAATTCAACGCTTCAAATTCTTTGTTCATTGTTGCAAAAGTCATAAACTCAGAAGTACATACAGGTGTAAAATCTGCAGGGTGACTGAACAAGATAGCCCACTTGCCGGCATAATCTTCAGGAAAATTGATTTCGCCTTGTGTAGTAACTGCTTTAAATGAAGGAGCTTTTTCGCCAATACGTGGCATTGAATAAACTTGATTTGTTTCCATTTTGTTTTGTTTTTTTAATTAATAATTTAGTTACATGAATATATGTTCATTTATTTAATTACACAAAGGAACAGTAAATTAGAACACGAAACAAACAAATAAATTCGATAGCGATATAGAATTATTGTATATTTCCAAACACAGGAATAAATGTTTTTCTCATTGATTTCAAATTAAAACTAAAACAATTTTAATGAACTTATGTTCATTAAAAAAAAAGGGGGGGGGAACTCCTCAATTCAACTCTTTATTTGAGCTACAATTGAATTGAAAGCTAACAGCACTGCATTATCCAAGAACAACTCGCCAAGTTTACCTTTATCACATGCCATACATATTTTTTCGTTGATAGGAATTTGTGTCAGTAAAGGTATGTTGAATGCTTTTGAAAGATCTTCACCGCCACCTTTTCCGAACAAAAAATATTTCTCGTTGGGATGAAGAGATGGCGAGAACCACGACATATTTTCGATAATTCCTAAAACAGGTACGCCAATATGTTGATCGCCAAGCATATTAATTACTTTTTGGACATCAGCTTTTGCAACCAGTTGAGGAGTAGTAACCACCAATGCACCGGTTATATTGAACTCCTGCAACAAGGTAATATGCACATCGCCGGTACCGGGAGGAGTATCAATAATCAGAAAATCCAAATTTCCCCAGTTCGTATCATTTAGCATTTGTTTCAGCCCATTGGACAGCATAGGTCCACGCCAGATAATCGCCTGATGAGCATCGAAAAAGAACCCTATGGACATGATCTTAATTCCATATCGAATATATGGCTCAATAAGATGTTTTCCATCGTGCTCTTTCAAAACAGGGCGTTCGGCATTTTCCAAACTAAAAAGAGTGGGAATGGACGGGCCATAAATATCGGCATCCAATAAACCTACCGAATACCCTTCAAGTGCCAAGGACAATGCTAAACCGGCTGCCACAGTCGATTTTCCTACCCCTCCTTTTCCTGAAGCCACCATGATTACCTTTTTGATGTTTGACAATTTTGTTCTCACAATCGTATTCACCTTTTCTTTTGGTGCATACTTATAATTCTTTTGTTGTTCCATTGTGTTTCGTATTTTATATTTTTATAGATTAATCTCTCAATTTACGAATGTAAAAGCTGTTTGATTTATATTCAATCTTTTGCACATAATTATTGTACAATAAGGTTTCTAATACTATTGGTTCGGCGTTATTTTTTTTCAGAAGTTCCTGCATTGTATCTTCACGAATGGGGTGAACAGAACAAATATTGATAATGTCTTCCAAGGCATTGCCTGTGAAACCTGTTTGTGTTCCTTCAAAACCAAGAATTAACTCCGTGTTTATCCCTTTTTTTGTAAAAATTTGATAAGCTTCATTTATCAATAATTCGTTGGGTGGCAAAACAGAACTTACAGCCGGTGGTCGGGTCGGAATGGAAATATAAGCGATGGAAGGTTGTACTGACTGTACTATCTGACCTATTTTCTGAAGTTCTTCCTCCGTATCATTGAAACCTTTTACCAACATAGTTTCTGTAACCAATTTTCCGTGGAATTCAGACGAAAAAGTCAATAAACCATCCAGGTAGTCCTGAAAATTAATTTTAGCAACCGGACGGTTTATTTTTTTCCAGACAGATTCATCGCCGGCATCTATTTTCACAGAAACCCAATCAGCTAATTGCAATTCTTTCCGTACTTGAGGGTCGTTGAGTAAAGAAGCATTTGTGATTACTGCAATAGGAATGTTGAGTATTTTTAATTTTTCAATTGATTCACCTAAATGAATGTCCAATGTTGGTTCTCCATTAGCCACAAAAGTCAGGTAATCGGGTTTATCGCTTTGCGCTAGTTTATCTAAATGTTTTTGGACTTCATCAAATATCACTGAAGGTTCGTAAAACACTTTACGGTCGAAACCATATTTGTGTGTTAACCCAACCTGACAATAGACACAAGAATAAGAGCATAATTTTGTTGAAGTTATATTATTTAATCCAAGGCTTTTACCCAACCGGCGGGATGGAATTGGTCCAAAACTAATCATAATCTTATAATTTAATTGTTTGCACTACTATACTTACAAAATCTACATTCTATTTGTTCTTTTATGTTAGTATTGCACTATAACTTTCTCTAATCATTTTTGCCACTTCAGAATCGGGAGCAAATTCAATCACACTTTTACAATTTACCATCGCATCAACCACTAATCTGTCAAATGGAAATTTTCCGACAACTGAGATATTTCTTTGTTGGCAATAGCTTTCGATTTGATAAGTCAAATCTGTGTTTAAATCGAATTTATTGACAATAACCCAAGTTTTTAGCTTGAAATTAGACGTTATTTCCAATGCTCTTTTCATATCGTGTAAGCCCGAAACAGTTGGTTCGGTAACAATAACCACATGGTCGACTCCAGTAATAGTTGATATTGCTGAGCATCCAATCCCCGGAGGTCCATCAATAATAATTGTTTCGAGTTGATGATCTTTTGATAACTGTTTTGCTTTGTCGCGAACCATATTCACCAATTTCCCCGAATTTTCTTCGCCAGGTGATAAGCGTCCGTACACCATTTTCCCATTGCGGAACGAGCCGGTGTACATTCTGCTTTTATCTTCGTTCACCATGTTTATTGCTTCGAAAGGGCAGATGCGTGAACATAATTTACAACCATCGCATGAAGTTTCAGAAATTAGCACATCGCCGTTTATTTCTGAGATAGCATCAAAGCGGCAAAAATCAATACATTCACCGCAATTGGTACAGATTGATTTGTCGATAATAGCTTTCTGTCCTGATACAAAAATTTGTTCTTCCTCGTGCGTAGGGTTAAATAAAATATAGAGATTGGCTGCATCAACATCGCAATCGGCCAATACCACTTGTTCAGATAATGTAGCAAAGGCAGCACTTATACTGCTTTTACCCGTTCCGCCCTTTCCACTAATTACGGCTATTTCCATAAAGGTATTTTATTTTATTGAACAAGTTTATAAATTCAGATTGCCAATGAGGTTGATCTTTAGAAAGTAGTTCCCCTTTTGAATAAACAGAAGCAATGGTTTTGTCGAAAGGGATATTCATCAAAAGCGGAATATTTTCTTTTTTCAGATAAAGATACACGTCATCGTTTCCCAGATTAGCCCTGTTAATTATTACACCATAAGGCTTATGCAATGTTTTCAAAGTTTCGACCGATTGTTTCAAATCACTCAGTCCAAAGGGAGTTGGTTCGGTCACTAAAATCACATAATCGGCTTGAGCAACTGTTTGAATAAAAGGGCACGACGTTCCGGGCGGTGAATCCATCAAAACAACTTCGGCATTGTCGGCCTCTTTTATGGCTGCTTTTATAACCGAAACCGGAGAATAAACACCCACTTTCATACGTGCTTCAATCAACGACGTTTTTTCGGTTACAGCATAGCGATTTACTTCACCCAGTACATCTTCCTTTTCACTAATTGCGCCAAACTCGCAAGCTACCGAACAAGCTCCACAACCGTGACACAATTCATCCATCACTTTTATAATTTTAGTTTCACCCAAAAAGAAAATAGCATTGTAATTACAGTATTCGTGGCATTTACCACAGAAAGTACATTTACTTTCATCAATTACTGGGACAAGTTGCGTAATTTGAGTTGAGTTTTCAAGTTCTCCACTAAAAAATGCCAATGCATTGGGTTCTTCAGCATCGCAATCGACCAATGTGACATCTGTTCCCTCTTGCTGTAAAGTGTAGAAAAGATTAGTGGAAACAAATGTTTTTCCCGTTCCACCTTTCCCGCTGGCGATAGCAATTTTTATTTTTTTAATCATAATTTAGTCGTATTTTCTCGGTATTCTGTGTTGGTTGAATGGCTTTTATCATAAAATCCGTGTTCCATGTTTTTAAGTTTTTGTGCTTCAGAAAATATTTTTGAGGAATGGGGTGAGTGCCAAAAAGGACTTTTAAACCATATTTCTCAATAATAAATTTCTCGAAATATTCCATATGTGGGCATGGCGGATAACCGACTAAAAATCCGGTTGCAAAATGTACGTGTGTAACTCCATTTTTGATCATTTCTTCAGGAGCGTATTCAATATTTCCTCCCGGACAGCCCCCGCAAGTAGTAAAAGCGGCTAATTCTACTTCATCGTTTTTGTACATTTCGAATGCTCCTTCACGGTTTTGTAAAGCCCTGAAGCATTTTCCGCCAGCACAAGTGCGGTAACGGTCACAAATAATAATGCCAAGTTTGATTTTTCCATAGTGATTGTATGTTTGGGGATCATAAATAAAAAAAATGATTATTCCATTTGCTTGACAAGGTAAATAATAAAAACACCAACAAGGATTAAAAAAATTTGAATAATAGATTCTTTCAATTTAGTCTTTTGGTGCATTTCGGGTATTAAATCAGCAAGAGCAATGTATAAGAAACTGGACGCTGAAAAGGCCAAAGCATAAGGAATGAATGATTTTATAGCTCCCATAAAGTAATAGGCGACAATACCCGCTACAATAGCGGAACTACCTGACAACATATTGTACAATAATGCTCTGCGCTTTGAATACACTTTTAATAAAACTCCAAAATCTCCTAATTCTTGAGGAACTTCGTGAAAAATAATCGAGATGCTTACAAAAATTCCCAATTCAGTTGAAGTCAGAAATGAAGCTGCTATCACAACACCATCAATGGCATTGTGAAAAGCATCACCAACAAGAATCATGGGTGCTGCAGCTTTAATATGTCGCTCACAGTCTATATTTCGACATGTTCGCCAGAGAATAATTTTTTCCAGTACAAAGAAAAAGAGTATACCGGCAAGAATAAACTCAAAAACCGTTTGGCTGTCAAGCATTGTGATAGCCTTGGGTATCATACCCAGAAAAGCTGCTCCCAACAGTGTGCCGCCAGCCAAATAGGTCAGATAGGTGGAAATGATTTGCAATCTACTATCTTTTAGCAATAAAAGTAAACCTGCCAGTCCAACACTGCCTACACTCCCAGCGATTAAAGCGACTATAGTGAAAATTAAACTTTCTGACATGATTAATAGGATTTAAGAAGTCAAACGCTGATTGTAGACTACGAAACTACCTTTATCTACTTTCAAATTTTCAGCCATAACATCGCACTTCACCATTAGAAGAAAAAATATTCTAGGATCGTTTTCATTTATCAATCCTTCCAAATTTCCTTGTCCTTTAGCGATGATCAAATCTGCATTGTTATATGCTTCCATAAATTCGTCGCTACATTTATATAAAATAGTGGAAGATGTATCGTACCCATTAGTTATAACATCTGCTACCATATCCATTCCAACTTCTTTGGCATCACTTAGCGTAACATCGTTAAGTATTGCGGCTCCTCTAACTACATAAGTCAAATGAGGATGCATAAGCATTTCAATAAATAATTTATCGAAAACAATCTCGCCGGCATTATCACCCAGATACAAAATAGATTTAGCTTCTTTTATGCGCTGTTTTAAAAGAACGGAGTCATCAATGGCGAATTTTGCTTTCATTACCTGCTCAATTGTTTGTTCTACATCAAAGTTATTCCCCGGGCCATAATCCATTATGTTTCCGGCAATTGACAAACGCAATGCAGTGTCAAAATGATCCTCTGATTCAATAACTTTCATTCGCCACCTTTTGTATAAACTTAAAGCTTGCTTGTTACTCACAGATTTTTCGTCGGAATAAGGGTCTGAAACTCGTGCGATTTCGCAAAACTTCAGATTCAGCTCTCTGTGAATTTCGGGCATAAGTCGCCCACCACTTCGTGCAATGGTATGATTGTAAAAACTAAAAAATTGTTGACGGTCATCGTAACTAAAGTGGTACTTTTCCATTAATCGTTCAAACCCTTTGAATAAGCAGTCCATACATCTACCATCGACTTCGTATTTTCGTTTAGTGTTGGCAGGTGTGTTCGTGCTTGTCATCGTGATTACAATAGTTGGCGTTTAAAGTTAGTTTATTTGATAAAAAATCAGTTACAAGTTCTTTTGCGGAATTGGCCGGAGCACCAACAAATACGTTGATATTTTCCTGATTAAACAGGGTAATCGCTTTTTGACCCATTCCTCCGGCGATTACATCTGTTACACCAAATTCACCAACCCAACGTGGATACAGACCCGGTACATGTTCGGGTGGTGTTAGCTCTTTAATTTCAGTAATCTCATCATTCACCACTTCTATAATGGCAAATTTCTCGCAATGCCCAAAGTGAGCACATAAAACTCCGTTTTCCAACGGAATAGCAATTTTTTTATTCATGTGTAAATATTTTTTTTAAGTTGTCACATGGAACTCGCATAGAAGGTTTTCATTTATATTGATAAACGCCTGCGTTCATGCTCGTTTCATACGATTATTTTTTATTGTTAAAAAGGAGGAGCATTTTCAACCCCTCCTAAATTAGTTATTGACCATTTCTGAAACGATGTTGTCGTCCCATTCCCATACCTCTACCTTGTCCCATGCCATTCCCAGCTCCTAAACCTCTTCCTGCATTATTCTCAGGTGAAGTCTCGGATGAAGTTGCATTGGCAACTGAAGTATCTTGTTTCACATTTGCACCAAAATTGGTACACTTACCCATTTTTCGGCCACTCATGGAACCTTGTCCCATTGGGCCTTTTTGATTAAATCCAGGCATAATAACCTCCTTGTTTAAAAAAATCCAATTCTACTATTTCCCGCTTTGTAAGCGCTTTCCTTGTCCTGTCACTTTTCCAGCCTTACGGCCTTTTCCCATACCAACTCCAAGCTTTTTTGCTTTCTCATCGTCGGTTTCTGTGCTACAATTACCTAATTTCCGTCCTGTTCCGGAACCTTGCCCGACAGGACCAGTGCCATCCATTTTTGGCATGATTTCTAATTTTTTAGTGTTTGTACAACTCAATAATATCAACAATCTTTGTTGCTGAATCTTTATTCGTTATCATCTCTATGTTTAAACTTTCGAGGAGGGATTTAATTTTCATCCCAAATTCACCCGAAACGATTTTATTTACTTTATGCGCTGCCACAAACTGAACAGCTGCCGGACCCGCACCTTCTTGTACTTCTTTGCTCGGGTTGATAAAAAATTCAGTTAATTTAGTATCGGTATTGTAAATTGCAAAAAAGGTACAACGACCAAAGCGACTGTCAATCGTTGAATTCAATGTGTCTCCTGTTGATGTAATGGCAATTTTCATATTTATATAGTGCTAATTATTAATTTATTACTGGTTTTTTTGTAACGTTATTCCTGTTCTTATTGAAACTTATCTGCTGCAAAGATACAAATAGTTTTGAACTTATGTTCATTACTGCCACTTATTTTGAAGAAAAAAAATATAGGAATAAGTAAATTTCAAGGCATAATATCTAACGAGAGTCAGATTTTTGCTATGATTGTTGCAACTGGTTTAATCTCGGCGGAAATTATTTCCTATGCTCTTCGCATAAGCATATTGCTGCAAATAATGACAACTAAAGAAAACTCAATTGTCAGACTTTTATACTCGTTTAGAAATGACTGTAAATGTGGATAGAAGTTGTTGACTTGAAGGCACAACGCAGAATCGTAGGATCAAGAGAGAACACAACAAAAAAAGGTTTTACAGAGAATTAATTGCTATAAACAAGGAAAGGATCAGGTTCAATTTATTGAATCTGAAATCAGAAAATATCAGTAATGAATTTAATTCAACAGCAACAATCTGTTGAATCGGGTTTATACAGTCTGGTAGAGGGAGCTCAAAATGTATGGACATTGAGACAGAATACTTCCCCGACAAGCCAGAGAAGGTCAAGATGCAATTTTCTAAAAATCATATTATTTACCAAGTGCCCGCTGTTTATCGCACCGAGCATCAATCTACCACCACTTTCACCACCTTATTACCACAACGCACAATGTATATTCCCTGTTGCATTGCTCCAAACTCAGTGTTTTGTATCGCCGGCACCGAATATAAAATACGACCCGTAACATCAAAAACTGTCACTGGCATTGCTTGTTTGTTTTCTACTTTAATGATACCTCCCGCAACATATACTTTACTCTGCGCGTCAACTACAGGAGGATCCAATTGCGTTTGAGTACATTGACCATCAACAGTTACATTTCGCACTTCCCAGGTAGCCGCCACAGTTTCGTTCGACTGATATTTAAAAGCAAACCTTATATTTTGCTTCATCAAGTCAGTAGGTATCGTGATATTACCCGAATTTACAAAAACCCAATCATTACCCGCCGGCATAGTGGGGATCGTGAGTTTTGTCCAGTTGGCAGTGCCGGGCAGGCCAGTGCTGTAAGCGTCGGTGATCCAAAGTGAATAGTTGTTCACATTGTCAGTTTCAGTACCGGCATAGTTCAGCGCATGTTCAAAGTGAAGCGTGGCAGCGCTGCTTCCCGACAAATCCAAAGCCGGCGAAATAAGCCAGTCTTCGTTAAGATTAGCGATGCTGTTCTGATATCCCGAAATCACTGCACCATATTGAGCACGCCAACCCCACATCTGAGTTCCCTGTACGCTCTGTTGAGTGAAAGCACCTAAACTTTGACCAAATGTTTCAGAAAAACTAAAATTCTGACAACCAGCCGGGCCATCCCCAAAGCTAAACGTGGCACTGATAGGGTAATGATCGGAAGTAGTCGACGTAAAGTTCGGTACCACCTGTGCAGCGGTAGTTTCGCGGAACACCGCATTTGAGTAGTTATCGAATAGTTCGTCGGAGATAATAATGTTATCAATCACCGGACTATTATAGTTCGGGTCGTAAAGACCGCCGGTAAGTCCTTTGTAATCTTGGGTGTCGTCCACAAAATTCTTATAGGGCGATTCGGCAGGCGAACAACTACGACATTGGGTACCTGTAAGATAATCATTGAAATCGCCCAATAGAATTACATTTTTTGTATTATAACTGTTCCCATCCAGCAAAGCCTTCAAACTGAGGGATGCAGCTTTGCGGCGTGCGTAACTCAATTCGTCGCTCATGGCTTTGGCATGAATATTTATAAGTGCTACCGGTACAGTACTGTTACCAACCACCAGATTTAAATTGTACAAAACAGGGAAACGGCCACTCGACCAGTTGTACGAAGTACCTGCATTGCTCATCAACGAGGCGCTTACGAACTGAACTTTCGATTTTTTATAAATAATACCCTGATTCTGATTGCAATTGTCGGCCGACCACGGAATAATACTTCCACCCCATTCGTTGCCAAGTCGCCTCACTAAAGTATCTATAGTACTATATGTGCTACTGGTACCCACTTCCTGCAAGGCCACTACATCCACATCAAGTGCTTTGATCACCTTAGCCACATTGTTCACCTGAAGCTGTTCATCCGTTGGCCCGTTGATGCTGCAACTCAGCCATTCGGTATTCCAGGTGGTTATTTTAAAGGTGCTGTTTTGTGCATTTACAAAAACTACAAATGCAAAAATCATCAGAAGCGTACATCCTATTCTGTTCATTAATTCAGGTATTAATAAATTATTGTCCTTTAGCGCTTGTATAACACAACTGCATACAGCAAAGGGGCGCAAAAATACGAATAATATTTGTGTAATTTTGCAAAAAGAGAGATGTAATCTTTTTTATTGCAGAAAGAGCCATACAATTGAGTTATTCTTCCGAAGGTTTTTACGACAACTGTTTTTTTAGCGATAAAATTAACAGATAAACTGAGATAGAAGCAGAATGTTAAGAATTAGGAAAAATAAAATGTTATCTTTGCAAAAAAAAGATATTTTACTGATATTCCAAACGATCACCTTGTCTAAACTATCTCATTATAAAAGAACACTAAAAATCATAGTTTTCTTTTGCTATACTTTTCTTTTGTCGGGCAATATTGTTCGGGCAACAGAACCCTATTGTTCGAATATAAGTTTCGAGTCGGGTGACTTTACGAACTGGGCCGGATATACCTGGTACAACAGCACCATCCCTGAAGTAAGATCTACCAGTCCAGCTCATGGCTTTGGCTTACAAACCATCATGACGGATACCACTGCTTTCGATGCAAAAACAAATTATAAAATAAAAAAAGTACCCGGGGGATATCGTTATTCGGCGCGCCTGGGAGATGAAAATTCGAATACACAGGCCGCAAGTTTGCGCTACACTTTAACCGTCGACTCGCTGAATGCATTTTTGACTTATCAATTTGCCGTTGTTTTGCTTAACCCTACAAGCGGACATACAAGAGCTGAAGAGCCACGATTCAAAGTGACAATTCTGGACAACAACGGGGATACAATTCCGGATTGTTCGAACTACGATGTGTATGCATCGGATGCCGAACTAAACAGCAGTTTCGTTTCATACACTCCTCCGGGCTCCTCACAGCCGGTTCTTTATCGTGATTGGACAAGTGTAGGCGCCAATCTTTTGCCTTATTTAGGAAAAACGATCACCATAGAATTTATGGCTACTGACTGTACCCACAAAGGTCATTACGGGTATGCTTATCTTGTTGCCAATTGTCAACCATTAATTATCACTGTGCAATATTGTGCCGGCGACAATATAGCTCGTTTATCGGGACCCATTGGTTTCGAAACCTACAAATGGACAACACAAGCTGGAAAGGTGGTAGGCAATAAGCAGGTGCTCGAACTATCGTCGCCCACCGAAGGAGCTTATTACTCGTGCCAAATGACTTCTGCTACCGGATGTACATTAAGCCTTCATTCCACCATAGCACGATACGAACCCAACGCCGATTTTGGTTACGATTTAGTGGATTGTAATAAGCTGACCAATAAAATAAAGTTTTCGAACCCCCATCCTGCCATACATGGCACACTGAATTATAATTGGGATTTTGGAGACGGCACAAAATCCACTGAAAAAAACCCGGAACATGTTTTTCAATCTTCAGGTATGCATAAGGTTAGTCTGGTGGTTAGCAATCCACCTTCGACTTGCTCTGACTCGTTAACCAGAGAAGTTGAAACCTTTTATCCGCCATTCGTAGGTATAGGAGGCGATTCTACTTATTGTGCTACGCAGCCGGCTATTCTGAAAGGATACGGAGCTCATCATTATAAATGGAGCGACGGTTCTACAGCCGATTCTCTCGTTGTGACTAAAAATGCGCAGGTTTGGCTCATTGGTTATTCGAGCATGGGCTGCTATACCGATACGATCCGACGTAGTATTACTGCCGAACCGAATTGGGACTTAACTACATCCGGCACTCCGCTGTTTTGCACCGGAGGAAGTACAACGCTTTCGGCATCGGGAGCTGAGCGCTATTTGTGGAGTACAAACGACACAACCAGCTCAATACTTGTTGATTCCGTTGGGACTTACACTCTATTGGCCTACAACAAACGTGGCTGCGAGAAGCAGGTAAGTTTTAATGTAGTGGAAGATTTTCTGCCGAAGGTAACTGATATTCATCTTTCAAGCCCCACTGTCGACAGTAGGCATAATGTGCTGGCGTGTAGCATCCCTGCCGAACCAGGTGTGCAGTACAGTTGGGATATGGGAGATAATTCTACCGAAACCGGGGCATCCATTTCCCATACTTACGAAGTTTCAAGTGTATTGAACGACTACAAAATACAACTCACGGCCACCAACGAAAACGGCTGCACGAACAGTATCACACAAACGATAGATATTGTTCCTTTTATTCCCAATGTTTTTACACCCAACAACGATAATGTGAACGATAGGTTTTGACCGGTTACGATGTACAGATTTTCGACCGCACCGGAACTGTAATTTATAAAGGAACCGATGGTTGGAATGGTATGTACAAGGGAAAACCGGCCGATAACGATACCTATTTTTATTTTATCAGATACGTGGATAAAAATCAACAGACTCAAACAAAAAAAGGCGCTGTTACCCTGAAGCGGTAAAAACAATGAAAATGAAGAGACTATTCATACGCATATTCATTTTTTTTTGTTTGTTGGTAAGTGCAAGGGCTTATGCGCAAACCGATATCAGCATGGCTACACACTGGTATAATCGTGCAAATTACAATCCGGCCTCCATTGCCAGAACTGAATACATTTATTTGTTTACGAATGCCCGCCGGCAATGGTATGGCGTCGACGGAGCTCCGGAGGTACTTAACGTTCAGACTTCGGGATATATTCACAAGTATCATTCGGCTATAGGAATTTCACTGGTAAGCGACCAGATAGGAATATCCAAGGCCTTAAACCCGATGCTTACTTATGCTTACAGGCTTGCACGCGAAGACAGCTGGTCGCTATCAATGGGTTTGTCGGCAGGAGTGTTTAGTCGCTCAGTCGATGGTTCGCTTTACGAAGCTGTGACTGAAAACGACCCCGCGCTTTATTATGATTTGGAAAAGACGCTCAAGCCTGATGCCAATTTCGGGGTCGAATTTCAGAGCAGCTACTTTATAGCCGGCATTTCGTCAACACATCTGTTTTCGATAAAGAAAGACAGCACGCTTTTTCTGAACGCCAATCACCGCTACGGCTACGCCATTTATAAAAACAACAATTCGGAACTTATCAATTACAGTCTGGGGGTACAGCTTGTCAACAATGACAACCTTACCGTACTCGAAGGAAATGCATCTGTACGTCTTAAACGCCCCACCGGACTTTTACCGGGACCTAAGGAACTGTTTGACATAGGACTCACTTACCGCACTTCGCGCAATCTTACTTTTTTATTCGCAGTAAATATCAGCTCCGATTTCAGGGTAGGATATGCCTACGATCGCACCTTCAACGTTGGGTATAACAGCCAGCCTACCCACGAGATTATGCTCGAATACCGCATCCCCTCCAAAGCTGCATCCACCTGCCTGCAATGCAAAAATACTGATGAATGGTACCGTTAATGGCCGGGTGTGACGACAAAACCGCACAGTCACAAGTAAAACCACACTTCAAGAATTGATACATAGTCCATTATTCGGCCCTTTACTTACTTAAACTTATTTACCTCAAGAATAAAAACACCTATTTGATTGTTCAATCCCGAAATGGGAGTAACAATTTTCAAATCCGACAGACCTGAAATTGTTTCTTGTCCTTTTATATTGACGTAATCCACATTTCGCAGTCCTTCATCTTTTTTATTGGTTGAAATTTCGATAACTGATTTGGCAGGATTGATGAGCTGCAACTTAATAATTCCGGGCGTTTTGATCAACTCATTGAAAAGCTGATTGATTTGGTCTTTATTTCCTCTTGTTAATTCACTTCTGATCGCCCATGAAAAAGTTTTTGCTACCAGTTGCATGTTGGCTGCATTCAGGCTGTCAAGTTTCATTTTGTAATTATCAACAATTTCAAGTTTTTCTTGCTCACTCTTTTTTTCGAGTGAACGTATTTTGCTATTATTCCAAATGAGGAGAATGACAATGATGAGTATTAAAGTCAGGTAATACTTTTGTTTGTTCAGAAAATGCAATAGTTTGTTGTTTGTAGTTTTCATAATCGTATTTTTTGTTGATTTTTTTCTTCGAACTTAGTAATGAGAAGTAAATAATGTCCTGTTAATTATATCCGTTCATCATTATAATTAAAAAAAACGCATTTATTGCCCGGGTTCCTTTTCCTGGGTTTCTTCTAATGCTTTATTTTTGGCCTCTTCTGCTTCAGCTTTTGCTTTTTTTCTAAAATAACGTCTCAACAAAAAAGTTTGTTTTAAAGCTTTCAGATTTTCATCCAGGTCCTTTGAACTGTTTTTTAAATTAACGAGGGTTTCATCCAGGTTTCCGGCAAGGGTTGTGTCACGTATCAGCCTGCCTAAAGTTCCATCTCCCTTGTTAATTTTTGTCATCATATCAGTCAGCTGTTTCGAGATCAGCGCTGCATTACCGGCGGTGACATTCAACTTTGCCATAATGGTGTCTGTTCCGGCCAATCCTTTCGAACTCTTTTTTAAGTTCAGAATAGTCTGATTCAAATTATTAGCCATGCTTGAATCCTTTATGAGCCTGCCAAGCGTACCTTCGCCACTGTTTATTTTATTCACTATGCCCGCAAGTTGGTACGAGATATTTTCGGCATTGCCTGCTGTAACTTTTAAACTGGCCACTATCTCACCAGAGCCAACTAAGCCTTTAGAAAACGTATTCAGATTAGCAATCGTCTGATTCAAATTATTTGCAAAAATAGAATCTCTTATCAATCGCCCAATAGTTCCATGTCCCCGATTAATGTCAAAAGTTATTTCGGAGAGTTGGTGCGAAATGAGTTCAGCATTTTTGGCAGTTACGTCCAATCGGGCCATGATGGCATTTGTTTCAATTGGCTCTATCGAATTAAGTCGCTGACCATCTTTGATTAACGGAGCATCGGCACTTCCCTGACCAATTACGATGAGTTTGTCTCCAATTATACCTTCGGAGCTTAGCGAAACTTTACAATCTGTTTTTATAAACTGCCAAATTTCCTTTTTAATCACCATATCCACCCTGACGGTGGTATCATTAATGATAACAATATCCTCTACGGTACCAACATTGATTCCCGAAAAACGGACATTGTTTCCAACCTGTAATCCGCTAACATTCGAGAAAGTAGCTGTAATTTTAAAAACGGGATTAAATAAGTTTTGTTGTTTGCCTATTATAAATATGGCAAGCACAAGCAGAGTCAGTGCTCCGGTTACAAAAAGCCCTAACCGAATTTTAAACCTTTGATTATTTGTATCCATGATTATCGAATTGATACAGATTGAAAAACAGCACAATATATTAAATAGTATCCATTACATATCGCTACTTTCACCTGCTTTTGTAAATATTTTCTGTTTTGATGCTCACCTCATTTCTGAAGTTCATTTACATTATCACAAATATACGATTACAGGATGATAACCGGATTACATAATTCATTTAGAAAGTTACATGGTTCACACATTTTATATCTCAGGAAGCACAAAAATCCTTTATGCCTCCAAACCTGTCAGATTTCAAAAATCTGACAGGTTTAAATACTGAACAAAATCCGATCTTTATAGACATCCTGTTTTCCGCCAGGCTTTGAAGACAAACAAACAATTAGCATAAACTTCTTCTTTGCTTTGAAATAAAGGCAAAAGCTGTTCGAAGATGAAATAAATTTTACAAAAAAAAAATAGTCTTTGAATTTTGATGCCATAAGCTCATATTTCAAAGTGTGAGTAGTACAAATCTTTAAATCCGGAGGAAACAGTGGAATTATTTTCGCCTTTTATTTCGGTGTTGAATTGAATAAATTCTATTACGAAATATTATTCCAATTTTGCAGAAAAGGAATTTAAATTTACTATTCAAAGCAAAGTCCATTTATTTTTTTTGAATATAATAATGTCGTATCAATAAACTATTAATGTTCCGTTTACCTTATTTTAATTAAATGGAAAATTGTAAATTAATAAATTGCAAATACTTATCATCTATGTGCAGCATGTTTTTTACAGTCAATTAAAGTATTATTTCGCTACTTTCATCTATATTTATCCTCCATCAATATACTTTTGTCCACCCTCTACGCGCTTTTTGTATTTATCTTTGCAGTGTTAATCTTTGAGTTCACTGCAACAAATCTGCAGTGGCTATTTTGAAGTTAAAAATTATTCACTGATAATTAACTAAATTTAATTTAATTTTATGAAAACAACCAAATTAATGAAGTGCGCTTTGTACGTATCAATTTTGGCAGTATTTGGCTTAGTCGGGTGCGAGGGATTGGATCTTTATTCAATCGATGCGCCCTCTGACCTGCAGAGCAGGATCGACTCTATTGAAGCTGCGAAACCAAATACAGGCGACACAACTTACATCAACATCACAACAGCGATAGTAGGAGCTGAAGACAACAGTGCCGCCTGGTGGACTGCTTTCTCTGATTACTTCGCTATTCCTACCAACAAACTTTTACATATGGAGTTTGTAAACCATTCTTCAGGCGCCGGCAACTGGAACAACTGGAACCTTGCTATAGCCAATGAAATAGCAGATCGAGATGCCGACGGCTATAAAGAATACTTTGTGCTCCGTTCGGATGCCTACGGCTGGGGCGGCACAATGGTTGCTGAAGGTTATGCCTACGACGGCAATATGATTTCCCAAAACTATCCCGACACCGACGGAGATGGCGATATCTGGAACGATTTCCGCACCACCATGCAGGGAGCCAAAGTCACCATCGAAGTGGACCACTCTGCCACCGGCAATGTATATGTAACAGCCACTGCCGTGGGAACAAATGGTACAACAATGGTAGAAACCTATCAACAACCGGTTTCGGCCACTGCTGATATCGTGGCTTTTTTAGTTTGCGATGGCAGCTATTTCGAAATGAAAAAAGCATACCTTATTCCTTCAAAAGTAACTGTTGTTGAAGATGTCAATCCGGTTTCAATCGCCATTACAGGAGCTCCTGCCTTTGTAGAATTAGGCAATGAAAACTTCTGGGGCGACGCAACAGCTACTGTTACTTTCGCTGATGGATCTTCGGCTCAGGTGGATTCTACTGATATATCATTCACCGTTATACCTGATATGACTACACTCGGCGTAAAAACAGTGATTGTAGCTTATAACAAAACCAAGCAAGGCGCCTACTGCAAAGCTATATCGACCTACTACAACTTGGAAGTTACTAACCCTGTTGTAAGTCTGGAAGTTACTACTTTTCCAGCCATTACCACCTACTATTACTACAGCAGCGATCCTATCGTATTCAACACAACAGGTCTGGTCGTAACAGGAACATATTCCGACGGCACAAAAGGGATTATACCCAACGCAACGCTTCAGTTTGGCAATATTCCGGCTGTATCAGGCGCTCAAACGGCTTTAATTTCATATGTTGGTGCAACAAAAACAGTCACTACTACTTGCCCGTTAACGATTGTAAAAGGCATAGCCCAGGTAGGTTTAACCGACATGACAACCGCATGGTGGACGGCATTCTCCGATGACTATACAGTGGCATCAGGTTCGAGTAAGGCAATTACTTTGTACTGCTACTCCGACAATGCAGCCAACTGGCACAGTCCCTGTACAATTCTTCGCAGAACTGACAAGACCGAAGATGCTGTAGTTCGTATGGACAACTATGGATGGGGCAACGGATATGGAACGGCCACCTCTACATCTGACTGGAATTGGGATAATTTCACATCGAGTATAAGTGGCTCCAAGGTAGTCATCACAGTTACAAACAACGGAGACAATACTGCTGATATACTTTACACTGTTACTTACGTCAATGGCGAAACGCATTTCCAAAAATATGCAGGTGTAACGGTAGACAGTTCTGATTTGAATTTCGCACTCGTTACAGAAGGATCTTATCTCGTAATTATTAAATAATCACAAAAAAAATATTTAAATTATGAAGTATTCATATTTCATTCTATTGGGATTGCTGGCGCTTACACCGGCAACATACGCAGAAGGCAACGGTAACACCGCCCAGATGACCATGACTCAGGCAGGTAACATAACAATAAAAGGTAAAATCGTTGACGAAAAAAGAGAGCCACTCCCGGGCGCAACCATTCAACAAAAAGGCACCTCCAATGGTGTGATTTCCGACATTGATGGTAATTTCTCTATTTCTGCGTCTTCAGATGCCACGTTGACCGTTTCTTTTATAGGCTTCAGAAGCATTGAAATATCCGTTGGAGGCAAAACGGCACTCGGCAACATCACATTGGTTTCGGAGATAAAAGAACTCGACCAATTGGTAGTGATCGGTTACGGCTCTCAACGTAAGGTTGACCTTACAGGTTCTGTTGCCATTGTCAACACCGAAGAGATGAAGAAAGTGTCAAACTCCAACATCTCGACAATGCTCGAAGGAAAAGTAGCCGGTGTTCAGATTACATCCGACGGACAACCGGGCGCCGACCCTACAGTACGTATTCGTGGTATCGGCTCGTTCGGAAGCACTGCGCCTCTCTACGTTATCGATGGAGTTCCAATGGGAACTACCATACGCGATTTCTCGCCCAACGATATCGAAACACTTCAGGTGCTTAAGGATGCATCAGCAGCCGCCATCTACGGTTCGCGTGCTGCCAACGGCGTGATTATCATCACCACAAAGCAAGGCAAGAAGAACCAGGCCATGAAGATAGACTACAGCGGCTACTACGGTGTCGACCAGGTGCAAAAAGGAGTGTACGACGTTATGGACTCGTACCAATATGGAGATTATGTGAAAATGGCCTACAATAATAGTGGTATGGATGTTCCTGCCGGATACGATCCTACCAACGCAAAATATATTGACCCAAGTCAGGTGAATACAAACTGGTTCAATGAAGCATTCAAAACTGGGATCCGTCAAAATCACAACATCAATATGTCAGGAGGTGGTGCCAACAACATTTACAATATTGGCCTCGACTACTATAGCCAGAAAGGGACTATGGTAGGTGCCGGTCCAAACTTCGAACGTTTCACTGCCCGTGTTAACAACACAATGGATGTTAAGTTTATTAAATTCAAAACCAATATTGTATATAGCCATAGCAGTCA
The DNA here is from genome assembly GCA_963677275.1 of uncultured Paludibacter sp. Lineage (GTDB taxonomy): Bacteria > Bacteroidota > Bacteroidia > Bacteroidales > Paludibacteraceae > Paludibacter. Next base: position 565,549 of record OY781920.1, on the reverse strand, counting down.
GGACAATATGGCGCTTAGTAATGCCAACGAATACGTACAAGGTCTGTATGGAGCACAATATCCGGTCATGGCTTCAGCACTGATTACACCTCCAACCATCAAGGCTTACGATGCGTCGACCTGGGTGCTCGATGACAAAATTTCGTCTGCATCGGAATACAGCTATGACTCTTACGGTTACGGTACTTACTACGACGATGTTCACGGCGACTTGCGCGTAACAAACGTTCTGCTCACCAACAGCTTACTAAAAAGAAATTCAACTGTCGACCGCATTGTTGCTTCAGGTTCGGCAGCTGTCGACCTCATAGGTATGGTTGGTCGCAAGAGCAGCAACCACAAGCTGGATTACAACCTTAACATGTCGTACAGCAGAACTTTTGCAAAGGACTTTACATTCGTACCTGCATTTATACAGAGCACAACCAACTACTTATCGAAGAGCAATGAGAACCTGTCACAGGGCTATCGCAGCTATAGTGATGCACTTGTAGAAAACACGATTAACTACGATGGTAAATTTGGACGCCATCACATCAATGCGGTTGTGGGTCAAACATTTGAGCGCGAACTCTACCACACGCTCACAGGCAAAGGTGTTAACTTACCCGAACCCTACTATTTGCAGGTAAACAACGCTGAGGAAACAGCATCAACAAGCTATGAAAGCGAACATGTACTGGCATCGTATATCGGACGTATCAACTACGATTTCAATGAAAAATACCTTATTTCGGCAACAGCACGCCGCGATGGTTCAAGCCGTCTGTCTTCAAACGACCGTTGGGACTGGTTCCCATCCGTATCAGGAGGTTGGCGTATGGAACGTGAAAAATTCTTCCCTGTAGCCGAATCGACGATTAACCTGTTCAAGGTGCGCGGTAGCTATGGAGTACTTGGTAATGAAAACATAGGTGAATACCAATACATGGATGTTATGTCCAGAGGAAACTATACCTATAGCTTTGGAAACAACAAAGTGACCGGTTCAGCCATATCAAATTATGTAAACACAGCCATCAGATGGGAAAAGAAGAAGAGCATTGACTTTGGTCTTGACCTCGGCATGTTCAATAATCAGCTTGAATTTACTTTCGACTGGTACAAGTCAACATCCGAAGACCTTCTTTATAGTGTAGCAGTACCTACCAATGCAGGCGCTACCAACGAAACAGTAACAATGAACGCAGCAACAATGCAAAACTCAGGTTTTGAGTTCCTGCTTGCCTATCACAATCATCAAAACCCTGTTAAATTCGATATTTCGGCCAACTTAACTACCCTCAGCAACAAGGTAACAAAGTTAGGCGTTTCGGGCGAACCGCGTACCGATGGCTACTGCCGCACAGAGGTAGGTCGTGAAGTTGGTGCATTCTATGGCTACGTTTCTGAGGGGCTCTTCCAGTCGCAAGACCAGATAGACAACCGTGTCAACGCTGAAGGCGAACACATCAATCAGAACGGAGCACAACCGGGTGATGTTGTCTATGCCGACCTCAATCTCGATGGCGAAATTACGAACGAAGACCAACAATTTCTGGGCAGTGGTATAGCAAAAATTCATTACGGATTGAATGCACGGGCCGAATGGAAAGGTTTTGAGGTGAGTATCTCTACCTATGGAGCTGCAGGCTTCAAAGCAGTGGATTTTGTTGACGTCACTTTGCGTAGCTCCTACGGCGCACTCAACAAAAGCGTTGAACTGTTGAACGCCTGGACACCGGACAACACAAACACCAATGTGCCCCGCGTAGCCTACAAATCGTCAGGTTCCATCACCAACGACATGTTCAGCCAGCGCTTTATTCAAAATGCATCCTATCTGAAAATTGCCAACATCGAAGTGGGTTATAACTTCCCCAACAGATGGTTTGGAAACTATCTTACCGGCGTTCGCATATTTGCATCGGCTCAAAATTTAGCCACTTTGTCTGAGTACAAAGGTTACAACGTTGACTTCGCCGGCGGTACATTTACGCCCGGATACAACTACGCTTCGTACCCAACACCACGAACCATCATGTTCGGAGCACATTTCTCATTCTAAAAAAATAATTCAAACAAAAATAGAATATCAATATGAAAAATATAAATAGAATTCTAATAATGTTGGCGTTTGTTGGAGGCATAACAGCCTGCAATGACGAACTCGATGTTCAGAACCCGAACAATCAGACCACATACGAATTTGGCAATACAGAAGCAGAACTTGAGGAGGCTATCATCTCGTGCTACAACCGCATACGCCTCGAAGGCACATTTGCCCGCGTTGGTTACACTTTAGATGCTGTACGTGGCGACGAAGTATGGAACTCATCTCAACAGTGGTACTTAGAGTACGACAACCTCAATTCTCCGGGTACCATCGGAATAGGTGACGAATGGGCATGGCGCGACAACTACCATGTAGTAAACCGCACCAACTTTGTATTATCGAAAGTCGATGTTGTAAAGATGTCGGAAACTTCCTATAATCAAATCGCAGGACAAGCGCTTTTTCTCAGGTCGTTGGCCTATTACAATTTGGCTACCTATTACCAGACTGTTCCGTTGATAACCGACTATGCTTCGTATTCGGACATCAACACCATGTATGCAGCCAACAACACACAGGACGAAGTATTTGACCAAATAGAAGCTGATCTCACAAAAGCGATGCAGATATTGCCATCGCGCGACAAAGGCGGCGAATGGGCGAAAGGGCGTGTTACAAGCGGCGCCGCTGCCGGATATCTGGCCCGCACATTGATGTTCCGACATAAATTTGCTGAAGCTTATACCGTACTGAAAGACATTATCGACGGCAAGTACGGACATTATGAACTTACAGCCGACTATGGCGATAACTTCAGAGAAAACACTGAAAACAACATAGAGAGCCTTTTCGAAGTTCAATTTCTGGATTTTGGCACAGGGGGCACCGACGAAGAGTGGACTCCGGTAAATATCAGCTCGCAAGCCACTCAGGGTCATGCTGTAGAAAGCAACTACGCTTCTCAACAATTGGGTAGCTGGGGCGACCTTGCCGGCGCACCATGGCTCTATAACCTGTTCAGAAAAGAAAACAGTACAGATGGCCGTCTCGATCCACGTTTATACTGGACATTGGTTACCTACGAAAATGAATACAACAGCTATACCGGCGCTAAAACGGCGGCATATCCCAACGGAGATCCCCGCAGCAACACTATTTACAAACAAGATATCACTGTAACTCCTCTATCGAACAATGCACAGGGTGGAATATCAATCGCTAAGTTCACCAATGCGAGGAACAACATCTACAGTTCTATTACCAACGGATTGCATTGTGGAGTCAACCTGCGCCTTATGCGTTTCAGCGATGTTTTGCTGCGTGCTGCCGAATGTGAAAATGAGCTCCATGGCCCCACTCAAACGGCTATCGATTACATTAACATCGTTCGCCGCCGCGTTGCGCTTAAAGATCTTAAAGTTTCCGACTTCCCGACGGCCGATGCGCTTTTCGAACAGATAGCAAACGTTGAACGTCCTAAAGAATTTGGTTGCGAAAACGGACGTGGCATTGACTTACTCCGTTGGGGATTCTTCTACAGTGCTGATCGTCTGAATCAGTTGGTCGAACATGCTTATTATAAATTAGCACCAAAAGACGATGCTGGAAATATAATAGCATCAACCGATGAGCTTACAGCCGGAACTGCCAGCGCTTCATCGTTCCAATACTACTATAAAGGACATGAATATTTCCCGATCTATCAATCGACGCTGAATGCTAACCCGAACCTTGTAGGTAACTCGGCCAACAAGAATGAAGATAACGGACCTGCATTCACAGCTAAATGGGCTGTTCGTCCTGTTGTAAAATAGAAATTATTCACCTATATTTGAAACTTCCTTGTCAACGTATTCCCGGTATGATGATAAGGAAGTTTTATTTACTAAAAAAGTTCAGTTATGAAACGGGCATTAAAGTATTTACTATTTTACAATATACAATTTACTATTTAATAAAGAAAGATAAACAGCATGAAACCCCAATGACCGAGATAAAAAATCAGGACACACAAGGAGATGATTATAAAATAACAAAACTCAAAGTCCCTGTATTATTCCCGTTCTTATTCCTTCTTATTCTTCTTATTCCCCCTTTAGGGGGTTAGGGGGCTGGGGTTAGGGGGCAGACATATAAACTATAAACAGACATGAAACTAAAGTATTTACTTATTTCGTTGATCGGCATAACTACCTTCTCCTACGTAGGTTGCAAAGACGAAGCGCCGAAGCCGGATGATCCCAAGCCTGACACCCTTGCCAATTTCAGTATTCCATCATACGCCGACGATTATTCATCCATTTCATCGTGGAGCAACCGCAACAAGTGGAACCTTGCCAACGTTCACGACCCTTCGGTGGCCTACTACAAAGGCTATTATTATATGTACGGCACCGACGCCTCCTATGGCAATGAAGCTGTAGGGCATGGACATTTTCAGGGCAAACGCTCCACCGATCTGGTCAACTGGGATTGGGTAGGCGGACCTTTTTATCAGGCCCCTTCCTGGGTAGCCGACTCGCTCAACGCCATTCGTTCGCGCATGGGACTCGTTGCCATTGCTAAGGAAAATATAATGTATGGTTACTGGGCGCCGGTAGTACGCTGCGTCAATGTTGGAGGGCAAGAGCTTTTGCGCATGTACTACAGCATAGTTATCGACAACTATATCAAAACCGGCAAAGCCAACACCACAGCCAACTTTGATGGAAGCTGGACCGAACGCGCCTTTATCGGTATGTGCGAATCGACCGATCCCGCCGGAGCTGTATGGACCGACAAGGGTTTCGTCACCTCTTCATCTTCCGATCGCGGAAAAAACTACAGTCGCGCCAGTATAAATGACTGGAGCGCCTATTTCTACTACAACGCTATCGACCCTACCTATATAGTAACGCCCGAGGGAAAACACTACCTGATACATGGTTCGTGGCACAGCGGTTTCGCATTGTTGCAGGTAGATGCAACCACCGGCAAGCCTCTGAAAACACTTGGCGAGCCTTACGCTGCAAGTGCAAGTGAACTAACGGCCCGATATGGTTTGAGAATAGGCACGCGTACAGCTTCGTCGCGCTGGCAGGGCAGCGAAGCTCCCGAAATAATATACAAAGATGGTTATTACTATTTGTTTATGGCCTATGATGGTCTGGACGTACCCTACAACACACGAGTGGTAAGAAGCACCAACATCGAAGGTCCATACCTCGACATCACCGGGCGCAACTTTACAAACGGAAGTGGCGACTCCTACCCTATCGTCACCCATCCTTACAAATTCAATCTCAGCAATGGTTGGGTAGGCATAGCACACTGCTGCATTTTCAAAAAAGAAAACACAAACGAATGGTTCTATATGTCGCAGGGACGATTGCCTGCCAATGTGGGTGGCAACGCCTACTCCAATGCCATTATGATGGGTCATGTACGCCGCATTGTATGGTGCCCGGCCTCTCCCGCCGAGCCCGATAACCTGTGGCCAATAGCATTGCCTGAACGTTATGCAGCGGTTCCCGACTACGGCACCATAACCAAAGATTCGCTCACAGGCACATGGGAACATATCAACCTGAAATACAGCTATGGCATACAAAACAACAGCACAGCGCTCACCCTCAAATCCGACGGCACCATGACAGGAGCGCTGACAGGTAACTGGAGTTACGATGCAACGAAAAAACAACTGAAACTGGGCAACGTTATTGTATGCGTGGAACGCGAAGTAGACTGGGAAGCCACCCCACGCCGTGTAACATTTGTATATGCAGGAACCGAAAAGAATCTAAACGCTACCTACTGGGGCAAAAAGAAAAAACAATGAGAATGTCAGGGAAAGATCATCTCTCAATAGAAGTTTAGCATTTACAATTGAATAAAACAGAAAATCTACAAAGTCTGCCCAACCTTAAGTTGAGCAGACTTTTTTGTTCCATTATGTTTCTTGTGCCCTAGTAGCTACAAACAGGTTTCTTCGAAGTTTGGTAGTAAACATTCGCTCTCGGCAATGTGAGGAGCTAACAACAGCTCTCATCACTGATAAGAACGAACGGGAAACAAGGCAAAATAAATCCTCATAATAAGTGTGACTTTTTAACCATTGAATATAGATTTTAATGGCTAACAAGCAGTTAAAAAAAAATCACATTTTATGCCCAAACACGCCACAAGTTAAAAAAAATATTCGTATCTTTACCGTAAAAGATGCAAGTGAGCACGACTACCTGCTTTCTTGTATCGCAAGAAGCAAGAAGCAAATATTAACTTACTGATTAACAATCCAGATCAAACTACGACCTGATAAAATGCAGACAACTAATTTAAAACACAATTTAATTATCATGAAAAGAACATTTATTACTTTATCCCTCATGTTTGGGATAGCCGTATTATCTTCGGCTCAAACAAATCTCCTGACAAATCCGGGAGCAGAAAGCAATTATGACGGTTGGATTAAAACCGATGGCGGTGATGGCTGGTCGATCAATGTAGTTGAGTTAGGTGACATGGGAGCTCCCCATAGCGGAAACAATTTTTGGATTTCGTCCTATGAGTATTGCACCCTCGCCCAAACCATTGATCTGATATCGGCCGGATATTCCGAAGCGGCGTTGGATGCAGTTCCTGACATCAAAGCAGGTGCTTTTGTGGCAACAAATACCCGAACCGCGGCTGTGGCCACTATCAAGGTTGAATTATGTACCGAGAATGACGAAGTAATTTCAACACATTTTGTTTGTAATAATTATGAAATTCCCGTGAACACCACCTGGGAGGAAAAATCACTCGTCATCAGTAACTACGGAATGGGAGTCAGAAAACTGAAATTTTACCTCATTGGTATAGATACGCGCTGGTGGGCTGGCTTTTTCGGAGCTCAGTTCGACGATGCCCATCTTTCCTTAGCTGTGTCGCCAACAACAGCTATCGACGAAGCTTCAATCAAAGCAATCACTGTATTACCAAACCCATCTTCGGACTTCATCACCCTGGGCGAAAGCAGTGGTTTGATTAGAATTTACGATTTGAAAGGCAGTTTAGTACTATCGCACAGCGCAATAGCAAACGAAAAAATTGATATCAGATCGCTTAACAACGGCGTTTATGTACTGAAAACAGGTCATCAGAACATCAAACTAGTGAAAAAATAAGTTAGTCCACACACCGAAAGGACTAAAAAGACCCTCCAAACCTGTCAGACTTTAAAAATCTGACAGGTTTTAAACAACTAACAAAGCCCTCCTCTAAAGCATTTATTTATAACAGCCAACCCTCCTACGGGCGTCAGACCAAATCGTTACTTCATTGATCTACTGCAACGTGTGCCAACTTTAGGTTTTTGGCTACATATCCGGAAGGACAGGGAGAATTAACACGGTATCCAACCGAAATAATAGCATCGAGATTGTAAAATTGGGTATTATAATTTTTACCATCAGTGGCAGCTATCCGGAAATTCCGGATAACTGAAATTTTATCTAATCCCCGTCCTACCGGATATCCTCATTCTATGTACAAAGTTTCGCGAAAGTCTGAGGTGAACCAACGGTCATGACCGAAGGGAATAATTGTAATCACCTCGTAATGTATTACCTCGTCCTACCGGATATCTTCATTCAATACACAAAGCTTCGCGAACGTCTGAGGTGATTTGTAATCACCTCGTAATGTATTATAAGGACCTGCCTGCAGCAGGCAGGTCCTTATAATACAAGAAGCTGGGATTGCAAATCCCAGCAACGTGCGCCAACTTTAGTCATTTAAAGAACATCCGGAAGGACATGGGCAACAAGCGCCAACTTTAGTTCATTCATCTACATATTCGAAAGGACAGAGGGACGGGTGTTACGACACTTGCTTTTCTTATCCTTTATCAATATTTTACACACATCATTCTTGATTCTGATACTTACCTCCAATATAGATTCCAATCCATTTATCTATATTGGTAAATTTATATATCACAAGAATAAAAAGTAAAAAGAATCCAGAAACAAGCATACCTGATATCATACTTCTAATTTTTAATTTATTACTTCCTATATAACTAAACGCAGGTATTGATGTATTGTAATAGATATTTGTTTTGTAAAAGCTATACTCTTCTATATGATTAATCTTAACTGTTTGCATAGAATTATAGCTTTTATTGTCTACAAAATATTTATAATATATAGTTTTATCATTTAGTAATGAGTCAATATTAACAATGGTTTCTAATTTAATTGGTCTGGAATATTCAAAGAAGTTACCCATTCCATTATAAATAATAAACTGACCAAATGTAATCAATAATCCTCCTCCAAAGAAAATAAATCCTATATAAATTATTATTCTGTAAAATTTTTTTAATAAAGTTGCCATACTGGTCTGTTTCTTGTATTGTTTTGATTATTTTGTGATTGAGATTGCACTGTGGGTGTATTAGTCGTTTGTAAGTTACTTGCTGCAGCTGTTCCTACCGCTGTTATTGTTGAAACCGCAGCATCAACTTTCATTATACCATTAACTGTGTTTGAACCAGCAGCACCCATACCTCGTGTTATGCCATTAACAGCTGTGTTTACGGTAGCCCCACTTGCTCCTTGGGCTGTAAGTGTCGCTGCAGTTGTTGTAATATTTTCGGACATAGTAGTTTGAAGTGCTTTTGTAGATGCAGTAGCAAGCTTACCCAAAGCACTTACCGTGCCACCTGTAACTCCATTAACAGTTCCGCCAATAGCCCCACTTATAGCTTTACTTGTAAAATTATCTGTGGATATATTTATTTCAGTAAGACTTGCTCCCTTATTAACTTCTGTAACTGTTTGTCCGGCAACATCCCCTGCAACACCACCAATAGCACCACCAATAGTACCTGCGGCAGCAGCCGCACCTACTACTAACAAGCCAGTTCCACCTGTAGCAACAGTAAAAGCTATTGCGCCATCCACCGCGGCACCTGTAATCATGCCAGATACAGCACCTTCAGCCACTCCTGCCCAAACATCTTTGTGATTTCTATATGCATTTATTCCTCCGGCAATTCCTCCTACAATTGTCCCTATCGTAGTTCCAATGAACCTTCCATCTGGATCAATAAATCTCACTGGATTTCCGGCACAATACGCATACGGACTAATACTATAATACTTCTCCGCTAGCGGATCTACACTTGTCCATCTACCTATAGCTGCATAATACCCCCGCGCCCCATAATCGTAAGTATCATACCCATGCATCTCCACAAACTCCTTACCGTTGTACTTTTTATTTTGCACACCTGCACCAGTTCCTGTAGCACTATTCCACGGTAAACCACTTGGATAGTAGTTTATTCTCTGTACTGTTAAATTCCTATTAGCTTGCCATACTTCGCGTATGTTTCCAAGATGGTCGCGCCGGAAATAGTTGTACATGGGGTTTCCTTCAAAGTAAACATAACCTTCCGGATTGTATATTTGGTTTATGGTATATACGCCGCTTTGGCTACCGGTATATTTATATTCTTTGTTACCTGCGTACAGCGTACTGCTTTGGTCTACTACGTTGGCAATGTAATTTTGTTGTAGAGTCTGCCCCTCGGTTACAGGTGCAGATAATGCTACCAATTGAGTAAAATAATCGCTACGTAACTTCTGTCCGCCGGCATCGTACAGGTTTTTTATTTGATTCCCATTTTTAAACTGAATTATCTCCGGCAAATTTAGCAAATTATATTTAATCGTAACAATATCGCGATCTAAATCTTTAATTAAATTACCGTTAGTATCGTAAGCCATTTCGTCTGTAGCCCCGGATACATGGTTTTTATCCTGATATTCTTTAATACTGTATGAATTTTGTGTGCCTGCATAATCGAAAATACTTGTCATTTGGTTGCCATTGAATTCAGGGTAGGAAAAATAATCGACCGTTATATTTCCCGATCCCCGTTGTAAGTAGTTAACATTCCCATGTTTATCGTAACCAAAATCTTCTCTATAGCCATACGCTGAAATAGGTGTTTCAGTGCCTAAACCTATAGTTGCTGTAGCAAGTTTTAATCTATTGAGATTATCATAGGTGTATTTGTAACCATAGGTATAGGTTGAAGATTTCCAAACTGAAAAAGCAATGTTACCGTTATAACAAGGATTCGAAAAGCCTGTAGGTAGTATATTATAGTACAACTTTTCAAAAAAGCTACCGCTTGTTATTTTTGTAGTCCAGTTACGGATATTATATTCGTATTCTTCGGTGTCAGTATTATTGTGTCCCCACGCTGCCGCACGATTGCATCGTGTGGCAACAACTTTAAATCAACACAATATCCAATAAACCTTTTTCTCCAGCATAATCAATAGCACTAATCTTTTTGATTATTGTTTCTTGCTAACTTACCTGCCACACGATACAATCGTGCGGCAGCGAGGGGGTTCATATCAGTATTGCAAACGTGAAACGGTTACTGTTGGATATGCACCACCAGCTTAAAAAAGAGTATTTACAGTATTATCTGAATGAGTACTGCTATAAGTTCAACCGAAGATACTTCGGGGAAAAGATGTTCGATAGATTGGTGTTTGCCGCTGCAAATTACAATACCGATTTCAAATCCAGAATTTATAACAGGTCGCTTTGCGGATAATCATTTTATATTATACAAAGCTTTGCCGATGTCTAAGGTAAATCTTCTGTTCTGACCATTGCCTCCCAGCAACGTGCGCCAACTTTAGGTATCCTCATCATATATCCGAAAGGACAGGTATAATACAAGAAGTTGAGATTAATAATTCCAGCGACCTGCGCTAACTTTAGGTCTTCTCATCACATATCCGAAAGGATAAAGCATTACTTACAGTTACATTTTATTTCACCATTGTCAAAAGAGGAAAATGGTTTATTAATGGAGGGATCTGTTGCTGCAAATACGACACAAATCGTATCCCCTACATTTGCTTTTTTTGACAATTTCTTTAAAACACTCCCGTAGTAGTTTTTACCACTCCAATTAAATGAGTATTTTAACATCGGACCATAATGACTTCCAGGATAAAATTCTTTATAAATTACTGCATTAACACATATAGGATTAGTTTTTATTCTATAAGGGGCAATTAAAGAGTTATCAATTGCTTCATATGATAAATAAATTATAGGTATTACAAAAACTAACCACCCAAGTAAGTTCTTAATATTTAATTTTTTATTTTTTTCCCTCATAATACTTTTTGCTCGATTCTGTTACTGCTGCTTTTGTTGTTGTCTGGACACTCTTCTTCACCTCTTTTGCCGCTGCTTTCTCGGCATTTTGTACAGTCTTTGCAACTCCTCTTGCCGTTTTTGTACTTGTATTAGTTAGATTCTGGACAGATTTTGTGATTGCGGTTTTACTACCAACCATTTTGTTGGTGACTTTCTCCAATCCTTTCTCACCAACACCTTTTGCTAATTTAGACGCTCCACTTCCTGCGACACCAGATCCTAAATTAACTAAGGCTCCTTTTGTAAGATTCTCAAACCCTGTATTTCCATCAAGTGCACTCTGTGCATAAGCTGCTCCCACGGTTGCACTCACTTTTAAAGCTACGCTTCCCCCACTTGTTACAGCTCCTTCTAAAGCGCCAACCCCAACTTTTTTCCAGTTAATCTTTTGATCTTCACCTGTAATTGCATTTGCAACTACTTGAGTACCTAGTTCCATTAATCCTCCAGCAATGCCACCACCTACATAATTCCAAAACCTTCCATCCGGGTCAGTCCTATTAACCATATTGTTATCGCACATGGCATAAGGGCTTTCATTATAGGCATCTTCAATTTCCGGATCCGGCGTCTGAAATCTTCCAATTGCCGGATAATACTGCCTCCAGACTATATCATAAGTATCATACCCATGCATCTCCACAAACTCCTTACCGTTGTACTTTTTATTTTGCACACCTGCACCAGTTCCTGTAGCACTATTCCACGGTAAACCACTTGGATAGTAGTTTATTCTCTGTACTGTTAAATTCCTATTAGCTTGCCATACTTCGCGTATGTTTCCAAGATGGTCGCGCCGGAAATAGTTGTACATGGGGTTTCCTTCAAAGTAAACATAACCTTCCGGATTGTATATTTGGTTTATGGTATATACGCCGCTTTGGCTACCGGTATATTTATATTCTTTGTTACCTGCGTACAGCGTACTGCTTTGGTCTACTACGTTGGCAATGTAATTTTGTTGTAGAGTCTGCCCCTCGGTTACAGGTGCAGATAATGCTACCAATTGAGTAAAATAATCGCTACGTAACTTCTGTCCGCCGGCATCGTACAGGTTTTTTATTTGATTCCCATTTTTAAACTGAATTATCTCCGGCAAATTTAGCAAATTATATTTAATCGTAACAATATCGCGATCTAAATCTTTAATTAAATTACCGTTAGTATCGTAAGCCATTTCGTCTGTAGCCCCGGATACATGGTTTTTATCCTGATATTCTTTAATACTGTATGAATTTTGTGTGCCTGCATAATCGAAAATACTTGTCATTTGGTTGCCATTGAATTCAGGGTAGGAAAAATAATCGACCGTTATATTTCCCGATCCCCGTTGTAAGTAGTTAACATTCCCATGTTTATCGTAACCAAAATCTTCTCTATAGCCATACGCTGAAATAGGTGTTTCAGTGCCTAAACCTATAGTTGCTGTAGCAAGTTTTAATCTATTGAGATTATCATAGGTGTATTTGTAACCATAGGTATAGGTTGAAGATTTCCAAACTGAAAAAGCAATGTTACCGTTATAACAAGGATTCGAAAAGCCTGTAGGTAGTATATTATAGTACAACTTTTCAAAAAAGCTACCGCTTGTTATTTTTGTAGTCCAGTTACGGATATTATATTCGTATTCTTCGGTGTCAGTATTATTGTGTCGTTTTTTCATTATCAACCGCCCTAATTCGTCATACGAATTTGATAAAAGAAGTATTTTATCATTTAAATTAATTTGATAATATGTAGTGGTATTTCGGTTGGCATGGTCATAGTTATATTCGTACAATTCATTTTGCACATCCGGAGTGTTTCTTGTATGCGTATTATATGTTTTAGCTAATGTGCCACTAAAATTATATTTGTTATATACATAATCGTATCCACCTATTTGATTGGAGCCTCGCGTTTGCACAACCTGCCCGCGGTAATCGTAATACATGGCGGTTGCTGTAAAGTTGCCCGAACCATCCAAGTAATAGGTGCGTGTACCTGTAAGTAAGCCTTTGGCATTTAAGTTGGCGAAAGTTGTTGCAGTTGCAGGATATGCTTTGTCGAAACTACTATCTACCTGATAGTTGATACCCCCCACGCTGCCGCACGATTGCATCGTGTGGCAACAACTTTAAATCAACACAATATCCAATAATCCTTTTTCTCCGGCATAATCAATTGCGCTACTATACACATACTGTTCGGCTCTAAATACCAAACCCTCTTCAACAGGATTGTTAGGAATGTAATTCAGCTTCTCATCAATTACCTTATTACTCCAAAGTTCTATTGGTTTATTGTCGTGTCTCCATAATTGATACTGGTTTACATTGGAAGATTTTTTCCTGCCTCTTCAAATTGTTTTAGTAACCACTCCTTCCTGCTTTCCTGTGGATTCTCTTTTATGGCAGCGACGATTGCCTTACTGGTAAAACGCTTAAAACTACCTAATATCAATTCAGGCTTTTCTTCCTTAACACTACTAAATATCAAATGAACATGATTGGACATGATGCACCAGGCATATATTTCCATCCCTTTTTCTTGCTGGCAATATCGCAAACTCTCAAGTAGTATATCCTTATATTCATTCCTTGTAAATACATCTATCCATTCAACAACAGCAAAGCTTACAAAATAGACTCCTATTGGATTATGGAACTTATAATTTCTACTCATTGTAACTCTTGTTTCTTGATTATTATTTACTTGCTAGCTAACTGCCACACGATGCAATCGTGCGGCAGCAGAGGCGAACGAAGATTCCCGGCAACGTGCGCCAACTTTAGTTTTCCTCATCAAATATCCGGGAGAATATGATATCTGATTTACGGAATACTACGCACTATAGGATATTCAGTCAAAAACACTTTCTTCTTGAATAATTTTGTGTTTTCAAATCTTTTTATTCCCTCATTGGTATCAATAAAGTCGACATTTATATTAAATTTCAAAGTAGATTTATCGAAAAAAGACCAAACGTTTGCGCTTCCACTGTAATTTAGATTGATGTAAATATTATTTTCATCAGATGGATAGATATAATATGTTTTTGATTTGTAATTTTTATCAGGTGGATACAAAACAACTATCTTTAATGTGTCTTCTTGATTTACAGACAAAACCATTCTATCTCCATTCTTTAATTGATATGTACTACTGTCGTTGATTTCTATTTTCATGCCAATAAGAGAGCAAAATGTATTTCGTTCTCTCATAAAGAATATTTTCCTGAATAATTCAGGTTGCCCATATGCGACTACATTATTAGCCGCTAACAGCAGCAAAACACTACAAATCCGCTTTAATAACCTCCATTTCAATATATCCATAGAATATTTATATGTTTTTTTGATATAATTTACAACATTCTAACTCAATAAATTAATTTATTGGTATTTTACAATTGTATAAACCAAAGGCTTTCGATACTTACCGCTGCAAAATATATTTATTGTAGCAAAGATAACTATTTTAATATAAAATATTGAACTTATCGGATTATAAATCCTTATAATACAAGAAGCTGGGATTGCAAATCCCAGCAACCTGCGCCAACTTTAGTTCTCCTCATCACATATCCGAAAGGACGGGAGGATAATAAATAGAATCATCTTTAGGTGGATTTAATCTTTGTATCTTAAGCATCTCATTTCCCCCAACTATAATTCTTACTAAATGGCAGTTTTTAGGATTTGTCTTCGCATACTCAACAAAGCAAGAATCTCCAATATCAAATACGTCATGTTTTATTGAATATCCATCACTGCTAACATATTTAATTTTATTTACATAAAATTCAAATCTAACAAGACTTTCTACTTTAGCTCCAGCAAATGTTTCAGTAATTACGTCTTTCGTATACATAGATTCTTCTTTAAGTTGATTTGAATCATGTATGTAAAACCAAATTATGCCACCAAGACATAGTAGAAATACAATTATTATTTTTATGGACTTCACAATATCTTTGTTTTTCGTCTTTTTTCATCTTACTTATTTTTTAATACAGAATCCACGGTTCTTTAACTTTTGGTGACTGAATAGGTGTGGGAGTTGATGTGTTATTACCACCACGACTACTTTTGACGATCTCATTGACGGCACCAGTAACGGTATTTGTAATTGTACTTACGGCTGACTGTGTAGCAGTGCTATTTACAACATTGCCAGTTTGTCTCAATACGCTTTGTTCAGCCTTAGTTAATGTTTTAAATGCTCCAGAGGTCAAATCAGAACTAATGGCAGATTTCATGCCGCCTACTATTGCATTCGACGCTTCACCGCCTAAAGTGCTAAATACTAAATCAGAAGTTGCAGCAGCAACGCTTTTATCACTCGTAGCAACGCTTTTAATTCCGTTATTGATAGAAACATCTGTTGATGCATCTAAGATAGCTGCACCAGCTGTAACCAATTTGGCAGCAGTACTCATGCCAGGAGCCGTTAAAGCTCCTGCAACAGCAGAGCTACCAACACTTGTCCAATCAACACTTTTTAAGGCTTCTCCAAATCCTTGTCTACCAACTGTCATGTTAATTGTCATTTGAGCTGTAAGATCTATACCAGCACCAATAGCAGCCTTACCTGCAATTATTAATGGAATCCAAACAACTCTTCCATCTGGATCAATAAACCTCACTGGATTTCCCGCACAATACGCATACGGTGAAATTGAGTAATATTTCTCCGCCAGCGGATCCACACTCGTAAACCTCCCAATAGCTGGATAATACCCCCGCGCCCCATAATCATAACTATCATACCCATTCATTTCCACAAACTCCTTACCGTTGTACTTTTTATTTTGTAAGCCCGGATTATCTCCGGTATTACTTGCCCAGGGCAAACCACTGGGGTAATACTGCGTACGTTGTACGGTAGTACCTGCCCCACGCTGCCGCACGATTGCATCGTGTGGCAACAACTTTAAATCAACACAATATCCAATAAACCTTTTTCTCCAGCATAATCAATAGCACTAATCTTTTTGATTATTGTTTCTTGCTAACTTACCTGCCACACGATACAATCGTGCGGCAGCGAGGGGTACGTTGTATAATTCCTGCTGGTACCAAACCACTATATTTATAATACTCCGCCTTCCAAAGCAACCTGCGCCAACTTTAGTTCTCCTCATCACATATCCGAAAGGACAGGGGGACATGAGGCAACACCCATCATTTTCGATCTCTTGATTGTAAATATAGTTTGATTTACAATTATTTACTTTGGCAACGCCAAATTTGATACATTACCAGAACTGGGCTTAAAGTGCGTCCAACAAAGTTGTGTCAATAAAATTTATCTAAAACTATACCGTCTAATATTTTATTATTGTAAATTTCTAATTTCCAAATACCATCAATACAACTTATCATATAATTTTCATCGTCTTTTATACACACCCACTCGAAATTAATATTTGTTTCTCGAAAAAAAACTTGATAATCTTTATCAATCTCCTCTTTTTCAATTTCAAAGAAACCATTTTTCAATAGCATGTATTGTAAATACCAATAAATAGCACCATATTCAGAATTAAATTTCATATATGGTGTGATTTCTAATTCCCCAACTAATTTCAACTTTTCTGACTTATTAAAGAAATCAGAAAAAGCCAGCAAATTAATTATTGGCTTATGTATTATAATTCTAATTATTCTTTTGTCTTCTACCATCTTTATAATAAGTATGTTTATGTGGATTTGATTTGCCAGCTTCATTATGATTAGTAAAATGTGTATCTGCTCTTTTTCTTCCTTTAGAGTCAAAAGTAGTTCTTTGAGGATAGTTTCCCGTTTTATCTGTACGTAATTGGGTATGAGTTGTTCCTCTTGCCTCTCCATCAATTTTAGTTTTACCTGATGCTGATTTTTCTGTTTTTAAAGTTTCTCCCGTTTTTTTATCCTTAGGAGTATATTTCCCATTTCCTTCATCGACTCTCCCTTTCTGACTATTAAGGTTCTTAGAACCATTTGTCATCATTAAGGTACCGTGTGCCGTTTCGAAAGCACCTGACAATGTTAATTTACCCCCGGCAACTGCTCCTACACCGCTAAAACCTGTTGTTGTCATTACCAAAACACCTGCTTCTGCTTTACCTGCGCCTCCCGATGCTTCTGCTCCACCAAGAATAATACTTAGACCGTCTCCAATGTTTTGGCCTTGATTATAATCGGCAGCATCATCGTAAGATAAATCGCCTCTGAGATTAACAAAGCCTATAGTTAAATTATCAACTATTGCAGCAGCTGCTCCTAATACTTTATCTTTCGGACCATCTCCATTCTCATCTCTATACCTTACGGGATTGTTACACGCGTAAGAATATGGTGAAACATCTGGCGTTTCTTCTGCCTTCCAGTCGATTGTCGTGAATCTGTTTATTGCAGGATAAAAATCTCTATGACCAAAGACATAACTATCATACCCATTCATTTCCACAAACTCCTTACCGTTGTACTTTTTATTTTGTAAGCCCGGATTATCTCCGGTATTACTTGCCCAGGGCAAACCACTGGGGTAATACTGCGTACGTTGTACGGTAGTACCTGCCCCCCCGCCTCCTGAAGGGGGAGCTAACCAAACCTCACGGTTATCGCCCAAGTGGTCCTTACGATAATAGTGGTACTGGGGATTGGTTACCGTTGTAACATAGCCCTCAGAGTTGTATATTTTATCCAAATCGAACTGATAATCGCCACAATCGTTAGAAAACACATATTCTACATTGTTGACATAATCTGTTCCCGTCAGATAATCGTAACAATCATTGGGACTACCAGGACTCCCTATACTACCTACTGGTACAATTACAGGAGTTCCAAGAGTTGAATACTCTGCCCGAAGTTTTTTTCCACTTGCATCGTACAAATTACGAATCTGATTCCCTTTTTTAAACTGTATTGTATCGGGCAAATTTAGTAAATTATATTTAATAGTTACTATATCACGGTCTAAATCTGTGGTCATATTACCATTAGCATCGTAATAGAATTCAGTAGCAGGGTTATCCTGACTATTGTGCTTTTCTGTGTATTCTTTAAGATTATAAAGACCAAAACTTCCAGCATCGTCATAAACAGACTTTAATTGGTTACCATTGTATTCCATATTCAGGTTGTCCATATCACCACCATTGCCCATCCGTCCTATATTCTTGATATTTCCAAGTTTGTCGTATACAAAACCTTCCCAGTGACTATCATCATTTGTCTGTGAAAAAAGTATGCTACTAGCAAATGATAATCTGTTTAATGCATCGTATTTATAAATATATCCGTCAAGTACTTCTTTGTATTTCCATGAACTTGCAGCAATATTTCCATTGAAACATGCATATCCTCCCGAAGGAATATCTATATTGTAATATAAATTCTCTTCAAACCCTCCGCTTGTTATTTTTTTAGCCCAGTTACGAATATTGTAGCTGTATGTCTCGTTATCTGTGTTATTATGTCTCTTTTTTGTGGTTAATCGTCCCAATTCGTCGTACGACCCCACTTCGGTCATGTTAGTAAGTATTATTTCAGCCTTGTCGTTTATCTTATAGTTAGTCTTCAATAGCCTGCCAGCATGGTCGTAAGCATTTGTATATAATTCGGTTACAGGTGACTGTCTATTGGCTGTATGTTCTTTTAAGTTTTGAAGTACCTGTCCACTGAAGTTATAAGCATTGTACACCAGATCGTACCCATCCAAATGGTTGGTTGAGCGACTTTGTACCAATTGCCCTTTATAATCGTAATAGTTGGCGGTAATCAAATAACTGTTTGTGTCGTCGAGTATCCGCACACGCGTGCCTGTCATCAATCCTTTTGCTGAAGGGTGTTGCCCATCGTAGCCATCTTTTGTAACAAAATTCAGGGTGCCCTGAGAGCCGATAAAATTATAATTGTCGTAATAATTTTCAGTAAGCACAACAGTTCCTCCTGAACTTGAGACCAAAGAAGTTTTGGTCAACCGTCTCAGTCCATCGTATTCGTTGTATAACCATTCGTTCTTAGCCAGCTGATTACCATCCTGACTCGTCATCAAAAGATCATCGGGATAGTAAGTCATTGTAACAGGTTCGCATCCGGGTAGTTTTTTATAGGTACAGTTACCCCGCGTATCGTACCGATATACGTATCCATATTTGTTTACGGCATCAGCCGAGCCCGATGCATCAGCCGCTAAAGGTGGCAGCACGTAACAGAGTTGCCCTAAATCATTGTACACATAATAGGTGTCGTGGTTGCCAGCCTCGTTAGTTATAGCTCTTTTCATTATTGCCTGCCCCACGCTGCCGCACGATTGCATCGTGTGGCAACAACTTTAAATCAACACAATATCCAATAATCCTTTTTCTCCGGCATAATCAATTGCGCTACTATACACATACTGTTCGGCTCTAAATACCAAACCCTCTTCAACAGGATTGTTATGAATGTAATTCAGCTTCTCATCAATTACCTTATTACTCCAAAGTTCTATTGGTTTATTGTCGTGTCTCCATAATTGATACTGGTTTACATTGGAAGATTTTTTTCCTGCCTCTTCAAATTGTTTTAGTAACCACTCCTTCCTGCTTTCCTGTGGATTCTCTTTTATGGCAGCGACGATTGCCTTACTGGTAAAACGCTTGAAACTACCTAATATCAATTCAGGCTTTTCTTCCTTAACACTACTAAATATCAAATGAACATGATTGGACATGATGCACCAGGCATATATTTCCATCCCTTTTTCTTGCTGGCAATATCGCAAACTCTCAAGTAGTATATCCTTATATTCATTCCTTGTAAATACATCTATCCATTCAACAACAGCAAAGCTTACAAAATAGACTCCTATTGGATTATGGAACTTATAATTTCTACTCATTGTAACTCTTGTTTCTTGATTATTATTTACTTGCTAGCTAACTGCCACACGATGCAATCGTGCGGCAGCAGAGGCGCCAACTTTAGTTCTCCTTAGCAAATATCCGGACAGGCAGGATCAATACCCATAATCATTAAAACCATATTCCTTATATTTGTACGCTTCGGGAAAATCAATTTTAATTGTCCCATCTTTTTTTTGATAGTAACGTACCAAAATTTTAGTATAAAAGGGCAACGGTTTTATTGTTGTAAAAACATAACAATAATGAATAGAGTCATCTATAATATATTGACATTTATTATAATAGCCTTTTTTAGGCCCCCTAACTCCTGATTTCCCTTCCCCAAATGCTATCACGACACATTCCGTATTAGTACCCCTTTCCTTTAGCATTTTATTTGAATACTCATCAGTGAAATAAAAATAAGAGAGCAACAATCCCAATGGAACAAATACGTAGAACAATTTTAGAATATCTCTTATTGATGTTTTTTTGTTTTTTGTTGACGCTTTCATATCGTTGTTTTCAATCTTAAATACTTTTCTAAATTAATCCTTTTTTTATCATTATCTTTAATATTGTTGAGCTTAAATTCACGGTTATACGGAGGCATTACCAGTGGATTGGGTGTTTGAGGAGGAAAAACAGGTGTTCCATCAGGGAACCATAATCTATCAGGATTAAATTCAGGATATTTTGTGGCTTTAATAGAATAATCCATCCAAGAGGCAACTCCCTGTTGTAGCAGATCTTCAACAGAACGACCCGTAATTTCCTTTCCAAACACTTCTTTTGTAAAAAACTTTGTATGATTACTTGGATTCCAAATATCTTTATTTGGTGTTGCCAATCCTGTTTTTATAACATTAGTTGCATACAAACTGCCTATACCCCCGTCCTACCGGATATCTTCATTTAACGTAAGAGCTTTGCGGGCGTCTGACGGAATTTGCAATTCCGTCGTAATGTATTATAAGGATTTGCAATCCGAAATACTTACCACGATAAAATATATTTATTGAGCAAAGATAACTATTTAATCTAAATATTGAACTTAGCGGATTGCAAATCCTTATAATACAAGAAGCTGGGATTGCAAATCCCAGCGACAAGTGCGACCATTCGCTCATCTATTCAAGACACATCCAGTGCGACGGGGGACGGGTCATCTATTCTCCATTATATACGACTATATAATTCATTGCTTTCAATTCGTCCAACGTTAACACATATCGTTTGTCAAACAAATTTGCATCCTGTATCTCCTTCCACGAATAGCTATCCAATGTGGATTGTTTATAGATTAGAATATTTAATTGTTTAGATTCAAATAATATAGACCAAAAGTCTGTACTAAAGCTCTTATTATTCTTAATCAAAGTCAAATTATCTTGAATAAAATTTTTTGGACAAACTAAAGTATCTACTGTATTTGCATAAAAAAAGATATTCTTATCTGTATTATTTTTTATTATGAACTTTAGATCTGGCTCTTCACTATATTGATTAGGACAAGCCTGTAGAATTAAACATACCAGTATTACAGGAAAAAACTTAATTGTATTCATATCTATTTTTATTAAAGTGAACTAAAAAACAATAGAACCAAGAGTCCCCAAAGTTACTATTGGAATTACAACATCCCAAATACTAAATTGAGCACCATTTACTGGAAACGGATATTGGTATTGACGTTTTGTACGAGGATTAATATACGGAGAATATCCTCCATTTGCAAAGGCAGATTTATCAAAATATTTTGGTGAACCGGCAACATATCCATCTTTTCCACTTCCATAATTTTTATCAAAATAATCTGCACCCATTCGACTGGCCTGTACCTCAAACCATCTATATTGATGCTTCGGTGCTCCTAATCCTGCCGCACTTGACAAACTGGTACTTCCAACAACAGGTAGATAAAATGGCCCAAACCAGTTACTTTGAATATAATGCCCATATTCATGTACAAATGTGTGGTCGCTCCAATCTGCTGTGAAGTTTTCAGGACCAAATATATAATTACCTATTGTGAAAGCAGATCCCCTTCGTGTTACATTACTTAAAGCTACCGAACCTTCTAAATGAGTCACATTGTCAACCTCCCCTTTAATATTCAAAACGTGTCCTGTAAAATTCCCAACTATCGTATTAGGCAATCCCCATGTCCATTTCAATGCTATTTGACCAAAATCACCTGTAAAAAGACCTTTGTCTATTTCCCAAGCTCTTGACGTTTTCTGATAATCATAACGACTGAAATTAACACCATGTTTAAATACATTTGTAAATGACTCAATTATTGCTGTAAGTGCAGTTCCTATCAATTCCCCATTTTCATCCACATACTTCAACGGATTATTCAGCACATAACTATACCGATTAAAGTTTTGCGTAAAGTCAGGTGACTGCACATACGGGTCGGGAGAAAGGAAACGTCCCAGCGCCGGGTCGTACAACCGGGCATTCATATTGATCAAGCCAAACTGCTGCAAATGCTCATGACCGGTATAACCTCGCCCTAAAAACAACGCAGGTTCGGCACCTGGAGCATACGCCACCTGAGTATCCGGATTGCGAAGCCGCCCCCAAGCATCGTAACTTAACTCTTGTACCAATGTGCCGCTGCTGTTGGTAATATGGGTAATACTGCCCTGAAGGTCGCGATAAATATAGTACACCTGCCATGCGCCGCCATCACTGCGTACGTATACCGCTGGCGCTGAATAAGCATCGCCGCTAAGATACAATTTTTCTTTTGTACCACCAACAGTTTCGTCCAATTCGTATTTCCCTCCCAAATAATGACGTGTGAGTACGCTCGAACCGCCCTGGGTAACCTGCATTTTCACACGCTCCGCCGCTGCATTGTAGGTGAATACGGCAGCATAGCCGTTTTCGCTAATGGACGCAGGACGTTTAAACGAATTGTAAGTTACGTACTGCTCCCTCAGGGGTATAGCATTGGTAGTGGGTGTGGCTGAAGATATGGCATAGGGCTTGCCCGAAGTAGCATAATCAAACGACCCTATATCAGGCTTGTTTATTAAATTGCCATTCGGACTGTAGCCGGCAGTTTGTCCTCCGTAGGTGGTAAGACGATTCAGGTTATCGTACCCAAAACTTTCCTGAATACTACGCCGGTTGTCGGTACGCGAATTCAGATTGCCGGTAGCGGCATCTATACTATAACTAAAATCCTGAAGACCATAAACAGTTCGCTTTGTTGGCAAACCATAGGTATCGTATTCGTAAAAGCGGTAGTTATCACCGGTTTTTACCACTGTAGGTTGTCCTAAATCATTTTCGGAAGTCAATGACCATATTGATGTTGTACCGTTAATTTTCACTTCTGTCAGGTAACCGTTGACGTAGCTATATGACTCGGTGGTAATGTTGCCCGACTGTGAAGAGTAAGCGACATTATCTATATTTCCACCGGAATAAGAATATGATTTTTGCAGCCATTTGCTATCAACTCCCGTTTCTTTGTCAGTATCTACCCTTCCGTAGGCATCATAGGTTATTTCTTTTTTCGTGCCATTGGTCGAAACTTGAGATTCAAGCAAACCATCTGTATTGTAATTATAAGTAGTGCTGAATTCGGGATAAGTTGTGGTTTTCGGCCTATTATAGGCATCATAACTGTAATCAACTCTTTTGCTTTCAGCATCTATTTCGTAATTCATATTACCATCTATATCGAAGTGGTAAGTTTGTAAACCGGCGCTGGGGTCATCAATAGAGGTCTGCCTGCCATACTCATCGTATCCGAAAATGGTGGTAATACTGCCGGGAGCCACCACAGTGGCCGGTTGTCCATCGGGGCGTAGGTTATAAGTAATGGTTCCTCCTGCGTCGACTACCGACACGAGATTTCCCATTGTGTCATAAGTTCTGCACGAAGCTATGCCTTCGGTTGTGGTGGTAACGGAATTGCCACTGTAAGCGTAACCGGTGGTTTTACCCGAACCATCGGACACAGCAATAACTCTGTCGTAACTATCATAACTATTCGTTACCCACACCGAAGGAGTCGATATATAAGGTAAGGATGTTTTCAAGAGTCGGCCATAGCCGTCGTACACTTTATCCACATTAGCAAATGTATCGTTGAACCTTATTGTTTTGTTTCTGGTTTCGCGGTTCAGGGCATCGTAGTATGTTCTTGTAAGAGGCTTCCCTGTAGCAGTAGCTTCAACTGCATATAGAGCATTTACACCTCCGGAATATGGCTGCCACGAAAGAGTGTTCGACTCGCTTGTGCCGTCTGGATAAGCCTTGCCTATACTCCGGCCGAAATCGTCGTAAGCATAAGTCGTGACTTGCGATTTTTGATTCAACGTCGATGTTAGTCTTCCGTTTGATGCATCATAATGATAGGTATTATAAAAACCCAAAGGATCGGTTTCTTTGGTCAATCTTTTGTAAACATCGTATTCGTAGCTTGTTATAAAACTCTTGGATGAATTATATTTTTTTATTGTTTTGTTCAAAAGATTCCAACTGCCGTCGTAACCATAATCCACCGTCGAAACCAAATAGCTGTTTACATATTCATATGTTTTTTTGGGTAGACCGTTGCTGTAATCTGCCACCGAAGTAGATGTAGTCCATGTAGAACCGTTACGATTGATTGTAACGGTTTTACCCGTGGGAAACCCAATCAGATTACCCACTGCGTAAGTACTGTTATTGTAGTAGGTATTAGTGGTTGTAGCGCTTATTCCTCCTCCATAATTCACAATTTCGGTAGTCGGGTTACCATAAGCATCATAAGTATAGCTCGAAGCTACGGTATTTCCTTTTAACTTATCGGTAGAACTAACGCTATTTAATAGTTTGCTAAGTTTTTTATTGTTCTGCGTGCTTACCGTATAATTGTAAGTGTTGCTTGCTGTGGGCGAATCGTCGCTTACCTGAACTCCATAGTTGTAAGGGTTAAATACCTGAACCGAGCTTCGGCCTCGGGTCAAATCAAAACTGGTAATGCGTTCGAATCCATTAAATCCAAGGCCCTGTTGATGAATTACGGCATTAACATAACAGGTGGCGTTTGAGGCCGTTAACTCCCCATTGTGGTACAATTCGGTTTTTCCGGTTACCGTAAGTCCTCCCTGAAAGTTAACGTAAGGATATACCGCACCATAGCCCGGAGTATATAAACCGGAATATGTATACTGTGCTCCTTCATTCAACTGTGAATAATAGTTTTTGGTAATTACGCCCAGACTATTTATCATTCCCGTAAGCATTCGTTCTTTGCTATCGTTGCAAGGAAAAGAATAAAGCGATGCGATCCCATCATTTCTGAGTGCAACAATCTGACTAAAATAGTTACGGTTATTGACATTGGTAGGTATAATGATAATGTTATTATTATCATGCTGCACTACCGAGGACAAACTGAATCCTCCGTTTACGGATAAATAAGTGAAAAATGAGATCGAATTCATGCTAATTAAATCAGTGAGTCCGTCAGAGTTCACATCCTGAAGAAAATAGCTATCGTCTGAGGAATAGCGATACAGACTATATGGGCTTTGTTCAAACTGGGCATTACCCATTGAGTAGAAAAAGCTCCAGTTAGAATACGTTTTTTTAGGAGTGAGTAAAAAATCAACTTTTCCATCACCATTGAATTCACCCAAAAGTAGTTGCTTTTCATTTAAATCCACTTTTTTCAAACCCGTGTAAGTGCTTCCTGCCTGACTTAACGTATAGGTAGAACCAGTGATATTGAATGTGAAAAATTTGACCCCATCATTATTGATAAGGCAGATATCAGACTTGCCATCGCCATCATAATCCAACACATATAATCGGTCGGTCTTTTGTGCTGCGTCGGACATGTCGTTCTGCTTAGTTCCCATGAAATTTACTTCGTAAGGAAACACATAATCATCAAAAAGCAATGTACCTGTTTCGAGGTCGAAAAGATAACATTTTGATGTCTGTCCATTTTCTAACGGGTTATTACACGATACGGCAAAAACTTCCATTCTGCCATCACCGTTGAAGTCGCCGGGGAAATAAAACTTCGGATGTATACTTTTATTTCCATTAATATCTGTAAGTACTGTAGGAAGATTGAACGTTCGCGTATAATTCAAGCCAAATCCACTATATATATTCGGTTTATACACCGTGAAAACGACCTGATCGTTGTTTCCTGAGATTCCATTGTTTATTTTCACTATTTCATCCTCCTCTTTTCCGTCGAGATTAGCGCAAAACATCTTAATGAAATTAGTGCCGGTAACCAGATTGGGCATTGGTTCGGCCAAAGTACTACCAATCCTGCTGTAAAGAAAAATCTTTTCCTGCCCGCTGTATTGATTTATGTATTGCCTGTGAGTGCTGTGAAACAGGCTTGGGTCCACTCTTTTATACCAATATTGCTCATTGTATGGATTCACTATCATTCCATCATTCTGTGTACCATATTCAAACTTACCCTTTTCAACTTGTACCTGACCTGGGTTATTATATACATACCACTCCAATAGTTGAGTCTGACTATTGATATAACCAGTGGCAGTATTATTTTCTCCATAATAGAATATAAGCGGGTTAAGAGAAGAACTTCCTGCCGAACAGTTTATTTTATTGAGTAAGGATGTGTTTTTTTGCGTGATGTATTCGAAATTGTAAGTGCGCAAAGTTGTGCTACCATATTTACACACAATAGAACTAAGTAAACGATCTTCTACTGTTTTATGACCTGCCTGATAGGTAATCACATTATCCGGTCTGCTTGTTTCATAATTAAATTCAATAGAAGCTGAATAGGAAGAACCATACATTATTTGTATTAGAAAATACTTACCCCCGGCATAACTATAATTAAAAAATATTGAATTATTAAATCTATCGGACAAATTAACAATAGGATAAGTTAAACTGCTTGTATTATTAATCGTATACCCGAAAATCGCCTTGCTACCATCAGGATAAAAAACATCGAAGTATTTAACAACCGAACCATTTAGGTAAGCAATGGCTTTTACATTTCCCTGCTCGGCTTCATATTTAATTTGAGTTGAAGTTTCTTCGGTTTTTAAAAGTCGCATACCATCGAGCACAAAAGCATCCTCTTTTCCCATAGTAATGCCTTTTGTTGATCCATCGTAATATTGGCTCTGAGCAACCCGTGTTATAACGGATGCTCCACCGAGATTCCAGCCCATACCCATTGACGAATTTCCACCCTGACTGTTGTAACCAAGCATTAGTTGCGGCTGAAATCCATTAGGAGATTGGTAAATGTCAATAGGGACGGCATAAGTGGTTGCTCCGCTTGGCGATATACTTTGACTTATGGCTATTTCGCCAACTGCTTTTGTTTGATCAATAGAATGGTAATTTGGCACATAGCTATTTGAGGTAGAGGCCGCCATTACCCTGCTGCTTTTAGATCTGACTGCTGAAGTTATTGAAGTGTCGGTCGTACTCGCAACAACCGGTTGGGGAAATAATACTTTTTTTACAGAATCTTCCCATAGTTTTATCTTTTCATCCGACCAATTTGTCATGTCGGGGATGTTATTGTTACTGATATTATTTGTTGTATCTTGTGCATAAATGCTAACAGAAAACACAGTTAGTACAACAAGAAAAACACTGATTGTTTGAATAGTTTTTGTCATATTCCTAAGTATATCGAGGTTAATACTTTATTACTCCTTAATTATTTTATAAGTCAACAAATCATCATTTATCCTTATCCGCAAAAAATATACTCCCTGAGCTTTTGCGCTTAAATCAAAATCGGCTGTTGGAGCATCCACTTTCGTGTTTATAATCAACTTACCCGATGATTCGTAAATTCTTATTTCTGCAGCAGTATTTTCATCATATCCATTAATATAGAGACTTAACTGACCTTTTGTTGGATTGGGGTAAATGGTAATGTTATGTTTCCCTACTTCTTCGTGTATTGCAGGAGTCTCTTCATTATTATTACTCTTTACGTACGAAGACGAACGCGATAAATAGATGATCCCCCTGTTGAAACGATTGCCTGCGAGATCATAATTATAACCTAAACCCAATCCCGGCAAAACCGGAGTAATAAAGGAAATATGTAATTGGAATGGATTGACTAATGCGGTAATCCATTCCAGATTCTCTGGAATAGCACAACCGGTGTCAGTAAAAAGTGCGGTCTTCCGTTGTAAACAAATGCAAGAATTTCCCGATAATCCATCTGCATTTTCGGCGCTAAGTCTGTTCGGTTTTGTTTTGCTCGAAGTACCATCATAATAGATACTGTCCCGTACCAGACTTTGGTTGTCCTTTAAGTATACAGGTTCACCTGAATTACTCAAAATAATTTTTCGCTGATATAAAATCTGGTTATTGCCGGAAGGATAAAGTCCCGAATACAGTTGATCAACTGTAAATCCACTGTTATAATACTGATATGCAATAATAAGAAAGGATTTGGGCGCAATAATAGTATTGTCGGGGAAATTATAAGTTTCGGTAGTTCCTCCACCACGCAAAGTCCATCCCGTCATGTCAGCCGAACTTATACCTGCATTGTACAATTCGATATATTCTCCGTTGCTATAGGGTATACTTTGGGCTATTTGCTCATTCAACGGAGAATCATACATGATCTTATTTATAATAATAAAATCGGCTGCATGAACTACAATAGACACAAAAAAACAAATAATTAGCAAGATGTAATTTTTTTTCATTGTTGTTCTGTTTTAAATAATTATTAATCTGCATTTTTACATTTAATCGGTATAACGGCATTTTTTTTTAGAACAACCTTATTCGAACATACCGAATCCATTGTATCCGACTATGCCGAATAAGGTTGTATTGTCCTGTGTAAAAAAACTATCACATCATTCTCACAGGCTTTTTTTACAGAAGAATTGAGGATTTGCTTATCGGCAGATACCCTTCTCGTAGTTAATCATCTATTGTCACATTACATTAATAAGCAATCGATAAAGAACTTTTGTGTTTATTTCCTTCCGTACAAACTCAGGTAAAGGGTAAACATCAGATTAGATACACTTTGGGTACTTGCCAAATCGACCGTCTGATTGCCTACGGTGAGCGACTTTATCGAACCAATTGTATACGATGCCTTAATACCTACACCCATTTTGTTATTTATCTTATATTCTCCACTCACACCGGCATTTAACCCAAAGGTGGTTGCTTTTCCATTCATTTGTATTGAGTTGAGATACACGCGATCGGTGTAAAAAATTGGGCCTGC
The DNA here is from genome assembly GCA_963677275.1 of uncultured Paludibacter sp. Taxonomy (GTDB): domain Bacteria; phylum Bacteroidota; class Bacteroidia; order Bacteroidales; family Paludibacteraceae; genus Paludibacter. The sequence continues at coordinate 536,191 of OY781920.1, read as the reverse complement.
ACCTATGCTGGTTATCATCCGAAACTTTGAACCTTCGGAACGCGACACCAACGCAGGGCCGGCATAAAAATAAACCGGCGATTCGCGATAATAATCAATCACACCCACGTTGCTTATAGTTACATCATTAGCCTCGGCATTAGCCTGCACATAGTTGGCGTTAATTCCTATGCCCCATACCGAACCAAAGAAATACTGAGCATCAACATCGAGGACGAAACCATTCATCAAGTCTTTCGAAAGCTGTTCTAATTTAGGGTCGCTCTGCTTTTCAGGTTTACCCATTTGCCTACCATAACCCCCACCAATAGCCACACGAAAAACTTTGTCGACCGTCGGCTCGGGCACAACTGATTGTTGTGCAAAAATTGGCTTTATCAGAATCATACACATAAAGCCTGTCAGAAATAACGTTTTCTTCATAAAATTGTAATTTTTAAATAATCGTTTTTTTTTCTAAGTACATGACAAAAAAATAATAGGAACGCGGATAAAGCGGATAACACGGATGTTAGCTGATTTATAGTTATCAATGAAACGGATTAAATCCTGATTATATTTACTACGTAAATGACGGATGATTGCTCACGGTTGAAAATCAGCTGACTTCGCTTGTGAAGTTTAAATCTGTTATTGAATCCGGAATATTTCAACCGCGCTAATCAGTTTAATCCGACTTATTCGCGTTCCTATTCTTACAAATTATTGTAGCAATTTTTTAATTTTCTGCATAATACATTTTTATCATGTACTAAACATTTCTTTAATATCTCACTTGTTTTATTTTTCAACTTTGTTTGATACATCAATTAGCCTTTATCAAAACAACCTTATCCGAACATTCCGAACCCATTGTATGCGGCTATGCCGAATAAGGTTGCATTACCCTGTAAAGTAAAAACTATCACATCATTCTCACAGGCAATATTTCTTAATGAAAATTGCATCCGGATACGCCATTGCTTGCAAGCCTTCCATCAGCATATTTCATCTTTTCTTTACATATCATCTTTTTGATTTGATCTGCATCTCTTAGTAACGCTACTAATACACTCTTAGTAATACTACTAATGCACTCTTAGTAACACTACTAATACACTCTTAACCGCACTACTGTTGGAGGTTGGGTTTTCAGGCAATGATGACAGGCAAACTCAACACAACAGTTCGGGGCGCTTTCAGTAAAATGTTACCACCCGTAAACTGCGTTGTTACGCTCAGTTCATACTCGCCGGCTTCGAGGGTGGCCGGCACCAGTACCAGCAGGCGCGAAGGTTCGTTCAGTACAATGTCGCCGGGAGCCAGTTTTGTAACAGTTTGTGTGGCTATGTTGCGGAAAGCGATACCGCAGTCGGGGTTCTCTCCTGCAATTTTAAGGTACGAACCCTTCATCTCGGCATTCCGACCTTTGGTGAGTGTGCCATCGGTTTTGCCGGTGGTAGTGTCGGTAAGGCTAAGTATTTCGAGCGGATCGGCTTGTTCGCCCAGAATTTCAACTACTGTTTCGGCTACCGCATTGCGTAGATCGAGCCCCTGATTGATGGCTACATACACCGAATTTAGTTCAGGGTTCCATGTTTTATCATAGAATACTCCTTTTATAACCGGACGCATGTAGACAAGTCCGGTGTTTACATTATAGCCCGAGAGCACTAAATCGGCTGCTTTACGGTTAAACCGGCTGACAATATCAATTACTGTTTCGCGCTTTAGTTCCATTCCTTCATTTTGAAGTTCGTCCACAATGTCATTGATGCCAATACTACCATTTACTACTGCCGAAGCCATATAATCGTTAGGGTCTTCGGTGAGTTGATTCTTGCGTATCCACGCTCTGAGTGTCTTTTTCATACTGTTTTGTTTTAATTTGTTGGTTATTTTATAAAGAGTTATATAATTGGTGATTTCTCTATTCCAATGCTTTAACAACACATTAAAGTCAGCCTGTATAAAGGTTAGTTTCAATTGGTTTATGACATGAACATTATAAATCAATCAACATTGAACAATCCTCAGCAACTCCCCCTTTAGGGGGTTGGGGGGCTAAGAATTTTCGTTAATGTTGGGGACTAAATTACTATTGAAACCAACCGCATCCAAAAAAAACGACAAAAAAGAGGTGGACATCCTCAAATACAAAACCAATCATTTTCAACACCTTAAACACAAATCACAAAGAAAATGGTGGACATGGATTAAACAGCGAGTACTGAAGGAGAGATTTTTTGCAAAACAAAGAGAAAAACGAGCGAAACAGCAGAAGAAAAGACCAGGTGGCATCTTCATAAAAGCGCTATAAAATTAACTACAAAAATTAACCGAATTGTATGTATTTTTTTGTAGATTTGCACACTTCAATGCTATATTATGAGATTTATCAGACTATTGTTATTGCTATTTATACTGTCGTCGTGTACGCGCAACGAGGAAAGTTTGCATCATGCCGAAGGTCTGTTGGAATCGCATCCCGATTCGGCCCTCCTTATTTTACAACAAATAGATACTACAAAACATTTCGACAACGCCCATCGTGCCTTGTACGGTATATTGATGTTCAAGGCTTTGGATAAAAATGATTTAACACTTCAACCAGACACGCTCATCAATTTTTCGATTCAATATTATACCAATAGACCTGAGGGATCACGCCTTGAAAATGCGCTGTTTTACAAAGGACGCATGTATAAGTACGCCAATGAATATACAAATGCTATTTCATTTTATTTACAGGCCCTGGATGTGTCAGAAAAACCAGATGATTACGCTTTACTTGGGCGTATCTATAGCGATTTGGGTGAAATTTCTATCAAAGGTGAAAAATATAACAAAGCAGAAGCTGAATACAGAAAAGCCATGTACTTTTTTGAAAAATGTAATTTCGAAGGTTACATAGTCAACTCACTGATACAAATTGGGAAAATAAAGTACTTTAAACAACAATACGATAGCGCTAATTTATATTGTCGACAAGCTTTTGCACTAACAAAAATCGATGTCGAAAAAGGACGTTGTTTGCAGGACATTGGGCAAAACTTTTATCAACAAGAGCAATACGATTCGGCCATGTATTATGTTAGAGCTTCGTTGCAGTACCCATATTATAAAAATAACCGGGCCATTTGTTTCTCTTTGATGGGCGATATATTCTTCGAATTAAATAGTATTGATTCCTCCAACTACTATGTGCATGAAGCGCTCAAATTGAACCCGGGGTTAGCGACTAAAAGAGAGTGTTATCGCGTGCTTACTAATATTGAATATCAAACTCTTGACAACAACAGAGACCCATATTACATAAATCTTTATCAAAAGTACAACGATTCGATACACGCATTAGAATTAAAAAACAATGTGGCCACGGTGGAACAACTACACGAAAAAAGTAAAATCGCAGTAAAATCGCAAAAACGCTATTGGAGTACCCTGATTATTTCGGTTATCGCTTCAATGATTGGGATGCTGGTGACATTTTGGATTTACCGCAGACAGAAAAAAGAAAAACAGCAGTTGGTACTACAACAGATGGAGCGCTCGAAGCAGCACAGAAAAAAGCTGATACATAATTTGCAGTCTAAAATAGCATTGGCCAAACAGGAGGAGTTGCAACATTTAAAAAAAGCGCCTGTTGCCGAAAAGGATGCAGTACTTATCAACATTTACAACAAAATACTAAAGCTTGATCACTGGGATAGCTTTTTGCTCGAAACAGAATCAATGACGGGCGAACTTACAAAAGAACTGAATAAAAAACCTTACGGACTGAACAACAAAGAACTGAAATGGTGCTATCTGCAATTGTTGGGTATCGAGCAGGCCGACTTACTCACTCTTATCGATTGCAAGCCTGTAAGCTACAGCAAATTCAAACAACGCCTGGCTCAAAAGTTGCATCTGGCAGATGCCACCATGCTCCTTCAGTTTCTGCATACCGAAGGGATGAAGGAGTTAAAAGATGCCGCAACAAATGAGGTATAGAAAAACTCTCTAAAATTTACTACCTTTGCAGCATGTTTTTTTTGAAGTAATAAAATGATTGATAATAATATATTTCACAATAAAAAAGTTGCATTCCACACCCTTGGATGCAAACTGAACTTTGCCGAAACGTCGGCGATAGGGAAAAAGATGGCCGAAGAGGGCTTCACTAAAGTACGCGCCGGCGAACAGGCTGACGTTTGTGTGATCAACACCTGCTCGGTAACCGACACCGCCGACCACAAATGCCGTCAGGCCATCAACCGCCTTAACAGGCAGCATCCCAATGCCATTATGGTAGTAACAGGTTGCTACGCGCAGCTGAAACCCGAGGAGATTTCGAAAATTGACGGGGTGGATCTGGTGCTTGGTTCCAACGAAAAGTTTAGCGTATTAGATTATATCCGCGACATCGACAAAGAGAAACCTGCCGAAGTGCATACAACAAAACTGAATCAAATCAGGGAATTTAAACCTTCGTGTTCACGCGACGACCGTACCCGCTATTTCCTGAAAGTGCAGGATGGTTGCGATTATTATTGCACTTACTGCACCATTCCCTTTGCACGTGGCCGCAGCCGCAGCGCATCGGTAGCCGAAACAGTGGAAAGAGCGATGGAGGCCATCGATGCAGGAGCGCGCGAAATAGTACTTACGGGTGTTAACATTGGCGATTTTGGCGTGCATACCAACGAGAATTTTTTCGATCTTGTGAAAGCGCTGGACAATATCGAGCGTGATGTACGTTTCCGTATTTCGTCGATTGAGCCCAACCTGCTGACCGACGAAATCATTGAATATGTAATGAACAGCAAACGCATCATGCCGCATTTCCACATACCGCTGCAGTCGGGTACCAACGAAGTGCTTCAACTGATGAAACGCAAATACAACCGCGAACTTTTTGCCCATAAAGTAGAACTTATCAAACAATTGATGCCGCATGCCTTTATTGGCGTGGATGTAATAGTGGGGGTACGTGGCGAGACTGCCGAACTTTTCGAGGCTTCGTGCCGGTTTATCGATGCGCTTGACATTTCGCAACTGCATGTGTTTACTTACTCCGAACGTGCCGGCACCAAAATGCTGGATATAGAACAAAGCACGCCTTTGGCTGAACGCAAAAAACGAAGCGACATATTGCACTTGCTGTCCGACAAAAAAACGAAAGCGTTTTACGAAAGTCAACAAGGCAAAAGCTATCTTGTACTGTGGGAAAGTCGTCACAATGGCGAAAACATGGTAGGATTTACAAATAATTATGTAAAAGTAGAACGTCCGTTCGACAAAAATCTGGTGAATACAATTCAAACCGTCACACTGGGTGAATGGAACGAAGAACGATCGGCACTGAAGATCAATTGACAATTGACAATTAAGAATTGAATTACGAATTGTGAATTATGAATTAATGTCTTTAAGTTAAGCCCGAAGGGCTTGAACCTGCCTGCCGCAGGCAGGTTTGATTAACCACAGGTAAAACCTGTGGCTGAAGTGAATCATATATTTGCAAACCCTGAAAGGGTTTAATTTAAATTGAAGTGAGATTAAACCCTTTCAGGTGGGGTGTAAATAATTAACTACGAATTTTTTAATTCTTCGTTCTAAAATGCGACAAATAATAGAACGCGGATTTAAGCTAATTTAGCGGATTCAAAGACGGATAAGAAAAAATGCAAGCATTTTTGATTTTTCTCCTAAATCAATCCCGATTTTCGGGATTAGAAATCCGTTTGAGATATTTGAAATCCGTCTTATCCGCTAAATTAGCGTAAATCAGCGTTCCATTCTTATTTTTTTGTGTGACAGTGTACAATATTAATTTGTACAAACACAAGTTTTAGAACGTAAATATTTTCTTTGAATGACTGATTTCTGACACCCCACCTTTCAGGGTTTGGCTAGATCAGTCTGCTTAAATTCCATGGGTTGCACCCATGGTTAATCAAATTCAAGCCTTTCAGGCTTAATAACAGGAAAAATCCTTCATCCAACGACATTGGATTATGAATTGTGAATTATGCATTGTGAATTATTAATTATTAATTAAATTAAGGTGTTAGCAAAACGTATTATCCCCTGTCTGGACATCAAAGACGGCAAAACAGTAAAAGGAATTAATTTCGAGAACATTACCGATGTAGGCGATCCGGTTGAACTGGGCGCTTTGTATGCAAAAATGGGCGCCGACGAACTCGTTTTTCTGGACATAACGGCTACCAACGAAAAGCGGAAAACGCTATCGGAATTGGTAACCCGCATAGCGAAACATATCAATATTCCCTTTACAGTTGGAGGTGGAATATCGAGCGTCGAAGATGTGTCGGTATTGCTGGCTTGCGGTGCCGACAAAATATCGGTCAATACATCGGCTGTACGCAATCCGCAACTTATCAGCGATCTGGCCAGTCAGTTTGGCAGCCAATGTGTGGTACTGGCCATCGACACCAAATGCATTGATGGTGAATGGTACGTTTTTCTGAACGGCGGACGCATTCCTACCGATATAAAAACAGTGGATTGGGCCAAACAGGCCGTAGCGCTTGGCGCCGGCGAAATTTTGCTGACATCTATGAACAACGACGGCACAAAAGATGGTTTTGCGTTCGACATTACCCGTGCTGTTTCGGAAGCCGTCAACGTACCCGTTATAGCCAGTGGAGGTGCTGGAACTATGCAGCACTTCGTGGATGTTTTTGCACAGGGAAAAGCAGATGCGGCTTTGGCTGCCAGCATATTTCACTACAAAGAAATAGGTATCCCCGAACTGAAAAGCTTTCTGAATGACAAAGGTGTGGAGGTGAGAATATAAGGAGATTCGAAAGATTTGAGGATTTGAGGATTTGAGGATTTGAGGGTTTGAGGATTTGAGGGTTTGAGTATTTGAGGATTTGAAAGATTTGAGGGTTTGAAAGATTTGAAGATTTGAGGATTTGCTTTTGCGGTGAAAAAACACTACTTTTACCGCAGATTATGCAGTGGAAGAAAATTATGTATATACACGAAAGAGAAAACTGGTACAATTTTGTTTGGGACAACGAAAAGATTTTACCCATCTTAGCCTCCGTACGACATTTACAAGGCAGATTACTTGGACATATTGAAAGATTGGGTTTCGACTTAATTGAGCGTGCCACATTGGAATCGCTGATTTTGGACGTAGTTGACACGTCTAAAATCGAAGGTGAATTTCTTAATCCGGAACTTGTTCGCTCTTCTATTGCCCGAAAATTAGGAATTGAAGGAGCCGAATTTTTATCTACACCACGAGATATTGAAGGAGTTGTTGATGTACTTTTGGATGCAACTCAGAATTATGACAGAACACTTTCAGAAGAACGCCTTTGGGGTTGGCACAACTCACTGTTTCAATCAGGCTACAGCGGACATGTAAAAATTGATATCGGACGTTTTCGTTCGGCTGGAATGAAAGTCGTTTCAGGATCATTTGGTAGAGAGAAAGTTCATTTCGAAGCCCCGACTCCAGAAAGAGTTCCACTGGAAATGAAGCTCTTTCTGAATTGGCTGAACGAGAAGAACCAATTGGATTTAGTTTTGAAATCTGCTATTGCTCATTTTTGGTTTGTTACAATTCACCCTTTTGACGATGGCAATGGTCGCCTTGCGCGCGCTATCATGGATATGTTTTTAGCCCGGAGTGAAGGAAGTAAAATCAGATTTTACAGTATGTCGAACCAGATTTTCAAGGAACATAAACACTACAACGAAATTATTGAAAAAACTCAGAAAGGAACAAGCGATATTACGGCATATTTGCTTTGGTTTTTAGACTGTTTCGAGGGGGCATTACTTGCCAGTGAAATGAATCTGGAGATTATTCTTGACAAATCATACTTTTGGGAAAAACACAAATTCACTTCCATAAACGAGAGACAACGAAAAATAATTAATTACTTATACGACAATTACGATAAGGAAATTGGATTTTTACGAACGTCAACTTATGCCAAATTAGCAGATTGTTCGACAGATACAGCGCTGCGTGATTTACAGGATTTGGTAGAAAAACAAATATTAAAATCGGAAGATACAGGAAAGAAAACCAATTACCTGATTATTAGTCCAAAAAATATTAGAATTCCGAAAGTATCAACATAACAGACAAAAACTAAGCACCAGCACCCAACAGAATCCCAGATCCGGGCTTAGGATGCTCTTAAAAATCAGCGCTGAATTCCGGCAACTCACATGACTGCCAATGCATAAATAATTAGGCCCGACACCGTCAGAAAAAAGGTAAGAACCGGAATACGAATGAGGGACGACTCCGCCTGAATATTTAAAACTCCGGGCTTGAATTTCAACAGGGCAATATAACATACAGTAGCGGCAAAAGTCCCTACAAGTAGTCCGCCTACTATATCGAGGGGATAATGAACCCCCAGATAAATGCGTGAGTAACAATTAACGAGCGACCAGGCGAAAATCATAACAGCAAAGTTCCGGTTTCTTATCAACAAAGAACTCAACAGAGCAAAACCGAATGTATTGGCGGCGTGTGATGACACAAAGCCAAATCGTCCGCCGGTATAACCATTTACTAAATGCACCATACCATCGAGCGAAGGTTCGTGCGAGGGCCGTAAACGCTGTACTGTATTTTTAATGATACCGGACGAGATCTGATCGCAAATCACGATACACAACACTAAAAAAAGTATCAGCCAAAGCGCATCATATTTCTTTGTCTTTATAAGCAGATAAATTACAGAGGCATATAACGGAATCCATACAAAAATCTGAGTGAACGCATACATAAACCCATCGAAAAAAGAATTATGCATGCCGTTCAAGAACAGAAACAATTCTGTATCAAACAAGTTCAGTGATTGAATCAACTCCATATAGTGTGTTCAGCAACGAATTAAATTTTCTCTATATTATCATCCTCCATCCAACCGATGCTTCCATTTCCGAGCACAATTTCAGTCCAGTCGTTCAATTCGCTCTTCACTTTTACTTTCGTTCCTTCGTGCAACTGAAACAAATCAGTTCCGCTTTTGTCGGGCGAACTCTTCACCGACACAGAGCCCACCATAATGATGGCCTCGTTGTGCTTCATAAGTTGTGACTTGCGCAACCCTGAAAAAAACATGCTGACGATAGTAAAAGAAAGAAAAATAACAGCCATGTAAAATGATGTTTTTCTTGAACTTACCGTGTATCCGAAAATAAAAACCATAAATCCGGCTATAGCTATTATCAAGGTAACAAGACTTATAACAAACCATTGATTTGAGCTTAACAATTTCATCAGATAATCCATCCAACGCATCAGGAAAAAAGAAGGTACCTGCACCACATTATCCACCACCTTTTGTTGGGCCATTTCGAGGTTCACGCGGGCAGCCTTATATGCCGGTTTTATTCGGAGCGCACGTTCATAATTCAGAATAGAACGACCCGTTTCATTCATTTTATAATAACTATTGGCAAGATTATAATATAATTCAGGCGCCTCCTGATCCGTTTTGAGTACTTGCTCATACAACTCAGAAGCTGCGCTATACTCACCTTTCGAATACAGATCGTTCGCTTTTTTGATCAAATCGGTCTGAGCAAAAGTCGAACCGATAAGACTGACTAACAAGATACAAATACATATTATTCTATTTCGTTTCATACGCTGTTACGCTTTTTTCATTATATTCTCTAAATTACTAATCGCTTCAATCGCTTCGAAATACAGATGACCCATTTCCTGCTGACCAGAATTGGGAGCATAGCGCGCAAATTCGCAAGTGTTCAGAATAGAGGTAAATTGTTGTATGGCCTCCGCACTCACTCCTTTCGAAATTAACTCATCTTCAACACGTTCTTTTGTAATAGAAGCGGCCGAAATACCTAATTTATCGCTCAGATAATTCCATACGGCTTTGAGTACTTCTTCGTAAAACTGATCTTTCTTGCCTTCGTTTAAAAGTTTCTGAGCAAGCTTAAGGCGCTTCTGAGCCATTTTATTGGCCTTTTTATTTTTCACAAATTCTATATTTGAATTTTCGCGGGCTTTTTTTCTGAAAACAACAAAAAGCAAAATAGCCAAAACCAAAGGCAGGAGATACAAGATCCAACCCTGAACGGTACCAAAAATCGGTTCGGTTTTTCTGGCTAATTTAAATGGCTTTGTTTCGATAAACCGAATATCTTTCCCTAATTGTTTCACATCTTCCTTGTTCACATAAGAGCCCGAAACAACGCTTTCGCCTCCTTCGGCTTTCAACACTTTAAGATTGTAAGCAGGCGTACGCAATGTTTTATAAGTTTTTTCCTGCAAATCGAAATAAGTAAATTCAGATGCCGGTATTTCGAAATTCCCCGCACTTCGGGGAATAAACATATATTCAATTGTTTTATTCCCGGTGACTCCCGATGTAGTGGTTTTGAAATTATTATTCACCTTAGGATCATAAATTTCGAAACCTTCAGGAAATTTGATCTCCGGATTTTTGATCAATTTCATATTTCCGTTGCCCGAGATAATAACTTTCAGGGTAACTGCTTCGTTGGCTTTTACCTGAGTGGCCGAAATGGTTGAACTCATCGAAAGTTGTCCAACGGTACCCGTGAATCCTGCCGGTTTGGTACCCGGAAGCGGATACACTTTTACTTTTACGGCCGGAGCAACTAAGTTTTTATTTACATTGGTGTAGGAATCAAAAAAATCATCGAAAATGCTGCGTACCTGTGTTTTATTCTGAATACGGATGACAGCCTCGAAATTGGCTTTGTCGATGGTTATATCGCCCGTACGTTGAGGATACAACAACACCTGATACAGCACAATCGTTCCATAATTTTTACCGTTGAAATTTTCGTACGAAAGTTGTTTGTTCTGGTTCTGATCTAATTCTTGCTTGAGAAAACCATTAAAATCAGGCATTTTCATGTTGTTCATACCCACCACATCGGCAAGTGTGTACAATTTGTAGGTAACCACTACAGGCTCTTGTTCATAAACACTTGATTTAGAAACATTAGCGCGTATAAAAATTTTATCGTTCGTTACTTTTGCCGAACTTGAAGCCGACTGATTAGACGAAGCAGCGGCATCAGCAGCGGCATCACTTCCATCGTCAGGCAATACTTTTATCGACAAGCCATTGGATGAATGTTTCTGACCATCGACCATAATACTTGCCGGAGGCACCGAGTAAGTTCCGGTTTTAAGTCCCTGCAATGTGAAAGTATAAGAAACAGAGACAGATGAAGATGTTTTACCGTTAACGATTTGATAACTGGAACTCCTTGACTCGAACGGACCGGCCAGCACCTCAAAATTAGTAAATTCAGGCACTTTTAAATCCTTGCCAGTGGTATTGACGGTATAAACCAATTGAAAAGGCTTATCAACAATTACCGTAGCAGGTGCACTTGCAGTAAAACGTACCGGTTCGTCAGCACGTATAACAAATGCACAAATTAACATTAACGCAATTAATAATATCTTGTTTCTCATATATTTATAAAGCTTACAATGTCGTATTTAATCAAAACCCAACCTTTAAATTCTATATTACCAGTCCTTATCAGCGCTTTTTTTACCTCTTACCTGCTGCTGTTTTGCTTTATCCAAAGCGTTTTTTTCATCTTGCATCAACGCATCGAGAATTTGTTGGGCATTTTGCTTGGTCATTTGAGGTTGCTGAGGCTGATTCTGTTGCTGCTGTTCCTTCTTCTGTTGCTCTTTATCCTTATCCTTATCCTTATCTTTATCTTTATCTTTATCCTTATCCTTTTGTTGTTTTTTCAGTAGCGCCTGTGCGTATGCCAAATTATAACGGGTATCATTGTCCTTAGGGTTCGCTTTCAGCGCCATTTTAAAGGCATCGATACTCTCTTCAATCTTCTCCTCGGTCAGCAAAGCGGTACCTGTATTGTGAAACGATGCTGCTATTTTTTCCTTGTCTTTAGGTTGCAATGCTAAAGCTGATTTGTATTGCTCCAGCGCTTCTTTATATTTCTTTTGACGGAAAAGTGAATTTCCGAGGTTGTAGTTTGCTTCAAACGAAGATGGATTCTTCTGCAATCCTTTCCGATATTCAACTTCGGCTTCGATATACTTCTCGGAGCTATAAAACTTATTCCCTGTTCGCACATCCGGACTTTCCTTCTGGGCAAACATCTGAAAGCTTATCAAGATGGACAGTATTAAAAAAAAATATTTCTTCATTTTAATTTTTTGAACTAACAATTAACAATCATCTATCTATTTAATATTTAGATTTTCTTTTCCTTATCAATCAGCCTCTCTTTCAGATTGAAAATTCTCAATCTACTTAAAATTTTGTTCCGGCGGCTGAATATAAAAGAATCAACCACTAAAAGCAATAAAGCCAACAGCGCAAATGACTGAAATTGCTCATTATAATCAGAAAAAACCTGCGTTTTGATATCCGTTTTTGCAATTTTATCAAGTTCTTTCGAAATCACTTTATAAGCAGCGCTTGTGTTGTCGGCCCTTACATAAATTCCTCCTCCTGCCGCAGCAATTCTCTGACACATTTCTTCGTTTAGTTTGGACACAACCACATTCCCTTCTCTATCTTTCCAGAAACTCATGGTGCCATCCACCGGTATCGGAGCGCCATCAGGCTTCCCCATACCAACTACATGAACTGCAATTCCGTTATCGAGTGCCAGCTTGGCAGCGCCTACGGCATCGTCTTCGTGATTCTCGCCATCAGTAATTAAAATTATGGCTCTACCGGCCTCTCCTTTTTCGCCAAAAGATTTAATGGACAGATCGAGAGCGCTACCAATAGCCGTTCCCTGTCGGGGGACTAATTTAGGTGATATGGACGAAAGAAACATTTTAGCCGACACATAATCCACTGTGATGGGCAACTGCGTATAAGCATCGCCGGCAAAAACAACCAACCCTACTTTATCATTCGTCATATCGTCCACTAACTTTGACAAAACCTGTTTCGACTTCTCAAGTCGGTTAGGCTGAATGTCCTGTGCCATCATCGAATTGGACACATCCAAAGCGATCATTACTTCAATACCCTTTCGCTTTTCTTTTTCCATTTTAGTGCCGAATTGCGGTTGGGCAAGCACAATAACTATAAAAACAATAGCGGTAAGCTGAAAATAGAACTTCAGCTGAGGTCTGACCACCGAAACATTGGGCATTAACTCGGCCAACAAATCAGGGTTTCCGAATTGTTTTATCTTCTTTCGTTTTTGTAGGGTGGTATAAATAAATATACCCACCAAAACGGGGATAAGTATCAGTAAAAACAGATATTCCGGATGTGCAAATCTAAACATTGTAATGTGTTTTTGTAAAAAATTATTTTGCTTTTATACAGTTTGGCAAATCTTTATATCAAGGAATACGCTTTAGAACCGTATTGCGCAACAGCATCTCCACGATTAAAAGTAAAAAAGCTACAAGTGCAAAAATATAAAACTCTTCATTTTTTTTATTGTATTCACGCACATCAATCTTTGTTTTTTCCATTTGATCGATTTCCTGATAAATACTGCGAAGCTTAGTGTTGTCGGTAGCCCTGAAGTAATGACCGCCAGTCATCGAAGCGATATTCTGCAGCGATTTCTCATCAAATTCGGAATCCATCAACTGATATTGCAGTCCCATAGGAGTTTGTACGGGGATGTTCACTTTCCCGTACGATCCTACTCCAATGGCGTACACTCTGATACCAAAACTCTGTGCAATTTCGGCGGCTGTTATCGGTGCAATATCTCCTCTGTTGTTCGAACCATCAGTAAGCAATATAATAACTTTCGATCTGGCTTTGCTATCCTTGATGCGGTTCACGGCATTGGCCAATCCCAACCCTATGGCAGTTCCGTCTTCGATAAGTCCGTAATTCACCCCTTTGAAGAGGTTGATCAACACAGCGTGATCGGTAGTTAACGGACATTGGGTAAAACTTTCGCCGGCAAAAACCACAAGTCCTATATTATCGTTCGGACGTGAGAGAATAAACTCCGAAGCAACCGCTTTTGAAGCTTCCAACCGATTTGGTTTTAAATCTTCGGCCATCATAGTTCCAGAAATATCGAGCGCTAACATTATGTCAATTCCTTCGGTACTTTCGGTACGCCACGAGTTGGAAGCCTGCGGCCGTGCAAGCGCGATAATCACCATTATAATTGCCAAACAACGTAAAATAAAAGGAACATGCAGTAATTTAATTTTCAATGTTTTCTGTTTCATCTGCAAATTCCGGTGCGACGAAATTTGTAAACTTGCGTCCGAATGGTGCATCTCCTTTAAGTACCAAAACACAATGGGAATGAGTACTAACAGAAAAAATAAATATTCCGGGTTATTAAATGTCATTGTTTTTTTATGATTTGAAAAGTTACAGCCAATTAACAAAAAAAAGACAACGAAAGACCAACCAATTACAGCAACGGTAATTTGATCTTACCTTCGAAAAGTCCTGATTTATTCACTTGGTATTTCTTCATTTACATCTTCTGTAGCATTAAATTCTTCTGTTTTTGTTTGATCAACAAATAAATAGGCATTACTCAGACTCAATTCATGCTCATCAGGCGCCGGATTCCATTTTGCAAATTTCACTAAATCGGCTAAACGAAGCAATTGTAACAGCGCCGAATAAGCTGTTTTTGATTCAAATTTCAGATGATTCAGATGCACAATGATCTCGTCGGATGTCATTTCCATACTGGGTATTTCAAAAGTTCTTTCGATATACTCTCTTATAACATCTGTCAGTTCAGTATGATATTCCTTCGATCGGTTTTGTTGCCAGAGCTTTTGCTGTTTTATATTGTTCAGTTTTGAAATCGCCACATCGTAAGGAGGTAAACCCGGTTCGGGCGAGGTAGAAACAAAAATAGGTTTCTTGTGCATCAACCGACGTACCACAATTACAAGCGCTATGATGAGCAACAGAATAAGCAGAGCAATCAATATTTTACGAATCAATCCTTTCCAGTAAAACCCGGGAGTGAAAACCGTTTTAATGTCGGCAATCTGATTAGAAGCCGTATCGATAACAAAAGGTTGTACCACCTTTAGCGAAAGAGACTTCGACCAGATGGTGTCGCCATTCAGCACAAAAGGATAAGGCGGAATATACAACAACGAATCCTCGAAAGCTGTCACCGTGTACCGTTGAGTGACAAGCAAATGCCCATCGGGCGAGCTAACGGTATCCGACTTCATAGGTTCAACAATTTCGAGTCCGCCAACGATAGTATCGGAAAACAGTGGTGTAATGACCTTCTGGTTGGGTTGTTGCGAAATTTCGAACGATAATTTTGTCTGATCGCCTATCCACATCGAAGTGGAATCCATGCGCGCAGTGACCGTTATGTTCTGAGCCAATAGATGAACAAAAAAAGTACTTGAAAATAGAATAGAAAAAATAAGTATCTTTCTCATAAAATTTTAATTATCAACCTTTCACTTCTCTACTTCCGATTGTAAAGTGTAAATAGTTAAATTATATTTGAATTCAGGCTCTCATTTTGAAAAGCTTCATCAACGCCCGCACATAATCTTCGGAAGTAGTCATCGATACTGAATCGACACCCGATTTGGTAAAGGTTTTTTGCAGCGCCAATTGATTTTCGCCCCAAGTATGTTTGTAGGTAGTGCGCAACCTTTTGTCCGAAGTATCTACCCAAATGCGTTTTCCGGTTTCGGCGTCCTTGAGTTTTATGAGTCCTACATCGGGCAATTCAGCCTCTCGAACGTCGTACACCTGTAAAGCCACCACGTCATGTTTCCGGTTCGCTATTATCAGCTCCTTTTCAAAATTGGTATCTATAAAATCGGAAATGATAAATGCAGTAGAACTTTTTTTAATTGCATTGGTGAAATAACGCAATGCAGCAGCAATATTCGTTTGATTGCTTTCAGGTTTAAAATCAATTAATTCCCGAATAATCTGCAAAACGTGCTTACGACCTTTTTTAGGCGGAATAAACTTTTCTATTTTATCCGAAAAGAAAATAACACCTATTTTATCATTATTCTGAATGGTAGAAAAAGCAATAGTTGCTGCCACTTCGGTGAAAATATCACGTTTCATCTGCGAAACTGATCCAAAGTCCCGGCTACCTGAAACATCTATGAGTAAAACAACTGTTAACTCACGTTCCTCCTCGAACACTTTTATATAAGGATGACCGAAACGTGCGGTAACATTCCAGTCGATGGAACGAATATCGTCACCATATTGATATTCACGCACTTCGGCAAATGTCATACCAAGTCCCTTGAAGGCTGAATGGTATTCGCCTGCAAAGATATTCTTCGACAAACCCTTTGTCTTGATCTCTATCCTTCGTACTTTCTTTAATAATTCACTCGTTTCCATACTTCTAATGAGAAAAATGTGCTAATGTGAATAATGTGCCAATGTAAATAATGTGATAATATGAAAAATCTGCGAACATGTCAATGTGAATAATACGTCAATATGATTAATGTGTATGTTTTATATAATTTTTCAATTATCAACTAATTGGCACATTAACTAATTGGTTCATTGGCATATTAATTAATTAGCATATTAATTAAGGCACTTCGATAGCATTCAGAATTTCAGTAATAATTTCCTCTGTAGTCATATTGTTGGCTTCGGCCTCGTAGCTTAAACCAATACGGTGACGCATCACATCATAACATACAGCACGTACATCTTCCGGAATCACATATCCGCGGCGTTTAATAAAAGCATAGGCACGCGCAGCCAGAGCCAGGTTGATAGAAGCACGTGGTGAAGCGCCGAAAGAAATCATATCTTTCAATGAATCGAGTCCATAATCCTGAGGAAAACGAGTTGCAAAAACAATATCAACAATGTATCTTTCAATCTTTTCGTCGATATACACCTGACGTACAATATCACGCGCTTCAATAATATCTTTAGGTGAAAGAATGGGCTGTACTTTTGGCTTTTCTTTCAGCAGGTTCTGACGAATGATCAATCGTTCCTCTTCTTTTTTAGGGTAATTGATAATTACTTTCAGCATAAAACGGTCGACTTGCGCTTCGGGAAGCGGATAAGTACCTTCCTGTTCTATAGGATTTTGAGTCGCCAACACAAGAAAAGGTTCTTCAAGTTTGTAGGTATTTTCACCGATGGTGATCTGGCGTTCCTGCATGGCTTCGAGCAAAGCGCTCTGAACTTTTGCCGGCGCACGGTTGATTTCATCTGCCAATACCAAATTGGCGAAGATAGGTCCTTTTTTAATACTGAACTCCTCTTTCTTCTGACTGTAAATCATTGTTCCAATCACATCGGCAGGCAACAAATCGGGAGTGAACTGTATTCGACTGAAATCACATTTAATTAAATCGGACATCGTTTTAATTGCTAATGTTTTAGCCAAACCCGGAACCCCTTCGAGCAGAATGTGACCATCCGAAAGTAAACCTATCAGTAATGATTCTACCAAATGTTTTTGGCCAATAATCACCTTGTCCATGCCCATTACCAGTGCATCGACAAACGAACTTTTCTTTTCAATTCTTTCGTTAAGTTCTCTAATATCAACAGATTGATCCATATATAATACTTTAAATTTTATAAGTAATTTTAGATAGCAAATATAGTGTTATTTGGGGTGCTATATCATTGATTTAATAACTATTAACCTGAATTTACATTCGTAACGGTATAATTCCCGCTTTCATGGGTTCATCAAATAATTTTTAAGATCTTTGTTTAAAAAAAGTTCTGCTATTTACAAAATGCAGAACCTTTGAACTCAGAAAAATACAATCAATCCAGCTTTTTTTTCACATACAAATCGTGTAACTCCTTTGCCTTCTTAATGCAATCGGGATTATTTTTGTCGATTAATCGTTTATCAACCTGAGGTATACGTATTTCTACATTCACTGGCAAATTATCAGGATGGGCAATACGATCCTTGTTAGCTTCGTAAATATACACCCAAAAATCGCGCAAGCCATAATATCGTTCTGCAATTAAAGTCAAACGACTTCCTTCCTTAATGGTTTCTACGCCCAGAAATTTATGATACGTCCTTGGTCCATCAAACAAAAGTTGAAGACTATCAACCACCTCTTCTACAGGCACCACAGCCATTGAATCGGGCAAAGTATCAGCAATTAAAGTATCATTCTCAATCATCAGCTGATCCTGTTTGATCAGTACAGCATCCTTACTCTCTTCCGGCACCATATTGTCCGAGAACCACAACTTGACTCCCGACAGCCAATCGGTGATTGTTTCATCGAAATTTGTAATTTTGTTCGCAGTCTCTTCCGATAGTAAAGTATATTTAATCCAGCACCTTGTGGCAGAAGAAAGATAATAATTAACAATAAAGCCACCTGTGAGCAATAGAAAGACCAAAATAAAAATGAGACAACCCTTTTTACGCTTTGTGTTTGATTTGACCTTAAGCGTAAACGCTTCGGGCGTGGATAAAATAGCAGGTTGCCCCTGCATTTGAAACGGAACTTCCCTTCGAACTGTATCAGCGTCAGGCTTCTGCTGTCCGTTATTTGGCATGGAGTCTTCTACATTTTCCTCCAATGCGGATGCGGATTGTTCGTTCAGGTTTTCTTCAGTTTCAGGCTGATGATTGATGACATCCACCTCATTTTCGGGCACTTCTTCAAGCTTGATTTCCTCAACCTGACCTTCATTAATTACTTCATTTGCTACAATATCTCCGGTGCTTTCAACTTCGTTAACTGTATCTTCATCAATCGGCACTATAATTTCTGTATCCAAATTCAAAAGCTCATCACTTTCTTCTTCTTCAATCAATTCATCTTCAGTTGAAAAATTTTCCTTTTCCACAGGCTCTTCATCGATATCATCCTGTGTATCAATAAACTCAACATTTAACTCATCATCTCCTTTCGGTTCACTTTCATCGGCCGGTCTTGAATTATTAGCCGAAAGTGCACTTATCTCGGATAAAAGTGATTTTATCTCGGCAGCCTGGCCGCTCAAAATGTTCAAAGGATCAAAACTATCCTGCGTTTTCACCGGTTCGAGCACCGGACTATCGACTTCGAGCAAAATAGGTTCGAGATAGGCAAATGGCTCATTTACCAGGTCTTTTAATTTCGGATCGGGTGTAAAAGTAATTTTATTATAACCATCGAGCATAATTTCTTCACCGGTCGTCACATCCACACTTTTACGGGGTTCGTTCCATTGCAATTTAAAAGTACCTAAATTTTTCACCTTCACAGGCTCTCCCTTCAGCAACTCTTCCTCGATTGATATAAACATAGCTTTCAGAAAATCTTCTGCAAGTTTTTCGTTGAGGTTGAGTCGTTTGGCTAATTGCTTGATCAATTCCTGCGTTGAGAATTTATCTTTACTCATGATTTGTCAGATCGTTAATTTTATCCTTAAGGGTATTGCTTTGCTTGAAACTCACTACTAACTTTGGAGGGATTAATGTTCGTACCTGAGTGGCAGGATGAACAGAAATGCGCTCTTCTCTCTTTTTAACTTCCAACTGACCAAAGCCATGAATTCCAATAGTTTTACCATCAGCCAATTCGCTAACACATAACGAAACAGTTGCTTCCAGCATTTCCTCCACCTCTTTTTTGGGGAGTTTCATTTTTGCTGAAATACTTGATATTAATTCTTTGTTATTCATGTTGTTGTAATAAATATTTGAGAATATGAGTTATTCGTATCCAACTAAATTCAATCATTTAATTATACGTTTTTAACGAGCATACAAATCAAACTCACTGGCATCTATTATTTCGGCATCATAAAACGCCCCAATCGAAACACCTTTGGTTGTTAACGGAATCAACACTTCAGGGTCTACCTCGGGTGAATCGAATTCGGTTCTTCCAATATAATTATCACCTTCTTTTCTGTCGATGATCACTTTCATTTTTGTACCAATCTTGGCTTGATTTATTTCGGACGAAATAGTTTGTTGCAAGGCCATGATATCATTCAGTCTTTCCTGTTTCACATCCTCAGGAATATTGTCTTCATAGGTTTTGTAGGCGTACGTTCCTTCTTCGTTGGAATAGGTAAACGCTCCCAATCGTTCGAAGCGTGCAAACGTCATAAATGCTTTCAACTCATCGATATCCTCTTCCGTTTCGTCGGGATGACCTACCAGCATAGTGGTTCTAAGGTGAATACCCGGAACTTCATCCCGAATACGTTTTATCAAATCGTAGGTTTGCTCTTTGGTGATATTCCTTCGCATAATTTTAAGCATATGATCGCTCACATGCTGCAACGCAATATCCAGATAACTGCAAACATTGGACCGCTCACGCATCACCCGCAAAATATCGTAAGGAAACTGCGCGGGATAAGCATAATGCAGACGTATCCACTCCACACCGGGTATATCAGCAATACGTTCGATCAACTCAGGAAGTTGAAGCGATTTGTATTTATCTAATCCGTAAGAAGATAAGTCCTGCGCAATGACATGGAATTCTTTCACGCCCTGCGCTACCAAATTTTTCACTTCCTCCTCAATGTCTTCCATCGAACGGGAACGATGTTTTCCGGTAATGATAGGAATGGCGCAATAGGAACAACTGCGGTTACAACCTTCCGAAATTTTCAGATAGGCGTAATGACCCGGAGTTGTCAGCGTACGCTCCAAGCGCAAATCGGCTCTGAATTCCTGACCTAAATCTGTAAGTATATTGGTGTAATTGAACTTTCCGTAAAACTTATCCACCTCAGGGATTTCGGCTTTGAGTTCTTTCAAATATCTTTCGGACAAACAACCCATGACAAAGAGTTTGTCCGTTTTTTTCTTTTTTTTGCGTTCGGCAAACTGCAAAATAGTATTGATACTTTCTTCCTTCGCATCACCTATAAAACCACAGGTATTAATGATAACAATTTCGCCATCAGGGTTTTCGGCATCATGACGCACTTTATAACCTAATGCATCGAACTGCCGCATCAATTGCTCCGAATCAACAAGATTCTTAGAGCAACCCATGGTTATTACATCTACAGTTCCTTTACTATTTTTTGTTTTTGACATTCAATTCTTAATTATAAATAAGATTTCGGATACATAAAATCCAAATGCTACAACAACAGCCAACTATCTTAGTTCTGTCGGGTTATTTTCATTGCAAATCCCCCACCCTGTGCCAAATTTATTTTCAACTTTCTATCTACAGGTATATCAATAAGCTCTTTCACGTAATCACGTGCCACACGGTCGGCATTTTTTCCATCCCTGTAAACTTCGGCTTTAAAGCTCCCTTTACCAATAAAAGATAGATCAAGTTCAAGCGTACGAGGATCCCAGTTGGTCATCGAGCCCACATACCAGTCATTTGCTTTCCTGCGGGCAATACTTACATATTTTGCAATTTCACCATTCAAAGCCACGGTTTCGTCCCATACTGTAGGCACTTGTGCAATGAATTCTGTACATTCTTTCTCATTCATGTAATTCGAAGGATTATCGCAAAGCATATTCAATGGCGATTCAAAAATCACATATTCAGCCAATTGTCTGCAGCGTGTTCCCTGACTCATGGGTTCTGAATTAATAGGTCGGTAATTGTCTTTCGTTGCATTGCGCATAGCTCCCTGGGTGTAATCAAGAGGTCCGGCCACCATGCGTATAAACGGAATCGTCACATCGTAAGTTACTTGATCCACCGAAGGATCTGACCATTTCATTTGTTCCAAACCATGTACTGCTTCGAAATTTATCACATTGGGATAGGTGCGTTGCAACCCGGTGGGTTTATAAGTTCCGTGAAAATCGACCAACATCCTGTATTTTGCTGCAATAACAGCAGTACGATGATGAAAATCAACCATAGGCTGATCATCGCGATCCATAAAATCAATTTTAAAACCTTTGATTCCCATTTCGGAATAATGTTTGCAAACGCCTTCAATATCTTTGTTGAAAGCATTGTACCCGGCCCAAAGTATCAAATCCACATTCTTGCTGTTGGCATAAGCCACCAATGCTTTCAGGTCGATTTCCGAAACAATTTGAAACAAATCGTTTTTCAAATTTACTGCCCATCCTTCGTCCAGAATCACATATTCAATTCCATGCGCTGATGCAAAATCGATATAGTATTTATAAGTTTCGTTGTTTACACCGGTTTTGAAATTCACATTGTACAAATTCCAGTCGTTCCACCAGTCCCAGGCCACTTTTCCAGGTTTAATCCAGCTCAAATCCGCAATTTGTGATGGAGTGGCCAACTTGTAAACCATATCACTGTTCGTCAACTCATAATCATTTTCGGAAACAATAATGGCGCGCCACGGAAAAACTGTATTGCCATTGCATTTGGCTATAAATGACTCTGCCGACAGAACTTCGTCCTGCAAAAGGTTATGGCCTCCGTGCTTGGTTTCTTTAGGATAAGGAGCAAAAACTGCCGTCAAGCTGTTGGATCCGCCGGCATTGTTCAAAAACATACCGGGATAATTCAGCACATCCGATTCGGCTATACATACTTTTTTCCCATGAACGCCTTCGATGACGATAGGACTGAATGCAAGTCGTTTAGCATTCCATTCGGAGAGAGAAATATGTTCGTATCTGTTTTCGAACGAATTATAAAACTGCTTTTCAAAAGTATCTTTCGTTCCGTTACGGTCGTCGACATAAGCCACGAAAACCTTGGGGTTCGCGGGGAAGTTGAATACAGCCTTCTCATTTTCTACGATAAACGGTTGTTTCATTGTAGTAGCAAAACGATACGCCACACCATCGTTATACGCCCTGAAAATAAGTTTATATTCACCTTTGAACGTCAGTGTTATTTCATTATAATTCTCTGTAATTTTATTCTTTTTATAAACCACTGCATTTATCACCTCGTTGACAGTACGTTTAGTAACTTTTGTCAATTTAGGCTGAACACCTAATTCACGTCCATTCGTAAATGTCATCGAAACAGGCGATGGCGCCAACATAATATCGCCGGCATGAACAACCGAATACTCAATGGTTTTGTCAATTACAATTTCAGCTTTTAACTTGCCATCAGGCGAAACAACCGAAATCCGTTTTTGAGCAAATCCCGAATTCATTGCTATAACCACAAAAAATAAAGAAAGAAGTAATTTTTTCATAAAGCATAAAAATAATTAATTATTCAAACAAAGAAGCAACAAACGCATTCCGGTCGAACACTTGCAAGTGCTCCATACCTTCTCCTAACCCTATGTATTTCACCGGAATTTTAAACTGGTCGGAAATTCCTATTACAACGCCACCTTTGGCCGTACCATCTAATTTAGTAACAGCCAACGCATTCACATCGGTTGCTTTTGTAAATTGCTTGGCTTGCTCGAAAGCATTCTGACCGGTAGAACCATCGAGCACCAACAACACCTCGTGCGGAGCATCGGGGATAATTTTTTGCATTACATTTTTTATCTTCGATAACTCATTCATCAAATTCACTTTGTTATGAAGTCGTCCGGCGGTATCTATAATTACCACATCGGCATCATTGGCCTTGGCCGAAGCGAGCGTGTCGTAAGCTACCGAAGCCGGATCCGAACCCATTTTTTGTTTAATCACAGGAACGCCTGTGCGTTCACCCCAAATCACCAGCTGCTCCACGGCAGCAGCACGGAAGGTATCGGCAGCGCCCAAATACACTTTTTTTCCGGCCTTAGTGAACTGGTAAGCTAATTTACCGATAGTTGTTGTTTTACCCACGCCATTGACACCTACCACCATAATCACGTAAGGTTTATGGGGCAATGTGCTCTCAAAATCCATGGGAAGGTCGGAATTATTTTCGGCAAGCAGTCCGGCTATTTCTTCCTTCAAAATACCATTCAGCTCCGATGTACCCACATATTTATCCCTTGCCACACGCTCCTCGATACGGCCAATAATGCGCAGCGTTGTTTCCACGCCCACATCCGAACTTATCAGTACTTCCTCGAGGTTATCCAGCACCTCATCATCGACCTTTGATTTTCCGGCAACAGCGCGCGATATCTTCGAAAAAACGCTCTCTTTGGTTTTGGATAAACCCTGATCAAGTGTTTCTTTTTTATCCTTACTGAAAAAATTAAAAATACCCATTTTATTGTCTATGGTTTTAGCAAAAATTGATTACAATTTACTTTTCTAATAATTTGTAAATTGGCAGGTTGCCCTATTTACAGCTGAAACGAATGAACTACAAAATTAAGGATTTTTTCTGACTAAACCGCAAAAAAAATCCCCTCATTTAAAAAACGAGGGGATGCTTTTTTATATCGTACGATATTATTTAGCAAAATAATCTTTTACTTTATCGTTGTGAACAATTTCTTCCTGAAAAATATACGCACCGGTTTTAGGTGATTTCACCATCTTAATAACCTTTGCGAACGAACGTCCTTCTCCGCTCTGGAGAGATGCTACCGCTTTTTTTGCCATGATTCAGATATTATTTAATTTCTTTGTGAAGAGTTACTCTTTTTAAAATAGGGTTGTATTTTCTCAACTCCATACGTGCCGGTGTATTTTTTCTGTTTTTCATCGTGATATAACGCGATGTACCGGGCATACCGCTTTCTTTATGCTCTGTGCACTCCAGGATAACCTGGATTCTTGCTTCTTTTGATTTTTTGGCCATGATAAATTTTCTCCCTTAATTATGCGTATAAAAACCCTTTTTCGGCAGCTTTCTTGATGGCTGCATCTAATCCAACTTTGTTGATGGTACGTAGACCGGATGCTGATATATTCAAGCTAATCCATGAATCTTGTTCTACCCAATAGAACTTTTTGGTAAACAAATTCACATCAAAAGTTCTTTTGGTGCGACGTTTCGAGTGCGAAACATTGTTTCCTACCATTGCTTTTTTTCCGGTGATCTGACAAATTTTTGACATTTCAGTATATCTTTTATTTAATTACATTTTTTCTCAAAAACAGTGCGCAAAATTACACTATTTATTTTGAACTTACAAGTTTTTTCCTGAATAATTTTGAGAATTAATTCTCAAAAACACAAAAGACAACCCAAACAAATGCAAATCAACTGCTTATACTCATATTACATCTTTCAACATCAATATTGCTGACTGTGCTGCACGTTCGATATTTTGAATGCGTACATTGCCGAATTTAAAATCACGGGACAGCACTCCATTTGGAAAACTCACTGCAATCCAAACAGTTCCCACTGGCTTTTCTTCAGTTCCGCCATCCGGTCCGGCAATTCCTGAAGTGGCTATAGCAACATCTGTTTTCAGTAATTTACGCACGTTTACCGCCATTTGTTCAACCACTTCTTTACTCACAGCGCCATATTGTTCTATATCACCGGCTAACACGTTGAGCACATTCACTTTCACTTCGTTGGAATAAGCAATTACCGAACCTTTGAAATACTGCGAACTTCCGGGAACCGATGTTATTTTATGTGCAATAAACCCACCGGTGCAACTTTCGGCAGTGGCCAGCGTCATGCCTTTAGCAGTAAGCAGGTTACCAATCATTTCTTCAACGGGCGTATCGTCATAAGCCACTATAGCATCGGCAAGTATTTCGGTAAGACCTGCAATTTGCTGATTGATAGAAAATTCGAGCGAGAGCGGATCATCTGAAATTCCACTGAGTCGGAGTTTAATAATTCCGTTGTTGGGCAAATAAGCCAAATGTATGTCTTCGGGCAGAGCATTTTCCCAATCGGCAATTTTCATTGCCAATGCCGATTCAGGATATCCCTGCACGATAACATTTTTATGAATAATCGTTGGCGTTTTGAAGCGTTCGGCCAAGCGAGGAATCACTTCGGTACTCATTATGTGCTTCATTTCGTAAGGAACACCGGGCATCGAAACAATTACTTTGCTGTCCTTTTCGAACCAGGTAACAGGAGCCGTTCCCACACGATTTTGAATAACCGTACAACCGTCAGGAACGAAAGCTTGCGTCCGTGTCAGTTCATTTACTGCGCGTGATCGGTTCACGAGCACTTGTTCTATGTTTTTATAAACTTCGTCATTAAAAACAAGCTGCATGCCAAAATACCGACACAAGGTTTGTTTTGTGATATCATCTTTCGTTGGGCCTATGCCACCCGTAAAAAGCACCACATCGGCGCGTTCGAGTGCCAATTCCAGCGAAGCAACGATATGCGCAGCATCGTCGTGAACCGAAGTGATTTGAACGATTTCAAAACCTGCCTTATTCAATTCCACCGACATCCAGGCAGAATTGGTGTCGACAATCTGACCAATCAGAATTTCATCGCCTATGGTGATGATTTCAACTTTAACGCTATTTGTTTTCATTTTTAAATAGTTGCCCCCAACCCCAAAAGGGAGAAAAAGAGTAAATTTCTTTCTCGTTATTCTACAAATGTTTTTTTAATTTCACTTACATTAATTTTTCGTCAAAACCATCTTATTCACTAAGGCTGTGTACGACAACCAGCAGCCTCTTACCCTAAACCTGATTTTGTGCATGTTTTGTGCTTCAAGGTCTTTTCAATTCTTTATCAGCAATTTCAAGCTGATTAAACCAATCGGCACCAAAACGGCGAATCAAAGGTTCTTTCAGAAAACGATATACAGGCACATTCAAACCGCCACCTAAAGTCCTGGCACAGTCACAAATTCCCCAGCGATGGTAATTCACAGCCGTAAATCCTTCGTATTTCTGCAATCTTACCGGATACAAATGACACGAAATAGGTTTGTAGAAATCGGTTTTACCTTCGCGATACGCTTTTTCTATGGCACACTTGCACACGCCCGAGTCGTCGGTATAGGTAAAAACGCATTCTGCACCATTTACAATTGAAGTTACCGGCTCACCTGTTCTGTCGATATAAAAAAAGCCTTGTTTTTCAATCACTTCTTTAGCCTTATCGGTCAGGTCATCCCAAATTACAGGCAATAAATCCTGAATTCTATCAAGCTCATCCTCCTCCAGTGGTGCACCTTCATCACCCTCAATGCAGCATTCGCCTTTGCAAGATGCCAGGTCGCAGACAAATTTCTCGTCGAGCAAATCGAAACTTATAATTGTATCGTCAATTTGTAACATAAAAGGATTTACTATTTATCCCGATAGCTATCGGGGGTGTTATTTACAATTGAATAAAAAGATGACAAACAGGAGATCAGTGGTTTACTAATGCGACATTATATTATTCTCATCACTATAAACCTTTTTATTGCGAATGGAATATCTATTAAAATAAATCCACGTTAATTTTCATTATAATCGTCGTGTCCTTTCAATGCAGGCAAACCCAAATGAAATCTAACGGCAATAACACGCATCAAAATCACCGAGACAGCCGAAAGAATTTGTGTTATTTCGCTCGGAAGTTTAAACTCGGTGCAGATATAAAAGACAATACCTCCAAGCACACATGCCAATGCATAAATATCTTTCCTAAAAATCAGCGGCACTTCATTGATCAGAATGTCGCGCATAATACCGCCCACCGAGCCGGTAATCATGCCCATTATAATGGAAACCCAAAAAGGAAAACCCGCTTGAATACTTCTTTCGATACCTACCACTACGAACAATCCAAGCCCTATGGCATCGAAAATAAAAAATGTGTTATTGAGTCTGATGAGCTGTTTACCGAAAGCAATGACACACAGCAAAGCGATTCCTGTAATGATCAAGTACGAAGGTTGCTGCATCCAAAATGGTGTCACATCAAGTAAAATATCGCGCGCAGTACCCCCTCCAATGGCAGTAACCAAACCCACTACATAAGCTCCGAACCAATCAAATCGTTTTGCTGAAGCCAGGCGAATACCACTGATGGCAAACGCAAATGTACCCGCATAATCAACTATATTGATAAAATTCATAACATCTAAAAAAGAAAGCGCATCAAAAGGATTTTGATACGCTTCAAATACTTACTGATCTGATAATTATTGTTGAGGAGCTGCAGCTGGCTGTTCTTGTTTGGCAGCGTCAGGATTTTCACCAAAGCCCGGAGCTACTACACCCGGTTCTTCTTTTTGTGCATTTTGATATTGCTCTTTAATTTCAGATTGATTGGCAGCGACTTCATTTTTATCAACAGCTACTGTGCCAACAGAAAGTACAAGCACAATGGCTACCAAAGTCCAAGTTGCCTTTTCGAGAAAATCAGTAGTTTTCCGAACTCCAAGCACCTGATTCGACGATGAGAAACCGGAAGATAAACCTCCACCTTTTGAATTTTGAACTAAAACCAACAAAATAAGTAAAACCGATGCTATAACAATCAGAATTGTAAAAAGAATGTACATAATATGTTTATTTTTTTGAGTTTACGAGTGCTTTTTCTAGAAAACGAATTTGGTCTGCAAAGTAAATACTTTTTTTCGGATTAATCAAATTTAATTTCTTCAATATTTCAATTGCCTCGGCGTATTTCTTATCGTGAATACATTTTTTTAAATTTTCCTCTGATATTTGAGCATTTACATTTGTGGGCGACACCTTTTCGCTAAAATAATCGGGAATAGGAATGTGAACCGATTCGCGATTTGATAGCGGCTTCTCGAACGTATTCTTGGTTGTTTCCACATGCTTCACTGCCACTACCCTTGCCGATTTCAGTCGTTCGGCCAAATTCTTAAGCGATTGTCGGGCATCTCCACCCTGAGCCTCTACCGTATTTATCAAATCAAAATAATTGCCTGAATATTTAGGAATCCTATCAATTTTATACCGCTGTTCGATGTTTTTCTCGGGATATAAATAATAAAACAACCAACGACGATCGGCACAATATATAGATGCACGATCGATATATTTTTGTGCATGAATACTTTTAGCATCATGTGCAGCTTTTGCAAGTAACAAACGTGGTTGAACAAAATAAGGATAGAATCCAATCATTTCCTTCAAATCGTCGATATTTTTGCTCGAAACGGATGCCGGGCTCTTTACAATTGAAATGAATTCTTCGTGCGTCATTGCTGATAGATAAAATTATTTTTTTTGACGTTTACCATTTCGCCACAGTATCGTTATAGATATTATCTACAATTTCGTCGATAATTACTTTGTGCAATTCATCCTGAACAGCTGTGAGCAAGCTATTGCTATCGAAGGTTTGATAAGCTGTATATTTTTTTTCGAAATCGTCTTCGGGATTTTTATTATTTGTGAAACGCACATTAATGGTAACCGTCAGCTTTGTTTGAGCGGCATAAGTATCGACACCGATGCCTATTGGAGTAAGCTCATACCCAACAATTTCACCTTCGAGATGTAAATCTCCTCCTTTTTTAAGCAATTGCAGACGTGTTGTTTTAGTATACGCATCCCTCAACTTTTCCGAAAATTCCTGTGAGAGAGGAGCATACACTAACTCAGAAGTATTGATAAAATCGACGATCGAAATCGATTTGGTTTTGGCATAATCGATATTTCCGCCATTAAATTTATATGATACTGTACATGAAATACTTACAACTACCACCACCACAAACGTGATGAATCGAATCGATTTAAATGTAGAAAAAACACTTCTTAAACCCTTTTTTTTATTCAATTCCATATTCTTTAATTTTCCGATATAAGGTTCGTTCAGATATTTTCAATTCATCTGCTGCGGCTTTCCTTCTTCCCCTATGTTTCTCAAGCGTTGCTTTTATCATCTGACGTTCCATATCTTCGAGACTCAGCGGCTTCTGAGTCGATTCAAACTCCTGATATTCTTCTACATCCTGAAAATCATCTATTTCTTTCAGATCGCGTGTAAAAGTCGGATTTTCACGCTTAGCGTTATCGTTTTTGTATTCAAGGTTCGACGACGAAGTTGTGATGATCGTATCGTTCAGCTTATGAAATGAAGCACTTAAATGCGCATCCGTATCATGGTTTCCTCCTGTTGGAGTTCCCATAATATCATGAACAAGTTTTTTAAGATCTATCATGTCTTTC
Source organism: uncultured Paludibacter sp. (assembly GCA_963677275.1). Lineage (GTDB taxonomy): Bacteria > Bacteroidota > Bacteroidia > Bacteroidales > Paludibacteraceae > Paludibacter. The sequence continues at coordinate 506,335 of OY781920.1, read as the reverse complement.
TTCATATCGAACAACACCTGATACAAAATTTCGCGTTCGCTATTGAACGACTTCTGATCATTGCCTACAGTACCAAAGATAGCCGGTAACCTTTCCACATCGTCCTTCGGCAAATACGAACGTAAAATCGATGCATTGATTTCCCGTTGTTGCTCAATAACCGATATTTGTTCTGTAATATTTTTCAATTGCCGGACGTTACCGTTCCAGTAATAATTGGTGAGCAATGCTTTTGCATCATCAGTAAGCTTGATGGCCGGCATTCGGTATTTTTCAGCAAAATCGGAAGCAAATTTACGGAACAGCAGCACAATATCCTCTTTCCTGTCGCGTAAAGGCGGCACAGCTATAGGCACAGTGTTTAACCTGTAAAACAAATCCTCACGAAATTTACCATCTCTGGTCGCCTGAATCATATTCAGGTTAGTAGCGGCCACTACCCGCACATTTGTTTTTTGGGTTTTGGACGAACCCACCTTTATAAATTCACCGGCTTCGAGCACACGAAGCAAGCGTACTTGCGTCGAAAGAGGCAATTCACCCACTTCATCCAAAAAAATCGTTCCCCCATCGGCCACTTCAAAATAACCTTTACGGTCGGCAGTAGCCCCGGTAAACGACCCCTTTTCGTGTCCAAACAATTCTGAATCAATCGTTCCTTCGGGAATAGCTCCGCAATTCACAGCAATATAAGGTCCATGTTTACGATGACTGTAATGGTGAATAATCTGAGGGAAATTTTCTTTACCCACACCACTTTCACCAGTTATCAAAACAGACAAATCGGTGGGAGCCACCTGCACAGCTATGTCAATCGCTCTGTTAAGTAATTCGGACGAACCGATAATCCCAAACCTATGCTTTACTGACTGTATTTCTGATTGTTGCATAATTATATTGATTTAATGTCTGAAATTTTGACATACAACTGACAAAAATAACAAAAATTTCAGTAGAACACGATAAACAAAAACAATAATTATCTAAATTAAGTCGGTTATCAAATAATTTTAAGAATTAAATTTTCTCGTCGGTTGGTTCAATAACGATCGTTTGTGTGGGGAAAGCAAAACTTAATCCTGCTTTGTTGAAAGTTGTCAGAATTTCGAAATTGACTTTCGAAGGAACCTCCATCACATCCCCTGTACTTTTGACCCAATATATTAGTTTTAAATTCAGCGAATAAGGAGCAAAATCTGAAAAAACGGCTATCAGGTTATTTGCATCTACTTCGTTGATGCGTTTGGGGATATTCTTCAAAATTGAGATAGCCTCGTTCATTTTTTCGGGCGATGTTGAGTAAGTGAGCCCAATCACCATCACCACTCTGCGCATAGGCTCATCCGTAACGTTTTCGATGGAGGCTTCTACTATTTTATAGTTTGGAATAGTCACCAAGCGCTTTTCGAGTGTACGCAAACGGGTACTCCTGATGCCAATATCTTCTACAAATCCGTCAAAACCATCCACTTTTATTCGGTCGCCAATACGGAAAGGACGATCGGTAAAAATAGTAATTCCTCCAAAGATATTTTTTATAGTATCCTGAGCGGCAAGGGCAAATGCCAAACCTCCGATGCCCAGACCTGCAATCAGAGCGCCTACATCAACGCCTACATTCTTAAGTGCCATCATGAGTCCAATGGCCCAAACAACACCTAAAATAGTTCGCCTAACAACCGGCAAAAGAGTATTATCTATGTATTTACGTGCAGGATCTTCGGCGGCAGGCACCAAATACTCTTCAATCAGCGCATTAATAAACCTCACTAAGAACCAGGTGATATTTACAACAATCAAAAACTGGTAAGATTTACCAAGCAAAACATCAAATTTGGGATCAAATTCCAGTCGGCTAAGAGCGATCCAAATAGCGAGTAAAATAATACCCAGAAGTACAGGCGCCTGCAACATTTTAAATAAAATATCGTCCAACCTGTTATGAGTCTTGGATGTTATTTTCCGAATTACATACTTATTGAATAATATAATTCCCTTGTTGAGGATCAAAGCGCCAACGATAATCGCCAACGAAACGAGCCAATCTTCTAATGAATTACCGTAATATTTTTCTGAAAACATTGATTTATAAGACTTTAATATTAGTATTAATTTATAATTTTACACATTTTCTTCTTCGTCGAAGCGAAAGCCGACCGCATCGCTGGGCATGCGCCAATCGCCCCGCGGCGAAAGATTGATAGAGCCTACTTTCGGTCCATCGGGCATACACGAACGTTTGAACTGTTGGGCAAAAAACCGGCGCAGAAAGACTTTCAGCCATTTCACAATTAGCTCATCGGTATAATCTCCGTCGAAAGCATTATTGGCCAAAAACCTTATTTTCTCTGGTGCAAATCCGAAACGCACAAAATAATATAGAAAAAAATCATGCAGTTCGTAAGGACCTACCAAATCTTCTGTTTTTTGCGCTATCTTGCCATTTTCGTCGGCAGGCAATAGTTCCGGACTTACTGGAGTGTTGAGTACATCCTGGAGAATAAGCGCTGCAGCACCGTCTAAAGTATGCGAAACCCAGTCGACAAGATAACGAACCAAAGTTTTAGGAATACCACTGTTCACCGCATACATCGACATATGATCGCCGTTGTAAGTAGCCCAGCCCAAAGCCAGTTCCGACAAATCGCCTGTACCAATCACAAGGCCGTTGTGTTGGTTGGCAATGTCCATAAGGATTTGAGTCCTCTCTCGCGCCTGCGTATTTTCGTAAGTTATGTCATGTACCGACACATCATGTCCAATATCATTAAAATGCTGAACACATGCATCTTTTATAGATATTTCTTTTTGCGAAATGCCCAATGAATTCATCAAATTCAATGCATTGGAATAAGTCCGGTCGGTAGTACCAAAGCCCGGCATAGTGATGCCAATTATGCTTTTGCGGTCAATGCCAAGCTTATCGGCAGTTTTCACACACACCAACAAGGCAAGCGTAGAATCCAAACCTCCCGAAATTCCTAACACAAGCGTTTCTGCTTTTGTATGTTGCCAACGTTTGGCCAAACCGCCCACCTGAATCGAAAAGATTTCTTCACAGCTCTCGTTTCTGTTGGCCATAGCAGGCACAAAAGGATGTTTACCAAAGCTCCGTTTTAATTCAAAATTAGTAAAATGAGCATCCTCGATATTTACATTTTTGTATCTCTTATCTGATTTTTCGTTGCTGAAATTTGTATTCCTCATCCTATCGGCTCTCAACCGCTCCACATCTATTTCGGAAACAACAAGTTGCGATTCGAACAAAAACCGTTCGGAAGAGGCAATCATTTTTCCATTTTCGGCAATAAGTCCGTTCCCGGCATATACCACATCGGTAGTGGATTCTCCAAAACCCGAAGAAGCGTACACATATCCCGAATTACAACGTGCCGATTGTTGTTCGATGAGCTGACACAAATAATGATGTTTGGCAATAAGTTCGTTGGTGGCCGAGAGATTAAAAATGATATCAGCACCGTGAACAGCATGTTGCGAACTTGGCGGAATGGGTACCCAAAGGTCTTCGCACAATTCGATAGCAAAGGAAAATTTACGATCTGTAAATAAAATATCGGTTCCGAAAGGTACTTCCTCACCGTCAATTTTTATTGTGGTGACATCTGTCGATTTTGCCGAAGCAAACCATCGTTTTTCGTAAAATTCATTGTTGTTTGGTAAATTTGTTTTAGGCACAACTCCTAAAATACGGCCACCCTGAAGCACAACAGCCACATTGAACAGCTGATTATCAACACGAACAGGCATACCCACAATAGCCACAGCAGTCGTGGCAAAAGAAGCCAACTGAAGTTCGGCCAGGTACTTTTCCGCATCCTGCAATAGTTTTTCCTGAAAAAATAAATCGGCACAGGTATAACCGGTAACCGAAAGTTCGGGAAAACAAACCACCTGCACTTTTTCCTGCTCTGCTCGCTGGAGTAATTCAATGATTTTGCTGACATTAAAAGCACAATCGGCCACTTTTAGTTCAGGAATTGCGGCAGCAACCTTTACAAATCCTTTATTCATAGATAGTTTTCTTTATTCCTCTTTAATAATTCTCTGTTTTTTTTTGACAACAACATTACAGGTTTATTCGGCTTTTTCAATTTTCTCCATATCACCCAAATAAATTTCGAGCGATTTGGCCGAAATTTGTATTTCCCAAACCGAAAGTCCAAGCGATATAATGAGCAACAGCAAAGCTAATCCAAAAATATAAGCCGACAATATATGTGAGCCAATATAAATCAAGAACATTGTAGCTACACAAAGCAGCAAACTGGCCACACCGAACATTTGCATATTCTTGGTCAGATAAAGCCTTTTCCGAAGATTCATGATCTGCGCATGTGTTATGGCCGAATGATCTTCCATGTACTTATCCTTCAGCGTGCGTACCAGTTGAGCATAGGACAAAAAACGATTGGTATAAGCCAACAAAATGAGCGAAACAGCCGAGAACAAAAAAGTTGGGGTGATAAGCGTCAGTTCTTCCATACCGTTAGTTTTTATAAGTAAATACTATATTGCAGTTGCAAAGATAATTAAACTTTCACAAAACTATTCCGAAAATCCACTAAGAGAAAACACCCGAATTGCGATCAAAGGCACAATCGGGTGTTTTAAATTTTATTTTATAAGAAAATAGAAATCAATTGAACTTCTCAGCATGTACCTGACCCACTTCCTTGCGGGTATGTTCTTTGAATCCTTCTTTTTCGAGACACTCTATCATGCCCGAAACCATGCGTGGATTACCACAAAGGAAAACATGCGTATTCTCAGCAGTGGGTTTAAAGCCCCACAGTTTTTCAACAGAACCATCTTCCCATATTTCCTGAATAAATTCAGTACGACCCGACCATGGCGTAAACTCACGTTCAGGAATAGTGATGGTAGGAAGATAGCGGAACTTAGGCGACAAACTCTGCAACAGATTTAATTCGGAAGAATAACCCAAATCCCATGAATTGGAAGCGCCATGAATAACAAGGATGTTTCCTTTGCGATGCAGCGCATCGGTACGCAACATACTCATATAAGGAGCAACTCCGGTGCCTGTACCAATCAGCACTATGTTCTGATCTTCAGCAATCTGATCGAGTGTAAACATACCCACAAATTTATTTCCCAACCATATTTTATCGCCGATATTAAGGTTGAACAAACGTGGAGTCAAAGCGCCTGAGTGAACCAGGGTAATGTAAAATTCAACGTAATCTTTCGACAAATTCGACGATGCAATAGAATAAGCCCTTTTAATCAATTTATCCTGATCTGGTTCAGCGGGCTCTTCAGTGGCTTCAGCACATTTTTCACTGGTTGGCGGCAAACCAATGGCTACAAACTGTCCCGGTTTGAAATCGGGTAAATTCCAGCCCAGTGGAGCTATTCTGAACACTTTCATAATAGGCGAAACCTGTACAACCTGTTGTACAATAGCATTTAATTCTTCCATAAAATATTTTTAATATATGTTTATTCTTCTTACAAACGTTGAATTCATCCTGAATTTGAAGCAATTTCAAAATGATTACAAATTGACTGACCAAAACTTGGAGCTACAAAGATACAAAATCTTCAGTTCTCTCATACACTGATATATGAAAAAAATAAAGATTTTCACTTCCTCAAAAAAGAGATTCAATGCTGAGGCCATGTTAAAATTAGTACGTTTACTTTAGTTCAAAATTGAACAAAAATAATGTTTTCGAAAATGACCTTAGCCATCAGAAGCTTAAGATCAACGTCATTCAAAACAAAAAAATGTTGAAAAGAAAAATGTTTTTTTTATGTACATTTGCAATGAATAACATAGCCAGATGCTATCAGAACAATTCATTAATCTTCAAACTCTACCCCCACAATCATGATTGTTTGTATCGCCGAAAAACCAAGTGTAGCACGTGATATTGCCGAAATACTGGGTGCTAAAACCCGCAAAGATGGATATATCGAAGGAAACGGGTACCAGGTGACATGGACTTTCGGACATTTGTGCGGGTTGCTCGAACCCCATGAATATGCTCCCGAATGGAAACCATGGACACTGAGTCAGTTACCCATGATTCCGCAACGCTTTGGCATAAAAGTAATGAACGACAGCGGCATTCAAAAGCAATTTAAAGTAATTGAAACATTGATGGCGGCGGCCGATGAAGTTATCAACTGCGGTGATGCCGGGCAGGAAGGCGAGCTCATTCAACGCTGGGTAATGCAAAAAGCATTGTGTAAATGTCCGGTGAAACGTTTGTGGATTTCATCGTTGACCGAAGAAGCCATACGCGAAGGATTTGCCAAATTACGCGATCAAAAGGAATTTCAACACCTTTACGAAGCCGGACTTTCACGCGCCATTGGCGACTGGACCCTGGGCATGAATGCCACCCGACTTTACACCCTGAAATACGGTAAGAACCGACAAATACTATCGATCGGGCGCGTACAAACACCTACACTCGCACTCATTGTAAACCGACAACTCGAAATAGAAAACTTCAAACCCGAAGCTTATTGGGAACTGAAAACCGTTTACCGCGACACTTTGTTTTCGGCCACAAAAGGGCGGTTTTCGAGTGTAGAAGAAGGTACCGGTTTTCTGGAAACTGTAAAAACCGCCGACTTTTTCATCACCGATATTGGCACTAAAAAAGGTACCGAATCGGCCCCACGGCTTTTCGACCTTACATCGCTGCAGGTGGAATGCAACAAAAAATTCGGCTTCTCGGCCGACGAAACACTCAAAATCATTCAAAGTCTTTACGAAAAAAAGATAACTACATATCCTCGCGTCGACACTACTTACCTGAGCGATGATATGTACCCTAAAATCCCTGACATTCTGAAAGGATTGAAAGATTATGAACTAATAACAAAACCTCTCTTAGCAGGAAAATTACCAAAAACGAAAAAGGTTTTCGACAATGCCAAGGTCACCGATCACCACGCCATTATACCTACCGGCGTACATCCTACGGCATTAAACGAGAACGAAAAGCGGGTATTCGATCTGGTGACACGCCGCTTTATTGCCAACTTTTATCCCGAGTGTAAAATTTCGACCACCACAGTATTGGGCGAAGTAGACAAAGTGGAATTTAAAGTCACCGGGAAGCAAATCCTCGATCCAGGTTGGCGCGTTGTATTCGAAAAAGCCAAAACAGAAGATGAGAAAGAAAGCGAAGAAGATGAAAAAACACTTCCGCTCTTTGTGAAAGGCGAAAGCGGACCGCACGCGCCTACCCTGGCCGAAAAGTGGACTTCGCCCCCCAAACCATATACCGAAGCCACATTGCTCCGTGCCATGGAAACGGCAGGAAAACTTGTGGACAACGACGAACTGCGTGACGCTTTGAAAGAAAATGGCATTGGTCGCCCTTCGACGCGCGCTGCAATTATCGAAACGCTTTTCAAACGGGAATACATTCGAAAGGAGCGCAAAAACCTGATAGCCACCAACACAGGAATAGATTTGATATTGACAATCCAGGAAGAAATGCTGAAATCGGCTGAACTGACCGGACTCTGGGAAAAAAAACTCCGACAAGTGGAACGGGGTGAATACCAGGCCAGTGATTTTCTAAATGAATTAAAGGAAATGGTTCGTCAGATTGTACTGAACGTAAAAAGCGATAACCGTTCGATTGACGAAATACGTGCATCGCACGAAAACAAAAACAATCCCGAAGGAAAAATTTGTCCATTGTGCGGAAAAGGTACAATTATAAAAGGAAACACCGCCTACGGTTGCAGTGAATGGAAAAATGGCTGCACATTTCGTCAGCCCTTTTAAGAAAAAGTTGGTGGTTTTATGACTGAGTACTTTGGTGCTTTAAACCTGAATCGAACCAAAGGCACAGAAAACAAAGATCACAGCCTGAGCAGTTTCTCAATTTTGGCTTTGATGCTGATATTTTCCATAAAACCTGTAAATTTATCGGCGCCGGGGCCAAAAGCAAAAACAGGTACAGGAATGCCGGTATGTCCTTTGGTAGTAAACGCTGCATCAAAAGTACCCGCTTTGATATTTCCGGTGGGAAAAGTCAATCCGCCCGTTTCGTGATCGGCAGTGATAATCACAAGCGTATTTCCATGTCTTTGTGCATAATCCAGTACCCGCCCAACGGTTTCGTCAAAATCGAGTACTTCCTTAACTATCTGTGCCCCATCATTGTCATGGCTTGCCCAGTCGATTTGAGAACCTTCCACCATAAGGAAGAACCCTTTTTTGTTATTGTCGAGGATATCAATGGCCGCCATAGTAGCATCCGGTAACATTTTCCCACGTTCAGGCATGGCAGGATTTTGGTCTTCGTAAAGCAAACCTGCCAGTTTTCCTGATTTTATTGCCTTCACATCATCTATTGTATAAGCAACCTGATAATTTTTGGCTTTAAGTTCATCGATCAGGTTCCTGTCATCCGCTCTTTCTTCGAAATACTTACGGCCACCTCCAACGAAAACATCTATATCGGTTTTCAAATAATCGGTGGCAATTTCTTCGTACATATTCCGGTTGTTCACATGGGCAATAAACGAAGCAGGCGTAGCATGAGTAACTGCACAAGCCACAACAATACCGGTTGCTAATTTATTTTTCTCGGCCAATTCGAGAATGGACTGAACAGCCACCGAATCGGGATTCATACCTATCATTCCGTTTTTCGTTTTCACGCCACAGGCCAAAGCCGTGCCACCGGCACCCGAATCGGTAGTAAAATGACTTGCTGAATAGGTTTTTGAAAAGCCGATACTTTTACAGCGTTCGAGTTGAAGATGATTGCCATTGGCCACCATACCGGCATAAATCTGAGCCAAACCCATACCATCGCCTATCAACAAAACAACATTCTTTGGTTTCCCCTGCGCCGAAACTGTCTGCGAAAACAACACTACTGAGAGCGAAAGTACAAGCAACTTTTTCATGTGTATATAATTTATTATATCTGCCCCCTAACCCCCTAAAGGGGGAATAAGAGGAGAACAAAGAATGTTTAGTAAAATTTTAATCATCTCCTTGTGTGTCCTGAATTTTTAGTTAGGTCATAGGTGTTTCATGTGTATGTAATTGATTTTTTATTCAATATTAAGCATCTATGACAGAGCATTCGCAATTCCCTTTAATTCTTCGCGTATACTTTTCAAACGTTCCACCAGCTGTTGTTGTTTTTCAACCGCATCCTTTTTCTGCCCCAGGCGGCGTTTTGCTCCCTCCAGCGTTAGTTTTTGTTCTTCAACCAAAAAAACTATTTTCTTAATCGTAGCAATATCCTCGTTTGTATAAAAACGCGTTCCTCTGTCATTCCTTTTGGGTTGAAGCTGTTTAAATTCCTTCTCCCAAAACCTCAGATTTGATTGATTGATTTTAAACATTGCAGCCACCTCAGAGATAGAATAATATAGTTTTTCCATTGCCTTAATTAATTAAAAAAAACGTACCGTTCTTAAATTTCATTGTTTATGCTTTTTAGATAAAACGAACGGGATTTAATGAAAGAACAAATAACCAAGTAAAATGGCCGAAACAATACCCACAAAATCGGCAAATAAGCCACAAACCAGAGCATATCGTGTATTTTTAATTCCAACCGAACCAAAATAAACAGCAAGTATATAAAATGTTGTATCGGTCGATCCCTGAATGATGCACGAAAGCCGGCCCACAAAAGAATCAGCCCCGTTCAAAGTCATGGCATCCACCATCATGCCGCGTGCCCCACTTCCGCTCAGGGGTTTCATCAGAGCAGTAGGCAAAGCGCCCACAAAATCGGTATTCAGGCCGGTAAGTCCTACCAACCACGTAATTCCATCGGTAAGCATTGTCATCGCACCCGAAGCCCTGAAAATACCAATGGCCACAAGTATGGCAATCAGATAAGGAATAATACCTACAGCCACCTGAAACCCTTCTTTAGCGCCTTCGATAAAAGATTCGTACACATTTACTTTCTTGATCATCGCCATAGCAATAAAACCCACGATAATGCCGAACAAAATAAAATTGGCTGTCAGCGAAGAATATTGCGAGATCTGATCTTTTGTAAGCTGACTCAGTAAAAAAATCACAGCAGCAATAAAAACAACCAGTCCCGTAATTGTACCTAAAATTGTTTTATCCAACAAATTTATTTTCTGATAAATAGCCACTGTAATAAGACCTGTCAAAGCCGCAATAAAAGTAGCAATCATAATGGGCAAAAAAACATCCGCCGGATTGGCCGCGCCCAACTGAGCCCTGTAAACCATTATACTAATGGGGATCAAACAAAGTCCGGCCGTATTCAGCACCAAAAACATAATCATGGGATTCGAAGCCGTTTCTTTGTCGGGGTTTATCTCCTGTAATTCCTTCATCGCCTTGAGGCCCATTGGCGTAGCAGCATTATCAAGTCCGAGCATATTGGCCGACACATTCATAAAAATACTGCCGAGCGCGGGATGATCTTTGGGAATATCGGGCAAAATCTTAGTGAAAAACGGAGCCACAAGCCGGGCAAACATTTGGATAACGCCTCCTTTTTCTCCCACTTTCATTATACCAAGCCACATAGAAAGTACCCCGGTGAGTCCCAGCGAAATTTCGAAACCTGTTTTGGCCGAGCCAAATGCCCCTTGAATTATATCTGTAAATATTTGTGTGTTTCCATTGAAAATCAACTGAAAACAAGCAACGATAAATGCAACAAAGATGAATCCGATCCAGATATAGTTTAAAATCATTCGCCCTGCGTTTAAATTATTTGTTCAAGTTACAAAAATACGTTTTTTTTGCTAATATCGTTTTTATTTGAAATGATTAATTCAAGGTTGTATGGCAATTTGCCTAAAAATCTGTCATTCATGAAAGTTATTTCGTTCTTCAGCCTCCATCCGGATCAAAAGAAAAGTCCTGAAAAACAAAAACTATTTTTCAGGACTTATAAAATATACGTTAATATACGTTTATAATTTTGGGAACTATTCCTTCTCTAATTGGAGTGTCTTGGTAGGCAGGTCGCAAACTTCGGTTGGTCCATAATACTGAACAGGACCGGGATAAACGTAGCTCGATTTTTCATCAGCCCAGTCTTCGCGGTGAGCAGCAAAGTATTTGAACGGAGCACCATCCAAACGCACCAAAGCTTTCTGAATTACCGGTTTCATTTTTCCGTGACGTTTTTCCATGTTCATCATCATGGTGATAGGCACGCCACCGGCAATCCACTCGGCAGCAGGAGCTGTGAGGTTACGCACCGACGACATATAACCGGTTTTGCCTTCCGAAATCAACAATGATGCCGTGTAGCCCAATGAATAGGTGTAATCGGCATCGAAATTTGAAGGAATGGCACAACGTCCTTCGTAACCAAAGAAGTGGTTAATGGCCGAAAATTTGCCTTTGTATTTTCCTTCGGCTTTCAGCATCGCAAGTCGTTTGGCCACCATTTCGATGAGCAGTTTTTCAGTCTCGATCAACGACACCTGAACATTACCGTGAGGGTCGCGGTCCAAAGTCAACTGACGGGCAATGCCTTTAGGAAGATCGCGATACACCTGGCTGCTTTCGGGGCTTAACAATCCTTTTATATACTGACGTTTTTCATCGTCCGAATCAAGACTGTTGAAGTCGTCATTGTGAGCCAACAAATCGTTCAGTTCGGCAATCAGCGTTTTCATGGCCGGTATAAATTCGATCAATCCTTCAGGAATTAAAATTGTTCCGAAGTTCATACCATGGCTTGCACGATGTACAATCACTTTTACAATATCTTCAACAACATCTCTCAATGTTTGATTTTTAGCTTCTACTTCTTCTGAAACTATACAGATATTTGGTTGACTTTGCAAAGCGCATTCGAGTGTGATGTGCGAAGCCGAACGACCCATCAGACGAATAAAGTGCCAGTATTTTTTAGCCGAGTTTGCATCGCGCTGGATATTACCGATTAATTCGGAATACACTTTACAAGCAGTATCGAAGCCGAACGAAGTTTCGATCATTTCGTTCTTCAGGTCACCATCAATTGTTTTAGGACAACCAATTACCTGAATACCTGTTTTCTTTTGCGAATAATATTCGGCCAGCACACAAGCATTTGTATTTGAATCGTCGCCACCAATAATTACAATGGCATTAATTCCTAACTGTTTGCAAATTTCAGCTCCTTTTTCGTATTGTGTTTCTTCTTCGAGTTTTGTACGACCTGAGCCAATGATATCGAAACCTCCGGTATTGCGGTATTCGTCCACAATCTCTTTGGTAAGTTCAATGTACTGATGATCGACCAATCCACTGGGACCGCCCAGAAAACCGTATAATTTATTGTTCGGATTCAATGCTTTCAAGCCATCGAAAAGACCTGAAATCACATTATGCCCACCGGGAGCTTGTCCGCCCGAAAGGATAACACCTACACCAACTGTTGGATTTTCTTTTTTCTCACCGGTTTCGAAAGTAATCAAAGGCATTCCGTAAGTGTTTGGAAAAAGTGCTTTGATGTCGGCCTGATCGGCCACCGATGCGGTATTAACGCCTTCTTTCAATACAACATTGCCTTTCAGTGCAGCAGGCAACTTGGGTTGGTAAGCGGCACGCGCAATTTGCAATGGACTTTTAGTCATTGGTTTCATAATGAATTTTTATTTTATAATGATTTGATATTCAGATGTATATATTTTCAATTATCTATGGGCAAAATTAATGAAAAAATTCAATAATACAAACTACGGATTACCGTTTAGCGAATTGAAGGAATTGACACATCAAACATTTAGAATTCATTACATAGGTTAATCAGTGTAACCTGCTGTTTAAAAGTTCAAGCTAAAAAAAATGTGACTTAACTCCGATTGCCGCAAGTAAACTGAAAACTAAAGTAGTTTCTAAACCGACGAAACCCCAAAGCTAGAAACTTTTCAGGTTATTGCTACGCTGATTTTCAATTCAGCACAACTTCTGACGACCCATCGCGAAGTTACGGCAAAGACTTGCATAATAAACCGAGTACAAACCTGGTTATAAGAGAGAATTTTAATTTGCAATACATTTATTTGATAAATATTCCATTAATTCTATATTGCCATGTTCGATTCGACCTTATTAAATTGAGAGTTAGTGTTCATCCTGATAAATATCTTTCGACAATGCCTGAAAAACACCATTTGTCCAACCAAATCCATCCTGATTTGGATATTCTCCTCCACCACCTTTTTTAGATAAATTCAGCACATTGTATTTCTCAAGCATTTTATAAGTGCGGTGATATATTCGTTGGTTTAATTGCAGCCAACGAGTTTTTATTGTATCGGCCAACTCATTCTGTCCATAGTTTCGCAATCCTTTTATACAGATCCATTGCAATGGAGCCCAGCCATTGGGCGAATCCCACTGGTGACCGGTAAGATTTAAAGTAGTACTGACTCCACCGGCATTTAAAAATGAGTATCGAATTTTTGTTGCTACCTGAGTTGCCTGCTTTTTATCTGCAATATGGAAAAAAAGTGGAAAAACACCTGCTATAGAATATACATCGGTTTGAGAATGTGTTTTAAAATCAAAATCCATAAAAAACTTTTTTTTATTGCTCCAACAATATTTAAGTATCGCTTTTTTCCTTGCCTGGGCCTTTATTTTGTATTCATTTGCTTTAGCTGTGTTTCCAATTTTCTGATATCCTTTTGATAAGGTTAATTCAATATTATAAATCAATGAATTCAAATCAACAGGAATTATATCGGTAGTATGAATGGAATACAGATTGAATTTAGAATACTTATCCTTAAAGAGCCAACGGCTTGAAAAATCCCAACCCGATTCAGCTGCCGCCCTTATGTTCCGATAGACATCTTTTTTATTACAATTCGGAATTTGCAATGCTGCTTTGTTTGCTGTATTTATATCTTCGCGGTAGCTTTCTGCCCGTGGGGTATTCATATCATCCCAATACCTGTTTAGTATTTCACCGTCAGGAAGCAGCACAACACGTCGGTAAGCGTTTGTATCGTTATCAAGTTTATCGGCTCCATTCATCCAGAAATCATACTCCTTTTCAATAGAACTCAAAAACTTAAAATAGATGGAATCGCCCTTTGATTTGGCCAAAAGTTCGACCATCATTGCATAAAAAGGAGGTTGGGAACGGCTCAAATAATAAGTGCGGTTGCCATTGGGGACAAAACCATACACATCAATCAGATAGCTAAAATTCTCAACCATGTTCTGAATCATCTCTATCTGATGATCCTTTTGTAACCCCAGCATGGTGAAATAGCTGTCCCAATAATATATTTCACGAAAACGACCACCGGGTATAATATAGGGATAGGGCAATGGTATCAACGTTCCCGATTGTTTTTCATCCGGCAGGCGTTTTAATGCATTCCATAGTTTGGTTATATGTTCGTTAATGGATAAAGAATCTGAGGTGTAGATAGATGTATTGTTTGACAATTTAAAATTAGTCTGAATGAAATCAACAATTGTTGAATCAGATTTAGGATTCAACATTTTATATTGCTCTCTGATGACGGCTACATCAAATAAAGGGATAGCATCAACAAAACTTTTACTGTCTTTGAATACATTTGTATCAGCTTGAACATCATAAAACAATTGGCCATAAAGCTCTTCAGGAGGCTGAATCTGGATGCTATTTTGCGAAAAAACCGAACTACTTATTGGCAATAAAATTAAAGCAAAGAAAATCAAAATTTTATTTTTCATTGTCAGTTTCATAATTATTTGTTTATATTAGTTTTGAATGGCTGACATTGTCCTTACCAAATCCGCGGCCCACAAATAGATATTGTGTTTAACGATTTCCTGCCTCATTTGTCCCATTCTCTGGTATTGTTCCTCAATCGTCATTTCCAATGCAGATTTAATAGCATCAGCCGATTCCTCTATGTCATAAGGATTAATGATTAAAGCTCCCTGAAGTTCTCGTGCTGCGCCCGCAAAACGGCTTAAGATAAGCGTACCATCATTGTGATTACGGGAAGCAACAAATTCTTTAGCCACCAGATTCATGCCATCATGCAGAGAAGATACCATACAAAAATCAGCCGATGAATAAAAAGGTGCAATCTCACTTTGATTGTGATATTGATTTAGCAAAAGTAATGGTTTCCAGTCCTTTGATTTAAATCGTAAGTTAATTCTTTCTGATTCATTTACAATTCCATTCATTATATCCGAATAACTTTTTAATTCTGTTCGGCTTGGAGCGCCAATTTGTACAAATGTGAATTTTCCTACATAGTCAGGATATTTTTCGAAGAAACGTTCAATGGCCAAAAATTTCTCTATAAGTCCTTTTGTATAATCAACACGGTCGACACCAATGCCTATGTGATTTGCCGTGACACCATACGCTGCCAGTAATTGAGTTGGTTTAATTTTAGGAGTCTTATTATCAAAATCTTTCGGAGTAAAAGCAATGCTAATGGGGAAAGGCTTAACCAAGGTGGAGTGACCTTCCAGTTTAACCGAAAAACTCTCCCATGAAACTCTTGACTCAAGTGTACGATTCACTGTTTCTAGAAAATGGTTGCAATGATACTGCGTATGGAATCCAATTAAATCGGCTCCAAGCATTCCACATAATATCTCTTTTTGCCATGGACAAATGCCAAAAGATTCGGGATTTGGCCAGGGGATATGCCAAAAAATAGCTACCCTGGCATTTGGTTTTTCTTTTTTAATGAGCGCTGGTAACAGGGCAAAATGATAATCCTGAATCAGAATAAACGGTTCGTCCTCATCGGCTGTTTCTTGCAAAACTGCGTTGGCAAAATCTTCATTCACTTTTTTATAATAAAACCAATCCTCTTCGCGGAAAGTAGGGCGTGTATGTGCAATGTGGCAAAGTGGCCACAAGCCTTCATTTGAAAAACCAAAATAAAAATGATTTTCTTCTTCATTGGTTTGCCACAATCTCTTCAATGTATATTTGGGATTTTCGGGGGGAACTTGCAGCGTATCATTCTTATCTACAGTTTCTTTATCTGCATTTCCTGTACCTGAAGCTATCCAAAGTCCTCCACAAGCTTTCAATACCGGTTCCATGGCAGTTATCATTCCACTTGCCGGAACCAGACACTTAATGTTTTTTCCATCATGAATATGCATATAGGGCTCACGATTGGAAACAACAACCATTTTCTTATTTTTTAATATGGATTCCATTTCCACTTTAAGGCGTTCTGGCGTCCAAATAGCTTCGCCACTTGACCTCAACAGAGCTTCTTCTTCCGCAATGGCCTTAGCTTCGTTCATTGCTTCAGTAATTTGAACAATCTCTTTGTGTAATGGCGCCAAAAACCTGGCTGCAGGTTGTTTCTTTAGCAAATCAACATTCCCAATGCGAACGGCTTTTATCCAATCTACAATTTTGTTTATCGGACTAAAAATTGCCCATCGGATAATGAGAACGGTAATAAACGATACAAATAAAACCTGTAAAAACCAGCGCATAAAATTGCGTGCCCAAATACTGCCGATTAAATTGTCAATATATGTGGCGTCGGCATAAAATATGACAGCCTTGTTTGATATGTTCTGATTTTTCAAGCTATTTTTAACCGGCTTTATATATTGATAAATATTTTTCCCTTTTACAGAAATGAAACTTCCAACCGTACTGTCGGCAACTATTGATTGTAATATGTTATCTGTAGAATATTTGATGAAACCCTGTAACGCTTTGTTGCTTATAACACTATCATTGCTGTAATAAATTGCAATGCCAATTAACTTATATCTTGTGCCGATACTGTCAATTAAATGCTCTATATTTAGCTGATTGATAAACTCAAACGTATTTTTGTTGTTTTGAAATACTTCTTCTGCAATTTGTGTTGTTCGAATTTCAAGTTCATTGTTCAGTTTTGCTCTTTCGGATGAAATCTGATATAGCGTAAAACCTACTGTCACCATTCCAACGGCAACAATAATTGACAGAATAAGGGCTAAGTTAAGTTTCACAACAGTCTATTTAATAGTCCGATAACATTATTCACGTACTCAATCCGATATTTTGCTTTGGTGTTTCCCTCACCCACTTTAATGGTTATGGCATCCGTGTAGTTCAAAAAGAATTCAAACATTTCTTCATCGGTCTGATCATCTCCAACAGATAAAATAAAATCATAATTATCTTTTTCAATGATATCTTTAGCAGCTTTTCCTTTGCCAATTTCATGGCTCTTTATTTCTACCACTTTGTTTCCATCCAGTATTTTGAATTTATACGAAAGATTCATTTTTTCCAATATGCGAATCAACTTTCGGGATTGGGCGTAACCGGTTTCTGCATTTCTATAGTGCCATGCCAATGAAAAAGTTTTCTCTTCGACAAATGACCCAGAGCAAGATGCTGCAGTTGCATTTAAGACAGCCAAAACAGGTTCTTGCCATTCACTAATATCAATATTTTGTTTTATCCATTGGCCATTCTTTTTCAGCATTGCTCCATGTTCGGCAATAATATCAATGGGAAATTTACCTACAAATTTTTCAATATCTTTTTGATTTCGGCCAGAAATAATAATCAGTTTGGTATTTGGCGTGGAACTTATCCTGAGTAAAATGTCTTTTAGTTCAATAGATGGGACTGCATCTTCAGGCACAGGTGTAAAATCAACAAGAGTGCCATCATAATCAAGTAGGATTAATCTATTTTTTGCCTGTTTGTATTTCTCCAAAAGGTTTTCCATAGTTCGGTTTATGATTGTTCGGTTTAAAGGGACTCTTTTTTAATTCTTATTTTGGCAAAGGTATCTGGATAGTTGATATTAATAAAATCGATCAATTCCTCTCTAATTGCAGCTCTTAAATCCCAATTTTTGCCGGAGTCGGCACTTGTTAGCATTAGTCTGATTTCCTTATATTGTTCGGTAACTTTTGTCACTTGCACATTCCAAAAACGGCCGTCCCATTCAGGGTGTTTTGTCAACATATCCGGCAAAGCATTCCGGATGCTTTCTATAGGGAAACTATAATCTACATATATAAAAACTGTTCCAGTTATTTGAGCCGAAGTCCGCGTCCAATTTTGAAAAGGCTTCTCAAGAAACCACGTTACGGGAAGGACTAACCTTCTCTCGTCCCAGATCTTAACCACCACATAAGTCAACGTTATTTCTTCGATTCTTCCCCATTCTTCTTCTACAACAACCACATCATCAAGGCTGATGGGCTGAGTAATAGCAAGTTGTATTCCGGCAAGAAACATGGCGATACTCTTTTGAGCCGCAAAACCAATAATTATCCCAAAAATACCAGCAGAGGTGAGTAAACTTAATCCCAAGGTTCTCACCTCTTTAAACGTTAAAAGACTTATGGATATTGCCAGCAATATAACAATTGAATTCGCAATTCCTTTAAACACCTTGAGCTGAGTAAGCCTTTTACGGGCATGCAGATTATCTGAGACTCTAATATCAAGGTGCGATTGCAAATAATATTCTCCTGCATGGGTAGCCTGTATACAAATCCACGATATGGAAGCAATCAGCAATAACTTGTTGATATGTAGCCAATATGTATAAAATGCTAATTGTCCGAAAAACAGGTGGGTGAAAACACTTAAAAGTATCCAATAAACAAGACTTAAAGCAGGTATTTTAAATAGCTCCAAAATAAAGTCATCGGATTTACGAGTCGTTTTAATGGCTCTTTTCTTGAGAAGCCTGAACAATTTTCTATAAATAAAGAATACAATTATAAGTATTACGATAAAGAAAATTGTTGCAATCAGAATTCTGGCTGTATCATTACTAATATATTGATTCATATGCTTTAAATTTTAGATAATGTATCTGGTAATCCATATCCATAATTATCTCATAAAAGTACAACAAGATTACCAAAGATATGTTTTTTTTTTCAACCACAAACAAATACAAGTTGTCTTTTTATACATATTAAGGTATGTTTATAGATTATCACTTTCGAGTGATGACAATGTTTATCATCATTTGATACAACTAAACAATTATTACTTTGTCAGCGTTTCAAAAGTATAAATGCTGAAATATTTATTGGTAATGCTGAAGGGTTGGAAACTACGTGTCAAAAACATAATTATTTTCCTGTTTCTATAAATTAGGTTTGGTTAAAACAATAGGTTTTGCAATCTAACAATAAACTTCATACCATCTATAAATAATTTCTAAATTCTAATCATAAAGAAAACAAGACATTATGTTTGGGCTTAATCGATCCTGGTCAATGGGAAACGTGGATGGAGCTAATTGGATTATTGGTTTTGCAGTGTTGGTATTACTTGTGGTGCTTGTTTGGGCAATAATTAAATATAGAAATAGAAACCAACGGTGAGTTCAATTCTAAAAATAACTTTTCTTATACTGATAGTGCAATTTCCCGAATGCAAACTTTATCGTTAGTAGATCTCATCGTCATAATTGGTTGGAAAAACCCCCATCCCACCGGATATCTTCATTTAATGTAAGAGCTGCGCGGACGTCTGAGGTGAACCAACGGTCATGACCGAAGGGAATATTTGCAATCACCTCGTAATGTATTATAAGGATTTGCAATCCGAAATACTTTCCGTGGCAAAATATATATTGTAGCAAAGATAACTATTTTAATATAATATTTGAACTTAGCAGATTATAAATCCTTATATTACAAGAAGCTGGGATAAAAAATCCCAGCTACGTGCGCCAACTTTTTGTTCATCTAATTAAGGCACATCCAGTACGACGGGTGCATTTAAATCGTCACTTATGTTTCTATAAGCCATCATTAAGCGTCGGGGACATATCGTCTCTTTCCGGTTTCCTTATTTCGTCACCCCACGCTGCCGCACGATTGCATCGTGTGGCAACAACTTTAAATCAACACAATATCCAATAAACCTTTTTCTCCAGCATAATCAATAGCACTAATCTTTTTGATTATTGTTTACTTGCTAACTTACTTGCCACACGATACAATCGTGCGGCAGCGAGGGGGCAGCAGAGGGTATTAAGTTCGAAAATATCACCTGTTTTTATTCTTGCCATAAATTTAAAAATATCCTATTAACTTAACCTCTTTGTAATGATTACTAAATAAGGACATTACTTGTTAATTACCATACTCAATTTCTTTTAAATGTTCATTTGCCATGCTGGCATTTTGTTTTCCCTTTGATTGCTGCATAAATACTTCAATCACCTTATTTAAGTTATCAAAATCTCCCTTTACTTTTAAGAGTGTAGTTAGACCCTTAAATCTACCTATTTCGGTAGTGCCGTAATAACTGTTATTAAGCCAGCAATTTAATAGACCCTCATCAGTTATGCGTTTACTTATTTCAGGGATAATAATTTCATTAACAATATCAAGAACACTAGTACAAATACTATTTAAATCATCAGTAATATTAAATACCCACCAGAAATCAGGGCTGCCAGGCATGTAATATCCGACTCTTGCTCCCCATTGACATTGGTAGACGTCCGGCGTATTTCTAATATTATAATTATAATCTAAGACTTTACCTAGCATGTCGGAATATACGCCAAAATTTATTGTGAATTTGACTGCGCTTTTAGTGCTTTCCTTACTGTTTTGAAAGTTTACAATTCCATAATTGTTATTTACTTTTATGTAAAAGTTATTTCCTTTTTTATCAAACCCCATTTCCTTTAATGAAGGGGTTAAAAATTTAATTATATTTTTAAATTGATCCATTTTGTCTTACCAAAATATAGGTTTTCTAACTAATTGTACAGGGTATCCATTGGCTCCAAGCCAAGCATCTTTTAATCTTTGCAATGAAAGATAACGAGAGGCACCAACTTTTGTCTCTATGCCGCCTAAATTTACGCCATTATGCCAGACATCAAGATCCATATAACGTTTCCCGAAAGGAGTAGGTTTATAAACTTCTGTATAAACTGTTCGTCCTTCTGCTCTTAACGCAGTAGCTAACTCATCTCTAAACAGATTTCCAGCTGTTCTATTTGCTTGAACTAATGATTGTCCTCCCGTTCTTCCAGCAACTTCCGCTCCGCCTTTTGCAGCTTGCAAAGCCATTTGAGCAGGTGCGCTACCTACTTTTGTTGAAATAAATGTGGAAACATCTGTTTGGTTTTATTTAAAGATAATATTTCTAGTTCATCCTTTGTTGTTAAGTATTTTTGATCGTCAAAAAGCAATTCAATATCTAACAAATACTTTTCTAAGAATAATCTGCATTCATCCAATTCAAGTATATAATTAATTGCATTTTCTTTTGATAACAAAGCTTTTATTATGGCTAAATCATACCAATTTTCATTCGAAAATGCTTTTCTTATTTCTACAAAAATATTTGATCTGGTAGAGATAAGCCTAAGCTCTATTGTGGTATACCTAAAAACACAATAATAATCACCAAAATATTCTGATTCCTCTTCAATCAATAGGGTAAATCCTATTGATTGAAGAAAGTTAAATAAATTATCTCTCATTTTTCATTTATTTAATTAACCAAAGACCATCTGGGCTAACTTTATACCCCATTTCAAATAAATAATTTAGTTCCTTTTGAAAAAAGCTTGCGGGTCTAACATTGTTTAGCTGAGTGGTTAATCTGATATTTTCACCTCTTAAAACCATTCTGTCAAGAAATTTCGTATTTGCAGTCCATTGTTCAGCCGCTGTCATTTTATTCCAAACATTTGTAGGTATCTGAAATCTATTAGCACCTAAGCTTTCTGCAAGTTTTACATAATCTGGATAATGACCAAGTACAGTAGTTCCTTCTTTTCCAACAACTTCCCCTCGTCCTACCGGATATCTTCATTTAATGTAAGAGCCTCGCGGACGTCTGAGGTGATTTGTAATCACCTCGTAATGTATTATAAGGAACCAGCGGTCACGACCATCGAGAGTAATTTTAATCCGAAATAGTTTCCACAGAAAATATATTTATTGAGCAAAGATAACTATTTTAATAACTCCTTTTACAGATTATGTTTTTTTTAGACAGGATGAACAAGATTTACAGCTAAATTATACATCAAAAAGAATGATATATTACAAGCATTGCTGAATTTTAAACCTTTACGTCTACAAACCTGTCAGATTTTTGAAATCTGACAGGTTTAGACAGAGAACAAAAACCACTAAACTACAACAATTTGTCAACGTAGAATGAACAATACTATCAACAAACAAGCTCAGCTTACATATCGAATTATCAAAAATGTGATTACTTATTTCAGACAACATACAATTTGTTCCAAATCTTTTACCTACCTTTGCCCCCGAATTTAAAAACAACTATACGTTGTGAGTAAATATCCGAATTTCACTACTTTACATTAGTAGTATGCTTACCAGAATGGTACACGTTTTCATTAACGAATGAAATTATCGCCGGATGACAACTCTAAAACGTGTACTAAAAAACAAAAAATGACATTCAAAGAATTAAATTTGAAGGCAGATATATTATCGGCCATCGAAGAACTTGGGTACGAGCAACCTATGCCCGTACAGGAAAAAACCATCCCTTTTATGTTGGAGCAAACTGCTGATTTAGTGGCCTTAGCTCAAACCGGAACGGGTAAAACTGCAGCTTTTGGGCTGCCGGTATTGAACATGATTGACGCCACCCGCAAGCAAGTGCAGGCATTGGTACTGGCGCCAACCCGCGAATTGTGTATCCAGATTGCCAACGACCTGAAAGGCTACTCGAAAAACATGCGCGGCATGCGTATCGTCCCCGTTTACGGCGGCGAAGACATTCGTACACAACTCCGACAGCTCGACACTCCTCCTCAAATTATTGTAGCCACTCCGGGTCGACTGATCGACTTGATCGAACGTGGTAAAATTGAGTTAGGCGCTATCGACTTTCTGGTATTGGACGAAGCCGACGAAATGCTCAACATGGGCTTCAAAGAAGACATCGAAACCATACTACAACGCACCCCCGACAGCCGTCGGACAATGCTTTTCTCGGCTACCATGCCAAAGGAAATTGCAATGATCGCACGCAAATACATGAAAAACTTCGAGGAAATTACCGTTGGTACCAAAAACTCTGGAGCTGAAAATGTAGAACATATTTATTATGTTTCGCAGGCAAAACAACGCTATTTAGTGCTGAAACGTATTGTAGATTTGAATCCTGATATTTATGGTATCGTTTTCTGCCGTACCCGTCAGGAAACTAAAGAAGTGGCCGATCATTTGATGCACGATGGCTATAACGCCGACGCACTTCATGGCGACCTTTCGCAAGCACAACGCGATACGGTGATGCAAAAATTCCGTATCCGTAACATTCAACTTCTTGTAGCGACCGATGTAGCTGCACGTGGACTGGATGTGAGCGATTTGACGCATGTGATCAACTACAATTTGCCCGATGATGTTGAAATATACACACACCGAAGCGGTCGTACCGGTCGCGCCAACAAAAAAGGTGTTTCGGTATCCATCATCCATTCAAAAGAAAAGTTCAAAATCAAAGACATTGAGCGTATGCTGAAGAAAACCTTCGAACAACAACAAATCCCTAACGGATTAGAAGTTTGTAAAAAGCAGTTGTTCTTCTTGATTGACCGTATGCAAAATGTGGAAGTAAACGAAGAGCAAATTCTCCCTTACATACCACAGATAATGAATCAGTTAAACGATCTGAGCAAAGAAGAAATTCTGAAACGTTTTGTTTCGTTAGAATTTAACCGTTTCCTCGAATATTATAAAGATGCTGACGATTTAAATTATCGCGAAAGATCCGACAGAGATGACCGTGGAGAGCGCGGACAGAGAGCTGAACGTGGAGAACGTGGAGAAAGAGGAGAACGCAGTGAACGTGGCGCTAAACCGGGCAACCGCATCCGACTAAAGATGAACATTGGCGATCGCGAAGGCATTGACCCGAAACGTTTTCTTGGAATTATAAACGATGTAACGGGCGATAAATCCATCAGCATTGGCGCCATCGAAGTAACGAACAAATTCACTTTCTTTGATGTATTTGCCGATCAGGTAGAAAAAGTGGTTACTGCTTTTGCAGGTGAATCGGATTATCAGGTTTCGGAAGCCAAAGGAAGTAAATCCTTCGAAGGTGGACGGAAACCCGAATATCGCACACGCAGCAATTCATCCGAACCCCGTTCGGGAGGCTATCGTGCAAGCGAAAGAAGTCCGCGTGCAACTGAAACTGCCGGTAGTGGCGACAAACCCTGGCGCAGTCGCGAGCGTACCGATGAACGTGGAAGCCGCCGACCTTCAGCAGCAGGCGGGGAACGAAAGAGCAGCACCTACCGGAAACGCTCATAAACAATAAAACAACATAAAGAACGGATCATTCCTTAAAACGAATGATCCGTTTTTTTTGGGGAAATAGTGAACATCCCTATTGTAATTACTGATTTTTTCGGAAATAATGCTGAAGCATGTTTCAAGTCTACTTAGACAGTTTGTTGTAGTTTATTAGTTTTATTCACTGTTTAAATCTGTAGTTTCACGAGATTTATGAAATATATCATTCTTTTGGGGCATAAGTTATCTGAAAATCCTGCCTGAAAAAATAATATATCAAAACAGAAGTAAGGAATAAAACGAATAAAAACATAAAGCTCTTTTCAAGATGAAGATGAATGCACACACTCAGCAGGTTCTTTAGAGAACTGACACACAGAGCAATTACAAAATATTACGATAGATTCAAAAAAAATCTTTAGAGTTTAATTTAATTGTATTATTTTTGCACAATAATACATTTTTACAAACACAGAAATAACGATCAAGAATACAGCCATTTCTATTCATAACCTTCATTTGAATCTGTTTTTTTACTTCCCTTTCAGCTGATTTTTGATGTTTGAATTTCATTACGGCCACGCATAGGCAGGCCATTTATTTTTTTGATAACCGAAGACGTATATGTCCGAAACAGAAACTATATTAATCAATAAATTCAATTAATCAATTAAAAATCAACGTTTATGAGAAAAGCAATTTTCGCATTGATGCTGCTTGTCGCAATGTCGACACAGGCTCAAACCAATCTGCAATTTCACTACGATTTCGGGAAAGATCGGAATTATGTAACCACCACCCTCGAAATGTTCAAACCGGACAAATGGGGAAACACCTTTTTCTTTGTGGATTTTGATTACAACATGGGTGAACAGAACCATCCATCATCCGCCTACCTCGAAATTGCCCGCTGTTTAAAATTCTGGAACGGACCACTTAGTCTGCATGTTGAGTACAATGGCGGACTTGGCACATTCAATGCTTTATCGACCGAATTTGCCTTCCCTATCAATAATGCCTATCTTATTGGGCTTGACTACGGGCTGAACAATGCCGATTTCAGCAAAACGCTCAACATTAAAGCGCTGTACAAACACATTGCCGGAAAACAGGAATCGGCTCAGTTAACTGCCGTTTGGGGATTGCACTTTCTGAATCGCAAGTTAAGCTTCACTGGTTTTGCCGACTTATGGCTCGAAGACAATACTTTTGCAAACAACAACACTACCAGCACTGTATTTATCACAGAACCACAACTCTGGTACAACGTTGGCGAACATCTTTCGGTAGGTACCGAAGTAGAAATCGCTACAAATTTTGCAGGCGTCGAAGGAGTGAAAGTATGCCCTACTTTAGCCGCTAAATGGAATTTCTAACCTTAAAAAGCTCAAAATCATGTTCGAAAAATATTTTAAATTAAAAGAGAACGGCACAAATATGCGCACAGAGGTTATTGCAGGTATCACTACCTTCTTAACCATGGCTTATATCCTTGCCGTCAACCCAAGCATATTATCGGCTACAGGAATGGATGCCAACGCATTATTCACCTCAACAGCCATCGCCGCTATTATAGGCACATTAATAATGGCGTTATGGGCCAAACTTCCGTTTGCACTTGCACCGGGAATGGGTCTGAACGCATTTTTTGCATTTTCGGTGGTACTGGGAATGGGATATTCATGGCAATTTGCATTGACAGCTGTACTTATCGAAGGAATTATATTCATTTTACTCACCGTTTTCAATGTGCGCGAAGCAATTGTAGATGCAATTCCTAAATCGGTGAAAACAGCCATCAGTGCAGGAATCGGACTATTTATTGCTTTTATTGGCCTTCAAAATGCAGGGGTGGTTGTGAAAAACGATGCTACTTTGGTACACTTAGGCGATATTACCACCGGATCTGCGCTTTTGGCTATGATTGGATTAATGATAACTTCGGTACTAATTGTAAAAAAGATTAAAGGCGATTTGTTGATTGGTATTATTTTGACTGCGTTGATTGGCATTCCAATGGGAATTACTCAGATCAACGGCATAGTAAGCACACCTCCATCTATAGCTCCTATTTTCTTCCAGTTCGAATTTACAAATATTCTTACCTTCGATATGCTTATTGTAGTGTTTACATTTTTATTTGTCGACATTTTTGATACACTCGGAACACTTGTAGGCGTATCCACAAAAGCCAATATGCTTGATAAAAACGGTAATGTGCCCAACATAAAAAAGGCATTTATGGCCGATGCACTGGGAACTACATTCGGCGCTATGCTGGGAACAAGCACTGTAACCACCTATGTCGAAAGTGCAGCCGGCGTTTCGGAAGGAGGGCGCACAGGGATGACTTCGTTGATAACTGCTATCTGTTTTGCCGTTGCATTGTTCTTTGCACCTGTATTTTTGGCAATTCCGGGAGCAGCAACAGCTCCGGCTCTTATTCTTGTAGGTTTATTTATGATTGCTCCCATCAAGGAACTTGATTTTAACGACTATTCTGAATCTATTCCAGCTTTTATATGTATTTTGGCCATGCCACTGACATATAGCATTGCCGAAGGAATTACGCTGGGCGTATTAAGTTATGTGTTCATCAACGCATTGGCAGGAAATTTCAAGAAACTATCGATCGGGATGTATATTCTGGCAGTCCTGTTTATTCTGAAATATATATTTATCTAAATTGAATCGATTTTTTTTAAACTTCGCAAAAAGCCTTCTGCTCACAGCAAAGGCTTTTTGTTTTTAAAGTCAAATTATTTATCTTTGTCCATTATCAAAAAAAAAATGGAAACACCAATACTGAACGAAGCAAAAAAGACATACAACGAACCCATGCACACCTGTGAGCACATTTTGAATCAAACCATGGTGCGAACGTTTGGGTGTGGCAGATCGGTCAACGCTCACATCGAGCGACGAAAAAGCAAATGCGATTACCTTATGGCACAAGCGCCAACTGATGATCAGATTGCTAAGATTACACATAAAGTAAATGAAATCATCCGACAAAATTTACCGGTTACAGAGGAATTGATGAGCAGAAATGAAGCAGCAAAAATTGCTGATTTATCAAAATTGCCCGAAGATGCTTCCGAAACCTTACGTGTGATTCGGATTGGTGATTATGATGCCTGTGCCTGTATAGGACAGCATGTAACCAACACTTCTGAGCTCGGAACTTTCGAAATAATAAGCCACGATTTTGAAAATGGACGTTGGCGGGTACGATTTAAACTCGTTTAAAACAAAAAAAAAACACCACCTTTCTAATAGAGAAGTGGTGCTTTTTTTTTAATAATTTACATCAGAGAATCAACATGGCATCGCCATAGACTCCGAATCTGTAGCCTTCTTTTAGGGCTACTTCGTATGCGTTCATCACATGATCATAATCTCCAAAAGCAGCCGTAAGCATCAACAAAGTAGAATATGGCAGATGGAAATTGGTAATCATTGAGTTAGCTACCGTAAAATCATAAGGAGGAAAAATAAATTTATTGGTCCAGCCATCAAAGGTTTTAATTCTGCCCTCGGTTCCGGCTACTGTTTCGAGCGCACGCATAACCGTCACACCCACTGCACAAATATTCCGGCCTTCATCATGGGCAGTGTTTATCGTGTTGGCTGTATTGAGCGTCACCGACATTTGTTCAGAATCCATTTTGTGTTTCGTAAGGTCTTCCACATCTATTTCCCTGAAATTACCCAGACTCATGTGCGAAGTAACAAAAGTACTTTCTATACCTTTAATTTCCATACGTTTCAGCAGTTCGCGACTAAAGTGCATCCCGGCTGCAGGAGCTGATACAGCCCCTTCGTTTTTAGCAAAAATAGTCTGAAAACGCTCAGCATCATCCGCTTCTACGGCACGGGTAATATTCCGGGGTAAGGGCGTTTCGCCTAAATTGAACAAGTTTTTTCTGAACTCTTCGTGCGTACCATCGAACAGAAAACGTAACGTACGTCCACGCGAAGTAGTATTGTCAATCACTTCGGCTACAACAGAATCATCCTCGCCAAAATACAGCTTGTTACCTATTCTTATCTTACGGGCCGGCTCCACAAGCACATCCCAAAGGCGCATATCGTGATTTAATTCGCGCAAGAGAAATACTTCAATTTGTGCGCCTGTTTTTTCTTTGTTACCATACAAACGGGCAGGAAAAACTTTTGTATCATTGAACACAAATAAATCTTTCTCATTGTAATACTCAAGCACATCTTTAAAAACACGATGTTCTATTTCACCAGTCTTACGGTGCAAAACCATTAAACGTGACTCGTCACGATGCTTGGACGGATATTGAGCGATAAGTTCGTCGGGCAATTTGAATTTAAACTTCGATAGTTTCATATTTTATTCTTTAGTGATGTTTCTTAATTTTATTTTTCCTGACGTACTTGGGCAGTGAGTCTGAAAGATATAATATCATAATTATTTAAAAATCAAAGCTGTTTCGACAAAATATCCTCTTCAACAAAAAGGAGCATGTCATCAATTTCTCTGCAGTGTTCGAGCCTTATCTCACCGATCCTTGTCCGTTGCAAAGCCGTCAGGTGGGCGCCGCTACCGAGCGCCAGACCAATATCACGAGCCAATGCCCGAATATACGTTCCTTTACTACAAACAACTCTGATTTTCAAAACGGGAAGCGAAAAGTTGAGCACTTCAATCTCATCTATAACCAATAACTTGGGTTTAAGTTCAATATCTTGTCCTTCGCGGGCATAATTGTAAGCTCTTTTTCCATCCACCTTTACGGCCGAATACATGGGCGGCGTTTGCCATATCTCACCCACAAATCCTGAAATTACTTTATCGACAAGCTCCTTGGTAATATGTTGGATGGGATAAGTTGCATCAACGGGTAATTCCAAATCGAAAGATGGTGTTGTAGCTCCCAATTCTATGGTTGCAATATATTCTTTGGTCTGATACTGAAAACTTTCGATCAGCTTAGTTGCCTTGCCCGTACAGATAATCATCACGCCTGTGGCAAGTGGATCAAGCGTACCGGCATGTCCGACCTTCAATTTCTTTATTTTCAGAGTTTTCTGCAGTTTCCATCGTAACTTGCTTACCAAATTAAACGATGTCCAATGCAAAGGTTTATTGACGTAAAGAACTTCTCCTTCTGTAAAATTCATTTTATTTTATATGCTGTGAATCACGCATCACTGCGTCTTGATTTTAAATAATACTTAAATCTATTCCCTCTGCCATCAACACCAAAAGAATAACACCGACAATGATACGATAATAGCCAAATGCCTTAAAACCGTACTTTGTAAGGAAATTGATAAAAAACTTGATGGCTGCGATGGCCACAATAAATGCGACAACATTGCCAATAAGTAAAGTCAGCAAATGGTCGGTCAGCATAGAAACTCCTGCCGGATCGGTTACTAATTTCATTAGTTTATAGCCCGAAGCAGCCGCCATGGTAGGAACTGCCAAAAAGAACGAAAATTCAGCTGCGTTTTTCCGCGAGAGTTTGGTAGTCATCCCACCCACAATAGAGGCCATCGACCGCGAAACACCGGGAACCATAGCAATACACTGGAAGAGACCGATCTTCAATGCACGCTGCCATGTCATTTCCTGATTTTCAACCGGTTTATTGAACCATTTGTCGACAAAAAGCATAAACACACCTCCAATCACCAACATCAGCGCTACTACAAAAACATTTTCGAGCAGAGCGTCAATATAATCGCTGGCCAAAAACCCTATGATAGCGGCAGGAATAAAAGCAATCAATAGCTTCCAGTAAAAATCGAAAGTTTGAAAAAAGCGTTTCCAATAGAGTACTACCACCGAAAGAATAGCGCCGAACTGAATATTTACAGTAAATGCTTTAACAAATTCTGAACTTTCGATACCCAGAAGACTTTGTGCAATGATCATATGCCCTGTAGAAGAAACCGGTAAAAACTCAGTCAATCCTTCAACAATGGCGATTATAATCGCTTCTAAAACACTCATGTTTATTTACTTTTGGGTTTGTAGAGAATAGCAAAAATCATAAATATAAATCCAAAAAATGAAATCATTGGACCCACAGTTATTCTTCGCGTACTGAAAATATCAGGATTAAATTCGGTGACCGTAGCAGATCCTGTCATTAAAATAAACCCTAACACTATGATTACAAAACCCACTGCGATAAGCAGAAAGTTTATTTTTCCTAATTTTAAATGCTTGTTATTTTCCATTTTTATCTATCGTTCTACTTTTATCTTATATCAATTGTCTTTTACTTTTGTCTTTTGTCTTTCGTCTTTCGTCAAATATCTTTATGCGTAATACATATCATGCGTTTTCATTTTCAGGTACCTGCCTACAGCAAAATAACTCGAAACCGTGGTGAGCACTATTCCCGATACGATGACGATGAGCGAAACCATAACAATGGTGAGTGGGTTGAGTACCAAACCCGTCAAACCGAATTCAATCATTATGTAATAAACCATACTGGCGAGCATGAGCAATGAAATCAGCGAAGCGAAAAGTCCGTTCAGCATACCACTCCGCAAATAAGGCTTACGAATGAACCAATTGGTTGCACCCACCAACTTCATGGTGTTAATAAGAAAACGATTTGAATAAACGCCTAAACGCACCGTATTGTTGATAAGCGCTACCGAAACGATAAGAAGGACAATGGCAAGCCCCAACAAGACAAGACTGGCTTTTTTTACATTGTCGTTAACAAGACTTATTATGTCCTTTTGATAAGCAATACGGTTGATATGTTCAAATGTATTCAATTTAGTTTCTATGGCCGCCACGCTATCAGGGGTGGCATAACCAGCTTTGAGTTTTACTTCTATCGAAGCTTTGAGCGGATTGTAACCCAGAAAATCTTTCGGATCTTCTCCCAAGGATTCAATGTGGTCTTTAAGCGCCTCTTCCTTCGAAACATACTGCACCGACTTCACAAAAGGAGCTGAGCTAAGGTATTTTTCGATGCGTTGTTTATACGAATTACTTATTTCATCATCCAACACTATGGACAGATTAATATTTTCCTTTACATACACACTTACATCCCTTGCCACAAAGAGCAAAAGACAAATCAAACCAACCAAAAACAGCACCAACGACATACTTAATGTAGAGGTTAAGTGTATGCTTCTGAACTTATTCTTTGATTTCTCGGGACTTTTTTTACTCATGAAAATCTCCTTCGTTTTTTAATTTAATTGATGTTTTGACTTTTTAATCTGAAACAAAGCAAAAGCCAGCAAGCTCAACACCAGCAACACAGAGGATGTCAGAGCGATTATATTTCCTATACGGTACGTAGCTGGTTCGAACTTAAACTCAATCTCATACTTTCCTGAATGCAGTGGCATGGCACGCAACAAATAATTGGCGCGGATATATTCCGCCTTTTTACCATCGACATAAGCGTTCCATCCTTTGTCGTAATAAATTTCGGAAAACACAGCCACCTGATCGGTTTTCGAATCAAACGAATAAACCAAATGGTTAGGCTGATAAGCTACTAACGCAATATGAGCCGAGCTGTCAGGGGTCAGTTTTGGTGGTAATTGTGCCGCAAACGCTTTGTCGATAACCATCTCGTTTTTTGTGTTGATCTCACCAACAAGCTTCATTTCTTGGTTGGCATCGGCCGCTACCTTTACCGTCTTCACAAACCAAACATTTCCATTGGCATAAGGGTTCACAAGTGGAGCTGCATCTTTGTTATAAATTACATATTTCATATTCAGCATATTCAGCACACCTAACGAATCGAGCGTAGGACTGATTTGCTCAAAGGTCTGTGCTTTTCCAAATGCACCGAAGAGCTGACCCATTTCTCCTTCTATCTGCATATTAATCAGTTCCTGATAACGACGCAATTTGGCAGCATGATACCCACCAATATTTTTATGGAAATAGGAAGGTTTGGCATCGTTAAATATATTTACCGAAGCATCGAGTACTCTGTATTGCGTTTGATCCTGAAGAATTATTTTATCGGCATTCGAAGGCGCAATCAAAGTTTCAATCTTCCGTTTACGGGCAAAATTATCATCATTCAAATAGCGTTTAGCCACCGGCAACAAATCGGCTAAAAACAAAATTCCGAAAAGAGAAATCATCAAGCTATTTTTTAATTTATCATTAAAATACAAAAGCATTAAAGCCGTTGCAGCCAGAATAAAACCCAACGAGCGAAAAGCATCCGAACGCAACAAGGCTTCGCGGTCTATAGGCAAAGTTTCCTTTAAAAAGCTGTAATCGCCCTGCAGCTGAGCATCGCCCGGTGCTATAAAGCTACCCGAAAGTGATGGAATTAACGCAAACAATAAAGAAATTCCACCAGTAATTCCGGCACTGATAAGCAATGGTTTTATGATCTTCTTTTTATCTCGCGCTGGATTCAAAACTTCTTTCAACGCCAACATAGCAATAAGTGTAATTCCGAAACCCGTTGCCACCAATGTCATCGATACTGTACGGAACTTATTGTACAATGGTACATAATCGATAAAAATATCGGTCAACCACATAAAATTCCGACCCCACGACAGCATTAACGTCAGTAAAATCATTGGTACGAGCCACCACAAAATCTTTTTATCAACAACAAAAAATCCAAGCACAAAAAGCAATATAACAACTGCACCCAGATAAACCGGTCCCGAAGTTCCGGGCTGCGTGCCCCAATAAAGCGGAAGTTGCATTTCCTTCATAAATTTATCGACATTGGGCACTCCGAAACTTTTTAGCTTCTTTCCGGTTTCGCTATCCGCCGTTAGTAATCCGGCACTTGCACCCCCCTTAAAATCCGGAATAAGCAAAGTCAGGGTTTCGTCGATACCATAACTCCATTGGGTGATATAATCTTTATTTAATCCATGTTGCGAATTTTGAACATCAATATCAAGCCCGTTCGATTTTCCACGCATGGTATACTGACTATATTCATAAGTCGTTAGCAACGAAGTAGCATTCATTCCGAGCGCTATAATAGCTGCAACCAGTACCAGCCCGCTGGATTGAAGAAAAGATTTTACTTCTTTATTCTTAATGCTGTAGATAAATTCGACAACAGCAAAGAAAATAAGAATAAAAAACGTGTAGTACAAAATCTGGACATGGTTAGCCCGTACTGCCAGACTTAAGAAAATAGCCGTTATAATGCTGCCAATTACTTTTTTTCGCCCGAAAGCCATAAAAACCCCTCCAATCAAAGGAGCCATATAAGCAATCGTAATGGCCTTTGAATTATGACCGGCAGCTATTATGATAAAATTATACGAAGCGAAAGAAAAAGCAATGGCTCCCACGATAGCCAGCCATGGATTGACTCCGAAAGCCAACAGAAGAATATAAAAACCAATGAGATACAGCATTAAATTATATACTGTATTAGGATACAGATGAATAACATCTTCGACGTATTTAATGAGGTTGGCCGGTTGTGTCATCGAAATCTGGTAGGTAGGCATACCACCGAACATTGAATTGGTCCACAAAGTTACATCATCATGCGTTTTATTATAATCAATGGTCTCCTTTGCCATAAACATCCAACTCTCAGTATCGTGACCAATGAGCTGTTTCCCTTCGAAAACAGGTTTGAAATAAAACATTGAGATGATTGTAAACAACAATATAGCTGCTATATGCGGAGTGAACTTAGTAAGAATTGTTTTATTCATGGATAATTCTAATTTGAATTAGAGCAGTTTTTGGCAAAAATCATACAAAAGTACAATAATTATTCTCTATTGAAAGTACTTAGGCGGTTAAAAAAACGAAAATCAAACCATCTGCCTACTTACATTACAAAACAATGACTATTTCAACCCTACTATAATGTTATTAATCAATTAAATATAATTCCTTTGCTGAGGTAGAAACAGTTCAGATCAGTTAATCTACAAAAAAACAGATCATATTCTGTTATTAAAACTGCTGAACACAATATCGCATGTAACAATCCGATTACAAAAATTTATTCTTAAAATAATTGCACACAAATACAATTCCTAAGCAAATTAATTATCTCAAAACATTGAAGCTAAAAAAAAGAATAAAGCAAACGAATGTTAAAATTGTTATAATTAAAATATTTGTTGAATAAAGTTGTACAAGTGTAGTAAAAATTCCATACCTTTGTAGCAATATATTTCAAAAAGAATTAAAGGGTCAGCAAATAATAGTCAACAAAAAATTAGAATGCTGTATTTCAACAAAATAATTAAGAGAATTATTGATTAGGAGTAAATTTATTATAATTACAAAAAAAATATTTTCAAATTTTCAGTTTATTACAAATAAAGTCATATCTTTACTGTTGTAATTTTTTAAGAAATATTCATTTTTATAGTCAGCAAAACGAAATTTTCATAAACGAATTTAATCTTAACGGATTGTTTTTTTATATCATATGGAAAAAAAACAACATATTATTTACATCTGGTCGTTTATAATTGTAGCAAGTTTAGTACTCATTCTGCTTTACACCCCACTGGGAGGCAGTTTGCACTTGTCGAATAATACCGGCTATCAAAATTATTCAACAGGCGTTGTTTTTGGAGGAAAAATAAATAATGCTCCAAGAATCAAGGCCTCTCAACCTTATATAAAGAACGAGACGGAAATTAAAAGCAACAACAATTTACCTAAATACGCACAAAACATAAACCAACACAGCTCAACAAACTATAGCCAACAAACAAGCTCCTACAACATTACAAGTAAAAACACAAAGGAAACACCATCAGCAGGAGGAAATTCGGGGGCCTTGTTTGCAGTGGCAACAATAAATTCGGGCGGAAGCTCAGCACAAGAAGTGGGAAGTAGCACAAGCAATCAACCATTTTCATCGGATGTTCAAAACACAGGTGCTGTTATGCAAAAAGCAGTACAAGCAACCGATGATCTGGCCGACCCTGGAGGTGGCGATCCCGGAGCACCTATTCCCGTGGGTGATGGACTTCCATTTTTACTTATACTTGCCGCTTTATATTTCTTCCATTCGGCAAAAAAAGTTAAACTAAAAAAACTGACTGCATCAAAAAATAAACTCCAATAAAAAAGCTGACGAATTAAATCGACAGCTTTTTTTTTGCAAAAAAACTATTCACTTTGACATCTTTCAGGCAAACACAGTTCGCTTCAGCTAAAGATTTTTTTTGGAAATAAAAAATATTTCAATAAATCCTTGAGTTTCAATTAGGATATTTTATATCTTTGCATGAAAAGAAACTAATTAATTGTCAATATCTTTGTTGTATCGACATCGCAGCTCAGATCATCTGTTTATACTCCAATCAATTACTATCAGTTCAGCTAACTACATTTTCGGTATGCTGAAACAAATTAATTTCGATAATATCAGACGACTACGACTGAAAAAAGCCTTTAAAAACAGGATCAGAAAAGATTATGAACAAAAATCTCTACCCGAATCTCTTCGATAAATTGCCCGATGCTTATCTGGTGATTGAAAACGGCTTATTCATTGATGGCAATACAGCTGCTCAGCAATTACTAAAAATCAGTATTGAACAATTAAAAGCGCTAAAACCTCAGTCAGTTCTTTCGGCATTCAACCACATCGATGAACTTTCGGCGTCGAAAATTGAAACCTTAAGGCTCAGCACACAATTGATCAGCTCTGAAATGCATCTGCCCGATGGAACATCAACAAATGTGACCATAAAGCTCATCGTGGTCAGCGAAGAAGAAAACTGCATTCTCCTACAGATAAAAACGAGCAACCATCTTAGCACAAATAATTCGGCAAACGAAATCAACAAAGAAAACAGCTTTCATACTTTTGAAAGGAAAAACCACCTTCTTACTGAAAAAATAACGACCTCAAATAAAATACACTTCAATTCCTTACTCGATTTAGAAGTTGTACTCAACTTTTACACTTCCGAAAGCATAGAACCGATACGGAATGCGTATTTCAAGTGTTTGGAAAACGGTACTTCTTACGACTTTGAATTACAAACTCTTACTGTCGATGGCAAAAAAACTTGGGTGCATACCTCCGGTCGGGCTATGAGAGACGGAATGGGGACAATAACAAACGTTCACGGTTATGTTCAGAACATTAATGAAGACAAAAGGATAGAAGAATCGATTCAAAAAGCCCAACAACTCATTCACACAATTTTCGAACAATCACCTATCGGCATAGCGCTGGTAAATCCAACGAACGGTAAAATACTCGAAGTGAATGCTGTATTTTCATCAATCATTGGACGCAGCCCTGAAGAATTAAAAAACATTGACTGGATGTCGATGACACACCCCGATGATTTTGAGGAAGATTTAAAAAATATGCTCAAGCTGAATAAGGCTGAAATCAGCAAATACAACCTGAACAAAAGATACATCAAACCGGACAATACAGTGGTGTGGGTACGGATGACGGTAACTTCTTTCTTGTCGAAAGGAAATGAACAACCTTTGTATCTTTGCATGATAGAAGATATGACGGAGGCGATGAAAAAAGAAGAAGCACTCCGTGAAAGTGAACAAAATTTCAGATTATTGTTCGAAAATGGACCTATCGCCATCACTTACCACCAACTGATTTACAACGAAACCCAGGAGCCAATTGATTTTGTGTGTATTGAAGCCAATAAAACTTATAAAGAATATATTGGTTTCGATCCTGTTGGCCAACAGGACGGCCAAATGGACACAGCAAAAAAGAACAACAATGAGAATTGGATCAATCGGTTTAAAGAGGTAAGAAAGACCGGGAAAGTTCAGAGGTTTCAGGAATACATTGAAACCAATGACAGATGGTACGACTGTGCAGTGTTTCAGTACAAAAAAGACCACTTTGTTGCTGCATTTCTTGAAATAACAAAACAAAAACAGGCCGAAATTAAACTCACTGAATCTCAGAATTTATATCATTCATTTGTTGAACATTTGCCTGGCGCCGTTTTCCGAAAAAACAGCGAGGGCAGGTATATTTTCGTCAACAATAAGTTCTGCGAAGTAAAAGGCATGACGCCCGAACAAGTGATTGGCAAAACACCCCGGGAACTTTCGGATTATGAAAAATCAATCAATAGCGAACGGATGAAGACAGGCTTCAAACAAAGCACTTTGCTCGAAGGAGATGACCACCACAAATATATTATGCGTACTGGCGATTTCATTGAGAATGAAGAAGTTTATATACGTCCTGATGGCAGTAAAAGATATTTTCAGGTTGTAAAATCACCGGTTTTTGGTTTCGACGGGAATATCATTGGTTCGCAGGGAATTCAATTCGACATCACAGACCGTAAAAATGCCGAATCGGCTTTAATCGAAAACAACAATCGCCTTGCATTGGCAATGAAAGTTGCCAATATGGCCTGGTGGGAAATGGATTTGACAACAGGAAAAATATGGTTCGAAAAGCGCAAAGCCGAAATGCTTGGATTTACTTCCGAAAGATTTAACCACTATAACGACTTTATGCAACTTGTACATCCCGATGATTATCAAAAAACCATGCAGAGCATGCACAGTCATTTGGTGGGAACTAAGGAAAAATATGAAGTTGAATATCGTATTCGCGACATTGACAATAAATACAAGTATTTTTACGACATCGGGTCAATCACTAAATTTGACTCCAATGGAAAGCCTTTGCTTGTTTCGGGCTTGATATTGGATATTACTGAACGAAAACATTCGGAAGATGCGCTTTTGAAAAGTGAAATGTTTTTGCGTACTTTCATCAACAATGTACCTTTCCAAATATGGGCAAGAGATGATAACAATATCGGGATTCTTGAAAACAAGCATTTTGTAGAAAATTTCGGTTCTATCCTTGGAAAAAAACCAGGCAAAGGTGGATTGCTCAGTGATGAACTTACCGAAAGATGGTATAAATACACCAATCGCGTACTGAAAGGAGAAGTGATTGATGAAGAAGTGACCATTCTCAAGGAAGATGTGAGGATTGAACAACAACAAATAATATTTCCTATCAAAGCAAATGCTAAAATTATTGGAACAGCTGGCTTTATTATCGATATTACCGAACGTAAACTGGTACAGGAAGCTTTGCGCGACTCGCAGGAACAACTCAAAAATTTTGCAGCGCATCTACAAAATGTAAGAGAAGAAGAACGTATCCTGCTGGCTCGCGAAATTCACGACGAATTAGGCCAGATTTTGGTTGCCATCAAAATTGATTTGGGCTTATTGAAACATAAAGTTTTTGATAATATCGACCGCAAAAAAGACATCGAACTCAAAATGCTGTACGAACATTTAAGCAATTTGGTTGGCAACACCATCAAAACATCCCGACGTATCATGACTGATCTGAGACCGGAGTTATTAGATATACTCGGATTAGTAGATGCCATGCGTTCGCATGCAAATTCATTTCAGGAAAGACATTCGATAGAATGTGTTTTCGAAAGCGCCGTACAATCGATTGACATTGATGCTCAGCGATCGGTTGCCATCTTTCGCATTCTTCAGGAATCGCTTACCAATATCGCTAAACACGCCATGGCCACTCAAGTAAGTATCCGCTTAGGAATCAACGAAAAAGATCGTTTGTTCCTCGAAATAAAAGACAACGGAAAGGGTTTTGATCTGGAAAAAAAACGAAAAAACGAATCCTATGGACTGATAGGAATGAAAGAAAGAGCCTACCTGCTGGGCGGCGACTTGTTCGTACTCAGCTCGCCCGGCAAAGGTACGACGGTAAGAATTGAAATGGATTTTCCTAAATAATAATATCTTAGTTAGAACTATAGGATGAGTACTTAAAATCTGCGTGCATGAAAACTTCAATATTTTTGGGTTTAATACAGAACATTGCAATATTAGTGATGTTCGCGATGTTGTACGATTATTTGTGGGCAAGAAACAGCAAATTTAAAAGTTTAATTTTCAAAATTATGGCCGGAATAGTTATCGGAGGTGTTGGTATCGTGTTGATGCATATGCCCTGGACTTCCCGGGAGGACCTGATTTTCGACTCACGTTCGATATTACTTGGCATCTCAGGATTATTTATGGGCCCTGTTCCTACCATTATTGCAATGATAATTACAATATTGTTCAGAATCGCTTTAGGTGGAGTCGGTCTTTATATGGGAATTGCCGTTCTATTTTTCTCGGGCACCATTGGCATTTTGTGGAGGCAATTCAGACCTCAATGGCAAAGGAAAAGCATACCTGAGCTTTTAACCTTTGGCATTATTATACATTTGGCGATGATGGCCTGCATTTTATTTCTTCCAAATGATCTTCAAAAAAACACCTTTCAATCTGTATTTGTCCCTTTGATTACAATCTATCCGTTGGCTACACTTATGCTCGGTCTGCTCATGATCCATCAAAATCAGAACTGGATAAACAGAGAAGCGCTCCACGACAGCGAAAAGCGCTGGCATTTCGCCATCGAAGGCGCCGGTGATGGATTATGGGACTGGAATCCACAATCCAACGAGATTTTCTACTCCACTCAATTAAAACGAAACCTGGGATACGAAGAAGCTGAATTCGCCAATGATCTTGAAGTATGGAAAGAACACGTTCACCCCGACGATCGGGAAAGGGTGGCCAAAACCGGTGATGCATTTCTGAGGTCTGAAATTCCTTTCTATGAAATTGAGTACCGGATAGCATGCAAGGATGGATCATACAAGTGGATATTAGACAGAGGAAAAATTATGAGTTGGGACAATAATAGGAATCCAATCCGCTGCATAGGAACACACAGCGATATTTCGCAACGTAAAATCCTTGAACAGGCAATGAAAGAAAGCCAAGAATACACCAACTCTATCCTTTCGGCTATTCCCGATTTGATATTTGTTATCGACAACAACAGAAACATTGTTGACTTTAAATCAGGAGATGAAAAAAGCCTGATCGTCCCTTTCGAAAAGTTTATTAACAACAACTTAGACAATGTATTGCCAAAAGAAATTCTGCCTCTTGTGAAAAACAGTGTAGATACTGTTTTCGAAAATAAAAAGTTGAATTTGATCGAATACAAATTAAAGATAAATAAAGAGTTGAATTTTTTCGAATGCAACATGATTCCTTTGGGCCAAACCAAAGTCATAGCCATGATACGCAATATCACCCAACGAAAACAAATCGAAGATACACTTGTCAAATCGGAAGAACAACTCAAGTTTTATGCCGCTCATTTACAAAACATACGCGAAGAGGAACGCATACTTCTTTCGCGCGAAATACACGATGAATTAGGGCAAATACTGGTGGCCATAAAAATTGACCTGGGATTACTGAGTTTAAAATCTAATCAGTACTTTGACAAAAACACTTCCGTGGACTTCACAGCTCAGCTCGAACATCTTGCCGGACTTGTGGATAAAACGATTAAAACGGCACGCAGAATTATGACCAACCTACGTCCTGAGATACTTGACGTTTTAGGAATTACCGATGCGCTCAAACAACACCTCACCAAATTTGCCGAGAGAAATGAAATCAACTGTACTTTCGATGACAAGACCACTGACCTTCGACTCGATGCACAGCAATCGTTAACGCTCTTCCGCATTTTACAGGAGTCGCTCACGAACATTGTAAAACATGCCAATGCCACCGAGGTAAATGTAAAATTAGCAGAGAGCAACGATAAGCTTCAGCTCTCCATCAGCGATAATGGCATAGGATTTAAAACCCAAGGCGCTACTAAGCAGGAATCATACGGACTTATCGGCATGAAAGAAAGAGCATTCCTGATCAATGGCAACCTGACGGTGACAAGCAAAAAGAACGCAGGAACAACAATAAAAATTGAAATCCCATATAACAAAAAATCAAAAAATCAAACCAATAAGGAACAAAAATCAGAAGTGGTACGACACAAATAATGTACTTTAGACATGGAAAATAACCTTATAGATAGTAAGCTGAACCAGAATATTGAACCGGATTTCAGATTTGAAGACCTTTTTCAAATCCAGGAAATTCAGGAAATGCAAAACTCGTTTTCGACAGCCACGGGTGTAGCTTCACTCATCACCTCTCCAGATGGCAAACCCATCACAACATCGGCAAATTTTTGCAGGCTTTGTAATGACATTATACGCAAAACAGAAAAAGGTTATGCAAATTGCATGAAATCGGATGCCATCATCGGTGGACTTTCGGAATGTGGATATACGATAAACTGTTGCCTGAGCGGAGGCCTGTGGGATGCCGGAGTACCTATAGTAGTAGGAGGAAAACACATAGCCAATTGGTTGATCGGCCAGGTGAAGAACGAAGCACAAAACGACACCAACATGCTGAAATATGCTGTTGAAATAGGCGCTGATATAGAAGATTATAAAAGCGCATTGGCTGAAATACCTACAATATCGAAAGATCGATTCGAAAACATCACTCAACTTTTATCGCTACTCATCAAGCAATTGTGCGAAAAAGCCTATGCAAACTATTTATTAAAACAAGAGGTAAAACAGCACGAAAACACAATACAATTACTTGAAAGTTCAGAATCATCGGCCAGCATTACGCTTCATTCCATAGGTGACGCCGTGATAGTTACCGACATCCACGGATGCATTACAATCATGAATCCTATTGCCGAACGATTGTGCGGTTGGCAAATGTCAGAAGCAGTTGGACAGGCTCTTTTCGATGTTCTGAATATCATAAATACCCACACACAAACTGCTGTCAACGATCTTGTAAATCAGGTGCTGGCTACCGGAAAAATTGTTGACATGAACGGACCTGTAAAATTGATTTCCAAAAGCGGAAATGAATTTATGATTTCGAGCAGCGCTGCACCTATAGAAAACACTGAAGGAAAAATTACGGGCGTTGTCATTGTCATTTCGGATATTACCAAAAAAGTAGAAACAGAAAACCGACTTCGCGAATCGGAACGGGTTCAATCAGTGCTTATGTCGAACCTTCCAGGCATTGCCTACCGTTGCCGTTTTAACAAGGAATGGACCATGGAATTCATCTCCGAAGGCTGTTACAATCTCACCGGCTACAAAGCCGAAGAATTAATCTTCAACAAAAAAATGTCATACAACGACATCATTGCACCCGAGTTTCGCGATCATCTGTGGCAATGCTGGCTTCATGCTGTTAAGACCCACGGAAGCATCAAAGAAGAATACAAAATTATTACCGCCGACAATACCGTAAAGTGGGTATGGGAACAAGGAATTCCAATTTACAACGAAGATGGCGAGGTAGAAGAACTCGAAGGCCTCATTATCGATATAAATGATCGTAAGATGCTTGAAAAAAGGCTTTTCAACGAACGCAGCTTGATGCGCACACTCATTGATAATATACCTGACTCCATTTACGCTAAAGATTTACAACTCCGCAAAACATTAGCCAACGCAGCCGAATTGAAATTCACCGGACTACAATCAGAAGATGAAATCATTGGGAAAAACGACTTCGACTTATATGAACCCGATTTGGCCGAAAAATTATACAACGATGACATGGAAGTACTCTCAACAGGGAAAGCACTCATCAACAGAGAAGAAATAATTGAAGATAGAAGTGGAAATAAACGCTGGCTGCTCACTTCAAAAATTCCATTACGCGACAAGGATGAAAAAATTATCGGCATTGTAGGCATTGGGCGCGACATCACCATCCGCACTCAAACACTTGAGAAACTTAAGGAAAGTGAAAGAAGATACCGAAACATTTTTGAGAATGTTCAGGATGTGTTTTATCAAATAGACCTGTCAGGAAAAATCATCGACATTAGTCCTTCGGTGCAATCATTTGCCGGATACGAAAGGGATCAGATGCTGGGTCAGTCATTGTTCGATCTACTGTTCTTTCAGGTGGATAAAACTGTATTTATGACCAAACTCATGAAGTTCGGAGCACTCACCGATTTAGAATTCGAAATCATTATACAAAAAAACAAGAAAAAACATGTCTCCATCAATACAAGTATCATCAACGACAGCAACGGCAATCCACACCACATCGATGGCACTATCAGAGATATTTCAGCACGAAAGATGACCGAAAAAGCGCTTCGCGAAAGCGAAACGAAATTCCGTAGTTACATCGATTTTGCTCCACATGCTGTATTTGTTTCGGACGAAACAGGCAAATACATTGAAGTGAATCGAGCAGCCACCACAATAACAGGTTACACAAAAGAAGAATTGTGCAGCATAGACCCCTTAGAAATTATCAAAGACAAAGATCATGAAAAATTCCGTGCACATTTCCAACATTGCAAGCTCAATGGCGTAGCTGTTGACGAATTTGAAGTAATAAAAAAAGACAACTCAGTAGTATATTGCAGCGTGGAATCGGTAAAATTATCTGAAAACCTAACACTGGGCTTTGTAAGCGATATTACCAACCGCAAGCTGGCCGACGAAGCCCTGCGGAAAAGCGAAAGCCTCTATCGTTCTATTCTGGAAACTTCGCCAGATGTTATTGCCGTTGTCGATCTCGAAGGCTTCGTTCGCATGGTGTCGCCTATCGCCGAAAAATTATACAGAAGTAACTCTGACAGTGATCTTATCGGGCGTAATATTTTCGAAATCATTGCTCCTCACGAAAAAGAAAGAGCTGTTAAAAACACCAACCTGATGTTTGATAAATACTTAGGATCTGTTGAATATCAGATCGTAAGACATGATGGAACAATCTTCGATGCTGAAGTAAACGGTAACGTGATTTGGAGTGAAAAAGACATACCAACAGGTTTTATTTATATCATCCGCGATATCAGCGAACGTAAAAGAGTGGCCTTATCGTTGCAACAATCCAGAGAAGAACTCAAAAACTTTTCAACTCACTTGCAAAATGTTCGCGAAGAAGAAAGAAAAATCCTGGCACGCGAAATCCACGACGATCTGGGACAAATACTGGTAGCCATTAAAATGGAACTCGGAATGCTGGGGCTCAAGGTAAACAAAACATTGCCAAACGAGCAGGAAATAGCCGGACAATTCAAACGATTGAGCGGTTTGGTAGACACTACAATCAAAACTACCCGACGCATCATGACCGGCCTCAGGTCCGAAGAACTTGAATTGCTCGGTATTGTGGAAGCTTTACGTACGTTCATTCACAACTTTGAGGCTTTGCATCATATCAAATGTGATTTTGTAGCTAAAAATAAAAATTTAAACCTTGATCCTCAACGATCGGTTGCAGTTTATCGGATTGTGCAGGAATCGTTTTCGAACATAGCCAAACATGCACAAGCCACCCATGTGAAGGTAAAATTAAAAGCGGAAAATAACAGATTAAACATCGTAATTACAGACGACGGAGTTGGTTTCGATCTCCAGCAGAAAACCAACATAGACTCTTACGGTCACATCGGCATGCGCGAACGCACTTTGTTGCTCGATGGCGAGCTCAACATAAGAAGCGCCAAAAGAAAAGGAACAACGGTAGCC
This sequence comes from uncultured Paludibacter sp., assembly GCA_963677275.1. GTDB lineage: Bacteria > Bacteroidota > Bacteroidia > Bacteroidales > Paludibacteraceae > Paludibacter. The sequence continues at coordinate 461,664 of OY781920.1, read as the reverse complement.
TTATCGCTTCCGATTGAACAAAACCTATAAATCTTTTTGTTTTGCTTTTATATTGTTGTGTTTTTATTTTGTAAAAGATCTAAATTTTGAAGGTTCAGGCACTTCAGGATAGATAGGGTGGAACCCGGTTTGGGAAATTAAACCATGCGTTTGAAAATTATTCGGGCAGATAGAATACAAAATCAAAATTATTTCTTAATTTTGACAAGGAATTTACGATTGTGAATAAAAGAGATCCATTTTTCACATCAAATCACGAAGGATATAACTTTTACAGCAGGGCAAACCATAGAGAAGCTTGAAAATTCACTCTTCACCATCGCCTTTCATTTCAAATATTGAATAAAAAATTTAATTTTCAAAAACACTTTTTCAGGATAAGTTGTTCAACCAATAAAATTGAGATATTATGATAAGAGTATTTATTGTCGACGACCACGAAATTATTCGTCAGGGATTAAAAATGATTCTCAAAGAAGCATCCGACTTAGTAGTGGTGGGCGAAGCGCAAGACGGAATTGAAGCGCTCAGGAAAATTAAAAATACCGAATGTGACGTTATGTTGCTCGATATGAACATGCCTGGCCGAAGCGGCATCGATTTATTGGCGGACATCAAAGCGCTAAAACCAAAAATGCATATTTTGGTACTCAGCATTCATCCCGAAGACAAATTTGCCTTGCGCACACTCAAAGCCGGAGCATCAGGCTACCTCTGCAAGGACACCGCCCTCGAAGAATTGGTCGTTGCCATTCGTAAAATTCACAACAAAGGTAGATACATAAGCAATACCCTGGCCGAACAACTCGCTTTCAGCATTATCCCCGAAAACGAAACGCCAACACACAGCCAACTTTCGAGCCGTGAACATGAAATCCTGATCAAAATAGCCTCGGGCGTAAAAGTAAAAGACATCGCCGAAGAGCTGGGACTCAGCATCAGTACCGTCTTTACCTATCGGTTGCGTATTTTCGAAAAACTCAACATCAAAAACAATGTGGAATTGACCCACTACGCCATTGAAAATAAATTGGTGGATTGAAAAAAACGAATCCTAAAACCTCAAGACACAAGGATTTTTTTGAAAGTTTACGGGCTAAAAAAACAACGAACGATGCCATAGGCCATAAAATAAAGGATGAAAACACTGCACCCTCAACAGATTGCATCGGGTGGTATTACTCAATTGCTATCCGTTTCTCCGATATGATCCAATCGCCGCGGGAAACGGGGATGCTTCCATCTATAGTGGCCAACCTGACACCAGGAGATGCGATCCTGCTATTCTGAGATGGCATTCCGACACCAAAAGCTGTCAACCTGACACCAAAAGATGCCAACCTGAGACCTGAAGATGCTAACCTGAGACCTGAAGATGCGATATTGCTATCCTGAGAGGTCAACCCGGCATCATGAGCAAATCTTCAAATTCTCAAATCTTCAAATCTTTCGAATCTCTCAAATTCACAAATCTTTTTTACTGACGAAATGATCCCCACTCTTTCTCCCTCTCCTTTGGCAGGTTGGGGTGAGGTCAGTCTCAAACAAGTTCACCCGCTCCTACCCTTACAATTTCGGGTTCGTCGCCGGTGCAATCCACGATAGTAGAATGTTCGAGGCCGCCCAATCCGCCATCGATCACCAGGTCCACCTGATGGCCGTATTTTTCTTCTATCAATTCGGGGTCGGTGATGTATTCGGTAGTTTCCTCGTCGGTAAATATGGAGCTTGTCATGAGCGGATTACCAAGTTCGCGTACAATATCGAGGACTATATTGTTGTTGGGCATACGGATACCCACTGTTTTTTTGTTTTTGAATAGTTTGGGCAATTTGCTGCTGCCATTGAGGATAAATGTAAAAGGACCAGGGAGATTTTTCTTTATCAGTTTAAACGAAGCATCATCCATTTTGGCATATTCGCTCACTTCACTCAGCTGGTGACAGATAAACGAGAGGTTGGAGCGACGTAAATCATGGTTTTTGAGCCGGGCAATAAACTCTACTCCGGCGGCATTGAAAATATCGCAGGCAAAGGCATAAACCGTATCGGTAGGCAGTATAATAATGCCTCCATTGCGAAGAATTCCGGCAATGCGACGGACTTCGACCGGGTTCGGATTGTTTTCGTAAAGTTTAGTGAGCATAGCCCTGTATCCCTTTAGCAGGGATTTGTTTTTAAGTGAGAAATCAATTTCAAAAGTCTTAGAATATAACAAGCATCCATATCTTGCAGTATTTAATCCGAATATACGGACTTTATACAAACGGGGCTTTGCCCCGAACCCTACTCACTTTTTTGTCTTAACACAAAAAAGTAAGCAAAAAAAGTCAAGACTGCGCCCGCTTCGCTCGAAAAATTAGTCGTTTGCAGGCTGAAAACTTTTAAACTCGCCCCGACGAAATACGTCGGGACTCAAACAAAAAAGTTTTCTACGCCTACTTCACTCCATTTTACGGCTCACCGGACGAGGTCAATCCAAAGAGTCGGGTGTATGTTGAAATAAAAACAAATCAAATACAAATGTTTATTTTTCTCATATACTCCAATTGCAAAAGTATAAAAAAATCCTGTAAACAAACATTTACAGGATTTTATATTTAAAACTATCAACTGAATAAGTAGAGTAAAGCATCTCAAATCCTGACCTCACCTTAAATCCCTCTCCCGGGGAGAGGGACTTTGCCGGGTAAAAGAATTGAAATTATAGGACTCCCGCCATCGGGTTACTTACACTTAGTTGACTTTAGATTCAGCATCAAAAAGCATCAATAATGGCTTTGAAATCGGCCACTTTCAGCGAAGCACCACCAATGAGACCACCATCGATATCGGGCTGAGCGAACAGTTCGGGTGCATTTGCAGCATTACAGCTACCACCGTAAAGGATAGAAGTGTTTTCGGCAATGTCCTGACCAAATTTAGCAGCAATAATAGAGCGGATAAATGCAAGCATGTCCTGAGCTTGTTGTGTAGAAGCAGTTACGCCCGTACCAATGGCCCAGATAGGTTCGTAAGCGATTACGATTTTGCTGAAATCGTCGGCGCTCAGGTTGAATACAGTTTCTTCCAACTGACGTTGCACATAAGCATTTTGTTCGTTGGCATTGCGCACGTCCAACGCTTCGCCGCAGCAATAGATAGGAGTCAAATCATTGGCAAGAGCCAAAGCCACTTTTTCGTTCAAAAGCGCACTTGTTTCTCCGTAATACTCACGACGTTCGGAGTGACCCAAAATTACATATTCGGCGCCTGTTGATTTTACCATAGCAGCGCTTACTTCGCCGGTGAAAGCTCCTGATGCTTTGTTGGCACAGTTCTGAGCAGCAACACCGATTTTTTTAGTGTCGATGGCAGTAGCCACACTTGCCAAATGAATAAAGGGAGTTCCGATCACTACATCGCAGTTCAAGTTCGAACCTTCCAAAGCGGTGTTCAATTCAGTTGCCAAAGCCAATCCTTCCTGAAGGCTTTTGTTCATTTTCCAGTTTCCTGCAACAATGTTTTTTCTCATTTTTCTTATATTTTTTATAGTTTGATATTTTAAACCAATTTATTCAATGTCGCGCCAGTGCCATTTACCCGTAATGGTTCCATTTTTTATAAGTATAAGTCCGGGATTGGCGCGAATCATTGTTTTCAACGTGATCGGGTCGGTTTTACAAAACGGATAGGTCACTTTTGTTTTGGCTACAAAAGCCCTTACCTCATCATCGCCCGAAGCAGTAAGCGCATAAAATCTTGTTGTTGAGTTTTTATATTTCTGATAAAACTTTTCGGCAATTATCGCACCCTCTTCCGATGCCTTGTTCAGATCGTACATAACCAGCAGGTAAGTGGCGCCGGAATTGTAAATCACCTCCTCGGTAATGTCGTCGAAGGCGGCATTAACGATAGAGAAATCGTGAATCGGAGCTTTGTAACCTGTGGACACCAACACTGTTTTCTGATCCACAAAAGTCCAGGTCGAATCATTTTTCGGGTAATTTTCGAGCGTAAATTCTTTTTGCACACCCCCTTTTTCGTAAATGAAAGTGGTAGCATAAACATCGGCAGCAGCGTCATCGGGCACCATCATGGCTTCGGGGATATTCACACCAATTTTATAAGGACGAAAATCAATGAGCGGCAAATGATTGTAAGAGCAAATGGCCAACCCAATACCTAAGCCCACAAAGAAAGTAACAATTGTCCATTCAATACGCGCTAAGAAAATTGGTTTGTGCCGCGAAGTATTTATTAATAAGATAAATGCAAGTATGATTAAAACCAGATTTTTAAAAAACGTTTGCCAGTTTGTAATCACCAAAGCATCGCCAAAACAACCGCAATCGGTGACAGGATTATACAAAGCGATGTACAAAGTAAGCGGCGTCATTACAAGCATAAAAAGCATAGCCAGTATCGACGTAAGGCGGTATTTAATTTTAAACAACAGATTCAGACCAATTACAAGTTCGAGCACCGGAAGCGCTACGCCCAGCGGAAGTGCAAGGAAACTAAAATTAGAAAAGAATCCGCCGAAAGCTGTCAGGTAATCTTCAATCTTGTAGGTCAGTCCCAGTGGATCTATCACCTTTATAAATCCTGAAAACACAAACACCAATCCGAGGATCAGCCTGCAAATAAGTGTCAGCACGGGTACCGACTTCTGAACTGCTTCAATTGCTGCCTGTTTGTTACTTCTTTTTTTATATATCCACATCTTTATTGGTAGTTTTATTTTTTTGCGACGCACAATACGTACATCAGCCTCTTACTGTTCAGCTCATTTTTTCTTCTTCCATTTTTATAAGCCCGAACACGGCATAATTCATCATATCGAAATAATTCGCATCAATGCCTTCGGAAATCAGCGTTTTACCCTTGTTATCCTCAATTTGTTTGGTGCGGTAAATTTTCTGCAAAATCAAATCGGTATACGATTCCATGCGCATGGTGCGCCAGGCCTCGTCGTAATCATGATTTTTGGCCATCATTAGCTCCTTGGCGCGGTTCATGTATTTATCGTACAGCTCCACGCCCCTATCGTAACTTAAATCATCGACGTCCGAATATCCCAGCTCAAGCTGAATTAATCCGATGATGCCATAATTCACAATGGCAATCAGTTCGGAGCGGATACCTTCATCTACTTTCGATACGCCTTTGGTTTCGATGCTCCGAATACGGTTGGCTTTAATAAAAATCTGATCGGTAACTGATTGTTGCCGCAGGATGCGCCACGAAGCACCATAATCTTTCATCTTTTTTGTGAAAATATCGCGGCAAATCGCTGCTACCTGATCGAACTGTTGGTCGGTTTGACTCATAAAATTAGGAGTTTTTTTAAGAGACACAAAGGTACAAAATATTGTTTATATGAGCAATTCGTAAAAGCAAGAGACCCTCTGCCATCGCAGATCAACTCAAATGATATCCTTTCTGCCGCATTTCGACAGAAGAATAATAGGCGTAAACGTCCGGCAGAAGCGGATAGTCCCAACAGCCCATGCTATGAAACATCTCGCCGCCAAAACCTTTTTTGAAACGATACAAACCATACATCTGATGCGATGCATCGGCCGATGGCGAAACCCCAAACATATCATAATCGGCACATCCTAAGGCTTTGCCTACCTCGATGGCTTTCCATTGCAAAGCATAGGCTGCCATACAATCCCTGTGGTCCGACGAAGAAGCGCCATAGAGATAAGTGGCTCTATCGCCCGAAATCACAAGAAACATGGCGGCAAGCGGAACGTGATTGGCTTCGGCAATGAGCAATAACACCTCAGCGGGCGACTGGGTATCGTTGGCACGCGCAGTAAGCACTGCTTTGAAATACTCCATTTCGTGCAAATGGAAACCATTCCGGGCTGCCGTTTCGGCATAAAGTGCATACCATAGCGGCAACTGTTCCATACCGGCAGCGCGAACAGTCACTCCTTTTCTTTCGGACAACCCAATGTTATAACGGGTTTTAGGCTTCATCTTCGAAAGGATATCTTCTTTGTTATCTTTCAAATCCACAAAAATAGTATTGGAAGGTAAGATGTTGGACGCAGCCTTTCTGAGTTTCCAGAATTCGGTGCCATAATTGAACCTGAACTCCTGTGTATTGACGGCGGGCGGCCCGAGCCATCTGTCATTCGCATCGTAACAATCGGCATCGCCGGCCCAAAACGATTCCCATACCAAATCGTAGCGAATCATAATACAGCCTTGGGGCAAAAACGAGAGCAACTGCTCCGAAATATCTTCGAGAAATGCACCCCGGTTTTCTTCGCCCGGATCCAATTCAGGACCATAGGGCACATAAGCGATTGAATAATGCTCGCTCACCTGCTGCAACAACACCAACATATCGGCCATTATATACTCGTGAGCCACTGCATCTTTGTCGAGATCGGATTTTCGGATGCGGATATTCACCGCCAGCGACTTCACGCCCAATTGCTGCTTTACAACCGACCAGAATGCTGTTTGCTGAATAATTGGCGTACGAAAAACGTCCTCGATTTCCTTTAAATAAACGTGTGAAAACATGATTTTGAAATAAAAATCCACAAAGTTAGCCCTTTAAAATATGAAAAGCAAAAAACAATGGTACTTAATTATGAAAACTTAAAATCTTGTTTATAAATTTAATATCCGGCAAGAATTGATTATTTTTGTTCGTATTAATGATATTTCGAATGAAAAACAGCCTACTTACTTTTTTATTACTCCTGTTTTCCACAGTCTTTGTGGCAGGTCAGGAAATAGGTTTTGCTTCCTTCTACAGCAAGCGCCTGCATGGCCGACACACTTCGGATGGCGGAAAATATCACAGTGACAGCCTTACATGTGCCCACAAAACCTATCCTTTCGGCACGCTGCTACGGGTGCAAAACCCACGAAACAACAATGAAGTAATCGTAAAAGTAACCGATCGCGGACCACATACCCGAAACCGCTTGATTGATCTTTCGTACAGCGCTGCCGCCGAACTCGACATTATCAGAGCTGGAATTGCAAAAGTGATTGTCACCAAAATCGATGTTTTACCTGAACCTATCCGATTGATTCCTATCCCCAAAACAAATGTTCAGGTCTCTCCGATTCGCTTTTTCAGTCAGGACTTCCATTTTCTGATCTATAAGCCGACTCAAACAACAGCACCAACTCAACTCAAAAAGAAAAAACTGCTGAAAAGAAAATAAAAAATCATGCTTTTGTTTGAGATCTAGAAATGCTTCAATCTTTTCAATTCCGGCCAATAACTTCCGGTTTTCAATCTTCAGGTCCAATTCGGGTAATACAACCATCAGCCTATTTTACAGCTATTTGTGAATCAACTAAAAATATAAAAACAAAAAAATACACAACAAATTAGAACAAAAGAGAATAAATACTTAATTTAGTGCTCTGAAATCGATAAAATCAGCTAAATGTTAATTATTGGAATTGCCGGAGGAACCGGTTCAGGAAAAACTACCGTAGTGCGAAAAATCTTAGAGCGTTTACCGCTTGGAGAAGTAGCCATCCTTCCACAGGATTCTTATTATCGGGACAGCAGCCATTTGCCACTCGAGGAACGACTCGAAATAAATTTCGATCACCCGGATTCAATTGAATTCGAACTTCTTACACGTCACTTAAAAGATTTAAGAAAAGGGAAAACAATAGAACAACCCATTTATTCGTACCTGACCTGTACACGCGCCTCCGAAACGATTCCGGTAAAACCCTGCCACGTTATCATTGTGGAAGGGATATTGGTACTTACCAATCCTGAGTTGCGCAAAATGATGGACTTGAAAGTGTTTGTAGATGCCGATGCCGACGATCGCCTGATGCGGGTGATCAACAGAGATATAGTGGAACGCGGACGGTCGGTCAACAAAGTAATGGAGCGCTATGAATGTACCGTTAAACCAATGCATTTGCAATTTATCGAACCCACAAAGCGCTTTGCCGATTTAATCATCCCGCAGGGAGGAAATAACCATATTGCCATCGACATCCTGACGAAGTATATCGAAAATAATCTGAAATAAACTGATTAGCTTTTTTTCAGGCAACAATAAACATCTAAATATTTTATTGCCATGAATCTGTCCGATCTACCTAAAATCATGTTTCTTGACATAGAAACAGTCCCTCTGAAAACCGATATTTCGGAAATACCGGCTGACTTAGCACATTTGTGGGAAGATAAATTCAATCTGATTCACAAACGTATGCCCGAAAAATATGCTGAGAATACTACAGCTGCCGAAGCATTTGCCAACAGCGGAGGCATCTATGCCGAATTTGGAAAAATTGTGTGTATTTCGGTCGGATTTATCTATTTCAAAGGGCTCGAAATGCATTTCCGAACCAAGTCCTTTGCCGGCGATGACGAACAGAAATTACTCAACGACTTCGCTGAGCTTTTGGCAAAATTCTGCAGCACCAAAGAGCACACGCTCTGCGGACACAACATCAAAGAATTCGACATTCCCTACATTTGCCGGCGATTACTCATCAACAACATACAACTCCCGGCAATTTTGCAAATCGCAGGGAAAAAACCCTGGGAAATTTCATTTATCGACACTTTGGAGTTATGGAAATTCGGTGATTATAAAAATTATACATCATTGAAATTACTGACTGCAATTTTCGGTATTCCTACGCCAAAAGATGATATTGATGGCAGTCAGGTGGCAGAGGTTTATTACAGAGAGAAAAATATCGAACGCATTGCCTTGTACTGTCAAAAAGATGTGGTGGCCACCGCTCAGGTATTTTTACGAATGCAAAATTTGCAGGGTTTCGAATCGCGTAATGTTGAATTTTTGTAACAGCAAATGCCAAACAAAGCTGCAATACTGTGCATTGTCTTTTTATTATTCGTTTTTTCGGCTTGCCACAAAGCCAAAAACGATAAAGATCAACCATCTGTTCAAATTGACCTTGAACAAATATTAAAACGGGATACGCTCAAAGTAGGAATAATGTACGGGCCGACCAGCTATTTCTTGTATCGCGAAGAATACATGGGCTTCGATTACGAAATGGCATCGCATCTGGCCACTTCATTGGGTGTAAAGCTTAAAATTACCGAAGCAAAAAGCGAAATAGAACTTGAACATTTGCTTCAGGAGCGAAAAATTGATCTTGCGGCCAACAACATAATTGAAACAAAAGAACTCAAACAACTTTTCAGCTTTGTTTTTCCCCAGGAAAAATCGTATCAGGTATTGGTACAAACAATTAATGCCAATTTATTGAGCGATGTCACCGAATTGGCCGACAAAAAAGTATATGTAAAGCCAAACACAATACAGAAACAAAGACTCGAAGCCCTGTATCGCGAATTAGGTGGAAGTTTCGAAATCGTTGAAGCGCCTGATTCATTGAGCGCCGAAGATCTGATTGAGATGGTAGCCCAAAACAAAATCAGTTATACTGTAGCCAGTTATAAAACAGCTCAACTCTACAAATCCTTTTATAAGAAACTTGATCTTCATTTGGCCATCGGTTTCGAACAACACAATGGGTGGTTGGTGCGCCGGGAAAGCGAGAGACTGAAGGATGCCATCGAGCACTGGATCAAAACCGATGAGCATGAACTTCTGCAGGCCAATCTTGCCAATAAATACTGGACAAGAAGCATTTACTTTGCACAGCGGAAAGTAAGAATTCCGAAAGGCGCCATTTCTCCCTTCGATCACTTTTTTAAAAAATATGCAACTGAGATCAATTGGAACTGGAAACTGCTGGCTGCCGTGGCTTTTCACGAGTCCCGCTTCGATTCCTCGCAGGTTTCGTGGGCCGGAGCTTCGGGCATTATGCAATTGATGCCTCGCACCGCCGCCAACTTTGGCTTGACGCGTAAAACGATATTGAATCCTGAAAAAAATATCGAAGCCGGCGTGCAATATATAAAAAGTCTCAACCTCTCTTTCCGTAAAATAGCAAATAAAGAAGAACGCATAAAATTTATACTTGCTGCCTACAATTCAGGACCTGCACATGTGATCGATGCCATGGCGCTTGCCAAAAAACATGGGAAAAATCCACATATCTGGTTTAATAACGTAGAATATTACCTGATCAAAAAATCGGAACCCGAGTTTTACAATGATCCGGTTGTGAAAAACGGTCGGTTCAGGGCCAAAGAAACAGTCAGCTACGTCAACAACACGCTCGAAACCTTTCATAAGTATTCGGGTCGACATTAAAGAATATAAAAACAAACTCACGCTAAAGCAAACAAACCAAGCTGCAAGCAGTCCTTTTTTCTCAAAAAAAAACTAACAAATCAACCAACAAATGCCAAATAGCGAAATTATACTAATAAGTATTTCGGGTGAAGACAAACCCGGAGTAACCACCGCCATAACCGAAATTCTTGGAGCTTACGATGCCACCATTCTGGACATCGGTCAGGCCGACATTCATCATACCCTTTCATTAGGAATACTTTTTAAAATGTCGGACAGAACAGATTCAGGAAATATATTGAAAGAAGTCCTTTTTAAATGCTCCGAGCTCAACCTCACTCCCCGATTCACGCCCGTGAGTGAGGAAAGATACAACAACTGGGTTTCGCGTCAGGGCAAGGGACGTTATGTGGTTACAATTCTGGGGCGTGAGATTACCGCCCGCCAACTGTCGAAAGTCACAAAAGCAGTGACCAATCAGGAACTAAACATTGACTCCATCAAACGACTTACCGGACGGGTTCCTTTGTCGAATCCCGATACCGACGCCATCCGTTCGTGTATAGAGCTTTCGGTGCGGGGCGAACTGCAGGACAAAAAAGCGCTGTCGGCCCAGTTCATGCAGTATTCGTCCGAAATGGGCATCGATATCTCATTTCAAAAAGATGATATATTTCGCAGAAACCGACGATTGATTTGTTTCGATATGGACTCTACGCTTATCAAAACGGAAGTCATCGACGAGCTGGCCGATCGTGCCGGCGTTGGGCCTCAGGTTCGCGCCATTACCGAAGCATCCATGCGCGGCGAAATTGATTTTACCGAAAGTTTCAAACAAAGAGTTGCTTTGCTCAAAGGTTTGGATGAAAAAGCGCTCGAAGAGATAGCCAATCAGCTTCCAATCATGGATGGCGCCGAACGTTTAATGAGCATTCTTAAAAAATGCGGTTACAAAATCGCCATTCTTTCGGGTGGATTTTCGTTTTTTGGTAACCATTTGAAAAAACTTTTTGATGTAGATTATGTTTATGCTAATGAGCTGGAGATTGTAGAAGGCAAACTAACAGGAAATTACATTGGCGATGTGGTGGACGGAAAACGCAAAGCTGAATTGCTCCGTCTGATCGCACAAGTGGAGAAAATCGACCTTGAACAGGTAATTGCTGTGGGCGATGGCGCCAACGATTTACCAATGTTAAACATTGCCGGTCTTGGCATTGCTTTCCATGCCAAACCCAAGGTGAAAGAAAATGTACAACAATCCATTTCAACGATTGGTCTTGACGGTATTCTTTATTTCCTTGGCTTTCGGGATATTCACATCGATTTCTAAAATTCCCGGCTCAACTGTATCAGGTTTTATTTTCGGACAGGTTTTAATTCTTTACACAAAACATATTAATTTCGAAAAAAAAATGAAAAAAGCAATTGTCATCGGCTCTACAGGTATGGTTGGAACTCAACTTATCGAATTACTTCTCTTCTCGAATGAATACACTGAAATCAGGTCTTTAGTTCGTCGCGAAAGTGGTATAACCCACCCGAAACTCAAAGAATATGTTGTGGACTTTGACCAACCCGAAAAATGGCGTCAGCTTGTAGAAGGAGACGTTTTGTTTTCGTGCATGGGAACTACAATTGCAAAAGCCAAAACAAAAGAAAATCAATACAAAACAGATTACACTTATCAGTACAAAGTGGCTGAAATAGCCGCTCAAAATGGCGTTCCGGCTTACGTGCTTCTTTCATCGACAGGTGCAAATGCCAAATCATCTGCCTTTTACATGCAAATGAAAGGAAAACTGGATGCGGCTGTTCTGAAATTAGCTTTCGAAACCATCAGCATTTTACGCCCGTCACAGTTGTACGGCGAAAGAAACGAAAAACGATTGGGCGAAAAAATTGGCCTGAGCGTTATGTTTGCACTGAACAATATAGGGATTCTCCGACGCATCAAACCTATCCATGCCCGCGAAGTGGCTCAGGCTATGATACTGGCCGCCGAAAACAAAAAACATTCGATATTCAACCTGCAGCAAATCTTTTGTCTTATTCATAAATAAAATTTCCGTTCCCGTACGGAACGAAAACATTGATTTGTAACAAAATATATAACTATATTCGAACTCTAACGGATCCATCAGAATGCGATTCACGCGTTAGTTGAGATGTAATGTATTCGTAAGAAACGACACATAGTAACGTGTTTAGCAAACTCCACACAATTACTTTCAGTTTGAAAGTAAAAATAAAATTTCCGTTATAAAAAAGCTGTTTTCGCACGAAAAAACTCTATTTTTCATGCCTGAAACAGCTTTTTTCATGTCTGCCGGCAAAACACAACAACACCTACAACTAATTATATATCTGTAAATTAAAAATTATTTATCCCATCATACAATATTTATATCAAAATATAATTGCAATTTAAAAGCATTCTTGTATATTTACAGCGTTTTATAACAAGATTTCAATTTTATCCAAATAACTCACAGAACTTAATCATCAAAAAAAATCACATCACACATGAAAATTGGAGTACCAAAAGAAATTAAAAACAACGAAAGTCGTATAGCGCTAACTCCGGGTGGAGTTCAGACCTTAGTTAAAAACGGGCACAGCGTTTACATCGAAACAAATGCCGGAATGAACAGTGGGCTGAGCGATGAGCAATACCTGCATGCCGGGGCACATATTCTCGCCACAGCGAAAGAAGTGTTCGATACTGCCGACATGATTATGAAAGTAAAAGAACCAATACCTCAGGAATATGGATTAATACGTCCAAATCAACTTATTTTCACTTATTTTCATTTTGCATCCAACGAAGAATTGCTCAATGCAATGATAAAAAGCAAAGCCGTTTGTCTGGCTTACGAAACTGTGGAAGTAAACAACAGCTTACCATTACTGATCCCTATGTCGGAAGTGGCAGGACGCATGTCGATACAGGAAGGCGCTAAGTACCTGGAAAAACCTAAAGGTGGCAAAGGCATACTGTTGGGTGGAGTACCGGGCGTGAAAGCTGCCAATGTCCTTGTTTTGGGAGGTGGAGTGGTAGGCACACACGCCGCCCTAATGGCCGCCGGACTGGGCGCACACGTAACAATTATGGACATTTCGTTACCACGTTTGCGCTACCTGAGCGAAATTATGCCTGCCAACGTCGACACCGTTATGTCCTCACAATATAATATTGAACAAATTCTGCCTCTTACCGATTTGGTAATTGGTGCAGTACTTATACCCGGAGCGAAAGCGCCGCATCTGATTACACGCGAAATGCTTCAATTAATGCAACCGGGTTCAGTATTAGTGGATGTGGCTATCGATCAGGGAGGTTGTTTCGAAACTTCCAAACCTACCACCCATGCCGAGCCTGTTTATCAGGTTGAAGGCATTCAGCATTACTGCGTGGCCAATATCCCGGGAGCAGTACCATTTACTTCTACACTGGCGCTTACCAACGCCACGTTGCCTTATGCAGTTAAGCTGGCCAATTTGGGCTGGGAAAAAGCATGCGAAGAAAATGAAGACCTGCGAAAAGGGCTTAATATAGTGGATGGAAAAGTAGTATGCCAGGCCGTAGCTGAAACATTTGGACTATAATTCAAAATCAATTTTTTGAGAAAAAGACAGTTTAATATCTTCAGGAGATTAAACTGTCTTCTTATTTTACACGATAAATGTAAATTTATTGATATACGAGAATTTGTAGCTAAGTACATGACAAAAATTATTGATATGTTTGTTAAGTTGATTTCAATAGAATAATTTCAACAGAACGGACCTCTATCCCTAACCCTTTAGCTACGCTGACCGTTGGTTCTCCCAAGGAGAAAGGGGACAGAGCAGTTCATTCTATGAGATTCGTTCCATTTTCTCACTCGTCAAGTCCCTCTCAAAAACCAAATTCCGCTTTTCTTTTTCCTCTGGGAGAAAGTACCCGAAGGGGGATAGAGGTCGGAGAGGGAACCAACGGTCAACGACCGAAGAGAAATAATTAGGGAGAGGTCGAAATTAAAAAACATATCAATAAATAATATCAATTACCTAATATTGGTTTAAACATTTATTATTAAATAAAAAGAAGATAAACAGTACGTTACTGGTTTTTTTAATGCGATATTATATTATTCTCATGACTTATAGCACCTTTATCTGTCTTTTCAAATTGTGCAGAATTAATTTTTCAGATAATCATGAAACTTGTGTGTACTTGATTTTTATCATTCTTTCAAACTGAACAAAATTATTAGATAAACCATGAACTGCGAGATGTCCCCTGTCTTGTTTCCTCTCCTCGGGAGAGGGTTAGGGTGAGGTCGGGGGAGATCATGCTCCGCGTGAATTTGTGAATATTAAAACCTTTATCTGTCTTTTAAAATTGTGCAGAATTAATTTTTCAGATAATCATGAAACTTGTGTGTAAATATTTCATCATACTTTCAGTACCGTACAAAAGTTATTATTTGCAATAAACTTCGCAGTGCGCAGATGTCCCCTTTCTAAGGGGACGAGCGAAGCGGAGGGGTTTTCTTGTTTTTTTTAAATTTTATACCTCCGCGAGAATTTGTTCGAATTACAGATTTTATTAAACATTGAATCGTACAAAATTATTACTTAGATAAACCCCGAACTTAGTAGATGTTCCCTTTTTAAGGGGACGAGCGAAGCGGAGGGGTTATCTTCTTGCTTCCTAAGGGTCGCGACGAGTGCAGCGGAGGGGTTTAGTAGATTTAAAAACAAGTACTTACTTATTTCAAATACTTCCGTATTTCATCTAACGTACGCGTTGGATACTGAAAAATTTCAAAATTCTCGAACCGCAACACAGTAACATCTACTGAACTTAAATAGTCTGTTCGTTTCTTGTCATAAGCCTGACCATTCTCTGTAAAATGACTTGCTCCGTCCAGTTCGATTGCTAATTTATGTTTGTGGCAATAAAAATCGACGACATAATGACCTATACTAAATTGTCGGAGAAATCGCTCCCCATCCAATTGTTTATTTTTGATCATCAACCATAAAGCCACTTCGGCAGCAGTCATTTGTTTTCGCAGTTTCCTGCGGAATGGCTTCATTGATGGAAGTGTGTTTAGTTGGTCCGACATGGTAGCTGATTTTTATGTATAATTTCAACAATCTAAACCGTCGATTCGTAACTACACAACCGATATAAATTCTTTACCAATTTGATGAAGACCTGAAATGATTTTTTCTCGCTGTGCCGGGCGAGGATTACGATGCCCTGTCATATAATGACCTAATTGCTTTTCATTTATTCCAGTAATACGCGCCAATGCAGCACGCGTAATAATGCCATCGATACGATGGAGCAAAGCCTGAGCTGTTAGCTCAAACTCGAGCGTATACTCACCCTGTAATACTTTTGGAATTTCATCTCCATCTTTACGCATTCCTTCCAAATGAAATTCAAGCGCAGAAGCATAAGCCTGTTGAATTCCTTCAAATGTTTTATGAGTTGCCACGCAACCGAGAACAGCATCGCTTGCTGCACCATAATTTTCTTTCCAATCGATATAAACTTTGATAGTTTCCATGATTTTATAGTTTCTAGCTTGGGCTTAACGCCAACCTGCTTGTTTGAAAATATTATTTAAAATGAACTGCGATAGCACTTCCGTCGGCTTTCCATTTACAGTTACTTTTCCTTTTTTTGTCGGGTGTTTAAATTGTCTGTGACTACCTTCGTAAGAACATATGAACCAACCGTCTTTCTTAAGCATGTCCAACACTTCTGAGACTTTGTACTTTTTCATTTGTTTTATATGTTCTTGTTTTGACCCCTACAAAGATAGCATAATTACTATCAATTGCACATTCTTTTAAGTTTTATTTTAAATGAGAGTTATTTTATTCGTATATTGATTTAAAGTTTTTGTTTTAAATAGCATTAGCGAGCCGAATTGTGAAAAATTTCAACAAACCCCTCCCCCTGCGGGTACTCCCCTTAAAAAGGGGAGATCATCCGGATGCGAATATTTGGATGCAAATGTAGCTTATAAGTCTTTGAAAACTAAATGAAGCTATTATTTTCGATAAATTCAGCACCGCGATGTATGTCCCCTTTCTAAGGGGACGAGCGAAGCGGAGGGGTTTCTTGATTTTATACACACTGTCTATGTATAACTTTTCTGATTCCAAACGGTTGAATTATTAACAAACCCCTCCCCCTGCGGGTACTCCCAACCTCACCCCAGCCCCTGCCTGCCGCAGGCAAGCTCTCCCAAAGGAGAGGGAGCAAGAAAAGGGAGATCATCCGTATGCGAATATTTGGATGCAAATGTAGCTTATAAGTCTTTGAAAACTAAATGAAGATATTATTTGCGATAAACTGCGAACTGCGTAGATGTCCCCTTTGTAAGGGGACGAGCGAAGCGGAGGGGTTTTCTGAAAAATTCAACCACAAACAAAACAATTCCTAAGAATTACTTCACTTTCACCCCTATTGCTTCGAGCGCCTGATTGCCTGCAAGAAGAATCTTAGCATATTTAATATAATCAGCGTATTGAGGATAGAGCGCATCAAAAGCAGCATCACGGGCATCAGTTGCTGCTTGTGCTTCGGCTGATTCCTTGCTTTGACTTTCTTTCAGGCTTTGCACCTCGGCTATAGCTTGCTTTTGTGCAGCCACTTTAGCTTCGGTTACACCTACAGCAGCTGCTTTTGTTAGTATATCGGGGGTTTCGGCAAGCTGACTGTAAAAATTACTTACCATCTGAAACCAGGCTGAGTAGCCTTTGGGTACTGATTCGTCAAGACGAAGTGCTTTCAGGTAAAAAACATTTCCCTTAAAAAGAATTCGCAACAATCCGCGATGAAAACCAAAAACACTGTCGACTTCGTCTTTTTTGAGTTTAAACTTATCAGTTTCATCAAATTTGTCTGCAGCTTCCTTTGTTTGCATTTGACACAATACTTCCAGCTGAGCAAGATCAGCCTTCAACAATTCAATTTTTTCTGTAGTATAGCCTACAGTGACCATTACAGCAAAAATTTCGGGCAATAAAGCATTGCTAAATGTCAGTTTCATTTTAGCAATCGTTGCTTCGATGGGTTCATACGCTTGTTTTTTGGGTTGAGGAACCTCTGCTGATGGATTTTGTGTTGTTTCCATAATAAAAATGTTTTTAATGAATAAATGTTCTTTTCTAAATTGCTTTTATATAATGATTGAATCATTTCAATTTTTATATGCTGTAAAAGAAAAAATAAGAACAAGCTCAACGCTGCAATTCAACCCCGTTTATTTACAAATTCCCATAGAAGTATGGGAATTTTATACGGCTCAACCAACTATACGCCGACCACCCATTTCTATATGCCGACCACCCATTTCTATGCACCGACCAACCATTTCTATACGCTGACCAACCATTTCTATGTGCTGACCATCCATTTCTATGTGCTGACCAACCATTTCTATGCACCGACCAACCATTTCTATACGCTAACCTACCATTTCTATACGCTGACCTTCCATTTCTATGTGCTGACCAACCATTTCTATGCACCGACCAACCATTTCTATACGCTAACCTACCATTTCTATACGCTGACCAACCATTTCTATATGCTGACCATCCATTTCTATGTGCTGACCTACCATTTCTATATGCTGACCAACCATTTCTATACGCTGACCAACCATTTCTATGTGCTGACCATCCATTTCTATGTGCTGACCATCCATTTCTATATGCTGACCATCCATTTCTATGTGCTGACCATCCATTTCTATGTGCTGACCATCCATTTCTATGTGCTGACCAACCATTTCTATACGCCGACCACCCATTTCTATATGCCGACCACCCAATTCTATGCGCTGACCAACCATTTCTATGCACCGACCAACCATTTCTATACGCTGACCAACCATTTCTATGTGCTGACCATCCATTTCTATGTGCTGACCAACCATTTCTATGCACCGACCAACCATTTCTATATGCTGACCAACCATTTCTATATGCTGACCAACCATTTCTATACGCTGATTGCACTTAAAACTAACAATTTATGCGACAAAGATATAAATTAATTACAAATCAATTATAAATATTGAAATTTATTTACAAAAAAAATATGATTAGCTGCTTGAACCGTACAAAAAAATTGTTTCTGATAAATATCGCTGTGAACTCTAAACGTTAACCCCTCCCCCTGCGGCTACTCCCAACCTCACCCCAAACCCTCTCCTTGAGGAGAGGGAGTAAGAATAAGGGGAGATTACAGTCCGCGAGATTTAGAAAAACTTAATAGATTTAAATAAAACTTGAAACCTTACTGATGGTATTATTTCTGATAAATCCAGCACCGCGATGTTTGTCCCCTTTCTAAGGGGACGAGCGAAGCGGAGGGGTTTACTGATTTTTAATTTGAAAAATCTGTGAACAAATTTCAGAACGACACAAGAGTTCTATCTCCTCCTGCTCCCTCTCCGCGGGAGAGGGCCGGGGTGAGGTGCAAAAAAAAGCAGCCCCGGAATAAATTCCGGGGCTGCCAACTACATAACAAGATTTAACTATAATCTTAATTATTTGCGTTTTACATTAGCTTGTGAAGTAGGTTTAATATCTACAGTAACATATTCTGTTATTTCTCCCCAAGTATATGTAACAACTACTGGTACTCTGAATTGGAATGTCTTTTCGATAGTCAAGTTATTATTCCTATAAGTCAGATATCCATAAGTGCTGATTGGCGTAACACCATTTATACTTGCTGGATTACCTATTGTAAAGTTAGAAGCATAATGATCAGCTATCTTTTTATAAGTTCCATCAATATTTGTTTCAATATCACTAAGCTTAACTGTTGGTGAACCTACTCCATAATAAGTAGATAGAGTAGAACCAAGAACAAATGAAGTGTTTTTCCAGTTTTTGAACGTCACTAAATCCTCTAAAGCAATGTATGTACCTGGTTTATCCGTTGCCATACCATCAATAAAGTACTTAGAAGCTACTGCATTAATAGTTATAGGACGAATATAGTTAACTATAAAGTAATCCTTACTTAATACTGTTACTTTTCTTGCAGCTCCATCACAATATGTAGTTGCAATTCCAATATTTACTTTCAAGTTATTTACATCCTTGTTTAACAACTTTTTAGCCACATCTGAAGAACTTTGCAATTTTAATACACCTGCTTCAATTTTCGCTACAACTTCTCCCCCACTAGTTTTAAGTTCTGAACCACTGCCAACGAGTTTGATAGTTCCAGTAGGTAAATTCAGTGTTGGTTGAGTTGCATAGAAGAAATATGTATGTCCATCTGGCAAATTAGAATTTAATACATTAACCTTGAATGCTTCATCTAGTTTTTTGTCAAATACCGCTAGATTAGGATCAATTTCATCATCTATACTTATGTTGTTATTAATTTGTCCAAAACCATCAGCTGTTTTAGTCCAAACTACTCCAGTCACTAAACCATCAATTAAATTTGGTTCATCAACATTTACTGTGCCTTTTCTTGTAACTGTGTAAGTTACTTTTACATTAATTGGACCATACAAAGTCTTAAATTGAGATTGAGGAACAAATTGAGCATTTTCTGTGAATGTATAAGTACTTTCATTATTGATTTTACTCAATACTGTAGCAGCACTTACTTCCCACTTCAATAAATAACTTGTTGTTTGATCAGCCACATCAGTTACTAAACTAAATGTTCCTAAATTCGCTGCATCTGCAGTTAAATTATAAACATTATGGAATTCTGTTTTACTCAATCCAGCCAAATTATAGTATTTTTCGTTCATAATTTGTGCCGTAGTTATCATTGCCGACTTTCCTGAACAAATCTCATCCGAATTTCCTAAATCATAAGTATACGTTTCAAGAGCTGGTTTAGCAGGTTTTTCTTCAAGATAAAGCTTAATGTAAGCACTGTCTACAGTACAACTCGTTTCTGGATCAACCAAACTTACTTTCACGATAGGTGTTCTACCTTGAGCAGCTTCAATTTCAGTCTGAGAATAAGTTTTAACCTGAACAGTACCTTTATTTGCATCTGTTATATTTATAAACTCTTGTTGTTCTGTATTATTTGAAACTCTAATATAACTTGCTATTTCTTCGAATTTGAATTCCAAGCCATAATATGATTGTTCAAATAATTTATTAGTTGACTTATATATTGAAACAACTGTATCAAGTAAATTTTTTGTTGTTCCATAAGGTATTCTAACAATTGTTAAATCATCAGCTGTTTTTCCATCTACACCTTTAACATCCAAAGCTTTTGCTGCGCTCTCAGTCTTAGGGAACTGGGGGTAATTTGTGGCTTCTTTTGCAATTGCCAAATCAGAAGCAAGAATAACTTTGCTAAATAATCTTGCATAATCAGAAGATACAATTCCAGATTCGATAGTAGTATTTGAACTTGCTAAAACTTTTGCAGAAATTGGTACCTGTAGAGAACCGATTGTGAATGTTTCAGATGTTGCAGTAGTAGTTCCACCAAAATACTTACTATAATCTCCATTAGGAATCTCAATTCTTACTTTAAGAACACCATTATTTAATTCTACAAATTCTACTGCGATTGCACCAGTTGGAACCGATCCATTAACTCCACTGATTAGCGAAATTGTATTTGCTGCATCTTTTGCATAAAATTTGATATTATTGAAATCAATATCTTCTTTCTTTAAGTTAGATGGACTTACACGGTAACTTACTTCCACTTTTGGAGTAATAGAAGTGCATTTCGCAGTTAATGTAGAAAAATCAATTGCTTCAATACCATTAATATAAGAACTAGGAATAAGTACTAAACTTGATAACTGACGACTAAGTATTGCAAAATCAAGACCTAGATTTTTCGCAAGATCTTCGATTTTTTTATCTAAAGCAGCCAAGTCTTCGTTGATTTTAGTTACATTAATTGACTCCTTCAAAGCTTTCAATTCTAATACAAGATCTTCTATAGCTGTTTTATTTGCAGCAACACCTGTCGTGTTAAGAGCAACTGTAGCTTCTAACGTAAGTATACGTGTGTCAATTATAGCAACTTTCGCAGCTAACTCATCATCTTTAGTTTTCAGATCAGCAATCTTTTTGTCTACAGCAATTCCAAATTCAGTTAAGGCTGTTTGCACCTTAACGACTTCAGCATTTACAGCATCAACCGAAGCTTTTGTTGCTAAACCGGCAACAGCAGCAGCAATATCAGTAGATACCTGAGTTTGGTAAGCTTCAAGAGCAGCTTTAGTTACAAATCTGCTTTCGATATCAGTTTTCAAAGCAGCTAATTCAACATCTGTAGCACCGGCATTCTGCAAAGCAGTCAACGAAGTGTTAAGTGTTGCGATTTCGCCATTCAATGTAGTAATTTTAGCATCAATCTCAGCTTTTGTATACGTGTCAAGACTTGCTAATTGACTTTTTAAAGTTGCAACATCATTGGTGAGTGTAGTAATGTCCTCATCATAAGATTTACAACCAGTAAAAGTTGCTAAAGAAGCAATAATAACTAAAGTAAGGACCTTAGTTAAACTTTTTAATTTGGTTTGAAATACTTTTTTCATAAATTTTTTTTTGTTAAATAATTAAATTTGTTTTATAGTTATTTTTTTGTTATTAAAACCTGACAAAATAAATTTGATTCCATCACAAGCTTGTGTGTGGTGAGAATCACGTTACGGATTAGCTTTTCTTCATATTTAATTTGTTTTTAATTAATTACAACTCGTTTTAGGTATTATTGCAGCAAATTTGAAAAAAATAAATTTTAATATCCTTCTTTATTCTTAGCGTCTTGTCAAAAACACGTCACAAACGGACTTTTTCCCCCTTTATGCCGTATTCGTTTTTATCATTACTATCTAAAAAGCACTGATTTCGACTGTTTACTCAATAATTCATTTACCCTTTTAGCTCACGTAACGCGCATTTTCAGGCGTTGTTTTGTGAAAAATACCGTGCAAAACTATAACAATTAAATGAATTACACAATAATTTGGAATATTATTTAATCGAAAATTAAAAAACTATGCTAATTTTTCTTGTATTCGTACATTATTTGGTTGATATATGACCTATGATAGAAACAATTCTTTGTTTTTGACTCTACTTATGAGCTTTCCTCCCTCCCATTTTATCTCTATCTCCCCTAAAAAACATCAATGTTTTCTCCCCTTTGAACTTATTTGCAAAGCTATAAATTTATTTTGAATTTCAACTCCTTTATTCAACACTTTTTTTTGCAATTTAGTTTTCTATTTCGTACTCCTTTTACAAAAAACATACGGTTTCAGTAGTATTTTTCATCCTCTCGATTGTTTTAACACCACAATTTGAAACAAATCAACAAGCATATTGTTTGTGAAAATTATCAATATAAATGGGATTTTGCAGTTTTCGCCTAAATTTTTATTTTAAATCTTCAAATTATCACCCCAAAGTCTGCATTGTACATTTGATTTTCAACTGCAAATTTATAAGTTTTTTCGTTAATGCCAACTTTTTATAAGAAAAACATCCATTTTTTTGCAAAATATTTCAATTTGCTGATTTTTTCTTTCAAATTGGCCTAAAATAAAGTGCAAATAGCTTGAACACATTTGTTTTTAAGCGCTTTCCTGTCTTTAGCAGTTGCACTTGCCTACAGCAAACAAGATAAACCTCAAACTTAGTTCTTTCTTGTTCCCTCTCCCCGGGTTAGGGTGAGGTCTGGGAGATCATCCGGATGCGATTATTTGGAAGTAAAATGTAGTTGATTAGACTTTGAAAACTCAAAAAAAAATATTTACAATAAATTCCGAACTTCGATGTGAAATTAAAATAAACCCCTCCCCCTGCGGGTACTCCCCTTAAAAAGGGGAGATCATGCTCCGCGTGAATTTGCGAGTATTAAAACCTTTATCTGTCTTTTAAAATTGTTCGAAATTAATATTTCAGATAAACCTGGGACTTAGTAGATGTCTCCTTTTTTGTTCCCTCTCCTCGGGAGAGGGTTAGGGTGAGGTCTGGGAGATCATCCGGATGCGATTATTTGGAAGTAAAATATAGTTGATTAGACTTTAAAAACTCAAAAAAAATATTTACAATAAATTCCGAACTTCGATGTGTTCCCTCTCCTCGGGAGAGGGTTAGGGTGAGGTCTGGGAGATCATCCGGATGCGATTATTACAAAGTAAAATGTAGTTGATTAGACTTTAAAAACTCAAAAAAAATATTTACAATAAATTCCGAACTTCGATGTGTTCCCTCTCCCCGGGAGAGGGTTAGGTCTTACAAAAAAAACCTTCGGAAAAAAATTCCGAAGGCTTTTCATTTTTTGTATCTTTAATCAGGCACCAAAATCGTCGAACATCAACATTTCGCGTGGTACGCCTAAATCCCAAAGCATATTTTCAACAGCTTTTGCCATCGGGCCGGGACCGCACATGTAGTATTCAATATCTTCGGGAGCTTCATGGTCTTTCAAATAATTATTCAAAATTACATTGTGGATAAATCCAACAGGGCCAGTCCAGTTATCTTCAGGAAGTGGTTCACTCAATGCGATATGGAATGAAAAATTAGGAAATTCAGCTTCAAGTTTACGGAAATCTTCTTCGTAGAAAATTTCATTTTTCGAACGCGCTCCATACCAGTAAGAAATTTTACGATCGGAAATTTTTAGCGTATTCAAAAGATGTAAGACATGCGAACGAAGCGGCGCCATACCAGCTCCACCACCTACGTAAAGCATTTCGCGTTCACTATTTAGAATTGGGTGGAACTCACCAAATGGACCTGACACCATTACTTTATCGCCCCGTTTCAGGTTGAAAATATAAGTAGAGGCGATACCCGGCTTCACATCCATCCAACCACCTTTAACACGATCGAAAGGAGGAGTGGCGATACGAACATTCAGCATCACGATGTCACCTTCGGCAGGATAGTTGGCCATGGAATAGGCACGCATGGTTTCTTCTTCGTTTTTACAGGTAAGATCCCACATTTTGAATTTATCCCAATCGCCACGAAACCTGTCTTCGATTGCGAAATCAGAATACTTAATGTCATATTCAGGTATATCAATCTGAATGTATCCCCCTGAGATAAAATTGAGATGTTCTCCTTCGGGCAATTTTACTACAAATTCCTTGATAAAAGTAGCTACGTTATTGTTGGAAACCACTTCGCATTCCCACTTTTTAACGCCAAGGATCGATTCGTCCATTTTGATCGACAAATCGTTCTTTACTTTTACCTGACAACCAAGGCGCCAGTTATCTTTTATTTCCTTGCGGGTGAAATGTACTGTTTCGGTAGGAAGAATTTCGCCACCACCTTCGAGCACCTGACACTTGCATTGGGCACAAGAGCCACCACCACCACAAGCTGATGGCAGAAAAATGCTCTGACTTGACAAAGTACTGAGAAGCGTGCTTCCGGCAGGTGCTACCACCTTTTTTTCATCATTGATAGTAATGGTTACGTCGCCCGAAGCCACCAGGTATTGTTTGGCGATCAGAAGAATAATAACCAAAAGTAAAATCACCAAAAGAAAGACTACCAAACTGGTAATTACCATTGTTGTGTTTATTGCTAATATCATAAATTATTTACCCCTTTAAACCATCGCTTCCGACTCATTTAAAATATGGGGACTGATTAAATTGTTATTTACTTGTTATGATAAAAATATATTAATTGCCTGAGAAGAGCTATATCAGATTTTCAGCCCTGAAAAAGCCATAAATGCGATTCCCATCAGCGCTACGGTAATAAAGGTAATTCCTAAACCTCTGAGCGGTGCAGGCACATCCGAATACTCCATTTTTTCGCGGATAGCTGCCAACCCAACAATGGCCAACAACCAACCTACTCCCGAGCCTAATGCATAGGAAGTAGCTTCGCCCAGGGTAGCATACGATCGTTGCTGCATGAACAAAGAACCGCCCATAATGGCACAGTTTACTGCAATCAGCGGAAGGAAAATACCCAACGAAGCATAAAGCGACGGAGTGAATTTTTCTACAACCATCTCCACCAACTGAGTGATGGCTGCAATGACGGCAATAAATAAAATAAATGAGAGATAGCTTAAATCCAAGGAGGCTAACTCAGGGCTCAACCACGCTAAAGCACCTTCTTTCAGAATGTAGTTTTCGAGCAGGTAATTGGCCGGCAAAGTGATTGCCAACACAAAAGTTACTGCTATGCCTAAACCCATTGATGTTTTTACATTTTTCGAAACCGCAAGATAAGAACACATCCCGAGGAAAAATGCAAAAATCATATTGTCGACAAAAATCGACTTCACAAATATACTGGCTAAGTTTTCCATATTATTTAATTTAACCCCTTACCCCTAAAGGGGAAAAAGAGTTATATCTGTATTAAAATTATTATTAACCTCAAAAATTCCCCTTTAGGGGACAAGGGGTCATTATTTTTCCTGTAATTCTTTATTTCTTGCACGGTGTACCCAAATAATACATGCAACGAGGATCAGCGCCATTGGAGGCAAAATCATTAATCCATTGTTTACATAACCGGCATCGTATACCGCCTGTGGAATGATTTTGAAACCGAAAAGCGTACCCGAACCCAGTAACTCGCGAAAAAAAGCGACAACCACCAGAATCCAGGCGTATCCAAATCCGTTTCCTAAACCATCGACAAACGATTCCCAGGGGCTATTGGCCATGGCAAATGCTTCGAGACGTCCCATCAGAATACAGTTGGTAATAATCAACCCAATGTATACCGATAGCTGCACACTTACATCGTAGGCAAAAGCTTTCAGTATTTCGCTTACTATGGTTACCAACGCAGCCACAACAACAAGTTGTACAATAATTCGAATTCGATTCGGGATTGTATTTCGTAACAGTGAAATGATAACATTTGAAAATGCCACAATAATAGTCACCGACAAGCCCATTACAATAGCAGGTTCCAATTTAGCGGTGACTGCAAGTGCCGAACAAATCCCCAATACCTGAACGGTAATCGGGTTATTTTTACTTAGCGGACCTAAGAAAACCTCTTTCGTTTTATTTGATATAAATTTACTCATTTCTGGGTTCCTCCATTTGATTTATTTATAAAAGCTTCGTATTGTCCGATACAGCTTAACAACATGGCTTCAACACCTTTACTTGTAATTGTACCTCCGGAAATGGCATCCACCTGTTCCTTGGTGTCGGAGTTTTGACCGGCTTTCATTACCGCAATCGAAACAAATTCATTTCTGTCGTTTAAAATATGTTTGCCAACAAACTCTTGCTGAAACTGAGGTGTAGCAATTTCGGCGCCTAATCCCGGAGTTTCACTTGCATGCGAAAAATAAGTACCAAAAACCGTATTTTTGTCATCGTTCAAAGCTACATAGCCCCAGATAGGACCCCAAAGTCCGGCGCCACGTAACGGAATAATGTACTTTGTTTGTCCTTCCACCTGAGCAACATAAACCGGGAGTTGACGACTCTCCATTGGTTTGGCAGCCTCTTTCACGATATCAATATCAAAGGCTTCGCCCTTTACTTCCGATAGAATATCGGCTTTAGTATTCACAACTATTTCCTTCACAATATATTGATCGTACAAAGCGGCAGCATCCTGATCTTCGAGATTAACCTGAAGAGCGCTCAGAATTTGCTTCTTTTTGTCTAATTTCACATTCGTCGTTTGAGTTTCCTTCAATCCACTCGAAACAAGCGCCAGCAGTAATGCGACAATGACAACCATCACTGCGGCATAAATAATTGTATAACTGTTTTTATTCGTATCCATCGTTTTGGTGTTTAATTATTTTTTCACTGCTCGTTTCAAACGACTTTTAATATTGGACTCAACTACATAATAATCGATCAGCGGAGCAAAGATATTCATTAACAAAATCGCCAACATCATTCCTTCGGGATAACCGGGATTGAGTACACGGATAATGATTGCCATAACACCAATCAAAGCTCCGAAAATGTATTTACCTGTTTCGGTACGTGCCGAGGTCACAGGATCGGTAGCCATAAATACTGCACCAAAAGCAAAACCTCCGTAAACCAAATGATTGTACCATGGGAAATGCGCCGCCGCCGTATCGGGACCTGCCACATTAAATATCCAGGCCATAAGCGCTCCACCTGCAAATACCGAGAACATCGTTTTCCAACTGGCCACGCCGGTGATCAAAAGCAATGCTGCGCCAATCAAAATAGCCAGTGTAGAGGTTTCGCCTATCGATCCGGGAATCAAACCAAGGAAACCATCAATAAAACCAATCGGATTCCCGACAATATTTACAAGTTCTGCATTCTGAGTAGTGGCAGTGGAGACCTGTCCAAGTGGAGTAGCACCCGAATAACCGTCGACAACAGTGCCTGCTCCCATTCCGAATGTAGTTCCGGTACGCACCCATACGGCATCGCCCGACATGAAAGTTGGATAAGCAAAGAAAAGGAAAGCACGTGTTACAAGCGCCACGTTGAAGATATTCATTCCTGTACCGCCAAATACTTCTTTTGCAAAAATGACTGCAAAAGCAGTAGCTACAGCCACCATCCAAAGCGGAGTATCTACAGGCACAATCAAGGGAATAAGAAAACCGGAAACCAGAAAACCTTCCTGAATTTCGTGTCCTTTAATTTGGGCCACAATAAATTCGATCCCCAAACCCACGATATACGACACCAAAATAAGCGGTAGCACTGCCAGAAATCCAAACCAAAACGTTGGCCAGAAAGTTACAGTTTCGCCTATGGCCAAATAATGCTGATATCCAACATTGAACATACCAAACAACAATGCAGGTACCAAAGCCAGCACCACAATAATCATTGTACGTTTGGAGTCCACTACATCATGTATATGTGTTCCACGTTTAGAGGTGGTGTTCGGAACGAATAAAAACGTTTCAAACCCATCGAAAACCGAATGGAACTTTTCAAGTTTACCGCCTTTTTCAAAGTTCGGCTTCACCTTATCTACTAAATTTCTTAATGCATTCATATTTATTAAGTTCACCCGAAAGGGATTTGGGTTTTATTCGATTTCTAACTTCATTTTATCCAATGCCGTACGTACAATCTCCTGAACAGGTAATTTTGATGTGCAAACAAATTCGCACAGCGCCACATCTTCGGGAGCTATTTCGTAAGCACCAAGCGCTTCCATTTTATCTATATTTCCGGCTATCATTGCCTTGATCAGAAATTCGGGCAAAATATCCATCGGCAACACCCTGTCGTATTCGCCCGACATAATAATGGCACGACGTCCACCAAGTAGACGAGCATCAAATTCAAAGTCTTTTTTTCCAAATACTTTCTGAAGTACTCCGCTGAAATAAATACGGCTTGCACTGAATTTATTGAATCGTGGCATTGCCCAGCCAATGAGCTCATGATGATCGTGACCTTCTTTTATCACTGAAATCTGTGTGGCATAAGGACTCACGCACCCCTCTATGCTTACCTGTACGCCACTCAACACATTACCGTTGATATAGCGAAGTTCTTCGTTGTTGGTTACTTTTCCTTTTACAATTTCGGCAACACTGCTTCCGGCAATGGTCTGATAGTATTGAGGTTCGCTTACTTCTGGTCCTGTCAGCGCAAGGGTGCGTTTCAAATCCACAATGCCTTTGCTAAAGAAACGACCGATAAACAAAACGTCCTGTGCATTTACAGTCCAAACCGTTTCACCTTTGTTGACAGGATCGATATGGTTGATTTGAATGCCAACATTTCCAACCGGATGTGGACCTTGATAAGAAGTTATTTCAACGTTTTTTACCGATGAAAAAACAGAATTCACACCGGCTTTAACGCCCAAATGAACTTTACCATCAGTGAGTTTTGACAAGACATCAACCCCAAGTTGAAAATCTTTCAGCTCGCTTGCCACAACAAATTCGTGATGGGGTGCCAAAGGTGCCGAATCAAATGCTGAAATAAAAATAGCTTTGGCAGGTTGTGTTGGGTTAGCAATTATATCGTAAGGACGTTGTTTTATATACACCCAGAGTCCGGCTTTTAAAAGCAGTTCCTGAAGTTCTTCTCTTTTCAGTTTTTCAACGGATTTCACATCGAAACTTTCATAGCTGTATTTTTTGTCGTTTTGAATGGTAATACTCATCACTTTACGACGTTCGCCTCTGGTGACTGCCAATACCTTACCGCTTACCGGCGAAACGAAATTCATTGTATCGAATGTTTTGTCGTGAAAAACAGGACTTCCGGCTTTCACTTCATCACCTTCTTTTACAACTACTTTTGGCGTGATTCCATGGTAATCGTCGGGAATGACAGCTATGGTTTCCGAAATAATTGTGCTTCCAATTGTTTCTTTTGCCTTACCGTTGATCCGGATGTCCAAACCACGTTTAGTTTTAATCAGATTAGCCATATAAATTTTGTAAAATTAGTTTGCGCTTGTTTTAATAAGTATTGTGTTCTGTTCTTCGCAATAAAATATGCTTATAAATCAATGCTCTCATCTGAAAATCACAGGTATGTAACACTCAATACAAAAGAAAGATAAGCATTTTTAACACGAAAAAACATACTTTTATTGAAAAGCGATGCAAAAATACAATTTTTTCATTGTATTTCAACCATAATTAAGGAATTTTTTCGTTAATTACTATTCTTCTGAATACTAAATCTATAAATATCTATATTTGTAGCAATTACAATTCAAAACGAAATCAAATCGACTCACAATCATTGAAAACTAAACAAAGACGGAATGTTTTAAAAAAAAAAGAGTGAAGTACGAATACCCAACTCTCTTTTAATGAAATCGACCTACAAACTATTTATTTCACAACAATTTGCTTAGTTAATTTATGATTCTTTCCTTTCACTTTTACGACATAAACCTGATGCAAAGTTGTTTTTATTGATGTAATATCCAATGGATTTAATAATGTCCTGGCAATCAACCTGCCCGAAATATCGTACAACAGCACATCGGCTATTTCATCCGTAAAACTTTTTATATATACATTGGTTCCGCTATTGAAAATTTGAAAATCAATACCGGAAGGCACTTGATTGTTTTTCAGGCTTTCGGTCAGAATTTTAAAACGCTTTACAGGATTCGGTGTCGACTCAGCCGTAAAAATATAAGTAGAACCGCTTTCGGTAATATCGGTTACCGCATTATTCATCAAATCATGAAGGTATATTCCTGCGTATTTAGTCCCTGCATTTTCGTGCGTAAAAGTCATTGTATATTCTGTGTCCTGCCCTGCCTGAAAAGCAATATTTGTATTGTTCATATCGGCAATAGCATCGATTTGATAGATACCATCCTTTTCGACCGCATAGATTTGTGGCAGAAGAGCCGATCCCAAAATTTTATAGCCATCGCTCCCATTATCGAAGCTACGAGTCTTTGCATCATTGCTGAAAATCCACATTCTGTCGCCCGAGAACTTTCCTTTTACATCAATTACAGTAGACACGACAGTGTTATTTTCAGCATTTTCGTTATTTTCGTTATTTTCAGCATCGCGCACACGCATTGGATCGGAGTTTGGCATAACAACAGAGCTGTAGCTTATGTTGAAATAAGAATACACTGTAGAGCTTGGAAGAGTATCAAGCACCCTCACCAACATCGACCCCATAGAAGGAATTTGACGTGGAAGGCCTGAGTTGCCGGCTTCATCTTTTGGCACAGCAGTATACTGTCCGGGCGCAGTTCCGAATGTCCCTGCCGCTATCGAATCCCACTGCAAATAAGTTCCTGCATTGTACAGATAAACTGTGGCTTCGGTATCACTTCCAAAATCGAGCGCGCGAATATCGATAGCGGCAGTATAAGGGTTAGTAAACAAATGCTGACCAGGAAAGAGCGCAGTAGGTGTTTTTGCCAATTGTCCCGAAAGGAAATCGCCATTCTCAAGCGTTCCTTTTATGCTGTAGATGGTCGGGAATTGCTGACAAATCTCATAGCCGGTAAACGATGTCAAAACCGATTGATTGACCAACGACACCCAGTGATTTTCGGTACTAGTTCCCGATTCCACCATCCTTCGCAGGTACGATCCGTTAAACGTTGGATTGGCCGTTACCGAACGGACAGGCACACCAAAAAACTGCCATTTGTATTTGTCGCCTACAGCACGCAATGTATCGAAAGTTGCTTTCGAATACATTTCCACCGTTGCCAATACAGGATGATTTGCTGCATTATGAAATATCAATGATCCATTGGCCAAAGTGGGGCTGGCTTTGACTACAAGACCTGCTGTTCCGGTAGAATTGCTGATACTGCCTAGAACCACCAGTGATTTCAGTGGGTTGATTGTTACCACTCCACCATAACTTATGGTGAGTTGGTTATTTAATGTAAAATTACTGTTCACAACAACATTTGCTGTACTGTCCACAATCATGCTATACACCTTGTTTCCGAGAATAAAATTATCTGATAAGTATTGCGTCGCAGCTCCTTTGTACCTTATAGTTGTACTTGCCACATTGGGCACAATAATGCCTGAAGTAGTTACAGGGCTTTGCAATGACAAAGTGCCTGTCACAGTAACGCCGGTTGTAGTTTTCACACCCGAACCCAAAAGCGAAAGGTGGCTGTAGTTACGTGACGATACTGTTTGATTGCCGGTATTGTTGTACTCAACGGTGCTACCAGTATTTAGGGTAATTGTTGTAAACCCGGTCGGGAAATTTGAAGTTCCACTTATTTTCATTGTTGCTCCCAAGGTAAGTGTGAGCGTAGTTGATCCGTTCAGGACGAAAGTGCCGAGATTCAACACGCCATTCACAGTAAGCGAGCTTGCCACTGCATTGCCAGTAAGTGTAACTGTATGTCCGCTCTGAATTAGCACCGAACCATCAGTAATTAATGGAAGGGCGGCAGCTGCCGTCCAGGTAGTTCCGGCATTGGTGGACTGTTGCCAGGTAGTAAGCACATTCCAATTGCCGGATATCACCGATCTGAAAGTTTTATTCGGAGTACAAACCGCATTGTCTGTACTACCGGTTACACTAAAAGTTCCGGCATAAACAGTTGGCGCAGGGCCACAATTCCGGTCAAAAACAGAAAAAACAGTGATTGTTGCAGTTCCCGCCTTTGTAAAACTGCTGGCAGACTGCCTGAATCTGGGTACAGTCACATTTTCGGCATTGGCAGTAAAAGTTTTTGATGTCCCCGTCATCACCAGCCAACCATTGCCTGTACAATAAAATGGCTCTAAACCTCCACCACCACGGTATATAGACATATTGCCTCCTACAATTACATTTCCGGAACTGTATTCTATTCTGGAATTATAACCTGAATTATCATATGGTATTACCGAAAAATTTCCTTTTATTATCAAATCGTAAGTGCCAACCGAGACATAACTCTGATTAGCGATTGTCATATTCCCATTAATGGTGAGATTATTGTTCAGGATAATCCTGCCTTGGTAGGCTTCCATATTCAGGTTGTTGCACGAAAGTCCTGTAGTGTTGACAGTTACAATATGTGGTTGACAAATCACAACGTTGTCTCCCGATCGTGGATAGGTGCCGCTATTCACCGTTCCACCGCACATATCTGTTAGCCAAGTAGCCGGATCCGTCCAGTTACCACTTTGCCTTGAATAATATGTTCTTGGAGAATTATTAAAAGTGCCTTGAACCGAATATCTCGTACCTATGCTATTGATCGCAAAAGCTTTGAAGTAATAGGTAGTATTGGGAGTTAAGCCCGCTACATTTACACTGTAAGTACCTGTTCCAAAAGTGCCGGTTTCCGAAACTTTAGTTCCAAAACCATCGGCAAATCCATTGGTGGTACTATAATAAACACCTCTTTCGGTAATTGTTTGAGAAGCACAACCATCCACAGTGATAGTACCTCCTAAACTTGCAGTTGTAGCCATTACATTGGTTGCTGTCGGTGTAGTAACGGTTGGAGCCACCGAAGCAGCACCACTACCTGCAGCAGCAACATTTATATTAGTTGCCCCGCCACCACTAACTACAATATTTCCGTTGTAACTGATAGGATCGAAAGGAGAAAATTTTACATAAATAAGTTGGGAATAATTACCAGCTGGATGCGAAAGCGACAATGAACTGGTATAAGTACCATTCGCTGTTGTCGAAAAGCTGAAAGCAGGAAGCGACGAGACCGTTACATTGGCAGTTGTGAGTGCCAGACCTGAAATTCTAAAAGTGATAGGTCCAACGGTTGTTCCTGTACACACCGATCCAAAACCTGTTAAAGCCGTTGCCGACAGAGAAGGAGCACAAGGAGTAGCATTCAGCTTTGTGGCAGATGCTGCTTTTATGCCTGTAGGTATATTTTGTGTAAAGCAGTTGTGGTCGTAGTTGGTCGACACCGTTAATGTTATTTGGTTTGTTTGAGTAAAACTGAAGGAGCTTGAACCGATTCTGAAATTCTTTATAGTTTTTGCTTCATTAAACATAGGAATTCCTCCGTTTACCTGTAAATAACCTGAACCTTGAGTAATGCTAGATGTATTTCCCCAGTCAACAGTCCAGGATCCGGTAACAATAAGATCAAAATTTCCCATTGCAATAACACCAAGGCCTGAATTTTCGAAAAATAAATTGCTGCACTGGGCATTCTCCGTCAGTGTTATGGTGGCTGGATTACTATTATTGTCTAAATGCACATTATCTCCTGCCTGTGGATAGGTTCCTGTATTTACAGTTTTATAATGCCCGCTCTCAGTAGTCCAGGTTGTGGGATTGTTCCATGCACCTGATTGTCGCTGATAATAATTTATCGAATAGGCATTGTTTACCCCCAAAGCCAACGCCATCAAAAGCAAAATGAGCTTTTTGAATACTTGTTGAGAAAATATTTTTTCAATATCAATTTTCATACGGAAACGATTTAGAAAATTTGGGTTAACAGCGACTAAAAACTAACTCACACAGCTACATCGAAAAAGAGTATACCGATAAACAGCTCTGGTTGTCATTGCGACAATAAAGAACAATCGACACGTTATTTATTTATGAATGCTTCGTCTATTTTTTTAATAACACGATAGTTGTATCATATGTTCCGGCAATCGGTTAAAAACATCAAAACCAACACTAAAAAACCTTATATAACAAAAAAGTCCGGCGAAAGTGCTATATTCCGCCGGACTTTAATAAAGATTAAAAAAACGATTTCGAATTTATTTAATAATTATTTTGGCGGTTTCGGATAACTCATCAGTTACTGCCCTCACTATATAAGTTTGCTGCAACTGAACAGGGAATGTAGTGATTCCGTTCGCACTTACAGTTTTATATCCGCAGTTACGACCGGCAAGAT
This sequence comes from uncultured Paludibacter sp., assembly GCA_963677275.1. Lineage (GTDB taxonomy): Bacteria > Bacteroidota > Bacteroidia > Bacteroidales > Paludibacteraceae > Paludibacter. Next base: position 427,192 of record OY781920.1, on the reverse strand, counting down.
CGAATACCGAAACCCTTGCCTCCAGCTCTGTATTGTTATAAACACACAGATTATTGTTCATCGTAAACACCTTAATCCCTGATGTTTTTTCACCACCATCCACACTATAATCGGTTATCACCTTAAAGCGATTGATTGGCTTTGCAGTAGAAGTTGCAACAAAAAGATACTCTGTTCCGCTTTCTGTTATATCAGCTACGACATTGGCAACAATATCTACCAAATATATTTTAGAATATTTACCTTCGGCGTTTTCATGCACCACTGTCATTTTGTACTCAGTATCCTGTCCTGCCTGAAATGCCAGTGTTGTATTGTTAAGATCGTCAATGGCGCCTACCTGATAGTTTCCATCTTCCTCTACAGCGTAGAGCTGTGGATTCAATGCAGAACCTGTCATCTTTTCACCATCGTAACCATTATCAAATGATCTTGTGAATTTATCATCAGGAACAAGCCACATCCTGTCCGTAGAAGTTTCTCCTTCAATATCAAACCTTGTCGACATCCCATTGTACCTCATTTGTTCTGAAGGTGCTCTTTGCAAGTCTGTATTGCCCACGGCTACCGAATTATAGTTTATACTTACATAGGCGTTTGGAGTAGGGTCAGCAACTCTTACCAACATACTTCCCATGGAATGCAAATGCCTTGCCATAAGATTAGTTCCCGCCAGGCTCTTTGGCACAGAGGTATACTGTCCCGGTGCATTACCAATCTGACTAGAATCTTTGACCGAATTCCATTGTTCGAAAGTTCCGGTGTTGTATAAATAAACCGTCTGTTCCATACCGCTACCTAAGCCCAGCTGAAGAATATCTATGGCCGCCGTATATGGATTTGCAAATATATACTGACCGGCATAAAGCACCCCGCTGGAAGTGGATTTTGCCAACGGACCTGAATTAAAATTACGATTCACAAGCTTTCCTTTGAAAGAAATCAGGCGCGGAGTCTCATAACAAAGTTCATATCCTCTGAAAGGCACAACATTCGATTCGTTTGTTAAGGATTGCCAGTGTGTCAAGGTATCGTTACCGGCCTCGTTTCTCTCGCGAACATAAGCTCCATAAAAAGTAGGATTTGCTTTAATCGTATCCACAGGAATTCCAAAATACTGCCAGTTATAGCGCTGTTTTGGGTTTGTTTTATTCACATCCCAACTTGATTTTGAATACATCTCAACCGTAGCATAAACAGCGTTATTACCATAGTAAATAAGAGAACCGTTAGGACTTGTTGACGAAGCCTGAATGTGTATCCTGCTTGTATTTCCATCGGTAGTAATATTATTATTAATCGTAAGTGTTTTACCGACAGGTATTACAAGTCTTTTGGTGGTTTGATTGATTAAGCTACCTTGCGTTCTGTTCTGATCCAATACTAAATCGTTCACAGCCGCATAACCAAAATTCTGTACCGTTGCAAAAACAACATCCGCCCCGGGAATCGGAACGAAATTTGCCGTCCAGTTCGATGCTGTTCCCCAGTCAGTACTGTTAGTTCCTCTCCAATAATTTGTCGAGGGATTAACAACCATCGTAATTGTATTTGAATTCACAGGATTTGCTGTTGTACATTGCAGGCTCGAAGTTAAAACACATTTCACCTGATCGCCGGTTTGAGGCACATAACTAAATGTAGCACCGATGCCAACCTGTAGCACATTATTTACATACCACGCATAAGTTGGAGCTGCACCACCATTAGTAGGTGTAGCTGTAAAAGTAACTGTTGCACCCTGAGTGGAAGGATTTGAGGATGCAGCAATGACAGCCGTTGGTGTTACCAGAGGATTTACGGTCAGAGGGACTGTATTGGTTACCTGAAATACCTGTTCAAAAACCATATCATCCAAACCAAAGTCATTTCCATCTCCACCAATAAAAGTATTTATCAATGTCAATTGCAGGGATGTAGATGTTCCTGAATTGACATTACACAGATATTGACTCCAGGTTGTAGCACTAAGCGTATTAATCGGACCTACCGGCACATTGTTCACATACAATTGTAGTTTAGCATAATTTGCATTGCCCGTTTTATTAATATTTTCGGCATAATAACTAAATTGATAGGCTGTATTGGGGTTTACGGCAATGGTTTGTGACCAAATAATGGCACCTGTTGTTTCTGCACCATCCACAACCATCATTTGAGTACCGGGGCTTGGGGTATGGTTAGTTCCATTAATAAAGTAGGTTGCATCAACGCTACTTGGATTGTTGGTGATTACATATCTGCCATAAGTGCCGGTGTTGTACGCATAGGTAGAACCAAATCCTGTATTTCCCAATTCAAAATCACCATTGGTTAACAGATTCACACCCGACCCCACTGCCCCGGTAACAGTATAATTACCGTTCAGTGCCGTAGTCCCTGTTCCCAAATTGGGGTTAGGTGACGTAGAATAAAAACCATTGGGACCACTCCAGCTTCGATTGATAATATTTGTTCCTTCACTTATCAGTGTCACATTGCTTCCGGCACAGGCTATCAAGGGATTTGAAGGACCGGCGGTAATAGTGGGTACCGGCACAACTTTCCCTGTACAAACGATAGTCACCGTAGTGGTACCCGGAGAAGTTAAAGTAACATTCCCAATGTAAGAATTCACTAGTTTACCTGCTTTTAAGCGAATATAAACGCGTTTAGCATTAATTTTCCCACCTATAGGTGCAATTGTGAAGCCGTTTGCGAATGATCCCGCTGTTCCGGAACTTGAAATTTCAAAATCAGCTGGCGCTGCAACCGTTACATTGGATGAAAGTCCTGTGGCACTTACTGTAAACGACTGGACAATCGATGGGCCTTGCCCGAATACATAAAAGAAACCATTCAAAACAGGATTCGAACTAATCGTTGCAGACCCGCTAACAACCTCACCACTACAAGCCACTGATTGCGTAATAGCTTTGGTAGCTGTTAGTAAGATATTTTGAGCAGAAATTACGCCTGATCTATTGGGTTTCATTCTTACATAAATAGGAGTAGAATTCAAGACTCCGGTTGATTGCTCAAGCACTCCAGATGATATTGATAGCGGAATACTTGATCCATAGGTTCCACCCAAAGAAGTTGAAATTTCAAAATCCGTAGGTGCTGTAATCGTAACACTTGATGACAAAGCATATCCACTTACATTGAACGTTTGAACTTCGGAAGGGCCAGCTCCTGAAGTATAAATAAAACCAGCCAATGTAAATTCAGACACATTGATAGTGGCCCTGTTGACTATTCCCTGGCAGTTAACGGTTACATCGGCTGCATAAATCGCCGTGAGCGTAATATCCTGATTATAGGTGGATGTAGAAAGTCCTGATTTTAACCTTACCCACACAGTTTTACCTGTAGTCGCTTCGGCCTCTCCTTTCGTAATTGTAAAACTTGTCGAAGTGAAACCTGTAGTGGCTGAAGTTCTCGAAATTTCAAAATCGGCTGGCGCTGTAACCGTTACATTGCCTACAATATTTGTTCCTTTGACAACAAATGACTTAACAGTAGATGTAGAACCATAGTCCAGCACATACCCCATTCCTATTAAAGCACCGGGCGTAACCGTTATTTGGGGTTGATTGGTTATAGTACCACTCACCGTTATTGTTCTACTGGTTGCTCCTGTCGAAGAAGCTGTAATAATATCGCTATAAGTGCCAGCACTGATGCCGGCTTTCAGGCGAACATAAATAGTAGTAGACGGCACATTACCTGAACCATTGTTAATCAACAGTGCGTTAACGCTTCCCAGAAACACGCCCCCACTTTCGGTTGAAAGTTCAAATTTTGAATCGGGGGGCAATGAAAGTCTTATGTTTTCTGCCATATTCGTACCACTGACAGTGAACGATTGCACCGTGGAAGGTCCGTTATTTTCGGCATAAGTAAATCCTGTAAGATTTATTGTCGAAACTGTTATTTTTGGACTTATTCTTCCGAGGACAAAATACCATGATGTATTAGCCCCAATCGTAATTGTATTTGAGTTTGTAATTTCATTTGTACTTACAGTTCCGTTACGCGCTGTATAAGGACCACTCACACTTGTAGCCGAAGCTATTGAATTCATGGGCGCAATAGCTGTAGTTCGTCCTAACGAAACAGATGTATTTGTTAAGTTTCCAGTCTTTGTTAATAGCCAATAATCTTCTGTACTGATCGACTCCAAAGTCGCATCCGCGCTTCCACCTGAACCTGTCGCAAATGCCTCCATCTGAACGGTAGGTGTAGTTGTACCCGTTCCTGTTGTAGGGTTTACCAACGAAAACGGCTTATAACTACCCGATTTCCCTACAGGAAAAACATAGGTGGATCCGCTTCCCAAACTTGTTGGCAGTGTCCACCTGACAGGCCCGTTGATATAAGTTGTAGCCGAACCACCCGAGATAGCAGCAGGCGAAGTGGCATTAAGTGTAAGTAAATTCGTTGTAGTTGTTGTTAATACCCCATTTATCAAAGTTAACACCCCGGAGATAGATCCTGGGCCACTTAAAGTAACTCCGGCACTGTTGTTGATTGTCAAGTTAGCTGGAGTGTTGGTAGTAAACCCGTTTCCGGTCACCTGAGCCACTGTTCCATTGTAAATATAACTGGCGCCTGTATTGAAGTTTCGAGTACCTGTTACCTGTATATTCCCTGTTGCTCCAGAAGTAGTGATTCCATTGGCAGATGTTACACCTAATGTAGCTCCCGATGCCAAAGTAAACGAACCTGTGCCAGTAATTGTGGTGCTTTCTGCTGCCATTTGCAGAAGCGTACCGCTATTTACCGTAAAATTAATTGTATTCGATATTGTACCTCCTGAAGTATAAGTCTGAGTCTTTCCGCCATTAAATACAATAGCTCCATTCCCGCTACCGGATTCTCTGATCGTACCTCCTGTATGTGTAAAATCTCCTGCCAAAGCCATAGTGAATGTTCCATTGCCGGAATTGAAATTGAGTATTCCACCAGTCATCTCAAAATTACCTGCTACATTTAAAGTCTGGGTTTCGCCGGATGACAATCTTAACTCTTGTCCGTTTGTTGTTGTAAGAGTGAAATTCCCTTGAACATTTCTTAAATTACCGTTAAAGTCTATTGTTCCGCTTTGTCCGGTACAATTCCATGTAAAATTACCAAAAGTCTGATTCACTCCACCGGGAGAGGTGTTTGTTACGCCAGTCACCAAACAGGTAGAAGCCGCATCCCAGCTGGCGGTAGGAATGGTTCCACCATTTCTGCCATGTTGATAGGTGGATCCACTCCCAAAAGCCAATGTTCCGGTAGTGGTAACAGTTCCTGAATTAACTAATTTCCCATTTACCTGCATATCGGTTCCAGCTCCATTAGCAATGGTTAGTGTCTGCTCTGAATTGACTGTAACCTGCCCTCCGGCATCTACAGTCAACTGATCAACAGCAACATCAGAAGTTACTGTTACATTGTGTGTACCACGAACAGTTATCGATTCGTCAGCACTTGTTGGCAAAGTTGTAGCTGTTATCCAGGTAGTGCCATTATCGGTCGACTGCTGCCAGGTACCGTGCGAATTCCAGTCACCTGAAGCATTCGAACGAAAGTATTTTACTATTTTCAACGTTTGTGTTCCCCCAACATACATTGTCCCTGTTTTACTCCCATTATTAAATGTGAAGCTACTTGGAGTAAGTGCAGCTACTGTAAGAGTACGACCCAAAGTAGCACTGGAACTAACATCTACAGTGATCCACAAATAATAAGTGGTTGCGTCGTAAAACCAAGGGCTATAAGGAGAAATTGTCACCTGATTACCAGACGCACGAACCGTTGCATTGGCTGCATTCTGATTAGCGGTGGCCAAATCATCGGTGGTATTCCACCAAAATTGATAATTGCTGATATCCGATGTGGTAAATGTTCCACTTGGTGTAAATACGACTTGATTCAAGCCAGCGCCACTCCCATTAAATCCACTTAAAGTAATAACAGCACGATAGATAGGCTGTTTGGTAGTTCCCACAGCCAAATTAGCAGCCGGAACTGCAGGGTTAGTTGAAGAAAAAACAATGTTTTGAGCTGCACTAAGCATTGGAAGAACACTAATGAGTGTTACAATTAGCATTTTTTTTACTGTCGCAGAGAACAGTCGGTTTGTTGTTTGAGGTTTCATCTAAAATGTATAAAATAGAATACTTATTCCAATGTTGTTTTCAGGAAAAAAAAACTAAAATCCAATTTTCGTTGAATGAATAATTGTTGATTGCAAAAAGAGAAAAACTTAATTCGCAAGTTTTCTTGGTCGGCACTTCAATATAAAATCATGAATTTATTCACATTTGTAGTATTATTTTCAGCAAAAATCATTGTTTTCAAATCATCGCATGGCGCTAACAAATGAAAGTCGGATTTTTCCCGAACCAAAAAAGCGTACAAATATAATCTATTTAATTGGTTAACTCAAATCGTTGAAGGAGTAAACGACTCCCAAAAACCTGCTCAAAAGCAGGATTTCGGGAGTGTTTCCTTGGCTTTTTAATTAAATACTCACATTCGCGAGCCGGTAAAGCAAATGCCTAAAACTAATTATCTATCTATAAGTTAGCAATATAAAAATTTAAAATCAATTCAGCAAGCTACATTTATTCAATTTTCAAAGAAAACCACAATAATCATTACAAAATCAATAATTTTTACTACATTCTAAATAAATTAATACTACACATAGAGCGAATTCAAAATATTTATATATTTTTGCAGTCTCAATTCGTATTTTTTGATTTTGGCAGACTATCAATTTGTATTCATTTCAGTATAAAAGCGAAATTGAACTGAATACAAGAAAAATAAATTTTTTAACGATCCACTATTCCCTATCTACATTTCACAATAATAATGAAAATTCATTAAAGCTATCTTTATGAAAAAACTTTTATTACTTATTATATCTGTAATTTTTACTACTGTAGGCTTTTCACAAGGCAACGTAAAGGCCAATCACTGGTCGGCAAGCATTGAAACCGGCTTAGATTTATTCGATGGCGACATGACGGTTTATTACAGCTCCTTACTACCCGAAGCAAGTTTTCAGCTTTCGTACGGAGGCTCGTTGGAATACACTTTTAATCCTTACGTTGGGTTAGGGTTAGAGTATTATCATTTGCCACTTACGGCAAAAAAAAACAATGACTCCTTCACCAGCAATCTGAACCATTACAACGCCTATTTAGCCATTAACCTCTTGAATATATTCAATCGGAAGGTAAATACGCCTTGGGCAATTTATGGCACAATCGGCGCAGGAATAGCCACTTACGCATCCACTCATTATGTTAGCAATGTAGCTCAAACAGTCAACCCGGAAACAAAAATGGCATTGACCATACCTGTAGGTGCAATGATCGAACACAATATTTCCAATTCAATTGCCTTGGCAGTTAAATTTCAATACCGCTCACACAACAAAGACAACCTGGAAGGCAATACGGCCTACGACTACAAAGGAGTTACAAATGATTTTGTTACGCTCAGCACACTGAGTCTGCGCTGGAAATTTAACTCGTACAAAAAACAGCATGTACGGAATATGAATCCTGACAAATTTTATTACAACGAAGCTTTGGTGCCGGCCTTACAAGCCAAAATCAAAACGGATTCGTTACAAAACGAAGTGAACATACTTCGCAAAGAACTTAACGATGTAAAACCTCAGCTGCAGGAAATCGAAAAAACGCTGTTGGAGCTCAAAAAGCAAGACAATAAAGTAAACAACACCGAAGCCTTGCAGGGATTGAAAGCGCAAGAAATAAAGAAAAAGAAATAAATCAAGCAGGTTTTTTTTATAAATACAACCGATAAAAGGAGGTCAATGTCCTTTTATCGGTTGTATTTTTTTGGGGCGATATTATAAAAATGGCAGTAGTAGCTGGTTCTGCTTGAAAGAACATGATAAAAAATTTACACAGCAACGATGTTTCATCGGGTCAATGCGGCTGTGGTAAATTCCGATTGACTTGCCAATTTTTTAAGGATCTCTGTTAGTATGGTCACCTCTGTATGGTTGAGCGACTTCCCTATCACCTCCTCTAACCTACTGAATGCCTTAATCCTAAGCTGTTGTATCATCTCTCCTTTTGTGTCGATGCAAAGGTGAGTCATCCGTCGGTCGGTGCTCGAAGGCACTCTTTTGACATAACCCTTTTTTACCATTTTATCAATCAGGGTTGTCACTGTTGGCTTGGTGAGCTGCAATTCGTTGGCCAACTCAGTAACCGTTGGGTTGCCAAGGCGCAACACGACCTGCAAATAATGCATCTGCTGCTGCGACAAATCCTGAATATCGGAATCCTTGAAGGTTTCCGAAAGCACCCTTTCAATCAAATCGGACAGATAAAATATTAAAATATTAAAATCATTCATTTCGTGTATTGACCTGCTTTTATACGTTCAACAATAGGTGGGTATTTCGATTATTCAAACTATTTCGTTTCAAAACGAACACAAAAGTAATGAAACTATTTTATTTAGTAAGATTAATCAAATTAAAAAGTACAGATCAGCAAAAATAAACCCTTCGGATAAAATGAGAGCACATTATATTTAAAATCTAAAAATCAATCACTTCCACCATTAACGATTCATATTTAAAGGAACATGAGTGGAGCATTCGAGCAAATACAAAGATTAATTTCGGCAAAATAGTTAGATTTTAAGAATAAAAATGTAATTTTGCAGTTCAATCAGAACATTGGTAAAACCCTTCAAGCTTGTGTTAATGAAAGACATTTGTGAATACAGAAGAGCCTACAACATCATACGAAGATATGTAATTTTCACTTTCAAGCGCTTTTTCGGCGAATATATTGTAAGTGGCAAAGAAAACATACCCGAAAGCGGACCTGTGATTTACGCAGCCAATCACCTGAATGCGTTGATGGATCCATTAGCAGTTATTTCATTGTTACCCGCCAAAAGGCAAATTGTGTACTTGGCTCGCGCCGACTATTTCAAAAATAAAACCATACGTAACATCCTGTTTTATTTCAAGATTTTACCAGCTTTCCGTTTGCGCGATGGGCTGGAAAATCTGGAAAGGAACCAAGGTGTTTTCGAAAAATGTGTCGAGGTGCTGAACAACAATATGGCATTGGGAATTATGCCCGAAGGAAATCAGGGCTTTGCAAAGAAAATCAGACCTTTAGGCAAAGGTATTTTCAGAATTGCATTTGCCGCTCAACTAAAATACGGCCATGAAAAAGGGGTGAAAATCGTTCCTATTGGCATTGATTACGGACATTACGATAAATATGGCGAACATTTGCTCATCAATATCGGAGCGCCTATCGAAGTATCGGAATACATGGATGACTATGAAGAAAATCAGGCCATTGCCACCAATAAGCTCAAGGACAAACTACAAAGAGAGCTCAAAAAACTCACCTTCGATCTGGCCACCGACAAACATTACGATTGTTTCGAAACGGTATCGGAAGCCACCGAAGGAAGAGTGAACCGGAAACTCAAGCAACCCGACAATACGCTACACCGCTTCGCCAGCCGCCAAAAGATTGCCCGCAAGCTCATCAGCCTGGAGAAAAAAATGCCTGAAATACTGCAACATCTCGAAAGCTTAAGCATCAACTACAGGGCAAACATGGAAAAATTGAAGCTAAATTCGTGGGTGTTGGACAACAACAATAAGATAAAAAAGGGACAGCTGTGGTGGAATATCCTGCTGCTTTTAATAACGCTTCCGATTTTTGTGATTGGCTTCGGATTGAATTTTCTGCCCTTTTTCACTCCCGATTTCTTACTTAAACTTTTCAAAGTCAAATTTCCGGGCGGACTCGGCTCCCTGCGCTTCGGGTTAGGAATTTTTACTTTCCCTCTGTTCTATTCTTTGCAGGGGTGGATTATTTACAAAAAATTGCAGGGTGAAATTTGGAATTTACTGTTAATTATACCGCTGCAATATATTTTCGGGAAATTCACTTTTCAATGGTACAAGAGTTATAAAAACCTGAGAACTGAACTTCACTATCTGAAGCTCAAGCGCATGAACTCTCCTATTTTGAGAGAAACAGAATTATTGCAGGAAAAAATATTCAACATTATTCAGTCGGCATAAATAAGTATTTATAATTTAACAACATACATTTAACAAAAGGAAGAAAAACAGCACATTACAGGTGTACGAATACGACATTAATTTATCCTCGTCACTTAATGCGTTTGTCTTTCGGATAAAAATAAATTTGCAAACTCAAGATCACAAACTATTGCTATGTTAAGTCTGCTATTGACGGTAATTCCTAAAAAAAGAGCAGTGAAGCCGTCACTAACCAGACTTCAGCGCCGTAAGAAGTGATGGTTACTCGAATAGAGAATTACATTTTACTCCTTCGGCTCAACAACAAATAGCCGATCCAGGCAATTTACTGTTGCGAAAGTGGAAAATGAAAAGAAAAAAAAACTAAAACTCAAAAAAATTGGAAAAAACTAAAAAAATGGAGAATTCAACGATACGTAAAATCATCTCCACCGATCGTGAGCGCACGAATCTGCTCAGAAATCCCGAACAAAAACTCATTGCTTATTTAGTGCAACGCATCCCCATGTGGATAAGTTCCAACACGTTATCATTTATTGGATTTATCGGAGGCGTCATCGTCTTTTTAAGTTTTGTACTGGCAGCCTACGTGGACCGTTCACTGCTGTTAATAGGGGTATTGGGCTTCCTGATCAGCTGGTTCGGCGATTCGCTCGATGGCAGAATTGCCTATTACCGCAAAATTCCGCGCAAGTGGTATGGCTTTGCGCTGGACATTACCATCGACTGGATCGGCATTATCCTCATGGGATTTGGATTTGTAATTTACGCCGAAGGCGGCTGGGAAATTTTCGGTTTCGGATTTGTGGTGATGTATGGCTGGGAAATGGTCACTACATTGGTGCGCTACAAAGTGACAGACAAATACTCTATCGATTCAGGCATTTTCAGCCCTACCGAAGTCAGGATCGTCATTTCTTTATTTTTAGTCCTCGAAGTCGTTTGGGCGGGAAGTATATTGTACTTTTCGGCTTTTATAACCGTGCTTTTGTTTATATTCAATATGGTTGACTTTATAAAACTTTTGAAACTGGGTGATGAACGCGATAACAGAGATAAAATCAAAACTGAATAAGTGGCTGCCCGAAAAGCTATTCACATTTTCTAAAGCTCAACTTTCGGCCTTCAGTGGTGGTATGTTTGATTATGGCATCATGATTTTTCTGACCGAAATGTTTCATTTGCACTACACGGTAAGTATTCTGATCAGTGGTGTGATTGGTGCAGTCATCAATTTCGGTTTAAACAAAAAATGGACTTTTCATTCGAAAGACGAACCATATAAACACGGGCTTAAAGTGCAACTTGTCAAATTTATTTTGGTAGTGATCAATAGCATTTTCATGAAATCGTACGGCACTTTCCTTATCACTCAATTTATAGGTATCGATTACAAAATCAGTCGTTTATTCATCGATTTATTTGTTTCACTCGTATTTAATTTCAATTTACAAAAATACTGGGTTTTCAAAAAAGCATAGCTGCAGAAAAACAAATGGGACAGGGTTGGTGTTTTCAAATATCAACCCTGTGTTTTTTTTAACCCAACAAATTTACTTTTGCCTTTTGCCTACTGAATGAAGAAATAAAAAGAAATTGTAGTTTTGTAAAAAAATAAATCTTGCCAACTCATTATGTTCAAGTTATTCAGAAATATAGACCGAAAAAATTATCGTCCGGTATTCGGAGGATTAGAGATTTTCAAGTTCATTGGCCCCGGCCTGTTGGTAACAGTTGGTTTTATCGATCCCGGCAACTGGGCATCGAATCTGGCTGCAGGAGCCGAATATGGGTATGCCTTGCTCTGGATGGTCACCTTGTCGACAATTATGCTCATTGTTCTACAACATAACGTAGCTCACCTTGGAATTGCCACCGGTCTGTGCCTCTCCGAGGCTACCACCATTTACATGAAACCTGCCTATTCCAAGTTTCTGCTTACTTCGGCCATGTTGGCTTCCATCTCCACTTCGCTCGCCGAAATACTTGGGGGAGCCATTGCGCTCGAAATGCTTTTCGGAATTCCCATAAAAATAGGCGCACTTTTGGTCACTATTTTTGTGATTATCATGCTGTTTTCAAATTCGTACAAAGTGGTCGAAAAATGGATCATTGCCTTCGTGTCGGTCATAGGTTTGTCCTTTCTTTACGAACTATGGCTGAGCGACATCGACTGGAACAGCGCCATCGTGGGCTGGGTGACTCCTTCTTTTCCACAAGGTTCGATGATAGTGATCATGAGTGTCCTCGGAGCTGTGGTTATGCCGCACAATTTATTTCTGCATTCCGAAGTCATCCAAAGCCGCCAATGGAATTTACAGGACGATAAAATTATAAAGAAACAACTCAAATACGAATTTTTCGACACGCTGTTTTCTATGCTTATTGGCTGGGCCATCAACAGCGCCATGATATTGCTTGCTGCCGCCACATTTTTCAAAACAGGCACGCCCGTCACCGAAATGCAACAGGCCAATCACTTGCTCGAGCCGCTGCTGGGCAAAAATGCAGCCGTAGTTTTTGCTGTGGCTTTGTTGTTTTCCGGATTAGCTTCCACCATCACTTCGGGCATGGCTGCCGGCAGTATTTTCGCCGGAATGTACAAGGAACCCTACGACATCAAGGACAACCACTCACGTTTGGGCGTTGCCATTTCGCTGATCATTGCATTGACAATTATATTCTTTATTTCCAATCCTTTCAAAGGGCTTATTTACTCGCAGATGATTCTAAGTATTCAGCTCCCGTTCACCATTTTCCTACAGGTATACCTCACTTCGTCGGAGAAAGTGATGGGCAAGTATAAAAATTCAACTTATTCTAAAATCGTGCTTCTTTCATTGGGCCTCATTGTTACCGGATTGAATATCGCACTTTTCTGGAGCATGATCTAAACTCTGTAGTGTATAGAAATGGTTGGTCGCTGTATAGAAATGGTTGGTCGCTGTATAGAAATGGTTGGTCAATGCATAGAAATGGTTGAGCGCTGTATAGAAATGGTTGGTCGGTGTATAGAAATGGTTGGTCAATGCATAGAAATGGTTGGTCAGTGTATAGAAATGGTTGAGCGCTGCATAGAAATGGTTGGTCAGTGTATAGAAATGGTTGAGCGCTGCATAGAAATGGTTGGTCAATGCATAGAAATGGTTGAGCGCTGTATAGAAATGGTTGGTTAATGCATAGAAATGGCTGGTCAATGCATAGAAATGGTTGGTCAGTGTATAGAAAGGGTTGGTCAATGCATAGAAATGGTTGGTCAGTGTATAGAAATGGTTGGTTAATGTATAGAAATGGTTGAGCGCTGTATAGAAATGGATACTTTGATTAATTTTCAGAAACCCCTCCGCTGCGCTCGTCCCCTGCCTCACCCCAACCCTCTCCCAAGGGAGCATAGTCGTCAAGCTAAGAGTTTAAAAGGCTGAAAGCCTTACATATCCTAGCCCAGACCAACGGTCTGGGTAAAAAACGTATTGAGCCAATTGAGTCCTGAAAGGACGGAATTTATTACATATATGATATCGCCCTTTCAGGACTCAATTGGTTTTGCCATTTCATACCCAAGGCGTCGGTCTTTCAGACCTATGCCCTGGGCTAAGATATAATGGGGCTCGCAGCCCATATTCCAAGCATCTACGAGTGTGTTTCCTTAGCTTGACGTATGCCCAAGGGAGAGGGAGCAAGAAAGGGGAGTTGCGAAGTGCGAAGTTTATCTCAGAGAATAATTTAGTTATGAAATGCCAAAAAACTTCAAAATCAATTTTCAAAACAAATGCCCGCTTTCCGATGCATTTATTTTACCCTCAGGTATTGATCGGGCCAGTTGATGTTTTCATCGGCTGTGAGTGCAAAATAAGGTTGGCGCAGCAGTTCACGCCCCAACAATACCATGTCGGCTTTCTCGTTCTGCAAAATGGAATTCACCTGTGCTGCCGTAGTGATCAATCCCACCGCCGAAGTCATAATACCTGTATTCCGCACCGCTTCGGCAAAAGCCACCTGATAACCGGGACCAATAGGGATACGGGCCGTTGCCACATTTCCTCCCGACGAGCAATCGATTAAATCAACACCCTTTTCGCGGAGAATTTCACACAAGCGAACTGTTTCGTCCAGCGTCCAGCCACCCAATGTCCAGTCGGTTGCCGAAAGTCGCACAAACAAAGGTAATTCTGCCGGCCAAACAGTTTGAACAGCCTCCACAATTTCGAGCAGCAGCCGGATGCGATGTTCGAAACTACCGCCATAACCATCAGTGCGTTTATTGCTCAACGGCGAATAAAACTCATGGATAAGATAACCATGCGCCGCATGTATTTCGAGCACTTTAAAACCTGCTTTCAACGATCTCGATGCTGCCTCACGGAATTGTGTAATTACTTCCGAAATCCCCTTTTCGTCGAGTTCCAAAGGCGGTATTTCGTTGGCATCAAAAGGCAAAGCCGACGGAGCCACTGTAGCCCATCCTCCCTGTTCGGCGCTGAGTTGTGCGCTTCCGTTCACCGGACTGTCATGCGATGCTTTTCGCCCGGCATGTGCTATCTGAATACCTGCCACAGCGCCATGGGCATGAATAAAATCGGTAATTCGTTTTAAACCTTCTATTTGCGCATCCTCCCATATACCTAAATCGTAAGGCGTAATCCTACCTTCGGGCGTTACTGCCGTGGCTTCGAGGAGTATCAACCCCACTCCACCTACTGCACGACTACCGTAATGAACCATATGCCAATCGCCGGCAAAACCATCCGTTGCCGAATACTGACACATGGGCGACATTCCCAGTCTGTTTTTGAAACGAACTGATTTTATCATCAGCTCCTCATTTATTTTACTCATATATATATTTACTATTTAATAATGTACCATTTACCCAAACTCAGAACTTTCAAATCTTCAAACTATTTATTATGCGAATCAGGGTTTGCAAATAGTCTGTAGGACATTCATCTTATATTTTTGTTTATCCCCTACGGGGAACTGATTTTTGCTGATTACTATTTTCTATTGATATACATTCCCTATGGGAAATAATTCACTGTAAACAAATTTCAGGACCAGACACACATTGATTCATTTTCAGAAACCCCTCCGCTTCGCTCAAAGCTGTCTCAAAAGAAAGAAGAACGCAAAACCCGGAACTCTCCATCCCGAAAGCATTCGGAACAAATTCTCAAACCCTCAAATTCTCAAATCTTCAAACCCTCAAATTAATATCGGAACCCGAAACTACTTCAACCCTCCTATCCATTCCGCAATTACCTCCAACGCCGATGGCGATATAGTTTGCTCAATACCTGCATATTCGTTGGGTGATCCTGTATTACATTCCTGAAACAAATGATTCAACCCGGCTAATTCTTTTATCACAAAGTGTTTATTTTTCGCTTTGTTCAGCGCCGTTTCAATGGCGTTCAGGTTCACAGCCGAAGGCACCTGCAAATCCTTACTTCCATTGATGGCCAGCACAGGACATTGCACTTCTTCGAGCACAGGCGAAGGATTGTAACGGATAAAATTCAACATCCAGGGCGTCAGCAGTTGCGCCAACTGCATCTCGATCATCTCCTCTGTTTTTTTAGCATCGGTAGCGGCGAGGACAGCTACTGTTTTCGATTGCTCACGCAGGTAGTTGGTTATTTTTGTTTTCAGCGTATCGGTATTCGTTATTTCATCTATCATTTTAAAAATAGCAGTATTCAGGTCGGCACTTGCCTTTAAATCATCTTCTTTCACACCGTTGGCCCTACCGATAAGCGCTTGCTGACGTAGCAGAATTTCACTGCCGGGAATGCCCGGTCCGGCCATCAATACGATAAAATTCACATCTTTGTTGCGTACAGCCACCATGGGCGCAATCAAGCCTCCTTCGCTGTGACCAATCAAGCCAATTTTCCCTTTGTTCACTTCTTTTCGGGTTTTCAGGTAGACCATAGCCGCTTCCACATCGGTGGCAAAGTCATTGCTTGTGGCAGTGGCAAAATTGCCTTCAGAAGCAAAACTTCCCCGGTCGTCGAAACGCAGCACTGCAATTCCGTTGCGGGTGAGATGGTCGGCAAGCACAAGAAAAGGTTTGTGTCCCATCAGCTCTTCATCGCGATTTTGAGGGCCACTGCCGCTGATAAGCACCACTGTTGCCAAAGGCGCTTTTTCCTTTGGAAATGTAAAAGTCCCTGCCAGGCGTATGTTCTCCTTCGTATTTACAAAAGTCACTTCCTCCGAAACATAAGGAAAAGGAGGCACAGGTTCCTGCGATCGTTTCGGTATTTCGAACACAATGGCTTTACGGTGCAAAGTCAGCGGGAAGGACTGACCTGCCTGCGTAAACTTCCCTGCTATGCTGTCGGTTTTATCAAATGTTCCGGTATAGACTATCGTAGCCAGCTTATGCTCCAGGGTCAGCACATTGTTTTCGAACAGCGCCGAAGTCATCGGAATGCCCCTGGCGCCCTGATCGGGACTGTCCATAGTGGCCGTATAACCGGCATCGGTTTTCGAAACATGAAAAACCAAACGCAACTTCATTCCCTGTACCGACAGCACTCCATTCCATTCGCCGGTAATGTCCTGCGCCAAAGCGCCGAAAGCCATAAAAACTACTCCAAAGAGTAAAAGCATCTTTTTCATATTTAAATAAAGCCCCCCTAAATCCCCCCGATGGGGGGACTTTTGAGATAAACTGATAGTTTCAGCCACTTTGGCTAAACACTGATTTAATGACTGTTTCATATATTTTCTTTTTTTGATGAATTCGAAAAACAATCGTTCGTAGAAGCTTGTCTCAAAAAGCGTTTTCTGATACAACCTAAAGTACAGCACGCAAACAAATGCAAATCTACAAAAAAATCCCCGATCGCTCAGGGATTTTTTTGATAAATGGACAGAGACTTAACTCTTTCCTTCATTTTTACCGTTTATATCACGCCAAATTACCCTTGTACGGATCGTTGTTGAAATACTCGTTCGACAACCAATCCTCATCAGTTGGTTCTCCAGATGGGTTAAGCGATTGTAACTGTAACGATATATCGTTATCAAGTTCGATACGCTCAATAACAGGCTGAACGTATTGCTTCTTTTCGGTAGTTATATTCTTTGTCATATTCATTTTCTTATTTTTATTAAAAAACAGATTTAATCTATTTCATACTTACTTTCCTTACAGTATTATTTATCTTTACAAAATACACACCCGGAGCGAAATTACCGTTCAGCACTTCGCGATTGGCAGTAGCCACAGTTTTCAACACACTCTGACCGGTTGCTGTATAAACAGCTATATTCGATCCTTTTAGTTCTTCACTGTTTACAACAATTTCCGATTGCTGCGCGTACACAAGTAGCGTATTATTGCCGGCATTGTCGATACCTGTCACCGAACCGGGCGCACGGAACAACAAACTGAAACGTTGATTGGCCTCAGTGCCATCTGCATTGAAACTGTACGAAGCATTTTCGCTCAATTCGGTTTCGGCTCCGGTGAGTTTATCTTTCAGTATTACTTTAATGTCCGAAGGAATATTCTCGAACTGCGAGGCGTTGATTGTGAAATCGCCCGCTTTGCCCGGACGCATACCAAGCACTATTTCCTGACCTGCTACTATTGGACTGATGCCATTGATCACCAATTCCTGATGGCCGGCTATCGAATATATTTCGGCAGCATTTGTATTTTCGTTCGACATTTTTTCCGAATCGAAACGATCGTAAACATCCAAAGCTGAGGCATGAGCTACAATCACCGTTTCGTCGCTCGCACTTCCGTTGCTTATAGCCAAACGAACCAACGGACGTTCAACTGCGGGAGCTTTCAGCGGATTGCCTGTCTCACTTTCGTTGTGCGAACGCATATCGTTAGTCAGATTTATTGTTCCGTTGCTAACTGTAGCCGGAGAAACCGGATCAGCATCTACCTTTACCCAGAAAGCCTGCATAGGTGGTATGTAACCACTGGCTGTAGATGGAACCGAAGCTCTCAAAGTAGCATTGTAGGTATGGAAAGTCATGGATCCTTTATCCAGGGTTCTGTACCAAATGGAAGGACGTACATTGGTAGATGCATTGTAAGCCATATCCCAATTCAGATACGAAGGATAAGGATTGCCCACCAGATTGAATCCACGTTTGCTGTTATCTGCTGTTGCGGTTACCGTGCGGGTTATTCCGATGCTTATATCGCCGGTATTTAATTTTTTATTTGAGAATACATAATTCGATGCCGACTCTGCTGTCATTTTTACCACATAACCTTTTCCGGCAACCAAAGGGGTTGATCCTGCAAACGGACTTGAATACGAACGTGTTGTTTCGCTGTATTCACCTATCTTATTGCCACCAAATACTGTAGAGGCATCATCGCTTACCGGACTTGCCAAATACCACCACATACGATCGGCTGCTGCCGGCAAATATTGCTGAACAGTGGCGGTAATGGCGGTTTTATTGACATGAGAACGTTTATCCACAAAGGTGGCAGTACCGGTGTTATCGCTTTCGAGAATAAAAGCGCCGGGAGTAAACACATGACCATTGTTAAGAGTGAGCTTAGCGTGGGGTTTTACCGAAACTGAATGATATGATTTTGAAGCATTAAGAATTACTACTCCACCATTGTTTACAACCAAATCGCAGGTTGGGCAATCGGGTAAAGTAGAAGCATCAACTGCATCTGAAACAGATAAATTATTATCAGTAGTAACACTTATTTCATTCGATGCTGCAGAACTTCCGGTAGCATTCTTTGCCATTACAGTATAAAAATATTCTGTACCCGGATTTAAACCGCTTATTGCTTTTGATGTTCCTGTTACTGTAAATGGTGAGCCGGAAATAGGAGTCGAAGTTGAACCACCTGCCATTGTGTGTGAGCCGAGAGAAGTCCAAGTATTTGATGCGAAGCCATCCCATTGAGAAGTAGATTTAGTTGTACCCGCAGAAAGCGCCCAGTCAGTAGTTGGAGATACTACATATGATTTTCTAACTAATGTATGGTCGGATGCCCATGTAGAATAACCTGCAACTGTAAAATCAGTGACACTTGTAGGGTCTCCAAATATATCAATTAATAAACCATTTTTGAACAAACCTATAGCATCATTACCTGAAAAAGTAGGAATCCTTCCACCTTGTGCTGTCTCACTAGAAGTAAAAGATAAATCCGCTTGAGCCAATATTGTTGCATCAGCAGCAGAATTTACAATAACATAAACATCATTATTTACAAGAGTACCTGAAAGCGGCAAAGTATAGGTAATATCTTTGTCCCAGCCTTGTCCATTATAAGCGGATTTAAGTGTGTATTGAGACAAATCAACTTCGGCTCCAGTGCCATTATATATTTCAATATATTTATTGCTCGAAGTTCCTTCTCCATATTCTGATATAAACAAATCTGTTGCATTAACTACAGCAGTTTTCTTATATACATTGATATCATATCCTGTTGCAGCTGCAGCAGCTCCCCAGTTAGCTATAAAGCTGGTAGGAGTAACACCTGTAGCAGCAGTAGCAACCGGTATACCCAGAGGAGTTTCAGTTGTAGCACTTGAAGCTATTGCTCCATCAGTTTTATAATCAATGGCAGCACCACTATTTGTATAAGGCCATATAGAGAAATTATAAGTAGTTGAAGCATTTAATCCTGTAAATACTGCTGTTTGAGTTGTTTGTGTGATATTTTTTACAAAAGTTCCGTTACTTTCGGGAGCTCCATCAACAGGTGCAGTAGGAGTGCCTGTAGAGGCTTTTAACAAGTAGCCATCCGGCGATTGCACTCCACTTGCATCTATCCAGGTTACGGTTATCTGCGAAGACGAATTAGCTGATGCTGCTAATAATGTTGGCTGATTAGTAGGCTCTGCTTTTACACCTGTTCCACTTACCGCTTTATCCACCTGAGTAGCTCCGTTGCTCTGATGAGTAATATTTCCACTATATGCCTGAGCTGCTGTAGGAGCAAAACGAACGTAAACATTTTGCGCTATTAGCACTTCTGCAGGAGTAAAAGTAAGAGTGCCTGAACTTGCAACAAAACCAGAGCCTGATGATTTTGAAATTTCAAAACCTGCTGGTGGAGTTATCTCAACATTATTTGTTAGATTCGCTCCCAGTACTGTATAGCTTTGCTCTCCCGATGTTGTATTCATCACGGTATTGGCAAATGCATTAATTACACCGTCTATTGTAATAACCGGTGATGACGCAGAATTTACCGTTCCGCTAACCGCAACATTTTGAGGCGTGGCTTTTGTAGAAGAACATACCACATTACCCGCAGGAGTCCCAACAGGTGCCGATGCTGCAATTCTCACTTCTATTGTTTTAGCAACAGTCCCTGATAATGGAGTAAAAGAAACCGAAGATCCAAAAGTCCCTGTGTTGTTTTCCCTCACCTCATAATCTGTTGGCGCTGTAATCACTAAATCTGATGTAAGATTAGTGCCTCCAACGGTAAACGTTTCTGATACAGATGCTGTACCTGTTGTGGTTGTAAAGCCGCTTAATGATGCGGGAAAAGGGGCGGTGATGGAGGGAGTATCATACGACGTAATTGATATATCATCAATATAAATAGTAGCAGCTGTTCTGTACCAACGAAGCCTAATGTTCGAACCTGTTTGGTTAATTGTAGCAGATTGTTGATAAAATGTATATTTTGTAGCATACGTAGAATATGTAGAACCTACTTGCGTGTAAGTAGAGCCTCCGTCTGTTGAAATTTGCAATTGAACTCCAGCAGCACTATTAGACGACGCTGCAACCCAGAATGTTACAGTCCCTACGCCATTTGTAATTACCGGCGTACTTAAACAAGCACCCGTAGCAGAATGGATTTGTGCAGAATAAAGACCTCCGTGTTTATAAGTTGATTCCCTGTTTACATCGCCTAATTTCCAACTTCCAGAACCTAAGGCAGTAGCAGTCCCTTGGTCAGAAGCAGTAACACTAGTAGCAGTAACACCTGTGAAAGAAACAGGCATTCCTGTTTCAAAGCCTTCTGTAATTTGTCCAAAAGCGAATTGCGCGGTGAGCGCCAAGAAAGTCGCTAAAAAAACAAAGAGCCTGAGGGATATTCCCTGCTTAGGGTTAGAAGCATGAAGAAAGGAAGTACTTCCTATTCTTGTTTTAAAAAAAATAATTGTTTTTTTCATAAAAATAAAATTTAAAGTATTATTACTTTGTTGTTTATTTTAATTTTATTGAGGAATCGACACACTCCGTTGCAGTAAACTTCGGCATTGGTTCTTCGGAATTTAGGCTATTTATTCGCCTGTGTTGTTTTTGAACAGGACTTGATGTCCTCCGGCACTACTCTATCGTACCAGCTCCACTTATTGCTACAATATATTCAGAATTTCCAGGGGACAAAAATAGACAGACTATTCTTAACTACAGATGGCATTGTGTTTAAACACAGTTACATTGCAACAGACAAGAGGATCAAAATCATTCGAGGCTCCAAATATAAAGCTTTATTTACATACTACAATGTAATTTCAGAGAAATTTGTAAGATATTTTTTATTTGTGTAGCATTTTGTATTAGGGCACCTCTCCCCGGCCCTCTCCTTTGGAGCATAGTCGTCAAGCTAAGAGTTTAAAAGACTGAAAGCCTTACATATCCTAGCCCAGACCAACGGTCTGGGTAAAAAACGTATTGAGCCAATTGAGTCCTGAAAGGACGGAATTTATTACATATATGATATCGCCCTTTCAGGACTCAATTGGTTTTGCCATTTCATACCCAAGGCGTCGGTCTTTCAGACCTATGCCCTGGGCTAAGATATAATGGGGCTCGCAGCCCATATTCCAAGCATCTACGAGTGTGTTTCCTCCTTAGCTTGACGGCTATGCTCCTTTGGAGAGGAGCTGGAGGATACGAACCCTCCGCTGCGCTCGTCCCCTTAGAAAGGGACAATATAGAAGTGCGAAATTTATTTGATAGAATAATGTTTTGTTAGGTTCAAGGTTGAATAAAAATATAATATGCACAAATTCTCGCGGACGGATGATCTTCCCTTTTTCTCCCTCTCCTTGCCTACTCTTTATACACATCTTTTTAATCAAAAAAAAATGAAATAAAAAACAGGTGATTTTGAACGCTAAGACGGTAAGCCGTCAGGAAAAAACATTGAATTCTCCACTTCAGAATCAGAAAACACGCTATTAAAAACATCTTTTTGTGACTTTGCGTCTTTGCGTCTTTGCGTTCAAAATATAAATATTTGTGTATAAAGAGTGGCCTCTCGTGAGAGCTGGCCCTGCCTGCCATAAGCCGGGGTGAGGTGGAACAAAACCATACCACAATGTAGGTATAAATTTACCATTAAAATGCGATTGCGCTCCATCAATGAAAAGGCGATTTTTGTACTTTGAATTTGACAAAACATTTTTATTGATTGAATATGACAAACTACCTGATAGTACCCGGTTGGAGTGGGTCGGGCGAAAAGCACTGGCAAACTTATTTTGAACGCACACAGCAAAACTTCCACCGTGTGATGCAGCAACGCTGGGATGAACCCAATATAGATGAGTGGGTAGAAAACCTTGATAAAGCCGTTTCGGAGTACGACCAAGCATCGGTGGTATTGGTGGCACACAGTTTAGGATGCCTTACCGTGGCTGAATGGGCCAAACGTTATCAGCGAACCGTCAAAGCCGCTTTGCTTGTTGCCCCACCCGATACTGAACTCTTACATAAGAAACTTCAGACGGTTCTGTTTGAAGAACTTCCGATAGAAAAAATAAATTTTCAAACAGTACTGGTGGCGAGTACCAACGACCCCTGGGCTAAAATTGAAAAGGCGGAATTCTATGCGCACAAATGGGGAAGTGAGTTGGTGAACATTGGGGATGCGGGACATATCAACGATCTGTCAGGACATTACGCATGGAAAGAGGGGCTGGAGCTATTGTATTCGCTTGGAGAAGCGGACTGAAAACAGAGCAACGTAGACAAACAAAGCCAAATTATCACGGAGTAAAAAAAAAGTAGATCCGTTTCGTTACGGGCTTTTGCCTGAACGAAACGGATCTAACAGTTTTATTTAATGGCTTCCAACGCCTGTACGATATCGGCTTTGATGTCGTCGATATGCTCGATGCCTACCGAGATGCGCAGGGCGCCGGGGTACACGCCGGCCGAAATTTTATCTTCGGGCGAGAGCTGCTCGTGGGTAGTGGCTGCCGGGTGAATGATCAGCGATTTGGCATCGCCTACATTGGCCAAGTGGCTGATGAGTTTCAGATGGTCGATGAGTTGGTCGGCTTTGGCAGCATCGCCTTTCAGTTTGAACGAAAGGACGCCTCCATAACCACGTTTCAGGTATTTGTTGGCCAGCGCATGATAAGGGCTGCTTTTGAGTCCCGGATAGTTGACATATTCCACATCCGGATGTTTTTCGAGCCATTGAGCCAGTTGAAGTGCATTTTCGACATGACGTTCCACGCGGAGCGACAAGGTTTCGAGCCCCTGTATCAGCAGGAAGGAGTTGAACGGACTGATGGTGTTACCCCAGTCGCGGAGGCCTTCTACCCGGGCACGGATATTAAAGGCGATATTGCCAAACGGACCGTCGGCGCCGAAGACATCCCAGAAAACCAATCCGTGATAGCTGTCGGAAGGTTCGGTGAAAGCCGGGAATTTTCCATTGCCCCAGTTGAACTTACCGCTGTCCACAATCACGCCTCCGAGCGAAGTGCCGTGACCGCCAATCCATTTGGTGGCCGATTCAACCACAATGGTGGCGCCGTGTTCCAACGGACGGAAAATGGCGCCGCCTGCTCCGAAGGTATTGTCCACAATCAGCGGAATGCCGTGTTTGTCGGCAACGGCTGCTATGGCTTCGAAGTCGGGAATATTGAGGTCGGGGTTACCTATCGTTTCGAGGTAAAGGGCTTTGGTGTTATCGTCGATCAGCGCTTCGAAAGTTGCCGGTTCGTCGTTTTCGGTAAAGCGAACGTCGACGCCAAGGCGTTTGAACTGGTTTTTGAACTGATTGTAGGTACCTCCGTAAAGGTGCGATGTAGTAACAAAATTATCGCCTGCCTGCACGATATTGTTCAGCGCAATAAACTGAGCCGACTGTCCCGAAGAAGTAGCCAATGCCGACACGCCACCTTCGAGCGCGGCGATTCGTTTTTCGAACACGTCGGTAGTAGGGTTTTGCAGTCGGGTGTAGATGTTCCCGAATTTGCGCAGGGCAAAAAGATCGGCGCCATCGGCTGCATCGTCGAACACGTATGAACTGGTTTGGTAAATGGGCACTGCCCGCGATTTGGTAGTTCCGTCCACCACCTGTCCGGCGTGAACCTGTAAAGTTTCGAATTTGTGTGACATATAAATGACCCCCAACCCCTAAAGGGGAGAAATATAACTACGGAGGTGGTAGCTTTATAAAGTTTGTTTTTATTAATTAAATGTGTACTGAATAGGAGTGGGGTTGGCCAGGTTGTCGTTGACGGGACAGCGGTTTTTTACCTTTTCAATCAGCAGCGCTTCGGTGGCTTTGTCGGCATTGGTACGTAGCTCAATGTTGACATTGATTGATTTGAAACCCGTGCGTTCGTTGTCCGAAATGCCCAGAAATTTCTCAGGATTAATATCCCCATCGATATTGATGTCGAGACTTTTAATTTCCACCTTGAGCTCTTTGGCCACAATGCCAAAAACCACATTCAGGCATCCGGCATAGCCAGCCAGCAGATATTCCACCGGGTTGGCTGCTGAGTCTTCGCCACCCAACGTTTCGGGCTCGTCCACTACAAGTTCAAAACTACGGGCAAGGCCCTGATATTTGGTTGCACCCACTCTTTTTCCGTTGATGCTGAAGTTTAAATCTTTTGAAGCCATGAATATTTCTTATTTGAAAATTTGAGTTCTGAGTTCTGAGTTCTGAGTTCTGAGTTTCGTGTTCCGGGTTTTTGAGTTTTTGAGTTTTGAGTTTTGAGTTCCGAATTATGAGTTCCGCGTTACCTTAGCCACTCTTTGTCCTTTTTGTCTTTGTTCTTTACTCTTTGCTCTTTGCTCAGGAGACGAAGCATTTCAATCGTAAATTGTAAATATCTAAATTGTAAATCAAAGTGGGTATTCCTCAAATGCATAAAGCAAGGTCGACAGATAGCGTTCGCCGGTGTCGGGCAATAGCGCCACAATGTTTTTACCTTTGTTTTCGGGACGTTGGGCAAGGAGGGTGGCAGCATAAGTAGCAGCTCCCGACGATATACCTACCAACAAACCTTCCTGCTGCGACAACTGACGCGCGGTAAGAATGGCATTGTCGTTGCTTACCTGAATGATTTCGTCGACCACACTGGCATCGTAGTTTTTAGGAATAAATCCTGCGCCTATGCCCTGAATTTTGTGCGGACCCGGAGCGCCACCCGACAGTACGGGAGAATCGGCCGGTTCAACCGCCACAATTTTCACATTAGGATTATGTGCTTTCAACGCAGCGCCCACACCACTTACTGTTCCGCCGGTGCCCACGCCTGCCACAAAAATATCTACCTTTCCATCCGTATCGTTCCATATTTCTTCGCCGGTAGTCCGTTTGTGAACTTCTACGTTGGCAGGGTTTTCAAATTGCTGGGGAATGAACGACGCCGGATTTTCTTCGTGCAGTTCAATGGCACGGGCAATGGCGCCTTTCATGCCGGTAGCTCCGGGAGTTAATACCAGATTAGCGCCCAATGCTTTTAGTAAATTCCTCCGTTCCACGCTCATGGTTTCGGGCATGGTAAGCGTCAGTTTATACCCTTTCACGGCAGCCACCATAGCCAGACCGATGCCGGTATTTCCACTGGTGGGTTCAATAATTTCGACGCCGGCTTTCAGTACGCCACGCGCTTCGGCATCTTCTATCATCGACAGCGCGATACGTTCTTTCACACAACCTGCAGGGTTGAACGATTCAAGTTTTACAATCACATTGGCTTCGAGGCCTTTGTTGTTGGCATAATTTGAAAGTTGAAGCAAGGGAGTGTTCCCTATAAGCTCCGTAAGATTTTTAGCTATTTTTGCCATAATGTTATTTGTTTGTGTGGGGCGACCCGGAAACCGTCCCGATTGGTTTATATTTTTTCTTTTAATAAATATCCGTTTCAATGCCTATATAATAAATAGAAACGCGGATGTATCGGATCAAGCGGATTGTCGCTGATTATATTCACTGATTTTTATACTGATTTGCAATTTCATAAATGAAATTATTAATGTTTCCGGATATATTCCAATTTATTGGAATTAAAATCCTTAATATAAATCCGTACATGTAAAATACTTATCCGTATTAATTCGCCAAATCCGCTACATCCGCGTTCCTATCGTTTTGTTGTATGAATAGTGTTAATTGCATAAATATTACGTTTAAGGCAATACTCCGGATCATCATTTTCTTTAAAGCTGACTTCTTTTCAATTCGTAAAAATAATACTATCATCTACATTGCAAAGATAGAGCTCAACCATTCCTTTCACAATCGCACTGATGTGGTATTTTTATACCCTGTTTATGGTATGCCCTTGTCAGCTATTTTTACAAATATGTTGTAAAACATAATTCCAAATATTCTCATTATCAAACCTGTTTGTATCTTTGCCTCTGTTTGAATTACAACAGAGAATGAACTTATTTCTCAGATTTCACGCTATGAAAACTGTTTACCGCTTCCACACCCGGCATCTACAAATATCGGACACCAGCATACTCACCCGGCTGCTTCTCACTTCGCGAAGTATTTGTCCATATCCACTTATCACACATATTTCTCCCGTTCCTGCAAGGGCTTTTTTTCAGACAGCAGCGAACGGGAAAAACACTCTTTATAGTCTGAAAAAATAACGGACGAAGTGCAAGTCCGTTATCCGATTTTTTTAGGTTTTACAAAAAAAAAGAGATAGATATGGAGAATAAACATGTCTCAAGTATTCCAGAAGAAGTGCTGACGCAGATTACAACCAAGTTGAATGAAATACTCACATTGGTAAAACCGTTTGCTGTTACACTTACTCCGGATGAACGTAAATCAATGTTGAAGATGGGGGATAAATCAAATAGTTTTGTAGAAAAAACACTTGAATATACAAAAACTAATCCTGAATTTATTCCTGCTTATATGAATGTCGCAGAATTTGAAACCGACTTTGTCGATACCAAAAATCTGATCGGTGTTTTGTCATTATCTACACAAGTTTCCAATTCTTTTGATGATACTCAGTTAGCGGCCGGAAGCGAAGCTTACCATGCAGCTTTGTATTATTATGGAAATGTACAACAATCAGCATCTGTGAATGTACCCGGTGCAAAAGCAATTTACGAAGAGCTCAAAAAACGCTTCCCAAATAAATCACGTAAGCCCGAAGTTACAAGCACTGAAACTGCTAAATAGTAGTAAAGCCACCTTGTGCAAATCATGTTTCATTAAACCGGTTCGGAAACGGACCGGTTTTTTTTACCTGTAGTACTTCCGAGGCTCTCCCGCGTACAAAAAAGGATCGACGGAGTACAAATTAAGTACTCCCGGGTACAAAAAAGGATCGGCGGAGTACAAATTAAGTACTCCGTAGTACTAAAAAGGATCGAAATAGAACAAATTAAGTACTCCCGGGTAGTAAAAAGGATCGGCGGAGTACAAATTAAGTACTCTGGAGTACAAAAAAGGATCGGCGGAGTACAAAATAAGTACTCCCGGGTACTAAAAAGGATCTCGGGGCATATTTGTAGATAACTTATTTGATATAAGTGGGGTTAGGGTGGAAAATGTGAAAAGAAATAGGTGTCTCCTTAATTAATCCAAAAGTGATGCAATAGAACAGGATTAGAACTAACTCTTTTTGCAATCGAAGTTGAATAGTAACAACTACCTGAATTTTCAAATTCTATTAAGATTTCATCTGCATACCAATCACTACCAATTTTGGACAAGTCAAGAATCCATTTATTTATGGTTTTCAACCAATAATCACAAGTGAAATTTTCAATAAACCCAACCATTCCACATTGAGAAAGCCCTTTGCCATGTTTCTCAATTTTGAAACGTTCAATTCCGCCGTTTTGGGTTTCTCCAATCACATATTCTTTCTCGAAAGTTTGTGATGGTAATCGCTTTGACTCTACAACAAATAATGGTTCATGAGTTGCTCCCTCTTCTACCGTATGAAAATAAAAATCCGGGATGCCCTTGGTTTTAAGAAATATATCGGAATATTGATTTTTCACTCCAATTGCAGGTTGTATTTTTAGTTTAACTTCAATCTGTTCAACTAAGATTTGTGTGAGCTTATTCTCATTTAAGGGTAGTTCTAGATTTGATTGAGTTGATGCTTTTTTAAAAGGAGTGCATGCCGCCTGAATGGCCTCAATAATAATACTGATTGTTTTTCCCGGATCAGAACTGATTTCAGGAAGAATGACGTTTGTTATGATATTGAGGTCTTCTGCTGTCATTTTAGTATCCGGCTTTAGATAAATCAGCAAAACACTTATCAGCATCACGATAAGCTATTAAAGAAATCCAATAACGGTATTGGTTGGGCTTCACAAAAACGATGGTGTCTTTTTGAGGATAAAGTTTGATGATTCGATTTGAAGACAAGTGTTGAGACACCTGAAGATGAGTCAAACCTGCTAGATCAAGTCCCAATTGTGCTGAGTATTTGATCTTTTCGTTATAATTATTATCGTATTTGAAAACAGTTGCTATAAATGAGTCATCAATAGAAACTACTTCATCCAGGCGAAACCTTTTATTATTTTCTTCGTACATTAAATTTAAAACAGACGAAAATTGGTTGCCGTAGTTTTCTATAATTAAATTCAATTCTTTTGATGGAATTGGCTTGACTGCTTGAGATGCTTCACCATGACGAATAAAATCTTGCATAAAAACAATCGTATCATTGATGATATTTCTATCAATCTTAGATAACATAAAATCGTCCTCTACATCGACAAAAGGTATACCCATAATGTCAAATTTCAGAATTGCGGTATTTAGGTTTACTAATACTTGACCACTTGTAGCATAAATATAGAACCTGTAAAAATCATTGAATTTATCAAATGACTTTAATATTGACTTTAAGAGTTTAGGATTTTCTTTATTTGAGATACCAATTATTTTGTGTTGAAAAGAAAAGCTTCTATTATTTAGATGTATTGGAATTCTATCTATTCCAATATTTTCTCTAATTAATAAGTTTGGCTTTTCAAAAACAGATTGAGGTGGAATCTTTTCGAATTTTACCATTGCATCTAACTTATCCAATCTGCTATAATCTATTCTATCTTCTTCAATCGCATCAGTTGGTATAGTTTGTATTTCATAAATAAAGGAAGGATTTAATGATCCTTTAGAGCCAACCTTGAATCCCTCACCAACAACACAATTTGTTTTTTTAAGGTAATTGCCAAAGTTTAAATATTTATATTTCTCAACAATAGACCTGATTCTTCCACCGCCTAGCAAATTATTTTTCCATACCACTCCGTTTTCAATTGCAATCTGTCGATTTATATAGTGTAAATCATAATCATCAATTTCAAAAATAAGGCGTTCTTTGGTTGCATTTGTTCTACGGAAAGTGACATGTAAGATATTCTTTCTGAAATCAGGGCTTGATTTTCTTAGGAAAATTGCAGCAGAAGCCACATCGGCTCCATTGTCCCATAAACTACCGTTTCGAGCTAGAGCTGTAAAATCGAATATCTGAATAACATTTAGTTTAGAAAATAAAAGTTTCTTGTATTCTTCCGAGGAAGAGTTATACAAAAGTCCTGATGATTTAATAATAAGGCATTGAATGCCATTGTCTTTTAAAAAAGGTAAGGACTCTGATAAAAATTTCAAGGCAATTTGACCTTGAGGAATCTTCACTTTTTCTTGTTGATATTTCCAAATATTGCTATAATTAGTAATCCCACCAGTCTTAAATGGAGGATTACCTATCACCAGATCAAACTTGAGATTGTTTAGCTTTTCAAAATTTTCTTTTTGTTTCTCAATAAGCAAAACGTCATGCTCTACTTTTGGTTTTATTTCCTTTATAAAGAAATCTGTATAAAGTATATTACTTTTTCTTAAATCATCAAACTGTAATTCGCTAATTATCTGCATGGGTGATAATTCGTCGCACAAAGCGAGACAAAGACTAAAAGCCGCTAATCGAGTTGCTTGCTCCTCCTTATCTGTACCATAAACACATTTCAACAGCTTTTTCAAATCTGCAACCTCACGTGGTTTTTCAACACCATTTTGGAGTCTCCACCACTGCACCAATCGCTTGAAAGCAATTACAAGAAAAATTCCAGAACCACAAGCTGGATCAAGAACTTTATAGGTTTCTAAGTCTATTTCATTGTAACTTTTCAAAGGCATCGCTTCATCTACCAATAAACGAGCTAAATGAGATGGAGTATAAAAGATGCCATCATTCTGTTTATTTGTTTTAGTTTTGGTTTCGCTTTCCTGATTATCACCAGCTAAGAATTCCTCATAAAGTCGGCTAATTAATTCAACAGGTATGTAATTGAATTCATATAATTTTATATCATCAAAGGGAATAACAAATTGTCCCGAGGAATAAGCTGTACCCTCTAATGCATCGGCAAGAATGCTCAAATTGCATTTGGAAATGATAGTTTTTTCATCTTCTTCCCAAGCAAACAAATTACCATTAAAATCTGTATGAAGTTTTCCCAATAATCCAACAAACATACCTTTTCTTAATACATCTGTGAATGATGTTGCATTGTCGAATTGAGGGAAATACTTATCTCCAAAAAGGTTTCTGTTTTTCTCATCTACCTTTTCTTCAAGATATTTGATAAGAATAGACTGTATAATAATCTTATTAATAACCTGTTTTTGAATATTTCCATTTTCGCTGATTAGAGCTCCTGTCACTTTTTTTATCCATGAGATAAGAATGTCATAAGCCGAGTTTGAAAATTTAAACTTCTTTTCATTCTCAAGTTCATCCCAAAAAACTCCACTTTTAATTTTTACAGCAAATTGTTCATTATATAAATTCTGAGTAATACCAGTAAGTTTCAGATGTTCTAAATAGTTGGGTTTATATACTTCGTTGACTAACTTTGTAGAAGTTGTACAATTGATTATTTTAATCTCAGTATTGAAAAAGAAACATGCTAAAGGAGCTTCACCGCTACTCCAAATCTTCTTTTGAGTATTTGCAATTTCGTCCTCGTTTTCTTTGTTGAATCCTTGGTTGGTAAAGTCGAATAAATAAACTTGTGGTTTATAATTTCCGGTAAATTGTTTTCGTAAAAAGACTGCGTCTGCTTTAAACTTCTTTGCTTTTTCGATGTGGAAATTAATCTCAGGATTATCAGAAACAACATTGGTTAGAAACAAAGAATCATCGTTCAAGAATCCCAGTTTATCAAGACCTTGATTGAAATTAATTATTTGTTCTGTTGCTTTCATTGTTTTTTTTAGTTGATGTGCAAATATAAGAAAATAAAGTAATATGGTAATAAATAAGAAAATTGAATTTACATGTTATATTGCCCCTCTCGGTAGGCGAGGTTTTGTAAAACGTATCATCTCAATTAATAAATCAGGTTAGTCGTAGATGAGTACAATTATCATAACAAACAATGATAAACATTGTTATGTTCAATATTTACGTGTATTTTAAACTTTATCGTGTAATATTCGTTTTATAATGCTGAAAGAGATATACATTAAAATTTCGATGGGTGCGCCCGGCAGCCAAACCATTTGTATCTCCTTTCATATTGCAGAAAAAAGCATGAACTATCCTTTCAAAAACACAAAAAAATGACAAGTCCATTTACAGGAGGTGAAGCTATCCTCGTTAAAGAACCCAGGGAATATGAATTTCGTGGTTCAAAATTTAATATTATCCATCATCATTATCATTGTGTCGATACAGGCGAGGACTATACCGATGCCCGGCTGGATGAGCTGAACCTCAATCAGGTATATAATCAATATCGCGAAAAGGAGGGGATTCCTTTCCCTGATGAAATGACGGCTTACCGCAAGCAATATGATTTGCCTGCCACCAAAATATCCAAAATGCTGGGTTTTGGTGTGAATATGTATGGAAGGTACGAATCGGGTGAAATCCCCAACAGTTCGAACGGAAGAATGATAAACATTTGTAAAGACCCCGAGATATTCCGTAATTATTTTGTGAACAGTTTGTCGCATCAATTTTCGGAAAAAGAAAAAGAGTCAGTGCTGAGAAAAATAGAGAAAGCAATAGACAACAAAAGGAATAATATTAAGTGTGAATTTGAAAAATATGCCGCACTTGGCAATGTAGAACGAGGGATATACACAGGTTTCGTGGCTCCGAACCTTGAGAAAGCCCGACAAATGGTGGTGTTTTTCGCCGGTCTGTGTAAGCCTTTCACAACAAAAATGAATAAACTACTTTTCTATTCCGATTTTCTTAATTTTAAACGTACAGGATGTTCCATCAGCGGAATGACTTATCAGGCCATTACTATGGGGCCGGTGCCTGTGCGATATGATGGATTGTATGGAAATGTGTCGGATATTGTTGAACGTGTTGCCGAATACTACTCAAATGATGCTTCAGGTGAACGGTTCACTACTACGACTAACTTTGACGGTTCATTGTTTACTCCCGATGAACTTAAAACACTTGAAAAGGTTGCAGATAGTTTCAAAAATATACCTACAAGTAAAATTGTTTCAGTCAGTCATGAAGAGTCAGGATGGAAAGAAAATCAGTTGAACCGAAATTTGATTTCTTATCAATATGCATTTGACCTGAAAGCATTAAATTGATCTCTTGTTTTGCTCTCAGTGTTAGGTATTCACTGCTGAAACAAGAAGTTTATCTTCTTTTTATTAAATGGTAAATACATCAACCCCTCAAGCGAACATACCCAAAACAGTTTGTTTGTCCAGGTTCAACTGTTCGATCAAAGCTTCTATGCCATCGAATTTTTGTTCGTCGCGTATTTTCCTGACAAAGCTTACTTCAAGCTGCTCATTGTAAATATCTTTATCGAAATCAAATATATTTATCTCGAAACTTACATTGCTCCCATTATCTAAGGTCGGGCGAAATCCGATGTTCATCATTCCTTTCAGCAGGGCACCCTTCCATTTTATTGTAACGGCATAAACTCCTGCCCCCGGCATCAGCTTTTCTGCAGTCAAAGGTTTCAGGTTCGCCGTGGGAAAACCTATTTTTCGTCCTACCTTAAAACCATCAATCACCTCTCCTTCGAAAGAGTAGACATAAGTCAACAGTTTGTTTGCTTTCAAAATATCTCCATGCTGTAAAGCCTGTCTGATTTCGGAAGAACTAATGTGCGTAAATTCGGGAGTGCTGTAACGCTGTGCCTGTATTACTTCCATCCCTATTTCCTGCCCGTACTTTTTATAATCGGCAAATCCTTCGGCCCTGTTGTGCCCGAAACGATGGTCATGACCCACCAATAAAGTCTTCACCTGGTATTGATTAAAAAGCAACGTACGCAGGAACTCATACGCCGATAATTTCGACATTTCCTCCGTGAAGTCAAGAACAACACAAGCATCGACACCGGTAGTGCCAAGTCGAAAAAGCTTCTCTTCGAGTGTAGTGATCAACGCAGGTTGAAAATCGGAGTGCAACACTTTGCGCGGATGTTCGGAGAAAGTAAAAATAACGCTTTTCCGTTGCTGCACTTTGGCAATGTTTTTCAACTCTTCAATCAGAAAGCGATGACCCGCATGTACGCCATCGAAGAACCCTACAGTAGCCACATACTCATTTGCCTTAAAGGCCTCATCCGAAGCATAAACTATTTCCATTGATCAATCAATATTCAGTAAAAAATTAAGATTTTCATTGGAATTCACCCAATAAGTCTGAATCCCGAGCGTTGCAGCCACATCGATATTCTTTTTTCCATCATCCAAAAAGAGACATTCCTCCGCTTTCAGCTGCGCATCGGCCAATAAAGTTTCGAAAATTTCCACATCGGGCTTTACCATTCC
The DNA here is from genome assembly GCA_963677275.1 of uncultured Paludibacter sp. GTDB lineage: Bacteria > Bacteroidota > Bacteroidia > Bacteroidales > Paludibacteraceae > Paludibacter. The sequence continues at coordinate 393,122 of OY781920.1, read as the reverse complement.
CATTTCGAACGAAAGATAACATTTGTCGAAAAAGTCCTGCATTGTTTTGCCTGTTTTACTAAACTCTTCAGCCACCGCCGTCTGGATATGAAGAGGATTCGTATTGCTCAACAACAATATCCGGTATTTCTTTTTCAGCTCCGATAAAAGATGCAGTTTTTCGACGGGAATTTGAGTCAAAAAAGAACACCAGGCTTCATCAATCTGAGCGTCGGAGAGTTCTATTCCGGCAAGCTTTCTTATTTCAGCTCTGAACGCCGGAATCCCTATTTGTCCTTTTTCAAATTGCATAAAAAAATCTTTCTGCCCAAAGTTACTCAGATATTGTTCGATGTTTTCAACCCCTAAAGATTTGAATTTCTGAATACATTTGGGTAAGTCAAGATCAACGATGACACCGCCAAGGTCGAAGATGAGCGTGGATATATTGCTGTATTGTTTCATTTAGTATAAAAAATTTGTTGCAGAATTTTTGCAGAATGGCAAAATTTATTACTTTTGCATTCGCTTTGCAAAGATACAAAATATTTAGCAAATGCCGGGCCTATAGCTCAGTTGGTTAGTAGCACCTGACTCATAATCAGGGGGTCACTGGTTCAAGCCCAGTTGGGCCCACAATGGGAATCAAACACTTACACATGCATTTGTGTAGGTGTTTTTTCTTTTAGAGATTCCAAAAAACGTAGAAAAGACCTTTTTAGAACGGGCGGCGATAGTCTTACGGAGCTGCCCTAATAAACTTCAATGCGAAGCCTAACTGCCTTTCTTATTTTAGTCTGTCAAATCTTTCGTTTATGAGTTGAATGTACTTTTCTTTTAAATCAGAGCTTAAAAAGCTTATTTGAATAAAATCAATCCATTTGTTTCTGACTTTTTCTATTTTAGCAAAAATATTTGCTTGTTGTTTGGCATCTAGTTTCATGGTGCCGAATGCAGACTCAAAATCTTTACGGTTTATCCTTTTCTTTCTACCATTCAGCGTTAGCGCTAAATCTTCATCATCTTTGGGGTTTACCAACACAGTAGATAACAAATCATAAGCCGGCGACAGGACAGGTCCGCTAATCGGATCATAAATCAATGAAAAGTTTTTGAGGTGCATATCGGCATTACCGGTAAGAAAAGAGAACAATATCAACTCTGCAAAATTGACGAGATCCAGTCCCGGATTCGTTGAGTATTTTGAGATAGCTTTTGCTACTTGTTCGTATGAAGCAAGGTATTTATGTTCAGTTTGCTTCTCGGTAAGTTGGCACATGTCTTCCATGTGTAATTTGCGCTTATCAATCCGGTCAATTCGTTTTGTGATATAAGCTAATTGACCTGATTTTAGGCGAATAAGAGAATGAGGTACTACATTTATTTTCGCTATTTCAGCCAGGTGCATTGTCAAATCTTCTACTTCAGGCATTTGAGGGTAATTTTCCGCCGGTGGCTTCAATATATAGTTTCCCCACATCCCCACAATGGTAAAACGTTTGGGCTTCTTTTTATTCTCTCCACCTGCCAGGTTGAGTGAAAGTTTTGGTTGCACTCCGGTAACTGTTATTTGACTTTGTATGACCTGGAGTGCCAAATCTTTCATTTGACTTTCATCATAAGGTAATTCCGGAGATGTAGAAGAACCAAAAAATTTCTTGCTGCATGAAGCATGAAAATCAACTTCTTTTTCGGACAATGGTCGATAGCAATATAAACAACGCATGGTAAAACTATAATTTATAATTCGTTATTCTCAAAAGGAAATACACTGACCGCTCCAATACAATCTTTACAACAAGCCAATAATAATCCCATTCTATCGCGCGGGTTAAGTTTCCAATTTGTTTCAGCGATATCCAAGAGCCAACCTTCAGGTATTAACCCATCAAAAAAAGGGAACAGAACCGGACTATCAAATGCTTTTTCCTGTAATGGTAGCGTCAGACTAACCGGAATAGGCTTGTCGTTTTGAAGATAGGCTTTATTGTAGATAAAATGAAAGCCATTTTCATCTTGCGAAAGAAAACCTACTGTATGTTCGTTGATTTTTATTTCAGCCTTTCTCATATTCTTTTTGTTTCGGTGTTTAATCGTTTGGATTCATTTTTACGGGACCCAGTTGATGTCCGAATAACTGCAATACCTGATTTACTTTGTCCAACCGCAGAGTTGGCTTACCTTGCTCCAAATCACGAAGAAACCGAAGACCAACACCTGCCTTTTCGGCCAACTCAGGTTGTGTCAGTTTTGCACTGTTTCTTTTTGATTTTACAAATTCGTTTAATGTCATATATTGTGGAAAATTAGATAATAAACTATTACATTTATACCCTATCGGGTGCAAATATACTAATTATTTTTAAAGTTATACCATTTCGGGTATAATTTATTGATTTATTTCATTTTTATACCTTATGGGGTATAAATTAAAGTGAAAGCTTGTGGATTATATCATTTCGGGTAGAATGATTTGAAAGCTCATTTCAAGCAACAAAGTCCTACAAAACAGAGTCAAATAGCATGAAAAAAAACAGCATAGAACAAAATAAGAAGGGTGGCTAGGTGTTATACTACGGTACTGACTTCTATAAACTCTCAGCCTTTTGATTCGATGCTTTATTTCTTATCCAATTGTCCGAAAACTCTTTTCAGAATTTCATTTACACGTGCAACAGGGTCTTGGCGAATCAGTTTTTCTTCAGCTGCCACGCGTACAAAGAGCGCATCGAGGGCTTTTTCGGTTACATAATTTTCAAGATCAACATTCACAGTTTTCAAACCTGCAATCGACCCTACCGTACTGCCGGCCACTTTGTTATAACCTGAGCTGAGGGTATTCCATGTTTTCAGCGTCGACACATTGGCCACCAGCGGCTTTTCGAGCGATGTTTTCACTTTGGGAGCAAATGCATTTCTCAAATCAGCATAGGTAGTTCTGCGCAAATAGTCTGTAGCTGCGTTCTCGGTGCCAAACAGAATTCCGGTAGCATCGGCAATTGTCATTTTCTGTATGGCCATTTTAAAAATCGGCGTTGCTTCTTGTACCGCATCTTCTGCCGAACGATTGATTGACAAAATAGCTTTTTCAACCAATTCCTGCCCACCCGGAACTAACCTTATATTCTCCACAATAGGCTGAGCCTCGGCTGGCAATAACAATTTGAATGCAGCATTGTTGAAAAACCCATTTTCAACCCCCAGCTGCCCCACCGCTTTTTCAATGCCTACATCGAGCGATGATTTAAGACCGGATATATTTTCGGCGTTGGTTACCGGCTGCGAAGTTAAACCCTGCAGATCAACCTGTTTAGCAATGTTTAATAGTTCGGCACAAGATGAAAACAGCAATAAAAATGTAACGAAAAGAATATTTTTTCTCATATTTTTAGTAAATTTGCAAATGATTATTCAGCCACAAATATAACTATTTTTTAATAAATAAATCCGAACATTTTAGTACAATAAACGTTTATATTCGTACTAACGATAAAACTCTGAGAGAATAATTTATATAATTTCAAAATAAAAAAAATGAGTAAAATTGAGAAAATTGTAGCCCGCGAGATCCTTGATTCGCGTGGAAATCCTACAGTAGAAGTAGATGTGTTTTTAGAATCAGGCGTTGTTGGTCGTGCCTCTGTTCCATCAGGAGCATCGACAGGTGAAAACGAAGCCATTGAATTACGCGATGGTGACAAAGGTCGCTATCTGGGCAAAGGTGTTCAGAAAGCAGTAGCGAATGTAAACAACATTATTGCCCCTGCGCTTATTGGCATCAGCACATTGGAGCAACGATGGATCGACAAAAAAATGATTGCACTCGATGGCACAAAAACAAAATCGAACCTGGGCGCCAATGCTATTTTAGGCGTTTCACTGGCCGTGGCAAAAGCTGCAGCCAACTACCTCGACTTACCTTTGTATCGCTACATTGGTGGCACAAACGCTTTCACTCTTCCTGTTCCAATGATGAACATTATCAATGGAGGTTCACACTCTGATGCTCCTATTGCTTTTCAGGAATTTATGATTCGTCCGGTAGGCGCTACTTCGTTCCGCGAAGGTCTCCGCATGGGTGCTGAGGTGTTCCATTCATTGAAAAAAGTATTGCACGATAAAGGGCTCAGCACTGCCGTTGGCGATGAAGGTGGCTTTGCTCCTAACCTTGCCGGTGGCACCGAAGAAGCCCTGGAATCCATCCTTTTGGCCATCAAAAATGCAGGCTACAAATCGGGAAGCGATGTAACTATCGGCCTTGACTGTGCTGCCTCCGAATTTTACAAAGATGGCGTTTACGATTATTCAAAATTCGAAGGTCCCAACGGAAAAAAACGAACTTCGGCCGAACAAACCGATTATCTTGCCGAACTGACAGCAAAATACCCGATTGATTCTATCGAAGATGGTATGAGCGAAGGCGATTGGGAAGGTTGGAAATTACTCACCGACAAACTGGGTGATAAAATTCAACTGGTAGGCGATGATTTATTCGTTACCAATGTTGATTATCTGAAAAAAGGAATTGATTTGGGATGTGCAAATTCTATCCTTATCAAAGTAAACCAGATTGGTTCGCTCACCGAAACATTGGATGCCATTGAAATGGCTCACCGCGCCGGTTACACTTCGGTGACTTCACACCGTTCGGGCGAAACCGAAGACGCTACAATTGCCGACATTGCTGTGGCCACCAACTCAGGCCAGATCAAAACAGGTTCATTGAGCCGTTCGGACCGTATGGCTAAATACAACCAGCTTCTCCGCATCGAAGAAGAATTGGGCGAATTGGCTGTATATGGCTACAAAAAATAAGAAATTCTGACAGTTTTAAACTGACAAAATTGACTCGCGTTAAAGAGCCGTCTGACATTCAGGCGGCTCTTTTTTGTTTATAAATTCAGCTTTTTTCAATCTTATAACAAAGCTTCGTTAATACGCGTTAAGCAAAAACTACAGCTTGTTAATTTTAGACAAATAACTATCGATGACGGCTTTACAGGAACATATTTTGTATATTTTCGCGTTGTACACATAAAACAAACAGTTCAACCATAAACAAATAAAAATTAACACATTATGAATGTTTCAAGAAAAACAAAACTGCTCGGCTTCTTTGCCGTTGTCGTTGCCGTAAGTGTAGCTACCAATTTAACCACAAGCTACCTATCGAACAAAGCAAACGATGATTATGCTTTCCAGAACAATAAAATTCCGGCAAACTATGCCAATTTTTCGAGTGCGGCAAGCGCCATGGAAACAGACTTTACTGTTGCAGCCGAATTATCGATACATGCTGTAGTTCACGTAAAAACAAAAACACCGGTCAATGTTCAGCGATTCGGAGGGTTTGGAGGATTCAGCGATCCGCTCCTTGAATACTTTTTCGGACCGCAACAACAACCACAACGCCAACAGCCACAGGAAATTCCTATGCAGGAAGGATCCGGATCCGGAGTCATCATTTCGAACGATGGCTACATTGTGACCAACAATCACGTGATTGACAAATCAAAGGAAATTGAAGTAACCTTAAACGATAAACGTACTTTCAAAGCCAAATTAGTAGGCGCTGATCCAAATACCGACATTGCGTTGTTAAAAATAGAAGCCGAAAATCTCCCGGTGATCATTTTCGGTAATTCTGATTCGCTGAAAGTGGGCGAATGGGTATTGGCCGTTGGTAATCCGTTCAACCTTACTTCTACCGTTACAGCAGGTATCGTCAGCGCTAAAGCCCGTAACATCAATATTATCAATTCGCAAATGAGGATAGAATCGTTTATACAGACCGATGCAGCCGTGAACCCCGGAAACAGCGGTGGCGCTTTGGTGAACACACGCGGCGAACTTATTGGAATCAACACTGCCATCGCATCGCAAACAGGCTCCTATGCAGGTTATGCATTTGCTGTTCCTACCAGCATAGTGCAAAAAGTAGTAACGGACCTTCGTCAATTTGGAGTAGTGCAACGCGCCGTACTGGGAGTAAGTATGGGCGACATCACCGATCAACTTGCAAAAGAAAAGAACCTGAAAACCATGGAAGGCGCTTTTGTAGGAGAAGTAGTAGAAAACAGCGCTGCTGAAAAAGCAGGTATCAAAAAGGAAGATATTATCATTCAAATCAATGGCGTTGACGTAAAATCGTCAGCTCAGCTTCAGGAACAAGTTGGTCGTTATAGCCCTGGTGACAAAATAACAGTCACTGTGCTTCGCGACAACAAAAAAATAACATTAAAAGCTGAATTAAAAAACCGTCAGGGCAATACCGGAGTGGTTTCGTCAGATGCCAAAACAGATGTATTGGGAGCCGAATTCAAAGAACCAAGTTCAAAAGTAAAATCGCAGTTCCAATTAAGCTACGGCATGGAAGTGAAATCGGTAAGCAATGGCAAATTCCAGGAAGCAGGAATTAAACCCGGATTCATAATCGTAAAAATCAACAATCAGGCCATACGTAGCACCGAGGACATTGAGTCGGCCTTCGATGCAGCCATCAATACTTCGGACCAGTTCAAAGTATTAAACATCGCCGGCATATATCCAAACGGCAAAGTTACTTATTATGCCATCAACCTGGCTGATTAATGCACAAGAGCTGTAAGTGCGTATTGAAAAGATATACCCCCGGAAAAAACCGTGGGGTATTCTTTTTAAATACATTTATACTTTGATTTATCAACAATCTAAAACATTTCGGAAGTTTCAACGTTTCAATATCAATATTAAACCCATATTTTTCTGAAAGTATTGGTTGTCGTAAAGATAGAACCTAATAAATATTGAAATCTGATTTTCATGTTTTTACTTTTTCATTGTTTTGCAAAGCATATTTTCATATTTTACTTTTAAAAAATACGATTGAAATTTATTTTGCTGTTTTCAAAAACCATTTTGCTAAGTCGAAAAAAATGAGTACTTTTGCAAGCTAATTTTCTATATAGAAATGAGACAATTAAAAATTACTAAATCGATCACGAATCGAGAAAGTGCATCTCTGGATAAATACCTACAAGAGATTGGACGAGAAGACCTTATAACGGTCGAAGAAGAAGTTGAACTGGCGCAACGCATCCGTAATGGTGACCGCGTAGCGCTTGAAAAGTTGACCAGAGCCAATCTACGTTTTGTTGTTTCTGTTGCCAAACAGTACCAAAATCAGGGATTAAGCCTCCCCGACCTTATCAACGAAGGAAACCTGGGATTGATAAAAGCAGCCGAAAAATTTGACGAAACACGTGGATTTAAATTTATTTCGTATGCGGTGTGGTGGATTCGTCAATCTATTCTACAAGCCCTGGCCGAACAATCGCGTATTGTACGTTTACCACTGAATCAGGTAGGTTCATTAAACAAAATCAACAAAGCTTTTTCAAAATTCGAACAAGAAAACGAACGTCGCCCATCTCCCGAGGAGTTGGCCGAGCAGCTGGACATTCCGGTAGATAAAATTGCTGACACCATGAAGGTTTCCGGTCGCCACATTTCGGTGGACGCCCCTTTTGTAGAAGGCGAAGACAACAGTTTGCTTGATGTAATGATCAATGACGATTCTCCCAATGCCGACCGAGCCCTTATCAACGAATCACTTTCGAAAGAAATTGAACGTGTTTTGGCCCACACACTTGCCGACAGAGAGCGTGACATTGTGAAAAAATTCTTTGGAATTGGCGTACCGGAAATGACGCTTGAAGAAATCGGAGACGAATTTGGACTGACGCGCGAACGCGTTCGTCAGATCAAGGAAAAAGCCATTCGGAAACTAAGACCAAATTCAAAAAGTAAATTATTGAAGAGCTTCCTTGGTTAACCAAAAGCACAATAAATATTTTAAAGCGAAGCAGTAATGTTTCGCTTTTTTATTTTGCACTCTTAACCGATTTTATTATGTTTACAGTCGAAAACACAAACGACAACAAAAATGAAACAAAAACCCTCATTCATCATTTGCATTTTACTGGATGCGATTGGCTATATTTCCTACGCATTTCCACTTATCGGCGAATGGGGCGATATTTTATGGGCGCCACTTTCAGCCTATCTTTTTTATCGCATGTTTGGCGGGAAAACAGGGAAAATAGGCGGACTCATCAATATGACTGAAGAACTTCTTCCGTTTACCGACTTTATTCCCTCTTTCACGTTCGGGTACATCTACAGAAATTTTATTGAACGAAAAAATAAAGTCATTTAAGTATATACTATTTAACAATTTACCATTTACCATTTTTTAGAAATAGTATAAACAACACATTACTGATTTAAGAATGCAACTTCATATGGCTCTCATTACTTAATACATGCTGGAAAACAGTTTTACAATTGAGTTCACCTTTAAATCACAGTTCCATGAAAAAATCAATTTTAATTTTCACCGTTATTATCATGACAGTCACTTCATGCCAGCCATCCAGAACAAGCGATTCGGTATATCAACCGAAACCATACGTACAACTTCAACACCCCGACTGGACTAAAAACAGCACTATTTACGAGGTGAATATCCGTCAGTACACGCCCGAAGGCACTTTTAAAGCATTTGAATCGCACTTGCCACGACTCAAAGCAATGGGTGTTGATATTATTTGGCTAATGCCTATTCATCCTATCGGAGTAAAGAACAGAAAAGGCACGCTCGGGAGCTATTATTCAGTAAAGGATTACATGGATGTAAATCAGGAATTTGGCACGATGGACGATTTTAAATCGCTCGTAAAAAAGATACACGCTTCAGGAATGCATGTGATCATCGATTGGGTAGCCAATCACTCGGCGTGGGACAACAAGCTGGTGAACGAACATCCCGAATGGTATTCGAAAAACAATGAAGGTAATTTTCAGCCGACACCCTGGTACGACTGGGATGATATTATCGATTTCGACTACGAACAACCCGAACTAAGAAAATACATGACCGGGGCCTTAAAGTTTTGGGTCAGCGAAACTGATATTGATGGTTACCGTTGCGATGTTGCGGGATTTATTCCTGTTGATTTTTGGGACAATGTGCGTGTGGAACTCGAAGCTATAAAACCAGTATTTATGTTGGCCGAATGGGAAGACCGCGATATGCTTAAAAACGCTTTCGACATGACATATGCGTGGACTTTATGGAACAAATTAAGGGAAATAGCCAAAGAAGGCAAACCTGTAGGCGGATTGATTGAATATATGGCACACGATGTCAGCACTTTTCCACGCGATGGATATAAAATGACATTCACCGACAACCACGACAAAAACTCATGGGAAGGAAATCAGTATTCCAATTTTGGACCCGCACTCGAAACGAGTATGGTATTTGCTTCCACAGTGAATGGCATGCCACTGGTGTACAGCGGGCAGGAAGCCGGGCTCGATCGGTCTTTAAGATTTTTCGACAAAGACACGATAGTTTGGAAAACTCACCGAAACGAGCAGATATACACCCATCTATTTGATCTAAAGCATAAAAATCAAGCCCTATGGAACGGTGAATGGGGTGGACAAATGGTTCGGATTTACAACAATAAACAAGAAAAAATTGTATCGTTTTATCGCGAAATGAATGGAAATAAAGTGCTGCCAATCTTCAACTTTAGTGCTGAAACAGTAAAAGTTACACTCAACACAAAATTTGTGGCCGACACCTACACTGAGCTTTTCAGCGGAAAAACGTACACATTTAAAGGCGACGACCAAATAGAGCTTCCGGCATGGGGGTATATGGTACTTTACAAATAACCAATTGCAATAAATGAAACAACTTTCCATCCATACACTTCAACATGTGCCCTACGAAGGATTGGGCTGCATCGAAAACTGGATACGCAAACACCATCATCAACTGAGCTATACAAGATTGTACGAATCGATTTCTTTTTCAGAAATAGCTGATTTTGATTGGCTGATTGTTATGGGAGGACCAATGAGCGTGTACGAAGAAGATTTGTTCCCCTGGCTGAAAGAAGAAAAACGATTCATAAAAGAAGCCATTGAAAAAGGAAAAACAGTGTTGGGAATTTGCCTTGGCTCGCAACTCATAGCCGAAGTATTGGGAGCACGGGTGTTTCCGAACAAATTAAAGGAAATTGGGTGGTTTCAGGTAACGAAAACCCAAGCAGGAAAACAACATTCGCTTCTGAATGGCATTGACCCTGATGAGTTCAGCGTTTTTCATTGGCACGGCGACACCTACGACCTACCGCCCGCCACCGAACATCTATACTTTACCGACATTTGCAAACATCAGGCATTTGTCTTCGACAACAGAGTGTTGGGAATTCAGTTTCATCTGGAAGTAACAAACGAAACACTGAAAGGAATGATTGAAAACGGGAGGCAGGAATTAGAGGAAGCCGACAACATACAGACTGAAAACAGTATTTTAGAGAACATATCTCAGGCAATGGAAAATCATCAGAAAATGTATATGTTACTGGATAATTTAGTCAGCATCCACCAATAAAACAGATCATTAACAAAAAGCCACTCAAATACTTTTGAGTGGCTCTTTGTTAATAGTTCTTTAAAAAGGAAGATCATCTTCTGCCGGTGGAGGTGCTTGCCTATCAGCCGGTGGAGCTGCTACAGCCGAAGAATTAGTTTCTCCGACAGCATCAGGCTTTTTCCCTAATAATTGAATTGACTCAGCATTAATCTCAGTTGTGTAACGTTTAATTCCATCCTTCTCGTACGAACGAGTTTGGATTTTTCCTTCTACATAAATTTGTGTACCTTTTCGGATGTACTTCTCGGCAATAGTTGCCAATCCGCGCCAAGCCACAATATTATGCCATTCTGTACGCTCAGGCACCTGAGTACCGTTAGCCAGCGTAATTGCCCTTTCGGTTGTTGCCATGGTAAAATGTGCAACAGCCACATCTTTTTCAAAATAGCGAACTTCGGGATCTTTCCCAACGTTGCCTACCAAAATAGCTTTGTTTACAGACATTAATTAAAGATAACAAGATTAATAATTGAAAACATTTGGCTGTAAAAATAGAGTTATTTTTAGAAAACAACAAATTTTTATCGATTTTTTTAATGCATCGATGAAAATTTATTTTAAAAACTCAAATCACTAATGTTCAAAGCCGTGCTTCCCTTTACATTGGCCGAAATGCGCACTGCTCCGGGCACCAGCGAAAGCCCCGTAACTGTCACCGAATTGAGCGATCCTTTTAATGTCACACCTTCGTAAACCGAATAGTTAGCTAACATCTTATTGGCTTCCACTCTCATATTTTCGAGATCATCTTTTACCGAATAAGTAAGATAGGGCGTCAGTTTGTTGAGAATAACTCCATGCAGCAACCAATTGGCGGATTTCACTAAGGCGTTCTTAGTTTTCAGATCAAACTGAGGCTGTTGAATTTCTACTGCCGTTTTTTCAGGATTGTACACCATATTTCCTGTAAAATAAATCCGACCCTTGAGCGAACCCTTTACATCAGCAACAAAAACAGCCTTTCCTTCGCTCCCGAAAATAGATAAATCGGTGATGGTGATTGATTTTTTCCCTTCACTAAAAGTTTTATTCAACAACTGCGATTTGGCCATTTCGGAAATTTTTTCAAAAGTGGCATCGGCAGCAACGTTCACATTGAACTGCTGAGGCGGACGTTGCACATATTTAAAGGCAGGCATCTCTGTCAACGGATTTATTGCAGGTTTTACCCCCATAAACGATTCTATCTGTGCATAAAGCGACACTACCATGTTCAGATTTGTACCAACAGTTGAAAATGGCGACACATAAATATCTTTTGGAGAGATGCGTACCCAAAGATTATTTTCTTCGCTCATCTGAACAGGTTTTTGTACCTCAGTCCAAGCCATGGCAAGATATTTTTTCAAATCCACCATCTGACTTAATGCCAAATCTATCTGATCAGTAATTAATTTATCGCTTTTCGAAAGTGCAATATTGGCAATCGGAGTCACAGGTACTGTAATTCCAATCAGGTTGATTTTTGGTGTTTCTATCCATTGAAAACCCGATGATGTAGTTTTGGCAGTTAATTTCCAGTTTTTATCTATCCCGATAGTGGTTTTGTAGGTGAGTGCTATACTTCCATTCGCTTCGTAATGATCACTTACAACAAAACCAAACTTTTCGACCTTCCATGCAAAACGCGACCATACCTTGAGTGGCACCTTGTACTCTATTACATTGTTATTCACAGTAAACGAAAAGTTCTGAGCTTTCCATATTTTCACACTTAAATCCTGACTATTAAGATTATTTCCTTCGTACATCAAACCGTTCATTTTTTTATTGACCGCAGCTTCCAATTTTTTAATGTCGATGGAAATTTGCAATGGAAACTCTGACATGGCTGGCGCAAGCGAAGAAGGAAGATAGGATTCCTTTGGTTTTTCGATCTGCGTTGCTGTTTTACAAGAACTGATCAGCAAAACGATAGATGAAAGTAAAAGAATTATTTTTATAGTTCTCATGTTTATATATTTTCGAAATTCATTTATTTTGCAAAATTAACAACAATTTTCGGTAACAAAGCCCACACAAACGAAAAAGGTGAATTAAATCACCTTTTTCGTTTTTAATTGACTTTCTCGTTAAGAAGCGCAAAATCAATAACCTCCATTATGTCCGAAACATAATGAAATTTAAGGCCTTTAAGATATACCGCTTTTATTTCGTCGATGTCCTTTTGATTATCGGCGCAGAGTATTATATCTGTAATCCCAGCTCTTTTGGCAGCAAGAATTTTTTCTTTTATTCCGCCTACAGGGAGGACTTTCCCACGAAGCGTAATTTCGCCCGTCATGGCCAGATTATTTCGCACTCTTCTTTTGGTAAATGCAGATGCCAGCGCTGTCACCATAGTAATCCCGGCCGATGGACCATCTTTCGGAATCGCTCCCTCAGGCACATGAATGTGTACATTCCATTCGTCGAAAAGCAGTGGATCGATCTCCAATTTATCTGCATGCGATTTGATATATTCCAATGCCAACATGGCAGATTCTTTCATCACATCTCCCAAATTTCCGGTCAGCGTCAGGCGTGGTGATTTACTTTTACTCAGACTCGATTCGACGAATAAAATCTCGCCACCCACCTGCGTCCAAGCCAGTCCGGTGACAACCCCAGCGTACTCATTGCCCTGGTATTTATCCCGACTGTATCGCGCCGCACCTAAGTATTTTTTTATATCATCCACCGACAACTCAACATCATATTTTTCGCCTGTTGCCACCAGTTTAGCGATTTTTCGCATCAAGGATGCAATTTGTCTGCTCAGTTCACGCACACCCGATTCTCGTGTATACGACTCAATCAAATGCTGCAACACTAACTTTGAAAGCTGCACCTGATCAGGTTTTAATCCATGATTTTCAATTTCTTTGGTAACCAAATGTTTACGGGCAATTTCAACTTTTTCTTCCTGGGTATAACCACTCACTTCTATCAATTCCATACGATCGAGCAACGGACGGGGAATGGAGTTTAGATTGTTGGCCGTAGCAATGAACATTACCTTGGATAAATCGAAATCCACATCAAGATAATTATCGTGAAAAGCAGTATTTTGCTCAGGATCAAGCACCTCAAGCAATGCAGAAGAAGGATCGCCTTTATAATCAGCATTTACCTTATCTATTTCGTCGAGCACAAAAACCGGATTGGCCGATTCGGCTTTTTGGATATTTTGCATAATTCTTCCAGGCATTGCGCCTATATAAGTACGACGGTGTCCACGGATTTCAGCCTCATCGTGCAAACCACCCAGCGAAACGCGTATGTATTTCCGATTCAAAGCGCGTGCTACCGACTTACCAAGCGAAGTTTTACCGACTCCCGGAGGACCATATAAACAGATAATTGGCGATTTCATATCTCCTTTTAATTTCAATACAGACAAGTGTTCGATGATACGATCCTTCACACTTTCGAGTCCAAAATGGTCGGCATCCAACACCTTTTTAGCGTTTTTCAGATTGAAATTATCTACGGTGTATTCATTCCATGGCAAATCGAGCATCGTTTCAATGTAATTCAATTGTGTTGAATAATCGGGAGAATGCTGACTTATACGTTCAAGTTTCTTCAGTTCTTTATTAAATATCTTCGCTGTAGCTTCATTCCATTTTTTTGCATCTGCTCGCTGTTTGAAATCAGCCACATCCTGCTCAGGCGAACTTCCACCCAACTCATTCTGAATGGTTTTCATTTGCTGTTGCAAAAAATACTCGCGTTGTTGCTGATCAATTCCTTCTTTTGCTTTGTTCTGAATGGACATTTTAAGTTCAAGCAGTTGCGATTCTTTATTCAGCAATTCGAGCAACTGATACCCACGTTCCATGATTTCGTCGGTTTCGAGCAGCCGTATCTTTTCTTTTACATTCAGCCCAAAGTTGGCACAAACGTAATTGATAAGGAAAAATGGATTCTCAATATTTTTGATAGCAAACGATGTTTCCAAAGGCATAAAACCCGAGTTATTCACTATACTCGTCGCCAAATCCTTTATGGATGAAACCAAAGCCTGAAAAATTCCATCGTTACTTTCTTCGGGCGTTGATTCATCCAAAAGATACACTTTCGCTTTCATGTAGGGTTTTGTAGCTGTTTGCTCACCCAAGCGCATTCTTTTTTTACCTTCGAGAATTACGGTTGTGGAATTATCGGGCATTTCGAGCACACGAACCACCTTGGCCACAGTTCCCATTTGATAAAGCTGATCGATGGTCGGATCTTCATCTTTTTTATCCATCTGAGTACAAACAGCAATCAATGTATCATTTTCGTGGGCATGACGCACTAATTTAAGCGATTTTGAACGAGCCACCGAAACAGGCAATAACACACCAGGGAAAATTACCATATTTCTGAGCGAAAGCACCGGTAAAACATCCCCCGATTGTATATTTACTTCCGATGAACTTTCATCGAGCGAAATAATAGGAAAAATATCTGATGAACCCATCAGATCTTCTGAAAAAAAATTATCAAAACGATTGTTCATTGTAGCAATAGGTGTTTAATATGCCATTATGGCACAAATATACAAAAAGAAAATCAAACTTAAATCAAAGCAAAAGTATATTAATTTGATTTTTAGTATTTTGTAGTTATTCCTCTTTCGAGGCCACTTCTATTTTCAATAGCCGTGCCAAAAAAAAACAATAAAATAAATTTTAAATAACAGAGAATGAGTATTTTTACAATCTAATAGCAAATACCTATTTTTTCCGGTTTTCAGCCTGATAGAACCTACTTAATTATTCAGACTAAGCATTTCAAATAACTTACAATATTTAAACATGAAATTTATCCGCTTTTGTATTCTTTTGTTGGTGGCAATGTCAGTACTCCATTCGTGTAGCAAGTCTGAAAAAAAATACGACAATACCATCCCCGACTACAGCGAGATGGACAAACTGAGACTTGATTCCGCCATTATCAATTTGCTTGAATTATCCCCCGACAGCTTATCTGCTGAATATGTACTTATAAGACAGAAATACAGCGACTCAATTAAAACAGAATGGGTTTATCCGCTTTCGAATATCGGGAAAACCGACACCCTACTCTCTTTTCTTTCAACATCGGAGGAGCATGGTATTTTGCCAGAACAATTTGACCTTGACACATTAATTATTTTAAACAATCATTTCAAGCAGAAAAAACTTTCCTATTCAGCACTGGCTTATATGGAAATAAAAGCCTCAATCGCTTATCTGCTTTACTGTAAATCACTTCGATTCGGTATGTTTCGACCTGAAAAGATTTCGCCCAACTATTATTTTAAAACATTAACCGCTGATTCGATTTTCACCTCGGTCTGCTTTCGACAAAAAGAGCTGAACCTAAATAACTACCTGAAACAATTACAACCAACATCAATAACCTACGTTCAGCTTCAAAACGAAAGAAAAATCTACAGCCGATTGGTCGATTCCATCTTCACCCCTATTCCTGCTCTCGGAGAAAACGAAACCATTCAAAAAGATTCGACACACGAACACATCCCACTCATTGCCAAAAGATTGATGATATCTGGAGAATTAAATCGTTCGGAGGTCTACTCCTCCGAACGACCCACTTTCGACAATGACTTATTAAAAGCCCTGAACAAATTCAGAAAAAAAAACGGACTATACATCGATCAGGAAATCGGAAATAAAACAATAAACGCACTGAACTATACATTTAAAGATTACATCAACAAGATAGATGTAAACCTTGAACGCCTGAGATGGAAACCGGCGAAACCTCTTGGTAGCAAATTCATCCGCATTAATGTTGCCGATATGATGCTCACAGCCTACGACAATGACACAATAGCGCTAAGCATGAAAGTTTGCATTGGAAGATCGCCACAAAACAAAACACCGTTTCTACGAAGCAATATTTTCGAATTGATTCTGAATCCCACCTGGACAATTCCCAATAGTATCATCATTAAAGAAACATCGAAGTCCGCCTTGAAAGACTCCACTTATCTGACACGAAACAAAATACGTATTTACAAAAACGGGGTTGAAATAAAACATAAGGATGTAAAGTGGTCGAAAATAAGCAAAGAATACCAACCATATCGTTTGGTTCAGGACTCAGGCCGATGGAATGCATTGGGGAGAATAAAGTTTAATTTCGCCAATAAATTCAATGTATATTTGCACGACACCAATTCGAAAAGCGCATTTGGATTGCATAACCGCGCAGTAAGTCATGGCTGCATTCGGGTTCAAAAACCTTTGGAATTAGCATTTTTCTGTCTTCCCAAAATAGATTTGAGCTATCCCGAAAAACTTGAAGCGAGAGAGCTGTTGCAAGACAAAATCAGGTACAATATGCGACAAGGAGTTAAATCCGATAAAGCAAAAGTGCTGATCGAAACTGAGCCCGAATCGCTGAAGTTGAACAAAGTAAGTACAAACCCTTCCATTCCGATCATTATTGAATACTTCAGTTGTTTTACGAATAATTCAGGCGAAGTAATTTTTAGGGATGACATATACGACCTTGACAAATATGTATTCGAACAACACAATATCATAAAGCACATTCAATTCCCGGACCTGTCAATCGAATAGAGACCGATCGTATTTAGACCTTATTTTCGGTGTGGTTGTCCAAACGATTTCGCGGTCATCTCTGTCACTTTCACCCGCCACACTTTTACATTTTTCAATGCCGGCTGCGAATAAGTAAAATGTCGGTCGGTATATTTATCCATAAACCGATGGAGCAAGGTTTCTTTTATAGTCAAATCGTCGACAAAACTGACTTCGCCTGCACAAATTACACTTCGAGCGTCCATACGGTAGCTACATGCCACATTAACGTGCTGATAAACAAGCTTCCCTTCGGAACAAAAGGTAACACATACCCTATTGTTTTTTGCAAGCAAATCCAAATGTTTTCCAACTGGTCCCGAATGCAGAATAATTTCATCGTCGAAATATCCAAAATTCATTGGAATTACATAAGGCTGATTTTCAGCATCGGCAATACCAACAAAGCAAATACTGCAGTCGTTGATAATGCTTTCCATTTCTGATTTTTCGGAAATAATATAGGTTTTCATGCGTAAATTTTAAAAAAAAGTATTAATTGGATCTTCAGTAGCACCGATGCAGGCGACCCAATTTTCAGTTTGCAAAAATAAACAAAATCGCTGTAGAAGTTGTTCCTGAAAAAAAACTTTCAGTACAATTCCACATTGCTCAATTGGGATAATTAAAAATAAATGCACATTTACATCAATGATGTGCAATTTAATTCTATCTTTGTCGTAAATTTTTAAAATATAATCAATATGAAAAAAACACTAATTTCTTTATTCCTTTTGATTGCATTTTCGATATCAGGCTTTTCCCAAATAGATAAAATCGTTGGACAATGGAAAACAATTGATGACGAAGATGGAACTGCCAAGTCTATCGTACTCATTTTCAAAGCCACAAATGGCAAATACTATGGAAAAATTGAGAAGCTTTTTAAAAACCCCGATGCATTATGTACCGAATGCGAAGGAACAAATAAGAACAAACCCAAATTGGGATTAATGGTTGTGAACGCGATGGTGGAAAGCAAAGGCACACTGACCGGTGGCACCATTCTCGATCCGAATAGTGGTAAAATATACAAATGCAATATTAGTTTTAATGCTAAAACAGGGAAGCTCGATGTGAGAGGATCGCTTGATAAGAGAGGTTGGGTAGGTAGATCGCAAACTTGGGAAAAAGAATAAGCCCTGATAACGAGCAATTTATAATTTACATAATTTTTTTAATCAAACAATAAAGTTAATTATAGTTAATTCAATGAAAATACATTGCAAATATGTTGTACAACATAAAAAATGCCTTTATCTTTGCACTGTGTTTTTCATGGTATTAGATTTAAGGTTAACTAAAAGATTGGGTTGTCGTGAGACAACCTTTCTTGTTTTAACTAACTTTGTAAAATGAACACCATCTCCCGCATTTACAACAGTACCAAAAGCGCTCTACCAAAAGCCGGAAAAACGATTTGGTGGTTACTTAAAATCATCCTCCCGATAAGCCTGGCTGTAAGCTTACTTCAATACTGGGGAATAATTGCTTATATGGCTACCTTTCTATCGCCAGCATTTTCCCTTATTGGTCTTCCAGGCGAATCGGCCATAGTATTTATTTCCAGCTTATTTCTTACACTTTACGCGCCGATTGCCATCATTGCAACATTAGCGCTCGATATGCGCGAAA
This sequence comes from uncultured Paludibacter sp., assembly GCA_963677275.1. Classification (GTDB taxonomy): domain Bacteria; phylum Bacteroidota; class Bacteroidia; order Bacteroidales; family Paludibacteraceae; genus Paludibacter. The sequence goes on along the minus strand of OY781920.1, from coordinate 374,435 downwards.
TTACTATCCTTGCGCTGATGTGCCTAATCTCTCATAATCTTTTTGTAGAGTCTGCCATTCAGAGAAAAACAGGTTCTTCTGCTGTTGTAATGTTCGTAATGAGATTTGTAACTTCATTTGTTGCAGCATATATCTTGAACCTTCTCCTGCCTCAACAACTCGGTGAAAACAAACTGACAGAAACATCAATCGTATTCTCTGACATTTCAGAGATGCTTATTTTCTGGATCAAAGGAGCCGGCGAACTAACCCTTAAAATCGTTGTCATAGTTTCGGGATTAATGATTTTACAAAATGTATTGAATGAATTTAAAATCACTGATTTAATATCAAAATTATTTGCTCCCTTCATGAAAATTATGGGTCTATCGCCCGAAAGTTCTTTTTTATGGGTGATAAGCCAAATGGTAGGACTCACTTATGGGTCGGCCATAATGATTGAAGCCGTAGAGAAAAAACAAATTAGCGCCACGAACGCTAATTTATTGAACTATCATATCGCTATTAATCATTCATTACTGGAGGACACTCTTCTCTTTGTTGCCATTGGCGTACCTGCTGCATGGCTGATTGCGCCGCGAGTCATCATTGCTATTATCGTTGTTTGGAGCATCCGACTCCTAACAAGAATAAGAGAATTTAAAACAAAAAAAGCAGAATTATTAACATAAATAATGATTGTGAATCTCCTAACAATTGCATATCTTTGCATAAACATGAATTTTAATTGAACTATGTCGAAAAAAATGTCCAACACAAAAAAAATGCTCATCGAGGTAGCACGTGAACTTTTTGCAAAAAACGGCAAAAAAGACGTTACGATGAATGATATTGCCGAAGCCTCAAAAAAAGGAAGAAGGACATTGTACACTTATTTCAACAACAAAGAGGAAATATACAAAGCGGTGATCGACAAAGAGCTTGATCAGTTGATCGAAAGGTTGTATATTGTAACTGCCGAAAACACTGAACCGGACGTAAAGCTCACCAATCATATCATTACGCACTTAGATGCAATAAAGCATATTGTGACCCGCAACGGATCGCTTCGGGCCGATTTTTTTCACGACATATATGAGGTGGAGCGCACCCGCCGCAAAGTAGATGTAAAAGAAATAGCGCTTATCAAAAACATCCTTATCGAAGGAGTTGAAAAAAGAGTATTCAAAAACATGGATCCGGATTTATCTGCCATGATAATTTTTTATGCCATCAAAGGGCTCGAAGTGCCATACATTCGGCAAAATATTAGCAATGAATTTGAAAAAAATAAAAAAAGCATTGTTGAATTTGTTTTACAAGGGATTAAAAGAACAAGAATCTAAAAAAATGTTATCATTTTTTGCTTTCAATTTGATATTTTTCAAAACCATATCTATTTACGCATATAACAGCTAATTACAAGACGATACGCAGCACAAAAAATCAATCTATTCAGCCACAACGGTGGAATTCAATTACGGAATTTTTTCTTTAATGAAAAAGTTGTATTAACTTTGCACACCCAAACATAAAGACTATAAAACTATGGCATTTGTTAACAACACCATGATTGTTCGACGCGAACTCATGTCCAAACTCATTGCATTACACAAAGACGATAAATTAATTGATGAAATTGACCGCATACCGCTGCGAATGTCACCAAAAAACGCACAGGCGCGTGGCCGCTGTTGCATCCACAAAGAACGAGCGGTACTCAAATACAAAATGCTTCCTATCCTGGGCTATAGCATCGACGAAGAAGAAGACGAACTCACCCCACTGTCCGATTATGCTAAACGTGCACTTGAACGCACTCAAACAAGCAGCTCCATATTAACAGTAGTCGACGAAGCATGTACGGCTTGTGTGAAAACAAATTACGTAGTCACTAACCTATGCAAAGGCTGTGTAGCTCGTTCATGCTACATGAACTGCCCGAAAGACGCGATTACTTTTGCTGAAAATGGACAGGCTCACATCAACCACTCAAAATGTGTGAACTGCGGTATATGCAAAGAGGCATGCATGTATCATTCTATCGTATACATACCTGTTCCATGCGAGGAAGCATGCCCGGTAAAGGCCATTACAAAAGATGAAAATGGCATTGAGCATATCGACGAGTCAAAATGCATCTATTGTGGCAAATGCATCAATGCCTGTCCTTTCGGTTCCATCTATGAAGTTTCGCAGGTTTTTAATATTCTTGCTTCCTTAAAACGCAACGAAAAAATAGTAGCCATCATGGCTCCTTCTATCGTCTCTCAATTCAACAACAGTCTAGAAGAGATTTCTACAGCTGTTGAAAAGATTGGATTTATCGAAGCCATGGAAGTGGCGCATGGAGCAATGGAAACTACCCGACGCGAAGGCATAGAACTTCAGGAGAAACTGGAGGGCGGTCAACAATTTATGACCACCTCTTGCTGTCCATCTTATATTGAACTTGTGAAGAAACATTTGCCCGAAATGAAACCTTTTGTATCTCACACAAAATCACCGATGTATTACACAATAGAAATGGCAAAAGAAAAATATCCGGATGCAAAAATTGTTTTCATTGGACCCTGTGTGGGTAAGCGCAAGGAAGTGATGGATCATCCGGGCATAGACTACATACTTACTTTTGAGGAAATTGACAATTTATTTACAGGTCTATCGATAGAATTGGAAAAAACCGAAAAGGAAAGAGTAACGGCTCCTCTGTCGGGTCGTGGTTTTGCCAGGGCCGGAGGAGTGATTAAAGCTGTGCAAACCATGTATCCTGGGCTCGGCATTCAACCCATTTCGGTGGCCAATCTCAACAGAAAAAACATTGCGCTATTGCGCTCGTACACAAAGGGCAAAGCTCCCGGAAACTTTATTGAAGTAATGGCCTGCGAAGGCGGCTGTATATCGGGTCCTTGTGGCAAAATTGATTATTCACAAGCCCAAAAGATATTCCGCAAATCAATGGGAGAAATATAAAAACAAATCATGATCGGCCTGAAAATTTCAAGCCTATGATCCTTTCATAAACCATAAGTTCATTGAAGAAACTCATCGCATTTTTTGGCCTTATCAGTCTTGGATTAGGAATATTAGGCGCTTTTCTTCCTATTTTGCCTACTACTCCCTTTGTTTTACTGGCTGCTGCACTTTTTGCCAAAAGTTCGGAGAGGCTTCATCGATACCTGCTTCAGCACAAAGTGTTCGGACAGATAATTCGCGATTATAATGAAAATAAGTCCATAACTTTACATGCTAAAATCATTTCGGTAAGTACCATGTGGGCATCAATACTGTATGCTGTAATTTTTGTTGCTTCAGGGAAAATATGGCTTCAGGTGCTTCTGCTGTGTATTGCTGTGGGTGTAAGCATCCACATATTGCGTTTCAAAACAAAGAAATCAGCAACAGGAAAGAATATCAGGAAATAACTATCCGACAAAAGAGCTATTCAACACTGCCTCTTTAAGCCGACATCCACAATCGCATTTGTCCGAATCAAGCAAGCCACTGCGCTTTAAAAGTTCAAACTCGCTTAAAAAATTGTCGGTAAATATATCAGTTAAGAGATTGTCCTCAATCTGTTTGACTGTCCACCATTTGGCATGATCTATATACTCTTTGTTGTGTTCAAGATCAGGTAATTTGCAAGCCACAAAAAGAAAAGCATAATGATATTCAACATCTGTTTCGTGCATATAATTCGACAAAAATATTGGCTTCAATTCCTTGATGCCGTATCTTTCGTTGGCAGTTCGCGAAATACATTGTTCGACGGTTTCATTTACCTTTACATGATTGGACAAGGCTGTATCCCAGTATCCCGGGTAAACCAGATCGCTATGACAACGCTTCTGCAGAAAAATACGGTTATTTTCAATCAGCATAACCCTGATGATCGGATGAATGTATTTAGTGGGATCCGACAAGCTGGTTTTATTATGAATGGAACCAATCATTTTACCTTTCTCATTCAAAATAGGCCACCATTCCTCTCTTAACAACTTAACACGAATCACTGTTACACGAATTAATTCAAAGAAAACGACAAAGAGAAATAAAGTAAGGTAAGCATCGTGGATAAACTTTAAAGTATAATCGAGATTCGATACCTGTAATGCAGCGGTGATTAAGTAGGCATGTATGTAAATAAAAATAACAGAACCCAGCATCCACAACATTCTGAACATCTCGTTCATATTGTTAACCATAGGTGGTAATTTTGATTTTCGCCTATTAAGCACGGACTCTACGTGCCTCCTGAAAATCAGTGAGAGAATAAAAAATATCAATACCGCTGCTTCCAACGCCACATCAGCAAGGTGAGAAGGTAGTTTATCGACCGGTAAAAAACTTATCACCGAGCCTACAACAAAAACAACAAAGACAGAGAAAAGAAACCACTGAACTATTTTGCGGTAGAAAAAAAAGATGTAAAAAAACAATATAAATATAACCGGCAAAGTAGCAAGCCATGCCGTTTTCAAACCCCAAAAGTCATTCACCACCATAAATACGATTAATGGCAGAAAATGGATTACAGGATTAAAAAAGGATTCGTTAATTTGCTTTCTCAGTGTCTTCATAAAGGGATTTTACATTGTCTTGAATGTAACAACATAAAACGCTTTTATGTTTTGGCTGAAGACTGAAAAAAAAACCAGCCGATCAGAAAGACATCATTCTGCTGACATATTTTCCGATAATATCGAACTCAATATTAACTATAGTTCCGGCCTGAATTTGATGAAAATTGGTATGCTCGAAGGTATAAGGAATAATGGCTACCTGAAAACTATTGTCGGTAGGATTACAAACCGTCAGACTTACCCCATTTACGGTAACAGAGCCTTTATCCACCGTCATATAGCCTCGTTTAGCCATTTCCTTGTCGAAATTGTACTCAAAAGTAAAATACCAGCTTCCATCAGCTTCCTTCACTTCAGTGCACACAGCAGTTTGATCTACATGCCCCTGAACAATATGCCCATCCAGCCTACCGTTCATCATCATGCTGCGTTCCAAATTCACTTTACTACCTACCACAAGTTTTCCAAGGTTTGTGCGGTCAAGCGTCTCCTTAATGGCTGTAACTGTGTAAGTTTTATCTGTTAGTTCCACCACCGTAAGGCACACTCCATTGTGCGCAACACTCTGATCAATCTTCAGCTCTTCGACAAAAGAACATGCCATTGTTAAATGCAGGTTTTCCTGCTCTTTGCGCAATGCAACTACAACTGCGGCTTCTTCAATAATTCCTGAAAACATCTTAGATTATTTACAATTTATTAATTTACAATTTACGATTTTGAGAGCAAGAAAGCTTTAAAATCGGCAAAATTTTTAGTCATAGCTTCACTCTTCTTTTCACCTTTCATAAATTCCTGCAATTTTTCGGGGATTTCAACTTTCTCGCCCAAAATATCCTGTACAGTATCGAGGAATTTAGCCGGATGTGCCGTTTCGAGGAACACGCCCACCTCGCCTTCTTTTAACCCATCTTTCAGCGCCTGATATGCACAGGCACCATGCGGATCGAGCAGATAGTCTGTTTTCTTTTTACAAGCCTTCATTGTAGCTGCAATTTGCTCATCGGTGTAACTTACGCCGCTTATCTCGGCCGAAATAGCTTCGTGAGAATTTGAATACAAATCCAGAATGCGCGCAAAGTTACTCGGATCGCCCACATCCATTGCATTGGCAATGGTAGCTACCGAAGGACGCGGTTTATATTCGCCCGTTTTCAGGTATTGAAGGAAAATATCGTTGCGATTATTGGCAGCAATAAAGCGTTGAACAGGCAATCCCATGCGCTTTGCAAAAAGACCAGCCGTGATATTGCCGAAGTTACCGCTTGGCACACTCACTACCATATTGGCGGCTGCTGATTCAGAAATCTTTTTCAGTTGCGCATAAGCATAGAAATAATAAAAGGCCTGTGGCAGAAAACGCGCCACATTGATGGAATTGGCCGAAGTAAGTTTCATATGTGCATTTAATTCTTCGTCCATAAATGCAGATTTCACAAGGGCCTGACAATCGTCGAAAGTGCCATCCACCTCAAGCGCCGTGATGTTCTGACCCAGAGTAGTGAACTGGCATTCCTGAATAGGACTCACCAAACCTTTAGGAAAGAGTACATACACATGAATGCCTTCGACGCCAAGAAATCCATTGGCAACAGCACTTCCGGTATCGCCTGATGTGGCCACGAGCACATTTACCAGTTTATGATTATCCTCCTGCCGTTGGATAAAATAAGACAGCATGCGCGACATGAAACGTCCACCCACATCTTTAAATGCCAAAGTAGGGCCATGAAAAAGCTCAAGGCTGTATATATTTTCCTCCACTTTCACCAAAGGGACGTCAAAATTTAGCGTATCGAACACAATGGTTCGCAGCATATTGGCATGTACATCCTCGCCGAAAAGCAGATAAGCAGCCGTATAAGCCATATCCTGAAACGAAAGCTGATCGATAGAGTCGTAAAAAGCTCCCGGAATTTCCAGGATGTGATCCGGCATAAACAAGCCTTTGTCTTCGGCTAAACCTTTTATAACGGCGTCGCTCAAACTTACACCGCTTACTTTCTTGTTGGTACTGTAGTATTTCATAACAATGACCCCTTACCCCTGAAGGGGAATTGAGTTAGTATATTTTCTTTAAAATTTCTGATATTAAACGTAAAACTCCGAATAAGCATTCCTTATTCCCCTTTAGGGGTTAGGGGTTTAATCAGTGTTTGCATAAACTCCATTCCCCTGAGCAAGCCATAACTTCCTTTTTCGCATGCAAATTCATCGTATTGCTGCACATCATCACCAGCTTCGTTGGTACGGTAAATAACAAAGGGAATAGGTTTATTGGTATGCGTTTTGGTAGCGCAAGGCGTTGGGTGATCGGGCAAAATAGCAATTGTTACCGGCTCATCCCAGCTTGAAACTTCTTCTAAAATTGGCTGTACCACACGATAATCGAGGTATTCGATTGTTTTAATTTTCAAATCCACATCGCCTTCGTGTCCGGCTTCGTCGCTGGCTTCGATGTGAAGATACACAAAGTCGTCGGTACGCAAAGCGTCAATCGCTGCCTGTGCTTTACCTTCGTAGTTTGTATTATAAAGTCCGGTGATTCCTTCCACTTCTATTACTTTCAGGCCGGCATAAACGCCGATGCCACGAATTAAATCCACCGCCGAAATCACAGCACCACTTTTGAGATGATAAAGTTCAAGCAAGGTTTTCATTTCGGGCTTATAACCCGGCGACCAGGGCCAAATGCTGTTGGCTTTGTCTTTTCCTGCAGCAGCACGTTTCAGATTGACAGGATGGTTTTCCAGCAATTGCTGCGAACGAAGAATCAAATCATTCAGTAAATCTGCACTTGCTTTAGCCTCTTCCGTTTCCGCCTGAATCATTACTTCAGCAAAAGGAGTACCGGTCACATCGTGAGGAGGCGTGCATTTCAGTTCTTTTCTTCCTCCTTTAAGTTTTAGCAAATGACGATAGGACACACCGGGAAAGAAATTAATTTGCTCATTCCCCAACTCCTTCTGCAAAAAAAGAATCAGCTCTTCGGCCTCTTCATTGCTGATGTGTCCGGCGGAGTGATTTTTAATTTTACCATCAGCGATGCAAATCAGGTTGCATCGCATGGCCATTTCACCCTCGTCAATCGCTACACCCATGCTGGCCGCCTCTAACGATCCGCGTCCTTCGAACACCTTTGGAACATCGTAGCCCAAAACGCTCAGGTTGGCAATTTCGCTTCCCGGCGCAAAACCTACTGGAATTGTATCGAGCATACCGCAACGACCCATGGCCGCCACTTTATCGATGCTCGGTTTATTGGCTGCCTGCAGGCAGGTTTTATTGTCGAGCGACGCGATAGGCTCATCGGCCATTCCGTCGCCAAGAATTATTATATATTTCATATGACCCCAAACCCCTAAAGGGGCTTCAAAACACCCCGGTTTTAAATTATTGCCGGGGCTAAATTAATACTTTTTTTTAATAAGAAAAGATGCTATATCTCCACTTTACTATTCATCTTATTTCAAAATAAAATAGTCAGAAGAATCCCTATCTATACTTTCATCCCCTACAAGGTGATTTCTATTCCCCCTTTAGGGTTAGGGGTTATTTACAAAAAATCCTTATAATCAGCCAGAGCTTCTTCGAATTTTTTTACGGTTTCGTGCAGCGTCTGGTAACTTTCGCCACCGGCAGCATTCAGGTGACCACCACCGTTGAACAAATCGGAGGACACTTTGTTGGCTGGAAAAGTTCCTTGCGAACGCAGGGATATTTTAATTTTATCAGTATCCTCGCGCATAAAAACCGAGAAGACAATGCCATCAATCGAAAGAGGCATGTTCACCAATCCTTCGGCATCGCCATTCTGAAAATTAAATTCCTGAAGTTCTTTTGCCGACAGCGTAATCAGCGCGGCTTTATACTCAGGATATACTTTCATTTTTTTATACAAAGCGTAGCCCATCAAGCGCATACGGTCGGCCGAATAGGTATTGAATACCCTGCGATAAATTTCATCTTTATCGACGCCTAATTTTATCAGTTCGTTGATGATGATATAAATTTCGGGTTTATTGGAGTTGTAAGTAAAACCGCCGGTATCGGTCATCATGCCCGTGTAGATACATTCGGCACAAGCCATGTTTATTTTCGAAAAATCGCCCATACGGCAAATCAGTCTGAAAATCAATTCGCTTGTTGATGCTATTTCGGGATAAGAGATGGTGACTTTAGCATAATCGCCCGGATGTAAATGATGATCTACCAAAATTTTGGACGCTGTAGCAGTCATGATGGCTTCTTCCATTTTTGCCAAACGGTTGGGTACATTAAAATCGAGCGTAAAAATCAATTCAGCTGCTGCAATCAATGCATCGCTTTCTTCCTTTTGTGTTTCGTACACCAGCACCCTGTCCGCGCCCGGCATCCACTTCAGAAAATTTGGAAATGCGGTAGGAACTATTACAACCGGCTCCTTTTCAATTGTCATCAGGTAGTGCCACAAGGCCAGCGACGCACCCATGGCATCTCCATCCGGTCCAACATGTACCACAATTACAATTTTATCGGCCTTGTCAATCTCCCTTTGCGTCCTGTGAATCAGGTCTTCGGCTATTACTTTTGAAATCATCAAACTATAGTTTTAATTTGTATGCAAAAATAGCAAAAAAATATGATTCTAAACCTATTTTGACCGTTGGGATGCTAAGGTGTAAAATTCAGCACATAAGCACCTTTTTCAGCTACAGCATAAAATGGAATCCCGTTTTCGGCGCAAGTCCTGCGCACATGGTCGGTATACCAGTCCGTAATCGTATTGTCAACGATCACTTTAGCCGGATGCACATTCTCGAGCAACTGGCTCATTTTAGGTTTCATCTTATTGGCAATGATTAAATAATCCACCGCAATGGGCGAAGTAAGCGTTTTTCTTTTTACAAAATTTTCGTTGAGCACAAGTATTCTTTTCCCGGCAAAGAAAGCAAAACCATCGGCATACCAACTGTTTTCTTTCACAAAAGCGGGCTTTCCGATATTCTTCATTTTCCAAAACCCACTGGCAATCCTGAACAGTTCGGCGCTATCGCCCGAGATAGCATAATTGACGCCACAGTCGATAAAATTAATGTGTGAACTTTTCTGTCCCGAATAAACAATCATTTTCACATCGTGCAGGGTATTGTATTTTGTTTGCAGGGACAGGAGCGCAACCATCAGCAACATACACAAGCCGGCAAAAAGCGGGATGAACTTTTTGGTATAGAAATAAACAGAAATAAGCGCTATGGCTCCCAACAACAAGGTCATTTGTCTCAAATCGAATGTAAATTCGCTGATAGAATAAGGCAAATGTTCAATCCCAACGATCAGAAAATTGAGCAACCACAGCGACCATTTTAATAAAAAAGCCACCGCCGAAGCAACAAACGGAATAAAAGTGACCACCAACAGCACTATGGCTAAATAAATGACCAGGGTCGACAACGGAATGGCCACCACATTTGTGAGCAAAAAATAATTCGGAAACTGATGGAAATAATAAAGCGTAAAAGGCAATGTACCCAACTGCGCCGCTACCGACACGGTCAACAAATCGCGCAGCCAGCGAAGCGCCTTATGACTAACCGGAAGCAACTGCGAAAAAGGCCGTTGAAAAAACACAATGCTTAACACCGCAGCATAACTCAACTGAAACCCAACATCGTACAAAAAATCGGGGTTGACTATGAGCATTACAAACGCCGACATAAATACAGTATTATAAATCTGCGAACGCCTCTCGAGCGCAGTGCCAATGGCTACCAACGAAAACATAAGCGACGCCCTTACCACCGAAGGCGAAAGTCCCGTAATAAATGCATACGCCCACAGAAACAATACTATGAATACTGTTTTAAGCACTTTTGTCTTCGCCGATTTATCCATAAAACCAAGCAGAAAAGCAATGACCACATACACAATGCCCACATGCAAGCCACTCACCGACAGTATGTGCATAGCTCCGGAGGCGCTGTAACTGGCGCGAAGATCGGGCTGCAAGACATCGGTATAGCCAAGCGTAAGGGCAGCAAGCACAGCATATTCGTCGCCTGCAATGCCGAAGGACTTGTAGATGCTGAGCAATCGTGCCCTGAATGCCGACGCCAATCGCCGAACAGAAAAGGACGCAGCACTTCCGGCTTTTTGCCAGGTACCCGAAGCCAGATAAGCGTTGGCAGCTATGCCCTGACGAGCGAGATAAGCCGCATAATCGAAACCTCCGGGATTCACAGTACCTGTTGGCGACTGAAACTCCGCTTCCACCATCATTATATCGCCGTAGAGCAAAGCCTCCGACAAACTATCCTTTTGCAAATACACAATGGCTTTCCCGTGTGAAGGTCTCCATGTTTCACCATCGAACATCTCCAGAATTTTCACTTTACACTGATAGGATTTGGCCTTTTCGGCAGGAGAAGCAACCATTTCGATGCGGAAAATACCCTTGCGGTTCAGATCGGTAAATACAGCCTCCTTCTGCTTTTGCACGCTGAGCCAATAGCCCAGCACAAAAAGATACAGGCCGATGCCCACGCCAAACAACCATCTGAAATGGTATTGTTTATCGACAGAACGAATAAAATAAGCATTGAGAACAAAAGCAAGGGAGAGAAAAACCAACACCACAAGCAACCATGGCTCCAGGCGGAAATACCTGTAAGCAACTATGCCTGTGACCAATGGCAACAGCAAACGAAAAAAAGGTGTCCGTTGCAGAAAATTCATAACAACAGAAAATTAAAGTCAGTATATCGGTTAACTCATCAGTCTAGCACACGAAACCCGAAACAATTCATAATTGATAATTCATAATTGATAATTGCAGCGCGTTCACTGAGCGAAGTCGAAGTGAGGCACAGGCAAAGAAAAACCCGAAACCCGAAACCCGAAACTCAGAACCCGAAACCCTTTATTCTCCCAGCAGCTCCACTATCATTTTTTCGGGATCGGGAGCATTGAACACCGTGCTACCCGCCACCAACACATTCGCCCCGTGTTGGAACAGTTGAGGAGCATTTTCGAGGTTCACGCCACCATCAATTTCTATCCTGCAATCGGGATTTTTACTATCAATCAACGCCTTCAGTTCATCAATTCGCGCATAAGTCTCTTCCATAAACTTCTGACCACCATAGCCGGCAAACACCGACATCAACAGCACCATGTCCACTTTATCGATATAAGGCGCCAACACGCTTACAGGCACATCAGGATTCACAGTAATGCCCACTTTAATGCCTTCGGCACGGATCAGATCAATTATTTGCTGAGGATTTTCGGCCGCCTCATAATGGAAAGTAAGCATCTCGGCCCCTGCCTGCGCAAAACGCTTTACGTATTTTTCGGGCTGCACAATCATAATATGCACATCGATCAACTTACGGCAATGCCTTTTCACCGCTTCCAACACCGGAAAACCAAACGAGATATTGGGCACAAATACGCCATCCATCACATCTATATGTACCCACTCGGCACGGCTGCGGTTGATCATTTCGCATATTGACTGTAAGTTACCAAAGTCGGCTGCAAGTATGGAGGGGGAAATTATTTTAGTCATTTTCTCAGTTTTATTTTACTGCAAAAATAATAAAAAAACACGAGGGAGTGAATGAAGTTGGAATTTAAGTATTTACTATTTGACAATGTACTATTTACAATTTATGCGCACCAGTAGTTGTAAACAGCCTGATGAACTTCATTATCAATAGAATAAAGACGTAAAACACTCCTGTTGTCGTACCCATCGGGGCATCAATCGGTTCTATCGATATAAACATTTTTCAGTCCGACATAATAATCCTTGTCGGTGTTGGAGTCGTGAATTTGTGAAATTACATCAACAGATACATGTGGTCCCCATTTCGGTCCCTCGCGCGAAACTTTCTTTATTTTATATTCCGGTTCGGCACTTAAGGTTTCATTGCTGTAATCGCTGACCCAGAGTAAATCGCCATAAATAACAAATTGATTCACAAGATGAATATTAGCAGGTATTTTTACTGAATCGGTGCAAACAAGCCAGTTGATGGAAATCAATGGTTTGCCATTTTCCGGACTGATCGGTTGAAAATCGCGCCACATATAGGCGTCCAACACATAACTTTTGGAATCGATAAATAAGGTCTCGGTCACCATCGATCTTAGTTCGGAAATCAATTCCTTGTCGGACAAATTATTGTCAAAGCCATTTTTCGGCTCACAGCCAACCAGCAGCAGGGCTGAAATTAGGAATGCTAAGATGAATTTGATTGTTTTCATAAGCAATTAAGAATTTTATTGAATGGTCTGTTTTTTAACTCTAAAATACCCCGATTGATCGGGTGACTCGAAGTCACCCGATCAATCATTGGTACTGAGCTGCAATTTAAAAAAAACCTGTAAAAAGGAAGAACTAAATTCGTTACAACAATACTGATGCTTAACTTACGAAAACGTTGCACAAAGGCGGGAAAAATGATAAAAAAAAAGACTTCCTGGTTGGAAGTCCTTTTTGTAAGTTAGTTTAAAATCATTTCGACGAACTGATTTGAATTGATAGCCTGCACCCTGTAAACGGCAGCGAACCGACGTATGTTTTGCAGTACTTTTTCCGAAGGTTGAATTTCGTTTTGCCCGGCAGGTTTTTGTTTTTTAATTTTCAAATCAGTTTTTTTTGATAAAGTAGTAGTTTTTTGCATAGGCAGATAACGCTTTTTTTATAAGTATACAATAAAAACGCAGCCGATTACAAAAAAGTATATTTCATCAATAAAATATTATTTCATCATCAGGTACACATCATTCTCCTGTGCTATACGTCTCATATTAAGCAACGCATAGCGCATACGACCCAAAGCGGTATTGATGCTTACATCCGTTTTTTCGGCAATTTCCTTAAAGCTCAGGTCCTCGAAAAAACGCATACGCACCACCGACTGTTGCGACTCGGGCAAATAATCGATCAGCCGAACCACATCGGTAAGAATCTGCTCGTTAGTCATCACGTCTTCCACACTTTTTTCGGATAACTTGGCGTTGTTATTTACAACGTCATAGTCCACACTGTCGGCCGAGAATGTATTTTCATTTTTCTCGCGTCGAAAATGATCGATAATCAGGTTATGGGCAATACGATTGATCCATCCGAGAAATTTACCAGATGCCACATAACGTCCCTGTTGAATGGTGGCGATGGCTTTAATAAAAGTGTCCTGAAAAATGTCTTCAGTAAGCTCTTTATTACGCACAATAAGATAGATATAGGAATAAACTTTTGATTTGTAGCGTAAAAGCAGAACTTCGAACGCTTCGTTATTGCCATCTTCATACAATTTCACCAATGTATCATCAGCTAGTTGATTCAGTATAATCATTACTTATAAATTTTGGGATTTAAGAGTAATATTGTGGCAATAGGCAATAAAAGTTTAGAATGGTTAGTAAATAATGTTCAGGTTGCAAATATAGCGATACTAATCATTAAAACAAACTTTTTCTCAAAAAAAAAACGAATAAATTTCACTTTTGCATAGTTATGTTACTTTGCTATAAATTTCAGGGACGCGACAAGTGCTTCTCAGATTACTTATTATCAACCACATAAGAAACCGCAAAAACAAAGAAATCAACTATTCCACCCACAGCACCAGGCCTTTGAGGTATTCGCCTTCGGGGTGATAAATATTGATAGGATGATCGGCCGGTTGCGTGAGTTGATGCAGGATACGCACATTGCGCTTGCTTTCGGCAGCAGCGCTGAACACAGCCAATCGGAACTGATCTTTAGTCACTACCTGTGAGCAGGAGAATGTAAACAAAATTCCACCCGGTTTTATTTGCTCAAAAGCTTTTGCGTTCAGGCGTTTATAGCCCTTCAACGCATTTCGCAGGGCTTCGCGGTGTTTGGCAAAAGCCGGAGGATCAAGCACGATCAGATCGTACTGCCGATCGAGGGTGTGCAGGTTGTTCAGGTATTTAAAGGCATCCTCGGCAAAAGAGCGGTGGCGTGTATCGTCGGGAAAATTAAGTTCAATATTTTTATCGGTCAGCTCAATGGCTTTGGCCGAACTATCGACCGAATGCACCAACTCGGCGCCACCACGCATGGCATATACCGAAAAACCACCGGTATAACAAAACATATTCAGCACCGATTTTCCGGCAGAATAACGTTCGAGCAAGGAACGGTTTTCGCGCTGATCGACAAAGAAACCGGTTTTCTGTCCCTTGAGCCAGTCCATCTGAAAGCTCAGGCCGTTTTCGATGCCAATGTATTTTTTGGAGTCACTTCCTATCAGATAACCATCTTCGGGCGTAATGTCCGCCTTATATGGCAGGGTTGTCTCCGATTTGTAATATATATTTTTTACTTCCGGCACATTTTCCACAATGGCTTTGGCCAGGGCTTCACGCGTTTCGTGCATTCCCACCGAATGGGCTTGCATCACTGCCGTATCGTCATAAACATCCACAATAAGCCCCGGCAACGAATCACCTTCGCCATGCACTAACCTATAAGTGTTGTTGTGCCCCGGCGCCACCAAACCCAGCGACACCCGCATGGCATAGGCCAGTTGAATTTTCCGACACCAGAAATTGTCATCTATCTGCTCGCTATCGAAACTTATCACACGCACCGCGATACTTCCGATCTGGTAATGACCAATGGCCAAAAAGTGACGTTTACTATCCAGTACCTCCACCAAATCTCCTTCGGCAGGTTTTCCTTCAATATTTTGGATGGCGCCGGAAAACACCCAGGGGTGAAAACGTTGAAGACTTTCTTCTTTTTTTGGTTTCAGAATTACTGTGATCATTATGTTGATTGGAATTGGGGAAAGAATATGAATAGAATGTAAATTAGCGGGTTAGCGGGATTATAAAATTCAGATGGCACTTTTGTTCTCGTGGGCCAATGCCTGTTCGGCAGCTACTTCGGCCATAAGTGCATCCATTTGTTTTTTGGTAAGTTTTTTTTCTTTCGTCAACTGCAGATAAATGAGCAAACTTGCCCAGGCATCGGTAGCGGCGTACACTTGCTGTTGCTCAGTGAGCACATCGTTTTCCCAGTTGGTGAGTCGTTGTGCTTTCGATATTTTACGTCCAAAAACGATAGCAAATATCTTTTGAAGTCCAAGTTCAAGAATGCCGTAGCTCATTACAATCGACTGTAAATCGACAAAATTGTCGGGTTTGAACGAACGTTGCCGAATCAGTCCATTGAAATCGTCGCGCAAGGCCAGCCCAATTTTCTTAATTTTATCATCGGCCAGGAAATCGGCCAGCTCTTTGGGGAACGAGATTTTATTTAAGCGGAAAAGAAAACAGTGGGTGGCTGTAGAAATTTGTACCAGCGAGACTTTATGATGCGTTCCACGGGTAAAAGAAGGTTTTGTTTCAGTATCCACTCCTACCACATCGGCAAGGCGAAGTTCATCAATAGCTGCCTGCAATTTCGATACATCATCCACCAGTGTGATTTTACCATCGAAGCCAACCACCGGCATTTTATTTACTTCTTCTTTTGTAATTTTTGCTTTGAACATAAGCTGAAAATCCTGTTATCGAATAAAAAAAACCGACGGCAGAAATTATTGTTGTATTAATTAATTATCAGAGAAATTTATCATTTAATTCATCATCTTCATCATCGTGCAAAAACCCGAGGAATGAATTCCTGTCAATTTTACGTTCCGATACTTTTTCCGTTTGCTCATCGAGCTGAAAACCATCGCTAAAGCGAACAGCATGCAGCGCCCGTAATGCATTCAGCAGCTTTTGCCCCCAATGGTCAGCAAATCCCTGCAAACAAGCCACCAAAGCATCATTCATAATATCGGTATCGACCGTTTGATAATTGGCGGCAAAATCTTTCATTTCCTGATAAATATCGGCCATATTTTCCGACACGAAAGCCGCAATCGGGGTATCGCTCAGCGCCATATCGGGATGAAAAACCTCAAGATACGAATCGTCGGCACCCAGCAACTGTTCCACCTGTTCTTTTACGTACAAGTAATCTTCTTCGGTCACAAAACGCTCAGGCTGATCGTCGAAAACCGATTCGGGTATTTGGATCAATGCAGCTTTCAGATACAGCAAGGGAAGTATTTTGACTGCTTTTATTATGAAATCCTCGCGTGTCTGTTCGGTTGCATTCTCGAGAAACAAACATGTTTCGGCTGCAACGGTAACAAAGTCAATTACAGCAGGACTGTAAACTATGTGATCAGGTAATCCTTCGGTTATCATTTTCTTGTCATTCTTTAGCAACTGCAAAAGTACGAAAAAATATCAAGATTATTTATTTACCATTTAGCCATTTACTTTTTATTCATGTACCATTTACTATTTAGCTATTTAATCAGTTAGTATTTATTCAATTATTCAGTTATTCAGATACTATTTAACAAAGCCTGACGAAACAAATTCAGAAGCGAAGCGTTTTATAAGTACGGAAAACTAACAAACTAAAAACAACCACTAAAATCAAAGTAGTATGGACGACAAATTAAGAACTCTCAAAAATTACGATTCAATGGTTGAAGCCTTATTCGACCAGGAATTGCTGCGCGATAACGGCATAGACAGCACCATCAACAACGAAGATGCAGTGGAACTATTGCCTATGTTTGGGGAACTGAACGAAGGATTAAGGATTCTTGTTTTCGAAAAAGATTTCGACAAAGCAACAAAAGTAATTGAAGAGTACAAAAAATCGATAGAAGAATAAGAAGAATGTACAATTTACAATTTAAATATGTACAATTTACAATTTAATGTACGATTTACAATTTAAAGATTATAATCCCGGAATTTAATTCCTGTGGCTGGATGCGTCAGGTCAGGCGCGAGCTCCAGCAGAGGAAGCATCACAAAGTCCCGCTCCGTCATTTTCGGATGCGGGATTTTCAGTGTCGGCTGGTCGATAAGTTCATTGTCGTACAACAAAATATCGATGTCAATGATCCTGTCAGAATAGCCGGTGACCGACTTCGAAGTTCTGCCCAGCGAACGTTCAATTTCCTGTGTCTTGTCGAGCAACTGAAAAGGCGACAGCGTGGTCTCGAGCAACAGCACTGCATTCAGAAACTGATTTTCTGACTCAAAACCCAGCGGTTCGGAATAGATGAAAGAAGAAACGGAGAGTACATTCCCCGCTCCTATCGACAAAGCGATGATTGCATCATTCAGGTTTTTCTGTTTGTTGCCTAGATTAGTGCCCAGTCCGAGGTAAGTAAGTGCCATGTGTTTATTTTTTCCCAAAAGTAAGAAAATATTTCGGGTTTCGAGTTTCGGGGTTCGGGGTTTGAAGAGTTTGAGGATTTGAAAATTTGAAGATTTGATTTGAGGATTCGAAGATTTGAAGATTTGAGGGTTTGTCTCGAAGGGTTTCGGGTTTCAGGGCTTCCAGACCTCACCCCAGCCCTCTCCCGGGGAGAGGGAGCAAGAAAAGGGAAGCTCATCGCGAAGTGGAGAGTTGTTTATAGAGAATAGAGAATTGTTAAGTAATGAACCAATGTTTCATTCTTTGAGATCGTGGCAGTGTATCGTCCTGAAATTTGTTTACAGTTTTTTTGGTTCAGAAATTGAAATTTTAACCCCTCCCCCTGCGGGTACTCCCCTTAAAATAAGGGGAGATCATTGTCCGCGACAATCTGCACACTTAATATATTTAATTGAAGCCTGAAACCTTACTGAATAATATTATTTCTGATAAATATCGAACTGCGTAGATGTCCCCTTTGAAAAAGGGGACGAGCGAAGCGGAGGGGTTTCTGAAAATTAATCTAAGTGTGTGTTTGGTTCTAAATAGATTTACAAAAAAGTAAACAAAAAATAGGATTATGCGGTGTTCTGAAAATTACTCAAATACTCAACTCCTCAAATCTTCAAATTCTCAAATTTTCAAATTATGAATTATGAATTCTCATTTTTCTGCCAACTTCCGCCTTTTTGTCAGTTAATTTCTTTTCATCGCTTTTGTCAAACTGACTTTTACTGTCAAATTTCAAATTTAATTTCAAAATTTCCGCTTGGCATATGCTTTGTAAAAAGGGAGTCGTACTCATAAATGAAAATAAAAATCAAACATATTTAAACGAATTACAATCATGGGAAAAATTATTGGAATTGACTTAGGAACCACCAACTCGTGTGTTTCTGTAATGGAAGGTAACGAACCTATCGTTATCGCCAACAGCGAAGGAAAACGTACCACACCTTCGGTGATTGGTTTTATAGATGGTGGCGAACGTAAAGTAGGTGATCCTGCAAAACGTCAGGCCATTACCAACCCAACAAAAACTGTATTCTCTATCAAACGTTTCATGGGCGAAAGCTACGATCGTTTGGCCAAAGAAATCGGACGTGTACCTTATAAAGTAGTAAAAGGCGACAACAACACAGCACGTGTTGATATCGACGGACGCCTGTACACTCCACAGGAAATTTCGGCTATCATCCTTCAGAAAATGAAGAAAACTGCCGAAGAATACCTTGGACAGGAAGTAACTGATGCAGTGATCACAGTGCCTGCTTACTTCAACGACGCTCAACGTCAGGCGACCAAAGAAGCCGGCGAAATTGCAGGTTTGAACGTAAAACGTATCGTGAACGAACCTACTGCTGCTGCTTTGGCTTACGGACTTGACAAAACAAACAAAGATATGAAAATCGTTGTGTTCGACTGCGGTGGTGGTACACACGACGTATCGGTACTCGAACTTGGCGATGGTGTATTTGAAGTAAAATCGACCGACGGTGACACTCACCTTGGTGGCGATGACTTCGACCACCGTATTATCGACTGGTTGGTACAGGAATTTAAAAACGAAAACAGCGGCATGGACCTGAGCAAAGACCCTATGGCTTTGCAACGTCTGAAAGAAGCTGCCGAAAAAGCCAAGATCGAACTTTCGAACACTACTTCTTCGGAAATCAACTTGCCTTATATCATGCCTGTTGATGGTGTGCCACGTCACCTGGTGCGCACATTGACCCGTGCTAAATTTGAACAACTGATCGACGATTTAGTACAAAAAACAATCGAACCATGTCGTACTGCTTTGAAAAATGCAGGTTTGACAATCGGTGATATCGACGAGATTATTTTGGTAGGTGGTTCAACCCGTATTCCTGCTATCCAGACTGCTGTTGAGAAATTCTTCGGAAAAGCGCCTTCGAAAGGTGTAAACCCCGACGAAGTAGTAGCTGTGGGTGCTGCCATTCAGGGTGGTGTATTAACCGGTGAAGTGAAAGATGTATTGTTGCTTGATGTTACTCCGCTTTCGTTGGGAATCGAAACAATGGGTGGTGTAATGACCAAACTGATTGAAGCCAACACTACTATTCCTTCGAAAAAATCGGAAACATTTACAACAGCTGCCGACAATCAGCCTTCGGTTGAGATTCATGTATTGCAGGGCGAACGTCCAACAGCGATCCATAACAAATCACTCGGTCGTTTCCACCTGGACGGCATTATGCCTGCCCGTCGTGGTGAACCTCAGATTGAAGTAACTTTCGATATCGATGCCAATGGTATTCTTCACGTATCGGCCAAAGATAAAGCTACCGGAAAACAACAAAGTATCCGTATCGAAGCTTCGTCAGGTCTGAGCGATGCAGAAATCAAACGTATGAAAGACGAAGCTGCTGCCAACGCCGAAGCCGATGCTAAAGAAAAAGAAAAGATCGACAAACTGAACCATGCCGACTCATTGATTTTCCAGACCGAAAAACAATTGGCTGAATTTGGCGACAAACTGCCAGCCGACAAAAAAGGTCCTATCGAAGCTGCATTGGCTAAACTAAAAGAAGCACACAAAGCGCAGGACATTGCAGGTATCGACGCCGCTACCAACGAACTGAACACTGTATTCCAGGCTGCAAGTCAGGAAATGTACAATGCTCAAAACGCGCAGGGCGGACAGCAAGCCGGTCCTCAGGACTTCGGTGGTCAGCAACAAAGCCAGAGTGGCAACCAGGAAGGCGATGTGACTGATGTTGATTTTGAAGAAGTAAAATAATTCCCAAAAACAAGGGTATATAACCAAACAGAAATCGCTGTAAACAATTAGTTTACAGCGATTTTTTTATTTTATTTTTTGCTTATCTATATTTATATTCGATTATTTTTCGTATATTTGCAACATATTTGTAACGCGACTTAATTAGCAGGAAAGTGCGACTTATAAATACTTATACATACGTACCCATATTTAAAACGTGTATTATGCCAGTTAGCAAGTTTATCCTCCAAAGAAATTGCGAAAATTGCGGTAAGCAATTTAACGCCAAAACTGTCTACTCGAAGTACTGTTGCGAGAAATGTTCTGAAGCAGCCACACGTAAAAAGAAAGCCCTCGAAAAGGAAGAAGAAAAACGCGAACAGTTAGCCAATCAAATTCCCGCAGACCGTCCTTACATTTCAATTCAGGAAGCAGTAATTCTGTTCGGTATTTCCCGGGACACGATTTACCGGCAAATTAAAAAAGGCAATATCCCTGCCGTTAATCTTGGGGAGCGGTTAACCCGCATTAGTCGGGTCCACATAGAAGCCATGTTTCCAAAGGTTGAAATTATTCAATCTACTCAACCACTAATCGAACAAACAAAACTCAATTATGACCCAAGTGAGTGCTACACGATTGGCGAGATAACAGAGAAGTTTGGAATATCAGCCTCCACAGTCCAAAAGACCATTCGAAAATGCAGTATTCCCAAAAAGCAAATTGGCAAATTCGTATATGTCCCCAAATTAGAAATCGACCGGCTATTCAACCATAAATAATACTGAGCCATGAAAAAGAAACTCGCAAAAACCAAATGTACTGCAAAGCTCCGCAAATCCGAATATCATAACGAATGGTATTTAATACTTGAAAGCTATCCAGTTTTCAAGGCTGGTAGTGATAAAGCTCAACGGATAATAGAAGCACTAAACCGTTCTGTTACCACACCAATATGGGATAAAACGCGTACAACAAGAGCCTCAACAGATGGTGCCAAAACATTCAAACCCAAGAGAGATTCTAATGGCATTATACAATGCAAAAGCAACATTGATCAGGAAGCCTGTATTTATGCTGATGGTGTGCGTAGTCTTAGGCAACGTGAGTATGATAATGCTGATTTGTACACGGAAAAGGAAGCCGAACAAGTTGAACACAACCAACGTCAGCAAATTGATTTTATCGATTACTTTCAAAAAGTATCAAAAGAACGACACCGCAACAGTTCTCAATCCATTATTGTCAACTGGGTTCGAGTTGGTGAGTTGCTAAAATCATTCAACAACAATCAGCCACTTTTATTTTCTCAGATTAACCTTGGTAAAGCTGAAGAATTTCGTCGCTTTGTACTCACAGCCCCTTGTGGTGGCAATAAAAAGGGAACGATATCACATAATACCGCAGCAACTTATTATAGCATATTTAAGGCAGGATTAAAACAAGCATTCATTGACGGATATATCACAGTGGACCTTTCGGCCAAAATAAAAGGCATTCAAGAACAGGAAAGTCGCAGAGAACACTTAACAGTGGAAGAACTCAATATCCTATCAGAAACACCTTGCGAACGTCCAATTCTCAAACGTGCTTCGCTTTTCTCTGCTCTCACTGGCGTTCGCCATTGCGATATTCAAAAGCTCAAATGGAAAGAAATACAAGTTGATGGCGAACAAATCCGCCTCAACTTTACACAGCAAAAAACAAAGGGAGTTGAATATATGCCGATTTCAAAACAAGCCTATCAACTTTGTGGAGAACCCCGCAATCCGGAGCAACTTGTTTTTGAAGATTTACCCGACCCTTCTTGGATTTCCAGTCCGCTTAAACGTTGGATAAAATCTGCTGGCATTACCCGGAATATAACTTTTCATTGCTTCCGGCACACCTATGCCACTTTACAGTTGGCAGGTGGTACAGACATTTATACAGTATCCAAAATGCTTGGCCATACCAATGTAAAAACAACACAAGTTTATGCTAAGGTGGTGGACGAGAAGAAACAAAAAACAACAGGTACAATTAAACTCAAAATCAACCCCGAAAAATAAGAGTTATGGAAACAATAATTTCAATATTGCGCTTTGATCTTCGTCCTTGGCTTGATAAAAACAACCAACAAGAAGATTATTATTCGCCCGAATTGAGGTTAACCCCCTCAATTCGTGAAGAATTTATCCCTCGTTTCAAAACCGATTTTAATATCCCAGCTTTTTCAATCAAAATCAAGTACTATGAAAGGCTAATTGATAATAATATAACTGATTTTATAAACAATATAATTCGCGAAACCGAGGACGAAAGTGATAACTTGATAGCCTTTAAACTTAAAAAAGCTAAAGGGAGGATTAAATCATTAATGACTGAAATAAATGATTTGATTCTATTAAAAGATTATGATTTAAATCTGATTGCTTCAAAACATAGTGATTTTAGTGCAGACAGGCAACATAAAGAAGCTACTTTCATTTTTCAATACATGCTTACAGCTTTAATCAAATGCTATTTGGAAATTCAATACCATTTTTCTACTCATATTCATAAGGACGACAATATGAGTATAGCTGATATTTATAGCCTTATTTTAAATAGACCAGCTCCCGAATATATATTTATTCATGAGGTTCAGACCCTTTCTATTGCTCCTGTAGAAATTAAGAATAAAGCTAAGAATGCAGAATGCCTTTCGTTTACTTACACTAAACTTAAGAAAGAGAGTTCAAACATAAATGACCTTTTCAATTCATTAAAATTGAACAAGAGTATTGCTGAAGAAACAATCTATTCAGATTTCAAACATGTGTTTTCTGGTACTCCTGTGAGCAACCCTGTTAAGTGGTGTGGAGCTAAAGGCGATTTACCATATTTGTTTAAATTACTAAACAATGAATACAAAGTTCTGACGTTCCAGGGAAAAAGTATTTGGAAAATTGTTTGTGAATGTTTTGTTGATAAAGATGGGCAACGATTCACCGAACAAAGTTTACGCGACCAGAAACAACCGAAGATTACAAAAGAAAACATAATAAAAGCAGCAAAACTAATGAAATAGCACACTCCGCACTCCGTTTGCAATAAATAAATAGCAAAAAATCAGAAAAAGACTAACGTTAAATCGTTGGTCTTTTTCAGTTTATACATACCACTCCGCACTCCGCACTCACTCCGTACGGAGTGTTTAATCTCCATTTACCCCTCAAAACACATGTAATTTTGTGTCAAACAATGCTCGAAAAAGAGGCTCTCGGGCATTGTTGGAGCCGCAAATTTTTAATGCATAAAAAATTTGAATCATGCAAGAAAACATTTTGCAAAACGAAATTTCATTTAACGATATGCCAAAAGCATTGGCTTATCTTATCAGCAAGGTTGATCGATTGGAAACCTTACTAAGTGTATCAAAGTTGGAGCAGCCCGATTCCGACAAGTGGTTTAACGTACAAGAGTTGTGCGAATTTTTGCCCGACAAGCCTGCCCGGCAGACTGTCTATGGCTGGATTGGCCAGAAACTTATTCCTTATCACAAAAAAGGAAAAAAACTTCAATTCTTGAAAAGTGAAATTGATGCTTGGCTGCTTGGCGATAAACGCCAATCAGTTGCAGAGCTTCAAGCAGAAGCAGCAGAGTTTGTAGCTAAAAAAGGGAGGATTGTAAGATGAACGACAACAAGCAACCCCGCCGATTAGACGAAATTCTGGAAGAACTTCGTTGCTGCCCCGAAAGCATTTTATTTCAATACGAGCAGCAAAGACAACAAACACATGTATGTCCAAACAATTGTAAAATTTTGGAAGCATTGAATTCTATTGAATCCAAGCTTACCAACACCCAATCTTCATGCGAAGATTTGAGCAAAGAATGGGTTGACAATCAAGATGTAATGCAATTGCTTCACATTAGCCCCAGAACCTTGCAAACACTGCGTACAAATGGCACATTGCCATTCTCCCGCATTGGAAACAAGCTCTATTATCGCACTGAAGACATTCAGCGAATTTTGAAGGATAACTACACTATGTTCAAAATCCGTAGTTATGGAAGCGATAAATAAACAGCAAATTTTGAGTAAGACAAATTATGGCTTACTGATCTATTCGCATATTTTACAGGAATACTATCCTAATCAAACAGTCCTCTCCCTTTCGGGGAGGACTTGTAAACCAACTGAAAACCCATTCAATGAAAATAAGTTGACATTGAACGTTTTCATTGAGAAGGAGAATGTTTTGGGGAATGCGTTGGATAATGAGTTTTCGTGCCAACGAGAACAAAACTCAAACTCGTTTGGTGTTTTGTCGAGTGCCGCCGAAAATGCGCGTAGCGAATTTGCACGGCATACGGATAGCGAGAACGCTATCCCTGCCGGTGATGCATTCGACTTCGCCGAACTGCATTACAAGCAAAGTGGCAATGAACTACTTCAAACGCTAAATAAAGAACTGTACTTGCATATTGGTGAACAACGAAACTTTTATGGCAACAACCGAAACTTCGTTACTGTTCCTGAGAAGCCACAATCTCAAAGCCCCTCAAATACCCAAAATTCCGATTTTCTTTCTCCAAATGGAGAAAGTACCCGAAGAGGGATAGAGGTCGGAAGTGTTGGGGAGGCTTTATTCTCGTTCTACAAATCACCAATCAAAAATACAGTGCCACATAAATCTGCAACCTTGTTGCAAATTTACAACGCAATCACAGGTGATTTCTATAAAGAGCGAACAGACAAACTTCGTTCAATTGCCGACCCGAAGCAAGCACGACATTTCAAAGCAAACAACTTTGACTACTGTACTTTTTCAGGAACTTTCAGTTCCCGAAACGATAAAAACCTCATGCAACATTCGGGTTTATTGGCGGTCGATTTCGACCACCTGACAAACCTTCAAGAAGTACGTCAATTATTGCTTGCCGACGAATATTTCGATACGCAATTACTTTTTGTAAGTCCTTCAGGTGACGGATTGAAATGGATCATTCCAATTGACACTTCGCAAATCCCACATGGTGAATACTTCGCCGCAGTGGCAAACTACATTCTTCAAACCTACGGCATAGAAGTCGACAAATCAGGGCGGGACGTTTCTCGGGCTTGTTTCCTGGCATATGACCCAAATGCATTTATAAACCCATTAATACTCAACGATCATGATTAATTATATAAAAGTAAAAAAATACACACTAACACCCAATGCAGTAGAATTAGGACTTGTTGTGTCTGAAATGCTTGTCGAAAGAAAGTTTAGAATTACAATTGGCGATATTGTTTTAATTGACCATTGCAGCACTTCAAACAATCAATACAATCCGTCCTTGGTTACAGCTTTTTGGGCTGCCTGTTTAGTTGAATTACATGATTTCATACATGGTGAGAAAAATGGCAAAATTGACTGGCACACCAAAGAAACAGTCAAGCTAAAAAGTAGCTTTTCAATTCTTTCATTGATTATTAAACTCTATCTAATTTACATTTTAATCTTCTGAAATCATGAGCAAGAAAACATTTAATCCAGCAGACTGGACAGAAACCAATAAAACAGAATCCAAAGCAACCGCAAACAATAAACCTGTTCAATCAACTACACTTTCCCCCTCTCCACATGGAGAGGGGTCAGGGGTGAGGTCGGAATCAGATATCGAAACAATTACCCAACGAATCGAATCTTCCTCAGTCGATATAGCTCCAAATTATGCTGATTGGCGTGACCTTGGCTTTGCACTTGCTGACGAACTTGGAGAATCTGGAAGATCCTATTTTCACCGACTAAGTAGGTTCTATCAGGATTATAATTCAACAGAAGCCGACAAACAATTTGATGCATGTTTGAAAGCACACGGAAACGGTGTTTCCATTAAAACATTCTACCACCTTGCCAAAGCAGCTGGTATAAATGTTGGAATCCCGAAAGTAAAAGACAAAAGTCCCTCTCCACTTGGAGAGGGATTTAGGGTGAGGTCGGAAAAGGCGGAAGTAGAGGAAATGTCTGACGAAGAACTTTCCCACTCTCCAAATGGAGAGGGGTCAGGGGTGAGGTCATTTCCTTCCGAAATCTTTGACCAACTACCCGATTTACTTCGTCGTATTACTATCAAAGGCACTTCACCCGAGGACAAAGATATTTTATTACTTGGCTCACTGGTTTCCATGAGTTCGTGTTTGCCAAACGTTTACGGTGTTTATGCCGAACGTGAAGTATTCGCCAACCTTTTTTTGTTTGTTACTGCTCAGGCTTCAGCTGGAAAAGGCAGACTCACTTTGTGCCGTAAATTGGTAGAACCAATTCACAAGGCACTTCGTGAACAAAACAAGGCTGAATTTGAAATCTATCAACGTGAACTAACAGAATTCGCAGCAGCAAAAGGCGACAAGGTGAATATGGAAAAACCACAAGAGCCAACGCTTAAAATGCTTGTGATTCCTGCCAACAACAGCGCAACAGGATTGTTTCAAATTCTCAATGACAACAAAGGCAAAGGATTGATTTTTGAAACCGAGGGCGATACACTTGCTCAAACTTTCAAATCCGAACACGGTAATTATTCCGATGGTTTCCGCAAGGCGTTTCACCACGAAACAATTACTTACAACCGCCGCAAAGATCGTGAGTTTGTCGAAATTGATATGCCTCGCCTTTCGGCTCTGCTATCAGGTACACCCCGACAAGTTTCAACCCTCATTCCAAATGCCGAAAACGGCTTATTCAGCCGCTTTATTTTCTACTTCATGAACATTCGCTACGAATGGAACGACGTATTTGCCGGAGAAAGCGGACAAACACTCGACCACTATTTCGACCATTTAGGTGACCAATTTCATGAGTTGTATAAATGCCTACAAAGTCAAGACAAACCCATGCGGTTTTGTCTGACTATTTCACAGCAAAAGCAGTTCAATAGTTACTTTGAGCAAACTCAAATTCAATACATTGAATTGTGTGGAGAAGATTATATTGGCACGGTTCGTCGCTTGGGTTTAATTACATTTCGTATTGCTATGATTCTCACAGCCCTGCGAATTATGGACAACGGAGAGTTAAAATCACCGCTTGTATGCTCCGATACCGATTTCAATATCGCTATGGAAATGGTCAAAGTGTTGGTTCAACATGCTGCACATGTTTTCCAACAACTCCCAACCGATACGGCCACCAAAGTACAACCCAATCAAAAGCAACAGTTTTTGAATATGCTACCCGCAGAGTTCGACCGCCAAACATATTTATCGGTTGCAGATAAATTGAAAATTCCAGCCAAAACAGCTGAGAAGCAAATTGCACGTTTCGCCAAAACAGGCTTGATAAATCATTATGCACAAAACCAATATCGAAAATAACTCAAACACTCAATCAAATGAATGCCTCTGATAAAAAACAAGCACGACTTCACAAAATGGAGTTGGACGAAAAATACCTTAGCCGGAAGCTATTGGAAGTAGCCGAAAACGCTCCAATTATTCGTTCAAATCTCAGAAAATACAAACTCAAATCCAAGACAAAGAACAAAGGGAAACTTTTTGTTCACGAAAAAGCATTAATAAAAATGTTGAGGATTAATAAGCGTATAATGAGACTATTAGTTGAAAAAGAGTTGATTCAATATATGAATATCTCTGGTTTAAACATATATACGGTGGCAGATATTGAACGCTTCTTGGTAAACAGTTTGGGGTGATATTTTTCTTTTTGTCATAAGTTGTCAAAAACTAATATTCTCTTTGTGTTTTTTTAAGTTGAAAACTTTATTATTACACCTGTTTTGTTTGTGTATAATTGTCTATCTTTGTTCAACTTTTGACAATTAAAAATAAAGAAAGCAACACAAACAAGACACAAAAATAATCTCAATGCCTAACAACCAACAGCAGTTTAATCAATTAGTTTCATTTATTTGGAACATTGCCAACGACGTACTTGTACAAGTTTTTAATAAAGGAGATTACAAAAAAGTAATACTCCCAATGATGGTACTTCGCCGTCTGGATATTCTTTTAGAACCGACAAAAGAAGCCGTTCTGAAACAAAAAGAACAATTGGATAAAATGGGAATTACCAATCAATCTCCCGTATTGATGACTGTTACAAAATATCCTTTTTACAATACTTCAAAATTCACAATGAAAACGCTTACTTCGGAAACAAATCCGATGCGTTTGAAAATGAATTTCTTGGAATACTTGGACGGATATAGTAAAGATGTACAGGATATTATTGAAAAATTCAAACTAAAACAACAGGTCGATAACTTGAGCGAAAACAATCGTTTAGGCTCAATCTTAGATAAATTTACTGATACTTCTATAAATCTTGGGATTAACCCGATAGTTGATGCCGACGGCAAAGAAATACTGCCTGGCGTTGACAATCACATGATGGGTACTGTGTTCGAAGAATTGCTTCGTAAGTTTAACGAAGAACATAGTGTAACTGAAGCCGGAGAACATTTCACACCACGCGATTATGTACACTTGCTTTCGGATTTAGCGATTATTCCCATTGCAGATAAAATTGAAAGCACCACTTACGGAATCTACGATGGTGCTTCCGGTACAGGTGGTATTCTTACAATTTCAAAAGAACAGATGCAATCGGTTGCAGAAAAGAATGGTAAGAAAGTACAAATTCACACCTTTGGGCAAGAACTTCAACCCGACACTTATGCCACTTGTAAAGCCGACATAATGATTTCTGGGGAGCTAAGACAGTTTTCTTATACACTCAACAATCAGCAACGTGATTACATTGCTTTTGGTTCTACCATTTCGCAGGATGGACACCGTGGCGAAACCTACGACTTTTGCATATCCAACCCACCCTTTGGTACACCTTGGAAAGAGGATTTGAAAAACTGGGGATTAGGTGAAAAGGAAAAAGATAAAATTACCGATGCCCGATTTAAACTACAATTGGAAGAAGGTCAGGAACCCATTTCATTTATTCCGGGAATTGGTGACCCTCAAATGCTGTTTCTTGCTAACAACGTAAGTCGCATGAAAAACAATACACCCCTCGGGACTCGTATTGTGGAAGTGCATAACGGCTCGTCACTTTATACAGGGAATGCAGGAGGTGGTGAAAGTAATCTGCGACAATACATTATCGAAAACGATCTGCTCGAAGCTATTATAGCAATGCCGGAAAAGGATTTTTACAATACACCAATTGGTACATTTATTTGGATTGTTACTAACCGTAAAGAAGAACGCCGCCGAGGCAAGGTTCAGCTTATTGATGCTACGGCAATTAAAACGCCCTTACGCAAAAATTTGGGTGACAAAAGCTGTAAAACAGGAAAGTCAGACCGCAAAAAAATCCTGGACTTACTCATGAATTTCGAGGAAAACAAGCAAAGTCGCATTTTCCCTAATGCAGAGTTTGGATTTTGGGAGATAACCGTTGACCGACCATTGCGTCAACAGGTTCGTTTGGATTTGGAGACAATCAATGCTTTAGTAAAGCGTTGTTTGAGAATGGATGTAAAATTCTCCGTCGAAGCAGTTAGTGTACTTACAAGTTTTGGTATTGATGCCACATATAAAGATAATACTCCGGTTTTAGAAGAGGACGAAAACATATTTAGTGATAGATTAAAAAACGAACGAAAAGTAAAACTCCCAAAAACAATCGGTCAACTTACAGCTGATATAATGATGAGCGAAGTAATGATCATTATAAGTGAGTTTGCTAAGCAACAAGCTGTTTATTTGAATCTTCAGGCATTTGCCGACAAGTTCGATAATCACAAAAAAGCAAAGCAACACAAACTAAAATTCGACAAATTAAGTGATTTCTTATATTCGCTAATTGAAGTAGATGAAAATGCTGACCCTGTAAGCAAAAATGGTAAACTAATACCAAACCCGGCTCTGCGTGATACCGAGCAAGTGCCTTTCCTTTACGAAGGTGGCATTTATGGCTTTATGCAAAACGAAGTTTTGCCTTATGTGCCAGATGCTTATGTGGACGACATAAAAACAAAAGTGGGGTTCGAACTGAGTTTTACCAAGTATTTCTATAAACCCGTAGAATTGCGTTCTTTGTCAACGATTAAAGCTGAGATAAAATCAATTGAAAATGAAACAGATGGCTTGCTAAACTTAATTTTGGGAGAGTGACAACATGGAAGACTATTTAAAACCATACCCAAAATATAAAGAAATTGATTTACCTTGGTTAAATTCAATTCCATGTCATTGGAATCTTCTACGGAATAAAAATTTTCTTTTTGATGAGAAAGAAGTTGTTGGAGAAGATTCTCATTCGTTCAAACTACTCTCATTAACTAAACAAGGTGTTATTTATCGTGACATTGAAAGTGGTAAAGGGAAATTCCCAAAAGAATTCAATTCGTATAAAATTGTAAAAGAGGATAATCTTATTTTATGTCTTTTTGATATTGATGAAACACCAAGAACTGTTGGTCTTTCAAAATATGAAGGTATGATTACAGGAGCATACGATGTTTTTTCGATCAAGAATGCAGTTTCCAAATATGTTTTTTATTATTATCTCTCTATAGATGATGTTAAAGGATTAAAACCTTTGTACACTGGTTTAAGAAAGGTCGTTCGTCCACCAGTATTCTTAAGGTCGAAGTTTCCTCTTCCCCCTTTCGAAGAGCAAATCCAAATAGCCAATTTTTTGGATTATAAAGTAGCCTTGATAAACAAGTTTATCAAAGATAAGAAACTCGAAATCAAACTACTGAAAGAGCAAAAACAAGCCGAAATAAATCAAGCTGTTACTCGTGGTGTGAATCCAAATGCAAAAATGAAGGATAGTGGCATATCATGGATTGCTGAAATACCTGAACATTGGGAATTAAAAAAAATAAAACATATTGCAGCAATAAATCCCTCAATTCAAGATCAAATAAAAACACACAACTTGAATGATTCTGTAGTTTTTTTAGCTATGGAAAATATATCAGTTGATGGAATAATAAACAACTCTGAAAAAAGATTAATCAAAGATGTAAAATCTGGTTATACTTCTTTTGCTAAAAATGACGTTGTGATTGCAAAAATCACTCCTTGTTTTGAAAATGGCAAAGGAGCTTTTCTTTCAGAATTAGAAAGTGAAATTGGATTTGGGACAACAGAACTTATTGTATTAAGACCAAAAATAAGCATAATTGGTTTATATCTTTATTATATTTTAAGATCAGATTTGATTTTAAAAATTGGAACTAATTTTATGACTGGTACAGCTGGTCAAAAAAGAATACCAACAAATTTCATACAAAATTTTAGAATTGGAATTCCAACTGTTCAGGAGCAGAATCTTATAATTGAAACTTTAATAACAAAATCAGCACAAATTGAAAAAGCTATAGAAGCCATAGAAAATCAAATCAAATTGATACAGGAATATAAAATTAGCTTGATTAGCGATGTAGTTACCGGAAAAGTGGATGTGCGAAATGTGGCGGTTGAAAAAATGGAAGATATACCGGAAGAAGAAATTGAAGAAACAGAGGACTTAGAAAACAGCGAAGAATAATATTAAATCATACATAATCTATGAAGGGGCAAGACAAATTTTTGACGGAGTTTATTGATGGTTCCCGTAACCGATTTATCATTCCTGTTTACCAGCGCAACTACGACTGGAAAAAGGATAATTGTATTCAACTCTATAACGACTTGATTAAAACTGCTAAATTCAATAAACCAAGTCATTTCTTTGGAAGTATTGTTTATGCCTCAGCCAACAATGGCAATCGAAACGATTACTTAATTATTGATGGTCAACAACGCCTTACCACCGTAACCCTTATCCTTGCAGCCATTGTCAATCTGATGAAAGAAGGCATAATGGAGGCTAAAAATGAGAACTTGAACAAATATATTGAGGAAACTTTTTTGATTGACAAATTCAATCCACTCGAACGTAAAATGCGATTGAAACCCATTAAGAATGATTGTGATGCTTTCGACAAAATAGTTTTAGGAAAAAAAGATAGTTACGAGCACAAATCCAATGTTACTTCCAATTATATCTATTTCTATGAGCGTATTCAGCTGAACGAAATAACGGTGGATGAACTGTGCGAAGCTATCGAAAAACTCAAAATCATTGATATTTTTCTTGAAAAAGACGACGAACCTCAATCTATTTTTGAAAGTTTAAATTCTACCGGTCTTGATTTGGAAGAAGGCGATAAAATCAGAAATTATGTATTGATGGGGCTTTCTTCCATTGAACAGGAAGAGTATTACGAAAATTATTGGAATCCGATTGAACTCCAGACCAGTTATAAGGTAAGCTCCTTTGTACGTGATTATTTAGCCATAAAACAAGGTCGTGTTGCGGTGATTGATAACGTTCACCCAACATTCAAGGAATTTATAGAAAATCCAAAAAATCCCTTAGTTGTCAAAGATGTATTGGAAGAAATGGTTGGTTATGCTACTATTTTTCACGATATAACACAAGCCACAAAATACTCACCTGCGATATGCGCTATTCTGAAAAGATTGGCTCAAATGGATATGAGCATTATTAATGCGTATCTGATGGCATTTTTCAAATATGCTGCCGACAATCAGGAAACGGAAGAATTCTACAAAAAGGTTCTTTTGAGCATTGAATCATTTATTTTCCGTCGGTTAGTATGTAGCTATGGCACAAATGCGTTGAGTAAGATTTTTACAACGCTACATAAAGATATTTTGAAACTGAAAGGCGAATCTGATAACTACGCCGATGTGATGATTTACATACTCCTGAATAAAAAGGGTTCTTCTCAATTCCCAGATGATAATGAATTCAGGCAATCATTCCAGACCCGCAATATCTATTCAATGAGTTCAAAAAACAAAATGTATTTGTTCGACAGGCTTGAAAATGGCGATAGCAGAGAAAGAGTGGAAGTAATCAAATCTATGAATGACGGCACTTTTTCGGTTGAGCACATTATGCCTCAAACACTAACCGAACAATGGAGAAAAGAATTGGGAGATAATCATGAGAATATTTACGATGAATGGTTGAATACAATCGCTAATCTTACGCTCACGGGTTACAACAGCAAATACAAAAACCGTCCGTTTACCGAAAAAAGAGACATTAAGGATGGTTTTAGAGATAGCAATTTGCGGTTAAATAGCTTTGTATTAACCTGCTCCAAATGGGGAGAAGATGAATTAAAAGAGCGTCGTTCGTTATTAACGTCGCAAGCAGAACGTTTGTGGAAATATCCTACAACTACTTTTGAGCCAAAAGTGCTATTGCCTGATATGCATAGCCTTGATGAAGATCATTCTTTCAAAGGCATGAAAATTACTTCGTTTAATTTTATGGGAACGCAGTATAAAGTTTTCACCTGGTCAGAAATGATAACTTTAGTAGCTAAATTAATGTATGAGTTAGAACCAGCTCCAATGTATCAATTAATATCCGACAGCTCTTATGATTTAATGAGCAAACAAGATACTTATAATGTAAAAATCGCTGATGATTTATTCCTCTATACTGCTAATGACACAATGACTAAAATCAGGATACTGAAGAAAATCTTTGCAAAATATGAATTCGATGAATCAGAGCTTGAATTTGGTATTCCGGTACAACAAGAAACAACAACCGAAGTAGAAGATTAATTCAACAAATAACAAAGTAGGATTTTACTTTCAAAATAAGTGCAAATAAAAAATAAGATTATGCCTGCAAACACAGCCGAAATAGGACTTGAAAACCTGATAGTTGAACACTTGCGCGATAATAACAATTACGTTCAAGGTACAAGCTCCGATTATAATACCGATTATGCGCTCGATACGGCTCGTGTCGAAGCCTATCTCCAAGCTACCCAACCACAAAAAGTAGCTGAATCATTGGCTTTTGCTTCGCCACACAATAAACATAACTTTTTCGAAAGGCTCAAAAATGAAATCACCAAGCGAGGCGTTATTGATGTGTTGCGCAAAGGCTATCGTTACAATACGCATTTGTTCGATATGTACAGTCCTCTGCCGTCTGATTTAAATGACTCGGCAAAGGAGCATTACAAAAAGAATTTCTTTTGTGTCATACGTCAGTTACATTATTCCAAAACATTTACTAATCTTTCACTTGACGTTGCGGTTTTTCTGAACGGAATGCCATTGATTACTTTTGAACTCAAAAACCAATTCACTGGGCAAAATGTAAACAACGCCATAAAACAATACCGTACCGACCGTGACCCTAAGGATTTAATTTTTATACCTAAACGTTGTGCAGTGCATTTTGCGGTGGATGATGAACAAGTAATGATGTGTACGGAATTAAAGGGAGATTCTTCATGGTTCTTGCCATTCAACAAAGGAGTGGACGGAAGTGCAGGTAATCCGGTCAATACGAATGGACTAAAGACGGCTTATTTATGGGAGGAAATACTAACAAAACATTCGCTTTCTGATATTGTAGAGAACTATGCACAGGTAATTAAAATTTATGACGAAAATACGGGTAGATTAAAATCCGAAAAATGTATCTGGCCACGTTATCACCAACTCGATGCCGTTAGACAATTTATAACAAACACACGCGAAACGGAAATTGGTAAACGATTCCTTATTCAACACAGTGCAGGTAGTGGAAAAAGCAATACTATAACTTGGCTCGCTTACCAGCTTGTTCAACAATTAAAAGGAACTCAACCCTTGTTCAATTCTGTGATTATTGTAACTGACCGAATTAACCTTGACAAACAAATCAAAGGGAATATCATGGCATTTAATCAACTTGGAAATATAGTTGGTTGGGCAGATTCCTCAGAAACACTAAGAAGGGAATTACAAGCAGGAAAAAAGATTATTATTACTATCGTTCACAAATTTCAATTTATACTTGAAACTATTGGCTCGTCTCTAATTGACAAAAGATTTGCAATTGTAATTGATGAAGCACACAGTAGTCAAAATGGCTCTCTTTCGGCAAGCATGAATAGGGCATTGACAGGCAATACACCTCAAAACGAAGATGACCTTGAAGAAATAATAATATCAGTTATTGAAGGGCGTAAGATGGTTAAGAATGCCAATTATTACGCATTTACGGCTACGCCAAAAAACAAAACACTTGAAATGTTTGGTAAGCCAATATCCAATGAAGATGGAACTAAAAGTTTTGATCCACACCATAATTACACAATGCGTCAAGCTATTCAGGAAGGTTTTATTTTGGATGTACTGAAAAACTACACGCCTTATCAGAGTTTTTATAAAGTAATCAAAGCAGTAGAGGATGACCCTGAATTTGATAAAAAACAGGCTTCTAAAAAATTGCGTTGGTTCGTTGAAAGCCGTCCCGAAACAGTTGAAAAGAAAGCTGGAATTATTGTCCGTCATTTTCAAGAAAAAGTTATTGGGAAAGGTAAAATTGGCGGTCAGGCTCGTGCAATGGTAGTTACTTCAGGAATTGACCGTGCTATTGAATATTATTTTGCCATTACAAAACAACTTTCTCAAATAAATAGTCCTTATAAAGCTGTTATTGCGTTCAGTGGTGAAAAAGAATTTTTGGGTAAGAAAATGACTGAATCTTCAATCAATGGCTTTTCTTCGACTGAAATCGAAGCACGAATGAAACAAGACCCTTACAGGATACTTGTTGTTGCC
The DNA here is from genome assembly GCA_963677275.1 of uncultured Paludibacter sp. Taxonomy (GTDB): domain Bacteria; phylum Bacteroidota; class Bacteroidia; order Bacteroidales; family Paludibacteraceae; genus Paludibacter. The sequence goes on along the minus strand of OY781920.1, from coordinate 338,292 downwards.
GATAAATTCCAAACGGGCTACGATGAACCTCTTTTGCACACTATGTATGTGGACAAAGGTTTGTCGGATATAAAAGCAGTGCAAACACTATCACGCCTCAATCGTAGTCACCCTAAAAAGAAAGATACGTTTGTACTTGATTTTGCCAACGACCCCGAAGATATAAAAGTCGCTTTTCAAAGCTACTATAAAATGACTTCATTATCACAAGAAACCGACCCGAACAAACTCAACGATTTACTTCAGGAGCTTGACGAATACGGCATATATTCAAGGGAAGATGTTCAGCTATTCAACAAAAAGTATTGGAAGGATGCACCACGGGAAGAATTAGACCCGATTTTGGATGCTTGTGTCGTAAAATTCAAAGAGAACTTAACCGAGAATCAGCAAATATCATGTAAGGGCAGTATGAAAGCATTTGTTCGTACATACACCTTCCTTGCTGCAATTATGCCTTTCAATAGTCAGGAATGGGAAATGTTAAATACCTTTTATAAATTTCTCGTCACAAAACTACCAAAACTCAAAACCGAGGATTGGACTGAGGGTTTACTTGAATCTATCAACTTTGACCAATTACGAGTGGTTGCCAAAGAAGATGCAAATATAGAGTTAGATAATAAAAATGCCGCTATTTATCCCTTACCAACTGGTGGTGGAGGAGGTGTTTCAGAACCAGAGCCCGAAAAGTTGAGTAACATTCTTGACGAATTTAATCAGATTTTTGGTGGTATAGATTGGCAATATCCAAACGATGTTCGTCAACAAATACTTGAATTACCTGAACTGTTAGCTCAAAACGAGGCATTTAGTAATGCCGCACGTTTTTCCGATGAAGATACAGCCCAAATGGAATGTAATTCTGCTCTACAAGATATTATTATCCGAAATATGGCTGCTCAATCTGAATTAAGTCGCTACTTTTTGGAAAACGAACAATTCCGTTCATTTTTAACCGACCGTGTATTTGGTCAAGCATTTCCTATGGTGAATAGATAAAAAAACAAAGAATGTAACTTGGGTAATCTTTGGAAACAACAAGGCATACCGCATAAGGGTTGGACAACAGTAAATGTGTACGATGTGCGGGAAGATGGTCAGTCGGAAGATGAAACCACTTACGAATCTTGTATGATGTGTGGTCACGAAAAAATTCGCTATGTGCATGTTGTTTCTCACCCCGATTATGGTGAAGAATTATTAGTGGGTTGCCAATGCGCCGAGAAACTGACAGGTGATTATGAAAACCCACAGCGCAGGGAAAAAGAACTGAAAAACAGAACAACCCGGCGAACAAACTTTCTTAAACGGACATGGAAAATTAGTGCCAAAGGAAATGAATATATTAATGTCGACAACCACAATATTCTTATAAAAGAAGATAGTACGACACACAAATTTACGGTCAAGATTGATGACACATGGGGAAAAAAGCACTTCGACACTACGGAACTTGCAAAAACAGCAGCGTTCAAAGGTATCGAGTATTTTAAGGAAAAAGGGGAATGGTAAAACTTATACAAATAGAAAATAAATAGAATTGACTCAAATAAACAAGTCCACCTATATCTAAAAAAAAGCATAGGTTGACATTAAACAAAACAAACATAAATGTAACGCCCTTATGGAAGAATCACTGTTTCTTAATACCCTTGCATTTGAGTTCCCCAAGGAACCCAAAATCTTCTATTTCTCCAAAGAAGATAGAAAAGATGTTTCGCTTACAAAATTAAGTCACCAACTGTTTCCGATAAATATCAAAGATATTTTTCCAGATATAAAGAATAGTGATACTATTTACACTTCATTTGATAGAAATGTTGCATATCTTCTACCACTCGGTATTGACTTCGCAGCACCGGAAAATTATAACCTTGTAAAAAGACATTACAACAGGAAATTAAACTATTTCCTTGTATGCCAAAATTTAATTGTAGAACCAAACAGAATTACGAAAGATAATCAGGTTTGGATTCTATGTAATACTGACAATCGTCGTAAAGATTGCGATAGATATGACCGTTTCACATTGAAGTTTGATTTCGACCATTTTAATAAACGCGCTCAAATTGTATTGTCTTATGACCGTGGTGGTTTGATTTTGAAATCTTCAATAACTGATTTTCTGAAAACAGATAACGACCCCTTTACTATTTCATTAAAGCCAGCTCCTTCTATTGGATTAATTAATCGAGTTTTATTTAAACAATTGGTAGAAAAAGAGGATGGCCATTCATATACAAAATTCAGAATCGACAGGCATGTATTCTTAGAAGATAAAGTTAAAGAATATAACACAGAAAATTCCTTCCCGATTATGAACAATAAGTTGGCAAATTATCTGGGCATAAACGAAGAAGAAAGCAATGATGATTCTGAGAGTCAATATGTTTACATACGCCCTAAGAACCGATATTTAAAATACTACAATAAAATAAATCTGTTCTTTAAAAGATATCTCGATAACGATGAGTTTCGTAGCATTATTCCTATATCGAAAGATGGATTCAGTTTTGCTAATGAGTTGCAAATAGGATACACGAAAGAAAAAAGTAAGGAATTGATATTTGGGGATAAAAGAATCAATGTAAACCCGCAAGCAGGGGTTAATAATGGACCTTTTGCACAGGCTAAACCCACCAATATACAGCTATTATTTATCTTTCCTAAAGCAGATGTAGATCAAGCTCGTTTGTTGTTAGGCTATCTGAAAGATGGCTACAAAGATTTCTTTAAGGGCTTGAAAAAATATACGGGCAAAGAAGTTACTCATGCTCCCTCACAATTCCATGTACAGTTAGAAAACCCCAATGACCCTATTCCTGAGATAGAAAAAATGCTCCAGGAAGAAAGAGAGGACAGAGAACTTATTGCAATATACCTAACTCCCATTAGTAAACATTCAGCCGACAAAGAAGCTCACAAAATATATTATAAAGTTAAGGAAAAACTCTTAGTTAACAACATTGTTTCGCAATGTATTGAAACTGACAAAATGCTTCGCGTATTGAAGGAAGATGAAGGTGTCGATAAAAATGGTAATCCTAAGAAAAATTTTTCTTACACGCTGCAAAACATTGCTATTGCAATTAACGCCAAACTTGGAGGAACACCTTGGCGTTTGAATGCCCCAGTTCAAAATGAATTGGTTGTTGGTATTGGAGCATTTAAAAACATAGAAAACAATACCAATTATATTGGTTCAGCTTTTTCGTTTGATAATACAGGCTCTTTTAATGCCTTTGAATACTTTCAACGCGACCAATTGAAAGAACTTGCTGGCTCTGTTGAAAACGCTATTAAAAACTTCACAAGAATAAATGATAAGCCGGAGCGTTTGATTATTCACTATTATAAGGAAATGAGCCTAATACATGAGTTTCCACATATCGAAAACAAGTTGAATAATCTTGGTCTCGACATTCCTGTTTATGTTGTTACCGTCAACAAAACAGAGTCGGAAGACTTCTTAGTTTTCGATGGCAAAAACAAAGACTTGCTCCCTTATAGTGGCAGGTACATAAATTTGGGTAATAAAACATATTTGCTTTGCAATAATACCAGATACGAAAATGCTGTTCATAATTTCATGGATGGTTATCCGTTCCCTGTAAAAATCAAAATCGAATGTCCAACCGACACAACACAGCCAATTGACACAAAAATTGTAACTGAATTAATTGACCAAGTGTATCAATTTAGTCGGATATATTGGAAATCAGTAAAACAACAAAACCTACCGGTTACAATCAAATACCCGGAAATGATTGCTCAAATACTACCGTATTTCAGCAATACTGATAACATTGATACTAATAATTTGTGGTTTTTATAAAAATTGAAATCCCCATTCCCTCATAAGTGAGGATTCTGGGGATTTAGAGGAAAAAGGAGATACTCAAAATATCCAGATACCCCAATTTCCCCAATTTCCGCAAGCTGAGGAATCGGGGCTGAGGTCTTTCCTAGAATCCAAAGTTTTTTCAGTCCGGCATTACAGTCTATGATTGAAAAAAACAAGGCTTTATTGGTTTTAATAAATGGATTGGCATTAGAAGAAATCTAAATACTTGCAATATAGAAATCTGTTTTAATCATTATATTGCAGTAACTAATTCGCAATATCATTCTTTTTTCGGATTTTACCGAAACAATTAGTACATTTGTTTTCAAATACAGCCTATAAACTGGAGTAAACATTATACAATTACCCATGAAAGATACAGATGACAAACTGACAAGTCGAAATATAAAACCAACTGCTATGCGCGAATTGGTCTTCGACATTCTGACAGAACAAACAGCAGCGATAAGCTTATCTGATTTGGAACAAAACTTTCAAAAATCGGATAAAGTCACTTTGTATCGCACTCTCAAAACATTTGAACATAAGAAACTTATTCACAGTATTGATGATGGTACGGGCGCAGTTAAATACGCTCTATGTAAAGAAACCTGCCAATGCAAACCAGAAGAATTACATGTACATTTCTATTGTCTAAAATGTCAACACACATTTTGTTTGACTGACATTCCTATTCCGTCCATTAACTTACCGGTTAAATTTAGTGTAGAAAATGTAAATATGGTTGTAAAAGGTGTATGTTCAAACTGTAACGATTAGATTGCAACTCAGTTGCATAAACTTTTTACTTATCTTTGCGGTTATTCTAACAGTTGTAATTAAATTTCTATGAACAGAATGGGGAAAAATAGTAAGTTTGTTTTAATACTACTGGCAGGGCTGGTAATATTGCTTCATTCTACAATTCCGCACCATCATCATTTCGATTCATACAGCGACCCCAACAATAGTAATTCTTGTAAAACAGAAAAAAAAGGTGAGTCTTCCACTGAAGCCAATAAGCATTGTCATGCTCTAAACAATATTGTTTTTACAAAAGCTAATGTAATAACTTTTAATGCGAATACTGCATCAACTCCTCTGTTGTTTGTTTTCGCTGCATTTGATCTGGTAAGACTCTACGACAGAGTTTTACTTACTACTTTTCCAATTAAAGATTTTGTTATCCTAAAACAATATCTTTCCTCAGAACTATCCTTTAGAGGTCCTCCTACTTTAGTTTAATTTTTTCTTACTGTACTTTTTTTTATTTCTCTGACAGAAATGTCAGATTATTGTTCACGTTTAAAATTTAACTCAAATGAGTAAAAGAAAACTGACAAAGAAGGAATTGCGGGAAAAGAAGGTTATTGAAGATAGAAAATTTAATCGAACGTTGCTAATCGGCTTTGGTTTATTTTTCATTTTTGCAATTTTTTTCAATATATTCATCGTTTTTGGACATGATACAAAATTTGTCTACCGTAAATATGTATTGTATAGCAAGGAAGTTTCACAAGAACTTGTTTGTATGAGTGATGACAAATTACTAACTCATAAAAGTTTAAAACTTAGTTATAAAGGAAAAAACTATTTCTTCTGTAAACAGAAATGCTATGACCATTTTGTTTGCCACTTTCAGGAAGATGCATTTATTCCCGATCCTTTTTCAGGTGACACTATTTGCAAAGCAGATGCTTTGGTCGGATTAAAAAATCGGGGAGAACCTGAGATTGTATATTTCCAAAACCGAAAGACATTTAATCTGTATTATAAATCAAAAAAATAAATGACTTGTGAAAAAAGGAGAATAAAATTCAGCTAAAACAAGTAATAAAATGGTTTTTCATTTCTATGATCTGTTTGATTCTCATAATTGGAATCATTGCCAGAATTCAACACTTTTTTACAACACATTTAAAATAAATAATTAAATTATGATAGAACGTATCATTCATTTTTCAATAAAGAATAAGTTTATTATAGGCTTATTTGTAGTTGCATTAATTGGCTGGGGAACGTATTCGCTTACACAGCTACCTATTGATGCAACCCCGGACATAACCAACAACCAGGTGCAGGTTATTTCGCTTGCCCCATCGTTGGCAGTTCAGGAAGTCGAGAGCTCAATTACAGCACCTATTGAGGTAGCTGTTGCTAATATCCCAAACATTATTGAGCTTCGCTCCATCTCACGGTTGGGCTTGTCGGTAACTACAATTGTGTTTAAAGACAATGTAGATATCTACTGGGCACGGCAACAAGTAGGAGAACGCCTCAAAGAAGCCGAGGACATTATCCCGGCGGGTCTCGCAAAAATTGAGATGGCTCCTATTTCTACCGGCTTGGGCGAAATATACCAATATCGTCTTGCTGTAGAAAAGGGATATGAAACCAAATATACTCCAATGGAGTTAAGAACCTTGCAGGATTGGACGGTTCGCCGCGAGATGTTGGGAACAACAGGTGTAGCTGATATTAACAGCTATGGAGGATTTGTAAAACAATATGAAGTAGCCATAAATCCCGAGAGACTTAGAAGCATGAACCTCACACTCACCGATATTTTCGATGCGCTCGAAAGAAACAACGAGAATACAGGTAGTGCCTATATTGATAAAAAGCCAACTGCTTATTTTATCCGTGGCATTGGGTTGGTAAAATCATTAGAAGATATTGAAAAGATTGTTGTAAAAAGCAACTCATCGGGTATTCCTGTTTTAATTAGAGATATTGCAAGTGTTCAATATGGAAATTCCACACGATATGGTGCTATGGTTATTGATACTACAGAGGCTGTTGGCGGTGTGGTTATGATGCTCAAAGGAGCAAATGCGAATGAAGTTACAAAGAATGTAGAAACCCGCATTGAAACCATTCAGAAATCATTACCTAAAGGGGTGTTGATTGAACCGTTTCTTAATCGTTCTGATTTAGTGGGACGTGCTATTAGTACGGTTGCCAGAAACCTGATTGAAGGGGCATTAATTGTTATCTTCATTTTGATATTGTTTTTAGGAAATATGCGGGCAGGGCTCATTGTTGCCTCAGTAATTCCACTTTCCATGCTGTTTGCTGTTTCAATGATGCAACTTTTTGGCGTATCGGGCAACCTGATGAGTTTGGGCGCAATTGACTTCGGGTTGATTGTGGATGGGGCTGTAATTATTGTCGAGAGCGTGGTGCATCGAATATCTATGAGCAAACACCATCATCCGGGCATCAAAAGACTTTCGCAGCCGCAAATGGATGAAACTGTATTCGAGTCGGCAAAACGAATGATGAGTTCCGCCACATTCGGACAAGTTATTATCCTGATTGTGTATGTACCAATTATGGCGTTGGTGGGTATCGAAGGTAAAATGTTTCGTCCAATGGCGCAAGTTGTGTCTTTTGCATTGATTGGCGCTACTATTCTATCATTGACTTATGTACCAATGGTTTCAACCTTATTCTTGAGTAAGAACACCGAACACAAACCCAATTTTTCAGATAAGATGATGAATTGGTTTCACAAGATATTTAATCCGGCTATCCGGTTTGCCTTAAAACGGAAATTACTTGTATCAGCATCGGTCATTGCAATATTCATTGCAAGTCTCTTTGTCTTTAGCAGCTTGGGAGGTGAGTTCATTCCTCAACTGGAGGAAGGCGATTTGGCAGCAGGGGTAATTACCTTGCAGGGTGGTTCGCTTACCAATACGGTTGAGCAGGTTCAAAAAGCTAATAAAATATTACTTGCTAACTTCCCTGAAATAAAACATGTTGTTTGTAAAATTGGAGCAGGCGAAATTCCAACCGACCCAACTCCAATGGAAACAGGTGATTATATTATTACGCTCAAAGATAAAAGTGAATGGACTTCGGCAAAAAACCGTGAAGAACTGGTGGAAAAGATGGAAGAAGCATTGATACCGTTGGCAGGTGTAAAATTTGAGTTTCAACAACCGATTCAAATGCGTACCAACGAATTGCTTTCGGGATCAAAACAGGATATTGCTATAAAAATATTTGGCGATGACCTGAATACACTTGCTGATAAAGCTTCGCAAGTGGAAAAAATCATCCAACAGGTTCAAGGCGTTGAAGATATTAACGTGGAGAAAGTAACCGGGCTGGCTCAGATTCAGGTTGAATATAATCGCGATCGGTTGGCACAATACGGACTTTCTATCGAAGAAGTAAACCGCGTGTTACGGACAGCATTTGCCGGAAGTCAGGCGGGAGTAGTATTCGACGAAGAAAAACGTTTTGGATTGGTGGTACGAATGGATAAGGATTACCGCCAAAGCATTGACGATGTAAAAAATCTTTCTGTTGCTTTGCCCAATGGCGGACAGATTCCTTTTGAACAAATTGCTAATGTTGAAATAAAATCAGGTCCTGCACAGGTGTCACGTGAAGATACCAAACGCCGTATAACCATTGGTTTTAATGTTCGTAACAGAGATGTACAAAGTGTCATAGCTGATGTAACAAAACAAATCGATGCAAAAGTGCAACTACCAACAGGTTATTATGTAAAGTATGGCGGTCAATTTGAGAATCTTCAAGCTGCCAAGGCTCGTCTGGCAATTGCTGTTCCGGTAGCGTTGTTGCTCATATTTGTACTCTTATTCTTTACATTTCATTCTGTAAAACAAACCTTATTAATCTATACGGCTGTACCCATGTCGTTGATTGGGGGTATTTTGGCACTTTGGCTACGAGGTATGAATTTTTCCATTTCTGCAGGGGTTGGTTTTATCGCTCTGTTTGGTATCGCCGTGTTAAATGGCATTGTACTCATTGCCGAATTTAACCGATTGGAGAAAGAAGAAGGTATCACAGATATTTACGAACGGGTTATTAAAGGACTGAATACACGTTTGCGTCCGGTAATTATGACGGCTGCTGTTGCTTCGTTGGGTTTCTTGCCTATGGCATTATCTACCTCGGCCGGTGCTGAAGTGCAAAAACCGCTGGCAACAGTTGTTATTGGTGGACTGATAACAGCCACTTTACTGACGCTAATTGTTTTGCCTATCTTTTACATATTCTTTTCAACTTTTTCATTCAGGTCACTTTTTAAAAGGAAATCGGTGAAAACCTTGTCTGTTTTGTTGATGCTTGTTGTTTGTTCCTCGGGTTTTAATTCAATAAATGCGCAGCAAACTAAAAGCATTAATCTGAAACAAGCAATTCAAATGGCGTTGGACAGTAATTTATCCGTGCGTTCTTCAAAATATTCTGTTGATGTTCAAAAGGCCTTAAAAGGTGCTTCGTGGGATATTCCAAAAACCAATATTGATGGTGAATATGGACAAATCAATTCATATTCCAAAGACAATAGTTTCACTGTATCGCAATCCTTTGCTTTTCCAACAGTTTATATAAATCAAAACAAACTGGCTAATGCCAATGTGAAAAGCAGTGAATGGCAGTTGAAAACTTCGCAGATCGAAATTGCCACGCAAGTGAAACAAATTTACTGGCAATTGGCTTACCTGTATTCGAAGCAAAAATTGTATGCATATCAGGATAGTTTATACACTGGCTTCCAAAAAGCGGCAGAACTCAGGGCAAAAACAGGCGAAACAAACCGACTTGAAATGATTTCAGCCCGGTCGCAAAGCTTCGAAATTAAAAATCAGTTGAAACAGATTAATGCAGATTTGGTGATTTATAATCAGAAACTACAAACGATTTTAAATGTAGAAACTACCCTGTACCCTGCCGATACAGTGTTACACCGTATCGACTATTTACCTGCTACCGACAAAGCCGTTTTAGCGGCCAACCCTTCTGTTGGTTATGTTAATCAACAGGTTGAAGTGTCACGTTTGGAAAAAAAGTTGGAAAGTAGCCGTGCTTTACCCGATTTGAGTATAGGATATTTCAGCCAAACCATGCAGGGAACTCAGGAAATAAACGGACTGCCACGTGTATTTGGTACGGGCAACCGCTTTACAGGTATTCAGGCGGGCATTGCAGTTCCACTATGGTTCGCACCTTATTCGGCAAAAGTAAAGGCTGCAAAGTTTAAAGAAAAAGTGGCACAAACAAATGCAGAGTATTATTCAAAATCGCTTTCAGGTAGTTATCGTTCATTAATGCTTGAATTTAGCAAGAACAGCAACAGTTTGGATTATTACGAAAAACAGGCAATTCCGGAAGCCAATTTAATTATTGAACAGGCTACCAAAAGTTACAAAGCCGGAGCAATGGATTATCTCGATTATATTCTGAGTCTGAATCGGGCATTAAGTATAAAACAAAGCTATCTCGATGCACAAAACAATTATAATCAAACCGTTATCTCAATAGACTTTATTACCGGAAAAATATATTAATTTCACTCCTTTAGCCCTCATTTGGGGGTTGAAGGTCTAAAACAAAAACATTATGACAAAATATAAATTTATAACACCAATCGTTATTTTAGCCGCTCTCTTGACATTTTCGTCATGTAACGGAAATAAAAAATCAGCTGTGGCAGAAGTAGAGACAGAAGTAATTCCCGAAGATATCGTTGAATTGCGAGACGACCAGATAAAACTTGCAAACATAGAAATGGGCGCGATTGAATTGCGCTCAATGAGTGGAACACTAAAAGTAAATGGTACAGTCTCAGTTGCACCACAAAATCTGGCAACTGTTAGTATGCCAATGGGTGGGTTTGTAAAAAGCACAAACCTAATGCCTGGCAATGCTGTTCGGAAAGGACAAACATTGGCCATTATCGAAAATCAGGAGTTTATCGACATTCAGCAAAATTATCTGGAAGCAAAAAACAGATCAGAACTTGCCAAAGCTGAATATGAACGTCAAGCAGAACTTTACAAAAGCGATGTATCGTCTCAAAAAAATATGCAACAAGTTACTTCCGATTACAACAGCCTCAAAGTTCAGGTAAAAGCCTTGGAACAAAAACTATCGCTTGTTGGAATTAACCCTTTCAAACTGAACGAAGATAATATTAGCCGGTCAGTGGCATTGGTTTCTCCTATTTCAGGATACGTCAAGACTGTAAATGTCAGTATTGGCAAATCTGTTTCGGCATCCGATGTATTGTTCGAAATTGTAAACAGCGACAAACTATTTCTTGAACTTACATTATTCGAAAAGGATGCTGATAAAGTAGCAAACGGTGAAAAAATTCACTTCTTTATTAATAACGAAACCGAACAGCACGAAGCTTTAATCTATCAAACAGCAAAGTCTATCAACGATGATAAAACTTACAAGGTATATGCAAATGTGGTGGGTCATTGTAAAAATATGTTACCGGGCATGTATGTAAATGCCCAGATTCAAGCTAAGAGTAATCAGGTAACCTCAGTCCCATCTGAATCCATAGTAAGCTTCGACGACAAGGATTATATTTTCGTACACGATAAAGACAAAGTAGAAAACGGGAATAAAATGACTGAGTATCGTATGATACAGATACAGAAAGGCGTTTCCGACGACGGATTTACAGAAATCGTATTGCCTGAAGGCTTCAACTTTAAAGAAGCTAAGGTTGTTGTTAAGGGGGCATATAATTTACTTTCGGCAAAGAAAAATGCAGGAGAAATGAGTTGTTAGAAGAAATCATTTATAAAAATAAAATTATGAAAGAAATAAAAGCATTTGTAAAGCCATTTAAAGTAAATGATATTTTGAATCAATTACTACAAGCAGGCTACCCAAACATAACAGTCTCAATGTCTGAAGGGACTGGTAACTTTAAAAGTGAAGAATCAACACTTTCTACCCATTTTTCTATCACAAATAGTAAAGTGGCTAAGATTGAAATTGTTTGCAATGATAGTGATGTCGACCAGATTGTAAGTGTTATTTCCGATAAGGCACGAACTGGTAATCCGGGTGACGGTATTATCTACGTTTCCGAAATACAAAATGTGTATAAAGTAAGGACAGGGTTGGAAAACAAGGAAGATTAGTTCAAATCTATAGACAGCTCAATGAATTGGGCTGTCTTTTTTTTGATTAGTTATAAGTGTCTGAAAAGTAAAACTTTGCAACTTAGTTGCACTGCGTTTTTCATTATTTTTGTAGCGGATAAAGAATGAATAAAATCGTGGAAGTTTATCCACATAAAGGTATTCTGATTTTAAAACTAAATACAAATTAGACATGAAAAAATATAAGCTAAACAATTTAGATTGCGCGTCATGCGCTTCTAAGATAGAAAACAGTCTGTCAAAACTGGAGGATGTGAAATTTGTAAATGTAAATTTTGCAAACGCAACCATGACTATCGACACCGACAATTTTGATAAGGTCAAAGCACAGATTAAAAAACTTGAACCGGAAGTTGAAGTTCAGGATATCTATAAAGAAAATAAATTGGTTTCAGTAAACGAACTTGCCGAAAATAAAGGAACTATAATTAAAGCCGCCTCCGCCTTGGCATTACTGATTATCGGGATAATATTTGAAGATAAACTACACAATACCCCATTTCAACTCGCGGAATATGCTGTATATGTCACCGCCTACCTTATTGTGGGTTGGAATGTGATAGCGTCTGCAGTGAAAAATATCATTAGAGGGCAATTCTTTGATGAACAGTTTTTAATGACTATAGCTACACTTGGAGCTTTTGCTATTCATCAAATGCCCGAAGCAGTAGCAGTAATGTTATTTTATATTACTGGTGAATTATTTCAGGATATTGCAGTGGGTCGATCACGCAAGTCAATCAAATCGCTACTGGAAATTAAACCCGATTATGCCAATTTGAAATCAGGCGTGGAAGTAATCAAGGTTTCTCCCGAAGAAGTAAAAGTTGGTGACATTATTGTCGTTAAGGCAGGTGAAAAAGTTCCACTCGATGGAACAATTCTCGACGGAACTTCGTTTGTTGACACCGCTGCACTAACAGGTGAAAGCGTACCACGTAAAGTAAACGTAAAAGATGAAGTAATGGCAGGGATGATTAATCAATCCGGTTTACTTACTATAAAAGTCAATAAATTATTTGGTGAGTCATCTGTTTCAAGAATTCTTGAACTGGTGGAAAATGCCACCTCACAAAAAGCCGAAACAGAGAAATTCATTACTACATTTGCCAGATATTATACGCCGATAGTGGTTATTGGAGCTTTGCTGTTGGCTATAGTACCACCGCTTTTATTTAGCGGACAAACGTTTGGCGATTGGATATATCGTGCCTTGGTTGTATTGGTTATTTCTTGTCCGTGTGCATTAGTTATCAGTATTCCCTTGGGCTATTTTGGCGGGGTTGGTTTGGCATCCCGAAAGGGGATTTTGGTAAAAGGCTCTAATTTTCTGGACGCTCTAACGCAGGTAACAACAGTAGTGTTTGACAAAACAGGTACACTCACAAAGGGCGAATTTAAGGTTTCAGAGGTGGTTACCTCAAACGGCTTTTCTAAAGAAGAAATTTTGGAATATGCCGCTTATGCCGAAACTCACTCAAATCACCCGGTGGCTCAATCCATTACCGAAGCGTATCAGGCTAAAATTGACATCACAAAAATTACACAAACCGAGGAAATATCAGGGCATGGTATTAAAGCGGTTGTTGATGGCAAAACAATATTGGCAGGAAATGATAAAATGTTACATAAAGAAAACATCGAACATTCGGTTTGTCAGGTAGATGGAACGGTGGTGCATGTAACTATTGACCGTGTTTATGCTGGTTATATCATTATCTCCGACAGCCTGAAAGACGATGCAATTGAAGCGATTGAGAACTTAAAAGCGAAGAAAATTCAAACGGTCATGCTCACTGGCGACAATCAATATGCCGCACAAGCCTTTGCTAAAAGATTAGGGATTGACCGATTTTACTCTGAATTGCTACCGGAAGATAAAGTAAAACATATCGAACAATTAATCGCAGAAAGTAAAGGCGGCAAAGTAGCCTTTGTTGGCGATGGAATAAACGACGCTCCGGTAATTGCCCGCGCGGATGTAGGAATAGCCATGGGCGCACTTGGCTCCGATGCAGCAATTGAAACAGCTGATGTAGTATTGATGACTGATTCCCCTTCGAAAGTTGCTCTGGCTATTGACGTGGCAAAAATAACCCGAAACATAGTATGGCAGAATATCTATTTTGCCATGGGCATAAAACTTGCTTTCATTGTTCTCGGAGTATTTGGCATTGCAACCATGTGGGAAGCTGTTTTCGGAGATATGGGCGTTGCCCTGATTGCGATTTTCAATGCACTAAGAATACTAAAAAAATAATAATCAAAGAATATGATTGCCAATATTTATATCGTTGCTTTTCTGATACTGTATTTCCTTATTGTGTTTATCACCCCCTCAATTCGTGTAAAACGCAAAACTGGCATTAATCCCTATGTGTTCAAAAACACCGATTCGGCACACGACTTTTTAGGTAAAGTATCTGCCCCAATTACCTCTTTAATTTTTATTGTAGCGTTAGTCAATCTTTTTTACCCCGAAGGTTTGCAGTATTTCGCACCCTTTACATGGCTCGAAATATCAATCCTGAAATATGCAGGTCTGATAATTATTCACATTGCTTTTGTATGGATTATTATAGCACAGGTACAAATGAGTAACTCGTGGCGGGTAGGGATTGACCATTCCGCAAAAACCGAACTTAAAACAAACGGCTTATTCTCTGTTTCCCGAAATCCCGTTTTTTTAGGTATGCTTGTTACATTAGCAGGATTATTTCTCGTTTTCCCTAATGCAATTACCTTGTTTGTATTCGTTTCATCAACGCTTCTTTTTCAGGTACAGGTTCGTTTGGAGGAAGAATATCTAAAATCAGTACACACAAATATTTACATGCATTATTGCACTAAAGTACGCCGTTGGTTATAAATCAATAAATCAACTAACAGGTAAATTCCTGTAAAAAAAACAGCAATACTTCTAATCGCCCAAAAAGCAAAAAAAGCCACAGCAAGTGAGTGTTTATTTTCAAACGTCTTGCAGTGGCTTTTATATTCAAAAATAGCCAGATTTTCGTGTTCTTCGCTCGTTTTTACAAGAAACTGCTTTAACGACTCATCATGCTTGGTTTACCTTCGAGTTGAGCAGCGGCATCGACACTGAATGTGCCATCGCTGACAATTTCTTCGCCTTCTTCTAAACCCGAAATTACAACATAACTGTTTCCAAGCATTGGTCCGATTTCTATTTCGCGCATCTTGAAATTCAACTCATCGCTATCGGATTGTTTTACATATACTACCGAACGTTTTCCTGTCCACAACACTGCCGAACGTGGAATAACTAAGTTGTTTTTATATTCATTCAGATTAGCTTTTACTATTCCTGTTACAAACATTTCGGGTTTTAGTTTGCCTCCGCCATTGTCAACCTCCACCCTTATTTTGGCAACTCTGTTCACTGGGTCAATTACAGGGTCGATAAAACGAATAGTCGAATTAAAATTTTTACCGGGAATTGCCTGCAAACTAAAGTTTACATTATTTCCAACAGTCAGAAATGGCAAATCGCTTTCATAAGCATCGAACAATACCCAAACCTTCGAAAGATTGGCTATATCGTATAATCCAGTTCCTTGCGAAACATAATCGCCCACATTGACCTTTTTAGTAGTTACAACTCCCGAAGTATTAGCGTAAACCTCAAATTTTGTTTTTACCTGACGGGATTGTTCAATCTGCGATATTTGCTTATCATTCAACATCCACTGTCGTAGTTTCTCGATGGCTGCTTCGTATATGGCTGGTTGCGATTGTTTATCTTTAGCCGCTTCGAGCAATTCTTGTTGTGCTGTAATTAAATCGGGCGAGTAAATAAGTGCTAGCAACTGCCCTTTAGTTACCGCCTCACCCGTAAAGCCAACGAAAAGCTTTTCAATTCGCCCGCCAATATGTGCAACTTGATTTTGCAACAATCGCTCGTCAGCCTGTACTTTTCCGTATAAACGAACTTCTTTAGCTGGCTTACTGCGGCTCACCACCGATGTTGCAACATTTGCCAACGCTGCTGCATCAGCAGTAAAATGTATAGCATCAGAATCCATAAGAGCCGTGCTGTTTTGATTTAATAAAATCAAATCCATAGCACAAATGGGACATTTCCCCGGCTTATCCATTTTTATTTGAGGATGCATGGAGCAAGTCCATATTTCATTTTTCTTTTCGGATACGGTGTGATTATGTTCCTCCTTTAGTGTTGCCGATGGATAAAAAAATAGCCATCCAAGGAAAAGACCAACGAGTACCATTAACCCGTAACGGACATATTTGTTTAAAATAATTGATTTCATATCTTTATTGTTTTAATCTTTTTAGTTGAGAAATTGCTTTATTGTAATCAACAACAGCTTCTACCTCTTTCATCTCATAATCGAGCATTTGCTGTTGAGCCTGAATTATATCGGTTAATGCTACAGAAGATGCAGCGAAAGATTTTAGCAGTATATCAACTGATTTTTGGGTAAGTTCCCGCTGATTTTGATAAAGTTTAACTCTTCTTTTAGCATCATGATATTGCTGCAGTGCTTCTAAGTAAGCTATTTTTAACTCATTGGTAGTAGCCACGTAATTATTTTCAGATGCGGCTTTTAAATAGCCTGATTCTGTTTGCATAGCCTTGTATTTCTTCCGGTAAATGGGCAAAGTAATACTTAGCATAGGCATAATCATATCTTGTCCGTTCATGGGAGAAGTGGACATTTCACTTTTACTTATTACCGAATAATTCAAACCCACGCCAACCATAGGTAAACCCATTTTCTGTTGCATTTTTTTTCTGGCATCAATTGACATTTGGTCATATTTTAGCATATTGAGCATTGGATTTTGAATAAACATAGAGTCAGAAACCGTTAAATAGGAAATATCCAATGGTTCAACTTGCAACGAACTTGTAACAGCAACTGGCAATTGCAAATTGCGATTTAACTGGCTGTTAAATTTGGACTGAATTATCTGTTCTTCATTTCTCAATAACAATATTGAATTTTCCAACTCTTGTATTTCTATCTGAATGCGGTAAATGTCAACCAATGTGGAAGAACTCGAACGCATAGGCGCATTCATTGCTCCTGAAACTCCATTCGCTTTAGAATTTGTTGCCAAACCAGAGTTTGTTGATGTATTATTCATACCTCCACTCATTCCTCCCGAACTTGCCGACAAAGCTGAAGCTCCATTTCCCTGCATTTTGCCCGACGATGAATTGCTCACATTACTTGCCGAACCTGCTTTAAGTTTTGCAATAGAAAGTCGTTCAATGGTCTTTAATAGTTCCATATTATTGGCTGAAATAATTAAATTCTGCCTCACTTTATACAAATCGAACCAGATGGATTGCACATCAAAATAAACCTGCAATTTTGCATCAACAAAGGCTTCATATTTCGCCTTTGCCATCAGACTCATTTCGTCTTTGGCATTTTTCAGCACACCAAACCACGGAAACATCTGCATTAGTTTTATATCTGCCAGCTGATTTCCTGCCATCAATTCCATAGGACTGAGAAAAAATCCCATCTCCAATTGTGGGTCGGGTAACGAACTTGCCTGTGGAATTTTTTGAAGTGCAGCCTGATATTCGTTGTATCGTTGCATAACTGTAGGATTGTTTTTTTCGGCTATCTCCAAATAGTAATTAAGAGAGTCAGTTGCCTGACTATACCCCACAATGCTAATCATTAAAATACTGATTAAAATGATTGTTCTTTGTATCCAATTTTTTTCCATCATTATTCCTGATTATTGATTGTTTGAATACTCTTTTTCAAATCTCGTTTTACTGCATTTTCACGCCACATGGCTTGAAAAAGCGGAACTACAAAAATGGTCATAACCTGTATAATCATACCTCCGAAGGTTGGAATCGACATGGGAACCATAATATCGGCTCCTTTTCCGGTGGAAGTGAGTACCGGCAACAAGGCAATTACTGCCACAGCTGTAGTCATCATGGCTGGGCGAACGCGCTTCATACCTGCTGCAATCACAGCTTCGCGCACTTCATGCACCGTTGCCGGATGTCTGTCTTCGAAAACCTGATGAATATAAGTTCCCATAATTACACCATCGTTGGTCGCAATACCAAACAGGGCGATAAATCCAACCCAAACTGCTACACTCAAATTAATGGGATGCATTTGGAACAGGTCACGTAAATTTACATTCGCTATTGAAAAGTTTAAAAACCAGTCCTGACCATACAGCCAAAGCATAATAAACCCACCTGCAAAAGCCACAAAAACTCCAGAGAAATGAATAAATGAGGCAGTAATGGTTTTAAACTGAAGATACAGTAGTAATAAAATCAAAATTAAACTTATAGGAATAACAATGGATAAACGTTCGGTAGCCCGAATCTCATTTTCATAGTTCCCTGCAAATTTATAAGTTACGCCCTGCGGCAATATCAATTCGCCTGAATCCAGTTTCTTTTTCAGAATATCAGAAGCCTCATTTACTACATCTACTTCGGCTTTACCTTCCACTTTATCAAATATTACATAACCCACCAAAAAGGTATTTTCGCTTCGTATCATTTGCGCACCACGCGTATAATCAATATCGGCTATTTCGCCTAACGGAATCTGACTTCCATTCATGGCAGGTATCAATATCCGTTTTATATCTTCGGGGTTGTCACGCAATTCTCGTGCATAGCGAACACGCATTGGAAATCGTTCGCGACCTTCCACCGAAGTACTTAACGCCATACCGCCCATTGCTACTTGTAGAATTTCCTGTACATCGCTGACCATCATTCCATACCGTGCCATATTTTCGCGGTTCAGTTTTATTTCCAAATAAGGTGCGCCTACTGCACGGTCGTAAAATACAGAGTTTGCTTTTACCGAATGAACCTCTTTCAATGCTTTTTCAAACTGCAACCCTGCTTTTTCTATCGACTCCAAGTCTGGCCCGTACACTTTTAAACCCATAGGCGCACGCATTCCTGTCGAAAGCATAACCAACCGTGTTTCGATAGGCTGCAATTTAGGTGCAGATGTCAGTCCGGGGATATTGGTAACTTTCACTATTTCGTTCCATATATCAGTTGGTTTCTTAATTTTTGGTCGCCACTGACGAAAATACTCTCCATTATCGCTATGTATCAAGCTATCAGCAGGAATTGCACGAAATTCATCTTTGTCAGGTCGAAAGGTTTTTCCATTCTTCAACAAATATTCACCATCGCTATTCGTTTTGAATCGCATTCGATGTCCGTTTTCGTCCAACAAATACTCCGACCTGTAATTAATGGTATTTTCAAACATTTGAACTGGAGCGGGGTCTAACGAAGAATTAACACGTCCCCATTTCCCCACTGCTACTTCTACTTCAGGAATGGCTGTCAAACGTCTGTCGAGCGTTTTTATATATTGCAGATTTTTCTCAATGCTTGAATGAGGCATACTGGTAGGCATCAGCAGAAAAGAACCCTCATTCAACGAAGGCATAAATTCTTTTCCAATTCCCGGAAATGCTTTGGCGGGAGCATGCCATCCAATTTTATCGAATCCTTGTGCAACCAATCCAAAAGTTTTATCAAATCCCTGCCATACTACAAATCCAAATATCAAAATAAATGCTGGTAGTAACAGAAACTTCCATTTGTTGAGCAATGCCCAACGAAGTATAGGTTCGTAAAAATGAACCATACTCATCAGTGCTGCCAAAATTACGGTTACAATACCTGCAACAAACAAGAAATTGATGATTGTGCCATTATGCGCTCCCAGAGGTAACCATTCAACAGTTAAATAATAAAGCGCAACAAGTACTGTAATAGCAATATTGATATAATTCGGATATTCTTTTCGTTTGTCCGACCATTTAAAAGCGTATAAATTATTTACCCCAACAGCTACCAATGCCAATGCAGGTACTATTTGCCAAATGGCAACAATACAAATTCCTGCCAATATCAAACCTCCATTCAGAATACGTCTGATTTTCTTGGTGTCAATCCGTATATCGAAAAGAATATGCACCAATGTTGGTAACACAACAATACCCAACACAAAAGCGGAGATTAGTGCAAAGGTTTTGGTAAATGCCAGCGGATGAAACATTTTTCCTTCGGCAGCTTCCATGGCAAATACAGGCAAAAAACTCACAATTGTGGTGGCTATGGAAGTAACCACTGCTGCACGAACTTCTGTTGTAGCGTCGTAAATCACTTTCATAAGTTCTTTACCCCGGACACCTTTGTTTTCAGGCATTTCCAAATGCCGCAGAATATTCTCCACATCCACAATACCAATATCTACCATTACACCAATGGCAATGGCTATACCCGATAAAGCCACAATATTAGCATCTACTCCAAAGAAACGCATCAAAATAAATGTCATTAATACGCCCAGAGGTAAAAGTCCTGCTACAATTATCGATGATTTTAAATTTAAAACCAGTACTATAATTACTATGATACTGATAATGATTTCATGCGTCAATGCGGATTCCAATGTGCCGATGGTTTCCTTTATCAGTCCTGTGCGGTCGTAAAATGGAACTACAGTTACTTTAGAAACCGAACCATCAGGCAATGTTTTCTGAGGTAATCCCGCTTCTATTTCTTTGATTTTAGCTTTTACGTTGTTGATTACCTCCATTGGGTTCGAACCATAGCGAGCCACAACCACTGCGCCAACTGCTTCACTTCCTGCTTTATCCAAACCACCACGCCGTGTAGCTGGACCAAACGAAGTACGAGCTATATCCTTTATCCGAACCGGTGTATTGTTGCGTACCGACACTACCGAATTTTCCAAGTCCTCAATACTTTTTACATAGCCCAATCCCCTGATAATATATTCTGCATTATTCAGTTCAATGGTTTCTGCACCAATATCCAGATTGCTTTTCTTTACCGCATTCATCACATCCATCACCGTCACACCATACGCTTTTAATGCTTCCGGTTGCACATCGACCTGATACTCTTTGATAAATCCACCTACCGATGCAACTTCCGAAACACCTTCGGCTGCCGACAGACTGTACTTTACATAAAAATCCTGTAAAGTGCGTAATTCATGTGGATTCCAACCGCCGTTGGGTTTACCCGTTTTGGGGTCACGCCCTTCGAGCGTGTACCAGAAAATTTGCCCCAACGCCGTTGCGTCAGGTCCTAAAGTAGGTTGAACTCCATCGGGCAATGTGCCCGGAGGTAGCGAATTGAGTTTCTCCAGTATACGCGACCTACTCCAGTAAAACTCCACATTGTCTTTGAAAATAATGTAGATAAACGACATTCCAAACATAGAAGTGCTTCGAATCGTTTTTACCCCCGGAATTCCCAGCAATGCAGAAGTAAGCGGATAACTTATCTGATCCTGAATATCTTTGGGCGAACGCCCCATCCATTCAGTAGCCACTATTTGCTGATTATCGCCAATATCAGGTATCGCATCAACAGGAACCGGGTCACGCGGTATCAGACCCGTTTTCCAATTGAAAGGCGCAAACGAAATCCCCAAAACCAGAACAACAATCAGAAATATAAACGTAATTAGCCTGTGGTACAGAAAATAATGTACAAGTTTATTGAACATAACATTAATTTGTTAATTGATTAATATGCCGATGTGGCAATGTAAAACCGGTTTATTTACAAACATAATTTTATTAATATGCCAATTCCAGCTTTTGGCACATTGGCATATTAATTTTATTGGCATATTTGATTTACCTGTATTTACAGCAGCCCGGAAGCGCGTTATAAACCGCAGTAGTGGCTTTGTATTTCGGTGTATCGTGCCCTACGGCTGCAATTTTCTTTTGCACATCGTCACTTTTTATTTTTGTTGGGTCGTAAACTAAAGTCAATACTTTTGTTTTTTGATTCCACTCTGCTTTAACAACGCCTGCTACTTTTGCTGCCTTTTCTATGCGGGTTTTACACGATTCACAATTTCCAGAAACCTTAATTGTTTCAGTTTTTGTTGTAGTCATTTTTGAATGATCATGATTTTGTGCAAATGAGTTAGCACCTACTGTCATAGCTATAACAGCTACAATAAATAATTTAATTGTTTTCATTTTTTGATGTAATTTTAAGCCCCAAAAATCCACCAGTAGTGGACATGAAGACCATGTTATAAAATAAAATTTGGTAAAAGTAAAATATAAGATATAGATATATGTTCTTCAAATGAAAAAATCAATTGAAGAAACGATATATTAAAGTCCCCAAAGTAGGGAGTTATAGGTAATTTTTTAAATACGGAATACACAAATGTCAGTGAGACTGACAGCACTGGCTATATAGTTACCCGGTGGCTGGACATTTGTGTTTAAACTAGAATTCGTATGAGTTGATTGAATTCCAATTGTTTTAGGAATGTCAAAAACATGCAATAATTGGTTTGCATTGTAATTGATTTGTAAAGTTGTAGGGCTATAATTATTGTCTACTACAAAAGACGACATTTGGTCTTTGCAGCAACTCTCGTTATCAATGGTTTTTTCGTTCGAAGTTGTATCTTCCTCGCCACACATTCCACAAGTGGCGTTTTCGTGTGTAAATGAAAACATTACCTGCGAAATCTCTCCACCGCAAAAATGCGTTGCAACGCTCAGATGCATCCCCGAAAGGAGAATCATTGCAGCAAATAATATGGAGAATAGTTTTTTCATTTGATGTTTAAACGTATGAGCAATGAAAATGTTTTAAATCTTCGCAAAAAAAAGAAAGATGCAAATGTACAATTGATTAGCAAGATGTAATATAAACTTCAACATCTTTAAAACTTAGAAATTAATTTTAAGATTAAACGCCCAAAAAGCAAAAAAAGCCACAGCAAGGTAGTGTTTATATTCAAACGTCTTGCAGTGGCTTTTATAGCTTTTCGATAATAGGCAGAGCGGTCACAGTACATTGTTTTTTTGCTCGTTTAGACAGTTGAAGTGCAATCAGAAAAAAAAACCGATGAACTGTGGTGAGTTTATAATTTTAGCATTGTGTATTTAGATAACAATATAGCACATATCTGCTTGTCTGAAAATAAAAACAAGAAATAAAACTGACTTAAGTGTTGTCAGACAACGATATATCACAATAAAACATATGACAACTATATAACAACTGAACGGTCATGCTGCTAACACGCCTCGTATACTCAATGGCAACTGACATGCAATTTGTAGGTTTTGCTCCCGTATTTTCTTTGTTTTTTCTAAAGAATTATTATAACTCAACTAAATTAATTTTACAATACTACCATGATTTATAATATAGCTTAAAAAAAGCGGTCAGGCAAAGCCTGAAAGTATATTACGGGCAGCTCCGCAGGGCAAATCTCCAGCCACAAAAAATCCCCACCATTCGTACCTCATGGCTTGCACGGTCTTTTTTGTGGCTTCCGCACAATCTACCCTTCTGTTGTTTTTTTCTGTCACACTTTTTGCAAAAGGCAAAAAAGACGTTTGCACTCCAACCGCCACCACCGTGCTACACTTGCGCCAGAAAAAAAACAACTCAAAGCTATGTATACATAACATGTAGTTATAGTACTTTTTTCACCAAATAGGCTCACTACGTTCGGGGGATAAACCCCTGAAAAAAAGTCCTATAACCAAATTATGTATAATAGCCGCACAAAATCATCGCTTTGCCCCGCTGCGCTGCCCGAAGAATAAGCCCCTAAAGGGAGAGCGGTAAGAATTAAACACCTAATCGGTGAGTTGTTTAGGCATACCGCCAACCAGAGACCAACAAAATTCCCCTCCTCCCTTTCAGCGGTTGCAGTCGGTAAAAAAAATGTCGTGTTTTATTTTCGTATGCTTGCGGTCGGTTCATTCTCTTCTCTCATTTCGTTTCGGGGGACGCAGTTCGTACCTCACACACGTCCACCCTTCACTACATTGCGCTCAGTTCATTTCACCCACCTCAGCACCGCACGGCATAAGTGGCTTCTTCATTCCACTCCACAAATCCACGCAGTCATTCCATTTCGCTTATCGGCTGTATTCCTCGCACAAATATTTCCACACACAATCAGCCAGTAAAGCTCCATTTCATTTCCCAACCCATTGTTTCGTTCCATTCAGTCGCCACCCATGCCCTTTTCCAACGCATTTCCAATGGTATATTTTTTCCCACTGCGACGAGTCCACCCCAATAAGCACCTTTCAGGCAGAGTGGTAAGTTTATTACACCTAAACGGTGCGTTGTTCAGGCGTACCGCCAACTCGAAAATAATGCCCCGAAAACCATATACAATTTTCATTGTAGGTATATTTTAAGGCAGCAATGAAAATTATAAAAGGTTTTTAAAATATGGGGACAGTTGTCAAGCTCCTTTCCAAGCAGCTTGTAAGTAATTCCGCACTTTGTGCAATTTCCTCAATCATTCCCCACCGCCCATTAGTTGTGCAGAAAATAAAAAATGTCGAGTAGATTGTACTTGTGCTTGCGGTAAATGCGTTCCACTTCAGCTCCATTTCGTTCCGGTCGGTTTCGTACCTCAACCGAACCAACACTTCATTTTGCCTACATTACAAGCATACACCTCAGCTCCGCACGGCTTCGGGTAATACTCATTTCCATTTCGCAAGCTCCATTCATTCCGTTTTCCCCAAAGCTCTTTTCCAACGCTAACCCAATGGTATATTTTATTTCCTGCGGCGAGTTAGCCCCTATGAAATTTAGTTTTTCTGTTTTTAAATAGTTCAAGTGCTAAATCTGCGTCAACAATTATTTTACGACCATATTGGCTGACTGCTTCTTTAAGTATTGTTTCTTTATATTTACATGCAGTTACGTTTGATACCCCTAATAATTCTCTAATTCCACGCAAGCCATATACCAAATGCTTTGTTTTCTCGGGTACAATCACAGTTTGACAATTAATTTCCGATTTAACTAATTCCAAGAACTGGCCAACTGTCAAAAATGCTAATGGTGTTTCATTTGTAATTTGATTTGTATTCATTTTCTAAACATTTAAAAAGTGGTTTTTAAAAAAAATAATCAACAAAAATATAGAAATTATCTTTGGCTGTTAAACCGAGAATAACTTTTTAGAGTTTCGTACCTCAACCCAAACCAACACTTCATTTTGCCTGCATTGCAAGCATACACCTCAGCACTGCACAGCTTAGGCGAAATACTCATTTCCATTCCGCAAGCTACATTCATTCCGTTTTCCCCAAAGCTCTTTTCCAACGCTATCCCAATGGTATATTTTATTTCCTGCGGCGTGTTTGCCCCGATAAAAAATTACAAATCAATTGCAATAAAAAATAAAGAAAGCATAATACGTTTTCCGCCAAAAAAAAATGAATATACAAAGATAGCCGTTCCGCTTACCGGCAGTAAAGGTCAAGCCCTACGGGTTTTGGGCACAATCTCCACACCTCGCTACGCTTCGGGTAGTATTCTGCCCAAAAACCTTGACAGCCGCCGCTCTCTGGCTGTTTGAAGAGTATATCCTTTTTTTTCTTCTTTTCTTTTTTCTTTCTCTTTTCTGGGGGTAAAAATTATTTGCAGGGGGTAGTCCCTCGTTTATTAACCCTTTAATCGTTATCCTCATGTGTAGCTTTATTTTGAAGTCTTATAATCAGAAAGATGAAATCAGAAAATCGCATTTCTTTATCCTTAACAAAGGAAATAATAGCGGAAAACCGCTTGCGTTTCCCTGTCCGAATTGCTTTGTAATTATCGCAGAAAATCAGGAGCAAGCCGACCAACTTCGCACCCTCTGTTATGCTTTGTGGCGGTGTCGTGCCTTTGAACCTCATTTGCATGGCTCTGTTATTCCGTTTATGACTATTCGGTCATTCCGCAGCATTTTGGCGTTCCACATTCCAATCATTGAGCAATATGCCGCCGATTTTGCGAAAACTGTCCAGGCACTCAAATTATTGGAGGAAAGGGAGCAGAATCTAAAAAAAACACTTCGAGCTGTCAGCGAGTACAAGCAAGCGTTTGTTCGCCAATTCTTCAAAAATGCAGGGGTGTAAAAGCCCTTGCAAAAGCAACTAAACGCAATCGGCAGCAAGCTAAACTCTTTCTGTGTCAGCTACATAATTACAATATATCTTTACATTCGGATAAGGGAAAGTCCATATTTGAGCCGTACCAAGTCCAAGTAATCATATTTATTAACTCCATAAATTTTTAAGGTAATGGGAAAGATTAATTTAGGTATTTTAGGAAGTTTCTCAGGTAAAGTGGGAAACGTCGTAGGTGGTAGCTGGAAAGGAATCAGCTACATGCGCGCTAAGGCTTCTTCTGTAGCCAATCCCCGCACTGATGGTCAAATGGGCCAACGCAGCAAATTCGCATTAGTATTGGGTATTTTGAAGCCAATCACTGGCTTTATCCGTGTAGGCTACAAACGCTACACAACCAAACAAACAGCGTTCAATGCTGCAATGTCGTACATTCTCAACAACGCAATCACGGGAGCTTTCCCTGATTTCAGTGTTGACTTGTCCAAAGTGTTGGTTTCTCGTGGTAACCTTACTACGGCTTCAAATGCCGCAGTACTTGCCACAGGTGGTTCAATTGGTTTGACTTGGGACGACAATTCCGGTGCAAACATGGCTAACGCCACCGACAAAGCGTTGGTATTAGTGCTGAATCCACTTCGGGCAGAAGCAGTTTATGAAACTGCTGGAAACGCTCGTACCACCGGAGCTCAAGAAATTGCAGTTCCTGCGGAATGGTTAGGCGAAAGTGTTGAAGTGTTCCTTGGTTTTATCACCGAAGACGGCAAAGATCTTGCTAACAGCGTTTATTTGGGTTCTGTAGAAGTTGCTTAGGCGTAAGCAATAACTATTTTCTTGCTGACAAATCCCGCTCATTCGAGCGGGATTTTTTGAATACACTAATTTAAAAATCAAATCAAAATGAAATTACTTTTTATACCGTCCATAATGAACAAAGACTGGAGCCATTTAAATGGACTCTTGGCCGTTTTAGCAGTCTTATATTCCTGCGTATTTGTGTCAGTACTCATTGACCTATTTTTTGGAGTAAAACGAGCTAAACAATTGAAAGTGGTCCGTACAAGTTTCGGGTATCGCCGTACTATTACAAAATTGACCAGTTACTTTGGCTTAATGATAATGCTAACCATTGGCGACATAGTCGCCAGCGTTGTGTTTGAAATGCCATATTTTACGGTTATAGGTGCGATTGGGATTGTCTTAATAGAGGCTAAATCCGTGTTTGAAAACCTCAGGCAGGAGAATAAAAACGTTGATGATATCCAAAAAGTGTTACTGAAGATCTTTGAAAACAAAGAGGAAATACAAGCTCTCATTTCATTCTTAAACTCAAAAAAACAGGAGAAATAAATATGAAATCGAGAGGACTTCGGAACAATAATCCATTGAATATCCGGCATAATGCCGAACATTTTCAGGGTGAAATCAAAGGGAGAGACAAAAGTTTCAAAACTTTCACGTCACTGCCTTTCGGCTACCGTGCCGGCATTGTAATCCTCGGAACGTATCTTTCACGAGGATTAAACACAATTGAAAAGATAATTACCAAATGGGCACCACCCGCCGAAAACGACACAGAAAGCTATATTTCCAACGTTGAAAGGTGGTCGGGCATTCCAAGAAACAAACAACTGACCGCCATTGATGGCTCTGACTACATTCTGATTGTTGCGGCAATGAGTTTTGTGGAAAACGGACGAAACGCCGACATTTCAGCAGTACAAGCAGGATTCAAATTACAAACTAAAATCAAAATCCAATGAAACAAATACTCTTTTTCGCAGTAATAGCAACGATGTTGTATTCCTGCAAATCGGTAAAATACATTCCGGTAGAAACAACAAAAATTGAATACCGGGATAACTTCGTCAAAGACTCAATTTTCCGTTACGATTCAGTTTTTGTAAAGGACAAAGGCGATACCCTGATTTTGGAACGGTACAGCTATCTATGCAAAAACAAGATTGTCAAAGATTCAATTTTTATCAATGATACAATCCAGGTGCCCTATCCGGTGGAAGTAATCAAACAGGTTAAAGCCCCATTGACAGGCTGGCAAAATTTCCAAATCTGGTGCGGTCCTATTTCTCTATTTGTTTTGTTGATTATTGGCGTTTACTTACTGTGGCGATTAAAGCAGTTCTAAGGCTGTTTTCTACTAAATCAAATCTCACTCATTCGAGTGGGATTTTTTGTTCTAAAACAGTCCAATATGTCCAAATAAGTACTATATTTGCACGGTATTTATGTTGTATGTTTTTATCTATCAAAATACACTTAAATAACACATTATCAGCAATTTGATTTTTATTTATATCGATTTTTTATTTGTTTCATATTTGCAACATGTGTTTGTAAGTGCCTGATATAATGCGCTAATCACATTCGAAGAAGTAAAATAAGTATCGTTGATTGGTATATTAATCTAACTTATTGATTATTAATAAAAGAGAAGATCAGCTTGATGAAAATCAGGTTGGTCTTCTCTTTTGGTGTGAAAATGCTTATTTAAGCAACAAAATTGCAGGAAACAGGATTGAATTAGTTGGAAAAAATCACTGTCTCAATTAGTTATTGGGAACCAACAGGACATTCAATCCTTCCTGATAATCACCTTCGGAGCTGGCTTTTACCTCGAAGCGAAGTTTTTCGGGTTGCTTCACATTCAGGATGTCAAGTTGCACCGGATCAACCTCTATTGTATATTTCCCGGGAGCGAGATCCATCACATAAAATCCGCCATCGCTCATTGTACGAACCACAGTATCAAATTTTTTGTCAACAGCTTTCAACAGCAATCGTAAACCTCCCTGACCGGTGGTTACATCCTTGCGCTGAATCAGCACTGCTCCTTCAATGGTACCTCCGCGGTAGAAAGGAATCTCTATGCGTTTGTACTGATTTGGGTCGGCAATGAACGAAAACTTATCCTTGAGCGGCACCAGCGTAGGATCAGGGATGGCATTTCGGTTGACGCTCAGGTTATATTTGTAATAACTCTGAAGCTGAGAAAACCTAAGGATACTATCTTTACCCACTTCCATAATGGTGGAACGGTCGAGTTTTACTCCGCGGTGAGGCAGGAGTTGGTCGCCTTTATCATAGTGACCTGAGTTATTATTGTCGACAAACAACAGCACGGACGCAGCGCTTCTGCCTGCCTGTTGGCGGTTACTGAAGTTGGCTTCAGAATTTTGCATATCCCAACCGATACTTCCATTCAAACTCTGTCTTGCCATTAAATTTTTACCTAAGGTATTAAGCGTAGTGGTGCTCCTTATCTTATTCAGGTCGAGTGTCAATCCTAATTGGGTGTTCAATGTATTTGTAACATGACTATAGCCCACGGCAAAATTCAGACGGCCTGTTTTAAGTACGGTGCGAGAAAGCTCCATATCTGTCTCCTGTAAACGGTTGTGCCGTATATCATACCTGTTTTGTGCCCGAAGATACATTCCCCTCACATAAACCGGAATGCCCGGTGTACGTGCAATGGTATAGGTAAGTGCGGTAGTGAGCACTCCTTCGCCGTAAATGGTGACAGAATTAGCAGACTTAAAATTATCACGATAATTGAACCGCAGGTCTACTTTGCCCAGCCGAGCGCTGAAATCGGATGTAAAGTCGGTTAAATTACCGGTTGGTAACACACTATGTTCACCTCCAAAACGAAACCCTGTATTCATACCAAAAATTTTGAACGGCAGATATACATTAGCATTCAGATTGTTGGTTGCACCGCGTGCATTAAATATGCCCAATCCATCAAATTTAGTATAGATTAGATTTACACTCAGGTTATTGGCATACATCACGCTTCCCGTTAACCTGTAAAAATATCCGGGAGCAGCATCGAGGCTCATCAAGTATTGTTTGAACACCCTTGCAGAAAGGTTGCCATAATACATCAGGTCTTTTATATTCCAAACATCGCCAAGAAATTGTGTGCCGACAGATGCAGTGAGCCATTTGGTCACTCCAATGGCCATATTTCCGTTTGCCACCCATTTGCCATGTAATGAATCGGACAAGTAGCCTTCCACCTGACCTGCCTGCACATTGTACGACACAACACCTTTCGGTAAAAAAGTGAAAGGCACCTGCATTTGTTTATCGGTTACAATGAGTTGACCCGAAGGAGTATAGATATGTAAACTCATGCGGGTGGTACCATAGGTGACAGGTATATCGAAACGGTAATAACCCAGTTCATCGGCACGTTTAAAATCGGTAAGTCGCTCGTTAATATAAATTTCCACTTCCGAATTAGGCTCCGTATGCCCGTCCAGCACATAAGTTTCGTACATTTGGCGAGGCTCGATAGGGTCATTGGTGACGGCAAGCCCTTTCATTGCGATAGGTTCCAGTCCGGTGGTACTCGTTTGTCCCAACATAATCCCCGACAGGAAGTTATTGTCGCGGATGGCATATCGCCAGCGGAGTCCACTCGTATTGAGCGAATTGAAACCAGCTGTAGAATTTGAACCATTGACTGTTCCCTGTATATCACCGCCCAGCATTTCCATTCCTCCCGTAAAAGTATAGCCGAGGTTTTGAGCCGATGCCGAATAGTCGCCGGTAATGGCATAATCGAGCATGGCACCGCTGAAAATGGAGCGCTTACGGTCGTAGGCAAGAGGAAAATCTTCCTGTTTCAGGTCACGTCCTTCCATACGGTTACGGGCAAGCTCACGGGCTTTGCGTTCCTGTACGGGAAGGTTCTTTGTGGTTTCGAGGCTCAGCAAAAGAGGAGCAATCTCCACCGTGAATTTCAGCCCGAAAACATCTTCGAAAACCTTGGGCGAAAGATAAAAATCAGTTTCGCCCAGTCGGAAATCACCTGGCTTGAGGGGATAAACGGTTTTGCCGAGTTGCACCTGCATAGCCGATAAGTTGATGATATAGGGCTGATCGGGGGTAATGAAATTACCGCGAACACTAAAGTTTTTACTATCGGGTTGATAATTGATTTCGAGGAGGCTGAAAAGCTCGATGACAGGAAGAAAAACAGCATCAGTTTTGTAATCATATAAACTGCCGACATACACATTGCCTACAGCAGGATGACGAAAAGTCAGCAACACTTCTTCCTGTTGGGCGTTTGTTTTCGGAGAAAAAAACAACAAGAAAAAAGCAACCAATATCACTACAGTGATACGGTTAACGTAGAAATATGATTGCTTCATTAATATCTTTTTATTTTATTTCGACCTTCGATTCGTTTACAATGCGGGCAGCCTGTATCAGATCATCGGTCATCATGTCATTACGTCGGGTTTCGAAACTAAGCTCCAGTGTATACGTACCCGGAGTCACCTTATCAAGTTTCAGATCCATGCGACGGATTTCGGTAAAATACACGGTGGTGGTACTTTGGGTTTCGGCTACCACTTTGCCGTGTGCATCTTTTAATTTAGCGAACATACTCCCCAGGAACGGGGCATTTCCCGTGCGTTCCAAGGTAGGTCGCAGTTCAAGCATTTCTTCATTTTGACGCACATCCAGTTTCTGAACGTTCACGCCTGTTGTCACCTTGCCTCTGTGGTAGAAAACGGCCGTTATCTGTTCGAAGTTAAAGTTGATTTTCGTACCAATTCCTTCGGTAGTTGTTTTGGTAACTTCGGCAGTTTGAGGTTTTGCCAGCACTTTCATACGGGTGAAATAAAATCCTTCATTTCTGCGCTGACCGGGCAAAACCTGTATCCGAACGGTACGTTGCTCCTTTCCCTTGAGGGTGAAACTGCGGGGAAAAGCCCGTATCATTTTGTCGAGCGCAAACTGATTATAAGCCGTGCTATCATCGTAGTTCATCACCAGGTTACCATTTGCATCGCTACCCGGATAACCGAAGGCAAAGTTGACGGTGACTTCGTAGGGTTTATCGCTACTGTTACTCACGAAAAGGTTGCCTACGCCACTATTTTTATCAATAAAGACAAAAGACGGCGCTAAAGATATCTGTGCCTGCAATATAGCTGTCAGGTTAAGTACGCAGAGAAGAACGGCAAAAAATTTAAACTTTTTCATACGGACAATAAATTAGTTTTACACGAACAGTCTTTTATAAAACCGATAAACGGTTTACTATCAGATGCAAATATACAATAATAAATACTAAAAATGTGAGCTTGCGATAAAAGAAACTTTAGTAAATAAGCAGGAGATATTACTTATTGTTGATTATCAGTATAATAGAGAATATCTGCAACTTAGTTTCTTCAATGAAAAATCTGCATTTTCCTGATTACTCCTTGAAAGGTAGATTCTTTGTTTATTTCAGACTCAGATGATTAAGAGTAAAAAGAGTGACGGCATGCCGCCACCCTTTTGATGAATAATTGGAATACAATCAATTGTAAGTAGCCGTAAGAGTGATATCTCCTGAATAAACACCAGCAACCTGATCGATAGCTGGAACAACAGTACCGCCAATAAAAACATATAAATCGTTTCCTGTAAAGTATTCAGATGCAGTACCCGCTTGAGCTGTAGTTATACCTGTAGCAGGAGTAAATGCAACGTCAGCTTGAGATCCAGATTTCTTTGACAGTTTTGCTAATCCAGTTGTAACATCTAAAAAATTAATTGGAAGGGTGTGTGAAGAACCATCACTAAGGGTTGAAGGCAAAGAAAAAGCCAGAGTAATTGAAGTATTCAAACCCTTGGTAATTGAAAATTCACCTGCTTGTTCAGCACCCGTTGTACCTCCCAAATAGGTTGCCGTTACAATTCCTGTAGAATTACCTGCCGTAGCTCCTGTTGAAATAGCACCATCAGACAAAATAGTTTTTGTTATACCTGGGGTAACCATACCAAAAATAAGGTCCTGAACTTTAGTTACGGTAACTGCTGCTACGACCTCTGCTTTTGCAGATATTTTATCAGTGGCAGTATTATTACTTTGCGCCATAGCGCTCATTGTAAAGCCCATCATAACTACGATGGCAGCGAAAAATTGATTTGTTTTCATTTTGTTTTTTGTTTAAAAATTTAATAATAATTGTTTGTTTAAAAAAATACTTGTTTTATTAATAATTGAATTTGCCTTGTAGGGCATTTGTTTTGATTGAAACTTTCTCCTTTCTTCGGTGTTTAATTGATTTGACAAAATAGTTAATTATATTCTATGATAAGACATATATCACCTGTATAGACGGATGATGTCACTTTTGATAGCGTGGTATTTACTTGTAAAAACAGAAATGCATTGATTACCTGCGGATTGCCTTTTATGTACTCGATCATCCGTCCGCAGTCGCTCAGCGGAAAAGAAACTACGTGACCTGCATCTTTTCCCGGTGGTTGGCTTTGTCCATCGTTACGATAGGACAGCTTAGCCATCCAGGGTATTGCCTTTCCGGCTTCATTCCGCAACGAGTCCGAATGCGTGAAGCTCGCCAGCACCTGAAAGTTTTCGACGCCACTGATACAAAGTGTACCTTTTCCTTCAAGCATTTCCATTCCGGAGTTAAAATTCTGTGTAAATTGGAAAGGTTTAAACTCAGTTTGATCCGTTTTTGGCGGTATAAACAGGTTCAACCGGATGAACTGAGCAGAAGCAGTGAGCGGGAACACTACCGTCAACAGCACGACAAGATATACAGTCAGCCTGTGCCGGGCGCCTGTGCATCTGAATAGTCCTTTTTGTGTTCTGTTTTGATAGTGTTTCATAATTTTCTTTCTTCTAACTTTCAATCAACTTGCCTGTCAGTATTTTGCATACTCTGCATGAATATTTATATTTCCGGTGTACATTCCGGCAGCTGCGTTCGCCGGCACAGGTCCCAGCGTTCCGTACACAAACAGATAGGCTGTAGCCGTGGGGGCAACATATCCTGCATAATTAGGCGTCGGCGGTGGTGCGGGTAGTCCCGAAGTACGTCTTTTAACAGGAAATGTTACACTTGTGAAACCTATCGGCACTTCAATCGCCGTCATTTTGGCATCGGTATCGTTTGAAGCTCCTGTATTGGAATAAGCAAACCGGATCACCAACGGAATTGTATTTGTTGCATCCAAATCGAGGGTCATTGGCGCATCAATTGTAACGGTGATATCCAAATCAATGCGTCCTGTGATGCTCATGACAGCAACGCCGTCGTCGGTCAGACTCACAGGAACGGTTTCGCCTCCAATAATTATCTGTTGTTTCGTATTAAAGTTAAGTTCCGTTAAATCAGTTAAAACGATACCATCCGTAGCATATAACCCAAAACTGATGCGTTGAGCCATTACAGTTCCGCTCAGCAGCAGACTGCAGGCCAGAAGAAGGATAGTATGCCGTATTGTTTGTTTCATTATTTAAACATATTCTATTTCGATTGTAAATTCGCCATCATAATTTCCCGGACGGGCATTTGTAATATCGATATGACCACCTATCCAAAAATAGTACTTGCTGTCGTTACTGATTTGCAGGGTACGTTCAGCTGCATCAATGGGTTCACTTGCACCCTGGTTATCCGCCCGATAGCCATACACCTCATAATGCAACGATAGGGTGCCGGTGCCGGTAGTGTTTGTAATTTCCACAACGGGAGAGAAAGTGACCCTGAATTTGGCATTGGCCTTCCCCTTTATCAACATTTGGGCTGCCGAAGCATCACGCTGAGCAGATACATAAATCTTTCCGTCAACGGCCTGTCGGGCGTCAATGTCCATATTTTTGATGGTGAGAAGTTCTATGTTAGAGTTATCAACCACCGTAGCCTGAGCTTTAATGGAAACAGAAGTTCTATTCTGTGCCGTCATCGTCAGAAATGGAAATGCCAGCAAGATAAATAACAGGTAATATATTGGTTTCAGGACATTCATTATTATTTCGTTGTTATTATGAATTTACTTTTTATAGATCACTTTTTGGGTTTCTACTCTATCTTCACTGATAAATCGGACGAAGAACATACCGGATGTGTCGTTACGTGGCTGCCATTCGATTTTATTTATTCCTGCAGGATATTCAGCGTTTGCTAATTTATCAACGCAAATTCCGTTCAAATCAAACACATCCATGCTTATCCGGGCCGACTCAGGCAAACTGAACTGCAGGATAGTGTAGTTTGAGAATGGATTGGGATAATTGGGCAGTAAATGCGGTTTTGAGTCGACATATCCGATCGGTTTACCCCCTTTGGAAATGATAATGCTGAAAGGAGGGGTACTGACTGTAGCCTGACTTGCATCCGCTGCATATTTCACTAATTGCACTGGACTGTAGATGCTGCTTTTTACGCCGGATTTAACGGTTTTTGTCGTGTAATTAAAGGTATACTGAGTGGTATCGGTCATCGAAACAGCTTTGGCAGCCTGATGATCCTGAAGACTGATATTCCAGTCCGAAGGCCAATTGGCGGGCAGTTTCCATTTCAGGGTATAACTGTCGCTTATTCCTGCGCCCATTATCTGACCACCGACAAAAAGGGGAATATTTACCATACCGGTATCCTGTAAGGCAAGGTTATTGATAACCAAGGGGCTCACATAATCGGGTGAACTTAAGGTGTAAAGTTCGATCCATGTATCGCTCATCGATTGGAGGCGATAGGCATCCAGTTCATCCGGTCCTTTAACACCTTTATTTGTAAAGGTGATAAATGAAGTGGTTTCCATTTTCGATCCTGAGAGAGTAACAGGAATACTTAGGGCTTCGTTAACATTGAGATCCGGACTTCTGAAGAAAGTAGCAGAAGTACCGGTTTTGGCAGTATTGCTAAACGAAAGAGCAGGGGCAATTGTGTTGGCGTGCACCCAGAGGGCCTGAAAAGGAGGAATCATTCCGTTCAGGAGTGTTCCTGTAGATCCATTCCAAAAAAGATAATCGCCGTTTCCACTCAGCGCAGAGGAGTCCCATACATAAATTGTATTGTCCACATTCGTTTTTGTCCATCCTGAACCAGCATCCCAGTCGAGTGTACTGGCGGTGGGATTAGCTATCAGATTCCAGCCCTGGTCGAGAGAAGTCTTGTCGTAATAAACGGAAGGTGTCTGCGTCAAAGCATCGTGAGCTGTATACGAAAGGCTAAAATTATAGCTTCCACTTCCGTTGAAATTTTCCACACCTGTCACGGATAGGTTACCCGGAAGATTATCGGTATAGTTACCACCACCGGTTATACCTGCACCATTGAATACATAATGGAAATACCCTCGTCCGGCAGAGAGCGCATCGGTCAAATTGGTTGGTTGCCTCCAACCCTGCAGGGTAGTTCCGCCATCCGTTTCGTCCCACCACATCAGGTTAGGTTGCAAAGCAGGATAGGTTGAACCGATAAAGCCCTGCGTTACTAATGGAGCTTTAAACATATCGGAAAAATACGTTGCTACCGGCGAAGCCACCATGCGCCAGCCCTGTGTGCCGGTTAATTGTCGGTACATTTGGAGGGTAGGCGTACTTGAGCTCAAATTCAGGTAACGGGCATCCGATTTAAGTATTATTTTTGAATTAGTAGCTGTTGTTACCGTTGCACCCGGCTGAAAAGTTAGAAGCGGACCGGTTTCAAGCGTCAGCGAGGCATTATCCTGTATTTGCAATACGTTGCTGAACGACTCGTCATAAAGCAATCTCGCCATGCTTGAATTGCTGATTATCAGATTATTGAAGTTTGTTGAAACCGTTCCTCCAATCGTTTGCATAGATGTTCCATTAAGGACGATGGTGCTTCCTGATAAATCAAAGGTTCCACCATTATTTAGTATGTCACCACCAATGTTATGCGTCAGACTGCCTGCTGTAAAACCGGCACCGGATCCTACCGTTAAAGCGCTGCCTATCATCAACGCATGCGTTGGTGCAACGAGTGCCGTTCCGGAGAGTGTCATATTTCCAAGGATGGAGAGATCTGTCGAAGGCATCGTCTTCGTTCCGCTGCCACTCAGGGCTAAATGGCGATACCCGGAGTTCAATCCGAAACCAATTGGGTTTAGAATGGTTTGATCGGCACCATTAAAATCAACCGTATTGTTATTTGTTGTAAAATCGAGAATGCTACCATCACCCGCCGAAAGCGTTCCGGCTATCTTCAAAACACAATCCGTTGCCGTCTGAACAAAAGAATTTTCTACTACGGCAATGGAATTGAAATTATTCACGCCTGTTCCACCAATGGTGGCAGTTTTTGCTTCATTGGAAAAAAACACCGTTCCTGTAGAAGTAAAAGTACCGTTGTTGACCCAGGCGTTGGCATCTCCATGAATGGTTAAATCGGCTGTACCTAAGGAAACTGCACTTCCAGAAGCGATTTCAAGCGTTTGTACGACTCCGGTGGCTGAATTCCAGGTTGGAAGACCATTGTTGTCCGCAGGCAGGTCGGCTAATTTGGGAATCAGAACAGCATCTGTAGCCGTTGGTATACCACCGTTCCAGTTTCCGGGCAAACTCCAGTCTCCTGCATAGGTAGGAGAACCATTTCCAGTCCAGGTAATGGGAGAAATATTGTTATAACTTAATCCCCATTGTTTATAGTCCAGTGAGCTGGAGGGAACAAAGAAATTAATGGCCATACCTGTTAAACTAACCCAATTATCAATGGCATTAACATTTGATTTTCCACGCGGATAAAAATTAGAGAAAGTCGGTCCTGTATAGGCATCCCAAAAAACCAACATGTTTTTATCTGTTTCAGACACATCAAGTTCAGCATCCAGAAAGCGTAAATTTACAATGGTACGGTCATCCCCTTTGTCGACGGCAAAAGTATAGTACCGTTTCACAGCACTCGTTCTCCAGCTTGGTGCTGAACCGATCACCGTTTTGCAAGTGATCCAGGTGGGCCGGCTCGAAGAAGCCCCTGTAAAGGTAATGGAGGTAAACTGACTACCAAAGGTATAAGGCATATTAACGGCGAAAGCTCCGGTACGTTTTACCACTCCAGTCACATCGCCCTCACCAGTATAAGTTCCGTTTAGATCCATTTGAAGCGTGTAGCTACCCATTTCCAAACCACCGGTGGTAGGATTCGGATTGGAGTGTAGATGGACAGTTCCGTTGACGGTGATGTCGGCCGCTGCAACGGCGCCACTGTTTCCAGTGATAGCCAAATTAGTATATGTTCCACCTACAGCTGTTTGCGAACCCGCATTGCTGTTGTATTCAATGGTGCCACCCCAGGTTTTACCTTCAGGAATGGGCGAAGCACTCTTTAAAGTTGGAACCGCTGTTATTATGGTGCCGGTATTGGTTGTTGTGCCGATCACTGCCAACACGTTTGTTGCCATATCCAGCATGCCAGGATTGATAAGATCTCCGGCACAACTTAAAGCAGAGGAGGCCGTAATGGTCGCTGAGGTATTCGATATGGTCAAATTAGTTAACGTCAGGGGTACGGTTCCACCTATTGTTTGAGCCGCTGTACCATTAAGCACAATGGTGCTTCCTGTAGAGGTAAAAATGCCTCCATTATTCAGTAAATTTCCCGCCACAGTGTGTATCAGACTTCCAGCCGTAAAAGAAGTGCCACTTCCCAAGGTGAAATTTCCACCGATGGTCAGTGTGTTTGTTGCTACCGCTGTTGCGGTGCCCATCAAAGACAAATCTCCATGAAGGATTAAAGCTGAAGAAGGCAATGTTTTTGTTCCACTACCGCTTAGTATCAGTGAGTGAAATTGTGGAGATCCGTCCGGAAAAATAACCGTTTGATCACCTGTTTTTGTATATTCAACCGTTCCATCATACACGTCAGCATAAAACTTCCCGGTTCCTGCTCCGGTTCTGATGATTGTATTTCCAATGGCGAATTTTGAATTTGGACCAAGTGTTACGGTTGAAGTATCTGCGATCTCCACATTATAGAAGCGGCCACTCCCCGAGACAGTTGCTCCAGGCTTTGCAAAAACGACAGTACTCGTTCCCGGATCATTCCCGGTAGTATTTTGATCTTCCCAGCCGGCACTCATTGTATTGAAAATGACGAGTTTATTGCTCCCCATTGTTAAAATGCCACCATTTTCAATTGTCATTGTATTGATGGTTGTACTATCGGATGGCAATATCGGATCATAATTAGTTGTAAGAGCATTTGGTATAACGACCATCGATCCAACGGATGGAGTCCCACTGGGCGTCCAGTTTTCTTCTATAGACCAGTCAGAACTTACCGAGCCATTCCATGTCTTTTGCAATTCTTTATAATCCCTCAAAAAGAAAATAGTCCGCCAGATATGGTCAGTTTTCTTAATAAAATAGGAAATGGGCACATTCGAAAATCCAATGTAATTGTTCGTGAAATCGTAAGCCGAACGTCCATGTTCATCCGGTTCAGTGGCGCCACCATCAATATCATAATCACCGGTTGTAAGTTTAACTTCACTATTTCCATTTAGTTCGGTATCCAAATAATGAAAATTGACCGATACCCTGGCTGTGGAAGTGAATGTTTCCGGATCGGTCACCAAAGGCACAATTTCAAAATGTCTTTTTACCGCATCAGTCGTATGTATATGGCCGGGCAATTGTCCAATCCTTATGGTGACCGTCAACCCATTTACTCCGGTTGCTTCAGTAAGGCTGACAGTAGTATAGGGGTTACCAAATGAATAGGCAGTATTCGCAGTTATAGTTGTACGTTTGACTATACCGGTCACGTCCCCAATCCCGGCTGTCGTGGCGGTGGCACCCATGTTTAGATAGTAGGAGACCATATTGTTGAATCCCGGATTCAAATTGGTAGTACCAGGATAATCTTTCCAATCGGTTACCATATTTAATGTGGCTATTGTTTCTGATGGATTCGCAGATACCAGGTTCAAGATACCATTGACTGTAAAACTGTTACCTGCAATAACACCTGCAGGATTATTAATGGTCAGGTTATTAAATGTGGTTAAAGAACTCCCACCTATAGTTTGAGATGTCGAACCATTCATGATAACCGTGGAGCTATTTGTTAAAGCATCAACAGCACCGTTGTTGGTAAAATTACCGGCAATATCCAGCTCAACAGGTAAGATTTTGGTTCCGCTTCCACTGATAACCAAATTATAATACCCTGCCGGGCTTCCGTTCGGATTAGGAATGTTCTGCGTGGAAGATCCTTTAAACTCAAAAGTATTTATGTTAGCCACAGCGTCAAGTACTCCGGTGGTAGAAAGGGAAAGTGTTCCTGTTATTCCCGTATAACTTCCACTCGCCGGTCTGAGATTACCACCGTCATTTATCGTGACATTATAAAAGTCGGTGGATCCAACGAAGGATCCATGACCTGCAGTACCGGCAACGACGATGGTACTGTTGCCCGCATTAAAGACCCCACCCGCTTCCTTTGTCCAGATGGCATCAGAGCCTGTAAGTGCGAGGTAAGCTCCATCAGCGGAATTCAAAATACCACCACCCTCAATCAAGACTGACATACAGCTGTTGTCACCAGCAGGCAAAACAGGATCAAAGTCTGTAGTTGAAGCATCGGGAATAAGTAAAGCATAATCCGATGAAGGAATGGCTACAGGCTCCCAGTTTTCAGCCGTATTCCAGTTGTTTTCAGCGTTTGTAGTACCTCCAACCCATGTTAAAATAACAGCCTGAGTCGGGGCTATAGTCATCTGATAATTATCCCATACAGATGGGATATCAATGAGGTCAACATCTTGTATTGCGATAAAATTATTCGATATATCCTGATTGGATTTACCTATTTCCTGAACATAATAGTTCGCTCCGTTATTTATACGCCCCCATAAACTAAACTTGCTTTCATTCAAACCAGAGAATT
The DNA here is from genome assembly GCA_963677275.1 of uncultured Paludibacter sp. Lineage (GTDB taxonomy): Bacteria > Bacteroidota > Bacteroidia > Bacteroidales > Paludibacteraceae > Paludibacter. Next base: position 297,838 of record OY781920.1, on the reverse strand, counting down.
CATCATCCCGGTAATGAACCCGGAATATGGCACTCGTACCTGTTCCACCTGTTTGAATAGCCGAATACAATCGTTTTATCGGATTTTGAATGATACTTCCCAGAGAACCACTCCAGTTGGGAGTAGTTCCTATCGAAACCTTTACCGATAGGGAGGTTGGAAGAGTTTGCCCGGATACATCTTCAAATATCAAACCCGAATTTATACTTCCATAACTGTAAAAAGTATTCAAAGCAAATGCATGAGTTCGGGTAATGATACCTGTTACATCGCCAATGCCCGTAGTTGTTGCATTAACACCCATATTCAGGGTATAGGCTCCCATATCCAGTGTTCCTTTTGTAGTGGAGGCATTATTACTTTGCAGATTGAGTATTCCGTTCACGGTAAAGTTATTCGCTGCTGTAACTCCCGTTGCATTATTGATGGTCAGGTTGTTAAAGGCGGTTGCGCCTGTAATGCTTTGTGCTGTAGAACCGGTAAACATGACCGTGCCTGTTCCCTGTGTAAATGAACCATTTAATGTCCAGTTACCATAAATACTCAATGTATTGGAACCGCTCATTGTTAAACTGGCACCGCTTTCAATCATCAGATTTTTACACGAAGCCGCAGCACTGATGACAGGTTGACGTACCGGACCTGTTGGGATGTAGACATCCACCCCTGAAGTCGGTACGACACCGTTGCACCAGTTATTTCCGGTATTCCAATCGGAACTTGTTCCGCCAAACCATGTTGCACTGAGTGAACTACAATTGTCTTCACCGATTGCAAAAGTTCCGAAAGTTAAAAGATCGGTGCATTGGGTGGAATTGATTCCTTGTGTACCTGTCGTTGTGTTTGACCAAATTGTACCTGACAATTTTCGGATGGCCAGAGCAGAAGTATTGGGACTTCCCACTTTATCCCCATCAACAAAGGTAAAAGTTGGACTATAAGCAGTAAATCCACCTACTCCCGTATTGATAAGTGTCCATTTGCGGTTAATATATTTTGTTTGGCTTAAGGCAGAAGCTTTCGGTGGTTGTGCTACTGCTGTACTTGCATCCATATATCCCGAACCTGTAGTAGTGCCTGTAAATGTGACAGATATTGGAGTGTAATTACTTGCATCACCAATAGGAAACAAAACGGTTGGTGCTAAAGTGTTCGGAACATATTTTCTGAAATTACCATTAATCCTGGCGTTGTTCGTACTGGATGCCGAACCTGTTGTTGTTACAATAACACGGAAAGCTCCGGTTGTAATTACGCCGTTTGTCAACGTCAAAGAACCACTCGCTGTCAGGTTTGCTGAAAGGTTTTGTACAACTGCTTGCTCAGCATTATTCCATGTGAAATGCTGAAAAGTCTGGTTCAATCCGGATGCAATTGCCGTATTTTTAACGCCGGTTACCTGACAAGCAGAGATTTTGCTGTTGTAAGTAGTCCAGGTTGCTACAGGTATGCTCCCACCATCCATGGCATGAATATACGTACCACCTTGCATTAAAACAGGATAAGTCGTATTGCTGTTTGTAAAAGTACCTCCGGAATTTTGGAAGATACCAAAGACCTGAAATCCAAAATCACTTCCTGTACCGGAATGATTAAGTGTCAAAGATCCGGTAGTCAGAATCAATGATCCATCGACTCTCATATTATAGAACGAAGCCGTGACATCGGCAGTAAGCTCAACGCCTGTTGGAACAAAAACAGCATCGGATGTACTGAATATATTATTGGCAGGGACGGACGTATTTGTATAATTTGAGCCGCCATCGGTACTTATCTGCCACTGAACACTGCTCCAGTTACCGGTTGCAGATGGCCTGTAAATATTACCAATAACTACAGAAAATATCGCACTTGTTCCTGCGGAAAGCACGTCGCCCGTGGTTTGGGTCGCTGTAACAGTTGCAGTGGTAGATGTGGTTGTAAACATGACTCCTGTTATGGAAGTCGTAAAAGTATTAGCCGATATCGTTCCTGTTGGTGTACCGGATAACCCGGTATTTGTTGCTGATAAGCTAAACCCGGTATTCTGTGTAACATTTGTAAGAACATTGTTGCTGTTTTGCGACTGTACAGCTATAGTCACATTATTTTGGTTCACAAAGGGGGTTGCCGGATTTATACTTGAAATGACCAGTTTGGATGCATTAAAAGCATTATTGCTTCCTAAGCTAATAAAACCGGTTGTATTAGTCAAGTCGTCAGAAGTGAAAGCACCAGCAGCACTTGAAAAGGCATAAGGCCCTGAGCCACCAGCTGTAGCAGTTAATGGAGCAGACCAACTGATTCCGTTAAAATAGCCAAAAACAGGCCCGTCAGCAGCGTTAAAACCTGAACCCGTTTCTGCGGTATTGTAGGAAGCCACAAGTGTTAAAGCGGAGCCTCCGGCATTTTCCTCCACAATCTGCCATTTCCGGTTCACTATTTTGGTGTTATCGTTGGCATTGGTCAATGCTCCATCTATAACCCGTACATAATAATTATCGATGTTACCTGTAGTGGTATTTGTGATGGTTATCGGGTTGTAAGCCGAGTTTCCAACGGAAAAATCAGTTGCTGTCTCTGCTGTTACAGTGCGGATCAAGTTACCGATGTTGTTAGTGACAACATAACTGGTACTGCCGCCACCACTGACAGTTTCAGCTGTAAGGTTATATGTTCCAAGGGTGATTTTTCCGGATGTTAATGTCAACGTTCACAATACCAGCGTATTGACACCCAAAACAACTCCTCCGGCTCCATTCATGGTCAAGCCAAAGAAGGTTGTAGTCGATGAGGAAGTAAGACTCTGTGAGGATGATCCATTAAACAGGAAAGTACTTGAATCGCTATTAAAAGAACCGTTATTTGTCCAGTTACCTGTTACTGAGTGAGTAAAACTACCCGCTGAAAAATTGTTTGTAATACTTAAGTTTCCGGCAATACTTAGGTCGCCTGTTGCTATTTTAAGACCGGTTCCGCTAAAGATGACATTATTGAAATTACTTGTTCCAATATTTCCATTATTGACACCATTAAAATTAATAGTAGAACCATTTGCCACAAAGGTACCATTCATACTCCAGTTTGCACCGACATAATGCGTAAATGCTCCGGATACAAAGGTGGATCCGGCCTGTATATCGATACTGCCTCCAATCGTTAATCCCACAACCCCTGTAACTGAAGCCGTTCCAGACACTGTAAAATTATTGCAAATGCTTGTTGTACCAGCCTGAAGCGTTTTTATTCCACTGCCACTTAATGTAAGATTTCCATACGTTTGCGATGAATTGAGGTTGGCTACGGTTTGGTTGGTTCCGGAGTAATCAACGGTACCCGTACAATTAACACTGTGTGTGGAATAGTTTGAAGGTAAGGTATTGGTACCACCAATCTTCAGGGAGGAACCGGGGGCAATGGTCAACGTTCCACCTGCAGAAACCCTGTTGATTGTGAATGTTGTCAAATCAAATGTACCTGACTTTATGTTCAGATTACCCGCCATCGCTGTTTTTGTCTGATTCAGTGTAACGGTGTTTGCACTTCCCTGGTCAATGATGACACCCCCGCTTCCGGCAAAAGTTGCTGGAAATTCAACACCAGTGCTGACCGAGGCAGCGCCTTTATACCGTATCGTTGATGCAGCGCCATAGGTAGGAGCTGCAGAAACCGTCGCTGTTCCTTCCATGGAAAGAACAGCATTTACAACCGGTATTCTGGTGAGTGTTTTCAAACCAGTACCCGAGAGCGTAAGGTTATTGAAGGTCGAAGTCAAATTACCGGCTATTGATTGGGCTCCGGCTCCACCAAACACAACGGTACCTGTGCCGGCAGTAAATGTTCCACCATTGTAGTTCCATGCTGTACCTAGTAAGTTTGCATTCAAGGTACTGGAACCCGCATTAAGCGTTCCTGCCGAGAGTGTGACAACCCCGGAAAAGGTATGCGTGAGACTCACTCCAAGGTTGAACGTTCCACCTGTTGCGTTCACAGTCAGACCAGCCCCTTTTATATTGCCCGTCATAGTGACTGAGCCGGCAGTACGCTGATAGGTAATTAAACCCGTAGTGGTTAAACCGGAAGAAGTACTGGCAGCAGTATTCTTACCCGTATAGAAAACTGTAGCTGATCCTAAGGTCAAAGTGCCTGAATTTGTTAAACTACCGGTTAAATAGAGTCTTCCAGCCGCAGTGTAGGTAATCGTTCCCGTATTTGTAAAATCACCCGTGGCATTTTGAGTGATTCTGCCGTTTGTTAAAGTTATCGTTCCTGCATTGTTTACAAACCCGGCAACCTTAAGGGTTCTTCGTCCAATCACCAATTTGCTGCCCGCATTAACGGTTAGGGAAGCACAGGTGGTGCTGGCGCCCATAGTTACTACCCCTGTTCCTGTAGTTGCAATCACGACCGCATCGCCTGAAGCCGGAGCAACACCACCTACCCATGTTGTTGCAGTTGACCATGTACCACCGGTGGCAGTACTTGTAATGGTTGCTGCTTGTATAAATCCTGTAATGGATAAATACAAAAAAAGCCAACCAATACTATTTAATACTCTTGTGTGTCTGTGACTGCTCATTAGATTTCATATTCCGTTGTATTCTGTTATCCTCTTGGGAGAAAAAATTAACATCAAATCAATTACTTACACTTTATCAAAATAAAGTCAAATACAATAAATATAAATTCTACTTTGACAGATTAAATTATTTTAAGCTCATTCTACATTCTCTATGTGCTATGTTAATAATGTCATAAAGATACTAAGAATAGTAGATACCACCAAGTAAAGCTAATAAATAATGAAAAAAAAGTCTAATTATTTATAATATATTAATCAAATAACGGTATCTATAAAGAGTTGAGCAAGTAAGCTATTTTTAAGTTTCTGAATAGAATAGCTCAAGGAGCTTAAAAACAGATGAAATAGTTTACTTTTGTAATGAAAAAATGAATTATCATATTACAATTGATTAGATGCGCCACAAAGATCCATAATTTATGAACGGGAATCGTCCCAACAGGCTTGTTGGGACTTATTTAATTTATTGAGAGGCTCCGGCCCTACCCCTCTAAAGGGGGTATAAGAGATCGCCCCGTCTGAGAATATCAGATGGGGCGATTGGTAGCTAATGTAACTGCCCGGCAGCTCCCTGCGGGGCAAAACAGAAGCACATTCTTGAAATCTAGAGCACATTACACCTTTTATTGCAAAGAAATTGACTCGAATCATTATCGGGAACTTAACTCGCTTTAAGCAAAATACACTCTGGCTATAAAGGAAATACAGACATTTAATTATAAGGTCAATGATTTATTTTTGAAAAATATAACAATAAAAAAGTAGCGGAGCGTGCAGAAAAGCGACCCTTACCACTCAAAAAAACACTTATTTACAAAAGTTTTTTCCGCTCAACATCTGCGCCTCCGTGCGCATTTATCATCCACACCGAGAAAACCTGGATATAATTCCAAAAAGAGGTTATTAGATGTTCAGGAAGTAAGGTTTCGAGCAAAGCGATACGATAACATTCGAGCCATGTAACCCGCCCTTCGGGAGTAATTTCAAAAGGGTTATGGCGGTTGATCAGCATGGGGTGTCCACGGTTCTGATTAAAATAATCGGGACCGCCACAAATCTGAATCATAAAATCGGCCGAGCGTATTTTTGCCTTTTCGAACTCCTCATCATCTTCCGGAAACAAATGTTTTATATCGCTTTCGCGCAGAAGGTCATAGTGCCTGTTCACCATTTTCCGGATACCTTCTTCGCCTAATTCATTCAAAAAGTCAGGGTGTGGCTTGCTAACATCGGGACGCGCGCCCACCGGATAGCTATTTATCTTCAATTCCATTTCGGTTTTTTCTTTCTCAAACCAATTGGAAGCTGTTTTTGTTTATTGCATTAAGATTTATGAACCGATTATAACTAAAAAGCGACCCTGCCACAAACAGTGACAGGGTCGCAGAACAATTGAAATGTTGTCTTCTGGTTTATTGTATCTCCCCACTTCCGATACAAACCTTCGATGCTGCATCGTAAACTACGCCAAACTGACCGGGAGCTATGCCCTGTAATTTCTCAGTTGAAATAATGCGATATCCATCAGGAGTATAAATAATTTTTCCGTTGGTAAATTCAGGCGTATGGCGGATTTTAAACGTTACCTCTTTTTCGGCAATTTCATTTTCCCAGGGATTTTCGGTAATAAAATGGAAATCGCGCATAGTGAATTCATTTCCATATTGTGCATCAGCGTCGAAACCTTTCGAAGCCCAAACGATATTGGCATCCACATCTTTTTTGATCACATACCAGGGACCACCCGAGAGCCCGAGCCCTTTGCGTTGCCCCACCGTATGAAACCAGTATCCTTTGTGTTTGCCCAGTATTTTACCGGTTTCAAGTTCCACAATCGGGCCTTCTTTTTCGCCCAGATAACGGCGGATAAAATCGTTGTAATTCACCTTTCCAAGGAAACAAATCCCCTGACTATCGGGGCGCTTTGAACTTGGCAAATTGGCTTTTACGGCAATATCGCGCACTTCGCTTTTCATCATATTTCCAAGTGGAAACATGAGTTTCGAAACTTGCAGATAATTAATCTGCGCCAGAAAATCGGTCTGATCTTTTACCGGATCTTTAGCGGTTGTTAGGTATGTTTTTCCATTGATCTCAGCCGTTCCGGCATAATGCCCTGTTGCTGTTTTGTCGAAATCCTTCCCTACTCTTTGCTCAAACACCCCGAATTTGATAAGCTTATTACACATCACATCGGGATTGGGAGTGAGGCCGAGTTTCACTTTTTTTATCGTGTAATCCACCACATTGTCCCAATAATCCTGATGTAAATCAACAACTTCGAGCTTACAGCCATATTTACGGGCAATAAGCGAAGCCATTTCTATATCCTCTTCGGAGCTGCAATGCAGCAATTCATCATCGTCCATACCAATTTTGATATAAAACAATGTTGGCTTGTAACCGGCTTCGTTCAGCAAATGAACGACCACAGAACTATCAACACCACCCGATAACAAAGCAGCAATATTCATCTTTTACTCAAACTTTCTTTTTTTTATTTATTCGGAAATTTCTATCCGCATTTATTTTGCTTTAATGGCTGCCACTATCTTGGCTTCAAGTTCGGCTGCTAATTCAGGATTGTCCCTGATAATTCCTTTTGAGGCATCACGTCCCTGAGCCAGTTTGGTATCGCCATAGCTAAACCACGAACCGCTTTTTTTGATAACACCATATTCAACGCCAAGATCCACTATCTCGCCGGTTTTAGAAATTCCTTCGCCAAACATAATATCAAATTCGGCTTTACGGAATGGAGGCGCCACTTTATTTTTCACTACTTTTACACGTGTTTGGTTACCAATCGCTTCATCACCATCTTTCAACTGACCGATTCTACGGATATCCAAACGAATGGAAGCATAAAATTTCAAAGCGTTACCACCGGTCGTTGTTTCAGGATTTCCAAACATAACACCAATTTTTTCGCGCAACTGATTGATAAAAATACAGGTTGTATTTGTTTTATTGATGTTGGCTGTGAGTTTACGCAAAGCCTGCGACATCAAACGAGCCTGAAGACCCATTTTTGAATCACCCATATCGCCTTCGAGTTCAGCTTTAGGCGTCAGAGCAGCTACCGAGTCGATTACGACGATATCAACGGCAGAAGAACGAATCAACTGATCGGCAATCTCGAGCGCCTGCTCACCATTGTCTGGTTGCGAAATCAATAATTCATCGGTGATGACTCCCAATTTTTCGGCATAAGCGCGGTCGAAAGCATGTTCGGCATCGATAATGGCAGCAATACCTCCGGCTTTTTGAGCTTCGGCAATGGCATGAATGGCCAGGGTAGTTTTACCAGACGATTCTGGTCCGTAAATTTCGATAACACGTCCGCGTGGATATCCACCAACGCCCAAAGCAATGTCCAATCCTAAAGACCCTGAAGAAATGACAGCCATATCTTCAATTTTGTTGTCGCCCATCTTCATGATAGTACCTTTACCATGGTCTTTTTCAATTTTATCCATTGCCAGTTGCAATGCTTTCAGTTTTTCTAACGAAGGCTTTACAACGCCTTCGGTTGGTTTTTCTGCCATAATATTTATTATTTTATATTGTTATTTTTAATTTTTATACCTGAACTAAGTAGCTATGATCATAACATTTAATTGCTTTACAAAGATAAAATTAATTCTTTCAATTCTTTGTTTTTAAAGCTATAATATTTTGACACAAAGATAATCATTTATTCCATCACTTCGAGTTTCGCAAATTTAAGCAACAAGGATTTCACTCCTTTTTCACCAAAATCGATTTCGGCTTTTTCGTTGCCATTTACAATTGTTGTTTCCAACACTTTACCTATACCAAAAATAGCATGCTTGACAAAAGCTCCGGTTGGGATTCCAGCGTTCACAGTCACTACTTTATCCGTGGATTGATTTTCAATTTTCACCAATCGCTTCAGCGTTGGCGGCATCGAAGGCGCTGCCGGTTTAGGAGAGGAGTAGAATGCGTTTCCAAACCGATTCCTTTCCATCTCCACATCATCGTCCCAACCGCCCGAGTTGCTTTGTTTAGGGCTCCATTCTTTTTCTTTCGGTGCATCGAGATATTGAGCATCGATGTCCTTTATAAACCTGCTGGGGTTCGAAAAGTTCGTTTTTCCGTTCCGAAAACGTGATTTCGAATAACTGATAAAACAGAGTTCTTCGGCCCGCGTTATGGCCACATAAAACAGACGTCTTTCCTCCTCTAATTCACGTTCGCTCCCAACTGTATAAGCCGATGGAAATAAATCCTCTTCCATGCCGACAATAAATACAGCTCTGAATTCCAAGCCTTTGGCAGCATGTACCGTCATCATTGTGATTTTATCGTTGTCCGATTCTTTGTCGGTATCCTGATCGGTCAACAAAGAAACTTCAGAAAGGAAATCGGGTAAAAACGAAGGCTCTCCGTTGGCATTTTTTGTTTCACAAAATTCATGTATTGCTTTGAGCAACTCCTGAACGTTTTCCTGTTTGCTCAGGTTTTCGGGCGAACGATCCACAAATGTATCGCTGATCACACCGGTAGTTTTAACCACACTGTTCACCAGCTCATAAGCTCCCTGCGTAGTTACCTGACCGGCAAAAACGTTGATCATTTCGCGAAACTGAGCCAGTTTATTGGCCGTTCCGGCATTCACGGGCAGATTGTAACGCAACATATCGGTAAGCACTTCCCATGCACTTACGGCATGAAGTTGCGAACACTCCATCAATTTATTGACTGTAGTATCGCCAATGCCCCTGGCCGGATAGTTGATAATCCGTTTCAGTGCTTCTTCATCGTTCGGATTACAAATCAAGCGACAATAGGCAATTACATCTTTAATTTCCTTGCGCTGATAAAAGGACAAGCCACCATAAATCCGGTAAGGAATTCCTTCTTTTCGCAAGGCTTCTTCGAGCACACGCGATTGCGAGTTGGTGCGATAAAGAATGGCAATTTGCTGAAAATTAAATTTATCCTTGTAGCGCAAGACCGATATATGCTGCGCCACTACAGCGCCTTCCTCCAAGTCGGTGAAAACATTCAGTAATTTAATCGGCTTCCCGGTTTCCTTCTCCGAAAAAATTGTTTTCCGAATTTGTTGTGAGTTTTTGTCAATAAGACTATTGGCAGCATTCACTATGGTTTGCGTCGACCGATAGTTTTGTTCGAGCTTAAAAACCTGTGCATTGTTGTAAGCATTTTTAAATTGCAGGATATTATCGATATTTGCCCCCCTGAACGAATATATACTTTGTGCATCATCGCCTACAACGCAAATACGCTCGTGCAGTTCGGCCAATTTTTTAACTATCAGATATTGGGCAAAATTAGTATCCTGGTATTCATCCACAAGGATATAAGCGAAAGCTTGCTGATATTTATGCAAAACGTCAGGGAAATTTCGGAACAGGACATTGGTTTGCAGCAATAAATCATCAAAGTCCATGGCATCAGCCTGCTTGCACCGATGACAATACAATCTGTAAATATCCGCAAGCATCGGCACACGGGCATTCATGTCCGCTTTCATTAAATCGGGATTACCCAGATAAGCTTCGGGAGTAATCAGGTTATTTTTAGCAAAGGAGATACGCGAATGTACCAATCCATGCTTGTATTGTTTATCGTCGAGTTTGAGTTCTTTTACAATGCTCTTTATCAAACTGTTCGAATCCGAAGAGTCGTAAATTGTAAAATTCTTAGTATATCCAATTTTGTCGGCTTCGTTTCTGAGTATGCGCGAAAAAACGGCGTGAAAAGTCCCCATCCAAAGATAACGCGCTGTTCGCTCACCCACCATGGTGGCAATTCGCGCTTTCATTTCGCGTGCTGCTTTATTTGTAAAAGTAAGCGCAAGAATACTCGAAGGCGCTAAGCCTTTTTTAAGCAGATAGGCTATTTTATAAGTCAGCACCCGTGTTTTGCCAGAGCCTGCCCCTGCAATTACCAACGATGCACCATCAGTATATTCCACTGCACGGCGCTGATTTTCATTTAATTCATTTAAAAAATCCATTGTATATTTCATTCTTCTCAAAACTATTCAAAGCACTCTTGAGGGTTTATTAATGGCAGAAAAATACTTAATGAACACGATTTTCATCAAGGGTTTTCCAACTTACAAAGTTAGCAAATTGAACCATACTACGCTAAATTAGTTTTCAACAATCGGATGATGATGAAAAAAGAATTATCTTTGCAGACGAATAGAAAGAGTCAATCAAAGAGTTAACTATTGATACATTCGTCAAGACAGCTATCAGAAAGATGAAGAACTCAAAACAATGAAACAGAAAAATGCAAAAATTAAGTAAGTGGATTTTAAAGATGGCGGGTTGGAAAGTATTTGCTACCGTAGCCGAGCCACAAAAAAGTGTTATCTGCGTAGCTCCGCACACCAGTAATTGGGATTTCCCTATCGGTAAATTAGCTTATGTATCGTTGGGACGCAAAGCATCTTTTCTGATAAAAGAAAGCTGGTTTTTCTTCCCAATGGGGCATATTTTTACTGCCTTAGGAGGTATTCCGGTGAACAGGACAAAAAAGAATTCAATCACGCTGCAAATGGCTGATGAATTTTCAAAAAGAGAGTCGTTCCATCTGGCCATCACTCCCGAAGGTACACGCGCCCTGGCTGCGAAATGGAAAATGGGATTTTATTATATCGCCATGGCTGCGAATGTACCCATTCAGTTAGCCTCTATCGATTATAAAAAAAAAGAAATAGCCATTAAAGAAATTTTTTATCCAACAGGAGACGAAAACGCCGATCTCGAAAAAATTCAGAATCATTATAAAAATGTGAGTGCCCGCTACCCTGAAAAGTTCAATCTGACCAACACAAATAAATGAGAAAATTGCAACTGAAAGAAAATTCTGCTATAATTCTTTGTAGTTTAAAGAATTATTTGTACTTTTGCCTACGAAAATGAATACGATGGAGGGGACTGGAGTCCCCTTCTTTGTTAAATTCCAATCAGCCATGATACAGAAAGAGATTATAAATCAATCAATTGAAGCTTTTTTGAGCAACTCAGATTATTATTTGGTAGACACTATCATCAGTGCCGACAACCGAATAATGATTGAAATAGATGCTTTCGATGGCGTGGAAATTGACTTTTGTGCCGAATTAAGCCGATACGTAGAATCAACTTTGGACAGAGAAGTGGAAGACTTTGAGCTACAAGTAGGTTCGGCCGGACTGACCGAGCCTTTCAAAGTGCTGAAACAATATGAAAAAAACCTCGGCAACGAAGTGGAAGTATTGACTAAAGCAGGTAAAAAACTGTCAGGGATACTTACCGAAGCCAATGAAGAAAGCTTTGTAATAGAAATAGAAAAAACAGAAAAACCTGAAGGATCAAAACGCAAAGTAAGGACTCAGGAAAATATAACATTTAATTATTCAGATATAAAATATACCAAATATCTTATCAGATTCAAATAAGCCATGAGCAAAAAAGAAACCATAAACTTAATCGACACTTTTTCGGAATTCAAGGAACTGAAAAGTATAGACAGAAGCACTTTAATCAGTGTTATGGAAGAATCATTCCGTAATGTGATTACCAAAATGTTCGGAACAGATGAAAACTATGATGTGATTATCAACCCCGACAAAGGTGACTTCGAAATTTATCGTAACCGCACTGTTGTAGAGGACGATGAACTTGAAGATCCTAACATGGAAATTTCGCTTTCGGAAGCAAAAAAAATTGACGAAGAATACGAAGTAGGTGAAGAGGTTACGGATACAGTCGATTTCGTAGGTTTCGGACGCCGGGCTATTTTGACGCTTCGCCAAACGCTCTCTTCTAAAATCATGGAATTGCAAAAAGACAACGTTTTCAGCAAATACAGCGAGAAAGTGGGTCAGATTGTGAGCGCCGAACTTTATCAGATCTGGAAAAAAGAAATGTTGCTTATCGACGATGAAGGAAATGAATTATATCTACCTAAGTCTGAACAGATTCCTACCGATTTCTACCGCAAGGGAGATACAGTACGCGCAGTGGTGGCCATGGTCGAAAATAAAAACAATAACCCTAAAATTATCCTTTCACGTATCTCACCCGTGTTTCTCGAACGACTTTTCGAACTTGAAGTACCGGAAATCAATGAAGGTTTGATTTTAGTAAAAAAGATAGCCCGTATGCCTGGCGAAAGAGCCAAAGTAGCTGTCGAATCGTACGATGACCGCATTGATCCGGTAGGCGCCTGCGTGGGTGTGAAAGGCTCACGTATTCATGGTATCGTTCGCGAATTGCGCAATGAAAACATTGACGTGATTAACTACACCAATAATATAAGTTTGTTTATTTCACGCGCTTTAAGTCCGGCTAAAATATCCTCAATTCGGCTGAATGAAGTTGAAAAGAAAGCTGAAATTTTCCTGAAGCCCGAAGAAGTTTCGCAGGCCATTGGCAAGGGAGGTTTAAATATCAAACTTGCAAGTATGCTCACCGGCTACACACTGGATGTATTCCGCGACATAGACGAAACAGAAGAGACTGAAGATATCTACATGGATGAATTCAGCGATGAAATTGACCAATGGGTAATTGATGCACTCAAAGCAATTGGCTGCGACACAGCGAAAAGTGTTCTTGCCATTCCACGTCAGGACTTAATTCGTCGTACCGACCTTGAAGAAGAAACCGTTGACGACTTACTTGCTATTTTGAAAGCTGAATTCGAAGAAGAAAGCGAAGAAATACCTGAAAAAACTGAAGAGAAAACTGAAGAAGCCGAAGAAGCCGAAGAAGAAAAATAATACCGTTAGCTAAGTATTTATTTACTATCTAACCAACTATCAAATCACGTTCCAGTTTAATTGAGTGGTAATGCAACATTACCCACAAAATATCTAAAATTTTTATATAAATATATGTCCATAAGATTAAGCAAAGCCTGCAAAGATTTAAATGTCGGAATGACTACCGCCATTGAATTTTTGGCAAAAAAAGGTCATAAACTTTCCGTCGACCCTAATTTAAAGTTGTCGGACGATTTACATCTTTTACTTGCAAAAGAATTTAACAAAGATATGGCTCTGAAAATGGAATCGGAGCGATTGAGTCAGGAACGTCATTTGAAGGAAAAGGCTGAAACTGTGGCTTTGGAAGGTTACATCAACACTAAAGCTGTTGAAAAACCTTCTGAAAAACCCGTTGAAAAACCGGTTGAGGTACTACACACAACATTATCGAAAGAACAGATGCCTCATATCAAATCTGTGGGTCATATCGATTTGGATGCGCTGAACAAACCTGCTGAAATAAAACCTGTACAGCCAAAAGCAGAACCTGAAAAAGAAGAAATCAAAAAACCAGAACCTTTGATTGAAAAGACAGTTGAAGTAATTATTGAAGCCGAAAAAACAACTGCAGAGCCTGCTATCCAAGAAGAAGAAGAAAAGGAAGTTGTTGAAGTTAAGGAAGTCAAGGTAGTAAAGGAAGCCAAGGAAGTTAAGGAAGTTATTGATTTTAAAGAAATTGCTGAAGTAAGTGAAGTGGCTGAAACAGAGAAAACACCTTCAGAACCACTAACAGAGAAAAAAGAAAACATTAGTACTGAGCAAACACAAGAAGATAAACCCCGACTGGTTCTCACCAAAAATGAAATTGTAAAACAAAAACAGGAAGAAAAACCCGTTGAAAAGAAGGCGGTTAAAGTTGAAGTTAAAGCAGAAGAAGTGGTGGCTACAACAACAGAGGATAATGCCGAAGAAGAAATCTTTAAAATCGGATTTGCTTCTATCGACAAAGCCCCAGTTGTAATTGGCACAATCGACCTGGAGTTACTCAATCAGAGTACCCGCCCAAAACCCAAAACAAAAGAACAGAAACGGAAGGAAAGGGAAGAGAAAAACCGACCGGTAGGTGAGACAAAAAAGCTGGTAATGCCGGGAGACAAAAAAGCAATACCTGCAGGCAGTCCCGAAAGTATCGCTGCTAAAAAGAAAAAAAGAGAAAGATTCACGAATCAGAAAGTTGATATTAACCGTGTAGAACAAGGAAGTACCGGTACAAGTAGTGGATTAGCACATCCTAAAAAAGTAATACACACCAACAACAGCACAACGAATGCCGGCCGTCCTAACAAAGACAAGCTGAAAAAACCGTTGAAAACTGTTGTGAATGAAGAAGAAGTACAAAAACAAATAAAAGAAACATTAGCCCGACTGGCCAGTGGAAACAAAAAAGGAAAAGGTGCAAAATACCGCCGCGACAAACGCGACACTGTAAGTGCACGACAACACGAGCAGGCACAGCGCGAACGCGACGAAGAAAGCGTACTTAAACTTACCGAATTTGTAACGGCAAGCGAGCTGGCAGTAATGATGGACGTAACAGTAAATCAGGTTATTGCAACTTGTATGAGCATTGGCATAATGGTATCGATCAATCAACGACTCGATGCCGAAACCATTAATATTGTTGCTGAAGAATTTGGTTTTACTACCGAATTTGTAAGTGCTGACGTTATCGAAGCCATTGGTGAAGAAGAACCGGATGCAGAAGAAGATTTACTGCCGAGAGCTCCGATCGTCACTGTAATGGGTCACGTGGATCATGGTAAAACATCCCTGCTCGACTATATCCGTAAAACCAATGTAATTGCAGGTGAAGCCGGTGGTATCACTCAGCACATTGGCGCTTATAACGTTAAGCTCGAAAACGGACAACGTATCACATTCCTTGACACTCCTGGCCACGAAGCGTTTACCGCCATGCGTGCACGTGGTGCTAAAGTAACAGATATTGCCATAATCATAGTTGCTGCCGACGATAATGTAATGCCTCAAACCATCGAAGCCATCAATCATGCTTCGGCGGCCAATGTATCAATGATTTTTGCCATTAATAAAGTGGATAAACCAGGTGCTAATCCTGAAAAAATAAAAGAAACACTGGCACAGATGAATTACCTTGTAGAAGACTGGGGAGGTAAATATCAATCGCAGGATGTTTCGGCCAAACAAGGTCTTGGTATCAGCGAACTGCTCGAAAAAGTATTGCTCGAGGCTGAAATGCTCGATCTGAAAGCAAATCCGAACAAGCGTGCAGTAGGTTCGGTCATTGAATCTTCGCTCGACAAAGGGAAAGGCTACGTTTCGACCATTCTGGTGCAAAACGGAACGTTAAAAGTTGGAGATGTTGTATTAGCAGGAGTGAGCTACGGTAAAGTAAAGGCCATGTTCAACGAACGTAGTCAACGGATTACGGAAGTTAAACCCGGAGAACCAGCGTTAATCCTTGGATTAAACGGCGCTCCTCAGGCCGGCGACAACTTCAACGTAATGACCAGCGAACACGAAGCACGCGAAATTGCTAACAAACGCGAACAATTACAACGCGAGCAAAGCATACGCACAAAGAAACACTTTACGCTCGATGAATTGGGTCGTCGTATTGCTTTGGGAGACTTTAAAGAACTCAATATCATCGTGAAAGGTGATGTGGATGGTTCGGTTGAAGCGCTTTCGGATTCTTTATTGAAACTCTCTACCGAAAATATTCAAGTAAATGTAATCCACAAAGCAGTGGGTGCCATTTCCGATTCGGACATTCTGCTGGCAGCAGCATCAAATGCCATTATCTGCGGATTCCAGGTACGCCCTACAACTTCGGCACGCAAAATGGCCGACAAGGAAGAAATTGATGTTCGTCTTTACTCCATCATTTACGATGCAATTGAAGAAATCAGATCGGCCATGGAAGGTATGCTTTCTCCTGAAATTAAGGAGGAAATTACCGCAACTGTGGAAATACGTGAAGTATTTAAAATCACAAAAGTGGGTACAGTGGCCGGATGTTTGGTTCGCGAAGGAAAAATCAAACGAAATAACAAAATCCGTATCATACGCGATGGAATTGTGGTGTACACCGGCGAACTGGATTCTCTTAAACGTTTCAAAGACGACGTGAAAGAAGTAGGTACAAACTACGAATGCGGTTTAAACATCAAAGGCTACAACGACATCCGTGTCGGTGACATGATTGAAAGTTTTGAAGAAACTGAGGTAAAGAAAACCTTATAAAAACCGACAACTTATTCATTGTCGATATCTAAATAAAAAAATGCCGGGTTCAAAAATGAACCCGGCATTTTTTTATTTATTACTTTTGAAAGTGATTAATTCGTAGATATGCAGATGAATAAAAATTAGTTTCTGATTATGTTTTCTTCTAAAATAGCTAATATTTAAGGCTATCGGTACTTATCTATTCCTATTTATCGAAAAAATCAGTTTAAAAATTATCAGCGGTATTCAGCTGAATCCGCACCTGCCTGCGGCAGACAGGTTTCTATTGCTTCTTTTTAGTTTTTCAGGAGACCCGAAACTTACAATTTACTCCTTCAAGCGCTTCAACAACAACTCTACTCCCTTTTCAACATCGTTGGTTTCCTGTAAGGCTTTGATAAAAGCGCTTCCAATAATAGCTCCCGACGAGTAGCGATTCACCATATCGCATGTTGATTTATTCGAGATACCGAAACCTATCAGCCGTGGATTTTTGAGATTCATTGCATTAATGCGATTGAAATACTCCACTTTACTGTCGAAAGACTGCTGAGTACCGGTAACCGCTGCCGACGACACCATATAAATAAAACCATTGGTATTGTTGTCGATTTGGCGAATGCGTTCGTCGGAGGTTTCGGGGGTAATAAGGAAAATAAACTCAAGGCCGTAGCGTTCGGTCACTTCCTTATATTCATTCAAATAATCACTCATTGGCAAATCAGGAACAATCATTCCATCCACTCCCACCCGGCTGCATTCACGGCAAAAATCCTCAAATCCGAATTGAATAATCGGATTGAGATAGCCCATCATCACCAACGGAATATGAATATGTTCGCGCACTTCGGTGAGCTGATCGAAAAGTTTACGGATACTCATTCCGTTTTTCAAAGCCTGCTGACCGCTGTTTTGAATCACAATCCCATCGGCCATAGGATCGGAGAAAGGAATTCCGATTTCTACCAGATCGACACCATTGGCTTGCAATGATTTCAAAACAGGCAAAGTATCATCAAGTTTAGGAAAACCTGCTGTAAAATACACTGAGAGGATATTTCCTTTTTTCTGTTCAAATAATTGATTTATTCTGTTCATAATGTTTATATCTAAAGTTGATATCAAAAAAGTGTATCAACTGTCATTTTCGTTTTGTTGGTAAACAATTATCTCAATTTCTTTAAAAAAGCACTTAATAGCTCCACGTTCTTCTCTCCCGGCCGAATTTCAAATTTACTATTCAGATCGATACCCGCAAATTTCGGATGATTGATCTTCCGAATGGCTTCAACATCAGCAGCAGCAATACCACCACTCAGAAGGAAAGGCGTTTCGCCCCTGTATTCTTCCAGCATTCCCCAGTTAAATTTCACTCCCGAACCACCATACGCATCAGTTTTTGTATCGAACAAAAAATAATCGCAGACACCTTCGTATCGTTTTGTAGGAATGAAATTGATCGCTTCCGCTATAGGAAAAGCTTTAATTACAATCAATCCGACCTCTTTGAGTTGAGCACACATGCTTACCATTTCGGAGCCATGCAGCTGTACGCCATTCAATTTGTATTTATACACTACCGTAAGAATATTTTCAAGATCTTCATTTACAAAAACACCAATTTTTTTGATCGTTGCGGGCATTTCGTCCAATGTTTCCAAACTTAATGGCTCGGCATACCGGGGAGATTTCGGATAAAAAATAAATCCCATAAAATCGGGATGCAGAGCTGCTACAGCCTGTATGTTTTCGGAATATTTCATCCCGCAAACTTTGACAAGCCGCTGTTTACTTTCCCTAAAAGAAAGAGTTGAAATTATATCTGACTCTGAATTTTTCATTACATTATAAGTTTAATGTCACCTTAAGCAGGATTTAATGAACTGATAAAATTTACCAGTGCCGATGCCGGATTTTCTTCTTTCATGAAATTTTCGCCCATAAGGAAGCCCTTATAACCTACAGCACGCAACTCTCTGACAGTTTCTATTTTGGAAATTCCGCTTTCACTCACTTTTACAAACTGATCGGGAATAAGCGCTGCCAGATCGAATGAGGTTTGTATACTTTGTTCAAACGTTTTAAGATTACGGTTGTTTACACCCAACATATCTACAAAATCGTTGGCATGACCCAGCTCTTGTTCATTGTGTACTTCGAGTAATACTTCGAGGCCAAGTTCATGCGCTTTACTTGCCAACTTTAAGGTTTGTTTCACTGTAAGTGCTGCTGCAATCAGCAAAACAACATCGGCACCCATGGCTTTGGCTTCGTAAAGCTGATATTCATCAATCATAAAATCTTTGCGCAATACCGGACAAGCAATAAATGGACGAGCCGCCATAATATCGAGTGGTGAGCCACCAAAAAACCCCGAGTCGGTAAGAATAGAAATGCCTGCAGCACCTGCAGCGCTATATCCGGCCGTTACTTCAATCACATCAGCATCCTCGTTGATCCAACCCAACGAAGGCGATTTGCGTTTGAACTCCGAAATAATCCCCGATTCCGAATTCAACAAGCTTTCTTTCAGCGATAAACATTTTCGCCCGTACAATGGAGCATTGGCGAGCGCCGACAATGGCGCTGATATTTTGCGCGAAGCTACTTCAGCGCGCTTACTTTCAATTATTTTGTCTAAAATTGTCATTCTTTTTTTTGATAAGTAGGTATGCTTGTTTTATGAAAAAAAGCTAACATATAACTATATTTTCAAGTTCCAATATTATTTATAAATCTCTACAAATTTTTGAAATGCTCTTTTGGCCGAACCATTGGCCAATGCATCTGCAGCCTCGGCCTTGCACTGTTCCAGTGTTTTCATCGGACAGCGGGTTTGAATAGCAAAAGCCGTATTGACAACCACAGCATTGTGCTGAGCTTCTGTGGCTTTATTGTCAAGCACATTGATAAATATCTTTGCGGCCTCGTCCACAGTGTTCCCACCCCACAATTCTTCCTGTCGAATTGTTTTAAAGCCAAGTTGTTCGGGCGTAAAAACAAACTCACCCGCATTGTTGGTAATCTTGCAGGTATCAGTAAGCGAAATTTCATCATATCCATCGAGGGAATGAACAATGCTGTAATTTACGCCCAGATTTTGATAAATATAGGTATAAAGTCGCATCATTTTCAGGTTGTACACACCGAGACATTGATAATGCGGTCGAACAGGGCTGATTAGTGGTCCAAGTACATTAAAAAAAGTACGGACACCCAGGTTTTTACGCACAGGAGCTACATTTTTCATGGCCGGATTACAAAATGGAGCATGCAAATAAGCAAAACCCGCTTCGTCGAGCGAGCGTTTCACAACATTAATATCGGTAGTGAATTTAGCACCGAAATACTCCAGCACATTCGACGATCCACTCACCGATGTGGCTCCGTAATTTCCATGTTTTGCAACAGTATAACCCGCACCGGCCACCGTAAAGCAACTACAAGTGGAAATATTGAAAGTATTTTTACCATCCCCACCCGTTCCTACTATGTCAAGCGGGTCAAATTCGGATAAATCCATCGGTATAGCCATATTCAGTAGCGCATCACGAAAGCCGATCACCTCTTCTAATTCGATGCTTCGCATAAGAAACACCGAGATAAAAGCAGCAATTTCAGATTCGTTGTATTTTCCGGCAGCTATATTAGTCATCACCGCAGCCGCTTCGTCGCGTGTAAGCGATTGGTAATTAAAAAGTTGATTTAGTATTTGTTTCATAAATCTGCCCCCTAACCCCCTAAAGGGGGAATATCTTGTTATACTTTATTTTTTCTATTTATTAATTTTTCAGTGAATACAGCAACCTAAGCTTCCACTTTAATGAGTTTGGGAGCTTCCAACCAGTTTTTCAACATTTGCTCACCGTCCGGCGTCAATACCGATTCAGGATGGAACTGAACGCCACGCACATCATATTCTTTGTGTGCCAAAGCCATAATCATTCCCTCTTCATCCACGGCTGTAATTGTAAGGCATTCGGGCAAAGTTGCTTTTTCGGCAGCCCACGAATGGTAACGCCCTACTTCGAGTCGCTTTGGCAAACCATCGAACAACACATCTTTTTCCAACACATCCACCATTGAACTGATGCCGTGGTGTACTTCCGAAAGATTGATAAGTGTTCCGCCAAAAGCTTCGGCTATAGCCTGCTCGCCCAAACATACGCCAAGTATACTTCTCGAAGGCGCATAAGTCCTGATTACATCGAGCAAAATACCTGACTCCGAAGGCACTCCGGGTCCGGGCGAAAGAATGATTTTATCGAATCGGGCTATGTCTTCGAGCGCAATTTTATCGTTGCGATGTACTTCCACATTACAATATCCCAACTTTTTAACTGCATGTACCAAATTATAGGTAAATGAGTCATAGTTATCAAAAACAAGTATTTTGACCCCTAGCCCCTGAAGGGGAACTAAGTTAGTTTCGTCTTGTATATTTCTCATATCAAATATCTTTAATAGTCAAATAGTAATATTTTTTTCTCCCCTTTAGGGGTTAGGGGTGGAAGCCACTTCCACAGCACGTTTCAGGGCTGCCAGTTTGTTATTTACTTCCTGCAATTCACTCTCTTCGTCCGATTTGGCAACGACGCCGGCTCCGGCCTGATAATAAAGCGTATTGTTTTTACTTACAAACGAACGTATTGTAATGGCCTGGTTGAAACTTCCATCGAAACCAATATATCCGAGACATCCTCCATAAGGACCGCGGTCGTGGGGTTCAATCTGATCAATCAGCTGCATGGCCTTTATCTTTGGAGCCCCCGAAAGCGTTCCGGCGGGGAAAGTATCTGCAAAAAGCTTTATGATTTTTGTCTCCGGCTTCATTTTTCCGCTTACACTCGAAACCAAATGTAACACATGCGAATAATACTGCACTTCGCGAAAGACTTCTACTTTTACATGATCTGTATTGCGACTTAAATCGTTACGAGCCAAATCTACCAGCATCACATGTTCAGCATTTTCCTTTTTATCGTTCCGCAGTTTTTCGGCCAGTTGAAAATCTTTTTCGTCGTCGCCGGTGCGTCTGAAAGTTCCGGCAATGGGTTTGATATAGGCTTTCTGTTTTTTCACATCGACCACCAGATGCGCTTCGGGAGAAGAACCAAAAATGCGGAAATCGCCAAAATTGAAGTAAAAAAGATAAGGCGACGGATTCACCGAACGTAAAGTACGATACAGCATAAAATCATCGCCTTTGTATTGCTGATAAAAACGGCGCGAGAGCACTATCTGAAACACATTTCCCTTCTGACACTCTTCCTTTCCACGGGTCACCATGCGTTTAAAGTCTTCATCGGAGATATCGCATTTTTCATCGCCTACTGCTTCGAATTGGTAAGTTGCCACATTGTTGTTCTCCAGAATTCGCTCAATGCTTTGAATGGCCGAACTTTCACCTTCGAGAAGATTTTCAATGATTGTCAATTCGTTATTAAAATGATTAATGGCAATTATGTATTTAAAAAAAACATAATGCAATCCCGGCATATCGCCCGGAACAGTGTTGCGTGCCGAAAGCTTCACATCTTCGAAATACTGCACCGATTCATAAGAAGTATAGCCAAAAAGCCCGTTGATGTTCAGCTTGCTTTCGTTTTCTGCAATTTCGAATTCTTTCAGAAACACATCGAAACGATCGGCCACAGTAAGTGGGTCGACCACCTGCGTTTCCACCTGAACGCCATTGGGATATTCTTCAACGATCAGAAAATTATTCACAGATATACCGCCAATAGGGCTGAAACCAATGTAGGAATAACTATTCTCTACTCCATGATAATCCGAACTTTCGAGCAGCACCGAATTGGTGTACAAGTCTCGCACTTTCAGATAAATACCTACCGGAGTTTGTAAATCGGCAAGCATTGTTTTTGATTTAACAAAAAGTCGGCCCCCTAACCCCCTGAAGGGGGAATTAAGGTTAGCATCGTCTGATATTTTTTTTTCTTTATTCATAATGCTCTAAATATCTTGTTTTAATAATCAATAGTAATATTTTATTCCCCCTTCAGGGGGTTAGGGGGCAGTCTTAAAATGTTTTACATAGGTGTCCATATCTTTATCTCCTCTGCCCGAAACCGTAACTACAACAATATCATCCGGTTTGAAGTTTTGTTTTTCTTTTTTCAAAATTGCCAGCGCATGTGCCGATTCGATAGCGGGAATAATACCCTCAAGTCTTGTCAGTTCAAAAGCAGCTTCGAGCGCTTCGTCATCATTCACAGGATGAACCTTAGTACGACCGGCTCGTGCCAGAAAAGCGTGAGCTGGTCCAATGCCGGGATAATCCAACCCAGCAGAAATAGAATAAGGCTCGGTAATCTGCCCATCTTCATCCTGCATCAACAAGGTTTTGGCTCCATGAATAATTCCCACACTTCCGAGCGTGATGGTTGCAGCTGTTTCGCCGGTTTCAACGCCCATCCCGCCGGCTTCGGCCGAAATTATGTTCACTCGCTCATCATTAAGGTAATGATAATAAGTTCCCATAGCATTGCTGCCACCGCCCACGCAGGCAATCAAATGATCGGGATAATTGCGCCCTGTTTGTTCATTGAGCTGCTCTTTTATCTCTTCGCTGATCACCGACTGAAAAAATCCCACCATATCGGGATATGGATGTGGTCCTACAGTAGAACCAATGATGTAAAATGAATCGGGATTAGAGCACCAATACCGAATGGCTTCGTTGGTGGCATCTTTCAATGTCATATTTCCACTTGTAACCGGCTCTACTGTTGCTCCGAGCATGCGCATTTTCTGAACATTCAGGAACTGACGTTCCACATCCGTTTTGCCCATGAACACAATACACTCAAATCCCATCAGCGCGCAAGCTGTGGCTGTGGCCACGCCATGTTGTCCGGCACCTGTTTCGGCAATGATACGCGTTTTGCCCATGCGCTTCGCCAACAGAATTTGCCCCAGAGCATTGTTGATTTTATGTGCACCGGTATGATTCAAGTCCTCGCGTTTGAGAAAAATGTTGGTTTCATAGATTGCCGACAAACGCCTGGCAAAATACAATGGCGATGGGCGACCTACATAGTTTTTGAGCAAGTCGTAGTATTCTGCTCTGAAAGAATCATCTTCTTTAATAGCAAAATAAGCTTCTTTCAGTCGCTCCACTGTTCCGTGCAAAATTTCGGGGATATAAGCTCCGCCAAACTCGCCGTAATAACCGTTGTTATCTATTGAATAATCCATATATTGATTAAATAATAATTGTAAAGACTAAATTGTGAATAAAAAAAAAAGGCTTATCGTGAGTTACGACAAGCCTTTTTATAGATCATTATATTTTTTCTGACATACATACAGGAAGTTCCGCTCACGATTGGGTTATTCGTAAGTGCCACCACCAAAATTTATTAATTGTCAGAGTTGTTTTCATTTCTATTTGTTTTACGGGCACAAAGATGACAAATTATTTTTATTTACACAAGAAAAATATCAAATTTTTTATTTTCTGTTTTTTTGTCGATTGCTTAAATGGAAAAATGCAGCCGGACTTATGCAAGCAGCATCGTTATTCACAGAGCTTATCAGTAAAAAGTACTCCTTGTAAATGGTCAAATTCGTGCTGAAAAATAACAGCCACAAAATTATCCTTTCGCGAATAGCCCACAAGTTTCTCTCTTATTTTTTTTCCATTTTCGTTCAGATACTCCACTTCTATCCAGGGATAACGAATAGAATTAGCTGAAATATCCGGGATTGATAAACAACCATCTCGCTCAAAACAAATGGTTTCGTTGGGATGATTGACGATTTTGGGATTGATGGCCACTTCCACCGGAGCATTTGGTTGATCCACTCTCACAAAAAGAAAAATATTCCGCGAAATTCCGATCTGAGGTGCTGCTATACCCACGCCCGACGCAGCAAACATGGTTGCTTTCATTCTTGAAATGAGTTTTTGAATACTTTCTTTGTCTTTGTCGAACCTTACATCTTTACACGGCTGACGCAATATCTTAGCGTCCTGTTCATTGGTGGTAAGTAATACTCTGAATGGCGTTAAAGCGTTGGCGCTTTCTATGTGTTTTAGTTCTGAATTTGTCATTTTTTGTAAGGTATTGCAGGAGTACAGCAGGAAAAGTGTACAAAGCAGTAATAAGTATTTTTGCATATAAGATATTTTAAGAAAGCAATTCTGACTTAGAATATTAGCTTTCAGATCAAAGCTTCGAAGTAATAATAAATCAGAAATCCGGCAACGATAAGTTTAGAAATAGTACCCAACAAAAATCCAACAAATGCTCCAAAAGCAGCACGCATGGCCTCTTTATTGCTTTTATTGGCCGACAATTCACCAAGCAAAGCTCCCACAAAAGGACCGAGCAGTATTCCCCAGGGTCCGGCAAACAAACCAGCTACCAAGCCAAGCGAACTTCCCCAAACACCCCGCTTGGAACCGCCAAACTTTTTCGTTCCCCAAACAGGAAAAAAATAATCGAACAATTGCACCAACACTACCACAACAGCCCAAAACACAAGAAATTGCGATGAGAACTGAACTCTTTCGGTAAGGTGCAGCAAAATGATTCCGACATAACTCAGTGGTGTTCCCGGCAAAACAGGCAACACCGACCCCAAAAGTCCGACAAGTAAAAACAAACCGGCAAGTAGTATAAGAAAAATGTCCATGCTGAATTGTAGTTTTAATACTTTACGATAAATATTTTACAAATATAACCAAAAGTAAAAGGACAAGTTCATTCAGCAAATTAAAAAACACTGAAATCAGCACAAAATCTTCAAATCAGGAATTCCTTACATGAAAAAATCAGCAGCTTTTGAAAACACCTGTTCAAATGATGCGTCTACTTTTTTTCTGTCAATTCGTCCGTTGACAGGAAATGGATTTTCGTGCGTATATTCGAAATCGAAATCCAGAAGATCGATGCATTTATGAGCAAGGTTCTTTCCAATCGCCATTTCAACTCCCTGATAAGGAATTACCACATCGCGCTGCAACGAAACACCCGAGAGTCGTTTATTCAACTCATCGAAATAACTTTCCCGTTCCTTAGTATTTCTTTCAGGCGCAATCATACTATAAAAAGATTGAAATACCTTGTCGCAAAACTCTTCATTTTCGTTTTGAGCCGAGAAATCATTCAGGTAGTAACTAAAAAGGCGATCGAAAGCCACTTTGTCCATTATTGTACGCGACTGGCCAAACATAGCGTTGAAAATGCTGCCACCACAAAACATAAAAAGCTTAGCATCAGAAAATAAACCATGAGGATTTGCCATAAAAATAATTTGCGACAAAAATGCACCTATGGAGTAAGCAAACACATCCACCTTCGTATTTTCGCAAAACAGGGGATGTTTCCCGCTTTTAATTTGAGTCATAAGTTGCGTGATGTCGTCGACACTTTGGCGCCCCGAACTGTAGAAGCGATAAGGAGCTTGTGTAATACGTTCACTTAAAGCGACATTTGCGAGACTCAACGATCTATCGTTGGCATTTCGTCTTTTTCGCAAATCGTAAATAGCATGCAGATAGCGCGGATCGGACCACGAAGCAGGCGAACGGTTGATATGGAACGCTATCGGGAAAAGAACCACTGTTTTCCCGGTTGAATTGCATAAAAACTCAGCCCAGGTAAGGTATTTGTTCCAGTTCCGTTCGTTGAGTCCGTGCATCAACAAAATGGCATCTGCCGACTTTTCAACTCCCGCAGGAACAAAAACAGGATAAGTAAAACTCTTGTTTTCGGTTACATCATCGCTGAATAAATTTTCTGGTTCAGAAGCTTTAAAGTACAACGATGTATTGCTTCGGAACGTACAGAAACGAATCGTCGATGTACTTTCGGGCAATACGGTGGTGGTATCCCAATCAAAAACGGCATTCAACATTCCAAAACGTTCAGTATAATTCATCATTAAAGCATTTAAAAACAATAACAAAGAAACACCAAAGTCATAGTAAAACCAATTTAGCGGGAAGAAAATTACACAAAGGGGACAAAGAGGAGAGATATGGGGTGAATAATGCAATAGAGGGACAAAAAATAAAAATTCAGGGAGCAATGAAGTTGGCAGTTTGACAGGAATAATATACTTTTGCATGATGTATTTATTAAAAAAAGCACATGAACTCAAAGATTCCCGCATACCTCTACGAAAAAGGCAATATCACCCGCTTGATATTGTTTACGGCTATCTTCGCCCTGTTGTTTATAAATATTTTTCAGCCATTTAATTCGCGAGGATGGTATCCAAACATAACCGATTTCAAATATTTCTTTTTTTCGAGCCTGATCATACTTACCGGCATGTTAGTAGTTGTTATAAGCAGGCTCATCATGTTGGCTTACACTAAAAAACACGAGTTGTTTTACTGGCAGTATGCCATTTACATCATTGCCGAGATTGTAGCCATGTCGCTGTTTTTCACGCTTTTTGCCAAATTTTTCCCGCGAAACGAAGCAGAGCCGCGCGATATACTTGATATCTTCGAACAATCGGCAAAAAACACGGCCTGGGTATTATTACTTCCGTACTCAATATCATGGTTGTACTTTTCGTGGCGCGAAAAAAACCGTTTGCTCGAAAATATAAGCAAGACCGAACCTGAAACCGAAGTTCAGAAAAGAAATGTCATAGCTTTCGCTGATGAAAAAGGAGATCTGAAAATTTCGATTGCGATCGAAAACCTGCTCTACATCGATTCGGCCGACAATTATGCAACCATTCATTATATGAATAAATCCAAACTATCGCATTATCTGATCAGGAATACATTGAAATGGATGGAGGAAAACCTGACAAATGATCGCTCGTTGGTACGTTGTCACCGTTCGTACATTGTAAATTTGGACAAGGTAAAGGTATTACGAAAAACAAAAGAAGGAATTTTTCTTGAAATGGATGCCTTAAATACGCCCGACATCCCGGTTTCAAAAACTTATTACGAAAAAGTGATGCAGAAATTTTCGAAGTATTCTGTCTGAATTCGCCGAAACACTTTTGAATCTGTCATTTTATTTTGCTACAAAGTATATACAGGATCATAAATAATTAAATTAATTGCACGTTAACATTATGGAAATCGCTAAAGTATTCAGATCAAAGCCTTACAAAACAGGCATTGCACTCAGTGGGGGTGGAATTAAAGGTTTGTGCCATGCAGGCGTATTAAAAGCGCTCGAAGAAATAGGCATAAAACCCGATATCATTTCAGGCGTTAGCGCCGGAGCAATTGTTGGCGCTCTGTATGCCGATGGATATACGCCCGATGAAATAGCAACACTTTTCGAAGACATCAGTTTTCGGCAAATGACAAAATTCCGCATCCCTGATGGCGGACTTTTCAGAATAGACGCTTTCGAGGAATTTATGCTGAAAAACCTGAGAGCAAAAACATTCGAAGCGCTTAAAATCCCTTTACGTATTGTAGCCACCAACCTTGACAAAGGCACAAGCGTTGTATTCGACAAGGGCAACCTCATCAGTCCCATTATTGCCTCTTGCAGTGTTCCTGTACTCTTTACTCCAAAAAAAATTGATGGGGTAAATTATGTAGATGGAGGTGTTCTTAAAAATTTCCCGGTTTCAACCATCCATGCCGATTGCGATAAAGTCATTGGAGTCAATGCAAGTCCGCTCGTTGCCGACGATTACAAACTATCGCTTATGAATGTGGCTTCGCGCACCTATCACTTTATGTTTAAGGCCAATATAATTCATGACAAAGAACTGTGCGACCTGCTCATCGAACCGGTAGACATGGGCAACTACGATACTTTTGATGTAGATAAGGGCAGAGAGATTTTTGAACTTGGCTACAAAAGTACCATGCAGCTTTTAGAGATAAAATTGAAGTAAATCAGCAAACTATCAATTATTTCATTCCAAAGCACGGGGATTAAAAACAGAGACAGAACATCTACTTTCCAAATAGAGAAGTCAAAACTAAAAAACTTTTTCGTTTCGAAACTGTTTAATCATAAAAATCATAATTTCTTACAATTTCTCTACAATTTACAGCAATTACCTTTCAATCTGATACGAATTGATTTTTTTTGATTACTTTTGCAACGAAATAACTAAAAAACACAGTCAGAATTATGTATCCAGTATCAGAACGTTTGGCTGCGCTTTCCCCTTCGGAAACGCTGGCCATGTCGCAAAAAAGTAATGAGTTAAAAGCTCAGGGTATCGATGTGATTAATCTTAGTGTTGGAGAACCAGACTTCTACACCCCCGACCACATTAAAGAAGCGGCCAAACAGGCGGTGGATAATAACTTTTCGTTTTATTCACCTGTTCCCGGCTATCCTGCTTTACGCAATGCTATTTGCTCAAAACTTAAAACAGAAAACAACTTAGTATACAAACCTGAACAAATTGTTTGTTCCAATGGTGCCAAACAATCGGTTTGTAATGTTATACTTGCCATTATAGGTAAGGGCGACGAAGTAATTATCCCTGCTCCTTATTGGGTAAGTTATCCCGAAATGGTAACATTGGCCGATGGAAAATCGGTAAGTGTTTATGCCGGTATCGAACAGGATTTTAAAATAACAGCAGCTCAACTCGAGGAGGCAATAACACCAAAAACCAAAGCATTGATCCTGTGCTCGCCTTCGAACCCCACAGGAAGTGTTTACAGCAAAGACGAACTCAAAGCATTGGCCGACGTGTTGGCTAAATATCCAAATATCATTGTAATTTCGGATGAAATTTACGAACACATCAACTACTTGGGGTCGCACGAAAGCATTGCTCAATTCGAAAACATACGCGAACGCGTGGTGATTGTGAACGGAGTTTCGAAAGGATATGCTATGACAGGCTGGCGTTTGGGCTGGATTGCTGCTCCACAATGGATAGCATCTGCCTGCAACACGCTACAGGGACAATACACCTCAGGACCTTGCTCGGTGACTCAAAAAGCAGCCGAAGCTGCTTACACCGGCGACCAAAGCTGTATCGAAACCATGCGTACAGCATTCGAACGTCGTAAAAATTTAGTAGTAAGCTTGGCCCGCGAAATTCCGGGATTGAAAGTCAACGATCCGCAGGGTGCTTTTTATATTTTCCCCGATTGCAGCTCTTTCTACGGGAAATCGTACAACGGAAAAAAAATTGAAAATTCAGGCGACCTGGCCATGTACCTGCTCGAAGAAGGACATGTAGCTTGTGTAGGCGGTGGCGCTTTCGGCGCTCCCGATTGTATCCGCATGTCCTACGCCACTTCCGATGAAAACCTTGTGAAAGCTTTTGGTTGGATCAAAGAAGCATTGGCTAAGCTGGCATAAGGCCGAAAGTAACGATTTTCTATTGCTGATTTTCAGCATCAGCCGAAATCAAAAAAAACAGGACGATCTTTTCAGATCGTCCTGTTTTCATTTATAATTTGACCGTCAATTATTATTGTTTAAAGAACCAATAACCACCATCAATATCGTTGAACAATACAGTGTAAGTTCCTGCTTTTACGCCAATGTTCTTACCACCTTTTTTTCCAATTCCGGTAAACATATACAATGGATCTCCATCTGAAGTTTCACTTGGTGTACCCCAGTCCATATCCCAGCCACCGTTGGCGCGAAATTTACCCTGATCATCGCCGGTGAAAGTAACAGTTGCGTACCAGTTGTGATTGTTCGAAGCTTCGCAAGGACTCATTACAATGTCTCCACCCCAACCATTGAAACCACCGATCAAACCAATTTGTGTATAGCTTGCAGGAGTTACTGTGGCCGGAACCATTGTCAACGTATTTTCTACGGAATTCAGGGTGATTGTGTAATAACCATCGGCTTCAACTTTTATATCGCTCGAACCACCATCGTTATGCACTATAGCCGAACCCGATTTACCCCATTGTTCGTCCCAGTTACCCAAATCACGAATGAGCTTGAACCCGCGTGAAGCCCAGAAATAACCGGTATAAGTGAACATACCATCACCGGCAGCATTAAAGTATTCTCCGGGTACAACTGTCATCGGATAAATTGAAACACCCAAGCCAGCCGCTGAATTATCCCAGGCGCCGTTAGCCATACCTATTATAAAGTAAGGACGAGGCGTAAATTCAGTATACGATTTTAACGGATTTTTGTACGGCGTTGCTTTGAACGACAATACCGAAGAAGTTACAGCAGTTTGTAATCCGCTACTATTAATAACAGCCATAACGCGGGCATAAAGTGTTTGCTCAGCTACAGCATTGTTGTAGGCCAACAACTTATCATTCAGTTCCTGATACCCGATTTTAATGTCTTCGTTTACTTTACCTGAGTAAGTCGACGTCATATTAACGTAGGTTGAGAAATCAGCTTTGTTTGATATTTGAAGTTTATACGATAAAACAGCTGCCGTATCGATAAGCGTAGGCAATGAAGTACAAGTTAATAGCGCAAAACTATTTGGCAATTGCGTCACCTGAATTGCTATTGGGCTTACACCGGTTTTAAGAGCTACCACAAAATTTGCATCCTGTTTTGCACCTTGCTCATAGCCACCAGGTTCGGCAACGAGTTGATTGGCGTAAGGATCTTCGCAAGCTGTGAAAGCCAATCCAATAACAAGCGAAAATATGAATAATATTGTTTTTTTCATTTTCAATAAAATTTAATTTGTTTAATACATTTTCTTTTGGATAGAACTACCGCTTTTGTGCGGTAGTTCTATTTTTAAAGTATTATTGGATAAAATAATAGCTGGCATCAATATCATTGAAGATAACAGTATATTTTCCGGCTTTGTAAAGTATATTTTTACCGCCCGGAGTTCCGATTCCAATCGGGAAATTTGGTGCACCCCAGTTCAAATCCCAATTACCGTTTGCTCTGAATTTACATCCACCATCTGATGATGCATTTGAAGCAAAAGTATAAGTAACATACCAAACGTGATTTTTAATTGATTCTACAGGAGTCATTATAATATCAGATTTTTCATCCCATCCATTAAATTCACCAATCAGACCCACACTTGCAATCTTCTCAAGAGGAGTTATTGCAGCCGCTTCAACTTTCAGTGTATTATTAATTGAATTCAACGTAATGGTGTAATAACCATCAGCAGGTACCTTTATGTTCGAAGGTTCTTCACCGGCAATAGCTTTACTAATCAGGTTATTGATGCCATCACCACCTTTATTTCCCCATTGTTCCGACCAGCTTCCGATATCACGTATCAGTTTAAATGATCTCGATGCCTGGAAATAGCCTGTAAATACATATTCACCAGCACCCTGAGCATTGTATTTATTTCCTGGCACAACATTGAGTGGTATCAACGATTTACCTAAACCTTCGTTGCTGTTATTCCATGCTCCATCTCCTAAACCAATGATATAGTAAGGAACGGGAATCACTTCGGTATATGCCATCAGAGGTTCGATATAAGGCTGAACTTTAATCATAATTACGTTAGAGTAAAGGGGCTTCACTGTTGCTACCGAATCGTTAAGCGGGCTGTTTGTAGCTTCGCTCACTACAGCTTTCAAACGTACATAAACATCTTTTGTTACAACAGGATCGGGCAAAACACCACCATAAAGTGCTATCATTGCTTTGTTCATCTCTTTTGTGTTTACACTTACTTTCTCGCCATTGATTGATGTTGGCAAACTTTGATAAGTCCCTTCAGCAAAAGTATTGGCAAAACTTACCTGAGTGGTATAAGTAACTGCTGCTGTAAAGCCATAATCAGGCTGCACACAGGTCAGCGCGTCCATTTCTTTTGAAGCATTAGCATCCGAAAGAACGTAAGTCCAGTTGCTGTATTGCGATTCGTTCAGAACAAAAGTCAGGGAGCCATCGAGAGCAGCTGAATTTATAATCGGGCTGGCAGCCTCATCTTCACACGAAGTGAACATTACAAGGCTTAATAAAATCCCGAATACTATCTTAATATTTATATTCTTCATATTCATATTATTTTAAAATTTTATTAGAATTAATTAATAACCTGTATTTTGTTCCAAATTTGGATTAGCTGTCAAATCGGTAGTTGGAATAGGGAACAAGTTGTAGTTAGCACTGAATTTTGTTCCGGCCATTGATCCACCTTTCCATTCCCAGTTATAATCGCTTCCACCATAGAATCCAAAACGGATCAAATCGGTACGACGGCGACCTTCAAAGAAAAACTCTCTCGACCATTCATCACACAAAGTTTCGAGCGATAAGGCGTTTAATTTTGAAGCATGAGCACGTGTGCGTAAATCATTCACAACATCAAGCGCAGCTTTTCCATTCAAAACACTTGCACCTCTTGTTACTGCTTCGGCATACGACAAATAAGCTTCAGCAATACGCATTAAAGCATAATCAGTATCAACAAACTGAACATGATTAGAAGCAGCTTTATCAGCACGTACATTTGTATATTTTGTTACCGATAAGCCCTGTTTGAAAATTGCAGGGCTCACTACTTTCATAACATCTGTCGATTTACTGTCAGCAATATCCCAACCAAAGAACATAGCTCTGTCGTCGCCGGCTAAAGTTTTAAGTTTACTCAGGTCAGAACCTGTAGGAATTCCACCCGGAAAGAATTTTTTACCCAAAGAATAACGGGCACGATTTCCTCCCCATCCTTCGGTAGTTCCCCAAGCCGGCATACCGGTAGTTCTTGTAGAAGCAATCAGGTATAAAGAATTACCATAGCTACTTGTTTTAATACCGTCAGCAGCAATCGGAAGAATTATTTCCTGTGGAGCTGTATTTACGCTTGAATTGTCAAAAGTTCCTGCGTTGTCACCCATAAAGAGTTGTTCGTAACTTGGATTTAATTTATAAGCCGAAGTCATCACTTTCATTGAGTATTCAGCAGCTTTATTCCATTGAGCTGTTCCGGTATAAACCTCTGCATTCAGATACATGCGAGTCTGCAACATCCAGTTGGCAGCCTGATCGGCACGATAATACGAACCTGTGCGAGGAGCATACATATCCGCTTCTATTTCTGTCAGTTCATTAAGAATCCATGTATACAACTCTGCTCTCTTTATTTGTTTAGGAAGTTCTGTAGTTACTTTAGTTGCAAAAGGAACATTTCCAAACATATCGAGCAAATAGTAATAATTCAAAGCACGCATATAACGAGCTTCGGCACGTTGTTTCACACTTTTATCATCTGTTTGTCCCTCAGTTTCTTCAAGAAACAAATTACACAAAGAGATACCAAAATAAAAGCGGGCATACAGTCCTTTCAATTGATCGTGCGATGAAGTCCATGTATTGAAATTCATTTCGGGTATTCCGGGGTCACCCCACGAACAGATAGCTTCATCTGTCGTTAACTCATTCAGGTTCCATACCAGACGAATAAACGAAGATGTTCCTTCATCTATACCATCGAGGTCACCACTTCCGGAAGCACCCTGCTGTCCTGTAAGGGCAAGTGATGCATAAATCTTAGCAAAAACACCATCCTGGTTAAAGGTTTGTGTTACGCTTGGATCTATTGGTGTAACATTCAAATCGTCTACGCACGAAGTCAGGCTAAAAGATAGCACAACTGACAAAATCGCGATAACTAATTTATTATTTCTATATTTCATAATATTGTTATTTTTACAGGGTTATTAAAAGTTAAGGGTTAACCCAATCACAGTCATGACAGGACGTGGATAAACATTATTGTCAATTCCGCCAAAAATTTCAGGATCTAAACCTTTATATTTGGTTATAACAAAAGGATTCTGTACTGTTGCTGAAAGACGTCCACTCTGAATTACATTGAGCACCTTTTTGAATGAATATCCCAAAGTGATATTGTCGCAGCGTAAGAATGATGCATTCTGAACATAATAATCAGAAAAATACCAGTTCGTACGACCCACAAAATTGGTTTCGAATGCCGATTGTGGTTTGTTTGCAAGGAATCCGGAAGTAGACCAAACTCCACTTTGACCAACATTGGCACCGTCAGCAGCCACATCGTTGTACACAAAGTTGCCTACACTTGCACGTAATGTAAATCCAAAATCGAAATCTTTATAAATGAGTTTTGAAGAAAAGCCCATTGTGAAATCAGCATTAGGATTATGGAAGAAGTATCTGTCGTCGTCATTAATTACGTTATCGCCGTTTCTATCAACATAAAGTCCTTCAATTGGTTTACCGCCATTGTCATACACTTGTTCGTAAACGTAGAAAGAACTTGCAGGATAACCTACTGAATGAGCCTGAACATTATTACCTGTTCCTGCCGAAATTCCTCCGGTGGCTACATAATATCCTTCCTGAGAACCAGTTGTTAACTTGGTGATTTTATTGTTGTTATAGGTAAAATTATAGTTTACATCCCATTGCAGATCTTTGGTTACCACAGGCTTGCCTGTGATAGAAACTTCTACCCCTTTGTTTTCGAGCGAACCGATATTGCTGATTACACGGTTTTTGAAGTTCGTTCCTGCAGGAATATCTACTATATTTATCAAATCGTCGGTAACGCGTTGATAATAATCTATTGTACCTGTCAGTCTGTTATTCAACACTCCCCAATCAATTCCGGCATTATAAGTAGTTGTTTCTTCCCACTTAAGATTTTTATTAAATGCACCCGGTCTGTAAGTGGTCACATATGCTCCATCCATTGGATAATAAGCACCCTCCTGGTTTTGGGTGTAAGTAGGAATATAAGGATAATCACCATTATTGATATTTTGCTGTCCTGTTACTCCATAGCCTAAACGAAGCTTCAGATCCGAAAAAGTTGTATTTCCTTTCATGAAATCTTCTTCCATAATTTTCCAAGCAAAAGCAAACGAAGGGAAAATACCCCAACGTGTTTCAGGCGCAAAACGTGAAGAGCCATCGTTACGAACAGTAGCTGTAAGCAGATACTTATTTGCAAAAGTATAGTTCAATCTACCAAAGAAAGAAACAAGGTAGTTTTCAGTTTTCCAAACCTGAGCCGAAGGATCTGTTACCAAATCTAATGCTGTATAATTCCATTCGCCACTGCGATAATAATGTTGCCATTCGTATCCGGCCATTGCATTAACGCTGTGTTGACCTGCTTCTTTGGCATAATCGACAAAAAAAGTAAGGATTTGGTTCTTTTTTAACTGATCAGAAAAACCTGTACGTCCCATTTGGTTGTCGCTCGGACTTGTAAGTGGAGTATACAAATCTTGTTTTCCGTATGATCTGTCGATACCCAAATTCAAATGAGCACGCATATCGGGGAAAAAGTGAAGTTTATAGTCAGCTTCGAAATTACCAATAAAACTATTAGCATTTGACTTATCTTCCTTCAAGGTTAAAGTAGCCAAAGGATTCTGAACAGCCAAAGAATTAAATGTTGTACCCGAAGTAATCCATTGCCAGTAACCACCAAATGTAGTTTTATATGGCTCATCGTTCGAAGTAACAGGTTTGGTTGGATCCATCGAAGCAGCAGCTCCAATGACACCCTGATCAGCAAACCTGTTATTTACAATCATACCTTTCGCATTGATATTCAATTTTAAATGATCTTCGAAAAATGAAGGATTAATACTGAATGCACCCGTAAATCTTTCGAAATTAGATGTTTTGATAATACCATTCTGGTTGGTATAACCTACCGAAGCACGATAAGGCATACTTTTCAATCCACCGGTAATACTCACACTGTGATCGTGCCCAATGGCTGTACGATAAATCTGACTTTGCCAATCGGTATTAGCAGTACCTAAAGCATTGTAGGCTTCGCTATTAGTACCGTATAGTTTGGTCACATAGTCGCGATATTCATCTCCTGATAATACATCGAGTGTTTTACCAACTACCCCAACTGACATATTGCCATCGTAGGTGATACGTGGCTTCGATCCTTTTTCACCTCTTTTTGTAGTAATTATAATAACACCATTTGATGCACGCGAACCATAAATAGCTGTAGCCGAAGCATCTTTAAGCACTGTAAATGACTCAATATCGTTTGGATTGATCGTACTTAACGGATTCGATACACCTTTGATCCCTTCGTTGTCGATTGTCAGTCCATCGATAACAATCAGTGGATCGTTACTTGCCGAAAGGGATGAACCTCCACGGATACGAATAGTAGCACCGGCACCCGGAGCTCCACCGTTGGAAGTTACATTTACTCCGGCAATTTTACCGGTGATCATGTCTTGCGCATTGGTAGTTAACCCTTTGTTCAATTTGTCAGGTTTGATGGCCGTAATGGAACCTGTGGCATCGTTTTTTTTCACAGTAGCGTAACCAATGGCTACTACTTCTCCGAGTACAACAGCATCTTCTCGTAAATTAACTACAATGCTTTTTTGACCTGCCACTTGAATTTCCTGCGGTTGATAACCAACATATTTTACTACCAGGGTAGCATTGGGGGAAAGAGTAAGACTAAATTCACCATCAAAATTGGTAATTGTACCATTGGTGGTTCCTTTTTCAAGAATGTTAGCTCCGAGGATAGGCTCCCCACTTACAGCGTCTCTGACTACACCGGTCAATGATAGCTTTTGTGCATTCACTGAAACGCAAAAAAACAACATCACAAAAACGGCTAAAGACGCACGTAATTTAAGCTTAAAGTTTGTGTACTTCATGCATTAATTTTTTTTAAGGTTGAAACTTTATTTATTTATTTCTATATAAAATTACTTCATCTTAACAGTCTGGTTTTTATACTACTATTATACCCGACCCTCCGACGTTGTGATTTTATACGCACAAAAATAGATTAATAAAATACAATTGCAATCTTTGTTTGTGCTAATACGATTAATTTTTTACGCAATCGTTTGCGGATTAATTTGTATTTTTTTTTAGAAATAATTTTTTATTCAAATAAAGTATTATACTTTTGTAAACAGATAATTGGAGACTTAGAACTCAGCAATTTAAAAGCAAATTATTTTATTGAATCAATCTGCTCACATTCTGATATTTACAATTTTTAAGTTTTTTAATTCGATTTTCACAGTCTTTTTTCAATACAAATTCCAACAATGAAAAAACCACAAATTACGATCAAAGACATAGCACGTGCGCTCAACATTTCGCCTTCCACCGTTTCGCGTGCACTGAAGAATCACCCCGATATTAGTCAGGATACCAAAGACCTTGTAAATAAATACGCCAAAGATTTCAATTATAAGCCCAACACCTTAGCATTGAGTTTGCGCATGAGCAAAAACAATACAATCGGAGTCATTATTCCCGAAATTGTACATTATTTTTTCTCATCCATTCTCTCCGGTATCGAACAAATCGCCAATGCCGAAGGCTATAATGTGATTATTTGCCAATCGGACGAAAACTACGAAAAAGAAGTACGCAACACCAAAGCCCTGGTTGCCACCAGAGTTTCTGGAGTACTGGCTTCGTTGGCGAAACACACCACCAATTACGACCATTTCCAGGATATCATCGATAGCGATATCCCGCTTGTTTTCTTCGACCGTATTTGTATTGGGCTCAACACCGACCGCGTGGTAGTAGACGATTATGCCGGCGCCTTTGCAGCTGTTGAATATCTTATCCAGACCGGCTGTAAAAGGATTGCCTTTTACAGTTCTCCCTTTCATCTCGAAATATCGAAAAACCGAAAAAACGGTTACATGGATGCGCTCAGAAAGTACAATCTCCCTGTCGACGATTCTTTGATCCGCGTTTGCGATACCCGCGAAGAAGCCATCATCATTACACCCGAAATACTCGACCGACCCAATCGGCCAGATGGCTTTTTTGCCATCAACGACCACTGTGCTGCCGGCATTCTGTATGCCACCAAACTCGCTAAACTAAAAGTACCAAAAGATGTAGCCATTATGGGATTCTCCGACGGCGAACTGGCAAAAGCCTGCGACCCTATGCTCAGCACGGTAGAACAACACGGATTCGAAATAGGCAAACATGCAGCCAAACTATTGATAGATAAAATAAACGGCGAAACACAGGGACAATTCAGTAACAAAATAGTAAAAACAAACCTGATCATCAGAGGGACGACGAAATAAAAGCGTTCCGGGTTTCGGGTTTCGGGTTCCGGGTTCCGGGTTTCGAGTTTGAAGGACCGCTGATACAGAATTAATGATTGTAAACAGGCATATATTTGAGAATTTTAATCACAATGATTTTCGCTATGGCTACCATTCAACGATTTGAGGATTTAGATGTCTGGAAACAATCCAGAGAAATATGCAAATTTGTTTATTGCATTACAAATAAAGAGTATTTTTCGAAAGACTATTCTTTAAAAGATCAAATGAAACGTTCGAGCGGATCTGTAATGGATAATATCGCGGAGGGTTTTGAAAGAGAAGGAAATAAAGAATTTATCAATTTCCTGACAATTTCAAAAGGCTCAATTGGCGAAGTTCGCTCACAAACTTACCGGGCTTTTGATTATGGATATATTAATCAGGAAGAGTTTGAGTTTTTGACCAAAGAGACAAATTTATTGTCAGCAAAATTAGGTAAATTTATTAGCTATCTGAGAAGTTCCGAATACAAAGGAGTGAAATACAAAAATAACATTGAGCATAAAAACACAGAACAATATAATGGAGAATAAACCCGAAACCCGGAACCCGAAACCCGAAACCCGGAACCCGAAGCCTCGCCTCTCTTTTTGGCAAATATGGAACATGAGTTTCGGATTTCTCGGAATTCAATTTGGCTTTGCGCTGCAAAACGGAAGCGCATCGCGCATTCTTATGACTTTTGGCGCCGATGTGCACCATCTGAGCTGGTTTTGGTTAGTAGCGCCACTCACAGGCATGATCATTCAGCCGATTATTGGTTACTTGAGCGACCGCACCTGGACAAAATTAGGCCGCCGACGCCCGTATTTCCTTGTTGGCGCCATTCTTACAAGCATTGCTCTTGTGTTAATGCCCAATGCGCCCCATCTATCGGGTTTTATTGCACCTATGTTTGTGGGCGGTGGTTTGCTGATGATCATGGATGCGTCCATCAATATTTCCATGGAACCTTTCAGAGCTTTGGTGGCCGACAAATTGCCTGAGGAACAACATACACTAGGGTTCTCAATTCAAACATTATTAATCGGTATAGGTGCCGTGATTGGTTCTTGGTTGCCCTATGTTTTGGGGAACTGGTTTGGAGTAGCCAAAGAAGCCGGTGCCGATGGTTTGATTCCCGACAATGTGACTTATTCTTTTTACATTGGAGCCGCCGTACTTATTTTCACTATTTTGTGGACAATATTCAGTACTTCGGAATATCCACCCGAAAAGCTGATTGAGAACGAACCCGTAGAACAGAAGCAGAAATTTTTTATTCCGCCGGTAATGATTCAGCTTCTGTTGGTACAATTTTTCTCGTGGTTTGCCTTGTTTTCGATGTGGGTGTACACTACACCGGCAGTAGCATTAAAATACTTCGGCACCAGCGACCCTAACTCGGAAGCTTTTCAGGAAGCAGGCAATTGGGTGGGAATACTATTTGGCATTTACAATGGTATTTCAGCCGTATTGGCATTGTCGTTACCTGTTTTAGCCAAACGACTTACAAAAAAACGAACGCATGCCATTGCATTAATGATAGGTGGAATATCATTGCTTTCGTTTCTTGTTTTCAACGATTCCGATTACCTGATCATTCCAATGATAGGCATCGGCATAGCCTGGGCAAGTATTTTATCAATGCCCTATGCCATGCTTGCCAACTCACTACCTCCCCGCCAAATGGGAATGTACATGGGATTGTTCAATATGTCCATCACTATTCCGCAAATTGTAAGCGGAATTACTTCCGGACTTATTTTAAAATACTGGTTCAACGATAACCCTGTTTTATGCATTGTCATGGCGGGAGTTTCATTTATCATAGCAAGTGGTTTATCGCTGTTGATTAAAGAACAGAACGAAGCGCATGGAATAAAGAGTAAAGAACAAAGACAAGACGGTCAATAGTCTCCGGACAACTGTTGAATCGTTAAATCGTTGAACTGTTGAATCGTTGAATCGTTGAATTGTCAACTATCATAACCCGGAACTCGAAACACGAAACTCAAAACTCGAAACACGAAACACGAAACTAATAACATAATATTATGAACAAATACCTTCAAACCGACCCCTGGTGCATTATTGAAGAGGGTTTTCATCAAAACAAACAACTTGCTTCCGAGAGTATTTTCAGCCTTGGAAACGGTCAGATTGGTCAGCGTGCCAATTTCGAAGAACATTATTCAGGCGAAACCATGCTGGGTTCGTACATTGCCGGTATTTACTATCCCGAGCGTGCCGAACATGGCAACTGGAAAAACGGGTATTCCGACACCAACGATAAAATTGTAAATGCCCCGAACTGGACAGTGATAAGTGTGCGCCTCAACGACAACCGACTCGATCTTGCCGACTGGGACATCAAAGATTTCCGACGCACGCTGAATATGCGCGAAGGTTTTCTCGAACGTTCATTCGAAGCTACCAATTTCAAAGGGCATCGCATACAGGTAAGTGTTCGCCGGTTTCTGAGCATGGCCGAAACCGAGATCGGAGCCATCAGCTACACCGTCAAGTCATTGAATTTCGAAGGTCGTATTTCTTTTTTACCATTAATCGATGGCGATGTTCGAAACAGTTTCACCAACTACGACGAACCATTCTGGAATGTTTTACAAACTAAAACCGAACAGGATGTTTCGCATCTATGGGCCCAAACCCGCCGCATGGATTTTCATGTTTGCGCCGCACTGACCTATTCGTTTTATAAAAACAACGAACTGCTCAACGTCAATCCAACAAAAATAGAAAAAGAAAAAGTAGCCGGCTTTAGCGTTGGCACCGACATTCGGATTGGCGACACAGTGTGTCTCAATAAATATGTAGCAGTAATAAGTTCGCTCAATCATCCACGCGAAGAACTGACCCAACGCGCCTGCGCAATGGCTCGTAACGCCAAAAAGAAAGGTTGGAACCAGCTTTTCGAAGAACATGTAAAGGTATGGGAAGAAAAATGGTTGCAGTCCGACGTAATTATCGACAGCGACATTGCAGCTCAACAAGCCATTCGTTATAGTATTTTTCAGTTGAATCAGACTTACAACGGCAACGATGCACGCCTGAACATTAGCCCCAAAGGTTTTACAGGC
The DNA here is from genome assembly GCA_963677275.1 of uncultured Paludibacter sp. Taxonomy (GTDB): domain Bacteria; phylum Bacteroidota; class Bacteroidia; order Bacteroidales; family Paludibacteraceae; genus Paludibacter. The sequence continues at coordinate 256,184 of OY781920.1, read as the reverse complement.
GAAAAATATTCAGGAGCCACCCGCTGGGACACCGAGGCCATTTGCATTCCTTTTTATCTTTGTACATCACCTCAGAATGTTTCAAAAAACCTGTTGCTTTACCGCTTCAGACATCTTCCGAAAGCCATTCTGAATGCCGAAAAACTGGGCTTCACAAATGGGGCGGCCCTTTTCCCGGTAGCCACCTTCAACGGGGTAGAAAGTTACAACGAATGGGAAATGACTTTCGAAGAAATTCATCGCAACGGAATAATGGCCTATGCCATCTACAATTACATACGATACACAGGCGATGAAAACTACCTTGCCGATTACGGATTGCGCGTTCTTATTGCCATTTCCCGCTTCTGGAGTCAGCGAGTAAGTGTTTCTACAGAAAAGAAAAAATATGTGATCCTCGGAGTGACAGGGCCGAACATGTACGAAAACAATATAAACAACAACTGGTTTACTAACTACATAGCCATTTGGTGTCTGAAATATACAATCGAGAGCATCGAAAAGGTAAAGAAAAGCAATTTTCATGCTTTTGAAGACCTCACACAGGAAATAGCATTTTCAAGCGATGAAATTTTCCGCTGGAAAGACATCATCGAAAACATGTACTTCCCCGAAAACAAAGAACTTGGCATCTTTCTTCAGCAGGATGGATTTCTTGACAAATCGCTCACTCCGGCCAACGACATTCCCGAAAGTCAACGTCCGGTAATGCAGCACTGGAGTTGGGACCGTATCCTCCGCTCTTCACTCATCAAGCAAGCCGATGTGGTACAGGGACTTTATTTTTTCGAAGATCATTTCGACAAGGAAATTATCAAGCGAAATTTCGAATTTTATGAACCGCTTACTGTTCACGAGTCGTCCTTGTCGCCGTGTACGCATTCAATTGTTGCCAGTGCCGTAGGCGACAAACAAAAAGCTTACGACCTGTATTTACGTACCGCCCGGCTGGATTTGGATGATTACAACAACGAAGTAGCCGATGGACTCCATATCACCAGTATGGCCGGCACCTGGCTCGCCATTGTTCAGGGATTTGGCGGCATGCGTGTGAAGGATAACAAACTTCATTTCAACCCTCAGATTCCGGAAAAATGGAATGCTTTTGCATTTAATATTTTATTCCGGTCCAATCAGCTGAATATAAAGGTTGAAAAACACCGAACAATAATATCAAACATTAAAGGTCCGGCAATAGAGTTGTATTTAAGGAAAAAACTCATACGGATTGAAAGCGAAAGTCAGGAGGAAATTGAGCGTTGAGTTTAAAAGTGATCGTCAACGAAAGTGATCGTATGACGCCAAGTCATACGATCATTAAGTATAATTATTTATCTCCAAAATTTATACATTTTTTTGGGTTTAATTGAGCTGTAAATACTGTCCCCCAAAAAAAAATAATCTGTCAGCGTAAAATTAATGCAGAATATAGTAAAAGTCTAATCCAACCATCTGAAAGCATGAAACAAGCAATCAACCAAGTTCGTACCCTGAAAAACAATAGTGGCAACACTATCCTTTCGCAATCCCTTCGCCTGTGCCTCAGCCTGTGCCTTTCCCTTTGCCTGAGCCTCTCCTCCTTCGCCAAATCCCCGGCATTGGTGCAACGGCTCGAACCAACTTCGTGGTGGACAGGGATGCAACAAACCGAATTGCAATTAATGCTGTATGGAACAGGAATAGCCACTGCCGATATTACGATACAATATCCGGGAGTAACCCTCTTGCGCAAGCAGCTCACCGACAATCCGAATTATGCTTTTTTGTACCTGAATATAGCCGCAGACACACAACCGGGAAAATTCAGTATTATCATTAAAAAAGGAAAAAAGAAGCAGACGCTCAGTTACGAACTAAAAGCCCGGCGCTCAGGTTCGGCAGCCAGAGAAAGCTTTACCGAAGCCGATGCCGTGTACCTTTTGATGCCCGACCGCTTCGCCAATGGCAATACGGCCAACGATTCCGTGAAAGGTTACTTTCAGGGTGTGAACAGGCTCAACCCCGGCAAGCGCCACGGAGGAGATATAGAAGGGATAATTTCTAAAGTGCCTTATATAGCCGATCTGGGTGTGACTGCACTCTGGACGACACCCCTTTTCGACAACAACGATACAAATTACTCCTACCACCACTACGGTTGCAGCGATTACTACAAAATTGATCCGCGCCTGGGACAGAACGAGGACTACCTGCGTTTGTCCGACGCTTGCCATGCCAACGGACTCAAACTGATTATCGATGTGGTGCCCAATCATTGCAGTTCGGCACATTGGTGGATGAAAGATCTACCGGCCAAAGACTGGTTCAACGTTTGGCCGGCTTACACATCTTCCAATTACCGCATGACAGCCTGGACCGATCCGCACGCTGCCAAAGCCGATCTGCACCGACTTACAAATGGTTGGTTTGCGCCCAATATGCCCGACTTTAACCTTAAAAACAACCTTGTTTACGATTATTTGCGCCAGGTCTATGTGTATTGGATAGAATATGCCAATATCGACGGGATGCGCGTGGATACTTACCCTTACAACGACATTCGCGTGGCGGCCAACTTTATACAATCTATCCGCAACGAATATCCCCGCATGAATGTGGTGGGCGAATGTTGGGTGAAAACGCCCGCCGAAGTAGCTTATTTTCAATCGGGAAACAACAACAAAGATGGTTTCGATTCGAGACTCACAAGTGTGATGGATTTTTGCCTGAAAGATGTATTGGCCAACTCGTTCAACGAAACAGATAGCTGGGATGGCGGTCTTTCGCGCTTTTATGCGCATTATGCGCAGGACTTTGTGTACCCCAACACCCATCTGATTATGAATTTTCTCGACAATCACGATATCGACCGCTACTCCACAGCCGTGAAACGCGATATAGCTAAGTATAAAATGGGATTAGCCATGTTAATCACCGCCCGTGGTTATCCACAAATCTATTATGGTACCGAAATAATGCTGGATGGCATTCAGGGATCGTACGAAGGTCACAGGTTCGACTTTCCGGGAGGATGGCCATCCGACAGTCGCAATGCTTTTACAGCCGGAGGTCGTAGTGCTGAGGAAAACGGGATTTTCGATTATCTGAAACTGCTTCTCAACTACCGTAAAAACAATCCCGTTTTGCAAAGCGGGAAAATGAAACAATTTATCCCTGAGGATGGTATTTACGTCACCTTTCGCTACAATGCCGAAAAAACGATTATGGTGATTGCCAACAACAATGCCACCGACAAGGATGTGGACCTGAAAAGATTCGACGAAATGCTAACAGGTAAAACACAGGGAACCGATATTGTAACGCAAAAAACTTACCGGCTCGACCAAGCCATCAACGTGGCCGGAAAGTCGGTGCTGATAGTTGAAGTTTAAGGGTTTCGAGTTCAGAAATGAATTTGAGAATTTGTCCCGAAAGCTTTCGGGATTGAAGAGTTTAGGGGCATTTGAGAATTGATAATGCAAATCAGGGGTTAAGAATAATTCTATTTTGCTTACAGTGAATTATTTCCCGTCGGCTTCGGCGTGAGACCTTCGGCGTGAGCTCAGTCGAAAGCTCAGTCGAACGGGAATTTATATCAATAGGAAAGCATTATAAAAGATATTGTTTCCCCGTAGGGGATTTACATATTTATTCTATTGGTTTATAAATGTATCTTTCATCATATTCAACACCAAACAATTTTAAAAATTCTACATACTCCTCAATAAATGTTCTTTTTTTATGATGTAATTCCTGTTCTTCAATATAACGCGCAATGTCTGGAATTTGTGACTTACCATAACTGAATACTCCAAAACCCTCTTGCCATGAAAATTTACCTATTACCAAACGGTTGTCATTTATCCAAAGTGATGAACTTTGTTTAACATCATGCATTAGATCTGAAGGTGCTTGTTTCGGATTCATACTTACAAGTGCATGTACATGGTCAGGCATACCATTTATTACATAGGCTTTATGACCATTATTTGTAATAATTCCGCTCATATACTTATATAGTTCTGGTTGCCATTTTGGATTTATTAATGACATACGGTTTTGTACAGCAAAAATAAAATGAAGATAGATCTGAGAATAAGTATTTGCCATAATGTATCTATTTATCCCCAAATGGGGAATTTATAATTCAATTAAACATATGTATATCCCCTACGGGGAACCGTGGTAAGATCGCATTTTGTTTTTTCTATGGTTATTTATCCCCTACGGGGAACCGTCAGATCACATTTTGTTTCTTCTATGGTTATTTATCCCCTACGGGGAAATTTACTATATATCCTTTTTCCCGGAGGGAATTTATATCAATAGAAAAGCATTATAAAAGATGTTGTTTCCCCGTAGGGGATTTATTCTATTATGTTTCCCTTGCTATGGATATATATCCCCTACGGGGAATCTTCTATACATCCTTTTCCCTAATGCTGCTGCACAAGCATCGTGTGGCAAACAAGTCTGTTCAACCTTCAATTATTTCATCTTCTTATTCCCACGCGATAAAATCGCGCGGGAGCAGAGGTTTTGATAGGCATAGGCTTATGCGCAGGCATTGGCAAGTTCAATGATTCAATTATTCAGTTATTCAACACCGGATACGAGAAAATGGCTTAGGCTGCAAACGATTTTATATTCAGCCTGATCCATTCTTCCAGGTCATCTTCAACATCAATATTTAAACGCTTTTTTATTTTTTTCCTTCGTGAATACATAGTGTTTTTAGTCATGTTTAGTACCTGACAAGTATCTGAAATATCGACTCCTAAACATATCATTGAAATAACAATCATATCGGGTGGGGTTAATTCAGTATGACTATTTCGTATTTCAATGAGTTTATTGTTAAACAGGCTATTGGTTTCATCAATATAATACTGCCATTCTTTTTCAGACAATATAATCTCATTTGCAATTATATCAAAGTAGTTAATCTGTTTAACAGGATCAAATTGTCCTTGCCGTACTCTGTTGAAATTGATTGTCATATCTATTCTTTGTCGTAACTTTGATAGTAATAAATCATGCTTTTTCCGATTTTCCGACTCTTTCTTGTTCAATTCTAATTCCAGTTTTTGTTGTTCCAATGCTTGTTGCAATTGTTTTTTCTTGAATTGACTATTTATCATTAATAAAATATTTATAATTATCAGTACAATAATCACGAGTACTGCAATCCAAATTATTTTAGATCTGTTGGCAATTTTAAGTTCCGCATTCTCCTTTTCTTTTTCTACCAAGTCAAACTGCTTATCAATACTATATATTTGATCTCTTAGTTTCGCTACAAAAATTGAATCTTGAAAAATATAAGCATCTTTCATCGCTTCATATGCTTGATTATAATTGCCTTCATTGCCATACACATATGCGTTTACCAATTTCTTTATTACTTCGTTAACAGAAGAACTAGTTTCCTTATTTGCTACTTCTAAGTAATACTTCGCCGAATCATTCATATTAAGTCTGGAATAAACATGCGCTAAAATAGCGGCATATCTTATTCGCCCTGAAGGACAATACTTGTATCCTATAGTCAGGTGATTGATAGCCTTTCTATAGTCTTTATTGTACAATAGTTCACCTTCGTAAGCTATAAGCTCATATTTCAGAGCAGTATTATTCAGCTTTTCACGTAAATTTTTAGCTTTGTTCAAATAAAACATTGTGCTGTCAAAAGGTTGATCTAATTGGAAATACATTTGCGACATTTGGTAATAACAATACATCTTATACCTATCATTCGAAGTGCGTTCGAAAATTTTCAAAGCTTTTTTAAAATACTCATTGGCATGATAATAATTCTTTTCCTTTACATAAACATAACCCATATTTAAAGTTGCTAAACCCAAAATATCTGACGTCTCTATGTTATCTAAATCTGATATCGCTTTTTTGTATGCTAATAATGCTTCTTTATTTCGTTTTAACAATTCAGAAATACATCCAGATAAGTAATAAGCTGTACCGCGATATTTTTGTAGTTTACTATTTTCGTAATATCTAACAGCCACATTAATAATACTATCCGATTCTATATTCATAAAAAGTTTATACTGTGCATGAGTAAAATGCAGACACCATGCTGCATAATCCGCTCTCGAAAGTTTTTCCGGATTAGAAATTGATTTCAAAATCGTATAAGCACTATCTGGATATTCGTATAACACACTTTCTGCTTTTAATATTTGTACGTTATTGGTATAGCCCGCTTCACAAGCATACATGAAAACTATCACTAAAACTCCAAAAATGATTTTAAAACTTCTCATACTTTATTTACAATACAGGTGTTAAAAAACAGCTATTTTAAAGTCTGAGTCATCCCCATACCCTAAAAAGTTTTTTTTATTTTTTTATCTATATAAATATCAACTTATTACCACAATCAAAAACTGAGGGCCGTACCGTATTTATTTTTGACGATTTGGCGCTTCCTTAGTAACTTTGAATGCAAAATTAATAAAAAAACACTCATTTAAAACAGACAATTATTATAATGAAAAAAATTGAATTCTTAATTCTGCTTATTCTGTTATCAGTTTTTACATCTATTAGCGCCAAAGATGTTGTTATCGTTAAACAAAATTCAGGGATTCAAGATCCAGATCGTCCCCGTGTACCCGTACTTATTCCGCTAACGGCAGACATATCCCCTTCGGAGTTATACCTTCATTTTACTACGGCGGTGGGAGTAGTGGACATAACAGTAACCGACGGCGATGGAGTTATTCTTCACTCGGCCTTGTTCGACACTGAAGCCAACAGCGAATTATATATACCGGTAGATATGTGGAACTCCGGTGACTATACCGTTACAATCAGCTATGGAAGCATAATCCTCGAAGGCAAGTTTGATATTTTGTGAAAGATATGTGATAGTATCTGCTTTTTTACCTTGACTAAGATATCCGTCCGGCAGAATTTAACCCTGCCGGGCGGATTGAAAAATTTATTGTTTATACTCATTTTTAGGACTATAACAGGGGAAAAATCTTTCGGGCGGAAAGATTTTCCCTTAAGAGAAAAAGAATTTCCCCCAAGAGAAAAAGATTTTCTCCTGAGAGAAAAATTTTCCGTCCTCGGAGAAAAAGTGTAGGCTTCAGAGGGAAAAGTTATTGTATTGAATAATGATAGAAAATGTATGTAAGGTATAAATAGCATATAATAAGCAGAGTATGCTATAATAAAAATCATGTTTAATTTTAAAATTTAAAAGCTATGTCAGATTACATTTCAAGAAATGATGCCCCGACGCTGCCGCACGATTGCATCGTGTGGCAAACAAGTCTGTTCAACCTTCAATTATTTCCTACTTCCCACGCGATAAAATCGCGCGGGAGCAGGGGGAATTAAGTGGTCAGTATCGCCGGAATATCCATATTTACTTTGATTTCTTATTTTTAGAAGTTTCTGTTGAATGTAGGATCCACGTATGAAGAGCGTTTTCCCGAGATTCTTAATGTCTGTAATTCTTCGTATAATGAAGAATTCTTTTGAGGAACTAAAATTTCAAATTCAGCATCCAATAAACTTTTCTTTATACTTATATTTGGATACGATTCTGTTTGTGCAATTGCATTAGCCCACTCTTTTATTTGTTCTTTCTTAAAGCGAAAACCTGAATCAGTTCCTATACAACCAAGTGAATTTCCTTTTATAGCCTCTATTTGTGCTTTCAGTCCAGCCAATTTAAAAATAGATTGTGAGTTTGTAGTTCCAGAAAATAATAAGATTTTAGAACCAAAAGTAATTGAGTATAATGCATTTGATTTAAGAACTAGTGGGGTGTAAGACTGTTGATATATACCATTAATTTGAAAGTCATTTTCAAATTTTCCAGAATTCATGTTGTATTTTTTAATAATAACACCCCAAGGAACTGCACCTCCATACATATTAGTTCCCCTAGCAATATATAAAACACAGCTATCTTTATCGACTTCACCATAATCTATAAAAAACGGTGCGTTTTTACTTACGGTACAAGAAAGTAATAGAACTAAAGAGAATAAAATTGTTGAGATTTTTGATTTCATATGAAGTTTGTTTTTTTAATTATTTTTCTGTCTAATAGCTTGTAGTGTCTTGAAATTATCGTTTAGACCTCTATTCAATTTTTTTACACTTGCCCGACGCTGCCGCACGATTGCATCGTGTGGCAAACAAGTCTGTTCAACCTTCAATTATTTCCTACTTCCCACGCGATAAAATCGCGCGGGAGCAGGGGTGTTGGGGATTACGTGGCTGCGTCTGTATCACCCGTTACAAACCTTGCCAGCGAGTGATGCACTTGCCTAACCACTTAAACCCCAATGGCGTATGACCGCTTGTTACCGGGCGTTGTTTTTTCAATCTCGTTAAGTTTATTTGTTAAAAGTGTTTTTGTCTCGTTAATGCAGTCCTTTTTTAAGGGCACTCCTAAAATAAAAATTGTATTTATTGTTTCATTTATTCCGTTTTTGTACTGAATGCTTTTCAATTCGATTTGGTCTGATGGGTAACAGAGAAAACCAAATTTAGAATCTGACTTACTAAATGATGAATACGCCATAATTTGATGTAGGTCATGTCTGTGGTCTTCTTTAAGGACTTCACTTTGGTCAAACTTGTTGTATAAATTCGATTTGTATTTGGCGTCAATAAAAACCAAAACATTTTCTTTTTGAAAAATTGCGTCCGGCTCGATATGCTTTAGTTCCCAGGAGTAATGTTTTGAAGTCCTAGAATGAAACTTAAAATTCGAGTAAAGTCTTCCACCAGTTTCTTTTGCAGCTTCCTTAAAAATATGTTGAATGAATTTTTCGAATACATCTGAAAAGTCAACACGCCAAGCTGTGCTGTCTACAAGGTTAAAGTTTAAAATTCTATTGGCTTGTTCCTTGCAGGCTTTCACAGTGGGACTGTCGGAAAACCGGATTATGATTTTATTAGTTGCTTTTGGCATATGATGATACAAACGCTCTTCAAGGAAACTCAATTTGTTTCGTAAAGTGTTCTTAATTCTTTGTGGTGTATTTGCTGAAAGCAGTTCACTTTTACAAATATCAAAGACATATCTAATTTCAGAATATTCAGTATGAAACTCGCTTAAAACATTTGTTCTTGCAGGAAATTTTAACCTGTTTTCTACTTTGTATTCGTTGTTGATATATTTTGTCCAATTAATTTGACCAGTAGGCTCACTTATAACCTTTTCAATATTGTCAAACTTTCTCCACGTCCTCATTGTCAGTTTTTCAAGAGTTGCTATGAATTTTAAAGCCTCCAAATACAATGGTGGTCTGAAGTTTTTACCTGAAGCCAATGGTAAACTGTCAATGACCTCTGGACTAATTTCAGAACCAAGTAGGTTCAGAATTTCAATATAGTCCTCAAATCTGTCGCGTCCAGTAAACCTAGGCATAACTACAAAATCACCGATTTGCTTTCCAGTGTCAGAGGCTCTCAATGGAATAGAGCCAATAAAACCAGATGAACGAAATGTTAATGCGGTGTTTTGGTCAGTGCCAAATATATATGGTTGAACGCCTAAGAATTTAAATTGCTCTGAATTATAGTCAATGAATTTTTGAAGATACTGTCCAATAATTCTCTTGTCTGCTGATTTGAACCATTTTTTTTGCAATACAATTCCACTTAACTGTTTTGATTGTTCAGTTAAGCAAGGTATTTCGCAAAAAACATCTAATGGCTTTGTCATTCGAAAAGTGATAGATTTATTCTAGTCGAGAAATAGTTATTGAACTCTTCTTTAGTGTTCCGTAAAAGACCTTCTTGCAGATATTCTTTAATCAAAGGGAATATTTCATATCGAATCCGATTTTTCATTTCGTCTTCGGAGTCTGCAATAAAGTAGCCTTGTCCAGGTTGTAAGTTTAATTCGGCACTTGAAGCATACCAGTCAAAAATTTCCTGTATTCTACTAAAGTCTTCCTTGAAAAACTGTCTTGAATTTATTGTTTGTGGTTTGAGGGTATACCAAGCAAAGCGTCTTCTAAGTGCAAAATCAACAACGGCCAAACTTCTGTCAGCAGTGTTCATAGTTGCAATTACAAAAAAGTTATTAGGAAGTTTCTTTACTTTAAAATTGGGAGCAACTTCTATTTCAACATTCGAAACGTCCATCTTATGTTCGAAAAGGTAAAAAATAGGTCCCAATACATTTGAAAGATTAGCCCTGTTTATTTCGTCAATAATTAAAATGGTTTTTTCATTTTCATGGTCAATGGCATATTTTAAAGCCTCTGAGAAACTACCTAAATATTCTTTGTATCGAAGTTCTTGGTTTGCAGTATCAGGTCTAATTCCAAAAATAAAATCTGAGAAGCTTGTCTCTGCGTGAAATTGAGTGAAGAATGTTTTTGCACCAATTTTGTCAGCAACATTCTTTGCTGTTCTTGTCTTACCAGTCCCAGGAGGACCTTGAAGAACGATATACTTTCTTTCGTTTAAGAGGCATTTTACTTCTTCTGCTTCATCAATGATTTCTGTTTTCAAAAAAGGCTCTAAAGCTTCTGAAACTGCTTTTCGATGTTCTTTGTTAGAAGGCCAGTCTCGAAGTTTTGCATAACCTGCGACAAAAGCTGCAATAGTTTTTTTACCTTCATCGCTTTCTGGGTCGTCAACAATTTGACAGGTCGGTAAAACTTTTGTGTAGGTTTTTATTGTGTATTTTATGTGCTGTAAGTCTAAGCTGCCAGTGATTGATTTGGGCAAACTTGTTTCTATGTCTGAAAAATCAGATTTACAAAAGCCTCGTTCATCAGTTAACTTTGAGAATAATCTCCTTAGTCCTGGATATGTTGCAAGTTCATAGTCATTTTTGAATCCACTGGAACCAATTCCAAGACATACTAACCAAGGTTTATTTTGGTCGTTTGGAAAAATTGTTAACGAAAAGTCGTGAAAAGGTCCAGACGCTTCTTCCTCTGGATGAATGAAACCAAAATACGCCCCGTTGTCTTTTAGAGCTTCTTGACCGGTATTATTTCTTTCAACATATGGTTTATTGAATTCGTTGTCAGTCTTGGCACCGAATTGTTCAGCCTTGTCCTTTATGAATTGTCTAATGTTTTCTATACTCATTTTCTTTATTTGTATGTCGTTTTACAATGCCCGGTAACGACCGAGGCTATGGGCATTGGCGGTTTGCGGGAGCATTCGCTGTCGCACAGCGACAAAGTGAAAGCGGGCGCAAAACCTGCAAAATGCACGTCAGCCAGCCAATGACCCATAGGCGTGTGTTAGGTGCTGGCTATTTCTTTATGAATTTAATTGTCTCATTACTTTCAAAAATTTCTTCAATCATGTCAATAACAAGTTTGTTCGCTTTGATATCTCTAATCTCATTTCTCGATTTTTGATAGTCACGCCAAATAATCAAGTTAACGTCATTGTCTTTGTTCTCAGTATAATTAAAATTACATGATACAATTTCATCTAAAGAGTCAAGGTTCTGTCCCCATGGACAGTCCCCTTGAAGCAAAGAAGGTTCAAGGTTTCGATAAAAACCATCGAGAGAACAAAATTCTTTACTATTGATTTCTATGGTTCTCATTTAATTAGTTTTTATTTCTATTCTTCAACTGTTCTTTATCTTTTATTGGAAATTCTTTAAGTATGTCATCTAACATTGTTGTCAGTCCATGAATTTCTGTTTGGTCAAACTCTAAAGTGAACTCAAGACAATTCCCATAAATTCCAGGATTATCGTTAGCAATGCAATCTGCCGAAAAGTGTCCTAGTCCGTCACCTTTAACCTCAATCTTCAGATAATCTTCAAGGCAATAAAAGTTTGTAAAGCCATCAAGTTTATTATACAAGCGTTCAAGTCCGTCTCTGAAATCTAAGAAATCCACATTTCTTAGCTGAGCTTTATAGTCTCCTTGAAATCCGCCAACTTTAATTTCTATTCGTGCATTTATCCAATTTCCATCCCAGAAGTCATTGGAGTCTGGGTAAGAATAATTAGTTGTCTCTATTTGGAGATAATCTGAGCTTTTCTTACCTAAAACGAATATAACTTTTTCTATGTCAGTCATGTTTTTGTTTTTTTAGCTTGCACCTAACGACCGAGGCTATGGGCTTGGGCGGTCTGCGGGCGAATTTCCTGTCGCAATAGCGACAAAGGAAATGCGGGCGCAAAGACTGCCAGAAGCACATTAGCCGCCCAAAGCGCATAGGCGTGTGTTAGCGGGTCGTAGTTATTTTGTCTGTTTAGTTTTCAGCCCTGAATTTTGCAGAAACTCTCTCAAACCGAAGTTTTCAAGTCCGAAAAAGTTCTCGCTCTCTCCTACTCTAAGTTCTCTCTCAAAGCTGTCACAAATTAACGGATAATTTTTAAGATTTACACTTTCTAAACGAATGTTTCTGAGCATGTTTTGTGAATTTCTTTTCTCACTCACGAAAACTCTGTCAAAACGAGCAAATCAAAAGTCAAAAAAACTTTCCTGTAAACCTTTCTCTCGACAAGCCCGAAACGGGTTTTCTCTTTTTTCGGGTTGTCGAGGAGATTCTTATCTTTTTTTCTTTTGTTTTTTCTTTTCTCACTGTCTGAATGCACTTTCTGTCCTCAAAAGCAAAAAGTCAGTCGAAGCAAGTAGAATATGTCTTTTCTCTCCGAAAACCACTTTCAGCCTGCAAGCCTGGAAAGTCTGACAAATCAGAAGTCACCAATTCGGTCTTTAGTGGTCATAGTTCCAAAGCTGAAAAGTCAACTTTCTTCCTTCGAAAATCTGCGAGGAATTGTCCGCCCGCAAAAGTTGTCCGAAATCAATAGTCTGTCAAAACCGAAAAGTCTGTCTATGTCGAAAAAAAGGACAGTTCCTCAAAGATTTTTCAATACAAATCTGTCTCTTTTTCCCTTTCCAACTATGCCCGCTAACAATTTATATCGGCACCTAGGTGACCTTATATAAACTTTAGTCTTTGGCTTTTATATTGTTTTTCTTTTCATCCCCCCAAAGATATGAACTATTTTTTAAATTAACAACTATCTATTAAATGATTATAAAATAGAACGGATTGTATCGTAATTTTTCATAATAAATACGGACTTCCCGACGCTGCCGCACGATTGCATCGTGTGGCAAACAAGTCTGTTCAACCTTCAATTATTTCATCTTCTACTTCCCACGCGATAAAATCGCGCGGGAGCAGGGGGTGTTATTGCAAATATTGATGTAAAAGATAAAAACAACTTTGCTATTAACTTCTCTTTTTTTCAAGTATAATTAAAAACACTCTATAGTATATTTTACTAATATGATCTATAGAGTGTTTGATTTGTTAATAGATAGTAACAGTTTTTTTAGATAAATCGATAATAAAATATACTGAATTGTATAAAATTATTGTTTGTTTTGTTGTAGTTGGAAATATAGTTCCATTTTTTGTTATATCTTCAATTGTACCTTCATTCTTTGGGTCAATAGACAAACAGGAATTATATCTATAATTAATCTTCACATAAATAATGTTATTTGTTAAATTTATGCTTTTGGATATTGTACTGAAATTAGTTTCAGATGATAGCTGAGCTTTGTATGCTAAATTATTTATACTTGGTGAAGTTGTGTTTTTAGAATAAAGTACATTGCCACTGACATGATTAATATTGAAATTCAAATTTACAGAATCAATGGAGATTGTACCAGAGTATCTAGTAGTACCAGCTGCACCTCCATCTGACCTATCACCAAGTTCCTGTAGCTCGTCGAACCCCACTTTCATTGGATTACTTGTGCTTATGTTATTTTGAAACGTTAATTTTAAATCAGAAACATTATTTTCTTCTATCTTAACTAACTGTTCAGAATAGTTTTCTTCAATGTTATCACTACAACTTGTAAATAATAATGTTATAAATATAAACGATAATATAAAAATCTTTTTCATAATATTTTTTAAAATAAAAATTATTTAAATCATTTAACTTCAAGTATTGAAATTTGATTATCCAAAGTTTACTAAATAGTTTACTTTTAGGATTCTTAGAACATACTATTCTTCAGTTCTAAATTATAAGTTTTGATTTTGTTTCTGATTTATTAACCTCCTTTTTTAATTTATTATTATTTGTTTATATTTCAAATATTGAATATCCTATTTATTTGAATAAGTTAAATCAACATATTTTTTAGATTCTAACTAATGAATACGTAAATTCAGATTATCAATACTATGATTCTTTAGTAGTTACTTTCGCAACTTAATTAGTTTTTTCTTTTTTTGGCTGCTACCCCTAATCGAGTCACGCCATGGACTTTGGCTACGCCGATTTTCAATTCACCATCGCGTTCTAACGGAACCCCCGAAATCATTCGGGGCAAGTTGTGCTTGAAAGTTTCCCTTCACACGGTTCTTTATGTTATTAATCAACCGACGCTTCCTTGCTGGGTTGTGCCGAGCGCAGGAAGCATAAGTATTATGGGATAGGTGTTTAGTTATTAATTCTTGTCTTGTCAATTGTTTAGAAAATACTTTAATATTCGTCCGGCAATCTTTCTTGCTGCTCTTCTCCAATTAAAGTTATTTCTCCATTTCTCAAATTAATTAAAACTTTAATTTCCATCTCGTCATCATCTGTTCTGTTAATGTCATCGCATCCAAAATAATAATACACTTCAAACTCCACATTTAGTACGCCTTTACCTTCTTTTGATATCTCTCCATCTACAATCTCAACGTTCTGAATTGAGCCTGTATCAAAATCATAGTTGAATAACAGTCTTTCAATAGTGTTTATATCATCATCTAGACTATAATCGTCAATTTCATCCAATAATAATTTATACCTTTCTTCATCTGTTTCCGAAGATCTAAAATTATCAAGGAAATCAAAACTCGTCGAAATTGTTTTTGAATACTGTTTCATGTGTTTTTTTTAATTATATTTTTAATCAAACAATTCAGGCACACTTTCATTTGGGTAGTTGTTTACAATCTTGTACTTTACAATTTTGTCTCCTGCTTTCAGAACCTCAACATCAACAATATATCCTCTTTTTTGCCAATCAACTCCATCTTTTGAAGTTGTCATTTCTTTTTTCGCTTCTGAACTGTCGTCTTCGAAGATTACTGATATTGGTGATTGTGGTAAAATATTGTCTATGATACCTTTGTTACCTTTATTTACTTTGTTTTTGTCGAAACATGTTTGATACCAATAGAATAAAATCTTTTTTCGAAAATGTGAACTTTCAGTCTCTTCTTGTTTTCCAACTATACTTTTTAATAAAGTTGGTGTGTTTTCATCAATTCTTTCAGATTCTGCTTGAGTAAAGCTTACGTTTTGATCTCCGTAGTTTATGTTTATAGTGCAATTAGAACCACAATGAACAATTGGTTGAATAATATTCGAAGTATTTTCAATACTTTTATCTGTCAAGGTATCAACTCGTCTATCTCCAAGAATATATTCTTTTATATTCTTTATGTGGTTTAGAAAGTCAATTGCTATATTTGCGTCTGACAGAAATGGTAAAGTTGTAGCTAAAGTTCCTACAACAAAATCTACAATGTAACTACCTTGCCGAATTTTGTCAATTCGTAATTCTTTACTTCCACTATTTAGTCTTTTAAATTCGTCATTTAAAGCTACAAGTGATTTTGAAAACGCTTCAACGGAAATAGATTCAGCTGTGTCAATTACGAATGATAGTTTTTCTTCAGACATACAATATTTTATTTGAGGTTCTAATTTCTTCTTTTGCTTGTCATTATGAGTAATGCTCTTATTTTTCTACACTTGCCCATAACATCTGTGTATGTACGACGTTGTCGCACTTATTTCGTACTTATGTCAGTTGATCTATTTTTTATATTGTTGATATTCATTAGAATATACTAATTGATTAAATTGGGTCTTGTCACACCTATCCAACTTGTTAATTCTCAAAACATCAATTTACTTTTCAACCTCCTTTTTCATCCCCCCAAAGATATGAACTATTTTTTAAATTAACAACTATCTATTAAATGATTATAAAATCGGACGGATTGTATCGTAATTTTTCATAATAAATACGGACTTCACCTAAGGTAAAGCCCGTATAGAAAGGAAATGCTGAAAACTATCTGCCGATAGATGGCTTGGGGTTTGTTTACAGTTTTGTACGGCTAAAGTATCAGCGTTGTATTCAGACTACTCCATGGCCCGGCCAGAGCAGGGTGTTTGGTATTGTACCAGCGCAGATAGATATAGAGGTATTTGCCCGACGAGGCGGAACCTGCATCGAGATTGAACGAAGCCCTTGTTGAGATTCCTGCTTTCAGACCTTCGGCTTCGGCAGAAGTGGGTGGAGTGGTGCCTACAGCATACATATATTGCACACTATCGGCTCCGGCACATATTCCGGCGCGCTGACTGGTGGAGGTATAGCATTTAACCGATACCGAACCCCCGCCTATGGGCTGAATAGTAGGCGATACCATTTCGCTGATAGGGGTAACAGCTATCGAACGGGTAGTTTTTTCGAGCGGTCCGCTTTTGATATTAAAAGTCTCCAAATCGGTAATGGTGGCGGCTGTCGACGATGCTATCCTGTCCAGGATATGATTTGCCTGATCAAAAGCGACACAGTCTTCAATCACCTCGTACAACTGATCGATAACAGTTGTTGTACGGCTGTTTTTCTTATCGCCATACTTTAAATAAAGTGGCGTCCATTTTGTTTCAAATCCCTTCCAGGTACCCACTTCGGGTTCGGTTATGCCCAAACGACTGGCATTGGTAGGCGTACCATCTGATAAATAATTGCTTGTAATACTAATGTACGGACTAAAGGCGTCAATTAAACGTGGAATTCTTGTTGCTTTTTTCATAACAGTAAATTGATTTAAAATAATTGAATAAAATTTACAAAAATCAGAAAATGATTGAAAAATAATTTGTTGAACCCAAAATGCACTTATTTATACAATAGCCAATAAGCACATACTGCTTCTCACTCTAAAAAGACGTTGCAAATATAGCCCTGTACTTTTCAGTTTCAAATAGCCTTTTTTAGTCATTTTTAGCAGAAATAAGCAAAAAAACTACCATATTTACATAATATTCATGATTTTTATTCTTTATGTTCAACTATTTATTTATTTTTGTAGCAATTATTAACTAATTTGAAATTTTATGTTTACATCATATCAAGCTGCCAATTTGCAACAACAGTATTTTGATATAATATCCAAATACAATTGCGTGCTAACAGAAGATGACTATGTTCTTTTCGAAAAGTCAAAAGATTTGATCAGTCATATGTGCGAGATCGAAAACCACCCGATAACGCTATTCGATCTGAACAAAAAAGAATTTATCTATTTTCACTTCGACACAAAATGCAATACAACTGCCGGATACGATGACAACTACACACAACTGCAGCAATTTTATGCCCGCGTGCACCCCGAGGATTTGGCCTTTGTATTCGACTCCAAAATAAGAACATTCAATTTTCTGGCCAGCTTGCCACCTACCGAACGGTTAAATTATAAACTTGTATTTAATTTCAGCATGAAAAATGAGGAGGGAGTATATTGTGAGTATATCCAGCGGCAGATTGTACTATTGACCGATAACGAAGGAAAACCGTGGTTGGTAATGAATATTAACAGTTTGCTATCGAAACAAAACATCGGCATTCAACAACAGCGCCATTTGGTGAATATAAAAACAGGAAAGTTCTATCTGTTCAACAACGAACTTGAAGATGGCGCCACCCAACTGTTTACCCCACGCGAAAAAGAAGTATTTGCACTTTTGGCACAGGGACTCGACAGCGTAGAAATTGCCAAAGCACTAAACATCAGCGAGCACACGGTCAACAATCACCGCAAACACGTCCTTAGTAAAACACATGCAGGAAGTACTGCCCGGGTATTGCTGCTCGCCAACTATCTGGGTATCATATAATTTAATAGTACTACCGTTTCACTCAGACCCGGGAAACAGAACATTTCCATTCTGGAACTGTATAGTACCATTCCACTACTGTATAGTTCTATTCCACTACTGTATAGTTTTATTCCACTACTGTATAGTTTTATTCCACTACTGCATAGTTTTATTCCACTACTGTATAGTTCTATTTCACCACTATATAGTACCAATCCGGAACTGTATAGTACTATTCCACCAATGTACAGTACCAGACCGCCAATGTTCAGTATTGTGACAACACTGTGCAAAAAACTGTGTAAACAGAAAGAAATTATAAGGGTTAATCGGGCGCTATTCAATAAATTATATTCCGTCCAACCGCGATCTGTTCGACACCTGTATTTTATTAAAAAATAAGATGAAAGTCTGCTCAAATCACCCCATTTTTCGCACCTTTTGGACAGTTAAAAATAGTTTGTCCTACTTTTTTTCTTTTGTCAGATGTTAAGCTACAGATAATCAGCAGTATTTAAAAATGCTTTGTCCTACTTTTTTTTAGTGAAAAATTTGGAGCTTCATTGTTAAGTATATAAATTTACATTCGAGAAATACTATTTTCTTTGAAAAATAATAAGTCAGACAAATAACCAGGCAATAACGCTGTAATATGAAAATAATTTGAAGCTATTACTATGGCAGGGCAAGACACCCTGCAAATAAAATAAAAAAAGCGGAGCCGGTCATTCTATTGTTTCACGCAACTTAACCGACTTCCGCCTATCACTCACTTAAAAAAGAAAGGGACTTTGCAAATTTACAGAACATTATTTACAGGAAGCAACAAAATAACTTTAATTATAAATTCTTGACTGGCTTTCGGTCTTTAGCAGAGGAGTTATATATTTTTTCTTATAACCAAACAAATTTAATCAGAATGTTCAGAGTCTGTCAAAAAAGAGAAAAACCTCTAAGCATTCAAAATTACATTAAAATGAAGAAAATATTATATGTTATTGTTGTTGCCCTTATGACAATGTTTGTATCATGCGATAAAAATGAAAACGTTGTAGATGATCAATCAACTCCCACGAATCCAGAAGAGTCATATGCTAAAACTGAATACAATCTCGATATGCGAGATTTTGCTATGGCAGTAAACGAAGCAATAAATGCGAATAAATCGTTTCGCAAACTGATAAAAGAAGAAGCAATGAGAAAGTTTGATGGCGATTACGATGTTCTGTTAACTAACATCGTGGACAAGCCTGTTGCACACAACGACGTGGATAACGGGATTAATACACCGAACAAGGCAAAAACCAATTTTACTGTATGCGACTTGCTGGAAGATGCATTTTTTGCACTTGCCGAGAAAGATAAAATTAGAGGAATAAGCACAAAATCAGGATTAAAACTTTCTGACTCACGGCAAAAATCAATTGCGACAAATCAGTCTATTATCAGTGAGTTAACTGAAAAATATCCTAATTTGCAAATTTCTGTGCCTATTCACGTAGAAGATTTGGAAGATGAAAGCTATATAGCCCCAGTAGTTTTTATACCCTATGAAGTAGACGAAAAAACAACAAAGTATCTTCCCGCTTTTAGCGAGAATGAAATTACATATTTAGATGCAAAAAATGAGCCTGTTGATGCTGTTATTGTGATTGGAATGAACGAAAGAATTAAACTCCCTGTGATAGATGCAGAATTAGCCCCTATACCTACTAACCTAGCCGCGCAACCTACAAATGCAGGAATTTTATTAACCTGGAGAAAATCAATAGACGCAACACAATCAAACACTGAAGGTTATAACATATACCGAAAGTCGGCTAATGATAGAGAATATTATAAAATAGGCAATGCAGTTGGGTTAAACAATGTTAGCTTTACTGATTTTAATATTTCCTATGGATCTACTTATTCTTATTCTATCACTGCCTATAATTCTAACGGCGAATCTGATCGGACACAGGAAGTTTCAGAAAAAACATCTGCACTAGAGAGCCCAGAAAAAATAATAGTAAATACTGCAAGTGCTGCAAAAACTTTGGACATAGAATGGGATGCTACGAAAATAGGCGAATCTTATGAGATTTATAGAAGAAAAACTGGAGAAATAAATTTCACTAAGTTAACAGAAAACATAGGCTTATATAACAATTTCCTTACAGACACCAACTTAGAAGGTGGCGCTGTATATAGCTACAAGGTAAGGGCTAAAAATTCAGCAAATGCTTACTCGACTTGGAGTAGCACAACATCTATTCATGCTTCAGACAGACAATTAGATAGTGAATTAAAGGTTGCAAGTATATACTTCCCGGATAAAGGCTCAGTCGAACCATGGTGGAGAGGAGATCCAGAGTTACTTCTGGTAGTAACTGGGAGTATCGGAGACAAAAATGCCTCTATTATATTAAACTCCGGAATGATTCAGACAGAAAATGTTTCTAATAATGAATGGTACACACTAAACTTACAAGTTTCTCCACATTGGAATCCCAATTCAACAGGTTCTGTTTATGTTTTCGAATGGAGTGAAATGGATGGTGGTGGTACAAAAACATATACAATATCTTCAAGTTATGAAGAAAAACGAGATAATTCTGCTACAGTAAAATCAGGGGCAAGCCTTACATATGAATCAAACAAAGGGAATGACCGTATTGGGATTGTGACAGTTGCTTGGTGGGAAGCTATATCTACTGAATATAAGTGTTCAAACATGTATTGGAAATTGAATTAAATGAAAGTAACACATAAATTAGTAATATCAAATATATGAAAAATCTAATTCTCTTTTTTATCATTTTTCCATCTTCTGTTTTTGCGCAAATAAATTATGGAGTAGTTGTAGCAGGAGGTACTTCAAAAATGAGAACAGCTAATTTTCAGGATAATTGGGGAGAGTTTTATTCAGGAGGCTTTTCATTAAGTTACACCGATAAAAATAATTTTATATACGAGACAGGTTTGTATTTTGATTATAGAGACTTGAAAATAGATCATTATTCTTCCGAATTATCTCCAAATGTTGATGGTATATTATATCATATAAATGATGTTAAGATACCCTTCATCTTTGGAACTAAAATTGACAATGGACTTTTTTCGAAGTTAAATTTAATTATTCAAGGGGGTATGTTTTTCTCTTATGGACTAAATGGGAAAGGAAAGATATATTATTATAGTGATTTACATGGTGATTGGTACAATGTAAACAATGTTTTCAAAACAAACAATACCATAATAAACTCTACATCGTATGAATATTCTCCTCTAAAGAGATTTGACACAGGAATACTACTAAAAGCCGGACTAAAATATCAACAATTTTATTTTAGTTTAAATTCGGAAACCGGATTAGTCAACTTGAATTCTTATTATGATAGTAAGATAAGAAGTTCCAGCTTGTATCTGTCAATTGCATATAATTTTGCAAAATAGACTTATCTATAACCACACTCCCCCTCATTTGCAACGAGGGGGAGTCTGTTTAAAAATTTAAATCATGAAAAAAATCATTCTTGTTACTTTACTGCTGATTTCTATAACGAACATTTCAGCACAAGATTATGCTAACAAACTCAGTTATAAATTAAATTCCGGTTGGGGTTTTTTGGGAGATGGGGATCTACCTACTCTTTCGTTGGAAAATGAGTTTACATATAACATTAATCATTATTTTTCGACATCTTTCATCTTCGGGATAGGAAGAAATATAGAAACCTCACACGCACATAGTGATTATCTTTTTGGAAGTTTCGACATGTATATCTCTCCATTTAAAAACAACAAAAGAAATAACTTTAAAATTGGTGGAGGTTATTCATACATTGATGTTTCAAATACATATGTGATGATTAGGTTTTATGAGAACGGAGAAAAATATGATTTTTATGATTATTATCCCAATAGACAGCATGCTTTTAATATAGTTATCGACAATGAATTTAAGATTAACTCCCGATTTATGATCGGACTAAAAGCATATACAATTGGTAACAACGATCAAGGTGGGATATTGACTGGGATATCATTTAAGTTTGGTGTTTCGCTATAAGCTGTTTTTACAACACGGGTCGAAGTTTATAGCTTAGACCGTGTAAATCAAATTTTGTCTGAATGATTTTTTAATTTCACACAAACACTTCCACTCCCCCTCGTTTGCAACGAGGGGAAATGGATAAATTTAATTTCACAATGTATTTAAAATAAATAGATATGAAAAAGTTTGTTTTAAGCATTTTATTTCTAACAACATTCCTGTTTTCAAGTGCACAATTCTATAACCCATACATTCAGTTAGAGGGTGGAATTCCTCTCGATCAAAAAAACGCTGGTATGTTATGTATCGAATTTGGCACAAGTTACAAATGGCTTGATGTAGGCATTTCCCTGGATTACGAGAGTGATTCTTTTTTCAAAAGATACAACGGTGAAATTTACATCTTTAAAGATGCCGGTCATCAACCATTGATTCAGGATACAGAATTTAATTATTTTGAGAATAACTCTCTTCAAATCATTAGTAGTGTCGACCTGTTAGGTTTGTTCCTTAAGGAGTCTCGGCATGCTTTTAGAGTAGGTGGTGGAGTTGGTATTGCCCGTTATAAAGCCACATGGAGTACGGAGAATTTCCCCGAAAGTTCGTTGGCTGAGTACACGCTAAAATCTTCGGGTAGAATGGGTTTTGCAGGATCACTAAAAGCAAGTTATACCTATGCAGTCAACACGAAATTGAGCATAGGGGCTTATATTGGTGGTACTAATTATCCATCAATAGGTTTGCATTTAAGGAGAAAGATATAAACATTCAAACCACCACTCCCCCTCGTTGCAAACGAGGGGGAAATGGTTGAACGTTTTCAACGCAAAAAAAGATAGTTTAGTAAATAAAAAACCATAATATGTTATCGTAGGATTACATATCTCTTTGTTACAAACAAATAACCATAAACCCCTCGTTTTAAAAACGAATGGGGAGTCAGTTGATGTATCGACACATAATTAAAAAAAACATTGCTAAATGAAGATTTTATACATTTTAATGATTCCTCTTTTCTCATTAATTATATACAAAAGAGTCAATTATATAATTGTTGATATAAAAAAGGAGAATCGGTCGAAATTAAAAGCCGATTTATTCTTTTTTGCAATAATTCTTATTGTGATGTTTTTTATAATTTATCTTGCCACAGTTTGATAAGATAAGCCACACTTTCTTTGTTTACAACGAGGAGAAGCGTGGAGAGTACACAACAAATCTGATTTTTTTTATTATGTTTGTGCGTTGATTTTCAATTCGTGGCATCTTTTGTCTTTGCTCTTTGTTCTTTGTTCTTTGTTCTAAAAATTCAAGCAGATGAAACACCCATGACCTAACTAAAAATTTGGATACACAAGGAGATGATTAAAATTTTTACTAAACATTCTTTGTCCCTCTCTTATTCCCCCTTTAGGGGGTTAGGGGGCAGATATAATAAATTCAAACAGATGAAAAAAATATCAATCAAAGATTGGGGCAAACGCATCAGCATTATGCTTTCGCGTTTCAGTTTTCCTGTCATTTTCGTTCTTGGTTTATCGCTTTTGTTTTTTACCGAAATCAATCGCGAGGATGCCGATATCTCCGATCGTCTATGGATTTTTTTCAGTCTCGGCATTCCACTTAGCCTTTGTGTTTCATTGTTCTCCGAAGGACTTCAGCGCAAATGGTTAGGCATTCTCCTCAATATTATCGCTGCCGCCCTGATTGGGTTGTATGCCTGCTTATTGCCCGAAAAGCCTCTCTTATTTCATCTTTATCAGATATTCAGCCTGGGGATAGTGTTTGTGTTGAGTGCATTCACTGTTTCATTCTTTCATAAAAACAATGAAATCTCTTTTTGGGAATTTTCGAAAACAAGTGTTCTGCAACTTATCATTACGGGTATTTTCTCGTTGGTTTTAATGCTTGGCCTCAGCCTTGCCATTTTATCCCTGCAGCAATTGTTCAAAATCAATATTCACGATGATGTGTACGCAAACCTTGCAACCATTTGCTTTGCCATTTTTGCTCCTTTGTATTTTCTGTCCAATGTGCCTACCGAGGCCGATAAACGCAGGCAGGAATATAAGTTCGATAAATTCCTGAAAATACTTGGCTTGTACATTTTACTCCCTATCCTGGCAGTTTACACTGTCATTCTTTATGTTTATCTTATTCAGATTGTTGCTAAATGGGAATTACCAATAGGCTGGGTCACATGGCTGGTTTCGGTGCTTGCTTTGGGCGGATTCGTCACCATGCTTATACAATTTCCCCTGCGCCTGGAAGCCAACAAAACAGCTGTCATCTTCGCCAGGTTCTTTCCCTTGGTTTTGTTCCCGCTGTTGATTTTAATGACAGTCGGTATCTTCCGGCGTTTCGACGATTACGGACTCACCATCAACCGCGGCTATGTTTTTCTGCTGAACTTCTGGCTCTACGGCATAAGCATTTATTTGTTCCTGACACAATCGAAGTATTTAAAATGGATCATTGTTTCGTTTGCCGCTGTTGCTTTGCTATCGGCCATCGGGCCATGGAGCATAACGAACCTTACCCGAAAAAACATGCTGAACGAGATTGAATACTTACTAACAACGAATCATTATCTGAAAGAGGGCAAGGTCATTAGCAAAACCGAGGCGGCTAAAATAAAACCAGATAAAAAAGCGCTGGAACAGCTGACTGCTAAAACAGATTACCTTGTGAATCACTACGGGATAGCCTCCATGCAGGGGTTTTTCACTGAAAAGCTGGAAGGAAGAAGCTACGCTGTTTTCAACAGACTGGGGATAGAATACGACGAAAACATCTTTGAAAGAAACAATTACATCTATGCCGGACGGCAGCAAAAAAGTGAGAGCATAACCATTGCATCGTACAAAGTGATGCTAAAGATAAATAAGCAATACAATTCGGATGTGTTTTTCGACGACAGCACCTACCATGTTGAATACGACGAGAATAAACTAAAAGTTTTTCGTAAGGCCGAAAAGAAAGCGTATGTGGAAATAGCGTTGAAACAGAAATTAGAGTATTTTGCCGCCACCGAAGACAAGCAGGAATATCCCGCAAAAGATATGATCGTAGAAGGTGAAAATTACAAACTACTGATTGATTTTCTGGGAGGAGAATTCAATTCATCAACCGGCGAAATCAACTTCAATCAGCTCGAAGCTTATTTGTTTCTGAAATAACATTTTTTCTAAGCAAAAACCAAAAAAAAAGGAACGCGGATAAGGCGGATGAAGCTGATAGTGGCTGATTTATTGTAATTTATTGTAATCTATTCAACGGATTTAGTCCTGATTTTATTTACTTCGTAAATGACGGATAACAAATTCCGCAACCTTTACTTCCACGGTGCTGTAATCGTTTGCATAAAAAATTAAACAGAAAAACAGAGGAGTTATTTGTAGTCCGTGTTTTTTATGCGTTCTTTGTCCGTCAATCAATTATCTCAATGCCATGAAACTAAAAAAACTTCTTTTCCCTGCCCTACTACTGCTGGTGGCTTGTCAGCCCAGGCTAAATGTTCCGGCCATAAGCGACGATAACAAAAACCTCAATTCGCTGAGCACGCTCGAAATAGGAGAAAATAAACTCTATCTGCAGGACTATATCATGACCCCCGCCGATATTGACTCGGTGACTTCAGGTTCCAACGCATTATCTATTGCATTATCGGCGGACAAAAAGATAGCTACACTGACAGCCAGCCCTGAATTAGAGCAATTTGTAGACCTGAAGATTTGGAAAGCCGGCATAGCCTATTCGGTACCCTGCCGTAAAACCGATAAAATTGATTACACTTTTAGCTTCGACCCACAGGGGAAAAGCTATAAAAAAGTGCAGATAGCCGGACAAATGAACGACTGGACTCCGGCTCGCACGCCCGATTTACAGCTCAATGAAAAAGGACGGTTCGAAGTAACTTTGCATCTCAGTCCCGGCACTTATTTGTACCAAATGCTGATAGATGGCGAGCAAAACCACGATGCATCCAATCCCGATAAAGTGGACAATGGCTTTGGAAAATACAATTCTATTTTACAAATTCCAGGCAAAAACAAAGAATTCCCTGTGCTGCTTACCGACGATTTTTCGAAACACGACATCACGCTCACAACACAGAATAAGGTTACAAATGTATTTGTTTACTGGCAAAACCATCTGTTACCTGCCAGCTTCGTCAAAGTAGAGGAAGGGAAAATTATTCTTGAAATTCCGGATGAAGCAAAAAAAACAGAGCGTTCATTCTTAAGAGTATGGGCAAGCAACGAACTCGGGGTAAGCAACGATATTCTTATTCCACTCCAAAAAGGCGAGGTACTTACAAAAGCCGAAGAAATTACGCGCACCGACAAACATGCCCAGATCATGTATTTTATGTTGGTGGATAGATTTATGAACGGCGACAAAACAAACGATAAACCGCTTAACCGACCGGATGTAAACCCGAAAGTGGACTATTGGGGTGGCGACCTGGCCGGATTGCAACAAAAAATAAACGATGGTTATTTCGAAACTTTAGGTTTCAACACCTTGTGGATTTCCCCACTCAACCAAAACCCGACAGAACCTTATGGTTGGTACGAACCGATGAAAACAAAATTCTCGGGCTACCACGGCTATTGGCCCATATCTTCTTCGAAAGTAGATTTCCGTTTCGGCACCAATGATGAATTCAAAAAGCTGGTGGCCGATGCGCATGCAAAGGATATGAATGTATTGCTGGATTATGTGGCACATCATGTACACAACGAACATCCTTTTTACAAACAACATCCCGAGTGGGCAACTCCGCTTTATTTGCCCGATGGAAGTTTAAATACCGAACGCTGGGACGATCAGCGTCTTACCACCTGGTTCGACACATTTATGCCTACACTCGATTTATCCAATCCAAAAGTTGTGGACATGATGTCCGATTCGGCGCTGTTCTGGTTGCGCGAGTTCGATCTGGACGGTTTCCGCCACGATGCCTGCAAGCACATTACCGAAGAATTCTGGCGCGAACTTACCTATAAAATGAAGAAAAATTTCAAAGACAAAGACCTTTACCAGATAGGTGAAACTTACGGAAGTCCTAAACTGATTGCAAGTTATCTGACCACCGGCATGCTCAACGGTCAGTTCGACTTTAATGTGTACGACATTGCCAATACTACCTTTGCCGGAGTGGGCGGTGGCGATTTACAACGTGTACAGAGTGTATTAAATTCGAGTTTTTACAGCTATGGTTATCACAATCTGATGGGATATATTTCGGGCAATCACGACAAACCCCGGTTTATGGCCTATGCTTCGGGCGATTTAAAATTCGGCGAAGATGCCAAAGCAGCAGGATGGCAACGCGAAATCGGTATTACCGACTCTACAGCTTACGATAAGTTTGCCTTGTTTCATACCTTCAATCTTACTATTCCGGGAATTCCGGTGCTTTATTATGGCGACGAAATAGGCCTGACAGGTGGAAATGATCCCGACTGTCGCCGCATGATGAAGTTCGATGGGCTGAATAAGCGCGAAAGCAAATTAAGAGATCAGGTATCCACCCTGGCTCATCTGCGCAAAAACAATCCGGTATTTATGTATGGCGATTTTATAAATATTAAAACGACTGCCGATACCTGGGTATATGCCCGAAAATATTTTTGCATAGAAGCCATCGTGTTTATTAATAATTCAGCCGAAAGCCGTACCTTTGAAGTGGAATTGCCCGAAACACTGAAAGCGAAACGACTGAAAGCTACTTTTGATCATAAATTTGTAAAAGTTGATCAAAAAATGAAGATCACTTTGCCTGCTTACAGCGCTGAAGTGTTGATGTAGTGCAGTGAATTTCTAAACAAAAAACAACAAAGAATGATTCAAATAAAAGACAGCGACTTAGCTCAGGCAGCCGAACAAGGCATGGACGAATTTTTGCAGGTATTTATCGATGCCTATCTTGAGGCTATTGATGGAAAACTATGCGCAGAAAACATGTCGAAACTGAACGGTTCGCAACACAGTTTACTGGCCTGGCACTTTTTCAGCACCGAAATGCGCGAAGGAGGTTTTGTGCAGCTGATACAGAATGGTTATGGCGCTTATATTTTCGACAATCCTTTTGCCAAAGTCATGAAGCAATTTGGCGCAGTAGAACTGGGTAAACTCATTTATAAAGCCAAGGATATTTACGACCCGAACAAAAAAGAACTGGAGCGCGAAACTACCGAGGAAGAATTCAACGCCATGTATGTTGACTTTGAAGTGTTCGACGAGCTGGAGGAAATGTATTTCGACATGGAAGAACAACAAACATCGCTCATTGCAGCCTATGTGGACGAACACATCGAAGACTTTGCGGAAATAGTAAAATAAGAAGTAGTATAATATTGAAAAGGGTTTTGTGATGGATGCACAAAACCCTTTTTTCTTTCAAAACATTCCTTTTATCTTTTCCAAATCCTCAGGAGTATCAATGCCCACTGTTTCCACCTCCGTAAAACCTGCTTTTATTTTCAATCCATTTTCCAACCAACGCAACTGTTCGAGCGACTCGGCCAATTCGAGCCCTGAAGGTGGCAGTTGAACAATCTGACTCAACACCTCCGAACGATAGGCATAAACACCCACATGTTTGTAATAATCATGTTCTGCTATCCAGTTTTTCTCATCCGAGCCTCGTTTATAAGGAATGGGGGAGCGACTGAAATAAAGCGCATTGTTCTGCTTATCCAGAACAACTTTCGGGCTGTTAGGGTTAAACAAAACCTCCACTCCATCTCTTTCTGTAATTTTCTTTACTAAAGTTGCAATTTGAGTCTCCTCGTCCACAAAACAGTTTTTCAGCGCTTCAATTTGTTCGGGTTGAATAAAAGGTTCGTCGCCCTGCACATTGATCACCACATCAAACCAGTCATCGAGTTTTGTAAAGGCTTCGTAACACCGATCGGTTCCGCTTCTGTGAGCATCCGAAGTCATAATTACCTTTCCGCCAAAAGAACGCACTTTATCGAAAATCCGCTGATCGTCGGTGGCTACATACACATCCTCAAGTACTTTCGACACCTGATCGTAAACACGTTGTATCATTGTTTTTCCAGCAATATCCACCAATGGCTTGCCGGGAAACCTTGTAGAAGCATACCGGGCGGGGATAATAGCGACAAATCGAAGGGCGCTCATCTTGTTCCTTTTTTATGTTTTTCCATTCGTTGATATTTCGATTTCCTATCAAATTTATGCTTTGTTCGTACAAACCAACGTGCATATCTGAATATCAGCAACGCCAAGATCGGATAAACAGCCACATTGAACGACTGAATTGACAAAGCCAACGCAACTAATGCAAGACCAAGCAATGCTAAATTAAACACCTGGTAAACAAACATAAATTTCCGCATTTTCTTCATCCATATCAATACGGCTGCAATTAAATTCAGTGGGTTTGCCCAAAGTAAATTCAGGTTGTTTTTTACCATCGGATGCGTCGAAACAAACATGAGATAAAAGATAATGACTCCAGCCAATCCGGTAACCAACAGTAGCGCACTGTCCACCACCGGTTTGTAATGTGCTCTTTTATATTCGACAAACAAACTTACAACCCCAATGAAAAGCAAAAAACTAAAAACAAATAGTGGTTGACAAAACCAGTTTTCATTTTCCTCAACAACATTTTGCGCACTTACAAGTACATTTTTCTGAGCTACCAAAGCCCTGGTTTCATTCTTAAGGGGCACTGTCACCCTGCCCGACTGAAACTCGTTCATCAATATTTCGGGCAAAAACATACTTTCGAGCTGCGTAGCTTCCACATCCGCATCGATGCCAAACACCATATCGATGCCAAACTTTACCCAGGTATCTTCCCCAACATAATCTCCAACCCACTGACGAAAAGTCTTTGGATTCACAGTTTCGTTAAAGCTAACAAAACCATCGATAGAATTGATGATTTTAACGCGGGGACGTGTAGCACAATTATCAAAAATAAAATTGTATCGGTATTTTCGGTTTTCAGGTTCGTAGTTCTTGAGCAATGCATTGATTAAATTGCGTTTTTCGGATGGGGTCAAATTGATGACTTGCTCCCATACCATTGAATTTCTTCGTTGATATTCCGCAAGAAAAAGACTTGTGGTAGATACACCAAGGTAATAATCAGTCTCTCCTTTTATAAATTTATAATAAAAATTTTCAGTGTCGAAACTGAAAATTCCATAATTAAAAATGACGTCGAGTGAAGTCTGCGGATCCACAACCCTGATGCCCGTATGTCCGAATTTTGCATACACTTGTTCACCGGGCGAACATGTAATCAGGCTGACTACCGATGAATCGCCAAACGAAAGCTGTTGTGCAAACATACTGTTAAAAGCAACAACAAGTAGACTTAGCAGGAATGATTTTTTCATGTATAGACAATTGTTTTTTAGCAAAGAAATTGAATTTAATTGACAAATAGTGATCTCTTTTATCTTCAATTCTATTTTAAGTCCTATTTAAAGTTATTATTCTAATTTTTACTCTACAAATATAATAACATTTATTCAACTTTTGAATCATCTTGTGCGTTTTAATACTAAATACAACGATAAGCGAAGCTAAGTACACAAAAAAAACTCAACACAAAAATTTATTCGCCGCTCAAAAAATTTGGAAATAAGCCATTTAATTTGTAGGTTTGCAAGACACAGAAGCTTATTGGAAACCGATTCAAAATGATGAATCTATTTAAAATAAAACACATTATGAATTTAAAAACACACATATCCATTTGCTTATTAATAACTGTCCTTGCCTCTACGGTCGTTGTTAAAACATATGCTGCGAGCAAAAAAGAGCTATCAACTGCCACTCTGAATGTCGCCACTTACAATATCCGTATCCAAACCGAATCCGACAAAGAGGAACGCGCCTGGAAAAACCGCAAAAACCAGGTAAGCAAACTCATCTCAACTTATAAGTTCGACATTTTTGGCGTTCAGGAAATTGCAGACAAAATGCAGGAAAAGCAACTTAAAAGACGACTTCCTTCCTTCGATATGTATTCAGTAGGTCGCGGCGACATTGAAGGAAAAACAGGGGAAAGATTAGCCATTTTTTATAACAAAAAACGATTCGATTTAATAGATAAAGACTATTTCTTTCTTTCCGAAACACCCGATAAAGCAGTGAAAGGATGGGATGCGGCTTACGAACGTATGTGTATCTGGGCTAAATTTACTGACCGCAATACAAATAAGACATTCTTTTTTTTCAACCTTCATTTCGACCATATAGGTTTGCTCGCCCGTGCCGAAAGTGCAAAATTAGTAACTGAACGAATAAAAAAAATTGCAGGCGATGCAGCTGTTTTTTGTGTTGGCGATTTCAATGCTTCCCCCTTCGAAACTGCTGTTTACAATACCATGACCGCTACTCTGGCCGACAGTAGAGTGAGTTCAGAAACTACGCCCGAAGGAAGTATTGGCACCTTTAACGGCTGGGACACCCATTCTACTGAATTTCCGCTCAACGTATTGATTGATTATATTTTCACCCAAAACGTACAAGTACTTCATTATGCAGTGCTGAACGATAAAATCAAACCAACGTCAGTTCCTTCGGATCATTTTCCCGTACTTATCAAATGTAAGTTAAGATAAACGCATTTCCCAATTTTAAATTGAAAACACTATATATCAAATCGTTATACACATAAAACAAATCAGAAACACAACAGCAAATTTCCAAAACATCGGATCATCAAATTCTGTAAAAAAAAACAAGCACTCGATGAGGACGCCAAAAAATACAAATGCCCTCCACTCTGAGTTTCAATATATTTAAACGTAGTTCTTCATGTCACAACTTTAATATATAATTATGAAACACATACTTATCATCAACGGACATCCTGAAATTAAAAGCCTTTGCACTGAATTGGCAATGGCTTACCAAAAAGGCGCTGAAGCTGCAGGAGCTAAATGTAAACTTGTGAATTTATGTAAGTTGAAATTTGATCCTTTATTGCACTTGCATCAATCCCCATTTTTTAAAATGGAAGAAGATTTAATTGAAGTTCAGAAAGACATTAAAGAAGCCGACCATTTGGTTTTTGTATATCCCAACTGGTGGGGCACCTACCCTGCCCTTCTCAAAGGCTTTATCGACAGAGTATTTGTACCCGGCTTTGCATATAAAAACAACAAAAACTCATTCAGATTCGAAAAATTGCTAAAAGGAAAATCGGCACACGTATTTGTGACCATGAACAACACAAAATTCGCCTTCTATTTTCGTTACGGACAAACAGGCCACATCTCGATGAAAAGAAACATACTCGGCGCATGTGGTGTGAAGCCTGTGAGAATAACATCCATCGGCCCCGTAAAAACGGCTCGCGAATATAAAATACAAGGCTGGTTAAGATATGTTGAACAAATAGGAAAAAGAATGAAATAGACGGAATTCATTGTTCACAATTGAAGCTCGATTCAGCGGAATGGAACTGTTGTTACAAAAATAAATATAAAACAATGTTTAAACTTGCCTGTTAAAATAGAAAGGCCTATATTTGCACAACGATAAAACAACTGAGCAATAATAAAAATAAATCCAATCAATGAGCCATATTATAATTAATAATTTTGAAGATTTCAGTCAGTATGTAGGAAAAGAACTGGGAATATCCGATTATATAAAAATAACACAGGATCAGATTGATAGATTTGCAGATGCCACTCACGATCATCAATGGATACACACCGACCCTGAACGGGCCAAAAACGAAAGTCCTTTTAAAGCCACTATTGCTCATGGCTATCTCAACCTGTCGCTACTACCCTATTTGTGGAGTCAGATTATCGATGTAAGAAATTCGAAACTCACTGTAAACTACGGAATTGAAAAATTAAAATTCATGCAAGCAGTTACAGTCAACAGCGAAGTGCGTTGCAGGGCATCCCTCAAATCCCTTGTAAATTTGAGAGGGACTACAAAAGCTGAAATTTTCGCTACGCTCGAAATAAAGGGCAGCAAAAAACCGGCGCTCGAAGCCGGAATTATTTTCCTGTACCACTTCGAATAAGGGAGATTAAATTCTACAAAAAAAGGTTGTCTTTTTTGAAGACAACCTTTTTTTTTGTATCAAGTGGAGATTACCGGACTCGAACCGGTCACCTCGACACTGCCAGTGTCGCGCTCTAGCCAGATGAGCTAAACCCCCGAAACTTGATTTTGAATTTGCGGTGCAAAGATAAGGAAGTTTTGGAAAATATATGTACATTTGCTTAGAATTTTTTAAAATAATAATTTAACAAACAGCTTTACGATTTTCTCTACAATTAAACAATAAAACACGAACAAAAACTTAGTTTTCAAAAACCAATAAAATACGCAAAATGCTAATTTTCAACACTACATACAAAGTATCGACAAAAGAAAACGAGAACTGGATCATATGGATCAAAGAGCAACATATCCCGTTTATGCTGACATCCGGAAATTTCGCCAAGCCTCAAATTACAAAAATAGTAGGAAGCGAGGACGATGAAGGCACATCCTATTCGGTACAATTCCATATCGCCGACATGCAAACGCTACTGAACTGGCACAAGGAAAATGCTTCGTCGTTTCAGAACAGCTGTTCGGCTGCATTCGGAAGCGAGGTAAGTTTCTTCTCAACAGTTCTTGAGCTGATCGACTAAATGGAAAAGGAAACTATCATACTGGGAATCGATCCCGGTACCACCATCATGGGCTATGGCATTATTAAAGTGACGGGGAATAAAGTTGAAATGTTGGTCATGGGGATTCTTGATTTAAAGAAATACAGCAACCATTATCTCAAGCTTCAAAAAATTTTTTCGCGTACCTTGTCATTGATTGATGAGTTTCATCCCGACTGTATGGCCATCGAAGCACCTTTTTTCGGAAAAAACGTTCAGTCAATGCTGAAACTCGGACGCGCACAAGGCGTTGCTATGTCTGCCGCATTATACCGCGATTTACCCATCACTGAATATGCGCCACTCAAAATAAAAATGGCCATCACCGGAAATGGCCGGGCATCGAAAGAACAAGTAGCCGATATGTTGCGAAGATACCTGAACATTTCGCAGGAAAATATGCTTCCTCAACTCGATGCTACCGATGGACTTGCAGCTGCCTATTGCCATTATTTGCAAGCCGGACGGCCTACCGGCGAAAATGCATATTCGGGTTGGAAAGATTTTATTGCTAAAAATCCGGACCGAACGAAACAATAAGAAAAAGGAAAACATCAGATAGATTTCACAACACCTTAAATTCGAACACAATGTACAAAATACTATCCATCAACCCCGGTTCCACATCGACTAAAATAGCAGTTTACGACGATGAAAATTTACTGAGCCTCCATACCATTCTTCACTCCAACGACGATCTCGCAGGGTTTAAAAACGTTTTCGACCAATACGACTTTAGAAAAAATATTATTTTAAAACGCCTTGCCGACGATGACTTTAACTTAAGCGAATTATCGGCAGTGGTAGGCCGGGGTGGTTTGATGCGCCCGATCGAATCAGGTGTTTACGAAGTTACCGGGCAGATGATAGAAGATTTGAAAATGGCCGGACAACATGCCAGTAACCTTGGGGCTCCGCTCGCTTTCGAAATTGCCGGACAAATCCCCAATTGTCGGGCTTTCGTTACCGATCCCGTCACTGTGGATGAGTTGAGCGACATTGCACGCGTAAGCGGACATCCCTTATTCCCACGCCGTTCCACTTTTCACGCGCTTAACCACAAAGCAATTGGTCGAAAATATGCCATTTCATTGGGCACTACTTACGACAAGCTGAACCTTGTTATCGCTCATTTAGGTGGAGGTGTTTCGGTGGCTGCACACAAATATGGTAAAGTCATCGACACCAATCAGGCTTTGGATGGATTTGGCCCTTTTTCGCCCGAACGTTCGGGAACAATTGATGCCGGAGAATTGGTAAAATCGTGTTTCGAAGGAAAATACAGCAGAAACCAGCTCCAAAAAATGCTGGTTGGCCAAGGAGGTTTAATTGCTCATTTAGGCACAAGCGACGTAAAAATCATCACCCAGCGCATAGCCGAAGGAGATGAAAAAGCCCGTTTGGTACTCGAAGCCATGGCCTACAATGTAGGCAAGGAGATAGGCGCTATGCTTGCAGTGCTCGAAGGAAAAGCAGATGCTGTTATCCTCACCGGCGGAATTGCCAATAGTCAATTTGTGGTGAATACAATAAAAAAAATGGTCTCTTCCATGGCGCATTTGGTGGTTTATCCCGGCGAAGATGAAATGGGAGCCCTGGCAACCGCCGGATTAAGAGTGTTGAGA
The DNA here is from genome assembly GCA_963677275.1 of uncultured Paludibacter sp. Taxonomy (GTDB): domain Bacteria; phylum Bacteroidota; class Bacteroidia; order Bacteroidales; family Paludibacteraceae; genus Paludibacter. The sequence continues at coordinate 220,949 of OY781920.1, read as the reverse complement.
GGTGAACCAACAAAAATCTATTGAAAAATCATCCGAAAACAATCAGGCTTCAATCCTGTTGGTTGTTTTTGGGTTGAACCGTTTTTTTCGAAACAACTTCTTCCCAAAAAATCCACATACCAAAAATAATTACGTAAAACAGATATTTAAATACATGCTCGTGTAAAAGATAAAACCATTCTGGATGATTTTTTATTAAAGCTGTGATCGCCGCTATTCTGAAAATATTAAACAAATACACCACCACCAAACCCAACGGAATAAACCAAAGTTTATTTTTTAAAGTTCCTCGATAAAAAGCTATAATACAAACAAATATATAAGCCTGCTTCAAACCTGTACATGCCCATACCACACGAACGGCTACATTATTATCATGTCGCACCACATGATCGGCGCTCAGACTGATTTGATAGCCAACCATCCGAAGCACTCGGGCTGTAGCATTGGCCACATGATCGGCCATAAAATTAAACGGTGCAGAAATATTCATTCCGAAAAAAGTAACAACTGTTTCTGTCTCATCACCGATTACCGTGAATTTCCAGAAGAAATGAGACAGCATGAGCAAAACAACGAAATAGATAATTCCGCTGTAAGGCTCTATACTTTCGGGGATTTTAAATCTGTATTTCATCTGAAGTAAATACTTACAATAAACTTGTTACGCGCGCAAAGGGTACTTTGTCCAACGAACAAAAATCGTTGTTCAGGTATTTAAAATATCCTGTAATTGCTATCATCGCGGCATTATCAGTTGTAAATTCAAAGGGAGGAATATAAATTTCCCAACCATATTTGGAGGCATGAAGCTGAAAAGCCTCGCGCAAAGCCGAATTGGCCGACACCCCACCGGCCAATGCCACATGTTTTATATTCAGGTCCTTTGCCGCCTTGCGTAGCTTGTTCATAAGCACTTCCACCACTGTGTGTTGCAGCGATGCCGACAAGTCGTTAATATTTTCCGACACAAAAGCTGCATTTTCCTTTTCTTTATCGCGCAGCAAATACAAGAAAGAAGTTTTCAATCCACTGAAACTGTAATTATAATCCGGAATTTGTGGTTTATTGAATACAAAAGCATCCCTATTGCCGGTTTTGGCAAGTCGATCGATAAATGGTCCTCCCGGATAAGGCAATCCCATTACTTTGGCACACTTATCGAAAGCTTCGCCCGCAGCATCATCAATGGTCTGACCTATCACTTCCATTTTATCATACGCTTCCACCTTTATGATTTGAGAATTTCCACCCGAAACCAAAAGACAAAGGAATGGAAAAGCGGGAAATTTTTCATCAGCCTTTCCCTGGCTGATAAAATGAGCCATCACATGTGCCTGTAAATGATTCACATCAATCAACGGCACATCGAGTGCCTGCGCAAATCCTTTGGCAAAGGAAGTGCCCACAAGCAACGAACCCAACAAACCCGGTCCACGAGTGAAAGCAATGGCCGAAAGATCACTTTTGCTGATGCCTGCACCTATAATCGCCTGATGAACAACGGGAATAATATTTTGCTGATGCGCTCGCGATGCCAGTTCAGGTACTACCCCACCATAACTGGCATGTACAGATTGGCTTGCTGTTACATTAGAAAGCAACACGCCATCTTTCAAAACAGCTGCTGATGTGTCATCGCACGATGATTCAATACCCAAAATAATGACTGAACTCATTTAAAAAACGGAATGATAATTGATACAAATAAAAACCAATAGTTTTTAACAAGCTTTTTTCTAAAAAAAGCTTTCTAAACCATCTTCGATAATTATAATCGCAAATTATTTTTTACTTTTGTAAAATAATGGTCAAAGGTATAAAAAAAACGGCTAAAATACTCAAAATCTTTGTTGCTTGTATTCTACTGATTCTTGCCACAATTCCTATACTGCTGAGCAATAACAGGGTACAGAATTTTATTGTTCAGTCGGTTACACACGAACTCTCCACAAAATTAAAATCAAAAGTCACCGTAGGTAAAATTGAGTACAAACTATTCAATTCGGTGAAATTAAACGATTTGTATGTTCAGGACTTAGAGCGTGACACTTTGATATACGTGGATGAAACGAAAGCCAATTTCAACCTCAGGGCAATATTCAGTGGCAAAATAATATTTACCGGCCTCGAATTCAAAAATTTATTCGGAAACCTGAAAGTAGATACCACCGGACGCACAAATCTTGACTTCGTAATCAAAGCATTTAAAACCCCGAAAAAAGAAAATACATCTGTGGTGACCTATAAGATTGATCATCTGAAAATAAAAAACTCACGTTTCAATTACTCAAAACAAAACGGGAAACCCACAAAAGGAGCGTCGATCATCAATCCAGACAGCCTCCGACTTTCGCACATCAATGCTGACATTATCCTTCATCTACTTCGAAAAGATACTTTAAGCGCAGAGCTAAAATCACTGAGTATGCGCGAAAGATCAGGATTTACACTTAAAAAACTATCCACGCAAATGCAGGCGTCAACGCATGGCGCAAAGATTCAGTTTCTCGAATTGTTGCTCCCGGCCTCACACCTCAACCTCACTGATATTGAGCTGAAATACGATAGTTTAGCCGACTTTAAACACTTTGTTGAAAAGGTGAAATGGAACGCACCCATCAATAACTCATCCATTTCCTTTAATGATTTATCTGCATTTATTCCCGAATTAAAAGATATCAAAAAAAACATAAGCTTAAAGGGACAGGTTTCTGGCCGCATTTCGAGTTTGCGATTCAAGAAAATGGAAATTAAACATGGTAAATCGCTTTCGTTGAATGCCGACCTTGATTTGAGCGGGCTTCCTTACATCAACGAGACATTTATTTATGGGCAAATTAACGAATTAAAAGCCGACAAAAGAGATATTCAGGACATTGTTTCCGGATTGACTAAAAAACCATTCGTACTGCCGAAAGAACTCAACCAACTGGGAACAGTCATTTACAAAGGAAACATCTCGGGATTTCTTAGCAATCTGGTGGCCTATGGAAATCTGAAAACAAATATGGGAAGTATTTCCACAGACATACTCATACAGCTCGAAAATAAATTTAAAGACCTGAATTACAACGGGACAGTAAAATCAAATAACTTCGAGCTAGGAAAGCTATTATCAAACAAAAACTTAGGAAAAGCATCCTTCAGTTTCAATACCAATGGAATAAAGAAAGCTGGTGAAGCCATACGCGGAAACGTAAAAGCCACAGTGAACGAAATTGAGTTCAACCAATACGTTTACCGTGACATAGCGATGGACGGAAAATATGATGGAACCGGATTTGATGGCGCCATAAAACTATCCGATGAGAATATAAATGCCGATTTCAAAGGAGTCATCGACCTTACTCAAAAATTACCTGTTTTCGATTTCGAACTGGACGTAAAAAATTCTAACCTCCACGCCCTTCATCTCATAAAAACATATCCCGGAGCGCTACTCTCATTTTCGGGAAAAACAAACATGATTGGTAATTCTCCTGACAATATAAACGGGATTATCCTTTTCGATAGCATAAAGTTCACCAACAAAGACAAAACACTGAATATAAACGAAATAAAGTTCGTAAGCAACATTGACGGCAACAACACCAATTTCCTTATCAATTCTGATTATGTAAACGGATCGTTCAAAGGGGATTTCAAATACAGCAATGTCAGTAGCACAATTAACAAAATAATACAGTATTATTTACCTGCATTATCGGTTTCGACTAAAAAATATGTAAAAACACAGAATCACATCGATATTGATTTAACAATTGAGAACACAAACGAAATATTTGAAGTATTGAACCTCCCTTATCAATTAAAAGGAGTCAGTACAATCAAAGGATCGATAGACGAAAGACAGAACAAGATAAATTTAACAGGTAATTTTGCTGAATTCAGAGCAAAAAAACAATCGTTCGAGAACATTACACTCAGCATAGAAAATCAGCAACAACAATTAAAACTGACTACCCGTGCCCAAATGCCCGACAAAAAAGGCTCCACAAGACTTTATCTCTTTGCTTCGGCTGCTAAGGACTCTGTTACAACTCAGTTAGGATGGCAAAATTCAAGCAAAATTACCAATGCCGGCGAATTTCAAACAGTAACAAAATTCAGAAATATTGACAATAAGCTATCCGTAAAAATGAATATTTTACCAACTCAGGTAATTATTTCAGATTCGATATGGGATATCCGTGCTTCGAGGATAGCGCTGAATCCCGATAAAACAATAGATGTTGATAATTTCAGGTTCGAAAGCAAAGAACAGTTTATTCACATCGATGGAAAAGCATCTCAAAACCTCTCGGACAGTATCACTGTATCGATGAAAGATCTGAATCTCGATTATATGATGCAAGTACTTAAACTGAGGGGAATTAGTTTCGGAGGCTTTGTCACCGGTAAAGCCGAACTGATAAGTCTGCTTAAACAGCCAGTTTTATTAGCAGAACTGGATGTAAAAAAACTATTGATTAACAACAAACTGATTGGCGATACAAAAGTAAAGTCGGCTTGGGACAATGATAATAAACAGGTTTTATTAGACGCTGAAATGTATGGCGAAAACAAAAAAGAAATTGCCATTGCCAAAGGTGTATATATCCCAAGAAACGATTCTCTTGATATAACTTTCGACACCAAAGGCATAAGTATTGATTTTTTGAATACCTATTTCGAAAGTGTTGCACAAAATGTAAAAGGATTGGGACATGGTAAATTTCGGATGTATGGCCGAACCAAAAGCCTTGGCTTTGAAGGCAATATCTTTGTAGACAAAGGGCAAGCAACAATTAAGATGCTCAACACCACCTACTACTTTAACGACACGGTGAGATTGACCCGAAAAACAATTGCGATCAAGAACATGAACATCTACGATGAGGAAAAAAATCAGGGCAATATGACCGGATTAATTACGCACAGTGGAATGTTTCAGAACATGAAATACAATGTAGATGTTTACGGTAAAAAAATACTGGCAATGAACACCCGTTCGAGCGACAACGATTATTTTTTCGGCAGAGCTTATGCCACCGGAACAGTCAATATTCAGGGTGACACAAAAGAAGCGGTCATTTCGATTAACGCTATATCGCAACCTAAAACCAAGTGTTATATTCAAATGGGAGGGGCTTCTTCAGCCTCCGACAATAGTTTTATCAACTTCATCAATACCCGAACAAGAACTGATAAAGAAATTGATGTAAAGAAGCAAGTCAAAAGCGATTTCAACGTGATTGTTGATATGAAAATTGACGTTACACCCGATGCAGAATTGGAGCTCATTATCGACCCGAAAGGTGGCGATGCCATTAAAGGCAAAGGCAACGGTAACCTTCGCGTACAATTCGATAGTTTTTCGGACATGAAGCTTTATGGAACTTACGCCATTGATGCAGGCTCCTATTTATTCACGTTGCAAACTGTGATCAGAAAAGAATTTAAAATTGATAAAGGAAGTACTATCCAATGGACAGGAAATCCATTTGATGCTCAGGTAGATATAAGAGCAATTTATCCATTGACAGCTTCGCTGAGCGATTTACTCGAAGATGTGAGCTCATCCACCAACCGCGGTAGCGTGCCGGTCAACTGCGTACTTAACCTCACTGAGAACTTAATGAAACCAACTATAAAATTTGAAATAGACTTGCCCCTGAGCGACGAAAGCATGAAACAACGTGTGCGAAGTATTATTAATACCGAAGAAATGATGAACCGACAAATTGCCTATTTATTGGTTTTAAGTAAATTCTATACTCCTGATAATGCTGGAAATACGGGATTGAACAATACAATTTCGTTTGCGGTATCCACCTTTAGCGCACACCTCAACAACCTGATTCAGAAATCATTGAATACCAACAAGCTTTCGTTGGGCGTCGACTGGCAAAAATCAGAATTACAAACCGACGAAGTAAAAGCACAATTAAATTATCAGAACAAACGCATTATTTTAAACGGTGAATTTGGCTACAGAAACGAAAATGTAAACACTTCCACCAACGCAAGTAAATTTATTGGCGATTTTGACCTGGAATATCTGTTAACAGAATCGGGAAAATTGCGAGCTAAAGCCTACAGCCACACCATTGATAGAGCTCAACTAAAAGAAGCTAAATCAACACAGGGTTTTGGTTTGATTTATAAAGAAGATTTTGAAAGCGTAGGCGATATGCTGAATTATTACTGGAAAATAATTACCGGAATCACTAAAAAGAAAAAAAATGAATAACAACAACATAACCCTTACAAAAACACTTCTTTTTGTATTTCTCTGCGCGATTTCATTTTCAGCAAATGCTCAAAAAGTTGGAGAATTATTCCTGTCGATACCCGACAAGATAATCCCTACACTATCGAAACAACAGCGTTTTGAAATGCTTGAATACAGCAAATTAAACCGCCGCGACAGCGTAAAAAACAAATTCAATGAATACGTTTCCATACAACACTACGATTCAATCAACCAACTCATTACGTTTAACACAACAAAAAATAACCTGACAGAAATCAAAGTTTTTGAAATGGAAGACGCTACACCTGTTGTAGCCATTATCAACACAGTTCTTCAGCCGGTACGCTTATCTACAATTCAATTCTATCATCTAAATTGGCAACCGCTGACACTTTTCTCAGATATTCCTACTGTCAAACAATGGCTCATTTCTGAAAATACTAAAAATGCTGACATTGATATCGACTGGCTCAACAAACAGCTGGAAAATAGCTATTTATCCTTCACATTTTCAAAAGAAAAGCCTGCCATTGAAGTTGAAAATCATTTAGTTGACTTTTTAAGTATCGAAGACAAAAAAATAATTGCCAATTTATTAAGCAATAAACCTCTCATTTACAAACTCTCGCACAAGCAATTTGTAATTTCAGAATAACTGTATTTTTTTAAAACTTAAAAAAAACGATTCATATCTATGAGTCGTTTGCTTTTGTTGTACCCCAAAAAAGACAGAAGCAATTCCATGAATTAATCATTTACAGGAAAATAAAAGCACTTACAGTGTTAAACTCAAAAAATTAAAGAAATATTTCTTTAATCAATGGAAATTATTTTGCATCTTTACAGCATAAATCAGATATATTTTTCCCCAATCGATTTAAATATATCATATTCAGTCGGATTAGTTAATAACTTAATAACATCGACTTTATGAAGAAACTCACATCAGTTGCTGATTTAAAGAAACTTAAGCAACAATCTTCACTGGCATCAAATCCAAAAGATGCTCCCCCATCGCAACAACCAATTGTGATCAAGGTGGCTATGGCCACTTGTGGTATAGCCTCAGGCGCCAAAGCAACCTACGATTATTTTGTACAGGAACTTGAACGGCAAAAAATAAAAGCGATTCTGTGCCAAACAGGCTGCATGAGTTACTGCTATGCCGAACCTACAGTCGAAATTACTTTAGCTGGCGAAGAGCCGGTGGTTTTCGGCTTTGTAAACAGCGCTAAAGCACAGGAAATCATTGACAAATACATAATTCAGCATCAACTGGTCGACGGGATTATTCCCGCAAGCTACAAAACGGTCTGATGCAGATTTGTATTTCGAACTACAACAAAAGCCTGATATTTAAATTTATAAAATTCTGAAGATATGAGTCATCATCACATATTTGTATGCGGAGGAATAGGTTGCCGTTCAATGGAATCGGAACAACTACGAAAAAATTTACAGCGCGAAATTATCGTCCGTGGTTTGACCGACGAAGTTCAGGTAGTATCAACCGGCTGCTTTGGATTTTGCGAAAAAGGTCCTTTAGTAAAAATATCACCCGACAACACTTTTTACGTCCAGGTTTCGCCCGACGATGCTGCTGAAATTATTCAGGAACATTTCATTAACAAGCAGAAGGTGGAAAGATTACTTTATATCCATCCCGAAACAAAAAAAAGAGTAACCGAAGCCAAAGACATGGACTTTTATAAACGTCAGTATCACATTGCATTGCGAAATTGCGGCAATATCGACCCTGACAATATTGAAGAATACATTTCCCGCGATGGATATACGGCCCTGGCCAAATGTCTTACCGAACTAAGCCCCACTGAAGTGATCGGAACAATAAAAAAATCGGGCTTAAGAGGCAGAGGAGGCGGAGGTTTCCCTACCGGACTGAAATGGGAAATTACAAAATCAGCTAACGGCACACAAAAATACGTAGTATGCAATGCCGACGAAGGAGATCCCGGGGCGTTTATGGATCGTTCCATCCTCGAAGGTGATCCGCATTCTGTAATCGAAGCCATGGCCATTTGCGGTTATAGCATTGGCGCCGACAAGGGGCTTGTTTATATTCGAGCCGAATACCCTTTGGCCATCAAGCGATTAAAAAGAGCGCTACAGCAAGCTGACGACGCCGGCTTGCTTGGAAAAAATATTTTAGGTACAGATTTTAATTTCGAAATTGAACTCCGCTATGGTGCCGGAGCTTTCGTTTGTGGCGAAGAAACCGCGCTGATTCACTCGATGGAAGGTTGCAGAGGCGAGCCCACCTTCAAACCCCCATTCCCGTCGATCGAAGGCTACCTTGGCCAACCCACCAACGTAAACAATGTAGAAACTTTTGCAAATATTCCTGTCATTATCAACAAAGGAGCAGAATGGTTCAGCGCTATCGGTACCGAAAAGTCGAAAGGAACAAAAGTATTTGCGCTGGCAGGTAAGATTAACAATGTTGGTCTGATTGAAGTTCCGATGGGCACTACCCTGCGCGAAATTATTTATGATATTGGAGGAGGCATAAAAGATGGCAAGAAATTTAAAGCAGTGCAGACAGGAGGCCCATCCGGAGGCTGCCTGAGCGAGAAATTTCTGGACACTCCTATCGATTACGACAATCTGATAGCGGCAGGCTCCATGATGGGATCGGGCGGAATGATAGTGCTGGACGAAGACGACTGCATGGTTTCTATTGCAAAATTCTACCTCACCTTCACATTGGAGGAGTCGTGTGGGAAATGTGCACCTTGCAGAATAGGAAATAAACGTTTACATGAGATATTGGATAGAATAACACAAGGGCTGGGAACGGAGGAGGATTTAATTCGTTTAAAATCATTGTCGAATGTAATAAAAGACACTTCGCTTTGCGGACTCGGACAAACCTCTCCCAACCCTATCCTCTCCACTATGGCTAATTTTTACGGCGAATACGAAGCGCATGTAAAACAGAAAAAATGCCCGTCGAAACAATGTAAAGATCTGATTTCATTCTCAATACTTATCGACAATTGTACTGGGTGTACGCTATGTTTTCGCAATTGTCCGGTGGAAGCCATCAGTGGAGAAAAAGGGAAAGTTCACAATATTAACCAGGATAAATGTATAAAATGTGGCATTTGTTTCTCAAAATGTAAATTTGAAGCCATACTTGTAGAATAAAAAAAAACAAAATAATAATTTCATCCATTGCTAAAGTGTTTTTCATCCAATTTTTATCAAAGAAATTTATCATGATAAAACTTACGATAGACCAAAAGCCAGTATCAGTTACCGAAGGGACAACCATACTTGAAGCCGCCGAAAAAGCAGGTATCGACATACCCACTCTATGTCACATGAAATTACACGACATGAACATCGAAAATAAACCCGGAGGTTGCCGAATATGTGTTGTAGAAATAAGCGGACAACGCAACCTGGCTCCTGCCTGTTGCACCAAAGTGAGCGAAGGCAGCATCATCCAAACTCATTCGATGCGGGTGATCAATGCGCGACGAACAGTTATGGAACTTATCCTCTCTGACCATCCGGCTGAATGTTTGACCTGTGCCAAATCGGGCGATTGCGAACTACAGCGCATGGCTCACCGCCTTGGCATTCGCGAAATTCATTGCCAGGGAGAACAATCTATTTATAAAACAGATAATTCTCCTTCTATTATACGCGATCCGAACAAGTGCATCATGTGCCGACGCTGCGAAATGATGTGTAACGAAGTACAAACTGTAGGCGTTTTGAGCGCTGTGCAACGCGGATTTAATTCGGTGGTTGCTCCTGCTTTTCAAAACGATTTAATGCATTCCGAGTGCACTTTTTGTGGTCAGTGTCTTGCAGTTTGTCCTACAGGCGCACTAACTGAAGTGGATGAAACCGCAGCTGTTATTCGGGCTCTTGCGGATCCGGAAAAAACAGTAGTTGTGCAGACAGCTCCTGCAGTGAGGGCCGCTTTGGGAGAAGAATTCGGATATGCACCGGGATCGCTGGTGACTGGAGAAATGGTTGCTGCCCTACGTCGTTTGGGCTTCAATTATGTTTTCGATACCGATTTTGCAGCCGACCTTACCATTATGGAAGAAGGAACTGAACTTTTACGCCGACTGAATGCCTACCTCAAAGGAGACACATCGGTGAAACTTCCCATTCTCACTTCATGTTGCCCTGCATGGGTGAAATTTTTCGAACATCAATTTCCTGAATTAATTGACATTCCCTCCACTGCCCGTTCGCCTCAGCAAATGTTTGGCTCCATAGCCAAATCATATTTTGCCGAAAAGCTTGGCATCGATCGAAAAAACATGGTTGTCGTTTCCATTATGCCCTGTGTAGCAAAAAAGTATGAGCGCGGCAGAGATGAATTTTTCGTAGATGGAAATCCGGATGTAGACATTGTGCTCACCACCAGAGAACTATCGCGACTTATCAAGCTATGCAATATCGATTTACAATCGCTGCACGGAGAAGAATTCGATGCTCCTTTAGGAGCATCCACGGGCGCTGGCGTTTTGTTTGGCACCACTGGTGGAGTAATCGAAGCTGCCGTACGAACGGCTTACGAAATTCAGACCGGAAAAACATTAGAACGCATTAAATTTTCCGAACTACGTGGCATGGAAGGTCTGCGCGAAGCAGTGATCGATTTTGATGGAGTAGATGTGCGCATTGGCATTGCACATGGCCTGGGCAATGCCCGTAAATTGTTGAATGAAATTGAATCGGGGAAAAGTCATTATCACGCCATCGAAATCATGTCCTGTCCCGGTGGCTGTATTGGTGGAGGCGGTCAGCCTTATCATCATGGCCATTCGGAAGTATTGCTTCAACGGCAACAAGCGCTTTATCGTGAAGACGAACTGAAAACAATACGGAAATCGCACGAAAATCCGTATATTATTCAGCTCTATGATGAGTTTCTCGGAAAACCTATGAGTGAAAAAGCACATAAGCTGTTGCATACAGTTTATTTTGACAGGAAAAACGGAAAGAAATAAAAGAAGGCCTTCCTTTTCAGATTGGCATTAAAAAATTGAAAAAAAAACACAGCTATTATGGCAACAATACAATTAACTGAACCCGCTGAAGTACTTATTAAAAGCGTTTGTAAACGTTTCAGAAATGATGCACATGAACTGATCAATGTATTACATGAGTTGCAGCATGAATTGGGATATTTACCACCCGAAGTGCAGTCAGCTGTTGCAAAAGAATTACAAATTCCGGTGTCGAAAGTGTATGGAGTGGTTACTTTTTACTCCTTTTTCAACATGCTTCCGAAGGGGAAATACCAAATTTCAGTGTGCCTTGGAACAGCCTGTTATGTACGGGGCGGAGAACTTGTTTTGGAGGAATTCAAACGCAGATTAAACATTAAAGTAGGCGAAACAAGCAACGATGGGATTTTTAGTCTGAGTTGTATCCGTTGCGTAGGCGCTTGTGGTTTATCGCCGGTGGTTACAATTGGCGAAAAAGTGTACGGACGTGTCACCCCGCAACAGGTGCGACGAATTATTGACGAGTACATGATGCTCGAGGAAGATTGAGCCTTAGCCACGAAATGCCATAAAACTAAAAAAACGATAACATCAATCCTGATGCTATCGCTTTTTTAGATTGTAATATCAGCCTATTAAACAGCTTTAAAACTCATATCAAGGCTTTTAACCGAATGTGTTAGTGCGCCTACCGAAATATAATCTACGCCACATTCCGCATATTGCCGCAAAGTTTCGAAAGTGATTCCTCCTGATGATTCGGTTTCATATTTTCCGTTAATTATTTCAACCGCTTTACGCGTATTTTCAACCGAAAAATTATCGAGCATAATGCGATCGACTCCTCCAATAGACATTACCTGCGAAAGTTCATCGAAATTACGTACTTCGATTTCAATTTTAAGATCTTTCCCTTTGCTCTGCAAATAAACTTTGGCACGCTGAATGGCCTTATCAATGCCGCCTGCAAAATCCACATGATTGTCTTTCAAAAGGATCATGTCGTATAAGCCAATGCGATGATTAACACCACCACCAATTTTCACAGCTTCCTTTTCGAGTAAACGAAGTCCCGGAGTTGTTTTGCGGGTATCGAGCACATTTGTTTTAGTACCTTCGAGCAGTTTCACATACTCGCGGGTACGCGTTGCAACACCACTCATACGTTGCATTATGTTCAGCATCAAGCGTTCGGTTTGCAACAGAGATTGTATTTTCCCTTCCACCACAAAAGCCACATCGCCTACTTTCACTTCTGTTCCATCTTCTATAAAGACTGTCATTTTAAGTTCAGGATCGAAAGCTTTAAAAATTTCGCGTGCAATGGTAATGCCCGCAAGCACTCCGTTTTCTTTGATAATTAACTGCGATTTTCCCATCGCATCAGCCGGAATGCACGAAAGAGTTGTGTGATCGCCATCGCCAATATCCTCGGCAAACCAAAGTGGAATAAGTTGTTCTAAGTTATCAGTCATTTGAAATTTCTATTCTGAGTTGTTGAATTACAGTTTGATTTCCCGATTTACGGGTGAGCACATATACACGGTAATTGCCTGTATTTGTTTTTATTTCGCCTATGGCAAAACTTGTTGCTTCTTTGTTTCCCTTATGAAGCAACTGAAAAGAACTCACTTTGTTTGTTCTGAAAAAATCGGTAATAATTCCGGTGGCTTGCTGTTTGCTAAAGACATCGTTTTTGTTTCCAACCACAAGCTCTACGTTGGCGTTCAGATAAGCTGAAAGCTTTCCGGCATCTCCTTTGTCTAAGGCCGAGATGATTTCGGACGAAACTTCGGACGACTGAGCAACTACATTAGGCAATGCACACAGCATTAAAAAGCTTAACAAAACTAATTTTATCGATTTCATATTGTTTATTTATTTAAAAAGACTTCCTGAAAAATTAATTACAAAACACTTAAAAAAAGGTATTTCATAAAAATATATTGAAATCAGAAAGTCTTAAATAAATTTTATTTTACTATTAATCTTAATATTAGCTCAACCACAAAGAATATAAAATTCTTTATTTTTGAAATAATAGTCGCAAAATGCGGATTTCAGTCTGATTTCTCGTTAAAAAACGCCATATTTGCATTGATTTATATCATTGCGCTGCAAAAATACATTATTAAATTGGTTGCAGCCAAATGTTTTTTTTTATTTTTATACATAACAAATAGTGAACCAAACAGCTACAATACTTTAGATTTTAATGAAAATAACATTTTTAGTCGTTGGCAAAACCAATCATTCAAGTCTTATTCAGTTGCAGGAAGAGTACCAGAACAGATTAAAACACTACATCAGTTTTGAGACAATTACAATTCCGGAGCTGAAAAACACTAAAAACATTTCGGAAAGCGAGCAAAAAGAGAAAGAAGCCGACCTTCTACTTAAACAGTTGGAAGCTGCCGATGAAGTTATACTACTGGATGAAAAAGGAAAACAATTAACGTCTGTGGCATTCTCCGAATTTTTATCAAAAAAAATGCTGGCTTCGCACAAACGCATGGTTTTTGTAGTGGGTGGTCCGTATGGATTTTCTGAACGGATCTACAACCGCGCCAATGGGTTGATTTCGCTTTCGGCAATGACATTTTCGCATCAGATGATACGGGTTATTTTTGTCGAACAACTTTACAGAGCATTCACAATTTTAAAAGGCGAACCTTATCATCATGAATGATGACGTACATTACAACATCGAATAATTAATAGTTTCAGAACGAATGAAAATTTCAAAAACCTACCGGTACTTTGCTTATGCTTTCATTACAAGTTTATTACTGGGATTGTTATGTAATTTTTTTTACGACCGTTCGCCAAAACAAAGTTTAAACATTAGCTCATTCACTGCCGAACTAAGAAAAAAAGAAAAAACCGCCGATCAAACACTGAACCAATTAGCGCAAATCATCAATTACAATTCAGTAGACTCTGTCATTCATTATGATTTCCCCGACAATGATGTCTATTATTTCATTTTCGAACAAAACGGCCTAATATTCTGGTCGGACAACCACATTGAGCCTACGGAAATAATAACATCCGACAGCATCAAATGGCAATACAACAAACTTTCAAATGCGCATTGCATAGTGAAATCGAAAAAAAAAGATTCGAAACTGTTGGTGGCTGTCGTTCTGCTGAAATATAATTATCCATACGAAAACAAAGACCTGATTAACAACTACGCAAAAGGATTCAATTTCGATAAAAGAATTGAAATTATCGAAGGTGCGCAAAAGGATAAATATGCGGTTACGGACACAAAAAACAATTATTTATTCTCTCTGTCGAATGCCGACACGCAAATTTACAATGATTTTTGGGGTATTTCAGGTTTTATTTTCATCAGCATAGCCGTACTATTATTACTGTTTTTATATGCAAATTGCAATGTTTTTTTGGGCTATAAAAATTTGAATTTAAAGAGATTTAGTATAATTTCAATTGCTATTGCCTTTGTGGTTGGGCTTAGTTTGTACTTTAATTTTCCAAGTTTACTTTACTGGAATAAACTCTTCTCATCGTTCGAATATTCATCCAATCCAATGTTGGCTTCCATCAGTCATCTTACCTTAGCCACATTGTTTTTTCTGGCAGCTAACTATCTGTTTTTTTTTCACACCAATCTCGGGAACAACCATCTGTTTTTAAAAGCCGTTTTGTTTCAAACGCTTTTCGTTCTTTACTTTCTGTTGGTTTATTACTTACTCAGCAGTCTTGTGTATCATTCAAGCATTCAATTGTCCATCCTACAATTCAATCATCTGTCATTTTTAGTTATAGGGCTTCATTTGCTGATTTTTACATGGGGTGTCGGGTTGGCATTGTTATTCTATAAATCACACAACTGGCTGAAGACCAGACACCTTTTAAACAAAGCAGCCATTATAGATGCCCTACTTGTAATTATGACCGGCATCACGCTTTATATCTTCCAAATTACATCAGTCATTCAAATCGTAATTTCATTAGTCGTTATCCTTATCGTGCTTTATTTTCCATACATTCTTAAAAAACGAAAAAATATTTATGGTATAATGTTCTTGTGGATATTGGTTTATATCTCATTTTTCATTATCAATTCATATCTCATTGGTGAGGAAAAGAACAAAAATAAATATCGCATTCTGGCTGAGAACATTTACATCAATGGAAGTTCAGAGAATGATCGGATGGCCGATATTCTCCTTGAAGAACTTGACAGTCAAATTTCTACAGACAAAACACTCAAAAAGCTATCGACCAGTTCTGATTCGTCGCTCAAAGTGAATAAATATATCAACGAAAACTACTTGAGAGGATTCTGGAACAAATATGAAATGCGCCTTTCAGTCGCTTTTGCAAATTCTTCTTTGTCAGGGCAGTACATCGATTTTATCGACCGTGAGGCAACTCAACTAAAGAACACCCATTTCTATTTTGTCCCATCGTCGTTAAATTTGATGTCGTACATAGGTATTTTTCCAACAGTAAGTATTGAGAAAGACTCACTTAACCTTTTCATGGAATTTTATCCGCGAAAAAATTTTAAAAGTTACAGCTTCCCTAATCTTCTTATTTCATCGGCGCCCGATATTCAGTCGCTGCTCAAAATTGGCGTAGCCAGATACAACAATCAGCAACTTGTTTATTCCTCCGAAAATACAATTTTCCCAAGCAATTCAAAATGGATTCCCAACAGAAAAAGCGAGTATTTTACTACTACATTTCAAAACAGAATGTATTATGTATACAATCCTGACAAAGCCAGCCAAATCGTCATCAGCAGATTAGACACTAACTCACTGAGCAAATATATTTTATACTTTAGCTATTCTTTTCTTATTTTCTATACCTTAAGCGGACTTATTATCTGGTTCTACAATCAGCGTCGACGGAAATCAAAATTTCACATCGGACTGACAACTAAATTTCAGTACGCGTTTGTTATTCTACTTATCATCAGCTTTGTAGGTATTTTTTATGTATCGGTCAACTTCATACAGAAAAAGTACGAAGATGAGCAGATATTAAACATCGAGAACAAAAAAAGTTACATACAGAAAGCCCTTCAGGATATGTACTATTGGAGTCAGGATTTAGCCACGGTGAGCCCTCAGGGCCTGAACTTCGATTTGCAGGAACTTTCGTATTTGTACCAAACCGACATTCATGTATATGACAACAAAGGGAAACTTATTGGAAGTTCGCAACCGCTTATTTTTAACAAAAATCTGATCAGCAGACAAATATCGCCAACTCCGTTTTTTAGTGGAAACACCAACATTAATCAGGACGAACACATTGGAGAGTTAAAATACCTGAGTGGTTATACCGATTTTTTCAACGGTGATTACTTGCAATTAGGCTATATAGCAGTGCCACAATTTCTTAGTCAAGAAGAAACACGCAAAGAGATTGAAGAGTTTTTATCTGTTATCATTCATATTTACCTTATCATCATTGTTCTTGCCATCTTCCTGAGCATTTTCATTGGTCGACAGTTGTCGGCTCCATTAAAAATGATAGAGAATAAACTAAAAAAAATGCGGTTCGGACACCGAAACGAAAAGATTGATTATCAACTAAATGATGAAATCGGACAATTGGTAGCGCAATACAACCGGACCATTGATGAACTGGAGAAAAGTGCTAAATTACTGGCTCAATCCGAACGGGAGATGGCGTGGAAAACCATGGCCCGTCAGATTGCTCACGAAATTAACAATCCTCTCACACCCATGAAACTTACCATTCAACAGCTGCAACGAACAAAAAAAATCGGTAGCGAAGGATTTGATGAGTATTTTGAAAAATCAACAATTACACTGATTGAACAAATTGATAATTTATCGCGGATAGCAGGTACTTTTTCAAATTTCGCACGCATACCCGAAGCTCATTTTACTAACGTAGATGTGGCAGCAAAACTCTATTCGGTAGTTCAGCTTTTCAAACACAACAACGAACAAATTCAAATTATTTTTGAAGGAGAAACCACTGGAATTTTCGTTTTAGCCGATCCAGAACAACTCACTCAGGTTTTCAACAACCTGATTAAAAATGCCATTCAGTCTATAGCTTCTGAAAAGGCTGGATTGATTAAAGTGAGAATACAAAAATCAGAAAAAGAGGTTTTTATAGAGATAGAAGATAACGGTGTGGGAATAGATGATGAATTTGTCGACAAACTTTTCACACCCAACTTCACCACCAAAAGCACGGGAATGGGACTGGGACTCACTATTTCGAAGAATATCATAGAAATAACGGGCGGAAAAATCAGTTTCACCACCCGCAAAAACGAAGGAACCACATTCATTATCAGCTTACCATTAGAAGCTTAGTTCTTCTTAAGGTGCATCATTTCAGGATTTTCGACTATGTATTTTGTTGTCGCACTATAACCGTATTGATAAATATCCTGATAAGCTTCGAAGCTGAATTCGTGATATTTTTCAATCGCTCGGGGCTCAATAAGGAAACGACAAAGTTCACGACCTTCGCGAGAATTCTGATGCTGCATCACTCTTACCGAAGTGGCAAGTGTATCAATAGGTTTATTGAGTTCTAAAGGCGGAATATGAGGAAGCACATCCACTCCAATGATCGTTTGACAAAACTCTTCGAGTCCTTGAGCAGGAACATTATTCAACAATCCACCATCCACATAGTAAGTATCGTTGTGTTTAATGGATTCAAAAACGCCAGGAATACTTGCCGATGCAGCCACCCATTTATCAAGCTCATCGCCATGACTGACAATTTCCCACTCAGCAGTAAACAAATTTACAACAGCAATGTGCATTTTCTTATTGAGCTGTTCAAAAGTGTTGTGCGGAATAAGTTCTTTTATCAATGAACGCAAAATAGAGTGATTTGACAACCCTGATTTCAGAAAAGCAGGTTTGAATGTCATTAACTTAGTCACTTTATAGAGTTTATCATCTTTTATCATCTGTAACATTTCGGCAGGCGAAAATCCTGCAGCATAAAGCACACCAACAATGGCACCCATACTGGCACCGACAAGCTGATCAGGAAAAATGCCATGATCTTCGAGCGACTGCAATACTCCTATGTGCGCAAACCCTAAAGCACCTCCACCACTCAGGCACAACCCGAGATCTTCGTTGCGAGAAGATACAAAAAAGAAATCTTTAATCAGTCCCATATGTCTATAAATTTAACGTTAATAATTTAAGCTGCTAAGAATAATGTTAATGGAATAAAAACTTTCGACCGTTCAACAAGCAAAAAGGAGAAAATAAACTATTTTTGTATAGATAAAAGGCAAAGTATAACGCTATAGGTAAAAATAAACTTTGTATTTTGCTGTTATTACTTGTAACAAATTTAATAAACTCTTTTTTATAATGAAACGTTTCATATTCATTTTTGTTTTAACACTGATTGCACAATTTTCATTTGCCAATCTGCTTTATGATATAACTGATGGAAAATTCAAACCTGTTAGAACTGAAAAAGCAGTTTCGATGGCCGACGGTGAACATTTTACAACAAAAGTCAACGACAAATCGATAGTAAAATATAACTATAAAACCAGCACTACTGTCGACACATTGTTTAGTATTCATCAAATAAAAAATTGTCCGTTCAAAAATTTTTCAGGATATATTTTTAGTCCAAATGAATTGAAGATACTGATTTACAACAACGTTAAATTCCGTTATCGTCGTACTTTTACAGCCGATTATTATGTATACGATATTAAACGCAAAGAACTTGAGCCACTCTCGGAAAACGGGGCGCAGGAAGTTCCGCTTTTTTCGCCAGACAGTCGCTACATTGCATTTGCACGCAACAATAACCTGTACATGAAAAAACTTGATTTCAACACTGAGATAGCCATTACCAAAGATGGAGAAGCAGGTAAAATAATCAACGGAACACCTGATTGGGTTTACGAAGAAGAATTTGAAGCCACACGTCATTTTGCCTGGAGTCCCGACAGCAAATTACTGGCTTTTATCAAATTCAACGAAACTGAAATATCCGAATTTTCGTTTCAACTTTTCAAAAATAAATCACAGAAAGACACTGACATTCAGATATATCCATCACTGCTAAAATTCAAATATCCCAAAGCCGGAGAAAACAACTCCAAAGTGAGTGTTTGTGTTTACGACGATT
This sequence comes from uncultured Paludibacter sp., assembly GCA_963677275.1. Lineage (GTDB taxonomy): Bacteria > Bacteroidota > Bacteroidia > Bacteroidales > Paludibacteraceae > Paludibacter. The sequence goes on along the minus strand of OY781920.1, from coordinate 201,569 downwards.
TCAACAAAACAACAAAATTTATGCAATTGCCCGATAACGATCAGGACTTTTACATCCCCCGGATTCGTTGGACGAATACGGCTGACCAACTTGCCATTTTCAAGCTCAACCGTAATCAAAACCGCTTGGATCTGCTAATGGCCAATCCAAAATCGACACTTACAAAACTCATATTAAGACAAGACGACAAATACTATATTGATTATCAAAATATTGACTATATACAATTCTCACCCGACAATCAGTTTTTTTACGGTGTGAGCGAGCAGGATGGTTTCCGCCATATTTATCAATACAGAATGAACGGAAGCATTTACAAACAAATCACCAAAGGGAACTGGGACATCACCGATTTCTATGGTTACGACAATGCCAAACAAACTCTTTATTTTCAATCGACCGAAATATCACCCCTGCAACGGGATATTTACTCTATCGATGCAAAAGCTAAAAAAACGAGATTATCGGATGGGAAGGGAACACACGATGCCAGCTTTAGCTCAACCTATAGCTATTATGTAGATGTGTATTCTAGCATCGACGTTCCGGAAAAAACAATTCTGTATAATCAAAGAGGAGTCCAAATCAGAGTCATCGAGGACAACTCAAAACTGCAGAAAGACTTTGCGATACTTCAACTTCCTAAAAAGGAATTTTTTAGTTTTACTACCTCTGAAAACATCCAACTGAATGGTTGGATGCTGAAACCGCAGAACTTTAGTACAGCAAAAAAATATCCGGTATTACAAGTACAGTACGGAGGACCTGATTCGCAGGAAGTACTTGATAAATGGGACATAGGTTGGGAGTACTACCTCAGCACAAAAGATTATATTGTAGTGTGCGTTGACGGTAGAGGAACCGGAGCCCGTGGGGCTGAATTCAGAAAATGCACTTATCAACAACTGGGAACCCTCGAGACCAAAGATCAGATTGAAACGGCAAAATATCTCGGAAAACAAAGTTATATCGACAAAGATAGAATTGGTATCTGGGGTTGGAGCTTTGGAGGTTCGCTCACATTGTGGTCCATGAGTTCTGGTGAAAGTATTTTCAAAGCCGGTATTGCTGTAGCTCCGGTTACCGACTGGCGACTCTACAACACAGCTTATACCGAACGATTTATGCGCCGACCACAAGAAAACTTTGAAGGATACGACAAAACATCGGCCCTGGAAATGGCCGAAAAACTGAACGGCAAGCTTTTAATTGTTCATGGTTCGGCCGACGACAATGTACATATTCAAAACACAATGCTTTACATCGACAAACTCGTAGAGGCTGACAAACAATTTGAAATGCATATTTATACCGATAAGAATCACAGCATACTCGGCAAACAAACTCGCAGACATTTATTTACAAGAATGGTTAATTTCATAGAAAGAAATCTTTAAATTTAAAATTAAAATTGTACTTTTATCGTCGATTTATCACTACACAAAACAAACAATCCTTATATTAACACTTTAAATCAATTAAATTTCATGAGTACACAAAAAAAGAATGGAAACATCGTTGCAATTATCACAATGATTTTTCTTTTTGCAATGATTTCGTTTGTGACTAATCTCGCAGCACCTATCGGAGTTATTTGGAAAAATCAACCTGCCTTTGAAGGTTCCAATTTTTTAGGCATGTTGGGGAACATGATGAACTTCCTTGCCTATTTATTTATGGGAATTCCGGCCGGAAAACTTTTAAGTAAAATCGGATACAAAAAAACAGCTCTTTTAGCAATCGCTATTGGCTTTTTGGGGATTTTCATACAATTTCTCTCCGGAAGAATTGGGGTTAATTCAGAACTATTCTCACTCCCGGCCAACTTTTTTGTTTATTTAACGGGTGCATTTGTTGCAGGCTTCTCTGTTTGTATGTTAAACACTGTTGTAAATCCAATGTTGAACTTGCTTGGCGGCGGCGGCAATAAAGGTAATATGCTTTTACAAATCGGAGGGTCTTTCAACTCTTTGGCTGGCACACTTACTCCTATGTTTGTTGGTGCTTTGATCGGAGACATTACAAAAGAACGCATCGTTTCAGGCGAAATTACAATTACAAATATTAACCCTGTGCTTTTCATTGCTTTGGGTGTTTTTGCGGCTGCATTTCTCATTCTAACTTTCATCCCTATTGCTGATCCCGAAAGTGCTAAAAATGCTGGAGATTCTGCCTCTTTTAAACATTCACCATGGAATTTTCGTCACTTCGTTTTAGGAGCCGTTGCTATTTTTATTTACGTAGGCGTCGAAATCGGAATCCCCGGCACTTTGAATTTCTATCTGGCAGATATCAGCGATAAAGGAGCAGGATTAAATCCTAATGTTGCAGCTGGAATTGCAGGCTTTGTGGCTGGCACATACTGGTTTTTGATGTTAATCGGCAGGTTTATAGGTGGTATTATCGGTGGAAAAGTTTCAAGTAAAGCAATGTTAACTTCAGCTTCGGCCACCGGCATATTATTGGTGACAATCGCCATTCTTTTACCTCGCGACATGACTACATCAATGCCTGTGTTTACAGGTTCCTCATTTAGCTTAGTTCAAGTACCTCTGACTGCACTTCTGCTTGTACTTTGTGGTTTATGCACTTCTATTATGTGGGGAGGAATTTTCAATCTGGCTGTTGAAGGCTTAGGTAAATATACTGCTGCTGCGTCGGGTATTTTTATGATGATGGTAGTTGGAGGTGGTATTTTGCCATTGTTACAAAACTGGATTGCAGATATTTCAACTTATCAGGCAAGCTACCTTGTTATAATTGCAGGTATGGCTTATATGTTGTGGTATGCATTGATCGGTTGTAAAAATGTCAACAAAGACATACCGGTAAAATAAAACGAATGAAAAATCAGGGATTTGACATCACATCAAATCTCTGAATTTTGGAAAACACAAACTTCAAATTTAAAATATTTTTATGGAAAAACCTTATGTTATAGGCATGGATATGGGTGGTACAAACACCGTATTCGGAGTTGTTGATGCTCGTGGAAATGTGATCTCCAAAAGCGCTATTAAAACCGGCACACACACAGATGTAAATCTTTACATCCAGGATTTATATGATGAAATGATCAAACTGATTGAAGCCGCCGGCGGAGCAGATAAATTCAAAGGAATCGGTATTGGAGCACCGAACGGCAACTATTACAGTGGAAACATAGAGTTTGCACCCAACTTGCCGTGGAAAGGAGTTATTCCTTTTGCTAAATTAATGTCGGAGAAATTCGGTATTCCGGCAGCACTCACCAACGACGCCAACGCAGCTGCTTTTGGCGAAATGACTTATGGGGCTGCACATGGCATGAAAAACTTTATCATGATTACACTTGGAACAGGAGTTGGAAGTGGTATCATTATCGATGGAAAAGTTCTTTATGGTCACGATGGTTTTGCCGGTGAACTTGGACACACTACTGCCATCCGTGAAGACGGTCGCTTGTGTGGTTGTGGAAAATATGGATGTTTGGAAACATATTGCTCGGCAACAGGCGTAGCACGTTCGGCCCGTGAAATTTTGGCCTCAACTACCAAAGACAGCTTATTGCGTAACATTCCTGTGGATAGCATTACTTCAAAAGATGTGTTTGACGCAGCCATGCAAGGCGATGAAATTGCCAAAGAAATTTTTGCATTCACCGGAAAAATCCTTGGACAGAGTTTAGCTGACTTTGTAGCCTTTAGCGCTCCTGAAGCTATTGTTCTTTTTGGTGGTCTATCAAAAGCTGGCGATTTGATTATGAATCCGATACGTGAAAGTATGGAAAGTAATTTACTTCCTTTATGGAAAGGTAAAATCAAATTAATGTTCTCCGACTTAAAAGAAGCCGATGCAGCAGTACTTGGAGCAAGCGCTTTGGCCTGGGAATTATAAGCAACCTTACAATCAATAAAAAAAGCGAACTTCAAATTGAAGTTCGCTTTTTTTGTATCTAAAACGATCTAATGCGTTGTTATTTATTCCTCATTTGATAAAAAAAACCGCTTCTCTAAAGAGGAGCGGTTTTCCTATCAATTGTATGTTTGTATTACAAACCTGAAAAAAAATCAATTAAAAGATTAAGCGTTTTTTGCTTTTAACACAATCGCTTTGAAAGCTTCCGGATGATTCATTGCTAAATCGGCCAACACTTTACGGTTCATTTCGATACCGGCTTTGTGTAAAGCTCCCATTAACTTAGAATATGACATCCCTTCCAAACGTGCAGCAGCATTGATACGCTGAATCCACAACGCACGAAAGCTGCGTTTTTTGTTTTTACGGTCACGGTAGGCATATTGCAACCCCTTTTCCCAAGTATTCTTGGCTACAGTCCAAACATTACGACGGCCACCAAAATAACCTCTGGTAAGGCTTAAAATTCTTTTTCTTCTTTTACGTGAAGCAACGTGGTTTACTGATCTTGGCATAATTAAAATGATTTGTGAATGTTAGCGTCGTACTTTCGTGCGAACTTGAAGCTAAAGCACTCTGATTTTTGACTAAGAAAAATGTGATTAAATGTATAACTTCAACTACTATTTCAAGCAAAGCATTTCTTTAACGTTAGTCAAATCTGTCTTGCATACAAGTGCAGAATGAGTTAAGTTACGTTTTTGCTTTGTTGTTTTTTTAGTCAAAATGTGACTTTTAAAAGCATGTTTTCTTTTGATCTTTCCTGATCCGGTAAGGGTGAACCTTTTTTTGGCACCGGAGTTAGTTTTCATTTTTGGCATTGTTACTATATTTAATTTATATAAAAAATCCTTGATTATTTCGTCTTTTTAGGCGAAAACATAATTATCATTCTCTTGCCTTCGAGTTGTGGCAACTGATCTACTTTTGCATAATCTTCAAGATCGTTCGCAAAACGTGCTAAAAGCACTTCGCCCTGATCTTTAAAAAGAATCGATCTACCTTTGAAGAAAACATAAGCTTTCACTTTACAGCCTTCTTTTAAAAACTCCTGAGCATGTTTCAATTTAAAATTGTAATCATGCTCATCGGTCTGAGGTCCGAATCTGATTTCTTTTAAAATCACCTTAGATGATTTTGCCTTGGCCTCTTTTTCACGCTTCTTTTGATGATACAAAAACTTTTGATAGTCAACAATTTTACAAACGGGTGGCACAGCATTTGGCGAAATTTCCACCAAATCCAGCTCAAGTTGATCAGCTATCCGCATGGCTTCATCAAATGAAAAAATGCCCTGTTCAACGTTGTCCCCTACCAAACGTACTTCTTTAAGCCCCTTGATTTTCTCGTTTATTCTGTTGGGTTGTTCTTTTTCTCTACCCCTTTGAGGCCTGATGGTTAATTGCTTAGCTATTGTTCGTTTCCTCCCTAAATTAAATTGTGAATTAAAAGCTCTTTTACATTTTTGAGCGCGCAAATATAATACATTTTTTCGGATTACACACACTGTCACTCAAATTATTATAAAAATTGGAGCAAAATATTTTTAATCACCGAAAACTCTTGTGTTTGTGCAAAAAAAAGAGTACTTTTGCTGCACTTTTTTGAAAAAGAAAGTGTGATGGGAAATTAAGCGACTGATCACTTAATAACAAACGCTTAAATTTTGAGTAACACAAATTATTTTAAACGAATGAAAACATTTGAATTAAAAGGTAAAGTAAGAACTGACCTTGGAAAAAAAGCTTCGAAAGCTGAACGCGTATCAGAAAATGTACCATGTGTACTTTATGGTGGTGCCGAAAACGTTCATTTCACTTCAACAGTAAGTGATCTACGTAAACTGATTTATTCTCCCGATGTATTTGTTGTACAATTGGACATTGACGGAAAGAAATGTAATTCTATTATGAAAGCGCTTCAGTTCCATCCTGTAACCGACAGAGCATTACATATCGACTTCTTACAAGTTACGGAAAACAAACCAGTCGTTGTTGAAATTCCGGTTAAACTCGAAGGATTGGCTGAAGGTGTGAAAGCCGGGGGTAAATTAGCTCTCGAAATGCGCAAACTGAAAGTTAAAGGTCTTTACAATCAAATCCCTGAAAACATTGTAATCGATGTTACTAACTTAGGTTTAGGGAAATCGATTCAGGTAGGTAATGTAACTGCTGAAAATCTTGAAATTCTGAATGCTAAAAACGCCGTTGTCGCACAAGTTAAATTAACAAGAGCTGCCCGTGGTGCTGCTGCTACTGCCGCTGCAAGCAAAAAATAATTTTTCGAATGAAATACTTAATTGTAGGATTGGGTAATATTGGTAACGAATACCATAACACCCGCCACAACATAGGATTTACAATATTGGACGCTTTTGCTAAGGCGTCCAATGTTTTTTTTAGCGAGAACCGTTACGGAGCTACTTGTGAAGTAAAATTGAAAGGTCGTACGCTGATTTTGCTAAAACCGTCAACATTTATGAACCTGAGCGGGAACGCGCTTCGTTATTGGATGCAAAAGGAAAAAATCGAAATCGAAAACGTTTTGGTGGTGGTGGACGATATAGCCCTGCCTTTCGGAACTTTGCGACTTAAACCGCAAGGGTCGGATGCAGGTCATAACGGACTGAAAAATATTCAGGAAATCCTTGGACATAACAATTATGCCCGATTGCGTTTTGGAATTGGCAATGATTTTGCCAAAGGCCGGCAAGTAGAATATGTGCTTGGCAAATGGACCGAGGAGCAAACTGCCGCCCTACCTGAACGTGCCGACCGCTGCATCGAGATAATTCAGAGTTTTTGCCTTGCTGGTATGCAGCTCACAATGACTCAATTCAACGGCAAGTAAGATCAATTGAAAATTGATAATCAGTGATCTGTTTATATTATCACATTGATTTATTAGCAAATTGGCTTATTGATTTATTGGCAAATTAGCACATTGACTTATTGGCAAATTAGAATATTAGCATATTAAATTTATGAAAACAGAAGTACGCATAGATAAATGGTTGTGGGCAGTTCGTTTGTTTAAAACGCGCACCCTGGCTGCCGAAGCCTGCAAAAAAGGAAAAGTAATCATACAAAACGTTCAGGTGAAACCTTCGCGCAATGTGAAGCTTGGCGACGTGGTATGCATCAAGCGAAACCCTATTCTTTTTTCGTTTAAAGTAATTGCGTTGGCCGAAAACAGGATGAACGCCAAGCTGGTTGCAGGATTTATGGAAAACGTAACCACAGCCGATCAGCTTGAACTGATTGAACTGGCTAAACTTGCCGGACAATCAGGACGTGACCGGGGCACTGGCCGACCGACCAAAAAAGAACGTCGAGACATTGAGGAATTCACTGAACCGATATTTATGGACAATGATGGCGATTGGGATTTTGAGACGACTACCCCATAAAAACAGACAGCCATATAGCTCAGTTTATTCATTCTTTTTTTGCTTATCCAAACTACAAAACTGACTTAGTTCTATTTCAGGAGCTAAGTGTAAAATTTAAATTAATGTTTATAGCCCACAAACTTAAAAAAGAAAATATCTGCGAATACCTTTTGTACATGTGGCAGATAGAAGATTTAATCCGCGCATTCGATTTAAACATCGACACTATCAACGATCGGATTATTTCAACTTATCCGGTGAAAGATGAAGCTGAACGAAAATCGCTATACGAATGGTACGAAAGCCTCGTTGAAATGATGCGCCTTGAAAACATTCAGGAAAAAGGTCATTTACAACTCAATAAAAATATAATCATTGATATGAACGATTTTCACCATCTTGTCATAAAATCAGGTCAGGTTCCGGCCTATAACGCTAAATTCTTTCATGTGCTTCCTTTTATCAGTCAGCTTCGCACGAAAGGCGAAGCCGGATTGAGCGACATTGAACTTTGCTTTAATTTTATGTATGGGATCATGGTACTTCGCATGAAAAAAGCAGATATTTCTCCCGAAACACTTCAAACGCAAACCGAGATAAGTAAATTTCTGGTGCTACTTGCCCGTAATTTTCAGTTATACAAAAACGGTGAGCTTGATCTTGAATCGTAGATTTCAGGATACTGAAGTTTTTATGTTTTAAGTTTCAGAAAAAAAGCGTATTTTTGAAGCGTTGTTTTACATGAAACATTCATCCTAAAAACTATATAAAAATGAAAGGTATTGTTCTCGCCGGAGGATCCGGTACTCGTTTATATCCTGTCACTAAAAGTATCTCAAAACAAATCATTCCGGTTTACGATAAACCGATGATATATTACCCTTTATCCGTTTTAATGCTTGCCGGCATTAAAGAAATCCTGATCATTTCTACTCCACAGGACATACATTTGTATGAAAATCTGCTTGGAAATGGCGATGATTTAGGCATCAAGCTCGTGTACGCCATACAACCCTCGCCCGATGGACTGGCTCAGGCCTTTATCATTGGCGAAGAATTTATCGGCGACGATAGTGTTTGTATGGTACTTGGCGACAATATTTTCTACGGATTTGATTTCACACGCACGCTCCGCGAAGCAGCCCAATTGAAAGATGGTGCCACTGTTTTCGGGTACTATGTAAACGATCCCGAGCGTTACGGCGTAGCTGAATTTGATGCAAACGGCAAAGTACTCAGCCTCGAAGAAAAGCCACTTCAACCAAAATCGAATTATGCTGTAACAGGTTTGTATTTTTACAGCAACGATGTGGTAAAAAAATCGAAAGGCCTGAAGCCATCGAAACGTGGTGAACTCGAAATCACAGACCTTAACCGTTTGTACCTTGAAGAAGAACGTTTAAGTCTGAAAATGATGGGACGCGGAATGGCATGGCTCGATACAGGCACACACGACAGTTTGCTCGAAGCTTCAAACTTTATTGCCACCATTGAAAACCGTCAGGGATTGAAAATTGCCTGTCTGGAAGAAATTGCTTTCCGCAACGGCTATATCAATAAAGAACAACTACTGAAATTGGCCGAACCACTGAAAAAGAATCATTATGGCGAATATCTTGTTAAAATTGCCAACGAAGTAAATTAATAGTAGATGGAAATTATAAAAACACCAATAGAGGATTTAATCATTATAAAACCCCGCGTATTCGAGGATGCGCGTGGTTTCTTTTTTGAATCGTACAGCGAATTAAAATTCAACGAAGCCGGCATTAATATTAAATTTTGTCAGGACAATCAATCAAAATCAGCTTACGGTGTGATACGTGGTCTGCATTATCAACTCCAACCACACAGCCAATCAAAACTTGTGTCGGTGATCAAAGGAGCTGTTTGGGATGTGGCCGTAGACCTGAGAGCCTCCTCTCCCACTTTCGGACAATGGTACGGAGTTGAACTCACCGAAGAAAATCACTTGCAGTTTCTTGTTCCACAAGGTTTTGCTCACGGTTTTTCTGTTTTGAGCGAAACAGCCATTTTCTCGTACAAATGCGATGATTTCTACAATCCGGCTTTGGAAAGAGGTATTATGTACAATGATCCGGCTTTGAATATTGATTGGAAAATTCCGTCTGACAAAGCCCTTATTTCAGAGAAAGACACTAAACATTCCTTATTTATTCATGCCGAAAAAAACTTTTGAACAAATGAATATTCTTATAACAGGAAGCCGTGGACAACTCGGAAACGAAATGCAGCTGGCAGCTGTTCGTTATCCACAGTTCGGTTATATTTTTACCGATATCGACGAACTTGATATCTGCGACAAAGCTGCTCTCGAAGCTTTTGTGAAAGCAAATGCTGTGGATGTAATTGTGAACTGCGCGGCCTACACAGCAGTAGACAAAGCAGAAGATGATGTAGATTTGTGTTATAAAATCAACCGCGATGCTGTGGAAAACATAGCGCTCGTTGCCTCTGCCAATGGACTGAAAGTGATTCATGTATCTACGGATTATGTTTTTGATGGCACCAACTACATGCCATACACCGAAGATCAGACTGTTTGCCCTGCCAGTGTTTATGGTAAATCGAAATTGGCCGGCGAAGAAGTGCTGACAGCCAACCTCAAAAACGCTGTTATTATCCGTACCTCATGGCTTTATTCATCGTTTGGAAATAACTTTGTAAAAACGATGATCAAACTCGGAACCGAGCGCGATGCGTTGAACGTCATTTTCGATCAGGTGGGAACGCCCACTTACGCAGCAGACTTAGCAGAGGCTATACTTCAAATAGTAAGCGCCGAATCGTTTGTGCCGGGCATTTATCATTTCTCCGACGAAGGCGTTTGCAGCTGGTACGACTTTACAAAAACAATTCACCGCATCAGCGGCATCACTTGCAATGTACAACCCATCGAGAGCAAAGATTATCCTGCACGGACTCCACGCCCACATTACAGTGTATTGAACAAGTCAAAAATAAAATCGACCTACCACATTCAGATTCCGCACTGGGAGGAAAGTTTGATAAAATGTATTGAAGTACTTAATTCAAAATAAGATGAAATACAAAAAGCGCGAACCGGATTCAATCCGATTCGCGCTTTTTTTCAACAATTATTACTCAAATAACTATTTATTATAACTAAAACCTTCGTCAAACTTAAACAGTGGATAGTCGTCGCCTTCATCATAACCGGGCACATCCGGTTTATTGTTTTGAGCAGCTGCTTCGCTAAAAGGAGTTGTAAAAGGCATTTTTCCGGTTGGGTTAAATTTGCCTGTTACCACATCCAGTAAAGCATCGTTGGTTGTTCCGAAAGTAGCAATCACTCCTTTGATATTCTGACTTCCTTTGTTATAAATCTCGTCAATCACCCATGGATTGCTGTAGTTCATCACCAAAACCGTTGGTTTCTTTTCTGTTAGACAATTGATGTAGCAGGTATTGATCCCATTTTTCGACAGCGATAAATAAATAGGTTCACCTTTTGAATCGAAAAGCGATTTGGCTCCGGGCGTCACCCAAAGAAGAACGACATCAGCTTCATCAGGTGTTTGAACAAATTGCAGGTCCCAGTTATTCAGAGCCGGAACATTTACGTGCGTACCGTTAGGATTGCCTTTTTGAGGAAAATAGGATTCGAAATACACTTTTGTTTTCGCTTTTAGCGGAAGGATATTTGATTCGTTACGCAATAAAACAATTGATTTCCGCATAGCCACATCAGCTCTTTTCTGAAACGCTGGATTTCCCACCAAAGCAACCGCCTTTTCAACATCCACATAGGGATTTTCGAATAATCCGAGTTCAAATTTTTCCAACAACAGAAGCAGAACCGATTCGTTGATTGTTTTCATTTTTACCGCACCTGTTTTTATAGCTTTCAGCAGTTCAGTAGGGTCGCCACTTCCTGAATACAGATTCACGCCGGCTTCCTGCGATTTTTTGTAACGTTCGGTCACATTCAAATCCTCCACGCCCCAGGGCATCATGTCAATAGGGCCTGTGTCAGAGTTGATAATTCCTTTAAAACCAAGCTCCTTCCGAAGCAAATCCTGCAAAATTCCTTTATTATAAGCATAAGCCACTCCTTCGTATTTAGTACCAACGGGAAGTGAATAATATGGCATAATGGCCGACACTCCGGCGTCGATGGCTGCTTTGAACGACACAAGATTGTTTTGAATGCTTTTATCGGTCAGAATTTCACGTTTACCCCAGGGAAAGTGAGGATCCTGCCCATCTTCGGTAGCACCGCCGCCAGGGAAGTGCTTCACTGTAAGCGCCACAGAACCGCTGTTTAGTTTTGCTCCCTGAAAACCCAATACCACTTCGCGCATAGTTTGTGCAGCAAGTTCGGCATCTTCACCAAATGTACCTTCCACACGTTGCCAACGAGGCTCGGTAGCTAAATCGGCCATGTACATGTAGCCTTTACGCAAGCCAATAGCCGTCCATTCCTGACGGGCAATATCGGCAAATTCACGCACCAGTTGGGGATCTCTCATGGCTGCCAAACCAAGTTCTCCCGGCCAGACAGAGAAAGAGGTTTTACCAACGCTCAAACCAATGGAAGCATCGCGTGTAATGTGGTTGCGCGGATTAGAAGTCACGAGAGCTGGAATGCCAAGCGCATCCTCTTCGCACAAAGCCTGCAATTTATTCGACCATTCCGACAAAGTACGCGTATCTGTATTGGCACGTAAAATAAAATTTCGCAAATGAAGATTTCTCACGCCATTGGTAGTTCCGGCTGCAAAAAGCTGTGCCACAGGCATAGGCAAGCCGGTAAACATGTTCTGTTTCATTACCAGGTCGGTTTCGTTGAAATTGCTTGTAATGGGCGCAGTAGTTTTTGGTTTCTCAAACGACCAGTCATTTTCAAGGCGTGTGGTGCTGATAAGCATCATTCCGGCTTTTTCTTCCAATGTCATTTTTGAAAGCAAATCTTTGGCACGTTCAGCACTTGACAAACGCCAGTCTTCGTATTTATCAAGCTTGCCATTTTTATTGAGGTCTTTAAATTTCAGACCATTCACTGTAATTATATTTACCGACTTTGCAACCAAAACGGGTTGAGTAACGATAGGTTTTGTGGCAAATGCTGTGGTACCTGTAACGAGCATCAAAAATGCTGCAATTGATTTTATTGTTTTCATTTTGCTTGTATTTATTGATTTGTAGATTTAAAATTTTACTGAAGCTTTCATTTCAAAGGTAAACGGACGCAAGTAACTGCCACTCATTAGAGCCCCTTTGTAGATCGAACCATCTGTCATTAACTCAGAGCCCGAGATACTGCCTGATGCACCGGTTTGATTCAGGAAGTTTACAACCTGAGCGCTCAGCGTCAGATTTTTATTTACTGTATAATCAACGCCACCAAATGTTTCCCAACGTGGATTGAAATACAACACATTGCTGATACTTGCATACTGACGACTGAAATAACGGAACGAAGCCCATAGCCGTAAACTTTTGATCGGGCGATAGCTTGGATCAATTTCCAACAATACCCGCGAAATTCCTGTCACCTGTTTATCGTTGAAATTATAGGCTGTTCCGTATGCTTCGAAAGCGTAATTCTTGTATTGTGGACTCTGAAGAGTTGCCAACAAATGAAGATCAGCCCCCTTGAATGGTTTGATAACCGCATCAGTTGTCCAACCCATAGTTTCAACATCATATTTCAAATGATACATATTGGTAACACTTGAATTTGCCGGATCGACCAAGTTAAAACGGCTCTGAAAGTTCGTTTTCTTGATATAAGTCACTGCCGACACCAAACTGATGATTGGATTGTTGTAATAAATTCCTATACGTCCGTAAGGAACTGTTACTGCATCAGTATAAGGAGCTGCAAATCCAGCATAATCAGAAAGTTTAGCTCCCTGTTCGCTGTACGAAGCTTCGCCTAACAACCCGAACTTGCTGGTTATTTTGTAAGTAAGATTTGCTGTTAATGATGGAAGCACCCAGTTGTGGCTTATTGGCAAGAGAGTAGCTACATCACCGTTAGCAGGATTTTTTGATCCTAAATAGAAGTTTGAATAACGTCGGTAAGGAAGATTTTCACCATTCAGCGAAAAATACTCCAAACGTGCTCCGATATATGCATTCAGTTGCTTTGAGATATTCCATTCGTCGGTGAGGTAAAGAGCGATTCGATTTTCAGTTCCCTTATAATATTCACCGGAAGTATTGTATGAAGAGTAAGTTACTCCTTTAACATCTAATTTCTGTGGATTGGGAGCTAATTCTGTCTGAAAACGGGTACTATTTCCAAGGTATTCAATGCTGTTGAACCATTCGTTCATGCCCAAACGTAAAGCATGATTTTTTATCTGTTTGTTCAGTTCTGCCATCATCATAAAGTCATGTATTTTTCCAAAGTCAATCATCGACATACGGTTTTGTACATAACCAGAATAAGCCTCCTGAGTATCCGAATAAGTATATCCATCTGCTGCGGTTACTTTTTTTATGCTTAATCCGGGTTGGAAAACGATGGCGGCATCGCTATAGCTATATTTGGCACTGAATTTCAGGTGCGTATCATTATTAAATTTATATTTACCCAATAAACCAACTTCATCAGAAACATTCTGAGCAGCATCCTGTAGCGATGTTTCTTTTATTGCTCCGGTTTTGATATCCATATATTTCATCTTTCCATCAATGGGCGAATAGCTATCTGTTCCCAAATGGAAACCCGGCAGTTCACTCACACTGCCATCACCGTTATAAATAAACGGAGCTGTATTGGCCGAAGCCATCAGCGAGCGTGATTCGGCATGTTTATACAATAATGAAACTTCGCCTTTTCGGTTATCGAAACGTTTGGTAATTGCTCCTTTATAAATAGATGTACGATCGTAGAAATCGGTGTACTTCAGTTTAACTGTTCCCGGATCGAAGTTCTGATAAACGCTAGCACTATAGAGCCAGCCCTTACCCATTGAGCCGGAAACAGTGAGATCAAACTGCTGCATTCCGAAATGGTTCAAACGATAATTGAAGCGGCCCTCAAAATTATCGGTGCCTAATTTTGTGTAGGAATTGGTAGCATAACCTACGCGTCCGGTAGTCGTCTGTACTTCGGACAATTTCAATAAGCCCATTCTGCCAAGGCTCGAATCGGCGCGCCAGTGCGTATTCGGAAAATGAGGCCAGTAATGATAAACAACAGGAAGGTCGTTTTCAAGTATGATAACATCGCTTGGGTTAACGACAGGTAATCCAATGGAGATTTGTCTCGGACCCGTATCGTCAGAAGCATTCAGCATGATGTTACGATTACTTTCTTCTTTCGTGTTTCTTTTTACAGTGGTAGTATCAGGTTTCTGATTTTGTGCAAGCAACGAATAAGTTGCCAATAGAACCATTACTACAAGTGTCCATGTTCTTTGTTGTGATTTCATGATTAGATGTATTTGAAAATTTAAAGTTTTGAATTGAGATTTGCACAAGCGTATAATTTTTCTTTGTGCAATTTCACGTTGCAATTTTACTGACAAATAACAAACTAATCGTCCCAACAAACTTGCCGGACGTCCCAACAGGGCGGTTGGGACAAAAAAAGGAAAGCTCTTACCCTGCAGGAGAAGAGAAAAATTACTTTTTACAAAAAAGCCTCCGTAATTTAGTTAGATTTCTCTCTTAATGTGCTGACGAAATTCAGTTGGCGTTTCGCCTGTAATTTCTTTGAATACGCGATAGAAGGATGATTTAGAGTTAAAACCGGCCTCGTAGGCCAACCCCAGAAAAGTAATATGATTCATTTTCGGATCATTCAGGTATTTTTTGAATTCCAACACCCGATATTCATTAATGAGTTGATAGAAGTTTTTTCCAATCTCGTCGTTGATCGTCTGCGACAGATTTTGGCGTGTTATATTCAAGTCCTTCGCCATCTGTTCCAGATTATAGTCGGGATTGAGATATGGTTTTTGAGTTTCGATATAATGCTTTATGGACTCACCAATTTTTGATAACTGCTGTTTATTGAGTCCTGATCTGATGTATTTTTTGCTTTCTTCACTTCGTTCCTCCAGATTTACAGGTTCGTGAATATAAATAGCCGGTTGTAACAAACCAAATATCAACATTAAAAAAGCAAACATTCCTAAATTAAACTGATTAAACCAGAATACTTTATCCGCTACTAAATTCTGTGTGGCAGGAAGTAATGGCGCCCAATACTCTAACGCACTACTCACTGCAAAAACAATCATCACCACATTCACCCAATCGAGTGTAAAACGTTGCGATTTAACTGAGAAATAATTCTTTATATTTTTCTTATGCTTGTTCAACAATACAAAAATAGCCACTACATATATAAGTATCGACAAAGATATGAATGCATAAATGATCAGGTATTTTAATGGCATTTGTACCTGATAAAACGACGATGGATGGACAGATTCGGAAATCGTTATTAAACGATAGACACTTACAAATACAAATGGTAGTAAGTGAAGTATATGTATCCATTTAAATTTAAAATCGATACGAATCAAACTATTCACATAAAAATAAAAAACAGGTCCATTCAGAAATAAAAATGGCAAATAACCAATTTTGATATACGACGACAATCCTCCCGGAACAAGTATTCCCACAAAATTAAGTGCGTTTACCAAAAACCAGAGTGTCAGTATATAATTTGAGATATGCCTTGGACGACGCAATGAAAACGCCATGGCAGCAATTAACGATTGAAAGGTCAGCAAAAGAAGCATAGAATTACTTTTTTGTGATTATTTGATGCTAAAGATAAGCATATTTTGCGAAAGTTGAAACTCGTATCAATATTTTTCAAAATAAAAAGCGCGAACCGGTAAAATACGATTCGCGCTTTTTAAAGTGTCTCTACTGAGGAGAGTTAAACGGGCTTTTAATATTTACTCACCAAGGCATCCACTTCGTCGGTCACCAGTTTGGCAAACTCAGCCACTTTCATAGTGCCCTTGTCACCTTCGCCCTGACGACGAACCGATACTTCGCCATTTTCGGCTTCTTTCTCGCCTACAATCAGCATAAAAGGAATACGTTTTAATTCGTTATCACGGATTTTACGACCAATCTTTTCATTGCGATCATCTACCTGCACACGTACATCCTGTGCGTTCAGTTCCTTCGCAATTTCGAAAGCATAATCGTTGAATTTCTCGCTGATTGGAAGCACTACCACCTGATCAGGCGTCAACCACAATGGGAATTTTCCGGCAGTATGTTCAATCAATACCGCCACGAAACGTTCCATCGAGCCAAATGGTGCACGGTGAATCATTACCGGACGGTGTTTTTGATTATCATCGCCTGTATATTCAAGTTCGAAACGTTCCGGCAAGTTATAATCCACCTGAATAGTTCCCAACTGCCATTTACGACCGATCGCATCGCGCACCATAAAGTCGAGTTTAGGTCCGTAGAATGCAGCTTCGCCTGTTACCACTTTTGCTTTCAAACCTTTTTCGGCACAAGCTTCAATGATAGATTGTTCTGCTTTTTCCCAATTTTCGTCCGATCCAATGTATTTCTCACGGTTATTAGGGTCGCGCAACGAAATCTGTGCTTCGAAGTTTTCGAATTCCAACGCATTGAAAATAATAAAGATAATGTCCATTACTTTCAAAAACTCGTCTTTCACCTGATCGGGGCGACAGAAAATATGTGCATCGTCCTGTGTAAAGCTGCGTACGCGGGTTAAGCCATGAAGTTCGCCACTTTGCTCGTAACGATAAACGGTTCCGAACTCGGCCAAACGAACTGGCAGATCTTTGTACGAACGTGGTTTGAACTTGTAAATTTCGCAGTGGTGTGGACAGTTCATTGGTTTCAACAGGTATTCTTCACCTTCTTCAGGTGTATGAATAGGTTGAAACGAGTCTTTACCGTATTTGGCGTAGTGACCTGAAGTGACATACAATTGTTTATTTCCAATGTGCGGAGTCATTACCTGCTGGTAATCGAAGCGGCGTTGAATTTTCTTCAAAAAGTCTTCCAAACGCAAACGTAAAGCCGTTCCGCGCGGTAACCACATCGGTAGCCCTTTGCCCACCATTTCGGAGAACATAAA
Source organism: uncultured Paludibacter sp. (assembly GCA_963677275.1). GTDB lineage: Bacteria > Bacteroidota > Bacteroidia > Bacteroidales > Paludibacteraceae > Paludibacter. The sequence continues at coordinate 184,188 of OY781920.1, read as the reverse complement.
CAATTCCAGTTCACGTCCGATTTTACGGTGATCACGTTTTTTAGCTTCTTCCAACAAAACCAGGTACTCATCTAACATTTTCTTTTTAGGGAAGGTGATACCATATATACGGGTAAGCATTTTTCGTTTTTCGTCACCTCTCCAGTAAGCTCCGGCTACGCTCAACAACTTGATAGCTTTGATTTCGCCTGTATTTGGTAAGTGTGGTCCACGACAAAGGTCGGTAAAGTTACCCTGCGAATACAGCGTTATTGTTCCATCGGCCAAATCGCTGATCAATTCTACTTTGTATTCGTCACCTTTGGTTTCGAACATTTTAAGCGCTTCGGCTTTACTAATGTTATTACGAACAATGGGTTCTTTGCGTGCTGCCAGTTCCACCATCTTCGCTTCGATGGTAGGCAGATCGCCTTCTTTAATCACTGCGGAACCCGGATCTACATCGTAGTAGAAACCGTTTTCGATAGCCGGCCCGATACCGAATTTAATACCCGGATACAATTCCTGAAGGGCTTCGGCCATCAAGTGAGCTGATGAGTGCCAATACGCATGTTTGGCTTCTTCATCGTCCCATTTATGCAACTTAATGGCAGCATCGGTTTCGATAGGACGGCTAAGGTCCCAGATTTGTTCGTTTACTGTGATGGCAAGCACCTCTTGTGCAAGTCGTGAGCTGATACTTTCAGCCAGTTGAAGTCCGGTAATGCCTTTGGCAAATTCGCGTACCGAACCGTCGGGGAATGTTACTTTAATCATGTTTTTTGAACCTTACAAATGGTTTTTAAATTTTTGAGTTGCAAAGATAAGATTTTTTAGCTGTTCTTGTATGATGTTGGCATTACAAACATTTACTTAAAATTATATATTACAAAAAATAGAGATATTGTCAGCTTATTTTATCGTCACCATAGTCGCTCCAAATCCATACTCACGAAACGAAGCGTCCTGAAAATAATAAGTTTTATAGCGTGTTTTCAATAATTTTTCTAATTCTTTGCGCAACACCCCTTCGCCTTTGCCGTGAATAAAAACAATCTTTTGTCCTTTCCGGTTTTTATTCTCCTCGATAACTGCATGGAATTTATCAAGTTGTACCTGAAGCATATCAGCATTGCTTAATCCAGTTGTCGTATCGAGCAATTCGTTGATGTGCAAATCTACTTCAATCACATCGGGCGTTTGCGGACGTTTTATGATGCGTGGTCGTGTTGTAGTTTCCTCTTTCTGAAACATTGCTTTTTTGATTTCGTCGGGCGAAATATCCTTCAGCTTCTGTTGATCTTTTTCAGAAACAATATCCACCATCAGCGCTAAATCGTCGAAATAATCGTTGGCAACAAAGCTATGAAGTTTATAGAAACGGACTACATTTATTTTTATTTTTGCATCAATTACTTCCTGAGGCACATAATTTTTAGCTATTTTCAACGGAATCAACTGCACGCGAATTTGCTCCCATGCATTGAGGTCTTCTTTGCTTACAGAAGTTAATTCCTCCTGCGTATTGGGTTCTATCATTCCGTTGGCGACAGATTCCCACTGATCATTTTCGCCATTTACAATATTATAGTAGAGAAAATAGTTGCTATCGTTAATCAAATAACAATCGTAAGCCGTAGTTTGCAATTGCTTGATATCAACAGGGAAAAAAGCAAGAAAAGCTTTGAGCGTTTCACCTTCGGGAGTTTCTACAATAGGTTGCGACCTCACCCCTAACCCCTCTCCTTGAGGAGAGGGGAACTGACTCCCGCCTTCACTCATGTTTAATGATGAAAGTTTATTTCCTGCATCTTCATTTTGCAGAGAAATTATCTTCGACGAGAAATCTTTTTTTATAAAATTAGTTTCTTTGTTGATTTCCCCAACCGCTACGCACTCGCGTTCGAGGACCGGTATTTCAAATCCATCTTCGTCCTCTACATATATCAGTCGCTTCGCTTCATCGATACGGACCACTACTCCGCCACCTACAGCATTCAGAAAACGTACTGTATCACCTTTTTTTATCATCGTATATTTATTTTTTTAAAACTAACTGTTTAATAATTAAACAACAAAGCTTACCAATTGGCACTTTGCAGCTTTTTGGTTACTTTTGCACAAAAATACAACAAATTTTCGGTAAGCCACGTGAACCCAACAAAAGACAACAGCCCGATTTATATCGACGAATATAATTATCCTCTTCCTGATGAGCGCATTGCTAAATATCCTCTGACAAAAAGGGATGCATCTAAATTATTGGTTTACAAAAATGGCGAAATCACCGAAAGTGTGTTTTCTTCCATTTCTGACTTTTTACCCGACAATGCGCTTCTGGTTTACAACAACACACGTGTGATACAAGCCCGCCTTCTTTTTAAAAAAGACACAGGAGCTCACATCGAGGTTTTCTGCCTGGAACCGTTACAACCCGCCGATTATGCACAATCGCTGGGCGCAACCACCGAATGCGTGTGGAAATGTATGATAGGCAACCTTAAAAAATGGAAAGAAGGTGAACTCAGTAAACAAATAGAGATGGCAGGCGAGAAATGCACATTTACAGCCGAACGACTTCAGACCGAAGGCAATACTCACAGCGTAAAGTTCAGTTGGGACAATGCAGCTATCCATTTTGCCGATATACTTGAAAATGCGGGCGAATTGCCTATTCCACCTTATTTACACCGCAAAACCGAGGAAAGTGATCTGACAACCTATCAAACCGTTTACTCAAAAATCAAAGGTTCGGTGGCAGCTCCCACCGCCGGATTGCACTTTACCGAAGAAGTTTTTGAGAGCCTGAAACCCAAACAGATTGCAATAGAAGAAGTAACGCTCCATGTGGGAGCAGGTACTTTTCAGCCTGTAAAAACACGCGACATTGCCGAACACCACATGCACACCGAAGTGATCTCGGTTCAACGCAGCACAATAGAAAACCTACTGAAGCAATTGGGTAATATTATCGCAGTGGGAACAACTTCCGTTAGAACACTGGAGAGTTTGTATTATATAGGGAGGCAGGTGAAAGAAGGCAAAGGCACAGGCACAGGCAAGGAAAATATGGAGCTTAGTGTTTCGCAATGGGAACCGTATGAAAGCAATGAAGAAGTTTCCACTTCGGCTGCTTTGCAAAGTTTACTGGATTATCTGTACGAGAATAACCTGACTACGCTTCATGCCGAAACGCAGATAATGATAAAACCGGGATATAAATTTCGCGTGGTGGATGGTATGATTACTAACTTTCATCAACCCAAAAGCACCCTGCTTCTGCTCGTCTCGGCTTTTGTGAATGGCAACTGGAAACAGATCTACGACTACGCGCTTGAAAATAATTTTCGTTTTTTGAGTTACGGCGACAGTTCATTGCTGATGAAATAATCAGGCAAGCGTCACCACAAGTCTTACAATTGTTCCTTCGCCAGGCTCCGATACAATAAACATTTTTCCATCGAGCAAGGATGTTCGTTCGCGCATCAGCATCAAACCATGCGAAGTGTGTTCCATCAACTCATTGTACAAAAATCCAACGCCATTGTCGGAAATTTCGAGTTCAAGTTCGTTGCCTACGGTATGGAGCGAAATACGCACATCAGTTGCTTTCGAATGCATAGCCACATTGGACATAGCGCTCTCGAAAATACGATAAAGTGTTGTGGATTGTTTCTGATCAGGCTGTGCGGTAAGCACACCAATATCAGTATGACATTTAATATCAGGATGATTTTTACAAAAATCGCTTACATACAATTTCAGTGCATCCACAAAGCCCATCATATAAAGCACCTCATTGCGAAGGTTGCTCATTAATTTAAGCGAAAAGCCCAGCGAATTACCCACCACCTTATACACATCGTCAAGTTTCAGCAACAGCTCTTCGGTAATTGAATTGGCTTCGGCATTTTTAAGTTTTTGCTTCAAATTGCCTATGTCCATCTTCAGCGCCACCAAAGTTTGGTTCAATTCATTATCAATCTGAGTTGCCAACATTATTTTCTCTTCTTCGCCCACAGTTTGCAAATGCGAAGCAAAGCGGCGTAACATTTGTTGCGATTTATGCAATTCATATTCGGCTTTCTTCTTTTCGGTAATATCATTCAGTGCCGAAAGCACACATTTTTCATTGTTGATATAAATAATTTCGCTCGAAAATTCACCCGTCATTAGTTCTCCGTTGGCTTTACGAATTTGTATTGTCCTGTTTAGCACTCTTCCGTTTTTGCTTAATTCCTCCACAAGCTCATCACGATCGGCATCAGTCAGCCATATTTTTTTCTGCTTAGTGGTGCGTCCCAGCACATCCGCCGCCTTATATCCTGTCATTCGTTCATATCCATCATTTATTTCAATAATACGTCCTTCATTCAGACTTGAAATTATAATTCCGTAAGGCGAGTGCTTGAATGCTTTCGAAAATTTCTCTTCCTGCGCACCTATTTCGTCGAGTAAACGCCTGTTGATCATCAGCACCAGGAAAAATATCAATAAAAAATAAGCAATCTGAAACATCAACGCTACATATACTTCAAATTGCCCGGAATGAAAATAATCTGATCCCGAAAAGCCGACAAAAAAGAATTTCGTCAATCTTAAAATTCCAATGAATATCAAGAATACAAAAACATAGCCCATAGGCGCAGTCATTTTCCGCATCGATTCAGGCACTCTGGAAAGCAATAAATGCGCATTCTGAAAGGAAATAATCAGTATCGCCAAAGCCACATTTATATTTCGCAATTCCTGCGAAGGCAAAAAATAAGTAAGCACGATATGCATCAACAGGAAAACAGTAAGCAGCAAATAATGCTTTATATATGAGCTCCTCAACCCGGTAAACTTTTCGAGCCCCACAAATGCCAGCATCGCTCCTCCTACAACAAGCGCATTTGCCACGATAACGGAAAGGAAGTCGGGTATCAATCCTCTCAGCGCAATCAGCGTAATGCCCGCCAGCTGAACAAACAAGTAGACAACAAGGAGGTTGAGGCCTTCGAAACGTTTTCGGGTTTGGAACCAAATCAATGCCACAACAGCAAACAACACCACAAGCATTACCACAAAACCGGTATACAGCGTACGCAGATCTATTTCAAACATAATGTCTTTGTTTAAAGCTTACAAATCGGGACAATTATTCAACAATGAGAATATAGATAAAAAATTTATGCAAATATATAAAAACGAATGAAGAAATTACCTACTTTGATTCACCGAAAAACATCCTGCTCGTTTTATCTTTTGTTGAATACAATTAGAAACTGATTTATGACTCTGCGCTTAGCAACAATTTTCACTTTTTGAGCTAAGGAGATAGTTTGTTGCTGATGAAAACATATCAACATAAGCACATTCTTTTTGAGGAAAGGGTATGCATAATAAAAAAAGTTTTAAAATAATTCAGAGAGCACTTCAATAAAAAAGAATTAAACATATTGATAAAGATACTTTGCTACTTCATTTAAATCAATCATTGTATATCTCATTTAAATTAATTTAAATCAAACGCAAAAAACAAAAAAACACAAATCTCTTTTTTACAAATTTTATTAGTACATTTGCGTTTACGCTTATGAAAACTTTCTTCGACTAATTTGTGTTTTATATTGTATTATTGTTCATAATAACGCTTTTGTATTATTGTTTATAATGATTATGATAAGCAAAATGAAAGAGGCGAATTAACGAAGCATTAAAAAAAAGAGTATAAAGAATAATGTAATACTAATACGATGGAGCTTAAGGATTATATAAAGGAAACATTAACTCAAATTATTCAAGGTGTATCAGCTGCTCAAGAATTTGCAGAAAAAAACGACTCTAAGATAAACCCTAACGACCTTCAACTTTCTTATTACAAAGGAGATAAACCTGTATATGCAGATAGAAATAACAATTACGCTCAAGTGATTGATTTTGAGATATCAATTACGATTACAGAAGAGAATAGCAGTAAGGGTGGTGTTGGTGTTTTTTTAGGATCATTGGGTGTTGGAGGAAATATCGAAAATCAACTTTCAAACAACAATATAAACAAAATAAAATTTAGCATACCTGTCTTTTTACCAAAACAAAAATAAATTATTATGAGAAAGTACACAATCATGGATTTTAAAGAAGGAGATCACGTTTATTTTATTGGCGGAAGCAAACGAAAATTTATGCCTGTCATAGAAGTAAATGTGGACAAATGTGAAGTTACGTGTAGTTCAGAAGACTCAAAAGGACTATATCAAAGGAAAAATTATAAACCTTCAGAATTAGGTAAGAAAGAAGATCTCTCAATAAAGGTAATTACCTTAGGAAATGACTTTTAATTGAAATTGTCATGGGGTTTAATAAATTATATTGATTAAGTGTTGATAAAAGTAATACAATTATGATAGGAGTACTAATCGTCATTGCAATTATATTCGCCCTTTTAAAAGGTGATATAACTAAATGGGGTAATAAAAAATAAATCGAATTTTTATTTGTTTTAATACTGTAATTAAAGTAATTTTTTGAATAGTAGAATATCTACTATCACCAGATTATTTTCAAAATTTCTTTTCTTTTATTGCATAGAATATTCACAAAATATATTCCAGAGCTATATAATTGAAATGAGAAATCGTCGGAACCAACAAATTGTGTTAGCATTATCTTTCCTTGCATATTAAATACTTGGATAACGGAATTATTTACTCCCTTTACATTCAGAGTTCCGTTATCGATGTAATATTTATACTTATTTTGCTCAATTATTTTGGTGTCATTTGTTAACTCTTGAACATATTCATATGCACCAATATCAATTGAACCATACATAAAACGAGGATTACCATCTAAATCTTTACTTGAGAGCACATCATCATAAACATTTGTTGTCGTGCCAGCATTAAAACATAATGAATTTTCTTTTAAGCGCATATTAGCCAACAGTATTTCTTCTTTCTGTAATGCATTATTTGCGATTCCAATAAAATCAGCTGGCTTTACAAATGTCGAGGTTATATCTGTATATATACAGGCATTCTGCCGCCCACCAACAATACCAACACTAACTACCCCTGCCGTGCTATTATTAATAGATGCACAATTTGTAATCTCAGTATTTAAATCCCCCAAAATTGCACTCCCATCGTACGTAGCAGAACAATTTGCAAACACGCAATTTGTAAAATAAGTTGATTTGTTTACAGATGAAGTAGCAGACACCCCACCACCATAATTGCCAGAACAATTATATATTGTACAATTCCAAGTAGCTGAAGATGCATTATATGGAGAAGCTGAAAATACGCCTCCACCTTCATATGCAGAACAATTTAATATAGCCGAATTCGCCATAAAAGCATAAGAAGACAAATAAATTCCACCACCTTTAGATGTTGCTAAACAGTTTGCAATTTTTGAGTTTTTTACAGAACACATTGTAGACAATGATGATGCTATAATACCGCCACCTACTTCCGCAAAACAATTTGTAACTTGACAATCAGCCACATGAGAAGATGTGCTAACATTAATTCCTCCTCCTTCAGTTGCACTACAATTATCAACGATACAATCAGAAACAATAGAATTCGAATAATACGATGACTGTATAGATATACCACCGCCACTACTATTTGCAGAACAATTCGACACGTAGCACCTTGATATTAAACAAGAATAAGCATTTATCCCTCCACCAAATGACCCATTACAATCTTTCACTACACAATGATAAAGCGAACTATAATAAGCATATATGCCACTTCCAGAGCTTTTTGAGACAAAACAGTTTGATATCGAAGATGAAGAATATGCATAAATGCCACTTCCTTCACTTTGTGAAAAACATTGTACTACTGTACAGCTAGTTATCTTACATGAATTATTTGCATAAATTCCAGAAAGTTTATTACTTCCAGTTACGAAAAAGCCATCAATTGAGTTATTATCTAAACAAGTGACAACTTTATAACAATTTCCACTATTACCACTAACCCTCCAATACCACGTCCCATTAGCATTTACATTTTTTGTCCACACGTCATTTACTCCATCTATATCACCGCTTAAAATTGTTTTATTCACAAATTCAAAAGAATCAACTTTACCATTCATATCTAAATCAGATAATGTACGTTGACTTAAATCACTTTCGCTTCCTGAAAACCCACCATATAAATTAACCTTGCTTTTCAACAAAAAAGTTCGTGATCGACTATCTTGATAAGTTGTTTCTCTTGTAGGTTTATACATTCCACTTGATACCCACACTTCATCTCCCGCATTTGAATTATCAATCATAGTTTGTATATTATTAGCTGCATTAGTCCAAGACGAACCATCACCAGTACCATTTTCTTTAACATAGCGAATAGTCTTAGCATTTACATAACTAAATGAAAACAATGTAATCGAAAAACAGAAAATAATCTCCAATAGATTATTTCTAATAGGTTTTTGTGTATTCATTTTTTATAAATATGAGTTTTTGGTTTATATTATTTGCACAGAAGCATTCCCACATACATATTATGTTGTGACTTGTAATTACGCAGAATTTCTTTCTTTTGTCAATAGTATAAAAATTGGATGTCATCATTTTAGATACAGTCAATTAAAAACTTGACTAACGCTGTTATTAAAATCATTGGTGATTATTTTCATGGGGTTTTATTTCCAGTTTAAATATATCATTAAAATTTGGTTCCATATTATAATACTTTATTTTTGAGTTCTGTGTTAGTTTTTTTACAATTTCTTTTTCAGTCTCAGTACACTTATAACCGAAATAGATAGCCTCAATTTTTGCATTTCTTTTCATAGGTAAAGCAATAAAGTCTTCTTCGCAATCCGCATTATACGATATAAGGCGAACTTCGTTTTCGTACGACCAATTATAATCTTTTCGTAGAAAGCCAGTAGCTATTGACATTCCTGGAACATTCAAATCAACTATTTCATTCGGTTCTTCGCCATAAACTACCTTTTTAAGACAAACATAAGGTTTCTCCAACTCTGGACTTCGCTCTGAACCTACAAAATCATTTTTAAGTCTATACTTCACACAAATACCTTTGTGACCATTGGCATAATGTGACCACATTAGGATATTTTGTGGTATTGTATTATCTGATTTCATAGTATCAGTATTCGCACAAAATGATCTGATTCTATAGTATTGATATGACTTTGCCAAATTGCGTAAATGTTTACTATACTTCTCGCTGTTGTTGTTTTTATTTACATTTCTAAGATTATTCTCATCAAGCCACATCATAACCAAACTGTCAAACGGGTCGTTCATACATTTGAGCCTTACCAATGTAATCGTGTCATTAGCCAAATCGGCATAAGTATAATTATTACAGACTCTAAAACTGTAAACAACAACTCCCTTTTCTTCGTTTCCTTGAAAATCTGTTTCAATTTGAGATAAATAATATTGATATCTTCTGAAATAATGCATTGATTTTGTATCATCTAAATATGACCATATCTGACCAGCAAGGGGATAGAAAACTTTTGCATCTTCAACAAGTTTGTTTGTTATGTAATCAATAACAATCGGAACAGTTTTAAAATTAGCCTTACAACTAATTACATTTTCAAACTTTGAAACTAATTCTTCAATATATTCAGAAGCTTCTTTCATTTTCAAATCATCTTTATTTATTATTGCCTCTTTGAAAGTCGCGTTTGCTTTATTAAACAACTGCTCATATTGACGCTTATCAATATAATCCTCAATTATTTTTATATCCATAACATTATTTTGATACATAAATCTATTCATCAACAAAGTTACAAAAACTATTTAACAAAACTAACAATTAAAAATCAGCAACAACACGCTCAATTATTCAAATATTAGGGGAATAAGGCATTTAGCGGTTGATTGCACAGTTATCCTCTCCTTTTTTATGTCGTTAAACATAAAAAAACACTTCAAAATAATTCATTTTAAAGTTCTTATTTTCCCAAGAAAGCAATATATTTACGGCGTGTTTACAAGCTGCATTTTACAGCCGGATTCCGAAAGAAAAAATCTCAAATCAACGGAAATATGATAACTACAAACAATACTCCACCAAACAATTAACCGCCACCGCTCACAAACGGATTGTTCGGTCGTTGATTATTTCCTTTCCAGGTGGCGCTAATTACCCTCAGGCGACTAAGAAAATAGTTTTTTTTCGAAAGTATTAACTCATAAATTTATCTATATTATGCCAATACAATATTCGTTGATACAACGTGTCAACCCTAAAGATACAACTGCACCTCGCAAGTATTATGCAATAGCCAAAAGTAGTGGAGAAGAAACCACCCGACAGTTAGCATCAGAAATCAGCAAACGCAACGGACTAAGTTCAGCCGATGTATTTGCAGTGCTCGAAGCTTTTATCGATCTGATTCCTGAAAGACTGGCTGATGGTAAAATTGTAAGATTAGGTGACTTTGGTAGTTTTAGCCTGACTTTGAGCAGCGAAGGCACAGCTACTGCAGAAGAATTCACTTCGGCGCTTATCAAAGGCAATAGTCTGAATTTCCGTCCGGGCAAACTAATACAGAAAGCCCTCGACACAGTAGATTATGCAAAAGTAAGCGATTAACTTACAATACATTACTTAGCGCGCAAGCAACAGTTGATTGATTGGCTGAAAAGTCGTGATCAACAGTCTAAAAAATCATGCTTATGATTTTAAAAATCGTAAGCATGATTTACTCAACTCATAAGCATGATTTCATCAAGTCATGCTTATGATTTTTTCAAGACTTAATCATCAGTTTTAGGGAGGCCCTTTACATCGGCTCATCATCCACCCTGTCAATTAACTAAAATCATCCTGACGCTGCCTATCGCATTCGTTGAATTTCGAAGAGCGATCATTTTTTTCGTTTGCACAAACTTTATATTTTTCTTACTTTTGCGATACTTTTCAAAAAAAAACTACTAAAGTTTATAGCATTTACTTCATGGAAAAAATTATCATCCTCGATTTCGGTTCGCAAACCACACAACTTATAGGTCGCCGTTTGCGCGATTTGAATGAATACTGCGAAATTTTGCCCTACAACAAGTTTCCCGAACAAACCGACGAAATCAAAGGTGTGATTCTTTCGGGCAGCCCCTTTTCGGTGTACGACCCCACAGCTTTCAAAGCCGATTTAAGCGCTATCCGGGCTAAATTCCCGGTGCTCGGCATCTGTTACGGTGCGCAATTTATGGCTTACACGTCGGGCGGAAATGTTGAAGCAGCCGGATCACGTGAGTATGGTCGTGCTAATCTTTCCTATATCGACTCTGAGGATCCGCTATTCAAAGATATACCGGTCGGATCGCAAATATGGATGTCGCACGGCGATTCGATAACAAAAATTCCTGATCATTTCAAAAAAATAGCCAGCACCAGTGACGTAGAGCTGGCTGCTTATAAAATAGAAGGCGAACCTACCTGGGCTGTTCAGTTTCACCCCGAAGTATATCACACTTTAGATGGTATTGCACTGCTCGAAAACTTCCTTAAAATTTGTGGTTGTAAACGCGACTGGTCGCCGGCTTCGTTTGTAGAATCTACAGTTGCCGATTTGAAAAAACAATTAGGCAACGACAAAGTGGTATTAGGGCTCTCAGGAGGTGTTGATTCATCAGTTGCAGCCGTGTTGCTACACAAAGCCATTGGCAAAAACCTCACTTGTATATTTGTAGATCATGGTTTATTGCGAAAAAATGAATTCGAAAACGTAATTAAGGATTACGAACACCTCGGCCTGAATGTGATAGGCGTAAATGCCAAAGATCATTTCTATAAAATGCTCGAAGGTGTTTCCGACCCTGAAAAGAAACGCAAAATCATTGGCGCAGGCTTTATCGATGTTTTCGACCAGGAAGCACATAAAATTGAAGATGTGAAGTGGCTGGCACAGGGCACTATTTATCCTGACATTATCGAATCGCTCTCCATCACCGGCACTGTTATCAAATCGCATCACAATGTAGGCGGACTTCCCGACAAAATGAAACTAAAACTTTGCGAACCTCTTCGTCTCCTGTTCAAGGATGAAGTACGCAAAGTGGGAACCGAATTAGGCATGATGCATCATCTCATCAAACGTCAGCCATTTCCGGGTCCCGGACTTGCTGTTCGTATCCTCGGAGCAATTACACCCGAAAAAGTAAGGGTTTTACAGGAAGCCGATGACATTTTTATCAACGGACTTCGCGAATGGAACCTGTACGACAAGGTTTGGCAGGCAGGCGTTATTTTACTTCCGGTGCAATCGGTAGGCGTTATGGGCGACGAACGCACCTACGAAAATGCAGTCGCCTTACGTGCAGTTACTTCCACCGATGCCATGACCGCCGATTGGGCGCAACTGCCTTACGAGTTTTTGGCAAAAATGTCCAACGAAATCATTAACAAAGTAAAAGGAGTCAACCGCGTGGTGTACGACATCAGCTCGAAACCTCCGGCAACAATTGAGTGGGAATAAAAGCCCCCTAAATCCCCCCAAGGGGGGACTTCAAGACTAATCCTCTATAAGAAAACATCAAATATAAAAGCTACACGCACTCAAAAGTCCCCCCTCTTACTCCCTCTCCTTCGGGAGAGGGTTGGGGTGAGGTCGGGATTTAGGGGGCTGAAAATTCAATGATAGACACCCATTCACATATATATTCAGAAGAATTCGATTCGGACAGAGCCGAAGTGATAGCAAGAGCAAAGGCAGCAGGTGTAACAAAAATCATCCTGCCCAATGTCGACAGCGAATCACTTCCCCGCATGTTGCAGCTCGAGTCAGAGTATCCCGGTTATTGTTTTGCTGCCATAGGACTGCATCCCACCAGCGTGAAAGAGAATTACGCCGAAGAACTGGAGATTGTAAAAAAGGAATTAGAACGAAGAGAATACATTGCCATTGGCGAAATAGGCATCGATTTATATTGGGACAAAAGCTTTCTGAAAGAACAAATTCAGGTTTTCGTTCAACAAATAGAATGGGCGCTCGAATACAACTTGCCGGTGATTATTCATGTGCGCGATTCGTTCAGAGAAACTATGGATGTATTGGAGAAATTTCGGGGCAAAGGACTCGAAGGCGTTTTTCACAGTTTCACCGGCACCATCGATCAGGCAAGGGAGATTATTGAATTCGGTGGATTTTATATCGGCATCAATGGAATTGTTACGTTTAAAAACTCAGGACTCGATGCCGTTGTGCAGCAAATCGATCCCCGATATTTATTGCTCGAGACCGATGCGCCTTACCTGACACCCGCACCTTTTCGGGGAAAACGTAACGAAAGCGGACACATAGGGCATGTAGCGACAAAACTTGCTGAAATATTGAAGATAAATTTTAACCATATAGACAATATAACGACAGAAAACTCGTACAAATTGTTTAAAAAAATGGTTTAAACGAATAAAATATTCGTTTTTTTCGCCAAAATGAATATTTGTTGCACACAAAATTGAATAATTATATTGTAATTCATAATTTTTTCTTAACTTCGCCCCGATTTGGAGAGGTGCTCGAGTGGTTGAAGAGGTACGCCTGGAAAGCGTATATACGGTGTGGAATCGTATCGAGAGTTCGAATCTCTTCCTCTCCGCAATTTTCTGACAATAAGAGAATTAAAAACAAATAAAATAAAAACAAAAATTAGAAATCTTTAAAAAAAAGTAAAATGAAAAAGGTATTTGCAATCTTATCAATCGTAGCAATTTTCAATTTTGGAAGCACATTGAATGTAGTAGCGCAAGATTCTACTGCAACTGAGCAAGTAGCAGCAACTGATTCAGCTGTTGCCGTAACTGACTCAACTCAGGTTACCGAGGAAGCGTCAGCTCCAGTAGCAGAAGAAGGTGGTATGCACAAAGCGTTAAAACAAAAATTTATTGAAGGGGGCGCCGGCTGGATGGCTCCAATCGCATTCTGTTTGATCGTAGGGCTCGCTCTTTGTATCGAACGTATTATTTATTTAAGTTTGTCTTCTACAAACACAAAAAAATTATTGAACAGCATCGAAGAAGCTTGGAACAAAGGTGGTGTTAATGCAGCGCTTGAAGTTTGCCGCAACACACGCGGACCAGTTGCCTCAATCTTCTACCAGGGACTTTCTCGTTATGACGAAGGTATCGATGTAGTTGAAAAAACTGTTGCTTCTTATGGTAGCGTTCAACTTGGTATGTTAGAAAAAAATCTTACATGGGTATCTCTATTCATTACACTTTCTCCAAGTTTAGGTTTCTTGGGAACAGTAGTAGGTATGATTCAGGCATTCGACAAAATCCAACAAGTAGGTGATATCTCTGCAACTGTAGTAGCAGGTGGTATGAAAGTAGCCCTTTTGACTACTGTATTTGGTCTTATTGTTGCTATGATTCTCCAAGTATTCTTTAACTATATCCTTACATTGATTGAAAGCATGACCAATGACATGGAAGACTCTTCTATCTCTTTGCTTGATATCATTGTTAAACACGAAAAAAAATAATCTTCAAAAATTTTTGATATGTCAAAATTAGTTGGAAATATCTCCAGATTTACAATATTAACGTTGGGAATAATCTCTGTCATTTTGGTGGCTCTGATTTATTTCGGTGGAAATGCCGAATCTCTGAGTGTGGGAGAGGACACTTTGACGGTTCCAAAATTTACTGATACTCTTATTTACTGGTGTTACTTTTTAATTGCACTTACGATCTGCATTACATTGGGATTATCTTTAATCGGATTTATTAAAAAACTGATTGAAAATCCAAAAGATGGGGCAAAATCTCTTGCTGTGATAGCTGCATTTGTTGTATTGTTCGTAGTTGCATGGATGATTGGAAGTCCTGAAAAAGTTTCAATTATTGGATACGAAGGTACCGATAACGTTGGATTTTGGGCTCAATTTACCGATATGATTATCTATGCAACATATGCATTGTTCGTCGCTATTATTGGAACTATTGCCGGAGCAGGTATTTATACAAAACTCAAATAAAAGAGTAAAACTTAAGTTAGAATTATTATATCATGGGAAAAAAAAGAAAAACCAGCGAGATTAACTCAAGTTCGATGGCCGATATTGCGTTTTTGCTCTTGATTTTCTTCCTTGTGACCACCTCAATGAGTACCTCTACAGGATTATCGAGAAGGCTACCGCCTCCTCTTCCTAAAGATCAGGTAATACCTCCTGTCGACGTTAACAAACGAAATATTTTCGTAGTTAAAGTAAACAGTCAGAATCAATTGATGGTACAAGGAGAACTAATGGAATTAAGAGATCTACGTGAAAGAGCAAAAGACTTCATTAAAAACGAAAATGATGAACCTAATTTGCCGGTAAGAACCGAAGAAAACATACCTTTACTCGGACTAATGTCTGTGACCAAAGATCATGTAATTTCGCTACAGAATGACGTAGACACTCAATATCAAGCGTATATCAACGTTCAGAACGAATTGGTAGCCGCTTATAATGAATTGCGTAACGAATTATCCAAAGAAAAATTCGGCGCACGTTATGATGATTTGAATGAAGATCAACAAAAAGCTGTTCAATCTGTTTATCCACAGAAGATATCAGAAGCAGAACCAAAAAACTATGGAGGGGTTAAATAAATGGCACAAATCAGAAAAGACAAAGAAAGAGAAACGCCTGCATTAGCAACTTCGTCGTTACCCGATATTATTTTCATGTTTTTGTTCTTTTTTATGGCTGTAACTACCATGAAAGAGATTACTTTTAAAGTAAGGGTTTCGCCACCAATGGCAACCGAAGTACAAAAATTAGAAAATAAATCGCTCACACGCTATGTGTACGTAGGAAAGCCAATGGAGCAATACAAAAAAGCTTTTGGGTCTGAAACACGTATTCAGTTAGGGGATGCTTTTGCCGATGTGAATGAACTTCAGGAATTTATTGTAAGCGAACGTAGCGCAATGAATGAAAATGACCAGAATTTGATGACAGTGTCGATCAAAGCAGATAAAGACACAAAAATGGGCGTTATTAACGACATCAAACAATCTTTGCGTAAAGCTTATGCATTGAAAATTGTTTATGCGGCTAACAAACGCAATACACCATAATTGGAAATGTCAATTCATAAAAAAACCGTGAAATTTTATTTTCACGGTTTTTTTTGTTCTACCATTCAAGCTCACGCCTATTATTTTTGATCATCACAAATCAAGCAGCCCTTCGGGCAAATTTACAAGAATACTTTTCTTTTCATGATCCACGCTCTGAATATAATCTATCCCGAAGGGAATAAGCAGTTCGTCGTTACCATCTCTCTCAATCACAAGCAATGTATTTTCAGTAGTTTGATCCACCTCGGCAATCAACCCTATTTCTCCGCTTATTTGGTCGGTCAGCAAAAAACCCACAAAATAATCGAGTTCAATTTCTTCCGTTTCAACTTTATCAAGGTATTTCTTTTGAATATATAAAGTCAAACCGGAAAATGCTCTGGCTTGTTCGTCCGACTGAATACCATCGAATTTAATCAGGCCGGTAGTGTCCGATTTAAACCTATATTCATCGATATAAAAAGGCACAAGAATCCCCTGGATGTCAATAATCATAAAATCAATATCTTCAGTATCGAAGACATCCGTGCTAAAGTTAAAAGTCATTTCACCATTCACTCCATGCGGTTTAACAATCTCGCCAATAGGAAAAACATTTTCTTTTAATATCATAAATTCTTTAGTTCTGATTAAATATCTATACAATACACAGCAAAAGTAATTAAAAAAAACAATCTGTAATAAGAAAAAAACTTTTCTTGTCGGTTTGTCAATTAATATGTTCATTTATGTCAAAAAATACACAAAGCATTTTTCATATTAGTTTATCTTTGAAGCTGTTATAAACACAGGAATAAATTAGTTTTATCAAACTACTATTCAGCAATTTATATACATACAACATCGAAGAGAACCAACAACTGAATGATAAAACCTCAGAATTAAGTATATACAAAAGGGTAAAAAAGGAATTGAAAAAACAAGATAATATGACACAACAATTAAGGAAAAAACTCTTTCCTCTACTGGTTTCACTGTTAATTACGAACATTGCTTTAGCAGGAGATTACCAAACTATTTCGAAAAAGGAGATTAAATCCTATTATAAAAATCTCCCCTTCGAAATGGAAATCATACAAGCACCTGTTTTTAAAAAAAACGTAGTTCGACTTACAGAATTTGAAGCTGTAGGCGATGGTGTTACTCTCAATACACTCGCATTCGAAAAGGCCATCAAACATATCTCTTCAAAAGGTGGAGGCACTATCATTATTCCCGAAGGCATATGGCTGACCGGACCCATCACTTTAGTAAGCAATATCAATCTGTTTACCGAGCGAAATGCATTTGTACTTTTCACTCCCGACTTCAATCAGTATCCCATTGTTGACGCCATATTCGAAGGACTAAACACCAAGCGATGCCAATCTCCTATTTCGGCAAAAAATGCCTCAAACATTGCCATTACAGGATACGGAATTTTTGATGGCTCGGGCGATGCGTGGCGACCGGTAAAAAAAGACAAAATGACCGATAGACAGTTTAAAAACCTACTGAAAACAGGAGGTGTTTTAAGCCCTGACAAAAAAACATGGTATCCTTCTGAGGCTTCACGACGTGCACAGGAAATGTGTGTCGATCAGAATGTTCCCGTTGGCCCGACAACAGATGCCGAGTGGCTTGAAATCCGTGATTTTCTACGACCGGTAATGCTAAATTTCGTTCATTGCAAAAACATTTTGCTCGAAGGAGTAACATTTCAAAACTCACCAGCTTGGAACATTCATCCGTTGATGTCAGAAAATATTATTTTAAATAAAGTAACAGTTCGTAATCCCTGGTATTCGCAAAATGGAGATGGCATCGACCTTGAATCCTGTAAAAACACACTGATAGTCAACTCAAGTTTTGACGTAGGCGATGATGCCATCTGTATGAAATCGGGTAAAAACGAAGACGGCAGAGCCAGAAACATACCCACCGAAAATGTGATCGTTGAAAATTGTGTGGTTTATCATGGACATGGCGGCTTTGTTGTAGGGAGTGAAATGTCGGGCAACGTACGTAACATCAAAGTCAGCAAGTGCAGTTTTCTGGGCACCGACGTGGGATTACGCTTTAAAAGTACACGTGGTCGCGGTGGTATCGTCGAAAATATTTACATCGAAAACATAGTAATGACGGATATTCCAACAGATCCACTGCTTTTTGATTTATACTATGGTGGCAAGGGTACCACCGACGATGATTATACAGAAGAGCAGGACAATGGCTTAGATATACCCGAAGTAACCATTGAAACCCCTGCATTTAAAAACATCTTTATAAAAAACATCGTTTCAACAAATTCGAACAGAGCAATGTTTTTCAATGGTTTACCCGAAATGCGGGTTGAAAATGTAGTCATCGAGAATTCGGCATTCACTTCCAATATCGGAGCCATCATCAATCAGACTTCGGGCATAACCATGAAGAATATCAAAATTGAACACAAATCGGGAAATATATTACAAATTAAAAATGTCGACAACGGACGCTTTGAGAATATCACTAATTTCAAGGGCGAAAAAATGGTGATTTTGAAAGAGGGAATTAATAAAAATCTGATTATAAAATAACAAATATTTTTTTCAAAATACCTAAAACGCAAAGATTACTTTTGGTATCTTTGCGTTTTTAGGAACCTAACATAAGAAACAACTCCATGAAAACAAGAGCTTTTATCACTTTACTGCTGAGCATGGCCATTGGAACACAAGCTACCACATTACAACTAACGACAAAAAATCCAAATGAAAACGACATAAAAAACGCAGCGGTAGTAGTACGTTTCGACCAATTAAAAAAAATCTCTCCTGTCCATCGTACGAAGATGGCTGTTTTTGTCGATGGCAAGCAAATAAGCAGCCAGCTTGACGATTTAAATAAAGATGGTGTAATTGATGAATTGGTATTTTTAATGGATTTCAAAGCCAATGAAAGTAGAAAAGTGACGATAAAATCCATTCCACCTAAAAAGCGTTTGAGCTTTCCGACCGAAGTATATGCCGACCTGATCGTAAAAGAAAAGGATGGTTCGCATAAATTTGTCACCGAGGTTTCGTCGACCCAAAATAATATGTACAACGCTTTGCATCATCACGGTGTAGCCTTCGAATCGTCGCTCATTGGATATCGCATTTACTTCGACAACAAAAGTACGATTGATGTTTATGGAAAGAAGAAACAACAACTTGAGCTTGCTACTACCGGTTGGTATCCAACTGACGAACAAGCTACCGCGGGATATGGCGACGACATACTCCGCGTATTTGGATCGGTAGGTGTGGGTACAGTTAAAGGATGGAATGGTAAAAAAGCAACTCACATTGACAAATTCGACAAAAGATCTCAAAGGATAGTAACTACCGGAAACCTGCGCACCATTGTAGAAAGCGAAGTGGAAGGTTGGCTGTACGAAAACAAAAAAATCAACATAAAGGTTCGCTATACGCTTTATGCCCGCCATCGTGATGCCATATGTGAAGTCACGGCATCTGAAGATATCGATAACTTAGCTACGGGAGTTCAAACAATAGCCGGAGGACCTACATTTGCTGCCACAAAAGGCTTGTTAGGATCATGGGGAACTGATTATCCGGTAACCGACACCTTGAAATATGAAAAACAAACTTGTGGACTCGGCGTTTTTGTACCTATGCCCTATGCCGGCAAACAAGTGAGTGAAGGGTTAAATAATTTAATTCTTATGCCTTATAAAAAAGGGGAACTACTTCGATTCTTTATAACAGCAGCTGCACAGAAAGAAGAGAATACAACGTTTGCTTCGGCCGAACAGTTTTTTAACTACCTCCGTCAATGGAAAAATGAATTAAAAGCCATCGAAGTTAAATACTAATTTTTAGATCCTGCATCAGCCAAAAAATCCGACGATTACCTAAACTTTATTTTCAATAAAAAAAAAAACATTACGCTTCATCCTTAAATTCGAGGATATCAGCCGGCTGACAATCAAGAACTTTACAAATGGCTTCGAGCGTACTGAAACGAATGGCCTTGGCCTTCCCGGTTTTTAGAATGGAAAGATTTGCCGGCGTAATGTCCACCTTCTCAGATAGTTCGTTCAGAGATATCTTCCGACGAGCCATCATTACATCCAAATTTACTATAATCGGCATACTATTTCTATTGATATTTTACCTGCCATTAAATGGTCAGGTCCTGTTCTTCTTTTATTACAATCGCGATTTTAAGCACTTCATTCATTATAAGTATAACGACGCCCATTATTAAAGTATTAAAATCGAACACCTTATCATACGAAAACGAATAATGAGTCAAATCTACCATATATTGCGCTGAAATTACATTAATGAACTGAATGATAGAACCGACAATTCCCATCGCCACTAAAATCAAACCTATTCTGTTGATCCTTTTCATATTGATTCTATCGAAAACTTCTGAGTGCTGTAAAGATTGAAGTATTTTCACCACCAAAAAAGGAATCCATACTCCCAATACCAGCGAAGACACAATCAAAATACCATAAATGACCTGAAGCGCCATCCACCATATTGGTTTCTCGGGCAATGAGTGAACTAAAACCGATATATTATTCGGACGAATTAAAACCGGAGTACCTGTTTTCTCATTCATCTCCGTCGATTCCATATAATTTACATTTTTAGCTACCACATCCATCAACAAAAAATCATCAGTTGTCTTTTTTGAATTTGTTTCGTACTGAGCTATTGCATAGCCATACTTGATACCATCTATAAAAGGAACAACCGCTCCCTGATACAGACTACCAAAAAAAATTATTAACAGAATGATACAAAGTGACTTTATCCGTTTCATGAATAAAAAATAATTAATTGTACGAAATTACTATATTCATACAAAGTAAGCTTTTTTATTTTGAATATCAAAATTAATTTGTTGATATTCGATAATTATTACGGTCTCTTGTGCTTATTTTTATGATCAATATAAACTCAAAAAATACCCGGGCAGTTTTTACTATTTCTGCCCGGATTTATACTTTCAATCAGAAAACCTTATTTTTATTTAATTGTAAGTTCGTCGATAAGACGTTTAGCGCCACCCACCTTATCCATTACAAACAACACATATCTGACATCCACATTAATCGTGCGCTGCAAGTCCGGCTCAAACACAATGTCGCCACTCATAGCTTCCCAATTTCCATCAAAAGCCAACCCTATCAACTCTCCTTTGGCATTAAAAATCGGACTTCCTGAATTTCCACCGGTAATATCATTGTTGCTCAGAAAAGCCACATGCATTTCTCCGGTTTGAGTATCAACATAAGCCCCATAATTTTTATCAACGATCGCATTTTTTAATTGTTCAGGTACATCAAATTCATAATCTCCCACTTTTGCTTTCTGCAGAATTCCCTTGGTTGTCGTATAATAGTTATATTCAACCGCATCAGCCGGTTTGTATCCACCTATTTTTCCATAAGTCATTCGCATCGTGAAATTAGCATCCGGATAAAGCGATTCTCCTTTTTCAGCTGCCATTTCCTTGATTCCTGCCACATACAAACGTTCGGCATCAGCTATGGAATCATTGGCCTTATTCAATTCATCCGACTGTATCGCTTTCAAGGTTTTATCTATTTCATTCCAATACCTGAGCGCAGGATCGTTTTTGAAATCAATTTTCCCTTGAAGATAATTTTTCCTGAATTTCTCCAGATCAGTAAAGCTCGATGTTGAGTATAAATATTGAGCATATTTAGCATAATTCGCTTTGAATTTTTTTCGGATAGTAGTATATATTTCGGGCAGAGCATCGTTATCCACTGCCTTTTCATATTCAGCCAGCATAACTTCAAAAGTTGCCTTATCCACAGATGCATAGTAATTTTTATAAATATCTGCAGCTTCGCTTATGATTGAATCGGTTGAGATTTTCTTTTCAGTCAGGCGCTGAATTTGTGATGCAATTCGCGGCATCTCCACACCGTTGTAAAGCGATTCGCGCAAATAAGCCATCGCTCTACTATAAGGATAAGCCTTTGTATAAGCATCTTCTAGTTTTGAAAGCACATTCCCGTATTTCTGCTTACGAGCTTCAGACTGTTGTACCCAGTTGATAAATTCATTTTCTTCTGCTTTTTTACGCTCAATAATGCCCAATTTTTCAATCGCATTATTCATTCCTATACTATTTTTCCAATAGTTGGAACTTCCGGCAAATTTACTCGAATAAGCGATATTTATAGCTTCATCAGCTTTCATAAACGACATCCATACCTGCTGTTTGGCACCACGCACATCTATTCGCGACTGATTGCTGACCTTCATTCGGCTAGCAATGCCCCACGATGACAAATAACGGGTAGTAGTTCCCGGATTCCCCATAATCATGCTAAAATCGCCGGGCATATATCCTTTATTTGAAATGGTAGCAAAACGTTTGGCTACGTAAGGAATGTTTTCTTTCGAATATACTGCCGGTTTTCCTTCTTTGTTGCTATAAACCCGGAAAACTGAAAAATCACCGGTATGACGTGGCCACATCCAGTTGTCGGTATCAGCACCAAATTTACCAATTGAAGTAGGAGGAGCATAAGCAAAACGCACATCAGTAAATTCCTCAAATACAAACACATAAAATTCGTTCCCAGCGTAAAAAGATTTTGTCTGTACGATATAATGATTGTCCTTCTGGGCTTCAGTTTTTATTACTTTCAATATTGAGTCCTGCTTTTCGTTGCGTTTCACTCCCAGTAAGTCTTCGGGCAATTGCGATATTACTCGTTCGGTAACATTGGTAATGCTTTTTAAAAATTTTACGGTCAATCCGGGTGTAGGAATTTCATCCGCTAGTTTTTCGGCCGTAAAACCATTTTTCAGATAGTTGTGCTCCACTGTACTGTGTTGCTGAATAGCTCCATATCCGCAATGATGATTTGTAAAAACCAATCCCTGATCAGACACTACAACTCCTGTGCATCCATTGCCAAAAACAACAACCGCATCCTTTAAACTCACACTTTTATCGCTGTATATCTCTTCGGCTGTTAGCGTACAACCCATGCCATTCATTTGTTGGATGTTTAGTTTTTCAATCAAAGGCAACATCCACATTCCTTCGTCGGCTTTTACACCTGAAATCAAAAAAATTAAAAGTAACAGTACACTCAGCTTCTTCATTATTTATCTTATTGTATTATTATTCAACCACTTAATTGATATTTGTTTGTATTTTTATACAAAAATAATAAAAATTTTCTTATTATCAATTCTCTGACCAGAAAACTAAGTTTTAGAGCGCTTTTTTTTTCCGAACAAAGAATAAATTGGCATTGAATTTGTTTAGTAAGAAGAACACATAAGGTTTTAGTTTATAAATAATTTGCATTTTAGTTTTTTAAGGTAAAGGAAGATGAAAGAAAAAGTCGGTGGATCATCGGCTTTTTCTGTTTAAATTACCTACCACGCCAATATTGACGATATGAAACTAAGACTTTTTTATCTATTAATCAGGTTCAATAATAAAAAAATTACTTAACTTTGTGATTGATTAGAAATTTAAAACTAAAAAAAAATGAGAGTAATTATTCAGCCTGATTATCAGAATGTATCACTGTGGGCAGCCTACTACATAGCCGCCAAAATAAATAAAGCACAGCCTTCGGTTGAGAAACCCTATATTTTAGGTTTACCTACAGGATCTTCGCCATTAGGCGTTTACCGTCATCTTATCGAATTGAACAAAAAAGGGTTGGTATCCTTCAAACACGTAATCACTTTTAACATGGACGAATATGTAGGATTGCCCGAAAATCACAGCGAAAGTTACTATTCATTTATGTGGAATAATTTTTTCAGTCATATTGATATTTTATCCGAAAATACAAATATCCTGAATGGTAATGCTGCCGACCTCAATGCTGAATGTGAAGCGTATGAAGCCAAAATAAAAGCAGTAGGTGGTATTGATTTGTTTTTAGGCGGCATAGGACCTGATGGTCACATTGCCTTCAACGAACCGGCTTCGTCGCTCACATCGCGCACCCGGCAGAAAACACTCACGACTGACACGATTATTGCAAATTCCCGATTTTTCGACAACGATGTAAATAAAGTTCCGAAAACAGCGCTTACAGTAGGCGTAGGCACAGTGTTGGATGCAAAAGAAGTGCTCATCATTGTAAACGGACATAATAAAGCACGCGCTTTGCGTCATGCCATTGAAGAACCTATCAACCATATGTGGACCATTAGCGCACTGCAAATGCACCCGAAAGGAATAGTGGTCTGCGATTACGATGCTTGTGCCGAACTTAAAGTTGGAACTTATAAGTACTTTCTGGACATCGAAAAGGACATGCTTGATTACAAATCATTGCTTTAAATCAGCAAACTATCCATAAAAAGCAAAGCGATTGTTTCATATAAATTTGAAACAGTCGCTTTTGTATTTAATCAGCATCAATAAACTTAAAAATAATTGTACCACGACCACGGCCGACGAATTTTCAGATAATCGGGATTGAAATCATTCGTAAACGCTTCCCTTTCGAAGGAAATATTTCTGTAAGCTTTGTAACGGTCATTGTACTTTATATAGCCCACCAAAAATTCGGTAAAATAAATAAGATAAAACAACACAACAAGTAATTCCATCTCCTGACGGAGATGAATCTTTTCGTGGTTAACAATTTGTTCGTTGTGTTTTATTTGAGTTGAAGCCAGAAAAATGACAGGGAAAAGTGTAATTCCACTAATATTAAACCTTCGGATGAAAGGAAATACAATGATCATAGCTCTGTTGGTTCTGGAAATGTTTAAGTAAATCAAAAAGAAAGAAGATGAAATGAAATCAGCAACGAAAATAAATAAAATCCTTATATAAATTTGATTTTTGAACACTTAAAATGCGTCCAAAATGTAAAATACAGGTTTAAGCATTGCCATATATAAAAAACAATGGGTAACTTCACAGCCACCCATTGTACATTTTAACCTAAACCTTAACTATGAAAAATTTATCTGTTTGTTTACTCTGCAAAGATTCAAAGAATATTTTAAACCACCAAACTTTTTTCAAACTTTTTTGAATAAAAATAAGAAATATTTTTATTTGCTCTTTTTTGGATTTTTTTTGTATAAAAAAACCCTGAATATAGTCAAAAACACTTTTGGAGAAAGGAGTAAATTATGACATTTTATATACTACTTGTTTTACCCAATCGGCCCAATCGGCTTGCGATTTTGTTTTATCGAATGTTTCCCATGGAATCGGTTTTGCAATTTTAAGTGTAAAATGTTTTCCACGCTGTTTAAACATTTCATCGGGTAAATACATCATTTCAATATTAAACTTAATATTCAGTAACTTACGAATATTGGCAAGCCTGTAAAAAAAATTCGAGTTACGGCCTTCAAAATAAACTGGAACAACATCGCGTTTGTACTGCACAGCTTTAGTTATAAAATTTTTTTTCCACTCAAGATCTACTATTTTCCCTTTCACCTTGCGAGAACACATCCCCGCTGGAAAAGTAACCAAATGATTTTCTGATTCGTAAAGTAGTTGCATCAATTCAGCATGCCCTTTGGCCTGCGTACCGAACTTATTTACCGGCACAAACATTTCTTTCATCGGCTTAAGAAACATCAACAAGTCGTTCGAAAAGAAGCGTACTTTTCCATCATATTCCTTACCAATCAGATACCCGGCAGCTATGCCGTCGAGACCACCTAATGGATGATTACAAGCAAAAATATACTTCCCATCTTTCGGTGGCAAATTTTCTTTCCCTTCGATACTCACCGACATGCCCAAATAATTAAAAGCAGCTTCGATAAATTCCAAATTCTTTAAACCCGGATTTTCAATGAAAAACTTATTTAATTCATCTTCATGAACTATTCGTCGAAGATAATTTACAATACATCGCGGCACTTTTGTTTTAGGTGCTCTTGATTTGAGTATGTGCGCCACATCAATCTTCATCTGGTTCTCCTTATTCATATTAATAGCCCGTGGTTTTATCAAGCGATTGCAAATGTACAAAAAAATGCATCGTATCAAAAAAGAAACAACTTGAATTCAATAATAAAACAAAGTATGCATATAAGAAGAAATAAAAAACGCTTAAAAAATTTCCCCAACTCCAGGAATAATTTTATCAACATTAAAAAAAACACCCCACACGGCTCAAAAAAACAACAACTACTCAAACAAAATCATCATTATATTTATTTACAACATGTTATACTCAAACTCAAAACAATGTAGCATTGTTGATAAACTGTTGATATTATTTTGAAAACCTAAAATCTATGGTTGAGAAAGTGTTTATAAATATTTTGTGGGGAATAGTGGGGAATATCAAAATCTTTTAATACTTTTACACTAACAAAATTATAAACTGTTCAAATGTCAACTTTTATAGGAAAATACGAAGCAAAAGCCGATGTAAAGGGAAGAATCTTCATTCCTTCTTCGTATCGGAAGCTGCTTCCGGATGGAGAGAGAGAGAGGGTTGTAATGAGAAGGGATGCCGAAAACGAGTGTATGATTCTATATCCCGAGCATGTATGGAATGCAAAAGTAGAACATCTGAAAACAGTGCTCGACGAATGGAATCCCGCCGACCAAATGCTGTTGATGCAATTTGTATCGGATGCTGAATGGCTTGATATTGACTCTCAAGGCAGAATATTGATTGCCAAACGACATTTACAATCAATTTCGGTTGAGAATTCAGAACTTTTGTTTGTAGGTATGATCGACAGATTTGCTGTTTGGAGCAAAAATCGATATGAACAATCGAAAATGCAACAAAGCGACTTTGCTAAAACCCTGAAAGAAAGAACAATGAAATCAGCAGAAATAAATATCAGCAACAATAAATAGAACTATTTAACAGAACAATTACAGTTTTATAAGTTAAAAGGAAATGAAAAAAAAACCAAGAGTTGAGATCAAGTTCACTCCCCTTTCGGAAGTGCAGCAGGAGACAGGAGTAATTTATCATACGCCCGCCTTACTCAACGAAACTATCGAAGGACTTAACATTCAACCCAATGGAGTTTATGTAGATGTTACTTTTGGTGGCGGTGGTCATTCCAAAGAAATTTTGAAGCGTCTGGGGCCTAAAGGCAAATTATTAGGATTCGACCAAGACCTGGATGCTTTAAAAAACACTATTAACGACGAGCGATTTACTTTTGTAAGAAGCAACTTTAAATTCCTGAAGAATTTTCTTAGATTTCATAATATTGAAAAAGTGGATGGTATTTTGGCCGATCTTGGTGTTTCGTCGCACCATTTCGACGAAGCAGAGCGTGGTTTCTCGTTTCGCTTCGACGGAAAATTAGACATGCGCATGAATACAGAGTCGAAGCTAACAGCTGCAACTGTCCTTAACACCTATACCGAAGAACAATTAGCCGATGTATTTTATCTGTACGGTGAATTACACAATTCACGTCGAATTGCACGAACCATAGTTCAAGAAAGGGAGAAGAACAAAATAGAGCGTATTTTTCAGTTTATCGACATCCTGAAACCCTATTTTGGAAGAGAAAAAGAAAAAAAAGACATGGCAAGAGTTTTTCAGGCTTTACGCATAGAAGTAAACAAGGAAATGGAAGTGCTTGAGGCATTGCTCCGTCAAAGTCTTGAAGTGCTGAATCCGGGAGGAAGACTGGTGATACTGACCTATCATTCGCTCGAAGACAGATTGGTAAAAAACTATTTCAGAACCGGAAATTTCGAAGGCAAACTTGAAAAAGATTTTTTTGGCAACGTTATTTCGCCGCTGAAAGCAGTGAACAACAAGGTAATAGTTGCCGGAGCAGCGGAAATAGAGCACAACCCGAGAGCAAGAAGCGCCAAACTTAGAATAGCCGAAATAAAGAACTGATATTAGTCCGATTGAAAAAGACGAATCTGCAAATCATCAAATTGAACAGAAACAGAATGAGCTGGTACAAAAAAATAGCGGAAGCAATCAAGGGAAACGAAGATTTTTCGGACATCAAATCCAGTACGATACGGGATGTGATCAACGGAAATATTCTTAGCAAAAAGTTTATTCAAAAACAATACGGACTGCTGA
Source organism: uncultured Paludibacter sp. (assembly GCA_963677275.1). GTDB lineage: Bacteria > Bacteroidota > Bacteroidia > Bacteroidales > Paludibacteraceae > Paludibacter. The sequence continues at coordinate 156,077 of OY781920.1, read as the reverse complement.
TAATGATTGCCATACTCGCATTTATGTACGTCGACAATAGATTTTATTGCGAAACACAACTTGCCAAAACAATTGAGCTAAAAGATAAAATCAAAGATGTGAAATACGAGTCGCTCACTATTTCGGCTCAATTAATGAGAATAAGTCGACAATCGAATATCCTTAAAATGATAGAAGAAAGAAGCATCGACCTCGACGAATCAAACACGCCGCCGGTAGTGATAGAAACACCTAAAGAGGAAAAAGAAGAGTAAATAAAAAAGAGACTTAAGAAAATGGCTGATAAACGTAAAAGTATAGTGCTACGCTTTGGAATTGTATATTTTTTTATACTGTTCCTCTTTGCATTGGTAGTATATCGGATCGTTGTTCTTCAGTTTGTTGAAAAAGACAAATGGTTGGAAGTAGCCGAAAAAAACAAGAAAACCGACATCAGGGTAAAGCCCAACCGAGGAAATATTTTTGCCAGCGATGGACGACTAATGGCCAGTACCATCCCCACCTACTACATTTATATGGACACGCGCGTTCCGGCATTACACAAAGACGATGGAAAACTTTTCAAAGAAAACATCGACTCGTTGGCCCTGAGTTTGTCGAAGTATTTCGGCGACCGTTCAAAAGATCAATATAAACTGATGCTAAAAAAGGCATATCGCGAAGGAAGAGGAGAAGTCCCACTATACCCTAAACGCATTAGTTATGCTCAACTGAAAGATGTGCGTAAAATGCCGCTTTTCCGTCTGGGTCGCTACAAGAGTGGATTGATATACAAAGAATTATTCCGAAGAGAAAAGCCATTTGGATCATTGGCCTCGCGCACCATTGGAGATATTTATGCCGATGAAGCCAAAGGAGGAAAAAACGGACTTGAAAAATATTTCAACACTGAATTGCTTGGCATTCCGGGCGTTTCGGTACGACAAAAAGTGGCCAACCGTTGGGCAGAAACCGTCCAGGTAGAACCAACCGATGGATTAGACATACTGACAACAATCGACATTGATTTGCAGGATATAGCCGAAAAAGCATTGGTCGATAGCCTGAAATCATTCGATGCCGAAACAGGATATGCTGTGCTAATGGAAGTGCAATCCGGCGAAGTAAAAGCAATTGTAAATATGCAAAAAAATGCCGATGGAACTTATTCTGAAAATAAAAACGGAGTAGTTTCGGATCAGGTAGAACCCGGATCGACATTCAAAACATTCTCGTTGATTGCATTGCTCGACGATGGCAAAGCAAAAATTACAGACACTATCCATACAGGAAATGGTGTTTACAACTTTTACGGTTCGAACATGACCGACCACAACGCCAACAAAGGCGGATATCACGACATTACCCTGGCCGAAGCCATCCATGCCTCGTCCAATATTGGTATTTCGCGTGCTGTGGTAAAAGCTTTTGGCAATAACCCATCTGCTTATGTTGAAAAACTGTATGCTATGGGCTTCAACGAAAAAATGAATATTGAAATCCCTGGAAACGCTGGACCAAAAATCCGCCATCCGAAGGACAAAGCAAGGTATTGGTCGAAAACCACTTTGCCATGGATGTCGATTGGATATGAATCTCAAGTGCCACCTATTTATACGCTTGCATTTTACAATGCCATCGCCAATAACGGCAAACTGATTCGCCCGTTCTTCGTTAAAGCGCTAATGCAAAACGGACAAACCATAAAAACCTTTAGCACTGAAACGATAAGAGAAAGCATTTGTAAACCCACAACGCTACAGATTGTGCGCGAAACACTACTCGGTGTGCTTGAAGGAGAAAAAGGAACAGCTAAAAATGTAAGGTCGAAATATGTTCGCATCGCCGGAAAAACAGGTACTGCACAGATATCGAAAGGAGCACTTGGATATAAAGCAGGCGGGAAAAGTCATCAGGTTTCGTTTTGCGGTTATTTTCCGGCCGACAACCCACGGTACACCTGCATAGTAGTAATACGCGAGCCACACAACGGCTACCCTTCTGGTGGAAAGATGGCCGGTTCGGTTTTTAAATCCATCGCTGAGCAAACAATGGCTTTGAATTCAAGTCTCAAGCCCGAAACCATTGCCAACGACACTTCAATTGTTTCTGCATTTTTCCCTGAAGTAAAACCCGGAAATTACAAATCGGTTGAAACAGCGATGAGCTTACTGAATCTTTCGATGACAGGAAAACCGACCGATTGGGTGAATACTTATTCGAAAGAAAAAACATTGGAAGTGAAACCTTTGGCCGTGCATAAAAATATGATTCCCGAATTAAAAGGAATGGGTGCCAGGGATGCAATGTTCCTATTGGGACAAATGGGATTAAGAGTGCGAATCACAGGCATGGGTAAAGTAGTTTCTCAAACCCTGTTGCCCGGAACAATTGCTCATAAAGGGCAAACTATCTTGTTAAATCTCGAATAAAATATGATAATCAAAAAATAAACGATATGATTTTAAGTGATTTACTACAAAATATCTCATTAAAAAGCAGTTTCGGAAATTCTGAAATAGAAGTCACCGGTATTCAGTTCGATTCGCGCAAAGTAGTGGACGGATCAGTTTTTGTGGCTACACGCGGAACAGCCACCGATGGACATGACTTTATTGGTGCAGCCATTGAGAAAGGCGCAAAAGCAATTATTTGTGAAATTCAGCCATCCGATAAACAAGATGGAGTTACCTACATTCAAGTGGAAAACAGCTCGGATGCACTGGGTAGAATGGCTTCGGCATGGTACGATTTTCCCTCATCGAAACTCAAGCTGGTAGGAGTAACGGGTACAAATGGCAAAACGACGATTGCTACCCTACTCTATCAGCTGTTCCGAGAATTGGGCTATAAAACCGGATTATTGTCAACAGTTTGTAATTATGTAAACGAACAGGCGATAGAAGCAACACATACAACTCCCGATTCGTTGGCCTTGAACGAATTGCTTGCACAAATGGTCGATGCTCAATGCGAATATGCCTTTATGGAAGTGAGTTCTCACTCGGTAGATCAACGCCGCATTGCCGGTTTGGAATTTGATGGAGGTATTTTCACCAATCTCACCCGCGACCACATTGATTATCACCTTACTTTCGAGAATTATCTGAAAGCCAAGAAACAGTTTTTCGATGAGTTATCGTCCGAAGCTTTTGCCCTCACCAATGCCGACGATAAAAACGGACTTGTTATGCTTCAGAATACAAAAGCAAGTAAATATACCTACTCATTGAGGGGTATGGCCGATTTCAAAACCAAAATTTTAGAACACGGTTTTGATGGCATGCTGCTGGATATGAACGAGACAGAAATCAATGTTTCATTTATCGGAAAATTCAACGCGAGCAATCTATCAGCAGTATTCGGAGCAGCCATTTTGCTCGGGCAGGACAAGCTTGAAGTATTACGAATTATGAGCGCATTACATTCTGTATCTGGACGTTTCGAAACACTTCGCGCTCCGTCCGGTTATACAGCAATTGTAGATTATGCACACACTCCCGATGCCTTAAACAATGTTATCAGCACCATCAACCAAATTCTTCAGGGAAACGGAAGACTGATTACAGTAGTAGGTTGTGGTGGAAACCGCGACAAGGGCAAACGTCCGATGATGGCCCGCGAAGCTGTGGATGGAAGCTGGAAAGCAATTTTAACTTCGGACAACCCACGCTTTGAGGAACCGCAAGACATTTTAAATGACATGATTGCCGGGCTCGATTTGATGCAAAAAACAAAAAGCCTGACCATAGTAGACCGAAGAGAAGCCATAAAAACGGCCTGTGCATTAGCACAAGCAGGCGATGTGGTGTTGGTAGCCGGAAAAGGTCACGAAGATTACCAAATTATTCAGGGCGTTAAACACCATTTCGACGACAAAGAAGAAGTAAAGAAATGTTTTCATCCAATTATTTAAAAAGGTTTCAGAAGATAATATAATAAATTGTAAATGATTAAATTGTAAATTATGCTATACCATTTATTTACTTACTTAGATAAAGTGTTCGATTTTCCGGGAGCGGGTATGTTCTATTTCATATCTTTCCGTTCGGGGCTTGCGTTCATTTTTGCACTTTTGCTCTCAACGATGTTTGGTCGCAAAATAATCAACCTGCTTCAGAAGAAACAAATTGGCGAAACCATTCGCGATCTTGGACTCGAAGGACAAATGAGTAAAAAAGGCACACCTACCATGGGCGGAATCATTATTATTATCGCCATTTTGGTACCGACTCTTTTATTGGCAGCTCTCAACAATGTCTACATAATTCTAATGCTAATTACTACTTTATGGCTCGGAATCATTGGATTTTTAGATGATTATATTAAAGTTTTCCGCAAAAACAAAGAAGGTTTAAAAGGCCGGTTTAAAATTGTGGGGCAAATAGGTTTAGGTTTAATAGTGGGACTCACCATGTATTTAAGCCCTGATGTTGTAATTCGCGAAAACATAGAAATAAAAGGCGAAACTACACGTGTTGAAGATGTTATGTATTCGAAACATGATGTTAAATCAACTAAAACCACGATTCCGTTTTTTAAAAACAACAATCTTGATTATGCCGATGTCTTTAAATGGGCTGGCGAAAAAGCGCAGGATTATGGTTGGATTCTTTTTGTTCTAGTCGTTATTTTTATTGTTACAGCTGTTTCGAATGGCGCCAACATGACCGATGGATTAGATGGATTGGCCACAGGAAGTTCGGCCATAATGGGAGTAACGCTCGGAATACTGGCTTATGTTTCGGGAAACGTGAACTATGCCGGTTATCTGAATATAATGTACCTTCCCGGTACAGGTGAGTTGCTTATTTTTGCTGGAGCTTTTATCGGTGCCACTATTGGATTTCTTTGGTACAATGCATTTCCTGCACAGGTTTTTATGGGCGACACCGGCAGTTTGACCTTAGGTGGAATTATAGCCGTATTTTCAATTGCCATCCATAAGGAACTATTGATTCCAATACTTTGTGGAGTATTTCTTGTTGAAAATATTTCGGTCATGACACAAGTGGGCTATTTTAAATACACAAAAAAACGATATGGCGAAGGTAAACGCGTATTTAAGATGGCGCCTCTACATCATCATTACCAGAAACAAGGTAACGCCGGAATTCAGGCCTTTTTTCAACGGCCGATACAGGCAATGCCCGAGTCCAGAATTGTCATCCGCTTTTGGATTGTAGGCATTATACTGGCTGCCATAACAATTATCACATTAAAGATAAGATAGTTACAAACCACAAACAGTTAAATAATTCAACAAAAAAAAACCATTTGGTAGATAAACAAGCAATGGAACGAATCGTAATTTTAGGAGGTGGCGAAAGTGGTGCAGGAGCTGCAGTGTTGGCCAGGAAGAAAGGATTTGAAGTTTTTCTTTCCGATTTATCGGAAATTAAACCTCAATACAAAGCCCAGCTCAACGAGTACGCCATTGAATGGGAAGAAAAACAACACACCGAAGATAAAATAGTGAATGCTAAAGAAGTAATAAAAAGCCCCGGCATTCCGGATAAAGCGCCGTTGATAAAAAAACTACATTCATTATCCATTCCAGTAATTTCCGAAATTGAATTTGCTGGTCGGTATACAAATGCAAAAATGATTTGTATCACAGGTAGCAATGGCAAAACCACCACCACAATGCTGGTTTATCATATCCTTAAAAAAGCAGGTTTTAATGTAGGACTTGCCGGCAATGTAGGAAACAGCCTGGCTTTGCAGGTTGCCAATGACAATTACGATTATTATGTGGTGGAATTAAGTAGTTTTCAGCTCGACGGGATGACAGAATTCAAAGCCGACATTGCCGTGTTGCTCAATATAACACCAGATCATTTAGATCGATACAACTATAATTTTCAAAATTATGTGGATTCGAAATTCCGGATTACACAAAATCAGACCGAAAAAGATGCTTTCATATTCTGGGAAAATGACCCGGTGATCAAAGTCGAACTCGAAAAACGAAACATCCAATCCGCGCTTTATCCTTTTTCGACAGAACGAACCGAAAAAACAAAAGCATTTATTGAAAAAGACGAACTAATAATTAAAACGCTTCAATCAATATTCACTATGCCTGCAACAAGCTTAGCTCTACAGGGCTTACACAATACTTATAACTCAATGGCCGCCGGACTTACAGCTTCTATTGTTAATGTAAAAAAAGATACAATTCGTCAGTCGTTACAAGACTTTCAGGGTGTTGAACATCGCCTCGAATATGTAGCCACTGTACGCAACGTTCGATTTATAAACGACTCGAAAGCAACAAATGTCAACTCGTGCTGGTATGCGCTTCAAAGCATGAAAACGCCTACAATTCTGATATTAGGAGGAACCGACAAAGGGAATGATTATTCTGAAATTGAAGAGCTTGTAAAGGAAAAAGTTTCAGGATTGGTTTTTATGGGAATCGACAACACAGCCTTACACCAGTTTTTTGATGGCAAAGTTAATAAAATTGTCGATGCCAGATCGATGGAAGAAGCTGTAAAAGCATCTTTCAACATGGCCAAAGAAGGTGAAACTGTACTATTATCGCCTTGCTGTGCCAGTTTCGACTTATTTAAAAATTATGAGGATAGAGGTAGCCAGTTTAAAACCTGTGTACGAAATCTTTGATCTTTCTTGTATATATTTTCAGGTTGTGAGTTTTATTTCAGGCAGATCAGCGATAAACAGCAAATGATTAAATCGTAAATTACATCAATGGATTCATTATTAAAAAAATACCTTCGGGGCGATGCCACACTTTGGATCGTATTCATTATGCTTTGTATTGTTTCGATTATCGAAATGTACAGTGCATCGAGTACACTGGCCTATAAAGCAGCCAACCACACTGCACCCATGTTGCGCCACGTAGGATTTTTGGCTGGTGGCGCACTCATCGCCGTTTTGGTACATTTAATTCCATTCCGATACATTCGACTCATCTCCTATTTTGTATTGGTGCTTTCGGTGTTTATGCTTATTCTTGTACTGTTCAAAGGCAAAAGCGAAAACGATGCTTCCCGTTGGTTGGTGATTGGAGGTTTTAATTTTCAGCCCTCCGAACTTGCTAAATTATCGGTAATTATAGTTGCAGCCGATTTCATTTCAAGAATTAAAAATCCAAAAACAGACGAGAAAAAGTATTTCTGGAGCACCATCATTATGCTGGGAATTATATGCCCTCTTATTCTGCTCGAAAACTTTTCGACCGCAGTAATACTTTTCGGTGTTGTATTTATTATGATGTTTATTGGTCGGGTATCCTTAAAAAGACTTGGTGTGCTGGCGGGAGGCATTCTTCTGGCGCTCATTTTAGGGTATGGAGCGATAAAAGCAATTCCCCAGGAAAAAATGCCAAAAGCTTTCGACAGAGCTTACACCTGGACAGCCCGTATCGACAGATTTACCGAAAACACTGACGATGACAAATCAAAATATGAAATAACGGATGAAAATCGCCAAGTTCAACATGGCCGCATCGCCATTGCCCGGGGAGGAATATTTGGCGTATTGCCCGGCAATAGTATTGAACGCGATTATCTGCCTCAGGCATATTCCGATTTTATTTATGCTATTATTATTGAAGAAATGGGACTTGTAGGAGGAATTTTTGTAATTTTGCTCTACCTGATTTTACTCTTCAGGGCAGGACGAATTGCTACTGAAAGCCCGACGGTTTTCCCGGCTGTATTGGTCATCGGACTATCGCTAATGATTGTTATACAGTCATTTGTAAGCATGTCTGTAGCCACAAGCCTCGGGCCTGTTACCGGTCAGCCCCTGCCTTTGATTAGCAGGGGTGGAACATCAATTTTAATAACTTGTATCTATTTTGGAATAATATTCGGCATTACGCGCCAACTAAAAGAGGATGGACAACCTGTTGACGAAACTATGGACGAAAAAGCAGAAGATAAAATACCGATCGTAAAGCTGGAAGAACTTGGATAAAATCCAGAAGTAAAAAACAGGTGATAAATGATGAACTGTACAGTTATTAATTATTAAAAATCTACGGTTATTCAATGACATAAAAACATGAAACACAAATTTATAGTAAGCGGAGGAGGAACCGGTGGACATATTTTTCCCGCAATAAGCATTGCCAATGCACTTAAGAATAAATTTCCTGACGCCGACATTCTGTTTGTTGGTGCCGAAGGGCGTATGGAGATGGAAAGAGTTCCATCCGCCGGCTATCCCATCGAAGGTTTACCCGTGAGTGGATTCGACCGTAAAAATCTGATGCGAAATGTAAAAGTCCTCTTCAACTTAATGAAGAGTATAATGAAAGCCCGCAGCATTATCAAAAGATTTCGACCTGAAGTGGTGATCGGTGTTGGCGGCTACGCCAGCGCCCCTACGCTTCGGGCTGCTTCGGCCTACGGCATACCCACATTAATTCAGGAACAAAACTCGTATGCAGGTGTGACCAATAAATTACTTTCGAAAAAAGCATCGAAAATATGTGTGGCATACGATAATATGGAGAAATTTTTTCCTGCATCAAAAATAATCAAAACAGGGAATCCTGTACGTCAGGATTTACTACGAACACCAACAAAAGCCAAAGAAGCCTATCAGTTTTTTGGTTTCGAACCCACCAAAAAGACACTTTTAATCGTCGGAGGCAGTCTCGGTGCCCGAACTATTAATCAAAGTGTAACAGCCCAACTCAAACAACTGACGGAAGCTAACATTCAGGTGATTTGGCAAACAGGTAAATACTATATCGAAAACGCTCTTCAATCGACAGAAAATTTCAAGTCGCCCTCATTGTTGGTGACCGATTTCGTTTCGCGGATGGATTATGCATATTCAGTTGCCGATCTGGTGATTTCACGCGCTGGAGCAAGTTCAATTTCCGAACTTTGCTTGTTGTCGAAACCAACCATTTTAGTACCTTCGCCCAATGTGGCCGAAGACCATCAAACGCAAAACGCGCTGGCCCTTGTACGAAAGGAAGCCGCCCTAATGATAAAAGACAACGAAGCGATTAACTTACTTATTCCAGAAGCGATTAGATTGATTAATAACGATGCTGAACTATTAAAACTATCTGAAAATATATTTAAACTGGCCGAAAAAGATTCAGCAGAGAGAATTGCCAACGAAGTTATTAAATTAATCAAAAACAAATAATTAGGATATGTCATCCTTTTTAGAAATAGAACTATCAAAAAAAAATATCTGTATTTTGTTTCCATACAATATGTAAACGCCTGGATACGTAAACGATGTAAAAATAAACATGAATAAATTTAATAAATACTACTTTCTGGGGATTGGTGGAATAGGGATGAGTGCTTTAGCACGCTACTTTAACACTAAAGGTTTTACTGTGGGCGGATATGACAGAAGCAAAACTAAACTCACCTCCGATCTGGAAGCTGAAGGAATCAGCATTTGTTACAACGAAAGTGTAAATTATATTCCTGCTGAATTCGTAAAACCTGAAAGTACGCTTATAGTGCTCACTCCTGCTGTTCCCGAAAGTCATCCTCAACTTCAATATTTTCGCGAACAGAATTACACAATTCTTAAACGGGCTCAGGTATTGGGCGACATAACCCGCCAAAGCAAAGGTATTTGTATAGCCGGAACACATGGTAAAACAACAACTTCTACTATAACTGCTCACTTGCTCTATCAGTCGCAGGTAACATGTAGTGCATTTCTGGGTGGAATATCGAATAATTACAACACGAACCTTTTGCTATCGAAAAACAGTAATCTGGTGGTTATTGAAGCCGATGAATACGATCGTTCTTTTCATCAACTTTCACCTTATATGGCAGTTATCACCTCTGTAGATGCCGATCATTTAGACATTTACGACACACCAGAAGCTTTCCGTCAGAGCTTCGAACATTTCGCATCGCTTGTTACTCCCGGAGGTGTAATCATCATCAAAAAAGGCATCGAATTAGAACTGAAATTTCAGAAAGGAGTGAAACTCTACACCTACTCCATGGACGAAGGCGGTGATTTTCATGCCGAAAAAATAAAAATTTCGCAGGGCGAAATTCATTTTGATTTTGTAACACCCACCGAAACAATAGCAAATGTGAGACTGGGCGTGCCGGTTCGCATCAACGTCGAAAACAGTGTGGCTGCAATGGCACTGGCCTGGCTCAACGGTGTTACAGCCGACGAATTAAGAGTAGGAATATCTTCATTTTCGGGCATTTACCGCCGTTTCAATACTGTTTACAAAACGAATAAACTGGTGTATATGGACGATTATGCCCATCATCCGAGCGAATTGAAAGCCAGCATTTCATCCATTCGTACGTTGTATCCGGGACGAAAGATAACCGGTATTTTCCAGCCGCATCTATATTCGCGAACCCGAGATTTTGCCAACGACTTTGCCGATGCACTTTCGTTGCTTGATGAACTCATTCTGCTCGATATCTATCCGGCTCGCGAACAACCTATCGAAGGAGTTACTTCCGACATTATTTTAAGTAAAGTAAAACTGAAAAACAAAACATTGTGCTCAAAAGAAAATCTATTATCTTTGCTCAAAGAAAAAGAAATAGATGTGTTGGTTACTTTTGGTGCAGGCGATATTGATACAATAGTTCCACTTATAAAAAATCAATTAAAACAAATTTAACAATATATTCTCTTCAGAAAAAAATGTCGGTTACAATACAATGAAAATATCAAAGTTTGGATACATATTCATTATCGCCTGTATGATTTTAATACTGGGTTATTTAGGTTTCGTTATATTCAGTTTTAAGAATAACGACAACCACATAACCTGTGTCCATCTCGATGTAAGTTTCGACGACAATGATGAGATTCAACTTATCACCGACAGCGAAATAGCTAAAATGCTTGAAAATAACGATTTAAATCCAATTGGAAAATCCTACAGAAATATTCATACCGAGTCGATTGAGAAAGTTTTACTAAAAAACCCTATGATAAAAAACGCTGAATGTTATAAAACACCTTCTGGATCTCTTCGGATTAAGATTAAGCAACGTGTACCAAAATTCATGATAGCAGGACAGGAAAACTATTATATCGACACCGACCGCCAGTTGTTTCCGGTCTCGCTGAATCAAGCTGCTTACGTCCCGGTAGTGTCCGGAACGATCACCAAGTCATTTGCCACCGGAAAACTTTTCGATTTTGTAAGTTCAATTGTTGAAGATCCATTCTGGAATGCTCAGATAGAACAAATTTACATCCTGGAAGATCTTAAGATTGTTTTGATTCCAAGAGTAGGCGATGCTACGATTGTACTTGGAAAATTAGATAATTATCAATCAAAACTTGACAAACTATACAGGCTTTACAAACAAGGATTTAACACTATAGGCTGGAATCATTACGAGAAAATTGATTTACAATATGACAATCAAATTGTTTGTACAAAAAAAGGGATGCAAACTACTAAGCCCAAAATTGAAATTGTTCATAATAATGACAGTAGTACTGTAAAAAAGATATGATATTAAATAAATATGTTGCAATAGATTTAGGTAGCTCGAAAATCACTGCGTTGGCAGCCGAAGTTCAAGCCGACAACACTTTGAAAATTTTAGCCGTCGAATCCAAACCCTCCGACGATGTTAAACACGGCATCGTCGAACAGGTATCGGGCGCAGCATTTAAAATAAGTGAACTCACAAGGCTGATTCAGAATAGCGCCAGAATCCACGACATTGATCAGGTATCGGTTAGTGTAGGCGCCAAAAGCATGAAAAGCACATCTGTTACAATCAGTCGGTTTGTAGGTGCATCAAAAACTGTAAGTGATCAATTGATCTATGAAATGAATGAAGAGTGCATCAAAAAAGTACAGAAAGACAATATCGCTGTTTTTGATGTAATTCCACTATATTATGAACTTGACGGACACCGTACAGATGAACCTACAGATAAAAAAGCAACACAAATAACTGCCAGATACACGGTAGTTTACGGAAGTAGCACAATAAAAGAAGAACTTGAAAGATGCTTTGAAAGAACAGGACTCATTGTGGAGTGCAATCCGGTGGCTGCTGAATGTCTGTCAACCGCCGTTCTCGAAGAAAATGAACGTGAAAATGGTTGTGCTCTAATCAATTTCGGTGCTGCCACAACCACCCTTGCCATTTACAAAAACGACACATTACAACAAATGCTCATCGTACCGCTCGGTGGAAAAAACATAACCAAAGACATTCAGGAACTGGGGATTAGCGAATCGCATGCCGAAAGACTTAAATGCATTAAGGGCTTTGCAATGGAGCGACTTGTCGAAGATCCGATTTTCGTTCAAATACCTTCGATTGAAGATGAAAAACCTCCTGTAAAGATTTCGACAAAATTTTTGGCCACCATCATTGAAGCACGCCTCGAAGAAATACTTCAACCTATCTTGAACAAAATAACAGCTTTCCCGGATACGTTGGAAGATGGTATAATTATTACCGGCGGTGCCTCAAAACTCAAACAACTGATTGATTTTGTAAGCGAAAAAACCGAAATGAACGTTCGTTTTGGTAGTCATGCCGAATGGCTTACCGACAAAACAATTGAAAAATATCTCGATACTGATCTATCTCAATTGGTGGGTACCATTTTACTGCATCACGAATTCCGTCAACAACATCCCGTTGAAGAAAAAAAAGCCGTAAAAAAGGAACCCAAACTTCCCAAAAAAGGGATCAAAGACAGAATTGCGAATGGGTTTATTAATTTTTTCGGCGACGAAAACAGCATGAATTAAAACAAAAAGCACTCAAAATCTTGCATCTATCAAAATGAGTTATAAATAATATTTTTAAAGTAATCAACAGACAATAAATACATTATATGGGCTATTTAGAAGACAGTTTACCCTTAGAATTACCATTGGTCGATTCCTCTATCATTAAAGTGATTGGTGTTGGCGGTGGCGGTGGAAATGCAGTGAACCACATGTACCGACAGGGAATAACAGACGTTTCGTTTGTAGTTTGCAATACAGACAATCAAGCACTTATCAAATCGCCGGTACCTACAAAAATTCAGTTGGGGATAGATACGACCTCTGGTTTAGGGGCAGGTGGAAATCCCGTTGTTGCCAAAAAAGCGGCCGAAGAATCGATAGCAAATATTCAAAACCTTCTAAACGATAACACCAAAATGGTTTTTATCACCGCTGGCATGGGTGGAGGAACAGGTACGGGGGCATCTCCTGTAGTGGCTAAAGCAGCACACGATCTGGGGATTCTTACTGTGGGCATCGTTACTATTCCTTTCGCATTCGAAGGAAACCTCAAAATCAAACAAGCCCTCGAAGGCGTGGCAGCATTAAGCGAACATGTGGATGCTATTCTGGTGATCAACAACGAGAAACTAAAGGAAATATATCCCGATCTGGAACTGTCGAACGCTTTTGCCAAAGCCGATGATGTATTGACCAATGCCGCCAAAGGAATTGCCGAAATCATTACAGTTCCAGGCTATATCAATACCGACTTTGCCGATGTGTATAGCATTATGAAAGATGGCAATGTGGCGATAATGAACACCGGTTTCGCTGCAGGTGAAAACCGCATCAGCAAAGCCATCGAAGACGCATTGAACTCGCCTTTGTTAAACACCAATGATGTAAGTGGTGCCAGCAAAGTGTTATTGAGTTTATATTGCTCCACTACCAACCAGATCAAAATGGAAGAAGTGCAGCAAATTCACGATTTCATGAACAAAGTTGGTGATAATGTTCAAGTAATTTGGGGTGCAACTTTCGATGACAGCTTGGGGGATAACGTGAAAATAACAATTATTGCAACAGGATACGATGTGAGCGATATTCCGGGAATGCCAACAAAGATAACAAAAGAGGAACATAAAACGACAGCCCATACCTCTGGTTCAGTGATTCAGAACGTTGCTTCGGCTATTCAAACACGCTTAAACTCGGAAAAACCAGAAAAAGAAGAAAAAGAAGAACGGGAAATAAGCGAAGACGAAATGCGAAAAGCCATGGATCAGTACTATGGCAAACAATCGCCGGCAAAACCTGAACCAATGCCTGAACTTGTACTTGAACCCGAACCAGTACCCGAACCTAAAGTTGAAATACAAACGTTTACGTTGGAAGAACTGGAAAACGAAAGCACACTTAAAAATATTGAAAACATTCCGGCATGGAAACGAAGATTGATGCGATAATTCAATCAACTCATTTGCCGATATTTTTTTACTACTTAATAAAACTGAAAAGAAGATGAACGAACTATTCGATAAAGTAAGCGGAGATATAAAAACCGCCATGTTAGCACGCGACAAAGTGGCTCTTGAAGCATTGCGTGGTATGAAAAAAGAATTTCTTGAAGCCAAAACCGCCAAAGGTGGAGATGGAAATCTGGCCGACGAAGCAGCTGTAAAAATTATACAGAAAATGCTAAAACAACGCAAAGATTCTGCACAGATTTACGCCGAACAAAACCGTCCGGAATTGGCCGAAAATGAATTAGCAGAGGCTGCTGTGATAGAAAAATACCTGCCGGTGCAAATGAGTGATGACGAGTTGGAAGCAGCAGTAGCAGCTATTATTGCACAAGTAGGAGCCACAGGTCCACAAGACATGGGTAAAGTAATGGGCACCGCCAGCAAGCAACTTGCAGGCAAAACCGAAGGACGACTGATATCGGAAAAAGTAAAGGCATTGCTCGCAAAATTCAATTAATTCCGCTAAGGAATCAACAAAAAACCTCTTCAATCATATTGATTAAAGAGGTTTTTTTCGTGATCCAGCTGGGGCTCGAACCCAGGACCCCATCCTTAAAAGGGATGTGCTCTACCTGCTGAGCTACTAGATCATCAACTTTGTTAGCTGCTTTTAAAATAATAGTGATCCAGCTGGGGCTCGAACCCAGGACCCCATCCTTAAAAGGGATGTGCTCTACCTGCTGAGCTACTAGATCTGATTTTTAAAAGCGGTTGCAAAGATACGGCTTTTTTTCAAAACCACAAATCAAAGCAGCTATTATTATTGTTTTATTTAAAATACAATTTTACATCTAACTGACATAACGTGAGTTAACCTGAAAACAACTTTTAAATTTCTGTTATTCCGATGGCAAAACAAGACTTATAACACAAAGATAGGTTCGATGTACATACATTGGTTTACGCAAAATCACGGCAAATAGCGAACAAAAAAAAACGACATGAAAAGCTTGAAAAAACTTCAGAAAAAGCATATTAAAAAGAAGATAATTAAAATTATCAATTAGTTATTGTATATTTGCACTCAATAAATTAAAACTCTTCAATTGAAATTGGAAAATACAATTTATATCATCTGGGCACTTCTCTTTTCCGCCTTTTTCTCCGGGATGGAAATAGCTTTTATATCGTCGAATAAATTAAGGTTTGAACTGGATAAGAAACAAAAAAACCTGGCTTCGGCGATATTATCAATATTTTACCGCAATCCGCAGCAATATATTTCCACCATGTTGGTTGGCAACAATATTTGTCTGGTTATATACGGTATTTTAATGGCCGAACTACTCGAACCAGCACTTTCCATTATGGGGAATGAGTTTTTAATTGCAATCACACAAACGATAATAGCCACTGTAATTGTATTGTTTACAGGCGAATTTCTACCAAAAACAATTTTCAGAATCAACCCTAACCTTTGGCTACGCATTTTTTCTTGGTTATTGTTCGCTTTTTATATTTTGCTATATCCTATTTCAAGTTTTAGTTCGTGGTTATCCATTCGCCTTTTAAAACTTTTTGGGGTTGGGATCAACTCCGGAGTGCAGGAAAATATTTTTTCACGCATCGATTTAAATTATCTGATTCAGGAAAGTTTTGATAACGACAAAACCGAAAAAGAATTTGAAAACGAAGTGAAGATTTTTCAGAACGCACTCGACTTTTCGAAGGTAAGACTGCGCGACTGCTCAGTGCCACGTACTGAGATAATTGCGCTGGAGTACAACAGTACGCTCGAATCGCTGAAACAAACTTTTATTGAAACCGGTCTATCTAAAATTCCAATTTACAAAACTGATATTGATAATATTATAGGCTACATTCATTCTTCTGAAATGTTTGAACATCAAAAGGAATGGAAAAAACACATCAATCCAATTCCAATTGTGCCCGAAAATATGGCTGCCCAAAAACTTATGAAACTTTTTATGCAGCAAAAGAAAAGCATTGCTGTGGTGGTGGATGAATTTGGCGGAACTGCAGGCATCATCACACTCGAAGACATTATCGAAGAAATTTTTGGAGAAATTGAAGATGAACATGATAACCGCGACTATATTGCCGAAAAAACGGGCGAGAACGAATATCTCTTCAGCGGAAGACTCGAAGTAAAAAATGCTAATTTAAAATTCAACATAAACATTCCTGATTCGGACGAATATGAGACCATTGCAGGTTTCATACTGCATCATCATCAACATTTCCCGAAACTGAACGAACTCGTCAGAATAGAAGGATTTACCTGCAAATGTGTTAAAGTAACCAACAACCGAATAGAATTGGTAAAACTCACAGTGGGAAATAAATGAAAACAGACAAATTTAACCTTAATTACAAGATACTGAATTTCAGGATGAACAAAAAAATACACTCATAAAAAACACAAAATATGCAAAACTAACAGGTTTTTTTTGTATATTCGCGCCCTCAAATCCATTTAGAAAATAAACAAAAAAAATACATCTTAATTTAAAGACATGGCTATTTTAGGAAAAATCAGAAGCAAAGGGGTTTTACTCATGATCATAGTGGGATTTGCATTATTTGCCTTTATCATTGGCGATGCGCTTACTCAGGGATCAACTTTTTTTAATAAATCAAAAGAAACAGTTGCAGAAATTGCAGGTGACAAAATCAACATCAACGACTACGCTGTGTTGATTGATCAAATGGTTGAAGTATACAAAATAGAAACCGGGCAGACAGACCTGAGCGAAGAAATCACAACTCAACTCCGCGCTTCGGTATGGGAAACACTTGTGAATGAAAAACTACTCAACGAGGAAGCTAAAAAAATGGGATTAGCCGTAAGCGCCGAAGAATTATCTGATCGGTTGATCGGAAAAAACATTCACCCTTTGATCGCTCAACGCCGTGCTTTTGCTGGCGAAAATGGACAATTTAGTCGCCCCATGTTGGTGCAATTCCTGAACAGCCTTGAACAAACGCCCGAAAACGAAGAAATGAAACAACAGCTCGAGAAAGCTAAATCGTATTGGTTGTTTTGGGAAAAAACAGTTAAAACATCTATTCTTCAGGAAAAATACAACACTCTACTTTCAAAAGCCATTACCGCCAACAAACTTGACGCTAAAACACTGTACGATGCAGCCAAAACAAGTGTCGACGTAAACTACGTGGTTCAACCCTATTTCATGATTCCTGATTCTGCAGTAAAAGTTTCGGACAGCGAAATCAAAGAACGCTACAACAAGCAAAAAGAACTCTACAAACAAGAAGCCAACTGCACATTAAATTATGTAGTTTTCAACGTAAAACCTTCGGCCGAAGATTTCAAAAAAGCTGAAACTACAATGAATAAACTGAGCGAAGAATTCAAAACAACAACAGATATCGCCGGTTTTATCAATCAAAATTCAGAGATACGTTACGATGGCGTTCCTTATTCAGAAAGAAACGTTCCGGCCAACCTGAAAGATTTTGCATTTGGAAATGGTGCAGGCGCTATCACCGGTCCTGTATTTGAAAACGACGCCTACACAATGGCCAAGGTCGTTGAATCAGGCATTATGGCCTCCGACTCGGTACGTCTGCGTCATATTTACCTTACAACAAAAGACGAAACAAAAGCCGACAGTATTATTGGCGCAATTAAAAGTGGAGCCAACTTTGCTGCATTGGCACAAAAATACTCAGCCGTACAACAAACAGCAGCCAATGGCGGCGAAATAGGTTGGATTGTGGACGGTATGCAGGGATTGGATAAAGAAATGATTTCAAAAGCATTTGGAAGTAGCGCCAACGAAGTATTCACTTTGAAAGATGCTCAGGGTATTCAAATTATGCAAGTAATGGAAAAAACACCAGCCCGTCGCAAAGTAAAATTGGCTATTCTCGAGATCAAAGTATCAACAAGTAACGAATCGGTAAGTAAAATTTATAACGAAGCCAAACAATTTGCGGCTGAACTGGACGCCAAAGAATTCGACAAAAGAGCCAAAGATAAAAAATACGAAGTGCGTACTGCAGCCGATCTACTTAAAACAACCGAAAAAATTGCCGACATTTCGAACTCACGTCAGATTGTTCGCTGGGCTTTCGAAAATGAGAAAGGCGATGTATCGGATGTTTACGATTGCGGTAACCAGTTTGTGGTAGCAACGCTTACTGAGAATAACGAAAAAGGATATCGCTCGTTAGCTAAAGCATCCGAAATCATCAAAGCTGAATTGTTGCGCGACAAAAAAGCCGAGCTAATGATTAAAAATCTTGCAGCTCAGGCCGCCAAATACCCAACCATCGAAAGCCTTGCCGCAGCCATTGGTGTCGACGTTAAGTCAGCACCAGCTGTCAACTTCGATGCCTATCAGTTTGGAGTAGCCGGCAACGAACCTGCTGTAGTAGGAAAAGTATCAACACTGCCTGTAAATAAAATTTCGGCGCCTATCAAAGGAAATGCAGGTGTTTACGTAGTATTGCCTACCAACGCTCAGCTAAATCCAGCTCCATTCGATGTTAAAATGCAAATTATGCAGCTCAATGCGCGTACAAGTTATTCGTTGCCTTATATGGTTGCTCAAGACCTACGCGAAAAATCAAACCTGGTTGACAACCGTTTGAATTTCTATTAAAAATAAAATTCTTCTATAAAAAGAAAACGGAATGAACATTTTCATTCCGTTTTCTTTTTATAGATAGAGAATACATCTTTGATGAACAAATTTACTTATTAAAAAAGAAAATGAGTAGGAGTGTAGAAAAAAATCAGCATCGATAAAAAGAACAGACAAAGTAAAAATGACAAAAATAGCATTAATCGGCAAAACTGTCGATGAATTAAAAGCAGTGGCAACTGAACTGAACATGCCATCGTTCACAGGTAAGCAAATTGCCGACTGGCTTTACAAAAAACGTATATTCAGCATCGACGAGATGAGCAATATCTCTGCCGGCAATCGCCAAAAACTGAATGAATTGTACGAGGTAGGACGAGCGTTGCCTTCGCACACTGCCGAATCGGTGGATGGTACCAAGAAATACCTTTTCAAAACAGTCGACAACAATTTTATCGAAAGCGTTTACATTCCCGAAGACGACAGGAATACGCTCTGCGTTTCGTCGCAGGTGGGTTGCAAAATGAATTGTCTGTTTTGCATGACCGGAAAACAAGGATTTGGAGCGCATCTCACTGCTGCCGAAATACTCAACCAGATACTCTCCATTCCCGAAGCCGAAAAACTAACCAATCTTGTATTTATGGGCATGGGCGAGCCGTTGGACAATTTACCCAACCTGCTCCGTGCACTCGAAATACTAACGGCAGACTACGGTTATGGCTGGAGTCCGCGTCGCATCACGGTATCCACCATTGGCGTGATTCCGAAAATGAAAATATTCCTCGAAACCACCAATTGTCATTTAGCAGTAAGTCTGCACTCTCCGTTTGCCGAAGAAAGGCTGAAACTAATGCCGATTCAGAAAGCTTATCCGGCCGAAGAAATACTGAAAGAACTCCGCAAACACGATTTCAGTCATCAGCGTAGGGTTTCTTTTGAGTACATAATGTTCGATGGGTTGAACGACAGCTTGCGTCATGCAGTGGAAATGGTGCGCATACTGAAAGGTATCGACTGTCGGGTAAACCTGATCCGCTTCCATGCCATCCCCGGCGCAGATCTCAAGACTTCGAACGAAGAAAAAATGATTTTCTTCCGCGACTACCTTACCAACAACGGTATCACCACTACCATACGCAAATCGCGCGGTGAAGATATTTTTGCCGCCTGTGGCATGTTGTCGACAATGGAGAAGCAAAAAAGTAAAGTGGAATAAAACACAAAGTCCCGAATATTAAAAAGTGATGCTTTCAGTAGAAGCATCACTTTTTTTGCTCAAATAAATCACTTACACTGCAAGCTCATATATTTTTTTAATATCTTTTTGATTCAGTTTCACAAAACTACCCATTGTATGTTCGCCCAATCCAATAGAGCTTACTAAAGTGGGAATGTCTTCGGGTTTAGCACCAAGTTGAGAAAATCGAATTGGCATTCCGATGGAAATCATAAATTGCTCATATTTTTCTATACCTTTCCGTGCAGTATTTTCAGGATGACTAAAATCCATTTCGCAGCCCCATACACGTACAGCAAACTGGGCAAAACGCATGATATCATTGTGCATTACATACTTCATCCACGCAGGAAACATTACGGCCAAACCGGCGCCATGCGCCACATCGTACAAGCCCGAAAGTTCGTGTTCCATACCGTGAGACGACCAGTCCTGCTCGCGACCCACACCACAAATATCATTGTGCGCAACCATACCTGCCCACATTAGATTGGCACGCGCTTCGTAATCGTTAGGATTTGAAAGCGCTTTTGGCGCTTCGTTGATAACTGTTAACAAAACCGCCTCACACAAACGGTCCGTAATTTCTACATCTTTGGTATTAGTAAAATAACGCTCCATTACGTGTGCCATCATATCGGTAGCTCCACAAGCAGTTTGATATGGCGGCAACGAACATGTAAGTTCGGGATTCAGGATGGAGAAAACAGGACGCAACAAATCACTGTTAACAGCACGTTTCAACATACCGTTTTCGTGTGTTATCACCGAACCGCTAGAACCTTCGCTTCCGGCAGCTGTCAGCGTAAGGATAGTGGCAACCGGTAATGCTTTTTCTACCCGTTTACCAAGATAAAACTCCCAGAAATCACCATCAGTGACAGCTCCCAAGGCAATAGCTTTGGCCGAATCAATAACGCTACCGCCGCCGACAGCTAAAATAAAGTCAATCTTTTCTTTTTTGCAAATATCAACACCCTTGTAAACCAAACCACTTCGAGGATTTGGAACCACGCCTCCCAATTCAGAAAATTTTATACCAGATTCAGAAAGTGATTTTTTAACCCTGTCGAGCAAACCACTTTTCACTACCGACCCACTGCCGTAATGAATCAATACATTTGATCCTCCAAAACGTTTTACATATTTACCTGCTTCGTTTTCTCTTTCCTTCCCAAACACAAAAAAGGTGGGACTATAAAAATTAAAATTGTTCATATTTTTCTTTGTTTGATTTTTTTCAAATAACCATTTCAATCGTTCCGCAGAATTCGTTATGCTCAATAAATTGTAATTATTGAAGCGGTTTATGAGATTTCAACCTATCGATCAAACCGTTACCCAAATTAGTTTTTATATCAATATGATTTAAAACTTCGAGTACAAAAGGATTACTTTCAAAACTTCCGCGAACAGATTCAAAATCCTGATGTTTCTGTTCTTCATTTCCATCAACACCAAAACCGGTCTTAGAGTTCAAATCAAATTCTTTTTTAGCATCGCTGTAAATTAATTTATCAAGTTTTACAACAGATTCCTTCCATAACTCAATGAGAGAGAAAATATCGTCGTAGGTCACTTCGGTAAGCTTTTTATTCCAGAATTTCAATAATTTACTAAGCGCCCAAGTCCATTCGTACTTATAATAGTTTTTGTGCATGTTCTCAAATTCTTGCTGAATCTGATCCAGACTAAACTTATTTTCTTCTATCTTACAAAGCAAAGTATCGATCACATTTTTAGGTGCAATTAACCCCGACAAATCAATCCATTCGCCGAAGCCATTATCAGTATCCGGTTGAAGTCTTGCTCTGATTTCCTCGATACTCAAATAGTTATCATTTTTAAGCCTACTTATCAGCGAGTTACCAAGAAACTTATTGATAGCAATATTGTAATATTCAATTCCTTTTTTTAAAGATGAATTTTTAATATTACAATTCTGATAGGTGTAAATACCGGTTGTTTCGCCTGAGGTTTGCTGTATATTTTTAAGTAAATCAACACCTTTCATCATTTTTTGAATAGTGTACGGACTCAGCAAATTAAAGTTGATAGGATCCAACTTACGACTATCCATTCTATTGTCGCGTTTAGGCCATTTCTGTGCATCACGAATGGTACCAACGCTCCTGAGGTTAACCCCTGGAACTAAACAACTATCAGTAGCATTTTCGATCAGGTACGAAAAGGGCAAATCCGAGGTGTCGGAATGTTTGTAGTGACGACCCATAACCAGCGTAAAAGCTCCAATCTTAGCAGGCCACAACAAATACGAATCGCTTGTAGTTTTCGATCCACGTTCACAAATTCCTTGATGTATTGGACCTAATTTATACATATGATTGCTTTGGTTCGACCCGCTGCCTGCATTAAGAAACGAGAACATACCTGCGATAAGCAAGGTAGACTTATGATGAGAAACCGTATAAGGTCCTGCAAAAATCGCCGTCGCCTCGCCATGCATTCCTTGGCAATTGGAAAAAAACAGTGAATCAAGGGCCGAATAGTGCTTGCCCATAATACAACCCTGTCCGATAAAACACCTTGAGATCAAGGTAGAATCGGTCACTGAAACACCTGAACTTAAAATAAAATCTTTACATTTAACCCCTGAGCCGATGACAACAGGAGCTTTTTCGTTGCTATTTACCGTCCCATTTTCGAGCAACGAAGCGCCTTCAACAACAGCATAATCGCCAATTCTTACATTTTTAATACTTCCACAGTTAATAATCTTAACATTTTTTGCTATGTATCCTCTGTCCGATTTATGTGAATTTGCGTATGCATCAATCAGTTGCTGAAGATTGTGAATCAACATCGGACGATGACGATAGAGGGTGAGAATATATGCCAAAGGCGCCGACAGCCAGTCGAAAATAGGGATTTCACGTCCTCCACCCTCGTTCATCACGGGTACTTTCACTCCATTGCCGAAAGCAGTAACTCCATCTACAAGGATCAGATTCACATTTTCGATGTACGAATTATCATCAATTTTATAATTAGCAATATAATTGTCGATTTTATCAATAAAAACATCGTTGCCCACTGTACAGTTATGCAAACAACAATTATTCAATCCCGAATGTTTTTTTAACCCTCCTGCAAGTTCAAATACTTTGTTGAAAACTCCTAATTCAATTTCGCCCGAAAAATGTACATTGGTAACGAATGCGGGCGAAAATTCTGAAGCTACCTTCACGTTTTGCCACGATTCGGCAGAACAACCGTATACGGTCAGAGTAGCTATCTCTTTTTCTGTAAGTTGACGATAAGCAGACATAATTAGTTTTGAATTTTAATTAAAATTTTTACTTTAGCGTAAATAAAAATATATCGAGCCGATTTGTTTGTTTTAGCAAAATAAAACTACTTATTCTTCATATTTCTGAAACAAAAAATCGTTATACGGATAACGTTCCACATGTATTGCCTTAATTTTCGAATACATAAGCGCTTTTAACTGCTCTACATTCATCTTGTCGCGGGCCGAAATAAATATGCAATTTTCATTGAGCTTCGACATCCAGGTTCTTTCCAATTCCTCCAGACTGATATTTTCGCGTTTTACGGGCGATAAATCATCTTCGTCTTTGGGAACATAACGAAACGCATCTATTTTATTAAAAACGAGTATCGTAGGTTTTTCAACAGTATCAATTTCTTTGAGTGTTTGCTGTACTACCTCAAGTTGTTCTTCAAAGTTTGCGTGCGAAATATCAACAACATGAATTAGCAAATCAGCTTCTCGTACTTCGTCGAGGGTCGATTTGAAAGACTGCACCAAATGATGAGGCAATTTACGTATAAAACCAACTGTATCCGACAACAGAAAAGGAAGATTATCAATAATCACCTTTCGGACAGTGGTATCAAGCGTGGCAAAAAGTTTATTCTCGGCAAAAATATCCGATTTACTTAATAAATTCATCAGTGTAGATTTCCCTACGTTCGTATAGCCAACCAAGGCTACACGAACCATTTTCCCACGATTTTTACGTTGTGTCGACATTTGTTTGTCAATATCTTTGAGATTTTGTTTGAGCAATGCTATTTTGGTAAGAATGATCCGCCGGTCTGTTTCGATCTGTGTTTCGCCCGGACCACGCATACCAATCCCACCCTGTTGCCGCTCAAGGTGAGTCCACAACCGGGTAAGGCGAGGGAGCATATACTGTAGTTGAGCCAGCTCTACCTGAGTTTTTGCATTGGCTGTCTGCGCTCGTTTGGCAAAAATGTCGAGTATCAGGTTGGTCCGGTCGAGTATCAACACCTTTAATTCCGCTTCTATGTTTCGCAGTTGTTTTGGAGTTAATTCATCATCGAAGATCACAAGACCGATCTCATTCTCATCGACATACTGTTTGATTTCCTGCAATTTCCCAGGGCCTACAAAGGTTTTAGGATTCGGATAATCAATCCGTTGAAAAAACATTTTTTCGGGCGTAGCACCAGCCGTATCAGCCAAAAAAGCCAATTCCTCAAGATACTCTTTAGCCTTGTCTTCTTTCTGATTTTGAGTAATAAGCCCTACTAAAACAGCCTTCTCCTGATATATTTCTGTCTCCATGTAAATTTATTAAAAAAAACCGTTTGGAACATACCAAACGGTTTTTAAAGTTTTTAATTTTAATGTGTATTCGATTGACCGTTGGTACAACCGACATCAAACTTTTAATGCTATTGTAATTTGAAGTTAACGGGTAATGTATATTTTACACGTACCGGTTTACCCCGTTGTTGTCCAGGACTCCATTTAGGCATCGATTTGATAACGCGAATAGCTTCTTTGTCCAAACTCGCATCTACGCTACGTACAACTTCTACATCTACGATGGAGCCATCACGATTTACCACGAACTGACAAATAACACGCCCCTGAACACCATTTTCCTGCGCAATGACAGGATACTTCACATTCTGGCTCAAGTATTTAAACAATTCAGCATCACCACCGGGGAAAGAAGGCATTTTTTCAACCACCTGAAAAACCACATTATCTTCTTCTTCTACAATCGGAGTACTTGTCACCGGCGCACTGATAGCTACAGTCTTGTTTTTGTCATCTTCAGTGTCGATTTCTACACTTGCAACTTGAACGTTATCTTCTACAACATTCAAGATTTCTACGATTTCAGGAGCAGGAGGCGGTGGAGGTGGTGGTAATTCCTGAGCAGTTTGAACCACTTCAATTTCCTCTTCTACAAGCAGACCTGTATCAGCAGCAGCATAGATTGTTATTTCCTTATCTGTCCATTCAAATCCAATGTAAATCAATGATAAAACCATAACAAGTCCCATCATAACAAAGACCATTTTTTTGTCTTCAAGACTTGCTTTAGGCGATTTTTTTACGTCCATAACTTATGTTTGTTTTATTATATTTTCTGAAGGGCAAATGTAATATTATTTTTTCAAAGTTTATTTGTCTTGAGCAAAAAAAATCATTTTTATTTGACAATTAGATTAAAGACTTGATTTCTTTGTTTTTTTTGATGCTAAAATATAATTTTTTGTAGATTTTACGTTTTTCATAATGCTATAATCGTTGATTTGATTTTTTTGGATCATAAAAAATAGCGTATCTTTGGTTTCATTTTCCAAAAAACGTTGTATAATTATCATTTTTACAACTTCACAATACAGGTTTCTCAGATGAACAAAAAACTTTATCTATCTCTAATATTATTGCTGACGAACTGTTACGCTTTTTCGCAAGCCGGAAATGCAATCTATTCATTTCTTGAATTACCTGTTTCTTCGCGTTTGGCTGCTTTAGGTGGATCCAATATCTCACTCAAAGACAACGACTTAAATTTCGCTTTCAGAAATCCAGCCCTTTTGAGCTCCGAAACCGACAATTCGATAGGATTTAATATTGCTAATTATCTGGCCGATATTCAGTTTGGCTCAGCAATGTACGGAAAAAATTTCGGTAAAAATAATTTTTTTGCAATCGGAATACAATATGTTGATTACGGAACATTCGATGGCCGAGACGAATTAAACGAACCTGTTGGGTTTTTTACAGCCAAAGACATGTCGCTCAGCATTGTATACGCTCGTCCATTAACTTCAAAAATTACAGTAGGCGGAACGCTAAAGCCAATTGCCTCGGTATACGAAGTGTATACAAGTTACGGAATTGCTTTAGATGCCGGCTTAAGTTACAATGACGATGCTGCGTTATTTTCAGCGGGACTTGTAGTTCGGAATGTAGGAACACAAATAAAAGGATATTATGAAAATGAAGACGGTCAGCATTTAGAATCCCTTCCTTTGAACATCGAACTCGGAATGACTAAAAAACTGACACATGCCCCTTTTCGTTTTTCAGTAACCTTACACAACCTTCAACACTGGAACTTAAATTATGCATCGTTAAATCAGGAAACTTCTACATTTGACGAAACAAATGATAATGGCGAAATTGGTTTTGTAGATATGGCCTTCCGACATTCAATTATCGGTGTTGAGTTTGTTCCCGGTAAAAACTTTTATCTTGCTGCATCGTATAATCACAGACGTCATCAGGAGCTTTCGATGAACGGATTCAAAAGCATGGCCGGCTTTTCGTTTGGTGGAGGCATCAAACTTTACAAATTTCAGGTGGGCTTTGGCATGAATCAGTTCCAGGTTGGAAACTATTCTTATCAGTTTTCTATCAGCACTTCACTGAACGAATTCCGTTTATAGCAATTCAACCCTCAATTAACTAAAACATATTAGAATGAAAAAAATTATTGTTGCGATTGATGGATTTTCATCGTGCGGCAAAAGCACTATGGCAAAGATATTAGCACAAGAAACAGGATATATTTACGTAGACACTGGAGCAATGTACCGTGCAGTTTCATTATTTTGCATCCGAAATGGCTGGATGACAGCCACCGAAATAAATGTGCCTGCCATCGAAAAATACATCCCCGACATTCAATTGGAATTCAGAGCCAATGAAAATGGAAAAGCCGAAATGTATTTGAACGGCGAAAATGTTGAAAATGAAATTCGCACTTTAGATGTAGCCAACGGAGCAAGTAGAATAAGTACAGTAGCCGCAGTCCGACGCGAATTAGTGCGACAACAACAAAAAATGGGCGAAAAGAAGGGAATCGTAATGGACGGTAGAGACATTGGCACAGTTGTATTTCCTGATGCCGAACTTAAAATCTTCCTCACTGCCTCTGCCGAGATTCGCGCCAAAAGAAGATTAGATGAAATGACAGCCAAGGGAGAAAATGTTAATTACGAAGATGTGCTGGCCAACGTTATTGAGCGTGATTTCCGCGATCAGAACCGCAAAGAAAGCCCTCTGCGTAAAGCCGAAGATGCTTTAGAAATTGACAACACAACACTTAGTCCAAAAGAACAGCAAGAAATTCTCCGACAATTATTTAAGCAAAAAACACTATAAATCTGAAATTTACACTCTTTGATGAATTGATTTATAAACTATTATTTTATTCGTTTGTTTGATTCTACAGAAGAAATACGAAAGAGTGAATACAATAACAAAAGAATCATCATAACATGCTGAATGTTGAAATAGATAAAAAATCGGGGTTTTGTTTTGGCGTAGTGAAAGCCATTTCGAAGGCCGAGGAAGAACTTGCGAAAAACGAAACACTTTATTGCCTTGGAGATATAGTGCATAACGGACAAGAAGTAGAACGGCTTACAAAAATGGGGATGATTACCATCGACCACAAACAATTGGCTGAGCTACACAACGCGAAAGTACTTTTGCGTGCACATGGCGAACCACCAAGCACTTATCAGATCGCAAAAGAAAATAATCTTACCTTAATCGATGCTTCATGCCCTGTAGTATTAAAACTTCAGTCGCGCATAAAAAACGCTTATGATGCATCGATCGATAGCGATACCCAAATCGTTATTTACGGACATCACGGTCATGCCGAGATCAACGGACTTGTGGGTCAAACTGAAGGGAAAGCCATTGTGATAGAGGATGAAAGCGAGTTGAACCTTGTTGATTTTTCCAAAAATATCCGACTTTTCTCGCAAACTACCAAATCGCTCGATGGATTTAATCATTTAGTAAATACGGTTTCTGAATTAACTAAAAACAAAACAAACTTTGAATATTCTGACACAATTTGCCGACAGGTTGCTAATAGAATTCCAAATATTACTAACTTTGCGCAACAAAACGATATTATTATTTTTGTAAGCGGTAAAAAAAGCTCGAACGGTAAAGTTTTATTCGAACACGCCAAATCAATCAATCCAAATTCCTATTTAGTTTCGGATGCCAGTGAAATAATTGCATTGAACATCGATTTATCAAAAAAAATAGGAATTTGTGGCGCCACTTCCACCCCTCTGTGGCAAATGGAAGCAGTTCAGAAAAAGCTGAATGAACTGGGCAAAAGTGCCTCGAATCAAAAATAACAGCATCCAAAATAATTAAAAATGGAATACGGTATAAAATGTATTGGCTTATTAACTTCAGGAGGTGATGCCCCCGGCATGAACGCCGCCATCAGGTCAGTGACCCGTGCTGCAATTTTCAACGGCATACGTGTAAAAGCAATTTACAGAGGCTATAAAGGCCTGATAACAGGTGAAATAAAGGAGTTCCAGACTCAAAACGTTAGTAATATTATTCAACAGGGCGGGACCATTCTGAAGAGTGCACGATGTGCAGAATTCCGAACCCCCGAAGGCCGACAGTTGGCTTACGAAAATATGCTTAAAGAAGAAATCGATGCCCTTGTGGTGATTGGTGGAGATGGGACTTTTACCGGCGCAAGAATCTTTGCTCAGGAGTTTAATGTCCCGATTGTTGGTTTGCCCGGCACCATCGATAACGACCTTTATGGAACCGATTCTACCATTGGCTACGACACAGCATTGAACACAATCATCGGTGCAGTGGATAAAATTCGTGATACAGCCACTTCACACGAACGACTATTCTTTATCGAAGTAATGGGGCGCGATGCCGGATTCCTTGCATTGAACAGCGCGTTGGCTTCGGGCGCCGAAGCAGCAATTATTCCTGAACGCGAAACTAAAGTTGACCAACTTGACGAACTTATCAGAAATGGATTCCGCAAATCAAAAAACAGTAGCATTGTGATTGTTGCCGAAAGCGATGTGACCGGTGGAGCCAACGGACTTGCAGAAAGAATGCACAGAGAACATCCCGAGTATGATGTACGTGTTACAATTCTTGGGCACATTCAGCGTGGCGGATCGCCAACTGCCTACGATCGTATCATTGCTAGCCGAATGGGGGTGGCAGCTATCGACGCTTTAAAAGATGAACAACGTAGCATTATGATTGGAATTGTTAACAATGAAATTGTTCATGTTCCATTCACCAAAGCCATTAAAGATGACAAACCTGTGAATGAACAACTCTTAGGTGTAATTCAGATTTTGTCAATTTAATTATAAATAATTTTACAAATCCCCTTTCGGTCCACTTGTCGAAAGGGGATGCTGTTACGAAGCACTTTTCTATGTCTCCAACATCTATACTTTTTGTTTGCCTTGGCAATATTTGTCGATCGCCTATGGCCGAAGGTATATTCAAACGAATTGCAGAAAAAAACGAAATGCAAAATGAGTTTCAAATTGATTCCGCCGGCCTTATAGCCAACCATCAAGGTGAACTTCCAGACAGCAGAATGAGACATTTTGCAAAAAAAAGAAATTATCAACTCGTTCATAGATCAAGGCCGTTTACACGATTGGATTTCGAACGATTTGATATGATTATTGGCATGGACGACAGGAATATTGATGGACTGAAGGCGCATGCAATGACAAAAAAAGAGGAGAAACAAATTTTCAGAATGACAGACTTCTGCCGCAATATACAAGCCGACCATGTGCCGGATCCATATTACGGTGGCGATCAGGGATTCGAACATGTGATTGATATTCTTGAAGATGCCTGCAAAGGCCTTTTCGATGAGATTATGGATTCTCAGCCTCAATGAACTAAGCGTTCCAGATATTCCAGGCTGTTTCTGCTTGTAATTCAAGCATTTTTTCTCCATTTAAAATGGTAGCGCCATGCTGCTCGGCTTTTTTCAGAAACAAAGTCTTTGCCGGATTGTATACTACATCAAATACCAAATGCTCCGGCGAAAGAAATTGATATGGAATGTCAGGGCAAGCATCAACGTGCGGAAAAGTGCCCACTGGCGTTGCATTTATAATTATCGTGTTATCCTGCATCGTTTTGGCGTTAAGTTCCGGGTAGCTTATCATTTCCAATGTCGGGTTTCGCGAAACAAAAGAGGTTTGAATGTTCAACTTATTCAACACAAACTCGATGGCTTTAGACGCGCCACCGGTACCAAGAATCAACGCTTTAGTATGGAGCGGTTTCAAAAAAGGCTTTATAGATTCCTCGAAACCTACAGCATCCGAATTATAGCCTTTCAACAGTAATTTATCCCCCGATCTAATAAATTTAATTACATTTACCGCTCCAATTTTGGCGGCTATAGTATCCACTTCATCCAAAAAAGGAATTATTTTTTCTTTATAAGGAATGGTTACATTCAATCCACACAACTCAGCATCCTCTTTCAATGCAACAAATAGCGAAATTTCATCAAGTTCATACAAATCGTATTTTGCATTTATATGCTCGTTTTTAAATTTTTCGGTAAAATATTTCTTTGAAAAGGAATGCCCTAATGGAAAACCAATCAACCCGTATTTATTCATTTTTTCGAACGTTTCATCAAAAACTTAACAAGGTAAAACAACACAACCAAAGCCATTAAAACAAGAATGATCACACTCAGTTCATGGCTGTACTCATTGATTAAATCGGCCTGTCCATGAGCAATGTAACCTACAAGTGCTAAAATGACATTCCAGACAATTGCTCCCAGCGCCGTATAAAGTGTAAAGCTGAAAAGATTCATTCGAGCCAGCCCGGCAGGCAAAGAGATCAGTTGACGTATGCCGGGAATAAGTCGGCCTATAAAAGTTGATATTTTACCGTGATTATTAAAATATTCCTCTGCTTTTTTAATTTTATCACTACTCAATAGTAACAATTTACCTGCTTTGCTGTCGGCCAACCGATACATTATAGGACGACCAAGCCATAAAGCGAGGAAGTAGTTAATAAAAGCACCTATCAAAGCACCTAATGTGCCGAACAACACCACAAGAAAGATATTTAAATGACTGTTGGGTTTACTGGCAATATAAGCAGCTGGAGGAATTACCACTTCGGAAGGAAA
Organism: uncultured Paludibacter sp.; assembly: GCA_963677275.1. Classification (GTDB taxonomy): domain Bacteria; phylum Bacteroidota; class Bacteroidia; order Bacteroidales; family Paludibacteraceae; genus Paludibacter. The sequence continues at coordinate 124,812 of OY781920.1, read as the reverse complement.
TGGGATGAAAGAACTTTCAACCGCCATCAGAATAGTAATACTTGTATAATTCATATTGCCCTCGTACCACTTTTCCACCTTCTGCACCAGCGATAAATCTTCGGCTTTCGCAGGTACAGAGTCATTTTGAGCAACTAAAAACATCAATGGCAAGAGAACCAACAGGAGAGTCGAAAACTTTTTTGTCATAATATGATTCATTTAGTTTAGTCGATCAATGCCGACATGTCTGCATCGGGGCAAACTTCTAAAAATAATGATTTTGCGTCGTTGCTCAAGGCAAACGCTTTGTTAATAGATACTTTTGCAGACGGCAAATCGCCCAATTTATAAAAAGCAACAGCCATCAAAAAATCAATATACTCGAGGGTATTATCCAGCGAGTATGCGGTTAGGTAATGTTCCAAAGCAGTTTTATAGTCATTCCTGTCCATAAAAATATTGGCAATTGCCATCAACGTGTCAGGCTGATCGGGCTCGAGTGATATGGATTTCAGATAAGCCTTTAAAGCGTTTTCCAAATCGTCCAGACCCGTCAAGCCTTCGGCCAAGTATACCCAGGCATCGGGAGCATCTGCCTGCAAGAGCAAAGCCTGTCGTATATAATTCAAACTTTCGACATACATTTCCTTCTCCAACAAACAAATTCCTATACCGGTAAGCGCATCGTAATTATCGGGTTTCAACTTCAACGATTTTTCGTAATAAAAAATGGCCTCATCAAAACGTTCCATTTTTTCATAACATTCTCCAATAAACAAATTAGACTGGAATGGTTCAAAAGCAACCTTGTCATATTCGTTGTAAGCATCAAGTGCTTCGTCATATTGCCCCAGTTGAAAATGAGCATGGGCCTTTTGCAGACTTGTGAGAACGTCGTCAGGATTAATCGTTAAAACAAAATCGTAAGCATCGATGGCATTCTGAAAATCCTGCATCGAAAAATAGATTTGTCCGAGGTTGAACCACGCTTCGGCAGCATAAGCATCGATGTTGATAATCCGGTTATACGTTTCGATGGCTTTATTAAATTCGATCATTTGCTCATAACAAAAAGCAAGTTCGAAGAGCAACTCTATATTATTATCGGAGAAAGCATCGCCTTTTTTAAGGAAATCCAATGCAATTTCAAAATTGAGTTGTGAAATAAAAATATAAGCCAGATCCAGCGAGATATTATCAATATCGTCGACTTCGTTTTCGAGCAAATTCCGGCTCAGCTGCAAAGCCTCATTGTATCTTCCTGATTTTAAAAACGCTTCTACCTTCAGCAAAATCAATTCGTAATTACCTGCATCGTTTACCGATTCGAGGATACGGGTTGCTTTCTGCACCTCATCGGCAATAAGATATATTTTAGCACGTTTTATCTGAAGTGCATTGTTCCCGGGATGCAACCTGAAACCCAGCTCAAGGGCGGTGGAGCTTTCTTTGGTTCTTCCTTTGTACAAATAAAAGTCAACAATTGCCTCAAGCTCCTCCACGTCAAAATAACCCGGCCCTCGTCCTTCGAGAAATAGCTCATACCTTTTCACCAAGTCATTCGGCTCATCATCGAGAGGTATAGATAATTTACGAGTCATGTTTTCTTTTTTTTTACAAAAGTAGTGCTTTAAATGCAATAAAATAAACTGTTTAACCTAAAAGTTTTCAACATGAAGCCCTCCCCTCTTGTAAAAAGTTAAATAGAAGGATGGAAAACGTTGATTTCGGAACAGTTTTTGAAAGGTTTTAGCTTTTCGTACATCAGTTTTTTTTACAAAAAATTGTATCTTTGCACAAGCCCCGAAATTAAAATTAATAAAAAACAGATCAGAAGTATGCACTTTTCAAAACTTTTTCAATATTGTCCGAAATGTGGATCGCAGTTGTTTGTACAAAACAACGAAAAATCGAAGCATTGTGAAAACTGCGATTTTGTGATGTATGTAAATGCATCGGCGGCAGTGGCAGCCTTTATCGTAAACGAGAAAAACGAACTTTTGGTTTGTCGCAGGGCCAAGGAGCCAGCCAAAGCTACGCTTGATTTGCCGGGAGGATTTGTTGACGACAACGAAACTGCCGAACAGGCCGTAGTTCGCGAAGTGAACGAAGAGCTGAACATATCTGTTGTAGCTTCAGAATATTTGTTTTCGTTGCCCAATCAATACGAATACAGCGGCTGGACGATTCCGACACTGGATTTGTTTTTTATTTGCAAAATAAAAGATTTTAAAACTATAAAAGCAGCAGACGATGTGGCGTCATTTCATTTCGTCCCCCTAAATCTGCTGAAGGCAAGTGAGTTTGGATTAAATTCCATCCGAAAAGGGATTTCAATTTTTCTGAAACGACAGGAAATATAATATAAATAAACATTTTACGTTTAAAAAACCAACTGTTATCGGTTCAAAATAAAGCATTTCATGATGAAAAAAACAATTGTATTAAGTTTACTGATGGGTCTGTTTATCGGGCTTGTTTCTGCACAACAAACCCTTATCTACACCCATCAGGATGTACTTTTCAATCAGGGGAGAGAGCTTTTCAATCAGCGGAAATTTGCTGCATCCTATCGTAGTTTCGAGGAATTTCTGAAGTCGGCCGAATTAACAAAAGCTGGACAAATTCAGGAAGCAGAATACTATATTTCGGCCAATGCTTTTGAGCTTAGGCAAACGGATGCTGCGGACAAGCTTGAAAATTATTTATTCAAACATCCGTACACTCCATTTTATGATAAAACAAATGTGATGCTTGGCATGCTCGAATATGAGAATAAAAGGTACGCCAGTGCGCTTACTTACTTTGGTCAGGTGAATGAGGATCGGTTGGGGCAGCGCGAACGTGTTGATTTTATGTTTTGTAAAGGTTATGCTTCGCTCGAAACTAAAAATTATATGCAGGCGCTCACCATTTTCAAAGCGTTGAAAAATATGAACACCCGCTACAATCTTTCGGCTACTTACTATTATGCTTATTCCGAATATACACTTGGGAATTATGCTGCCGCCTTGCCCGATTTTCTTAAAATAGAAGAACACCCGGCTTATAAAAATTTAGTGCCTTACTATATCATTCAAATTTTTTATGCTCAAAAAGAGTACGATAAACTTTATGAACGTGCCGATAAATTGCTTGCGAATAATCCCGACAATAAAAACAATGCCGAGATATACCGCATTATGGGCGAAATAGCCTACAGCAAAAAAGAATATTCCAAAGCCATTGGTTATTTTAAGAATTATGAAAAGCTTACGCCTCAGGTGCTGCGTAACGATATGTATTTGATGGGCTTATCGTACTATAATACCGGCGATTTTGCCAATGCAGTGTTGGCGTTATCAAAAGCAACTACAGAGAAAGACGAAACTACCGAAAATGCCTACCTGCACCTGGGAAATGCTTACATCAAATTAAATAATAAAACAAATGCCCGACTTTCGTACGAAGCAGCGTTGAGGTCTAACTTTAACAAAACGATACGCGAAGAAGCGCTTTACAACTATGCACTGACGACATACGAAACCACAACTGCTTTCGGGGAGTCTATTAAAGCTTTTGAGCAGTTTCTCGCTGAGTTTCCGGGTTCAAAATATGTTGATAAAGCATATGATTATCTGGCAACCGTATATATGACTTCCAAAAATTATGCTTCGGCTTATCAGTCCATACTCAAAATTAAAAATCCCAATCCTAAACTTATTGAAACAAAGCAGTATCTTCTTTACCAACTCGGAACGGAGGCGTTCGCTCAAAATAACCTGAACAAAGCCATCGAATATTTCAGCCTTTCGCTTCAAAGTTCGTCTACCGGTAAATATTCTGCCGAAAGTTACTATTGGCGTTCCGAAAGTTACTATCGCAGTAGTCAGTCCGATAAAAGCATTGCCGATTTGAAATCATTCTTCTCAAATTCGTATGCGCGATCAAGTGTAAATTACAAGACTGCGAATTACGCATTAGCTTATGCTTATTTCTCTCAAAAAAATTATAACGAGGCACTTAACTGGTTTCTTAAGTATGTGGACCTGGAAAATAATCCGGGCGCAACCACCTATGCTGATGCATACAACCGCATTGGCGATTGTTATTTTAATGCACGTAATTTTACAAAAGCCGAAACTTATTATTCGCGGGCGTCATCTTTGAGTCCGAACACAGGCGATTATGCGGCTTTTCAAAGTGCTTATGTGGCGGGTCTTCAGAAAAACTACAGTACAAAAATTAATCGTCTCGAAAGTCTTATTTCAAAATATCCAAAATCAGAATACATTGACGATGCATTGTATGAAATAGGCCGGTCGTACGTTATGCTCGAAAGCGATGCAAAAGCCATTTCTACCTATCAAAGACTGTTGAGCGTTCAGCCCAACAGTAAGCTGGCGCCTAAAGCAGCCCTCGAAACAGGTATGATTTATTTCAATCAAAACAATTACGATCAAGCTATAACAGCCTATAAAAAAGTGATTTCAGCTTATCCCGGCACCGAAGAATCCTATACGGCGCTCGAAAGTCTTGAATCGGTTTATATCGAAAAAAATGATGTAGCTTCTTATTTGGCTTATGCAAAGACTTTGAATATGAAAATCGGATCTAATGCCGCTAGTCGCGAAGATTCAATCTCATACATTGCAGCCGAAAAGCAATATATGAATTCCAATTACGCTCAGGCAATTAAAGGCTTGCGTTCGTACTTGGATAATTACTGCGCCGGAGGAAGATATTGCACTAATGCGCAGTATTATTTGGCCGACAGCTATTACCGTTCCGGCGACAAAGACAATGCATTGACTGCTTATCAGGCGCTTTTGTTGCTTGCAGGAAGCCAATATAGCAAAGAGGCAACCACCCGTTGTGCCGAAATTACCTACGATAAAAAGGATTTTAGTTCGTCTATGCAATACTTCAAACAGTTGCAAATGCTGGCGCAGTCCACCGAAGACAGGAACGTTGCCCGTTTAGGTATCCTTCGTTGTAGCTATTTCCTGAACGATCATCAAAATACAATAACAATTGCCAATGAAATAATTGCAGACACGAAATCCGGTGCCGACGTTATTTCCGAAGCACGTTATAACAGAGCCAAAGCCTATATAGCGCTTCGCCAAACAGTACAAGCAGTGACCGATTTGAAAACTTTAGCCGCCGATACCCGTACTTCTAATGGAGCCGAAGCTAAATACCTGTTGGCAAATCTTTATTTTGAGCAAGGTAAGCTGACCGATGCCGAAAACGAAGTAAACGATTTTGCTAAAAAGAATACGCCGCATCAATTCTGGCTCGCCCGTAGCTTTGTGCTGCTGGCCGATGTGTATATTCAGCAAGGCAACGATTTCCAGGCCAAACAATATCTGTTGAGTTTGCAGAAAAACTATACGACAGCTGATGAAATTCAGACCTTGATCACTGAACGGCTGAATGCAATTACATTGCGCGAAAGTCAAAGAATTACCAACTAACCAACGATATCGAATAAAAGGAATTGAAATATTTTAAAAAGAAAGCATGATGAAAACATCAAAATATATACTATCCGTTTTGTTAGCTATGTCGGTAGGGGTAAACGCACAAACTGTTGACCAAAACGTCACTGTGGAGCGGGAATATAAACCCATCATTCAGGATGCAGGGAAAATAATTTCTGTTCCCGAAGTTATCGAACCCAATGTAGAAAAAACAGCAGCTAAATATACCGAGTTTAATTTTCCGTTGCCGGTAGGGCAGAACATTCAAACACTGAGTGCGGCCGAACTTGAACACCAGCGACGTAAAAACCCGAACGATGCATTTGTGCGTATCGGTCTTGGAAACAACCTCAACAATCTGCTCGATTTTGCTTTGCCGCTACTGAAAAAAACAGACATGCGTCTGGATTTTAAGCTGAATCATTTAGCCACTTTCAGCAAGGAAGCACATTCAACCACACGCGCTGCTTTGGAATTCAACAATAACTATAGAAATTCAGAGTTTTATGCCGGTGTAGGATTGGGGCACGAATACTTTAAATATTATGGCGAACAGTTCGACATGACTGGTACTCCGAAAGACCTCACTTCGCTGAGGACCGGGATATACGAAGAATTAAATTTTGTAAGAGTCAACCGTACAGCCCAACTTTTTTCGCTTGACAATATCGTCAATGGTGCCGATAAGAATGTTTTTTGGCGTTTCAATGCTTTTGCAGGTATACGTTCGTTGCCCGCAACTGAAGATATACGTTATAAAGGCGAAGTTCAGTACCGCCTTTTCGATTCGCGCAACGGACTGACTGAGAATATTATTCACAGCAAAGCCTCCTTCAATACGCCCAATGACAGAAATCGATTGGGGATTGATGTTGAAATGCAGAATATGATGTATAAAACCGATATTGCCAATACTGTTATGAATGTGTGGGATGCGTATACTGTTTTCTCAATGAATCCGTACTACAGCATAGAGCGCGAGCGCTGGGACATACGTTTAGGATTGAAATCAAGTTTTTCGTTTGTTCATGGGCGCCCATTCAATCCATCTCCCGATGTTTCGTTCGAATGGAAAGCTGTACCTGAATGGTTGGCATTTTATGCCGGAGCCGGGGGAGGTTACAAAGTGAATACACTTGATGGAATGTTCAGCGAAAATCGGTTCTTATTTTCCGATCTTCGTGTACAAGACACATATACGCCTGTAAGTGCTTATTTCGGAGTGAAAATCAAGCCTGTTTATAACTTATTGTTCGATGCTTATGTTAATTATCAATACATCGACAATCAGTACTTTTTTATAAACAAAGATTACGCATATTCATTGCTTTCGTCTACGGTTTTAGGCTCACCCAACGATTCAATTATTTATACAAACAAATTTAATGTGGTGTACAGCGCTGCTACACTCGTTAAAGTAGGGTTGCGCGCCAATTACAATCTGCGGAACCTTGTGAATATACAACTGAAAGGAGCATACAATGGCTGGGATGTGGAAGATTTAGCCATGGCCTGGAACAAACCCAAATTCGAAGCCGACCTGACAGCCGACTGGCGAGTGACCCGCAACCTGAATGTGACCTCTAATGTTTTCTTCGAAAGCGAACGATTTGCAAAACTTGGCGAGCAATCCATGCGCATGCGTCCGAAAGTAGATATCAATTTAGGAGCATCTTATTCTTATCTCAACTGGTTTACTCTGTTTGGCAAGGTAAATAACCTTACAAACAACAGATATCAGGAATTTTATGGCTACGAAGTACAGGGAATGAATGTGTTGGTAGGCGCCTCATTTTCATTTTAAAAATTAAATATTCAATACTTATAAAAATGCCGGCAGGTCGTTGGGTCTGTCGGCAAATTTTTTAATTAAAAAAATCAATAAAACTTATGCAATTCCGGTTTCAGCAACAATTAGCAGCAATCATTCTTTTGTTTTTCTGTATAACAACCCTTTCGGCACAGGTACGTACAGGTGCCGAACGCACTGAGGCTTATCTTCCTTTGCTCAAAGACAAACGCGTTGCTTTGGTTGTGAATCACACCTCGGTTGTTGGTTCGACACATTTGGTAGATACACTTCAAAAATCAGGAGTGAAAATTGTGAAGATATTTGCGCCCGAGCATGGATTCAGAGGAGAAGCGGCCGCAGGTGAACATGTAAACAGTTCCACCGATCAGCGTACAGGGCTACCTATTGTGTCGCTGTATGGCAGTAACCGGAAACCCACAGCCGAACAAATGGCGGATGTTGATATTGTTTTGTTCGATATACAGGATGTTGGCGCGCGATTCTACACTTATATCAGCACTATGCATTATGCAATGGAGGCTATTGCCGAAAATGGAAAACAAATGATTGTGCTTGACCGTCCTAATCCCTGCGATTATGTGGATGGTCCGGTGTTGACCGATGCTAAATTTATGTCCTTCGTAAGTATGCATGCCATTCCGCTTTTGCACGGCTGTACGGTGGGCGAACTTGCGCAAATGATCAACGGCGAAGGCTGGTTGAGCAAAGGTGTGAAATGCGATCTTAAAGTTATCCCGCTCAAAGGTTGGAAACATCGCCAGCCTTATTCGTTACCCATCAAACCATCGCCCAATTTGCCCAATGACGAGGCCATTGCGCTTTACGCATCGCTTTGCCTTTTCGAAGCCACCGAAGTGAGCGTCGGGCGTGGCACTTATATGCCTTTTCAGGTCATTGGTTTCCCGAATCCCGATTTCGGCTCGTTTACATTTACTCCTGTGGCCATAAAGGGTTTTGATAATAAACCACTTCAGAAGGATCAGCTTTGTTATGGAATTGACTTGCGAAAAGCGAAAGATCCTAAAGGCTTTTCCCTTGCTTATTTTCTTGATTTTTATAAAAAATCAAAAGCAGATGCAGCCTTTATTTCCCGACCTGCTTTCTTTGATAAACTGGCTGGAACTGATGTGTTGCGGAAGCAAATTATAACCGGACTCGACGAGAAACAAATCAGACAAAGCTGGCAGAACGACCTGAATAAATACAAAACAAGCAGAAAGAAATACCTGATTTATGCCGAATGATACCTTGTGATTTTATAATTTTATCCTGTCGGTTACTTCAGCTCAAGTTTATTGATGCCTTCGAGTACTTCGAACACGATAGGGCAGGTGTAGGCATTTTTTACCGATAGTTTATAAATCTGATAAAACTTTTTGCGGTCGGTGTGTGGATATTCGCGACAGGCTTTGGGGCGCGACTCGTAGATAGAGCAATAATTGTCATCGCCCAGAAACGGACAGGGCATCGACTGAAACACCATATCTCCATCTTCGTCGGTGCGCAGGTAGCGTGCCATCACATCTGCGGCTTTCATGCGCAACGCTTTGGCCATGCGTTCCACATCTTTGTCGGTAATGCGTGGTCCAAGCGTACGACAACAATTACCACATTCCAGACAATTTGTTTTGGCTGAAATTTTATCATGTAAGTCATGTATTTTTAAATCAATACTTTCAATTTTCTTCTTGTTCTTATTGAAGAATTTTATCCACTCAGGTTCGTTTTTACGGGCGGAGTAAGCCAAAAGCGGGAAATCAAATTTGTTATACATGCTTCAAACAGTTTATTTTACCGACCGACAAAAGTAACTAAAATGAGTTTAATGTCAAAACAGTTTCGACTTCCGCAAAAAAAACTTATCTTTGCACCCGTTTTACTTATTAATTTAATAAAAAAATGAGTCTATTAAGTAATGTACTGGGACAATATGATGCGCCCCAAAAAGCAAAAGACATGGGCGTTTATCCATATTTTCGCCCTATCGAATCGGACCAGGATACGGTTGTACAAATCAATGGAAAGCCGGTATTGATGTTTGGATCGAATAGTTATTTAGGATTGACAAACCATCCAAAATTAAAAGAGGGCGCCATTAAAGCCATTGAAAAATATGGAACCGGTTGTGCCGGATCCCGGTTTTTAAACGGAACTTTGGATATCCATATCGAACTGGAAGAGAGGCTTGCCCAACTTGTACACAAAGAATCAGCATTGGTGTATGCCACCGGTTTTACTGTTAATTCCGGCGTTGTTCCATGTATTACCGGTCGCGAAGACTATTTGATATTCGATGAATTCGATCATGCCTCCATTGTTGAAGGAAAAAGACTTTCTTTTTCGAAAACGCTGAAGTACAGGCACAATGATATGGACGCATTGGAAAAACTTCTGAAGAAATGCGATCCCGACAAACTTAAAGTAATCGTTACAGATGGTGTTTTCAGCATGGAAGGCGATGTAGCCAAACTGCCGAGAATGGTAGAACTGTCGAAAAAATACAATGCTTCCATTATGGTGGACGAAGCACATTCACTTGGCGTTTTCGGAAAGACCGGCGCCGGAATTTGTGAACACTTCGGAGCATCGAACGATGTGGATTTGATCATGGGTACATTCAGTAAATCGCTGGGTACGATTGGTGGATTTGTGGCATCGGACGAAAAGATTATCAATTACCTGAAACACAATTCGCGTACGTTGATTTTCAGCGCTTCTATCACTCCGGCCTCTACCGGTTGTGTATTGGCAGCACTGGATGTAATGGCCGAAGAAACCTGGCGCAAGGATGCGCTTTGGGCCAACACCCACAGGGCGAAAGCAGGATTTTTGAAAGCAGGATTTGAAATCGGGCCTACCGAAACTCCGATTATCCCATTGTATGTGCGCGATAACACTAAAACATTCAAGCTTACCCGTATGCTGATGGACGACGGTGTTTTTGTAAATCCGGTGGTTTCGCCAGCAGTACGATCGGAAGATTCGCTGATTCGCTACTCGTTGATGGCTACACATACTTTTGATCAAATCGATGAGTCTATCGAAAAAATTTCGAAGGCTGCACGTATGCTGGAAATTATTCCATAATACCGAAAATCAGAATAAATAATTGGAATAGAACGGATCTTGAAAACAGATTGGTTCTATTCTTTGTTTGTATATTGATACCTTATCGAATCGATGTATGGATGCTTTGAAATATCGGTTGCCTGCATGCTTTGGCTTTCCGGTGGATACAACAGAGCCACACTAAACCCTGAACTTCTTATTTTAAAAAAACAGATAAAAAAATGATTACAGTATCAAATCTTGCTATTCAGTTTGGCAAACGCGTATTATTTTCGGACGTAAATCTCAAATTTACTTCGGGCAATTGTTACGGTGTGATTGGCGCCAACGGAGCCGGTAAGTCGACATTAATTCGTATGCTGAGTGGCGATCTGGATCCTACCCGCGGCACAATTCAATTTGGTCCGGGCGAACGCCTTTCGGTATTAAAACAGGATCACTTCGAATTCGACGAATATACAGTGCTTGATACAGTAATGATGGGTCATACTGTGCTTTGGGAAATAAAAGAAGAAAAGGATAATATTTATCTTAAAGAAGATTTTTCGGATGCGGACGGCTTGCGTGCTTCCGAATTAGAAGATAAATTTGCTCAACTTAATGGCTGGAATGCCGAAAGCGATGCGGCATCGCTGCTTAGCGGCCTGGGTATAAAAGAAGATCTGCATTACCAGTTGATGAAAGAGCTGAGTGGTATGGAAAAAGTGCGTGTGCTGCTGGCCCGTGCGCTTTTCGGGAAGCCGGACAACCTGTTGCTGGATGAGCCTACCAACGACCTTGACGTTGACACTGTGATGTGGCTCGAAAACTACCTGGCCAATTACGAAAACACTGTGCTCGTTGTGTCGCACGACCGTCACTTCCTCGATGCAGTAAGTACGCACACCGTTGATATCGATTTTGGAAAAGTGCAGCTCTTTGCCGGTAACTATTCGTTCTGGTACGAGTCGAGCCAGTTAGCGCTTCGTCAGCAACAGAACCAGAACAAGAAAGCCGACGAAAAACGCAAGGAATTGGAAGAGTTTATCCGCCGCTTTAGCGCCAATGTGGCTAAATCGAAACAGGCCACCAGCCGTAAAAAGATGCTGGAAAAGCTGAATGTGGAAGAAATTCAACCTTCGACCCGCAAATATCCCGGCATTATATTTACGCCTGAACGTGAACCGGGAAATATGGTACTCGAAGTGGCCGGATTAAGTAAAACCCTCGAAGATGGTACCGTACTGTTCAAAGATGTGAACTTTAATGTGGAGAAAAACGATAAAATCATTTTCCTTTCGCGCGATCCACGTGCTATGACGGCCTTTTTTGAAATCATCAATGGTCATGATAAGCACCATGAAGGTACTTACAACTGGGGTATCACCATTACATACGCTTACCTCCCACTCGACAACTCGGAATTTTTCAATACCGACCTGAACCTTGTGGACTGGCTGGGACAATACTCCGATGATACGCTCGAATCGTTCATTCGTGGCTATTTGGGCAAGATGCTTTTTGCAGGTGAAGAGATTTACAAAAAAGCAAGTGTACTTTCGGGAGGAGAAAAGATGCGTTGTATGATTTCGCGCATGATGCTTAAGAATGCCAATGTGATGATACTCGATTCTCCGGCCAATCACCTCGATCTTGAATCCATTCAGGCGTTCAACAATACGCTTGTGAACTTCAAAGGGAATGTTTTAATGTCGTCGCACGACCGTGAGTTTATACAGACGGTGTGTAACCGCATCATCGAACTCACTCCGAATGGAATTATCGACAAACAAATGGATTACGACGACTATGTAACTTCGGACGAAGTGAAAGCCGTACGTGAGCGCCTGTACAAATAAGCAACGCGCATTCATCCTTCTAAATATCCGTAACAGCCGCATTGAAATGAATTCAATGCGGCTGTTTTGGCGTATTATACTTTGTGTTACCTACAATATTTATAGAGAAAGGGACATAATTTGAATGAAAACAGTCCATTTCAATCAAATTTGGGTTGTTTTTCGCCGAAAGTAACCGTTATTAGTTCGGTTTGGGTTGTTTTTCGCCGAAAGCAACCGTTATTGGTCCGGTTTGGGTTGTTTTTCGCCGAAAGTAACCGTTATTGGTCTGGTTTCTGTTGTTTTTCGCCAAAAGCAACCGTTATTGGTCGGGTTTCTGTTGTTTTTCGCGGAAAACGGTTGCTTTTCGCGGAAAACGGTTGCTTTTCGCGAGAAACGGTTGTTTTTCGCGAGAAACGGTTGCTTTTCGCGAAAAACGATCGTTATCGGTCGGATTTTGGTACTGACTTATTTTTTAACTCCTTTTGACAGGGCGATATGGGCTATTTAAACGCCTATAAACAATGAAAGCCGGGTTCACACCCCGCTTTCACTTCAACCATAACCATTATATTTAATCAATTATCTGATGACCACAGGCCAACCGGTTTTTGTCCACCTGAGTCTGTTGATTCTCAGCTTTGGTTTACCGTCGTCGTGCGCATCATAACCATGAAACACTAAATATTCTTTTCCATTGCAGTGGACGACTGCATTGTGACCAACTCCATGCCAGTCTTTGTCGCCTTCAAGCAATATAGTACCGCCACCCATTTGCATAGGCGCTCCGGCTTGATCGATATATGGACCGGTCACTGTTTTCGATCGGCCAACGATCATTTTATAAGTACTGTTCACCCCTTTGCAACAATAATCGATAGAGGCAAACAGGTAATAGTATTTTTGTCGTTTAAAAATAAACGGAGCTTCGATAGAATTGCCACCTGCATCCACCGGATTGCCTTCGATAGCGGGCGGATTGGCCATATGAGGGTCGGTTTTGCGCGAAGCAATGGTTGGAATGGTCCGGATATCCTGATCTGTGCTCTTTGCGTCGGGCGAGAGCTGAATCAGCTTGATTCCGTCCCAAAACGAGCCAAAAGCGAGATAAGGTGTCCCCTTTTTGTCCACTATCAGGTTGGGATCAATCGCATTCCAGTTGGTTACACCCGGTATCGACTGTATCACCAGCCCCTGATCCACCCATTTAAAAGCAGGATCGTTAGGATCGAGCGTTTTGTTAATGGCGAGCCCTATGGCCGAAGTATTTTTGCCAAATGCCGAAACGGAATAGTACAAATAGTAGACGCCATTGTATCGTGCAATGTCGGGTGCCCAAATATGTCCTTTAAACCCGGGAATAGTATCCACAGCCCATTGCGGTGGCTTTGCAAAAACAGGCGCTTCCCGCTTCCAGCTTTTCATATCCGCAGAAGACAAAACGCTGATGCCATAGCCTGTACAAAACAGGTAATAGGTATTGTTTTGTTTTATCATCACCGGGTCGTGTGCCGAAGGCATTTGTTGTGCCCAAAGCAGTTGGGGGAATAACAGGCAAAACAGCAGGCCATACAGGCATCTCCATTTTGCTCCCCCGCCGGATGTTATCGGTTGATGGATGGTATTGTTTGTTGTATTCAACACTTTGTTGCTTTTTGAGAATTGTTATTTGCAAAAAAGACAGGTCGGGAATGAGACGGTGGAAGCCGCATTCTGATTCGTCAGCATTTCAATGTCATCTGTTTTAATAAATACCCTTTCCGGCAATGTTACTGTTCATTTATTTTAAAAAACGACAGCTACGCTGATGGTCGGGGTATTTATTGAGGGTGTTATAACTTAATCACGTAAAGATTGAATGATTTTGGAGCAAGTTCCACTTCCAGGCTGCTTCCTGTTACGTTGATGGACTGCGTAACGGGCAGGATAGCGTCCGGAAGGTCGAGTGTGTTTTCCAAATCCTGATCTTCTGCTGTGAGCACAGTATGGGTGCCCTTGCGTTCGGCTGCTTTCAGTCCTTTGAACGAATAATTCACTTTCTTTGCAGCGTCAGATGTATTTGCAATTTTCAGGATAATTTCGTTTTTGGCTTTGTCCAGCGCCGAGGAGGCATAAAGTCCATCCTGTCCGGCAAGAGGTACTTTGTTTTCGACTGTTGTCAACACATTTGTGCCCACATTGTGTCCGTAAAGTTGCTGAACATAATAGTTAGCCGACCGAACGCTCCTCATATTGTCGAACCAAATGAGGTCGGGTCTCCATTGCCAGCCATCCACATGTGCAAACAGCGGTGCGTAAGTACACATCTGCACGATGTCGGCATTGCGTTCGAAACCAGTCATGAAAGCGGCTTCGCTCAACGCCGATTCGAAATTGTTTTTGCGGTTTTTTGGGTGACAGGCGTATTCTCCGGCAAATACCTTCGGCCCTTTGCGGTCATAGTTATCGTACCGTTTTGCATTGGCAAGGAACCAGGCAGGATCCTTGTAATAATGTTCGTCGACGAGGTCGGCCTTGAGGCGTTTCATTTCGCTCCATCCATATTCGAAGTCTTTGCCATCGGGACTGGGTCCGGATGAGCCGATGACTTTAATTTCGGGATGTTTTGCACGAATAGCTTTCAGGAAAGGCTCCAAACGCTCAGGATACAGGCTGCCCCATTGCTCGTTTCCAACGGCAATGAGCTTTAACTGGAACGAAGCGGGATGACCCATGTCGGCACGCAGTTTTCCCCATTTGGTAGTTACATCGCCATTGGCAAATTCAATCAAATCAAGGGCGTCCTGGATATAGGTATCTAAATCGCACACTTCAACATGCGCCTTGTGGTCATGGTTTTGGAACTGACAAGCCAGGCCGCAACTGATAACAGGTAGCGGTTCTGCCCCTATCTCTTCGGAAAGGAGGAAAAACTCATAAAAGCCCATGCCATAGGATTGAAAATAGTCGGGGAAAAAGCGATGAGGGAAAGTATATTCCCAACGGTTTTCGTTCAGCTTACGGTTTTCGACCGGACCCACTGAGTTTTTCCACTGGTAGCGGGTTTCTAAATCGGTTCCTTCCACAATGCATCCACCCGGAAAGCGAAATACACCAGGTTTCAAGTCGTAGAGCGCTTGTGCAAGGTCTTTGCGCAATCCATTTTCGTGTCCTTTCCAGGTATCAACAGGAAAAACAGACACGTGCTCTAAGTCAAGACTTCCTTTCGAACTCATGAAAATGCGCAGGCGGCCTTTGGGTTCTTGTGTTGCTGATTTAATAATTACCTGATATTTTTTCCATTCTTTCGAATCGATAATTATATTTTGTGTGGCAAGAATAGCGCTTGCAGGATCGATAAATTCAATGCGAATGCTTTCGGTAGCATTTTCGGCGGCGGTGCGGGCCCATACCGAGAAACGATAGTCGGCATCCTTTTTCAATCCGAAACCAAAGAAACCTTCGTTGTCCAGACCTGTACGTTTTTCATCGTGACCCGGGTAGGATAAGCGTACATAATGAGGATTATTGCTGAACAGTCCGTCATTTTTCACTTCTACTTTTCCAAAAGTAGTCCATCCCAGCAGGTTTTGAGGAAATTCGAACGAACGATTCTTTACCATTTCGGCATATAAGCCACCATCTGCTCCATAGTTAATATCTTCGAAGAAAATGCCGTACATAGTCTTCTGGATAGGTGCTCCCGGTTTTTTTACATCCACAGCAATGTTGTGTGTTTGAGCTGAAATGAATTGTGTTCCCATTATCAGAGAAAGGGCAACTACAGCTATCGACCTGATTTTTTTCATGTGTATTGAATTAGTTATTTTAATACTGCAAAGAAATTAAAAATACAATCATCACAGGTGGACAAAAATTACTTTTTGGAGTATAAACATACAATCAATACATTTATTGATTTATTCTTTTGCCTGATGCGACTGACTTGCATTTATTTTGGATCACCTTCTTCGAGAAAAGTACTTGGCTGTGTTCCGAAATACTTCGTAAAGCAGCGTGTAAAATACTTTGGATCGTTAAAACCAACTTCGTAAGCAATTTCCGAAATATTCAGTGAATGATTTACCCTATTTTTGATGATCAATTCCCTGGCAATATTCAAACGATAAACACGGATAAACCTGCTGGCGGATTGTCCGGCCAGGTTTTTGAGTTTTTTATGAAGTAAGCTTCTGCTGATGCCCATCATTTCTATAAACTCGGTCACATCAAAATCGGGATTTGTATAATTTTCTTTGATCACTTTCAGTGCCTTGTCGATAAATTTCTTGTCGGGCGACTCACTTTGAAAGTTTAAATCATCGGTGTTCATACTCTCAGCAAAGTCCAATTGCTTGCGACTTCGTTTCTCGCTCAGATTTTGAATGATGGCTTTTAGTAAATCTTCATCAAAAGGTTTTACCAGAAATGCATCAGCTCCAATACTAAAGCTCTCAATTTGCGTATCGGTAGACGATTTTGCAGTGAGTAATATCACCGGAATGTGCGAAGTAGTAAAATTGGTTTTTACGCGTTTACAAAATTCCAGACCATCCATTTCGGGCATCATAATATCACTTATTATCAAATCCGGTTGGTAGCGGTTGGTAATTTCCAAACCCACCACGCCGTTGGGAGCTTCCAATATACTGAATTCCGTAATTAAAATGGAACGAATGTATTGACGCATATCACTGTTGTCCTCCACGATCAGCAGTATAGGTTTGTTTTTTGCATCAGCATCCTCTGCATCATCCTGAAATGAAGTTTGATTCGCCACATACATTTCTTCCGCACTTGTTTCCCTGTCGACTACAGCAGCAGCCAACTGACGCTCAATAGGAATAATAAACCTGAAACTGGAGCCACCTCCATGTTGATTACGGGCTTCGATAGTGCCCTTGTGTAGCTGAATAATGCGCTTGCAGAGAAAAAGACCGATACCCGTTCCACTCTGCCCATAGCCCGAATAACTATGGTTTTGCTTCGACTGATAAAATCGATCAAAAATTTTCTCCAAATCTTCTTCCGGTATCCCATTTCCGGTATCTTTTATGTCTACGAAAAGCCGTTCTTTTTGATCGGAACGGTCGGTATAAGTACTTGCAATAACAGTAATCTGGCCTTTGTCGGGAGTAAACTTGATGGCGTTGGAGAGCAGGTTGCCTATTACTTTTTGCATATTGTCGCGGTCGAAAAGAAATTCGGGCGGGTGAATGCGGTACTGTTTAGTGAAAGTAATGCCCCGTTCTTTTACCAAATCTTCGAAGGGCAAAATCAAATCATCCAAATACTCAATAAAATTCTGTTGTGTTTTTACAAGTTCCATTTTTCCTAAATCAACTTTTCGGAAATCCATAAGCTGATTGATAAGCGCCATCAGCAAACGGGAATTTCGTTTCACTATGTTCAATTGTTCTAACACTTTGGGATTGGTGCTTAACTTCAGCGAACGCTCCACCGGCCCGAGAATCAGCGTGATGGGCGTTCTGAACTCATGCGTGATATTGGTAAAGAAAGCAATTTTGTCGATATTGGCCTCTTGAACCTTCTTTGACAGTGTAATTAATTGTTCTTTTTGATGGGTGATTTTTTGATTTTGGGCAACCAGCATTTCGTTTTGACGCGAAACTTCCTCCTGATGCTCAATAAGTACCTCCATATTTAATTTCAGCTGAATAGCCTGTTCTTCAAGCATTTCTTTTTGTTCTTCTATCTCTTTTGTGCGCTCGTCTACCAGCAATTTGAGCTGAATTTTTTGTTTCCTCAATAAATTGATACGATGCATTGAGTACTGGTATACACTGTATATAATTGTACTCAGGAAAAGCAGAATAAACCACCATGTTTTGTAAAATGGAGGAACTACTTTGATGTGAAGCGTCGTCGCTTCGTCCGACCATATTCCATCGGTATTCGTGCATCTAATCTCTAACTCATAGTCGCCATATTTTATGTTCGTGAAATTAGCAAACCGTCGATCGGCACCAACTTCTGTCCAGTTATTATCAAACCCCTTCAAGCGGTAAGCATATTTTATTTTATCGGCCATATTAAAGCACAAGGCCGAAAACTCCACACTGAAAGCTTTATCCGATTCTTTAAGCTTGATCTGATTGAGTTTGGCATCCTCAAATCTTAAATGGCGGTCGGCATCTTTCGAATTAGGAGGAAAAACATCTTCGTTCAGCACTTTTATTCGGGTGACAAATGCCTTGTTTTTCACAAGTACCGGACTTGATTTTAACGGATCGAAACTCGTGAAGCCAGCCATGTTTCCAAAATACATCTTACCGTCGGAGCCTTTGAAGAAAGCGTCCCAATAGAACTGATTTGACTTCAAACCGTCCACCTTTGTGAAACTGCGATTGCTGTTTTTCACAGGATCGTAAGCACATAGGCCTTTATCGGTGCTTAACCATATTCTACCGGCATCATCTTCCAACATTCCATAAATCACATTATCGAGCAAGCCGGTAGTTTCGTTGAAATTCTGAAACTTCATTTCACTTTTGTGCTCGTTCAGACAATAAATTCCATTTCCATTGCTGCCAAACCACAGTTGTCCTTTTTTAGTTTCGAGTATGCAATTTATCTTCACAATACGGCGCGACGAAGGATTTGCCAATTCGTACCGAAAATGTTTGTAATAAATTTTGTTTTGTTGTATGTTTGTCTTGTCTAAATAAATACAAAACAGGCCATTGGCAGTCCCTACCCAAAGCCGTCGGTTTCTGTCGATATACATTCCGGTGATAAACTTATACATTTTCTCTACCGAGAGGTAATTTAAAACATGTGTAAATTTCCCGGTTTCCAGGTCCAAATAATCTAATCCTGAACGTGTTCCAACCCATAATGCGCGATTTTTTTCGTCGGAAGCCATAGCTGCAACAAAATCGTTCAGTATCGAATTGCTGGCTGTTGGATCGTTGTAGAATTGCTCAAACCTGGGATTATCTCTGTCCTTGTATTTCATCCGATTGATCCCTTTTCCCCAGGTTGCAAACCAATAGTCGCCCCGATAATCCTGACAGATATAACTTACCGAGTTGTGACTTAAGGATGTTGGATTTCCAAGCTGTGTGTAGTAATGCGTAAAATCAGTTGACCCTTTCTTGCGTAAATTCAACCCACCCTCAACAGTTCCCACCCACAAATCTCCCGATTTATCTTCGTAGATAGAATTGACAGGGTTTTTTGAAATACTCTTTTTATTGTCGGGCGAATGAACCACATTGGTGAACAAATTCACATCCGGAGTCAGGAGATTAACCCCACCTTTTTCAGTTCCTATCCATATCGAATTATCGTCGACAAATAAGCAGCTTGTGAAATTATTGTTCAATGTGATCCCGCTAAAATTGCTTTCGGAAGTAATGTGTTGAAATTTATCAGTACGATAATCATAAATATTTAAACCAATAAGCGTGGCGATAAGTAGCTGTCCGTTTCTGTCTTTATTGATATCTGTAACAAAACTGGACGATATGCTCGAAGCATTAAGAGGATTGTTGGTATAAATCGTTAACGTTTCGGAATTAAGGTCGTATCTGCAAAGCCCCAACGAGGTTCCAATCCACATTAAGCCATTATCGTAATAAATCACATTTACAAATCCGGGGAGTTTTTTCAATTTGTCGCCGGCACTCACTTTTTGGTAAACGCCGTCACTTCCTTTGATCAGTCGGCACACTTCGTTATCAATTCCGAGGTAAACATTCCCATTAAGCCGTAAAAAAGCGGTGATAGCTGCATTGCTCCGAAAAACGATTTCTGTTTGAATTTTGTTGTCGGAATTATAATGCAGTTTTGCCAATCCCTTATCGTAAACTATCCAAATATCACCTGCTTCGTCTTTTTTAATAATTGTGATGGTACTCGAATTTAAATTCAGTTTTGAGTCCAGCATGGCATCGGCACTTACTATTTTACCTGTTTGATAATTAAAAAAGTTAAGCCCATTTTCGGTACCTATCCACAAATTTCCGTTGATGTCTTCCTCCATACAATGTACATTGTCACTTTGTAAGGCATTTCCTGAATTGCGACTGTTGAAATGTATAAAATCGTATCCATCGTATCTATCCAAACCGTTGCTGGTGGCAATCCACATAAATCCGTGTGAATCGCGAAACAATTCTGTCACCAAATTTCGCGACAAGCCATCATCGGCGGTAAGGTAATTGATTTTATAAGGCAAACTCCAGATTGGCATGATACTGAGTAGCACGAGAAGGAGAAGAAAAAATGTTTTTTTCATGACTTAGACTAAAAGTTAGGTACGAAAATAATTAAAAAATCCTGTTTATATAGAGGATAAATGTTTTTTTTAAGAGGATAATTTAAATGCTCTGTCTTTGCAAAGAGTGTATTGAAATTCAAATTACTTACAGATAGCTGTTTACAAAGATACGAAATAACCCATTCAAATTGAGTTCATATTGTTTACATTCACCTCCGTTAATGAAAACAAGTTTTCGAAATCTGAATTAACGCAAAAACAGTGATTGGAAACAGATGACTATAACAATTCCCGGTATTCCCGAATTTAAATGCAAAACCGACACAGTTGAAACATTGCGCTAAAAGTTAATTTCGAATTTAACTTTTGTCTCAGGAAAAGATATTCTTTTTGTCCAAGAAATCATTCGCATCATTAAGTTCTTCATCTGGAATTAAACACTTGTCCAGCAACAGGCTTTATTAAAAAAAAACATCCATCCCAAATCAACCCTTACTTAGTTCATTTGTAACAAACCAAGTATTTAAATCTGAACAAAGCAATGGCATTTGACAATCATCCACTCATTTTATCCAATTTTACTCATATTTGATTTAATTTTGAACAGTCAAGCTCCTGAAAATTTTCTACCTTTGGACTTTTGAAAACAACATTGTTCTGATAAATTCTGATACCTTATGCAGCTTTATCTCTAAATATCTAAAAAAAGACAAAACCATATGAATAAACTGATTATTCTTCCACTATTTTTCATGACTTTTTGCCTAAATGCACAACAAAAAGCGCGATATTCAACTTTTCAATCGCAGGATATTCAATTGCTGCCGGGGATTTTTAAGGATGCACAAACGGTTGATATGAATTACATTTTGGCATTGGATCCCGATCGTTTGTTGGCTCCGTTTTTGCGCGAAGCTGGACTAAAGCCCAAAGCCGAAAATTATACCAACTGGGAAAATACCGGACTGGATGGACATATTGGAGGACACTATGTTTCGGCATTGGCGTTGATGTACGCTTCTACCGGCGAGGAGAAAATATTAGAAAAATTGAACTATATGCTCGATACATGGGAGCAATGTCAGGAGGCGAATGGCGATGGTTATATTGGCGGAGTGCCCGGAAGTAAAAAACTATGGGCCGATGTGGCTGCAGGTAAAATTAATGCCGGAGGTTTTAACCTGAACAACGGTTGGGTGCCGCTTTATAATATCCACAAGACTTATTCCGGGCTACATGATGCATTTATTTATGCTAAAAGCGAAAAAGCGAAAAAAATGCTTGTGAAGTTTTCGGACTGGATGCTGAACCTGACCAGAAACCTGGATGACAAGCAGATGCAGGATATGTTGCGTTCGGAACATGGCGGCCTTAACGAGATATTTGCCGACGTGGCTGCCATTACAGGCGATAAAAAATACATGCAGCTTGCTTATCGGTTTTCGCACCTTTTTATTCTAACTCCATTGGAACAACAGCAGGACAAACTAAACGGTTTGCATGCCAATACGCAAATCCCCAAGGTCATAGGGTTCGAACGAATTGCAGAACTCAACAATGACAGTGCTTACGGACGGGCTGCACGGTTTTTCTGGGACAATGTTGTCAATTACAGAAGTTCGGCCATCGGCGGCAACAGTGTTCGCGAACATTTTCATCCCATCAATGATTTCTCATCGATGATGACCAGCGAACAGGGCCCCGAAACTTGTAACACTTATAATATGTTGAAACTGTCGAAAATGCTTTTTCAGTTCGATGGCAACGAAAAATATATCGGGTATTACGAACGTGCTTTGTACAATCACATTCTCTCCACTCAACATCCCGATAAAGGTGGTTTTGTTTATTTCACACCTATGCGCCCGGGACATTACCGGGTTTACTCGCAACCGCAAACCAGTTTTTGGTGCTGCGTAGGTTCGGGCATGGAGAACCACGGAAAATACAATGAACTGATCTACACTTACGATAAAACGAACTTATTTGTCAATCTCTTTATCCCTTCGCGCCTAAACTGGAGAGCGCAGAAAATGATGATTACGCAAACTACCCGTTTCCCCGATGACGAAAACGTAACATTTATTGTTAACACCACGAAAGCATCGAAATTTACTCTGAATGTGCGTTATCCGGCTTGGGTGGCTGCCAATACATTGAAAGTAAATATCAATGGAAAACCGGTAGCGGTTACAGCTCTTCCTGGTTCATACTTTTCCATCCAGCGGAAATGGAAAAATGGCGATAAGGTAGTCGTGAAATTACCCATGCGGACAACGGTGGAAGAACTTCCTGACAAATCAAATTATGTGGCTGTACTTCACGGACCTATTTTATTGGCAGCAAAAACAGATACTGCCGAAATGATAGGATTGTTTGCCGACGATAGTCGGGGTGGGCACGTGGCATCAGGACGTCAGTTTCCAATCAACGAAATGCCTGTTTTTGTAGCCGATAAAAAAGATGTGGCTGCCAATATCAAAGCAGTACCGGGCAAAGCATTGACATTCACTGCCGGCGATTTAATTTATCAAGATAAGTATAAAAAACTGGAGTTGATTCCTTTCTTCCGACTGCACGATGCACGTTACGTTATTTATTGGCCGATAGAAACCCCTGAAAAAATCAGTGAGATGCAAATGAAATCGGCGGCTGATGAGGCAATCCGTCAACAATTGGCTGCAGCCACCATTGATATGATTACGCCTGGTGAACAGCAACCCGAATCGGATCATTTTATCGAAAGCGAAGGTTCAAACACTGGCGTTTATATGAATAAACATTGGCGTGATGCTACCGGTTGGTTTAGTTATAAAATGAAGGATGCCAATAAAGCGGCCGGAAGATTACGGATAAGCTATTGCGGCAATGACATAGGACGTAAATTTAAAATTATCGTCAATAATCAAATAATTGCAGATGTAGTTTTGAATGGAACCGCAGGCACTGACTTTCATTCGGTAACTTATAGCATCCCCGAAACCCTTGTAAAACAAAGCAACGGGATATTGACCGTGAAATTCATTGCCGAAAAAGGCTCGATTGCTGGTGGAATCTACGAAGTTCGCTTACTGAAAAAAAATTTTACACAAAATGAAAACCGCAATTAAATAGCATTACCAACCTGCATCAAACCAGAAGAAATTATATTTAAAACACAAACAAAGTAACTACAGATTATGAAACGATCACGCATCTTACTTCTTTCACTTGCTTTAGCTGCTGCTGTTTCGACGCAAGCATCGCCAAAAAAAACCTTGAATTCAAAAGCCATCAGCCCCGATTTAATTGGCGTTTTTTTCGAAGACATTAATTATGCTGCCGATGGTGGTTTATATGCCGAGTTAATTCAAAACAGATCGTTCGAATATAGTCCAACCGATCGCGGAGGGTGGAATTCGTTCACGGCATGGGAATATAGCACGCAAGGCTATGGCTATGGGTCGCTTTCAGTGGAAACAACTTCCCCCGTGCACCCGAACAATCCGCATTATGCAGTTTTAAGAGTCGAAGAAACAGGCCTCGAAGGCATTGGATTGAAAAACTCCGGCTTCGACGGTATACCGATGAAAGCTGGAGAAAAATATGACTTCTCTGTTTTCATTGCACAAACTGCTGGAAATGCAATGCCCATTCAGGTGAAAATACTCAACAAAAAAGGAGAAACACTGGGCGAAACCACCTTTACTTCGACATCGAAAGATTGGACAAAATATACGGCAAGCATCATGGTGCATCAAACCGATGACAGCGCCACTTTGGTACTCTTAGCCAAAGCAAAAGGCAAAATCGCCATCGACATGGTCTCGCTTTTTCCGCAAAACACCTTTATGAACCGAACCAACGGACTCCGTGCCGACTTAGCGCAAACCATTGCCGACCTGAAACCCAAGTTTATGCGCTTTCCGGGCGGTTGTTTGGTACATGGCGATGGAGTAGATAATATGTATCGATGGAAAAACACAATTGGGCCGGTGGAACAACGCGTGTCGCAAAAAAACATCTGGGGATATCATCAAACAGCCGGATTAGGTTATTTCGAATATTTCCAGTTTTGCGAGGATATGGGAGCTAAACCACTTCCTGTTGTTCCGGCGGGAGTAAGCTGTCAGAATTCGGGCGGCACCTGGCGCATTGGCGGCACAGGACAGAAAGGACTTGATCTCGATCAAATGCCTGAATACGTACAGGAAGTATTAGACCTGATAGAATGGGCCAACGGTCCGACAACTTCTGTCTGGGGCGCCAAAAGAGCTGCAGCAGGTCACCCGGCCTCTTTCCACTTGGAGTATTTAGGCATTGGCAACGAAGATAAAATGACCCCAGAATTCAAAGAACGCTTTCAACTCATCTACGATGTAGTAAAAGCAAAACATCCTGAAATCACCTTGATCGGAACTGTAGGACCAGCGCCCGAAGGCGAAGATTTTGAAATAGGTTGGAAATTGGCAGATGAAAAAAAGATTCAGATGGTAGACGAACATTATTACATGAAGCCCGAATGGTTTATTGCCAACCAAGGTAGATATGATACTTACGACCGTTCGAAATCAAAAGTGTACCTTGGCGAATATGCTTCGTGGGGAAACAGTTTGTTCAATGCTATTGCCGAAGCTGCTTTTATGACTTCGCTTGAACGCAACGGCGATGTGGTACGATTGACATCC
The DNA here is from genome assembly GCA_963677275.1 of uncultured Paludibacter sp. GTDB lineage: Bacteria > Bacteroidota > Bacteroidia > Bacteroidales > Paludibacteraceae > Paludibacter. The sequence continues at coordinate 99,775 of OY781920.1, read as the reverse complement.
TATGCTCCTTTGTTGGCCAAAGCTGGTCGCACACAATGGAACCCCGATATGATTTATTTCAACAACACAAGCATTTATCGCACGCCAAACTATTACGTTCAGCAATTATTTTCTATCAACGACGGTGATATATATCATTCCAATGTTATTGCCCCTGCAGTGAATAAAGCGGATACAACCCTGGCTTTCTCATGTGTACGGAATAGCAAAACAGGAGATGTCATTCTCAAATTAGTGAATACAGGAAAGACAGAAAAAATATTCAACATAAACCTGTCACAGTTCAAAGGAATAGGGACAAAAGCCACCGTCAGCTCATTAACTGGAGCTGCCGACGCCATCAATAGTTTCGAAAACCCCAATAAAGTAAAACCTGTTACTTCGGGATTTAAAGCCTCCAAAAGCTTTAACTTCACCGTTCAAGCCCTATCGCTGACGGTAATTAAAATAAAAGGGAAAAAGTAGAATCGCTTAAATAGAAAAAAAAGAAAGGGTTGAAGTTCATCGAATTTCAACCCTTTTCCTTTTTGTTAGTTGTCTGTACCTAATTAATATCAGTCGGGTTTCGGTTACTTCTCGCCGAAAGCAGTCCATTCTGAATTGAATAAAGTTGTGACCAAGGCGAAAGCGAAAGCTCCGAAGCAACCAAAACAAACAAACGCCAATGTTGAAAACCACGATGAAAAAAGGAGAAAGGACGGTAATAATTGAACAAGAAGGTTTAACAAAATTAAATCCTAATAATACAAAAAAAAGGCAAGTTCTTGCACATCAAGCTTTTTGTTAATTGATGCATAAAAAATCGTTACTTGGTGGTCAATTCAAAAAATTCATCTTCTAATTGTAGCATTATAGTATGCATTTTAATCCTTTGTACATAAATCCATTGCAACCTGTTCCTTTCAAAACCTTAAAAACATTCAGAAGAAGCAATCACTTTATCAGAGCGCTTTTCGGTCAGTTATTGAACCGGCAACAGCATTCGCAACTGATGATCTAAGTTTAGCAATACTTCCCTTGTCGAGCGGGTGCACTCTGTTGGTGAGTAAAATAATGGCAATATCATTGTCGGGGTCAATAACAACTGATGTGCCTGTGTATCCTGTATGACAGTAGGTGTTGGGACCAAGTAAATCGCCCTTGCAACTTGAGTATGCGGATGACATATCCCAACCGGGAGTTCGGCCAAAGCTTTTTAATGACTCGGGTAATGTGCTCATTAAATTAACACTTAAGGGACTTAATATTCTTTTGCCGTTCAATTCTCCTCCGTTCATCAACGCAGCGACCAATATACCCAAGTCGTTTGCATCCGAAAACAAACCAGCATTTCCTGATACTCCTTCATTCAGAATGCGTGCAAGTGGGTCATGCACAACACCTTTTAATACAGATCCATTTTTTTGTTTTTCAGTCGGAGCGCAGCTCATTTTCAATTCATCCGATGGATTGAAGTCGGTGTGCTTCATATTCAGCACATCAAAAATATTTTCTTTACAAAAATCCCTCAGACCTCTTCCACTTACAGTTTCAATAATATGTTGTAAGGTAATGTAATTCAAACAACTGTATTGCATATTGGTGCCAGGTTCAAATCCTCGTTTGCACGAATTGATATATTGCATTAATATTTGAGGCGGCGGCAAAGAACCAAATTGTTTTTCCAAAGACGAAACAGGTGCATAAGCTGGCAAACCTGAGGTGTGAGTGAGTAAGTGTAAAATTTTTATTTGCTTCTCTTCATTTCCCACTGCAAAGTTCGAAAACCCAGGCAGGTAAGATGACACATTGTCATTCAATCCAATCAGCCCTTTCTCAATGAGTATCATAACGGAAATGGCAGTAGCCAATGGTTTCGTACACGAAGCAAGATCAAAGACAGTGTTAATTTCCATCGGCTCAGCGCAAGGGTAGTTCTGTTTGTTGCCATAAGCTTTTAAATAAGCCATTTTTCCATGCTGAACAATAGCGAGCACGGCTCCAGGTATTTCTTTTCTCTCGATCGACAGTCGAATTGCATTGTCGGCATATACCAATTTACTCATAGTTAAACTCGTAGTTATGGGTACGAGTTGCTCTAATGTTTGAGCAATGCTACTTAAGCAAAGAAAAATCAGGAAAGCTATTAAAAGAATTTTTGATTTCATATTTTTAAAATTCGGATACATGACAAAGATATGATTTTATGATTTGTAATTTCAGGTATTAGCGTTTTTTGTTGTAATTAACTGTAGAAAAATATGTATTTTTGCAAAGGTTTTATCTGAAAAAAAACATTTTTATTAAAACTAAATACTTTAGAATTGAAATTTGGAATAAGAGGTGAATACAAAACATCTACAAACCAGCTTGCAGTAAGCTGGTCAGTCTCTAAAATATATTTTCAAAAAAAAACATTTCAGAAACAATAAAAAACTTGTCCGAAGATTCAGCAGTATGATAATTGACTTATCTCTACCTATTTAAAAATATGACTATAAAGCATTTGAATTTGCTCACGATGCCTGACAAATTGAAAATTAAACTTCCAGCATCAAAAAGCATAAGCAATAGAGTATTGATTTTAAACGCTATGGCTTACAGCTCTTTTGACGTTCAGAATTTAGCCGATTGCGATGATACGAATGTGTTGGTAAAAGTTTTGAACTCTAACGATACTGTTTTTGATATCGGAGCAGCAGGCACTTCTATGCGATTCCTGACAGCTTTCCTGTCAAAAACACTGGGAGAATGGACAATAACAGGTAGTGAACGCATGAAGAAACGTCCGATCGCTTTGCTGGTTGATGCTTTAAATAGTTTAGGCGCTCGGATTGAATATATTGAGAACAAAGGCTATCCACCCTTGAGAATTTTTGGAAGTGCATTGATGGGTGGCGAAATCAGTCTGAATGGAGGCGTAAGCAGCCAGTATATATCAGCATTAATGATGATAGGGCCGTACATGCAAAAAGGGTTGAAAATAAAGCTTACCGGAAACATTGTATCTTTACCTTATATTCGCATGACTATGAGGCTAATGCAGGAATATGGTGCAAAAGTTAAATTTATTAACAATGTGATAGAAATTGCACCACAGAGCTATACTCCTATCCAGTACAGGGTCGAATCCGATTGGTCGGCGGCTTCTTATTGGTACGAAATGATCTCAGTTAGTAATAAAGGTAGTGTCTTTTTAGAAGGATTAAGTAAAAAAAGCTCTCAGGGCGACAGTAAAGTGGCAGAACTCTTCGAGCAATTGGGAGTGAACACTCAATATAAACCGGAAGGAGTTATACTGACACCGAACGATAATAATGTTGATAAATTTGACTTTGATTTTGTCGATCAACCCGATTTGGCTCAGACATTTGCTGTAACCTGTTGTCTGAAAAACATACCATTTTATTTTAAAGGTATTCAGAGTCTGAAAATCAAGGAAACCGATCGAATAGCAGCATTAAAAAAAGAATTATCTAAAGTTGGCTATGTCTTATACGAACCGGCCGAAGGCGAACTGGCATGGAGCGGCGAAAAGTGCGAAGCAGAAAAAATAATAAATATTGCCACTTACGAAGACCATCGCATGGCAATGGCATTTGCTCCCGTGGCTTTTGTTAAACCTGTTTCCATCAATAATCCTCAAGTGGTGACAAAATCGTATCCGGGATTCTGGGCTGATATTGCCCTACTTGCAGAAAAACAATAATCTCTGAATTATATAAAAGTTAAATCATCATGAGCGAGGAATCAAAAAAAGATTGTAGTAATAAAAATTACAATCATCAGGCATCTGCTTCATCAGGTGCTGTTTATGGACTTGGAATGATAGGCGCAGCTATTTATTTCATCTCACAAGCAACAACTTTTTGGCTTGGAGTACTTGGCATTTTAAAAGCATTGGCTTGGCCTGCTATTCTTGTTTTTGAGGCATTAAGAGCACTGAGTGCGTAACACAAAAAACCGCTGTTACAAAATTGTAACAGCGATTTTTTTTGAAAATTCTTGTGATATTTAAAATTTAAAACGTGCAGCCAAACAAATTCCATCGTATGAGGGATTAAAACCATTTCCGAAAAAGAAACCAGGTCGATAATCTAAGGAAAGTTGTAGTGGAATATTGAAATTGTATTCGAGTCCAATTTGGCCAAGTATACCTAAGCCAAAATCATTTTTGTCTGAGTCATCATAGTCATACGAACCCAAACCAAGACCGGCACCAGCGTACCAATTAAATCCATCTGCCAATGCCGACAAGTCCCATACCCACTGATATACACCATTTAACCCAAATCCATAATGTGTTAAACCAAGGTCAAATTCAAGTCTATTAGCATCTCCCATAGGGTGCTGGTACGATAACTCACCTCCGTAACCAAAACGAATTCCAATCGCTTTACCATCTACTTGTGCACTGAGTGCAGAAAACATACTTAGCATTAATGCTAATGTTAGAATAGTTTTTTTCATAAATAAATAATTAATTAAGTACAAGTTATTTTTTTAATTTGTGGTATAAAACAAAAATTATACCATACAAAAATAACAATTTAGACTTACAAACAAAACTATTTTGTATTAAATAAACTTTCGGGTGTTATATTAAACGATAAAAATTTAATTGTATCTTTTGATTTTCAATATGTTATAATTAGATTTTAATTCCCAACTCTCTAAACTGTGACACGCTAACTATATTATTGAAATTATTTAGTATTTTTGTACCCCGAATTTATCACAATAAATACATCTAAGTTAAACAGGTGGATGAAAAACAATAAATCCAAGTAATTTAGATTGACAATATTGTTGTAGTTTAATTATTCTATATGAAAAACAAGTATAAAGACCTTATCGAGCAGACTTTTGAGTTTCCAAACGAGGAATTCAGTGTAGTAGAAGATGATTTGGAGTGGTGTGGCGTTCCGTTAATGGATATTATCAAACAGTATGGCACTCCCTTACGCATTGCGTATTTACCAAAAATAGCCCAGAACATTCAAAGAGCAAGAAGAATGTTTAACGTGGCCATGGCAAAGGTAGACTACAATGCCGATTACAACTATTGTTACTGCACTAAAAGTTCTCACTTTTCATTTGTAATGGAAGAGGTTTTAAAACAGGGGGTTAATCTCGAGACGTCTTCGGCTTTCGACATAAACATTATGGAGTCGTTACACGAGCAGGGATTCCTGAAACCGGACACTTATGTGATATGTAATGGATTTAAACGTCCACAATACGTTGAAAATATTCAAAATCTAATGCGTACGGGTTTTACGAATGTAATCCCAATTCTTGACAATAAATTTGAGTTAGATTTATTACTGAAAGATTTTGATATGAAATTTAAAGTCGGAATCAGGATTGCTGCCGAAGAAGAACCAAAGTTTGACTTTTATACCTCAAGGTTGGGGATTCGATACAAGGACATTATTCCGTACTACACTAAGAATATCGCACAAAACACTCAGGTAGAATTAAAAATGCTTCATTTCTTCATTAATACCGGAGTTAAAGATACTGCTTATTATTGGAATGAATTAAACAAAGCAGTTAACTTGTATTGTGAACTAAAAAAGAAATGCCCCGAACTTGACAGCCTGAACATAGGTGGCGGATTTCCAATTCAAACGCATTTGGACATGACTTACGATTACGAGTACATAGCCGAAGAGATTGTAGCGCAGGTGAAAACTATTTGTGGTCAACACGGAGTACCTGAACCACATATATTTACTGAGTTTGGATCGTATACCGTGGGCGAAAGTGGCGCAATGCTCTATTCTATTGTTAACCAGAAAAAACAGAATGACCGTGAGCTGTGGAATATGATTGACAGTTCGTTTATGACGACACTGCCTGACACATGGGCCATCAATCAGCGCTATGTTTTTTTGGCCATAAACAATTGGGATTCGGAATATGAGCGCGTCAATTTAGGTGGCTTAACTTGTGATAGTGAGGATTTTTATAATGCCGAGGTACATTCTAATGCTATATTTCTTCCTAAAATGCAGGAGGATCGTGAACAATACATAGGATTCTTTCACACAGGCGCTTACCAGGAATCATTAAGTGGATTTGGTGGCATTCAGCACTGCCTTATCCCGGCCCCAAAACTTGTGATTATCGACAAGGATGAAGATGGTGAGTATTTCACAAAACTTTTTGCGAAGGAGCAAAGTTATAAGTCGATGTTGAAAATACTTGGTTATTAAACATTAAAGTATTTTGAAATTATAAAAAAAACGTCTCTCATTCACCAAGTTAAATGAGAGGCGTTTTTTGTTCAATAAAAAAACTAAAGTTGACATTTCCATAATTACGATGACTTTCGAATTTTGGGTGAGCGCTGAAGTCATCTTTGGCGGAGTGTTCAAGAATAAGTATTCCCTCCGATTTTAACAATTCTTTTTTGAAAATTAAATCAGGAATTTCGATCAATTGATTTAATTCATAGGGAGGATCGGCGAAAATTACATCAAACTTTGAATGACATGAATTTATAAAACGGAAAACATCTGATTTTATAAGCGACAAATTATTTATATTTAACTCGTTGCATGTCTTACGAATAAAAGCACAATGTCGGTCATTTTGCTCTACACTAATGGCATTGCTGCAACCTCGCGAAATAAATTCAAAACCAATACTTCCGGTACCTGCAAACAAATCTAAAACTTCGATGTCCTCGAAATCAATTTTATTGTTCAACAAATTGAACAATCCTTCTTTTGCAAAATCGGTGGTAGGGCGAGCCGTAATGTTGGTTGGTGCGCTAATTCTTCTGCCTTTATATGTTCCACTTATGATTCTCATACTTTTCTTTTTTCTTTAATCTACCGATTTACAATGCGATATATATTTAGATGCCAACTCAACAAGTTCGGTTCTTTTTTTTGCATTATGAATTGTCAACTTACATTGTTCGCGATCTAACGATAGTTTATCGTATACATTTAACACAAAGTAAATGAAGTCATCGTTCGTTTTGTATCTGAAGCTATTGATTAACTGCAAGTTTCCCTTTTTTATAACAACAATATCAAGTTGATTTGACCTCACCCAAATGTGCATATTGCTGTCGTTTTCAAGTGCTACAAAATCATTTACGAATGCATAAATGTGATGCTCAATTTTCACTTCGGGCAAAATATCAGCGAAAACATCCTGAATAACCGACGGAACAGCAAAAAGTAACACTGCATCCCATGCCAATAGTTCGTTATTCAAAATGCTGTCGGTAGCCTTGATACCATTGTGATGCAAGCTAAAAAGAGCCGCTGCATCTTGGGGATGATAAACCGGCATTGGTATAAGCGAGTACAATTCAGATTCAAAAATCAGACGGACAGCATCAAAATTTAAATTCAGCTCGTCAATACCGGAAAGAATATCTATAAATTCATCCTTAGTTTCAGGAATTGATGCCAAAGAGATATTTTTTTCAGAAAGTTGAATCTGATTTTCGTCGAATATATATAAAGAAAATCCATCCGATGAAAATCGGATGGATAAACTGTATGGGTTTTTGTTGAGATCTTTAGAAATTGAATTCATATCAGCAGGCAAACGAAAAATAGATGGAAAAGTAGTGAATTGTCGGTTGCCAATGAAAAGTTGAGAAAAAATTATTCCCAGTTTCCGGCATTGTTGTTGGGCTCAATAACAGAACCAACTTGTAAACCCGGGAATCTTTCAAGCTTTACTTGCAAATCAATTGCATTCAACATTTCTTGATGATTTAGATCGTACAAGTAAGATTTAAACCTGGCTGAAGCTTCGAACAATGGAATCTTAATGTTGGTTGCATTGAAATATTCATTATTCACTTTCAATGTAAATTTTTCTTTGTTCGAGAAAGGTATTTCAGCTAATTGTTCAATAGTTTCAACAGTATATTTTTCAGGGAAGATAGACTCAATCATATTAAGATAAGCAGTATCGCGACGGAAATTTTCAAGGCCATTGGCAATAATCTCTGCTCTATTGCCTTTGCGTACGATTCTTGCTGCGGCAGCTTCTGTAAGACCTGCCTCAAGTTGTTTGTCGGACAATGAACCTTCTTTCATTACTGTTTTTTTCTTAGCAGTTTTAAGAAAGTTGAATAATTCAGGAAAACTGTCAGTATACACACCTTTCTGAGTTCTATATTCCACTTCAGCGATACGGATGTCGATTAATCTTTGAATAATTACTTTTTCTCTTGAAGCTTTTGTTTCTTCGAATTTGATTGGTGTCATGATACTCATAACACACATGTACGAAAGTAAACCAATTGAAGCTACAAGTAAAATCTTGATTATTGTTTTCATGCTAAAAATATTATTTTTTTATTTGACTGCTATTTATGTTTTCGACTCTGTATTTTTTGAAGTCAATGTTCAGTGTTTTTTCAGTCTGCAAATTTAGAAAAGAAAATCCAATTCACCATATTAAAAGTTCATTTTTTTTCATTGTTTTTTACTCTTTCTTATTAATTTATCGGTTTTTTGCTTTTTTTTCTTTTACATTTCATCTTCTTGATTTTTGTGTTGTATATTTGCATTATTAATTTTTTCCGATTTAATCCTACCCCAATTTATGACAAAAGGAAAAACCAACCATAGTATTGGTGCATATTATCGCAAGCTATTGTATGCGCATGCTCAGCTTTTGACATATGAAGAAAGAAAAGAGCTTCGATTCCTTCTCAAGGAATTTTATAACGCCCATACCGAAGCTAATCTTCGGTTTGGCCATACTTTGTATGATAAATTGTGTATAGCCGATACATTACTTAACGAAATAGGGCTTGGAAAAGCGGCGGTCTTAAGTGTTCTTTTGCAAGAGCCGGTAGAGGACAAAATAATTGAGGTTGAAGAGATTGAATCTAAATTTCAAACGAGTGTTGGTGGAATAATTCTTGGGCTGACACGCGTTAGAGATTTGTATGAGAAAAACACTTCTATCGAAACTGAAAATTTCAGAAAGCTCTTTCTTACTTTTGCCGAGGACATTAGGGTAATTCTGATCATTATTGCCGAGCATTTGCAAATCATGCGTACGCTTGATAGCTACGAAGCTGAAAATAGTGTGAATGTTGCTCGCGAAAGTTCATTTCTGTATGCGCCTTTGGCACACCGTATGGGTTTATATGCCATCAAAACGGAGTTGGAAGATTTGTCGTTAAAACACACCAACCGTGAGATATTTAAAGAAATTGCACATAAACTGAACGAGACAAAGCGCTCCCGGGATAAGTATATCAACGAATTTATTAGTCCTCTCGAAGAAAAATTAAACGAGCTCGGCTATCCATTTGAGATCAAGGGACGCACCAAATCGATTCATTCCATTTACAATAAAATAAAAAAACAAAATACACCCTTCGAAAACATATACGATCTTTTTGCTATCCGGATTATTTTTGATGTCCCCTACGAAAAAGAAAAAGCAGCTTGTTGGCAGGCTTATTCTATAGTTGCCGATATGTATCAGCCCAATCCGAAACGATTGCGCGACTGGCTTTCGATACCCAAGTCGAATGGATACGAGAGCCTGCATACCACCGTATTAGGCCTTCAGGGCAAATGGGTAGAAGTTCAGATTCGGACAGTAAGAATGGATGAAGTTGCCGAAAAAGGCTTGGCTGCTCATTGGAAATACAAAGGCATCAAAAGCGAGACTGGAATGGACGAATGGCTCAAAAACATTCGTGAAATTCTCGAAAATCCCGAATTGAATGCGGTGGACTTTATGGATGAATTCAAATTGAATTTATATGATAAAGAGGTGTTTGTATTTACTCCGAATGGCGATTTGCACAAGTTGCCAAAAGGCGCTACGGCGCTCGATTTTGCATTTTCTATTCATTCCGGGCTGGGATCAAAATGTGTGGGTGCCAAGGTGAATGGCAAGAACATGACAATTAAGTATGTACTGAACAATGGCGATCAGGTGGAAGTGCTTACATCGCCTACGCAGAAACCCAACATATCATGGTTGAATGTGGTCACTACTTCGAAAGCAAAAAACAAAATTCGTCAGGCACTGAAAGAAGTTGAATACAAAGATGCCGAAATGGGTCGCGAAACTCTAATTCGCCGTTTTAAAAACTGGAAAATCGACCTGGATGACGGCAAACTCTCGCGACTGGCAAAGAAAAAAGGCTTTAAAACGGTAAGTGACTTTTACCAGGAGATTGCCCGCGAAAAGCTGGATATTCTCGATGTGCGTGAGGCTTATCTTGAACTTGAAAGAAAGGAAACATCGACCGAAGCCCCTGAAATACGAAGCGCTGAATCATTCACGGCCGACATACAGCCAAAAGACAGCATAAGTAAGGAGGATGTGCTGGTAATAGGTGAAGATCTAAAGAATGTGGAGTTTAAATTGTCGAAATGCTGTCATCCCATTTACGGCGATGATGTTTTTGGATTTGTGTCGGTAACAGGTGGAATAAAAATACATCGTACCGACTGCCCCAATGCACCTCAAATGATTGCACGCTTCGGTTACCGAATTGTAAAAGCGCGCTGGTCGGGCAAATCCGTCGGGTCGCAATATCCAATCACACTTCGAATTGTTGGACACGATGATATTGGAATAGTGACTAACATCACATCTCTGATATCGAAAGAAAAAAACATATCCTTACGCTCTATATCGGTCGATTCGAATGCCGGTTTATTTCAGGGAAACCTCACAATCATGGTCAGTGACAATAAAGAATTAGAGGGAATTATAAAGAAAATACAGTTGGTCAAAGGCGTAAAGAATATTTCGAGATCGTAAAAAAAAACTCAATTGATATTATAATATTGATTTAATCTCTTTCAGCGAATTAATCATATAGGTACAGTTTGGCCGATGCTGCATATCGATGGGATGCAAGGGAAAATAAACCTGATCAATCATGGCGTTTTGAGCTCCTTTTATGTCGGCCTCATAGCTATCGCCTATCATTATTGCTTCCGATGAAAGAGCGTTGTTGAGTTTGAGTGCATAATCAAAAATCTGTTTATCGGGCTTAAGCGCTTGAGCAGATTCGGAGAGTACTATGTGCGAAAAATAGTGTTCGATATTGGTACTTCTCAGTTTTTTGTACTGCACTTCGGTGAAACCGTTTGAAATAATTGTCAGTGGATATTTTTGATGCAAATAGTCGAGCGTCTCTATAGCATAAGGCATTAACGCTGTTTTGGTAGGCAAAATATCAAGGTATTGGATCCCGATCTCTTCAGCCAATTGTAAATCGTCGACACCCATTTTTGCCAATGGATACCTGAAACGTTCGGCCATCAGGAATTCTTTTGTTATTTCACCCTTCCCGTAAGCCTCCCACAATTCGATGTTCCGCCGGGCATAAATACTGAAGAATTCATCGAAATCCACAAAATAGCGATCCAGATGGCGGTCGATAAACATATCGTTCAACGAAAGCCTTGCGTTGGCGTGGAAGTCCCAGATCGTGTCGTCTAAATCAATAAAAACGTATTTATACATCTGTTGGTTGGTTGGTTGGTTATGGTAAGTGAGCATATAAGAATACGTTTCCTTTTTTCGGAAGGAAACGCATTCTTAATTTTATTATAATGTAAATTTCAATCTACTTCGATCACCAGATATTTACTAATACTCCAGAATTCTTTTGTATCGGTAATAAGGAGAACGAAATTATCATTCTCTTTTTCAAGCGTGTACGAAGATTTTGGATGCGAAGTTAGTATTTTGGCTCGTGTAGAATACAATGGTATCGATTTGGTTTTACGCGCATCGATGCGAACAAAATAATTTTTATTGAAATCGCTCTGCAGTACTCTTTTAGGGCTGAATAGGCCATCGGTGGTTATGATATTCTGTTCTTTCAGTTCTTTTCTTGTCCCGAAAACGTACCATGCAGTATGAATCGTCTCATCTTGTTCGGCTATTTTGGTTTCTTTTTCGCTGACATCCGAACTGAGAGTTTCAATATTTTTACCCAAATTTTCGACAGTCGCTCCAAGTTCGCTGATCAATGAGTCTTTGGCTGCTAATTCGGTTTGCAGTAAAGCTACTTTGACGCTTTGTTCTTCGAGTGCTTTTGTGATTCTTGTGAGGTTACGTTCAAGTTCGGCCGACTTGAACGAACTACGTTTGATCTTGGATTTCAGGCTTGCTAATTCATCTTTGTTGGCCTGCAGTAATTCATTCAGATAAATTAAATCGTCGTTGATTTTCATGCGGGCATCCGAGTCCAACTCCTCGCCTACAGGCCGAGTTGAAAGTATTCCCTGCGTTTCTTTTATTTTTTCAATATTCTGTTCAATCTGGTTCATGGCCGAAAAATAACCATCAATTTCTTCCTGCATATCATGCTTAGCGCGTAAAAGAGAGTCGTTCTGAGCTTGCAAAGCTTTGTAATCGGAAGATTTATATCCGCAGGAAGTAAGAAAAAGCATTGAAAAGATGAGAACAGAAAAAATAAGTTTCATATAGGACTTTATATTTTTTTATTTGAATAACTTCATATCGAAAAGCAGGGCTGTATTTTATCTATTTTTGTCCTTAAATTCCGCTGCAAAGTTAGTGTTATTATTCTAATCCTGCAACAATTATGACAATTTCTCCTTTGGGTGGATGTTCGTTATACCAAGCCGATAATTCGGCCAAAGTTCCGCGTTTTGTTTCTTCGTATAATTTCGAAATTTCTCGTGATACCGACGCTTTTCTTTCTACTCCAAAGGCCTCGCCCAGTTGCGAAATGGTTTTTGCCAGCCGAAACGGCGATTCATAGAAAATCATGGTGCGTGTTTCGGACTTTAAGTTATTTATTTTGGTTTGTCTACCTTTTTTTTGAGGCAGAAAGCCTTCGAAACAAAACCTGTCATTGGGCAAACCCGATGCTACCAAAGCGGGAACAAAAGCAGTGGCTCCTGGCAAACATTCCACATCTATATCATTTTCCACACATTGTCTTACGATCAGGAAACCCGGATCTGAAATCGCCGGGGTACCTGCATCCGATATCAACGCCACAATCTGTCCGCTTTTGATACGCTGCACCACCGAATCCACTGTTTTGTGTTCGTTAAACTTGTGATGTGAGTGCATGGGCGTTTCAATACCGAAATGCTTCATCAAAAATCCACTGGTGCGTGTATCTTCGGCCAATATCAAATCAGCTTCTTTCAAAACTCTAATGGCTCTGAATGTCATATCTTCAAGATTTCCTACAGGAGTGGGGACTACAAATAACTTCATTTTAATTGTTAATTTTATCTTTATTTTATTCAACCTACAGTCGAAAGTTTACAACCACATAATCAGCACAATACACACTAAAATCTTCAAACACTTCCCGACGCTATAGGAACTTCCGTTTTATTATTTGATAAAAATCTTCTGCAGTTTCATTCTCAGGTGTCCAGCCATATTTCGATTGCAAAAATGAGCTTACCTCATCCAACGTAGCCAGTTGATTAATGTAATTCAGTGTTTTGTTCATTTCCTCTCCGTTTCCTTTGAACAATTCACGCTGAAATCGGAAACGATCGCCGATGCTGATGGCTTGTTTGATGTCGGTAATTTTTTTGTTGGCAATTGAGGCACTCAGCGAATTATCGGTTTTAAAAAGTATTTCGTTGCGCGACACGGTCGGTTGGATAATTTTATCGGCAATTGTCGTCTTTTTTGTTTCCTCTGTTGTTATTTTTATTTCGGCATTGGAGCTTAGTTCAGTAAGTTGTTTGGTTTCATTGGTCTCTATCACAAGTTCTGCTTCACTTTCCGTTACCGAAACTGTCACTTCTTCAGTAGTCTCAGTAATGCTCTCTTCCGTTTCACCGTAGGTTGTTACGATGGTTTGTATTGTTTCTTCCTGAGATATTGTTGTTATTTCTTCTTCACTATTTGTTTCTGAAACAGGTATCTCATTCAGTATTTCCGTTTCGTTATCTTCGTGATAACTATCATTAAACATGATTTCTTTTTCAACAAAATATTCATTGTCAACCATTTGCTTAAGTTCATCATTAAATGCAGCCAACTGGTCAATAATAATTTGAATATCTTCTGTTTTTCGTTTCGCCAAATAAACAATTGATGCCGGATAGTGATCCATTTCCATGAAACCATCCGTTATTACATTTAATTCTTCTATATTTTTGCTCAGGAGAGTGACTAATAATTTTCTGTTCATATCTTTTTTTGTGAAAACAACATTGAAAGTTGTATTTTTATTTAACTTTGCCCTATGAATTTCTAATTTTGGCTGTAAAGTTACAATTTTAGCTACATTAAATATAAAAAAATAGACTAAATTTCAATAAAGTACCATGATTTATTCAGAACAAAACCATCCTATTCAGCAAAAACGCGGAAGCATAGAAGTGATTTGCGGCTCCATGTTTTCGGGTAAAACCGAAGAACTGATTCGGAGGCTGAAACGCGCCAAATTTGCCAAACAAAGGGTGGAGATATTTAAACCAAAAATTGACACACGTTATTCCGAAGATGAAGTAGTGTCGCACGATCGGACTTCTATTCGTTCCACACCCGTTGAGTCATCCGGAAGTATTTTATTGATGTCGGGCGATGTAGATGTTATTGGCATCGACGAGGCTCAGTTTTTCGACGAAGGCTTGGTGGATGTTTGCAGTCAGTTGGCCAATCAGGGCATAAGAATTATTGTGGCCGGACTTGATATGGATTTCCGGGGAGTTCCTTTTGGCCCAATGCCGGCATTGTGTGCCGTGGCCGAAGATGTGTATAAAGTGCATGCCATTTGCGTACGATGTGGCGCTTTGGCCTATGTTTCGCACCGGCTAGTTGAAAGCGACAAGAGAGTTCTGCTTGGCGAGATGACAGAATATGAGCCTATTTGTCGCGACTGCTACAACAAAACGATAAGTTAAATGATGTGATATTTGAAAGGTTTATAAAGAGATTCAACAGTATACGCTATTCAAACTCAGAACTCAAAACTCAGAACCTGTCTTCTGAAGAAAGCTCCCAAACTCAAACTAAAAAAATATTTTTTATGGAAACAACAAGACCATATACTTTCGATCGGGTGATACGCATCGTTATCGGTTTATCGGTACTGGTGCTCCTTTTTTTGCTGTTAAAAAGATTAAGTAGCGTTTTATTGCCATTTTTCATTGCATGGCTCATGGCCTACTTGCTTCAGCCTTTCGTGAGTTTTTTTCAGTACAAGCTGAAGTTCAAAAACCGAATTCTATCCATAATATGCACACTGGTGTTGTTTATTGGCGTCATTACGGGAATAGTAATGATTTTAACGCCTATGATTAGCAACGAAGTACAAAAGCTTGTCGACATTATCACTCTGTACACCCAGGGAATTAAGGTAGATACAATTATTCCGCTCGCATGGCAAAACGAAATTCGCAATTATCTATCGCATCTCGATGTGCAATCGGTATTGAAGGACGAAACATTGATGGCCTCTCTAAAAAAGGTGGCTCCACATCTGTGGAATGTACTTAACGGATCAATCAGTATGGTGGTCGGACTTATGGCCATGGTCATTGTTGTTCTGTATCTTATCTTTATTCTGATTGATTATGAAAAGATAACAAAAGGTATGTTTGCTATTATTCCGATTAAATATCGAGGATTAATTACCGAAATTGTTCAAGATATGGAACAAGGAATGAACCGATATTTCAGAGGGCAAGCTCTGGTGGCTGTTATCGTTTCAGTTTTATTTTGTATTGGTTTCAGCATTGTTGGCTTGCCGCTTGCCATTGTAATGGGCCTTTTGTTGGGCATACTGAATTTGGTGCCTTATCTAAAAACAATTGCCATTATTCCCGGCACTTTTCTGGCTTTTCTGCAATCCGCCGAGACCGGACAAAGCTTCCTCTCCGTTATGATTTGGCTGGTGGCCATATTTCTGATCATTCAAGTGATTGAAGATATGTTTCTGGTACCTAAAATTATGGGTAAAGTAACCGGGCTCAATCCGGCTGTCATTTTACTTTCTCTGTCCATTTGGGGCTCGTTGATGGGCATGATCGGACTGATTATTGCATTGCCACTCACCACATTGATTATTTCATACTACAAACGGTTTGTGCTGAAAGAAGAAATAACAAATGATACGCAGGAGAGCAACCAGGAAACTGTAGCGAATACTCAGGAGCTCGAAACATGAATAATATCAACGAAATAAAAACGAGAGTTTTATTATAAATCCAAAATTTTCTCCCACAGGAACAGATTCTTAAAATCACAGATTCAAGGCATGAAAAAGGAGAACTGACAATAACAGCCAGCATTTCTCATTCATAAATTAGCCTTACAAGTTTATTTTGTGAATGTGACAATTTTAGGCTGAACGGAATCAATGATACATCATTTTTTCAACTTCTTTATATTCACTAATAGCAGTGACAGGCATTTTTTCAGCTTTATCTCCAAAACTATACATGGCTTTCTCTGGCTCAACGGTTACTTTTGTCTCGTCGATCATTTTAGCATTGAGACCAAAAACATTGATAAAGAAATCGTACACTGCTTTGCGTTTATTCACACCAAAATCGTGAGCTTCGGTAGGTAAGTGAACATTACTTACCTGCTGAGCGGCGTTATAAAAACCGAAAATGCGTTGCAAGTACGGATATTCGAGCCAGGGCACTGAAGCCGTCCAATCTTTTCCATCCGAAATAATACAAACAGGTTTAGGGGCAAAAGTGGCCATCAATTCCGCATTGTTTGTTCCTCCACAGGCAAGCGAAACAGGCATTCCGCTTTCGCATGGACAACCGCCATCGAAGTGTGAGGCTAAACTCACAGTAGGACAGGCCGCTGTAAATCGATCGTCGAGTACCGAAAGTAACACCACCTGCGAACCACCACCCGAACCGCCATTGGTGGCCAGCCGATTAGGATCAACATCTTTTCGGGTTAGCATATAATCAAGAATAGTTATTCCATTCATAATCTGAACGATATGCGCAACCGATGTTCTATGAGCTGATGCTGACACCTGCAAAGCCGATTCGCCCCATCCGAACAGATCGTAACTCACGCAAATGGCGCCCATTCGAGCCAAAGTGGCAAAGCGTGTCTGCTCGTCACTGTTGTAGCGTCCACCTGCCCAATGCCCGTTCGGACAAAGAATCAGCGCTTTTTTCGCTTTAACAAGTGGCGTATAAATTGATCCGTTCACATAGAGTCCGGGCAAAGTTTCAATGGCGAAGTTTTGCACCGAATAGCCATCATGTTTTCTAAGCTTGGATAAGATCGGAGCTGAATGTGTGCGTAGGGCAAGTGCCGCATCCAGCTGCAAACGCTCACGCACTTCCTTTTTCAATGTAGCACGACGCACAGCCCATGTTGCCGAATCAGCGTATAAAGTATTGAGATAAGTCAGCATTTTTGCTCCATCTGCCGGTGTTCGGCGCGGATATTCGTAAGCTTTGATTCTATAGGTTTTCTCATTTTGTTTCGTAAATTTAAAATCGAAAACCGACAACACATTGGTCAACGACTCTTCCACTGAATAGGGGCGAATGCGAAAATCAGCAAACGGAATCACTTTGCCTGCAGTATCGACTTCGTATTTCAACTTTACATTAAAGCGAGTGCTTATTTCATCTAAAACCCGTCCGAGAGGTTTTGCAAATTGGGTTTCGTAGGATTGGGCAAAAGAAGAAATACTGACAAAAAGAAAACAAAAACCTACTCCAATATCTATTAATGAAGCCTTATAATACAATCTGTCTGAAACCTTCTTAGCTATTTTCATACAATTTCAAAAATTAAAATTCAATTTTTAGCAAAAAAACCTGAGAGTTAGGTTTGAACGCAAAGATAGTGATCCTTTCAGAAAAAACTTTTTAGTGAGAAGTAAAAAAAAATGAAATCATTATATTTTTGTGTGCCTCCCTGTATTTTAACAAAAAAAATACCCCAAAAGTATTGTTGTCAACTTTCGGGGTACAAATCAAAATCGTTTATCTTTTTTATTTCAACACTTGCAACGCTTTGTTTATTGCCTGTTGAATACCTGCCGTATTTTTACCTCCTGCAGAAGCAAAGAAAGGTTGTCCGCCACCACCACCTTGAATTTCTTTAGCAGCTTCACGGGCTATGTTTACAGCGTTGAATCCACCGGCAACTAAATCATCACTCAGCAATACGGTTATTGATGGTTTGCCATCAGCCACACAGCCTGCTACAAAGAAAAGCTTTTCGGACTGCATGTTACGAATCTGAAATGCCAATGTCTTTACCTGATCAGCAGTTAATATACCTTGGTAGCTGATAACTTTTACGCCATTCACATCTGTAGCGCTGGCGTATAGCTCTGTACGAAGGTTCATGATTTTTTCGTGAACGAAAGCTTCCACTTGTTTTTTAAGCTCTGTACTTTCTTCACTTAAACGACGAATGGCAGTAAGCACATCAGGAGTATTATTCAGCAATTCTTTAGCCTCACCAATGGTATCTTGTTGTTTGTCGAGCAAAACTTCAACGGCTTTACCCGTAATAGCTTCGATACGACGAATACCTGCAGCGATAGAGCTTTCAGCGGTAACACGCACCAACCCGATATTTCCTGTAGCACTTACGTGCGTTCCTCCGCAAAGCTCCACCGAACTTCCAAATTGAATTACGCGCACTGTTTCACCATATTTTTCGCCAAACAAAGCCATAGCTCCCATAGCCTGTGCTTCAGCGATCGGTGTATCACGTTTTTCTACCAATTGATAATTCTCGCGAATTTTGCGGTTGGCAATCGCTTCGACAGCACGAATTTCATCTTTCGTCAGTTTCTGGAAGTGCGAAAAGTCAAAACGTAATGCCTCAGGACTTACAAACGAACCTTTTTGTTCTACATGCGTGCCCAGCACTTCGCGCAATGCTTCGTGCAGCAAGTGAGTAGCCGAGTGATTACATTCGGTCGCTTTGCGTTTTTCAATATCAATGGCAGCCGTAAATGTATCAGTCACATCTTCAGGCAATTTATTTACAATATGTACTGCGAGGTTGTTTTCTTTTTTAGTATCAATAATTTGAATCGATCCATGTTCTGATTTCAGCGTACCACTGTCGCCAACCTGACCACCCATTTCGGCGTAGAAAGGAGTTTTTGAAAGTACCAACTGATAATATTCCTGATTTTTTTGTTTCACTTTACGGTAACGCAGAATCTCGGTATCGGCTTGGGTAAAATCATACCCTACAAACACGCTGTCACCTTCACGAACAGTTACCCAGTCGCCGGTTTCAATAGCTGCAGCATTGCGTGCGCGTTCTTTTTGTTTCTGCATTTCTGCATTAAACTCATCAATATTTACAGTGAAATTATTTTCGCGTAAAATCAATTCAGTCAAATCCAGCGGAAAACCGAAAGTATCATAAAGTGTAAAAGCCACTTTTCCTCCTATTTCAGTTTTACCTGCATTTTTTGAATCAGCCATCACTTTATCCAACAGCTTAATACCGGTTTCGAGCGTACGCAAAAATGATTCTTCCTCTTCTTTAATCACTTTTTCAATCAAGGTTTTTTGACCAATCAGTTCAGGATAAGCTTTACCCATAACATCGCCCAATACATTGATCAACTTATACATAAATGCATGACGTTGATCAAGGAAAGTGTAACCATAACGCACCGCACGACGCAGAATACGACGAATCACATAACCCGCTTTTGCATTTGATGGTAACTGACCATCGGTAATCGAAAATGCAATGGTACGGATATGATCGGCAATAACGCGCATGGCGATATCGGTTTTCTCATTTTTGCCATAATCAGCTCCACAAACGCTACCTATTTCGGCAATAATTGGCGTAAAAACATCGGTGTCGTAGTTGGATTGAACGCCCTGCATAGCCATACACAAACGCTCGAAGCCCATGCCGGTATCAATTACCTTGGCCGGAAGTCCCTCGAGCGAACCATCAGCTTTTCGGTTGTATTGCATAAACACATTGTTCCATATTTCAATCACTTGTGGGTGACTTCCGTTTACCAAGGTTAAACCGTCAATTTTAGCTCGTTCTTCGTTGTTGCGAATATCGATATGAATTTCTGAGCAAGGACCACAAGGGCCTGTATCGCCCATTTCCCAGAAATTATCTTTTTTATTTCCGTTGATAATACGACTTGCAGGTAAAAATTGTTCCCAAATAGCCGCAGCTTCGTTGTCACGCTCCAATCCTTCAGGAGCATATCCTTCGAAAACAGTAACGTAAAGTCGGTCTTTGTCCAGTTTGAGCACTTCGGTCAGATATTCCCAAGCCCATTCAATAGCTTCTTTTTTGAAATAATCGCCAAACGACCAATTACCCAGCATCTCAAACATGGTGTGGTGATAGGTGTCATGCCCAACTTCTTCCAGGTCGTTGTGTTTGCCACTGACGCGCAAACATTTCTGAGAGTCGGCCACACGGGGATATTTAATGGGATCGTTGCCCAAAATAATGTTTTTAAACTGGTTCATTCCCGCATTGGTAAACATCAAAGTAGGATCATCTTTGATAACCATAGGCGCCGATGAAACAATTTTGTGGTTTTTCGATGCAAAAAAATCGAGAAAAGATTGACGAATTTCCTGTGAAGTCATTTTTTAAGTCTATTGTCTAAAGCCAGAGGCCTAATGTCTTCTGTCACAACTCCAAAGCTCGAATTTATTCCGATTACACTTTCGACTTCTGACTTACGACCTCCGACCATTCTGTCTTGTAGGTTAATAATATCAAATTTGGACTGCAAAAATACTTCAAATTTATTACTTTTGCATCAAAACCGAATATAAAAGTTTAGATTTGTAGTCTATTCTTCAATAACTAATATTCAGAATTCTTGTATTTTGTGTATTTACGTACACAAAATTTCGTTTCAGATACTCGACACTGGTCCTTATGGCAAAAAAAATAAAATTCCATTTCAACCCCGACACTTTAAATTATGAGCCTATTATTCAATCATTTGCTCATAAATTAAAGCAAGTACTTATTCATCTTTTTTCGGGTGCATCGTTAGGTATTTTGTTTTTCCTGATTTTCGTTTCCACTTTCGATTCTCCGCAAGAAAAGCAACTTGGACTCGAGAAAAGTCGTATGCAAGCTCAATACAAAATTCTGCAACGTCAGCTCAACGAAGTCCAGGACGTAATGAGCGATCTTCAGCAGAGAGATGATAATTTTTATCGGGTTGTATTTCAAGCCGAACCGATTGCGATGGATGTTCGCAAGGCAACTGCCTCTAACGAACAGTATTACAAACAATTGATGGACATGACCAATTCAGAAATTGTTATTGAAACCACCAAAAAGTTAAGTGAATTACGCAAGCAGGTATATATTCAATCTAAATCCTACGATGACCTTATCCTTCTGTCGAAAAACAAAGAAGCGATGCTTGAGTGTATTCCGGCCATACAACCCGTGCTGAACAAAGATCTGACACGAATGGCTTCGGGCTATGGATGGCGTATCGACCCGGTATATCACAGTCGTCGTTTCCATCAGGGAATGGACTTTACAGCTCCTGTTGGAACTGATATTTACGCTACTGGAAATGGAACGGTGGTGAGTTCCGGTTGGAAACAAGGTTATGGAAATTGCGTTGAAATCAATCACGGATTTGGTTATCTTACTTTGTATGGGCATATGAGTGCTATTAAAGCACGCATTGGACAGAAAGTGAAACGTGGCGATGTGATTGGACTTGTGGGAAGTACAGGAAAATCTACCGGTCCGCACCTACATTACGAAGTACATTTGAGAGGCGAAATTATGAATCCTCAAAACTATTATTTCCTGGACTTGTCACCTGCCGAATACGACCGAATGGTTCAAATGAGCAATAACTCAGGACAAATGTTTGATTAACAACAAACTTTTGAGCAAAGACACAAGAATAAAAACAAAACAGCAAAGACTGAACTTCAGAAATCATGAACATCAAAATAAATTCAGATATAAATAGTGGTCCTATCGGAATTTTTGATTCGGGTTATGGCGGTTTGACTATTTTAGAAAAAATCAGGACTGAATTACCTGATTACGATTATATTTATCTGGGCGACAATGCCCGTACTCCCTACGGAACGCGATCGTTTGATGTAGTTTACAAATACACATTAGAGTGCGTCACTCAACTTTTCGAAATGGGATGTCATTTGGTTATTTTAGCTTGTAACACAGCCTCGGCCAAAGCATTACGATCCATCCAACAGAACGATCTACCATTGCTCGACCCTGAACGACGTGTTTTGGGCGTTATCCGTCCAACCGTAGAAGCAATTGGCTCACTAACTCAAAGCAAACACATCGGATTGTTAGCTACTACCGGGACCGTACAATCGAACTCCTACCCTCTGGAAATAAATAAATTATTCAAAGATATTACTGTCACCTCCGAAGCATGTCCGTTATGGGTTCCACTCATCGAAAACAATGAACACAATTCGGAGGGCGCAGATTATTTTATACGTAAAAACCTTGAAAATATTTTAAAATCAGATCCTGAAATTGATACTTTGATACTTGGTTGCACTCACTACCCGCTTCTGTTAACTAAAATAAAAAAATACATTCCCTCAGAGATCACAATCATTTCGCAGGGAGAATTGGTGGCTTTAAGCCTGAGCAATTATCTTCGACGCCACCCCGAGATAAATGCCAAATGCACAAAGAACAGTTCAATTCGTTATTTCACGACCGAATCGGTAGAAAAGTTCTCAACGTCGGCCTCAATTTTTCTGAACGAAGCTATTGTCGCCGAACATATCGATCTGGATTGAAAAAAAAATCCTGTAAGCCATTCGCCTACAGGATTCATTAGTTTTTTTCAATTTATTTGGAAACCGGTTCATTTTCAGTTTGAAGACCCCTCCGTTTTTCCATACGCTCCTTCATCTTCACCTGACGTTCGGCACGGATAGTTTGCAGCTTGTCAAACTTCTCTTTTCCAATAATACGCTGCAGTTCTGCATCTTCTGCTTTTCGTTGTGCTTCAAATTTCAACTTACGTTCTTCAGCCAATTTTCCTCTTTCTTCTTTCAGCTTCTGATTTTCAGCTTTTAATTCATCTCGCTTTTTGTCTTGTTTTTCAAACAAAGCTTCTACTTTAGCTTTTTCAACATCGCTAAGCTCGAGCTGTGTAGCCAAATGAGCAGCACGCTCTTTGGCACTAACTTGCATTCCCTGTCCTCTTTCGCCACGTTGTGGTCGTTGCTCTTTTGCATTCATAGCAAAACTCATTGTGACAATAGCCACTAAAGCTAACATAACATACTTTTTCATAAATTTTAATTTTAAATTGTGAATATGATTGCTGTATTTTGTTAGCTTTGACTTCGCTAAGTTTGGTTGGTTTAATCGAGGAGAATTAATTTGTGATAATTAACAGAATTCATACAAAAACACAAATAGATGAATGAAACAAAAAAAGATCAAAGTACATCCTTGCTTTTTAACTTTTTGTATTTATCATATCTTGTTTTGCCAAGTATTTTCTTCAATTTGGTTTTCTGACTATCTTTCAATGCATCAATTTTCGCTTTTTTTGCTTTTTTGGAAAAGTTTGAAGTTTTCAGTTCCTCTTTTTTTTGCTGTGTCGATCTCATCACATCCCTTACCTGTTGTTGTTCGGCAGGAGTAAGGTTGAGCTTTTTGGTCATTACACTCACACGTTCGTCCACTGTAAGTTTCTGTTCGGACGCTGACTTCTTCTCCGAGCTTGACGTAATGGACTGGGCAGCAATTTGGTAAATAAAAAACAAGCTAACAAAAAGGAGCAAAGAAATTTTTCGTTTCATAAAACACTTAAATTTGAAGCGCAAAATAAGGAATTTTTATCGGTATGTTCAATTTTTATCGGTAAAAAACCGAAATGTTTGGACAAATAAAAAACTTCTGTCAGTAATTCAAAATCATGAATCTACCGACAGAAGCCTTCATTTTATTTCCTTCACTTATTTCTTTTTAAGCAAAACCTCTTCAATGGCTTGTTTAAAAGCATCTTTAGGCATTGCACCCTGAGCCATCTGCGGATTTTCTCCCATCGGACAGAACAAGACGGTAGGAATACTACGGATACCAAAGGCTGCTGCCAGTTCTTGTTCTTTTTCAGTATCAATTTTATAGATATAAATCTGACCGTCGTATTCTTTCGCCAAATCTTCTAGAATAGGAGCTATAGTTTTGCAAGGACCACACCACGCAGCATAGAAATCAATAATACAAGGTTTATCGCCCAGATATTTCCATTCTGTAGGGTTGGCTTCGTAATTTGCTACTTTTGATAAAAACTCAGCTTTAGTTAAATGAATTGTTCCCATTTTTTTTTCTTCTTTTGTTGTTGTTGCTTCCTGATTATTTTCTTTTGTTTTACCGGAGCATGCGGTAAAAGCAACGAATGTGAGCAGTAAAGTCGCTCCAATTAGTTTCTTCATATTGTTTTTGTGTTTTAATTGATTTTAGCTATTTCAATTGAGCATGAATTGTCAATAAAATATGTTATATATTTCACAATGCACACCCCCAGATAGATGGTTCGTCCATATCAACTTCGGTTTGTTCCTGAGGAATTTCTTTCCAACCAAGTTCGTCGAGTGTAGCTGCAATTTGCTCACGGGTCACTTCATCGGTGTGATTCACTTCAATCAGTCCGGCTATCCTATCCATATCAGCTCCAAAAACACCTCTTAATGTTCCCAGCGTTTTGAGCACTTTATTATCGCAAGTCATGCATTGCGACTTTGAAACATAAAATGTACTATACATTTGTTTTATCTTTATTAGGTTCGTACTTATCAAATTTCATAACTTGTTGATCGTTATTTCTCGGAGCATTGGTGGAACATGAGCCTCCTGGGCAACCAATATTAAAAATCGCCTGCACCATAAAAAACAAAGATCCAAACAAATACATATTGTCAGATGTAGAAAAATAGCCAATTATCAACAGCCCTCCGAAAACAAGTTTAACGATTCTGGCAAAATCCCATGCAGTAAGATACTTCTTAATCATTTCCATCTGTCTTAATTTCTTTTTTTTTGAATAAATCAAAAAGCAAATACCCCATCAACGCACCATAAGCAATGCTAATGTATGGATTCGATGTAATCGGACAAGTGCCACTCTGACAACCAATAAAATAATAATAAAGAAAACCCCCCAACGCACCAACCGTCAATCCTAATATTTTCAATATATGTTTAGTAACAAATTCTTTAACCATAATGACTTTTTTTAGTTTAATGTTCATTCAAACATGTATTCATATATAATACAAACAAAAAAAATTAAGCGCAATTACAAGAACGTATACAATCCAGAATTTGGACAATCTGTTTGTTCTTAAGAGAATAGAAACAGTTCTTTCCATCCCGACGACAATTTAAAATGCCTTTGGCGCGCATATCGGTGAGATGGTGCGATAAAAGTGATTGCTCGCAATTCAATTTCTCACCCAGTTGCGAAACATTCATTTCCTCCTCTTCCGAAAGCAAAGAAATGACACACAATCGGGTACCGTTTGAAATTGCTTTAAGCGTGTAAGCAGCTTCTTCCATTTGTTTTATTTCATTATTTTGATCCATGTTTGAAATTTTGCACAAATATATGAACATTCATTCATGTATTCAAAATATTTTAAATAATTTTATGAATAAAGCTACAAAAAAACTTCGGATGTGAAAAAGTAGAAGGTTTAAGCAATTATATGATCAAAGTTTTTAAAGAAAAAAGTATCTTTGTAGGCTAATTGAAAAACGATGAATCAACAGGTTACAAAAATATGTAAAGATTTTATATCCGAACTGAACGAAGCGATAGGTGAACAAAAGGCGGAAAATATTTTTATTCTTACCGACGACAATACAAGTCAGTATTGCTTGCCCGTATTACTAAAATCGGCAAAGCTAAAGGAAAGTCATTTGATATGCATTCTGAGTGGCGATGAAAATAAAAATGTAGAATCGGCCGTAGTTATTTGGAAATACCTGAGCGATCACGGCGCTAATCGCAAATCGCTGATGATAAACGTAGGTGGCGGCATGATAACTGATATAGGCGGATTTGCAGCATCTACATTCAAACGCGGCATTCGTTACATCAATATTTCCACATCGCTTTTGGGAGCTGTGGATGCAGCTACAGGAGGAAAAACAGGCATCAATTTTCAGGGACTAAAAAACGAAATCGGGGTTTTCGCACCAGCAGATGAAGTATTGATCAATATCGACTTTTTCAAAACGCTCGACGATAAAAACCTTCGTTCGGGTTATGCCGAAATGGTGAAACATGCATTGATTGATACCCGCAGCGAGTGGAATAAAATTCTTAAGTTCGATCTGGAAACCATCAACTTTGAAAGTTTGCGCGACCTGGTGGACACAAGCATACGAATAAAAGAACGCATTGTGGCACAAGATCCGAAAGAACAAGGTATACGTAAAGCATTGAACCTTGGTCACACCATCGGTCACGCTTTCGAAAGCCTGTCGTACAAAACAGAAAAGCCGGCATTACACGGATATGCTGTTATGTGGGGACTTCTTTGCGAGCTGTATTTATCGCACGTAAAACTAAATTTTCCAAAAGATGACTTACTTAAGTTAAAGCAGCTAATAAAAGAGTATTATGGAACGTTTAGTATTGATTGCAAGGACTATGATATTTTGTTTGAAT
This sequence comes from uncultured Paludibacter sp., assembly GCA_963677275.1. Taxonomy (GTDB): domain Bacteria; phylum Bacteroidota; class Bacteroidia; order Bacteroidales; family Paludibacteraceae; genus Paludibacter. Next base: position 73,149 of record OY781920.1, on the reverse strand, counting down.
TAATGACACATGACAAGAAAAACGATTCGAACGAAATAAACTTCACTCTTTTATCGGACATTGGAGAAATACACATCAACCAGACTGCTTCGAAGGAAGAGATTTTCGAATGTTTCGACTTTTTCGGAGGCTGCTAAAAACACTTTCGTAAGGTTATTATTTCACTAAAAAATGAGTTTTTATTTATGAAAAAAACTTTGATTATAGGCGCCAGCAATAATCCTGAGCGCTACGCTTACAAAGCCGCCGAACGACTGCTGGCTCACGGTCACGAAATTGAACTGCTGGGGTTACGCCCTGATGTGATTTTTGGTAAAACCATTGATATTGAAAAGAAAAGATACGAAGCACTCGACACTGTAACACTTTATGTTGGCCCGCAGCGTCAGCCTGAATATTACGACTACATTATTTCGCTCAAACCAAAGCGCGTGGTCTTCAATCCGGGCACAGAGAATGCTGAATTCGAAAATATGCTGAAAGAAAACGGCATTGAAGCAGAGGAAGCCTGTACCTTGGTTTTACTCGGAACGGGACAATATTGATATCCCACCATAAACAGGAACCTGGGTTGCAAACATATGACAAACGATTTATTTTAAGAAATAAAAAAATACACATTCTCATTTCTATTTATAGGATTGAGAGTCAAAAAAATTCCCCTTTAGGGGTTAGGGGTACATTCATTATGAAAATAGCATTAATTGGGTACGGAAAAATGGGCAAAACGATTGAACGCATTGCCCGGGAAAGAGGACACGAAATTGTGTCGGTGATAGATATTGAAAACACAGCAGACTTCGAATCGGCAGCCTTCAAAAGCGCTGATGTAGCCATAGAATTTACAGCTCCTCAGGTAGCTTTATCGAATATCCGCAAAACTTTTGCTGCCGGTGTTCCCATAGTATCGGGCACTACCGGTTGGAGCGAACATTTGCCAGAAGTAAAAAAGGAAGTGGCCGAAAATGGATATACGCTTTTTTGGGCTTCGAACTATAGTTTGGGAGTGAACATTTTTGCGGCAGTGAATAAATTTCTGTCCAAAATAATGAACGATTTCCCTGTGTATAACGTGGAAATGACCGAAGTGCATCACACACAAAAACTTGATGCACCCAGCGGAACAGCCATTACGTTGGCCGAAGGTATCATTGCCAACATCGACAGAAAAAACAACTGGAACCTCGATACTGAAAAGAAATCGACCGACATAGCTATCAAAGCCATTCGTGAGGGTCAGGAGCCGGGGATCCACACCATTCGCTACGAATCGGATGTAGATTTTATAGAAATCACTCACAAACTGAAAAATCGTGAAAGTCTGGCGTTGGGAGCTGTACTGGCTGCCGAGTTTACTGCAGGTAAAAAAGGATTTTTGGGCATGGAGGACTTGCTGAAGTTTTAATTAAATTAACAGAATCAACAAAATATCAATTTACAAATATGAGTGCAGAGCAAGCAGTTTCGCGTTTTAAACAGCCAATTAAACAATGGATTAAGGCTATTGTATGGAGTTTGATTTATATTTTATTCATTGTTTGGGTAGGCAATTTTTGGTGGCTACTTTTACTGCCAATCATTATTGACTCATTCATCACCAAATACATTCCCTGGACATGGTGGAGAAAATCAAAAAATAAATCATTTGTATCCATTATGAGCTGGGTGGATGCCATAGTTTTTGCTTTGGTAGCTGTATATTTCATTAACACATTCTTATTCCAGAATTATCAGATACCATCGTCATCACTCGAAAAGTCATTGTTAGTAGGCGATTTTTTGTTTGTGAGCAAAGCCAGTTACGGACCACGCGTACCAAACACTCCGCTTTCGTTTCCATTGGTACAGCACACCTTTCCGGTGACCAATACAAAATCGTTTATCAAAACACCCCAGTGGGAATACAAACGACTGAAAGGTTTTGACTCGATCGACCGAAATGATATTGTTGTGTTCAATTTCCCTACAGGCGACACGGTGGCGGTGAACAAACAAAACCCCGATTATTATACAAGTTGTTATTATGAAGGGCTTTCTTCGCTCAAAATGCAAAATCCGGAAGCGAGCCCAACTTATGAAGAATGTTTGGCAATCGGGCGAAAAATTGTACGTTCGAAGACGCAGGAATATGGCGAAATCATCTATCGCCCCGTCGATCGCCGCGAAAACTACGTGAAACGTTGCGTTGGAATCCCCGGTGATAGGATTGAAATCAGGAACAACCAAATGATTATCAACGGTATAAAGCAGGAGGAAATTCCCGGATTACAGTTCAATTATTTTGTTCAGACGGATGGAACTTCAATTGTTGGCACTTTAGATAAACTGGGAATAAGCATGGACGACAGAATGTTTATCGACAACTTACAATACGCCGAAGGCATCAAGTCATTGGGTTTTAATCCCGAAATGCCATTGTACCACTTACCTCTTACACAGGCAGCTTATAATGCACTGCTCAATACAGCAGGAGTAGTAAGTATTCAGATTGAAACTACAAATCAAACAGGAGATGTTTTCCCGCTTGGCAGCAATAAACCATGGACACGCGACAACTACGGACCAATTTATATTCCGAAAAAAGGAGCAAAACTAGCATTAAATGCCTTCAATTATCCGATTTACGAAAGAATTATTCGCGATTACGAGAAAAATAGCTTTGAAATGAAAGCTGGCAAATTCTTTGTAAATAACAAAGAAACAACTACATACCAGTTCAAAATGGATTACTACTGGATGATGGGCGATAACCGTCACAATTCACTTGATTCGCGCTACTGGGGATTTGTGCCCGAAGATCATGTGGTTGGTCGTCCGGTGTTGGTTTGGCTTTCGCTCAACAAGGACAAAGGCTGGTTCGATGGCAAAATCCGTTTCAACAGGTTCTTTAAAAATGCAGAGAGATAATTTTCTTCTTTCAACTGCGTACCTGGCGCCGATAGAATATTATGTTGTTTTGGCAAATTCAGAACGAATTTTGCTGGAACAACATGAATATTATCAGAAACAATCCTACAGAAATCGCTGTAGAATAGCAACGGCCAATGGTATAATGGATTTGAGCATACCGGTGGACAGCGCAGGAAAAACACCCATACGCGACCTTCGCATATCGGATCACAACAACTGGCAAACACAGCACTGGCGATCCATAGAGACCGCCTATAATTCAAGTCCGTTTTTTGAATATTTTTTTGACGATTTAAAACCTTTTTTTGAAAAAAAATGGGTATTTTTGTGGGACTTTAACACAGCAATACAGCAAACGATCTTAGAATTACTTGAATTGGATGTCAAAATAACTCCTACTGACAAGTACGAAACAGCGCATTCGGAGCGAATCATTGATTTAAGGGAAAAAATACATCCGAAAAAGGAAGCATTTATTAAAATCAAGCCGTATTATCAGGTTTTCGAACAAAAGTTTGGATTCATTCCGCACTTAAGTATTCTTGATTTACTTTTCAATATGGGCAACGAAGCGCTGCTGACTGTAGGAAACCAACAGATCAAAATGGACTAAAAAGTCAACTATTGGCTGACAAATAGAACTAAAAAAAATTTACAATATGGAACAAATAGATTGGAGCAATCTCGGATTCGGTTACATGAAAACCGATATCAACATCAGGTGCACTTATAAAAACGGAGCATGGGGCGACCTTGAAGTGCACGACAGCGAATACATGACATTGCACATGGCGGCAACCGCTTTGCATTACGGTCAGGAATCGTTCGAAGGGCTGAAAGCCTTTCGTGGAAAAGATGGAAAAATCCGTATTTTTCGTATGCACGACAATGCTTTACGTATGCAAGATTCGAGCGAGGGCACTGTTATGGCTAAAGTTCCTGTTGAAAAATTCGAAGAAGCTGTAATAAAAGCAGTACAACTCAACGAGCGTTTTGTTCCGCCTTACGAATCAGGAGCATCATTGTACATACGTCCGGTACTTTTTGGAAGTGGGCCTCAGGTGGGCGTTAAGCCAGCCGACGAATATATGTTTATTGTTTTTGTTACTCCTGTAGGACCTTATTTCAAAGGAGGATTTCAAACAACACCATTTGTCATTATGCGCGAATACGATCGGTCAGCACCGCTTGGTATGGGAAAATATAAAGTAGGCGGAAACTATGCCGCCAGTCTGGTTGCTGGACAGCGTGCGCACGAGTTGGGATATTCAAATATCTTTTATCTTGATGCCAAAGAAAAAAAATACATCGACGAATGCGGTGCTGCGAATTTCTTTGGTATTAAAAACAACACTTACGTAACTCCGAAATCAAGTTCTATCCTTCCTTCTATTACGAATAAAAGTCTGATGCTATTGGCCGAAGAAATGGGAATGACGGTGGAACAACGCCACATTCCTGTCGAAGAACTTTCAACTTTCGAAGAAGCGGGTGCCTGTGGAACAGCTGCAGTCATCAGCCCAATTGAACGCATCGACGATTTCGATGAGAAAATTTCGTATGTTTTCTCGCGCGATGGGAAACCGGGACCTGTGAGCAGCAAGCTTTATTACAAACTTCGTGGCATTCAGTACGGCGACGAGCCAGACTCACACAACTGGATCACTGTATTATAACAAAAAAAGGGAGTCAATCGACTCCCTTTTTTTTATCTTAATTTTGACCTGATATTACTCACCATCAATTTTTATATCTCTGATCATCAACTGAATATTCGTATTTCCATTAAAAGTATTTTCCTCAATTGTATAACAAATATCTAATGGATTCAGCGCTTTCAAATGATCGTTGTAAGCAAACATCCTGAAAGCAATACCGTTCATCACATTTTCAGAACTCGAATCAACGAGTTCAAGTTTGAGGTGCTCCTGTTCTTTCCCAACCAAACGGCTTGTGCCGTAATCGAAAACTTTTTTCGATGCAAAAACAGGCTTCATATTTCCGGGACCGAAAGGGCCAAATTGTTTGAGCACACGAAAGAACTTAGGGGTGATATCTTTAAATTCGAGCAAGGCATCTATTTCAATTTGCGGATAGGTTTGTTCTTCGAGAATAGTTTCCGAAACGAATTGCTCGAACCGCTCAGTGAAAAGCGGGATATTTTCTTCCTTCATCGAAAGACCAGCCGCATACATATGCCCACCAAAGGTTTCGAGCAAATCCCGACACGAATCAATGGCCTTATAAATATCGAAACCGGGAACCGAACGTGCTGACCCGGAAGCCAAACCATTTGAGTTGGTAAGGACAATGGAAGGTTTATAATACTCTTCCGACAAACGGGAAGCAACAATACCTATAACGCCTTTGTGCCAATCGGGTTTGTGAACAACGATTGACCTACGTGTAGTATAACGCTCGTCCGACGCAATTAAAGCTATTGCTTGGTCAGTAATATTCTTGTCTAAATCCTTGCGGTCATTGTTGTATTCGTTGATTGTATCGCTTTTTTCTTTTGCAAAAACGGGATTAGACGATACCAGTAATTCAACGGCTTCCGAAGCCAGTTTCATACGCCCGGATGCATTGATGCGTGGCCCAATTTTGAACACTATATCACTGATTGTTATTTCTTTATCGGCAAGTCCGCACACCTCAAGAATTCCCTTAAGTCCTACACTTGGATTGCTGTTGATCTGTTTCAATCCAAAAAAAGCAAGGATTCTATTCTCGCCGGTAATGGGAACTATATCAGAGGCAATACTCAAAGCCAGCAAATCGAGCAAAGGAGTGAGCTGAGCGAAATCAATATTATTGACAATTGTAAATGCCTGCATCAGTTTAAACCCAACTCCACAGCCCGAAAGATGTTTGTAAGGATAATTACAATCATCGCGTTTAGGGTCAAGTACAGCTACCGCAGGTGGTAATACGGCATCGGGAGTGTGGTGGTCGCAAATCACAAAGTCGACACCAAGCGAAGAAGCATATTTGACTTTTTCAACCGCTTTAATTCCGCAATCCAACGCAATGATAAGTTTGAAACCATTCTGAGAGGCATAATCAATACCCTGAATGGAAATGCCATACCCTTCGTTATAACGATCGGGAATATAAAATTCTATATTATTATGGAATTTCTGAAGAAACTTATAAACCAACGAAACAGAAGTAGTTCCATCCACATCGTAATCGCCATACACCAATATTTTCTCGTTATGACGCATAGCCTTTGTAAGTCTCTCTACCGCCTTGTCCATATCGGCCATCAGAAATGGATCGTGCAGGTCAGCCAGATCCGGACGAAAGAAGCTACGGGCTTCATCGTAAGTAAAAATCTCCCTTTGAACTAACAAGCTCGACAGGACAGGGCTGATGCTTAATTCATCTGCTAATTTATTTTGTATCTCGCTTTGTTGTTTTGAAAGGGTGTTGTAAATCCATTTATTTATCATTATTTTTTATTTTTTTTCTTCTTAAGCTTGAAAAAAACCGTTTAAAAAACTAATCCACTCTTCGCTTTCAACAACTTAACTTCCCAATTAAAAAAATCAGGAAAAACGGTTTTAATTTCAATGAGAAAAAGCCATCAAGCACACAAGTTCAACATTAAAAAAAACAGCTTTTCAATCGGTAAAATTATACATTTTTTTTTAATATGACAAGTGGATCATCGACTGTAGATCGGGGGAATTATAAATGAAACTGAACGATATATATATCTTCGTTCAATTTATAGCTGAAATCATCATTCAAAAATCAAAGATGACAGAAAGAAACACCAAAAGCGCTTATATTTACTAACGATCAGGCAACACAATGAAAACAAAACATCTATTCTTCCTAAAGCAATCGAATGAGAAAAAAATAAAATCAACATTTCGGCGTTATTAATAATTAATGTTTCAGGCGCAGAAAAACTGACCAGAAAAAAAAGATGGAAGAAGAAAAAAAAGACATAAAAAAAGCTGTTGAAACGCTAAGAGAGGGCGGTGTCGTACTTTTTCCAACTGAATATGGTTGGGGTTTGGGGGGCGATGCTACTAAAAATATGGTTATCGAAAAAATGCTGAAAATCGCAGGCGCTACAGCTAAAAACAATATTGTAGTTATTATCGACAACACATCAAAATTACAGACTTACCTCGATGAAGTACCGGACATGGCATGGGATTTAATCGATTTGACAGAAAAACCAATGACAATTATCTATTCAAGCCCCATAAACCTCGCTCAGAACCTATTAACAACCGATACATCGGTAGCTATAATGGTAACAACCGATAATTTTGCAAAAGCAATTTGTTCACAGTTCCGAAATCCTATCGCTTTTGTACCGGGAATAGCTGGAGGAAAGCCAAGGCCGGTTTTATTCAGCGAGATGAGCAGCACAATCATAGCCTCCGTGGATTTCACAGTAAGAAGTCAGCAAACAAAAAAAATTGCAACTACACTTCCAACACTTATAAAACTCGGAAAAGGCAATTTATTTGAAATAATAAGAAAATAGAAAATGAACAAACGAAATCTATTGATAAAATTTGTTATTTATGACATCATAGCATCTTTAATTGTATGGATACTCTTTATGTTATTCCGTCGAACAGTAAACGATGCTCAGATTTTTGAAAACATTCGTATTTTCATACCCAACTACGATTATTTTACAAGCTTGATAATATTTCCACTCTGTTGTGTTTTTATCTATTATCTATCAGGATTTTATTTACATCCCGATAAGCACTCAAAAACTTCTGTTTTTTTCACTTCCTTGGCTTCGGCCGCCATAATTTCTATAACAATATTTTTTGTGTTAATGCTTGATGATATTGTAGTTTCGTATCAATACTATTACTACTCGCTTCTGGTTCTCTTCAGCTTGCTTTTTTTAATTACTTTCCTGTTCAGGTCTTATATTGTTGCCGAAATCAATCAAAACTACAAAACAAAAAAATGGAGTACCAACACTATCATCATAGGCACAGGAGTCAATGCACTAAAAATAGCCGAAGAGCTTAAAAAAAATTCAAAAAGAAATTCAGTAATAGGATTTATAAGTGTGGATCAGTACAGTTCGGTACCTTCCAAACAGATGCTGGGACATGTAAATCATATCGAAACCATCATTTATGAAAATAAAATTAAAGAAGCCATCATTGCATTGGACAATGCAGATGAACAAAAACTCTTTAATTACATCAACATCCTATACCGTTATAATATTGATATTCAGTTCACACCACGGCTTTACGAAATACTTACCGGAAGCGCACGTATCAGTACAGTAGGCATGAGTCCGCTCGTGAGTATCACGACACTGAATATGCCCGATTGGCAAGTAAGCATGAAAAGATTTACGGATATTGTTATTTCAAGTATTGCATTAATTGTATTATTCCCGTTTTTTATCTACTTTGCCATCCAAATTAAGCGCGATTCAAAAGGACCTGTTTTTTACAAGCAAAAAAGAATTGGATACCTCGGAAAAGTATTTAAAATTTTAAAATTCAGAACCATGTACCAGGATGCTGAAAATGGCACCCCAAAACTCAGCAGTGCTTCCGACGAAAGAATCACCAACTTCGGCAGAATACTACGAAAATACCGGTTGGACGAGTTGCCTCAATTCTGGAACATTCTCAAAGGAGATATGAGTTTGGTGGGGCCACGACCTGAACGAGAATATTATATCAATCAGATCATTGAAGATGCACCTTACTACTGTTTGCTCTATAAAATCCGACCAGGACTGACTTCGTGGGGACCAATAAAAATCGGTTATTCGGACACCATTGACAAAATGGTAGAAAGGTTGAATTACGACATTGTGTATATCGAAAATATGTCCTTACTTACCGATTTAAAAATTCTTGTTCTCACCATTGAAATTCTTTTTAAAGGAAAAGGAATATAAAATGATCTTCTGAATTAGCTGGTTCATTCACTATTTTTTTGCTGCCCAATTTTTTTGTTTATCTTTGCCTTAGTTTTTTTATTGGTATGGAACAAAATAGTTGGTATTTAAAAATGATTGCCTGGCGAGAGGAACACATCACCCATCGCCAATTTGTATATATATTAAGCCTTGCAGTAGGAGTTCTGGCAGCTTTAGCTGCCGCCTTGCTAAAATTCACCATACATTTCATCCAAACATTACTTACCGAAAACTTTAGCCGCAACGAAGTAAACTACTGGTACCTTGTTTTTCCGGCCATTGGTATTCTGATAGCCTCTCTTTTTGTTCGTTATATTGTAAAAGACGACATTAGTCATGGTATTACGCGCATATTATATGCTATATCGCAACGAAAAAGCATTATAAAAATGCACAACACCTGGACATCGTTGGTTGGTAGCTCCATTACCATTGGCTTTGGTGGATCGGTAGGAGCCGAAGCGCCTATCGTACTTACAGGATCGGCCATTGGATCAAATTTAGGGAAATTCTTCAAGTTAGATCAAAAAACACTAATGCTTCTTGTGGGTTGTGGGGCTGCCGGAGCCATTGGAGGCATTTTTAAAGCGCCAATCGCAGGACTGGTGTTTACGCTCGAAGTATTGATGATTGACATGACCCTTACGTCGATTGTTCCATTACTGATTTCATCAATAACGGCTACAACGGTCTCATATATGTTTTCGGGAAGTGCTTTTCTGTTCAAGTTCAGTGATCATGTAAGCTTCTCAGTGGACCGAATTCCTTATCTTATCGTTTTAGGTATTGTTTGCGGATTAGTTTCGCTCTATTTTACCCGTGGTATGAATAAAATAGAACAATTTTTCCGAAAATTCAAAAATCCATATACAAAACTAATCATTGGAGGTGTGCTCTTGAGTGTCTTAATTTTCTTATTTCCTCCTTTATATGGAGAGGGATATGATGCAATTAATGAAGTTCTTGGCGGTAACTCAGCCTCTTTACTCGATCGTAGTTTCTTTATGTTTTTAGGCGATGGCCCAATCATACTAATTGCTTACTTTATTCTGATTATTATTTTCAAAATATTTGCTTCTGCAGCCACCAATGGCGCCGGAGGAGTAGGTGGTATCTTTGCGCCTTCGTTATTTATGGGTTGTTTAACGGGTTATGTAGTCGCACTTTTGTTTAACTTAGTTGGCGTATCAGTTCCTGCATCTAACTTTGCGTTGGCCGGAATGTCGGGGCTTATGTCGGGAGTAATGCACGCACCGTTGACCGGTATATTTCTGATTGCCGAACTAACAGGCGGATACGATTTGTTTATGACATTAATGATTGTTTCGGTAGTTTCCTATCTCACTATCATATTATTCGAGCCACACAGTTTATATGCTATGCGTTTGGCTCAGAAAGGGGAACTTCTCACTCATCACAAAGACAAAGCTGTTCTTACACTGCTTAAAATGGAAAATGTTATTGAAACTGACCTGACCACTCTATCTCCCGAGATGAGCTTAGGTGAATTGGTAAAAATCATTTCGCACTCTAAGCGCAATATTTTTCCGGTTGTCGAAACAGAATCACGAATTTTAGTAGGTGTAGTCTTATTGGATGAAGTTCGAAATATAATGTTTCGCCCCGAGCTATACAACCGATTCACGGTAAGCAAATTAATGATATCACCTCCCGCAACTATTAACCACGAACTTCCGATGGAAAAAGTAATGGAGATATTTGAAGACACAGGAGCTTGGAATTTACCGGTGGTTGATGAACAAAAGCGATACATTGGTTATGTTTCTAAATCAAAAATATTCAATTCGTACCGCCATGTGCTTGTTCACTTTTCAGATGAATAGAAAAGCAGGGGCATTCACTTAAATTTTTTTCATTTAAAATCTCCTAAAATGACTAAACACAAAATCACTTATACAGATGCAGTTACAGAGCTCGAAAATATACTTGCCGAGCTCGAAAGCAATACCGATATTCATCTTGAAATTATTTCGGAGAAAGTAAAAAGAGCTGCTGAACTTATGGATTTCTGTAAAAAACAGCTCCATGAACTGGATGAGGAACTGGAAAAAATGATTGAGGAATTGGATAATATTTAGATAAATTCCACTCTATATTCACCCATCGCACCATATTTACGAAGCAATTCAACTGAATGATCAACAGCATATTGCAACTCATCCCCACCACCATAGTCATTGATAATCATCAAAAGGTGTGTAGTATCGTCCGATATTTTTGTTCTTTCGTTGTCGCTGGTTGGGGTGCCTATTCCTCCTACTCTATCTTTGTAAAGTGGCAAACCTTCCACATTTAGCCAGCCACGTCCAATAGCTTCAAATTTATCATTAGCTGTACCGACACCCAACTCCACATCTCCCTGAATTTTATCAAGATCGAAACCACCAATTGAAAAACCACTGCGGATAGAAACAAGATTAACAAGATCGACAAGCGCACTCACACGATACACTGGAATATCACGAACAATGCGCCTACAAAGCGCTTCGGCCGATGGGCGATATCGGTTTGGATCTTTTCCTAACGCTTTATAAATCTGTCGTGTGGATACGATTGCCGGACGTTTATTGATCTGATCGAGACTATAATTCATTTTTATATGTTCTATCTCCCTTTCCATTTCAAACCAAAAACCATCGGAAGAAAACGAATTTTTCACTTCGACATAAAGTAGGGCCAACTTTAACTGTGGACAAACTTTTTTTATTGTTTCAGAGACTGATATTTTCATTCTATTTCAGCATAATAGCACTTAACATTCGACCCGACTTAATACCCAATCTCCGCGCTGAAAAAAATTTTTTGTGCTGCGTATAAGTACAAATCTCTGAAATTTGTATTTGTTCTGTAGGTACACCCACAAATTCGAGCAACCATTGGTTGGCTTTCCACAAATCGAGAAAAAGCAAATCTCTTTCGGTATGAAATATTTCGTCAACCGGAAACCCGGCTAACTTGAAATCATCCAGCAATTCAATGCCTACCTTATAAACGTCCGCGGATATGGATGGCCCGATAACTACATTCAGATTCCGTGGATCACAACCAAACTGCTCCTGCATCCGTTGGATTACTTTTTCTGCAATCCGTGCACAAGTTCCACGCCAACCGGCATGAGCCACTGCAATCACATCTTTCAGTGGATCGTAAAAAATAAGAGGAACACAATCAGCTGTAGTGACTCCTATACAAACATTTACATCATTGGTTATCAGCGCATCAATTCCATATAACAAATCAGATCTTTCAGATAAATTCTTTTGAATAAAATCTTTGTCGATGAGTCTAATTTCAGTTCCATGCGTTTGAAATGGAATGATAATATTATTGCAGTTCAGATTTTCACATAACACGTTCAGATTTTCAAGTTGATGATCAACATCGTCGCCTGAGAATGGACTTAGATTCATAGATGCATAATTGCCCACACTTACACCACCGTAACGCGTGCTGCAAAAATGGACAATTTTACTAAATTTACTCAGAATATCAAATGTAATCAACTCCATTTCAACTCATTAAAACCATATATTCTATAACTCGTCCCAACCAATGCCTTTGTATTTACTTAAATCTTCATCCTCCTCTTCCTCATCAAAAGCATCATCCTCCACCTCATCATCCTCCACCTCATCGATGGCAGTAATGAGCATAGGTCTGTGCGTTATTTCAACAATTTTATTCGACTCCTTATTGATTTCAGTCCATATAAGATCTTTTAATTCAGCGATACCCAACCCACTCACCGACGAAATAAATACAGTCTGAATATCTTCGGGAAGCATGCTTTTCATCTCTCCAATCATTTGCTCATCGAGCATATCACATTTTGAAATAGCAAGAATACGTTGCTTATCAACCAATTCCGGATTATACTGTTTTAATTCATTCAACAAAACATTAAACTCATTTTGAATATCATTGCTATCGGCCGGCACCATGAAAAGCAGAATTGAATTTCGTTCGATATGGCGCAGAAAACGCAATCCCAACCCACGTCCCTCAGCAGCGCCTTCGATAATCCCAGGAATATCGGCCATGACGAAAGACTTATTATCGCGATAAGGAACGATTCCCAGATTGGGCACTAAAGTGGTAAATGGATAATCGGCAATTTCGGGTTTGGCCGCCGAGACAACTGAAAGCAAAGTTGACTTTCCGGCATTGGGGAAACCAACCAGACCCACATCAGCCAATACTTTCAATTGCAGAATAACTGTTCTTTCGATGGAAGGCTCACCAGGTTGCGCAAAACGCGGAGTCTGATTCGTTGCCGAACGAAAATGCCAGTTTCCCTGACCTCCGCGTCCACCTTTTACAAGCACTACTTCTTCTCCATCGTTGGTTATATCACAAATAAACTCGCCCGTTTCGGCATCATAAACAACTGTACCACATGGCACTTCTATCGTTTTGTCCTCACCTTCTTTTCCGAAACTGCGACTCAGGCTACCACCTTCGCCATCTCCGGCATGAATATGTCGGGCATATTTGAGGTGAATCAGAGTCCAATGGTCTTTGCTGCCTCGCAAAATGACATGACCTCCTCGGCCACCATCGCCGCCATCAGGTCCACCTTTTTGAGTCAGCTTATCGCGGTACAAATGTTTTGAACCCGCGCCGCCTTTACCTGAGCGACAAAATATCTTTACGTAGTCAACAAAGTTTGAACTTGCCATAATTATATACTTATTTTAAAAACCGGTTTTAAACTTACAAATAATCTCTTCGGTATAGATACAACAAACACATCGGAAAAAAATCCCGATGTGTTTGATTTTTTTTTCGTCGGGTGAAATAGTATTTATTTTTTCGACTCAAGCACTGCCGAGATTCTCTCGAAAATTTCATCTACAGTCCCCATGCCATCGATAGCCGAATACTTACCAATTCTTTTATAAAAATCGCTTACCGGCGCAGTCTTGATTTGATAAACTTCGAGGCGTTTTTTTATTGTTTCAAGATTATCATCACTTCGTCCCGATGTTTCGCCACGTTTGAGCAAACGACTGATCAGTTCTCTGTTTTCGACTTGCAAATCAAGTAAGACCGTTGTCTCTCTGCCTCTTTTACTCAACATTTCTTCCAGAGCTTCGGCCTGAGCAAGGGTACGGGGAAAACCATCCATAATAACTCCTTCGGCACTGTTATCCTCAGCATCAATGGCTTGAACCAACACATCGATAATCATTTGATCGGGGACCAAATTTCCCTTCGAAATATATGCATCTGCCAACATTCCCAGTTCCGTTTTATTATAAATCTCGTGGCGCAATAAATCGCCGGTCGAAAGGTGCTTTAATTTATATTTATCAACAATCAAAGCACTTTGTGTTCCTTTTCCACATCCAGGAGCACCGCAAATAATAACATTCAACATTCTTTTTTTACCTTTAATAAATTATATAAAAATGTTCAGGAAAACTACCTCTGAACATTGAAAACATCTTTAATCAGCCACAACAGTATAGATATCTTTCAAATTACGACCATAGCCGTCGTAATCCAAGCCGTACCCTACAATAAAATCGTTAGGAATTTTCATAGCTATATAATCTATCTTTATATCTTTTTGCAACGCATCAGGCTTCTGCAAAAAAGTGGCTATATGAATATCGCTGGCTCCTTTGGCTTTAAGTGAACTGAGAATGCGTTCCATTGTGATACCTGTATCCACAATATCTTCGACAACTACTACGTTTCGACCCACTACACTTTCGTTCAATCCAATAATTTCTTTTACCGCTCCACTGGTGTACAGTCCCTCGTACGACGATAGCTTAATGAACGTTATTTCGCAAGGGATATTGATGGTCTTCATCAAATCTCCTGCAAACATAAATGCACCGTTCAGCACACAAATAAAAAGTGGGTTAGTACCCTCTAAATCACGGTTAATTGCTAACCCTACCGCCTTCACAGCTTTCAGTATTTCTTCCTCAGGAATTGATAACGCGAATTGTTTGTCTTTGATCTGTATATTGGGCATAAACACTATAATATAAACTAAAAATATTTTGGCAATATCTAAAAAAATTTCCGCAAAAGTACAAAAAAACATTGGTTTTAAAAAGAAAAACTAAGGATAATGTAGGGAAATGGAAATATAATAAAAACAACTTGACAAACCGGATAAATCAGAAGAACAAGGAGAGTGAACATTTAGAGACAGGAAAAAGAAGTAAACCAATTGTATGTTGTTCAAAACAAAAAAAAGAAGTACAAGCAACTATCTACAAGCGAAATTGAGAAACAGAAGTAGAGAAATGTCTTTTATTTTCAAAAGGAAACTGAAGCATTTCATCTTTACTTCTGATTGTTCGTATCAGGTGGATATTTGTTTAGTTCTTAATTGTTTTCACAACCACCCAATTATTTTTTTTAGTAAAATCAATCAGAAGAAGGTTGTTGTTAAAAGCCTCCGCTTCGATAAGATAAATATCTTCCTCATAAAAGCCACTCATATACAATTCGCCTCCGGCAGAAAGACAAGATGCATATTTCTTTATATCAGCCAGCAAAATATTACGGTTGATGTTGGCAAGAATGACATCAAACTGCATACCTTTTAACAGTTCAGCACCGCCAAGCAGCACTTCAATATTTGCAGCCTTATTGAGTGCAATATTTTCGATTGAGTTATCCACACACCAGGTATCAATGTCGATGGCCACAATTTTCTTAGCGCCTCGTTTGGAGGCTAATATGGCAAGTACCGAAGTTCCACAGCCCATATCAAGTAAAGTTTTATCTTTTAGCTCCATTTTAAGCAATTCGCCAATCATCAAGCTGGTCGTTTCATGATGTCCTGTACCGAAAGCCATTTTAGGATCGATAACTATATCATATTTAGCATCCGGAATATTTTTATGAAATGAACTGTGAATAACGCACTCATCGCCAATTACTATAGGTTCGAAATAGTTTTTCTCCCATTCTTCGTTCCAGTTTTTTGTTTCAATAGGCGTAACTACGTATTGAATATTGGCTTCGAAAGCAAAATTGGCCAACAATTCCTTGAGTTTTGTTTCGTTAAATTGCATTGCAGCAATATAAGCATCCATACCGGTTTCAGTAGACACAAAGCTATCGAAGTTGAGATCGCCAAGCTCGGCAGCCAATATATCGGAAATGTATTCCTCGGCAGGTTCAATTGTAAAAGCAACTTGAATAAAGTCCATACTATATGAGTTAATTATTGTTTTTGTGGATTGATGTAAAAGTAATAATAATTTTTAAATACCCAAACCTTTCCGTTTTACAAGCTGATTTTTTTGTTAGCTTTGCATTTCAACATACAAAAATCGAACTATTCCTGTTTATACATTAAATACGCTGAACAAAACAAGTCCAATGGCATGATTTTTGATAAATATTCAAACAAAACAGCACTAAAAATAGAGGAGGTAATTATATGAAAACAAAGATTTTATTTCTGCTTTTAGCCCTTATTGTTGCAATGGGTGCATTTGCTCAAAAAGCAGAGATCATAGATGATGTTTACTTCAAACCAAGCAATAAGGTCATCACACAAAAAGCAACTGCTACAGAAAAAGCCAAATACAAGAATGGAGCCAAAGAAATTATTTTTATCGATCGCGACACGGTTGATATTGCTATTGCTGACTCTGCATACTTACTGGCTCAAGCAAATGACAGTACAGAATACATTGACAATAACGAAGATGGCTATTATATAAATGAATTCAACGGGTCAACATCCGATCTAGAATATGCCGAACGCATTCGTCGTTTTCATAACCCGAAATACACGGTTTTCATCGGCGATCCTAATTATTCGGACATCTATTTTCTGAACAACTCCGATTGGAACGTTTACGTAGATAATTCATACGCCTACATCACCCCAACATGGACAAATCCATATTGGTTCGATTATATGTACCGTCCGTTCAGTTACAACAATTGGGGCTGGGGAAACTATTGGTATTCTCCCTATTCTTACTTTGGCGGCTGGGGGTATAATTCATGGGGGTATAATTCATGGTACAGTCCGTTTTACAGCAGCTGGGGATACCCATATTATGGATACAACGATTATGGCTGGGGATATCCACATTACGGATACGGTAATTATTGGGGAGGAAACTACAATGGATCTACTTACAAAGATCGCAACTACCCAATGACCAATGATGCAAACCGAAGGGTTGCCGGAAATTCGAGAACAAATGCCACCGGTAGCCGCAGGATGGATGCTGTCACGATAGGAGGTAGCAGAAACTCTGTATCCAACAGAAACACCTACACTGCATTAAGCAGTGGCAGTTCAAGAAACGGCGCAGGTATAAACAGCTCAAGATCCGCAGCTTCTACTACAAGTAGCAGCTTCAGAAATTCGGGATCGGCACTCAACAACCGCAACCAAACGAATATAAATTCAACCCGGGGCGAAGGAATAAGCACCAACAGAAACAGCCGTTACTCCACTGGAACTACAACCGGTAATACAAGCAACAGAACACCGAACAGCAGTTCTATCACCGAACGCGGTACTTACAACCAGAACAATCGTTCGTCTTACAGTGGCGGAAATGTTTCTTCCCCCAGAACTTCGTCAGGCGGATCGACCGTAACGCCTCGTTCTACAAATTCAACCGGAAGATCTGGTAGTTATTCAACGGGAAGATCGACAACTCCACGTTCAAATTACTCCACCGGATCGCCCACGAGGTCGAGTTCGCAACCGAGCAGTTCTTCTACGAACAGCTCCAGCAGCAGATCATCAGGCTCTTCCTACTCGAGCAGTCCATCTTCTTCATCTTCTTCTTCATCCAACTCAGGTAGTAGTAGCAGTAGTGGTAGCTCTAGAAGTTCGGGTGGAAGTTCAAGCGGTGGTCGCAGATAATCTGGCATAAATAAAATATTTCTCATTAACAAATCAACAATATGAAACGTATAATATTGGTATTGTCACTGGCGGCATTCAGCACAATTGCATTTTCGCAAACTGTTTTTGACGCACTAAAAGTGGCTGAAAACGACATTTCAGGAACAGCCAGATATTCATCAATGGCAGGCGCTTTCGGCGCTCTGGGAGGCGATGTCTCAGCCATTAAAGACAATCCTGCAGGCTTAGGCATTTTTCGCAAATCCGAATTAACAATCACAAGCGATTTGCTTATGCAAAACGCCACATCAACATGGAATGACATTTCATCCGAAGATAAGAAAAACAAGTTAGGAGCTAATAATTTTGCCTTTGTAATTGCCGCGCCTACCTGGAGAGCTAAAAGCGGATACAGCGGTTTATTAAGTTCAAATTTCTCATTTTCATACAACAAACTAAAGAACTTTAACCGCAACATTAGCGTCAGAAGCAACGCTGTCAATTCATCAATGACAGATTACTTTGCTTATTTCACCGGAAATTTACAGAATGACGAATTGGAATGGGACAATTATCCACAGAACAACAACGATTCTCCTTTCGATAATAAAAATCTACCCTGGATGTCTGTTATGGCTCATTATGGTCGACTGATATCTCCTTACACCAATACTTCGGGTAAAACAGAATGGGAGTCATTCCTCGACGGAGGCGAACAAGTAACGCCATCCTACGATTTACAGGAGGAAGGAAGTGTTAATGAATATTCGTTTGGTTGGTCAGGAAATTTCAGTAACAGAATTTTCGTAGGAGCTACACTTAATTTTCAATCGATAAATTATCGTGCAGAAAGTCAATACAATGAAGATTTTGCTACCGGAGGCGGAATGACAATGTACAACACACTGATTACTGACGGAAACGGGATCAATTTAAATATTGGCGCTATTGTGGTTCCCGTTGATTTTATAAGAATTGGATTGGCACTACACACACCTACGATCTACTCAATTAATAGCACCAATTATTCCACACTTGCCTTCAACTCATCTGTTGATGGTCAGGTGGAATCACCTGAATTTTATAATAAATATGAATTAAAAACACCGCTACAAATCAACTTGAGCGCCGCCTTTATTGGCACGAAAGGAATCATTAGCGCCGAGTATGTTTTTAATAATTATCGCAACATGAAGCTTAGTGATCAATACGGAAATTCAGAAAATTATGGATATGACAATGCCGACATAAACACTATGCTCAACAATGCACGGACTATAAAAATAGGCGGAGAATATAAGGTGACCAATAATATTGCTTTACGTGCAGGCTATGCCAACCAAAGCAATATAGCCAAAACAGATGCAACAAAATGGCTGGGAGAAACAACAGTTAGAACTGATCCTGAATTTTTCCTGCACAACAAAACTGATTATTTCACTATGGGCTTAGGCTACAGAGAAGCAGGATGGTACATCGACCTTGCTTATACAAACAAATCAACTGACGAAAGTTATTATGCATTCAATTCTGTAGAAATGTACGATGCCTTTAAAACCACTCCAGCTAACGTAAAAACTTCGACCAATCATTTAATTGCCACTATAGGATTAAGATTTTGACAAACAATCAAATTATCCATTATATGTTAATTTTGCTTTACAAAAGAGGATCAGTTTTAGAACTGATCCTCTTTTCCTGTTTTCCGCACTTAAAATTTTCAAGAAATTAAACAATCGAAAATCAGCATGTTACAAAAATAATTGTGTAATTTTGGGTGTTGCAAATTATTTGAGCTATGTTTTTGCGGAATTTAAAGAACAGGTCGGGAAGTTTAAGTGTACAAATTATCCAGAAGTCACGCGGTAAATACAAAGTTGTAAAAACGATTGGTAGTGGGCGAACAGAGCAGGAGCTATCCAAATTAACATTGCTTGGAAAACAAGAAATAGAAAGACTATCAAAACAACCAGAGTTATTTGTTTGGGAAAACGATTTACAAATAGAGCAGATTTTCTCAAATTTGAGCAATGCGAGTATTCGTATTGTAGACCCGGAGATAATTTTCGGAACTATTTATGACAAAATTTGATTTGGCTCGATCAAAGAAGAGTTATTTCGGCATTTGGTAATTGCTCGTATAGCCTATCCTTTGAGTAAATTAAAAACGGTTGATTATTTATATCGTTATCAGGGAATAACCCTTGATATTGATATGCTATATTGTTTCTTAGACAAACTAAATAAGGAACTGAAAGAGCGAGTAGAGCAGATTTCTTATGCACATACACTCGGGGTCTTAGATGGCAAAATAAGTGTCGTGTTCTATGACATGACCACCTTGTATTTTGAGGCAGAAGATGAGGATGATTTACGGAAAACCGGCCTTAGTAAAGACGGAAAACACAGTAATCCACAGATTTTTCTTGGATTGTTGGTCGGAACAGGAGGCTACGCTATCGGATATGATATTTATGAAGGAAATATATTTGAAGGTCACACGTTGATTCCATTTCTTGAAAAAATAAGTGCCAAGTTTAATTTAAATAAACCCATTGTGGTTGCCGATGCAGGTTTGTTGTCAACTGAAAATATAAAAGCGTTAGAAGCCAAGGAATATGAATACATACTGGGAGCAAGAATAAAAAATGAACCCGATAAAATCAAGAAACAAATCTTTGATAATGAGTTTTCCAATGGACAAACAATCTGTATCAATAAGTCAGAAACAACCAAACTGATTGTGGCATTTTCTAATAAACAAGCTACCAAAGACCAACACAATCGCAACAGAGGTTTACAAAGACTCGAAAAACATATCAGGCCCGGGAAATTGACCAAATCCAAAATAAACAATCGAGGCTACAACAAATACCTGAAAATGGAAGGTGAAATTAGTATTCAAATAGATTATGAAAAGTTCAATACGGATGCAATTTGGGATGGATTGAAAGGCTATATTACAAATACCAAGTTGACAAACGATCAGGTAATAGAAAATTACAAAAACTTATGGAATATAGAACGGGCATTTCGTATGTCAAAAACGGATTTACGAATACGACCAATATATCACAGACTTAAAAGCCGAATTGAGGCACATATCTGTATTTCATTCACCGCGTACTGTATTTATAAGGAGCTGGAAAGACTATTAAAACAAGCTAAATCTACACTTTCGATAAAAAGGTCGGTAGAACTAACCCATAATATGTATCAAATAACATATACACTTCCTGAATCTAAACACACAAAATCGAATCTTTTAAAAATGGACGATGAACAAGCTGAATTATTTCAGATAATTTCTAAAAATTAATAGGGTGTTGCAAAACGGAAAACAGGATTAAAGCGCAGTTGGTCGTTCTCAAATCTTGTAAGTTTTTGCAGAATTCATCTGTTCAACTATCTTTATTTGATGCGTTTTCTGCAAAATCCAGAGAAAGACTGGCTCAGAAAAAGGGAGAAATTAGAACTCCAAAACTTGTTCGAACAACAGGGCTTGCTATTTTGAAATGAAATGGAAAGCCCAAAATACGCCTTGTACAAAGGTTTTATATTGACATTAAACTAAATCCCGATTTTTATCGGACAACAATGTTTTCATTACTTGATGTATCTTTTATATCGAGCTAACAAAGTCGATTATATACGCCAACATTCAAAAAAAAAGGAATCACTTTAATCAGTAATTCCTTTTTTTTTAATATAATCTATTCATCTTTAGTTAATCCAGTATAACGGTAACCAGCAACTCTATAAGCAGCAAAGCCATTATCAGCAGGATCTGTATCGTCACTAAATGAAACATTAAATACAATGCTATCAGCTGTTGTTCCACTTGGAGTTTTTGCAGCGTTTAGTAATATTTTTCCGTTAGTTATAGTTACTCTGCTATTGTATGATACGTTTTGTAAATCTGAGCCTGTAAAGGTTTTTGAAGACAAATTCAGACCCACCTTAACATTGAAGTTCCAAAAATTACCATGATCATTAACCCACATTGAATCAGCAGTATTGGCAGACGTATTGTAAGTATCGATATGAAAGCGTCCAACACCCCACCAATCTTCATCTACGACAACCCCATTTGCATCAACCGCTGCAGCAGTTACATACCATTCACCAGCAACAGCTTCAGTTGAAGTACCTCCAATTGGATCTTTTTCACAAGATGTGATAAAAACAGTCATTGAAAGTAGAATTATTGCATAAAAATATATTTTTTTCATATTTTGAATTTTATAGAGTTATTATTACATTGAAATCCATACCGGCATACTTAGCATTCCATGAAAGTGTACCAGCAGCCGGGTCATAAATACCACTTACTAAATCAGTTAAAGAGTCCTGCCAGCCTGCAACTGAGCTCTCAACAAGTGTTAAGGTATTATCAGCATTAAGCTTAAATTTACCCTTACATGCATAATTAGCTCCATAGCCAGCTTTTTGATCGTAATATCCTCCAAGAAAGTCTGAAATATAAAACTCACCAGGTGATACTTGCATTATCAAAATATCATAACCACTATACTTTATGGTTACTCCCGCTCTTAAACGATATGTTCCTACAGCCACACTGTGGTAACCTAAAGAAATAACTGATGGCGTTAAATCGGCAACATATACAGTTCTGCTAAGCGGAAACTTAAATCCATCAGGACTTGTAGCAGTATAACTAACAGTATAAATACCAGCTACATTTGTATCGACATCAGAAACAACCTCAATTTCATCTGACACATCAACACCATTTAATTCGGCAGTAAAACCAGGATCTACAAATGGTTGATTAATTGCTGTAAAAAAAGTGGTACTACCTTTCAGCGTGAGAGAAGGATAGTTGGTGATACTTGTGAACCCTGCAGTAGTATCTTTATCGCACCCTGTCAACCCAATGATTGAAAGTGCACATACCAATGAAATTATTATTTTATTTTTCATCTTATTGAATTTTAATTAATTTAAAACTTTATTCTGCCCAAAATACAGGCATCGCATCACCTTTATTATCAGGAGTATTTCCGTTTCGGTTCGATGAAGCTTCAGCGTATTTGAAACGTTGTAAGATTTTTCCACTACCTAATTCTGTATTATATTTAATAGGAGTATATAATGTTCCGGGGACATACAATGTAGGAGTGTATGTAGCAGTTACTTCATCATATATTTCTTCCCCTTTTACAGTTCCAAAAGCAGGAACTTTCAAACGACGCATTTCACACCAGGCTTCGAAATTATTTGTTCCACCTAAGGCAATCCATTTCTGAAGACCAATGAGTTGTATGTAATCAGTATTTACCCATGGATAAGCAGTTAAAGTAGTAGAAGCATCAGCAGCTGTTAAACCTGCAGAAACAAACGATGCTTCAATTGCAGATTTATAATGACTTGCCGCTAATGCAGACGTACCATATCTTGCTTGGTATTCTGCTAAGAAAAATTCAATTTCCGATACCGTAATTAAGTACACTGGCATGTCGTATTTAAAGACAGGTCGACAGAAATAGCCAGATTGATATACGGTAGATGTACTGAAGTTTGTACCAGAGACGCCACCTTTAAACTCTCCACTTGCATTTGTGCTGAAAAATTTAGGAACACGAGGATCACTCTTTGAAAGCATTGTTTGCATATATGCAATATTAGCTACAACATTTACTTGAGTAGATCCAAAATAAGTTGCAAACTCTTCTTGGTAAAAAGGACTAGCTTTTCCTGCCTCATCAGCCCAACAAGTACTATAAGCCACATCAGAAGCTGGGAAATTATTTTCAGCTACGAGTCCAGCTAATTCGGCCTGAACATCTTTAACATTACTAATGCGCATCAATAATTTCAATTTTAAAGCATTTGAAAATTTTATCCAATCACCAGCAGTTAGTGTTCCAAAAAGAAAATTTTTGGCAACAACGTCGCCGCTTGTTGCTTTTGAAAGGGCATCGTCTAATTCATCCAAAATCCCATTATAGACAGTTAATCCACTATCATAATTCGGTGTAAGGTTGTCCAAATCAAGGCCTTCTGAGTACGGAACTTCACCATAAGCATCAACCAATGTTTGGTAAATAAACACTCTTAATGAAGTCGCTGCTAAATAGGTACCCCATGCAGCTTCCGCTTTTGATTTTTCCCGTATTGTTTCTAAATTTTTTAAAGCGAAAAACAATTGAGTGTATGTTCCACTTGAACGAACAGCAGACATTTTAAATTGAGAATAATCAACATAGTTGCTTGTACCAAAAGTCTGTGCATATTGTTGTGCATAATAGCCTCCCACAATGCGAAGATAATCACCATAACTTGCTGCCAATTTCATTTCAACACCTGGAAAAATCATCTCGGCACTAACGTTGTCCGAAGATGGTGAATTTGGATTGCTATTTATATCCAAGTAATTATCACAAGAGCTTGCTCCCAGAATAATTGATAAAAATAATAATATCTTTTTCATATATTTTAAATTTTAATATGTTATACTAAGATTGAAACCATAAATTCTACTAGAAGGGTTAGAATATAACTCTCCAAATGTACCCTCTAAGTCTGTACCATTTGTAGTAGATTCGGGATCTACGTATCTGTTATTAGCTGCAGTCCAAATAAACGCATTATTCACAAATGCAGTAAGAGATACAGCATTCAGATCCAGTGGATTCAGCCATTTTTTTGGCAGGTCGTACGAAATTGAAATGTTACGTAATTTTGCATACGATCTATCAATGAGGTATGCAAGACCACCTGTCGCAGAACCCGATTTATCAAAATAATCCTGAATACCACCGTCAGATAATTTTAACGGTGTAATGTTTTCTTCATAATCATACGTTCCATCTCCATTATCAATTTCTATTACAGAATTCGGGATAATAAATGGTCTACGACCATTATAAAGTGTAGCTACTCCATTACCAGTAAATTGCATTAAATTCCTAGTTCTAGAAAACATTGATCCGCCATAACGAACATCCAGCGAAGCACTTAAAGTTAGTCCATATGCAGATAAAGCAGTTGTTAAACCTCCAGTCCACTTATTGTTCATATTTAGTCCTGTATTTTGAACTTCCGATGTAAGAATAGGCTGTCCTGACTCGTCCACAATTAATTTACCATAAGAGACACTATTTTTATCAGTTACATATTGTGGTAAATAAGTGTAATAAACACCCATTGGTTGTCCCTTTTCAGCATACATATACACTGCATCATTTCCAGCTGCAAAATTATCAATGGTTACTTTTCCTCCCTCAAGGCTTTCAGGCATTGATAATACTTCGTTTTTGTTTATAGCTAAGTTGACAGCTAAATCCCAGCGGAATTTTTTAGTTTTAACAGGTGTTGTAGATAGTAACAATTCAATACCTTTATTTTGAACTTCACCAAAATTTGTAACTACACTACTAAAACCAGTTGCAGGATCAGCAGGTAAAGTAAAAATCTGATCACTTGTAGTCCTGTTATAATATGCTGCATCTAATCCAACTCTTCCTTTAAAAAATTGCAAATTAAATCCAATCTCCGACTCAGTAGTCATTTCAGGTCGCAGAGTACTACTTCCAGCAGTTGTAGAGCTTATAAATGCATTGGTTCCATTCATTGGGAATTTAGCTATATCAGCACCATAATATCCATTAGCATATGCCTGTACATAGTTCGTGCTAGTATAGTACGGACTAGCGTCGTTACCTGTTTTACCATAAGCCAAACGTAATTTACCAAAAGACAAAATATCATTCTTGGGAATTAATTCGCTAAAAACCCAACTTAAGGTAACGCCGGGATAGAAGTAACTATTATTTCCAATCGGTAAAGTCGATGACCAATCGTTACGAGCAGTAATACCAAGATAAAGCATACTGTTATATCCAATATTTGCATCGCCAAATAAACCTACTAATCGACGTTTAGTTTGACTTTCTTCCAATGTAGATTTAGTCGCTCCGTTACTTAAATCCCAAAAATCAGTATTAAAAGTTAGAACATCAGTTTGACCAATCATTCTTGTGATAAATCTTTCATTCATATTTAAACCAATATTGGCTGCTACAGTAAAATCACCAATTTTTTTATCAAAATTTGCTAAAAAATCATGGTTTATTTCATATGAGCGACCATACCTGGCATAAACATAACCATCTTGATTCATGTTTGTTGGACTATATCCATAATCATTATTGATTAACGCAGCATCGGTATTTATACGTGGTTCTCCAATTTTTGAATCGTAATCATTATAATCAAAACCAAAACGATAAGTAAGTGTTAATGCATCGATTGGTTTAATATCAGCTTGTAATTTACCATAAACCTGTTTTGAGTCCAGGTGATTTTTGTTGTTAGCCAATGACCAATATGGATTAGTAATTCCGTAAGGGGTAAAATATGCTTCAGGTGTATTAAATGGATTTGTAATATCTTTCATGTCAACAATAGAAATATCGCGTGGCATTTCGTACAAACCATCAATTACAGAGGCCCCCTGAAATGATCCTACAATGTCAGTTTTTGAGTTTGCAAAATTCACAGATGAAGAAACCTTAAGCCAGTTTGTTGGTTTGTAACTTGATCGATATGCAATTGTATTTCTGTTATAAGAGTCTGCTTTTGTAGGCATAATTCCGTCATCACTTGAGTTTGAATATGACAAATAGTATGTCATATTTTCATCTGCTGAAGCACCACTTAAAGAAACAGAATTGTTGTTTGAAACTCCAGTATCAAAGAAATCCTTTACATTATTCTCAAGTGCAGAATAATTATGTATTTGTTGTTGGAAATTCCAAATCGGTCCATAGTTTTGAAGAGAACCATCTAACTTAGGTCCCCAAGATCCATTTTCAATATAAGTCTGTTTCCCATTCCAACCTTGACCAAATTCATTTTGCATTTCAGGAAATAATGACACTTGTCGTAATTGAATACCACCACTGTATTGTACACTAAAGTTTTTATCTTTTCCTTTCATTCCTTGTTTTGTGGTAAGAACGATAACTCCATTAGAAGCTCTACTTCCATACAAAGCAGTAGCAGCAGCACCTTTTAGTACTGTCATGGACTCAATATCTTCAGAAGCAATATTTGAGATACCGCTGGTATTAATAGAGTGACCAGAAGTATTGAGTGTCCCATTTTGCAAAGGTACACCATCAACGATATAAAGAGGCTGGTTACTACCATTTATAGATCCAAAACCGCGAATAGTAACTGAAGAAGCAGATCCAGGGTCCGCTGAAGTGGATTGTATTTGCAAACCAGCAACTTTCCCAGAGAGTGAGTTTGTTACATTTGTGTTTCGAGCATTTTTGATTTCTTCACTCGAAACAGTTGTCGCAGCATAACCAAGGGATTTTTCTGAACGCTTTATACCCATTGCAGTAACAACAACTTCATCGATCACCAATGCATCCGATTCCAATTTTACACTCATGTTGTTTGCAGCTTCTACCTCTATTGTTTTCATACCTACGTACGAAATAACAAGAGTTTTTGTAGTACCCTGCAAGCTGATTTTAAACACTCCATCTGCATCAGTAATTGTACCATCTGTCGTACCCTTAACAATCACTGTTGCGCCAATAACAGGTTGCCCATCCTCTGCCGAAATCACTTTTCCGGAAACAGATTTCGATTGAGCATTAACCAAACCTACGCCTATCAGAAACAGACAGGCCAATAAGAACGTTAGTTTTCTCATAAATTTACATTTTGTTTATTAATCATTAATTTGCGAATTTTATTTTTTGTGTTTCAATTAAAGATGAATGCAAAAATAGGATATTAAAAATTAAAAAACAAGGGTTTTGCTGACAAAGTGAGAAAAAATACAAAAATAATCTATCAAAATGATTTTATTCATATGATAATAATATTAATATTTTTACTTTCTTCAAATTATTTCAGAAACAACATGCTTTCTATTTATCATTATATCTGCATTTTAAACTCATCTAAAAAAAATTATTATTTGGCAAAAAGAACTGTAAGATAAACCGTCTGTTTAAAATGAAATTGACAGCTCAATTTTGATTAGATAGCAGATTTAACAACTCATGATTTGAATTGTTCACAAATTGAGTGGTTTTTTTCGCGTTTTATCACAAAACAAAAATATTTTTTGCAATCTGTAAGCACTTAAAGAATGAAATTATGCTCTATTTACAGAAAACAAGCCTTCAGAAAACATAATATATCTAAAAACCAATATAACCTTTTTCAGCAATTAACAACAACTTAAAAGACTTCAACTGCGTACTTTTCATTAACATTAAAAGAAGAATAGAGATACAGTATAAATTAAACAAAACACCACAACTTTCTGCTCAACGATTTGTTATAATACTTAAATAACAATTTAATTCAAAAAAAACTTATGGGTAAAATTTCAGATGCAGTTAAACCCGGTGTTGTTACCGGCACCGATCTGCAATTCATTTTTAAGGTTGCTAAAGAAGCGGGATTTGCTATTCCGGCTGTGAATGTAGTAGGTTCGTCCACTGTAAATGCTGTTATCGAAGCAGCCAAAGTGGCCAATGCACCGGTAATGATACAATTCTCGAACGGAGGTGCAGCATTTAATGCAGGCAAAGGTTTAAAGCTTGAAGGACAACAAGCCGCTATCTTAGGAGCTATTGCCGGAGCTAAACACATTCACACACTGGCCGAAGCCTACGGCGTTCGCGTAATACTACATACCGACCATGCAGCGAAAAAACTGCTCCCTTGGATTGATGGACTGCTG
Source organism: uncultured Paludibacter sp. (assembly GCA_963677275.1). Taxonomy (GTDB): domain Bacteria; phylum Bacteroidota; class Bacteroidia; order Bacteroidales; family Paludibacteraceae; genus Paludibacter. The sequence continues at coordinate 44,694 of OY781920.1, read as the reverse complement.
GATGCCAGCGAAAAGAACTTTGCTGAGACTGGCAAGCCTTTGTTCAGCTCACATATGCTCGATCTTTCGGAAGAACCAATAGAAGAAAATATCGAAATCAGCAAACGCTACCTTGAACGTATGAGTAAAATGGGCATGACGCTCGAAATTGAATTGGGTATCACAGGAGGCGAAGAAGATGGCGTAGACAACAGCGGTATTGACAACAGTCTGCTTTACACCCAGCCCGAAGATGTATATTATGCTTTCAAAGAATTAAGCAAAGTGTCACCTAATTTCACAATTGCTGCTTCGTTTGGTAATGTACACGGCGTTTATAAACCGGGCAATGTAAAATTGATGCCGGTTATTCTTAAAAACTCACAGGAATATATCAAGGCAAAAGATGGTTTATCAATAGAACATCCTGTAAGTTTTGTATTCCATGGCGGATCAGGCTCGACACACGAAGAAATTCGCGAAGCCATTGGTTATGGTGTAGTGAAAATGAATATCGACACCGACACTCAATGGGCTTATTGGGATGGCGTTCGTGGTTTTGAAGCCAAAAACCGCGATTATTTACAAGGTCAAATCGGGAATCCGGAAGGTGCCGAAAAACCGAATAAGAAATTCTACGATCCCCGTGTGTGGTTACGCAAGGGTGAAGAATCGTTGATTGCCCGCCTACAGGTGGCATTTGAGGATTTGAACGCCATTAACAGCATTTAAATAATTGACAATTGAAGATGTTTATTTAAAAGGAAAAGGTCGTTTCGGTTAAGAAACGACCTTTTTATTTGTAATTATAAATCGTAAATGAATAAATTGTAAATACAATTTATGCTTTTCCGGCACTACCCAATACATTTACTGTTTTGTGGGCATATAATTTTTTCAATTCATCACGAGCTGGTCCTAAGTATTTACGTGGATCGAATTCGCCCGGCTTGGTGGCCATTACTTCGCGAACGGCAGCTGTCATTGCCAAACGTCCGTCAGAATCGATATTAATTTTACATACAGCCGAACTTGCAGCACGACGCAATTGTTCTTCGGGAATACCGATTGAATCCTTCAGATCGCCACCGTATTTGTTGATGGTAGCAACATATTCCTGTGGAACAGAAGAAGAACCGTGTAATACGATAGGGAATCCGGGAATTTGAGCTTCAATGGCTTCGAGGATGTCGAAACGCAATGGTGGTGGAACAAGAATTCCGTTTTCGTCGCGTGTACATTGAGCAGGCGTAAATTTGTTAGCGCCATGAGAAGTACCAATTGAAATAGCCAATGAATCGACACCGGTACGGGTAACGAAATCAATTACTTCTTCAGGTTGGGTATAAGTATGGTGTTCGGCCACTACATCGTCTTCAACTCCTGCCAACACGCCAAGTTCACCCTCAACACTTACATTGTGCGAGTGAGCGTATTCAACCACTTTTTTAGTAAGGGCAATGTTTTCTTCGTAAGGAAGGTGCGAACCATCGATCATAACCGAAGAGAAACCTGAGTCGATACAGTTTTTGCAAAGTTCGAAGCTATCGCCGTGATCGAGGTGCAAAACAACAGGAATGTTACAACCCAACTCTTTTGCATATTCCACAGCACCCTGCGCCAGGAAACGAAGCAAAGTTTGATTGGCATATTTGCGTGCGCCACTCGACACCTGAAGAATAACCGGAGATTTTGTTTCGACACAAGCAGCTATAATCGCCTGCATTTGCTCAAGATTATTAAAATTGAAAGCAGGGATAGCATATTTGCCTTCAATCGCTTTTTTGAATAAGTCGTTCGTATTGACCAATCCAAGTTCTGAATAATGTACCATATTGATTGATAATTTATTGATTGATAATTTGACTGCAAAAGTACTATTTTTTTATTAATTATAAAAAGAAACACCCTTGCTGAACGATAAAATGTAAGATATTTCACATAAATAAAAAATATCCGGATTTAAGCGCTTTGATTAAGTCCTCTTTTTTAAAAGCTTGCAAGTTAATTCAACAAAAAAAAATTAAAAATGTTGCAAATGATTTATGATTTTATAACTTTGTATCGATTTAAATCGAATTTTTGTATTAATTTTAAAAGTTTAGTATTATGGGATTATTGAAAGAGTTTAAAGAATTTGCCATGCGTGGCAATGTAATTGATTTAGCTGTCGGTGTGATTATCGGTGGTGCTTTCGGGAAAATCATTGCTTCATTGGTAGCCGATGTGATTATGCCTCCTATTGGTTTGCTGGTTGGCGGCGTTAACTTCACCGATTTAAAATGGGAAATGAAAGGCGCTGAAATAGTTGACGGCGTAGAAAAAGCAGCAGTCACAATGAATTACGGCAATTTCCTGCAGGTGAGTTTTGACTTCATCATTGTCGCCTTTTGTATCTTTTTGTTCATTAAGGGAATGAACAGGTTGAGTACAAAGAAAGCAGAAGCCCCTGCAGCACCCGCACCTCCTCCTGCCCCTTCGAAAGAAGAACTATTGCTTGCCGAAATTCGGGATTTACTGAAAGAAAAAAAATAAGACCCTTTGTTTTATGAAAAATGCACTGAAGAGCACTGTAAAAATCATCAGTGTTTTTCAGTGTTTTTTGTTTTTGCTCTTTATGCGACTTTAGTTTGTTTAGATCCAAATGCATCTGTCTGTTTTAAAAACCATTTTCATCGGGAAAATCGGACAACTTGGTCGATTTTTGTTTGCAACAGCATTCGGAGTGCTCTATTTTTGCATCATAATTTTTAAAAATATTTTTTTATGGAAAATGAAATAAAAAACTCGTTTCGTTCGGGTTACACAAAAGGATTAGGATTCGGTCTATTGCTTATGCTTATCGGCATTGTTTTTTTGGGCGTAAATTTTGGGTTTGTAAGCCACGAGGCAAGACATATACTGATATCGTGGCCCATGCTACTGATTGTGATTGGCATTTTCAATATTGTGAAGAGTCATAACTTATCGGCTACAATCTTAATTATCATTGGAGGCTTTTTTCTCGTACCCAGAATTATTGACGCCTACCCTGCCTACTTTCCCGGAATAAACGGGAACTTCACACACACTTACTGGCCGTTGTTGCTCATAGCGGCAGGCATACTATTAATTGTCAGCAAACTGATTGGTCGGAATTACGGATTTGCCGATTACAAGGACTTCGACTATAAACATCACCAAAAACATCAGCATTACAAAACCAACAACAGCAGCGGCTTTTCGAAAAACAGTGTTTTCGGCTCCGGCGAACACATTGTTTTAGATCCCGAATTTAAGGGTGGTGAATTGAATGCTGTTTTTGGAAGCATCACGCTCGATTTACGCAAAACAAATTTGGCCGAAGGCGAAACCATACTTGAAATTAACGCAGTTTTCGGAGGAGTAACCATTATAGTACCTCCCGAATGGCTTGTTGAAACTCATTTGGATGCTGTATTTGGGGGATTCGAAGATAAACGCTTTAAATTTGACGCTATAGATTCGAGCAAAAAATTAGTGATCGTTGGCGCATGTGTATTTGGAGGTGGGGAGCTGAGAGACTAAACATAGGAATTCTCTTTTTTAAGTAATTCTAACAACAAACCTATGTTTCAGTCGTACTTTGATAAAAATTTCAGATTCTGGCAATATTTAGTGCTGTGGTGTCTGTTTGCTTTGCTGCAAACAGCTTGCTATCTTTCGTTCGTACCACAGCCACCTGCTATTATTTTCGCAGATGCATCAGCACATGCATTTATTTACGCCATCATTGGCATGCTGTTGTGGAGTGTAATTAAATATGGAAATTTCGGAGCGCTTCCTGCCTTTCAACGCGCCATTAATTACAGCGCCCTTGCCATACTTTTTATAGCCATAAATATTGGCGCCGGATATGGCATTCACTCCCTGATGGGAGATGAAATAGAGAAAAGCTTTCAGCCCTATATTTATCTGAGGGGATTTATTTCGGTGTTGGTGTATTATGCTATGGTGCAATACTTTCGTTATCGTCTCTTAAAAGAAACTGCCCGGGAAGTTGAAATTGAACCCACCGAGATTACAACAACTGAAACCTCAGTAGCCGAAACAATAGAGTCGGAAACCGAAACAACCGAGAAACTTGAACGCATTGCGGTGAAAAGCGGACAAAAAATACATGTAATAATGATCGCCGACATTGTATATCTGCAAGCCGATGGCGATTATGTGCTTATATTTACTATGACCGGCAAGTACCTGAAGGAACAAACCATGAAATACTTCGAGGAACATTTACCACCGCATCAGTTTGCAAGGGTGCATCGCTCCTGCATTGTTAACCTCGAAGCCATTTCGCGTATAGAACTTTACGAGAAACAAAGTCAGCAACTGACTCTTAAAAATGGTCATCAGATAAAAACAAGTCAGGCAGGATATAAGCTACTGAGACAGAAACTGAATTTATAAAAAAGTTTCGAGTTTTGAGTTTCGGGTTCTGAGTTTCGAGTTTTGAGTTTTGAGTTTCGGGTTTCGGGTTTCGAGTTTTGGGTACTTCTCCCGAGATCCTTTTTAGTACTCCTCCGATCCTTTTTACTACCCGGGAGTACTTAATTTGTACTCCATCGATCCTTTTTACTACCCGGGAGTACTTAATTTGTACTCCATCGATCCTTTTTACTACTCCAGAGTACTTATTTTGTACTCCATCGATCCTTTTTACTACCAGGGAGTACTTAATTTGTACTCCATCGATCCTTTTTACTACCCGGGAGTACTTAATTTGTACTCCATCGATCCTTTTTACTACTCGGGAGTACTTAATTTGTACTCGGTCGATCCTTTTTTGCACTCCATAGCCTGACACGCCGGATTATAATAACAGAAAACTATCCATATAAAGTAAAAATGTTGTATTTTTGTTTTTTTTACAATACTATTCCACAAACAAGTAATTTAAACAAACTCATATTATATGAAAAAATACCTATTTCTTCTCTTCATTATTATTCCTTTTTTATCAGGTTGCGAAAGTTTACACGAACTCACCAAGGTGGATTTTCCTTTTTCGCAAAGCGTCACCATCCCCGCCAATCCGATCGTAGGCATACCCATAACAGTTTCGACACCTGATATGGAAGCCAATGTAGACAGCATATTGGACGAATATAATATAGAAACTAAAATGATAGATAAAATCACGCTTAAAAATCTTCAACTTACCCTCAGCGCACCTTCGGACGGAGATCTTAGTTTTATCGATGATATTGAAGTGTACATAAGCGCCTCGGGGCTCGACAATGTAAAAATTGCTTCAGCCGAAAATGTAGGTGATGTCTCAACCTTAGATTTGAAAGTAGCAAATGCAAATTTGAAGGAGTATTTGCTTAAAGATAAGTTCTCGCTTCAATTTAAAGCCGCCACCGATGAAGCGACTTTGGTAGATCACAGGATAAAAATTGACATGAAGGTGACCTTCGACCTAAATATTTTAGGATTATAAAATTCAAATCTGGTCGTTGCCGTAAATTCAACAATAACGCGTGATACCTATAAAAAACAGAAAAGTGCGTATAAAAACGCACTTTTTTGTTTTTTAACTCAGTTTTTCTTTCAGGAATTTAGCTGTATACGAATTTTCGCAAGCTACAAGCGCTTCGGGAGTGCCTTCGAACACGAGATTTCCGCCCATTTCGCCTCCTTCGGGGCCTATATCAATAATATGATCGGCACATTTAATCACTTCGAGGTTATGTTCGATAATAATTACCGTATGCCCTTTTGCAATCAGCGCATCAAAAGCTTTCAGCAATGTTTTTATATCGTGAAAGTGGAGTCCCGTTGTAGGTTCATCGAAAATAAAAATTGTAGGTTCGGGCTTTTCGTTGGCAAGAAACGAAGCTAACTTCACGCGCTGGCTTTCACCGCCCGAAAGTGTACTGCTCGATTGCCCAAGTTTGACATAGCCTACACCCACATCCTGCAAGGGTTTCAGTCGCTTCACTATTTTCTTTTCGGTAGTGCCGGTTTGTCCATCGAAAAACTCTATCGCCTGATTCACCGTCATTTCGAGCACATCAAAGATATTTGCATCTCTGTATTTCACCTCCAGGATATCCTGTTTGAAGCGCTTGCCATGGCAATGTTCACATTCGAGCACCAGGTCGGCCATAAACTGCATTTCCACCGTCACCGTTCCTTCGCCCTGACATTCCTCGCACCTCCCACCATCGGTATTGAACGAAAAATGCGATGCAGCATAACTCATTTGTTTCGAAAGCTGCTGATCGGCAAAAAGCTTACGTATTTCATCGTAGGCTTTGATATAGGTCACCGGATTCGACCGCGTGGAGCGCCCAATGGGATTCTGATCCACAAATTCAACATCTTTGGCCAGTTGCATAGAACCGCGCAAAGCCCCGAATTGTCCGGTGCGATCGGCCACACCGCCATAATGCTTTTTCAGCGCCGCATAAAATACATTGCGCACCAGCGACGATTTACCCGACCCACTTACGCCCGTGACTACCGTCATAATATTGAATGGAAATTTTACATTAATTCCCTTCAGGTTATTTTCGCGTGCACCAAGCACTTCTATGTAGTTGTTCCATTTGCGGCGGTGCAAAGGGATATCGATTAATTCCTTTTTAAGAAGATACTTTAGAGTAAATGAGTTTTCTATATCGGTATCTTTTTGAGTTGCAATATCACTGATATTACCACGGAAAACAACTTCGCCACCGCGGCGTCCCGCAAAGGGGCCAATATCAACAATATAATCGGCAGCCCGCATAATTTCTTCATCGTGCTCCACTACCACCACCGTATTGCCCAGGTCGCGAAGTTGCTTCAGTACCTTGATCAATAAATGCGTATCGCGGGCGTGAAGTCCGATACTTGGTTCGTCGAGAATGTACAGCGACCCCACCAAACTACTCCCAAGCGATGTGGCGAGGTTGATGCGCTGACTTTCACCTCCCGAAAGGGTGTTCGAAAGTCGGTTGAGCGTCAGATAGCCAAGACCCACATCGAGCAGAAACTGGATGCGGTTATTTATTTCGATCAACAGGCGTTTTGAAACAGCCGTATCGTTTTCGTCGAGTTGCAAATTATCAAAAAAGTGTTTAAGCTTATCCACAGGCATTAGCACAAGCTCCGAAATTGATTTCCCTGAAACACGAATGTACGAAGCCTCCTTTTTCAATCGGCTACCCTTGCAATCGGGACAGATTGTTTTGCCTCTATAACGCGCCAACATAACCCTGTACTGAATTTTGTACTGGTTGGATTCGAGCATTTTAAAGAAAGCGTTCAGTCCTTCGAAATACTTGTTACCCGTCCAGATTAAATATTTCTGATCGTCGGTAAGTTCATAATAAGGTTTATGAATGGGAAAATTGAACTTGTCAGCCGAACGAACGAGCTGCATTTTAAATTCGCTCATCACCTCTCCTTTCCAACAAGCCACGGCATCTTCGAAAATTGAAAGTGTTTTATTCGGGATCACAAGGTCTTCGTCAATACCAATCACTCTACCAAATCCTTCGCAGGTAGGGCAAGCTCCCAGCGGACTGTTGAAACTGAACGTATGCACAGTAGGCGTTTCGAATTGCATTCCATCAGCTTCGAAACTTTTTGAAAAATACAAACTCTGCGCAGCTTCGCCGGTTTCCGACAAAGGAAATATTTTGAGTAAACACACTCCGCTTCCTTCGTAAAAAGCGGTTTCCACCGAATCGGTCAGGCGACTGATGCCCGTTGGAGTTCTGTCCACCGTCAGGCGGTCAATCATCAGGTATATGTCGGGATGGTTTTCAATCAGCGCGTTGTTTTCAATCAAATCCTGAATTTTATAAATTTCGTCGTTTAGCTCCACCCGGCTAAAACCCTGCATCAACAGATTTTTAAGTTCTTCGGCCATTGTTCGGTCTCCCGATGGTATCACCGTTGTTAATATCATCAACTTGGTGCCATCAGTATATTGCAAAGCAGCGCTGACAACATCTTCAGCTTCGTGTTTTTTTACTATTTCGCCGGAGATAGGAGAATATGTTTTTCCGATACGTGCATAGAGCAACTTTATATATTCGTAGATTTCAGTTGATGTTCCAACCGTAGAGCGCGGATTGCGTGTATTTACCTTTTGTTCGATGGCAATGGCCGGCGGAATTCCTTTTATAAAATCTACCTCGGGCTTGCTCATGCGTCCAAGGAACTGGCGGGCATAGGACGAAAGGCTTTCAACATAGCGGCGTTGGCCCTCGGCATAAAGCGTATCGAAGGCCAGCGATGATTTCCCTGAACCCGAAAGCCCGGTGATCACCACCAATTGATTGCGTGGAATCTCAACATCTATATTTTTCAGGTTATGTACACGCGCACCCTTTATAATTATATTTCCTTGTTTTGACATGAATTTAGCTGTTTTTATGTTTGGGTTAAACCAAAATTAGTTGAAAAAAAGTTGAATCGTTCATTCAATTTTTCCGTTTTATATGACCTGCAAAGATACGACTAAACTAAAGATAATTGAATGTTTAGACTTAGAAAAATGTTGTAATAGATGATATTGCTTGATTCATTCTTTATTGTTTTTTACGGGACAGAAGTTCTTTAATTCGTTGTTAATCCATCGAAACAACATGAATATATTCAATTAAAAGTTTTCTGGAGTTCATAATCCGAACGAAATGGTTGCTTTTTCTTTTTATTCCCCAAATCAGGCAAACGGACTTTGATGTAAAAGAAATTGACAATGAATTTATGGATCAGACTTTCGACCATCCCGACCAATGACAGGCATCATAAAATAGCGAGAATAGTTCATCAGAGAAACCTGACACTGGTTACAGGCGTTAATGCATGCGAAAGCAAGTTGACACCCTCCCAAAGCACTAAATTTGTTTGATTGGAGATTGCAATATTTTTCGAAAGCCCTAAAAGTCGTTGAGGGAGATAACTACAAGCATTTATAAGTTCGAAAATAGTGAGTGTAGAAAGCACATCGAAATTTTCTCTCAACAATTTGTTGATTTTGTCAATGTTATTAGTTCCAAAATCAACAACAAAGTCAGAACTTCTGTCGAAAACAAAAGGGGTTTTATTTATCTCAGCTAAGTCGAGATACACAATTCCTTTTGTTATTTCGAGGAGTTGATCATTTGAAAGATATTGTTTCAACGAGATAATTTCACCCGATATCACGCCATCATAAAACACCGTGTGAGCGGTTTCTGATTGCCGGGTTGATAAATCTATAATATCCGTGATAACATTGTCGTCGTTTTGCTCCACGACTGTCGATCGCAGCAAGCTGTTAGCATCGCAAAAGACCAGTTGACTACTTAAGCGTTTCATTCTTGCGCAATAAAACCCTGTTTCTGATACGCCGGTTGATTGTATCCTCTTTTTCAGTAATTACCGGAACTGGATGCTCGATGAGTTTGATTACCTTCTTGATACTGTCCTGCGCCAGTTCATCATACTCACGTATCAACTTAACACTATCGACAGTGACACTCAATTTTCCTTTATTTTTACTGCTTCCCGACAAATGTCCGGTGATAGAATCGATTCTACTTTGACGACGGGCCACTAAACGCAAGCTGTATTTTCGTAAAATACTGTCGTTGTAGGTTTTTGAATAAACACTATCCCTCTTGCCATCGGCATAGAAAATACGCATCACTATGTTTTGGTTCAATCCAGAATCCTGCGGAGCAATTCTCTGTCTGAAGCTTAAAACATAGGCGTCTTTCCACTGCAATTCTTTACTTTGAATTTTGAATGCCAGTCGGCTGCGCAATGAATCTTTGTTGAGGGTATATGTTGTGCGATTGGGCCAAATGTCTTTTTTCATATGTCTCAATGCTACAGAATCGATAGGGTGGTATTTGCGGCTTTTCACCTCGGCCTCAAATTGAGTTAAGTTGACAACCACTTGCGTATAGATATTATTAAACCTCTTAGGATTACTAACATACCATACCAAAGAAGAATCAAAATCGGCTTTGGAGATGCCATATTTATCAAGCAATGCATTGTAATAATAAACATTCTCACGACTATCGGACGTTGATCTGTAATAATTTACCGAAAGCGCTCCATCAAGCTTATGTAAGTCGGTAAGGAAGTCAACCATTTCATCCTGACTCATAACATTGTCAGGACGATTATTGCAAGCCGTCAGCACAAAAGCCATCCCCGAAAGAAAAAGGAAAAATCTCAATATTTTATTGATTCTTTTCAGCATCATCGTGTTTTTTTGATTCCAAACTTTCGTTCAGATCTTTGCGAAAAAAAATAAGAATAATGACCACAGCAACAGTTATGGCCGAGTCGGCGATATTGAATATCGGACTGAAGAAAATAGTTTCGCCAACAGCATTTTTAATAATGGGGAAATACAGCATATCAACTACTTTGCCATAAAATAGTGGCGCATATCCTCCGGTTTCGGGTAAAAAAGTCGCCGCCATTCCGTAACTTTCGCTAAAGAGCACGCCATAAAATACCGAATCGAAGATATTACCGGCAGCTCCAGCAAGCAACAAAGAAACAGAAAGAATATACCCTTGCCGTGCCTGTTTTTTTATCAGTAAATGAATGAAATAGGCCAGCGCACACACTGCAACAATCCTAAATAAAGTAAGGAATAATTTGCCAATGATTTCCATGCCAAAAGCCATTCCATTGTTTTCGATAAAATAGATCTTGAACCAACTGAAGACATCAACATGTTCCCCAATGGCAAAATTCAGTTTAATAAATACTTTTGATGCCTGATCGACAAATAGTACAAGGAAAATGAGAAGAATGGATTTTTTTGTAATTGACATTGTTGCGCAAAAAAGAGTGTAAATAAGAAATTCGACAACAGACCATTTATCTGCTGTCGAATTATATGTAAATCAGTTGAGTTATTTTTGATCGTTTTTCGCCTCGATGCTTAAAGTGGCATGGGGGACAGCACGTAAACGCTCTTTTGGTATAAGTTTACCAGTTTCGCGGCAAATGCCATAGGTTTTATTTTCAATACGAACCAAAGCGGCTTGTAAATGCTGAATAAATTTCATTTGGCGTTGCGCCAATCGACCCGATTCTTCTTTCGACAAGGTTGCAGCGCCTTCTTCCAATACCTTGAAAGTAGGTGATGTATCCATTACATCATTTCCATCCAAATTAGTAATTCCATTGCGCAACAATTCATAATCCTTTTGAGCTTTATCAAGTTTATCTATAATTAACTTGCGAAATTCTTCTAATTCGGCATCTGTATATCTTGTTTTTTCGGCCATAGTAATTGTTGTTTATAACGTTTATAGAATTTCTCCTTTTAACACTGGTTTATATGAATTTTTTATTGCCTGCGAAAATAGCAAATAAGTTTCAGTTGGACAATTATTTTGTCATTTAATTTTAAGTCAAAACAATTACACTTTTTTCACAGTTAGTTTTACATTATATTCGTCAAACTCAAGCTCTGTTGCATCATTTAATTCTTGTACTAACACCACAGCATTCGCTAATGTTTGCGAAGCAATATAATTGGCATATTCTGTTACGGCTTCGGCAATTTGCGGGCGACTTTCAATTTCAACCGAAATTTTGTCAACGATTTCGTAGCCACTCGATTTGCGAATATTCTGAATGCGGTTAACCAGCTCACGCGCGATTCCTTCGCGAACCAGCGCATCGGTCAGCGTAATATCAAGTGCCACTGTAAGCTTACCTTCGTTAGCCACTAACCAGCCCGGCATATCTTCGGTAATAATTTCAACGTCTTCGGGAGTAAGTTCAACATCGCCTGTTGGCAACGCGAGTACAAATTTCCCATTGCGTTCAATTTCACCTATTTCATGGTTGCCGAATGAAGTCATTGCTGCCGCAATTTCTTTCATTTGTTTACCATATTTTTTACCAAGCGTTTTAAAATTTGGTTTAATTTTCTTTACCAAATTCTCCATGTCGTTGTCAGCAGGGATCACTTCAAACTCTTTTACATTTACTTCGGCTTTTACAAGGTCGGCAATATAGCTCAGTTGTTTGAATGTAGTTTCGTCCGGTGCCGGCACAACTGCCTTAGTAAGCGGTTGGCGCACTTTTTTGTCGGCTTTACGACGCAGCGCCAATATCATCGACGAAGTTTGTTGTGCCAACTGCATACATTCTTCCAGATTGCTATCGATCAAAGTTTCGTTATACGAAGGGAAATCAGCTAAGTGCACCGATTCACTGTTGTCTTTTCCGGTAACAGCATTTAAATCAAGGAAAAGTTGATCGGCAAAGAAAGGTGCAATAGGAGCCATCAGGCGCGAAACAGTTTCCAAACAGATATAAAGTGTTTGGTAAGCTGAAATTTTATCCTCATCATATTCGCCCCCCCAATAGCGCTTACGGTTCAGACGAACATACCAGTTGCTCAGGTTTTCGCCAACGAAATCCGAAATAGCACGACCCGCACGGGTTGGTTCATAGGTTTTGTAGTATTCTGTTACATCTTTCACCAAAGTATTCAGCAATGAAATAATCCAACGATCGATTTCCGGACGGTTTTCCATTGGAATTTCCGCTTCGGCATACGTGAATTTATCCACATTGGCATACAGCGTAAAGAATGAATAAGTGTTGTAAAGTGTTCCAAAGAATTTGCGGCGAACTTCTTCAACGCCTTCGATGTCAAATTTCAGGTTGTCCCACGGCGAAGCATTGGTCATCATGTACCAACGCAACGGATCGGAACCGTATTTTTCGATAGAAGAAAACGGATCAACGCCATTGCCTAAACGTTTCGACATTTTATTGCCGTTTTTGTCGAGCACCAAACCGTTTGAAATAACGCTTTTAAATGCCACTGAACCACGAACCATAGTGCTGATAGCGTGCAAAGTAAAGAACCAGCCACGGGTTTGGTCAACTCCTTCGGAAATGAAGTCGGCTGGAAAATTGCTTCCGCTGTCAATAAGATCAGCGTTTTCAAACGGATAATGCAGCTGCGCATAAGGCATCGCCCCTGAGTCGAACCAAACGTCAATCAGGTCAAGCTCACGCTTCATGGGTTTGCCAGAAGCCGACACAAGCACAATTCCATCCACATACGGACGGTGTAAATCTATATTTTTTACTGCGTAATTCTCAGCAGTGTATTCGCCTACTTTAAAGTTTTTGTACGGATTCTCGGTCATAAATCCGGCTGCGATTGATTTCTCAATTTCTGCTACCAATTCTTCCACCGAACCGATACAAATTTCTTCTGTTCCATCTTCTGAGCGCCAGATAGGAAGCGGAGTTCCCCAATAACGACTGCGGCTCAAGTTCCAGTCCTGCAGGTTTTCGAGCCATTTTCCAAAGCGACCCGTTCCGGTCGACTGAGGTTTCCAGTTAATGGTATCGTTGAGCGACATCATTTCCTCACGGCAAGCAGTGGTTTTGATAAACCAACTATCTAATGGATAATACAATACTGGTTTGTCGGTACGCCAGCAGTGCGGATAATTGTGTATGTGTTTTTCTATTTTGTAAGCCAAACCCTGTTGTTTCAGCATTACACAAATATCAATATCAAGCGTTGTATCGTCATCAGTCAAAGTGCTGTCGTAAGCATTTTTCACATAACGACCTGCATATTCGGCATAAAGTTCAGTGTTTACATTCGAAGCCACAAACTCGGCACCCAGGTCTTCAATTTTGAAGAATTTTCCGGTGCGGTCAACCATTGGCTGACGGTTACCATCCTTGTCAATCAACAACATTGGAGGAACGCCGTTTTGTTTGGCAACACGGTCATCGTCTGCACCAAAAGTAGGTGCAATGTGAACGATTCCTGTACCATCTTCGGTAGTTACAAAGTCGCCCGTGATAACTTTGAAAGCTGACCTCTCCCCAACCCTCTCCAGAGGAGAGGGAGAAAGCGTTGCAACATCTTTTTCGCTTTTGAGATATGGGCTAATCCATGGTATTAATTGCTCGTATTCAAGACCAGTAAGTTCTGAACCTTTGCATTTTCCAAGAATTTCATATTCATTTTTGCCAAGTACTTGTCCAAGTAGCGCCTCGGCAAGAATGAGTTTGCACTCTTGTTTTGTATATGGATTTGTTGATTGAATCAATACATAATCAATATTTGGCCCAACGCAGAGAGCCGTGTTTGATGGTAAAGTCCAAGGGGTTGTTGTCCATGCAAGAAAGAACACCTCCCCTAACCCCTTCGAAGGAGGGGAATTGAGCGTAAATTTACGTATTAGCACTTCGTTTGTGTTGCGCTCTTCTCCCTCTCCTTTAGAGAGGGTTGAGGAGAGGCGAAATTGTGCCACACAAGTTGTGTCTTTCACATCGCGGTAGCAACCGGGTTGGTTGAGTTCGTGTGTGGAAAGTCCGGTGCCGGCAGCCGGCGAAAATGGCTGAATGGTGTAGCCTTTATAAAGCAGATTTTTGTTGTACAGTTGTTTGAGCAACCACCACAAGGTTTCGATATAACGGTTGTCGTAAGTAATATAGGGATCGTTCATGTCCACCCAATAACCCATTTTGGTAGTCAGGTCTTCCCATTCTTTTGTATATTTCAATACATCTTTTCGGCAGGCAGCATTATAGTCGTCCACGCTGATTTTGGAGCCAATGTCTTCTTTGGTAATACCAAGCGCCTTTTCCACTCCAAGTTCCACCGGAAGTCCGTGCGTATCCCAGCCAGCTTTACGTTTCACCTGAAAACCCTGCATGGTTTTGTAACGACAGAAAACGTCCTTGATGGTACGCCCCATAACATGATGAATTCCAGGGAGTCCATTGGCCGAAGGTGGTCCTTCGTAAAATACAAAAGATGGTTTTCCCTCACGGGTTTCGATACTTTTATGGAAAATGTCTTTATCGCTCCATTGCTCCAACATTTTCTTATTTACTTTCGATAAATCTAATCCGGTATATTCTTCAAACTTTGCCATAACTTGTATTTTCTCTTCAATCATTTTAAAGCACCCATCTGTTTCACTGGCACATTTAATAATCGACACATTAGCTAATTATTTAGGGCTGCAAAATTACAAAAATTATCCGAAAAGAAAAAGGATTAAACCAGCTGATATTGTTTGTTTTTAGGCTTTTGGTTTTTGATGTCTGAAATTGTTCATATAAATTTGCAGTCCTTTGTTCGAGCTATCGAATCTCATGGTACAGAATTGTAAAAGAAGGATCGAAACTTTTGAACATAAATTTTCAGGAAAAACCTGCATTGAGGATAACTTCCCATTTTTGTCGGTAACAGAATGTGAAGACAAGAAATGATTGCAAGCATACAAAAAAACATTAAATAAAATCATGTCATTCTTAGCTTATTCTGTCCAAGCATTTCCACGTATTTTAAGAATGGCGGTAGAGAAACAAAGTAGCGTACTACAACAGTTCAAAAAAAAACGTGTTTTTTGAGAGAATCGAAGATAGAAAAATTTTGCATTTTTATCTTCTTCATTCCCAGAATAAAACGAATTTGGTTCCGGCTTTTTGAGGCGACATCAACGACATTAGTCCATTTAAAAACGTATATCCAACATTAATCCTTCACGGCTGGCAACAGCCAACAAACTTATCCTTTACAGAAAAGAAAGGTCAATTTGGTGCTGCAGTAGATGTACTTTGTAAGTCTCGTTTTAATGTCCGATAAAATCACATCTCTCGGGCATTTCTCTGAACATGGGACTCATTGTAAAAACACAAGGATTTTTACCGGAAAAAGTAGAAATGGATCAACATCTTGGTTTTCGTTTGGGTACAAGTATTTGGTTGAAATAATATTTATTTGCTGCACCTCACCTACTTTTTAACTAAAAACTGCCTTCCACTCTAAGGCGGAAGGCAGTTTGAAATATAAAAAGAATTTCAGGGGCAAGCCAGAGCAGACCTGACACTAAAAAGAATTAGTATCTGTAATGCTCAGGTTTATACGGACCGTTTTGATCGACGCCAATATAAGCAGCCTGTTCAGGGGTAAGTACGGTAAGTTTCACACCGAGTTGTTCGAGGTGCAGACGTGCTACTTCTTCGTCCAAATGTTTTGGTAAACGATACACATTTACCGGATAATCTTTGGTATACAACTCAATCTGAGCAAGAGTTTGGTTTGTAAATGAGTTACTCATCACGAACGAAGGATGACCTGTGGCACAACCCAAGTTCACCAACCTACCATCAGCAAGCAACAACACGCTGTGTCCATCTGGGAAAATGTATTTATCTACCTGTGGCTTGATGTTTACGAGTTCAATGCCCGGATATTTTTTCAGTTTATCTACCTGAATTTCGTTATCGAAATGTCCAATATTGCAAATAATAGCGCTATCCTTCATTTTTTCGATGTGCTCAATGCGGATAATGTCTTTGTTTCCTGTAGTGGTAACATAGATATTTCCTTCGGCCAATGCTTCTTCGATAGTGGTTACGCGGAAACCTTCCATCGAAGCCTGCAAAGCACAAATCGGATCAATTTCAGTTACGATCACGCGTGCGCCATAAGCCAGCATCGATTTAGCACAACCTTTACCTACGTCGCCATAGCCGCAAACTACCACCACTTTACCGGCCAGCATTACGTCGGTAGCGCGTTTAATTCCATCGGCCAGCGATTCGCGACAGCCGTAGAGGTTATCGAATTTGGATTTGGTCACCGAGTCGTTCACGTTAAAAGCTGGGAACAGCAATGAGCCTTCTTCCAACATTTGGTACAAACGGTGAACTCCTGTTGTTGTTTCTTCCGACACTCCACGAATTCCGGGAGTCATTCTGCTCCAGATGCCATTGTCTTCTTTGAGCACATTTTTCAAAATTGCATAAAGCAGACGTTCATCTTCGCCATCAACAGCTTTATCGAGAATAGTTGCATCTTTTTCGGCAGCCACACCCACATGAATCATCATGGTAGCATCGCCTCCATCGTCAACAATCACTGTAGGTCCCTGATGTCCTTCGAAAGTCAGCGCCTGAAGCGTACACCACCAGTATTCTTCGAGTGTCTCACCTTTCCATGCATAAACAGGCACTCCGGCAGCAGCAATAGCCGCAGCAGCGTGATCCTGAGTTGAATAAATATTACAACTGCACCAACGAACTTCGGCACCCAGTTCCACAAGTGTCTCGATAAGTACGGCCGTTTGAATGGTCATGTGAAGCGAACCCATGATGCGGGCTCCTTTTAGTGGTTTTTGTTGTCCGTATTTTGCACGCAGGGCCATTAAACCCGGCATTTCTTTTTCTGCCAGTTCAATTTCTTTTCGTCCGAAATCGGCAAGAGTGATATCGGCAACTTTGTAGGGTAAAGTGCTGAATAATTCAGTCATGATCATATATTTTAATTAACGTTTTGATTTTTATTGTTTTATTAATCAGTTTAAAGGGCTGCAAAGTTACAATTTTTCATCGAAATTTTATACTTTTGTTCCATTGTTTTTAAAAATCAATCATCCACAGCAAGAAAAATGACTGCTTATATCGACATTCACACGCACAGCGAGCAAAATCATAATCCATTTGCCGTTCGAAATCTGAAAACAAATGAAGCTCAGGTTTTTTTGGAATCAAATCCACACAGCTATTGTTCCATTGGAATTCATCCCTGGGATGTTCATTTAGCAGACACTTTAATGATAGTGGAACTCGAAAAACTAGCAGCCAACAAAATGGTGGTAGCCATTGGAGAGTGTGGCCTTGATAAAAACAGCACAGCCAGCATCAAAGAACAGGATTATTATTTCGAGCGACAGGTTATGCTGTCGGAAAAGCTTGGGAAACCATTGATTATACACGCAGTTGCAAGTTTCAACGAAATAATGGCTATGAAAAAACGAATGCAACCAAAGCAAGCCTGGATTATTCATGGATTCAGAGGCAAGCCCGAACTGGCCAAGCAATTGCTCAAAATGGGCTTTGCGCTTTCATTCGGAGAAAAGTTTAATCCGTTGAGCGTGGAAGTTACACCTTTGCATCAATTATGTATTGAAACGGATGTAAGCTGCATGAGAATAGAAGATATTTATCAAACCATATCAGGGATAAAAGCCTGCCAACCGTCGGAACTGAATGCCGGCTGTCGTATCTTAAAGCTATTTTATTGTTAGCAGTTGCCTATATATTCTGCTATTATATCAGACTTTAAGGATTAAATTAGTAAATTTGTGCCAATTTAAATTTTAGAAATGAAGAAATACCTCATTATTTTTCTCTCAATCATCTCGTCAACTGTTGTTTACGGGCAAGGATACACATCAATCCAGCAACGAAAACTGAGCAATGCTATCAACGCCATCACAAGTTTATATGTCGATTCGGTGAGCGATAAGAAATTGGTCGAGACGGCCATTGAAGCCATGTTAAAGAAACTGGATCCACATTCATCATACATTCCAAGGGAAGAAGTCGAACGCGTAAACGAACCACTCGAAGGAAGTTTTGAGGGAGTAGGAATTCAATTCCAACTGCTCGACGACACCTTGCTGGTTGTACAAACAGTATCGGGCAGTCCATCCGAAAAAGTAGGGGTATTGCCGGGCGACAGAATGATTTACATCAACGACGAGCTGATAGCCGGAGTAGGAATACAAAACTCGGGCATTATGAAGCGCCTGCGGGGTCCTAAAGGCTCGGAAGTAAATGTAAAAATTAAAAGAAACGGAAAAGCGGAGTTACTCCTCTTCAAAATTACACGCGACAAAATTCCTGTTTTCAGTATCGATGCTTCTTATATGATAGGCAAAGACATTGGCTATATCAAAATAAACAATTTTGGAAGCACCACCGTCGACGAATTCCAGAAAGCCTTTACAAAACTGAGTAAATTGGGAATGAAAAGCCTGATTCTTAGTTTAAAAGGGAACGGAGGAGGATATCTGAATGCAGCACATCAACTTGCTGACGAATTTCTGAACCGGAATAAACTTATTGTCTATACCCAGGGACTTAACCAGCCTAAAAGCGTAATGGAATCGACAGCAAGCGGTCGTTTCGAAACCGGCAAACTGATTGTACTTGTCGACGAATACTCAGCTTCGGCGAGTGAAATTGTGGCAGGAGCGTTACAGGACTGGGATAGAGCCATCATTGTAGGCCGACGCACATTTGGAAAAGGACTTGTACAACGCCAGCTACCATTGGCCGATGGCTCCATGTTGCGCCTCACTACTGCCCGCTATTACACACCTACAGGACGTTCGATACAAAAACCCTATAAAGATGGTGTAGAAAAATACTCGAAAGAATTGATTACCAGATTTAATCACGGAGAATTATTGCATGCTGACAGCATCCACTTCCCCGATTCGCTGCGATATCAAACCCTTCAGCTCAAACGGAATGTGTACGGAGGCGGAGGCATTATGCCCGACATTTTCGTACCGCTCGATACTACTTTTTATACAGAATACTATAATAAAATCGGATCTCGTGGCATAATCAACAAAGTGGTGATTCAGTACATTGATCAAAACAGAGCCGTATTAAAAAAGAAATATCCTAAGTTCGAAAAATTCAACGCATCGTTCCAAACAAACGATGAAGTGCTTGAAAAATTGAAACTTTTAGCTGAGAAAGAAAAAATTGAATTTAACTCAGCTCAGTTTGAAACATCTAAGCCACTAATAAAGCTACAAATCAAAGCGCTTATTGCCAGAGATTTATGGGAAATGAACGAGTATTATCAAGTTATTGATGTTGAAAACGAATCGTTGAAAAAAGCGATACAGATTTTGCAAACGTCCGGAACTTATGAGAGCCTGTTGAAATAGGCAAGCTAAATAAAAATCAAAAAAAACGTATCAATTTTTCTGAGGTTTATAACTTTGGGAAAATTGATTGTTTTATTACAAAACAATGGAAGTAGTTATCGCCTACCTACAGGCCAACTGGATAGAGTTAGCAGGCTCGGTACTGAGCATTATTTACCTTTATTTATCCATAAAACAGAGAGTGAGTTTGTGGATTTTCGGGTTTCTGTGCTCATTATTGTATGTGGTTGTTTTTTTTCAATCCAAGTTTTACGCCGACATGAGCCTGCAGTTTTATTATCTGGGCGTCAGCGCATTTGGCTGGATCAGTTGGAAGGCTGGTAAACCCGAAAACCGCAAAGAACTCCCCGTAAAACGAACAACACCCCTGTCGGGAGCAATCATTCTGGTTATAGCTTTAGTTCTTTATTTCCTGTATTATTTTATACTGTCAGAATATACCGACTCTCCACTTCCCAAAGCCGATGCTTTTACAACTGCACTCAGCATAGTAGCCACCTGGATGCTTGCTCGTAAAATGATTGAACATTGGTGGCTTTGGATAATAGTGGACAGCGTTTCGGCCGGGCTCTATTTTTACAAAGCATTGTACCCCACCGCCATTTTATTTGTTATTTACACTGTAATGGCCATCATTGGTTATCGGCAATGGAAAAAATCTCTTCAGATGTAAAAAAAAGACAGGAATCGCAACCAATGGTCGTATTCCTGTCTTTTCATTCACTATTTGTTTTTCACACTATTTTTTACAGCTCCAGATCTACATTGTGTAATTCAACCCAAGGCAAACCCTGAATGTTCAATTGCTCCATGAATGGATCGGGATTGAATTCTTCGACATTGTAAACACCCGGTTTTTTCCACAATCCTTTCAGGAACATCATGGCGCCAATCATTGCAGGCACTCCGGTAGTGTAACTTACACCCTGAGTTCCGGTTTCCTTATAAGCTGCCTCGTGGCTACAATTATTGTAAACGTAATAAGTTACTTCTTTTCCATCTTTCAAACCTTTGATGCGACAGCCGATAGAGGTCCAGCCAGTGTAGTTTTCGCCCAGATCGCCCGGATTAGGAAGTACTGCTTTCAGGAACTGAATCGGTACAATTTTTTGTCCGTTATAATCCACTTCGTCAATACGCGCCATACCAATATTCTGAATCACACGTAAGTGCGTTAAGTATTCCTGACCAAATGTCATCCAAAAACGAGCACGCTTTATCGTTGGAAAGTTTTTTACAAGCGATTCCAATTCCTCATGGTAAATCACATACGATTCTTTTGGGCCAATTTCGGGGTAGTTGAGTGGCTGGTGAATTTCGTGTGGTTCAGTTTCCACCCATTCACCGTTTTGCCAGTATTTTCCACGTTGCGAAACCTCACGAATATTGATTTCGGGATTAAAATTAGTAGCAAAAGCCTTGTGATGGTCACCGGCATTACAGTCGACAATATCCAGGTAATGAATTTCGTCAAAATGATGTTTGGCGGCATAAGCAGTATAAATGCTTGTTACTCCCGGGTCGAAACCACAACCAAGTATAGCAGTGAGTCCTGCTTTCTCGAATTTTTCTTTGTACGCCCACTGCCAGCTATATTCGAAGTGTGCCTCATCCTTTGGCTCGTAATTGGCAGTATCCATATAGTTTACTCCGGCTTCGAGACAAGCGTCCATAATGGTAAGGTCCTGATAAGGAAGCGCCACATTGATCACTAATTCAGGTTTATGATCGTTGAATAGTTTTACAAGTTCGGGTACAATATCAGCATCCACCTGAGCAGTTTTTATGACTACTCCGTAGCGTTTCAATACGTCGGCAGCTATCACATCACATTTTGATTTGGTACGGCTGGCCAATATGATTTCAGTAAATACGTCCGGATTTTGAGCAACTTTATGAGCCACCACGGTTCCAACACCTCCGGCACCGATAATCAATACTTTTCCCATTTTATTTTGTTGTTGAATGTTTTATTAGTTGAATAAATATAAGCGTACAAAAATAGTTTTTTTTGTGCAATTAGAAAAATGAATATTTATTTGTTCTGCTTCAAAAACAATTAATTCTGCATTTTGCTTATCTCCTGAACCATATACTTAAAGCACTTCAGTATTTTTTTGTATTTTTGCAGAAGCAAATAAAAAAAGATATATAGAAATCCTCCAATGAAGGATGTAGAGGAATAAATGAAAAAGATACTACCTGCCGAATGGGCGCCACAAGAATTTGTCCAACTCACATGGCCACATGCCGGAACGGATTGGGCACATATGCTCGATGAAGTAAACGAATGTTTTGTCAACATTGCCCGTGAGATTATTAAGCGCGAAAACTTACTGATTGTGAGCGCGGACACAGATGAGGTTGAAACCTATTTCAGCGAAGAAGAATTGAGCAATATCACTTTCGTGGAAATGCCTACCAACGACACCTGGGCACGCGACCATGGAGGGATTACGGTTTTGGAAGATGGAAAACCTGTTGTTTATGACTTTACCTTCAACGGCTGGGGAATGAAGTTTGCAGCCAATCACGACAATTTGATTACACGTAACTTATATATGTCGGGAGTTTTTGGCGATGCAGGTCACAAAAACTGTTTTGGCTTTATTCTGGAAGGTGGCAGCATAGAGTCGGATGGCCTGGGCACTTTGCTCACTACAGCCGAATGCCTGCTTTCCGATAACCGGAACCATTTATCGGAAGATGATATAGAGGCAGAACTGAAAGAGTATTTTGGAGCGAAACAAGTTTTGTGGCTCAACCACGGTTATCTTGCAGGCGACGACACCGACAGCCATGTGGACACGCTGGCCCGATTTTGCGATAAAAGCACCATCGCCTACGTAAAATGCGATGATGTTGATGATGAACATTATGAAGAATTAAAAAAAATGAAAAAAGAACTTCGTCAGTTCAGAACTTCCGAAGGTGGATATTTCAGACTTATTCCATTGCCGATGGCCGATGCTGTTTACGAAGATGGCGAGCGCCTGCCGGCTACTTATGCCAATTTTTTAATTATCAATGGAGCTGTTTTGGTGCCCACTTATAATTCGCCAAAGGATGAGTTGGCAAAGCAACAACTGCAAAAAGCATTTCCCGATAGAGAAATTGTAGGCATCAATTGTAATGCACTGATCAAACAACACGGTTCATTACATTGCGTGACAATGCAATTTCCTAAATTATAGCACATATAAAAAACTATTCGCCTCAACAGGGCGAGGTCAATACCCGAAAGAATGAAAATTGCATTAATTCAACAGTCAAACACAGCTGACCATGCCAAAAATGTAGCGAAGCTGGAAAAAAACATACGAGAAGTGGCCAGTCAGGGCGCCGAACTGATTGTTTTGCAGGAGCTGCACAATGGTCTGTATTTCTGCCAAACCGAAAATCCCGATATTTTTGAACAAGCCGAAACCATCCCGGGTCCGTCAACAGCTTATTTTGGTGAATTAGCCAAAGAACTTGGAGTCGTCTTAGTACTTTCATTGTTCGAAAAACGAGCAGCAGGGTTGTATCACAATACGGCCGTGGTGCTCGAGAAAGATGGAACAATTGCAGGAAAATACCGCAAAATGCATATTCCTGACGATCCGGCATATTATGAAAAATTCTATTTCACTCCCGGCGATTTAGGCTTTGAACCGATTCAGACTTCCGTCGGGAAACTGGGCGTGTTGGTTTGCTGGGACCAATGGTATCCCGAAGCTGCACGCTTAATGGCTATGGCTGGCGCCGAGTTGCTCATTTACCCAACCGCCATTGGCTGGGAAAGCACAGATACTGATGAAGAAAAACAACGCCAAACCAATGCATGGATCACTGTGCAGCGAGGGCACGCTGTAGCCAATGGACTTCATGTTCTCTCCTGTAACCGTACAGGCTACGAGGCTGATCCATCAGGCGTAACCAATGGCATTCAGTTCTGGGGAAACAGCTTTATTGCCGGACCACAAGGCGAGATATTGGCTCAACTTCCAAACGACAAAGAAGAAAATATTGTTTTTGATATTGATTTACAACGTTCGGAAGCCGTACGTCGCATGTGGCCATTTTTCAGGGATCGACGAATTGATGCTTTTGGCGATCTTACAAAAAGATGGCGAGACAGATAGAAAAAACAAAAATTTTCACTATATCGGCAGTTTTTCAGCTTATAATTTCATATAGATGGCCTTAAGAAAAGACAAACAATAGATCCATCTAATTCATATCGTAAACATTTCATTCGAAATAGATTCTTTTACTTTTATGTATCTTTGTCGGATGAAAAAAAATAACAATTTTATAAATTAAATATTATGGCAGGTTTTGGTAAATGGATTGGAGGCGGACTCGGTTGGGCTTTTGGAGGACCGATTGGTGCATTAATTGGTTTTGCGGTAGGTTCATTGTTCGAAGGAGCTTCAGCTCATGCAATTCCGCAAACTACGTCGCAATCAAAACGAACCACTGAGGCCGATTTTAAAATGAGCTTACTCGTCATGATGGCTTGCATAATGAAAGCTGACAGCCAAGTACATAAATCGGAATTGGCTGTGGTGAAAAAGTTTTTAGTAGCCAATTTCGGAGAAGAAGGAGCTTTGGAAGCATTACAGATACTGAAAAACTTACTGAATCAGCCCATCGATGAAACTGAAGTTGCAATGCAGATCAATCAGTACATGAATTATTCAGCCAAACTTCAATTAATACATTTATTATTTGATATTGCATATGCTGATGGAAATATTCATGCCAATGAATTAAATCTGATTGAAAGAATTTCAGGGATATTTCGCATATCAACAGCCGATTTTAATTCGATAAAAGCGCCTTACAACAAACAGACCGATCCGATTTGGGCCTATAAAACGCTCGAAATCGAACCTTCGGCCACCGACGATGAGGTGAAAAAAGCGTATCGGAGAATGGCTATGAAATATCACCCCGACAAGGTAAATAACCTGGGCGAAGACATGAAGAAGTCAGCAACAGAGAAATTTCGTTCAATCAATGCAGCTTACGAAAACATAAAAAACATACGTGGTATTAATTAAAGAACAAAGCACATGAATAATTTTGTAACTATCAAGTCATTCGCCAGTTCTGTTGTTTTGAAATGGTGAAATCCTACCTCGCATCCTGCGGGATTGAATGTTTCGGACGCGATGAAATCACCAACCGGGCCTACCTGAATGGTGTGAACGGAGGCGTTAAACTTCAGGTAAGTGAGGACAAAGTGGAAGAGACCATCAACTTGCTTTTAGAAGGCGGATATATCACAAAAGAAGATTTAGAGCCAGCATCGGAAATAAAATGGCTGGACAATATCCTTTCGAAATTCAGAAGCAAAAAGAACGATTAACCATTGCGACAGCAAACAGGTATGGCAGAGCAACAAATGAAAAAACTGGCGAAGGAAACCGCCATATATGGAGTCAGCAGCATTCTGGGTAAATTCCTGAACTGGCTTTTGATGCCATTTTACACTTTCTACCTTGTGGGCGGTCCGGCCGAATACGGCATCGTTACGAATCTGTATGCCTGGACTTCACTTCTGCTGGTCATACTGACGTATGGCATGGAAACCGGTTTTTTTCGTTTTGCCAATAAAAACAAAGAAAACGAGTTGAACATTTACGGCAACACGCTTGTATCCATTGGCACTACGTCATTGCTATTTATATTGCTGTGTTTTGTATTTACAGCGCCTGTAGCCAACTTTTTAGGATATGCCTCCCACCCCGAATACATTACAATGATGGGAATCACTGTTGCCATCGATGCCTTTGCGTGTATTCCTTTTGCTTATCTGAGGTACAAAAACCGACCTATAAAGTTTGCTATTCTCAAGTTTCTGTATATTGTTTTCAATATCATACTGAACCTTTTCTTTTTGGTAGGCTGCCCATGGCTGATGATCCATGCTCCACAAACCATCAGTTGGTTCTACGACCCTAACTATGGCGTTGGTTATGTGGTTATTTCAAATTTCATTGCCACCATTATTCAAACATTATTTTTAATTCCCTATATGTTTCCGGGTAAATTTAAAATTGATTTTCAGCTATTAAAACCCATTTTAAAATACTCCTTTCCATTGCTGATTTTAGGCATAGCGGGAATAATGAATCAGAACCTGGACAAAATTATTTTCCCATTTTTACGCCCCGGAGAAATAGGAAAAGGAGAACTTGGTGTTTATGGCGCTTCGTCGAAAATAGCCATGGTCATGATGATGTTTACGCAGGCATTCAGGTATGCTTACGAGCCCTTTATTTTTGCTCAGAACAAGGATAAAAACAGTCTGGCAACCTATGCCGATGCCATGAAGTATTTTATCCTGTTTTCGCTGCTTATTTTCCTCGGTATGGTATTGTACATGGACTTTTTCAAATTATTTATCGAAAAAAGTTACTGGTCGGGCTTTAGCATATTGCCCATTGTATTGATGTCGTTTATTTTTCAGGGCATCTTTTTCAACTTATCTCTCTGGTACAAGCTCACCGACAAAACCATGTATGGTGCCTGGTTTTCGATACTCGGCACTGTTATCATTGTTCTTGGCAACATTCTGCTTGTTCCCCGTTTCAGTTACACCGGAGCTGCATGGGCTGCATGGGCATGTTATTTTGTAATTATGCTGGTGTCCTATTATTTCGGTCAAAAACATATGCCCATAAAATACGATTTAAAAACAATTGCGATTTATTCTTTAGTTACTTTTGTAC
The DNA here is from genome assembly GCA_963677275.1 of uncultured Paludibacter sp. Lineage (GTDB taxonomy): Bacteria > Bacteroidota > Bacteroidia > Bacteroidales > Paludibacteraceae > Paludibacter. The sequence continues at coordinate 18,269 of OY781920.1, read as the reverse complement.
TGTATGTGATAAGTTTATTTATAAACACTCCATACATTATTGTAAACATAGGATTGAAAACAATTTTGATGCTTGCTTTTGTAGTACTATTGATAAAACGGGATTTTCCATTGAAAAATATTCCCATCATCAACCGGTTTGTAAAATAAGAATGTAAAATAAACGTTCAATTTATTAAAAAACATATCATATAATATCTTGCTTGAATATTGATTGGTGAAACAGCCACAAAAAACTTCAACAAACAAATACCTTTACATGATTTCATTAGTCATTTGTTCTGCCCACAAAGAAATATCAAAAGTATTAGCCAATAATATTTCGGAGAGCATTGGGGTGCAGTACGAAATAGTTTTTATTGACAATCACGACAACCGGTATTCAATATTTTCGGCTTATAACGAAGGAATAACGCGCTGTAAATATCCATATCTTTGTTTCATTCACGAAGATGTGTTTTTTCATTCTCACAATTGGGGAAAGAAAATAATTAATCATTTACAGGTGCCAAATGTAGGAATTTGCGGGCTGGCCGGTCGAGACTTTGTAACGCGTGTACCGGCATCGTGGAAAGTAAAACTTCCAAGTGTCAACATCATTCAGTCCGATCATTCCGGTCGTAAAACTTCGAAAAAGCGGCTCAACCCGCCACAATATAAACTCGAGCGCAGAAACGTTGTTTTATTAGATGGCGTTATGTTATGTATGAAAAAAGAGATTTTCAACACCATTCGGTTCGACGATCAGATGGAAGGATTTCACGGATACGATTTTGACATTTGCATCCAGGCCGCAGTAAATGGCTTCGACAACTATGTGATGTATGACATTGAGGTGGAACACTTTTCACGCGGAAATCCGAATGCTGAATACTACCGCCTCCTTATAAAAGTGTTTCGAAAATGGATTCATCAATTACCTCTTGTAGTGAAAGATGCACCAAAAGAACAAATAGAGCAGCTATCATTGATCGAAAGAAAAGGATTGTCAAGATTATTGGGAAAACTTGTCAGGCGCGAATTTCGAACCACTGAAATTGTTGCCGAAATCAGCTATTTCACAAACAGTATTGACCTGAAAAACAAACAAATGAGATTAAGAACCATTATCCCGGAAGTATATGCTGAGAAGTTAGTCTACTATGCAGTGAACAAAATTCCTAAACGATTCCTACACTTTATCAACAGTGTATTAAAGTAAAATATATGAATCATTTGCAAATCATTACACCGGTTAAGGACTCGTTAGAAACGACCTTAAAAACCATAGAGGGTATTCGTAAAGCTGAAAAATCTTTTCCGTCCACATACACTGTTTATAACGATTTTAGCAGCGAAAACACTACTGAATGTCTTGCAGCATCTTCCCAAAAGTATGGTTACGAACTGGTCAACCTGAAGGACATAACATCTCACCCATCTCCCAATTATTTACTGGTGCTACAAATGGCACAAAAAAAAGCACTGAGCGATGGTGCGCATTTACTTATTATTGAATCGGATGTAGTCGTTGAACCAAACACAATTCAGAAACTGTACGACTATTGCAGCATACTGGATCGGCCAGGAATGATAGCATCTGTTACAGTTGATATCGAAAGAAATATTAATTTCCCTTATTTGTATGCACGGAATTTTAAAAGTACAGTAATAAGTACAAAAAAAAGACTGAGTTTTTGTTGTACCTTGTTGACGAACGATTTCTTGCAACAATTTGATTTTGGTCTTTTGAATCCCGAAAAATCATGGTACGATGTTTTTATTTCACATAAATCTATCGAATTGGGATTCAATAATTATCTGATTACTGCATTGCCGGTGCTGCATTTGCCCCATAGCAGCAGGCCATGGAAACTATTGAAGTACTCCAATCCGATAAAATACTACTGGAGAAAACTCATAGATAAACGTGACAAAATTTAAGCATGGTCGCTGAAAATAAAACAGTAAGTGTTATAATTCCGGCTTTTAACGCCGATAGATTTATAGCTGAAACCGTGGACTCAGTCATGGCCTCTACTTATGCATTTGTAGAAGTGATCATCGTCAATGATGGGTCCACCGATAATACTGCTGAGGTACTTTCATATATTAAGCAGAAGTATACTGAGATAAAAATACTTGAACAAACAAATAGTGGTGTGGCTGTAGCACGTAACCTGGCCATTCGCCATGCTACTGGAAAATACATTTTACCTCTCGATGCCGATGATTTGATCACCCCCGATTATATTCAGAAAGCTTATGACATTATAAGCACCGACGAGGAGGTAAAAGTGGTGTACTCGCAAGCTGAATTTATTGGCGATAAAACAGGTTTATGGAAACTGCCAACGTTTCGTCTCGAACTACTGGCCCGCAAGAATCTGATTTTTGTAAGCGGACTTTACCGAAAATCGGATTACGAGAAAACGGGAGGCTACTGCCCCGAAATCAAAGGGCCTGAGGATTGGGATTTCTGGATTTCGATGTTGAAATACGGAGGGAAAGTAGTCAGAATCCCCGAAGTGTGTTTTTATTATCGCATTCATCCCGGTTCCAAACGAGTTGCCGTTCGAAACAAGAAAAAAGAAAGTATCGATTTAATGAATCGAAGGCACAAGGCTTTTATGCATAAGTCTCTTGGTGGAAAATTACACTACACAAGAGAAATGTCGAGGTTTTTTAATTTTTTTCAACGTGCCTATCATCCATCTAAAGTACATATTGCCTCAGGTCTCGAAGCCTTCGAAGAACTGATGTATTCGATACCGGAATTAATGAAAGATCAGGAAAACAGAGCTTTGGCAAGCGATAATATTGTTGAAATTGAATTGAACAAATACTGTTTGAGAATTGAATTATTTGAGTCGGTTGGCTTTTCCCACAGAAATAGATGCCGGTCGAATGCAACGATCAGCTACAATTCTGCATCAGTCAATGAGTCGAACGAAAAAACATATCTTCCTTTAGGATGCTACGAAGAATATTGGTGCTTTTTAAAATACAGAGGGTATTTCGTCGAAATAAAATTCAAATAATTCATGACGATTCCATCAGGAAAAAGCACTAAAATACAAAATGTTCAGCAAAATATCTTCAGGCAATCGATTTTTCATTACTTCCATCTTACTATTCACATTCTTTTGGGTCGGATTGAAACTTTTTTTTGCCAACAACAATTTGTCCATTGCCAACTACGCTTCTTCATCGCTGCTTGTCTCTGCCATCTTTCTTGTTCTCAACATGATAGCAGCGCTTTATTTCTTTTTGCCCAGACCTTTGAAAAGCGTATTGACAACCGAAAACATTGTCAACACAGCGCTCTTGATTCTATTGTTTGCAACCCTGTTTAACACGACAACATCAGCAATAGTCACATTTTTGTTCCTTGTATTTACAATTAGTATGGCTATTGTAAAAAAGAGCAAATTCAGTCTCCATCCACTTTTGGGAGTGATGATGGCCTATTATGGATTTCAATTGATAGGACTATTGTGGACAATAGACATAGATGAAGGAATAAAATTCATAGACAAAGGACTGTCATTCATAATTATACCTCTTGGGTTCAGCCTTTTATCAATCACATCACAGCAACGGGACAAAGTATTACTCTTCTTTATCCGGTTTTTAATCGTTTTTTTGTTGATGGGAATGTTAGGCTATCTTTTTCAGGTATATTTCCACGAACTGAGTTTTTGGGTAGGATTCGGAACCGAAAGAGAATACTTCCCGCTGTCACCAGAACTTGATGCTGTATACAAGCAAATACTTGTGGGGTCGGGATATGGACATCCGGCTTACACTTCTCTCATCTTTGTCACTATGATTCCTGTGAGTTTCTATTTGTGGAGCAAAGAAGAGGGTAGCAAATTAAAATTATCGAACACAGAACTTTTTGTATTCTTGTTCTTATCTGCAATCGTTATTTTTATTATCAAAAGCCGTGTAGGATTTTTAATGTTTCCATTCGGTCTGTTTCTGTCTGTTTTGTTCCTGCTCAGAAAAAGTAAAGCTTTTCCAATTGTACTCATAACATTGATCTTAACGGGAGTACTCGCTGCTGTTGGGATGTATAAAAACAGAGTAGACTTTTCGTTTATGTCCGATCCTATTCGTGAGAATATATATAGCTATGTTCTGAATTACATAAAACTACATCCATTTACTGGCACTGGCACAGGCAGCATGAGACTCGAGCTTATTCCTACTGTAAATCAGGCTGTCAATGCACACAATCAGTTTTTAGGGGAATTATTCCATCTGGGAATAGGAGGATTGCTTATTTTCATAGTACTAATGTCAAGGATATTACATTACGGAATAGTAAATCGCAATTACATACTGCTCTATTTTATTTTTATTTTCACATTTCTAATGATGACCGAAATGCCTTTGGCCATACAAAAAGGAGTAAGCGCTTTTACCTTGTTTTGCTGTTTGTTTGCACGCCCCGATTGGGAATTCGCAACCAAAAAACGTTGAGGAAACATAGCGAAGCAGAAGCAAAAACTGTAGTGAATAATCTGGCTTGTATCAGGAGTAGTTTTGCGAGTTCTGAGTATTGAGTTCTGAGTATTGAGTTCTGAGTATTGAGTTAAAATAAACAGTAGTAATTGCAATGATAAATGAGATAAAATAATAACCTCAATGTGGCAACAAATTAGAATTGTATGCCGGCAGCGATTCCAAAATTCAGTGCCACCGCATTGCCATAATATGAAAACGATTGTTCTGAAATTGATTCAGTTAATTCAGCTGAAAAGGCTTGATAAGATGAAAACGCTCCTAAAAAAATTACGGTCTTCTCAGAAACAGAGCGTTGAACACCAACAGAAAGCCGGCTATATAACCCTCCGGAATACTCCTTGCCAGCAGCAAATGAATAGCCCGCATCAAAAAGAAAATAAGGAGAATTCGGCTTTGATGTGAAATTGTTTTTAACTCTTAAAAATACCGGAACAAAACCGAACGATTCATCGGCAGAAGAGCGGATAAAAGCTAAAATTCCGGCACCGGCACCCACAAAAAGTTTTTTTCCAGAGAGCATACGAGTGCCAAAAGAAAGTGAAATTTGGCCAAAAGGAGCTATGTCAAACTTATTTTTGGCAAGACCAGCTCCACCCGAAATTTCGAGCATTCCACATATATTCCCCGCCTGAACATTAACATTTTCACTAACTGAATTATACTGTTGCGAAACAGCAACACTCACTTTTTCGATAGACTTTATTTCGTTGAGCGGAAACTGAAAGCGTGTACCATCCTGTGTCTTCATCATCACAAGCTCAGCATTGCGAAGCACTATTTCGCCAAAATAAGCTTCGCCGCTCTGAAGCAAGATCTTGTCAACTTCTGCATTTTGCGAATAAACGTTAGTCCAACCTAAAATCAAAACAGAAAGAATAACAACACTTTTTTTCAGCTTTTCCGACATACTTAATTTTATAACAGCTGTTTAAATTTTTCAAGGAATAGATCGGCATCTGCTTTTGTCAGACAAAGAGGAGGCAACAGACGAATTGTACTCGTCCCACTGACGCCCGTAAAAATCCTTTTTTCGAACAAAAGTTTGGACCGCAACTCTTTCACCGGTCCATCAAATTCAATCCCAATCATTAGGCCCAAACCCCTTACATCTTTTACCTGAGTTAATTTACGTAATTCAGTCAACAGATAATTTCCTATTTCAAGGGCGTTTTCCACAAGGCGCTCTTCTTTCATCACATCCAGCACGGCAATGGCTGCCGTACAGGCCAAATGACTTCCACCAAAAGTAGTTCCCAACAGCCCAAACGACGGTTCGAAAGCCGGACTGATAAGCACTCCACCAATTGGGAAACCATTGCCCATGCCCTTGGCCACTGTAATAATATCGGGACGAATGCCTGCATACTGGTGCGCAAAGAATTTCCCGCTCCGACCGTATCCCGACTGAATTTCATCCAAAATAAGCACAGTGCCGGTAGCCTTACAAGCATCGCTCAGTTCATTTAAAAATTGATTACCAGGCACCTGTATACCTCCTACTCCCTGAATTCCCTCAATAATAACGGCGCATACATCTTTGTTTTTAAGCGAATTACGTACAGACTCAATATCGTTTAAAGGCAAAAATTCGACATCAAATCCTTCATTGATGGGAGCCACAATTTTCGGATTATTTGTCACCCTCACAGCTGCCGAAGTACGTCCGTGAAAACTCTTTTCGAAAGCAATTACTTTGCTCCTACCGTTATGAAACGATGCAAGTTTCAGTGCATTTTCGTTGGCCTCTGCTCCCGAATTAATCAGGAACAAAGAATAGTCTTCGTAACCCGACATCTTTCCAAGTTTATCGGCAAGCTCAGTCTGCAGGCTATTTACAACCGAATTTGAATAAAAAACAAGCTTTTCGGATTGTTGCTTCAATTTATTTACATAATATGGATGAGAATGACCGATGGAGATCACAGCATGTCCACCGTACAAATCGAGATATTCAATTCCGTGGTTATCATAGGTTCTGCAGCCAATACCTTTGGTTATTTCTATATCGAAAAGCGGATAAACGTTAAATAGATTCATTTTTGTTTTTTTGAAATGATGCGGAATAAAAAATATAGATTTAAATTGGTTTTGAAATCATCCATCCCAGATAGATAGCGTAAATAAGTAAAAGTAAGCCACCGTGCCAGCGCTTGATTTGATGTTTTTTGTTGCTGTTTACAAATATAAGGATAAGAAGACTTGCAAGAGCAACAATCAGTAAATCGATCATCATGCCGTTGTAGCTGGGCAGTGGGCGGACTACAGAACTTATACCAAGCACGAGAAATACGTTGAAAATATTCGAACCAATAACATTACCGAGAGCGATGTCGGAATTTTTCTTGAAAGCAGCAACTACCGATGTTGCCAACTCGGGTAATGAGGTTCCTAAAGCCACGATGGTGAGCCCGATAACCGATTGACTGACCCCCCATGTTTCGGCAATCCGAACGGCGCTCGGCACAATCAGATCGGCTCCGGCAATCAATGCACCCAATCCGCCCAAAACCATGATGATAGCGAGCCATATTTTCATTGGTTTTATCTCTTCATCAATAAGTTTTTCGGGGTGTTTAATCGATTTCCTGATCATGACATACATAAACCAGACAAAGAAAATCAGTAAAACCATTCCATCAGCCCTCGAAACCATATCATCCATTCCCCAGGCAAGTAATAAAACCAGAAGAGGGGCAATCAGACTCATGGGGATATCAAACCGCCTCGAACTGAGCTGCGACTTGATGGGAAAAACAAGAGCAGCCAACCCTAAAATGACAAAGACATTAATCATATTGCTGCCAATAATGTTGGTAAGTGCAATGTCGGTTGTATCGGGTTTGGAGGCAGCCACCAGATTAACGACCAATTCAGGGGTTGATGTTCCAAAGGCTACCACTGTGAGGCCGATCACCAAATTGGAAACATTAAAACGTTTTGCTAATCCAGTAGCTCCGTCCACCAGGAAATGAGCTCCAACAATCAGTATTGCAAAACCTATCAAAATTAACAAATAATCCATATTGATATATTTTTATATTGAAAAATCACGTAAATAATTCTTGATTCATTTTTTTACATTGTTAGCTTGTAAAAATCCAGACACTCTGAGAAATATGGACGGTTGTGGAAAACAAATAGTTAGGTTGTTTATAAAAACAATTTAATTATTTACAGTTACTTCGTTTAATGCTTCGACCACATTGATGATATAATCACCTGTTTTTTCGCATTCTACAATAATATCCATATAAGTTACACTTGCCTGATAATCATATTTATTATCTTTTACATCTGAGATATTCTGAAGTTTCAACTGATTTCTGAAATTATTGATTTCAGCTTCGATGTTCACCGATCGGTTAAACTCATCGTTGCTCACATGATTGTTTTCCATAGCCTCTTTCATCTGATGAATTGCACCTTCCACCAAATTCATCATTAGATCTATGTTGGCATCCATCTCCTTTGTATACACCGCTTTGTCATCTCGTTTCCGAACTATCGTCCGTGCGATATTGTAGCAACCGTCGCTCACACTTTCAATTTCGGAAACCACCCTTAGCATCATCTGTATCTGATGTTTACTATCCTCACTCAGTCGTCCGTCAGTAACTTTGGTAAGATATCGGGCAATCTCTACCTCCATCCTGTCGCTTATACCCTCATATTTTTCTATCCGACTAAATTTCTTTACAAAATCATTTTCGTTTTGTTCGTAATATAACTCACGTGTAATCCTGAACATTCGCTCCGTTCGTTCAGCATACACTTTCAATTCTTTCCAAGCCTGAAGTACCGATAGTTCGGAAGTTGACAACATACCGGTAGAAATAAACTGTAACTGGAATTCTTCGTCGGTTGTTTTTTTCTTAACAACAAATGTAACTATTTTTGCTATCACCTCAGCAAACCAGATCATTACAAAAGTATTGATCAGGTTAAACATCGTGTGGAAGAGGGACAATCCGTACGAAGTAGCAATTTGATAATCCTGAAACTGCTGCTGTAAAGCCAACTGTTCGGCGTTAAGCGACTTACTGTCTGAATTAATTAAATTTAACGTATGTGCATCGAGGCTGGCCGTAAAGTGCGTAAGTTGTGTCGGATCGCCGGGACCAAATTCAGTCACCAGCCAGGTAATCATATTTATAAACGGATAAAAAAGGAAAAGCATCCAAACAACGCCGAAAACATTAAAAGTAGTATGCGCCAGCGCTGCACGTTTAGCAGATACATTGGCCGGAATAGCGGCAATATTGGCGGTGATAGTGGTTCCGATATTTTCGCCAAGCACCATTGCAGCCCCAAGATCGTAGCTTATCCAGCCTTTACTTACCATCACAAGGGTAATCGCCACAGTAGCACTTGAAGATTGAACCACAATAGTCAGGATACTACCAATAGCCAAGAATATCAATACTGAACCAAAACCTAATTGTGTATACTGAGTTAGAAATTCAAGCATTTCGGGATTGCTTTTCAGATCCGGTACCGAATTTTTAAGCATATCAAGTCCCATAAACAAAAACGCAAAGCCAAGAATAAATTCACCTATGGATTTGCGTTTGCTTTTAGCCGAAAAAATAAATGGGATCGAAATGGCAATAAGAGGAAGGGAGAATGCTGCTATACTGACTTTAAAGCCGAAAAGAGAAATAATCCAGGCGGTAACGGTGGTTCCGATATTGGCGCCCATAATCACAGTGATGGATTGTAACAAGGTAAGTAATCCTGCATTTACAAAACTCACAACCATAACAGTTGTTGCCGAAGAAGATTGAATCAAAGCTGTGATAAAAAGTCCCGTAAGCACACCTGCAAAACGGTTCTTGGTCATAGTAGCCAAAAGTGAACGTAATTTGTTCCCGGCTACCTTTTGCAGACCTTCGCTCATTATTTTCATTCCGTACAGGAACAGACCCAATGAGCCGACTAAAGTCAGAAAATCAAAAAAAGAATAATTCATAAATCACTGATGTTGATTGGTAGCTGCAAAAGTAACTTAAAAATACATACCTTCAAATAAGTACATTTAAAAAAAATAGCTATTTTTACAACGTAAAGCAGAAAGAAATCAAAAAAAACAAATTTCAATGAGCAAAGAGGTAACTATATATTGCAAAAACACCAAATCATACCATAACTATCCATTAGGTATTTCGTTGATCGAAATTTATAACGATTTGGGTCTTCATCTTAAAAATAAGGTAGTTGCTGCTCGGGTGAATTACAAAGTGGAAGATTTGAATTTTCTGATTTACAAACCAAAAGATGTTGAATTTATAGATTTGAGCACTCCTTCGGGCATGAGAGTGTACGTTCGCAGCCTGAGCATGGTTTTATCGCTGGCTATCACCGAACTTTTCCCCGAGTCCACTTTACGTATTGAACACCCCATTTCGAAAGGCTATTACTGTGGCCTCGATAATTTCAACAAAGCAATAACTCCTGAAATTATCGGAGCTATTAAGAATAAAGTAAATGAGATTATTCAACAAGGGAGAAAAATTGTTTGCGAAGAAAAACAAACCATGGTCGTAAAGGATCTTTTCTCGAAACAAAAGAACCAGAAAGATAAATTATCACTTTTCGAGACGCTTGGCAATCCATATTGTCGGTTTTTTAGGATCGATGACTATATCGATTATTATAATGGTGTGCTTTTGCCATCAACCAACTATCTGGGAATATACGATTTAGTTCCATATTACGACGGCATGCTGCTTTGCGTTCCCAATCGGGAAAACCCGGAAATCCTCGAAGATGTGGTAATGTTGCCAAAAATGTATGATATTTTTAAAGAATACATGGGTTGGAACAAAATAATGAAACTCAACAACGTAGGTGAATTTAACGTTGCCTGCAAAAACAATCAGTCCTTCAATCTCATCAAAGTGTCGGAAGCTCTTCACGAAAAGAAAGTAGCTTCGATAGCCGATATGATTGAAGAACGGCTCGAGAAAGTTAGGTTTGTACTAATTTCAGGCCCTTCATCCTCAGGGAAAACAACTTTCAGCAAACGCCTTTCCATTCAGTTAATGGTGAGTGGATTGAAACCGGTTACGCTTTCACTCGATAATTATTTTGTGAACCGCGAAGAGACTCCGTTGGATGAAAACGGCGAATGGGATTTTGAACATCTGCATGCTTTGGATCTTGAACTTTTCAACCGACATCTGAAACAACTACTGAACGGCGAAGAAATTGAAATTCCCTTTTTTAATTTCGAAGATGGAAAACGTTATTACAAAGGAGAAAAACTCAAATTAGAGAACGATAGCATTTTGTTAATGGAAGGCATTCATGCCTTAAATCCGGAATTAATTCCGGACATACCACAGATTTTCACTTTCAAAATCTACGTTTCGGCTCTCACCACCATATCTATCGACAATCACAACTGGATACCGACTACCGACACCCGTCTGTTACGTCGCATCATTCGCGATTACCGTTTCCGCAATTATTCTGCCCGCGAAACAATTGCGCGCTGGCCAAGCGTAAGACGTGGTGAAGAAAAATGGATTTTCCCATTTCAGGAAAATGCCGATGTTATGTTTAACTCAGCCTTGTTGTTTGAACTGGCTGTGCTAAAAAAACACGCGGAGCCTATCCTTGCCGAAGTTCCTAAGTTTTGTGATGAATATACCGAAACTCACCGACTTATCAAGTTCTTAAATTACTTTGTATCCATTCCCGAAAGAGAAATTCCACCAACCTCATTGTTGCGCGAATTTGTGGGTGGCAGCAGTTTCAGGTATTAAGCCGGACTTAAAATTTCGATAGAAGTATTCCTGAAAACCGAAGATAAAAATTGACATTCAGCAACTTATACACACAAACAGTTAAAATGATCTGAAGCGTTTTTATGCTCATAAAACAACATGCAGACACGCTTTCATTGCCAGTAACACGTTCAGGATATTCGATTTAATTTGAAAACCTGGCATTTCCAATAGGAGAATATTTTTTTACATTCTACTACACATATATTTCGCAGCCTATTTGTATCGGTTTATTATTTACTTATTTCTCCGAACAAAAACCTTATTTTTGCTCTTATATACAAATACATAAGAACAAAAAAAATATAAAGATAACTTTATTAAACCTGAAAAATGAATACAATAGCAGGACACATAGTAGATGTAGTAGCACGCCAAATAAAAAAAGGAATTCTTTACATCGATGGAGGGAAAATCGTGAATTTTGAAGCTTCAGAAGCTGTTCCTGACCAATATATTATTCCCGGCTTTGTGGATGCACACATCCATATTGAGAGCTCCATGATGTTACCATCTGAGTTTGCGCGTTACAGTTTGCCATGCGGCACCGTCGCCTGTGTCTGCGATCCGCACGAAATAGCCAATGTATGCGGCATTCCGGGTGTAAATTACATGATAGAAAACGGAAAAAAAACACCACTCAAATACTATTTCGGCGCTCCTTCGTGCGTGCCGGCTACGCCTTTCGATTCTTCGGGAGCAGTACTCGATGCCGAAGATGTAAGCCGCCTGCTGGCGCGAGACGACATTTACTTCCTTGCCGAAATGATGAACTATCCGGGCGTTATTGAGCAGGACGAACAGGTACACTTAAAACTTAAGGCGGCTCGCCAATACAACAAACCCATCGACGGACATGCCCCCGAACTTACCGGCGAAGGCCTGATCGCTTATGCTTCGGCTGGCATCACAACCGATCACGAGTGTATGACAATTGCCGAAGCGGAAGCTAAAATTGCCCTTGGAATGAAAGTACTTATCCGTGAGGGCAGCGCTGCTAAAAACTTCGACGACTTACTACCTTTGCTCGAAAAGTACACCGACGAAATCATGTTTTGTTCCGACGATAAACACCCAGATGATTTAATTAAAAACGGACATATAAACACCCTTGCCCGGCGGGCTGTAGCTGCAGGATACGATCCATTGGATGTATTGCGGATCTGCTCACTCAACCCGGTTCGGCATTACAAACTCGATGTAGGATTGCTCCAGCAAAGCGACGATGCTGACTTCCTGGTGGTCGATAATCTGACGGATTTTAATGTACAACAAACCTATATACGCGGGGTGAAAGTTGCTGAAAATAAGGCCGTACTTTTTCCACGCTATATTCCTGCTGAACTCATCAATAACTTTAAAGCCGCGACGCTAAACATCGGGCAAATTAGCGTTAAACCTTCGGGCGATCAACTGAAAGTTATTGTGGTGGACGATGGACAGTTGTTTACGCACAGTGAATTGGTAGTTCCTAAAATCGATAACGACAATGTTATTTCAGACACTACAAACGATGTACTTAAATTGGTGGTTTACAATCGTTACCGGGACGTGAAACCCGCTATAGGATTTATTAAAAACATTGGACTCAAACAGGGAGCTATGGCTTCCACCGTTTCGCACGATAGCCATAATATAGTGGCTGTAGGTACCTCCGATGAAGAGATCGTCTCAGCCATTAATCATATCATAGCCAGTACTGGTGGCATTTTAGCTTGCAATAAAGACAAAGTTTTATTACTTCCTTTGCCTGTTGGCGGTTTAATGTCGGCAGAAGAAGGAGATGTGATTGCCAAAAAATATGAGGAACTCGATGCTGCAGTAAAACAAATGGGATCGCACCTGAAAGCTCCTTATATGACTGTTGCATTTATGTCGCTGCTTGTAATTCCAAAACTTAAGCTTAGCGATCAGGGATTGTTCGATGGTCGAACCTATGCTTTTACCGATTTAATGGTATAGTATTCAACACTAAAAAAGTCAGTTCAAGAATGTGATGAACTGACTTTTTTTATTATTTTAATGCAAATTAAAATTGCCGGTCTACTTAGAAATACCTCTATCGCTTTGCAATTTAATTTGTTTCGGTGCTTCGGACGCACTGCCAGCTCCATAATCGTAAGTGAGCTGATAAGTCGTATTTCCACCCGAAAATTCATTGGTTTGAATCACAAGTTCCACTTTATCACCAGGGATTTGGCGCAACGATCTGATATTGAACGAAGCCATTCCCCACTGATTGTAAGTTGGTGCATCGCCATTATCGTTGTGACGAAATTCAAGATGCACTTTTCCATCTGTGTAGGTTTTCGATGCATCCGACACCAAATTGATAAAGTGCGTACGGTTATATCCGGGATAGACGAACTCTACATTCAGATAATCTCCACCTACCCATATGTCCCCGATGCTGATTTTATCGTTACCAATACTATCCTGAGTAGCAGGCGTAATATTAAAAATTCCCTTTGTCAACACTTCATACACATCATTCACTTTCACTGTATACTTATAAGTACTGCTTTGAGGCGTAGAAGTGAGAATGCTGTAATTCACCACAATGCGCTGACCATCTTTTGGGCGGTAGTAAGGCAAAGCTGATGCTTTTACCCACATACGTTCCTTTTTGTCAGTTAAGAAGTAAAAGTCAGTTTTTTGGTCCGAATTTTCAACAGTGGCAATATCGAGCAATTGCTCATCCTGATTATCATTCAAATCGTTATCGTTGCATGCTATTAAAAATGGAAACAGCAATGCAATAAAAAGAAGCTTTTTCATACACGTAATTTTTTTATTATTGTTTTGAATTTACAGTATTGATGTTTCAATCCAGCAATTTGTTGCAAACCCTATTTAAAAAAAATTCCTAAGTAAGCAAAAAAAAATGAAAATACTTATTTACCCGTGTACATGTTCCAACTAATGTTGACGTTAACGAAACGATACAAGAAAACATCTATCTCCTCATCATCATGTGCATTAACCCGCCACCATTTTTCGCGTTAGTGAATCCAAGTTGCTGAAGAACGCGTTGCCCATAAGCCGACCGTGCTCCCGATGCACAATAAAGTGTTATTTCTCGGCCTTTATCCCCTAATTCGTTAGTTCTATTAGGCAATTCGTCCAAAGGAATGTTTACGGCACCGGGATAAGCTCCCCCTGAAAATTCCCCTGTACTGCGCACATCAACAATCAATGGCTCATTAGATATTGATTTTGATGTAGTGGCTTGTGTATTTCTGCGTGCCATCATCGACGAAAGCCCGCCACCATTGGTTACATTTGTATACCCCATCTGCATCAACATACGTTGCGCATAAGCCGAACGTCCTCCTGAAGCACAATATACAATTATTTCACGATCAGGATTTTCTCCAAATTCGGCACGTCTTGTCACTAAATCATCCAATGGGATATTAATAGCATCAGGATAAGCACCACTTTTAAATTCGGGAACAGTACGCACATCCACCACAAGCAATGAATTCTGATTTACATCAGCCACCTTAACTTCATTCACTACCTTTACTTCATTCACTTCAATTCCCTTCTCAATTTTTTTTACTTCAATTGGCAAAAGATCTATCTGTATATTCTTAAATCCGATGGCACGGGCATGACGCTGTAAAGAGGTATGACCTCCGGAGATATTTGTAACATTAGTAAAACCAGCTCCAATTAATGTGCGCAATGCCTGATGACCTTTCTTTCCGGTTTCGTCATAAACAAGAACAGAACGACCCGAAGGGATTGAACTCAGTTGTTCCGACAAAAGTTCTAAAGGAATATGAATAGCACCTGCAATATGACTTTTCTGAAATGCGAAAACATCTCTCACATCAACAAAAACAGGTGTTTTTCCACCTACAAAACCATCAAGTTCGGTTGCTGTAACCGATGGACTAAAGCCCGACATTTTATTCTCTGCAGTAAACGCAGCCATATTCATGGCATCATTGGCAGTTCCAATAGGTGGAGAATAGGCAAAATCAATATCTGCCAAATCGCTTACAGACAATTTAGCAGCAGCTGCAGTAGCTATCACATCCAGACGCTTATCAGCGCCTTTATAACCAACCGTTTGTCCTCCTAAAACAAGCCCCGTTCTTTTATCATAAACTAACATGGCGGTAACAGTTTCGGCACCCGGGAAATAGGTAGTATGATGTTCTTTGTGAACGACAACCGCATCAGCATCAAAGCCCATCGAACGAGCCTGTTTCAACGACAATCCTGTTGTTCCGGCCACCGCTTCGAATACGCGTACTACCGAAGTTCCCAGCGCACCTTTGTAGGCATGATTGCCGCCTAAAGCATTTTCGGCAGCAATACGTCCCTGACGATTTGCAGGACCAGCCAAAGGAATCCGCACTTTTTTGCCATTCACTCTATGTTCAATTTCTACCATGTCGCCGGCAGCAAAAATATCGGCATCCGAGGTTTGGAGTTGCTGGTTCACAAGCAAACCACCTGCTTCTCCCATTTCTAATCCGGCATCTTTAGCAAGTTGCAAGGTTGGGCGAACACCAATCGACAACATAACCATATCAGCATCAAGCACCTTGCCATTATCCAGTTTTACCGATTTAGCATGTATTTCGGTAACTCCGGAGTTGGTATGAATACCTACGCCATAGGATAACATTTCATTTTCAATAAAACCGGCAGTTTCGGGCTCCATTATTGCCATTACGTGAGGCATCATTTCCACAACGCTAACTCTCAATCCGCGCTTCACCAATGCTTCAACCATTTCGAGACCAATAAATCCACCACCTACAACAACCGCAGTCTTTGGCTTTTTATCATTGATATAATTAGCAATTTTATCCATATCTTCAAGTGTCCACAAGGTAAACACATGATCTGCATCAGCTCCCGGCAAAGTTGGCTTGATTGGACGACCTCCTTGTGCAAGTATCAATTTTGTATATCCAAAAGATTTTTCTTTACCATCCTGAGCATCCACAGTCTTAATTGTATGTGCTATTCTATCAATAGATGTTACAGCGGTATTGACATAAACATCAACATTGTACTGTTCCTTAAAGCTTTCTGGACTTTGAAGAATCAGTTTCGAACGGCTCTGAATGTCACCTCCAATATAATAAGGTAATCCACAATTAGCAAACGAGATATCCGGACCTGCTTCAATCATAGTAATTTGTGCAGTTGGTGAAATACGACGAACTTTAGCTGCTGCTGTTGCTCCTGCTGCAACTCCTCCGATGATTACAATTTTTTCCATATATTTTTCAATCTTTTTTCTAAATTATTCTTAGTTGATTTTTCTTTCTAAAGAGATCCAACTGCCACCATTATAAACATTCATATAACCATTAGAAGTTAAAATTCCTTTGGCAGATGCACTTCTCATTCCTGAAGCACAACAGGTAATAATAACGCTGTTCTTATTTTTAAGTTTATTCAGATGAGCGCTTAATTGCTCAACAGGAATATTTAAAGAACCTTTTATATGCCCTGAAGCATACTCTCCTTTGGTGCGTACATCTAAAATTAGCGCGCCTTCATTTACTAATACCGAATAATCAACTTTAGACTTTGAACTGAATATTTTATTTATTAAACTAAACATATAATACATTAATTACCAATTAATAAAAACTTTATTTTTATCTCTGAACATCATTTCACAAGGATTTCTTCTGAAATACGCTGCAAAGATAGATGAATAATTTTAAATTACAATAGTATCACTAATAAATTATTATAGTATCACCAAATATTTTTATTATCTTTGCAACGAAATCTATCTCAACACTAAAGAAAATTCAATAATTATGTTATTTAAAGAGGACATTTCATCCGAATTAGCAGAGGAGCTTTTCAACGACAGCGAGAAAGTGCTTAAATTTATTGCTGATATAAAATGGAAAGAAGGCTTTGTCTGTCGTAAGTGTGGTCACACTAATTACTGTGATGGAAAAACACCATCGTCGCGACGCTGTACGCGCTGCAAAAAAGAAGAATCGGCAACCTCTAACACCATATTCCACAACATCAAATTCCCTATCAACAAAGCTTTTTATATAGCCTATAATGTTTGTGTGGTGGGAAGTGATTTCTCATCCTATAACTATTCCGATCAGCTTGGCCTGAACCAAATGACTTGTTGGAAATTCCGAAAACGCATTCGGAACTGCATGATTAAACTGAATAAAAACGAAAAAGCTAAAATTCAAACCATTTTAATGGCTGAATATAAATAGTTATCATTAATTTTGCATTTCAAATCAAATCAAAATACAATGAAAACAAAAAGCTTTCTCAAAACATTGGTTATGTGCGCATTTCTCATCTCATCACTAAAAGCAAACGCCCAGGACTGGGCCAACCTGAATCGTTATCAGGCTGAAAACGAAGAGTTAAAAACACCCGAGAAGCACGAAAACCGCATTGTCTTTATGGGAAATTCAATCACACAAGGTTGGGTGGAAACACGACCGGAATTCTTCAAAAACAATGCTTATATCGGCCGGGGCATAAGTGGACAAACAACTCCACAAATGTTGATTCGTTTCCGTCAGGATGTGATTGCCCTTCAGCCTAAAGCGGTAGTTATACTGGCTGGCACCAACGATATTGCAGGCAACACCGGTCCATCAACGCTTGAAATGATTATGGACAATTTAGCCTCAATGGCCGAAGTAGCCCACGCCAATAATATAAAAGTAATTTTATGCTCGGTACTTCCGGCTTACGATTATCCCTGGAAAAAAGGAATGGAACCAAATATCAAGATCCCCCAACTCAACGAAATGATCAAAGCTTACGCAGCAAAAAAAGGTTTTGTTTATCTTGATTATTTTTCGGCCATGAACGATGGAAACAATGGAATGAAAGCTGAATACAGCTACGATGGCGTACATTGTACAGCCAAAGGATATGAAGTAATGGAAAAGCTGCTGCAACCAACAATATCGAATGTTTTGGATACAAAAAGCAAATA